>CAVPLG010000006.1:0-316226 GCA_963705945.1 uncultured Actinomycetes bacterium | reverse complement strand
AGCCTCCGAGCGGATCGGCGGTATCGGTGGCGCCCGCCTCGGCGGCGAGGATCTGTTGCGTGCGGAGCGCGATCTTCGCCGCGTGCTCCGTCGGGAGCGCGAGCGCCTCGTCGAAGGAGTTCGTGTGCAGGCTCTGCGCGCCGCCGCAGACCGCCGAAAGCGCCTGGATCGCGACCCGGACGACGTTGTTCTCGGGCTGCTGCGCCGTCAGCGTCGATCCGCCGGTCTGCGCGTGGAACCGCAGGGCGAGCGCCTTCGGGCTCGACGCGCCGAAGCGGTCGCACATGATCCGCGCCCAGAGGCGCCTCGCGGCGCGGAACTTGGCGACCTCCTGGAAGAAGTCGTTGTGCGCGTTGAAGAAGAACGAGAGCCGCGCGCCGAAGTCGTCGGGCGAGAGCCCCGCCGCGACCGCGGCCTCGCAGTACGCGATGCCGTTCGCGAGCGTGAACGCGAGCTCCTGGACGGCGGTCGATCCTGCCTCGCGGATGTGGTACCCGGAGATCGAGATCGTGTTCCAGTGCGGGATCCGCTCGGCGCAGTAGGCGAACAGGTCCGTGGTCAGCCGCATCGACGGCCGCGGCGGGAAGATGTAGTTCCCGCGCGCGACGTACTCCTTGAGGATGTCGTTCTGCACGGTCCCGCGGAGCGCCCCGCCCGGCACGCCCTGCTCCTCGGCGACGAGCTCGTACAGGAGGAGGAGCACGGAGGCCGGCGCGTTGATCGTCATCGACGTCGAGACCTCGTCGAGCGGGATCCCGTCGAGGAGCACCCGCATGTCGGCGAGCGAGTCGATCGCGACGCCCGTTCTCCCGACCTCGCCCTCGGCGCGTGCGTCGTCGGAGTCGTAGCCGAGCTGCGTCGGCAGGTCGAAGGCGATCGACAGGCCGGTCTGCCCGCGCTCGAGCAGGAACCGGTAGCGCGCGTTCGACTCCTCCGCGGACGCGAAGCCCGCGTACTGGCGAATCGTCCACGGACGGCCGCGGTACATGTCGCGGTACGGGCCCCGCGTGAACGGCTCCACGCCCGGCAGCTCGAGCCGGCGCGTCGCATCCTCGGCGGTGTAGACGGGCTTGAGCTCGATCCCCGACTCGTTCGTGCGGCGGTCGGTCGCGGCCACACGCGCATCGTACGCACGGCGCTGGAGCGGGTCCGGCGCGGCCGCCGAGGAGCGGCCGCGCCGGAACACGTTCGATTACGGCCGGGTGAACGTCGTAACCGCGCCGACCTGCACCGCGACGGCCTCGGCGAGACCGGCGCGCGGCGCCGCACCGGTGCCGTTGACGCGCCAGCAGTCGATGTACAGGAGCCCTGCGACCCCCTGCGCCGTGAACGTCGTAGCCAGCGTCGACTCGAGCGACTCGCCCGCGTTCGGCCCGATGCTCGCGACACCCATGTCGTACCATCCCGACTGGGTCTGCGTGACGCAGTGGACGAGCCCGTCGCCGCCTCCCGAGGAGACGTTGACCTTGGAGGTGACGGCGAAGTTCCCCGCCGGCAGCGGGAACTCGAGCACGCGCTTCGCCGCCCCCTGGGCCGTTCCCGTGATGGGCATCGGAGTCGCGTTCGGGTCGCGGAACCCGTCGAAGGCGTCCGACGGCCCGCGCGGGCCGGTGGCACCCGTCGCCCCGGTCGCCCCGGTCGGGCCCGCAGGCCCGGTTGCGCCGGTCGCACCGGTCGCACCTGTCGGCCCGACGGCGCCCGTGGCACCGGTCGCACCCGTCGCTCCGGTCGGCCCGGCCGGCCCGGTGATGCTCCAGGTCTTGGCGACCTCGTGCTCGCGACAGTCGGCCGGCGCCGCGTTCACGATCCGGACGAGGCCGTTCGTGTCGTTGACGCACGCCTGGATGTCACCGCCCCCGGAGTCGGCCCATGAAACGCCGGCGGTCACGGCGGCAACCGCGATCGCGACGACAACGTACGGCAATTTTGCCGCGGAAGTACTTGCGCATAAGTCCCCCCTCCTCGAGTCTGACGCGCCGAGCCCTCTCACGCGGCGATGGCCAAGTCCAGGGCCTAGCGAGGGACCGCGGCGCCCAGTCGCCGCTCGCGCCTCGACGTCGCGTCTACGCTGAAACCGTGCCCGTCGTGGTCAGGCTGTTTGCGGGTCTGCGCGAGCGCGCCGGGTGGTCGCGGCGTGAGGTCGACGCGTCCTCCGTGGCCGAGGTGTGGCCGCTGCTCGAGCTCGGAGACGAGCCGCCGGGCCTCCTGTACGCGGTGAACCGCGAGTACGCGCCCCGCGACCGCGAGTTGCGCGACGGCGACGAGGTCGCGCTCATCCCGCCGGTGAGCGGCGGAGCGTTCGTGCTCTCCGACGAGACGCTCTCGCTCGACCGCGTCGTCGACGAGGTTCGCGACGATCGCGCGGGCGCGATCGCGACCTTCACCGGCACGACGCGGATCGAGTCGCGTGGCCGCACCGTCACCTTCCTCGACTACGAGGCCTACGAGGGGATGGCCGAGAGCGTGATGGAGGAGATCGCGCGCGGCCTCCTCGAGCGGTACGACCTCTGCAAGATCGCGATCCACCACCGGGTGGGTCGGGTCTCGATCGGCGACGAGTCGGTGATGATCGCGGTGAGCGCGCCGCACCGCGCCGACGCGCTCGCGGCGTGCAAGGACGCGATCGACACGCTCAAGGACCAGGTGCCGCTCTGGAAGAAGGAGGTCTACGAGGGCGGCGAGGAGTGGATCGGGCGCGGCTCGTGAGGAACGGGGAGTCGCGACCCCGGCAGTACAGTGGCACGCGACGATGTCGTCCTACCGCGACTACGACCCGATCCAGCCGCGCGGGACCGACTGGCGCGGCGGCCTGCGACGGCTGGCCGCGCCGCTCCTCGCGCTCGGCGCGCTGCTTCTCAAGGTCGGGTCGCTCGCGAAGTTCGGCGGGATCTTCCTCGCCTTCGGCGGCTACGCGCTCATCTGGGGCTGGAAGTTCGCGCTCGGTCTCATCATCCTCATCTTCGTCCACGAGATGGGGCACTTCGTCGAGGCCACGCGCGAGCGCCTGCACCCGTCGTGGCCGGTGTTCATCCCGTTCCTCGGCGCATACGTGCGCCACACGGGCGGCAACCCGTGGCAGACGACGCGCGTCGCGATCGCAGGGCCGATCTTCGGCGGCGTCTCGGCGCTCGCGTGCCTGTGGATCGGCTACGCCGTCGACTCGCGGCTGATGGAGGCGCTCGCGTACTTCGGCTTCTTTCTCAACCTCTTCAACCTGATCCCGATCGGGATCTTCGACGGCGGCGCGGTCTGGCGCTCGACCCGGTTCCTGTGGCTCGGCGGCGGGCGATCGAAGGCGGTGGTGTCGGGAGCGCTGTACGCGGGTACAGCGATCCTCCTCGCCGTCGGCATGGTCATCGCGCACGTGCCACAGAACCGGCTCTAGTCGATGGACGATCGTCGCATACTCGATACCGAGCAGCCCGATCCGGCCGGCGCCGTCGACCGGATCGCCGAGGAGTTCCGCCGTGGGTTCGCGGAGGTCGACAGGATCGACCGCCCGGCCGTCGCGCTCTTCGGGTCGGCACGGGTCGCGGAAGGCCACCCGGCGTACGAGTCGGCTCGCGCGGTCGGGCGCCTGTTCGCGGAGCGCGGATGGGCCGTCGTCACCGGCGGCGGCGGCGGCGTGATGGAGGGCGGGAACCGCGGCGCGAAAGAGGGCGGCGGCCTGTCGGTGGGCTTCAACATCGTGCTCCCGCACGAGCAGGACCCGAACCCGTACCTCGACATCGACTACACCTTCGACCACTTCTACGTCCGCAAGGTCTGCTTCGTGAAGCCCTCGGAGGGCTTCGTGATCTTCCCCGGCGGCTTCGGCACGCTCGACGAGCTGTACGAGGCGCTGACGCTGATCCAGACCGGGAAGGTGCTCCACTTCCCCGTCGTCCTCTTCGACAGCGACTACTGGGGCGAGATGGTCGACTGGATCCGCGACGAGCTGCTCGCCGACGGGATGATCTCGCCGGAGGACGTCGACCTCCTGCACGTCACGGACGATCCGGCGGAGGCGGTCGATCTCGTGTGCGGCTGCTACGAGGAGCGCTGCGCCGGCGTGCCCGCCGCCGCGCACAAGGAGGATGCCGAGTAGCGCGGCCGCGCGCCGGGGCGCCTACGTCTCGGGGATCACGTAGTAGGGGCCCGGCGGCGTCCGTCCCGGGCCGTAGATCGTCGTCGGCCCCTCGGGGACGTACCGCGAGAGGAACGTGTCCTCGCGCAGCTGCTTGCCACTCGCGTCGTAGACCGTGCGGTGGACGCTGAGGTCGAACCCGCTCGCGCCGGACCCCTGGACGAGCTTCACCGAGCCGGCCGGCGCGCGCGGGTCGACGGCGTAGCTCATCTCCGGCTGCTTGAAGTTCGTCTTGTCGGTCGTCGTCGCCTCGACGCGCCGTCCCTCGGACGTCCCGTAGAAGGTGAACGTTAGAGTCTCGTCGGTGTACGAGGCCTTGATCAGGAGGCCCGTCCGCATGTCGTTGCGGAACCGGAAGTCGGGCCCGCCCCACGACACCGTCGCGTCGCGCCCGAGCGGGTAGTGCGCGATGAAGAGGCTGTGGTTGTGACGCTCGAGGATCGGTAGCCCGAGCTCGAACGCGTCGTTGAACAGCGTCGTCGCGGTCTGGCAGACCCCGCCGCCGATCGACGGCAGAAGAAGCCCGCCGACGATCATCTGGCCCTCGAGGAAGCCCCGTTCGGCCGTCCGCGGCCCGACGACCCCGTTGAACGAGAACTCCTCGCCGGGCCGAACGATCGTCCCGTCGATGAAGTCCGCCATCAGGTGGACGTTGTGGATGCGGTTCGAGGACGACTCGCCCATCTCCGTCGTGAACGCAACGAGCTTTCGGCGGATCCCGAGGGCGTTCGCGCGGGCGGTCGTCAGCTCGGGCTCTCGGGGGCCGAGTTCGATGCGCGCGACGCGGTCGCCGTGCGCGGCAACCGACAGCGCTGCCGCAACCCGGTTCTCGTCGACGTCGCGTCCGGGGGCCGACGGTGCGACGCGGACGCGGTCGCCCTCGACGACGAAGCGCGCGTTTCGGGCCTGGACGATCCACTTCCCCAGCCGCGGGCGCACGGCGCGGGCGAGCGCCTCGCGATCGAGGACGACGGCGAACCGGTGCTCGCCGGTGCGCAAGCGAATCGCCCGCGCGAGCTGCGCCGGCGTCAGCGCGCCGCGGCGCGCGCCGTGGTAGTCGATCCGGATCGGAGCGCGGACGTACGCGTCCGCCGTCGCCGCGGCGCTGCGCGCGGCGGGGTCGCCGATCGCCGGCGGCACCTCGATCCACGGCACGCGGACGGTGCGTGCGCCGCGCTCGACCGCGGTGAGGAGCGGCGCCGGATCGAGCCGCAGTCCGTTCCGGCTCGGGTGAACGACCGGTTTCGTCCCGACGAGCTCGACCCGGGCCGAGACGGGCGCGCGGCCGAGCTTCGCGATGGCGTCGAGATAGCCTGTCGCGGCCGGTCGCCAGCGCGGCGCGACCGTCGTCTCGTCGAGCGAGAGCGCGGATCCGGTGCCCATCGCTGCGTCGGCCGTCCGCTCGAGGTCCAGCCGGATGAGGCTTGCCCGACGGACGCGAACCGTCCGCCGGGGCGTCTCGATCTCGACCTCCTCCGCGAGCCAGCGGTCCGCCGCCTCGCCGATCGCCGCCTCGACCTGGCGGCGGTTCTTCCCGCCGAGGTCGACCCCCAGAACCCGCACTCCGGGCTTCGCCTCGCCCCGGTAGGCCATCACGCGCGCGCCCACCGCGACCGGCACGGCGAGCACGGCGACGGCGAGCACCGCGATCAGCGCACGAGCCACGATCGAAGGCTACTTCGCGGGAAGGACGAGCTGGAACCGCGCGCCGTGCGGCGACGCGTCCTCGTAGAAGAGCTGGCCGCCGTGGGCCTGCGCATACGCCTGCGCGATCGAGAGGCCGAGGCCCGATCCGCGCGGGACGTCCGCGCGCTCGTCCCGCGAGAACCGCTCGAAGAGGTGCGGGACGAACCGCGGCGAGACGCCCTCGCCGTGATCCTCGACGGTCAGGCGGAAGTGCCTGTCGTTCTGCGCGGCGCGCACGCGGATCGGCCGGCGTCCGTACCGGAGCGCATTCGTGACGAGGTTGCCGAGGATCCGGTCGAAGGCGACGGGGTCGAGCATCGACTGCAGCTCGTCGCCGATCTCGATCGCCACCTCGTCGGCGCGGTCGCCCGCAACGGCGCGGACGACCTCCTCGGCGCGGCCCCGAATCGGGAGCGCGCTCCGCTCGATCTCGATCTCCTTCGCCTCGAGCCGCGACAGGTCGAGCAATTCGTCGATCAGCCTCGTCATCCGCTCGGTATGTCCCGCGAGGGCCTGGTGGAGCATCTCGAGGCGGTCCGCGGGGAGCGATTCGCCGTGCGCCACGACCGTCTTCGCCACACCGTGGATGACGGCGGCCGGCGCGCGGAGCTCGTGCGAGGCGAGCGCGATGAACTGGCTCTTCAGACGCGACAGCCGCTCGAGCTCCTCGTGCTCGAGCGCGCGCTGCAGACTCGCCCCGACCCATGCTCCCGCGGCCGTCAGCAGATCGACCTGCTCGGCGGAGGCTTCGGCGCAGTCGGCAGCGAGGAAGCCGATGCATCCCTCGGCGGTGTACAGCGGCACGACGAGGCGACCGCGCCGCCACACCGCCTCGCTCCGCGCGAGCGCCTCGCGAAATCCGGGTTCGTCGTCGAGCGGTCCGACGACGCGGCGGTCGCCGGAGAGCAGGACGACCTCGTCGTGGTCGGGGCACGTAGCGGAACGCGTCGATCCGGTCGAACCCGAACGCGTCGCCGAGGCTCGCGCACAGCCTGCCGAGGAGCGAGGACGCGTCCCCCGCGCCGGCAGAGGCAGCGCGGGCGAGGTTCACCAGCACACGCAGGTCCGCCGTCATGTCGTCGGCGCACGTACCCGGGCCGCCGCCCGCTCTAACACGGGTCGTGGTGCCGCGACGAGCAGGCGCGTATCGTTCTCGACGATGAAGCTGCGCGACCTGCCGTCGGTGGACGAGCTCGCGCGGGGGAGCGACGACCCGCTTGCGGTCGAGGCGGCGCGTGCGGTGATCGCCCGGGCGCGGGAGGAGATCGTCGCCGGGTCCGATCCGGGCGATCTCGCCGTCCTGTTGCGCGAGGAGCTGGAGGCGACGCGGCGGATGTCACTCCGCCGCGTTCTCAATGCGACCGGCGTCGTCGTCCACACGAACCTCGGCCGGGCGCCGCTCGCGCCGGAGGCGCTCGAGCACGTGGCGGAGGTGTCCCGCGGGTACTCGAATCTCGAGTACTCGCTCGACGGCGGGACGCGCGGCTCGCGCCAGGACCACCTCGTCGACGTTCTACGGCGCCTCACCGGCGCCGAAGGAGTCCTCGTCGTGAACAACAACGCGGGAGCCGTGCTGCTCGCGCTCGCCGCCCTCGCAGACGGACGAGAGGTGCTGGTCTCGCGCGGCGAGCTCATCGAGATCGGCGACGGCTTCCGGATCCCGGACGTGCTCGAGCGGTCGGGCGCGCGGCTCGTCGAGGTCGGCACGACGAATCGAACCCGGTCGGAGGACTACGAGCGCGCGGTCGGCGGCGACACGGCGGCGATCCTCCGCGTCCACCAGTCGAACTTTCGTCTCGTCGGGTTCGCGGCGCGGCCGGCGCTCGCCGATGTCGCGGTGGTCGCACGACGGCACGGGCTCCCGCTCGTCGACGACCTGGGGTCGGGCGCCTTCGCGTCGTTCGAGGGCGAGCCGACACCACGGGAGGCGCTCGCGGGCGGCGCCGACCTCGTGTGCTTCTCGGGCGACAAGCTCCTCGGCGGGCCGCAGTCGGGGATCGTCGTCGGCCGCGGCGACCTCGTCGAGCGCCTGCGCCGCCACCCCCTCCAGCGCGCGCTTCGAGCCGACAAGCTCGCGCTCGCAGCGCTCGAGGCGACGCTCGCGCTGTATCTCGAGTCGCCGCGTCGGATCCCCGTCGTACGGATGCTGCTCGAGGACGCGACCGCGGTTCGCGCGCGCGCCGAGCGCCTCGCCGCCGCCGTCGGGGGCGAAGTCGAGGAGACCGTCGCGCGGGCAGGGGGCGGCGCGTTGCCGCTCGCGGAGCTCCCGTCGTTCGCCTGCGCCGTCGAGGAGGCTCTCGCAGCGCGGCTCCGGCTCCACGATCCGCCGGTGATCGGCATCGTCCGGGACGGCCGCCTCCTCCTGGACTGCCGCACGCTGTCGGATCCCGAGGCGGCCGAGGTGGCCGCCGCGGTGGAGAAGGTACGTCTCGATCGGCACGAGTAAGGACGGGTCGCAGTGCCGCTGACGGTCGGTACGGCCGGACACATCGATCATGGGAAGACGTGGCTCGTGCGCGCGCTGACGGGGAAGGACACGGATCGGCTCCCCGAGGAGCGCGCGCGCGGGATCTCGATCGACCTCGGTTACGCGCCGCTCGAGCTCCCGGACGGCCGGCGGATGTCGCTCGTCGACGTCCCGGGACACGAGCGGTTCGTCCGGACGATGATCGCAGGCGCCACCGGGATCGACCTGTTCCTGCTCGTGGTCGACGCCGCCGAAGGCGCGCGGCCGCAGACCTACGAGCACCTCGCGGTCCTTCGCCTCCTCGGCGTCGATCAGGGCGTGGTCGCGGTCACCAAGGCCGACTCGGTCGATGACGAGACGCTCGAGATCGCAGTCGAGGAGTCGCGCGAGCTCGCCCCGTCGGCCGAGGTGGTGCCGGTCTCGGCGAAGACCGGCGCCGGCCTCGACGAGCTGCGCGCGGCGCTCGCGCGGGTGGACGTCCCGGAACGCGACGCACGCGGCCCTGCACGGTTGTACGTCGACCGCGTCTTCACGCTCCGCGGCGCCGGCACCGTGGTGACCGGCACGTTGTGGTCGGGCGCGATCGCCGCCGGCGATGTCGTGCGGATCGAGCCGGCCGGACGCGCGGCGCGCGTACGGAGCGTCCAGGTGCACGACTCGCCGGTCGAGTCGGCCGCCGCGGGCCAGCGCGTCGCCCTGAACCTTCCAGGCCTCGACCGGCGCGACGTGCGGCGGGGCGACGTGCTCGTCGAGCCCGGCCACTTCCCGGTGAGCTACCGCCTCGACATTCGCGTGACGGAGCTCGAGCCGCTTCCCGCTGCGGTCACGGTTCACCTCGGCACCGCGGCGGTGCCGGCCCGCGTGGCCCGCGAAGGCGACTACGCGCAGCTCCGGCTGACGCAGCCGCTCGTCGCTGCGCGGAGCGACCGCGTGGTCCTGCGGGCGGAGACGACCGTCGCCGGCGGGGTCGTGCTCGACCCCGCGCCTCCGCGCGGCCTCGATCCTGCGCGGCTAGCCGTGCTCGAGAGCGGCGATCCCGTCGCGATCGTACGAGCGCTGGTTCACGCGCCCGTCCGGGCGGCGGACCTGCAGGCGCGGGGAGTCCTTGCGCCGGACGACCTCGCGCGCGGCCTCGCGACGATTCCGTCGGCAGGCGATTTCCACTTCTCCGAGGCATGGCTGGCCGAGCTTCGCGAACGCGTCCGGAAGCGCCTGACCGACCGCGCGCGCGAGAACCCGCTGGCCCCCGGGCTTCCGCTCGGCGAGCTGCTACCGCCGGAGCCGTGGGCGGCGGCCGTCACCGACCTCCTCGAGATCGAGCGGCGCGGCGGCGCCGCTTACCTCCCGGGTACGACGGCGCGGCTCGGCGACCGCGCGGCCGCGGCGGCCGACCTGGAGGCTCTCCTCGAAGCGGAGGACGCGGTGAAGGTCGAGGACCGCGACCTCGCGAGGTTCCTCGAGCAGGAGGGCCGGCTGGTGCGGCTGGGAGACACGCTCGCGATCTCCCCCGCGCTGTACGGGCGCGGCCGAGACGCCCTCGCGCGACTCGATCCGATCACGCTCGCGGCCTTTCGCGACGCGCTCGGAACGTCGCGCCGCACAGCACAGCTCTTGCTCGAGCGGTTCGACGCCGACGGCCTCACGCGACGCGTCGGCGACCGGCGCGTCCTCCGCGCGGCAGCCCGCCGCGGCTGACGCCTACGTCGTCGACTGGGTGGCGACGTCGTCGGGCGGCGGCTCGGTCGGGGGCGCCTGCTCCGGCTCCGGCTTGCGCTCGAACCGCCGCAGCGTGTTGCCGAGCAGCATGTCCTGTGCGAACCGCTCGCTGAAGCCGGCCGCGAAAGAGAACAGGGTGTAGAAGTAGAAGTTCTTCTCGCCGTCGCCGAGGTCGAGCGCCACGAGCCCGCTCTTCAGCGCGAAGAACGTCATCAGCCCGAACGTCGCGCCGACGAACGGCCGGAGGCTCCCCAGCGTGCGCAGCGTGTCCTTGCCGAACTCCCAGTCGATCCCGACCCGACCCGAGTTCATGCGCGACATGACGCTGACGAGCGCGCCGACGCCGCCTGCGGCGAAGCACACCGACGCCGTGCGCACGGCCGGCCGCCCCGCGTCGAGGAGCCCGAAGAGAGCCGCGACGGCGGCCAGGATGAGGAGCGGCATCACGCCGAGCAGCGCCCCCCCGAGGTAGAGGATCTGCCCCGAGCGCCCCGCCGAGTTCTTGAAGTAGCGCTCGATCTTGTCCAGCTCGGCAGTCTGCTTGGCGACGAATGCGGCTCGGTCGGTCTCGTCGTGGGCGGAGTCGGTCTCGCTGAACGAGAGCGTCCCGCTGGCGACGTTGAAGAGCAGCTGCATCGCGATCCGTTTGCTCGTGTCACGGAGCACCTCCGACACCCTTACCGCGAGCGCCTCCGTCCGATAGAGGATTCCGGTCAGATCCGGCAGGTCCCTGGTCGCCCAGTCGGTCGCCCAGTGGAGCCGGATCGTGTCCGGCAGCACCCACGGCCGCGCCCTGATCGTGATCGCGACGCCCGAGGCGGTCGACGTCGCCCAGTACGCGCTGACGATCTCGCCGTGCTCGGCCTGGAAGGAGCGCTGGAACTTGCGGTAGCGCGTCTCGGCGTCGCCCTCGTAGAGGCGCCCCACGGCGACGTCCTGCTGGCGGAGGAAGTGCACCCACACGAGCTCCGGGAACGCGACGGTCGGGCCGAAGTCGCGACGACGAGTGCGAAGCTTCCGCGTCTCCGCAGCCCCCGTCGATGCCGTTGCAGCGCTCACGTCGTTCCCCTTCGTCTTCGCGGACGTGCGTCGTGCCAGTCGAAGGTACGCGTCCTGTGGCTTTCACGCAAGGTTCTGCGCCCGCGGACGCCGCGTCGTCCGCGGCTACAGTGCGCCTCCCTGGAGCGGCACGGGCCCGGTGGCCCAGCCGGTCTTCAAAACCGGTGAGGTCTGGTAACCCCAGGCTGGGTAGGTTCGACTCCTGCGCCGCTCCGCTGAGCTCGTTTCACAATCACGCTCGTCGCCGGGGTGCGGCGCGTCTTCGATGCTCAATCGGGGCGGCTACGCATTCGCGTCAACGGGGGCACCCACGATTCGGGTGCCCCCGCTGAGCGATTCGGCTATGCGTTGACGCAGACGGCCTCGACTTGGAGAGTCCCGCCGAGGACACCGAAGTTGGCCCAGACCTTGTAGCCGCCCCCGACGCGTTCACTCGGGAGCCTGTTGCCGACCCCGATCGGCCCTGCGGACTTGATCTCAGGGTTCCCGAACTGGTAGTAGCTGCCGCCGACGGCGACCTTGCCGGCCGGGCACTCGGCGGTGATCTTCTTGCTCTCGAACGAGCCGGCGTCGATGAAGTCGGTCGCGACGACCTCGTAGCCAAGAATCGCGGTTCCCGCCGGCCCCTGCGGACCGGTCGCTCCCTGGGGGCCCGTCGCGCCCTGCGGCCCCTGCTGTCCCGTGTCGCCCTTCTGCCCCTGCACGCCCTGCGGCCCGGTGTCGCCCTTCGGCCCTTGCGGCCCGGTGGCCCCGATGTCTCCCGCCGGGCCCTGTGGGCCGGTCGCACCGGTTGCTCCCTGTGGCCCCTGTGGCCCCTGCGGCCCCTCGACGTTCCACTCCAGCGACGTTTCCTTCGCCGAGCACGACGTTGTGCTCGCATCGATGACGCGCAGCAAACCGCCGGACTTCATGTAGCACCCATGGATGACGCCGTCGTTCGGGATCGTCGCGTATGCGACGCCGCCAACGGCCGCCAACGCGGCGACTGCCGCAACCGCGACGACGGCGCGCGTACGCACGCGTGCGAACCTCGTACCCACTCTTTCCCCCTTCGTCCTCGAGTTGACCCTAGTCGCGACCAACTAAAGCATGTTTTACGACCAAAGGTCTACTTCGACGTAAAGAAGGTTGAGCGCCGCCTCAAGCATGCCCCCTTCAGTGCACTGAGCGCCTCGTGCACCTCTGCTGTTCCTCAGCGTCCCTGCTCGCGGCGGTCACTGACCCATCGTGCGAACCACTCCACCCACGCTTCCTGGGCAGCCGTTTCGACGGCTCCGGGCCTGTAAGTGGATCGCACCCACGCGACGGCTTCCTCGGCAGGGACACCAGCGAGGACGGCCATGCAGGAGAGCACCGTGCCGGTGCGGCCGAGACCTCCGAGACACCCGACCTCGACGAGCTCACCGCGACGCGCCCGGTCGTATGCGTCCGCGATCTGCTGTGCCGCCGTCTCACCGTGCGTCGGAACGCCGAAGTCTTCCCAGTCGATTGTCGCGGCCGGCCAGGTTGGATCCCACTGGGGATCGAGGTAGAGGCCGAAGGAGCGCTCAGGATCATCAAGGTTCCGTTCGCTGATCGAGGACGCGCGGACGCGGGAACCATCCGGGAACACGACGACCGGCACCCCGCGAGCCTAATACCCCACCAAAAGCCGATACGCCCCTGCGATGGACCTGCGGCAACCGTGAGGAGCGACATGCGCCTGTGATCCAATCGCGTCGTGGCCGAGCGGCACGGCGTGGTGACGATCATGCACGTCGACGTGGAGGGGTCGACGGCGCTCGCGACGCGGGTCGGGGACGAGGCGGCGCGGCGGGTGCTCGTCGAGACGAAGCGGATCGTCCGCGAGCGGGCGGAAAGCGCAGGCGGCCGGCTCGTGGACGCGGTCGGGGACGCGATGATGCTGACGTTCGGGTCGCCGCGCTCGGCTCTGGGCGCCGCAGTCTCGATCCAGGACGCGCTGACCGCGCGAGAGCGCGAGCGGGCCGACGGAGTCGCTGCGGGTGAGGATCGGGCTCAACGTCGGCGAGGTGCTCGGCCACGACGACGAGCCGTTCGGCGCCGCCGTCAACGCGGGTGCGCGGGTCATGGCGAAGGCCGACGGCGGCGAGATCCTCGTGTCGGAGATGGTGCGCAGCCTCGCCGGCACGGTTCCCGGCATCGAGTACCGCGACCGCGGCCGGCACGCGTTCAAGGGCTTCGACGAGCCGTGGCGCCTCTACCAGCTCGTCTGGGCGGGAGCGCCGCGGCCGCGCCCGAAGCCTCGCCGACGGCCGTCGCGCCGGCTCGTGCTCGCCGCCGCAGCAGGCGCCGTCGGAGTCGCGGCAGTCGCCGGAGGCGTCATCCTCGCGACCCGCGACGGCAACAGCGGCCTTCGGCGGCTCGACCGCAACAGCGTCGGGCTCCTCGACGCGAAGAGCGGCCGCATCCTCCAGGAGGTGCGGGTCGGTTCCGATCCGCGGACGATGGCCGCGCGCAAGGGCCTGGTCTGGGTCGGCAACTACGGCGACAACACGGTCACGCGCGTCGTCGAGAAGACCGGCGAGACGAAGACGATCCCCGTCCACGGCCACCCGATCGCGATTGCGCCGATCGAGGGCGGCGCGTGGGTGCTCGAGCTCGAGCATCAGCTCGAGCGTGTCGACAGCCGCTTCGACCGGGTGACGATGAGGGTCGCGACCGACGCGAGCCGTCTGACCGTCGGCGCCGGCTCGCTGTGGACGACGACCGGCCGCACGTACGTTCGCCGCCTCAGCCAGCGAGACGGTCGTCCGGTCGGCGACCCGATCGTGCCCGACCTCGGCGCGAACGACCTCGCGGTCGCCCGCGACACCGTGTGGGCCTGCGGCGCGGCCTTGACTCCGATCGACATCGGCACGAGCGTTCAGGGGCAGGCCGTGATCCTCGGCGGCTGTCGGTTCGTGGCCGCCGCCGGCGGCGCTGTTTGGTGCTTCGTGAGCGGCCTCGACGGAACGCGTGTCGTGAAGGTCGGTGCTGCCGGCGGCGGTGTCCTCGGGAGTACGAAGGTGAGCGTGAATGCCGCCGGCATCGCGGCCGGCGCCGGTGCGGCATGGTTGCCAGACCCCTCGGCAGGGTCGGTGACGCGCGTCTCGGGAAGCGATCTCCGTGGGGTACGGACGATCATGGTCGGGGCGGCGCCGACCGCGGTGGCGGTCGGTCGGCGAGGCGTCTGGGTCGCGGCCTCCTAACGCGCCGGCGGCCGCAGGCACACGGACTCGAGGAGCGGCCCGGTGGTCTTGCTGGAGATACAGCCGACGCGCGGCCCGACGAACCGCAGGCCCTGCGAGACGCCAACCGGCGCGTACGGCGCCTGGGTGCGCAACAGGTCTGCCTCGAGTCGCGCCAGTGCGGGGTAGCGTCCGGGTCCGCGGATGCGCTGGGCGGCGCGCAGCCGGCGACTGAACACGGGGTCGTTGAACTGGGATTCGTTGACGAACACGCTCGACCCTTGGCCGAGAAACGTCCCGAGCGTGTTGAAGGGGTCGAGGTAGTCGGAAATCCAGACCAACGGGCCCGCGAGGTCGTACGGCTCGCCGGCGGCGATCTTCGCGTCCAGCACCCGCCGCGTAGTACACCTGGATCTCGACGTCGAGCCCGATCTGCTTCAGGTTGTACTGAACCACCTGCGCCATCCGGAACGCTCGACCGGGAAGGGAGAAGAGAACGGCCCGGCCGCTGCGAAGATGGCCCTTCACGAGCCGACGCGCGAAACGGAGGTTGGGGCCGCCGAGCGGGAACAGGTCGTGGTCGGCGAAGCCGGGAAAGTTGTACGGCAGCAGCTGATCGGTCCGCCGCGCCGAGAACGCGTCGAGTTGCCGGATGATCTCTTCCCGGTCGAGGGCGAAGGCGACTGCCCGCCGCAGCGGCGCGTTGTTGCGGAAGAGCGGGCTCTTGGTGTTGATGGCGAGGTACCAGAGGTCGTCGCCCTGCGCGTAGAAGAGCTGCTTCTTCCCGATCCCGTAGCGACGGACGGCGTCCTTCGCGACCGCGGGATCCGCATTCAACCACGGGTCGACGATGTCGATCCGGCCCGCCTGCGCATCGCGGTAGAGCGACGCGACGGAGGACTCGACCTTGAGGACGATCGCGCGGAACCGCGCCGGGTGCGGCCCGCGGTAGAACCGGTTCGGGCGCAGGACGGCTCCGCGAGAACGGTCGAAGCTCGTCACGTGGTACGGGCCCGAGCCGATCGTGAGATCGACGCCGGCGGGATCGATCGGCGTCCCCTCCGGAACCGGACACGAGAACGGAAGCGTGAGCCGGGTGAGGATGTCGGGGTTGGGCTGCCTGAGGCGGATGCGCAGCAGCCGCGGCCCGTCAGTGGTCGCGGATCCGATGTCCCACGCGTACAGGTCGCGAAGCGGCGACTGCATCGCCGGGTCACGAACACGACCCAGCGCGCGCGCGTAGTTCGCCGCGGTCACGGGCGAGCCGTCGCTGAAGCGCATGCCCCGACGAATCGTGAACGTGTACGTGCGGCCGTCGGCCGACACGCGTGGATAGCCCACAGCGCCGGCCGGAACCGGAGCGGCAACATGGCCGCTACGCCCGGCAGGAGTCTCCATCAGCGGCGTGCACGACGCCAGCAGGAGCTCCCACATCCCTCCCCAGAACGAGAGTGCCGGGTCGAGCGAGTCGACCACGTTCGGAGTCGAGCCGATCGTCAACACGGGCTTCGTCGCTGCCACGGCGCTCGGCGGCACCGCCGCGACCATCGCGGCGATCCCGAGGCCGCAGAAGACAAGCAACCGACGGCACATGCGCGGGAGCAAGCGTAGCCGCTCTGCCTGCCCGGGCCCGAAGACGGGCAGCGCCTCGCAGATCAGTGGGTGCGGCGCCGAACCTCGGCGTAGCCGAGACCCAGGCTGGACAGGTGCGAGTCCTGCGCCGCTCCGTACCGCCTGAAATGGCTAATGCTCAGGGTTTCTGTCACCGACTCGGCTACCGGCCCGTTGGCGGCGGCGACAACTCCGCTTCGCCGTTATCTGCCCTCGTTTCCCGACGGGCAACCGCGACTCGTCCTCGATGACTGAATCGCGAGGCGGTCACAGATCGGGCTGCCGCAAAAGGGAACGATTGGCGTGAGCGAGACGAGAGACGACGACGCCCCACCCTGGCTAGGTTCGACGCGTGCGCCGTCGACGAATGAAGCTGGCTCGGCGCGAACTGTCACGGAGCTGACATTCGTTCGGTCGGCTCCATGGCAGACGCGCGGGGCCGTGGCTGCCACGGTGACGAGACCGGCAGCAACGAGGGGAGATCACATGAAGCGCACCCTGCTCACCTCCGTCATGGTCGTCGTACTCGCGGCCTCGGCAGCGGCGACTGCCGCGTTCGCGAAGTCGCCCGCGGGCAACCGCCCGCCGCACCGACTGCCGCCGCACGAGGGAATCGCGACGCCCGTCGACCAACCCGCGAACCTCGTCTTCGCCTGGTCGGTTCCCGAGGGTTTCGACCAGCTGAACCGGCTCCTGGCGCTCGGGAACTTCTATCCGTCGATGGCGTGGCTGTGAGCGGCGCAGCCGCTCCCGCACCGATCGGTTGATCGAAAGCGGGCGGGGCCGCGTCGGCGACCCCGCCCCCGCGTGTCGTGCTCCGCTTGCGCCGGACTCCCCTCCATCACGAGGACGGTGCAGCCCGGGCGGCGGCGACGGCCTCGAGTCGGGAATGGACGCCGAGAGCCCGGAAGAGACGGCGGATGTGGTTTCTGACCGTCTCGGTCGTCAGGTGGAGCTCGGCGGCGATCTGCTTCGTCGAGCGGCCCTGCTCGAGAAGACGAAGCACCTCGACCTGGCGTGGGGTGAGATGCGGGTGGGGTGCTATCGGCACCTGGTCGGGCCGTCCCTCCATCAGCCCGAAGACGCCGACCACCCGGTCGCCGCTCCTGAGCGGCACCGCGCTGATCTCCACCGCCACCCGCGTCCCGTCGCGCGAGACGAGGACGCCCGTTGCGTCCGTGGCGGGGGCAGTGCCGACCACCTTCCGGGAGAACAGCTCGCGGGCGCGCCGGCTGTCCTCGGGAGCGACCACGGACGTGAAGTGGCGCCCGCGAACGTCGCCGACGAGTTGCTCGGCTGCCGCGTTCAGCCAGCGGACGACTCCGGTCGTGTCGAGGACGTAGCTCGGCACGCCGACGTTGCTCAAAGCCTGCTCGACGTCGCCGCCGACGGCGAAGCCGGTGATCATGAGGGGAGTGTCGCTGATCGTGGCCCGCATCGCTTGCGCGACGTTCGCCCGGAGAGGCGTCGCCGGACGGAGAACGCGAGCGGCCCGCGGCGTGCGCCGCGGGCCGTCTCGTGTCTCGGAGGGCGTCGGCGCGCGGCATGTGCCGCGCGCTGACTCGGGGTTGGTTCAGCAGCCGAGGATCCCGCGGACGTTGTTCGCCCGGGCGATCAGCGTGTTCGCCTGCGCGGCCTTGATGGTATGGCCTGCCTGCTTGGCCGCCTCTTGACGAATGCGGCGAGCGACGAGCAGGTGCCCTTGATGTCCTTCTTCGCGTAGCGTGAGCGCGCTTCCGCACCACGGGCCGTCATCTCGAACGTCTCGACATTGCCGATGAAGCTGGTCGCGCTGCCGACCGCGGCGCCCGTGCAGCCGCCCACGACGAGCACCTCTCCGTTCGGCAGCAGCGTGGTCGTGTGCCTGACCCGCGCGTTCGCGAGGCTGCCCGCGGGCGACCAGCCGTTGCTCGCCGGGTCGTACAAGTCGGCGCTGCTCCAGATCGAGGGACTGACGTTCAAGCCGCCCACGACCAGGACCTGGCCGCTCGGGTTCGGCTGATCTTTCAAGCGGAGGGGCGGCACTCGTGCCGCCCCTCCCTGCTTTCCGCCGCGGCCTCGAGTGCCGTCTCGAGGGGCCCGCCGTGCGCTAACCGGCCGTGATCTTCCCGAAGAGGCCGGCGGTCTCGTCGTTCGGGCCTGCCGTGAAGAACAGCGTCGTCGTCGGCCCGTTGTTCGCCGCGCCGCGGCCGAACTCGAGGGCCCAGAGGCCGTCGATCGACAGGACCTTGTGGTCGCTCGTCCGGAGTTGTCCGACGAGCTCCCACGTGCCGTCCGGCTGGGGCTCGTACGCGCTGATCTCGCCGTCCCCGAAGTTGCCGATCAGCAGGTCGCCGCTGAATGCGCCGAAGCCCGCCGCCGGCGCCATCGCGATCCCCCACGGCGCGTTCAGCTGCCCGTGCTGTGCGATGCGGCCGATCAGCCGGCCGCTCGTGTCGTAGGCGTCGACGAAGCCGAAGCCCTGGTGCGCGACCTCGTCCTCGGCATCCGCGTCCTGCTTCGCGTACGTCACGACGATCGTGCCGTTGACGTTCTGGATCCCGAACGGGGCATATCCGCTCGGCAGGCTCGCGTCGACGAACGCGCCCGGCGACGTGACCGGGTGGAACGAGCTGTCGAAGACGTCCACGCGTGCGTTGTGGAAGTCGGTCGCGTACAGCCGGTTCGGCGCGATCGCGAGCCCCTTGTAGATCGCACCGGTCGTGTTCGGTACGGCGAGGATCGCGTGCGTCCCGTCGACCGTCGGGCTCCACCCGAGGATCGTGCCCTCCTCGGTCGAGAAGATGAACCGCGCCGAGCCGGAGACCGGGCCGGTGGCGGTCTGCCTCGTGACCACGAACCCCGTGCCTGCGTCGTTCGCGACCGCGCCCGTCGGCGCGTTCGCAACCTCGACCGTCAGCGCAACCTTCGCGCCGGCGGCGTTGTAGAGCGTCGACACGTTCGTGCCGTTGTCGGCGACCCACCACGGGGAGCCTGCCAGCGCAGTCAGGCCCCAGCCGTTGACGAGGCTCGAGTCGGTCGCCGTGGATTGCAGCGGCGTGACCGTGTAGACGTCCTGCCCCGCTGCCGGGGCGCCGGCCGCGGCCAGTAGGGCGACCGCGACGCCGGCGAGTGCGAGCATCGCACCCGATCGCATACGCGCCTTCTCCATTCTCCCCCTCCTGTTCACCTTGGAGTGACCCCTCGAGGGGCATACGGATCGGCGGGCGCGACCGGATTTCGGCACGCGCCGAAGGGGCGCCGGGAGGCCGCTTGGCGGCGCTCCCGGCGAGCAACGGTCACGAATGCGTGAACGCGCGGTACAGCCGCTCGGTCTCCTGCCCCCACTGGCCGTCGACGTCGGCGCCGACCTTCTGCTGCAGCCATCTGACGCCCGCCTCCGTCTTCGGCCCCCAGTCGCCGTCGACGTCGAGCTTCGGCGTGTAGCCGAGGCCGTTCGCCGCCTCCTGCTGCTGCGCGACCGACCTGACCGTCGTGATCGGCGTGACGGGGCCACCGCCGCCTCCCCCACCACCACCGCCGCCGCCTCCGCCCCCGGACGGCAGTGTCGCGGAGCCGTAGCTCGGGCGGCCGTAGCCCGCGATCCGCGACGACGTGCGGTCGACGGTCTTCTCGTAGACGCCGTCGCCGTTGAAGTAGCTCCCTCCGAACGACCCGGAGGTATTGCCGCCGATCGTCCGGATCGTCCCCGGCCCGACACCGACGACGAGCTCGACATGCGTCCCGCCGCCGGGGCCGTAGTAGACGAGGTCGCCGACCTGCGGCGTCGAGAACCAGCGGTTGGCCGATTTGAACCACGCCACGCCTGTGGTGCACCCCGCCGTGCGGGGCCCGGCGCCGGCGTTGTCCGAGTGCCACAGGCAGTACGAGACGAACGCGTGGCACCACGGATACCCGAACCCGTCCGCTGGATAGCCCGCGATCTTCCCGAGCCACCGGTTGAACATCGTGTCGTTGTCGCCGGTCTCGCGATAGCCGACGTGCTGCCTCGCCTCGGCGACGATCGTCGCGGGCGACCCCGCGGGCGCCGCGCGCGTCGGCGGCTCGGGCTGCGGCGCCTGGACGCCGCCCTGCTCGGCGAGCCGCTCCTCGAGCTCCCGCTTGCGCTCCTGCTCGGCTTCGCTGTCCTCGATGACGACCGGCTCCTCGCCGGCCGCACGCTCGTCGATGGTCTCGTCGGCCACTGGCACTCCCCCTCACTCTCGTCGACGGCCGCTCACGCGGCGTCGACGTTCGTCGAGCCCACGGGAGCCGGCCGAAGCTAACCCGCCCCGCATCGACGGTCAAGCGTTCGGCCCGTTGTCGCGTCGAGCGGGCGGGAGTACGATCGCGTCCAGCGAACCGAGGGGGAGCGAGTCCATGGCCGGCAGCGGCGAGTGGCCCGGCGACGATTCGGCAGAGACCCACGAGCTGCCGCTGCACGAGGACGAGCGACGGATCCTCGCTGCGCTGGCGGTCGTCGGGAGAGCGACGCTCTCGGCGGACGAGCTCGCGGATCTGGTCGAGGTCGACGACGTGACCTCGGTCGTCACCGGCCTCCGCCGCCGCGGGCTCGTCGCGCGCGACGACGAGACACGGCGCTACGGCGTCGTCGGCCGTATCGGCGAGGAGATCAGACGCACCGACGCCGCGCTGGCGACGGGCGACCGGATGCTGACCTACATGACGACGCTGGCACGCGGCGGGCGGCTGACGCCGGCGCGACTGCTCGAGGATGCCGACGCGATTCTCGGGCTGACCTCGTGGGCTGCCGAGACGCGCCGGTGGGCGGCGCTGCTCGAGCTCGTGCAGACCGTCGAGTCGTCGTTCGCCTCGGCGCGGCGCGTTCCGGAGCTGATGGAGCTCCTCGACCGCGGTCGGACGGCGGCCGAGGCGCTCGGCGACCTCGACGCGGAAGTGTGGGTCCTGCAGCGACTCGCGGCCGCGGCCGACAGCGTCGGAGACCGCGCATCGGCCGAGCGGCACCTACGCGAGGCCGACCAGGTCGAGCGTGCGACGACGACGGCCGCGACGAGCACGCGTCGCGCACGGATGGGCACGACGACGGAGACGCGCGCCTTCCCCGCGCCGCAGTCGCACAATCGTTCGTGGCTCTGGGCGCTCGGCGCGGTCGCCGCCGCCGTCCTGGGAGGGGTCGCAGGCTTCGCGCTCGCGGGCAACGACGAGTCGGGCGTCACGACGGCGACCTTCCCGATCACGGTCACCCGCGGCGGCGAGACGGTGACCGAGGGAGAGACGGTGACCCTGCCGGCGACCACGGTCGTCACGACGGCGACCGAGGTCACGACGGCGACCGAGATCACGACGACGACCGAGATCACGACGACGACGGAGGTCACGACGACCACCGTGTTCACGACCCCGCCGGGCTGACGAGCCACGCCGCGTCAGCGGCGACGCGCGACGTGGAGGATCGCGAGGTACGTCTTCCGGATGCGCCGCGATCCGATCAGCTCCGCGATGTCGGCGTAGAGCCGCCCGCGCACCTCGGGCGCGAGCGACCGGTGGCCCGAGTACGTGTCGAGCACCGACAGGTACGAGTCGAGGTCGTACTCGACGTCCCACACGAACCGGCGCACGACCGTGCGCCCGAACCATCCGCCCGCTTCGAGCTCCTCGCGCAGGTCGGGAACGGCTTCGGGCGCAGTCGCCCCAGCGCGCCCCTCCCCCGCGCGGACGTACGCGTCCTGCACCGCTGCGAAGAACGGATCGGCGTCGTCGGGCTGCACGTGTTCCGTCTTCACGACCACGAGCGACCCGCCGGGCCGCAGGAGCCGCGCACAGCGCTCGACCCGCGTCTCAGGGTCGAGCCAGTGGAAGGCCGTGAACGCCGCGACCGCGTCGAACGACGCGCGCGGAGGCTCCCACTTCTCGACGTCGGCGTTGACGACTTCGACGTGCGGGAATCGCGCGAGGTTCCGCCTCGCGACGGCCGCGAGCGCGGCGCCGAGCTCGACGGCGACGATCGATATTCCGCGCTCCGCGAGCGGCGCGGTCGCCTGCCCGGTTCCCGGGCCGACCTCGAGCAGCCGCGATCCCGGCCCGAGACGCGCGAGCGCGACGAGGTCGTCGAGCAGCGCGACGGGGTACGCGGGCCTGGCGCGGTCGTACAGCTCCGCGACCTCGTCGAAGGTTGCGCGCAGCCGCTCGCGCTCGCCGCCGCGACCCGCGACCACGCGCCCTAGAGCCGCGGACGGTGCCGCTCGAGGATCGACTCGAGGTCGAGCCCGGCGGGCAGGGTCCCGAACGCGCCGAAGCCGTCGCGCGAGCGGAAGGCCTCGGCGACGGCCGGAGCTCCGCGGCGATCGAGGAGCGTCGCCTGGAGCGCGACGGCCATCGTCTCGACGAGCCGCCGCGCACCCTCCTCGGATGCGTCTGCGAGCGCCGAGGCGACACGGAGGGCGTCGTCCGGCTCGAGCTCCGCGACGAACGCCTCGGCCGTCTCCGGCTCGCGCCGCAGCGCGCGCAGGACGTCGAGCGCCTGAACGTTCGACGCCCCTTCCCAGATCGCGTTCAGCGGGCTCTCGCGGAAGAGGCGAGGAAGGCCGCTCTCCTCGACGAAGCCGTTCCCGCCGAGGCACTCGAGCGCCTCGCCGACGACGGCCGGCGTCCGTTTGCAGACCCAGTACTTGACGACGGCGGTCGCGATCCGCCGGAAGCCGTCGCCGCCCTCGTCGAACGCGCGCGCCAGGCGAAACGCGGCGAGCGTCGCCGCCTCGGACTCGACGCAGAGGTCGGCGAGCACGTTCCGCATGAGCGGCTGGTCGGCGAGCAGCGCGCCGAAGGCCGACCGGTGCGCGGCGTGATGGGTCGCCTCGGCCACGGCCTGCCGCATGAGCGCCGTGGACCCGAGCACGCAGTCGAGCCGCGTGTGCACCACCATCTCGATGATCGTCGCCACTCCTCGCCCCTCCTCGCCCACGAGCCGCGCCCAGGCGCCGGCGAGGCGAATCTCGGCCGAGGCGTTCGAGCGGTTCCCGAGCTTGTCCTTCAGGCGGTCGATCTCGATCGCGTTGCGGGAGCCGTCGGGAAGGACGCGCGGGACGAGGAAGCACGAGAGGCCGCCCGGGGCCTGAGCGAGCACCAGGAAGCCGTCGCACATCGGCGCGCTGCAGAACCACTTGTGCCCGTGGAGCGTCGCCTCGCCGTCGGCCGCCCACTGCGCCTCGGTCTCGTTGGCGCGCACGTCCGAGCCTCCCTGACGCTCGGTCATCGCCATCCCGCAGAGCGCGCCCCGCTTCTCCGGGAGCGTTCGCAGGCCGGGGTCGTAGACGAGCGAGGTCAACGAGGGCTCCCACTCGGCCGCGACCTCGGGCGTCGCGCGGAGCGCGGGCACGGCCGCGTGCGTCATCGACAGCGGGCACATGACGCCGGCCTCGACCTGCGCGAGCGCGACGAATGCCGCGGCGCGCGCGACGTGCGCTCCCGGCCGCGGATCGCGCCACGACTGCGCGTGGATGCCGCCCGCCACCCCGATCTTCATGAGCGCGTGCCAAGCCGGGTGGAACTCGACCTCGTCGATCCGCTTGCCGTACCGGTCGTGGGTACGCAGCACCGGCGGGCTCTCGTTCGCAAGCCGTCCCCACTCGAGCGGTGCGCCGCCGAGCTCCTGCCCGAGCCCGAGCAGCGCCTCCTCTGCCCACGCCGCGCCCTCGCGCCTCACCGCCTCGAGCAGCGGGCGGTTCTCGGCGACGAGGTTGTAGTCGCGGAGCGGCGGCGCCTGGTTCTCGACGCGCGTCGCCATCGGCTGCATTCTGGCGCTTCTGACGTCGACGCCCGGTCGGCGGGAGACGTCGCTCGGCGTCAAAGCGCCGCTTCTGTCAGCGCTCGTTGGCGCAGTCGCGGTCGTCGGGGCCGACGAGCAGGTCGAAGAGGCTGTTGAAGGCGTCGTCGCGGAACGGCTCGTAGGCGCCGAGCGGCGGCCCTTCCCACGACACGTCGGGCGTGACTCCCGGGCCCATCACCGTGACGCGATGACTGTCGCCGACGCCAGGCCCGCGCCGGCTGCTGTCCGGGTATCCCGCGGGCGGCGTCTGCGGGACGAACGAGTAGCAGAACGCGCCGTTCCGAAGGTGGAGCACCTTCCCCGCGTCGTGGCGCCACCCTGCGCCGTAGATCGAGTTGCGGGTGTCGATGTAGACGTACCTCGCATAGCCGTCGGCCCGGCTCGTCGCGGACGGCGTCTTGAACCCGTACACGGGCTGGCCGGCGTACGTCAGGCGGCCGAAGAGCCCCTGCCACGAGCCGCCGTAGGTCCAGTTCTGCGACACCTGGAACTGCGCGAGCGGCCCGGACCAGTGCGAGACGTGGAACTCGAGCCCTCCCTGGCGCGGCGTCCACGGGTCGAAGCCGCGCATCGGGAGGAGGCGGTACCACGCCTGCACCGCCCAGTACGTGCCGTCCGGCGCCTTGCATGCGGCGACGCGGAAGGCGAGCGGCGGTCCGTCATAGGCGCCGCAGCGGGTGCCGAACGTTGCGGCGACGGCGCGACGGTACTTCTTCCAGCCGCCGGCGAAGTCGTACTGGAACTTCACCTGTGGCGCGTCCTGGCTCGGCGCGAGCGCGTCGACGCCGCCCCACACCAGCACCTGCCGGTTGCTGCCGTCGTCGCGCGTATAACGGAGGAGCGCCTCGCCCTTCGCGTTGACCGAGAGCGAGAGGTTCGACAGGTTGAGGTCCGGGAGCGGCTCGCTCGCAACGGCCGCGGAAGGGAGCGCGAGCGCAACCACGAAGAGGAGAAGGTTGAGCAGACTCTTCACGGGCGGCCTGAGCCTAGCCCTGAACGAGTAGAGTCGCAATCCGTGGTCCGAGGGATCTTTGCGGCCGCGGTGACGCCGCTCCGGGACGGCGGCGCGGCGCTCGACGAGGCGGCCTTCGAACCGTACACGGCGTTCCTCGCCGACGCGGGGGTCGACGGGCTGCTCGCGGCGGGGACGACGGGAGAGGGGATTCTCCTGACGGTCGCGGAGCGGAAGCGCGCCGTCGCGCTGTACGCCGCCGGGCCGCTCCCGGTGATCGCGCATTGCGGCGCGCAGTCGACGGCCGACACGCTCGATCTCGCCGCTCACGCGGCTCACGCCGGAGTCGCAGGCGTCGCGGTGATCGCCCCGCCGTACTTCCCGCTGGACGCCGACGCGCTCTTCCAGCACCTGCGCGCCGCCGCACACGCCTGCGAGCCCCTTCCGTTCTACGTCTACGAGTTCGAGCGCGCCTCCGGCTACGCCGTTCCCGTCAGCGTCGTCGAGCGGCTCCGCGACGTCGCGACGAATCTCACCGGCCTGAAGGTCTCGGACGCTCCGTTCGACCGCGTCCGGCCGTACCTCCTCGACGGCCTCGCGCTCTTCGTCGGGGCGGAGGCGCTGATCGGGGAGGCGCTCTCGGCCGGCGCCGCCGGGGCCGTCTCCGGCCTCGCCGCCGCCTTTCCCGAGGTGGTCGTGGAGGCGATGCGTACGGGCGATTCGACCCGCGCCGGTGAGCTCCGGGCCGGCGTAGAGCGGTTTCCGCGTCACGCCGCGCTGAAGGCGGTGGTCGGCGCGCGAGGCGTTCCGGTGCGCGAGGACGTGCGGGCGCCGCTCCGCGGGCTGACGGCGGACGAGCGCGAGGAGCTACTGCAGCTCGTCTAGCGCCTGCCGTGCGCGCTCGTGGACGTCGCGCCGCCGGGACTCGGGGTCGGGAGCGGCGTCGACCGTCGTCTCGAGCGCCTCGTCGGCCTCACGCTCGTCCACGATCGTTCGCGACTCCGCAAGGCGCACCCGAAGCTCGTCGGCCGGCGACCGCTCGGCCTCGGCCGTTCGGCGTCGGAGCCGGCGCACGAGCGCCGCGAGGCCGAGCGCACCGACCGCGACCGCGAGGAAGCGCCGCACGG
This sequence comes from uncultured Actinomycetes bacterium, assembly GCA_963705945.1. Taxonomy (GTDB): domain Bacteria; phylum Actinomycetota; class Thermoleophilia; order Gaiellales; family Gaiellaceae; genus PALSA-612. The sequence goes on along the minus strand of CAVPLG010000006.1, from coordinate 290,508 downwards.
AGCCGATGCTACACTCCCGCGACTTCTCGCCACGCCCATCGCGCCGTCACCCGAAGCGGCGCCCAGGAGGCGGGGCCGACTCAGTCCACGGGAAGGGAGAATTCGGACGCGTGAACGAATACGAGATTCTGCTCATGCTCGATGTCGACCTCGAGGATGCGCGGTCGGAGGAGATCATCACGCGCCTTCGCGAGCGGGTGGAGACCGACGGCGGCAGCTGGGACAGCCACGACGTGTGGGGCCGCCGGCGCCTCGCCTACGAGATCGGCCACAAGGGCGAGGGCGTCTACCACCTGATCTTCGTGACCGCCGCGCCGGAGACGCTGGCCGAGGTGACGCGCGTCCTCAAGATCACCGACGGCGTGATGCGCCACCTCGCCGTCCGCAGGGTCAAGAACAGCCAGCGCACGGCTCCGCCGCTGCCGCCCGCCCCCGCGCCGGCGAACATCCCGGCGCCGGCCCCGGCCGCGGTGGCCCCGGCTGCGCCGGCACCGTCCGCAGCGGCGCCGGCCGCCGCGGACGATGACGCCGTCGAGGCCGCGGAGTAGCCTGGACCCTCCACGGAGAGAGGAGCGGATCATGGCCAACATCAATCGCGTCGTGCTCGTCGGAAACCTGACGCGCGATCCCGAGTTGCGGCACACGCCCAGCGGGATGGCCGTCTGCAGCCTGCGCGTCGCCGTCAACACGCGGCGCAAGGACAATGCGACGGGCCAGTGGACGGAGAAGCCGAACTACTTCGACGTCACGGTGTGGGGCGCGCAGGGCGAGAGCTGCGCCCAGTACCTCGCCAAGGGCCGCCCGGTCGGCATCGACGGGCGTCTCGAGTGGCGCGAGTGGGAGGCGCAGGACGGCTCGAAGCGGCAGGCGGTCGAGATCATCGCCGACACCGTGCAGTTCCTCGGCGGCCGCGGCGAGGGCGAGCTGGGGGGCGGAGGCGGAGGCGGCAACCAGTTCGTCCCGGCAGGCGCCGCGAGCGGAGCCGACGCGGACTTCGGCGGCGCGGCCGACGACGACATCCCGTTCTAAGGAGAGAGCTTGGCACCGAAGGGACAACAGGATCGGCGGAAGCGCACGGCGCCGGCAGGCGGAGGCCGGCGCAAGTCGTGCTTCTTCTGCAAGTCGAAGGTCGACGAGATCGACTACAAGAACATCGCGGAGCTCCGCCGGTACGTGTCCGAGAAAGGCAAGATCCGGTCGCGCCGGATCAGCGGCGCCTGCCGCCGGCACCAGCGCCAGGTCGCGGTCGCGGTCAAGCGGGCGCGCGAGATGGCACTCCTGCCGTACGTCGCGGACGGGCGCGAGGAGCGGAGCGGCGGTCGTGGCGACCGCGGTGACCGTGGAGATCGCGGCGATCGCGGGGAGCGGTAGCGGTGGAGGTGATCCTCAAGCAGGACGTCGACGCGCTCGGCCTGCGGGGCGAGCTGGTGAACGTGGCGCGCGGGTACGCTCGGAACTTCCTCCTGCCGCGCGGGCTCGCCGAGGTGGCCACGCCGGCGCTCGTTCGCGAGCTCGAGAAGCGCGACGCGCAGCGCGCGCGCCACGAGGCGAAGTCGGGCGACGAGGCGCAGGCGATCGCGCGTCGGCTCGACGCGGTCGAGCTGCGGTTCGACGTCAGCGCCGGTTCCGGCGGCACGCTCTTCGGCTCGGTGACCGCGACGAACGTCGCCGATCGGCTGTGGGAGCAGGAGAAGATCCGCGTCGACCGGCGCAAGCTGCAGATGGACTCGATCAAGCGGATCGGCCGGTACACGGTGCCGATCGACGTCTTCACCGACGTACGCGCCGAGCTCCACCTCGTCGTTGCGCCGCCCGGCGAGGAGCTCCCGACGGAGGAGGAGCTCGCGGCGGCGGAGGCCGACGCGCAGGTGACTGCGGAGCCCGAGCCTCGGGCGGAGGCTTCCGCGGACGAGGTTCCGGATGTCGCCGCGGTCGACGCTGCACCGGATGCTGCCGCGACCGACGTCGAGCAGGACGTCGGCGAGCCGCTCGTCGCGGAAGCCGACGCCGAGCCCGTCGAGCCGTAGCGGCCGCGTCCGGCGCGGGCCGGCCGCGGCTCGCTCTCCACAGGCCGTCCACAGCCGTGTGGAGCGTGTGGACAAGTCGGCGAAAAACGCGCATCGTGCATGAAGTTCATCCGGCCATGGCCGGGTGGGACGCGGCGCGAGCGGTGGAGAAGGTGGGGGATAACAGCCGCGCCTTCGTGCACAATGATCGAACGTATGTTCGTTCATGTCGCAGAGAAGCACCGATCGATGGGGGAACCCGGCTCCGCGCGTCCGACCGGCAGCACGCGCGGACCCTGTGGATCCCCGCTGTTGAAGACGAGCCGTTTGGCGGATTGGATGTCGCGCTGAACGATGTCCGCCGCTCCTTCCACCTCCCCCCTCGCGGCCGCCCCGATCCCGCCGCAGAATCTCGACGCCGAGGAGTCCGTCCTCGGCGCGATGATGCTGTCTCCCGGCGCGATCGGGGCGGTGAGCGAGCTGCTCGACGCGGGCGACTTCTACCGCGAGAGCCACGGGAGGATCTACCGCGCGGCCCTCTCGCTGTACGCGCGGGGCGAGCCGGTCGATGCGATCACGCTGACGGACGAGCTCGACCGCCGAAGCGAGCTCGAGCACGTCGGCGGACAGGACCGGGTGCACGAGCTCGCGGCGCTCGTGCCGGCGACGTCGAACGCCGCGCACTACGCGAAGATCGTCCGGGAGATGGCGACGCTGCGCGGGCTGATCCGCGCGGGAAACGACATCGCGCGCCTCGGATTCGACCGGCCCGGCGACACCGTCGACCTCGTCGACCGCGCCGAGCAGATCGTCTTCGAGCTCTCCCAGCAGCGCGTCTCGAGCGAGTTCGCGCACATCGAGGCGCTCCTCAAGGAGTCGTTCGAGCGGATCACGGCGCTGTACGAGGCCGGCGTCGACATCACGGGGACGCCCTCCGGGTTCCGCGACCTCGACCGGCTCACGTCCGGGTTCCAGCCGGGGAACCTGGTCATCATCGCCGCGCGGCCGTCGATGGGGAAGTCCGCGCTCGCGCTGTGCGCCGCCGCGAACGTCGCGGTTCGGCACGAGGTTCCCGTCGCGCTCTTCACGCTCGAGATGTCGAAGGCCGAGGTGACGCAGCGGCTGATGTGCTCGGAGGCGAAGGTCGAGTCGCAGCGGCTGCGAACGGGAAAGCTCGCCGTCGACGACTGGCCGCGGCTCACCGCCGCCTGCGACAAGCTCGCGAAGGCGCCGATCTACGTCGACGACACCGGGTCGATCACGATGATGGAAATCCGGTCGAAGCTCCGTCGGCTGAAGTCGCAGCAGCCGTCGCTCGGGCTCGTGATCGTGGACTACCTGCAGCTCATGACGAGCGGGACGAGCGTCGAGAACCGCGTGCAGGAGGTGTCGCAGATCTCGCGGTCGCTGAAGGTGCTCGCTCGCGACCTCGAGGTCCCGATCGTCGCGCTCTCGCAGCTCTCCCGCGCCGTCGAGCAACGTCACGACAAGCGGCCGATCCTGTCCGACCTCCGCGAGTCGGGGTCGATCGAGCAGGACGCCGACCTCGTGCTGTTCGTCTACCGCGACGAGTACTACAACCCGGAAGAGACCGACTCGGCGGGCATCGCGGAGCTGATCCTCTCGAAGCACCGGAACGGCGGGACGGGGACGGAGAAGCTCGCCTTCCAGAAGCGGTATGCGCGGTTCGCGGACCTGGCGGCGGCGGCATGAGCGCCGGCGTCGTCTGGCTGCCGCCGAGCGCGACGACCTTCTCGTGTCTCTGCGAGGAGTGCCTCGAGGGCGCGCGCGGCTCGCTGTCGTTCCTCGACGCCGTGAAGGCGTCGGTCGTGCGCGGCGAGCTGTCCGCCGACGCCGATGTCGCCGTGGCGCGGTGCTCCGCCGGGCACGAGGTCGTCCTTCGCCGCGGCGACAGGCCTGCGTCCCTCGCCCGCCACGACGCCAGGCAGCTTCAGATCGGATGACGACCGCGCAACACGTGTGGCTTCGGCCGGACGCCACCTCCTACGAGGCCGTCTGCGAGGTATGCCTGCACACGCGCGAGTCGATCGCGGTTCGGCACACACACGTGAGCGGCACGCTCCGGCGAGGCGCGGATGTGGCGTTCACGTCGTGCGGACGCGGCCACCGGATCGTCGTGCGGCGAATCAATCGCGCGCTCGAGACGGCGTGGTAGGCGAGGCGCGCGGGCGCACCGCGGCCGCGTCGTAGACTCCGACCGTGCCCGCGACCGTCGTCGTCGGCGCACAGTGGGGCGACGAGGGGAAGGGCAAGATCGTCGACCTGCTGGCGCAGCGCTCGGACATCGTCTGCCGGTACCAGGGCGGTCCGAACGCCGGTCACACGATCATCGCCGGCGGCGAGACGTTCAAGATCCGGCAGGTTCCGAGCGGGATCGTCTCCGGTAAGACGTCGGTGATCGGCGCGGGGTGCGTCGTCGACCCCGAGGTGCTGCTGGGGGAGCTCGCCGAGCTCGCCGCGCGCGGTATCGACCCCTCCGTCGTCGTCCTGTCGGGGAACGCGCACCTGATCATGCCCTGGCACGTCGCAATCGACCGTGCGTCGGAACGGAGGCTCGGCGAGCGCCAGATCGGGACGACGCGCCGCGGGATCGGTCCCGCATATGCAGACAAGGCCGCGCGGATCGGGATACGTGTCCAGGATCTCCTCGACCCGAAGATCCTGCGGCAGAAGATCGCCACCGCACTCGCCGAGAAGAACGTCTGGCTCGAGCGCGTCTACGAGGTCGAGCCGTTCGAGCTCGAGGCGGTCGCGGCCGTCTACGAGGGATTCGCGCAACGGCTGCGCCCGTACGTCGGCGACGCATCGCTGCTCGTCGATCGCGCGCTGCGCGCGAGGCGCGAGGTGCTGTTCGAAGGCGCCCAGGGAACGCTCCTCGATCTCGACCACGGCACGTACCCCTTCGTCACCTCGTCGAACCCGGTCGCGTCGGGCGCCGCGACGGGAATCGGGATCGGCCCGACGCGGATCGATCGCGTCGTCGGAGTCGCAAAGGCGTACGTGACGCGCGTCGGCGAAGGGCCGTTTCCCTCCGAGATCGAAGGGCCGGAGGGCGCGCGCGTCCGCGAGCTCGGCGCCGAGTTCGGCACGGTCACGGGACGCGAGCGCCGGTGCGGCTGGCTCGACCTCGTCGCGCTCCGCTACGCCGTGCGCCTGAACGGGATCACGTCGCTCGCGCTGACGAAGCTCGACGTGCTCTCCCCCTTCGCGCAGGTTCCGGTGTGCGTCGCCTACCGGCTGCGGGACGGCAGCACGACCCGCGACTTTCCGGCGCACCAGAGCGACTTCCACCACGCCGAGCCCGTGTGGGAGCTGCTCGACGGATGGCAGGCGCCGCTCGAGGATGCGACGACGCTCGGCGACCTCCCGCCCGCCGCGGCGCGCTACGTCCGGTTCGTCGAGCGCGAGCTCGCCGTGCCCGTCGAGCTGGTCGGCGTCGGCGCCGCACGCGAACGCGTCGTCGCGTAACGCCCGGCGACGCGCGGGCGCGGCGCGCCTGTCGCGGCGGTGAGGGTGCCGCGCCGGGCGACGACGCGTGATGTGGCGACGGGGCTGCGGCGGCCCGCATCCGTCGGTTCCGTCGCAGCGGAGATACGCCGGGCGGTCATACGGGACGCTCGACTCGACGAAACGACGCGCCGCCGCCACACCGAGGCCGCCGGAACCCAGTCAGCTCAGCGCCGGCACCCGATCGCGTGGATTGGCGGACGCGAGGCAAGGGCGGCCGCGACAACGTCGCTCACCGCCTGTGGAGCACTTGTCGCACATTCGCGTCGGACTCGTGGCGAATGTGTCGCCGCTTTCCGCGTAACGTTCCGGAAGGGATCTTTTGTCCCCCCAAGGGGGCCTGTTTTTGCCGCGCGCCGCGCGGCCCTCTAGGCGTCTCCTGCGTGCGCGAGGAGCGTCAGATGCGAAGCGCGCGTTCGAGCTCTGCGAGCTCCGCCGGCGTGTCTGCGTCCGCCACGAGCCGTTCGTCGATCGGCGGACGGGCGACGTCGAGCTCCGGATAGGCGTCCATCAGCCCGAGGAGCCCCTCCCTGAGCCGTCGCTCGAGGACTCGAAGGGCGGTCTTCGCCCACGCGCCCGGTAGCGGCCCCGTCGCCGGGACCGCGGCGTCTCGACACGACGAGGCCAACTCGAGCAGCAGCCCCGGCGTCGCGAGCGGGCAGTCGACCGGGAGGAAGACAACGACATCGTTCGCCGCCATCCGAAGGCCTCCGACGACGCCTGCGATCGGCGCGCGCACGTCGGCGCCGTCGTCCGCGACAGGAAACGGGAGCTCGAGCTCGCCGCCCTTTCCGACGGCGATCCGCTCGTCGCATGCCTCGCCGAGGGTCCGCCATGCGCGTGCGGCCAACGTCTCTCCGCGGAACCGCGCGAGCGCTTTCGGCGAGCCGAAGCGACGGCTCGCGCCGCCGACGAGGAGCACGCCCGTCAGCGGGCGATGCGCCAAGACTCGCTGTAGACGTTCATCTTCCCGCCGCGGACGAAGCCACAGATCGTGACGCCCCGATCGCGGGCGAGATCGACGGCGAGCGACGACGGCGCGCCCACGGCGGCGACGATCGGACAACCGGCGACCGCCGCCTTCTGGACGAGCTCGAACGAGAGACGGCCGCTAACGACGAGCACGCAGCGCCCGATCGGGAGGAGCCCTCGCAGGAATGCCCAGCCGATGACCTTGTCCATCGCGTTGTGGCGGCCGACGTCCTCGCGCAGGCAGAGCAGTTCCCCGTGAGCGTCGAACAGGCCGGTCGCGTGCAGGCCGCCTGTCGCAGCGAACGCCGGTTGCGCCGTGCGCAGGCGATCCGGCAGCTCGCCGATCAGCGCTGGATCGACCCGCAGGTCGGCGTCGACGCGTCGCGCCTCGACAGCGACCGCTTCGAGCGCACCCTTGCCGCAGACGCCACACGAGGAGCTCGTGTAGAAGCTGCGTCGCAGCCGGTCGGGGTCGAACGCCGGCGCGTCGACCTCGACGGCGTTCGCTGCAAGATCGTCGGAAAGCCGCGCGGCGTCAGGCCGGAGCCCCTCGGAGATACAGAACCCGAGGGCGAGCTCCTCGTCGTGCCCCGGCGTCCGCATGGTCACCGCGACGGGCGTGCCGCCGATCCGGATCTCGAGCGGCTCCTCGACCGCGACGACGTCGGCGTCGGCGCCGCCCGGGACGCGGACGACGTCGACGCGCCAGGTCGATTGCGGCGGCGCGCTCAAGCGAGGACGGCCGGAATCGTGGAGCCGGCGCCGAGCGGCCGCGTCAGCGCGGGCAGTGCGTCGTAGACCTGCGCCGGGATCACGAAGTGGAACGCGTCGGGCGTCGGCACGAGCGCGATCTCGAGCGTCGCGAACGTGAGGAAGAGGAGCACCGGCACGACCACGCAGAGCCACGCCGTCCATGCACGCTCGCGTGCGAGCTCGCCGCGGCCGGGGCGCTGGACGACGAGCCCGGCGACCACGCCGCCTGGAAGGAGCGCGAGCACGGGACGAGGCTACCGCGCCACCCCCGCGTCGGCGACCGAGGCCGAGGGTGCGACGGCAAGACGGAGAGGTCATGATTTGCGCATCGCGTCTCGAGTTGTCTCGGCCCTCGCCGCCGCCGCGCTGGCCGCGGGAATCGCCGCCCACGCTGTGGGGGCCTCGGAACGGTCGCCCGAACCGGGCCGCTCCCGCGTCCCATCCGGCGAATGCACGGCCGAGGGGACGGCACGCGCCGTCGCCTCGTTCATCTCGGCGTTCAACCGCGGCGATCTCGCGCGGCTCGACGCGCTCTTTGCGCGACCGCCGGCCTTCGGCTGGGTGTCCTCCAACGCGCCGGGTCTTCGTCGGGCCGACGCCGCGAAGAATCGCACAACGCTTCTCGCCTACTTCCGGGGCCGCCACGCGAAGCACGACAGGATCCGGCTCGCGTCGTTCGCGTTCAACGGGACCTCCCACGGTCTCGGGAACTTCGTGATGAGGTTGACGCGGTCCGCGAGCGACTACCGCCGCGGGGCGCGGTTCAGCCTGATCGGCAAGGGCGCCGTTGCCTGCGGCGCCGACGACGCAGCTGCACCCGCGCCCGTCCGCTTCGTGGTGTTGAGCCTGGGCGGCCCCGGCTCCGGCTGAGTCGCCTCCCGCGGCGGTGGGACGTCGTTCGACCGGCCTTCGAGCCGCTCGACCGGCATCGAGCAGGTCCCCCGTGAAGTCTCCGTGTGCCGGCGCTCCACGACAAGCCCTGCCGCGCGGCGGCGTCGGAGCACCGTCAGCCGGGGCCGAGTGACGCTGGGCCGACCTCGAGCAGGTAGCCGTAGAGGTTGCGGTACGCGGTGACCGCGAGGCCGATGTCCCCGGGATCGACCGTCTCGCCGGAATCGACGAGGCGCGTGATCCGGCGCGCTTCGACGAACTCGCGCACGGTCTCCGGCTCCGCCGTGCTTTCCGCCTCCGACTCCTGGAGCGGAAATCCGCGGGCCTCCATCAGCCGAGCGACGAGATCGTCGACCTCCGGGAGCGCCTCCGTCGGCGAGTCGGCGAGGAGCGGCTCGAGCCCCTGCCACTCTGTTTCCCACTCGTGCTTGTCGAGTCCCGGCTCCTGCACGGTCGTCTCGTGCCGCGGAGGACCCGTCGTCAAACCCCGGGAGTAGACTCGCCGCGTGCGAGTCCTCGTGGTCGGGTCGGGCGCGCGCGAGCACGCGCTGGCGTGGCGCATAGCATGCAGCCCCGCGCTCGCCGAGCTGCACGCGGCGCCGGGCAATCCGGGAATCGCGGCGCTCGGAACGTGCCATCCGGTGCGAGCCGAGGACGGGGACGGCCTCCTGAGCCTATGCGCGTCGCTCGAGGTCGATCTCGCGGTCGTCGGCCCCGAAGCGCCGCTCGTCGCCGGCGTCGCCGACCACCTCCGCCACGCCGGCATCGCCGTCTTCGGCCCCGGCGCCGACGCCGCGCGAATCGAGGGGTCGAAGCGGTTCGCGAAAGAGGTTCTGCGCGCGGCGGGAGTCCCGACGGCGCGAACGCTCCAGGTCCCCCGGGCGCCGTGCGTCATCAAGGCGGACGGGCTCGCGGGCGGTAAGGGCGTCTTCGTCTGCCGATCCGAGGACGAGGTCGATGCCGGGCTCAGCGCGGTTGCGGCGCTCGGTGATTCGGTCCTCGTCGAGGAGCTCCTGGAGGGCGACGAGGTGTCGGTCTTCGCGCTCGCCGACGGGCGCAGCGTCGTGCCCGTCGCCGCGGCCCAGGACTTCAAGCGGCTCGCGGACGGCGACGCGGGGCCGAACACCGGCGGCATGGGCGCGTATTCGCCGGTGCCGTGGCTCGACGAGGTTGAGGCGCTGGTCGATTCCGTGCACCGGCCCGTGATCGAGGAGCTTCAACGTCGCGGCACGCCGTTCGTCGGATGCCTCTTCGCGGGCCTGATGATGACCGACGATGGGCCGCGGGTGCTCGAGTTCAACGCGAGGTTCGGGGACCCCGAGACGCAGGTGCTGATGCCGCGCGTCGAGAGCGACCTGCTCCCGGTGCTGTGCGCGGCGGCGGCCGGCGACCTCGCCGGCGCCGTAGTCGACGTCGGCCCCGATGCAGCCGTTACCGTGGTTCTCGCCGCGCCCGACTACCCCGTGCGAAGCGACTACGCGGGCGCCGCGATCGACGGCCTCGAAGACGCTGTCGAGGACGGCGCGCTCGTTTTCCATGGCGGGACGGCGAGGCGCGACGGCCGCCTGGTGACGAGCGGTGGCCGGATCGTGTCCGTCACGGGTGTCGGTGACACGCTGGCCGCCGCGCGGGCGCGGGCCTATGCCGCGGTCGACCGCGTCAGCTTCGACGGCGTCAGGTTCCGGCGGGACATCGCGGCGGTCGCCGGTGGCTGACCCCGCGGTCGGAATCCTCGTCGGGTCGGAATCCGATCGCGCACGGATGCAGCCCGCGTTCGACGAGCTCGACGAGCACGGGATCCCGTGGGAGTTCGAGGTGCGCTCGGCGCACCGCGACCCGGACGCCGTGTCGGAGTACGCGCGATCGGCGCGGGCGCGCGGGCTACGCGTGCTGATCTGCGGTGCGGGCCTCGCGGCTGCGCTTCCGGGAGTCGTCGCCGCGCAGACAGACCTTCCTGTGATCGGCGTCCCGCTTCGGTCGTCGAAGAGCGTGCTCGACGGGCTCGACGCGCTGCTCTCGATCGTTCAGATGCCGCCGGGCGTCCCGGTCGCGACCGTCGGGGTCGACAACGCGCGGAACGCCGCGGCCCTGGCGGCGCGCATCCTGAGCCTCGCGCGGTGACCGGCGAGGTCTCGAGCTCGCGTCGCAGCTGATCGCGCTGCGCTTTCGCGGGCGAGCGAACGGCGATCCCCCGGCGAATCGACGTCGGAGTGGAGCGGGAGCTGCACGAGGCGGTGTCGCGCGCACGTGAGCGCGACGCCTCGCTCGAGGGTGGTCCCGCCGCGCCGTATCGGATGACGACCTGACCCAGCTCTAGAGTTGCCCTCGTGATCGCGCGGTACTCGCGGCCCGAGATGAGCCGGATCTGGTCGGAGGAGGGGAAGCTCGCCCGGTGGCTCGAGGTCGAGATCGCTGCGCTCGACGCGTGGGCGGCGACCGGGGTGATCCCTGCCGACGATGTCGCGACGATCCGGGCGTCGGCGCACCCGCCGACGCCCGCGCGCGTGCGGGAGATCGAAGAGACGACGGACCACGACCTGGCGGCGTTCGTCGACGCCGTGTCGGAAAGGCTCGGGCCCGAGGGGAGGTGGGTGCATTACGGGCTCACCTCGTCGGACGTCGTCGACACGGCGCTCGCGCTGCAGATCCGCGATGCCGGTCGGCTCATCCTCGAGGGGATCGGTGCCGCCCTCGACGTCGTCGTCCGGCGCGCGGAGGAGCACCGCGACTCCATCTGCGTCGGACGAACGCACGGCGTTCACGCGGAGCCGACGACCTTCGGCTGGAAGCTCGCCGGATGGGCGTTCGAGCTCGACCGCGCGCGGGCGCGCGTGGCGCGTGCGCTCGAGGCGCTTCGTGTCGGGAAGCTGTCGGGCACCGTCGGTACCTACGCGGAGGTCGACCCCGAGGTGGAGCGGATCGCGTGCGACCGACTCGAGCTCGTCCCCGATCCCGTCTCGACGCAGGTCATCGGCCGCGACCGCCACGCCGAGCTGCTTACGGCACTCGCCCTGTGCGCCACGTCGCTCGACCGGTTCGCGACCGAGATCCGTCACCTCGCCCGCACGGAAGTGCGGGAGGTCGAGGAGCCGTTTTCGGCGGGCATGAAGGGCTCCTCGGCGATGCCGCACAAGCGGAACCCGAAGGTCGCGGAGCGCATTTCGGGCCTTGCGCGCGTCGTGCGCGCGGCGGCGGTCGTCGGGCTCGAGAACGTCCCCCTGTGGCACGAGCGCGACATCTCGCACTCGTCTGCCGAGCGCGTCGTGATCCCGGACGCGTTCCTTGCCCTCGACTACATGCTCGACCGGTTCGCGTGGATCGTCGACGGCCTCGCCGTCCACACGGACCGCATGCTCGCGAACCTCGAATCGTCTCACGGGCTCGTCTTCTCCCACCGCCTGTTGCTCGCGCTCGTCGCATCCGGGATGCCACGGGAGGAGGCGTACCGGATCGTGCAGCAGAACGCGGCGCGGTCGTGGGACGAGGAGATGGACTTCCGCACGCTCGTCGGACGCGACCCTGACGTCGCGGCGCGTTTCGACGGTGCGGCGCTCGCCGACGTGTTCGACCTCCGCGCCACCGTGGCCCACGTCGAAGTCGCCTTCGACCGCCTCCGTTCCCTCGCCCCGAAGGAGGAACCCGCTCATGCTTGAGGCACCAGTCCATCTCGGCAGCGGCAAGGTCCGCGAGCTCTACGAGCTCGACGAGAACCGGTTGTTGCTTGTCGCGACCGACCGAATCTCGACGTTCGACGTCGTGCTCCCGACCGAGATCCCCGACAAGGGGAGGGTGCTGACGGGCCTGTCCGCGTTCTGGTTCGCACGGACTCGCCGTCTCGTCCCGAACCACCTCCTCGCGGTGCGCGGCGACGGCCGTTCGACCGAGTGCCGCCGGCTCGAGATGCTGCCGATCGAGTGCGTCGTCCGCGGCTACCTCTCCGGCTCGGGGTGGAAGGACTACCTCGCGACCGGTGCCGTCTGCGGCCATCGGCTCCCGCCCGGGCTCGTCGAGTCGCAGCGGCTGCCGGAGCCGATCTTCACGCCCTCGACGAAGGCGCCTACCGGGCACGACGAGAACATCGACCGCGCCGCCGCCGCGGCAGTCATCGGCGCCGACCTCTACGACGATGTCGAGCGCCTCTCGCTCGAGCTGTACGAACTGGCTGCCGATCACGCGCGGTCGTGCGGCATCGTCGTGGCCGACACGAAGCTCGAGTTCGGGATCGACCCGGAGGGGCGGCTCGTCCTTGGGGACGAAGCATTCACGCCCGATTCCTCGCGGTTCTGGCCGGCCGACGCGTACGCGCCGGGCGGGCCGCAACAGTCCTTCGACAAGCAGTTCGTGCGCGACTACTGCGAGTCTCTCGGGTGGGAGAAGGCGCCTCCCGGCCCGCCGCTCCCGGCCGAGGTCGTCGAAGGGACCCGCGCACGCTACGTCGAGGCGTTCGAGACGCTCACCCGGATCCCGTTCGACGCCTACCTCGACGACCCGGAGGTGTTCCTCCGGTGAGGGCGACCGTGCTCGTGCGGCCGAAGGCGGGAATTCTCGATCCGCAGGGGCAGGCGGTCGAAGGGTCGCTACGTCACCTCGGCTTCGCCGTCGACGCCGCTCGCGTCGGACGCGTGGTCGATCTCGAGGTCGCGACGGACGATGTCGCGGAGGCGCGGCGCGAGATCGAGCGGATGTGCGAGCAACTGCTCGCAAACCCGCTGATCGAGAGCTACGAGATCGACCTCGGCGGAGGCCCTTGAGCGAGCGGGTCGAGGACGCGCGCCGGCCGCTGGTCGTGGTCGCGGTCTTTCCCGGCTCGAACGACGACCGGGACGCGGCGCACGCGCTCGAAGTCGTTGGCGGACGTGCGGTCCGGCTGTGGCACGAGACGGAGGCGCTCCCACGGTCGACGGCAGCCGTCGTCCTGCCTGGCGGCTTCTCGTACGGCGACTACCTTCGCTGCGGAGCAATCGCCCGGTTCTCACCGATCATGCGCGCGGTTCGATCGTTCGCCGCCGAGGGCGGCCTCGTGCTCGGGATCTGCAACGGGTTCCAGATCCTGACGGAGGCGAGGCTCCTTCCGGGCGCGCTCCGCCCGAACGAATCGCTCGCGTTCGTGTGCCGCGACGTGACGCTCCGCGTCGAGCGCTCGGACACTCCCTTCACGGCGCGGTGCATGCCGCGCCAGACGGTCACGATCCCCGTGAAGCACGGCGAGGGGTGCTGGTTCGCGGACGCCGACCTTCTCCGGGAGCTCGGGGAGCGGGAGCAGATCGTGTTGCGATACGCGGCGGGCGAGAATCCGAACGGATCAGTTTCGAACGTCGCCGGCGTCACGAACCGCGACGGCAACGTCTTCGGCCTGATGCCGCACCCCGAGCACGCGGTGGACCCGCTGCTCGGATCGCCTGACGGCGCCCTACTTCTCGGTTCGCTCGTCGATGCCGCTCGGTTGTCGACGGCGGCTTTCGTCTAGGCGCCACCCCCGCCCAGTCCGAGTAGCGCCGCCAGAGCGGGCCGCGACGAGAGCGCCGCCCGCAGACGCTCGAGATCGCGTGCGCGGAGCGTGACAGGCCCGCGGCGCGCCGTCCCGCCCGTCGAGTACGCAAAGCGCACGAGCTGCTCGCCACGCTCGCCTTCGAGCAGCTGCACGATCGACGCGAACCGCTTCTCGCCTGCCCGCTGTGAGAGCACGAGCTCCTCGACGATCTTCGCCTTGCCCCACGGTGTCTCCGCCACCGCCTGTGTCTTCGCAGCCATGCGACGACAGTAGCCCCGATCTGTAACGCATGGTGAACGCCGGTGCGACAGATGCGTGACGTTTCTTCCCCAGCGCCGAATCGCCGCCTCGGCCGAGCCGGATCGTCAGTATCACGCCGTGCCCACGGAGGTAAGAGCCGTCGCCGACGGCCTGTGGATCTGGCGTCTTCCCTACCCCGACTGGCGGCCCGGTCGTGGCTGGGATCGAGTGGTGACGTCGACGTGCGTCGAGTCCGGCGGCGAGGTCGCGGTGCTCGATCCGCTTGCGCCGCCGACGGATGCAACGGAGTTCTGGGGGCGGCTCGACGCCAGGCCACCGACGCTGGCAGTCATCCTCAAGCCAGACCATGTCCGTGACGTCGACGTCTTCGTCGACCGCTTCGGATGTCGCGCCTTCGGGCCGGCGCTCTTCTGGCGCGACAACATCCCGCAGACGAGGCTCGAGGCCATCGAGCCCGGGGCGGAGCTGCCGGGTGGCCTCGTCGCGCTCTACGACGGCCGCGGCCGAAACGAGACTCCGCTCTGGCTACCCGAGCAGCGCACCCTCGTGTTCGCCGACGCCCTGACCGCGCCTGAGGGCGATCTCCTGGTCTGGGCGACCGCGTGGCACGAAGAGCGTGCGCTCCCTGCGCTGCGCGCGCTGCTCGACCTGCCGTTCGAGCACGTGATCGTGTCGCACGGCGAGCCTGTGCACGACCGCGATGCGTACGAGCGGGCGCTCGCGCTCGCGCCGTGGACGGGGTGAGGCGCGCTTACAGCCGCTGGAGCCAGGTGGCGCAGCGACGCCCTCGACGCATTCGCAAATGCGTCGCGGCGCAACGGCGGTCGAAGACGCGCGCTGACGGCACCGCGACTCAGCGATCGTGGAAGACGGCCTCGATGTTGCTCGAGTCCGGGTCGAGGACGTACGCGGCGTAGTACCCACGGTGGTACTCCGGGCGTTCCCCGGGCCGGCCGTTGTCGCGCCCGCCCGCCGCGAGCCCCGCGCTGTGAAACACGCGCACCGTCTCCTCGTCCTCCACACCGAGCGCGAGATGGAGGCCCCGCGTCGGCGGCCCCTCGAGGAACGAGAACGTCCCGCTCTCGGTGATCAGCTGAATCCGATCGTCGAGATCGTTCGCCCGCATGTGCACCGCCTCGGCGACCGCGCGGTAGAAGCGCTTCGTCGCGGCGAGGTCGCCGACACGAACCCACAGGTGGTCGATGACACCGGTTTCCGCGGTCGTCGTCTCGTGATGCACCGCCTCGACGCTATTGCCGTCGTCGTCGCGCACGAACGCGCCGTAATAGTCGGGACCGTACTCGGGCCGCGGGCCCGGCGCTCCGTCGTCCTCGTAACCGTCGGCCGTCAGCGTCCGCCACCACTCGTCGATCTGCGCGCGCGAGGAAGCGGCGAACGCAAGGTGCAGGCCGCGCGTCGGGGGATGGTGCGCGTCTGCCTGGAGGATCGAGAAGTCGTTCCACTCGTGGAAGCCGTCGCCGTCGTACCGCGTGCCCTCGTAGCCGACCAGCGCCAGCGCCCGGTCGTACAGGCGCAGCGCCGAGGCGACGTCCGCGACGCGGAGGGTGACGTGGTCGATCGCCGCCATCGCGATTCGACGCTACCTCCCGCGGCGCGAGCTCGTCGCGGTTCTCCCGCCACCCCGGCTCCGACTCACTCACCAGGTCGCTCCGCGGCGGTGTGCCCGCGCCAGAGTCGTGGCACACGAGAATTGGCCCCCGCGGCCGGCCGGCCCCGGCCCCTACTTCTCTCGATCGGAGTCATACGCCGCGCGATCGGAGCCTGATCACGGCTAAGCAGCGGGTTTCTCGATCAACTCCAACCGGTAGCCGTCCGGGTCCGTCACGAAGGTCAGCCGCGATCCGCCCTCGCGGACCCGGTACGGCTCCCGGTCGGGCCGGATCCCCTGGTCGGCGAGGCGCGCGAGCGCGCCGTCCAGGTCGTCGACGGCGATCGCGATGTGGCCGTAACCGGTGCCGAGCTCGTACGTGCGGCCGTCGTGGTTGTAGGTCAGCTCGAGGACGTTCTCGTCGTCGCCGAGCGAGAAGAAGTAGTTCGTCGCCTCGAGCTCGCCGTTCCGGACGATGTCCATGTCACGTGAGAACGCGAAGCCGAGCGCCTCGTAGAAGGTCCTGCTCCGCTGCGGGTCGGTGACCCTCACCATGGTGTGGAGGAAGGTGGGCATTCGCGGATCGTAGATGCGACCCGGTCGCGGCGAGGTCGGGGTCGGCACGCGCATCCCGGCGAGTCACCGTTTGCCGCGTTGGCGAGCGCTCGAGGGCGCCTCGTCCCCGTCGAGATCCTCGCGTACCAGGCCGAACTGAATGGCGTCCTGCCACTCACCGTGGCGGAGATACGCCTTCCGCTTACGGCCCTCGCGGACGAACCCCGCCCGTTCGGCGTGCGCGACGGCCCGGTCGTTGAACCCGTAGACCGCGAGCTCGAGCCGGTGGTAGCCGAGGTCGAAGATCAGGTGCCTCTGCACGGCCCTCGCAGCGGCGTCTGCGAGCCGCCGTCCGCGGTGCGACGGGTGCACGGCGAGCGCTTCGAGGTGAGCGATCCCGTTGCGCTCGTTCGCGAGGCGGTACCCGAGTGCACCGGCCGGCTCACCGTCCGTCTCGATCACCAGCCGCCCGAAGGCCTGCGGGTCGGCCTGCGACCGCTCGATCTCGTCACGCAGCTCGTCCCCCCCGCGAGGGAGGCGGCCGCCGAGGAACGGCTCGACGTCACCGTGGTTGTAGAGCTCGACCAGGAAGTCGACGTCGTCCGCCGTCGCGCGGCGCACGGTCACCCCGTCCGACGGCGGTACATCCGTCGCCGACCGCGGCCGCGCGCGCTCGTACTGCTTCGGCCACGGTCCCTTCGCACCGAGCTCGCGCGCCGCGCGAAGCGGCCAGTGCGGGTCCCGGAGGAGCTCGCGTGCGAGGAGGACGACGTCGGCGTCCCCGTCCGCGACGATCCGCTCGGCGTGCGAGGGCTCGGCGATCAGCCCGACCGCGCCGGTGGCGATCCCCGCCTCGCGCCGAACCGCTGCGGCAAACGGCACCTGGTACCCCGGCGCGAGCGGGATCCGTTGCTCCGGCGACGTGCCGCCGGAGGAGCAGTCCACGAGATCGACGCCGCGCGCGGCGAGCTCCCGCGCGAACGCGACGGTGTCGTCGAGGCTCCAGCCTCCGTCGACCCAGTCGGTCGCCGAAACGCGGACGAGCAGGGGCTTCTGCTCGGGCCAGGCTCGCCGCACGGCCTCGACGATCTCGAGCGGGAGCCGCATCCGGTTCTCGAGGGCTCCCCCGTACGCGTCGTCGCGACAGTTCGCGAGCGGCGAGAGGAACTGGTGCGCCAGGTAGCCGTGCGCCATGTGGAGCTCGACGAGGTCGAACCCGGCGCCGTCGGCGCGACGCGCGGCCGCGACGAACGCCGCGACCACCGACGAGAGCTCGTCCGCAGCGAGCGCACGCGGAGCCGGGTCGGCGGCGGCGAACGGAACCGCGCTCGGTGCCACCGGCTCCCAGCCTCCTTCAGCTGCGGCGACGCGGCCCCCGCCGAGCCACGGCGCGCGGGTGGAAGCCTTGCGCCCCGCATGGGCGAGCTGGATCCCCGCAGCCGCGCCCTGCGCGCGCACGAACGCCGCGACGCGCGCCCACGCGGCGGCCTGCTCGCCGTTCCAGATGCCGGTGTCCCACGGCGAGATGCGGCCCTCCGGCACGACCGCCGTCGCCTCCGCGATCACGAGCGCGGCGCCTCCGACGGCGCGCGCGCCGAGGTGGACGAGATGCCAGTCGCCCGGAACGCCGTCGCCCGCCGAGCAGGAGTACTGGCACATCGGCGAGACGACGATCCGGTTCCGGAGCTCGACCTCGCGCAGGCGAAGCGGCGTGAAGAGCGCGCTCACGGCGACTGCGGCACGGTCCGCTCGCGGCGCGAGAGGGGGACGACGCCCGATCCGAGCGCGACGCCGGCGAGGATCAGCGCGAGCCCGGCGACGGCTGCCGCCGTCAGCGTCTCGTCGAGCAGCACGACCCCGTAGAGCAGCGCGGTCACCGGAAGGAGGTACGTCACGAGGCTCGCCCGCGCAGATCCGAACCCGCGCAGGAGCCTGAACCAGACGAGCTGCGCAGCGGCCGTGCCGAGGAGCGCGAGCGCAAGCACGCACGCGATGGCCTTCGCGCTCGGCAGGTCGTGCGGCGCCTGGGCCGCGGCGAACGGGACGAGGACGACCGCCGCACCGAGAAGCGCCGTTGTCGAAAGGACAGGCCCGGTGACGCCGGCGATCAGGTGCTGGCCGTACAGGGTCGAGATCGCATACGAGACCGACGCGAGGACGACGGCCAGCGTCCCCGCGATCCCCCACCAGCCCCCGCCGGGCGACGCGCCCGTCAGCACCGCCACGCCGACGACGCCGAGGACGATCCCGACCGCGCGCGTGCCCGTGGAGCGCTCCGCGGGGCGGAAGCGGATCGCGAGGAGCGCGACCCAGATCGGGACCGAGGCGTTCGCGATCGCCGCGAGGCCGGAGTCGATGTGGCGCTCGCCCCATGCGATCAGCGTGAAGGGGATCGCCGAGCTGAAGAGGCCGAGCGCGTATGCACCGAAGGGCGCTCGCAGGCCGCCGAGCTCGCCCCGCCACCAGAGGAACCCGAGGAGCGCGAGGGCAGCGACGACGACGCGCGCGAGCATCATCGGCGCAGGCTGGATCTCGCGGCCGGCGACCTTGATGAAGAGATACGACGCGCCCCACAGGAACGACAGCACCGTGACGAGCGGGACGTAGCGGCGGCTCACCCCGCTCGAGGCTAGCGCGTGGTCGACGGCGCGGGCCGCGGCAACGACCGGCGCAGCCGGATCCACCGTGGCGGCCGGGTTCCGAGCGTGACGCCGGCCAGGATCAACGCGAGGCCCGCGAGAGCAGCGCCGCCGACTCGCTCGTCGAGGAAGAGCGCCCCGTAGACCAAGGCGACCGGCGGCACGAGGTACGTCACGAGCGACGCGTACGCCGCCCCGGCGCCGGCGATGATCGTGAAGAAGAGCAGGTACGCGAACGCGGTGCCGACGACGCCGAGGACGGCGACCGACGCCAGCGCCTTCCAGCTGGGCGCCTCGCTCGGCGCGCGCGCGACGCCGGGACCGAGCGAGGCAAGGGCCGCCACGGCGGCCGTCCCGAGGGCGACGACCTGCGGGGGCGCATCCGAGAGGTGGCGGCGCGTGAGGAGCCCACCGGCCGCGTAGCAGGCCGACATCGCGACGACCGCCAACGCGCCGACGATCTTCCCCTCCGGTTGCGCCCCGACGAGCAGCGCGACGCCCACGAAGCCGACGGCGACTCCCACGAGCCGCGGGCCTGTCACTCGCTGGTCGTGGAAGAACCCGAAAGCCAGAAGCACGACGAAGATCGGCACCGACGCCTGGAGGATCGAGGCGAGGCCCGAGTCGATCCGGGTCTCACCCCAGGAGAGGAGCCAGAAGGGAACGGCCGTGTTGACCAGCCCGACGACGACGAGCGCGCGCCAGTGCAGGCGGAGCGCTCGCAGCGTGCCGCGGACTCCGAGCGCCAGCGGAACGACGACGGCGAGCGTGAGCGTCGCCAACCCGACGCGCCCGAGGATGAGCGTCGCGGGGTCGAGCTCGCGTACGGCGACCTTGATGAACATGAACGAGCTGCCCCAGATGAGGGCAAGCAGCGCGAGCATCGGGAGATAGCGGCGGTTCATCGGCCTCTCGATGGTGGAACGCGCAAGAGCGGGCGCACGTGAGACGTCAACGAGCGCGAGAGGCGCGGCCTTCCCACACCCGCAGCACCGCGGCGAGCGTCCGCGGCGGCGCGAGCGGTTCCGGCAGCCGATCCGGGGCGAACCAGCCCAGCTCCGCGACCTCGCTCGCCTGCGGCGCCTCCGCTCCTCCCTCGGAGATCGCGGCGAAGTAGGCGACGCTGATCCAGTCGGTGTCTGCGCCCGCGCCGCGCGGGTCGTCCGCGTACGCGTCGACCCAGATCCCGAGCAGATCGGTGACCCGGATCTCGATGCCCGTCTCCTCGAGGGCCTCCCGCACCGCCGCCTCCTCGGGCCGCTCGTCGTGACCGCAGAATCCGCCCGGGGCGCACCAACCGTCGCGCCATGGCGCGTGCGCGCGACGTGTCAGGAGGATTCGGCCGTCGCCGCGGACGACGATCGCGTTCGCGCACGGCTTGGCGTTCCGCCAGTGCTCGGCGCCGCACGAGGCGCAGACGACCGGCGGCGGGGCGGCGAGCGCCGTGCCGCAGGCCGAGCAGAAGCGAACGGCGGACATCGGCGCCGATCGTAGGCCGCGCACTCGTTGCGCCGCCCGGTTGAACGCCGAGCCGCCACGGGCTAGGCTGCGGCGCCACAACCGGGGAAGAAGGGGGGACAACAGATGTGGAAGCGCCTTGGGCCGGTGATGCTCGGCGTCGCGACGCTCGTCTGCAGCGTCGGGGTGGTCACGGCATCGGCGGCCGAGTTCACGCCTGGGTCGCCCGGGCTCGGCGACCCGATGTTCGCGGGTGCCGGGAACGGCGGCTACGACGTCCAGAACTACAACCTCACGCTTGACTACACGCCTGCGTCGCGGCAACTCGCGGCGACGGCCGTGATCACCGCGACGGCGACGCAGAGCCTGTCGAGCTTCAACCTCGACCTGCGCGGGTTCGCGATCTCGCGGCTGCTGGTGAACGGCCGCGCGGCCACGTTCACCCGCGACGGCGGCCAGGAGCTGACCGTGACGCCGCGGAGCGGGATCCTCGCGGGGTCCCGGTTCACGGTGACCGTCGACTACGCCGGCACGCCGAGCGTCGTCACCGACCCGGACGGGTCGATCGAGGGCTGGGTGCCGACCGACGACGGCGCGTTCGTCGTCGGCGAGCCGCAGGGCTCACCGGCGTGGTACCCGTGCAACGACAACCCGCGCGACAAGGCGACGTTCGACTTCTCGGTCGCCGTCCCCGAGGGCCTGACGGCGCTGGCGAACGGCGTGCTCGTCTCGAGCGCGACGACCGGAGGCAAGACGACGTGGGTCTGGAGCGAGACCGACCCGATGGCGACCTACCTCGCAACGGCGACGTTGGGTCGGTTCGACCTCACGATCTCGCAGGTCGGCGGCGTGCCGTCGTACGTCGCGGTCGACCCGCAGCTCGCGAAGGGCCAGGTGCTCTCGAAGCTGCCGGCGGCGGTGCAGCTCTACGAGTCGATCTACGGGCCGTACCCGTTCAACGCAGTCGGCGCGATCGTCGACTCGGCGAAGGTGGTCGGCTACTCGCTGGAGACGCAGACGAAGCCGGTCTTCCCGTACGTGCCGAACGAGGCCACCCTCGTGCACGAGCTCTCGCACATGTGGTTCGGAGACTCGGTGACGCTCACGAAGTGGCCGGACATCTGGCTCCACGAGGGTTTCGCGACCTGGTCGGAGTGGATCTGGAGCGAGCGCCAGGGCAACAAGTCCGCGGCGCAGTGGTTCAAGGAGCTCTACAGCACGCCGGCGAAGGACACGGCGTTCTGGGGGCCCGCGGTCGACAACTTCCTCGACCCGGCGCTGCTCTTCAACGGCACCGTCTACTACCGCGGCGGGATGACGCTCGAGGCGCTGCGCGAGAAGATCGGCGACCTCGCGTTCTTCCAGCTGCTGCGGGACTGGGCGACGCAGAACCGCCACGGGAACGTGACGACGCCGCAGTTCATCGCGCTGGCCGAGCACGAGTCGGGGATGGACCTGACCGCGTTCTTCGACGCGTGGATCTACCAGGACGCGAAGCCGACGACCTGGTGAGGCGTGGGCCGGGGCGGCCGCGCGCGAGGTGCGCGCGGGGCCGCCCCGGCCGCGAAGGGCTGGCCACCGGCGCGAGGCGGAACGGCCGTGTCCGGTGCCAGGCACCGTGACGGAAGTGCCACGAAGCCGTCACGGAACGGCGACGAATCGCGTAGACGGCGCTTGTGCCGGCGCGACAGAATCGCCGTTGTGGATGGGCAGTTGGGAGCGGTCGCCG
Source organism: uncultured Actinomycetes bacterium (assembly GCA_963705945.1). Taxonomy (GTDB): domain Bacteria; phylum Actinomycetota; class Thermoleophilia; order Gaiellales; family Gaiellaceae; genus PALSA-612. Next base: position 268,616 of record CAVPLG010000006.1, on the reverse strand, counting down.
CCGGGCACCCCTCGACCGCGGCGGCGGGCGCGGATGCGCTGCGGGCGGGCGGGAACGCGGTCGACGCGGTGATCGCGGCCTCCTTCGCCGCCTTCGTCTGCGAGAGCCCGCTCGCCGGCCCCGGCGGCGGCGGCTTCATGCTCGTGCACGACGGCGCTCGGCAGGAGCTGCTCGACTTCTTCGTCTCGGTGCCGGGGCACGGCGCTCCGGCGGGGCCGCTTTCGCCGGCGGAGGAGGTCGAGCTCCGTTTCGGCGGCACGCTCCCTGTCCGCTACCGCGTCGGCGCCGGCTCCGTCGCGGTGCCGGGGATGCTCGCCGGCCTGAATGAGGCACACCGCCGCTACGGCCGACTGCCCTGGCGGGAGCTGCTCTCGCCCGCGATCAGGCTCGCCCGCGACGGCGTCGTGCTGACCGCCGAGCAGGCATACATCCACCTCATCTGCGACCCGATCCTGCGGCTGGACGACGAGGGTCGCCGCGTCTACGGCGCCGACCGGCCGCTCGTGCAGGGCGAGCTGCTGCGCTTCCCGCAGCTGGCCGACTCGCTCGAGCTGCTCGCCGAGAAGGGCGCCGACAGCTACTACCGCGGCGAGCTCGCCGAGCTGACGCTCGCCTACCTGGCCGAGCGCGGCGGGTCGCTCGGCCGGGCCGACCTCGCCTCCTACCGCGTGCTCGTCCGCCGGCCGCTCAGCACCCGCTACCACGGCCGGCTGCTGCTGACCAACCCGCCGCCGGCCGCGGGCGGGATCCTGATCGCGCACACGCTCGGCCTGTTCGAGCGCCTGCGCGGGCGAGCGGGCGACCCGTTCGGGCGAGCGGCGCTCGTCGTCGAGTGCCTCCGCGCCAGCGCTCGCCTGCGGGATGCGGAGTTCGAGGTGGCGCTGCACCGGCCCGGGCTCGAGCGCCGCCTGCTCACGGACGGGCGGCTCGACGAGGACTGCGACACGGTGCTGGCCGCGCTCGAGGCCGGTGGGCTACGGGCCGACGAGCCGACCGGCTCGCCGTCGACGACGCACATCTCGGCGCTCGACCGCGACGGCCGCGCCGCGGCGCTGACCAGCTCGACCGGCTCCGCCAGCGGGGTGATCGTCCCGGCCAACGGCCTGTCGCTGAACACGATGCTCGGCGAACCGGACCTGCTGCCGCAGGGGGAGGCGCTGCGGCCGGGGGAGCGACTGACGAGCATGATGTCGCCGTCCCTGCTGCTGCGGGAGGGGCGGCCGTGGCTGGCGCTCGGCTCCGCCGGCTCGACCCGGCTCCGGAGCGCGATCGTGCAGGTCGTCGTCAACCTGGTCGAGCAGGAGATGGATCTGCAGGCGGCGGTCGACGCCCCGCGGCTGCACCCGGAAGGCGGAGTGCTGCACCTGGAGTCGGGGCAGGACGAGCTCGCAGCGTGGCTCGCCGCCCGCGGCGAGCCGCTGCAGCGCTGGCCGCCAGGCGACTTCTACTTCGGCGGCGTGAACGCGGTCACGGTCGCCCCTGACGGGTTCGCGGCGGCCGGCGACCCGCGCCGCGGCGGCGCCGGCATCGTCGTCTGATCCGACGCCCTCGCCAGCTCCAGGTCACGATCCCGCGCCGGCTGCGCTCCCAGGTCGTCGAATTCGCGCGACCACTGGTTTGTGAGTTCGAGCTGCTGACACTTTCTCGCGTCCGTTCCGAAGGGATCTTCCGCATCGTGTCCCACCCCGGCTCGTAGACGTGCGCCGTCTTCACGTGGAGGACGAGCGGTCCCGGGGGGACGGCCAGCGCGGCAGCGACCTCGTGCTGCAGCCGCGCGAGCTCGACGGGGCGGTATTTCCTGCACGGCGACCGGTGGCGGAACGGCCGTGTCCGGTGCCAGGCACCGTGACGGAAGCGTCACGAAGCTGTGCCGGCGGTGTCACGGGCGCCGCGGTGTACGCCGAGGATCACACCGCGGCCGCGACGAGCTGCCGCATCGTGTCCCACTCCGGCTCGTAGACGTGCGCCGTCTTCACGTGGAGGACGAGCGGTCCCGGGGGGACGGCCAGCGCGGCAGCGACCTCGTGCTGCAGCCGCGCGAGCTCGACGAGGTTCCCGTACGCCTTCTTGCCGAAGTCGAGGCTGTGCGCGTAGACGACGAGCTCGAGCCGGCCGTCGGGGAGCCAGAAGTCGAGCAGCGAGATGCACGGCACGTACGCCGCATCGGTCTCGGGCTCGAGCGTCGTGATCGTCGCGTCGCGCGCGGCGGGGTTCGCGGCGAGTCGGGCGATCACCCATGCGACCTGGTCGCGGCCGTCGCGGTCGCGCAGCCGCCGCCCGTACGAGCGCGCGTGGCCGAGCTCGGGCACATCGTCCGGGTCGTTGAAGTTGCGGCGCATCCAGTCGAGCCAGCCGGCGTCGGCGAGTGCCGCGATGGTCGAGTCCCCGGGGTCCGGCTCGGCCGCGACGACGGTGAGGTTCGCGAGCTCCTTCGTCGGCGCGCCGTCCCACTCGGCCATCCCACCGGCGGCGAGGATCCGCCGCGACACGTCGAGCCACGCCTCCCCGAGCGTCCGCGCCTCCACCCGCACACCGCGATCGTAGAGGCCGTCCGAGGCTCGCGCTACGGTCGTTCCCTGATCTCGGTCGCGCCGTCGCAGCCGCTCCATCGTGCCCTCGGGCTGACCGACGGGGAGCTCGGGCGGATCTGCAGCCTGCTCGAGCGCGAGCCGAACGACTTCGAGCTCGCCGTGTTCTCGCTCCTGTGGTCGGAGCACTGCGGCTACAAGCACTCGGCACGGCTCCTCGCGCGGCTCCCGTCACACGGCGACCGCGTGCTGCAGGGGCCGGGCGAGAACGCCGGCGTCGTGGACCTCGGCGGCGGCGTCGCCGTCGCGTTCAAGGTCGAGTCGCACAACCACCCGTCGGCCGTCGAGCCGTTCCAGGGAGCGGCGACGGGGGTCGGCGGGATCCTGCGCGACATCGTCGCGATGGGCGCGCGCCCGATCGCGCTCCTCGACGCGCTCCGGTTCGGCGCGCCCGACTGGCACTTCCGCCGCGCCGTCGCCGGGATCGGCCACTACGGAAACTGCGTCGGGGTGCCGACCGTCGGCGGCGAGGCCGCGTTCGACGAGGCGTACGCCGAGAACCCGCTCGTGAACGCGATGTGCGTCGGGCTGCTCCCGACCGAGCGCGTGCTGCGGGCGAACGCGACCGGCGTCGGGAACGCCGTCGTCCTGTTCGGCGCGCTCACGGGACGCGACGGGATCGGAGGCGCGTCGGTCCTCGCCTCGCAGGATCTCGAGGGGTCGGACGAGAAGCGCCCGTCCGTCCAGATCGGGGACCCGTTCCGCGGAAAGGCGCTGATCGAGGTCTCGCTGGAGCTCGTCGAGCGCGACCTCGTCGCGAGCCTCCAGGACTGCGGTGCGGCGGGCCTCGCGTCGTCGCTCGCGGAGATGGCGCGCGAGGTCGGCGTGGACGTGCACCTCGACCGCGTCCCGCTCCGCGAGCCGGGCCTCGAGCCGTGGGAGATCATGATCTCCGAGTCGCAGGAGCGGATGGTGGCCGTCGTCGCGCCTGCGGACGTCCCGCGCGTGAGCGAGGTCTGCCGGCGGTGGGAGCTCGCGTGCGCGGTGGTCGGCGAGGTGGCGGCGCACGGCCAGCTGCGGGCGTTCTTCGCGGGCGAGGTCGTCGGCGCCGTCCCGGCCGCGCTCCTCACCGACGCGTGCCCACGCTACGACGTGGAGCGATGGCCGCACCCGGTCGAGGCGGCGCCGGTCGACGCCGTCAACGAAAGCCCGAAGACGTGGATCTACGAGCAGTTCGACCAGCTCGTGGGCCTTCGGACGGTGCGGCGGCCGGGCCTCGACGCGGCCGTGCTCCGCCTCGACGGGACCCGCGGGATTGCCGTATCGCTCGACGGCCCGCACCTCGGCGTTCGCGACCCGTTCCGCGCCGGGTGGGAGGCCGTGATGAGCGCGGCGCTCAACGTCGCGTGCGCAGGCGGGGAGCCGCTCGCGCTCACCGACTGCCTCAACTTCGGCAACCCCGAGAAGCCGGAGATCGGCTGGGAGCTCGCCGAGGCGATCGAGGGGATCGCGACCGCCGCCGAGGCGCTCGGCGCGCCGGTCGTCTCCGGCAACGTGTCCCTCTACAACGAGACCGGCGGCCGGCCGATCCCGCCGACGCCTGTCGTCGGCTGCGTCGGGCTCGTGAGGGACCTCACACGCATCCCGTCGCGCTGGCGCCGCGGCGACCGGATCTTCGTCCTGCGCGGCGAGCCCGCGCGCCTCATCCGGTTCCTCTGGCGGAACGCGCACATCTTCACGCTCGCCCACGACGTCTGGGGCGGCGGCCTCGAGCGTGCGCTCGCCGAGGCTGCCGCGTGGTCTCGCGTCGAGCCGTCAGTCGTGACCCCGTGTCGCGTCGGGAGCGTCGCCGTCGTCGTCGCGTGCGGCGCGGGGACGCAGCCGTCCTGGGACGACGTCGTCGAGCTCGGGGAGGTGTAACCGGTGTGCGGCGTCTTCGGGATCCGCGCGCCCGGACGCGACGTCGCGCGCCTGACGTACTTCGGCCTCCACGCGCTCCAGCACCGCGGCCAGGAGTCGGCCGGGATAGCCGTCTCGGAGCGTGGTCGCCTGACGGCGCTGCGCGACCTCGGGCTCGTCACGCAGGTGTTCGACGAGCGGAAGCTCTCGGGCCTGCGCGGCGACCTGGCGATCGGCCACGCGCGCTATTCGACGACGGGGTCGAACGCGTGGGAGAACGCCCAGCCGCTCATCCACCACGCCTCCGCGCGCACCGTCGCCGTCGGGCACAACGGGAACCTCGTGAACGCGGAGGCTCTGCGCGACGAGGTCGGGCGGTCGCGGCTCGCTTCGAGCTCGGACAGCGAGGTGATCGCCGCGCTGATCGCGGACGACCCGCGGCCGCTGCCGGACGCCGTGGCCGCGACGATGGCGCGCCTCGAAGGCGCAGCCACGGTCGTCGGCCTCGCCGACGGGCTCCTGTTCGCGTTCCGCGACCGCCACGGCTTCCGGCCCCTCGTCCTCGGCCGCCTCGGCGACGACGCGGTCGTCGCGTCGGAATCGTGCGCGCTCGACCTCGTCGGCGCGCGGTTCGAGCGCGACGTGCGGCCGGGGGAGCTGGTGATCGCCGGCGACGGCGGCGTGGCGGTGACGCAGGCCGTTCCCGAGGCGGCCCGCGGCGCGCTGTGCATCTTCGAGCTCTTCTACCTCGCCCGCCCCGACTCGAGGCTCGCCGGCGTCGAGGTGCACGGCGCGCGCGTCAGGATGGGCGCGACGCTCGCCGCCGAGTCGCCCGCCGACGCCGACCTCGTGCTGCCGATCCCCGACTCGGGAACGCCCGCCGCGATCGGCTTTGCACGCGCGCTGGGTATTCCATTCAGCGAGGGCCTCATCAAGAACCGCTACGTCGGCCGCACCTTCATCCAGCCGGAGCAGGGGATGCGCGAGCAGGGCATCCGGATGAAGTTCAACCCGCTCGCGGAGGTGGCAGGCAAGCGCCTGGTCGTGGTGGACGACTCGATCGTGCGCGGGTCGACGACCCGCCAGATCGTCGCGATGCTGTTCGACGCCGGCGCGACCGAGGTGCACGTCCGCATCTCGTCGCCGCCCGTCGTCGCGCCGTGCTTCTACGGAATCGACTTCGCGAGCGAGGCGGAGCTGATCGCGGCGCGGACGGATGTCGAGGGCGTGCGCGCGGCGATCGGCGCGACGTCGCTCGCGCACCTCTCCCTGGACGGGCTCCAGGCGGCGACGCGGCGCCCGCCGTCGACCCTCTGCCGCGCCTGCCTCACGCGCGACTATCCGACCGCGGTTCCGCGCGAGGCCGCGAAGCGGCGGTTCGAGCACGCGCCCGTCTGACGACCGGCACGGTCGGAGCGCAGACCGACCGCGCCGCCTACTGCTCGAGCACGCGCGAGGCCTTCGCGATCCCGCGGGAGATCAGGTAGCCGAACGTGATGACCGCGGTGACCGTCACGAAGGCGCCGGCGTCGACCGCATCGCTCGCCGCCCAGATGATCGCGAACAGGACCTCGACGATGAACCACATCGCCCACTCGGCATTCCCGGGGATCGGCAACCGTGCGCCGGAGGGCCAGTTGACGGACATGCTCTGCGCGGTGCCGTAGCCGCCGCCCGGTGGCACCCGCTGTGTCTCGGACTCGGAGGAGATCGGTTCGTCGCGCGGAGGTTCCATGCTGCTCCTTTCAGGCGGCCTGGGCCGGAACGTGGACGACCTCGAGCTTGAGGCCGTCCGGGTCGTAGAAGAACAGTGCGTAGTAGCCGGGCACGTAGGAGTACTCCTCCGGCCCGCTCTCGATCGTCGCGCCGCGCGCGCGCAGCCACTCGGCCCGATCGTCGACCGCCGCCCGCGACCACGCCTCGAACGCGAGATGGTGGAGGCCGACGCCGTAGCGGTCGACCGGGCGGTCGGACTGCGCCTCGCGGACGCCGACGGCGACGTCGGGGCCGGAGAGGTAGTAGATCGTCTCGCCGCGCTCGCCCTCGACCTCCGACAGGCGGTGGTAGCCGAGCGGCGCGAGCAGGTCGCGGTAGAACGGCAGGCTGCGCTCGATCGACGACACGACCAGGTCGACGTGGTGGACGCCGGCAAGCGAACGCATCACGGCTCCGCATCCGTTCAGCGGCGGCCGCTGTTGTCCTCCGCGGGAACGCGCGGCCGCCGAATCGTGCGACGCGCCGCCGCCCGGCGCCCGCGCGTGCCGCGGCGCGCCTACCGCCCGAGATCGTCGAGGTCGACCGCCTCGAGCGACGCGACGACGCGATCGGCGATCGAGAGGTCGAGCGCGCTCGTGACCCCGTTCGGAACCGCGATGCAGAAGATCCCCGCGGCGACCGCCGCGGCGGCGCCGTTCGGCGAGTCCTCGAACGCGGCGGCCTCGTCGGCACGCACGCCGAGCCGGTCGAGAGCCTCGAGGTAGAGCGTCGGGCGGGGCTTTGCGCGCTCGCTGTCGCCGTTCGCGCACACGATCGCGTCGAACCGGTCGAGGAGCCCGTGCCGGTCGAGGTGCCTCGCGATCCACGTCTCGTCGCTCGACGAGACGATCGCGGCGCGGAGGCCTCGGCGGTCGGCCTCGGCGAGGAGATCCGCCACGCCGGGCCGCAGCTCCTCCAGGTCGCACAGGTCGAGGTCGCGCCGGCGACGGGCCTCCTGCGCGGCCGGGTCGAGCCGGACGCCGAGGCCCTCGAGGTGCCGGACGGGGTCGAAGCCGTCGATCGTGCCGATCGCCGCCGCCCACGTCGAGATCGGCAGCTCGTGGCCGTGGTGCTCGTACACCTCGACCCACGCGCGGTACGACGGCCCCTCCGTGTCGAGGAGTAGCCCGTCGAAGTCGAACAGAAGCGCCCGGATCACGGCGTCCGCGCCAGGTCGTTCCCGCGCCCGTACCGGACGGCGCGGCTCGCCGTCCGCGGGTCGACGCCCTCCTCGAGCAGCCGCTGGCGCAGCTCGCCCTCCTCCGCGAGGCGCAGGAAGAGCCATGCGAGCGCGGCGATCGTGACGATCCCGCCCTCGGCCATCATCACGACGCCGGCGAGATTCTGGTCCTGCACCGCCGAGATCCCCCACAGGGGGCTCGCGTGCTCGTACCACGGGTAGATCACGCTGCTCGTCCAGACGAAGACGTTGCCGAGGACCGTCTCGATGAGGCGCACGACAGCGATGTACCCGAGCTTCATCCCCGTCCCGAACCACACCGGCGCCGGGAGCGTCTCGAGGACGGGCGCCCACATGAGCGCGCCGCAGGTGAAGAACGCGATGTGCTCGAGGGCGTGCACGGGCGGGTGCTCGAGGGCGGCCTGGTAGGCGCCCGGGAGGTGCCACACGTAGAGGTTGACCGTCCAGAGCGGGAGCGCTACGAGCGGGTGGGCGAGGATCCGCAGCCGTTCGACAGGCCTCAGCGCGAGCACCGGCCGCAGCACCGGCCCCGTCAGCCCCGCCACGAAACAGAGCGGGGCGAGGTCGCCCAGGATCACGTGCTGGAGCATGTGCATGAAGAAGAAGTCGTCCTCGCCGATCTCGTCGATCGGCGAGACGAGCGCGAGCAGGAGGAGGCCGACGCCGGCCCAGAACGCTAGGCGGCGCCAGAGCGGCACCGGCGTCCCCCGCGCCGCGAGCGTGTGCACGCGACGTGAGTAGAGCACCGCCAGCGCCGCGATCGGCACGAGCTGGAGCGGATCGAGGGTCCACGTGCCCGGCATCGACGCGAAGTCTGCCGATCGTCGAGCCGCGCCCGCCGCTCGGCGACGATCGGCGGCAAGCCGTCGCAGGCAGGAGGCATAAGGAGGCAATGGCGCGGTGGAGCGACCGCATCGAGGCCGAGGCCCGCGAATGGGTCGACGAGGGGCTCGTCTCGCGCGAGCAGGCCGCTGCGATCCTGGCGCGGTACGCGACCCGCGAGCGCTCACGCCGCCGCGACTCGTTCGTCCGCGTGCTCGCGCTCGTCGGCGCCGTCGGCGTCGGCCTCGGCGTCATCCTCTTCTTCGCTGCGAACTGGGACGAGATCCCGCGGGCCGCCCGCCTCGCGCTGCTCGTCGGCGGCATCGTCGCGCTCTACGCGCTCGGCGACCGTCTGCGGAGCGCGCGGCCACGTCTTTCCGAGGCGCTCCTCCTGCTCGGGTGCCTCCTCTTCGGCGCGAGCCTCTTCCTCGTCGGGCAGATGTACAACGTCGCGGCCCACGATCCGCTGGCGTTCCTCCTGTGGTCGGCGGCGGCGACGGCGGGCGCTCTGCTGCTCCGCTCGTCGCCGTTCGCGGCGCTCGCGGCGATCGCGTTCGGAGCGTGGATCGCGTCCGAGTTGGCGGACGCCGGCCACACAGAGGCGATCCTCGTCGCGCTGCCCCTGTACGCGGCGGCGCTGTACGCCGGCGGGACTCGGTTCGAGGCCGAAGTGCTGCGCGGGATCGGCGCGCCGACGACGCTCGCGCTCCTCTTCCCGCTGACGGTGGCAGACGTCGCCGGCGAGGTCGCCGAGACGTCCGCAGGCGCTGTCGGCCGACTCCTCATCGGAGGCGTCGCGGTCGCCGCCGTCGCGCTCGCGGTCGCACTCGCGCTCGACAGGCGTCGGCCGACGGGACGATGGGAGGCGGTCGGCTGCTGCGCGGTCGTCGCGCTCGTGGTCGGGGCGACGTTCTTCGACGTCGGCCCGCTCCTTCCGAACCTCGTCCTCGTGGGCCTCGCGCTCGGCGCCGTCGCCGTCGGGTACGCCGCCGACGAGCCGTGGCTCGTGAACGTGGGCCTCGTTGCGGTCGTCGTCGAGGCCGCGCTCCGGTTCCTCGACCTCTTCGCGCGGATCCTGCCGCGGTCGATCGGCTTCCTCGCCGGTGGGTCGCTCGTGCTCGCGCTCGCGTGGTTCCTCGAGCGCCACCGCGGCCGCCTCGGGGGCGCCCGGTGAAGCGCGTGCTCTTCTGGGTGTTCGTCGCGGCGCAGGCGCTCGTGCCCGTGGCCCTGGCGGGCCTGCACGAGGCCGACCTCGCGTTCTCGCGGCACGTCCTGCTCGCCGTGCACCCGCTCGACCCGCGCGACCCGTTCCGCGGCCAGTACGTCGCGCTGCGCTACGAGATCGGCGATCGCACCGACGGGCTCCCCGACGGATCGCGCGCGTACGTCCGGCTGCACCGCGAGGACGGCTCCGACGTCTGGGTCGCCGGGGACGTCGCGAGCGAGAGGCCCGACGGCGGGTCGTTCATCCGCGGCCGCGTCGAGGGCGGCAGAATCGCGTTCGGGATCGAGCGCTACTACACGTCCGAGGCGGGGGCACGGCGGTACGACCGCGCGCTCGCGCGGGATCGCGTCTACGCTGACGTCGCGCTCGGCCGCGGTGGCCGGGCATCGCTCGACCGGCTCTTGATCCGCTGACCCGAACGCCCGGTGCACCTGTTCCACTACCACCTGGTGACCTCGCGCGTCCGCGACGTCGAGGCGCGCTACCTCGCGAAGCTCGCGTTCCGGCTCGTCGCCCGCTACGGCCGGATCGGCGAGGATCACGTCGCGGCCGAGCCGGGCGTCTCGTGGGAGCGGCTCGACCGCGACGGGTTCAAGCTCCGCCTGTCGGAGCTGGAGCGCGGCTCCGTGAACGTGGTGGTCCAGCCGGGGCACTGGGCAGTGCCGCGGGTCGACCACCTCGGGATTGCGCTCGACGACGGCGAGTTCGAGGCGGTGCTCCGGCGCGCGACGGAGTGGAAGCTCCGCGTCCAGGAGCACGGCGGCCGCCGCACCTTCGTCGCGACGAGCGCCGGCTACCGGCTCGAGGTCCACCCGCCGCGGGAGTGGATCGACGAGCTGCTCGATGACGGCCCGGAGCTCCGCGTCGCGGAGCTCCAGCTGCGGGCGGACGACCCGGAGACGAAGGCCGGCGTCCTCGCCGACATCCTCGGGCTCCGGATCGACGATGCCGCCGTGGACGTCGGCGGCACGGTCGTCCGCTTCCTGCCCGGCGGGCCGGAGGGCCGGCCGGAGCTCTACGCAGAGCGGTTCGCGTAGAGCTCCGACCGGGCGACGCGCCTAGGCGGCCGCCGGCTCCGGGGTGGTGGTCGGAGCGGTCTCGTGGCGCACCTGCGGCAGCCACTCGAGCCACCGCGGGAGGTACCAGTTCCAGTCGCCGAGCAGCTTCATCGAGGCCGGCAGCAGCACGGCGCGGACGATCGTGGCGTCGATCAGCACCGCGACGGCGAGGCCGACGCCGAACTGCTTCAGGAACATGAACTGGAGCGAGGCGAAGATCCCGAACACGCCGACCATGACGATCGCGGCGCTCGTGACGGTGCCGGCGGTCGTCTTGATGCCGTGGGACACGGCTTCCTCGGTGGTCATTCCGCGGTCGTAGGCCTCCCGGACGCGGCTGAGGATGAACACGTGGTAGTCCATCGAGAGCCCGAAGAGGATCACGAACAGGAAGACCGGCAGGAAGGCCACGATCGGGCCGGTGGCGCTGAAGCCGAGCAGCTGGTGGCCCCAGCCGTGCTGGAAGACGAGCACGAGCGCGCCGTAGGCGGCCGCGACCGACAGCAGGTTGAGGACGATCGCCTTGACTGCGACGACGATCGAGCGGAACGTCTTCAGCAGCAGGGCGAACGCGAACAGGAGGACGAACGCGAAGACGATCGGGGCGGACGACTTCATCTGGTCGTTGAAGTCCTTCGTCTGCGCCGTCTGCCCGGTGACGCCGACCTCGGTGCCGTCGAGCCTGCCGACGGTCGAGGGGATCACCGAAGTGCGGAGCGTGTCGAGCGCAGCGTTCGACTTCGCGTCCTGCCCGTCGCCCTGGATCGCGAGCGAGACGAGCGCGATCGTGCCGCGCCCGTTGTAGTCGACGTCGGTCGGCTCGTGGAACTGGCCGGTCGCAATCGCCCTGTGCTGGAGCTCGGCGATCGCGGCCTTGACGTCGGGGCGGTTCACGTCGTCGGTCTTGACCATGACCGTCGCACCGACCTGATCGCCCGGGAACGCCTTCTCGATCTTGTTGAAGGTCTTCACCGACTGGAGGTTCTGCGGCAGGGTGTTGTTCCCGGGCTGGCCCGTGTGCATGTGCAGCGCCGGCGCGGCCAGGGCGAGCAGGAACCCGGTCGCGAGGACGGCCGAGAGCAGCGGGCGGCGCAGGACGCGATCGACGATCGGGCCCCACACGCGTCCCTCGCCGTCCGAGCGGCGGAACCGGCGGACGAACGGGAGCCGAACCTTGTCGACCTTGTCGCCGAGGGCGGCGAGCACGGCCGGAAGGACGGTCAGCGACCCGAGCACGGCGACGGCGACCACGAAGATCGTGGCGACGCCGAACCCGCTGAACGTCTTGTCGCCCGTCAGAAGCATCCCGGCCATGGCGACCATGACGGTGAGGCCCGAGATGAGGACTGCGCGGCCCGACGTCGCAGCGGCGGCCTCGAGCGCCGCTTCCTCGCTGCGGCCGGCGGCACGCTCCTCACGTTCCCGCTTCAAGTAGAACATCGAGTAGTCGACGCCGACGGCCAGGCCGATCAGCAGGACGATCACGCCGACGTTCTCGTCGAGCGGGACGAACTGGCTGGGGATCGCGAGCAGGCCCATCGTCGCGAACACCGCGGTGAGCGCGAGGAGGAGCGGGAGGCCCGCGGCGACCAGCGCGCCGAACGCGACCAGCAGGATGCCGAGCGTGACGGGGACCGAGAGGATGCCGGCCTTTGCGAAGTCGTCCTTGACGGCCTTGTCGAGCTCTTCGGTCGAGTTGACGCCGAACTCCTCGATCGTCACGGACGGGTGCTCCTTGACGAGCGACGCGATCTCCTTCTGCACCGGAACGTCCAGCTTCTCGGCGCGCTTGTCGTCCGTCGTGCGAAGCTCGACGCTGACGAGCGCCGAGTGGCGGTCGGACGAGATCTGGCCCGCGTTCCCGGGCTCGTACGGCGAGTGAACGCGCCCGACGGTCTTCACGTTCGCGAGGGTCGTCGCGGTGTCGCTGATCGCGGCCTTGAACGCCGGATCGTCCACGGTGTGCTTCGTGCTCTGGATCAGGACCGTGTCGCCGAGCTTCTGCTTGTACTCGTCGGAGATGATCGCGTCGACGCGGCCGGACTCGCCCGAGCCGGCCTTGTCGGGGTCGAGCTGCTTCGTGCCGAGGACGTTCCCGATCATGAACGCGGCGGCGACGAAGGCCAGCCACCCGAAGATGGCGGTCTTCTTGTGCGTTGCGCTCCAGCGGCCCATCCGGGCTGCAACGTTGCGCGAATCTGCGAGCGGTGACATTTAGAGCGCCTCCTGGCGTTTGGGGGGTGTACGCACCTTGCCGGCGGCGCGGGGCGGTTCCCATGGAGGTGGCAGGCATCCCGTCGTGCGGCCTCCCTCACCCTCACCGGACGGGCCTCCCACGACCACCCGTGATCGCCCCGAACGGCCCCTGGACCACAAAAGGGGGCCGCCCTGAGGGCGGCCCCGGGAGGAGCCGGGTGCGGCGAGGGGGGTTACGCGGCGATCGGCTCGAGCGCGCCCAGCGTCGTCGTCGAGACGGCGCCGCCGGCGGCATAGGCGTACGGGTGGTGGAACGCGTCGAGCGCCTGGCTCGGCGGGACGACGAGCTCGAACGCGTCGCCCGTCAAATCGTCGGTGACCGCGACCGAGACGATGCCGGTCGCCTGCTGCCAGAGGAGCGACACCGCGATGCCGTGGTTCTCGCGGCGGTCGAGCTCCATCGGGATCTGCGTGCTGTCGATCGTGGTCTGCACCGTGGCCTCCTCGTTCGTCGATGGGAGGAGACTGACAGCGCGTCGGGGCGGCGCCAGTGGCGCCAGCAGGCATCTCGGGGTAGGGCTGGCCCTACCCGTGGAGGTAGGCGAGCACCGCGAGGACGCGGCGGTGATCCTCCGAGCTCGCGGGGAGCCGGAGCTTGCCGAAGATGCTCGTCACGTGCTTCTCGACCGCGCGCTCGGTCACGACCATCCGGTCGGCGATCGCCTTGTTGGAGCGGCCCTCGGCCATCAACTCCAGCACCTCGCGCTCGCGCGGCGTCAGCGTGTCGAGCGGGTCGGCGCCGCGGCGGCGCCCGACGAGCCGCGAGACGATCGCCGGGTCGAGCGCCGATCCTCCCTCGGCGACGCGGCGGACGGCGGACGCGAACTCGGCGATGTCGCCGATCCGGTCCTTCAGCAGGTACCCGACGCCCTCCGCGCTGTCGGAGAGGAGCTCCATCGCGTACTCCGCCTCGACGTACTGCGAGAGCACGAGCACGCCGGTGTCGGGATACCGCTCCCGGATCTCCTTGGCCGCGCGCAGGCCCTCGTCGGTGTGCGTCGGCGGCATCCGGATGTCGACGATGGCGAGATCGGGCCGGTAGCTCCGCACCTTCAGCAGCAGGTCGTCGGCGTCGCCGGCCTGGCCGAGCACGCGGAAGCCGGCGTCCTCGAGCAGCCGCGCGGCGCCCTCACGCAGGAGGACGGAGTCGTCGGCGAGGACGACGGTGATCTCGCCGGTGTCGATCTCGCTCTTCGGGCTCTCGGTGCGGAGCGGCGGGAACTCGCGCTCGAGGCCCTCGCCGACGAGCTGGAAGAGGCGTTCCGGATGCGGGAGCCCGCGGAGCCGGTACTCGCCCAGCTCGACCGCCGACGCCTCGGCGGCCTCGCACGCGGCGTCCGACAGCACGACCTGCCCGCCGTGCGCGGCCGCGCAGATACGGGCCGCGCGGTGGACGTCGAGACCGTAGTACGCGCCGTCGGAGACGGTCGCGGTTCCCGTGTGGAGGCCGATCCGGACGCGAATCGCGTCGACGCCTTCCCGCTGCGCCTGGAAGGCCGCGCGGACGGCCGCCGACGCATCCGAGAAGACCGCGAACAGCTCGTCGCCGCGGCAGTCGACCTCGGAGCCGCCCACTGCGGCCACGGCGGCGCGCAGGGCCTCGCGATGCTCGCCGAGGATGCGCGTGTAGTCGTCGCCGAGGCGCTGGAGGAGCGCCGTCGACCCCTCGACGTCCGTGAACATGAACGTGACGGTGCCGCGCGGGAGGCTCATCCCCGCCCCCTTCGCGCGTCCGCGCCCGGCCGGCCCGTCCGCCCGCCGCGCGGGTACCGCGGGCGGCGGCCGAGGAAGGTGCGCGTGCGAGCGATCGAACTGTGGTTCACGCCGCCATTGTCACACGGCTGGGATCTCGGCCCAGACGCGGGTGCCGGCGCCGGGGACGCTTTCGACGCCGAGCCGCCCGTCCAGCGCCTCGACGCGGTCGGCGAGGCCGCGCAGCCCCGAGCCGCTGGTCGGGTCGGCGCCGCCCACGCCGTCGTCGGCGACCTCGACCCGCGCGACGCCGTTCCGGCGCTCCACGCGCACCTGTACCTCCGTCGCCTGGGCGTACTTCGCCACGTTCGCGAGCGACTCCGACACGACGTAATACGCAGCGACCTCGACCGGCCCGGGAAGCCTCCCGTCGAGCTCGCTGCGGAGGTCGACCCGCACCGGCGCGCGGCGGGCAAGAGCCTCGAGCGCAGGATCGAGGCCCCGGTCGGTGAGGATCGCCGGGTGGATCCCGCGCGCGAGCTCGCGCAGCTCCTCGATCGCCTGCGTCAGCTCCTCGGCGGCGACGGCGAGGAGCCGCTCGGATTCCGCCGGGGCGGTGGAGAGCTTCGCGAGCGCGAGCCGGAGCGAGATCGACACCGCGACGAGGCGCTGCTGCGCGCCGTCGTGGAGGTTCCGTTCGAGACGCCGCCGCGCGTCGTCGGCCGCCTTCACGATACGGGCGCGCGAAGCCTGCAGCTCCTCCCGCGCCTCGTCGTTCGCGATCGACTGGGCGATCAGGTTCGCGAAGTTGCGCAGGCGGATTTCCGTCCCCTCCGCGAACGCGCCGTCGCGGCGGCACGCCGTCACCGCGCCCCAGAGATTGCCGCCGACGATCACCGGTGCGGAGACCGCCGGCTCCGTGCCGAGCTCGACCCAGCTCCCGTCGGCGTCCTGCACCTCCGCCGTCTCGAGCGTCGCCGCAGCGTGGCCCGTCTCGAGGACGCGGACCGTGGCGTTCTCGCCGCAGGCGCGGTAGGTCGACCCGGCGCGGAGCGAGCGCCCGCGGTCGTCGGCCGTCCACCCGCCGAGAACCACGAAGACATCCTGGATCCCGGCCCAGCGCATGAGGTGAGCCGAGGTCGCCCCGAACAGCTCTCCGATCTCGCGGGTCACCGCCTCGAGCACCTCGCCTCGCGAGCGGCCTCCGGCGACGAGGGTCGCGGCGCGCCGCAGCGCAGCCTGCTCCTCGGCGAGCGCAGCGACCTCGCGGCGCGCCTCCGCGTTCGCGATCGCCTGCGCGACGAGAGCGGCGAAGTCGCCCAGCCGCCCCTCCGCGCCCGCCGGGAACGGGTTTCCGGGGTGCGTCCGCGACGTCGTGACGACGCCCCAGAGTCGGCCGTCGACGACGATCGGAGCGCCGATCGTCGCGTGGAGCCCGAGCGAGACCCACCGGTCGCGCGCGAGCGGGCTCTTCAGATCGTCGCGCGACTCGACCCTTGCCGGTGCGCCCGTCTGCACGACGCGGGCGGTGACCGTGTCCCCACCCATCTGGAAGACGCTCCCGATCTCGTTCGTCCGCTCGCCGCGCGCGCTCCAACCGCCGACCACGCGGACCGAGTCTCCCTCCCACCGAAGCGTGTTCGCGCTCTGCGCGCCGAAGAGCTGCGCGACCTCGTAGGTCACTGCCGCGAGCACCTCGGCCTCGGTCGGGCCCGACGCGACGAGCGTCGCGACACGGCGCAGGGCCGCTTGCTCCTCCGCCACCTGGCTGACCTCCGCCTCGTGCGCCAGGCGGTCGGTCACGTCGACCCCCGACAGCAGGACGTACCGGAGCTGGCCCTCGTCGTCGGGGATCACGACCTCCGACCAGGTGACGACGCGGCGCGAGCCGTCGCGCGCGAGGAGCGTCTGGTCGTGCGGCTCGCCGCGGCCGCCGACCGCCGTGATCGCGAGGCTCGCGCGGAGGTCCTCGGCCTCCTCCTCGACCCCGAAGACGTCCCAAACGAGCCGGTCGCGGACGTGCTCGTCGTCGACGACGCCGGTGACGTTCGCGAGCGTCTGGTTGAACCGGGCGATCCGCCCCTGCGGGTCGACGACGCAGAAGTACGCCGGCGCGGTGTCGACGACGAGGCGCGTGAAGTCGCGCTCGCCTTCCAGATCGCGAACGCGCGCCCGGAGCTCCGCGTGGAGGCGCTCGTTGGCGAGCGCGAGCCGCGCGGCCGCCGCGACGCCCTCGAGCAGGTCGCGGTCCTCGAGCAACGCGGGATCGTGGACGACGACGGCGATCCGGCCGGTCTCGTCGTCGACGAAGGTGGCGGCGCCGCGATCGTTCGGATCGAACTTCCGTCCCTCGATGTCGATATACCCCGGCGGGTCGGACACCCAGTACCCGAGCTCGAGCGTCGGGTCGTGCAGAACCGCACGCAGCGCGTCGCGCAGGCGCCCCGGGGCCGGCGCGACCCCGAGATCCCCGATCAGGCGCGCGACGGCGGCGAACGCGAACGGCCCGCGGAGCAGCCCCGCGAGGAAGAACATCGGCACCGCCGTGAACGCGACGGCGGCGCCCACGGCGACGGCGTCGGCGAACCCCGGGCTCAGCGGCCGGACGACCACGCCGACAGCCGTCAGGAACAGGGCGAGCCCGCCCGAGAACAGGACGCTCGTCAGAGCGCGCCGGTAGGTCACGCTCGCCGACCGCCAGCGGCGCGCGAGGATCGAAGTCACCGCGATCATCCCGGCGATCGCGGCGGCGTCCAGAAGGAGCGTGAGCGCGTCCTCGACCCGCGGCTGCGACGCGACGAGAAACGCGTTCCGCGGGCAGCCGTCGCACTGCATCGGCGGGCTGCGGTCGAAGAGCAGGATCAGCGCCGGGAGCCCGAGCACGAACGCGTAGGTCGCGACCACGAGCACGCGCTCCGACCGCCGCGCGAGCCGCCCGGTCGGATAGGCGACCAGCAGGTGGACGAACGGCGCGAGGAAGAACGGCACGACCGCCATCCCGAGGGTGTGCCAGAACGGCGTGTCCGCGTAGGTCAACCAGCCGAGGTACCACGCCCAACCGACGAGCGCGAGCAGCAGCCCGGTGCGGTTCTCTGGCCGCCGCACCTGCGCAACGGCGGCGGCCGCGACGAACGCCAGCCCGACGAGCGCGGCGGCGAGGAGCAGGAGCGCCGAGTCGGGGTCGCGGTCGCTCGCGCGGACCAGAACGACGGCGCCGGCGCCGAGAAGGACGCCGACGACCACGTAGACGATTGCGAGGCGGCGGCCGTTCACCCGAGCAATGCGACGATCGCGGCCCCTGAGAGCTCGTCCTTGGGCACGAATCCGCACGCGCCGGACGACTCCACGAGCGCGCCGAAGTCGGCGGCGTCCCGACTCGACGTGAACACGATCCTCGGCGCGCCGGGCGCCTGCGGCACGCGCGCCGCCACCTCGAACCCGTCCATGTCCGGGAGCTGCACGTCGAGCAGCACGACCTCCGGGTGGAGACGTTCGATCGCCGCGAGCGCCGTCTCACCGTCAACGGCCTCGCCGACCACGTCGAACCCCTCCGCGTCGAGCAGCGCGCGCGCGGTGGCACGGAACGTGGGATGGTCGTCGACGACGAGGATCGTCCTCATGAGTCCATAGTCCCAGAGCACCGGAACGTCTCCAAACTACCGCTCGCGCGGGGGGCGCGCTGGCGCCGCGGCGAACAGGGCGCGAGGCGACAAAGAGGGAAGCGCGGCGGCTGCCGCGCGCATGGTGCGCGGCAGCCGGCCGTTGGTCAGCGCGGCAGCGGACTGGACGGCAGGCGTCCCGACCGCACGGGGAGGAAGGTGCCGCGCGAGCGACGCTCCGGGCTCCACGTCGGCGGGCGAGCCGCCGATGGGGTGAAGGATGACGAGTCCGGTGCCACTCGGGGAATCGATGCGCTTCATGGGAGCATCGTGTCGCGAGCGCCGAGCGGGCGCGATCCGGCTGGCAGGCGTTCTCGGGTGTGGCCAGCCGCACCTCGGGGCGCCGTGTGAGCCGTCGGATCGACCGTCTAAGCTGGACGCCTGCCCCGCTCGACCGCTGCTCGCCACGACTACGCCGCCGCGGGGGTCTCGCTCGCCGTCGCGGGCGCGGTCGTCGACCGACTCCGCGCTGCCGTCGAGTCCACCGGCGCGACGGGGTTCGGCGCGTTCGCGGGCGTCCACCCGCTCGACGAGCGGCGCCTGCTCGTCGCGTCGACGGACGGGGTGGGCACGAAGCTCGTGCTCGCGCGGGAGCGCGGGCGGCTCCGCGACTGCGGCGCCGATCTCGCCGCGCACGCGATCAACGACGTCCTGACGACGGGCGCGACGCCGCTCCTGCTCCTCGACTACGTGGCCGCCGGCGCCGTCGATCTCGAGCAGGTGGCCGAGATCGTCGAGGGCGCGGCCGCGGTGTGCCGCGCGGCAGGTGTCGCGCTCGTCGGAGGCGAGACCGCCGAGCTGCCGGGGATCTACCGGGAGGACGAGCTCGACGTCGCCGGAACCTGCGTCGGCGTCGTCGACCGGGACGATCTCGTCGACGGGTCGACCGTCGAAGCCGGCGACGTCGTGATCGGGCTTCCGTCGGCCGGCGTGCACGCGAACGGCTTCACGCTCGTGCGCCGGGTGCTCGAGTACGAGCCGTACGACGGGCCGGACCTGCTCGCGCCCACGCGCCTCTACCTCGACGACGTGCGCGCGCTTCGCGGCCGCGCGAAAGCGCTTGCGCACGTCACGGGCGGCGGGATCGTCGGCAACCTCTTGCGCGTCCTGCCGCCCGCGTGCGCGGCGGAGATCGACTGGGACGCGTGGGAGCGGCCGCCGGTCTTCGCGTGGCTCGCGCACCACGTGGAGGAGGAGGAGCTCCGGCGCGTCTTCAACCTGGGGATCGGCTACTGCGCCGTCGTCGAGGAGGCCGCGCCGGGCGAGCGCGTGATCGGAAGGGTGGTCGAAGCGTGATCGGCGTCCTCGTCTCCGGGAGCGGCACGAACCTGCAGGCGCTGCTCGACGCCGGCCTCCCTGTGGCCGCCGTCGCCTCCAACCGCCGCGACGCTTACGCACTCGTGCGCGCGCGGGCCGCGGGCGTCCCCCTCGCGACGTTCTCGCTGGACTGCCACGCCGACCGCGAGGAGCGCGACCTGGTGATGGCGACGTGGCTCGAGGAGCACGGCGTCGAGCTCGTCGTGCTCGCGGGGTACATGCATCTGCTCACGTGCCCGTTCCTCGACCGGTTTCCCGGGTCGATCGTGAACGTGCATCCGTCGTTTCTGCCGGCGTTCCCGGGCGCGCACGCGATCGCAGACGCGCTCGGCGCAGGGGTGTCGGAGACCGGCGTGACCGTCCATCGCGTCGACGAGGGCCTCGACACGGGCGAGATCATCCGGCAGGAGCGCGTCCCGGTCGAGCCGCGGGAGACCCTCGAGGAGCGGATCCATGCAGTCGAGCACCGCCTCCTCCCGGAAGTCGTCGCGGCGCTCGTCGCCTCCCGCGTCAGCGCGGCCTCCGCAGGGGCCGCGCTGTGAGGGCGCTCGTCTCGGTGTGGGAGAAGTCCGGCGTCGACGAGTTCGCGCGCGGGCTCGTGGAGCTTGGCTTCGAGATCGTTTCGTCGGGCGGCACCGCATCGTTCCTCGAGAACCGTGAGGTCCCCGTCACCCGCGTCGAGGAGGTGACGGCCGCGCCGGAGCTCCTCGGCGGCCGCGTGAAGACGCTCCACCCCCGGATCCACGCGGGGATCCTCGCGCGACGCGACCTCGCCGAGGACCGCGACGCGCTCGCGAAGCACGAGATCGATCCCTTCGACCTCGTCTGCGTCAACCTCTACCCGTTCGCATCGGTCGCGGGCCGCCGCGGCGCGACCGAGGCGGAGGCGGTCGAGATGATCGACATCGGCGGGCCGACGCTCCTTCGAGCAGCCGCGAAGAACTTCGCCCACGTCGTCGCGGTCTCGCGGGAGGAGCAGTACGCGGACGTGCTGGCGTCGCTGCGCGCGGAAGGCCGGGTCCCGCTCGAGGAGCGACGTGCGCTCGCCGCGCAGGCGTTCGCCGCCACCGCCGCTTACGAGGCCGCGATCGCGAACTGGTTCGGCGAGACCGAGCCGTTTCCGGCGCACCTCACGCTCGCCTTCCACAAGGTCGCTGACCTCCCCTACGGAGAGAACCCCCACCAGCACGCGGCGTACTACCGCGAGGACGGCGCGCGCCGGCATCTCCTGTCACGCGTCGAGCAGCTCGGTGGGCGCGAGCTCTCCTACAACAACCTCGGCGACCTCGAGGCGGCGCGCCGCGTCGCGCGCGAGTTCGCGCTTCCGACAGCGGTGATCGTCAAGCACGGCAACCCGTGCGGAACCGCCGTGGCGGGGACGATCGACGACGCGTACGAGCGTGCGCTGTCGACGGACCCCGTCTCGTCGTTCGGCTGCGTCCTCGTGCTGAACCGGCCGGTTCCGGCCGCGCTCGGGAGGCGGATCGCCGAGCAGTTCGTCGAGGTCGTGCTCGCGCCCGACTACGAGCCCGAGGCGCTCGCGGCGCTGGGGACGAAGCCGGCCGTGCGCATCCTCCGCGACCGCGAGCGGCGCGCCGAGACACCCGGCGAGCGCGACCTCCGCCGCGTCCTCGGCGGCCTGCTCGTCCAGGAGCGCGACTCGGACGTCGAGGACCGGGAGCACATGACGGTCGCCTGCGGCCAGGTCTCGGAGGCGGCGTGGGGCGACCTCCTGTTCGCGTGGCGTGTCTGCAAGCACGTCGTTTCGAATGCGATCGTGATCGCACGCGACCTCAGGACGATCGGGGTCGGCGCCGGCCAGACGAGCCGCGTCGACGCGGTCAGGATCGCGCTCGACCACGCGCGCGAGCACGGCCACGACACGACCGGTGCGGTCATCGCGTCGGACGCGTTCTTCCCGTTCGCAGACGGGCCGCAGCTCGCGCTCGAAGCGGGCATCCGAGCGGTCATCCAACCGGGCGGCTCCAAGCGCGACGCCGAGGTGCTCGAGGCCGTCCGGGCCGCCGGCGGCGCCATGGTGCTCACGGGCCGTCGGCACTTCCGCCACTAGAGGCGCCTACCCGCAGAGCTGCCCCGGCGGCGCCATCCGGTAGAAGAACGGGCCGAGCCCGGCGCCGTTGACGGCGAACATCAGGGCGAGGTGATCCTCGACGAGGCGCGCGGCCGAGAGGTCTCCGGCGCTCACGGGATCGAAGCCCGCATCGATGATCAGCCGCTCGGTCACCTCGCGCGCCTCCTCGTCGGCGCAGTAGATGCAGCTCGGCGGGACGCGCTCCTCGTCGATCCGGTCGTAGATGAGCGCGAAGTTCAGGTTGAACGCCTTCGCGACGGGGCCGCCCGTGAGCGACCGGACGAACGCCGCGAGCGAGTCGAATCCGTCGGGCGGCCCCCCTCGCCACGCGTTCGTGGCGTCGATCACCGGAACGCCGCCGAGGCCGGTCACCGACGCGAGGGCGTCCTCGATCGCGGCCGCCGGGACCGCGAGCAGCGCCGCGTCGGCGCCAGCAGCGTCGCCGCCGCCGCGGCCGAGGCGCGTGACCTCGCGGCCCGCCGCCTCCCATCTGGCGGCGAGGCCGCCGCCCACGTTGCCCGATCCGATCGTGACGATTCTCATACGTTCCTCCCTGTCGGTCGCGGGTCCAGCGCGGGCCGCCCGGGTACCCTTCCCGCGCGTGGCCGCCGAGTACCCGACGATCCTCGATCTGGTCGGCTCGACGCCGATCGTCCGCCTCGACCGCATCTCCGCCGGCGTCCCCGGGACGATCCTCGCCAAGCTCGAGTTCATGAACCCCGGCGGGTCGAACAAGGATCGCATCGGGATCGCGATGATCGACGCCGCCGAGCGCGAGGGGAAGCTGCGCCCGGGCGGGACGATCGTCGAGCCCACCTCCGGCAACACCGGCGTCGGCCTCGCGATGGTCGCCGCGCTTCGCGGCTACCGCTGCATCTTCGTCATGCCCGACAAGATGAGCCAGGAGAAGATCTCGATGCTCCGCGCGTACGGCGCCGAGGTCGTGATCACGCCGACGGCGGTCGACCACGACTCCCCCGAGTCGTACTACTCCGTATCGTCGCGCCTCGCCGAGGAGATCCCGGGCGGCTTCAAGCCCGACCAGTACTCGAACATGGCGAACCCGGAGGCGCACTACGAGACGACCGCGCCGGAGATCTGGGAGCAGACGCGCGGCGAGCTCGACGCGATCGTGATCTCCGTCGGCACGGGCGGGACGATCAGCGGCGTCGGGCGCTGGTTCCGGGAGCACAAGCCCGAGGTGACGATCGTCGGCGTCGATCCCGAGGGGTCGATCTACACCGCCCGGGACGAGACCGAGCTCCACCCATACCTCGTCGAGGGGATCGGCAAGGACACGTGGCCCGACACGATCGACCTCGACGTCGTCGACGAGTGGATCCGTGTCTCGGACCGCGAGTCGTTCCTGACCGCGCGGCGGCTCGCGCACGAGGAGGGGCTGCTGGTCGGCGGGTCGGCAGGGTCGACGGTCGCCGGCGCTCTCGCGTACGCAGCACGGCTCGGCCCGAAGGCGCGGATCCTCACGATCCTCCCCGACTCGGGTCGCTCGTACCTCTCGAAGTTCCTCGACGACAACTGGATGATCGAGCACGGGTTCCTCGAGCGGTCGGCGCCGGCGCCGACCGTCGGCGAGCTGCTGCGGGCGAAGCACGGATCCGTCCCCGGGCTCGTCACGATCGCGGCGCACAGGAAGGTCGCCGAAGCGATCGACGTGATGGAGCGCTACTCGATCTCGCAGCTCCCGGTCGTCCGCGACGGCGAGTCCGGCTCGCTCGCCGACGTGATCGGCTCGCTCCAGGACCGCGACCTCCTCGAGCGCGTGTTCAAGAACGCCGACGCGCTCCACGAGGACGTCGCCGCCGCCATGCAGCCGCCGCTCGCGACCGTCGAGTCGAGCGCGAGCGTCGACGAGATCGTCGCCGCGCTGACAGGCCGCACGAACGCCGTCGTCGTGGCCCAGGCCGGACAACCGCTCGGCGTCGTGACACGGTCCGACGTCCTCGAGTACCTCGCCCACGCACGCTGATCCGTGCTGCGCCGGCCGGCGCCGGTCACGGCGACCGGAGGATCGCGACCGCGTAGATCGCCTTCACCAGCTCGAGCGCGAGGTCGAACGGAAGCCGCCAGGTCGGCGACGGCGACGCGACCATCCGCAGCTCGCCGTCCCACGCGCGGCGGAAGATCATCCGCGCCCGCCGCACGTGGTAGCGCGACGTGACCACGACGAGCGAGCGCCAGCCGCGCTCGGCGGCGAGAGCCGCGGCGGCGCGCGCCTCGCCGCGTGTCGAATGCGGCTCCGGACGCAGGTAGACGTGCTCGCCCTCACCCGTCCCGGTCGCGTTGAAGACGACGAGCGTGGGCGCGACGCCCTGCTCCCAGAGCGCTCGCCCGACCGGCACGCGATCCGTGCGGCCGCCGAGGACGACGATCGCGTCCGCCGCCCGTAGCGTCGGCCCCGTCCCCGTCGGCCCTTGCACGCCGCCCACCCTGCCACAGGCCGCAGAGGCGAATGAGCGGCTCCGGGAATGGCGGTGGCGCCGGCGCTCGTTTCGTCGCTACGTGGGCGGCGTGGCGAAGAAACGAAGGGAGGCGGCGTGGCCGTAGCCGTCGACGCGCTGCGACGCTACGTCGTCGAGCACCAGGGCTACTCGTCGCGGTTCCGGCGAGCGGGCGACGACGCGGTCGCGGCGGAGGTACGCCGGGTGCAGGCGATCCAGCTCGATTCGATCGCGACCGTCGACCGCGCCCACCGGCTCACGCTCACCTCACGGATCGGCGCCTACGACGAGGCCGGCGTCTCGCGGCTGCTCGGCGCCGGCCGGATCTTCGAGTACTGGGCACACGAGGCGTGCCTCGTCGCGATCGACGACTACCCGCTCTTCAAGCGCCGGATGGAGCACCTCCGAGAGCGCCACTGGTGGGGCCGCGAGCGCACGGCGGAGGGGCGGGACGTCGAGCGGCGGGTTCTCGCGCGCATCGGCGAGGAGGGGGCGCTCCCCGTGCGCGCGTTCGAGGGGCGAAGCGGGCCGATGTGGGGGTGGAAGCCCGAGAAGCGCGCGCTCGAGCATCTGTTCGCGGCGGGCGAGCTCGCGATCGCCGGGCGGCAGGGGTTCCAGCGGGTCTACGACCTGCCGGAGCGGGTGATCCCGCGCGAGGCGCTCGAGGCGCCGACGCCGTCCGAGGAGGACTTCCAGCGCGCGTACGCGCTCCGGGCGATCGAGGGCCGCGGCGCCCTCACCGAGTCGGGAATCGCCGAGCACTGCCGGTTCGGCGGCGGTGCGAAGGCGATGCGCCCGCACGTCGACAGGCTCGTCGCCGAAGGTCTCGTCCGGCGAGTCGAGGTCGACGACGGCGGCCCGCCGGTCGTCGTCCCAGCGGAGGCCGAGGTGGACGGCGCGCCGTCGGGGGCCGTTCTGCTGTGCCCGTTCGACAACCTGATGTGGGACCGCCCGTTCGTGACGCGCCTGTTCGGCTTCGAGCACGTGATCGAGGTCTACAAGCGCGAGCACGAGCGCGTCTACGGCTACTACGTCCTCCCGCTCCTGCTCGACGACCGGCTCGTCGGGCGCGCGGATCTCAAGTCGGACCGCCGCGAGAGCGTGCTGCGGATCCGGAGGTTCACGCCCGAGCCGAGGATTCGCCGCCGTCTCGACGACCCGCTCGAGCGTGCCGCGACGAGGCTCGCGCGCGCGCTCGGCCTCGAGCGGGTGACGCGCGACGCCTGAGGACGGAGCCGTCGGCGTCGCGCCCCGTGTGACCCACATCGGCGGCGGTAGCATCGGGTGGATGGACTTCGAGACGCGCGCGATCCATGTCGGGCAGGATCCGGATCCCGCCACGGGCGCCATCATCACGCCGATCTACCAGACCTCGACGTTCGTGCAGGAGGCGGTCGGCGAGAACAAGGGCTACGACTACGCGCGGGTGGGCAATCCCACGCGGACCGCGCTCCAGGACGCGCTTGCGTCGCTCGAGGGCGCCGACCACGGAGTCGCCTTCTCGTCGGGCCTCGGCGCGACGACCACGCTCATGCACCTCGTCGACCCGGGGCAACGGGTCGTCCTGATCGCAGACGTGTACGGCGGGGTCTACCGCATGACCTCGCAGATCTACGAGCCGAAGGGCTACCGCTTCACCTACGTCCCCGCCGCGGAGTTCGACGAGGGGCTGTCGGGCCATCTCGACGAGGACGTCAGGCTCGTCTGGGTCGAGACGCCGTCGAACCCGATGCTCAACGTCGTCGACATCCGCCGCGCGGCAGACGCCGCGCACGCGGTCGGTGCGCTGCTCGTGGTCGACAACACGTTCGCGACGCCGTACCTCCAACTGCCGCTGGAGCTCGGCGCCGACGCCGTCATCCATTCGACGACGAAGTACCTCGGCGGCCACAGCGACGTCATCGGCGGCGCCGTCGTCACGAACGACCCGTCGATCGCCGAGCGGCTGACGTTCTTGCAGAAGTCGCTGGGGGCGGTGCCGGGGCCTTTCGACGCCTGGCTCGTGCTGCGCGGCCTGAAGACGCTCGCTCTCCGGATGGAGCGCCACTGCGAGAACGCGCGGCGGATCGCGGCGTACCTCGACGGCCACGAGGCGGTCGAGCGCGTCCTCTATCCAGGGCTCGCGTCCGACCCCGGGCACGAGATCGCCGCGCGTCAGATGCGCGACTTCGGCGGCATGGTCTCGTTCCTCGCATCGTCCGAGGACGAGGCGGTGGACCTCGTCGCGCGGACGCGGCTGTTCGCGCTGGCGGAAAGCCTGGGCGGGGTCGAGAGCCTCATCGAGCACCCGGCGCGGATGACGCACGCCTCGGCCGCGAGCGCGCCGTTCGCGCCGCCGCCGAACCTCGTCCGGCTCTCGGTCGGGATCGAGAGCGCGGACGACCTGCTCGCCGACCTCGAGGCGGCTCTCGTCGCCGCGCCGGTGCGGGCGTAGCCGGCCGCGACCGTCGCCCGGGATGCGCGGGGGCGAAACGTAGGATGGCGCCGTGACGCAGCCGGAGCCTCTCGACCTCCGCTTCGGCGGCGCCGAGCGGGCAATCGGGGTCTACCTGCTCGAGACCGCCGACGGCCCCGCGCTCTTCGACTGCGGGCCGTCGTCGACGATCCCACGCCTGCGCGAGGCGCTCGGCGAGCGGGGCCTCGAGGTCACAGACCTCCGACACCTCCTGCTCTCGCACATCCACCTCGACCATGCGGGCGCCGCCGGAACGCTCGTCCGCGAGCACCCGGGACTGACCGTGTGGGTGTCGCCGCGCGGCACGCCGCACCTCGTCGACCCGTCGCGGCTCGAGCGATCGGCGCGGCGCCTCTACGGCGAGGCCTTCGACACGCTTCTGGGGCGAGCTCGCGCCGATGCCGGAGGCGAACATCCGAGCCGCCGACGGAAACGTCCTCGGGCTGGAGGCGTTCCCGACGCCGGGCCACGCCGTCCACCACGTGTCCTACCTCGACCGCGACGGGACGCTGCTACGCGGGCGACGCCGCGGGCGTGCGCATCCAGCCGGCGCGCTACGTCCTCCCGGTCTCGCCGCCGCCCGACATCGACGTCGAGGCGTGGCACGCGACGATCGACGAGATCGCCGCGTCGCGAGACCGGCGTGGCTCGCGCTGATCCACTTCGGCGTCGAGACCGACGTCGACGATCACCTGCAGCGGCTCGGGATCGAGCTGGACCGCTGGGCCGCGCCGCGTGCGGGACGGCCTCGACGAGAGGGCGTTCGCGGCGGCGGCGAGAGCCGACGCGGGTGACGACGTCGACCTGTACGACCGCGTCGCCCCGTTCTGGCAGTCGTGGCACGGCCTGCGCCGGTACTGGGAGAAGCGGTCGGAAGCGGCCTGAGCGCCGCCGATCAGGTGCGCGCGAGCAACGTCAGGTACGCCGCGAGGTAGTCGCGCCAGCATCCGCTCGGGCTTGAAGTGCTCCTCGGCGTACGCGCGGCACGTCGCCGGCGCGATCCGACCGTCTCCTCGAGCGCCTTCGGCGCGTCGCCCCAGTCGTCGACGATCACGCCGCCCCGTCCCGGCTCGATCACCTCGGGGACCGCGCCGCGGCGCGTCGCGATGACGGGCGTGCCGCACGCCATCGACTCGATCATCACCAGGCCGAACGGCTCCTCCCACTCGATCGGGAACAGCGTCGCACGCGCGTGCTGGAGCAGCTCGACCTTCTCGCCGTGCGAGACCTCGCCGAGGTACTCGATGTCGATCGTTCAGGTGCGGCCGCACGAACTCGTCGAAGTACGCGATCTCGAGCGGCTCGCGCATCTTCCCGCCGAGCTTCAGCGGGAGCCCCGTCTCGATCGCGGTGCGGACGGCGCGGTGCGCGCCCTTGTCGGCGCCATGCGGCCGACGAAGAGCAGGTAGTCGCCCCCGTCCTTTGGACGCCGGCGCGAACGGGTAGAGGTCGAAGTCGAGCGCGTTCGGGCAGTTGGCGATCCAGTTCAGGTCGGGCTTCGGCTTGCGCTGGTTCATCGAGATCGAGATCAGGCCGACGCTCGGCGCGACATTCGACGCCATCTGCTCGTAGAGCTCGCCGGCGATCGCCGTCGACGCGGGCCGTGGACGGTGTGCGCGACCGGCGTCCGCAGCGCGCCGCCGATCGACGCGCCCATCAGCCGGTGTGGTCGTTGACGAGGTCGAACTCGTCCTGGCGCGAGTAGCAGTGCATGAGGTGACGGAGCTCCGTGAACGTGCGGCCGATCTCGTCGCTCGGCGCCTCGGCGAAGACGTACTCGAGCTTCGCCTTCGTCCGCGACTCGCCCGAGGCGAACAGCGTCACGTCGTGGCCCGCCCGACGAGGCCGTCGGCGAGCAGCCAGACGACCCACTCGATGCCGCCGTAGCCCGTCGGCGGCACCGGGAACCACGCCGGCGCGACGACCGCGATCCTCATGCCGCCTCGACCCGCACCGGCCGTCGTCGACGATCGCGTCCCAGCGGCGGTCGAACGCCGGGATGCCCGAGACGCGGACTCGCCGACCCACGACGGCAGGTCGTCGGGCGCGACCGACTCGAGCCGCTGCCGGTCGCGGTCCGGCACGAGCCCGAGCAGCAGCTGGAGGAGCAGCACCGGCGTGCCGGCCGCCCAGGCCTGCGGCCTGCGCGGCAGTCGGATAGGCGATCGGGAACGGCGTCTCGGCCCGGTCGAGCCCCGCGAACACCTCGGGCAGCTGCCAGTCGAAATGCGCGGCTGCGTCCAGCATGCGGCGGACGATCCGCTGGCACTCCTGCCAGTGGCCCTGCCGCGCGAGACCCCACGCGATCGAGCGAGTTGTCGTGGGGCCAGACGGTGCCGTTGTGGTAGCTGAGCGGGTTGAAGCCCGCGTCGTCGGTCGACATCGTCCGCACGCCCCAGCCCGACCAGAGCGCCGTCTCCCATGAGCCGGTCGACGAGCTGGTCGACGCGCTCCGGCGGGACGATCCCGGTGACCAGAGCAGGTGCCCGATGTTCGACGTGAGCGAGTCGACCGGCGCTTCTCGCCGTCGAGCGCGAGCGCGTAGAAGCCGCCGCGCGCGTCGACCCAGAACGCCTCGTCGAAGCGCCGCCGAAGCTCGTCCGCCTCGCGGTCGAGCCGCTCGGCGAGCGCGCGGTCGCGCCAGACGTCGCGCGCGACCTCGGCCATGCGCCGCTTCGCGTCGTAGACGTATCCCTGCACCTCGCACGGCGCGATCGCGCCGTCGGCGATCGGGCCGTCGTGGAAGCGCTGCGAGTCGCCCGAGTCCTTCCACGACTGGACCTCGAGCCCGTGCGGCGCGCGGCGCGCGAACTCCACGAAGCCGTCGCCGTCGAGGTCGCCCCACTCGTCGATCCAGGCGAGCGCGCGCGAGCGCCGGCTCCTTCAGCTCGTCGCACGAGCGCCGCGTCGTCCGTCCAGCGCCAGACCTCGGCGAGCAGCACGAGGTAGAGCGGCGTCGCGTCAACGGTGCCGTAGTAGCGGGCGAACCAGTTGCCGGCCGCCTTGCCCGTGCGGACCTCGTGGACGATCTTGCCGGGCTCCGCGTCGAGCGACGGGTCGTCCTCGTGCGCCTGCAGGTCGGCGAGCGCGTGGAGCGCCGTGAGCGCCAGCTCGGGGCCGAAGAGGAGCGTCTGGAGGCACGTGATGATCGTGTCGCGCCCGAACACCGTCATGAACCACGGCATCCCCGCCGCGGGCAGCTTCCCGAGGTCGCCCTGCGCGCGCATGCGCAGCGACGCGAGGTCGTAGACCGACCGCCCGAACGCGTGGCCGAGCCTGTCCCAGCGTCGCGCTGATCTGCGGCACGCGGAGCTGCCAGGCGGCGAGCGAGTCGCGAACGTGCGTCGAGCTCCTCGCCGAAGCGCGCCTGCGCGAGTCATGCGGCAGCGAGTCGCCGTGCGGGAAGCACGTCCACCACGAGCTCCCAGCGCTCCCGCGGCGCCGAGCTCGACCTCCCGACGGCCGCGCCGGTCGCCGGGACGCGAGAAGAGCACCGCGTGCGGTCGTCGCCGTCCCGAACGAGAGTCGCGTCCGTCGTCGCCGACCAGACGGCGGGCGCCGGCGGCGGCAGCGGCGGCGCGTGCTCCGGATCTCCGAGCGCGAAGTCGTGGCTCCTTGACCGTCGAAGATGTCCGCGAAATCGGTCGCGACGTCGATCTCGACGCTGAAGCGGAGGCTATCCATCGATTCGTTGCAATCGTGATCCGGTCCTGCATCGCCTCGCCGACGAACCGTGACCGCTCGATCGTGAGCACGTCCTGCTCCAGGCCGCCGGCGAGCGGGTTGCGGAGATAGAACGCCGCCGAGAAGTACTCGACCTTCCCGGACGACAGCAGGAGCGGGCGGCGGCCGTTGACCGTCAGCACGAAGCGCGACAGGCGGCGCGTGTCGGCGGCGTAGAGGCCGCCGTCTCCCGCCGACGTCGCCGCGGTCGTCGCAGACGCAGAACGTCGAGCCCTCGAGGATGGTGATCATTCCTGCGGGAGGCGGAGGATGTTCGCCGCCCGAGGTCTGCGCGAGCGCCATCACCACGATCTCGTCGACGTTGACGTGCTGGCGGCCGCGTGACGGCGAACAGAATGCGTCCGCGACGTCCTCCGCGCGAAGCGGCCCGCCCAGCGCCACGTCCGCGTAGACGGCCGACGCCTTCGCCTCGTCCCCCTGAAGCGGACCTTCGAGAACCGGTCTCGACGAGGCCGGGCGCGACGTTCGTGACGCGGATCGCCCGCCCGTGCAGGTCGTCGCGGAGCGCGCGCGTGAACCCGTGGACGGCGAACTTCGACGTGACGTAGCCGGAGCCGCTCGGGTACGACCAGATGCCCGGCCACCGAGCCGAGGTTGACGATGCGCCGCCGTCGCGGATGTGCGGGAGGCACAGCCGCGTCATGCGCATCAGCCCGAGGACGTTCGTCTCGATCATCGTCCGCTCGTCGTCCTCGTCGACGTCCTCGACAGGGTCGCGGCCGAGCGCGAGCCCGGCGTTGTTGACGAGGATGTCGATGGCGCCGAGCTCCTCGACCATCCTCTCGACGAAGCGCTCGGAGCTCGCGCGGTCGCGCACGTCGACGTCGTGGACGACGTCGCCGGGACCGCGCCACTCGCCAGTGTCGCGCGAGCCCACGCCGACGCGGGCGCCGTCGTCTTCGAGCGCGCGCGCCGTGGCCGCGCCGATCCCGCTCGACGCGCCCGTCACGATCGCCGTCTTGCCGTCGAGGGCCGCCACGGCGGCGGACGTTACCCTGTGACGATGACCGGGGTCGCCGTCCCACGCCTCGTCCGCCGGGCCCAGACGCTCACCTGGATCGGCAACACCTGGCACGTGGCCGAGTTCGCGATCGCGATGGCCGCCGGCATCGCGGCGGGCTCGATCGCGCTGATCGGCTTCGGCGTCGACTCGCTCGTCGAGGGCGTGGCGGGGTTCATCCTCGTCTGGCGGCTCGCCCGCGGAGAGCACACGGAACGCCGCGCGCAGCAGCTGATCGCGGGGTCGTTCTTCGTCGTGGCCGCTTTCGTCGGGTTCGAGGCGGTCCGGACGCTGATCGCGGCCGACGCGCCGGAGGCGAGCCCCGTCGGCATCGCGCTGGCCGCGTTCACGGCCGCGACGATGCCGCTCCTCGCGCGGGCCAAGCGGCGGGTCGGGAACGAGCTCGGGTCGAGCGCGACCGTCAACGAGGCCGCGCAGACGCGGCTCTGCGCGTACATGAGCGTCGCGCTGCTGGTCGGGCTCGTCGCGAACGCGGCCGCCGGCTGGTGGTGGGCCGATCCGCTCGCGGCGCTCGTGATCGCCGCCGTCGCGCTCCAGGAAGGCGTCCGCGGCTGGCGGGGCGAGTCCTGCGACGACTGCTGCTGACGTGGCGGCGCGAACCACGACGCCCGCCGCGCGTCTAAGGGACGTAGATGGAGCCGCTGCCGACGCCGGCTAGGCGCGGGACGCGCCTGACGCTCGTCGCGCTCGCGCTGTTTCTCCTGCTCGCCCTCGTCGCGTTCGCCAGCCGGAGCGGGTTCGGCGGCTCCTCCGACGCGCGCCCGTCGACGACGTATTTCAACTGGGCGTTCTCGGTCTTCCTCGTCCTGTGGGTGCTCGCGATCCCGCTGCTGCTGTGGGCGACCTACCAGAAGCAGAAGCGGGAGGCCGAGAAACGCGCGCAGAGCTTCAGCCGGGCGGTGCTCCAGAACCTCCTCACCCTCGGCTTCTTCATCGGCGTGACGGCGTTCTTCGTCTACATCCGGCACCTCCACCCGAACGTGTTCGGGCCGCGCGGCGAGAAGCTGAACGCGGCGCGCAAGGGCGTGAAGGCGGCCGGGTCGAAGCAGCAGCCCTACGATCCAGCCTTCCAGTGGCCGGTCGCCTTCGCCGCGGTGGCGATCGGGCTCGTGCTCGCGGTGACCGCGTTCGTCCTGCACCGGCGGCGAAAGCGCAGGCTCGCCAACGCGGCGCCGCGGGAGCGCATGGAGATCGTCGAGGAGCTGGTGGCGGAGATCGGCGACGCGATCGACGACCTCGAGGCGGAGCCGGACGCACGTCGCGCGGTGATCGCCGCGTACGCGCGGATGGAGGCGGCGCTCGGGCGCCACGGCGTCCGCCGCCGGCCCAGCGAGACGCCGTACGAGTACCTCGCGCGGGTCCTGCTCGAGCTCGAGGTGCCCGCGGACGCCGTGCGTGCGCTGACGGACGCGTTCGAGCGGGCGAAGTTCAGCCCGCACGAGATCGACGTGCGGGGCAAACGGACGGCGATCGGTGCGCTCGTAGCCGTTCGCGCCGGCCTGCAGGCGGCCACGGCGTGACGGAGGCCCGGCACGGCGAGGAGCGGCTCGAGCCCGGCGTCGTCGCTGCGTTCGACGCCGGCAGCGACGACGCCGGTCGCACCTTCGACGTCGCCGGCGGCGGGCTCGCGCCGCCGAAGCCCACGCGGCACGTCGTCGACATCGTGGTGCTCTTCGTCCTCGCAAGCGCAGTCGCCGCGTACGTGAGCCTGTCGCAGCCGGGGATCCGCGAGATCGTGCTCCACGCGTACGTGCTCGTCGTCGGCGCGCTCGTGATGCTCGCGCTCGTGACCGCGACCGGCGAGGCGCTGCCGCGGCGGGCGCGGAGCGACCTCGAGCGGGCGCTCGACGATCGGGGCGCCGGAAGGAGGCCCCTGCCGGAGCTCGAGCGCATGCAGCGTGAGGTCACGCTCGCAGCGGCGTCGGCCTACGACTTCCACTACCGGCTCCTGCCGCGCCTGCGCGAGATCGCCGAGGCGCGCCTCGACCGGCGCGGGCTGCGGCTCGCCCCGGAGCACGTCGGCCGGTGGTGGGAGGTCCTGCGGCCGGACCGGGAGGCGCCGGCCGAGCACTTCGGCGGCGGGATCGCCGAGGCCGACCTTCGCGCGCTCGTCGACGATCTTGAGAGGATCTGACGCATGGAGCTGACCGAGGTCTCCGCGCTCTCGAACCGCGTCCTCGACGAGGTCGAGCGGGCGGTCGTCGGGAAGCGCGACGCGCTCGAGCTGCTGCTCCTCGGGCTGCTCGCGGACGGGCACGTCCTGATCGAGGACTACCCGGGGCTCGCGAAGACGCTGATGGCGCGCTCGTTCGCGCAGGTCGCGTCGATGGACTTCGCGCGCATCCAGTTCACGCCCGACCTCATGCCGACCGACGTGACGGGCTCGTCGATCTACAACCAGCGCGAGCGCGACTTCGAGTTCCGGCCCGGGCCGATCTTCGCGAACCTCCTCCTCGCCGACGAGATCAACCGCGCCCCGCCGAAGACGCAGGCCGCGCTCCTCGAGGCGATGCAGGAGCGGCAGGTGACGAGCGAGGGCGAGACGCGGCCGCTCGACGCGCCCGTTCCTCGTGCTCGCGACCCAGAACCCGATCGAGTACGAGGGCACCTACCCGCTCCCGGAGGCGCAGCTCGACCGGTTCCTGCTGCGCATGTCCGTCGGCTACCCGTCGCGCGAGGACGAGTGGCAGGTGCTGGCGCAACCGCGCAGAGCGCCGCGTCGACGAGATCGAGCTCTCGCCCCTCGTCGACCGGGAGACGCTGCTCGCGATGCAGGAGGCGGTCGAGCACGTGCACGTGTCGGAGGCCGTCGGCCTGTACATGGTCGACGTCGTCGCCGCGACCCGCAACGCGTCGTCGATCCAGGTCGGCGTCGAGCCCGCGCGGCTCGCTCGCCCTGCTCAAGCTGTCGCGTGGCCGCGCGGCGCTCCGCGGCCGCGACTACGTGACGCCGGAGGACGTGAAGACGGTCGCGGTCCCCGCCCTCGCCCACCGGCTGACGCTGCGGCCGGAGCTGTGGGTGCAGCGCGTCTCGGCCGAGGACGTCGTCCGCGAGCGCCTCGAGACCGTCCCGACCCCGGTGGCCGAGGATCTCGAGCCGCCGGTTGCGCGCGGCACGGCGCCGCGAGCCCGCACCGCGTGACGCGCTGGGCGCGGCCGAAGCTCGCCGCCTACGCGGGCCTCTCCGGCCTAGGGCTGCTCGCCGGGCTCCTGTTCGCGCGGCCCGAGATCGTGGCCCTGACGGCGCCGTTCCTCCTCGCGCTCGGGGCCGGCCTCGCGCTCGCCGAGCGGCCCCGGCTGCAGGTCCGGCTCGAGACCGACTCCGACCGCGCACTCGAGGGAGAGGAGGTGCGCGCCCGGCTCGAGCTCACGGCGGCGTCGCGCGTCGAGCGGCTCGATCTCTACGTCCGGCTCCCGGACGGCGTCGACGCCGTCGGCGCGTCGAACCCGACGAGCGTCCGGCTCCAGCCCGGTGAGCGCCGCACGATCGAGATCCCGCTGTCGGCGCGCCGCTGGGGCGGCCACGTTCTCGGCCCGCTGTTCGTCCGGGCTCGCGACCCGCTCGGCCTCGTCACATGGGAGCAGACGCTCGACCTGCGGACGCCGCTTCGCGTCTACCCGCGCGAGGAGACCCTCCGCCGCCTGCTCGTGCCGCGCGAGACGCAGGTCTTCGCCGGCAACGAGGTCGCGCGCCGCAAGGGAGGCGGGATCGAGTTCGCGGACATCCGCCCGTTCGCCCACGGCGACCGCCTGCGACGCGTCAACTGGCGGGCGTCGGCAGCCGCGCTGTCGGTCGGGAGCGGTGAGCTCTGGGTGAACGAGACCCACCCCGAGCGGAACGTCGACGTGATCCTCTTCGTCGACTCGTTCGCCGAGGCGCGCCTCGGCGGCGAGGGGACGCTCGACCTCGCGGTTCGCGCGACGGCGGCGCTCGCGGACGCGTACATCGGGCGCCGCGACCGCATCGGCCTCGTCTCGTTCGGCGGCATCCTGCGCTGGTTGCTGCCCGGGATGGGGACGTTGCAGCGGTACCGGGTGCTCGACGCGCTGCTCGACACCGAGATCGTGCTCTCGTACTACTGGAAGGACATCGACGTGATCCCGCCGCGGACCCTGCCGCCGAGCGCGCTCGTCGTGGCGCTGACGCCGCTTCTCGACGAGCGGTCGGTCGGCGCGCTCCTCGACCTGCGCGCGCGCGGGTTCGACCTCGCGGTGATCGACGTCTCGCCGGTGCCGTTCACGCCCGTCCCGAAGGCGAGCCTCGACGCGCTCGCCTACCGGATCTGGAACCTTCGCCGCGACGCCCTCCGGCACCGCTTCGAGCGGGCCGGCGTCGCCGTCGCCGAGTGGCGGCGCGGCGACGACCTGCAGCTCGCGCTCGAGGAGGTGACCTCGTTCAGGCGCCACGCCCGGCTCGCGCGCGCCTGATCCCGGCGCTCCTCGCCGTCGGCGCCGTGGGCGGCGTCGGCGCGTACGCGGTCGCGCTCGGCGGGTCGTACGCAGCGGCGACCGAGGGCCTCGTCGCGGTCGGCATCGTCGCGCTCGCGCTCGCGATCGCGTTGCGCGCGCCGACGGGCGTCCCGTGGGCCGTCGCAGCGGTCGGCGCCGGGTACGTGATCGCGCGCTCGGGCCACGCGACGGTGGACGGATGGGCCGTCGTCGTCGGCGCCGGCCTGCTCGCGGCGGCCGAGCTCGGGTTCTGGTCGATCGAGCACGACGCGCGCGTCCACGAGGAGTCGGCGGTGCGGGCGCGGCGGGCGGCGACCCTCGCGGCGCTCGTCCTCGGCGCGCTCCTCCTCGACGCGCTCGTCGTCGCCGCGGCGGCGGTCTCCGGCGACAGCGGACTGCTCCTCTCCGGCGTCGGCGTCGCTGCGGCGGTGACCGCCGTCGCCGTCGTCCTGCGACTGGTGCGCCAGACATGAGGACGCTCCTCGCGACCTTCCTCGCGGCCGTCGCCCCGCCGGTCCACGTGCCGCCCGGCTACATGGTCACGACACTCGCGACCGGGCTCGAGCATCCCACCGCGATGGCCTTCGGGCCCGACCGCCGCCTGTACGTCGCCCAGGACGGCGGGACGATCGTCCGGATCGAGCGCGGCCGGCCGCGGATCTTCGCGCGACGGCTCGTCGTGCCGCTCGGCCTGCTCTGGCGCGGCCGGACGCTCTACGTCTCCCAGCAGGGCCGCGTCGACGCGCTCGGACCCGGCGGGCGCCGGCGCACCGTGCTCTCGGGGCTGCCGTACGGGCGCCACCAGCAGGACGCGATCGTCGCGGGGCCCGACGGCCGGCTCTACCTCGGCTCCGGGTCGACCTGCGACGTCTGCCGCGAGCGCGATCGCCGTAGCGCAACGATCCTCTCGTTTCGTCCCGACGGGAGCGACCTGAGAGTCGTCGCGACCGGCCTCCGCAACCCGTACGGCCTCGCCTTCCACGGCCGCTCCCTGTACGCGACGGTGAACAACCAGGACGATCTCGGAGACGCCGAGCCCGCCGAGACCGTCGTCCTCGTCAGGCCGGGGCGAGACTTCGGCTGGCCGCGCTGCCACGCGAGCTGGCGCACGCGGCGCCTCGTCGGCGACTGCCGCGGCGTGACGCCGCCCGTCGCGTACCTCGAGCCGCACTCCTCCGCCGACGGGATCGTCTCGTGGCGCGGCGCGCTCGTCGTGAGCACGTGGGGCCAGTACGCCTCCAGGGATCACGGGCGCTACCTCGTCCGGATCCGGGACGGCCGCGTCGAGCCCTTCGCGAGCGGCTTCGACCACCCGCTCGCGGTCGCCGTCGACCCAGCCGGCGCCCTGCTGGTCGCCGACTGGGGTCGAGGCGTCGTCTACCGGATCACGAAGCGAGGACCGTGAGCGTCTTCTGCGTCTGGTTGCCGCTGACGTCGTTCAGGTCGGCGGCGACCGTGTAGCGCTTCCCCTTCTTCGGCACGAAGTCGGCCGTGAAGGAGAGCGACTGGTCGCGCGCCGAGCGCCGGCGCGGGCTGGCCGATCGCGATCACCGTGCCCCCTTGGATGACGCGGTAGGTCATCCCGATCGACGTGCCGACGCCGTTCTGGTAGGCCATGAACGGGGCGTAGAGCTTGAGCGTCGGGCGCTTACCGCTCTTCACCGTCAGGGGCTGGCCGTCGACCAGCCGCGCCGTCGAGGCGAAGGCGCCGTACGCCGGCTTCTTCGCGCCGGCTCGCGTCAGGAGGCCGCTCTTCCACGTCGTGGCGGTGCCGTCGCGGAGGATGAACCAGAGGAACATCTCGACGTCGGGGTTGCGCGCCGCCATCTGCATCGCCTGCTTCGCGAACACGCTCTGCTTCGCGCGCGTCACGCCCTGCGGGAGCTCGGGCTTCGTCTGCTGACCGTACTCGGTGATCCAGATCGGGACGCGGCGCTTGAAGCCGGCGCGCAGCGTCTTCTCGAAGGTCGGGAGCTGCGCCATCGTCACGTTCGGGTAGCGCACCTTCTGCGTCGGCCCGAGGCTCGGGATCGTGGGGTACGGGTGCGTCGCCCACGCGTCGAACTTCAGCTTCGGGGCCGCCTTCGCGAGCAGACGGGCAAACGTGCCCGGCGCGATCGACCCGCTGACGCCCTTCATCGGCTTGTCGCGCCCGCGGTTCGACGTCTCACCGATCGCAACCTGGGCGAGCGGGTTCCCCGCCTTGATCCCGCGATACGCGGCGGCGTAGATCTTGGCGTAGGTCGCCGGGCCGACGATCTTCGTGCCCTTGAACTGCGGCGTGAGGAAGAGCTCGAGGTTCGGCTCGTTCCAGACCGACCACTTCGCGACGTAGCCGAGGCCGGGCGTCGTCCCGTTGTACCGCTTCGCCAGCATCTGCGCGAAACGCGTCAGGTCGGCGAGGTTCTTCGGCGGAGTGTTCGAGGCCTTGCCGCCGTTCGCCCACTTCGGCGCGCCGGAGATGTTGACGAAGACCTGCTGGCCGTACTTCGGCGCGTCGCGCACGAGCGCGTCGAGGTCGCCGAGCCGGTAGGCCGGGTCGTCGCCGTCGAGCGGTGCTGCGGGACGGCGCGGCGCGATCTGCGACCAGTCTGCCGTCGTGTGGATGATCGATCCGTTCGCACCCCGCGCCGCCTGGAGGTTCGACGTGGTGTTCGACCACCGGAAGCTTGGGTCGTCGTAGAAGCCGACCATCATCCTCGGCGTGGCGGAGGCCGTCGTGGCGAGGATGGCCAGCGAGGCGACGGCGACGAACGACACGACCTGGACGAACCTGAGCACGAGCATCACTCCTCTCGGGGCGGGCGAACGCGCGGCAAGGTAGCGCCCCGCTGTGATCGGCGTGTAAAGGACCCGACGCGCGCGATTACCAACCGTTCGGCGCCTCCTGCACGGCCCCTTCCGGCGCCGGAACCGACAGCTACCTGCTGCGGTCCTGCGCGACGCGCGCCGTCCGCGCCTGTACGGCAGCGAAAGCCGCAAC
Organism: uncultured Actinomycetes bacterium; assembly: GCA_963705945.1. Classification (GTDB taxonomy): domain Bacteria; phylum Actinomycetota; class Thermoleophilia; order Gaiellales; family Gaiellaceae; genus PALSA-612. Next base: position 230,001 of record CAVPLG010000006.1, on the reverse strand, counting down.
CTCGATCGTCACCGCAGCGAGGAGCAGCCGCGCGCCGACGCCCGGCGCGAACGCCGCCAGGACGGCCAGCGCCGCCGAGGCGGCCGCATTCGCCGCCGCGACGAGCCGGAGCGGCGCCCGCCACGCGGCAGCGCGCGCGAGGCGCACGAGAAGCCACGCCCAGGCGACGGTGGCGGCGCCCACGCCGGCGACGAGCACGGCGGGCACGCCGAACCATCGCCCGACCGGCCCGCTGAGCGCAAGCGCGGTGCCACCGGCCAGGGCGCAGTACGCGGCATCGAGCCGCAGCCACCTACGCGCGACGGGCTCGGCTTCGTGCGCGGACACGGCCCGAGCTTAACCCTGAGCGCGGCCGAGCGGCACCTCGTCGACCTTGCCGGCCGGCGTCCGAGACGGCGCCGATCGTCCGGCGAATCGCGCCGCGGCGGCGGTTGCGGTCACGAAGCGAGCTCCCCGGTGCCTCGCGAGATGCTCGAGGTTCCGTGCGATGACGTCCCACGCGTCGAGGGCGGCATCCGTTCGAACGACGAAAGCGAGCACCGGAGGGGGCTCACGGAGCAGCTCGAAAGCGAGCCGGGAAACGAAGTGACGCGAGTCCGGCGTCAGCGGGAGCCGGTGGCGGCGGCGCAGGGCCGGCGGGCTGAACAGTGGCATCAGCAACGGCCCCGTGGTTTTGCCTGAGACAGGCGCCGGGAACGCGTCCGGGCTCGAGCGGTACGGAGTTCGCGGCACGGACCGGTAGTCGGGGAGCGACCCGACGGTGGTCTCGTCGACGTGAAGCGAGGCGATCGGCGGCCAGCCCGGCTCGACCGTCAGATCGACGACGGCCCCTGCGGCCTCGAGCTCCGAGAGCATCGAGGCGGAGAGGAAGTGATCGCCGCCGCGGTGGGCGAGGCAGGGCCGCCCGAACGCCGACTCGAACGCCGTCAGGCCCGTGCGGACGCAGTGCGAGGCCCACGTCTCGTCGCTGTAGTCCGCGACCCAGCGTCCGGAGCCCCCATCCCATCTCCACGTGTGCGTGTGGAGGCCGAGCTCGTCACCGCCGGCGGCCAGCTCTGTGAGGGCGTCGCCGTACGCCTCGGCGACCCACTCGGGCGAGCCCCACGTCACGTCCACCTGCGGGTCCATGCGCAGGAACCACGTGGCCGCAACGGGCGCGTCCGTCCATTCGGCCAAGCGGCCGCGCAGGCCGCGAAAGCGCTCGAGGAAACGCTCGAAGCCGCTCCACCGGCGTGCGTCGCCTCGGTCGAAGACACGCAGGTCGGGCTCGACGTCGACGCCCAGAACGACCGGAAGCGCCGCCGCGTGGCGGCGACCGCGGTCGAGCAGGCGCATCGCTGCCGCCGTCGCGGACGACACCGCGCTCACGCGTTCGATTCTCTCAGAGCGCAAGATCTCGAAGGGACGCCACCGGAGAACGACCGGCGCCGGGAGGTCGCCGCCGACCGCGGTGCCTACGTCGGGTACACGGAAGAGCTTCGGTTACGAGCAGGCGCTCGCGGCTGTCTCGGCGCTCGATGCCGCCGCTTCGTAGCCGTCCGCTGCGCTGTCGCTCTCGGCGAGGGCTTGCGTTGCTGCGAGTGAGGCGTCCGAGCAGAGCTCGGATTGCTCGGCTTCCGCACGCGCCTGTTCGGCTTCGGCTTTGGCCACGTCCCGTTCAGCGCGCGCCTGTTCGACTTCGCTTTGCGTTTCAGACGCTTGTGCCTGGGCGTCGGCCACGCTCTGCTCGGCTTCGGTAACGGCTTGCTCCGCGTCGGCCACGTCCTCGTCGGTCACGACGACCACGCTGTCGACATCGGCCAGCGCCGCCTGAATCCGCGTGCGGGCCTCGGCGATGCGTCGCTCGGCCTCCGAGGAAGCGGACTGCGCGGCAGCAGTCTGCGCGTCCAGTTGTGCCTCGCTGTCGTTGAGGTCGTCGTTCAGCACGAGTGCCCAGGCACCGAGTGCAATCGCTGCGACGACGGCGACGCCGGCGACAATCATCCAGACCACTGAGCGCTTCTGCTTTGGATCTTCGCGCGGCGGCGGGTCCGGCGTCTTCTCGGCAGCCGGTTCGTTCGGTGTGGCATCGGTCGTCATCTTCGTCCTCCTCGTCTGGGAGTCTTGCGGCCCGACCGAACGCGGGAGTCGCACCAATCGACCTCGACCGCTCGAGCGGTAGCGTCCAACACTCGATGGTTCCCGCTTGCCGACGAGTCACCTGCTGAACGGCGCGGCCGAAGCCGCGCCGTCCGCTGGTCCCGTCGCAGCGGGGTCGAACCGCTAGCGTGGGCAGTCGCCGATGCTGCCACTTGCGCTTGAAGTGCCGGCATAGAACGCATCGCGCCAATGGTCGTCGCACGAGTTGTAGTAGTCGAATTCGTACGACACGGTCGGCGCGGGGGTTGCGCCGTTCGGGTCGGCGATGCTCGCCGGCAGGCCGAAGAACGCACCGAGGAAGTCGACCCACGATCCCGACGTCGGGCTAGGCATCTGCGCGTCCGGGTCGTAGTCGAAGCCCTCCATGGTGCTCGTCACCTTCCTCGTCCAGACCGCGTTGAAGGTGCCGGTGTCGGCCGAGTCGAACGTGTTGGCGCAGTCGCCGGGGTGGTGGGCACCGGGAACGGTCGTGAAGGTGCCGTGTACGGAGTACCGCGTGACGATGTAGCCCGTGCCGTCCTGTGCCGCCTCGACGGTGAACAGACGATCCTCGGTGTCGTGCGCCCAGACCTCGACCCCGTCGCAGCCGGTGTCGTCACGATCCGTCAGATGAACCGCGCCGAACGTGCCGAAGGCGGCGTCGCCCTCGATGCCCTGAGGGCCGGTTGCACCGGCAGGCCCGGTGTCGCCCTTCGGTCCCTGAGCGCCGACCGCACCGGCGGGCCCCGCGGCCCCGGTGTCACCTTTAGCGCCCGCAGGCCCCTGAGCTCCCGCCGGGCCCGCCGATCCCGCCGGCCCCTTCGGCCCCGCCGGCCCCTTCGGCCCTCTGACGCTCCACGAGATCTGCCTCGCGCCTTTCAAGCAGACCACCACGTTCAGGTCGCCGGACGTGGCCCTGTTCCCCTTCGTCGGTGGCTCGACACAAGCTGTGATGACGCCATTGCGGACGCCCGGCTTCGCCGTGGTGCTCGCTCCGGCGATCGACGCGACTGCCGCAAATGCGACCACGACACCGGCCGCGAGCAGCTTCGTCGATGATGAATTCACCATTCCAGCTCCCCTCCTCGTCTGTTCCGGGCGCGGATGACCCGCCCCTGTGACCTGCTTCAGCTAAGCGCGCCGGGAGGTCGCTCGAGTCGAACGCTTCAGCGCCATGAACGGCTACCAAATGCGCGGGTACGCATGTCGGCGCGAATCGCCTCCCCACCGCAGCTCGCGGGCTGTCGCGCAGTTATCGAGTCGCAAGCAGTGGCGGGCCTCGTCCGGAAAGGGTGAAACCGGACGAGGCCCAGGGCGGTGTCTTTACGGGCGGTCGGATAAGCGGTACTGCTCGCCGACGTGTGGAAGCGCGACGCCTGGCGGCTACCTGCGGCGTAGTGCGCGGCGCGTCGGTCAGGGGCACAGCCCCGAAGGGTGTGCGCAGCGACACCCTGGAAGTGATGCGCTCGTTTCCGCGCGCCCGCAAGAATCGCGCCTAACCGCCGTGCAACCTCCGCAGCCAACCATTCCACGTCGGCTCGACGACGGCAGCGTCGTGTTCCACTCTTGCCACGATGAGGTCGGCTGTTTCGCGCGCCGTCTGCTCAGACGTGTCGAGCCACCAGCCGACGTCGCTGAATCCGTTCGCCAGTTCGACCTGCAGGCGCTCGTAGCCGTCGAAATCGAATTGCTCCTCGGGTGCGCGGCTCGCATTTCGGTCCTTGCAGGCGTCGATCCCCGGCGCGAGGACCACCAGTCGCACCGGCCGCGGCGACATCAGGGCGATGAAGAAGTCGAGTTCAGCGCGGTCGACGAGAACCGTGTCGAGGAACACCGTGAACCCGAAGTCGACGAAGTTGTTCGCCAACGCACACATGTTTCGGTTACAGAGCTCGTCCTGCCGCAGCGCTTCGGTCGCCGGGTCGCCCATGAACCCCACGGACCCACTACGGATCATCATGTTCACGGTGTCGCCGCCCACCTGAGCTCCGCGCGGTAGCTGCCGCGCCGCGAGGTCACTGACCGTTGTCTTTCCAGCTCCGGGCATCCCTGTGACGATCACGCAACAGGGACGATCGGCCGACATAGCCGGAAAGGCTTTCATCCCACCGCTGAAGTCGCAACCGGCGCTCAGGCTTCATCCGTCTGACCCCGCGACGGAGGGCGATGATCGTGCTGCGCCGGTTGAAGCTCCGTCGACGGCGCTGCGTCGCACGTCGACCGCCTCGAGGGCGAACGTCTCCAGTCCGCGTCGGCAGCCGCGGGCGATCGCGTCTTCATCGGGCACGGTCGATCGCTTCAACGGCGGGAGCTGCTCCGCCTTTCAACCGCTGCCCGCCGTGGCAACAGGAAAGCCGCCTTCTACAGCGGCTTCCTGAGTGGGCGGTGCAGGGCTCGAACCTGCGACCCCCTGCTTGTAAGGCGTGCCGACCCGTTCGCCGCTACTCGCCGCCGCTCGCCGAACGCCTCAACGGAGCCACATCGGCCGTGTCGCCAGCGTCGCGGGTTAGCCACCGCTCGCCGCCGCCACTTTCCAACAGCTTTCCGAACCCAAGCTCCATCCGCGCCTTCGCCTGCTCGGCCCGACGCCGCCGATCGAACAGCCGCGCGTAGGTGTCGAGGGTGATCCTCGGCGACGCGTGACCCATCTGCGCGCAGACGTACGTCGCGTCCTCCCCCTGGCCGATCAGGACGCTCGCGAACGTGTGGCGAAGGTCGTGGAAGCGGAGCCGCGGCTTCCCGCCGCCGTCGAGGCCCGCCCGATCCGACGCCTTCCGAAGACCGCGCGCCGTCACGTTCCGCCAGTACAGCGGCGTCCCCGCCTCGGTCGTGAACACGTAGTCCGTGTCCTTCGTCCGGCCCCGGCCGAGCATCGCCTGACGGTGGGCCCGGAGCACCCGGACGAGCGCCGGGAACAGGTCGACCTCCCGGACCGCCTGCGGCGTCTTCGGCTCGACACGCTCGCCGCTCCGCTCCAACTGCTTCCGGACGTGGACGATCCCGGCGTCGAGATCCACGTCCTCCCAGAGCAGCCCCAGAAGCTCCCCCTGCTGAAGGCCGGTGAACACGGCGACCGCGAGCAGCCCCGGTAGTTCGGAAGCGCCGCGTCGATCAGCGCCGCGATCTCGTCCGTGTCGAGGATCCGCATCTCGCGGCGCTCCACCTTCGGCCGCTCCCCACGGGTCGAGCCGATGCACCGGGTTCCCCGGGATCAGCCCGCGACGGGCCGCGTACCCGAGGACGCGGCTGAGAGGCGTCAGGACGCCGTGAACGCTCGACGGGGACAAGCCGCCCTCGCGAAGCTCGACGAGGAGACGGGCGATCCGGTCCTCGTTCACGTCCTGGAGCCGAAACCCGGCCGATCCGCGGGAAGACGTGGAGCCGGAAGTGGGTCTCGTACAGCCGGAGCGTCCGCGGCCTGAGGTTCGACGTCTGCGTCCGGAGCCACTCCTCGGCGACGTCCTGGAACGTCCGGCTCGTCGGCGCGACCCGCTCGCCGCGGCCCAGCTTCGAGACGACGTTCGCCCGGGCCGTCCGGGCCGCCTTCAGGCCACCCTCGATCGTCTCCCAGCGTTGACGGCCGTCGGAGTCCGTGTTAGGTGAGCTCGTACTTGCCGGTCCGCGGGTCGCGGTAGATGCCGCGCTCGACCCGCTCGCGGCGCGCGAGCTTCTCGGGCCCGCTCATGACCGCCCCACCGTCCACGTGTCGCCGTCCACGATCAGCGTGTCGAGGTCGACCTCGGCCCCGCACGACGGACACGTCGCGTGGGTCATCTCGTCGATCTCGTCCGGCGTCCAGTCGTCGCCGAGGGAGAGGTTGATCGAGCGCCGCCGCCACGCCGGGAACACCATCCCGCATGAGCACCGGATCTCGACCCGCTCCGGGGGCGTCGTCACCGTGACCACCGCCTACCATGAAGTTGCATCCGGGACCTCCATCCTGGGTGCCACGGCCCCGGACGTGTGAGCGTCGCGGGGCCTTCACTTTTGGACGTAAACCGGGCCCGTTTGGTCACAAGCTCACGTCCCTTTCCGGTCGAATCTAGCACCCGTGACCCCCAACTAACAAGGGCGGGGGTCGCCCCACGAACGGCTTGACAGAGCCGAATCCGGGCGTCGCGGAAAGCCCGTGGAAAGCTCCGGCTGTCGTCAGCACGGGCGACGACATGCGAAGAAGGGGCGCATCGAGTGAGACGCGCCTGTCACTTTATTGGTCTCTGTCGTTTGACTCTTGAATCAGCGGGTACCCGGCATCGACACGTCGACACTCCAGTGTCGGCACTGATTCAAAGGAGGAAAACGCATGCTTAAACCAAGCCTGCTAGCAACGCTTGCGGCCTTCATGCTCGCCGCTGCTGTCATCGCACCGACCGCCACTTCCGCGAAGCCCGCGCCCACCGCGGTGCCCGTCCCGGTCACAGGGACGTTCACGGACGCCACCGGCGGGACAGGTACTTTCACGGGCACCTATACGATCAACCGGGCTGCGCAGAGCGGCGGAGCACTCGCCGCCGTGGGCACGATCGCCGGTACGCTCACCGATTCGCTCGGCGCGACGGTCGGAACGGTCACGAATCAGGCTGTCACCGCGCCGCTCGCGGCGGCGGGTACCTGCGACATCTTGCACCTGACGCTCGGCCCGCTTGATCTCAACCTGCTCGGTCTGGTCGTGCATCTTGATCGCGTGGTGCTCGACATCACCGCCCAGCAGGGCGCAGGGAACCTCCTTGGCAACCTGCTCTGCGCGGTCGCTGGCCTGCTCGACCCGCCCACCGGCGGCGGCGCGGGCGGCGGCCTCAGCGGCCTGCTGCAAGGCATCGTGTCGCTGTTGAACCAGATCCTCGGCGCACTGGGCTAGCACCCCCGTATTCCCGAAGCAGGTGCAGGGGACCCCTCCGGGGGTCCCTGCTCGTTACGGAGGCGAGGCCCGTCGCGGCGCTGGCAGCGCACGGTCAGCACGTCACGAGCGGGAGGACGCGGGGCGCGACCGCGACTGGTTGGCTGGCGAAAGAAGAAGCGTCGGAGGGACACCGTTTCCGAGCGGTGGGTGCTCAGCAAGGCACTTGCCGAAGGAGGAACGCGCCCCCGACGCGAGCGGATTGTTACCAAACCGGCGCTGCGGCGCGTAGGTCGGCGGGCGGGGCAGGCGATCGTTCTGACTGCCCGCGCGTCGCGCGACGGAGGGGCTTCGGCGGCGCTAGCGGCACGCCTCCGCGGTCGAGATCAGCAGGGACTCGCGCTGGGCCGCAACGGGGGTCATCGAAACTTAGTATCGCCAGCTTGGCCCGCTGGCATACGCGGCCGAGGCCCGCGGCGCGGCTACTTTCCAAGATCGCTTTCCAAAGCCGCCCGAGACGCCCGCTCCCGGCGATCCAGCCGAAAGAAAAAGCCCGCCTGAGCGGGCCTTTTCCCAGTGGGCGGTGCAGGATTCGAACCTGCGACCCCCTGCTTGTAAGGCAGGTGCTCTACCAGCTGAGCTAACCGCCCCGGGCCGGGTCGCACACTAGCTTCGCCCACGGCAGGCGGCGCGAGCGACGATGCTGGGTCAGGCACGAGCGGCGCAGTGGTCGACGAACCGGCGCAGGCGGGTCGTGAACCGATCGGGATCGACCAAGTGGACGAAATGGCCGTCTCCGGCCCATTCCTCGAGTTGCACATCCGGGAGCACGTCGAGTCGCGCGCGCTCCCCGTCGGTGACCGGCCGTCCGAAAACGCCCAGGTACGGAACGTCCAAGTTCCTGATCTGCGCGTCGACCAACCCCTGGAGCGCGGCCGGATCGAGGCGAAGCGGCAGGTCCCAGTAGCCGAGCACGACGTCTTGCGTCACGCGGTGGGTCTCCAGCACGAGCGAGCGCAAAGGCTCGGGGATGCGGTCGAGGCCCAGGCTGTCCTCGAAGACCTGCCACACCTCCGCGAAGCCAGGCCCCCGCAGCGCCGGCCCGAGTCGGTGGACGAGCTCGGCGAACGGGCGGATGTCGGGACCGTTGTCGACCGTGACCACGCCGCGCGCCGGGTAGGCGGATGCGTAGATGCAGGCGAGACCGCCCGCCATCGAGTGCCCGACGACGACCGGCCGCTCCACCGCCAGGGACACGAGAAGCTCCTGGATCCGAGCAGCGACCTCGTCGAGCGGCGCGGGCGCGCCGCCGCTCTCGCCGTGGGCGGGCAGGTCGACGTCAAGACTCGTCACCGCGCCGCCGAGCCGGTCGATGATCGGCCGCCAGGTTCGGCGGTCGAAGGTCAGGCCGTGGAGAAAGACGACCGGGATTCCAGCTCCCTCCATCTCGTAGGCAAGCCGTGTGTCCGCGCACGATGCCGTGTTCATGGCGTCCTCCCACTCGGTTATGCAACTGTGTAACGTAACGCTGTTCCGCTACCCTGTCAAGATGGGCCGCCCAAGGGAGCACGACGAGGAGACGGCGACCGCCCTCCTCGCGGCGGCGGAGGCTACGATCGAGGAACACGGGATCCGCGCGCTGTCGCTGCGCGAACTCGCCCACGACGCCGGCACGACCACGCGAGCCGTCTACAGCCTGTTTGGTTCAAAGGACGGGCTGATCGGAGCCCTCGGCGCACGCGCCTTCGAGTTGCTGCAGGAGGGGCTCCAGACGCTGCCGCAAACCGACGATCCGCGCGACCGCCTCGTCGAAGCCGGGCTCATGTTCAGGCGCTTTGCACTCGTCCACCCCGCCCTCTTCTCGATCGGAATTCAAGTCACCGAGCCGATCGTCTGGCCACGATTCCGGGACGCCGCCTCGGAAGCCCTCGCCGTCCTGCACGGGCGGATCGAGCCGCTCGCAGACGCCGGCCTGCTCGGTGGCCGCCGCGTGCCGGACGCCGCGATGCAATTCCACGCCCTCTGTGAAGGCCTCGCCGCGTTAGAGCTGCGCCGGACGCCGCTTGCGCCCGACGGCGAGGCGTTTTGGCGCGCCGCCCTTCACGCTCTCGTCGCCGGCTTCTCCGCCCCGGCCTGCGGGCGGAGCGCACGACGCTCACACAGCGCCGCCTCGACGTAGCTTCACTGCACGCCGCAGAACGCATCTTGCGGCGGGTCGGGCGGTCGCGACTTCCGCAGCGACAGCCCCGAACCACCACGGATCTCGACCAGTACCCCCAGCGGGATTCGAACCCGCGCTACCGGCGTGAAAGGCCGGCGTCCTGGGCCACTAGACGATGGGGGCGCGGCACGAGGAGAGTACCGTTGGCGCGTGGTGGAGATCAGGCCGGCTACCTGGAACGACCTCGAGGGGGTGCATGCGGTGCTCGCGGCGCGCAGCCGCGCGGTCTTCGGCACGACCGACGAGCAGCTCTCCCACCTCCGGTCGCGCTGGGAGCTTCCGAGCTTTCGGGTCGGGCGGGACAACTGGGTCGCGGCGGCTAACGGGAACGTGCTCGGTTACGCGGCACTCGACGCGACGAAGCACGTCACCCATGCGGCGCCCGACGCGACGGTCGGCGACGCGTTGCTCGAGCTCGTCGTTGCGCGGGCGCGCGAGCAACGGTTCGACCACATCGTGACGACGGCGGTGCCCGAGGACGTCCCGCTCTCCGAGCTCGTCGAGCGGCACGGGTTCGAGGTAGACCGCGAGATCCTCCGCATGTGGAAGCACCTCGACGGCGGCGAGCCCGAGCCGGCGTGGCCCGACGGGGTGACCGTCCGGGCGTACATCGCCGACGACGGAGAGCACGTGCACAGAGCGCTCGACGACGCGTACGCGGCGTGGGACGACGATTATGTCGCGCGCGGGCACGCCGACTGGCTCGAGTTCATGACGAATCACGACGAGTTCGACCCGGACGTGTGGTTCCTCGCGGAGCGCGACGGCGACCTCGTCGGCGCCGCTCTCCACTGGAAGGAGCAACGCGGGGACGGTTGGGTGAAGGACATCGTCGTACGGGAGCAGGAGCGCGGGCGCGGGCTCGGACGGGCGCTTCTCCTGCACGGCTTCCACGAGTACCGCCGGCGCGGCGCGAGCCGCGTCGGGCTCAAGGTCGATTCGACGAACCCGACTGGGGCGCGGGCACTGTACGAGCGCGTCGGCTTCGTCGTGGATCGGCGCTACGCAATCTGGATGAAGCGGCTGTGACGACGGGCAGCGCGACGCGGGTAAGCCTTCTCCGGTGGCTGCGGCGGCAGCTTCGCCAGCCGACGCCGGCGCGCGAGCGGCTCGAAGCGGCGATCGAGAACGACGACGCCGAGGAGGCGCGACGGCTCGTCGCGCGGTTCGAGTTCTCGCCGGACCAGCGGCGCCACGTCGAGCGCCTGATCGACGAATGGGCCTCAGAGTCCGCCGCGGCGGCGGACGACCTGAAGCCCCCACGCGGTGCCTGAGGCGAAGAGCGCGTCCGCGTCCACCTCGTCCGCCCACCCGATGAAGTGGCGGTCGGGCTCGTCGTCGGTCGACCCGAACACGGCGGCGCGCCCGCTGTCGAGCGCCGCGTCGAGATCGTCGCCCCGCTCGAGGGCCGCGAGCCGCTCCTCGACGGCCGATCCTTCGGCGTAACCTTTTCCCATACGCACAGCGTACGCGGGCCGGTAGCTCAGTCGGTAGAGCAGGGGACTTTTAATCCCAAGGTCGTGAGTTCGATCCTCACCCGGCCCATTCCAGCCCCAGCCGTGACGCGCAAACCCGCCTGGTTACGTGGGTCAGGTGTGCCAGCACAGCCCGGAAAGCGCGCCGGATGCGTACCCAGGTGCGTACCTGGAAAATCGCCAGCACAGGCAACCATCCGCACCCGACCACCATCATTGGCGCCGATGCGGCAACCACTGATCCGCCAAGGCGAAGGACTCGACGCCGCGCTCGACCGGCTCCGCCGCGAACACGCAGCACTCGAGCGGAAGATGCGGGAGGTCGCGAACACGCCGGCACCGAAGCGCGACTCGAGACACGTCGGCCGGGGCGCCGCCGGCGGAGACCCCGCCCGCCTAAGGGGCTTGCCGGCGATCGGACCTTCGGTGGGCGGCGCGATGCGCGGCACTGACCCGCAAGCCGAGACGCTGCGCCGGCTCGGCAACTGGTCCGGCCGCAGGTCCTAGCCGGCGCGCGGCCCGAACACGCTGCGCGCGAGCTCGACCGCCTCAGCACGCCCGAGCGTCGAGATCCACCAGCCGACCTGCACCGACGTCGGCGCCGCAGCGAGCACCGACGACCGGCGACAGAACGCGCACCGATGCGGCTTCCCGTTGGTGCGATGGTCGTACTCGCGCCGCTTGCTCAACTCGTAGACGCCGCCGCATCCGTCGCAGACGACCGACACGCGCGTCGACCTCACACGGCGAGCATCCCCCGCCGGCGAAGGGTCCGACCACCCCGAAGTGAATGCTCCCGATGCATGTATGCACACACCGACGGGCGCGACTGGTTGGCCGTGAAGGAGGTCGCCGCCGAGCTCGGCGTCCACCCAAGCGCGGTCTACCGCGCCGTCGAGAACGGCCGGCTCCCATCGCTGCGCCTGAGCGACAGCGGCGCGATCCGCATCCCACGCTCGGCGATCACCGCGTCCGCTCCGAGTCCCGACGACCGCGAATAGAAACGGCGACTGGCGGAGTCATGACGGTGTCGCGCTCTCAAAAGTCCATGTCGTCAGAGTCGCGAACCCGTTTTTTTGGAGACGAGAGGCGCTCGTGACTCCCGCCGTCACCAAATCCCTCCCCGCGACTTCGTGAAAAAAAAGAAGGTGCTGCGTGACAACTAGTTCACCTTCGCCGAGATCTCGCGGTTCTCGCCGGAACGGCGCTGTTTCCGCGGCTGTTCGCGGCTGGCTCGACGGCCGGATGATCGCCGGCGTGGACGTCGTGCGCGCCGAGCTCGCGCTGTTGCTCGCGCGGGATCTGGATGATCCGAAGGGGCCGCCGTATACGCGAGCGAGAACGGTTGCGGAGCTGCGGGCGGTGTTGGACGGTCTCGAGCATTTGGACGTGCCGGCGGCGGTGTCGCTTGATGTGGACGCGCTTCTGCGTGAGGCGACGCGGTGACTGGCAGCGGCGGCAGCGCTTTCGAGAGTAATTACTCTCGAAACGAGGCTGCCGATACGTCGGCTGAGGATGCCGTCACGGACGACCTCGTGCGCGGCGTGTTGGCGACGTTGGCGGGTTCGGATCCGGCGACGTTGCAGCTCGTGGCGGCCGGGCTCGAGCTGTCCGGTGCCGCGCATGAGACGGCGCCGGTGTTCGGCCGGATGTTGCGGTCGTTCGCGACCGACGTCGAGCACGGCGACGGCGACGGCGACGTTGAGCCGGGGACGCTGACGCTGATCCTGGGCCGGATGGCGTTGCGTCGTGCTGCGGCCGATCGTCGGTTTCTGGCGCGGCTCGAGGGCGCCGAGCAGCCGTTTTGGCTGGCGGTCGCGGACGCGGCGACCGGAGGGAACGCCGCCGTGAACGACACGACGATGACGGGGAGGTTGAGCTGATGGCAACAGGTGAGGCGGCGCTGCCGCCGATCGGGCAGGACGTGGTTCAGAGGGACGCCGCCGAGATCGCGGCCGAGCGGCAGCGTTTGCGGGGTGTCGGTCATCTGCCGTCCAACAGGGATCAGGCACGGTGGGAGCTCGAGACGGAGGACCGTGTGCGGTTCTCGTCGCGGCCACGGAACCGCAGGTGGAAGGCGCTCGCGAAGTTCGATGAGGCGGTGGAAGCCGGCGAGCAGCGGTACGTGAAGGCGCTGGACGATCTGCGGCGTGCGGAGGAGGCGCTGAAGGCCGCGCCCGACGACGACGCGCGCACGCTCGCGGGATGGATCTCGGGCGGGGAGCGTGGGCGGCGGCCGGTGCCGTCGGAGCCCGATCTGCGTCGTGAGCGTGACGCCCACAAGCTGCTGGCGGAGGCGTCGGCGAGGGCGCTCGACGTCGCGCTCGTGAAGCGGCGCGACCATGTGGAACGTCACAGAAGCTCGATGCTCTCGGACGCATCCGCCGCGACACCCGCCCCTCACACGGCACCGAGCCTGGCCTTCTAGGGTTCTGCTCCGCTGACCTCGCGGAGGAACGGCCGCATGGCCTCCGCGAACTCGGAGGGGTGGTCGTGATACGCGTCGTGTCGACCGGGCGTGGTGGCGACGTCGACGCCTAAGCGATCGCCGAGGCGTCCCGCTATCTCGGCAAAGAAAGGGAGGCCGTCCTCGCTGACGAGCAGGCTCACCGGTGCGGAAAGGGACGCCAACGTCTCCTCGTCCGGCAGGTACAGCTCGTAGGTCCCGAACTCAACCTCAAACAACGTGGTCGCGGTCGCGCGCAGGCGCTCGCGAAGCGAAGGCGCCAGCCGGTTCCAGCCGTCGTCGTTCCCGACGATGTAGCACCAGAAGCGCTCGACCGCGGCGGACGGCCCGCCGGCCTTCCTCGCCTCCTCGACCAAGGCTCTTATCGGTGCTCGCACGGCGTCGAAGTCGTCGACCAGGGCGTACAAGCCCGGCTCGTGCAGGATCGCACCGCGGACATTCTCGGCATGCCGGACCAGCAGACACAACGCGAAGGTGCCCCCGCTGCTCGTGCCGAAGACCGCCGCGGGACCGATCTCGAGCGCATCCAAGAGCGCCGCCGCATCATCCGCCTGTTCCTCCGCTGAGGTCGTCCCCCAGCCGGCCGGGACGGGACTACGCCCGTTGCCCCGCCGGTCATAAGTGATAACGGTGAACTCGTCGGCCAGCAGGTCGGCGAGTTCGTCGAAATGGCCGCCGTCTCCGGTCGCTCCCATGATCAGCAGCAGGGGTTCCCCCGTTCCCCGGATCTCGTAATACAGCTCGGCCCCGTTGACGGTCACTCTCGACATCTGCGCAGCATGATTGTTCCCGCGCCTGCTGCGAGCGAGCCGCCGCGAGCGGCGTGACGCGTGCATGCGCCCTCGTTAGAGACCGGTCGCTGAGCGCGGGCCGCCGCTCTTGGGACGCGAAGCGGCGAAGAGGTATCGATTGACGCTGAAGAAGTACCGCCCTTGGTGCTGAAGCTCTGCGAGGTCATTGAGCCATTCGGTTGCCTCGTCTTCTGAGATGCCTCCGTGCCCGGGCACGAATGCGGCGATGAGCGGGGCGATGTTGTAGCTGAAGGTCGTGGCGTCGTATGCCGTGTTGAGAATCGGGACGATCCGGATTTCTCTGACCTCGAATCCGGCCGCGCGGAGGCGGGGCGCGAGCGAGCGCGGAAGGTAGGGGTCTGGTAGGTGCTCGTTCCACGCGGCCGCGATCCGAGCGGCGCGGCGGCGATCCGTGGCTGCCCAGACGAGCGAGTCCCAGTCGGTGTCGATGATCACGAGTCGTCCGCCGGGTCGCAGGACGCGGACTAGTTGATGGAGCGCGGCGTCCGGCTCGGCGAGGTACTCAATGACCTGGGTCGAGACGGCGGCCTCGAAGGTGGCGTCTGCAAACGCAAGTGCGGTCGCGTCGCCCTCCAAGATCTCGACCCGGTCGCCGAGTCCGGCGGCCGCGATCCGCTTTGAGGCGATCGAGTTCATGTCAGAGCTGATGTCCACCCCGACGATCCGGCCGCTTGCCCCGACCTCCTGTGCGAGTTCGCAGGCGAGGAACCCAGGACCCGAACCGAGGTCCAGGATCGACTCGCCGGCTGATGCTCGAAGCGACCGTCGCAACTCTTTGCGCTGAACCATCATGTCGGTCGTCGCGTACGCCTGCTCGAGCTGCGCGGCTGCCTTGTTGTCGTACAGCATCCCGGCCATCACCGAATCCTCGGGGCGCGCCCGACAAAGCACAAGGCCGCCGCCGCAGGCGCGAGCGCAGCCGCCACCCGGCAGGACGACCGCGACAAGAACGACGTCGTCTGGGAGAGTCGCCCGACTGGATGCGCCTCTCTGAGGCGTGGGCCCTCTCCGACGCCAAACGCTGGCGCTTAAGGGTCGACTGTAGTTCGCGGCGCCGCCTGGCGAGCCTGCCGACGGAACTGTGAAACCGCCCATGTGGTCGAGCGCACCGAACGATGAACGGAGCAGGAGTACATCTTCGTGAAGAGCCGTCGCTTTGAACAATGACCCCCTCTCTCTCAAGAGGGATTCGGTCGACTAAGCCGTGTCCAGGCACCGGGAGCGACGACGATCGTGAACTTCTCTCCTCTTGCTTTAACTGCTCGAGGATCGCCACGCAACGATGTCGGAATCGATTTGTCGGCGCGCCGTAAAGCCAGAGCCCAGGCGTCTGAACCGCCGCCCGCCCAGCTTCACCACGAGCCGGCCGCAAAGCTGGACTCTCGTCGCGCCCGTCCGCGCCATCGCCACCAAGCCCCGAAAGGTCGGCGAAAGGTTCAGGAAACGACGCGCTGCGACCATCGCTCCAAGACGACGAAAGGAGGAGCGATGGAATCCAGGAACGTCGAGACCTACCGCGCAGGGCACGAGGCCTTCAACCGCCGGGACTTCGACGCGATGGTAAAGGAGTACGCCGAGAGCATCAGCTGGATCGACCAGGCCCGGGGCATCACGTTCAGGACACCCCAGGAGTTCAAGAACGACTTCCTGGAGGGATGGATCCAGGCCTCCTCGGACTGCCAGGTCACCGACGCCCGGTACACGGACGCCGGCGAGATGGTGGTAGCGCGGTTCACCGGCCGGGGTACGAACGACGGCCCACTCGGACCCTTCCCGGCCACCGGCAAGGAGTGGACGCTGCCGATCTGCGAGATGTGGCACTTCGACGGCGACGGTCGGGTCGTCGGCGGCGAGATCTACTACGACCAGGTCTCCCTGCTCACGCAGCTGGAGCTGCTGCCGGAGCCGTCCCGAGCATGAGCGACGAGGTTCACGACCGCGCACGTACGCAAAGCGGGCCGCGGGCGACGGTTGACGGGGATCGGCGGGATCTGCGTCCGAGGAGGCAGTCATGATCGTCCGTGTCTTTCGTGCCCGCGTCCACCCGGGAAAGGAGGACGAGTTCGAGCGCTTCGTGATCGAGACGGGGGTGCCGATGGTGAAGGCCGCGGAGGGCTGCACACACGTGACCGCGGGGAAGAGCCGCTGGAATGAGCAGCCTGAGTTTGTCGTCGTGACGCACTGGAGGTCTCTCGACGCTCTGCAGGCCTTCGCGGGACCGGACTGGCAGAAAGCGGTGATCGAACCCCAGGAAGAGCACATGCTTGCCCAGGTCTTCTGCGATCACTACGAAACGATCGAAACGGGCTGAGCGACTACGAATCGAGGAAACCAGTGGAACGCTTCATAGTCGGGACGAATGCAGGCTCGTTCGTTCGCGCACCTAGGATGGCATCGTGAAGCGAACCACAATCGTGAAGCGAATCAATTGCGTCTGTGGGAAAGTCGTCGAGGGCAAGGACGACGACGAACTCTGGGAGAAGGCGCAAGCGCACCTGGCCGCTGACCACCCTGGCCTCGTCGGCAAGGTTTCGCGCGAGGACATCCTCGCGCAGGCCGAGGAGATCTAGACGGTCGTCGTCGTTTTGCCGAGCAGGCGTCGGTAGACGCTCTGTACGGCTGGGCTGGGCGCGATCCCGAGCTCGTCGCGGAGCAGGAGGCGCAGGCGGTCGTAGACGCGCAGCGCCTCTGCGACGTTCCCACCCTCCGCGAGCGCCTTCATCAGGATCAGGTAGCCGGTCTCGCGGAACGGGGCCAACTCGATCAGCTGACGCGCACAATCCGCGGCCTGCGGCAGAGTCGGTCCGCCGAGTCCGAGCCTTGCCTCTGCGAAGCACTCGAGCCCGCGCAACCGAACGTCGTCGAGGCGTCGCCGCCATTCGTCCAACCAGGGCTGGTCGTGGCCCTGGAGCAGAGGCCTGCTGGCGACGTGATAGGCGATCCCGGCGGGGCCCCACGCTTCCGCCCACTCGCCGGCAGCGACATGCGACTCGGCCCGGTGCAGCCCATCGAGCGCAGCCTCGACATCGACGAATGCGCCGGCCGGCAGCACGAGCTCGAGCTGCGCTCGTCCGGTTAGGAGCTCGGGCCCGATGACACGGCGCAGCTTCGAGAGCAGCACGCTGAGCCGAGGGTGGTGGTCGGCCGTCGCCTCCTCGCCGTAGACGGCGATCAGCAGCTCGTCGCGGTCGATCCGACGAAGCCGGTTGAGCACGAGGTAGGCGAAGAGCAGCTGCCCCTTGTCGCCCGGCAGCGCTTCCTCGACCCGCCGTCCGTCCAGCCTCACGACGAACCGGCCGCAGAGCTGGATTCTCGTCTCGCCCGGCTGTGCCATCGTCAGCAAGTCTAGAAAGGTCGGCGAAAGGTTCGGGAAAGCGCCGAGCGCGACCATCGCTCCAACACGACCGAAGGGAGGAGCGATGGCCAAGTTGTTCACGTGCGAGAGGGACGGCTTCGGCATGCGCGCCGAGACCGACGGCGAACTCGCCGCCCAGGTGGAGCGCCATATCGCCGAGGCGCATGCCGACCTGGCCGGGAAGCTCGATGCACTCCCAGACGACTGGCGGAGCTACTTCGCGAAGAGGCTTGCAGCCGTCAGCACCACAGCCGCTACCTGAAAGGAGCTCAAATGCACACGGAACACGAGAAGCCCGCCTCCTTCCACAGCTCGCCGCAGGAGGCGATGCAGGCGCCCGCCGGAGGAGTTCCTCTACCTCGCCTGCCTGCACGAGGGCACCGGGGTCGAAGCACCCGACTTCCTCGCCGTCAGTCGACGCCGAGCAGGGCCGGATCGTGCACGAGACGCCGATGCCGAATGTCGGCGACGAGCTGCACCACTTCGGCTGGAACCGCTGCTCGTCGGCCTGCCACGGCCCCGACCGCTCGCACCTGATCGTGCCAGGCTTCCGCTCCTCGCGGATCCACATCGTGAACGTCGCCGACGACCCGCGGGCGCCGCGGATCGAGAAGGTGATCGAGCCGGAGGAGGTCGTTCGCAAGACCGGTTACACCAGGCCGCATACGACACACTGCATGCCCGGCGGCAACGTGGTCGTCAGCATGCTCGGAGACGCCGAGGGGAACGGGGCTTGCGGCTTTGCCGTGCTCGATGCGGAGAGCTTCGAGTTGAAGGGCCGCTGGGAGGACGGTGGCGAGACACCGTCGCTCAACTACGACTTCTGGTATCAGCCGCGCAAGAACGTGCTCCTCTCGTCCGAGTTCGGCGAGCCGAACGCCTACGAGCCGGGGTTCGACCTCGCAGACGTCGAGGCGGGGCGCTACGGGCACCGTCTCCACTTCTGGAATCTGGCCGAGCGGAAGCTCGAGCAGACTGTCGACCTCGGCGAAAGCGGGCTGCTTCCGTTCGAGGTGCGCTGGAAGCACGATCCCGAGGCGGAGGAGGGCTTCGTCGGCGCTGCGCTCTCGAGCACGATGTGGCGCTTCCGGCGCGACAACGGCGGCTGGGCCGCCGACCAGGTGATCGCCGTCGAGCCGGTCGAGCTCGAGGGCTGGCCCTTCCCGGTGCCCGGCGTGATGAGCGACCTCGTCCTCTCGATGGACGACCGCTTCCTCTATTTCTCCGATTGGCTGCACGGCGACCTGCGCCAGTACGACGTCAGCGACCCCGCGAGCCCGAAGCTGACCGGGCGGCTCTGGCTCGGCGGGGTGCTCGGCAAGCCAAGTGACGCCGGCCGCGAGCTGAACGGCGGCCCGCAGATGCTGCAGCTCTCGCTGGACGGTCGCCGGCTCTACGTCAGCAACTCGCTCTTCTCGACCTGGGACAACCAGTTCTACCCCGGGACTGCGCTCCTGGCTCCTGCGCGTGAACTGCGGCCCCGACGGAGGGATGGAGGTCGACCGCGACTTCTTCGTCGACCTGCACGACCGCCCCGGCGGACCCGCACGCGCGCACGAGGTACGCCTCCAGAACGGCGACTGCACAACGGAGATCTTCCAGTGATCGTCGCCCACGTCATGGGGATCCCCATCGAGGAGAGCGTCCTGCAGCTCGCGCCGGCCGGCGCGGCGATGGTGACGGCGGTCGCGATCGCCGGTCGGGCGAGCCTCGGCCGGCTACGACGCCGGCTTCGACACCGGTCGCCGGGAGAAGATCACTAGCCGGAGAGGATCAGAGTGCGCGCCAAGGCCCGCAACGCCGACACCCGAAGCGCTCAGGGAGCAGCTCGAGACGAAAAACTGGGCGAGGCTCGGGATGGAGCGTATGGAGCCTAGCGGGCGCAACCAGTGGCAATCGTTGGCAAATAGGTAAGCGGCAAAAGCCGCGAAAACAAGCGAATCAGTTGCCGCCGGTTGCCACTGGTTGCCGCGACATGGTAAGGAGGGGTCGACGGTTCGAGTCCGTCAGAGGGCTTGGCTCAACCGAGGCCCGTTTGCCTTCCGGAGCGTGACACACGCGCACGCTGTCCGATGCCGTGGTCCCGTCCCTTCGCCTAAGGCCCGCCCGGCAGGAGTAGTCTCAAGCCCAAAGTCCTCGAACCCGGAGAGGAGGCCCAAACCGAAACCGCACCTACGAGCTACGGAGGTTGTCATGAGCACCACCGTCCAGAACGTCACCGAGATCCGCCCCTTCCACGTCGACATCCCCGAGGAGAAGCTGACCGAGCTGCGCCGCCGGATCGGCGCGAGGCGTCTGCCCTCCAGGGAGCTGGTTGCAGACCGGTCGCAGGGCGTGCAGCTGGTGACGATTCAAGAGCTCGCGCGCTACTGGGAGACCGAGCACGACTGGGGCAAGGCCCAGGCGAAGCTCAACGCCTTGCCCCAGTTCACGACCGAGATCGACGGGGTCCAGATCCACTTCATCCACGTCAAGTCGGGTCACGAGAACGCGCTGCCGTTGATCATGACGCACGGCTGGCCCGGCTCGGTGATCGAGCTGCTCGAGGTCGTCGGCCCGCTCACCGACCCAACCGCACACGACGGCGACGCCGAGGACGCGTTCGACCTCGTGCTGCCGTCGCTGCCCGGGTACGGCTTCTCGGGCGAGCCGGCCGAGATTGGCTGGGACCTGGGCCGGACCGCGCGGGCCTGGGCGGAGCTGATGAGCCGTCTCGGCTACACCCGCTATGTCGCCCAAGGCGGCGACGTGGGCGCCGGCGTCACCGACGCGATGGGCCGCCAAGCACCCGAGGGGCTGGTCGGCATCCACACGAACCTGCTCGTGCCGGCGCTGAGCGGCGCCATGCCGACGGACACCGACGAGGAACGCGCCGCAGCCGCGCAGATCGCCACCTTCGGGCAGTCCGGCAACGGCTACTTCGTCGAGATGGCTACCCGCCCGCAGACGATCGGCTACGCCCTGCTCGACTCCCCCGTGGCTCTGGCGGCCTGGATGACAGACCACGACACGGACGCCTACCACAAGATCACGCGCGCCTTCGTCGACGGGAAGCCCTCGGGCAACCTCACGCGTGACCACATCCTCGACAACATCACGCTGTACTGGCTGACCGGCACCGGCGGCTCCGCAGCACGGTCGTATTGGGAAGCCTATGGCCCCGACGCCCCGGCCGCGAGCCAGCAGCCCCTGCCGCCGACGGCGATCCCGTTCGGCTTCACGACATTCCCGGGCGAGATTTGGCGGACGCCGCGCAGCTGGGTCGAGGCGAGCTATTCGAACGTCATCTACTTCCACGTGGTCGACAAGGGCGGCCACTTCGCCGCCTGGGAGGAGCCGGAGCTGTTCTCGTCCGAGCTCCGGGACGCGTTCCGGTCGCTCCGCTGATCGGAGCCCGGCGAGTGGCGTGCACGAAAGAGTGCGAGTGGGGCAACATCTGGAGCTTCGGCGACCAGCCGTACAGAGTTGCTTCTGGGAGGACGACAAGCACGGCCCGACGGCGATCCGATTCGTACGCGAAGGGACACAGATCACGGTCTCCTCGTGGGATGTCGCATGGAGGCACCTGAACGCGCTGGTCAGGCCAGGCGTGTTCCGTCGCGACGAGGACTAGCTGCCAACGCGTGAGCAAGTGGCACGCTGCACAGACGCCGGAGTCGAAAGCGGAGCTAGAACTACGAAGCGTTCGGCAGAGATGACGGAGTCAGAGGCAACCGCCCTGATCAAGGCCGAGTTTTTCCATCTCTACGGCGAGCCTGAACGAGACGCCGGCTTCGATCAGCGTGTAGCCACCCAGTCGGCTTTGCGTTGCGTTGTAGAAGTCAGTAATCGTGGGGAAGTCACCGACGAGCGCGAACGAGCGCATGATGTCGATCCACCACGCGCGAAACGTCGCGTTGCGCACTGACGACGGCCGATCGCCGTAGAAATACGCGTCTTCCTTCCAGGCGTTCCAGAAGGCGTGGCCGAGCCGCGCCCGGCCCCGCCCGGCGCAATCGCCAGTGCGGAGCGGCCAGCTCACCCGCGCGTAGTCGAGAAACTTCTGGCCATCCTTGCTCCATCGTGTACCGAGGATCTGGAAGTCGGTTCCACAGCACCCGTATTTTTGGTTGACGAAGACGTCCTCGGTGACGAGGCCGATGAAGTCGGCCATTGCCTCGGTAAACGTCGCCGGTTGCTTCTTGCCCTCGTCGATCCCGCCCGGGTGCATGACCTTGAGGCGCTCGAGAATCGTATGCCCGTATTCGTGCCCGAACACCTCCGGCGTGACCGTCGTCGGCGCGCGCAGCTGGGGCGGGTTTGAGCTCGACGGATCCACCTCCACCGTGTCGGTATCGAGCGGGAAGTAGTACGTCGAATTGATCCGGCAAGGAAGCGAGCATTGGGACTGGTTGTGGGTCACGATCGCGTTGATTGCGCGGCCGCTGTTGTCGATGCGGACGCTGAATGGCCACACGAAGGGCGGCGGCCCTCCAGACGACAGGCCATACCAGATGTCCACGACGCGCGGAAGCACGTCGCGCGAGAGCAAACTGTCTTCCAGCGAGCGCCCACTACAGCCGGCGCTTCCGCTCACGCAACCGCCCGTCTGACTGTCCCAAAGCACGTTGCTCGCATCATCTCGGTGTGTCTGTTGAACCGAGAAGTCTGTTCGCGCCGGCGTCGCGAACACGACCTGGTTCGTCGCCGACTTCACAAAGACGTGCCGGACATTGCCGTACATGTCGACGCCCTCCAGTCGCCAATGGAGCTCGTTTGTCGAGGAAACGCGGCTAAGGGCCCAGGAGAGGTCGAACCAGGTCTCGACGGCGGACACGTGCGTGAGCGGAGACCCGATGTACGTCGCCGCCGCCCGCCAAGCGCGGTCCTCCGGTGAGACGGCGATCTTTCCGAAACCGCCGAGCGGAGGCGAAAAGCCGCTGTAGGCCCCGAGTACCAGGGTTCCCTTCAGATCAACGATGACCGATAGCTCCTTTCCGACAAAGGGGAAGCCCTTGTACTCGACGCGGTACACGTAGCGGTCGCCGACTCGGCGATCGGTGTCGCCGTCGAAACGGAAGAACGGCTCGCGCCCGACAACCTCGACCTTTGCGCTTTGTGGGAGGCCGAGCATCTTCCGATGCGCGAGGAGCCATGGTGCCGCTCCGCCTCGACGAATTGTGAAGACGCCGGCAACGCTCCGCACCTCGCCGAGCGGGTCAAAGCCAACCCGCGTCGCTACCGCCGACTCCTGTGCGAGTTCGTCTTGCCACTGGCGCTGTTCCTCCGCCGAGGCGTAGCGATGGTGCGCACCAGGACGCTCGTCAGCCGAGGTAGACGAGCAGCTAATGGCGACGACGGCGATCAGTAGAGCGAGCGCACTGAACCTAATCACCATCGCCACCTCGACGAACCCTGCATCGCGACGCGAGACGCCCCTCACGTCCTGGGCGATCTCTCTATGAGTGGACTGGGCTGCGGCAACCCTAGTTCCTCCTCGTCGCGATCGGCGCGAGTTTACTGAGGGCGGGGTGCGATCACAAGCTGCTCGCCTCTAGCCGGACTCTAACCCGTGCGCTCGTGCCTGGGAGGCCGAGGCGAAGTGGGCGACAATCGTCTCAAAGGCAGCGCTCCCACTGCCCACGATCATCGCGGCGCGCAGCGTCGATCCTCAGCTGGGGTGACGTTGGTCTCCTCGACCTGCGCGCCGTCCGAGAGAGGTCAGTCGAGTGACGTCCAAACACGCTCCCGACATCGTGATTTGCCGACCTCCGGCCCGCCACACACCGGCGCTCGACATTCGCAACGCAGCTCGATGGGATCCCAATGCCCTCACCTGCATGCCGCCGCATCCACCGTGCTTAACACCGGCGTAACGAAACTTTGGGATGACACGGCAACAGATGGCGTCTCTCTTCGTATCAACTCGTAATCGATCACACTGCGAAAGGCAGGCCATGATGTCCACGTTCACAGAACAGGCTCCCCTCGCAGAAGGGCTCGAGGTCGAGGAGATCCGCGTCGCGCGCTGGCGTTTCGATCAGTTCCGCGCGCTCGGCTTCGAAGCCGAGGATGCGTTCCTCCTTACGGTGTCACACGTCGACCTGCAGGCCGCGCGGACGCTTGTCGAGAAAGGATGCTCTCTCCCGCTAGCGCTGCAGATCCTGCTCTAGCAGGCCACACTCGCGCTCCGCGCACGGACTCGAGCGGGACTACGCTCCGGGCACGGCCCCCTCGACGAGCGAGCCTCGCGCATCGCTTAGGCTCGCCCAAGTTGCCAACAAGCCGTGTCGTCGCCCGGGCTCGAGACGGTCGTCGCTTCCTAACCCAAGTCCCTGACCATCGAACCGCTTCTCAACCCTTAGCCGATGCAGTGGTCGACGGCCGTTGCGAAGCGAAGCGGACTAATGACATCCCCACCGGCGGGCCGAAACTGACGCGTGATTAAGCCCGATTCGTCTCGGGTATCACCAGTGAACCTATATCCAGCGATCTGACTGCCCAGACGTCCGCACCTACACGACCCGAAGGAGAGAACCGTGCCGCTCGCACTCGCCGGAACCGGCTATGGATTGATCGGAATCCTCGTCATCATCTTGCTCGTCTTGATGATCGTTTACTTCATGCGCAGGGCATAGCCCTAGCGGTCAGTTCCCCGGAGACGACATACGCCAAAGTCGCATCGACCCGATCCGGCCATAGGAGCATCGCGAGGCGCAACCGTCAGTGGTGGGGCAACGGGCCGGTCACTGATGAGTGTCAAGGCTCCCCGATACGGGTATGCGACCTGCACCTATTCGCAAGGAGGAAATCAATGGGTGGACCCAAGGTTCGAGAAGTCATGACCGACCGTCCGCGCTGCATCACCCCGGAGACGCCGGTCTCAGAGGCTGCACGGCTGATGAAGAGTGAAGACGTCGGTTCGCTGCCGATTCTTGACGGTGAGAGGTTGACCGGCATCGTCACGGATCGCGACATCGTCCTTCAAGCAGTCGCAGAGGAGAAGGACCCACGCGGTATGCCAGTACGGGAGGTCGCGAGTCGAGATCTTGTCACGGTTGGCCAAGACGAGGACCTGTCTGAAGCTCTGAAGCGTATGGCGAGCAATCAGCTTCGGCGGATCCCTGTCGTCGATGAGGACGACAGGCTCGTGGGCATTATTACGCAGGCTGACGTCGCCAGAGAGGCAAAGGACAAGGACTCCGGCCAGATGTTGCAGGACATCTCACAGACGCCGACAGGCCCAAGAGTCTGAGTCTCGGAGCCACCGGTTCGGCGTAAAGGGGCGGCGAAATTCGCCCCTTTACGCACCGCCCCGATAAGGGCCATGTGCGTCCCCGACGCGGGGGTCTGTTCAGCCCACCCGCAAACGCGACGATGAGCTTGTCGCGTCTCACCAGCGAGTCGAGGAGCACCCTGACCTCGTCGCGGGGTCGTGCTCGCCTGCGAAGACGACCACCGAAGTGTCGGCAGTCGGATGCTCGACCTGCACGTCCTCCAAGGTGGGTGCCAAGGCGCCCTTCCGAGTGAGCTCAGACCTGGCGCGACTCGCGAAGAGTGCAGCAGCGGAAGGAGGGAGCGGTGTGTATCGAGTCCACTGGATGATCGTCACCAGGGTTGCGGGGCATCGCCAGGCTGAGGCGAAGTCTGGCCGATGCTCGACCGGGAGTGACCGCGGGCTGCCTAGGGTAGGGTCGCCTCTCGTTTTCGCACCGAGGGCAACGGGTATCCGGTTTCCATGGTCGAGACCGGACCACCGGAAGAAGAGACAGGCGTCATAGGCGAACCCCGGGCGTACGTCGCGGAGGTCGAGGGGTGGCCGACCTCAGAGCCGACGCTCGACCTGACGCAGCCGGCGCCGACCGAGCCCATTCCCGTGGAGGAGGAGTTCCTCCGCGTCGGTCCGGACGGCACGGTCGAGCACGAGCGTGTTCAGCGCCGTCTGCGCCGGATGCCGGATCCGTTTGCGGATTTCTGGCCGGCTCTCGCGCTGATCTTGCTTGCGGCGCTCATCGGCCTAGGCGTGCTGTGGTACCTCACGCGCGCGCAGGAGAAGGCGGTGCCGTCCGTCGTCTCGCTGCCGCTAGCACCAGCGGTCACGCGGCTCCAGGACGAAGGCTTCAAGACGGACATCGTCAACCAGCCGAGCGGTGCGCGCCCCGGCACGGTCTTCGCCCAGCAGCCATCGCCGGGCGTGGAGATCGACGAGGGGAGCACCGTCACGCTGCTCGTCTCGAGAGGCCCGGCGAACGTCGACGCGCCGAACCTCGTCGGCCTCACTGAAAAGGCTGCGCGCGACCGCCTGGCGGCGGCGGGGCTCGCCGTTCGTGTCTTCGAGGTTCCGTCCGACGAGCCGCAAGGCACCGTCGTCGCGCAGAATCCGGGTTCCGGTGAGCGCGTCTCCAAGGACGCCCGCGTTCGCATCAACCTGTCGAAGGGGCGTTCGACCGTTGTGGCGCCGGACGTCGTCGGCGTGACCGAGTCGGCGGCCCGCGATCAGTTGGCGCCACTCGGGCTCTCCGTGCGCGTCGTCCAGGTGCCGTCCGACGAGCCGTCGGGCATCGTCGTCTCGCAGTCGCCTGCCTCTGCCTCCAAGGTCGCGAAGAACGCGACGGTTCGGCTGAATGTCTCGAAGGGCCGGACCATCAGCGTCCCCGACACCGAAGGCCTAGCGGAGCAGGAGGCGCGGTCCCAGCTGGCCTCTCTCGGTTTCGAGGCCCGCATCGTGCAGCAGGTCTCGAATCAGCCAGCGGGCACAGTCGTTTCCCAGAGCCCTGCGGCCGGCTCCAATGTCTCGAAGGGCGGCACCGTTACGCTCACGGTGTCGAAGGGGACGGGTCTTGTCGACGTGCCCGACGTCGTCGGCTTGTCCCGGTCGGAGGCCGAGACGACGCTGCGAAACGCCGGACTCCGAGCCGGCAGCGTTATCAAGGTACCGTCGGACGAGCCTGTCGGAACGGTCGTCGCGCAGTACCCGAGGCCTGGGCAGCAGCGAAAGAACAACGCGCCTGTGCAGATCAACGTCTCCAATGGGCGTCCTTAGCCCGCCACGCCTTACGTCCCATCATCCGGTGGGGAGACACTGCACGCGCAAGCACCGCGACCGGTTGTAGGCGATCTGTTTACAGAGGCTGCTGGAGAACATGTGCGAACCCGCCCGCTCGGCAGCTTGCGAGTCACGTCATTCCCGCGGCCGAGGAGGGCTATAGCGAGACGCTCGGTTCCATGGCCGGACCGATCACGGGAGAGATAGCGCTCGGCCGCCTAGGCCCCGACGCGGGCGGAGCGAGCGAGGGAACGGTCGCGCCGGGTCGATCGCCTGCTCGCCCGCCTTGGCATTCCCAGCCGGTGACGTGGACTCGAGGCGTCCGGGCGGGTCACCGCCTGGCAGCGCCCCCGGCGTCAGAATCGGGCACCCGCAGAGCGAGGGAAGTAGTCTGCGGATGCTCGACTCCGCGTTGTCAGTGGGGCGCGGAGGGTCTCCCCCGCAGCCGCAGCCACAGCCTCCGCGCCCCGCCTATCTATCCCCTCGGCGCAGTGCCGCTAACGCGTATGGCAAGAGGCTTTGCGGAATCCTGACACTTCGTTTACGTGCTCACAGCCTCCTCACCGCAAAGCGAGCCTCCAGCGTCAATCGAGGCAACGCGATGGTGATCGCGGCACACCCTATGAGTCCGGGGCACCCGCTGCGCCCGAGGTAGCTACGGGTGCCCCGACTCGGCCTGTTTTCACAGGGGCGCGAAGGGCCGTTACCCCTCGTCCATCCTTCGCGCCCGGCCTATGTTCCCCGCGACGCCATTCGGCTAACACGGATGGCGAAGGGCTTTGCGAACGGCGTACGGCTGGGGCACTAGCCGTGGACGACGGACTCCGCAGCTCGGGGTGTAGTGATCGGATCGGCGTGCCGGTGGACGATCTTCCAAGCGTCATTCTCGCGCCGGAAGACTGTCGTACACCGGAGTACGACTGGCGTTACCTCTTCGCTTCCTCCGACCTTCGCCTGGTAACGCTCGATCTCAACGATGTACGCGAGTTCAGTCGTGACGCAGCTCGACACGCGCTCAAATCCGACGACTCCGCCGTCTCTGTAATTCGCCGCCGCCCGTTCCATCGCTTCCTCCACCTGCGTCCATCCACGCCGAGGAGGGCCAAAAGGGTTTGCGAGTGTGACGTCGTCACGACGCGAGAACAAGGGTTTTACGGGGCCTGGGTCGCCCCTGAAAAACGCGTCAAGCGCACGATGCGACTGGTCGACCACCGCGTCAAGATCGGCGGCATCAGATGTCGCAGACATCGATGGCGGAACATTAGTACACCCAGGTCGGTGGCTTAGACCCCACGGTTATGCGGAGTCTGCCGCGGGCGAACGCGAGGGCGTTTTTTAGGCAAACGCGAGTGAGGTCTACCCCCAGTTTTTTTAATCCCCCCGACCCGTTCACCCTTGTTCCCGATTCCGACGACACTCGAAGATTGAACGTTGAACGTATTCTCGGCGCCGTGGAGGCCGTAGATTCCCAGTCTCAACAGCGTGCCGCCCTCGGCGACGTCGGCTCGATCTTTGATGAACACGGTTTCGACTACTGGGTGTTCGGTGGGTGGGCGGTGGACTTCCACGTCGGCGCTGTTACCCGTCAGCACACAGACGTCGACCTCGCCGTCTGGGCCGATGATGCGGACACGATCCATTCGGTGATGATCGCGAACGGCTGGGAGCACGAACCTGCCGCCGACGAGGATGGAGGCACCGGCTACGGGCTACGCGGCGTACGCCTCGAACTCACGTACCTGGCGAGCAACGAAGACGGCGAGGTTTTCATCGCTCTTCGCGACCGTTATGTGCTCTGGTCGGAGAGTTCGCTTGGAGACCACGTGCTCGAACTAGACGGCACGTGCGCCCGTGTTGTGCCTTTGGATCTGTTGATGCGCGGCAAATCACGCCCACGGGACGATCCTGAAGAGGCGGAGATTGACCGCAAAGACTTCGAGATACTCTCGCGACTCGTCTCGTAGCCGGTCACTGTGAGCAGATACCGAATCACGCTGTCGCATCGGCAGACCTGCATCTGCACGCGCTGCCAAGCATCAAGGCGGAAGGCCCGGCGCGAGGCCGAGCGGCGGCGGCTGCTGCCTGCGGAGGACTTCTCGGCCGAGCTCGTTCGCCTGTGAACCGAGGGCGCTACGTACCGGCAGCTTGCGGAGGCGACGGGGCTATCGGTGGGGACGGTTCACAGACTTCGAGCCCATGTCAAGAGGAAAGGGGAGGGCGACTCCGCCATCCCGCAGCCTCGCGGAGGCATCCAGAGCCGAATCCGACCCCGAATGAGTACAAGCCGGCGTACAAACCGGAGCACGTTCGGCTCAATTGTGCGAATCGCGTCCGGTTTCCGCCCCCGGGTCACACCTAACCGATCTTGAAAGGGCTCTCTGGCAGGGTCGTATCCGCGCCGAGACGCCCCCACCCCCAGCGCGCGACTCGGGGATTGGGTCCTTCCTTCAGCTCTGCGTACTCGGCCAACGTTCGTCCGGGGTTGGCCCGGCGTGCGCGGTCGAACCCTTACGGCTCCCGCGCGATGCCGGGCCTCCGACCGCCCGTTGAGCACGGCGAACTCGGGCTCGATGTGGGTGGTTCGCTACGCCTGTCCACCCACGGCATTCGCAAGCCTTCATTATGAATCGCGGATGAACAAGCCGCGCATCTTCCTCGGGTCGTCGGGCAAGCAAGCCACACTGCTCGAGGCGCTCACGCTCGGGCTCGAGGACGTCGCCGACGTCGAGCCCTGGACGACTACGTTCAACCCGGGACGGTCTACCCTCGATCGGCTCGTCGAGCTCTCCCAGGAGGTCGATTTCGCGGCGTTCGTGTTCGCCCAGGACGACTGGACCACGACGGATGCGTCCCAGTCCGGCGAGGCGTCGCCGCGCGACAACGTGGTGTTCGAAGCCGGACTGTTCGGCGGCGCGCTCGGCATCCGGCGCACCTTCATCCTCCACGCGCACGGTTCGAAGTTGCCGAGCGACCTGCTCGGGCTGACCTCCGTCCGCTACGACCCGGCCGCCAGCCCGGCGGAGGTTGACGCGATCAACGAGAAGCTCCGCAAGGCGATCGAGACCGAGGGTCGCCGCGGCCTGGTCGAGGGGTTGTGGTGGCAGCTCTCGCTTACGGTGCGGAGCGAGGGCGAACCGTCTGCAGTAGGCCTCCTGAGCATCTCGCGGGACCGCGACGGTGGCTTGGCAGTGAGCGGCCGGGCCTGGCAGGAGGATGGCACCCTGTCGGCACGCTACTGGAGCGAGGCTACGAAGGAACGGAGGGATCCGGCCAGCATCTTCTACTTCTGGCGCGGCGAGCGGCCTCGGCACCCGGATGCCCCGCAGCTCGAGGGGACGGGCGAGATAACGGTGGAAAGCGCCGACCGCGCCACCGGGTACTGGACGACACGGTCGGATCGCGACCCCGAGCTGAATGCCCGAACCGCCGGCGTCTACCTCCGAGCCGATCCCTCAGACCTCCACGTGCTGGAGGGCGGAACCGAGGAGGAGCGGGGCAAGCTCATCGCGCAGCGCCTCCAGGAGTGGAGGTCGGCCGCGAACGCATTCTGAACAGCGACGGCGTAGCATGCGCGATCGGGCCAGCCGCGACTTGACCGCCCTCATGCGGCTGGGAACCTAGCCGCTGGCACTTGGCCGATGCAAGCGATGGAACCCTAGTCTGCGAACATACGTTCGTGACGTCGCAAGGGAGTCCGCATGGCCGCTTCACTCGTGCCGTCGATCGCGGGACCCCCACCCCCCAACGCTGCGGTTCGGGAGGGGGTCCCTTCCGTCGTGACCAGACCCGAGAGGCATCGATCGTCAAGTAACAGCTGGACGGCCGCCTGTGACCTGTGGTCTCCTAGCTCAAGGGCTTCTTCGGCTTTCGCCTCCTCGAGCTCAGGGAGTGCGACCGGCTCGACGGCGAACGCCAGCGGCCTACACGTCCGGCCCGAAGGGAAGCGTAGCCGCTCAAGCTCTCGACTACTTCGGAGCAAATGTCATTATTCAAGCTTCGACATCGCTCGGTTCAGTGTTGCGACTCGCGAAACCGAGCGTTCGCGAAACCGAACCTCTAGCAACCAGGACGATCGCAACGAGGGCCGTGTCTAGTCAGGAGAGGAAGGTGTCAACATGTCCGCACATGCAGTGACCGAGCTTCGCTTCGATCCTCCCGGGCCGGGGTTTTGGGAGCAGGATGCAGTTCACTTCCCGCGGCCGGTCTCGCGCTACTGGGCAGAGATGCACCCGGAGCCGTTCAAGCGGGGCTTCCGCGAGCTGACGAGCTACTACGGGATGCTGATCGACACGCTCGACTACCGATACCTGGACGGCTTCGCCTACAAGACGGTCGTGCCGGTTCCAGACAGTGAGATCCCGGCGCGCTTCCAGCGGGCGGAGGAGGCCCTTCAGGGGAAGCTCTGGCGGGAGCAGCTGCGCGAGTGGGACGAGACCTTCAAGCCCACTTCGATCTCCAGACACCGCGAGCTGCAGTCGATCGACCCCGACGCGCTCTCCGACGAGGAGTTGGTCGCGTACCTGACGCGCTGCCGCGACCACCACATCGAGATGATCTACCAGCACATGCGCCACACGGGCGCGGCCATGTTGCCGACCGGAGACTTTCTTGCCCATGTGGGTGACTGGACCGCTTTGCCTCCTTCCGAGCTGCTCGGCTTGATGCGCGGCGCGTCGCCAGTGTCCTCGGGGGCTTCGGCGGAGCTCGAGCGACTGATAGGGGCGATCGCCGCAGACGCCGCCGCCCGACGGGTCCTCGAGTCGGACGCCGACGCGGACGAGGTGCTGGAGCAGCTGCGCTCGCTCGAGGGCGAGGCGGGGGTGGCCTCGTCGGCGTATCTCGATCTGGTCGGATACCGGCTGCTCGACGGCTTCGACATCTCGGGCCGCTACGCCCTTGAGATGCCGGACACGCTTCTCCGGGCCATCCGTGTCGCCGTGGAGGAGGGCGTGCCTGAGGAGGCGGACGCGGATGTCGAGGCACGGATCGCGGACGTCCGCAACCGGGTTCCGGAGGAGCATCGCGCCGAGTTCGACAGCCTGCTTGAGGAGGCCAGGCTCACTTACCGTCTGCGCGACGAGCGCGGCGTCTTCAGCGACATCTGGGCGTCGGGGATCATGCGCCGGGCTGTGGTCGCCGGTGGCCGCCGCCTCGCGGCGAAGGGGCGCATCCAAGACCCAGAGCACTTCGTCGACGCCGACTTCGAGGAGATGAAGGCGCTTCTCTCTGGCACGGGCGGACCATCAGCAGAGGAGCTCGCGGAGCGGCACGGGTTCCGCACATCCCACACCGCGAAGGACGTTCCAGCGACCCTCGGCCCTCCGCCGCCGCCTCCGCCCGACCCGAGCGGACTGCCGCCTGGGGTCGCGCGGATCATGCGGGCGATGTTGACCGGGGTTGGCGAGATCTTCGGCAGCTCCCAGGCCGAGCACGAGGAGCGGCTCGTGCGCGGGCTGGCTGCGAGCTCCGGCGTCTACGAGGGCCCGGCGCGGCTCGTCTCGGGGCCAACCGAGTTCGACCGCATCGTGCAGGGAGACGTGTTGGTGACGGAATCGACCTCCGAGGCGTTCAACATACTGCTCCCGCTGCTCGGCGCGATCGTGACGGACGCGGGTGGGCTGCTCTCACATGCGGCGATCATCTCACGCGAGTACGGCATCCCGAGCGTGGTCGGGACGCGGGAGGGGACTGGGCTGATTCCCGACGGGGCGCGCGTTCGCGTCGACGGGGAGGCCGGCGAGGTCGCGGTGCTCTGATGGAGGGCGTCGTCCCGCTCGAGCGAGCACACGACGAGTCTCTGTTCGGCTCGAAGGCCGTCGGGCTGGGAGAGGCGGCACGGTCGGGCCTGCCGCTCCCGCCCGGCGTCGCGCTCTCGGGCGCGGTCGTCGAGGCGGTCGCCGGGGGCGAGAGGCAGGCGATCGCGGACGTCGCGGAGCTCGTCCGGCCGCTCGGCAGCCCGCTCGCTGTGCGCTCGTCGGCGGTCGACGAGGACGGGGCGGAGGCGAGCTTCGCCGGGCAGCACATGACGCTGCTCAACGTGCCCGGGGTGGACGCGGTGGCGGATGCGTTGCGGGAGATCTGGTGGTCGGCCAACTCGGACTCGGCGATCACCTACCGGCAGCGCGTCGGGCTCTTCAGGCAGCCCAGCGTGGGTGTCGTCGTCCAGTCGCTGCTCGACCCCGAATGCGCCGGCGTCATGTTCACTCGAAACCCGATCGACGGCGCCGACGAACGAGTGATCGAAGCGAGCTGGGGGCTCGGCGAGGCGGTCGTTGCAGGCCTGGTGATCCCGGATCACTTCCGCATCGATCGGTCCGGCGAGGTGCTCGAGCGCACGGCGGGACTGAAGAAGATCGCCATCCGGAAGCTCCCCGAGGGCGGCACGGTCGAGGAGCAGTTATCGCCCGAGCTTGCCGAACAGCTCTGCCTGGATGATGCCCAGCTCGAAGATCTGCACCGGCTGGCCGGCCGCTGCGAGGAGGTCTACGGCCCCGCGCGCGACATTGAATGGGCCTTCGCCGGCGGGCAGTTCTATCTCCTCCAGTGCCGGGCGATCACCCGAGTGGGCGGCCAGGACGGCAAGTCGCCGGGCGCAGCGGTCGACGTGGTGCAGAGGGTCCGCCTTTTCTCTGAGCTCGACCGCAAGGAGGTCGCTGCGGTCGCCGCCCTGTTCAAGAAGCGTTCGTTCCCCAAGGGCGAGACGGTGATCAAGGAGGGCTCCGGCGGAGCGGCCTTCTACCTGATCGAGTCGGGCGATGCTACGGTCACGATCGGGGGCGAGCTGCGGGCGACGCTGGGGCCCGGCGACTACTTCGGCGAGGTCGCGCTGATCGATGAGGGCGTGCGCATCGCGACGGTCACCGCCGTCGACGACCTCGTGTGCTGGGGGCTCACGGTCTGGGAGCTCCGTCCCCTCATCCAGACGAACGGCGTCATCGGCTGGAAGCTTCTCCAGACGCTGGCCAAGGACTTGCGCGAAGCTGAGCAGGTGATCGCGAAGCTCCGCGAGGGGTCGCCCAGCGCTCCGACGACTCCCTGAAGTTCGGCGGCCAAGCGAGTGGGCGTGGCCCGGCGTGGCCACTGGCGGTCGATCGTCGATGTGCGTGGCCAGGCGTCGCGCCATTGTCTGTCTCGGGCCTGCCCGCTGAGCGACTAGCTCTATTGCTCGGCCAGATCGCCCTCGTATTTGGATTCGTGTGGCTACTCGTCACGCGCTAAGGGACTTGTCTCAATCCCTCCGGAGGGGATCGAAGGTCGTGGCTTTCTTGGAAACGCCGTGGAAACCAAAGACGGCGAATAGTGACGAACGATCGACCGACAAAGAGCCGTCCGAACGGCTCTACAACACGGAACTAGCCGCTAACAGCGGCCGACGGCGAGCATCAAGCGCTCTTTGCAAGCCGGAGGTCGCCGGTTCGATCCCGGCACGCTCCACTCGTTTTCGCGAGACCTAGACCACCCAGAACAACCCGGAGAAAATTCAGCGCAGCGAAGGCCGAGAGCGTGCCGAAAACGGTTGTTCTAAGCCAAAAACAACCCGGATACGTCGAGTCAACGACGCCGAAGTCGGACAGGCTGGAGGGCACTCCCCGGTGCACACCCGCCAATCAGAAGGCGGCGATTAGCAGGAGCGTTCGAGGCCGCGCGAGGACTAAGTCCGGAGAGATCCGCGCACGGGAGGGTCCGCACTCAGCACCTACCGGCTGCGTGTTCCCTAACCCTGCGGCCTAAGACCCGAAACGGGGTATCGAGATAGGGCGTTGTCCTAGGGCTTCACGCGGCTGCAGGTCGCCTGGTGGTCGAGTGTTCGTATTCTGTCCGCAGTGCGCGGAGCGAGAGTTCGACACCATCCATATCGGAGCTAACTCAACTTCGTAGAGGAGGCGAAATGGCGGCTGCTAGTCAAGCAATCGACGTCGTTAACCGCTGGCGGGCATCCAACTTCGAGCGTCTTTCAGTTGAGGAAGTTCTCGCACCAGACGTCGAGTGGGTCGTCCCGGTTCGCGGAGAGGTAACGACTCTGCGTGGGATCGATGAGGTGCTCCAGTGGTATGGCGCTGGAGGAGCCGTCGACGAAGGCGAGGATGCTTCGCGCGGACCTGAGAACCTCGACGTCTCAGAGGAGCGCGGCGCGCTCGAGGACATCGGTGGGGGGCGCGTCGCCGCGCTTAACAAGCTGATCTACACCCGGAAGGAAACCGGAGAGGTCGCGTACGTCAAGACGGGCCGGCTCGTCTATACCGTGCGCGAAGGCAAGATCGTCCGCTACGAGCTCGAACCAATGCGGGAAGGGGTCGGTAGCGAAGGCACTAAGGACGACTGACCAGATCGGTCCGCGGCGACGTTCGGGAGATGCCATAGGTCCGGGTCACGGCGCTCGGACGAGCCGCGACAGAAACCCGTAACAACCGGAAACGTTCCGCCGACGACGAACCAGCCGGCCGCAAGCGAAGGGAGACAGGCAAAGAGTTCCTTTGCGCGTGGACATCTATACCTGGTATACATACTCAGTATGCTAATGTCGGAACCCGCCTCATGAGCGTGCCACACGCCCTCCTTGCTCTACTCAGCGAGGGGCCGAAGTACGGTCTGCGGCTGCAGAACGAGTTCGAGTCCCGAACCGGCGAGGTCTGGCCACTGAACGTCGGGCAGGTCTACACAACGCTGCAGCGGCTCGAGCGGGACGGGCTCGTCGAGACCGACGACGGCGAGGGGGCGCGGTCGCAAAAGCGATACAGAATCACCGCCGACGGCGAAGAGGAGCTGGCGCGCTGGCTGCGCACGCCACCGGACCTCGTCCCTCCGCCGCGAGATGAGCTCCTGATCAAGGTGCTCGTCGCCTTGCAGATCCCGGCGACCGACATTCACGAGATCCTCCAGGCGCACCGCCGGCACACGATCGAGGTCATGCAGCGCTACACCCAGATAAAGGCGGATGCCGCGGAGAATGACTTACCGCTTGCGCTCGTCGCCGATGCGGAGATCTTCCGGCTCGAGGCGATCGTGCGCTGGCTCGATGCCACCGACGTCCGCCTCAAGCGGCGACCGTCTCCGGCACTGGCGGACGTGGCCGAGCTGCCTTTCGAACCAACTCATCCGATGGAGGTCCCGCAATGACCATCGCGCTCGATCTACGCCAGGTATCGAAGGTCTACGGCTCCGGGCCGACCGAGGTGCACGCGCTCCGCGACATCGATCTCTCGGTCGAGCGCGGCGAGCTCGTCGCGATCATGGGGCCGAGCGGTTCCGGCAAGAGCACGCTCTTGACGATCGCCGGCAGCCTCGAGCAGCCGACAAGCGGCGAGGTGCTCGTGGACGGCGTCGACCTCGCGAGCGTCTCGCGCTCGGACCGGGCGAGGATGCGACGCCGGTCGATCGGTTACGTCTTCCAGGACTTCAACCTGCTCCCTGGGCTGACGGCGGTCGAGAACGTCAGCCTGCCGCTCGAGCTCGACGGCGTCCGCGCCAGAGCCGCGCGAGCCGCGGGACTGAGAGCGATGGAGGAGCTCGACATGAACGAGCGCGCCGATCGCTACCCGGACGAGCTGTCGGGCGGTGAACGCCAGCGTGTCGCGATCGCGCGTGCGATCGTCGGCGAGCGCGGGCTGCTGCTTGCCGACGAGCCGACCGGCGCCCTCGACTCCGTGAGCGGCGAGGCGGTCATGCGCCTGCTGCGCGCGGCCGCTCATCGCGGCATCGCGGGTGTCGTCGTCACTCACGAGGCGCACCTTGCGTCCTGGGCCGACCGCGTCGTGTTCCTGCGGGACGGCCATGTCGTCGACCAGACCGTCGCGCCTCCAGGCCCCGAGTCGTTGCTCGCCGCGAGCAATCAGCGATGAGCGCCGTCGCGCACCCGTCTGCGCAGGCCGGGCCGCGGAACGGGGGTGTCGCCGCGCGCCGCGCGGTAATCCGGTGGGCGCGGCGAATGTTCCGGCGCGAGTGGCGCCAGCAGCTACTCGTCGTGGCACTCCTCACCGTGGCTGTCGCGGCCGCGATCGGCAGCATCACTCTCGTCTACAACACAAGCCCCGTCGAGGCGGAGCTCGGCTCGGCCAACACCGTGCTGGAGATCGACGGCACCGACCCGCGAACGCTCGATGCCGCAATCGCCTCCGCCAAGCGATGGTTCGGAACCACGGACGTCATCGGCCACCGCTCCGTCGTCGTCCCCGGCGGCGTGGACAAGGTGGACTTCCGGGCGCAGGATCCGGACGGCGCGTACGGCGGCGAGTTGCTCGCGCTCCGCCAGGGCCGGTACCCGGTGGGCCGCGGCGAGGTCGCGGTCACGGACGGAGTGGCGAGGCTGCTGCGGCTCGAGCTCGGATCGATCCTGGCGCTCGACGGTGTTCGGCGGGCCGTTGTCGGCATCGTCGAGAATCCACGCAAGCTCAGCGACGAGTTCGCTCTCGTCTCGCCCTTGTTCGCGAGCGCGCCCGACCACGTCTCGATTCTGGTCGACGCGAGCGACGCGTCGGTCGGATCCTTCACAGACTCCCTGAGCCGGGGCCGCTCCGGCCTCGTCGGAACGATGAGGCTCGGCAGCGACGGGCCGCCGGACGCGCTGGCGATGTTCTCCGTGGCCACTGTCTTCATCCTCCTGGCTTCGCTGATCGCCGCCGCGGGGTTCGCAGTCGTTGCGCAGCGACGGCTTCGTCACCTCGGCATCCTCGCTGCGATCGGTGCCACTCAGAAGCACCTCCGCCTCGTGCTGATCACCAACGGAGCCATCGTCGGGGCGATCGCCGCACTTCTCGGGACGCTCATCGGCCTCGCGCTGTGGGTCGCCTTCGCCCCGGTGCTCGAGTCTGCGGTCGACCATCGCGTCGACCGGCTCAGCCTCCCGTGGGCGCTGATCGCGCTGACCGTCCTGCTCGCACTCCTCGGCGCCATTGCCGCCGCCTGGTGGCCAGGGCGAACGGTCGCCCGGCTCCCCGTCGCGCTCGCGCTCTCGGGACGGCCGCCCAAGCCGAGGCCCGCACGCCACTCCGCGATCGCGGCTGCCGCACTGATCGCGGTCGGCATCGGCTGTCTCGCGATGTCACACCGAGACAGGCCACCGCTCATCGTGGCCGGGATCGTGGCGACGATCATCGGCTGCCTGCTCCTGGGCCCGCTGGCGATCCGCGTCTTCTCGGGCATCGCCGGGCGAGTCTCCATCGCACCCCGATTGGCGCTTCGAGACCTCGTCCGCTATCAGGCCCGTTCCGGAGCGGCGCTCGCCGCAGTGACCCTCGCCCTCGGCATCGCAGCGACGGTCGTCATCATCGCCGCCGCCGAGGCGGCGAAGAAAGCGGCTGAGCCCGCCAACCTGTCCGACCGACAGATGCGGGTCTACCTCGGCCCGGCGGACGCTCGCGAGCTCACCCCCACCGACGCACCGGCTCAGCTGGCGAGCCTTGCCGCCCGGGTCCGGCGGCTCGCCGCCCAACTCGACGCGGAAACCGTGATCCCGCTCGGCAAGGCCGTCCAACCCGACGCACCTGCATTCGTCCTCGGCAACACCCGAGTGTTTGCGCCGGTCGCGCTGGCGAGGCAAATCGACACTCCCGAGGGGCAGAAGCAGTTCCGCGCCGAATCGGCGCTCTATGTCGCTACGCCGGCGGTGCTCGGCTACCTCGGCATCGATCCCGGCACGGTCGATCCCGACACGGACTTCCTCGCCGACCGCAGCGTGCGAACCGATGGGTTCTACCTCCCGAACATGGCGAAGCGCGGGGGCACGGTGCTCGCGGTCGAGAACGTCCAGAAGATCGACGTCGGGCACCACTTGTTCGGAGCGGACAGCGCGCGCATGCCGCCAACGTTCATCACCCTCAACGGTCTGCGGCGCCACGGCTGGAACCAGATCCCGGCCGGCTGGCTCGTCGAGTCGAGCGGACCCCTGACGAGCAACCAGATCGCCGACGCACGTGAGGTCGCATCAAACGCCGGCCTCACGATCGAGGTCCAGCGAGGAAAGTCATCCTTCGCAAAAACGATGGCCATCGCAACGGGCGCCGGCGCGATCCTCGCGCTCGCCATTCTCGCGATGACCGTCGGACTGATCCGAGGCGAGAGCGCCGGTGACCTTCGCACGCTGACCGCGACCGGAGCCACTTCTCGAATCCGCCGCACGCTGACCGCCACCACCGCCGGGGCACTCGCCCTGCTCGGCGCGCTCCTCGGCGTCGCCGGCGCCTACGTCGTCCTTTCGGCGACGTATTACGACGACCTCGGCTACCTGAGTGACATACCGGTTCTCTACCTCGTCCTCGCGGTCATCGGCGTCCCGCTCGCCGCCACCGCGGCCGGCTGGCTCCTTGCCGGCGGCGAGCCGCCCGCCATCGCCCGCACCGCCATCGAATGAGCCGGGTCGAGTCCATGATGTAGTGCTCGAACAGGACCAGCCGTCTTGCAAGCGCTCCCACGTCGACCGTCGTGACGGCTTCTGCCCCGTCGCCTCGGACGTGGGCTGTAGGGTCGAGCAGGCGTTCCCGAAGATCCATGCGCGGTCGGCCGAGTAAGGCTAGATGTTCGGCTTGTGCGGCTTCGCTCGCCCGTCCGATCGGGGCGAGTGCCCGGGTGTGCACCGGGGGTGCACCGCGCACGCACAGGCGGCACCTCCGGCACACCTGACCCGCGTGACCAAGCGGTTTCCGCTCAGCGACGCGGGTTCAGATGGGCGGTACTGGGCTCGAACCCAGACCTCCGGCCTGACACGCTGGAGGTCGCCGGTTCGATCCCGGCACGCTCCACCTTAAAAGGCCCTGGAAACGGAGCGTTTCCTATCGGCCCGTTGTTCGCGCGAAGTCCAGCACGCCATGGCGTGCGAGAGCCGTGCGAGACTTGCGCGGACGAGCGGTCCTCCACCCGATCTCAGCTTGCCGAGAGCGACCCGCCGGTCTGCACGAATGTCTTGTTAGTGATCTTCCAGCTGCCGTCGATGCGCGTCAGCGAGAAGTAGTCGACGAAGGACAATGCGCCCCAGAAGCCGTGCTCCTCGACGCTCGCGAGCGCCGCGTCGCCCTCCTCGGCGATCACCTGGATCGACGCCCGGAAACTGCCGTCGGTGTCCGCC
The DNA here is from genome assembly GCA_963705945.1 of uncultured Actinomycetes bacterium. Taxonomy (GTDB): domain Bacteria; phylum Actinomycetota; class Thermoleophilia; order Gaiellales; family Gaiellaceae; genus PALSA-612. The sequence continues at coordinate 190,634 of CAVPLG010000006.1, read as the reverse complement.
GGCTGTGCCTCGACCTCCTTGATCAGCTCGGTGATCGGAACGTCGTAGCGCTGTCCGTCGACGGCGCCGAACATCCGCGCGTCTTGATGGAACGCCTGCTCGAGCTTTGCAGCGTCACCCTTGGCAACTCCGTCGATGTAGAGCTGCACCGTGCCGACGATGGTCTCGTTTTCCGTTGCGACTGTGCTCATCGCTCCTCCTTTGTAAGAACTCTTAGCCTCGTTTGCGCAGCCTAATCGACGACAACTGCTGTGGGACCCGCACTCCGGGGTGATCAGGTGGATGGCCTGCTATCGACACGCGTGGTCCAGTCTGCGCCGTCTTTGACCGGCGCCACTCAGCGCTCAGTCCATGACGACGCGCGCGTGCCCGACCGCAGCGTCGAGGCCCACGTTGCGTCCCTCGGCGAACGCTGCCTCGAAGCTCGACTTCCCCAACGCGTGCACGAGTTCATCTCGCAGTGCCCACCACCACGAAAGCTCAGGCGTGCGCGCCCATCCGAGTCGCTCGTCATGCGCGTGGACGGCACCGAAGAGCACGGCGCCCTCGTGAGGTCTGTCGGTGCGCGCTGCGAGCAACGCGACCGCGAACACGAGATCCCCGGCAATCACACCAAGCCCGAGCCGCGAAGCGATTTCAAATCCTTCGGAAAGGAAGTCTTTGGCCTCACCGAGTGCGCGTGCCTCGATGGCGGCAACTCCGAGTTCCTTGACCGCGTAGGCGATGTCGAGCTCGTTGCCGTGGACCCTACTGATGGCCAAGCCTTCTTCGAGAAGCTCTCGCGATCTAGCCAGATTGCCCTGATTGCGCTCGAAGAGGCCGAAATTCATGAGCGTGTTAATTAGAGTTGTGTCGCTCATCGTCTTACGCTTAGCCGCAAGAGCAGCCTCGTACCAGTGGCGAGCGGTTGGGGCATCACCCGATAGAAAGGCGCCGGTGGCGAGCATGCCCATGGCCGCCGCCTCCTGATCGTCGTCAGCCGTCGCCCGAGCCAGGTCGAGACGTTGCTTTGAGACGGACATCACGGTTTCGTAGTCGTTGGCGTTCAGCGCCGCCCCGGTCATCGCCCGCAGAGCGCGTTTCTTGAGGTCGACCGGGACATCGTCGACCCAGCACGAGTCGAGAAGCCTCGCCCGCTCGAGGGTGCGGCCGGTCTCGCCCCAGAAGTGCGACGTATTCACGACGATCGTAAAGGCAAGCAGGCGATCGTTCGCGAGACCCCACAGAACGGCGGAGCGAATGTTGTCGATCTCGGCCTCGAGGCGGGTGAACCACCGAGCACCCGTCGGCCCCCTCAGCTCCGGCTCATACGCCTCGGAGAGATCTCGATACCAGTTTGAGACCTGGCGTTCCAACCTATCGGCCTCTCCCGACGCCTCAAGCCGCTCCGCTGCATATTCCCGGATGGTCTCCAGCATCCAGTAGCGCTCGTCCGTGAAACGAAGCAGGCTCTTGTCGACGAGGGACTGCAGCGCGTCAACGTCCGCCGCGACGACCTCCTCGGCGGCGTCCAGGGTGCAGCCGCCCGTAAAGACCGAGAGCCGCGCGAAGAGCTCCCGCTCCGACTCGTCGAGGAGCTCGTACGACCACTCGATCGTCGCCCGTAGTGTCTGCTGGCGCGGATCGGCGTCGCGGCCGCCCTTGAACAGGTCGAGCCGCTGCGAGAGGCGCTCGAGAATCTGACTCGGCGAGAGCGCCGTGGCGCGCGCGGCGGCGAGCTCGACGGCGAGCGGCAGCTCATCGAGTCTGACGCAGAGCTGGGCGATCTCCTCGCTCGGCTCGAGGCGGGAGCGCTCACAGAACAGCGCCATGGCGTCGGGCGAGGCGAGCGGCGGCACCGCGTACTCGACTTCGCCCTGGACGCGCAGGAGCTCTCGGCTCGTCACGAGCACGTTCAGATTGGCACAGGCGCTGAGCAGCGCCGACAACTGGGGCGCCGCCTCTATCACCTGCTCCAGGTTGTCGAGGAGCAAGAGCAGCTCGCGTTCGCCGATGTGCTCGGCGACGCCGTCCTTCGCTCCCAGCGTCTGGGCAATCGTCTCGCTGACTAGCGCCGGGTCGCGCAGCGAGGCGAGGCCGATCCAGAAGACGCCTGCCTTGTAGGAAGGGACAAGCGTTGCCGCCGCCTCGAGCGCCAGTCGAGTCTTCCCCGACCCGCCCGGGCCCGTCAGCGTCACCAACCGTGCGCTGCGGATCGTGACGAGCAGCTCGCGCAGCTCACGCTCCCGGCCCACGAAGGAGGAGGCAGGACGGGGCAGGTTGGTGTTGGAGAGGGTCTTAAGCGGCGGGAAGCGCTCGGAGCCCAGCTGGTAGATCCAGACCGGCTCGGAGAAGTCCTTGACCCGGTGCTCCCCCAGGTCGGTGAAGGCGAAGCCCTCGCCGGCCAGCTCCTTGGTCTCGCGTGAGAGGACGACCTGGCCGCCGTGCGCCGATGCGGCGACGCGGGCGGCTCGGTGCACATCGATGCCGACGTAGCCAGTTTCGTTCAGCAACGTCTCGCCCGTGTGCAGGCCCATGCGCACCCGAACCGGCCCGCCCGCAAGCCCCTGTTGGGCAGCACCGGCCGCGGCCACAGCACCGGGGACACTCGAAAAGGCGACGAAGAAGGCATCCCCCTCAGTACCGACGACTACCCCGCCCTCGGCAGCGCAGGCCTCGGCGACTATCCGATGGTGCTGAGCCAGGACCCGGGCGTAATCCGCACCGCCCAGTTCGTGCAAGAGCTTGGTCGAGCCCTCGATGTCGGTGAAGAGGAAGGTGACGGTTCCGGAAGGGAGATCAGCCCTGCCCATCAACGGGGAAGCGTTGCCCGCCGCAGCGGATGCGTCAAGCTCGCGCTCAACCCGATCTTCATCGTCGAGTTCTGCGACTCGGGGAACCGGAAGGTTAGGTAGGACGCGGGTGACGTGCGAGGCAACGGACTCCAGCGGAAACACCGCCACCGCGATGTTCAGGATCACCGTCAAGGCATCGCACTAGACGCTTCGCGACACCCTAGAGTATCGCCTGGCGCGAACTCGGCCTGCACCGCGATATTTCTCTCCTGAATGCCGCCCAGTCAGGGCCAGCGGAACTCCATTGCCGCGCCCGTCGGGCAGTACACGACTGGCGGGTGTTGGGAGACCACATAGGCTCCCTTCGTTAGCAGAGCCAAAGCCGGTGAACGGAGGGCGCATGAGCGAATACGCGATCAAGCCGCTTGATGCCACGACCTGGGATGCCTACGCCCGTCTCCTCGATAAGCACAAAGGGTGCGGGTTCGGTGGTTGCTGGTGCACGTGGTTCCATTCGCGAGAAGGCAGGCCGGAGGGCGAAATGGGCCGCCCCTGGAAGGAGCGTCTCGTTCGCGAGGGGAAGGCTCACGCGGCCCTGGTCTTCGACGGCGACGCCGCGGTGGCGTGGTGCCAGTTCGGCTCTCCGGACGAGCTTCCGAACATCCACCACCGGAAGGACTACGAGGCGAACAGAACGGAAGAGCTTCCTGACTATCGCGTCACGTGCATCTTCGTGGACAGGAACTATCGGCGGAAGGGCGTCGCGGGAGTGGCGCTACGCGGGGCACTCGATCTGATCGCAGAGGCGGGCGGTGGGGTCGTCGAGGGGTATCCGCAGGATCTGCCGGAGGGCAAGAGGATCTCGTCCAATTTCCTCTACAACACCACGCGCAGCCTCTATGCGCAGACCGGCTTCAGCTACGAACGGCCCAAGGGTAAGAACCACTGCGTGATGCGCCGCACGGTCGCGGCCGCCAAGAAGCCTTGACGCCGCAGTACACCGCGACCTCGGCGGATTCGAGGTCAGCCCTCTACCGGGCGCCATGCTGTACCGAGAAGTCGAAGCGCCGTAACTGGCCTCCGTTCTGGCCTACACCCCCGCAAACCCCTATGGCTAAGCCAAAAGGTCCGGCGCTCAAAAACCGGGGGCTGCCGCAGCGTCTCGTGTGCTGGGTCTTGGAAACATCTTGGAAACCACAGACGGCGAACAGTGGCGAACGAGCGAGGAAGGAGAACGGTCGAAGTGGCTTAACCAGGCACACCTAACTGGTGGCGGCAACCCATGGCGAGCACCAAGCGCTCTTTGCAAGCCGGAGGTCGCCGGTTCGATCCCGGCACGCTCCACCTGACACGCTGGAGGTCGCCGGTTCGATGCTCCGTCTTGAAGGTCCCTGTTGCTGCGGAGGACGTCCAGCCTCACGACGCGTACGACACTGACGAGCCCGGTGTGCACCGGGTGCATCACCTGCGCTTTCGCGGCACCCTGACACGCCCTTTCCCACGGAACCATGAGGGTTTGCGCTCGACTCCGTGGGTTCAGATGGGCGGTACTGGCCTCGAACGTGCCCGGTAAGGAGCCCAAATTTCGCAGGCGGGTTCGCGCCGCGGAGACAGCCCCACCTCTGCGGTAGCAGTCGAGTTCTGCCTCAACGCACACCAGAGTGCATGCAATTCTGGCCGCCACGCTGCGTACGGGTGTGAAGACTCCGTCGGACGGGCACGCTCTGTCTCGGTGGACTCCAGCAGTGAAGTCATCGACGAGAAGGCGGGCACATCGCTCGTGATTCCACAGTCCGTGCAGCGAGCGGCGGGCGACGTGGTCCACCAGGCCTTCGAGCGTCTCCTCTCCTCCGACGTGCACGTGACGACTGCCGCCGAGGGCAAGCGCCTCTTGGCGGAGGACGACAACACGGAGCAGAGGACGGACGCCATCCAGCGATTCGTCGGGATCGCGACGCCAGTCGCGAGGATCGCGCTCCGCGGCGCACGGTTCACGCGCATCCCGTGGGTGCTCGTGGTGTCGACGAGCGTGTCGATCGGCGTCACCGTGCGGACGGGTGTTCGGGAGCTCCAGGTGCTCGCCGCGTTGCTGTCTCACCGCTTCAAAGAGGAGACCGGCGCGCAGCCGGATGCGGCGCTCCTGCGGAAGCTGACGCTCGAGCTCTATCTCCGCCCGCGCCGCTCACCGAACGTCTCGGATGTCAGCCTGCCGCTCGCGCGGCTCGCCCGGCGCTGGATCGTCAGCGGCGCGCTGGGTCGGAACACGCGTGGGAAGGCGGATAATGCGCTTGACGCTGCAGAGCGTCTCGACATGGCGGCGCTGGCGTCCCGATACGCGTGGCACAGTTAGTGGAACCCGCCCGCTTCTAGTTCGCGCTTCAGGATCCGCACGTAGCTCGCGAGCTCCGAGTCGCCGCCGCGACCTTCCTCAACCACGCGCTCGGCGTCATCGCGTCAACGCTGGGTTTAGCTCCGTTTGACGGCCCATCGACACGAGACTTGCCTACACCGCCAGGCGCGCGCAAGAACGCTGGCGTTCCGTTTGGCCCACCAATGGGGTCCGGGGAGCCGAAGAACAGCCCTCCTTGATCCACTGGGTCTTGATGGCTCGAACTTGGCGGTCCAGGGACACCCGTCAACTGGTCTGCGGCTCGGGTCTGGAAGGAAGGAGGAGGGCCGCGACAAGCCCGATGACCCCGAACACTGCGAGCGCAGCCATCGCCCAGGCGTACGCGGTTGTCCCGGTCGCGACGACCGAGACCAGGATGGTGCCGGCGATCGCGGTGCCGAACGACGAGCCGAGATTGGAGACGCTCCGCGACAGCCCGGAGATCTCGCCTTGCAGCTCCTCGGGGAAGCTCGACTGGACGACGTTCACGGAGGGGGTGAGCATCGCGCCGACGCCGAGGCCGATGAGCGCCAGGCCGGGAACGAATGCCCAGATGCTGTCGGAGCCCCTGACGAGCACGAGCAGGAGCACGATCCCGGCGATGGTGACGACGAAGCCTGTGACGATCAGCGTCTTCTGCGGGAACCGCTTGGCGAGTCGCTCGGCGGCGAGGGAGGCGGCGAGGATGCCGAGCGTCGCTGCGGTGAAGACGACGCCCGTCTTGATCGCGCTGTAGCCGCGAATCTCCTGGAGGTAGACGGAGACGACGAACGACGTCCCCAGGAGCACCAGCCACTGGATGTTCTGCGTAACGAGCGCGAGGTTGCACGTCCGGTTCTTGAACAGCCCGGTGGAGAGCAATGCCTCCTTCCCGGCCCGCTCGCGGGAGCGGATGAAGAGGAAGAACGCCAGCAGGAAGGCCGCTCCGACCACCAGGAGGATCGCCATCAGGACGTTGTTGCTGCCGGCCTGAAGGATCCCGACGACGATGCAGAACATGCCGACCGCCGACAGGATCGCCCCGACCGCGTCGAAGGGGCGGGTCGGGTCGGCCTTGAGCGGATCTTCGAGGCGGCGGCTCAGCAGGATGATGACCGCGATGACGACGGCCTGGAAGATGAACGCGGCGCGCCAGCTGATCGCCGTGGTGATCAAGCCTCCGATCAAAGGCCCTGCCGCCGCGCCGATGCCGCCGAGACCGCTGATCACGCCGAAGGCCCAGGCGCGCGAGGTGAGGTCGGTGAACCACAGCGTGGCGAGGATGTAGACCGGCGGGATCAGGAGCGCCGTGCCGACGCCCTCGAGCACCGAGTTGCCGAGGATCAGTACCCCGAGGTTCGGCGAGACCGCGCTGATCAGGGCTCCGGCGCCGTAGAGCATCAGGCCCCAGGTGAAGCACCGCTTGCGGCCCCAGCGCTCGGTCAGCTTGCTGCACGGGATCATGAGGACGGCCATGATCACCAGGAACATCGTGATCGCGGTCTGCACGCCCTTGACGGTCGTGTCCAGGTCCTCGCTGATGTCCGTGATCATCACGTTCATGTTCGAGCCCGCGAAGCTGCAGATGAACTGGGCGAGCGCTAGCGGAAGGATCAGGCGTCGCGCCGCAGCGGCCGAACGCTGGAGTACCGGGGCGTGGCTCGGGGCGACCGGATCAGTCACCTGGCATAAAACTCCGAGTAAGCAACTCGGGCGCTAGCCTACCGAGGAGGCGTATGCGGCGATCGCGGATCGAGGCCCTCTATCTGTCTCGTTTAGACGTTCGGTGTCTGGTGACGCCTGACCCCCTTCGAACACCCTGTGCGGAGCGACGAGTCGCGTCGGTCGATGCGAATCTGCTCGACCAGAGCGGCTTGCGTACGCACCTTTGGGCTTACGGAAGGCCTTGTCGCGTTCGCGTCGCGCCCTGTAAACGCCATCGCCGAGACGGCGACGACCGTGACGGCTACGACGAACACGACCGCGAACACCAAGCGCAAGCGTCTCATCGCCTCACCTCCAGAACCACTCTCCACGATCTCACTTGACGCTCAGGGCGACCGCACGGATCTGCCCGCGGATCTCACCTGCCGGGTTCTGCTTCGTGTGGACGTTCACGTACGCGCGTCCGTTCTCGAGTGCCGTCAGTACCGCCGCAGTCAGCTTTGCTGTGCCGCGTGCGCCGTTACGGCACGGTCCACAGAGCGTCACAGCGACCGGGCCAGCTTTCCCTCTCTGGCCGATGTGGATGTGCGCTGCTGCAGCTCGCCCCGTGAGCCCCGAGAACCTGAGGCGCCAGGCGATCGTGCCAGTGGTCCCCGACTTCGTCACCGTCGCGGTGAAGTTCCCTGTCGCGCGGCGGACGTTGCCTTTCGGCTTCGGCCGTTCTTGCCGAGCATTCATGCTCGTCGCGGAGGTCGCGGTGGTGACGAGCTGCCCGCGGATCTCTCCCGCCCCGTTCGTCGGAGTGTGGACGTTGACGTAAGCGTCGCCAGCCTCGAGTGCGTCGAGCGCCGCCTGCGTGAGGTCGCCAGTCCCGGACATTGGACTCTGGCACGGACTGCACAGCGTCAGCACAACGCTGCCCGCCACTCCCGTCGCTCCCTGGTGGATGTGCGCTGCGACGGCATTACCCGTCAGACCGCTGAACGACAGTTGCCACGCGACCGATGCTCCCGCTCCGGTCTTCGTCACCGTTGCCGTGAACGCGCCTTGCGCGCCGCTCACTTCCCCCGTAGGCGCAGGCACCTCTTTTGTCGCGTTCATCACAGTCGCTATCTGAATCGATGTCGCCTGCGGCCTTGCGGACGCTCCGGCAGTCACCGCGAGCATGGTCCCGACTAGCGCGCTTGCCAAGAACAGTCGTCGTCCCACGACAGCACCCCCTTGTTCGGTTCTCTCCTGGAACTACGCAGAAGCGACGGAAGCGGTTTTTGATCTGCCCCGTGGCGGATCTCCCGGGCGGCTACTGACGTCACGAAGATCCGTGATCGCGCCCCTCGACTCTCGTGAGAGTGAATTTGCCACCAAGTTTGTACCCGTCCAACTCGAAGCAACCCGACCCAACGACCGACAATTCCGCCTAGCTCTGCGGAGTTCAACCGCGCCTACTCATCGCGGCTGATCTCGAAAACCGGGGGCTCCCCGGCGGCTCGGTAGCTGGCTCTTGGAAACATCTTGGAAACCACAGACGGCGAACAGTGGCGAACGAGCGAGGAAGGAGAACGGTCGAAGTGGCTTAACCAGGCACACCTAACTGGTGGCGGCAACCCGTGGCGAGCACCAAGCGCTCTTTGCAAGCCGGAGGTCGCCGGTTCGATCCCGGCACGCTCCACCTGACACGCTGGAGGTCGCCGGTTCGAAGGGCCGGGATGAAACGACGGGACTCCTACGTGGAGGAGGTTGCTGTGCGCCCGACTCCAACACCCATCGACTGTCAAGGGCGAGGCGCGGCCAGCACGGCCGCGCCTCGCCCTCTCGGGAATCAGCGAGTCGGTTTGAACGCCTGGTTGAGGCCGTAGTGCGCGACCTTCTGTCCGAGATGGACGCCCACCTCGCTGGACCGGCGGTAGTGGAGGCCGCCCCAGAGCCGCGCGTTAATGACCTCGGTCCGGAGCTGTTCCGCCGTGTCGAAGTGATGCACAGCATCCAGGTTCCCGGGCGCGCCGGCGGCGTCGAAGCCGTGGATGTCGAGGTCGATGCGGTCGGTGCCCAGGAACTCGCTGAAGACCTCTGCCATCGCCGACGTGTTCGTACCGTGGGCCGCCGGATACTCGGGATGGTTGGGCGTCGTCACGAGAGGTCGCCAACAGGGGTCTTCGACAGTGGCCGGGTTGCCGTCGTCGAACCCAGGTACCGGTCCGAAGCCGTCTGCGGTCACCGCCGACGGTTGCGGCGGGCACTGACCGGCGCCCGCGATCGCCGTAACGGGACGCCAGAAGAGGAATCGGTACTTGGCGTTCAACACGGACATGAGCGCGTCCGCGCTCACCGTGTTGACCATGGCCAGTAGACGCGCGGTGTCGACTACACCAAGCCCGCGGGCGGTGGCGAGGTCGCGGGCGGCCAGGTTGAACTGCCGGATGACATTCGCCGTGTAGAACCGCGCGGTCGCGGTCTGCTCAGACGTGCGAACCGTGCTCGTCGCTCCGCCGTACGCCTTGATCTCGTTGAACTGTCGAACCCATTGGGTGCTCGAGAGCGGCATCGGGGGCTCGGGCCGGAACTGTCCAGGCTTCTTCAGCAGGAACGGCTGCACCGATCCGAGCCAGGGCGTCTGCGGGACCAAGAACAACGGTGGAGTGAGACGCCACACTCCCGGGCCGGGATCCTTCGTCTCGAACGCAGACGTCGTACCGATCGGTGTCATTCGCCCATCCCCCGTGCGGAGGGCGATGATGCTGTTCGCGGCTGCCAGTCCAACGCTCGTTCCCTTGCCGGCGTCGGCTGTGCATCCGTTCAGGTTCGACGCCGAGAGTGCTTCGGAGTAGTAGCCGTCCAGGCTCGTCACCAGCGCCGGAAACGACGAGAAGTAATGGAGCAGTGTCCGATAGGCGGCCTCGACCACCGCGCAATCGACCGAAGCGCCTGTGGGGGCACTGATCGCCGGACCGTAGGGCTCGAAGCCTCCTCGGATGGCGACAACGGCGTTGTAAACGGCCAACGACGCGTAACTCATGTAGATCTCGCCCTCGCCCTGGAACGCTCCGGACCCGACTACCGTTTCCTCGGCAATCTGGTTCCACTGTTGAATCGTGTTCGGTAGAGGCGGAAGAATTGCGCGAGCGTCGCGGCTGGTGGTCGCCCCGATTGCGGCCACTACGGCAACGGCGACGAGCAGTCCGAATATCCGTGTGCTGAGCGATTTCATCCGTCTTCCCTTCCTCGAGGTACGAACCCGAAGGGAAGCGTCAACTCCGAGGAGCATCTCGTACTAGGAGCCGATCGATCAGGCATGACTGGCAGCCAAGCCTCCCCCTGTTATCGCCACCGCCGTACACGAACCCGGGCGGCACGCGGAAGGCGACGAGCTCCTGGTCGCCGCGCTTCTCCTTCTTGAAGTAGCGAGCCTCTCATAACGTGACAGCAATTACAAGCGACGCAGCCCGAGCTCTGCCCGCGTTCGCGAGGGTCACGCCGCTATGCAACATCGGGCGAGCCGGCCGTATCGTCCGACGAGAATCCCGTCGAGCTAAACGCGCAGCGCGGGTCGTTGACTGCGGCGAGTCGCATGAGCAATTCGTGCAAGACCTCGCGGTCCTTCGGACCGAGGGGTGCAAGGAACTCATCGTCAAGCTTGGCGGCAATTGCACGAAGGCGAGAGAGTTGGCGCTTGCCAGCAGTGGTGATGCTGACGACATGGCGCCGTCGATCTTGCGGGTCTCGCTGCCGACCAACTAGGCCGCGCTGCTCGAGCGAATCGAGCACGGCGACGAGGCGGCTTGGGTCAACCGCGAGCGCATCCGCGATCGTGGCCTGGGTCTCGCGGGCTCCCTCGGCGAGGATCGCGAGAAGACCGTAGTCGTAGATCTCGAAGCCGGCCTGTTCGAAATTTGCGATTGCTTTGGCTTTGAACCCGAAGCCAAGTCGCGCGAGCAAGAAGCCGCTGCTTGCGACGAGCTCTTGAGCTACTCGATGGATCGGGCGGGCCGCTGTCTCAGTGGTTGAAATCGTCAACTCCTAAATAAGTGTAGCGAACAAGCGTAGTGAGCTGCTATCGTGGTGCGCATCAACGATTTGGGGGTGTAACGGATGACCAGCCAAAGTGTGACACAGACAGCAGTCGGCGGCGAGGATCGCCGACGGTGGATTGCGCTCGCATTGATCGTGGTGGCCCAGTTCATGGTCGTGCTGGACGTCGCGATCGTGAATGTGGCGCTACCGTCGATCAGGACTGATCTCGACTTCTCGCAGGAAGGCCTGCAGTGGGTGATCACCGCCTACGCGATCTTCTTCGGAGGTTTCCTGCTGCTCGGCGGTCGGCTCGCCGATCTACTCGGGCGGCGACGACTGTTCATGGCTGGGCTTGCGGTGTTCACAATCGCCTCGCTTCTCGACGGCTTCGCCTGGTCTGAGGGCTCCCTGATCTTCTTTCGCGCGTTGCAGGGACTCGGAGCAGCGATGCTTTCGCCGGCGGCGTTGTCGATCCTGACCACCATGTTCCAAGAGGGCCGAGAGCGCAACGTCGCCCTCGGAATCTGGGGCGCCGCCTCCGGCAGCGGTGGAGCGGCCGGCGTGTTGCTTGGAGGCGCGCTGACGAGCGCGCTTAGCTGGTCGTGGATCTTCTTCATCAACGTGCCGGTGGGCCTGATGGTGATCGGGCTCAGCCCGGTGCTCCTGCGCGAGAGCCGCGCCGATCTCAACCATCGCCACTTTGACTTCGGCGGTGCCGCGTCGATTACCGGAGGTCTGATGTTGCTGGTGTACGCGCTGACACGCGCAACACAGCACGGCTGGGCGACCGCTTCAACGATTGGGCTGCTCGCCGCATCCTTGGCGCTGATCGGTGCCTTCTTCGCCATCGAGGCACGCTCCCAGGCACCGTTGCTCCCGCTGCGCATCTTCCGACTGCGAACGCTCGCGGCCTCAAACGCCAGCGGCCTGCTGATGGGTGGCGCGATCTTCGCGCAGTTCTTCCTGCTCACGCTCTACATGCAGGAGGTCCTGCACTATTCGGCTCTGAAGACTGGCGTGGCGTACATCGGCCTCACGCTGACGATCATCGTCTTCTCTGCGGTCGCCCAGGCGCTCGTGACCCGGATCGGCGTGCGCCGAGTGCTGCCCGCTGGACTCGCGTTGTCGACGGTCGCTCTCTTGCTCTTCGCCCGCTTGCCGGTCGACGGTCATTACTTCACAGATCTGTTCCCGGCCTTCATGCTCAGCGGGCTGGGGCTGGCGCTCGCGTTCGTGCCCATGTCGATCGGTGCATTGACCGGTGTGGGCCAGACGGACGCGGGAATCGCCTCAGGTCTGATCAACACCACGCAGCAGGTCGGCGGAGCAATCGGTGTCGCTGTAGCAACGACGGTCGCAACGACGTTCACGGCGCGGTACGTGGACACCCACGCGGGAACTGATGCGTTTAGTGCCGCCGCACTTACGCACGGCTTCCAGATCGCGTTCTACGCCCTCGCCGCGCTGGCAGGCATCGGCGCGCTGCTTGCGGCGCTGATGCTCGAGTCGAACCCTGCGGAGCCCGCGCAGGAGCTGACGAGCGACGCAGACTTGGAGCTGGAGGCAGCAGCATGAGGGCGCGTCTGTTCTTCGATGCGCACGAGCATCGCGTATACGCGCAACCCCGCGCAACTCTTAGAGCGAGGGTGATTTGACCGGCGAGATAGCCTGCGGTTACGGGTCACGCGAGAAGAGGCGAGCGATGAGCACCGTTCCCGAGACGCGCCTCCCGCAGCTGACGCTGGAAGAGTGGGAGGACACGAAGAACACATTGCATCTGTGGCTTCAGATCGTTGGGAAGGTGCGCCTTTCCTCCACGGATCCGCGAAACCACTGGTGGCACGCTCCCCTCTATGTCGATGTGCGAGGCCTGACAACACGGCGGATGCACGCTACGAGTGGTACCGCGTTCGAGATCAAGTTCGACTTCATTGATCACCGCCTGATGATCGCTACGAACGGCGGCCAAGTCGAGGCGTTCGCGTTGCTCGACGGCCTGTCGGTGGCCGAATTCGACGAGAAGCTTCACACCACTCTGCGTCGACTCGGCATCGATGTGACCATTCGGGAGATTCCGCACGGATTGGCGATCACCACACCGTTCCCGGATGACCGGGCGCACGCCGCCTACGACCGGGATGCCGCGGCGCGCTTCTGGCGCATCCTCGAGTGGACCGACGGCGTGCTCGAGGAGTTCGCCGGCTGGTACTGCGGCAAGACGAGTCCAGTGCACCTGTTCTGGCACGGGCTCGATCTCGCCGTTACCCGTTTCAGCGGAAGGCGCGCGCCTCCGATGCCGGGCGCAACCCCGATCAACCGCGAGGCGTACTCCCACGAGGTGATCTCCTTCGGATTCTGGGCGGGCGACGAGAAGGTGAAGGAAGCGACCTACTACTCCTACATGTCGCCGGAGCCCACTGGTCTACGCCATCAACCGTTACACCCCGAAGAAGCGTTCTGGGCAGAAGAGGGACGCAACCCAGCGGCCATGCTGCCCTACGAGGCGGTACGAACGGCGGCGAATCCAAGATCGGCGCTGCTCGCCTTTCTGGAGAGCGCGTACGAGGCCGGCGCCTCTACGGCCGGTTGGGATCGGGATGAGCTTGCGTCTTCCTGGTGCCCCGCCCAGTCCGAGTTGGCAGCGCTGCTCGACGGGTGACGAAGAGTTCAGTCGTCGTTGGGCTGGGCGTTCGTGCGACAAGGATCACACAGTGCCTCCGGCGATCGCAAAGGCGTCCTACAAAAGCAGAAGCGCAACAAGGCCGTCACCGAGTACGTCGAGATCCCGGGGCGCGGGCACGCACTCACAATCGACAGTGGTTGGCGCGAAGTCGCCGGCACGGCCATGGCGTTTGTCAGCCGCTTCGCCAAGCCTGGTCGGTAGACCAAGCCCGCCAAGAAGGCGCAATAACCGCTTGGAAACCGTCACGTCGCCAGCCGGAACTACTCAAAGCGGGTCCACAACCGAGCGATGGCCTCCCCGCTCAGCTTTGAATGGCCACGATGCGTGCGCGCCACCTACGGCGCGGAGCGTGAACTTCGAGGACGTCGCCCACGCGGGCGCCGAGTGCGGCCCGCCCGATCGGCGAATCCAGCGTGACCACCTGTGACTCCGGGTCGGGCGCCGCGATGCGCAGCCTGAGACGTTCTCCCGACTCGTCCTCCAGTTCAACGAGCGACGCAACGCCGACGACGTCATCCGGAATCGGAGTGGGTTCGACGACAACCGCGTCGTCGAGCCGTGCGCGAAGCCGGGCAATCTTTGCCTCTAGGTACGCCTGCTGGTCGAGGGCAAACTGGTACTCCGCGTTCTCGGCAACATCGCCGAAGCTGCGTGCTTGACGGATCGCCTGCGCGATCTGCGCCCGTCCCTCCTTCTCTAGTTCGGCGAGTTGGCCCGCGAGCGTGTCGTACGTTTCTGTGACCATATGCTCCCGCACACGGGCGACCCTACGCCCGCAACATTCGCCCATGGCGGCCCGTCTCCCCTTTCCCACCGGACGGAAACCAGATTGGTCACGGTTGGCGCGAGGGAGCAGGGGATCGAGTCCCGGTTCGAGTCCGGCCGCTTGGAAACGTCGTGGAAACCACAGACGACGAGCAGTGGCGTACGAGCTGTGACGGACAACCGTCGAAGGCGCTCAGCCAGGCATGGCTAGCTGCTAGCGGCGACCCACGGCCACCGCCACGCGCTCTTTGAAAGCCGGAGGTCGCCGGTTCGATCCCGGCACGCTCCACCTCGAAAACCCTGGAAGTCGCGGTTCGATCCGGCAGGCGCCAAAAGGCGGCGCATAGTGGCGAACGAGGGACCGGCGAGGCGCCGCCCGAGCGCACCGGGCGGCGGGCTAGGACCTTTTGCTCCACCGGAGCACCTGACCACCCTGTTGAACTCGCGTAGCTCCCAGTAGACCCGCTGGCGGCCCCGACGCCTGGCATGCGATCAGCCGTGAAGATGGAGGCCGGTGGATGAAGGCCTGATCCTCCTGATCGTCGGCGCCATCCTCGGCGCGAGCGTGCTCGTCGCGATCGGCGCCTCACGGACCGGCGTTCCGGCGCTCGTCGCCTTCCTGGCACTCGGCATGCTGCTCGGCTCGGAGGGCCTCGGCGGGATCGAGTTCGACGATGCCGACCTTGCGCGAAAGGTGGGGGTCGTCGCCTTGGCGGCGATTCTCTTCGAGGGTGGACTTGCCACCTCGTGGCGAAGGCTCAGAGAGGTGGCCGTGCCCGCAGCGCTGCTGAGCACGGTCGGCGTCGTGGTGACGGCGCTTCTCACCGGCCTCGCTGCCTACCTCTTGTTCGATCTCTCCTGGCTCGAGTCTGTGCTGCTCGGCGCTGTCGTCGCCTCGACCGACGCGGCGGCCGTGTTCGCGACGCTTCGGTTCACGAGGATCCGGCGTCGACTGGCGCGCACGCTGGAAGCGGAGACAGGCGGTAACGACCCGATGGCGATCGCGCTCACGATCGGCCTGATCGAATGGATCCAGAAGCCGGGCTACGGCTTCGATGATCTGACACTTCTCGTCGTCCGCCAGATCGGACTCGGGCTTGTCGTCGGTGTCGTGCTCGGCGCCTGTGCGATGTGGGCATTCGCGCATCTTCCGCACTCGATCGGCGCCTTCGCGCCGGTCGCCTCCGTGTCCGCAGCAGCGCTCTCCTACGGCGTCGCCGATGAAATCGGCGGCAGTGGTTTCCTCGCCGTCTATCTCGTTGGACTGGCGGTCGGCAGCACGCCCTCTCGCTATCGGCGCCAGCTCGTCTCCTTCCACGAGGGGCTCGCCTTCCTTGCGCAGGTGGCGATGTTCGTGGTGCTCGGTCTGCTCGTCTTCCCTCACGAGCTGACAGCGGTCGCCTGGTCTGGTCTCGCACTTGCTGCGCTTCTCATGCTCGTGATCCGGCCTGTCGCCGTCTGGGCCTCGACGGCGTTCAGCCAATACACAAACCGTGAGCGCGCACTGCTCGGCTGGGCCGGCCTCCGAGGCGCCGTCCCGATCGTGCTCGGCACGATCGTGCTCTCGTCGGGGATCGCAAGGGGCGAGACGATCTTCAATGCCGTCTTCTTCGTCGTCGTCGTCTCCGCCCTCGTGCAGGGAACGACGCTCGAGTGGGTGGCGGAGCGTCTTGGCGTCATCTCACTGGCGCCAAAAGTGGTCTCGCCGCCGCTCGAGATCGGCGCCATGAGCTCACTCGAGCTGATCGACTTCGATGTCGCAGCCGATCATGCGATCGCTGGCTCTGCTGTCCGCGAGCTTGGCCTCCCCCGCTCTGCACTGGTCGCCGTCGTCGCCCGCGGGGAGGAGACGATCCCGCCGCGCGGGAGCACGCGGATTAAGCCCGGTGATCGGCTATTCGTGCTCGCCCCGCGATCGCTGCGCCCGGAGGTCGAAGATGTTTTCTCGCGCTGGCGTCGGCGCATCTAATCAGCGAACGATCCGGGCTAGTCCTCGTGCGACGCACCAGCAGGCGAACGGCCAGTCCCGATCCGGACGCCATCCTGCAGCCGCTCCGACAAGAGCTTCACCTGCGCGTTGAAGGGCGGGACGACCATCACGTCCCGCGGCCGCTTCCCGGCAGCGACGAGGGTGTCGATCTCCTCGCGGATCCGCGCCGTCTCCTCCTCGGACGACGTCGAGCTGCCATCGTGCTCGACGCCGAGGAAGCGCAGCCCCGTGCCGACGGGCGCGCCGGCGGTTAGTCGGGGAGCAGCGGAACCGTCAGGTGTGGCGAGCGCGCGAGCAGGACGGCGCGCGTGATGGCCTTCGGACCGAAGCGGTCGCGGATCTCGTCGAGCGCGGCGTCGAGCAGTGCGCCATCGTCGGAATCGAGGGGAAGGCAAAGCTGGAGCGGAAGGTCGTTGCTGAGGTTGGCGATCGTCACGCCGATCAGCGTCAGCCCGCGCTCCTGAATCAGAAGCTGTACGGAAGCCAGCAATTCCCGTGCAGCGCTGAGCACGGTGCTCGTCTGGGACGTCGGGTGGCGGAGGGTGTGCGAGCGGGTCGCTCTGGTGAAGTCGTCGAAGCGCAGCCGGAGGACGACCGTGCGGCCAACCCGTCTCGCCGCACGCAGGCGACGCGTGACGCGGTCGACGATCGCGACGAGGTCTGCGTCTAGCTCTGCTGGTGATCGCGGAGAGCGGCCGAGCGCGTGCTGAGAACCAATTGAGCGCCGACGCGGACGGCGCCGGACCGGGCGAGGATCGCGGTTGTTGGCGAGGGCGTGCAGGTGCCGCCCGACCGCCTTGCCGAGCAGCGCCTCCAGCGCGGGCTCGGAAACGCCGGCGAGATCGCCGACAGTGGGGATGCTGAGGTCGCGAAGTCTGCGCGCCGTCACAGGCCCCACGCCCCAAACGCGCTCGACCGGGAGCGGGTGCAGGAAGGCGAGCTCGTGCTCGGGATCCACGATGAGAAGCCCGTCGGGCTTGGCCACCGCGCTCGCCACCTTCGCCAGGAACTTCGTGCGGGCGATGCCGACGGTGAGGGGCAGCCCTAGGCGCTCGCGGGCGGCGCCGCGCAGACGAGTGGCGATCTCAGTGGGCGAGCCCACGGACCGCTCCATGCCACGGACGTCGAGAAAGGCCTCGTCGATCGAGAGTCCCTCCACGAGCGGCGACGTGTCCTCGAACAGCTCGTACAGCGCCTTGCTCGCTTGCGTGTACGCCGCCATTCGGGGCGGGACGACGACCGCCTGCGGGCAGAGCCGACGCGCGCGCCGACCGCTCATCGCCGTGCGAACGCCGAACGCCTTCGCCTCGTAGCTGGCGGCGAGCACGACTCCGCCGCCGACGATCACGGGCTGGCCGCGCAGCCGCGGATCGTCGCGCTGCTCCACCGAGGCGAAGAACGCGTCGGCGTCGGCGTGAAGGATCGTCGCCGCTCTCACCTCAGCCGTTCCAGATGACGATGGATCGCGCTCGCATCGAGCGGGAGCACGGACAGCTCTAGCGCGGGCCGACGGACGAGGCTCTCGACGAGGATCATGTCCTCGGCGTGCTCGGCGGTCAGCGGGCCTGCTGCATGGGGCACACTGCGCGCGATCACGAGTCCCGCGTTGACCTCCACCAGCGCTGCGGGCCCAGGCGGCAGGAGACGCCGGGCGGACATGGCGCCGGCGCGGATGAAGAAGGCCGTCCGCCAGCCACGCTCGAGCGCGGGCGCGATCACGCACAGGTCTGTCTGCCGCAGCCGCTCCAGGCGCTGCAGCCGTGCCAGCACAAGCTCGAGCGCGTCGATGCGGTCGCGCAGCCGGGCCGCTTCTTCGTAGCGAAGGCTGTCCGCCAGCTCCGCGAGGCGTTGTTTCAGTCGTGGAAGCGGGCTGTCGCTGAGCAGGCGATCTAGCTCATGGGGACCAGCGTAGGCGAGCGCGCGGGCAGCCAGGGCGGCACGGCGCCGGTTACCGATCGGCCCGAGCTCGGTCGGAGTCTTCGTGACGACGACGTCCTCGCCCCGGCGTCTCAGGTAGACGGCCGCGCCGCTCCGCCGACTTCGCGAGTTCGCCGGCGGTTGCAGCTCGCGGATCAGGCGCACCTCCTCGAGGGCTGCTTCGAACTCGGAGCCGAGCACCCGCCATTCGATCCGGTGGAGCGCGAGCAGGGCAGCCTCGACGGACGGCCGCTGACGCTCGCTGCGGAAGTAGGAGCGCAGGCGCCCGCGGAGATCGCGGGCGCGGCCGACGTAGAGCACCTGCTCGTGCCGATCGCGAAACAGATACACGCCGGGCCTGGCGGGCGCCTCGTGCGCGAGCGCGCGCTTGCCGTACACGCGACGCTTGCGCGGCGCCGCCAGCGTCCGCAGCTCCGAGAGCCGCCGGGCGCCGATCTCCTGGGCGAGCCCGACTAGGTGGATGAGCACCTCGGCAGTGCATTGGGCGTCGGGGAGAGCTCGGTGACAGGGGCGCGTCGGCACCCCGAAGAAATGCGCCAGAGAGGGGAGGCTGACCCTGCGCAGGCGGCCCTCGAGCAGACGGCGCGCGAGGGCGGCCGTGCACAGCGGCGGCTCGGCGAGCCGTCGAGTCTCGTGCCACTGCAGCTGCCGTTCGAGGAAACGCTGGTCGAAGCGGGCGTTGTGGGCGACGAGCAACGCATCGCGCGAGAAATCCGCAAAACGGGCGACGACGCTGGAGACCGACGGCGCGTGACGCAGCTCTTGCTCGCGCAACCCGGTCAGCCGCGCGACAGGATCAGGGAGGGGAACGCGCGGGTTGACGAGCGACTCGAAGGAGTCGACTACCTCGAGCTCGCGGACGCGCACAGCGCCCACTTCGCAGATGCGGTCGCGCGCGGCCGAAAGCCCCGTCGTCTCGAGGTCGAAGACGACGAACTCCGCGTCCTCGAGCGGCGGATCCGGCCTCGTCCCCGCCAGTGACACCGTCGATCCGTTGCAGACGACGCGGCTGTCACCGGCCGTGACCTGGGAGAGCAACTCGCACGCCAAGCCCTCGGCGAGGGATCCGGTCGCGAAGAGCAGCCGAGCCGCTTCAACCGCCGACAGCGCGCCCCGCTCCTCAAGCGTGTCCACGAGGCCGTCGAGCGCATCGAGCGCAAGCTGCATCGAGCAATGAAAGCGAACATATGTTCGCAGTGCAAGCTTATTCTAATTGAGGTCGGTCGACGTCGGCGCGTGGAACACCGCCTCGACGTTGTTGCCGTCGGGATCGAGGACGAACGCCGCGAAGTACCGGCCGCTGTACTCCGGCCGCAGGCCGGGCGGGCCATTGTCCGTTCCACCCTGACGCATGGCAGCGTCGTACCAGCGCTCCACGGCCTCCGCGCTCGGCGCGATGAAGGCGACATGCGCCCCGGTGGTCACCCGGTCGCGGCCCGGCTCGGTGCCGACCGTGTGTATGCCGAAGTCGTCGTCTTCGCCTCTGCCGAACAGGACGTAGGCGTCGCCCTCGCCCAACACCGAGAACCCGAGCTCGGGGAGCGCGGCCTCGTACAATCGCCGGCTCGCGGCGAGATCGCTGACGCGGATTTCGACATGGTCGATGACCTCGCTCACGGCACCGAGTCTACGGCGAGGTTCGACGCCACGCCCTCAGGGGTATTGCAGTGATCCCTAAAGCAAGGAGGATGTGTCATGGGCATCATCGGCTGGATTCTCATCGGTCTCCTCGCGGGAGCGATCGCGAAGTGGATCCTTCCCGGTGACCAACCGGGCGGCATCATCGTGACGACCCTCGTCGGCGTCGCCGGCGCTCTCATCGCCGGTTTCATCGCCCAGGCGCTCGGGTTCGGCGACCCGATCGACGAGTTCTTTGACCTCAGCACGTGGGTCGCGGCAGTCATCGGCGCCATCGCGCTCCTGCTGATCTGGCAGACGCTCGCCGGTCGGCGTCGACGAGAAGCGTTCTAGCTGCAAGCGAGCCTGTGGCCGCGGGAGGCCCCGGAGACGGGGCCTCCTTGCTCAGTAGCCTTGCGTCGCAACGATGACGACGACTCGGCTCTGGCACCCGTTCGCGGCCACGGGCAAGGTTGACGGGCACGAGCTCGTGCCCGTCGGCGGGGACCAGGCGATCGACGAAGATCGCGCGGTGCTACCGGGCGCTCGTCGGCGCAACCTCGCTTCGCGCCACTCCACGCCCGACGACTTCGTCTTCGCCTCCGGCCTGAGCCACCAGCGTCGACACTTGGCGCGCTCGGCCTCGCTCAGCTGGGTTCCCGAATGGCCGCAATCCCAGCAGACAGTCGCTCGCCGCACTGCTTGCAGATGACGCAGATGACCTCGTCTCGCCGATCCACCGCGCGCGAGCATAGGTCCAAAGCTGTCAGCTCGGCTACCGCTGGCGTATGAGGGCTAGGCGGTGACGGCCCGGTGAACCTCGAAGTACGTGATCGGTGATGGCCCATCGCTGCCGATCCCGAGTTCTTTGCGGACGGCCATGACCTTCTTGCCCCACTCCTCGGCCTGCGCCCGGCTATCCCAGACGTCAATAATCCGCATCTTGCCGTCGTCGCCTTCGACGGCGATATGAATCGTGCCGCCAGGTGGCGGGTTGCTCTCGCCGACGCCTAGCTGCGTGACCACCTGGACGTACTGCTCGGGAGTCACTCCAGTCTCGATGATCCGACAGATCGCCATGCACGCCCCCTCCGTTGCTTGGCAGGACTCTATGTGACTCCGATGTTGTCTAAAATGTGATCATGGACCTGATACCAGCCGCTCTCGCGGCACTTCAAGCGTCGCACCTAAAACCATCTGTCTGAATGGCACGCGAGTTGCGGGAGGTACGGGACGAGGATCTGCCGCTTCTGTTTGAGCAGTGGGCGGATCCGGTCGCGATGCACATGGCCGCCTTTACGGCGCCCGACCACATGAACCGGCACGCATTCGAGCGTCGCTGGTCGAGACTACGAGCCGACGACACGGTGATCAACAGGGTTATCGTCATCGACGGCGACGTCGCCGGAACGATCGGGTCCTGGGGTGACTGCCGCGAGCGCGAGGTCACGTACTGGATCGGCCGCTCCTACTGGGGCAAGGGGATCGCCACCGACGCCCTTGATGCCTTCTTGAGAGTTGATCGGACGCGACCGCTCCACGCCCGCCTTGCGGCCGACAACGTCGCGTCGCGCCGCGTCCTCGAGAAGTGCGGCTTCCGCGTAATCGCGACCGAACGGGGCTTCGCCGAGGCGCGGTCGGCCGAGATCGAGGAACTCGTGCTGCGGCTCGACGAGACGACGTCGACGGTCGACTGCGGGTAGTCGATGCTTCAGAACCCTCTGTAGTCAGCGACAGGACGCCGGGCCGGGCCAGTGATCGCGGATATCCACCGACCGCTGCGGCGAACGATGTTTTGTGCGTTCTGCTACCACGTCTAGGCCCCGAAAGGAGCACCCATGAGGTTTCTTCTCACATCCGCTGGCATCAAGAACACGAGCATCCACAACGCCCTGGTCGACCTCTTGGGTAAACCGATTGGCGAATCGAGCGCTCTCTGCATTCCCACTGGGTTGCAGCCCTTCCCCGGCGGACCTTTACACATCTACCGGTTCATCAGCGGATCAGCCCCCAGCCCCATGTGCGAATTGCAAGAGGTCGGCCAGTCCGGACTGCCTCACCCAGTAGCACAGATACAAGGGACTGCCGCCCCAAACCAGCAGAGCGTCAGTCTTCTGGACCTCAGGAATCCAATGCTCTTCTTTGATGCTGGGCAGAGCAGTCAGCTCCAGCACTCCCAGCGACTTCCAACCCAACTCTGTAGTTCCGCGGCTGGTCTACGCCGGTTCGATCCCGGCACGCTCCACCTGACACGCTGGAGATCGCCGGTTCGATCCCGGCACGCTCGAAAAGTGCTGTAAACAGCTTTTCTTCAAACCGCGGGCCATCGATGGTTCGACGACCTACGGTGCTCCGAGCGCTGCTACGAGTTTGCCGTACACCGCGAAGGCGGCCTTCGGCGTGTAGTCGTCCCGCATTAGCCCGTACTGGCTCTCGAAGTTGCTGCTCGACGAATCTGCGTCGCGCAGGTCGAACCAGCGGTAGTCCGTGATGTGATACCTCGAACGGTCCGCGTAGACGGCTGCGATGGAAGCCTGCATGACCTTGACCTGCATCGCCTCCGTCCGCCGGAGCCCCGTTGGATAGCCGGTCTCCGATACGTGGATCGGCACGCGTGAGGGCAGACCGGCGAGCGGCATCAATCGATGGCGGAGAGCACCGAGTGACGCGAGCATCGTCTTGGCCGTCGTCGCCTCGAGATCGCGGCCCGCAATGCGCGGGCCCCAGGTCCCGGGATAGACGTCGAGCCCGACCCAGTCGACAGACCTGCGGAAGAGAGCGCCACCAGAACGCCCGAGTCGGCGCCAGAACGCGGCCTCGGCCGGGCCGGAGGCGTAGGCCCAGTTGAAGCCGATCGCGACCTGCGAGAAACCCTTGCTCAACGCCTCCGACTTTGCGCCGATCACGCCCTGGATCAGCGCATCCGCCGCCCCAGGGTAGGCGCCGTCCGCGGCATTCGGAGCGTTGTGTACGTTCGCCTCGTTCGTCACCTGGAGCCCGACGAAGTTGGGGTTCGGCCCGAACGTTTGCACCGCATCTCGAACGAACTCCCTGAACGCCGGCACGTCCCTCGCCGGATCCCGGTCGGCCGGGCGGTACGTCAACACGAGCTCGACCTGGAACCCCGCCGCTGTGTACTCCGCAATGCTCTGCCCGACCTGCTCGGCGGATGACAACGAGGCGTTGCCTGAGAAACTCGCGTAAATATGAAGTACGAACGGACGTCCTGGCGCGCGTAGCTTTCGGATCGCCGCGAGTCGTTTCGACGGGACCTCTGGTGCCGTTCTTCCAGCTGGTCCGACGGTGCCGGCCCCTCCACCCGGGTAGGCGCCGAAGATCAGCGGCGTGGCTGGACCTCGGGCAACGCCCTGACCCGTAGCCGGGTAGAGCAGGAAGGACGCAGCGAGAGCGCCGTACAGAACTGCGCGAGCCTGCCGGCGACCGGCGGGCTTTGCGCCTGTGCTCGGGAGAGAATCCGTATGAGCCTTCGCGTCGGGGAGACGTCTGCCACGGTGCAGTCTAAGCGAGGTCGACGAAGATGCCAGGCGGCGACGGGCAAGCCCACGCAGCAGACGAACAACATCTTCCACAAATAGAAGGTCGGGTCATGACAGCCCGAGCGTGAGCCCGCCATCGCTCGGACGAGGGCCATACGATCGACTAGGCGGTTCAGCGGTAGCGGGGGTGTGCCACGCCCGTCGCGAATGCTGCGGCTGCCCGTGGCGTGCTCTCGAATCGCCAGTCGGACACCTTCGGGAGGTCGTACCAGATCACCGATGTGATCGACGGGTAGCGGTGCAAAGTCTCGAACATCCCAGCGATCCACGCGGCCTTGCTCCCGTCGGTGCCGGCGACTCCGATCTCGCTGATCTCGATCGGCTTGGTCGGGGCGATTGTGCGCAAGCGGGCGAGGGAGTGGCCGAGAACGCGGGCGAACGGCTTCCAGCGGCTGTAGCGAAGCTGAAGGCCCCCGTTGAAGCAGGAGAGCGACACGAGATCGACGTAGGCATCGCCCGGATACTGCGACGCGTGCATGGTGACTGCCGCCGGACTCCACACCCATTCGACGTTCGTCGCCCCGGCGGCCCGGAAGATGTCGTGGATGTGGCGCCACGCGCGGACGAACTCGTGAGGGCGGTTTCCGTTAGATCGCTCCGACCACGGATACCAGCCGCCGTTCATCTCCTGAGCGAAGCGAAGGCGGACGGGCCGCCCATATGCGGCGAGCGTGTTCGCCCAGGCTCGGATGTACGGATCGAAACGCCCGGCAACGATGTTCCGCAGCCTGTACTTCGACTGGTCGCGGTCGCGCCCGGCGTTGAGCGCGTCCCATGGCTCCCAGGTCACCTCGGGAGTGCTTCCACGTGCTGCAACCGCCTCGAGCTGCTCGACGTTTGGCTCGTTGTGAGCCCAGTCGGCGTACCACATCACGACGCTGATGTGCTTTTCGATCGCGTGCTCGACGGCATTGATCCCGTCCAGGTCGGACGGCTGCCAGGGCTGCCACGCGTTGCGGGCGAGCGGCAGCGTCGTCACGCCGATGTCGACGGTCGCCGATGCCGCGGGCGGCACCGGCCACGGCGCGTACACCTTCTCCCGGCCGTCGAAAGGGCCTCTCTGTAGCCCGATGAGCATGAGAACGGCGGTGGCGAGCGCCGCCATCGTCGCGCCCGCACCGAGGCGGTGTCGCAGCGTCGCGCGCCAGCCCGGGGTCGGACGCGCACCGGCCGTCGCGCTCACACGACCGCCTGGATGAACGGCTGCCAGGCGACACTCACACTGATCGCCACGACGCAAACCACCGAGAACACCGCCGTGAGAATGGAGGCCCGCGAGCCGAAGGCACTGACGTGCCGGAGCTCGATCAGCAGCGTCGTCACGAGCAGCAGTCCCCCGAGCACGCCGTTGAGCAAAGCCAGACCGTAGTAGCCACACAGCGGCCCGGAGTAGCCGGCGAGGACGCAACCCCACATGGCCGCGAGGGGCAGGATCGTGAGGACGCCGTACGGTCCGTAGATGCTGAGCAGCCGCGGACCCTCTGGCCGCCCGACGCCCTTCGGAGTGATCATGTAGCTCCGGCTGATGCCGAGGAGGACGTTGATCAGCGCCCAGAGCACCACAGGCCAGCGGGCGATCTCGAGCAGCATGCCGCGCCAGGAGAGTCTCAGGCCGGAAGGCTGGAACCACCGCCGCGACCAGCGCCACATCATGAGCGCCATCAGAGGTACAGGGAGGAAGAAGACGAGGAAGCGCCCGATGGAGACACCGGCGATCGGCGTGTGCGTGAGCAGCGCCACCGTCGGCAGTACCCAGAGGACTGCGAGCGAGACCGACCACAGCGTGTACCAGCTCTGGCACATCAGGAACTGGAGTGCCTGGCGCAGCGTGTATCGGTGCAGGAGTCGTGGCGTGTGACTCAGGAAGATCTGGATCATCGAGTAGGCCCAGGCGAACTGCTGACGCAGGTATGTCGGGAAGTCGTGCGGCCCGTCGCCCACGGCAATCAGCTCCGGAACGTAGACACCCCGATAGCCGTGCGCGGCAAGCACTACGGTGTCGAGGTGGTCCTCGGCGCGGGTGGGCTGGAAGCCTCCGATCTCGCCGATGGCCGAGGTGCGATATGACGTGTGCGAGCCGACGATGAACGGCGTGCGCGTCGCGCCGTAGAAACCCATCTGGAGGGGGCCCTGGAAGATCATGTCCTGCTCGGCCAAACCACGTGCCGTCCAGTTGTCGAGGTTTCCGCAAACACTCGGCGCCTGCACCCAGGCGATCTTGGGGTCGCGGAAATAGCCGAGAACACGTTCGAGATAGTCGCGACGAGGCCTGTGGTCGATGTCGAACTGGACGAACACGTCGTAGTCCAGACCCAGGTCGCCCACATGGTCGAGCCACGCGTTGACGTTGCCGGCCTTCGTCTTCGCCTGGAACGGCGGCCGCGGCTCGTTCCAGCGGGCGGCACCCTTGCGGGTGAAGTACCGGACCCCGAGGTACTCGGCCAGGGCTTCCACCTCCGGAGATGCGCCTTCGTCGAGGACCCAGCTGTCGTGCTCGTAGGCGACCCTGCGAAGAGACTCCAGTTGCTTGCGAATCACGTCAAGCGATTCGTGACCGGGAACGCAGAGTGTGATCAGCGCAACCCGTAGTCCCGGCTGCGGCAGCGGCTCGACCGGCCGCCGCATCTTGTAGACGTAGTAGAAGAAGAAAGTCGGAAGCGCTGTCGTCAGGTAGAACTGCGCGATCGTCTGCGGCCAATAGAGCCACGGTGTTCCGTGCACCGCCTGGTGAAGCCACCAGATCCAGAAGCTGGCGGTAACGCCGATCCAGTCCGAGCGCGATCAGCCACCAGGCAGGCGCGGTCTCGCCCCGTTACCACCCGCTCCGTCGCTTCCGCTCGCGCCGTTACCCGCGCGAGTTCGCGAGCAGCCTTCGGCCATTGCAGGGCTCCGCCTCGGCCGAGGGCCGTCGAGTCGACGGCCGCTTCGGAGAAGGAAGCTGACATCAGGCCGAGCAGCCTCGACGCCATGACGCCGCGCAGGGTTTACTGAAGCCACCGTGCGTGCGCACGCCGGCGTGCTGACCGTCCAAAGTGCCTCTCCCCTCCCCGAAGTGCCTCTCCGCTTCGAGCGCGAGGACCTACAACGTCGGCCCTCCTTTTCAGAGTTAGCGAGTCGAGGTGAGTGCGCTATACCCCGTTGGAGGGAAACTTCGGGAGCACTCACACGCGCGAGGGGGTGCGCTGCGGTGCTCCGCACCCGCTCGATCGTGCGCGCGTCGACGAACTGCCAAGCAGTCTTTGCAAGGCGAGGTCGCCGGTTCGATCCCGGCACTCTCCACCGGATTCATTCAGGTCAGCCTCAGGCTCCTGCTATTGCCTGTCGGGAGGTAGATCAAAGCGAGCGATGATTCCACTGTCGCCGTCCTCGGGCGCCGGACGTTCGGGATGGCGGGTCGCCACCCATGCGACACCCCGCTCCGGGTAAGCGACAACGTCGGGAAATCGCTTGGAGGAGATGGCGAGGAGCCGAGCCGGCTCGCCGGTCGGGTTCGAGAAGTCGTGCAGCCCGTCCGGGCCTTCAGGGAAGTACACGACATCGCCGGGCGAGAGCTGCTCTTCGCCCTCGGGAGTGCGCACGTTCGGTGTGCCAGAGAGGACGAAGAACATTTCCTCCACGCCGTAGTGCATATGCAGCGGGCCTCCTGGCGAGCCTGGCATCACGCTCACCTTCAGTGGCCTACGCGGCGCTGGCGAGCTCGTTGGGACCCGCCGTGGCGAGCCCCTCCAGCTCCTCGGCCAACGCCTCGAGCGCCTCTCCTTCGAGCTGGCGCACCGTCTCCCGGCTGATGCCGAGCTCACGACCGACGGCCTCGAGACCCATCGGCTCGCCGTCCATGCCGAACCGCAGCTCGACGATCCGGCGGTGAGGCTCACCGAGCGTCTCGAGGGCGCGCCTAACTTCGACGTTGCGAACGAGCGTGATGGCCGCAGCCTCCGGGTCGTCCGCCTCGGGATCGACGAAGAGATCGCCGAGCTCCGTTGCGTCGTCACCGACCCGCTGGTTGAGCGAGGCCGAAACCTCGACCGCATTCAGCGCCTCCTGCGCGTGCCGCTCCGACAGCCCGCCCGCCTTTGCAAGCTCCTCGAGCGTCGGGGGACGCCCGTGCGCAATCTCGAACTGCTGGCGCACGCGCGCGAGCTTGCTGCGCCGCTCGTCGACGTGGACGGGGAGGCGGATCGTCTTCGACTGGTTGGCGACGGCGCGCTGACAGGACTGGCGGATCCACCATGTGGCATAGGTCGAGAACTTGAACCCCTTGCGCCAGTCGAACTTCTCGGCCGCACGGTTGAGACCGATGACGCCCTCCTGCACGAGGTCTCCGAGAGGAACACCGTGCCCGGCGTAGCGCTTTGCGTTGTGGATGACAAGGCGCAAGTTCGAGTTGATCATGCGTTCCTTCGCCCGATGGTCGCCGCGCTCGATCTGCTTCGCGAGCTCGACTTCCTCGGCCGCTGTGAGCAGGGGCCATCGGCCCACGTCGTTCATGAGCAGGGTCAGCGAGTCCGGAACGCCCCCAGCTACCAGGTCGAAGGACAGGTCGAGCTCGGTCTCGTCGGCCTCCGGCTCGTCGGCGACACGAACGCCACGCTCGGCAAGTTCCGTGCGAACAGCCTCGAGCTCGTCGTCGTCGAGGTCGTGCGCATGGGCAAGCGCATCGAGCGCGACTTCCGTCGCGACACCGTTCTCTTCGACCTCATCGAGAAATGCTGTGAGGTCAATCGTGGGTACGTCTGTCAGCTCTCTCATCTCCTCTCTAGACGGCCGCGGGAGCGCGACGCGCGCGTGCGCGACGTCGCTCGAAGCGGTCGATTCGGGTTCCGGACTGGAGCGATCGCTCGACTCCCGTGTACGCGGGATGGCAGTTCGAGCACACGTCCAGCGCGATCTCGCTGCGTGTCGAGCGAGTCGTGAATTCGTTGCCGCACGACGCGCAGCGGACGGCTGCAACTACAAGCTTCGGGTGAGCAGTCAAGCTCGCTTCTCCTTTCGCTGATCA
The DNA here is from genome assembly GCA_963705945.1 of uncultured Actinomycetes bacterium. GTDB lineage: Bacteria > Actinomycetota > Thermoleophilia > Gaiellales > Gaiellaceae > PALSA-612. The sequence continues at coordinate 162,270 of CAVPLG010000006.1, read as the reverse complement.
CGTCGCCCCCGCGCTTGTGTCTACAAGGCCTGCTCGCCTACGCGCGGCGGCGCACGAAAGGTAAAACGGGCTTAGTTACGGGGATATTCCCTCGCGAGCGTCGAGGCCGTCGAGGGCGCCTCACATCACGCCTCCGGTACCGAGCTACGCCGGTGCAATCGTCGTCTGACCGACCGCAGCACCACGCAGCGGGTTGGACCGGTCCGCTGGTGCGAATGTCGACGCGCCGGATCCTGACCGGGAAGAATCGGCGCTCCGAGGCGTCCTACTCGGTAGAGGGCGAATGTCTGTGCTGTCATGTACGAGCCAATGAGCGATCTGGTTTCGCAGCTGAGCGACCACGAGCTGGCCGAGCTTGCGGCGCTCGCGGACGGAACGCTTCCTGCCGATCGGCGCACAGAGGTCGAGGCGCGCGTCGCGGCATCTCCCGAGCTCCAGAAGCTGCTTGACCGCCAGCGCCAGTCGCTCGCGCTCACCGCAGCGCTCTCTGACGAGCCGTCGGCCTCGCTCCGCGCAGCCGTCGAGCAGCGTGCGCGGACGCCGAGAGCACGGAGATGGTCGCTCGCGCCGCGGCTCGCAGCTGTCGGTGTCGCCGTCGCCGCAGTCGCGGTGGCGGCGGTCGTGCTCACAGGCGGCCCAGGGGCGCCGAGCGTCGCGCAGGCGGCGGAGCTCGCGACGAAGGCGCCGATCCAACCGGCGCCGGCGTCCGCGAGCGGGTCGAAGCTCGCCGCCGACGTCCAGGGTGTTTCGTTTCCCGATTACGCTCAGTCGTACGGGTGGCAGGCGCTCGGCGCGCGGACAGGCCACGTCGGCCGACGCGACGCGATCGTCGTCTACTACGGCAAGGGCCAGCGCCGGCTCGCCTACGTGATCGTCTCGGGCGACGGCCTTCCGAGCCCGTCGGGCGCTCAGACGACAACGGTCGGCGGCACCCCCTACCAGGCCGTGCGCCTCGACGACAAGCTCGCCGTGACCTGGCAGCGAGGAGGGCACACGTGCGTCCTCCTCGGGGACGCGACGCGCGCGGAGCTCCTCAAGCTCGCGAGCTGGTCGGTCAGCTAGCTCCGCGCATCCGGCTCGCCACGCGATCGCGCGCGCGGAAGAGCCTGCTCGTGAGCGTGCCCTCGGGCACGCCGAGCGCGCGTGCTGCCTCCTGGTAGGAAAGCCCGACGATGTCGACCGCCACGAGCGCCTCACGGAATTCGTCGGCGAGCTCGGCGATGGCCGCGTAGACCTCACGCGCCTCGAGCGTCTCCGCGGGATCGTCGCTGCCGCGCCCGGCGGTGAGCTCGTCCGCGAGCTCCGTCGTCACCGGACGACGTCCCTCGGTGCGCCGCTGGCTGATCAGCGTGTTGCGCAGGGCGCGCAGGAGGTAGCCGACCTCGTCCTCCTCGCGCAGCAGGCGCGGCCGCGCGAGCACGCGCGCGTACGTCTCCTGCACGAGATCCTCCGCCTCCTCGCGCGACCTCGTCCACGCGCGCGCGGCCCGATAGAGGCGCGGCAGATGCTCGACCGCGCGATCCGGGTCGAGCCTGCGGGGTACGCGCATCGTCGGGAAGGAATCGACGCACGGTGGCGTCGGACTAGGTGAAGACATCTAACCACGAAAGGGGGATCACCATGAAGCGGCGACTGCTCATCATCGGAATCGCCGCAGTTCTCGCCCTCGCCGTCAGCGTCGCCCTGGCGATCGCAGCGGTGAGTGGTGGAATGGGCCGATCCAGCGGCGCCACCGTCTCAGTCAAGAGGATCGGCGCAGCCGGAAAGGTGCTCGTCGACGCGAAGGGTCGCGCGCTCTACCGGAACGACCAGGAGCGCGGGAAGATGGTGCTCTGCGTCGGCGAGTGCGCGAAGTTCTGGCAGCCGCTGGTCAGCCACGGAGCACCGAAGGGCAACGCGCTTCCTGGCAAGCTCGGGCTCGCGAAACGACCGGGCGGGGCCATGCAGGTCACGTACAACGGGAAGCGGCTCTACACCTTCACGATCGACCGCCCGGGGAAGGTCACGGGGGACAACTTCCACGATGCGTTCAGCGGCCAGTCGTTCACCTGGCACGTCGTGCGACTCGGCAAGGGCTCGAGCTCACCCAGCTCATCCGGGTCAGGCGGGTACCAGTACCCCGGTTACCCCGCGCCCTGACGTAGGCGGTCAGGCGCATCCGCGAGGGGTGGCGCTCCTTAGGCGCCGCCCCTCGCATTCGTGTGGCGGTGTGTATCGTCGTGCTCACCAGTCGCCTGGCGCCATCCAGGCTTCTAACGCGGAGTCACCCACGGGTTGCATGCTTCGATACCGGGATGGCCTGGATGGACGGACGCCGTGGTCGCGGGCAGCGGTTTCAGCCGTCAGAGGCTCCCGACCGGCCTTCTGACCCCGCGATTCGCCGCGCGAACCTGCGCCGCGTCGCCGGCCTCTTCCGCCCCTACCGGCTCCGGCTCGCGACAGTCCTCGCGCTGATCTGCCTCTCGTCGCTGCTCGGGATCGTCTCGCCGTTCCTGCTGCGCGCGGTCCTCGACACGGCGATCCCGGAGCAGGACGTCGCCCTGCTGTCGCTGCTCGTCGCGGGCATGATCGCGATCTCGATCGCGACGGGCGCGCTCGGCGTCCTCCAGACCTACATGTCGAACGTCGTCGGTCAGCAGGTGATGCACGACCTGCGCTCGGCGGTCTACCGGCACCTGCAGCGGCTCTCGCTGGCGTTCTTCACGCGCACCCGCACGGGCGAGATCCAGTCGCGGATCTCGAACGACATCGGCGGTGTCGAGACCGTCGTCACCTCGACCGCGACGTCCATCGTCTCGAGCCTGACCACGGTGATCGCGACGGTCGTAGCCATGTTCCTCATGGACTGGCAGCTCGCGATCTTCTCGCTCGCCCTGCTGCCGGTCTTCCTGTACCTGACCAGGCGCGTCGGTCGCGAGCGCCGGCGAATCACGACGACGCAGCAGCGGACACTCGCAGACCTCTCCACCCTCGTCGAGGAGTCGCTGTCGGTCTCCGGGATCCTGCTTGGCCGGACGATGGGCCGTTCTCAGGAGCTGAGCGACCGCTTCACGGCGCAGTCCGGCGACCTGGCCCGGCTCGAGGTGCAATCGCGGATGGCCGGCCGCTGGGTGATGGCGCTGATCCAGACGACGTTCGCCGTCATGCCTGCAGCCGTCTACTGGTTCGGCGGTTGGAGCATGGCCCACGGCGCCGGGGCGATCTCCATCGGCACCCTCGTTGCCTTCACCACCCTGCAGACTCGCCTCTTCTTCCCGATCGGGCAGCTGCTGTCCGTCGGCGTCGACGTTCAGACGTCGCTCGCGCTGTTCGACCGTGTCTTCGAGTACCTCGACCTGACGGTCGACCTGGACGAGAAGCCGGACGCGGTCGAGCTCGGTGACTGTCGCGGCGACGTCGCGTTCGAGCACGCCTGGTTCCGCTACTCGCCCGACGGGCCGTGGACGCTCGAGGACGTGTCGGTCACGGTATCGCCGGGAGAGACACTGGCCATCGTGGGTGAGACGGGAGCCGGCAAGACCACGATGGCCTACCTCGTCGCGCGTCTCTACGACGTCGAGCGGGGGCGCGTCACGATCGATGGTCACGACGTCCGGGAGGTGACGTTCGCGTCCCTCGCCCGCACCGTCGGCGTGGTGTCGCAGGAGACGTACCTGTTCCACGACACGGTTCGCGAGAACCTCCGCTTCGCGCGGCCCGATGCGACCGACGAGGAGATCGAGGAGGCGGCCCGCGCCGCGCGGATCCACGACCTGGTGTCCTCGCTTCCCGACGGCTACGACACCGTCGTCGGGGAACGCGGCTACCGCTTCTCGGGCGGCGAGAAGCAGCGGATCGCGATCGCGCGGACGATCCTTCGCAATCCGCCCGTGCTCGTCCTCGACGAGGCGACGAGCGCCCTCGACACGCAGACCGAGCGGGCCGTCCAGGAGGCGCTCGACCGGCTCGCGGAAGGCCGGACGACGATCGCGATCGCGCATCGGCTCTCCACCGTCCGCGACGCCGACAAGATCGTCGTCCTCGACGGCGGCCGGATCGTCGAGCAAGGGACGCACGAGGAGCTGCTCGAGCTCGGCGGGCGTTACGCGGCGCTCGTGTCGCGCGACGAGGAGCTCGCCACGCTGCCGTGACGCGTGTCGACTGTTCACCCGAGGTCGCAGGCTAGGCGAGCGCGGTTGACGAGCTTGGGCGTGTCGCGGCTGAGCTTCCGAGGAGCGTGGCACTGGCGACGATGGAGGCGAATGCAGCGATCTGCAGCGCTCCCCGCGCGCCCGGCGGCAGCGATTCGCCGAAGAGCACGAAGCCTGCTGCGATGGGGACGGCGTTCGTCACCAGGGTGGCGATGCCGGCGCCGGTCAGCGCGCTGCCCTGCTGGAACGCTGCCTGGAGCACGCTCGTGCCGGCTGCATAGCAGGCGATCAAGGAGATGGTCGCCAGGAACCAGATACCGCCCGAAGAGACGAGCTTTGCCGAGATGTCTCCGTCGGCGAAGAGGAGCCCTGCAGCGAGCCCAAGCGCTGCAGCGCGTGCCATACGCGTGCGTACGACAACCAGCGCGACTGCTCCCCCAGCCGAAGCTGCGAGCCAGACCACGACGCCGACGGCGTGTGGGGCGTGGGAGGACGGCGTAGAGCCCACCAGCGACACCGCGAGCAACACCAGCCCGAACAGTGCTATCCCAACGGCCAGTCGCTCACGGCGGGCGAGCATGCTTGGGTGGCCGTGCACGCTGAGGAGGGCGAGGACGGCGATGCCGGAAGCGCTGACGGCCTGGACGAGGCTCAATGGTGCGAGCCGCAACGCCACGACGTAGACGATCCAGCCGGCCGTCTCGGTAGAGAAACCGATCAGCCAGCCGCGGTTGCGAAGGAGGAGCGCCAGCGATCGAACCGGTCGCCGAGGGCTGAGTGGCGGCATCGCGGCTACTGCCTTGTGCTCTTTCGTGTAGGCCCAGTTCACCGCCAGCGCCGAGACGAGAGCGAGGCAGAGACCTATCCAGACGTCTTCGACGAGACCCTCCTTCTACGCCGTCAACGTGACGCCTAAGGGCACCTGGCGCCAGCGTGCCTGACGGGAGCGCTACCAGCGGCCGCGGTGCACGACCTCGTCGAACGGTCGCCGGTTGAGCTGCTTCAGCGCCCTGAGCGGCCCGTCGGCCGGGTAGCCGAGCGAGACGAGGTATGCGAGGAAGTGATCCTCCGGGAAGCCGAGGATCGTGCGAGAGAGCTCCTGATCGTGCACGGAGGAATGGCACGTGCCGATCCCGAGGTCGGCCGCAGCGAGCATCATCAGCATCGTCGCGTGACCGAGGTCGTACTGGAGAAGCCCGGCCCAGCGATCATCCGGAGGATTCGGTGCGACGATCGCGATCGCAGCTGCAGCGCCGCCGACATGCCACGCGCCCTGCCAGACCCCGGTGAGGTCGCGGAGCTGATCGCGGTCGGTCACCAGCACGAAGTCCCACGGTTGCCAGTTCTTCGCCGACGGAGCGAGCCGGCCCGCCTCGAGGATCTTCGCCAGATCCTCCTCGCTCAGTGGCGTGGGCGAGAACTCGCGCACGTTCCGGCGCGACCTCAGCGCGTCCCAGGTCTCCACGCCGTCACCTTACGACGAACGCGCGCACCTTGCCCACGGGGCCGTGGCTTCCCTAGCGCAGCTTCTTCAAAGCGCGTCCGAGCGCCTGGCCGCCGGTGAGCACAGGCTCGAACAGGTCACCGTGCTTCTCGACCCGCTCGAGCGCCTCGCGCATGCCGAAGCGGCGCGGCGTCAGGTCCTCCGTCAGCTCGTCCCAGCGAAGCGGCGTCGAGACCGGCGCGCCCGACTTCGGCCGCACCGAGTAGACCGAGGCGATCGTCTTCCCCCGCGCGTTTTGACGGTGGTCGACGAGCACGCCCTCGCGCTTGCGCTTCAGCCATTCGGTCGTGACGAGGCCCGGGTGCCGCTCCTCGAGTGAGCGCGCCAGGCGCTCGGCGAACGCGTAGGTCTGGTCGTAGGTCGCGCGGCGCGCGATCGGGACAAGCACGTGGATACCGTCGGCGCCGCTCGTCTTGACGTAGGACTCGAGCTCGAGCCGCTCCAGCTCCTCGCGGATCAGGTGCGCGACGCGGATCGCGAGCGCAAAGCCGCCATGGGGTTCATCGAGACTTGGCGGATCGAGGTCGAATAAGACGAAGTCCGGGCGGTGCGGCTTGTCGACGCGCGAGTACCAGGCGTTCATGTCGATGCAGTTCATCTGCACCATCCAGAGCACCGCCTCCGGCGAATTGACGAGCGGGAAGTCGACGAGCCGCGACCCTCCCTCGCGCGGGTGGGTCGTGAACGTGCGCGTCGGGATCCAGGAGGGCATCCCCTTCGGCGCCTGCTTCTGGAAGTACGCGTCCCCGGCCACGCCGTAGGGCCTGCGCTTCATCGTGAACGGCCGGTTGCGGAGGTGCGAAACGAGCACCGGCGCGATCGCGCGGTAGTACTCGAACAGGTCCTGCTTCGTGATCCCGTCGTCCGGGAACAGGACGCGTTCCGGGCTCGTGAGGCGGACCGACCGCTGCGCCATGAAGCGGTTGTACCCGCAAAGCGCGAACCGCGTGTTCCGCCGACAGAGCGCATACTCCGTGTCGACGTTCAGACGTAGCCGTCAGAGGAGGCGACCCCGGTGATCACGGGTGCCCAACAGACGTCGACGCAGGCGACCCCGGACAGCGAGGACGGGCAGGGCACGCCCGCTGCGACTCCTTACGCCGCGCCGAGCATCTCGGCGCCACGAGGCGGCGGCGCGATCCGGGGTATCGACGAGAAGTTCGCCGTCAATCCCGCCACCGGCACCGGCTCGATGACGGTGCGGGTGCCGACGAGCCCTGGCAGGTCCGGCTTCGGCCCCGAGCTGTCGCTCTCCTACGACTCCGGAGCGGGAAACGGCGTCTTCGGCTACGGCTGGAGCCTGTCGCTCCCGAACGTGACGCGCAAGACGGACAAGGGCCTGCCGCTGTACTGGGACGACGAGGAATCGGACGTCTTCGTACTGTCGGGCGCCGAGGACCTCGTTCCCGTCCTCGGGCCGCCCGAGCCGGATCGCACCGTCGGCACCAGGACATACCGGATCCAGCGCTACCGGCCGCGCGTCGAAGGACTCTTCGGCCGCATCGAGCGCTGGACGGACACAGACTCGGGCGAGATCCACTGGCGCTCGATCACGCGCGACAACGTCACGAGCGTGTTCGGCAACCGCGACGACTCCAGGATTGCAGAGCCCGGCTCCGCGAACCCACTCCGGATCTTCAGCTGGCTGATCTCGGAGAGCTACGACGACAAGGGCAACGCGATCCTCTACACGTACAAGCCGGAGGACGAAGTCGACGTCGATCACACGCGGGCGAACGAGCGGAACCGTTCGCGGACCGCGAACCGGCACCTCAAGTCGATCCGGTACGGCAACCGTCTCAGCCGACGGGAGCAGCCGGATCTCTCACAGCACGACGAGTGGATGTTCGAGGTCGTCCTCGACTACGGCGAGCACGACGACGCGGATCCGAAGCCTGGCGACTCGGGCGACTGGCTCTGCCGCAACGACCCGTTCTCGGCCTACCGCGCCGGCTGGGAGGTTCGGACCCAGCGCCTTTGTCAACGCATGCTCCTCTTTCACCACTTTCCGGAGGAGCCGGACGTGGGAGCCGACTGCCTCGTGCGCTCGCTCGACTTCGCATACAAGAGCTCCCGCGGGGTGGCGGACGACGTTCGGCGGGGCAATCCCGTCGCGTCGTGCATCGCGTCGATCACGCAGACCGGGTACCGGCGCAAGCCCGCCCGGAGACGGGATACGTCGCAGCCTCACTGCCGACACTCGAGTACGAGTACTCCGAGGCGATCATCGACGACACCGTTCGCGACGTCGACGAGGAGAGCCTCGAGAACCTGCCCGGAGGAGTCGACGGCTCTTCGTACCAGTGGGTCGACCTGGATGGCGAGGGAGTCTCCGGCATCCTCACCGAGCAAGCCGACGCGTGGTTCTACAAGCCGAGCCTCGGCGAGGGCCGCTTCGGCGCGGTCAAAACCGTTGCAACGAGACCGTCCGCCTCACTGCTCGGCGAGTCCCGGAGCCAGCTGCTCGACCTGGCCGGCGATGGGCAGCTCGATCTCGTCGAGCTCGGCGGGCCGACGCCCGGTTTCTTCGAGCGGACAAGCGATGGCGACTGGAGCGCCTTCACGACCTTCGAATCGCTGCCGGATCTCGACTGGCAAGACCCGAACCTGCGTTTTGTCGACCTGACGGGCGACGGGCACGCCGATGTGCTGCTGACTGAAGGCGACGCGCTCGTCTCGCACACCTCGTTGGCCGAGGACGGCTTCGGAGTGGAAGCGCGCCTGCCGCTCGCGCTCGACGAGGAGAGCGGGACCGCGGCTGCTGTTCGCGGATGGCACGCAGTCGGCGTACCTGGCGGATATGTCCGGCGACGGCCTCAACGATCTCGTGCGGATCCGCCAAAACTCGGTCGCCGTGTGGCCGAGCTTGGGGCACGGACGCTTCGGGGCGAAGGTCGAGATGGACAACGCGCCGCTGCTCGGATCCCCGGACGCTTTCAGCCAGGCGCGCGTACGCCTGGCCGACATCGACGGCTCGGGGTGCACGGACATCGTCTACCTGGAGGACGACGTGGCGGTCGTGTACACGAACGAGTCAGGCAACAGCTGGAGTGAGGGACGGCGGATCGAGACGTTGCCGCACGTCGACAACCTCGCCTCGGTCGCGGTCATGGATCTGCTCGGGAGCGGCACGTCCTGCCTCGTGTGGTCGTCACCCTTGCCGGCCGACGCGCGCCACAGCCTGCGCTACATCGACCTGATGGGCCAGAAGCCGCACTTGCTGACGGCGACCAGGAACAACCTCGGGGCGGAGACGCACGTGACCTACGCACCGTCGACGACCTTCTACCTACGGGACAAGAGCGCCGGGCGTCCGTGGGTCACGCGGCTTCCGTTCCCCGTCCACGTGGTGGAGCAGGTCGAGACGCTGGATCGGATCAGCGGCAACCGCTTCGTCTCGCGCTATGCGTACAGACATGGCGCATTCGATGGCCAGGAGAGGGAGCTCCGGGGGTTCGCGCTCGTCGACCAGCTGGATGCGGAGGAGCTCGCGGCTGACGGCGACCCGTGGCACGTGCCGCCGGTGCTCACCCGAACGTGGTTCCACACGGGGCTGATCGGTAACGGCGACCACGTCTCCGACGTGCTCGCTGACGAGTACTACCGGCCGCCGGGGCTGACGGACGCCGAGGCGGACGCCCTCCTCCTCCCTGACACGGTGCTGCCGGCGGGGTTGACGCCGGACGAGGAGCGCGAGGCGCGCCGGGCGCTGAAGGGCTCGATGCTGCGCCAAGAGGTCTACGCGCTCGACGGCACGCCCAACGAGCCGCACCCGTACACGGTCCTCGAGCAGAACTTCACCGTCGAGACTCTCCAGGCACAGGAAACGAACCGGCACGCGGTGTTCTTCACGCACGCGCGCGAGACGCTCGCCTACCACTACGAGCGCGACCCGAGCGATCCGCGGATCGCGCACACGCTCACGCTCGAGGTCGACCCGTACGCGAACGTCCTGCGCTCGCTCGCGGTCGGCTACGGCCGCGCGACGTCGCCGCTTCCGACGCAGTGGGACCGCGACCGGCAGACGACGGCGCTGCTGACCTACACGGAGAGCTCGTTCACCAACGCCGTCGAAGAGTCCGACGCGCACCGCACTCCGCTCCCCGCCGAGACCCGCGCCTACGAGCTGACGGGGTTCGCGCCGGCAGCCGGTACCTTGCGCTTCAGCTTCGCCGAGTGGGCGCGCACCGGGTTCGCCCGACTCGACAACGCACCGGCAGCCCGCAAGCGGCTGCTCTCGGCGACACGCGTCCTCTACCGGCGGAACGACCTGACCGGCTTCCTGCCGCTCAAGGGCCTCGAGTCGCTCGCCCTCTCGGGAGAGACGTATCGGCTCGCGCTGACGCCGGCGCTCGTCGCCGACGTCTACGGGCGTAAGCGAACAGGACAGCCCGACGAGGAGCTGCTCCCGACTCCTGGCGCCGTGCTGGAAGGCGCGGGCGCGGACCTCGGCGGCTACGTCCTCTTCGACGGCAGCTGGTGGATCCCGAGCGGGACGTTCTTCTACAAGGACACTGCGACGACAGCGGCCGTGGAGCTGGCCGAGGCGACAGCACACTTCTTCGTTCCCCGCCTGTTCCGCGATCCGTTCGGCAACGAGACGATCGTCGGCTACGGCACAGGCGACCTGCTCGTCGAGCGGACGCAGGACGCCGTCGGCAACGTCATTTCGGCGCAGAACGACTACCGCGTTCTCCAGCCGCGACTGATCACGGACGGCAATCGGAACCAGGTTGCCGTGCTGTTCGACGCGCTCGGACTCCTCGTTGCCACAGCGACGATGGGGAAGGTCGGCGAGAGCCTCGGTGACCTACTCGAGGGCGTTGATCCCGATCCTCCGCTTCCCACGCTGCGAGCGTTCGTGGCGGACCCGGAGACGCAAGCCGCCTCGATGCTCGGGAAGGCGACGACCCGGATCGCCTACGACCTCGATCGCTTCACACGCGCCGGGCAGCCGCCCTTTGCGGCCACACTGGCGCGCGAGACGCACGTCAGCGACCTCGCCCCCGGGCAGCAGTCGCGGATCCAGATCAGCTTCGCGTACTCCGACGGCTTCGGACGGGAGATCCAGAAGAAGATCCAAGCCGAGCCCGGCCGCGCGCCACGCCGCCAGACGCCCGCGGCCGATCCCGATATCCAGCCCGGCGCACTCGTGCGCAACGCCGCCGGCAAGCTCGTCGAGGCCGACGTGCCGCAGCGCTGGGTCGGCTCCGGGCGGATGCTGTTCAACAACAAGGCCACGCCGGTCAAGCGGTACGAGCCCTTCTTCAGCAGCACGCATCTCTACGAGCCGGAGGCCGACCTGGCCGAGACTGGCGTCAGCCCGATCCTCTTCTACGACCCGGTCCTGCGCGTCGTAGCGACGGTTCACCCGGATCACACGTACGAGAAGGTCACGTTCGATCCCTGGAGCCAGACGACGTACGACGTCAACGACACCGTCGCCCCGCTCGGGACCGAGACCGGCGATCCGCGGACAGACCCGGACATCGCAGGCTACGTCGGGGGGTACTTCGAGACCGAGCCGGGCTGGGCGACGTGGTACGCCGAGCGAAGCGGAGGGCCGGCGGGGCCTGAGGCGGACGCCGCGACACAGGCCGCCGCGCATGCGAACACGCCGACCGTCGCGCATCTCGACGCGCTCGGTCGCAGCTTCATGACGGTCGCGCACAACCGCTACGACCGGGCCGGCGCGACCGTCGAGGAGAAGACGGCGACGCGAACCCAGCTCGACGTCGAGGGCAACGAGCTCGAGGTGAGGGACGAGAGGACGACGGCGGCGGGCGCGCTCGAGCAGCGCGTCGTCATGCGCTACGCGTACGACCTCGTCCGCACCCGAGTTCGTCAGTCGAGCATGGAGGCGGGCGAGCGCTGGGACTTGAACGACGTGGTAGGCAAGCCGATTCGCTCGTGGGACAGCCGCCGCTTTCTCCGCCGTTCCACGTACGACGAGCTGCGCCGGCCCACCGGGCTCTACGTCACGGACAGCGCCGGCACGGAGCGACTGGTTCTGCGCACGGTGTACGGCGAGGGTCAGGGCGACGCGGCGAACCACTGCGGCCGCGCGTACCAGGCGTTCGATGCCGCGGGACTCGTGACCAGCGTCGCCTACGACTTCAAGGGCAACCTCCGCGATTACCGGCGAGACCTGGTTCCGGTGTCGACCCAGCCGACGAACTGGCTGCTCAATCCCACTGCGAACGACGGCAGCTTCACGACCCGGACGACCTACGACGCGCTCAACCGCGTGGTCACCTCGACGACGCCCGACGGCAGCGTCTACGAGCCGACCTTCAACGAAGCCAACCTCCTCGACCGCGTCGACGTGCGGCTGCGCGGGGCCGGTGCCGCGACGAGCTTCGTCACGAACGTGCAGTACAACGCCCGAGGCCAGCGCACGCTGATCGCCTACGCGAACGGCGCCAAGACGACGTACGAGTACGACCCGCTGACCTTCCGGCTGACGACGCTGAAGACGACGCGCGCCGGTCCCGACGCGACCGCGGCTCTCCTGTTCCAGGCTGCAACGGTCGTCCAGGACTTGCGCTACACCTATGACCCCGTCGGGAACGTGACGCGGATCGAGGACGCGGCGCTGCGTACCGTCTTCTACGGCGGCCAGCAGGTCGGCCCCGTCGGGAGATTCACGTACGACGCGCTCTACCGGCTGACCGAGGCGCGTGGTCGCGAGCACATCGGCCAGGCCGCGTTCGCGTTCGCGCCGGCCGATGCGAACTACGGCGACTACCCGTTCGTCGGGATGCAAGGCGCCGACGACCTTCAGGCGCTGCGCAACTACACCGAGCGCTACGCGTACGACGCGGCAGGGAACCTCGAGAGCGTCCGCCACGTAGCTGGCGCGGGCAACTGGACGCGCGGCTACAGGTACGACGAGACCAGCCTGCTCGAGACGGGGCGGAGGAGCAACCGCCTGAGCGGCACGGCGATCGGGAACGGCATCACGCGCAACGAGAGCTACACCTACGACGAGCACGGGAACACGACCTCGATGCCGCACCTCCCGAACCTCGCCTGGGACCACGCCGACCAGCTGCAGGCGGTCGGGATCGTCGGCGGATCGGCGTGGTACGCCTACGACGCGTCAGGCGAGCGGGCCCGCAAGGTCGTCTACGCGGCCGACGGGACTCCGCGCAGCGAGCGGATCTACGTCGGCCGCTTCGAGGTCTACCGCGAGTTCGCGCCCAACGGCACCGACGTGGACCTCGAACGGGAGTCGCTACACGTGCTGGACGACAAGCAGCGCATCGCGCTCGTCGAGACGGAAACGGTCGTCGATGGCGACGATGTCACCGGTCCCGTCCCTCTTCAACGCCATCAGCTCGGCAACCACCTCGGCTCGGCGAGCATGGAGCTCGCCGCGGACGGCGCGCTCATCTCGTACGAGGAGTACCACCCGTACGGCACGACCGCGTTCCGTGCCGGCCGCAGCGCAGCCGAGACGAGCCTCAAGCGCTACCGCTACATCGGCAAGGAGCGAGACGAGGAGACGGGGCTCGCCCTCCACGGCGCGCGTTACTACGCGTCCTGGCTCGGGAGGTGGGTGAGCGCCGATCCGGCGCGGTTGAAAGGCGGGCTGAACCTCTTCGCCTACGCCTCGGCCAACCCGATCCGGCTAGTGGACCCGACCGGGTTTGCCGACGAAGACGCGCAACCGCGGCCAACGAACGAATTCGAGGTACAGGCGAAATTCGACAAGATTGTCGCGAAAAACCTGCGGCCCGATGAACCGAGTCCGTCGACTGCAAAAGAGAAGTCGAACTACGTCGACATTGACAGCCCCGAGCACGATCAGGCCGTGGTGAACATCGTCAACGCCGCGATCGATGCCGCAGCCGAAAAGGCTCGGCTAAGGGGCGATGTTCTGAGCGAATACGAGCTGCTCCGGAGTGCGCTTCACGGCTTCACGAGCACCTATCGAAACGCGAACAAGGTGACCCAAAACCTCGTTCTGAGAGACGTCGATCACTATCTGACGGGTCGGATTCAGGAGTGGCGGAAGGTGTACACATTTGTGATGGGCGCCGGAGAATGGGGCGGGCCGCAGTTCACGAAGAGTGCTGCGACGATCAAGGAAGAGAGCTATTGGCCGCCGTCGCCAGGGCCACCGCTGATCACCCCGCTGATCGTCCTCGGGGGACAGGGCGCCGCTAACTACTACGAAGCCGACAAGCTCGAGTCGTTTCAGAAGAATCCGGACCGGGACGCCCCGAACGCAAAGAGCTCTCAGGACCTCAGCAGCCTGCCCGGCTCCGCTCCCGGCTCGCTGTTCTGGTCATTTCTGGGTGGGATGCATCTCAGGGCACGCGATGACCCGAGGGAAAAGGCCGACCCGGCGAAGCTCAAGATCACGCTCGAAGACGTCCAGCAGGCGAGACGGAACCTGAAGGCGGAGGCCAGGATGCGCGAGATCGAATCCGCTGCCTTGGGCTTCTGAGCCGTCGATCCCGGTCGCGGCTCAGGCCAGCGCCTACGTGGCGATCTTCAGCGTCGCGAGGATCATCACGTCGCGGAACTTCGTCTCGTCGACCGTGGCCGTCGAGGGAGGAGTCGCCGGCGGCGCGAAATTGCCGGCGCCGGTGACCCGGAAGACGAGCTTGAGGTCGGTGGAGACCGTGGGGTCGAGGCTCACCGTCTTCGCGAAGGGCGCCGAGAAGAGCCCGTCCGCTCCGCGATTCACGAAGCCAAGCGTGCTCGCGGCTCCGGTGCCGGCCTTAGCGGTCAGCCCGAAGCCGGCGCCGGGCTTCTCGGAAGCGTCGAGAAGGATCGACTTCGTCTCGACGGAGACCTTCGGCTTCTTGGCCGGAGTCGTATCGCGCAGCGCGCGCCCGCCGAGCCAGCCCGCGATGAGCACGGGCAGGTGCCGCTCGTCGATCGTGAACGCGACGTCGGTCCCTGCGGGTGTCGTGACGAGCTTGCGCCAGACGTCCGGCAGGTCCCGGCGCAGACTGAGGAGCAGCGGCAGGCCGTCGGTCTTCAGGCGCTGGCCGAGCGCCGAAGCGACTGTTCCGAGCGCATCGTCGACCGTCTGCCGCAGCGTCTCGTCTGATTCGGCCGTGTAGCTGATCCGTAGCACGACGTCGCTGATCGTCCCGTAGTCGAAGAGGCGGAACGCCTTCGGCAGCGACAGCTGCCAGGAGCTGACCGCGCCGCTACCCTCGAACGGCATGTAGCGCTCGTCGCGGAAGTTAAACTCGAACACGCCGCCGTCGTTCTGGGCGCTGCTCGCGGCGATCGAGACGGAGTGGCGCGGCGGCGCGGGCACGGGGTTGGCGGTCGGCTCGAGACGAAGCTCGCTGTCGAGCTGCTTCAGCGTCGCGCTGGCGTTCGCGTACGGCCCGACGACGCACGGCAGCGAGAGCCGCACGGCCTTCACCCGACGCAGGTAGTGGCCCGGGTAGGCAAGGTCGAAGAACAGCTCGGGCACCTTGAACGTGCACTCGCCCGTCTCACGCAGCGCGGCGAGAGCCGCCGGGTCGAACTGGGCGAGCGAGAACGACTGCTCGATCTCGAGCTGCCGGTAGTCGGTCTCGAGGTACCTGCGCTCGAGGGCCTGGAGGTCGAGCAGGAGCCGCTCGCCTGCCAGCAGCCCGCCGTGCGACGCGTCCCAGTAGTCGCGGCTGAGGGCTGTGGCCTTGTCCGCCGGCCGCTCGAACCGGTACGCCTGCTCAGCCAGCAGGGCCATCGAGAAGGCGGAGTTGTGCGCGTCGCGGTACAGCCGCTGGAGGGTCGTCGAGAGGAACGTGTAGAGGCCGAGGCTCGTGAAGCGGTCTTTCGAGAACTGGTACAGCTCTTCTGTCTGCTCGAGCGTCTCGTTGTGCACTTCGAGCGAGCGCTCGGCCATCTGGATGCGGATCTCCGCAGCGGCCACCTGCTTCTTCAACTGGTCGACGTCCCGCTGGGCAAGCGCAGCCTGCTGCTTCCACTCGTCGTCGCGCCTCTGGAACGTGGCCTCGAGGCCAGCTGACGCCGACGCCGCCTCGGCCGCCTGCGCGAGAGCCTGGCTGGCCGACGCAAAGCCGCTGGCCGCGCCGCTCGTCTCCATGCCGCCGTACTTCATCGCCGTCGGCGCCCCGAGCTGGGGCAACAGGCTGAGCACCGCCCGCACGAGCTGAACAATCGCCTCGATCTCGTGCAGTGAGGTGACAAGGTGCCTCGAGACCTGCTGCGTCCGCTCCCACCCGCTGAGACCGGTCTGCGACAGCCCGCGGGCGTAATCCCTCCGATACTCCGCAGCCTGCTGCTGGAGAAGAAGGCCGTCACGTGTCTGCTCCGCCGCCTTGATCTCGAAGTCCTGAAGCTGCGTACGCAGCTTCAGCAGGTGCTGCTCGTGCGTCGTCCGGAGGTTGGCGAGCGCTTCCCCGTCACGCTTTTCGAGCGCGGAGAGCAGAGCGCCCCCGAAGCTCTCGACCGCGCTCGCGTACTGGCGCGCCTTCTCGAGCAGGTACGTGAACCGGTAGGGCGGAACGTTTCCGGATGTGACGTTCAGGACGTCGTCGAGGGTCAGGCCGGCCGCCTTCAGCTTGATCAGCAGCCGCGGGTCGATCTCGGGCCCGAAGAGCTCGGGTAGCCGGCGGATTCCCTCGATGTCGCGGCAGTTGCGGATGTTGAACAGACGGCCCTCGACGCGATCCCAGTAGGCGCGGAGCTCCTTGTTGTCCGGGACGCAGAAGGCGATGCTCGAGTCGAGCAGCTGCCAGGGCTTCGCGTTGACCGGAGGCGTGGTGTCCGGGATCTGATTCAGGCGATCGTCGAGAGACAGGCCGGGCTGGGTCTCCAGGTCTCGCCGCGAGAAGCCGCCGCGCTCGAGCTGCTCGGGAAGCTCGGGAAGGCCGACCATGGGCGGATCGAGGGGGTCCCCTTCGACCGTGAGCGTCCGCCCGTCCGCGATCGTCGGAGAGAAGGAGCCATTCGCCCCGTCGAGCGTCGTCCCGAGCTGGAGCTCTCCGAGCGGCGTGCCGCCCGACACGCTCCAGTACTGAGGCGCCGGCTGCTGCCATCCGTAGGGTTGGATCGGGCCGTTTCCGTACGTCGGGATCCCGCCGTTGCCGACCTCGAGCGCGCTCTGCGAGTACGCAACACCGACAGCGATGTCGATGTGCGACGGGACCCCTTCCAGCTGCTCGATGACGAAGAGATTCTCCGCGTCGATCACGAACTCGTGGCCCGCCCGCAGCGCCGGAGCGAGATGGTCGTAGTCCTTCTTGATCGGCCTGCCGGACTTGTCGTGCAGCTCGTCGGTGCACTCACCGGCGTCGAGCGCGCGCGGCCCGAGGATGTCGAGCGCCAGGATGTACAGCATCGTCGCCTCGTTGATCGACTCCGCGGTGAAGAGCGTGAACAGCGAGTCACCCCAGTCGAGCAGGTTGTCGACGTACTGCATGACCATCGCCTTCTCGTACGCGCCCGGCCGGAGACGCGCGATCGCGTGCGGGCTGAACGGATCGCTTGCGTAGGCGTCCAGCTCGGCTTTCCTCGACAACGCCGTCCGCAGGCTCTCGACGGGCTCTTTGCGGAACTCGCGGAACTGCCAGACCCGCTTGTACTCGGGGTTCGCCGAGGGAACGTTGCGCGCGGCAGGATCGAAGATCGCCTCGTACCAGCGCTTCGCATCGGAGTAGCGCCCCTGGCTGTGCAGGTAGTCGGCGATCACCCAGGGGATGTGGCACCAGATCTCTCCGTAGTAGTCCCCGACGGCGCCGTCGTAGTCGATGTCGGTCACCCGTTCGGTGGCGCGTCCCGGACCGCCAGGACCCAGGAAGCCGATCTGCTGCGCTTGCGTGCCGGTGCCAGCGCCGGACATGATCAGGGGCAGCGGCGACTCCTCGAGCGACATCTGGAAGTCGACGCCGAGAACGCGCTCCAGGCCCCTCGCCGAGGAGACGAGCGTCTCCGCCGTGTCGTCCGCGATCGTCGAGCCGAGCCGGAGCGTGCTGAAGGCTCCGTCGCGCATCTGCGCGTAGAACGCGTCCCTATCGATGGTGACGACGGCACTGTCTGGATCGCCGTTCACCGCCACGACCTCGATGCTCTGGCCCGCCGTCGCGGTCGTCAGATACCGACCGCTCGGCGCGTCGATGACGGGATCTGCGAACTGGACAGAGCTCTCCGCGTACTCGTTCTCCCACATGCGCTGGGTGAGCTCCTTCAGCCCCAGCATCGCGCCGGTCGAGGAGTCGCGGTAGAGGGCGAGGCTTGGGACCGATTCGGTCGTGTAGCCACTCGACTTGGCGGTGGCAGTCCGATGGAAGACGTCGACGATCAAAGACCTGCCCCCGACGTAGACCCAGAGCCCCGTGGGCAGCGAGAACGGGTACGGCGGGTGCCACCGTGCCCCGACGAGGGTGTAGTCGTCGAGAGGCTCGGTCTGGACGCGGGAGAGCGGGTCCCACATCGCGGTGTACCTCATCGCGTCTCGCTCACGCTGCTCGTAGTCGTCTACGACTTTCCGGATTTCCGCCCTCTGCTGATCGTTGAACGCAGCGTTGTTCAGCAACGGCCGTATCGCATTGAGTGCTGCCTGCCAGCTCAGAGACGCCGGCGTGTCAGCACCGACGAGACGGTCGGTGATCTCGACGCTCTCGGTCTCGCTCGACGAATCGATGATCCTCAGCCGTTGAGGGGCGCTCCAGCGACCGTCGAGACGGAGCGTCGCGTACTTGAGCGCGAGCTTGTGCAGATAGCCGGTGAACTTCGAGGAGCCGTTGACCAGCGAGGTCTTCGGCCGCGTCGCCACCTCGGCCCAGAACAGATACAGCGTGCCGTTGTGCACGACGGGTGAGCACGTCTTCGCGCCGATTTGCAGGTCGAGCTTGCGCCAGGGCGCAAACTCGACGCTCTTCGTGTCGGTCGCCTTCTCGACACCCGAGATCGCGCGGTAGTAGTAGACGGGCGGCTCGGAGCTCGTGACGCCGAAGACGTGCAGGACGTCGGGGATCTCGAGCCCTGCGTCGCCGGGCTGCCAGCACGCGGCGGCGATCTTCAGGCCGGCCAGCTCGTCAAAACCGGTTAGGTACCGCGCAAAACCGTCTCGAACGTTCTGCTCGGTCACCTGCTGCTGGAGCAGCGTGTCCTCCAGCTCCCGGAACAGCGGCGTCTTGTCGTCCCGCAAACCCGGCTCGAGATACGACTCTGGATACAAGAACACACGTCGCGCGGCTTGCCACGTTCTGAAATGCCGACGCCAATCCCACTCGTCGCGCGGGATGCGCGCGCTTTCGCCGACGTCGTACGTCTCGGTGCGTTCGAGATGCATGAGCACGCGATGGACGTAGAGCTGGAGCGAGAAGATCGCCGCCGCGATCCTCGTCGTGCGCGTGCAGCCCTCTACCTGGACGTCGAGCAGGAAGTACTCGTAGAGGTCGCTCTCGAGCGGGAAGCCCGCGGGCTCTGTGAAGCGGATGAAGGCAACCAGACCGTCCCGCTTGCGTGACCGTAGCGTGTCCTCGTACGGCTCGATCTTCTTCCGAAACTCGTCGTCGGAGCCGTATTTCGTCCGGAAGGCTGCGAACAGTGCGTCAGCCGCCTTCCTCAGGCGTTCGTACTCCGTACCCGTGCCCGGCGTCAGCGCCAGGTCGCTGAGCGTCTCACCGCTGATCCCGAGCAGCGCAGTGAGCGCGAGGCAGTCGGCGAGCATCTCGAGCGCATCGAGCCCGTTGGCCGGGAGCGCCGCCATCACGTGCGGACGCAAGGCGTCGATCCGCGCCGGGTCGGTGCGGAGAGCGCGGGCGAGGACGTCGCTAGCGACGGTCCCCGTGCCGGTATCCACGACCTCGACCACTGCCGGGACGTCGGCCGGCGGCGCGGTCGTGACGAACCCCGGGTCCGGCCCGGTGGCGAGCCGCGTAAACAGCGACGCAAGGCGTGCGGCCTCCGGCGTCAGCGGCTGGACATCGACAGCAAACGCGGCCTGGTTCTGATAGATCGCGTCGAGCGTGTCGCTGTCGTAGAGCTCGTCGCGATAGAGCACGGCGTAGGGCGCGAGCGCCGTCGCCAGCGCGAGCAGATCCGAGCGATCGGTCGCCGTGCCGTAGAGCAGCGCTGTCAGGCTCGTGTGGAAGGCGTTCGATGCCAGCGTCGCGTCTTCGCCGCTGAGCCGCAGGAGCTCCGTCGTCTTGTCGATGGAGAAGTCGAGCGCCTTCGCGAGCGCAGGCGGCAGCAGCGTCTGCACCGCATGCTTCTCGAGCTCCGCCGCCACCTCCGCCTCGGTGACCGTGAACTCGGTCGCCGGCGCCGGCAAGGTGATGTCGGCAGCGGTCGGCTCCTTCTTCAGCCGAAGCGTTGTTCGGCCGGGCGGCGTCTCGAAGAGCGCGGCGCTCGCCTCGACGATCCGACGAGACTCGTCCTCTGTGATCGTCTTGCCCGGGCCGTTCGGCATACCGCTGAGCACGGTGTCCGCGAACTCGAAGGCGCCGTCGGCGACCAGCTCGGTGACGACGGCCTCGACGACGGCCGCCGGGTCCGCGCGCTTCTCGCCGGACACAAGCGTCGCCTGGTCCACGATCGTGCCGCCGGTGATGAACGCGATCTCGTCGCGCTCGAAGGAGCTCTGGCCGACCCACCGGCGCCCGGCGAGCACAGTCTCGAGGTCGTCGACGAGATCGGTGCCGGAAAGCTTCCAGTCGCGGACGTAGCGCGCGGTCTGACCGCCAACGGTCTGGAGCGGGAGCTCGGCCGCCTCGAACAGCTGGAAGAGGCCGGAGACGGTGAGTCCGAGGCTGCGGGCGAGCGTCGCGTGTCGATACAGGAGCGTGATGTTGTGGATCGAGAGCGCGAGCTTTCGGTCGGGGCCGAGGCTCAGAGGAACGGCGAGCGCGAGCAGTAGCTGCACGAGCTCCTCGTCACTCAGGCCGAGGCCGGCGAGCAGCCGCGCGAGCGTGTTCTCGTCCTGCGGAACCGACGTGCCGGTCGTGTTGAACGACGGATGCTGGAACGACCCTTGAGGGCTCGTCGTGTAGGCGAGCGGCGTTCCGAGGCTCGCCAGCTGGGGAGGGTTGAACAACGAGTCGAAGAGGCCCGGCTTTCCGTCAACGGCGTCGTTCGGGATCTCGGTCCAGAGCCCGCACAACTCCTCGACCGAGAGCGCGCCAAGCTCCTCCTCGTGCCCGAGCAGGCGCGCGATTCGCAGCATCGGCGTCGCCCCCACGCCGGTGCCGACGCCCGCTGCGCTCAGCCGGCGGAGCGTCCGATCGAGCTCGGGAATCGTCCAGGGCACGTGGCGTGCAAGGCGATAGAAGCGGTGGAGGCGGTCGAGATGCTCTGCCTTCAGTCCCTCGACGACCTCCGTGTCGTTCTGCAGGCTCTGCGCGCTCTGCCGGCCCGCGCGGATCTTGGGCGGCTTCGAGCCACCGACGAACGACGTCGCCAGGAGCTCACCGAGCTGCTCGCGCGATGCACCGGTCGCGTCGAGGATGTTCGACACGAACACGATCGAGAAGCCCGAGGTTTCAACGGTTCCGTTCTGGTAGACCTCGAGATAGCCGTACAGCTTGGACAGCGTCGACATCTCGGTTGCCGTGAGCGCCGTGAAGTTCGTCGCCGATGGGGTCGCGATCATGTCCGACTCGACCTGAGACAGACCGAGTCGCGCGCGCGCCTGCGTCGCCTCGTCCGAGCCGCAGGCAACGGCCGCGTCCAGGCGCCGCTTGCCGAAGTGGCTGAGGTACGTCTCGATCCGCGTCAGCGGCAGGTTGAAGGGAAGCGAGAAGCTCGGGTTCTTTTCCGCGATCCGCTGCCAGACGTCGGCACCCTGCGCGAGCCCGAGCTTGCTCGAGACGTGCTTCTCGAGAATCTCATTGACGATGTCGAGATACGCGACGACTTCGTTGGCGTTTTCGCAGGTGAGGTCGAGCGTCCAGAGGTCGCCGCGCCGCGCCCGCAGATGGAACGAGAGATTCGTCGGTATGTAGTCGAGGATGTGCTTGTCGACGAAGAACATCGTGTCGACGAAGTACGCGGGCAGCCCGAGCACCGAGCCGCACTCGTCGCAGTCGCAGAAGCCGAAATCGTCGGGGAACAGCGTGCTGTAGCCCGGGATCTTGGCGAACATCTCGATGGTCTCTTCGGCGGTTCGAGCCGGGCCCGGGGCGTGCGCGTGTGCGAGCTGGTAGAGCGCGATCGACTTGGTGGCCGCTGCCGTCGATTCCTTGGTCGCCGCGTAGTGCGCGGCGACGGCTTCCCGTTCCGGAAGCCCCGATGCCTTGATGAACTCGTCGGGATTCAGCGCGACGATCTTGCGCGCGGCATCGAAGCCCGCATCGAGCAGCTTCAGCCCCGTCGCCGCGCCCCGCCCGGCACGATAGGCGCGCTGTTGAGCCCGCAGGTTGCGGAGGATCCGCTCTCGGTCGTCGTCGTCCACGTCGGGCAGCTCGAGCGAGTCCAAGTCGGAGCTATCCGGCGAATGGTCGAGCTCGAGCAGGTTCCGACCCGGATTCAGGGCCCACGTGTCGGCGACGAGACCGACGAGCCGCTCGATCTTCTTCGCCTTCGTCTGTGCGGTGCCCCGTCCGGCGAGCACTTCGTCGAGACCGAGACCCGGATTCCGGCGTGTCAGGCGGACGAGCGGCTCTAACGGCTTCTTGTTCCTGCCGCCCTCGACGAGCGTGCTCAGATCCTCGGGCACCGCCGTGACCCGGTGCCCCACGTACTCGGACGGGAGGACGCGGGCGACGCGATCGGTCAGCTCCTGTGCGAAGTGCTTCCGCGTCATTCCCGGCGGAAGCTGGACGCCGCCGGCTGCGAGCACTTCTTGCCAGTTCTTCTCGTCGAGCCGTGCGAGATCCTCGACGGTGCGCAGGGGAGTTGCGTTCTTTCCCGTCGCGAGCCCGAGCACGCCCCGCGTGATGGCTGCGTCTCCGCCGGTCAAATGAAACGCGACCGCAGCCAGCGCAACGTGGTCGGCCTCGTCGGAACTCAGCTCGTCGCGACGGACGAGGTCGTCGAGGTGCTCCTGACGGAGCGCTCCGATCCCACGCGGACCGGCGGCGGCCGCGACCGCCGCCTCCTGGCCAAGCGTAAGGCGCGTGGGCAACGCCGCGAGCAGATCGCCCATCGAGGGCGGCTCATCGCCGGCCGACGGAGCGAGCGTCGCGTCGACCTGCTGAGACTGGAGTGCGTCCAGGATCGCCTGGAGCTGCTTGGGCGACCAGGCGGAGACAATGTTCTCCGAGGCGGCAGCATTCAACGCCACGCGGAGCGTGTCGACCGGCGTCTGCAGGATCAGGTCGGACGAGACGTCCTCGCGGAAGAGGCCGTAGAACGCGTCCGCCGGAATCGACTCGGTCTCGCGTCGCGACGCGTCGGCCAGCCACCGGATCCACTGGACGTCGATGCCGGTCTCGCCAGTGAGAAACTCGATGTCGTCATCGGTCAAGTCCTCGAACGGGACGCCCTGCACGAGCGGCTCGAGCTCCGCCTTCAGGCGTTCGCGCTCCGATAGCCCGGCAGAGACGACGAGATCGGGCGCGACCTCCACCGCCTCTGCGTTGAAGATGATCGGCGTCGACGCCACTTCGCGCCCGGCCCTGTTCAGCACGGTCACCCGGAGGTCGGCCGCGCCCTTCTCCGCCCGTGCGAACTGCATCCGCGAGTACGGGATCTCGTACTCCTCTTCGTCGATCCCCGCCTCGCCGAGGAACTCCTCGCTCCGCATGTCCTTGTCGTAGGCCTGCACACGATGACCCGGCGCGGCACCGATCACCCGTCCACGCACGATGCGCCGGCCGTCGTCCATCTGCCGAGTGGGACCGGCGAGCGTGAGCAGCGTGTTGAGGGCCGTCGCCGTCCCGGCGTCGACGTCGCCGCCCTCCCCGAGCTGCATGGCAGCGCGGAAGCGAACGACGAGCGCCTGCGTCGCCGGGCCGAAGATCTCCCGTTCGACCTCATCCTGGAAACGCAGCTCGAGGTGCTCGCGCTCGGCATCCGCGAGCTCGAGAACCCTACGGGCTACGAGGGCGGCCAGTACTCCCTGGAGCTGGGCAACGTCAGGCCCGGAATCCCCCGGTGAGATCGGCGTAACAACGTCGTCCATCACGCCGTTTGATGGGCGTAGAAGAACTTCATCTGACTGGCCGCTCGATCATGACACTCGCGGGGTCAACATTCAAACGCCGGTTCTTAGGCCGGCTTCCCGCGTTTTGCGGCGGCGCCGTCGGGGTAGCGAACATGCATGAAACGGCACACCGACGAACCGGTAGTGGTGGCGCTCGTCGCAGGAAGTCACGCGACGGAGGACGGCCAGCTCGACCGCGCACTCGAGAGCGGCGCAACCCGCGTGCTCGTCGATCTCGGCGAGACGCAGCAGGTGTCGACGCCCGACCTCAACGCACTGCTCGAGGCGCGCGGACGGCTGATTCCGGACGGCGGGAAGATCGCGCTCGTCGTCCCGGATCGCTTCGAGCACCTGCTCGAGCTGATGACGTTCGACCGCCGCTTCCTCTGCGCGCACGACCGCCTCGGCGCACTGCACCTGCTCGGCATCACGCGGGCGCCAGGCGTGCGCGAGCCCACTCGCCGCGCCGCCTGAATCGCTCAGACGGGGGATTTCGCAAACAGCCCGGCGTCGCCAACCTGAGATGGCCTGGTTGGACCGCGGCTGTGGCCCGGCGAGGGAGTGGGCAAATTGGAGGAGGGGCAGATGGAGTTCGGTCGAGAGACCCATCGACCGCTTGGTGTCGTTCTCGTCGAGCAGGGGCTCGTCTCGAGCGACGACGTCGACGGTGCGCTGGCCGCGCAGGTGGAAACGAGCCAGCCGTTGGGCGAGATCTTGCTCGAGCGAGCGCTGCTCGCGCGCCCGCTGCTAGCGAAGGCGCTTGCAGCACAGCGCGGACGGTTGCTCGAGAAGGAGGGCGGCTTCGGCAGCGGCCTGATGGCCAGGCTCGAGCAGGTGCATCTCGTTCGCCGGGGTCTCCCGACCGAACTGCCCTGCGAGAAGGCGGACACGGCCGTTGCTCATCCGTGCGCCGATCTCCCCGCTTACGAAGAGGCGGCGGACCCGCAGGTCGAGCTCCTACGAAGGCGCGAAGAGGAGCTCGACCGGCGGGAACGCGAGCTCGCCAAGCGAGCGGCAAGCGTCACCCGAAAGGAGAACAAGCTGAAGCTCGCGGCCGAGGAGGCCACCCTGGCGCCGCCCGCCGCCTGATCGCCAGTATCGTCAGCCGCCATGGCTGATCAGGTCTCCTGGCTGATGATCGAGACCGGCTGGAAGGTGCTGGCGGTCGATGGCACGCGCGTCGGCGGCGTCGACGAGGTCGTCGGAGACGATATGGAGGACATCTTCGACGGGCTCGCGATCGCGACGAGCGCGCTGGGCAAGCCGCGCTACGTGCCGGCCGAGGAGGTGGCCGAGATCACGGACGGGTCGGTGCGCCTCTCGCTGACGCCGGACCAGGTCGCCGCGCTCGGCGAGTACCTAGAGCCGGCGACGAGCGCCGTCATCGAGCCCGACAGCAAGGGCGGCGTCGGGGAGACGCTCCGCGCGGACGCGCGCGAGGTCGAGGCGAAGGTCGTCGCACCGATCGCGAAGCACGAGCAGTCGATGAGCATCTGGCGCCGGATCGCGTTCTTCTTCAAGCGCCTCTGAGCGAGACCGTCCTCGACGCATCGCCTGTGGCAGCGGCGCGGGCGAGTTCCTCGTTCGTCTCGACGCCGAGCGTCCGGCGCGCGCGGGCGAGGTAGTCCTCGACCGTTGCCGGCGTCAGGAAGAGCGACTGGGCGATCTCGTCGACGGTGAAGCCCTCGGCGATGCGGGTGGCGACGCGCCGCTCGCTCGCCGACAGGGCGTCCCAGCCGGTCGTCGGTCGCTCGGGCACCTCCGCTCCGAGCGCCACGAGCTCTGCCTCCGCACGCGAGACGAGGAGCGACGCGCGGATCCTGCGCGCGAGCTCGAGCCCGGCGAGCAGGGCTTCCATCGCGCCGGCCTCGTCGCCTGCCGCGCCGCTTGCCCTGTCGCCTGCCCTGCGCAGCGCCGCGCCGAGCTCGATCAGCGCCTTCGCCCGTGCGGGACGGGCCGGCGATCCCTCGAGCACGGCGACCGCCTCACGCAAAAGCGCGAGACCGGCCTCCGGATCGGGATCGACGACGCCGGCAACGCGCAGCGCCTGGCCGAGGCCGCGCGGCTGCCCCCACTCCCGCGCGAGCTCGACCTCCTCGGTCGCGAGACGACGCGCCTCCTCGTGCTCGCCGAGCGTTAGGTGCGCGAGCGCGGCGGTCGAGCGCCAGGCGAGCAGCGACGGGTTTCGACCATCGAGCGCCGCGTACTGGCGCCCGGCCTCGAGCACGTCGTCGAGCCCCGCGCGGACGTGTCCCGTCGCGATCCGCATGCGGCCGCGGGAGTCGAGGTACGCCCACACGAGATGGCTGCCATCCGCGACCGCGTCGAGCTGCTGGGCGGCCGTGCGCGCGACCTCGATCTCGCCGAGCTCGAGAGCCGCGTCGATGATGTGGCCGACCGCATACGGAATGCCGGTGGCGAAGCCGTACTCCTGGCACGCCTGGAGCCCGTTCGTCGAGTCGGTGAGCGCCTCGTCGAGACGGCCCGTGTGCAGCTCGACGAATGCACGGAAGGTCGAGACGAGCGCGTAGCCCGAGATCGAGCCCCGCGCCTGAGCGTCAACCCACGCCTGGTGCCAGACAGCCTCGGCGTCGGCGAACCGGTCGGCGAGCGCGTAGGCGTAGACGGCGAAGATGTAGGCGGCATTGTCCTCGGAGTAGAGCGGCCCGGCGGCGAGCGCCTTCTCGGCGCGCCCGATCGCCTGCTCACACGGGGCGAGCTTCCTGGCGTCGTCGTACGAGAGGATCGCGTTGATCGCGCGCGAGCCGACGTCGTCTTCCAGGCCGATCGCCTCGATCCGCTCCATCTGCGTCTTCGCGATCGAGTAGAGCGGCGGGAAGATGCTCGTGACGCTGAGCAGCGCCCCCTCGAGCAGCCGCCGCGCGTCGACGTGCTCGTCGCCGAGCTCGGCGATCGTCTGCTGGAAGACGCCGACCGCCTCCTCGACCCGCAGGCCGTAGAAGAGCGCCGTCCCCAGCTCGCGGGCGATCTCGGCCCTTTTCTCGGGACTCTCGGCGAGCTCGAACGCCCGCTCGAGCGGCGCCGCCGCGCCGGGGCTCGAGAGCAGCCGCTCGGCGCGGCCGAGGCGGAGGTAGAGCTCACACGCGACGGTGCGGTCGTCGGGCTTCTCTTCGAGCGCCCGGTGGAGGTAGCGCGCGGCGCCGCGCGGGTCACCACGACGGAGCGACGCGTCGGCCGCGTCCGCGAGCGCGTCGATCGCGAACTCGTCGCCCGACGCAGGCGCGAGCAAGAGCTGCGCAGCGATCCGCTCCGCGGGCGCATGGTGGTCGAAGAGCACCCGCGCCGCCGAGAGGTGCGCACGCTCGAGCTCCGGTGGAGTCAGCTGCGCGTAGATCGCCGCGCGGACGACCGGATGGACAAAGCCGAGCTTCGTCTCGAAACGGAGGATCGTCGCCTTCGAGAGCGCCGTCGCCGCGTGCGAGGCGACTTCGCGATCGAGATCGGCCAGCGCCGCGGCCACCGTGAGATCCGCGTCTTCTCCGAGCACAGCCACCGCGTGCGCGAGGGCTGCCGCCTCGGTCGGCAGGCGCGCCATCCGCAGCTCGACGGCGCGGGCGACCGCGCGCGGTCCGATCTCCATCACAGCATCCGCATACTCGGCGCGCGGTGGCACGTGCTCGCTCGCGAGCGCATCGAGGAGCGCGCTGAGGAGCAGCGGGTTGCCGCCCGTCGCCTCGAAGCACGCCCGCGAGAACTCCTGGTCGGCGTCGGCCGAGAGGACGCTCCGCACGAGCGCCTCGACGGCGTCGTGGCTCAAGGTCTTGGGCAGGACGAGCCGCGCGGCCGGGTCGGCGACGAGCTCGCCGAGCAGCATCTTCTCGAAGCCTTGCTCCGGCGAACGAGATGCGACGACGACGAGCACGGGCAGCCCCTCCAGACGGCGAACGAGATAGGCGAGCCAGCGCAGCGACGGCTCGTCCGCCCAGTGCAGATCATCGATCAGGATCAGCACCGGGCGCTGGCCGGCCAGGTTCGCCGTCAGCCAGTAGAGCCCGTGGAGGAGGGCAAACGACGTGTCCACCGGCCCGAAGCCCTCCGACTGCGATGCGCCCTCCTCGAAGAGCTGCTTGGCGATCGCGGCCGAACCGACAAGAGCCTGGCTTCGCTGCTCGGGCGACGAGAGACGAGACTCGAACAGCTGGCGGACGATCCCGTACGAGAAGTCGTGCTCGAGCTCACCACCGCGCGCCTGCAGCACGTCCATCCCGCGCACCTCAGCCGCGAGGCGCACCTCGCTGACGAGCGTCGTCTTCCCGATCCCCGCGTCGCCGACGATGACGCCGAACCGGCCGGCTCCTCCGTACGCGTAGTCCACGAGCTCGACGAGCGTCGCGAGCTCGTCCATGCGCTCGACGATGCGCTCGCGCGTCGGCGAGAGCACGAGCTGCCAAGCGCGGAGCGGCGGGAACTCAGTCCGCATCCCGTCGATCTCCAGCTGGTACAGGCGTTGCGGACGGTCGGCGTCCAGAATCCCGACCTCGCCGAGCGAGCGGATCCTCGACTCGTCGGGGAGATGGTGCTGGACGAGCCCGGCCGTCGCCTCTGAGAGGAGCGTCTGCCCGCCGTGGCCCATCTCGCCGATCCGCGCCGCGTGGTGAACGGCGTAGCCGACGTACGTCCCGCCGCGGACGAGCGCGTCGCCCGTGTGCAGGCCCATGCGGACGCCGATCGGCCTGCGCGTCAGCCAGGGCTCCGCAGCCAGCGCCCGTTGCGCGTCTGCCGCCGCCTGGACTGCCTCGCCCGCGCCCTCGAACGCCGCGAAGAGACCGTCGCCGAGGTTCTCGACCTCGACCCCGCCGTTGGCCGCAAATGCCGCGCGGAGCAGCTCGTGGTGGCGCCCTAGCACCTCCGAGTAGCGCTCCGCGCCCAGCTCCTTCAGGCGCGTCGTCGAGCCCTCGATGTCCGTGAACAGGAAGGTGACTGTTCCAGTCGGCAGCTCTGCCATGAAGAACCCCGCCGGCGGCGCAATTCGCGACGTCGAGCGAGGTCTTTCGATGCTACAGCCCGGCGAGGGTCAGAGCTGCCGGCGAACGACTACTGCTTCTTGACGAGCGACCCGTCCTTGACGGTGTAGTCGCGCTGCAGGATGCCCAAGAACTCGCCGTCGGGCCTTCGGTGAGCAAGCTCGGCCGGCGCTTCGACCGTCGTCGCCGACTGGGTTGGGGACGGCTTGATGCGCATGGCGTTCGGGTCGTCAGGCGAAGGCGCTTGCAAGGCGTGCACGACTGCAGCGACGACCTCGCCCGATTCGTCGGTTACGACCGTGATCTCCATCTGCCGACTAGGTGAGCCCTCCGCCTCGCAGCTGGAACGACGCGGTCTCGGTGCCCTTGTTCTTGAAGGTCGCCCACGGCCGGAACGTGTGGTTCGAGAAGTTGTAGAAGACGCCGTGCCCGGTCACCTCGAGCCACTCGTTCGCGGCGAGGTAGGGAACGGGCATCGCGACCTGCGCGCCGAAGTAGTCATTGGTGGTGACCTGGTACTCGACGCTGATCTCTTTGCCCGGTGCGACGAGCCAATGGTCCTGGTTCCAGAAGCTCAACAAGCCCCCTTTTGCCATTCGGCGCTGCCTCCACCTAACTCTTCCAAATCGTTGCAAAGATTGCAAGCAGCGCACCGGGACCGTGTCTATTCGTGCGCGTACTCCTCGAACTGCGGCAGGTCGTCCGTGATCTCGTACCACGGCGCCTTCGAGCCGACGAAGATGTGGTGGTCGGGGCGGATCGACGGCTCATCGACGAGCGACCCGAGGGCGACGTGGACGTAGGCACCGTCTCGTACGACCGAGTAGAGAAGCGACCCGCAGACCGCGCAGCGCGTGTGGTTGCCGTCCTCGTCGCCGATCACGAGCAGCGCATCGGCGCCGTCCGTGAGCGTAAGCTGCTCGCGCTCGATCCCGGCGAACGGCTTGAACGCCGCACCGGTCGACGCGCGACAGTTCGAGCAGTGGCAGTTGGCCGCGTAGCGGAACGCGTCGGCGACCTCGTAGCGGACGGCGCCGCACTCGCACTTCCCGTGAAGCGTCCGGGGCTCCTGCATCACGCGACCGTGAGGACGACGTTGCCGGTCTTCTGGCCGGCGTCGACGTAGCGGGTGGCCTCGACGACGTCCTCGAGCGGGTAGCTGCGGTCGATCACCGCCCGGTATTC
Organism: uncultured Actinomycetes bacterium; assembly: GCA_963705945.1. Lineage (GTDB taxonomy): Bacteria > Actinomycetota > Thermoleophilia > Gaiellales > Gaiellaceae > PALSA-612. Next base: position 132,399 of record CAVPLG010000006.1, on the reverse strand, counting down.
GCCGGATACGATCAACCGCTTGAGGAAGAGCACGTCGTCCTTGCGGTACTTCGCGATCCCGAGCTTCGCGCGCTTGTCGCCGATGTGCTTCGTCCAGAGCGACCAGAGGATGTTCCGGAGGCCGTCGGTTCCGATGTAGATCCCGCCCGGCCCGAGCGCGCGCTTGCAGTTCGTGAACGTCCGCTTGCCGACCGCGTCGAAGACGACGTCGTAGGTCTCGCCGCGCTTCGCGAAGTCCTCCTGCGTGTAGTCGAGCACGAGCTCGGCGCCGAGCGAGCGGGCGAGCTCGAGCGTCTTCGGCGAGGTGACGGCGGTGACATCCGCGCCCCAGTGGCGCGCGAGCTGGACGGCGGCCGTGCCGACCGAGCCAGAAGCGCCGTAGACGAGGATGCTGCGCCCCGGCCGGAGGTCGGCGTCGCGCAGGCACGAGATCGCGATGCAGGCGCCGTCGCAGACGGCGGCCGCCTCTTCCCACGCCATCCCCGCCGGCATGTGCGCGAGCGCTGCGCTCTCCGCGATGCACGCGTACTCCGCGTGCGCGCCGAAGCCCGTCACGCCGAAGACGCGGTCGCCCCGTGCGAACTCCGTGACGGCCGAGCCCACCGCGACGACCTCTCCCGCGAGCTCCATACCGAGGATCCGCCGCTTCGGCCGGCGGATGCCGATGAAGTAGCGGACGAAGAAGGGCTTTGCATGAAGCCAGCCGCAGTCCGTCTGGTTGACGGTCGTCGCGTGGACCCGCACGAGCACCTGGTTCTCATTGGGCGCCGGGCGCTCGACGTCCTCGAGCCGCTGCACCTCCGGCGGCCCGTACCGGTCGTAGACGACGGCCTTCATCTCGCTCCGCCGTTCAGGGTGAGGACAACGTTCCCGACCTTCTGCCACGACTCCACGTACGTGTGCGCATCGACGGCCTGCTCCAAGGGGTAGACGCGGTCGACGACAGGCCGGTAGCACGCGCCATCACACACAGCGGCGGCGTCCTCGAATGTCATCCCCGCCGGGATCTGTGCGACGAGGCGAGTGCCTTTCACGCACAGGTACTCGGCATGGGCGCCGCTCCGCATGCCAAACACGCGGTCGCCGATCTGAAAGTCCGTGACGGCGGATCCCACGACCTCGACCTCGCCGGCGAACTCGAGGCCGAGGATCTTGCGCTTCGGCCCGCGCAGCCCGAGCATGAACCGCCAGAGAACCGGTCGCGCTCGACGCATGTGGCAATCGGTCTGATTGACCGTCGTCGCGCGAACGCGCACGAGCACCTCGTCGTCCTCCGGCACGGGCGGCTCGACGTCCTCGACGCGCAGGACATCCGGCGGCCCGTATCGGTCGTGCACCACGACCCGCATCGTCATCTCCTCGCTTCCACGCGCCTGAGGTGAATCGGCCCGCCGTGGCTCCAGGCGCGCCCGGCACGGTAGAGCTCGGCGGGACGGCCGCCCGAGGGGCCTGGCTGCGCGCGGCGGCCGGTCGGGATCACCCAGCCGTCCTCCTGGACGACGCTGCGGCGGAAGTTCGCCGCGTCGAGCTGCACGCCCCAGACCGCCTCGTAGACCGTGCGCAGCTCGGCGAGCGTGAACGTCTCACCGACGAACGCGGGCGCGATGCCCTTCACGTCGAGCTCGACGCCGACCCGCTCAACCGCGTCGCGAATGATCTGGAGGTGGTCGAACGCGAGCTCGATCTTGCCGTTGAGCACGGCTGAGACAGGGATCAGCGCGGCGGCCGCAGCGTCCGAGCCGCCCGCAACATCGCCGACGTCGCGCAGAACCGCGAGGTAGCCGACCGTGACGACGTTCATGCGCGGGTCGCGGTCGGGATCGCCGTACGAGCCGAACTGCGTCAGCGGGATCGCGGCCCCGACGCCGACGCCGGTCTCCTCACGCAGCTCGCGCTTCGCTGCCTCGTCGAGCGTCTCGGTCGGACGCTTGAAGCCCCCCGGGATCGCCCACATGCCCTCGAACGGCGCCTCGCCACGACAGACGAGCAGCACGTGCAGCAGGCCCTCGGACATGGTCAGGATGACGACGTCGACCGTAACCGCGAACGGCGGGAAGTCGGACGGATCGTAGTCGGCCGAAACGCCCGGGTTGGCTGAGGTTTTGGTCGCCATGACGATTACCGTAGCACCCGGTTAAAGTCATGGCAACTATAACTTCGGTCAACGCACCCAGAGCTGGCCGAGGCAGGCAGCCGTCGAGCCGATGGCGCTCGACAGGAAGCAGTAGGTGTAGTTCCCCGCCCGGCGAGAGACGAAGTCGGGGAACACCGCCGTATCGATGGACACCCACGGGGCCTGATCCGTGATCTCGCGATCGATCGTGCCCCACAGCTTCGAAGCGGCCAACGGATCGGTCGTCTGAAGCGAGCGGGCACGCGCGATCTCGCGGTCTACGCGGCGGTCACAGAGCCCCGGATAGTTGCCGTTGGCGGCGGGTTGGCCGGGCTTGTACGAAGCGCACGTGAAGTAGGACGAGAGGATGTCGTTCGTCGACGGATAGTCGGCGCCCCAGCCGCCGACGCCGGTCTGGCGGTCGGGAGCCCACGTCGTGCGGCCGTCGTGCGGAATGGTCTTCAGTCGTGCCTTGTAGCCGAGGCTCTTGAGCACAGAGGTGATGTAGCCCCCGTTCGCATGTCCGATGGGGAGGTCGTAGAACCACACGGTGACCGGTTCGCCCTTCGTGCCCGAAGCGGCGACGAGCCTGCGAGCCTTGGCGAGGTCGGGACCGTGATATGTCCCGGCGGCGTCGGGGTCGACGGTGTACGGGCAGTAGGGCCGGTACCCGTCCGTGTTCGGCAGCAGCGTCTGGCAGCCCACCCGGGCGTTGCCCGGGCCGCCGTTGGTCTCGACGAGCCGGTTCCGGTCGACGGCGTAGTTCACTGCCTGCCGGACTCTGACGTCGTCGAATGGCTTGACCCTCGTGTTCATCCAGAGGCCGAGAGAGGTTGCCTGCGGGCTCGCGTAGAGTCGGCTGGAATACCGCGTCCGCAGTGCAGACATGAGGGCTGGAGGCCACGTCTTGTCGAACCCGGTCGACGTCACGTCCGCGGTACCACGCTCGACGGCACGGACCGCAGACGGTCCCGTATACCCCCAGCGCTCCACGATCGCGTCGGCGTACCCGTCGGGTTGGGCGGCCGTGGACCAGACGCGGAAATGCGGATTGCGCACGAGCTTGACGACGCTGCGCTTCGTGTCGATCTCGCTGACCACGTACGGACCCGTGGCGGGGAGAGGCAATTCCGCGTTCAGCGGCGTGTTCGCGGGCACGGCATAGGCCGTGGGCAGCGCGAGCTTGTAGAGCAAGTCGGGATCGGGCTCGGTGAGGTGAAAGGTGACGGTGTTCGATGCGGGGTCGGCGACGATGCCCTTCGAGAGATCGCAGCGCTTCGCCTCGAGGCACGCCTTCGCTCCGACGATCCCCGTGAAGTACGGCGTCGTCGAGTAGTCGACTTTCGCAAGGAGAGCGCGCTCGAGCGCGCGCCGGAAGTCCGCCGGCTGGACGAGCTCTCCGTTCGAGTAGCGGATCCCTGAACGAAGCTGGAACGTGTACGTCCGGCCGCCATCCGAGATCGTGGGGAGGGCTGCGGCGAGGTCGGGCACGATCCGATAGCTGTCGCCTCCGCCCGAGCGCCCATAGCCGACGAGGCCGTCGTTCGTGAGTGTCGTGAGATCCCAGGCGGTGTAGCCATACGCCGGATCGAGTGCCTTCGGCAGGCGGGGGCTGTAGACGCCCAACGGGTTGGGGACGAGGACCGTGAGCGTGCCTCCGCGATGCGCACGCGAGCCTTGCGAGGCGACGTACGCCGTGTCCGCACTCAGCGCGACTCCTTGCGGCTTGTCTCCGACGGTCACCCTGTCGACCGGGTCGTTCGTCGCGGTGTCGACCTTCGTGAGCGTCCCGGAGAGCTCATTCGACACCCAGACGCTCTTCCCGTCTGTGGTGATCGCAACACCGCTCGGCCCTTCGCCGACCGCGGTCGTCGACACGACGCGGTTCGCGGCGGGATCGATCCGCGAGACGGTGCCGTCGCCGCTGTTCGCCACCCAGACGGCGCCCGAGCCGACGGCCACCGAGGCGGGCTGGTTTCCGACATTGATCGGTAGCACGATCCGTGACCTCGGGTCGACGCGCGAGAGCACGCTCGCCGCTTCGCTGGTCACCCAGACCGAACCCGAGCCGACGGCGATCGCGTCTGCACCCGCGCCAACCGGAATGGGCTTGCCCGGCGCCCCTGTCAGCGGGTCGACACGCTCGATCGTTCGGTCGACGGAGTTCGCCACCCACACGCCGCCGAGGCCATAGGCGACGCCCGTCGGCCCGTTGCCGACGTCGATCTTGTCCACGACCTGGCCGCCGTTCGTCCGCGGGTCGATCTGCCAGACCGTTCCGTCGAGGCTGTTCGCGACCCAGACGAAGCCCCCGCCGACGGTGACCCCGGTTGGGCCGCTCCCGACACCGATCGTCTGCTGGACGGCGCGCGTCTGGGGACTGATTCGTGCAACCGCGTTCTGATTCGGCATCGTCACCCAGATCGACCCGTCGCCGTACGCGATCGCCTTCGGTGCTGCCGCGAGCTCGATGGAGCCTCTCGGGCCCCCGTTCGCTGCGTCGACGGCCGCCACAGAACTCGCACCCGGGCTCGCGGTCTGGAACGAGGTGTGCGAGCCGCCGCTCGAAAGTGCGAGGACGGGGATGGCGACAGCAGCCGCCACGACACCGACAACTGCGGCGGCGAAGGCCGAGCGGCGACGCAAGACCGGCGTCTTGATCTGCTCTGCGCCGCGGAGCGGCGGGAACTCGGCCTGGAGCCCCTCGGCGGCGACCTGCGAGACCCGCTCCGGTCGGTCGACGTCCTTGAGCCGGAAAAGCCCGAGATCGCGCAGGAACACGTGCGGCGGGAGGTCGTCCTCGACGAGCTCGCGCGTCGACGAGGAGATCAGGATCTGGCCGCCGTGCGCGACGGCGCCTATGCGCGCGGCCCGGTGGACAGAGAAGCCCACGTACCGCTCTCCGGCTGCATCCGCCTCCCCGGTGTGGATCCCGATCCGCACGCGCACGTCGGCGCCGTCCGGCCATTCATGGGCCGAAAGCGCCCGATCGATGGCGACCGATGCGGCGACCGCATCGGACGCCCGGTGGAACGCGGCGAAGAACGAGTCGCCTTGCGTGTCGATCTCCTCGCCGTGGTGCGTGGACAACGCCTGCCGCACAAGGCGTTGCTGCTCGCTCAGCAGCTCGCCGTACTGCTCACGACCCAGCTTCTTGAGAAGGGCCGTTGAGCCCTCGATGTCGGTGAAGAGAAACGTGACGATGCCACTACGACGCTCAGGCACGATTCACCGCGTACAAGCGTCGCGCGCGGCTTCCCGGCTGTCAACTTTGTGACTGGCTCAGTACGACTTCGGGAGGCCGAGGACATTGTGGCCGAGGAAGGCGAGCACGAGGTTGTTGGAGACGGGCGCGACGGTGTAGAGGCGCGTCTCGCGGAACTTCCGCTCGACGTCGTACTCCTCCGCGAAGCCGGCCCCTCCGTGCGTGTCGAGGCAGACGTTCGCCGCCTGCCACGACGCCTGCGATGCGAGCAGCTTCGCCATGTTCGCCTCGGCGCCGCACGGCTCATCCTGGTCGTAGAGCCACGCCGCTTTCCAGCGCATCAGGTCGGCCGCCTCGATCGCCGCGTGCGCGGCGGCGATCGGGAACTGAACGCCCTGGTTCTCGCCGATCGGCTTCCCGAAGACGACCCGCTCCGACGCGTAGCGCGCCGCCCGCTCGACGAACCAGCGGCCATCGCCGATGCACTCGGCCGAGATCAGGATCCGCTCGGCGTTCATGCCGTCGAGGATCTGGCGAAAGCCGTTCCCCTCCTCGCCGATCAGCGCGTCCGCCTGGACTTCGACCCCGTCGAGGAAGACCTCCGTCGTGCCGTGGTTCATCATTGTCGCGATCGGGCGGATCGTCATCGTTTGAGCGGCGAGCGCCGCCCGCATGTCGACGACGAAGGTCGAGAGGCCCGTCTCCGACCGCGCGAGCAGGAGCATCAGATCGGAGTGGAGCGCGCGCGACGTCCAGATCTTCTGGCCGCGGATCCGGTAGCCGCCGTCCACGGGCTCGGCGGTGGTCTCGATCCGCGTCGTGTCGGAGCCTGCCGTCGACTCGGTGACGCCGAAGGCCTGAAGCCGCAGCTCACCCCCGGCGATCGGCGGCAGAAAGCGCCGCTTTTGCTCCTCCGAGCCGTGCCGGAGGATCGTGCCCATCGTGTACATCTGCGCGTGGCACGCGGCCGCGTTGCAGCCGGACGCGTTGATCTCCTCGAGGATCACGCTCGCTGCGGTCAGGGAGAGGCCGGCGCCGCCGTACTCCTCGGGGATCAGCGCTGCGAGCCAGCCGTCCTCGGTCAGCGCACGGACGAACTCCTCCGGGTAGCGGTCGGGCTCGAGCGCACGCCAGTACGTCCCCGGGAAGCGTGCGCAGAGCGTGCGCACGGCGCTGCGGATCTCGTCGAGCTCGGGCGCGGTGGCGAAGTCCATCGCGGCCCACCGTACGCCACACGGCCGCTCCGCCACAACGCAGCGGAGCGGCCGTGTGGCGCGAAGCTACGACTGCGGCTCGGGCCGGATGATCCCGAAGACCGCGCCCTGCGGATCCTTGATGACGGCGATCCGGCCGATCGTCGGCACGTCCATGCCCTCGACGATCGTCGACGCGCCAAGGTCCTTCGCCTTCGCGACGGTCGCGTCCGCGTCCTCGACCCCGACGTACGGGATCCACGTCGCCGGCCACGTCGGGTCCTGCAGCGCCATCGCGCCACCAACACCCGTCTCGCCGACCTGGAAGATCTTGTAGCCGCCGAAGTCGGGCCCCATGTCCTTCGTCGTCCAGCCGAACACCTCGCTGTAGAACTTCTCGGCGCCTTCGACATCCGTCGTGCCGAGCTCGTCCCACACGAAGACTCCCTCGGCGACCGCCCCCTCAGCAGTGGGCTGGTACGCGCTCACGAACGCGCCCTGCGGGTCTTTGATGATCGCCATCCGGCCGACCTCGCCCATGTCGAACGGGCCCGCGGCGAGCGATCCCCCTGCGGCCTTCGCCTTCTCCACCGTCTCGTCGACGTCGTCGACCTGGACGTGCGAGAGCCAGTGCGGCGGCGGAGCGCCCTCCTGTGCAGTGCCGAAGCCGCCGTGGTTCTGGCCGCCCGAGTTGATCATCGGGTAGTCCATCTCGCCGGCCTTGAAGAGCTCGGTGCCCCAGCCAAAGAGCTCCGTGTAGAAGTCCTTCGCCTGACCGGGATCGGACGAGACCTGCTCGTGCCAGACGAACTTGCCGACTGCGGTTGCCGTCGTGGTCATCTCTCTCCTCCCTCTCGTTGGGTTCGTCCGAGGTTACCGCCTATACTTTTAGAAAGCAACTATGAACTTCTTTTGAACAAGTGGTGACCGTTCGGACATACAACCAGCACTGCGGGATCGCCCATGCCCTCGATCTCGTCGGCGAGCGCTGGGCGCTGCTCGTAATTCGCGAGCTCGTGCTGGGGCCGCGCCGGTTCACCGATCTGCGCGACGGGCTGCCGGGAATCGCGACCAACGTCCTCAGCCAGCGGCTGCGGCAGCTCGAGCAGAGCGGCATCGTCGCGCGTCGCCGCCTGCCCCCGCCGGCTGCGTCGACGGTCTACGAGCTGACGCCGTACGGCGAGGAGCTCGTGCCGATCCTCCTCGACCTCGGCCGCTGGGCCGCGCAGTCGATGGGGCCGCCTTCGCACGAGCGGACGATGCAGGGTCGCTGGTTCGCGGTGGCGATGAAGGCGTACTTCACGCCCGAGGCGGCCGCGGGGCTGACGGCGGCAGTCGCGATCGACTTCGGTGATGCGCAGTTCACGCTGCGGTTCGACGACGGCAAGCTCGCGATCGCGCACGGAGCTGACGGCGACCCCGACCTCACGATCACGGCCGATCCGCAGGCGCTCGTGACGTATCTCTCCGGCCTGCCGGTCGAGCTCGAGGCGGAAGGGGACCGCGATCTGCTCGGCCGCCTCCCGCAGATCTTCCCGTTCAGCCAGAGGTCGTGATCAGGACCTCGCCGTCCGTGATGTGGGGCGTAGCGGACGAGATATCTGCTGCGTGCCCTGCAAGGTAGTTGCGCGCGACGTCGTGTCGATGTGCGCCTACCGTATGCGATCCTTGGAGATGTGACCAAGTACTCCTACGTGGACGTCGACGAGGTGGAGGGGGAAGGCCCGGGCGGCGCGGTCAAGAAGCTCCGTCGTGAGCTCGGCGCACAAGCGTTCGGCTTCAACTACTTCGAGCTGCCGGCCGGCGCCGAGGGACGCGAGCACGACGAGACGGAGTCGAGCCAGGAAGAGGTGCTGTTCGTCGTCGCCGGCTCCGGGCGTCTCCGCGTGGACGGCGACGAGATCGACCTCAAGCCCGGACGGTTCGTGCGGCTCGACCCGTCAGCAGTTCGCTGCCCCGTCGCCGGACCCGACGGGTTGACCTTCGTCACCTTCGGCTCGCCGATCAACGAGCGCTACGAGCCGCCCTCCTGGGGCTGATCCGGCCGGGCGTGACACCGCAGCCGACGGGCACCGTCACCTTTCTCTTCACCGACATCGAAGGATCGACCGCGCTGCTCCAGGAGCTCGGGCCGGGGTTCGTCGACGTGCTCGACGCGCACCGACGCCTGCTCCGAGACGCGTTCGCCCGACACGAGGGGTACGAGGTCGACACACAGGGAGACTCGTTCTTCGTCGCCTTTGCCCGTCCGGGGGACGCTGCATCTGTCGCCATCGAGGCTCAGCACGCCTTCGAGGGGCACGCCTGGCCGCACGGGAGGCCGCTGCGCGTTCGGATGGGCCTCCACACGAGCGCGGTCGACGCGAGCGAGGGCAGGTACGTCGGCCTCGGCGTCCACCGCGGCGCACGGATCGGCGCGGCGGCCCACGGCGGCCAGGTGCTCGTCTCGCAGACGACGCGCGAGCTCCTCGACGGCGGCGGGCCGGGCTTCTCGTTCTCGGACCTCGGCCTCCATCGCCTCAAGGATCTCGGCGAGCCGGAGCGTCTCCACCAGCTCGTCATCGACGGCCTGCCCTCCGAGTTCCCGCCACTTCGAACGCTCGACAACCGGCCGACGAACCTTCCCGCCCAGGCGACGCCGTTCCTCGGCCGCGAGCGAGAGGTCGAGGAGCTGCGTGAGCTCGTCCGTCAACCCGATACACGCGTCGTCACGCTGACGGGACCGGGAGGAACGGGAAAGACGCGCCTCGCGCTTCAGGTCGCGGCCGAGCTGGTCGAGGCGTTCCCCGCCGGTGTCTTCTTCGTGCCGCTGGCTCCGATCTTCGATCCGACGCTCGTCGTACCTGCTGCGGCGGAGGCGCTGGGGATCAACGAAGCCGGAGGCCAGTCGCTGCTCGGCTATCTCGGCAAGAAGCGCATCCTGTTCGTGCTCGACAACCTCGAGCAGGTGCTCGACGCGGCAAGCGATCTGGCCGACCTGCTCCGCGACGCGCCCGGGGTGACGCTGCTCGTCACGAGCCGCGAGCCACTCCGCCTGGTCGCCGAACGCGTCGTGCCGGTGGACACCCTGGCCCTTCCGGCGTCCGATCGAGCGCCGGACGTCGACGAGCTCGTACGCTCTCCCGCCGTCGAGCTGTTCGTGTCGAGGGCTCGAGCGGTGAGCCCGGCCTTCGAGCCGACGGCAGACAACGCCACCGCGATCGCCGCGATCTGCGCTCGTCTCGACGGGCTGCCGCTTGCCCTCGAGCTCGCGGGGGCACGCATTGCCCTGCTCTCGCCCGAGGAGCTGCTCTCACGGCTCGACGAGCGTCTCGAGCTTCTGACCGGAGGCGCTCGAGACTTGCCGGCGCGGCAGCAGACGCTCCGGGACACGATCGCGTGGAGCTACGACCTTCTCGACGAGCGTGAGCAGGACGTCTTCGCCCGGCTGAGCGTGCTCGTCGGGGGGTTCACGCTCGACTCGGCCGAAGGGATCTGCGGCGCAACCGTCGACGACCTCACGTCGCTGGCCGCGAAGAGCCTCATCCGCCGCGAGGGCCAGCGGCTGACGATGCTCGAGACGATTCGCGAGTACGCAAGCGAGCGCCTCGAGCCCGATGCCGCCGATGTGCGTGAACGTCATGCGCAGTTCTTCGTCGAGCTCGCCGAGAGCGCCTACGCGGAGCGCATCGAGCGCGAGGCGGAGTGGGCCGACCGTTTGGCTGCCGAGCACGACAACCTGCGGGCAGCGCTCGACTGGCTGGAGGGACAGACAGGGCGCGACGCTCTCCGCCTCGCCGGTGCCCTCGGGTGGTTCTGGCGCGCGCGCTCCCACATGAAGGAGGGCCGCGAGCGGCTACGGGTGGCGTACGCAACGGACGTCGAGCGAGACGAGGTGCTCGCCCGTGCGCTGACGAGCGCCGGGTCGCTTGCCGGCTGGCAGGGGGACATCGAAGCGGCTCGGCCGCTGCTCGAGGATGCGATCGCGCTCTGGAGCGAGCTCGGAGACGAGCGCGAGGCGGCGTTGACGTACGACGCGCTGGCCTGGAGCGCATTCTTCGTCGGTGACGGGGCGACCGGGCGCGCCGCGGCGGAAGCCTCGCTCGAGATCCAGCGCCGCGGCGACGATCGCCAGCTCGTGAATCGCGCGCAGCTCACGCTCTGCCAGATGCTCGTCAACGAGGGCGCGCTCGACGAGGCCGAAGCGTTGTCGCAGGAGGCGCTCGTGCTCGCCGAGCAGCACGACGACAAGTGGGCGATGCATCTCGCTCACCACTTCCTCGCCGATTGCTCGTTGATCGCGGAGGACTACGACGGCGCCGAAGAGCGGTATCTGCGCGCGCTCGCCGCCGCTGTCGGCCTCGGCGATCGAGTAGAGACGGCGATCGAAGTGCAGGGCGTCTCGATGGCACTCGCAGGGCGCAGACACGCCGAGCGAGCGCTGCGGCTCGCGGCCGCAGCGGATGCGAAGCTCTCCTCGCTCGGCGTCGATCTCACAGCTGTTGCCTTCTGGACAGCCCTCCTGGAGAAGAACCACGGTCGTGCGCGAGCGGAGCTGGGACCCGAGGCTGCCGACGCCGCCTGGGCAGAAGGTCGGGCGCTGACGTTCGAGGAGGCGGTCCGGGAAGCGCTCGGCACCTGAGAACAGTCACACTGGCAGCGTGTCGGGTGAGACGGCGTTCGGGATCGTGCTGACGGCCGTCCTCGTGCTCTCGCTCGCGATCACTGCCGTCATGTTCTGGTGGGCGGCGCGGGAGGACGGGCGCGACCAGGAGCGGATCAACGCCGAGCTCCACCGCCACGACGAGTAGAGCGCGCTACTGAGGCGGGCCGGTGGCTAGGCGGACGGACGCGCTCGTCGAGCCCTCGAACGAGTCGACCCACGTCACGCGCACGGTGCTGCCGGGCCTAAGCTGGAGGATCATCGTCTTCAGCTTCGCCGCCGATGTCACGCGTTTACCCCCGAAGAGCGTGATCACGTCGGCCTGGCCGATTCCGGCGTGATCGGCCGGGGAGCCACTCGCGACCTGCCGCACGACGGCTCCGTGCGACGTCTGGCCCAGCGTCTCCGGATCCGTGACGAAGACACCGAGGAAGGCGGTTGCGCCGATATGGACGGTTTGCGTCTGGCGGCCGGACTCGATCTGCCTCACGATCGAGAGCGCGAGGTTGATCGGGATTGCGTAGCCGTCGCCGCTGCCGCGGAACGAGAAGCTCCGCGATGCGGCGGCGTCGATGCCGACGACGCGACCCGCCGAGAGCAGCGGGCCACCCGAGTCGCCGGGCTCGAGCGCTGCGTTCGTCTTGATCAGGCCCGTCAGCCGCGATGTCCCGTTCTCGTCGGTGATCGTGATTCCCTGGTGGACGCCCGTCACCGTGCCCGTCTTCGTGCTCAGACCGGCGCCGCGGGCGTTGCCGACGGCCGTCACCCTGCCGCCGACGCGGACGCTCGCCGAGTTTCCGGTCACGGCGGTCTGCAACCCGTGCGCGGCCCGGAGACGGAGGAGCGCGATATCCCTCGTGACGTTGTAGCCCGCGACCGTCGCGGTATAGGTGCGCCCGGTCGACGGGACGGTGACACGGATCGCGCTCGCTCCGCGGATGACGTGGTTGTTCGTCAGCACCTCACCCGAGGACGTGAGGACGATCCCTGTGCCGGCGCCGGAGCCTCCGTAGGCGAGGCGGGTATTGACAACCACCACCCCGGCCGTCGGGCTCGTCGCCCGCCCGCCGGCGAGCGCGAGCGAGGCCGCGACGAGGACGGCGGTGGCGCCGAGGAGCAGGGTCTTCACGAGCCTTCGGTTTTCCATCTGCACAAAGAGAAGCATGCCTGCATGAGAGCAGGCTATGAATCCGAGAGCCGCCGGTAAACGCTAGTTCGCGAGCTGGCCTAAGGCTCAGCCAGCTGACGAGCGCGAGGACGACAGCCGCTGATCGAGAAGACGTGCGATCGGCCACGTCTCTGACGTGTTCGAGATCACCGTGTGGGTGAGCCCTCGCACCGGGTCATGTCCGCTGCGGAACGATACGCCGGCGTCCGACCCTTCCAGGATCACGGCGTTGCCCGACGCGTGGAGCCAAAAGCCGAGGCCGTACTGCATCGATTGCCGAGGCACGTCGCTTCGGGCACGCACCATCTCGGCGACCCAATCACTCGACACGATCTCGCCGGCGAAAAGGGCAGTCCAGAACGAGCGGATGTCGCCGACGGTGGAGTAGATCCCGCCATCCCCACTGCCCCGCACGGGAAGGTGAAAGATGTTCGTCCTCGACGTGGCCTCAGAGGTGAGGTAGCCGAGCGCAGCGCGACCCGGGAGCTCGTCGGAGCGCAAGAACGCGGTGGCGACCATCCCCGAAGGCTCACAAACACGTTGATTTACGAGATCGTGGAATGGCACGCCGCTCGCTCGTTCGGCGACAAGCGCGAGCACGACGTACCCCGCGTTGCAGTAGGAGAACTGTTCGTCCGGTGCAAATTTCGCTGCGTGCCCGACGAGCACCGCGAGATACTGCTCGGTCGTTGCGAGCTCGTGCACCGGGACGGAGAGCACGTAGTCGTTGATGTCGCCGCCTGCGTCCTCGTCGACGTAGTCACCGATGCCCGAGCGATGCGACAGCAGATGCTCGATCGTTACGTCATCAGCGATCAGCGGGAGATCGTCGCCCAACACGGACCTTGCCGTCGTTCGAAGATCGAGCGCGCCGTCCTCGATCAGGCTCACCACGGCAAGCGCTGTTAAGCCCTTCCCCCCGCTCGCGATGGCGAACTGCGTATCGAGCGTGTTCGGGATCTCATTCCGTCGATCGGCGAGGCCGTACGCTCTCGCCAGCTCGATCTCGTCATCGCGGTCGATGCGCACAGTGCCGGAGAACGCGGTCGCGGCGGCGATCGCATCGACATCCTGCTCGAGCCCGTGCATGCTGTGACCGTACACAGCAGCGGCGTCTCACCAGACGCCGGGGACCAGGCGCCGAGTGCCGCTTTCGTAGCTCACGTACTCGTCTCCGAGCGCGCGTTCGAGCTCGGATTCCTCCACAGGATGCGCGGAAGATGCCCGAGGAACGGCACGACGACGAGTGGCCTTCCTGGATGGTCACGTCCCGGCGGAAGAAGCGGCCGATAACGGCGATCGCCCAGATCCGGAGCGCGATCCCCGCCCACATCACCGCGACGCCGAGAGCGACCCAGACCCAGCCGCTTCCTGGCATGACCGCACCGGGGGAGCGACGCGCGGCGAGAACGGCGAGGAACAACGCCGCGATCATCGAGCCGATCAGCATCCACTTCGTGCCGCGGTCGGCTCGCCTGCCCTCCGTGCGAGCCGTCGAGGTCTCAACCGCCGTCGTTAGCGCGAGCCGCACGCGCGCCGCGAGCCCGGGCAAGCGTCTGCATGCGCTCGCGAAGCGTCACGAGCCACTCGGCCAGCGCTGCGACCAAGACCGTGACCACTACGAGCGCAGTCGCGAGACCGTGCGACTCGAGGAACGTCTCGTTCACCCGCCGAGCTTATTAGGAGGGTTTGGCAAACAGTGACTGAGCCGCCGGAATCGCGCTCGACACTGCGCTCGCTTCGTCCTCAGTCACCCCAATAGTTCTTCACTATTGCGGCTCCCTGCGTCCTAGCGATCACAGCGTCGATCGCGCCCCGGCGACGAGCACCGTTCTGCCAAACCCTCCTAGGAGGTCGCGCGTCGCCATGAGCGCGTTCTGTAGTGTCGGCTGGAGATGTCGCACAACCTGATCGAGCTCCTGAAGCAGCATGGAGACGGTGACGGTGGGACGGCACTCGACGTGCTGAGGAAGGCGGTCGACGAACGCGGCGAGGTGACGGACGACGACCGCAGACGGGCCGCGGAAGTGACCGGCCTGCCCGAGGCAACCGTCTACGGCGTCTCGACGTTCTACGACGACCTCGTCCAGCCGCGCGCGAAGCGGAACGTCCGCGTGTGCACTGGCACGGCGTGCTGGGCGGCCGAGTTCGACGCGCAGGTCGCGCGGCTCGAGTCAGAGCTCGGCGCGCCGCTTTCCGGCTGCTCCGAGGACGGCGAGGTGGCGCTCCAGGAAACGGTCTGTCTCGGCTTCTGCCACTCGAGCCCGTCGTTCAGAGAGGGGAACGTTGTCGACGCCGGGCCGGATGCGCTCGATCGCCTCCTCGCCGGCGCGCCCGTCGAGGCCGCCGAGCCGAAGTGGGAGAGCGCCCTCGACGTGCCCGTGTTGCTCCAGTCCGGAGACTGGTCAGGCCTTCGTCGCGCTCTCACGGAGCTGACCCCGGAGGCGGTGCTCGAAGAGATGAAGGCGGCGAACCTCCGCGGCCGCGGCGGCGCGGGCTTCCCCGCGGGGATGAAGTGGGAGTTCGCGCGGAACGCCCGTGCGACGCCGAAGTTCATCGTCGTCAACGGCGATGAGGGCGACCCCGGCTCCTACATCGACAAGTACCTGATGGAGCGGAACCCGGCGCTGCTGCTCGAAGGGATGGCGATCGCCGGCTACGTCGTCGGCGCAGTCGAAGGCCACGTCTACGTGCGCTCCGAGTACCCGTACTCGAAGCCCGCACTCGACGCGGCCGTGCAGCGGGCGTACGACGACGGCCATCTCGGCGACGACATCTACGCCAGCGGCTTCTCCTTCTACGTCCATGTGACGGAAGGCGCCGGCTCGTACGTCGTCGGCGAGGAGACGGCGCTCCTCAACTCGCTGCACGGGCTACGTGGCGTCGTCAACGCGCGGCCGCCGTTTCCCGCCGAGCGCGGCTACCACTCGCTGCCGACGGTCGTCAACAACGTCGAGACGCTCTGCAACGCCCCGTTCATCGCCCGCGACGGTGCGGAGGCGTACGCGGCGCTCAGCCCCGGCGCGACGCCCGGCACGAAGCTCGTCTGCCTCAACGAGCGCTTCGTTCGCCCGAGCGTCTACGAGGTGCGCTTCGGGACGCCGATGCGGGAGATCTGCGAGGGGCTAGGCGGCGGACTCAAGGACGGACTCGAGATCAAGGCACTCCAGATCGGGGGGCCGCTCGGCGGCATCCTCCCGGCCTCCGCGCTCGACACGCCGTTCGACTTCGACGAGCTCGCCGCGCTGGGCTGCATGGTCGGGCACGGCGGCATCGTCGCCTTCGACGACCGAACGGACATGCGCGCGCTCGCGCGGCACCTCCTCCGCTTCGGGGCGCACGAGAGCTGCGGCAAGTGCTTCCCGTGCCGGATCGGGCTCACGCGGGCGCTCGAGCTCGTCGAAGCCGATGCGCCGGTCCCGCGCGCCTCGCTCGAGGAGCTGCTCGAAACGCTCGAGGTGGCGAGCCTCTGCGCGCACGGCGGCGGCATGCCGGCGCCGATCCGCTCGCTGATCGCACATTGGCCGGACGAGCTGGGGCTCGCCTGATGGACGTCTCGATCGACGGCATCCCCGTCTCCGTCCAGCCCGGCGAGACGGTGCTCGACGCCGCCAAGCGCGCCGGACGCTGGGTGCCGACGCTCTGCTTCGACGACCGGATGGCGCCCTTCGGCGCCTGCCGCGTCTGCCTCGTCGGCGTCGAGGGGGCACCGGGGCCGCTCCCCGCGTGCACCACCCTCTGCCGCGACGGGATGGTGGTCGAGACGACCGAGGAGCGTGCGCGGCGGATCGCGAGGAACGTCGTCGAGCTCGTCCTCTCCGAGCTACCCGAGCCGCCGGCCGAGCACACCGAGCTCGCGGCCATCGCGCGGGAGCTCGGCGTCTCTGAGCCGCGCTGGACCGGCGCGACGCACGAGGCCCGCCACGACGCGCGCCATCCCTATCTCGTCTTCCAGCACGAGCTCTGCATCTCGTGCGGCCGCTGCGTGCGCGCGTGCGACGAGATCCAGGGCGCCTTCGCGCTGACCGCCACCGGCCGCGGCTTCCACGCGAACGTCACTGCCGGCCTCGACTCCGGGTTCAAAGAGTCCTCCTGCGTATCATGTGGAGCCTGCGCTGATACCTGTCCCACCGACGCGATCACAGAGCGCCTGCTCGTCGGTCTGGCCGACGAGGGTGCGTCCTGAGAGGGGCTCGAATGGCTGACACCCGCTTCGACGCGACGATCTCGACCACCTGCGGCTACTGCGGCGTCGGCTGCCGGCTCGAGGCGCACACGCGTGCCGGACGCATCGTCTCGATCAGCCCCGGCGACGGGCCTGCGAACCGAGGCCACACCTGCCTCAAGGGCCGTTTCGCGCACCAGTTCACCCGCTCGCGCGACCGCCTGACGGCGCCGCTCGTCCGCGAGAGCGGGACGTTCCGGATCGGAACCTGGGAGGAGGCGCTCGACCGCGTCGCCTCGGAGTTCCTCCGTGTCAAGGCCGAGCACGGGCCGGACGCCATCGCAGGGCTCGCGTCGTCTCGTGCGACGAACGAGGACTGCTACGCGATGCAGCGCGTCTTCCGCGCCGCGATCGGCACGCACAACATCGACAACTGCTCGCGTGTCTGCCACTCCCCCACCTCCTACGCGCTCCGCAAGTCGCTCGGGCGCTCCGGCTGCTCGGGCTCCTTCGACGACATCGAGTGCGCCGACGTGATTCTGATCATCGGCGCCAACCCGACCGCAGCGCACCCGGTCGCCGGCGCGCGGATGAAGCAGGCGGCGCTCCGGGGAACGAAGCTGATCACGGCAGACCCGCGGCGCATCGAGCTCGCGGACTACGGCGTCCTCCACTGCTACGTCCACCCTGGCGCGAACGCCGCCTTCCTCAACGGGCTCGCCCACGTGCTGATCCGCGACGGCTTCGTCGACGAGGAGTTCGTCGAGCGGCGGACGAACGGCTTCGAGGCGTTCGCGGAGGTGTCCGCGGCGTACACGCCGGAGGCGGCCGAAGAGCTGTGCGGCGTGCCCGCCGCCGACATCGAGCGTGCGGCGCACCTCTACGGCGAGGCAAAGCACGCATGCATCGCCTGGGGGCTCGGTGTCACCGAGCAGCGCTACGGCTCGGAATGCGTCCAGCTGATCTGCAACCTCGCCCTCGCGACGGGGAAGATCGGCCGCGAAGGCTGCGCCCTGATGCCGATGCGCGGCCAGAACAACGTCCAGGGATCGTCCGACATGGGCGCGCTCCCTGACACGTTCACGGGCTACCGCTCTGTCGCCGACGACGACGTCGCCCGCACCTTCGAGGAGCGCTGGGGCGTGACGATGAAGCGCGAGCGCGGGCTGAAGATGCCGGAGATGTTCGACGCGGCGGTCGAGGGACGTGTGAAGGCGATGTGGATCTGCGGCTACGACATCGTCCAGTCCGACCCCGACGTCGAGCACGTGATGGAGGCGCTCGACAGCCTCGAGTTCCTCGTCGTCCAGGAGATCTTCGAGAACGAGACGACGAAGTTCGCGGACGTAATCCTGCCCGCGTCGTCGTTCCTCGAGAAGGCGGGGACGTTCACGAACGCCGAGCGCCGGATGCAGCTCGTGCGCCCGGCTGTCGAGCCGCCGGGCGCGGCGAAGACAGACCTCGAGATCTGCAAGCTGATCTCGGCGCGGCTCGGCCACGAGCTGCCCTGGGATGGCCCGGAGGACGTGATGCGCGAGATCGCCGAGCTGACGCCCGACTTCGCCGGCGTCACGTACGAGCGGATGGAGGAGCGTGGGCTCCAGTGGCCGGTCGAGCCGGACGGAACGGACGCGCCCATGCTCTGCCAGACGTCATTCGCGCTCCCTGATGGTCGAGGCCGCTTCGCCGCCCTCCCCTACAAGGAGCCTGGCGACGAGGCGAGCGACGAGTACCCGCTGATCCTCGTCACGGGACGGCGACTGGAGCACTACAACGTCGGCACGATGACGCGCCGGACGGGCAACCTCGAGCTGTTCCCGAGCGACTGGCTCGAGATCCATCCCGACGACGCGGCGGATCTCGGGATCGAGACGGGCGACGTCGTGGAGGTGCGGTCGAAGCACGGCGAGATCACGATCGAGGCGCGGATCGACGAACGGATCGACGAAGGCCATGTCTTCACCGCGTTCCACTTCCCAGAGGTGCGGACGAACCTCCTCGTCGGTTCCTCCGCCGACGTCGACACGAGCTGCCCCGAGTACAAGGTGATCGCCGTCGCCGTCACGAAGCTCGGCGCGCCGGCGCCCAAGCCGGACCGCGAAGCGACTGCGGTCGCCTAGCTCCGACTCTCGAGGCCGCCGGCCCCACCCCGGCTGAGTCTCTCAACGGGGACCGTCGCAGTGACTGTCCCAGTGACTGTCTCCTTGCCTGTTTGACTCTTGGCCTGTTTGGGCACGAGGGGCTCCGGCCAGTTCGATCGCGATCGGTAGGGTAGGACAGGGATGGCGGGGGACTCCCGGACACGCTGGTTGGCACTGATCGTCCTGTGCCTCGGCTCGCTGATGATCGTCCTCGACGCGACGATCGTGAATGTCGCGCTGCCGTCGATCCGCGCCGATCTCGGCTTCACGGAGGCGTCGCTCGCCTGGGTCGTGAACGCCTACCTCCTGACCTTCGGCGGCTTCCTCCTGCTCGGCGGCCGGCTCGGCGACATCTACGGGCACCGGCTGATGTTCCTCGCCGGGATCGTGCTCTTCACGGGCGCGTCCCTCGCCTGCGGCGTCGCGGGCTCGCAGGAGATGCTCGTCGTCGCGCGAGCCGTGCAGGGGCTTGGAGGCGCGGTGGTGTCGGCCGTGTCGCTGTCGCTGATCATGACGCTGTTCACCGAGCCGGCCGACCGCGCGAAGGCGATGGGCGTGTTCGGCTTCGTCGCGTCGGGCGGCGGCACGCTCGGCGTGCTGCTCGGCGGCGTGTTGACCGACGTCCTCAGCTGGCACTGGATCTTCCTCGTCAACATCCCGATCGGGATCGCGGTCTTCCTCCTGTCTCTCCGCTTGCTGCCGACGAGCACCGGCGTCGTGGCCACAGGGAAGCTCGACGTCGGCGGCGCCGTCACCGTCACCACGTCGCTGATGCTGGCCGTCTACGCGATCGTCAACGGCAACGACGTCGGCTGGACGACTTCCCGCACGCTCGGGCTGCTGGGAGCGGCCGCCGCGCTGATGGTCGCGTTCCTCGTCATCGAGTCGCGCGTCGAGTCGCCGCTCGTCCCTCTCCGGCTCTTCAAGCTGCGGAACCTTGCGACGGCGAATGGCGTCGGCGTGCTCTGGTCGGCGGCGATGTTCGCCTGGTTCTTCCTCTCGGCCCTCTATCTCCAGCTCGTGCTCGGCTACTCCCCGCTCGAGGTCGGGCTCGCGTTCCTGCCGACGACGATCATCATGGGCGCGTTCTCGCTCGGGCTCTCGGCGAAGCTCGTGATTCGCTACGGGATCCGTGCGCCGCTCGGCGTCGGCATGCTCCTCGCGACCGCGGGCCTCGTCCTCTTCGCGCGGGCGCCGGTCGACGGCAACCTCTTCGTCGACGTCTTCCCGAGCATGGTCTTGCTAGGCCTTGGCGCGGGCATCGCGTTCAACCCGCTGCTGCTCGCGGCGATGGGAGACGTCGAGCCGCACGAGGCCGGGCTCGCGTCAGGCGTCGTCAACACCGCGTTCATGATGGGCGGCGCACTCGGTCTGGCGGTGCTCGCGAGCGTCGCCGCACACCGGACAGAGACGCTGACTGCGTCGGGCGAGGACGCGATCACCGCTCTCAACGGCGGCTATCACATCGCCTTCCTCGTCGGGGCAATGTTCTCGGCCACGGCTGGGATCCTGGCGCTCGCCCTCCTCCGCGTGCCGAAGCTGGCGCCGATGATGCACGGCGAGCCGGCTACGGCCAGCGCCGACGACTAGCTAAGACTCAGCCTCGTCGCGTCGACGTACGCGTCGATCTCGGCCGCCGTCATCGGGACGGAGATGCAGCCCATCCCGCGCTGCGTGGACAGGATCCCGTGGTTCAGGAGCGCGAGGTGGAGCGACTCCGGGTCGTCGACGTGCACGTGGAAGAGCGAGCCTGCGCGCGTCACCGTTCCGAGCGTCCCGGTCTCCGTGAGCACCGCCTCCACCTTCCGCTGGAGGTCGATGGCCAGCTCCTCGAGGGCTGTGTAGCGCTCCGGCGTCATCTCGGCGAGCGTCACGAGGCCGGCCGCCATCGTCAACGGGTTCGCGTTGAACGTCCCACCGTGGCCGACGCGGTCCTCGCGCCGCGGATCGAAGCACGCCAGCACGTCGTCGCGGCCGCCGCACGCACCGACGGGCAGCCCGCCGCCGATGATCTTCCCGAGCGTCGTCAGGTCTGGCGTGATCCCGAGCTCGCCCTGCGCGCCATGGTAGCCGACACGGAACGAGATCACCTCGTCGAAGACGAGCAACGCGCCGGCGTTGCGCGTGAGGTCTCGAAGGAACTGCAGGAACTCCGGTGAGGCCGGCCGCACGCCACCAGCGCCGAGAACCGGCTCGATGATCACGGCTGCGATATCGCCGAGGTGCGGCTCGAGCGCAGTACGTGTGCCCTCGACGTCGTCGAACGGGCAGACGACGATCGTCTCGGCGACCGCGGGCGGGATGCCGCGTGCGCCGGGTGCCTGCGCCGGGTCGGACGGGATGCTCGCGGCGTAGTCGTGCGAGCCGTGGTAGCCGCCCGCGAAGGTGGCGACCTTGGCCCGGCCGGTGAAGGCGCGCGCCGCGCGGAACGCGAGCATCGTCCCCTCCGTCCCGGAGTTCGCGAAGCGGATGCGCTCGACGCTCGGCAGGCGCTCCTTGATGCGCTCGGCGAGCTCGATCTCGAGCTCGCTCGGCGCGGCCGCGCTCATCAGCGTCGCCGCCTGCTGCTGCACCGCTTCCACGACCCGCGGATGGCAGTGGCCGAGGATCAGCGACGTGTAGTTGGAGATGAAGTCGATCCGCACTGAGCCGTCGACGTCCGTGACCCGGCAGCCCTCGCCGCTCGCGAGGTAAACCGGGTACGGCTCGTGGTAGATCGTCGTTCGCGTGTTGCCCCCGGGCAGCGCTGCAATCGCGCGCTCGAAGAGGACGCGTGACGCGGACGTGGCGTCGAGGTACTGCTCGACGGCGGTCTGCTCCAGCACGCTCATCCAAGCGCCCCCTTCAGCGCGTCCCTCGAGACATGGCCCTTTGCGTACGCGGACGTGCCGGGGCCGAGCAGCTCCTCCGCACCGTTGAGCAGCGCGCCGTAGGCGACACCGGCCAGCAGGCTGCCGGTGGAGACGCGTCGGACGCCGAGCGCCTCAAGCTCCGGGAGACTCGGGGCGGCCGGCAGCGCGAGCACGTTCACAGGAATGCCAACCTCCTCGACGACGCGTGCGATCTGTACGGAGTCCGTGAGCCCCGGCGCATAGACACAGTCTGCACCGGCGTCGCGATACGCGACGAGCCGCGCGATCGTGTCGTCGAGGTCGTCGCCGCCGCGGAGATGGTTCTCCGCGCGGCCGGTCAGCGTCATCGGCGGATCGAACGCGTGCGCGGCGTCCGCCGCCTCCGCGACCCGCTCAGTCGCGAGCTCGATGTCGTCGATCGCGCCCGTCGCGGGGTCGTAGTCCTCGATCGAGCAGCCAGCTGCACCTGCCTCACCGAGCAGCCGTACGGTCTCGGCGACGCCACCCGGGTCGTCCGGATAGCAGCGCTCCGAGTCGACGTTCAGCGGCACCGAGACGGCCTCTGAGAGGCTCGCGACGTGGTCGACGAGCTCGTCCCGCGCGACCTTCTGGTCGAGCTTGCCGAGCGACCACGCCAAGCCGGCGCTCGTGGTCGCGAGAGCCGCGAACCCGGCGTGCTCGAGCAGCTTCGCCGAGCCGACATCCCACGGGTTCGGCATCGCAAACAGCCCGGCGCTCTCATGGAGCGCGTGGAAACGGGCGCGGCGCTCGGCCGCGGTCACAGGCCCGTTCCCTCGTACGCGGTCAGGTCGTCGGCTGCGGTACGACGCGGATGTACGGCCGCGGTGCGTCCCACTCGCCGAACAGCTCTTTCGCCTGCTCGTCGGAGACCGACCCGGCGATGATCACGTCCTCACCCTGCTGCCAGTTGACCGGCGTCGCCACCTTGTGGTTCGCGGTCAGCTGGAGCGAGTCGATCACACGCAGCACCTCGTCGAAGTTGCGTCCGGTCGTCATCGGGTAGACGAGGATCAGCTTGATCGACTTGTCGGGCGCGATCACGAACACGTTCCGCACCGTCTGGTTGTCCATCGGCGTCCGCTCGAGCGGGTCGCCCGACGTCTCGGTGGGCAGCATGCCGTACAGCTTCGAGACGTTGAAGTCCGTGTCGCCGATGATCGGGTAGTTGGGCGCGTGCCCCTGGGTGTCCTCGATGTCGGCCGCCCAGTCGGCGTGGCGGGCGGTCGGGTCGACAGAGAGCCCGATGATCTTGACGCCTCGCTTGTCGAACTCGGGCTTGATCTTCGCCATGTAGCCGAGCTCGGTCGTGCAGACCGGTGTGAAGTCCTTCGGGTGCGAGAAGAGCACCGCCCACGAGTCGCCGATCCAGTCGTGGAAGGAGATCTCCCCGTCGGTCGTCTCGGCCGTGAAGTCCGGTGCTGTGTCGCCGATGTGCAAGGCCATTCGTAACCCTCCCCTTTGCTGAAGCGCCTATCTTGCCACGGCCGGGGCGCGTGGCCGCCACGCTAGACCGTGTCTGGCTGGAACGCGTGCGCCGTCAGGGTCTCGATCGCGATCACCTCGAGGGCCCGCTCGTGCGTTGCGCCGAGCACGACGGCGGGCGCCACGCCCGCGTGATACGCCTCGAGCCAGCGCTCCGCGCACACGCACCAGCTGTCGCCGGGCTCGAGGCCCGGGAAGCCCCACTCCGAAACGGGCGTCGAGAGGTCGTTCCCCGCGCGCTTGGAGAAGTCGAGGAACTCCGCGGTGACGACCGCGCAGACCGTGTGGCTGCCAACGTCCTCCGGGCACGTCGCGCACGCGCCGTCGCGAAAGAACCCGGTCAACGGATCGAGCGAGCACGGGAGCAGTCCCCCGCCGACAACGTTCCGGTCAGGGACCCGTGCCATAACCCAACTCTGCCAGCAGCGCTCCGGCCTCATCCTCGACGTCGGCGACCTGCGCCGCGTCGAGGTCACGCCGCCAGCGGCCGATCGACTGCTCGTGCGCCGCGGAGAGAGCGCGGGCGACGTCGCTCTGCGCCACCCCCAGCCGCCCCGCGAGCAGCTCGTGCGTCGCGTCGCTCGCCAGCTGCTCATAGCGCACCTCGACGACCGGGGCGCCGCTCTGGCGCGCCGCCGATACGTACCGCCGCCACGCCCAGGCGCAGCGGCGGGCTTCGCTGGCTTCGCGAAACGCGGCCTCGCGACCCTGCTCGACCCAGAAGCGCGGATGCGTGCCGAAGGCGGCGCCCGCGTCGTCTGCGTCGCCGCGCCTCGCGCTGAACCAGCCGCGCTCGAGCAGGGAGCAGGCGACATCTCGGCCGTCTCGGACCGCGTGCACGAGCGTCGCCTGGGGGAACGCCTCGGCGACTTCGGGCAGCACGTACGCGACCTCGGGCGTCTGCTCGACGGCGCGGTGCGAGCCGACGAGCCCGAGACGGCGCACGCGGTCGACGATCCGGCGGACCTCCCGCGCCGTCACGTCCGGGATCGCGGCCTTCAGCGGGTTCACCTCGCCGAGATCGACGAAGCCCGGCAGCGAGCCCATCGCGCCGGCGAGGAAGGTCGTGCCCGACCGCGGGCTTCCGAACACGAACACGAGCCGCCCGTCGAGCGGGCCGAGCGACGGCCGCCCGGTGAGCAGCGGCCGCCTGACCGCGCGGAGATAGAGGCCGAGCGAGCGCACGCGCCGGGACTCTACGATGCGCGGTCGTGCTCCGGCGCCTCCTCCTCGTCTGCCTGGTGATGCTCGCCGCCGGCGCCGTCGTCCTGACGTTGCGATTCGTCTTCTTTCCGACCGAGGACGAGGTCGGCCACGCAGACGCGATCGTCGTCCTCTCGGGTTCGAAGCACGAACGGCTCGATGGTGGCCTCGCGCTGATGGCGAAGGGCGTGGCGCCCGTGCTCGTGATCTCCAACGGCCTCGACCCGACCCAGCCGCGTGCGCCGGGTCTCTGCCATCACGGTGGCAACGGGTTCCAGGTGATCTGTTTCACGCCCGACCCCGACTCGACGCGCGGCGAGGCTGAGGCCGTGGGCAGGCTCGCGCGCGAGCATCGTTGGAAGCGGATCCTGCTCGTGACCTCGCGCTTCCACGTCACGCGCGCTCGGATGCTCTTCGACCGCTGCGTCGACAGCGACGTCGACGCCGTCGGCGTCGACTACCCGTGGACGACCATCCCCTACGCCGTCGCCGGCGAGTGGTTCAAGACTGTTCGCGCTTTGACCTACCAGCGCGGGTGCTGAGGCGGCGGGCTAGTCGCCCCAGTCGAAGTCCCGGGAGCGCCCCCAAAGGCCGTCGTCCTCGGACGGCGCGGGCGGCGCGGGCTCATCCTCAACCGGCCACGGCACCGCGGCGTGCGTGACGACGGCCGGCTCGGTGCCGTCCATCGTCTCCTCGATGCGGGCCTGCTCCTCGGTCTTGAAGAGCGGGTGATTTTCGAAGGGATCACCGTTCACGTACCGATCGATCGGCAGGGTCGGCTCGAGCTCGGCGTTCCGCCGCTTCAGCTCGATGTGCTCGTCGATGACCTGAGAGAAGACCGACGCGGTGTCAACGGGCATGCAGATTCCTCCTTGGACGTTCCGGGGACGGCTCGATTGTAACGGATTTGTGAAGGAGACCCAGGTTCCTTCTCGATCCGTGGATGTGCGAGGATGGTTGCATGGTGCCGAAGAGCTCGATCGGAGTCGCCCTCGCGGCGTACCGCATGTGGCGACGCCTCCCTCCGGCGCAGAAGAGGCTCGTGCTCACGCAGGTGCGAAAGCACGGGCCGAAAGCGGCTGCCGCCGCGGCGTCGGTCGTCCGCCAGACGCGGAACGGCAAGAAGCCCTAGCGCTCGGGCTGACGCCCGACACCTCTAGTTGATGCCCAGTTAGTTGATTCCTAGGGCCTCGCGGACGATCCGCTCCTGCTCGCGAAGGTGCGCCGTCGGGTAGCCCTCGCTCGGGCTCGCGCGCCACGGCCGGCCGAAGTAGCGGAGAGAGACGTCGTCGGGCAGCGCATCCTCGAGCCGGTGCCGGATCGAGCGATAGGCGCCCATGTTCAGCGGCTCCTCCTGCGCCCAGACGATCTCGCGCACGGCTGGGTAGAGCGCGACGACCTCCGAGAGCGCCCGGGCGGGGAACGGGTACAGCTGCTCGATGCGGACGACGGAGACACCCTCCGCAGACGCGCGTGCCTCATGCCCGTCGATGTCGTAGAAGAGCTTCCCGGAGCAGAAGACGAGTCGGCGGACATGTTCGTGGTCGGCCGACGGATCGTCGAGCACGGGCTCGAAACGGCCGGCGGTCAGGTCGTCGAGCCGGGCCGCGGACTCCTTGAGGCGCAGCAGGCCCTTCGGCGTCATCGCGACGAGCGGTCGCGGGCGGGCGTCGAGTGCCTGGCGCCGGAGCAGGTGGAAGTACTGCGCCGCCGTCGACGGGTTCGCGATGCGGATGTTCTCCTGCGCTGCCGACTGGAGGAAGCGCTCGAGGCGGGCGCTCGAGTGCTCGGGACCGTTGCCCTCGTACCCGTGCGGCAGGAGCAGCGTCAGCCGCGACGTCTGGCCCCACTTCGAGAGGCCAGAGACGAGGAACTGGTCGATGATGATCTGCGCCCCGTTGACGAAGTCGCCGAACTGCGCCTCCCAGAGCACGAGCGTCTCCGGAGCAGCTACCGAGTAGCCGTACTCGAAGCCGAGCGCGCCGAACTCCGAAAGCGGCGAGTTGTGTAGCTCGACCGACGCCTGCGCCTCGGCCAGGTGCTCGATCGGCGAGTAGCGCTCGCCCGTGACCGCGTCGTGGAGCACGAGGTGCCGCTGCGAGAACGTCCCGCGCTCGGTGTCCTGGCCCGTCAGCCGGACGGGGATCCCCTCGACGAGCGAGCGTCGCGAGCGCGAGCGCCTCGGCGTGGCCCCAGTCGATCCCGCCCTCGTCGAGCGCGTCCCGGCGCCGCTCGAGCTGGCGTGCGAGCTTCGGGTTGACCGTGAAGCCGTCGGGCGTCGCGACGAGCTCCCGGTCGAGCTCGCGGAGCCGGCTCGGCGGGCACCGAGGTCACGACATCGCCGAGCCGGCCGGCGGCGTCGCGCCGCTCTGCTCGGGCGGCTCGGCGATGGACGCACGCAGCCGGTCGTGCGCCTCGCGCAGCGGCTTGGTCGCGTCGTCGACCAGCTTCTGCGCGTCCGCCTCGGAGACGGCCCGCTCCTCAACCAGCCGCTCGGCGAACTGGGCGCGCACGGTCGGCTGCTCGGCGATCGGCTGCGCCATCAGCGGCTGCGTGTAGGCCGGCTCGTCCTGCTCGTTGTGCCCGAAGCGGCGGTAGCCGACGAGGTCGACGACGACGTCGTGCCCGAACCGCTCGCGGAAGGCGAGCGCGAGCCGGATCGCGGCCACCGCCGCCTCCGGATCGTCGGCGTTGACGTGGAAGATCGGCGCGTCGAAGCCCTTCGCGAGGTCGCTCGAGTAGCGCGTCGAGCGGCCCTCCGCCGGATCGGTCGTGAAGCCGACCTGGTTGTTCGCGATCAGGTGCAGCGTGCCGCCGGTCGAGTAGCCGGCCAGCCCCTCGAAGTTGAACGTCTCGGCGACGACGCCCTGGCCCGCGAACGATGCGTCGCCGTGGATGAGGATCGGCAGCGCGACGGACGGGTCGTGACGGCCGATGCCGGTCGAGCGGTCGGTCTGCGTCGCGCGCGCCCAACCCTCGACGACGGGGTCGACGGCCTCGAGGTGGCTCGGGTTCGAGACGAGCGTGACGGCGATGTCGCCCGCCGTCGTCTGGTGGACGCCCTCCGCTCCGAGGTGGTACTTGACGTCGCCTGTGCCGCCCTCGGGGCTGCCGACGACCGCCTCGATCGTCCTTTCTCCCTCGAACTCGCGGAGGAAGCTCTCGTACGGCTGCCCGAGCGTGTAGGCGAGCACGCTCAGCCGGCCGCGGTGCGCCATCCCCATCACGACCTGATGGGCTCCTGTGCTTGCGGCAATCTCGATCGCCTCGTCGAGCATCGGCACGAGCACGTCGAGGCCCTCGATCGAGAACTGCTTTTGTCCGAGGAACGCCCGCCGGAGGTACTGCTCGAACGCCTCGACCTCGGACAGTCGCTCGAGCAGCCGCTGCTTCCCGTCGGCGCTCAGCGGCTGCCGGTAGCGGCCGGACTCGATCGCGTGCCGCAGCCATCCACGCTCCTCGTGGTCGGAGATGTGCTCGATCTCGTACGCGATCGTGCCGCAATAGATCTCCTCGAGCTGCGGCAGCACGTCGGCCAGCGTCTCGCCGGGAACGTAGAGGCGCAGCAGATTGGCAGGGATCCGCTCCTGGAGCTCCGGCGTCAGCGGCGGCTCGAGCCGCAACGGCTCGAGCGCCGGGTCGCCGATCGGCGGCGAGCCGAGCGGGTCGAGGTTGGCCGCGAGATGACCGTGCGTGCGATACGCCTTGACGAGCGCCATCGCGGCGGCGACACCCCCGAGCAGCTCGTCGTCGGGCTCGGCCGCGACCGGGGCGAGCTCCGCCTCCGGCTCCGGCTCGGGATCCGGCTCCGGCTCCGGCTCGACCTCCAACGCAGGCTCGACGGCTGGCGGCAGCTCCACGACCGACTCGCTGACGTGCGGGGCCACGACGGCAGGAGCCTGCGCGCCGTCTCCAGAGAGCGCCTGTGCCAGGCGCTCGGCGAGGATCTGGCGCCACTCCTCCGGCACGGCCTCAGGGTTCTCGAGGTAGTCGTAGAGGAGCGAGGTCTCGTAGCCCGCGTTCGGGCCTGCGACCTTCGGGTCGCTCACGGTCTCACCCCGGCGCCGGTCTACCAGAGCGAGTTGTCGGTGGTCACGGCGATCGCCATGCCCGCGACGAAGCAGACACCGGCGACGGCGAGCGCGACACCGGCCAACCGCTCGTGGTGGCGGCTCATGCCGGCGGACGTGAGACCGAGAAGGAACGCGGCGACGGAGACGACAAGAGGATGGAACGCGAGCGCGAGCAGGGCGAAGAAGAGCGCCGCCGAGGCGAGGAGCCCGGCAATCATGTCGACGGACGTCCGCTCGGCGTGCGCCTCGCTGGTCCCGTTCGTGCTCACGCGGTGACCCTAGCGGGTCGGCGAGAGTACGTGCGAAGCGGCCGGCCGTGCGGCCCCGGGCCGCGGGAAGGCCGGCAGCGGCGCAGGTCGGCGCCCGGCCGCGGATCGGTCTCCGGCGGCGCCGCAAGGACAGCCGGCTCGAGCCCGTCGAACGGCTTCGGCTCGGCGCGGATCGCCCACCACACGACGCAGCAGACGTAGACCACCGGGATCTTCAACACGATGAGGAGGAAGATCGCCTCCCACACGACCATGGCAGGATAGCTTCTAGGGAATGCTCGAGGGACGTCGCGCACATCGTCATGCGCCACCGCCGCCTCGTCATCGTGGCGTGGATCGTGCTGACCTTGCTCGGCGCGTACTCGGCCATGGCCGTCTCGAGCCGCTGGCTCGAGGAGTTCTCGATCCCGGGCTTCTCCGCCTACGAGGCGAATCAGCGGACGCTCAAGACCTTCGGGACGGGCGGCCAGCCGCCGCACGTGATCGTCTTCCACGCGGACCGGGATCTGCGGGCGGACAACGACCTCGCGGTGGCCATCGACAAGGTCTCTGCCGCATTTCCGAACTTCCGCGTCGGGTCGTTCTTCACCACGGACGGCAACGACGCCTACGTCTCGAAGAACGGCCGCACGATGTTCGCGACGATCTACCCGCCCGGCCAGCAGAGCTTCAGCGCGGACGCGGGCACAGGCGAGATCCGGCAGGCGTTCGAGGCGGCCGTTCCCCAGGGCGTCGAGGTCCACGTGACAGGGAGGGATGCGCTCTACGACTCCGAGGGCGGGGACTCGAACGGGCCCGAGCGTCCTCACGGAGGCGCTGATCGGCGGCCTCGGCGCGACGATCATCCTGCTCTTCGTCTTCGGGACGCTGCCTGCCGTGCTGATGCCGCTCCTGATGGCGATCGCGTCGATCCTGAACACGTTCACGCTGATCTGGGCGCTGACGTACATCACGAACGTCTCGCTGATCGTGCAGTTCCTCGTCGCGCTCGTCGGGCTCGGCGTGGCGATCGACTACGCGCTGCTGATGATCTTCCGCTTCCGCGACGAGCTACGGCACGGCGACGACGTCGAGTCGGCGGTGGTGCGAGACGATGACGCACGCCGGGCGCTCGGTGATCGTCTCCGGGTCGACGGTCGCGATCGGGCTGATCTCGATGGTCCTCATCCCGATCCCCGTCATCCGCTCGATCGGCATCGGCGGCCTCTTGATTCCGCTCGTCTCCGTCTGCGCGGCGATCACGTTCCTGCCCGCGATGCTCTCGCTGCTCGGCCGGCGGATCAACTCCGTTCGCGTGATGCCGAAGCGGATCGTCGAGGGAACGGACGAGGAGCGCGGGCTTCTGGTGGCGCTGGTCGCACATCGTCATGCGGCGCCCGTTCCTGACTGGCGGCATCGGGATCGCGATCGTCGCGCTGCTGATGATCCCGGCAGTTCAGCTCAACGCCGCCGAAGCGCAGGCGAATGTCGCTGCGGGCGCGAAGACGCAGGATGCCGTCGATCGGGCTGCAGCGGCTGACCGACGCCGGCATCTCACCTGGCGTGATCAAGCCGTTCGTCGTGCTGATCGAGCACAACGGATCGCGTTCAGCTGCCGTCGCCACGGCCGACCGCCTCGCGCAGACGGAAGGGATCGCCGGCGCGGCCGCTCCGGCCGCCTGGAGGCGCAGCACGAGACCAGCTCGTGGAGGCTTTCCCGTCGGAGGACGGCGCTGCAGACTCGACGAACAGGACGATCACGCACCTGCAGAAGACCGTGCTTCCCTGCGCTCGAGCGGAGCTCGGCAATGGGACACGCGTCGACGCTCGGCGGCACCGCGCCGGAGGACCGCGACTTCGTCCACGCGGTCTACGGGAAGTTCCCGCTACGTGCTCCGTTCGTGATCGTCCTGACGCTCGATCCTGCTGATGCGCGCCTTCCGCTCGCTGTTCCTGTCCGTCAAGGCCGTCGATCCTCAACCTGCTCTCGCTCGGCGCGGCGTTCGGGATCATCGTCTTCATCTTCCAGCAGGGCCACGGCTCGGAGGCGATCTGGAACGTCCATCCGACGGACGCGATCATCTCCTGGATCCCGCTGATGATCTTCGCGTTCCTCTACGGGCTGTCCATGGACTACGAGGTGTTCATGGTCAGCCGGATGCGCGAGGCGTACGACGAGACGGGCGACACGAAGTCGGCGATCGCGCTCGGTCTCGCACGCACGGGCAAGCTCGTGACGAGCGCGGCCCTCGTGCTGATGTTCGCGTTCTTCGTGCTCTCGACGAGTCCGGGCGTCGACGTCAAGCAGTTCGGCATCGGGCTCGCGGCGGGGATCATCTTCGACGCGACGGTGATCCGCGCGCTGCTCGTGCCGTCGATCATGCAGATCGCCGGCGACTGGAACTGGTGGCTGCCCAGGTGGGCCGGGAAGATGCTCTTCGTCCGGCCGAGCCCCCGC
This sequence comes from uncultured Actinomycetes bacterium, assembly GCA_963705945.1. Taxonomy (GTDB): domain Bacteria; phylum Actinomycetota; class Thermoleophilia; order Gaiellales; family Gaiellaceae; genus PALSA-612. The sequence continues at coordinate 101,435 of CAVPLG010000006.1, read as the reverse complement.
GGCCGGCGCTCGAAGACGCGGGGACTGACCCCTAGCCCGCGGGCGGGCCGTAGCCGCCGCCGCCCGGGGTCTCGATCCGCAGCACGTCGCCAGCGCGCAGCGGCACGCGTCACCTTCGGCGGCAGCTCCTCGCCGTTCAGGAGGTTGCGGCCCGCGCTCGCCGTCCGCACCACCCTCCACGCCGCGCGGCGCGTACAGCCGACGCTCGGTCAGCAGCGAGAGGCGGCAGTCCTCGAGCACGCGCAGCTCGCGGATGACGCCGTCGCCGCCACGGTGTGCGCCGCCGCCGCCCGAGCCTCACGCAGCGCATAGCGCTCGACGCGCAGCGGATACGAGAGCTCGAGCGCCTCGACCGGCGTGTTCAGCGTGTTCGACATCGCGACGTGCACGGCGCTCGGCCCGTCCGCGTCCGGGCAGGCGCCCTGGCCCCCGGCGAGCGTCTCGTAGTACGTGAACGACCGGTTGCCGAACGTGACGTTGTTCATCGTCCCCTGACCCTGAGCAGGCACCGGCACCGCCTGGCCGAAAGCGGCGAAGACGACGTCGACGATGCGGCTCGACGTCTCGGTGTTGCCGGCGACGACGGCAGCCGGCGGCAGCGCGTTGACGAGCGAGCCCTCCGGGGCCGTCGACGTGGACAGGCGCGTACGCGCCGCCGGAAGACGGAAGATCCGGCTCGGTCAGGCAGCGGACGACGAAGTAGCAGGCCGAGCGCGTGACGGCGAGCGGGCAGTTGAGGTTGCCCTCGTGCTGCGAGCGACGTCCCCGTGAAGTCGATCTCGACCTCGTCGCCGGCGATCGTCACGGCGACGCGGATCTCGAGCTCGCCCTCCGCCGGCTCGAGCGAGTCATCCGCCTCGTAGCGACCGTCCGGAAGACGGGCGATCGCCGCGCGAACGACCCGCTCGGAGTAGCGGTAGAGCTCGTCCATCGCGGCCGTGCACCGTGTCCGCCCCGCGCCGCTCGACGAGCTCCGCGAGGCGGCGCTCCGCGAGCCGGTGGGCCGCGAGCTGTGCGTCGAGGTCGCCGCGGCGCTCGTCCGGGTTGCGCATGTTCGCGAGCATGACCGTCAGCAGCTCGTCGTCGAGCCGCACCGGCGGCAGCACGAGGCCTTCCTGGTAGATGTCGGTCGACGCCGCCGGCAGGCTGGCCGGCTCCATGCCGCCGACGTCGGCGTGGTGCGCGCGCGAGCACGCGAAGCCGCACGGGACGCGGGAGACGAGCGTGATGTCCGGGAGGTGCGTGCCGCCCGTGAAGGGGTCGTTGATGACGTAGACGCTCACCGGGCTGCGGGTCGCGCGCGAGGACGGCGGCGACCGCCTCGGGCATCGCGCCGAGGTGCACCGGGATGTGCTCGGCCTGGACGATCATGCGGCCCGCGCTCGTCGAAGAGGGCGGTCGAGCAGTCGCGCCGCTCCTTGATGTTCGCCGAGAAGGCCGAGCGGACGAGCGCCGCGCCCATCTCCTCGGCGACAGCGCGGAGCTGCGCGCCGAGAACTTGGAGCTGAATATTCACGTCTCGCGTCACCCGGAGCGTGGTATCCCCATCCCTAACCCCCACCCACCCGGGGGGAATCCAGCAGGTGGCGCCGTCGAGCTCGAGGACGGACGGGCCAGCGACCTCGAGCGGCTCGCGCGGCCGGGAACGCGCATCGCCGGCCCGGGCGCGATCTCGGCCGTCCGCACCGCGACGAGCTCGACCGCGCGATCCGCGGTACGCGACGCCGTAGCGCTCCTCGTGCGCCCGGTGGAAGCGCTCCGCGAGGTCCGGCGCCGAGCGGCACGGTCAGCTCGAACGACTGGCCCGCGGTAGCGAAGATCTGCCTCGCCCTCGCCCGGGCAGGCTCAGCGCGCCTCCTCGAGAGGGCACACGTACGAGACGACGGCGTCGCGCCGCTCGTCGCTGGCCACGAGCCCGAGCGCCGAGAGCACGCCGGCTGCTCCGGGCACGAGCACCGTCTCGATGCCCGAGCTCCTCTGCGAGCGCACAGGCGTGCAGCGGCCCCGCGCCGCCGAACGCGACGAGCGCGAAGTCGGTCGGATCGTGCCCGCGCTCGACGGAGACGACGCGCAGGGCGCGCAGCATCTCGGCGTTCACGATCTCGATCACGTCGGCCGGGTCGATGCCGGCGAGCGCCTGCTCCGCCGCTCCGCGGTCGAGCTCGAGCCCGCCTGCGAGCGCTCGCCGGCAGCCGGCCGAGCAGGAGGTTGGCGTCGGTGACGGTCGGCCTCGTGCCGCCGCGCCCGTAACACGCGGGGCCGGGGATTCGCGCCGGCGCTCTCCGGCCCGACGCGGAGCGCACCGCCTGCGTCCCGCCACACGATCGAGCCGCCGCCCGCGCCGACGGTGTGGATGTCGACCATCGGCAGCCGGATCGGGAAGCCGCCGACGCTCCGCTCGACGGTCCGCTCGGCGCTGCCGCCCGACGATCGAGGCACACGTCGGTCGACGTGCCGCCCATGTCGAACGCGATCGCGTTGTCGATCCCCGCCTGCTGCGCGACGAGCGCCGGCGCCGACCACGCCGGCGGCCGGTCCGGAGACGAGCACGAGCGCCGGATGCGCTGCGGCCTCTTCCGCGCTCGACGACGCCGCCGGACGAGCGCATGACGAGCGGCTCGGGCAGCCCCGCCGCGCGGCACGCGTCACGCCAGCGCGCGGAAGTAGCGGCGCGCACATCGGCCCGAGATACGCGTCGGCGGCGGTCGGTCGAGGCGCGCTCGTACTCGCGGAACTCCGGTGCGATCTCGTGCGAGGCGACGACGTGCGCGTCGGGGAGTACGCCGCCGCAAGCTCGATCGGCGACCGCGCGCTCGTGTGTCGGGTCGCGAAACGAGAAGAGCAGGCAGACGGCGACCGCCTCGGCCGTCGAGCTCGGCGGCAGCGAGTCGAGGTCGAGCGGCTTCGAGCACGCCGTCCGGCCCGATGCGCTCGGTGACGCCGTAGCGAGCGCTCGAGCGGCACGAGCGGCTCGGGCTGCTCGGCGCGCAGGCCGGTAGAGATGGGCGCGGGTCTGGCGCCGAAGGTGGAGCAGGTGCTCGAAGCCCTCCGTCGCGACGAACGCCGTGCGGGCGCCCTTGCGTTCGAGCAGTGCGTTCGTGGCGATCGTCGTGCCGTGCGAGAAGCGCTCGACGGCGGTCGCGCCGACGGCGGCTGCCGCGGCGAGCACCGACTCCTCCTGCGACGCAGCGGTCGGGACCTTCGCCGTCCGCACGACGCCGTCGTCGAGCAGCACCGCATCCGTGAACGTGCCGCCGACGTCGATGCCGAGGATCGCCACGGTGCGACTCTACGAGACCGAAGGCGCCCAGCAGCCACACGTCCTACTGCATAGATGCGAGATTTCTGCATAATACGCGAATGCAGAAGTACGACCGCCAGGGCGCGATCCTCCGCCTCGTCCAGGAGCGGGCGCTCTCGACACAGAGCGACGTCGTCGAGGCGCTTCGCGAAGAGGGCATCGAGGCCGTGCAGGCGACCGTCTCGCGCGACATCCATCAGCTCGGTCTCGTCAAGGTCCGGGGCGCCGGCGGGCGCCTCGTCTACGCGCTTCCCGGCAGCGGCGACCTCGACCGGCTCAACGACCTGACCGCGGCGCTCCGGCGCCACGCGATGTCGATCGAGCCCACGGGCCAGCTCGTCGTGCTGAAGACGCCGGCGGGCTATGCGACGCCGCTCGCCGATGCGATCGACGCAGCCGTCCTCGGCGATATCGTGGGAACGGTCGCGGGGGAGAACACGATCTTCGTCGCCGCGCGCGAGGGCAGCTCGGGGAAGGACGTCGCCGAGTTGCTGCGGCACCATCTGGAAGGCGACGGCGCGTGAGCCGCACGGCGGTCGTCGCGTTCAGCGGCGGGCTCGACACGAGCTGCATCGTGTCCTGGCTGCTCGAGGACTACGCCTTCGATCGAGTGATCGCGGTGCTCGTCGATGTCGGGCAGGCGTTCGACATCGACGCGTCGATCGAGCGCGGCGAGGCTGCAGGCGCAGCCGACGTCCTGCTCGTCGACCGCAAGGAGGCGTTCGCCGATGAGCAGGTGGCAAAGGCGCTCAAGGCGAACGCCCTGTACGAGGGCCGCTATCCCCTGGTCTCGGCGCTGTCTCGGCCCGTGATCGCGGCCGCGGTGGCGGAGGTCGCGCTCGAGCTCGACGCGGACGCGGTCGTGCACGGCTGCACGGGGAAAGGCAACGACCAGCTCCGCTTCGAGCTGTCCTTCCGCGCCAACTATCCGGGCGTGGAGGTGATCGCGCCGCTCCGCGACACGGTCTGGACGCGGGACGAGGAGATCGAGTACGCGATCGCGACGGGGATCCCCGTCGCCCAGACAGCCGCGTCTCCGTACTCGATCGACGAGAACCTCTTCGGGCGATCGATCGAGTGCGGCGTCCTCGAGGACCCGTGGCAGGCGCCGCCCGAGGAGCCGTACGAGCTCACCGCAGATCCTCACGCGGCGCCGGCCCCGGAGGAGGTAGAGGTGGAGTTCGAGGCCGGGCTGCCCGTCGCGATCAACGGCGTCTCCGTCCCCCTTCACGAGCTGGTCGCCGAGCTGAACGCGAAGGCGGGCGCGTACGGCGTCGGGCGGATCGACATGGTCGAGAACCGCGCCGTCGGCATCAAGAGCCGCGAGGTGTACGAAGCGCCGGCCGCGATCGCGCTGATCGAAGCCCACAGGTCTCTCGAGGATCTCGTCTTGACGAAGGCCGAGCTCCGGATCAAGCGCCAGCTCGAAGTGGCCTGGACGGAGCTCGTCTACGAGGGTCAGTGGTACAACCCCGCGCGTGTCGCGATCGACGCGTTCGTCGACACGACGCAGGCGCTCGTCGACGGCGACGTCCGCCTCCTGCTTCAGACAGGGTCGGCGACCGTCGTCGGCCGCCGGTCGCCGAACGCGCTGTATGCAGTGACGCTCGCCTCGTATGCGCCGGGCGAGACGTTCCCCCACGAGGCGGCCGCGGGCTTCGTCCGCATCGCATCGCTCGAAGCCGAGCTTGCAGCCGCACGGCATCGCCAGATCGCCGCCGCGACATGACGCTCTGGTCGGGCCGCGTGCGCGAGGGGCTCGCGCCCGAGGTCTGGGCGTTCCTCCGCGCCGACGACGCCGAGCTCCTTCCCTACGACGTCGAGGCGACGAGGATCCACGCCGCGCGGCTCCATGCTGCGGGTCTGCTCGACGACGACGAGCTCGCGGAGGCCGAGCAACGGCTTTCGCAGATCAGCGCAGCTGACGTGCTGCCGTCGGACGAGGACGTCCACACGGCGATCGAGCGTCTATTGGGGCCGGTCGGCAGAAGGATCCACGCCGGACGGTCGAGGAACGACCAGGTAGCCGCCGCGCTGCGCCTCTACGTCGAGGACGCGTGCGACGAGGCGGGCCGCGCGATCCGCGGGCTGGCGGCCGACATCCTGGGCCGCGCCGACGACGAGGCAGAGGCGCCGATGCCGGCGTACACCCACCTCCAGCGCGCGCAACCGAGCACCGTCGGCCATCACCTGCTCGCCTGGTTGGAGATGCTCGAGCGCGACCTCCAGCGATTTCGGCTCGCGGCCGACGCCGCGCACCCGTCGCCGCTCGGCTCCGGCGCCGCGGGCGGCTCGACGCTGCCCCTCCCGCCGCCGCCCCAGCAGCTCCGGAACTCCCTCGACGCCGTCGGAGACCGGGACTTCGCACTCGACTACCTCTATGCCTGCGCGCTCCTGCACGGCCACCTGTCGCGGATCGGAGAAGAGCTCTGTCTCTGGGCGACGGCCGAGTTCGGCTTCGTCCACCTGCCCGAAGCGGCGGCGACCGGATCGTCGATGCTGCCGCAGAAGCTGAACCCCGACGTCGCGGAGCTCGCACGCGCCAAGGCCGGAACGGCGATCGGGCGGCTGACCGGCCTGCTCGCGGTGATGAAGGGCCTGCCGCTCGCGTACAACCGCGATCTCCAGGAGGACAAGGCGCCGGTGTTCGCTGCCCGCCACGACCTCGCGGCGACGGTCGAGGCGCTCGCCGTGCTCGTTCGAGAGGTCGCCTTCGATGCCGAGCAACTGGAAGAGGCAGCCGCCGATCCGCACCTCCTCGCCGGCGACGCTGCCGAGCGGCTCGTCGACGACGGTGTGCCGTTCCGCGACGCGCACGAGCAGGTCGCATCGGACGTCGCCGACGGAAGCTTCGTTCCGCCCGACGCGCCGATGCCGGCGCTCTCACCTGGCCCGCACGACGTACGCCAGGCGATCGTCGCGGCGCGCGAACGGCTCGGCGTCTAGCTCAGCAGGAGCGCTTGCGATCCGCCTTGCAGGAGTCCTTGCCGGGACCGCCGTCCGCGAGGTCGTTTCCGACCGCAGCTGCGACGACGAGGAGAGCCGCACCCGGGACGAGCCGTCTCGCGATCACCGTCACGACCGCGCGCGAGTCTAGATGATTGCAGCGTGCTCCATCGACTCCGAGAAACGGTCAAGCCGCTCGTCCCGCGGCGACTGCAGGCCGCAGCGAACCGAGTGGTCTTCGCCTGCGTCGGGGTCGCGCTGCGCGGCGACAACGTCGAATGCCCCTGCTGCGGCCACACGTACCGTCGCTTCGTCTCGTATCCGACGCTCTACTGCCCCGCGTGTGGATCGTACGAGCGCCAGCGCGCGCTCTGCCTCTATCTCGACGAGCGCCCGGACCTGCTCGGGGGCGACGTGCTGCAGGTCGGGCCGGAGAGGTCGATCGTCGATCGCTTCCGGCCGAGGGCAGCGACGTGGCTGGCCGTCGACGTCGATCCCGACCATCCGCTCGCCGACCGGACGATGAGCGTTCTCCGCCTCGGCCTCCCGGACGGCGCGTACTCGCTTGTCCTCTGCTCGCACGTCCTCGACATCGTCGAGCCCCACGACGAGGCCGTCGCGGAGATCCACCGCGTGACGCGGCCGGGCGGCTGTCTGATCGTTCAGGCGCCGTGGCAATCCGTGCGCGGTAACCCGGACGCATACGCCGACCGGCTCGCGCTTGCCGGCTTCCACGTCGCGCCGATCCTCCTCGACGAGCAGCGAGACGAGACCGCGCGAACGCGCTACGGCCTCCACGGCGACGAACCGCTCTTCGTCTGCTTACGCCCGTAACCGACGCCGGGCGCTGCCGGCTGCCGTGGCGATCTTCGCCGCCGGCCGGCGGGCCCAGCCGGAGCGGGCGTTGCGCACTGAACGGGAGCACTTGAGCCGGAACACCCGAAGGCTGTCGTCGCCGCGGACACCGACTCGCGGCCAGGCGAGGACGGAGAAACCGAGTGGCGTCGCGCCCTCGAGCGCGGCGCCGGCGCGATATCCGGCGGCTTCCGCGGCTCGCACGACACGTTCGTCCGCGCGGCCCTTCGGATAGGCGACCGACGTGCAGTCGGCGCCGGTCAGGCGCTCGATCTCCGCCTTCGAGCGGACGAGCTCGTCGCCCAGGCTCAGGTCGTCGATCTTCGTCAGCGTCGGATGACTGATCGTGTGCGACCCGACCTCCCAGCCGCGCTCGGCGAGCGCCGGCGCATCCTCCTCCGCCAAGCGCCCGGAGACCCCGAGCGTGTCGATCGTGAGGAACATCGTCCCCGGCGCACCGAGCTCCTCGAGCACCGGCGCACCGTGCTCGATCGCCGAGGCGATTCCGTCGTCGAACGTCACCGCCGCCACACGCCGCTCACGAGCGCCGAGCACGGCATCCGCGAACGTCGTCAGGCGATAACCGCGGCCCGCGACGAAGGCGAGCTGGGCCCGCAAAGCGTCCGGCGTCACCTCGCCGTGACGAGGCTCGGGATGAACGCCGTGATAGCAGAGCACGAGCACGTCGAGCCGGGCCGCCACGGAGGCGGAGACTATCGACGGTCCCGGGTGCGTTCCGGCGTCGGCGCGCGCGGTGAGGAGAGCGGCGACGGCAGGTTCACCGTGAAGGTCGTCCCCTCGCCGAGCGTGCTCCGGACGCGGATCGAGCCGCCCATGCGGTCACAGAGCTCGTGGACGATCGCGAGACCGAGGCCCGAGCTGCATGCGGCGGCCGTCCGGGTTGCCGCCGGCTCGGTCGTGGAGGTAGAAGCGCTCGAACGCGTGCGGAACGTCGTCGGGAGCGAGGCCGACGCCGGTGTCCGTGACCTCGATCGTCCCCGGACTGACGTGCACGTGGACAGAGCCGCCAGGCGGCGTCGAGCGGAGCGCGTTCTCGACGAGGTTCGACACTACCTGAAGCGCACGGTCCGGGTCGCCATCGACCCATGTCGGCTCGGGCGCGACTGCCGCGAGCGTGACGCCGCAGGCGCGTGCTTCGACGTCGTAGCGCTGCACGGTCTCACGCGCCACCGTCGGCGAGGTCGATCGTCTCGTGATGGATCGTGAACTCGCGCCGGTTCATGCGCGCGAGGTCGAGCAAATCGCGAACGAGCCGCTCGAGGCGACGCGCCTCCTCGCGGATCGTGTGGCGGCCTCCTCCGCGCGTGAACGCCCCTTCCTCGAGACCCTCCGCATAACCGCGGATCGCCGTCAGCGGGCGTCTTCAGCTCATGGCTGACCGAGAGGAGGAAGTTTCGCTCGGCCTCACGCGCCAGCATCAAGCTGCGCTGCCATCTCGTTGAACGAGGTCGCAAGCTGGACGAGCTCGGCCGAGCCTTCGACGGGAACGGGGTCGGGCGACACGCCCTCGGCGAGGCTGCGGCTCGCCTCGGCGACGCGGCGTACAGGTCGTGCGATCGCCCGCGCGATCACGAACGCGCCGATCGCCGCGAGGGCGGCCGCGATCGCAACGGCGATCAGCAGGCCCTGGAGGAACGGCCACCAGTCGTCGAAGCTCGGGCTCTTCGGGCGGAGGAGCACGAAGCCCTTGCCCTGGACGTTGCGGGCGGCGAACAGGAACCGGTCGCCGTCGACCGTCACCGTGCCTTCGACGGGGTGCCGTGCGCGCACGGCCGCTCGATCCTGGCGGGTGAGATACGGAGAAGGCTTACCGAGCTCGACGACCTCGATCCTGCTGGTTCTGCCGTGCGAGGAACGGCTGGAGCTGCTTCAGCTGCGCGAACGGGAGCAGGACGTTGAACTGGCTCTCCCGCTGCGCGAGCAGGTCGGCCTGGTGCGCGAGGTCGTCGAGGTTCGCCCGCTCGACGGCCCGGCGGGTAAGCACGACGCCGACCGCAAACGTCACGCCGATCGAGACGACGACGACGAGGACGATCGAGAAGAAGAGACGTCTGCGGAGCGGCGAGGCGGCGCGCGGCCGCGGGCTCACGGCGCGACGGCCTTGTACCCGGCGCCGCGGACCGTGCGGATCAGGTCAGGCCTGCCGAGCTTGCGCCGCAGCTGTCCGACGTGGACGTCCACCGTCCGCGTGCCGCCGGGATAGCTCATGCCCCACACGCGGTCGAGCAGCCGGTCGCGCGAGTGCACGACCCCCGGGCTCTCGAGGAAGTAGGCGAGCAGGTCGAACTCCTTCGCCGTCAGCTCGACCGTGTCACCCGTCACCGTCACCTCGCGCCCTTCGATGTTCACGACGACGTCGTCGAGCTCGATGCAGCTGCTCGCGCGGCGACGGCTCGGAGCGGCGGAGGATCGCCTTCACGCGCGCGACGAGCTCGCGGGGCGAGAACGGCTTCGGGACGTAGTCGTCGGCGCCGAGCTCGAGGCCGGCAACGCGGTCCGGCTCCTCGTCGCGCGCCGTGAGCATGAGGATCGGCACCGCCGACTGCGCACGGATGCGTCGGCAGACCTCGAACCCGTCGATCGCCAGGCAGTCCGATGTCGAGCACGACGAGCCGGATCGGGTGGCGCGTGAACTCCGCAAGCGCCTCCTCGCCCGTCCGCACCCAGACGACGCGGTAACCGTCGCGCGCGAGGTACGTGCGAACGATCGTCGCCGATCGACTCCTCGTCCTCGACGAGCGAGCACCGTTCCGCCAGCTGGGCCGTTGCCGGCAGCTGTGCGGCCTTCCTGGCGCGTCACGGCTTCCTGAAGAGCCCCGTCACGCGCACGATCGTGCGCAGGCTGGTCTCCGTCGCGAATGGTGATCGCGTTCACGCGCACCGGAACGCGAGAGCATCGACGAAGCCGCCCGTTGATCCAGATCCTGCGACGTCTGGCGCAAGCGGGGATCGTGCTGGCGGGTGCCGTCGCGCTCGAGCAGCTGGATGCTGCCGTTCCGCGACGCGGTCACCTTGCCCTGGTCGATGCGGTAGTCGTGGATCGTGCCCTGCGAGACCATGACGACCTCGGCGCGGGCCATGCCTCTTGCCGAAGAACAGTCTCGCCGAGCGTGCGTGCCTCGAACGGCGGCGCTGCGGACGATGCGAGGCTCGTGGCCCCGACGACGAGCGCGCGACAACCGCGGCTGCGAGCGTCCAACGGCTTGCGACACCCGGCGCGTACGAGACACGTGTCCACGACCTCCCCATCATTCGTCGCGCTCGCATCAACACTCCATATTGCCAGCGTAAGCGCGTGTGTAAAACGTCGTGCTAGCAGGAGGAATCGACCCATCAGACCGTCGATTCGGCGAGGGCGCGGTCAATCCGCGGGCGCACGAGATCGGCCGCCTCCACGAGCCCGGCGACGATCTCGTCGAGGTCGAGCCGTCGCCTCGACACGGGCGAGCTGGTCGGGCGCGGCGCGCGTCTCGGCGAGCGGGCTCGCGAACAGCGTGCAGCAGTCCTCGGCCGGGAGGTTCGCGATCTCGTACGTGCCGATGTCCTGCGCGTCGCGAACGATCTCCGACTTGTCCCAGGCGACGAGCGGGCGCAGCACGGGCAGCGCCTGCAGCCTCCTCGACGACGGCGAGGTTCGCGAGCGTCTGCGACGACACCTGGCCGAGCGAGTCACCGGTGACGAGCGCCTCGGCGCCCTCGCGATCGAGCGAGCGCCGACGCGATGCGCATCATCAGCCGGCGCTGTGCGATCACCTGCAGTCGTGCCGCGCCGGCCGTCGCGAGCTGGCGCTGCGACGTTGCCGAACGGGACGACGAAGAGGCGCGAGCCGCCCTGGAAGCGGTCGAGCTGCGCCACCTGCGCGTACGCCTTGTAGATCGACTCCGGCCCGGTGAACGGTCGCCCGCAGAAGTGGACGAACTCGCAGCGGAGCCCTCGCTTCATCGCCCGATAGGCGGCGACCGGCGAATCGATGCCACCCGAGACGAGGCACAACGCACGGCCGCGACGCCGACCGGCAGCCCGCCTCGCCCGGGAATGCGCTCCGAGAAGGCGAAGAGCTCCTTCTTGTCGACCTCGAGCTGCACCTCGAGGTCGGGGCGGGAGAGGTCGACGCCGAGTCCGAGCTCGTCCTGCACGGCCCGGCCGACGACGGTGGCGAGCTCCTGCGACGTGAGCTCGCCAACCTCTTGTCACGGCGGCGCGCGCGGATCGCGAACGTCGTTCCCTGCTGCCCGCGCAGCAAGTCGATCGCAGCCTCGCACGCCGCCTCGGGCGTCTTCTCGACCACGAGCGCCGGGTGCAGGAGATTGACGCCGAGCACGTTCCGCGCGCGCTCGCGAGCTCGTCAGCGGGAGCCGGGCGACAGCACCGCGAGCACGCCCCCGCGTTGGCGCAGCTCGAGCGGGCCGAGATCGCGCAGCAGGCGCTGGACGTTCCGGCGGAGCTGCGCGTAGAACAGCACGCGGTTTCGTCCCTTGAGCACGATCTCGCCGAACTTCAGGAGGACGCAGGACTGCACCGCGCCTAACTTAGGTCGACGGCCTGGTCCGTGAACACTGTCTGCGTCGGCGATTCGCACGCGAGACGCGGGGATCGTCGGATCGCCGTTCAGAGCAGCTGGTGCGAGCGCCTCGCGCCTTGTCCTCGCCCGACGACGACCCAGACGACCTCGCGCGCCCTGTCGATCGCGGGGTACGTGAGCGTCATCCGACGGCGACCGTGGTACTCGACCGAGATGGCGACGTCGCGATCGCGGATGTCGAGCGCAGCGCAGCCGGGCACGAGCGATGCGGTGTGGCCGTCCGTTCCGAGGCCGAGGTGCACGAGGTCGAGCCGCTCCGGCAGCTCGGCCGCGTACTCCTGCGCGGCCGCGACGACGTCCTCCTCCTCGACGGGCATCGCGTGGATGTGCGCGGAGGGAAGCATCTGCTCGAGCAACGTCAGGTTGCGGCCGGGGTCGTCGTGCGGTGCGATCCGCTCGTCCGTCTGGAACACCTCGACGTCGTCCCAGGGCACCTCCTCCTCCGCGAGCATCGCGATCATGTCCGAGGGCGTCCTCCCTCCCGAGAGCGCGAGCGAGAACGTGCTCGCGCTCGTCGACGCCGATCCGGCACGCCTCCGCGATGAAGTGCGCGGCGGCGCGCGAGGCGGAGTCGCGATCAGGGAACACCTCGCAGGTGCGGACGGACACGGCGTCACGGTAGCGACAATCGCCGCCGACGCCTTCCATCCAGGAGTGGAGCCGAGGGGGATCGAACCCCTGACCTTTTGGCTGCCAGCCAAACGCTCTCCCAGCTGAGCTACGGCCCCGTGAGACGGAGTCTAGCCGGCGGGATTAAGCGGTCGCGGCGTCCACGTCTCGAGGGGACGTCGGACCACAGGTCCTCGAGCCTGTAGAAGCCGCGCGTCTCCGGCGTGAAGACGTGGACGACGACGTCGAGGTAGTCCGCCACGATCCACGTTCCCTCGCGCTCGCCGTCGACCGAGCGCGGCAGCACGCGGCCATTCTTCTTCAGCGGTAGGCGACCTCGTCGTACGATCGCCTTCGTCTGGCGCGCGTTCTGCCCCGTGCAGATGACGAAGTAGTCGGTGTACGTGCACACCGGACGCATGTCGAGGATGACGACGTCGCGCGCCAGCTTCTCCTGGGCGATGCCGGCGATGCGGCGGGCGTGTTCGAGTGAGGTCAGTGCGGTTCGGTTCCCGAGCTGGATCGCCGGAAAGTCTAGAGGTTCCGATAGAGACCGAGCCGCTCGAGCTCCTGAGCCACCGCGGGCGGGACGAGATCGTCGATCGGCTCGCCGTCGGCGACCCGCCTGCGGATCTCCGTCGAGCTGACAGGCGTCGGTTCGATCGTCGAAGAACTCGATCCGCGCCGGAAACGAGAACGTCGACGAGAGGGCGAATCCGGGCCGGCCGGCAACGCCGAGACGGGCGATCGACAGCACGGCCTCAGGCTCTTTCCACGTGGACAGGGCGGCGAGCTGGTCGGAGCCGATCACGAGCACCGGATCGTCGAAGCCGCCGGTCGCGCAGCAGATCGACGGTCCGCGGATGGTCGTCGAGCTCGACGTCCTGCTCGGGAAACGCGAGCTTTGCGAGGGCAAGACGCGTCGTCTGGAGTAGCGACGACCGACCGGTGGCCAGGGTCGGCGACGACGAGGACGAGCACCTCGTCGAACGCGAAGTGCCGCTCGGCAGCGGCGAGCAGTGCGACATGGCCGTTGTGCGGCGGGTCGAAAGCGCCGCCGAAGATTCCCGTCGTCACTGGTACTCGAGCACCTCGCCCTCGACCTCGACCTCTGCCCCGACACGGACGCCGGCGGCGCGTAACGCCTCCTCGAGCTCCTCTCGGCTCGGCGGCGTGCCGGCGACGCGGTAGCCGCGGTCCGTGCGCAGGATGCGGTACGCGGGACGGCGCGGCTTCGGGCGGTAGACGAGATAGTCGGCGAGCTCGGGCTCGGTCGTGACGATCTGCGGCGCGAGCGGCACTAGCGAGAACAGGGTGCGCCGGAACGCCTCGACGCCCTCGCCGGTCGCGCAGGACAGCGCAAAGACGCGCTCGACGGCGTCCGGCGCGAAGGCGGGGACGCACTCGACGAGATCGATCTTGTTGAGCACGAGCACCTCGGGCAGCGCATCGAGGCCCGCGCCGTAGCTGGCGAGCTCTCCGCGGATCGTCCCGTAATGCTCCTCGACGTCGTCGGCTGACGCATCGACGACGTGGACGAGCATGCGTGCGCGCTCGAGATGGGCGAGGAACTCATGGCCGAGGCCCGCTCCCTCGGCGGCGCCCTCGATCAGACCGGGAACGTCAGCGACGACGAGCTGCCGCCCGTCGGGCGCATCGACCGTTCCGAGCGCCGGCTCGAGGGTCGTGAACGGATAGTCCGCCACCTTCGGCCTCGCGTTCGAGATCCGCCCGAGCAGCGACGACTTGCCCGCATTCGGTAGGCCGACGAGAGCCGCGTCGGCGAGCAGCTTCAGGTGGAGCTCGAGCTCCGTCTCGTCGCCCGGCAGCCCGGTCTCCGCGAACCGCGGCATCTGGCGCGTGGAGGACGCAAAGCGGCGGTTGCCGTGGCCGCCGGCCCCGCCCTCCGCGACGACGACGCGCGCTCCGGGATGAGCGAGGTCCGCGATCAGATGGCCTTCGACGTCGAGCACCTGCGTGCCGACGGGGACGTGCAGGACGACGTCGTCTCCGTCCGCACCATGCTTTCCGGAGCCTCCGCCCGAGCCGCCGCGGCTCGCGTCGTACTGCTTGCGCGACCGAAACGCCGAGAGGTCGCGCAGATCGGGATCGGCGACGCAGCACGACGTCGCCGCCGCGCCCGCCGTCACCCCCGTCCGGGCCACCGCGCGGCACGTGCTTCTCGCGACGGAAGCTGAGCGCGCCGTCGCCACCACGCCCGGCCCGCGCGATGATGCGGGCCCGGTCGTGGAACATGGTCCGAGGCTACTCGTCGACGGTGACGAAGCGGCGCTCGCCGCTCGTCCGGAACGCGACGGTGCCGTCGCGCAGCGCGAAGATCGTGTCGTCGCGGCCGATGCCCGCACCCTCGCCCGGCTTGAAGCGTCGTGCCGCGCTGGCGGACGATGATCATCCCCGCCTTCACGCGCTGGCCGGAGAACAGCTTTACGCCGAGCATCTTCGGATTCGAGTCGCGGCCGTTCCGCGACGAGCCGAGTCCCTTCTTGTGTGCCATTACGCGTCCTCTTTCTTTGCCGGGGCCTTCTTCGCAGGCGCCTTCTTGGCTGCAGCCGCCTTCGGCTTCGCGGCCGGCTTGGCCTTCGCGGCCGGCTCCGCCTTCTCCGCAGGCGCAGCCTCCTCGTCCTTTGCCGTGCTCTTCGTCGCCGCCTTCAGGCCGATGCGCGGTGATCTCGATCTCCGTCAGCTTGCTGCGGTGGCCGGTGTGCCGCTGGATGCCCGTCTTCGGCTTGTACTTGCGCGATGCGGATCTTGTCGCCGAGCACGTCGCCGACGACCTTCGCCGTCACCTGCGCGCCCTTCGGCGAGAACTCCGCCTTGCCGTCGCCGCCGACGAAGAGGACGACGGGATGGAACGGCTTGTCTCCCGCGTGCGCAAGCCGGTCGACGAAGAGCCGCTGGCCCTCCTCGACGCGGTACTGCTTGCCCTGTAGGGAGATGATCGCGTACATGTCAGAGGCGAAAAGGGTGGTGCAGGCCGGCGCCCGCAAGCCGGGAGATTGTAGCCGAACTCGCCCCTACTCCTGCGTCTCCGGCGGCGGCGCGTCCGCGCTGACGCCGGCCGGCTTCCGCCGCCGGCGCCCACCGCGTGACCCACGGCGCGTGCGCTTCTTCTTCGGCTGCGGGTCGCCGTCGGCGGCCTCTACCTTCGGCTCGGCTCCCGCCCCGTTGTCCTCCGCTACCGCGTCCGCGGGCGCGCCGAGCTCGGGGTCGGGCAGGTGGATCTTCGGCTGGAGCTCGGCGGCGCCGGCGTCGCCGGCCCCGTTTCCCGCCTGAGCCGCAGCGGGAGCCTTCTTCCGGCCGCGCCCGCCGCGTGAGCCGCGGCGCGTGCGCTTCTTCTTCGGCGGCGCCTCTACCGTCTCGCCGTCGGCGGCAGCCGCCACCGCGTCGACATCGGTCTCCGTCTCTGTCTCCGCCTCCGCTTCAGGCTCGCTCGTGCCGACGGCTTCCGCCGCGCCTCAGCCGGGCGTCGCGCGAGCGCGACGCACGCGTCGGCTTCTCGGCGAGTCCCTCGGCCGTGATCGGCTCGTCGGCAGCGGCCGCGCCTCCGGCGAGCGTCGCGAACGCCGTGCCGTCGAGCACGCGCTCGACGCGCACCGCACCTTCTTGCCGACGAGCTTGGCTGCGCCCGCGACGGCGATGTCGATGCCGTCGAGCTTGCCGACTCCGGCGTCCGACGTCGTAGAGGCCGACCTCGACGAGCTTGAGCTCGAGCTCCTGCGCCCTCCTCGACCGCCGCTTTCGGCGTCAGGCGCTCGATCGAGCGGCCCCTTGTCGAGGACGTTGAAGTGGTCGAGAGGCGCGTCGGCCTTCGCCTCGAGGAAGAAGCGCCGCTTCGTCACGTCCTCGATCGCCTGGAGCTGCGCGGCGCCGGGGCCGACGAGCAGATCTCGTACGCGGGCGTTGAGCTCGACGCGGAACGCCTTCGTGCGCGGGCTCTCGGTCGCGAGCGCGCGCAGCCGGCGCTCGGTGTCGACGACGGTCGAGGCCTCGGAGAGGATCGTGCCGTCGCCCTCGCACGTCGGGCAGCGCCGCGTGAGGATCTCGCGCGGCCCCTCGGTGACGTTCTGGCGCGTCATCTCGACGAGCCCGAGCGGCGAGATCTCGACGACGTACGTCTTCGTCCGGTCGCGCTCGAGCTCGCGCTTCAGCGCCTCCTCGACCGTCGCCCGGTTCTTCGGGTTGGCCATGTCGACGAAGTCGATGACGATGATGCCGCCGATGTCGCGCAGCCGAAGCTGGCGGACGACCTCCTTCGCGGCCTCGACGTTGTTCTTCGTCACCGTCTCCTCGAGCCGTGGCGGTCGAGGTCCTCGAGCGCGAGCCGACGAAACGGCCGGTGTTGACGTCGATGACCGTGAACGCCTCTGCGTAGTCGAAGATGAGATAGCCGCCCGACGGGAGGTCGACGCGCTTGTTGAGCGTCGAGCGGATCTCGGCGTCGACACCGTAGCGTCTCGAACAGCGGCGCGCTTGTCGCGGTAGCGAGTAACGCGCTCGGCCATGTGCGGCGAGGTCTTCTTCAGATAGCCGGTGATGCGCCTGAGCGTGCGGTCGTCGTCGACGAGAGCGCGCTCGAAGTCATCCGTGAAGAGGTCGCGGACGACGCGGAGCGGCAGCTCGGCCTCGTGAGTAGACGAGGCTCGGCGCGGACGCCTTCTTGGCCTCGGGCCTGGATCTCCTTCCAGAGCTTCTCGAGGAAGCGCACGTCGCGCTCGATGTCCTCGGCGGAGGCGCCCTCGGCCGCCGTGCGGACGATCAGCCCGCCCTGTCGGCAGCTCGATCGCGCGCAGGATCTCCTTCAGCCGCGTGCGCTCGTCGTCATCGAGACGGCGCGAGACGCCGATCCCCTCGCCCTGCGGCACGTAGACGACGAAGCGGCCCGGGCAGCGAGATCTCCGTCGTCAGCCGCGCCCCCTTCGACTTCATCGGATCCTTGACGGCCTGGACGAGAATCTCCTGGCCGCGGGCGAGCAGGTCCTGGATGCGGCGGCCGTGCCGCTGGCCCTCGAGCTCGGGGCCGACGATCTCGTCGACATAGAGGAAGCCGTTCTTCTCGAGCCCGATCTCGACGAACGCCGCCTCCATGCCCGGCAGGACGTTGTCGACGATGCCCTTGTAGATGTTGCCGGCGATCGAGCGCCGTCCCGGGCGCTCGAGGTACACCTCGGCGACGACGTCGTCCTCGAGCACGGCGACTGCCTGCTCCGTGACGTCGACGGAGATCGAGAAGCTCGCGCTTTGCTTTCGGCAACGGCGCTCTGCGGGTCGGTTGCTTGCGTCGCGAATCCGAGCGAGAGCCCGAGCCGGAGCGCCGCCGTGACGGCTTCTGCTCCTTCGTCTCAGGCGGCCGGGCGGCCTCGACCGAGACTGGCGGCGCGCCGCCGTTCGCGGATGTGGGCGTCTTCCTGCCCCGTCCGCGGCCGCCGCGCGAGCCGCGTCTGCGCCTCGAGCGCTGAGCCGTGGCGCCTCCCTCGGCGGGAGCGCCTGGAGTGCCTGCTACCTGGTTAGGTTGTGGTGAAGCCGAGGGTGTTGCGTCGACTGTCTGCGTCGAGACGTCTGCAGGCGTCTGCTCCTGTTCCGGAGCGCGCCGGCGAAACCAGCGGAGTGACAAGAATGTCTCCTTCGATTAGGGAACGCGCGCGACCGTCAGCCTCGATGGGGCGCGGTACGTGCAGCGCGTAGTCGTGGGTACTCATGATCAAACTTCGAAGACCAGCCTAGCAGCGGGACGTAGTCAGGCCGCTCGCAGCTTCGAGCGTCGCGTGCGGATCGTGCGCAGGCGGACCGACAAGCGCGCCCAGGCCCACGGCTCGACCTCGGCGTACCTCGGCTCGGCGCAGGAGAGGTTCCGAATGCTCTCGAGATACTCGAACCACGCGTCGGCCTCTTCGATCTGGAGCAGCTCTTCGGCCTCGGCGTGGGAATCCACGACCCTCTCAAGCTTCCCCATGGCCCGGCATCCTAGGACCCGCTCCGGACAGACCCCTGGATCTGGCGCCTGCGCATAGGGTTCAGGGGTGGACGACGGGCGGTTCGAAAGGGGCTCGGCCAGGCTCGAGGAGCTCGCAGGCGTGCAAGGGGAGCGCGTCGATGGACGTCGTTCGTGAGGTCTCGCCCGATCTCGCGCGCTACATCGTCGAGTTCGGCTACGGGGACATCTACTCGCGGCCGACGCTAGACGATCGGACGCGCCAGCTCGCGGCGATCTCCGCCCTCGCCGCGATGGGCGGCGCGGAGCCGCAGCTCGAGTACCACATCGGCATCGCCCTCAACGTCGGCGTCGATCCCGGCGAGATCGTCGAGACTGTCGTCTTCCTCGCGCCGTTCGTCGGCTTTGCGCGCACCCTGAACGCCGTCCGTTCGGTGCGTCGCGTCTTCGCGGCGCGCGGCGTGGAGCCGGCTGTCTAGCGCTGCTATGGAAACAGCTCGCGGTCGCGGTCGACGCGCGTCACAGGCGCGCGCTGCTCGAAGTAGCGCCTTGCCGCCTCGCCGATTGCCCGCGTGCCACCATAGGCGACACCGCCGCGCACGAGAAAGCCCATGAACGGGACGTAGCCGAGCGCCATCCGGGCGACGGCGCGAAAGCCGAGGCCGCCCGCGACGACGCCGGCCACCTCAGGAATCCGCGTCTTGTCGATCTCGAATCCGTAGGCGTCCGCAATGCGCAGCAGCAGGCGGACCTGGTTCATGGTCAGGAGCGGCATCGCCACCCTCGTGGCTCCACCGGCGGTTCCGATCAACGCGTTCTGCCGCGCGTAGCGCTCGATCAACGCGTCGACGACGTGGGCTCGGAGGACGGGCAGGCGCGCAGCGAGCGCCGAGCCGCGATCGCCGAGCGCGTGGGCGAGTGCGCGGCCGATCGCATGAAGAGGAAAACCCGAGCCGCTAGGCACGCGGATCACGTGCGCCGGAAGGACGTACGGCGGATCGGGCACTCGTTCTCCCGCCGGGCTCGTGATCACGGCCACCGTCGGCACGCGCGCGCGGTCTGCTCGCCGAAGCAGCGCAACGTCCTCGGCCGTCGCCTCCCCGACGAGAACGAAGACAACCGCCGCGGCGCTTTCCGGATCGCCCCCCTCCCGCACGGCCGCAGCCACGCCGTCGCGGACGAGCTCACGCTGCAGCACGGAGACGAGCCCCGGCTGCCCGAGCAGGGCGAGCGGGCGAGCGTCTCCCGTGCCCGACCGCAGCTCGCGGGCGATGGAGAGGAAATCCCGCGGGTTGATCCCCGCCTTCGAGCTCACGGCCGCGGGCGCCCGCGGACTTCGATCGCTTCGAGGACGCCGATCGCGACGAGGTTGGCGACGAGCGAGGAGCCCGCCGACGCTGACGAAGGGCAGCGTGATGCCCGTCACCGGCGCGATGCCGATCGTCATGCCGACGTTGACGAAGATCTGAAACAGGAGCGCGAACGCGATGCCGGCGGCCGCGATCGCGGAGAACGCATCACGGGCGATCGTGACGATCTTGAGCGCTCGCCAGACGACGAGCAGGTAGAGCAGCAGCAGAACTGCCGCGCCGAGAAACCCGCGCTGCTCAGAGAGCGAGGCGAAGGCGAAGTCCGTCGCGTGCTCGGGCAGGTAATCGAGCCGTGTCTGGGTCGCCTCGTCGACGCCTCGGCCGGAGAACCCGCCCGAGCCGACGGCCGTGATCGACTGCCGCACGTTCTACGTGCTCCCCTGCGGATCCGTGTCGGGGTCCATGAAGCCGATCACGCGGTCTGTCTGGTACGGCTTGAGCACGTCGACGCCTACCGACGGCAGGAACCAGAGCACCGCGCTCGCGACGAACACCACCACCCCTGCGAGGATCGCGAGGTGGAGCCAGCGGACGCCGGCAACGAATAGGCACGCGCCGAGCGCCGCGAAGTAGACGAGGCCGCTGCCGAGGTCGGGCTGGAGGAAGACGAGCAGCACCGGCGGGGTCGCGAGCGCGATCGCGAGCAACGGCGTCCGTGACGTCCTCGATCCGCTTCAGGCGATCGGCGAGGAACGCCGCGATGAAGAGGACGAACAGGAGCTTCGCGAACTCCGAGGGCTGGAAGCGGAAGAAGGACACGTCGATCCACCGCCTCGACCCACGCGCGACGGTGCCGACGGCGTAGACGAGCGCGATCATCCCGATCATCACCGTGTAGAGCAGCGTCTTGGAGCGGCGGTACCACTGCGGATCGACGAAGATCGCTGTAACCATCAGCACGACGCCGGCGCACGCGAAGACGAGCTGGCGGACGACGTAGTACGACGCGTTGTCGGGGACGTCGTGGCGCGTGATGCCAGCGATCGCCCAGAGGCCGTACGCGACGAGGCCACCCGTGGCCGCCAGCAGCACCCAGTCGAGGCGTGCGATCAGCGGGCGGTGCTCGACGCGCGTGAGCCGGAGCGGCCGCCTGCGCCGCGTCGCGGTAACGGTGTCGATGTACTGCGCCATCAGGATCGACGCCTCATCAGTCGGAGTGGCCCATCAATCGGAGTGGATGTCGCCGATCGCAGGAGCCTTCGTCCCGAAGAAGTGCTCGAACAGCTTGAGCACCGCAGGCGCGGCGGCGGTACCGCCGTGGCCGCCGTTCTCGATCACCGCGCAGACCGTGATCGTCGGGTGGTCGACCGGAGCGTAGGCGCAGAACCACGACTGGTCGAGCAGCAGGCCGGTCGCGTAACCGGGAAGCTGCACGACCTTCTCCGCCGTCCCCGTCTTGCCGGCGACGGAGACGGGGAACTGGCCGAACACGGACGTCGCGGTGCCGTCCGAGGCGTGCGTCGCGTCGTACAGCCCCTGGCGGATCACCGCGAGCGCACCCGGGTCGACGCCGCTCTCCTGCGCCGGAGGCGGCTGGAAGCTCTTGACGACGGTCGGCGCGGCGTTCTTCCCACCGGACTCCTCGACGCGCGAGACGACGTGCGGCGTGACGAGCCTGCCGCCGTTCGCGACCAGTGCGTAGAAGCGCGCCATCTGGAGCGGCGTAACGGCGATGTCCTTCTGGCCGATCGCAAGCTGGATCGAGTCACCCGGCTTCCAGAGCCGGTCGACGCGCCAGCAGCACGGGTCGGTCTTCTTCGTGTACGTGGCCTCGCGCCACTCGGGCGTCGGCAGGATGCCGCGCTCCTCCGGGCCGATATCGACGCCGGTCGAGGCGCCGATCCCGAACCGGCTCGCCCAGGCCTGGAGCGGGTGGCCGCGCTCGGGCGGCAGGTCGTAGAACGCGTTCCCGAGGCGGTAGAAGTACGTGTCGCACGACGCGGCGATCGCCTGCGGCATCTCCATCGGCACGTTCGACGAACGGGTCCCAGTTGCGGAATATCTGGTCCGCGCCGGTGACGCCCGGCACCGTGTACGAGCCCGTGCACGGCAGCGTGCGAGTACGGGTCGACGAGGTGCTCCTGGAGCGCCGCCAGCGCCGTCACCGGCTTGAACGTCGAGCCCGGCGGGTAGATGGCCGCGGTCGCGCGGTTCAGCGCGGGGTAGTTCGCTCGCCGCGCCGCCTTCGCGTCGAGCAGCGGCGCTACCTGCTTCCGGTCGACCCGGCCCGCGAAGACGTTCGGGCGGAACGTCGGGTTCGACGCCATCGCGAGGACGTCGCCGGTGTTCGGGTCGAGCGCGACGATCGAGCCGCCGTCCGCCGCCCACGCGCCGTCTCTCGTGCGCCATCGCGATCCCGTAGCTGAAGCGCGCGCTCGGCGGCGCGCTGGAGCCCGACGTCGATCGTCAGCCGGACGGAGTCGGCCGGGCGTCGGCGCGCGCGTCAGCGTGAGCGGCGAGCTCGTCGGCCGGCCGAGTGAGTCGACGCGGAGCTCGGCGAGGCCAGACGTGCCGCGGAGCCACCTGTCGTAGGCGGCCTCGACCCCCGACTGGCCGATGCGATCGCCGCGCGCGGTAGCCGTCCTTCCGCATGTGCTTCAGCTGCTCGGCCGAGATCTCGCTCACGTAGCCGAGCCCCTGCGCGAACAGCCGGCTCGGCGTTGTAGGAGCGGAGATACGTCTGCTTGACCTGGACGCCCGGGAACTCGTCCTGGTGCTCGTCGAGGTAGTCGACCTTGTCGTCGTGGACGGCCACGCTCAGCGTCACGGGCGTCAGCGGGTCGTTCTTGTGGTCGCGGATCAGTCTCGCGGAGCTTCCGGGAACGGGCATCTGGAGGAGCGTCGCGAGCTCCCGCACCTCCGTGTCGCGTCCCGTCCTTTGCGGCAGGCTCGCCGGCCAGAGGACGACGGCGGTCGACGCGACGTTCCTCACGAGCACGTGGCCCCGACCGGTCGACGATCGAGCCGCGGGGCGCCTCGATCGACACCGTCCGCTGCTGGTTCTGGAGCGCCGCCGCGCGGTACTCGTCCGTGGAGAGGATCTGGAGCGACCAGAGCCTGAGGAAGAGGACGCCGAAGACGATGAGCGCGAGGACGCCGAGGATGGCGACCCGCATCGCCATCTTCGGGGTCAGGAGATACGGCTCCTCGACCTTCGGGTCGGGCGGGAGGAAGCCGCCGAGCGGCCGTTGCGGAGTTGCGCTAGCCAACGGCGCCGACCTCCGCTCACGAACGTTGCCTGCGGGCCAGGCGACCGACAGCAGGCGGCGGACGAGCGCGATAGACCGGCCACATGACGAGAAGGTTCAGCGCCACCGTCTGGATCAGCGAGTCCACGAGCACGGACTCGACAGGCGCCGGCTCCGCGAGCATGAAGCGCACGACGAGCTCTCCGAGGAGGTAGAGGAACGTCATCACGCAGACGGCGAGGTACGGCGCGTAGCGGCGCTCACGGGCGGTCGTCTCGCCGTAGCGGCCCGTCCAGTAGCCGACGAGCGTGAGCAGAAGCGACGTCATGCCGAGCGTCCCGAGAAGAGCCGTGTCGACGACGAGGCCGGCGAAGAAGCCGGCGAACGCGCCGACCGTCGAGCCGCGGGCGAGCGATACGGCGATCAAGCGTCACGAGCAGCACGTCGGGCGTGCCGCCGAGCACCTCGACGTCCGTGAAGACCGCGGTCTGCAGCACAGCGGCGACGAACACGAGAACGGCGACCTTGACCGCGTCGAGCGCCCTCATCGCCGCTTCGCCTGCTTCTTCGCCTTCTCCTTCGGCACGAGCACGAGCACCGAGTCGAGCGAGGAGAAGTCGACGAACGGGTCGACCTCGATCTGCTTGTAGATGTCCGTGTCGAGCTGCGCCGACGCTCGTGACGACGCCGATCGGGATCCCGCGCGGATAGAGCGACGCGAGCTTTCCCGAGCGCCAGCCGGCGGTGATCACGACGTCGCCCGCCTTCGCGACGTTGTCCTTCGTCACGCGGTCGAAGACGAGCGACCCTCGCCGACGACGAGGCCGTGGCGGACGATCCCGGCGGCGTTCGTCTGCAGGTCGAGCGCCGAGACGGCGCTCGTCTCGTCGGTGAGCAGCGTCACGCGGGCGGTGCGCTTCGACGTCTTCGTCACCTTGCCGACGAGACCGTGCGGCTGTCACGACCGGGTCGTTGACGTGGACGTGGTGGTTCGTGCCGGTCGCGACGACGATCTGCTGCTCGAACTGGCCGGGCGTGCGGCCGATGATCTGTGCCGCGACGCCGATGTAGTCGTGCGGGAATGACGGGCCGTTGCGGTAGCGGAGCAGCCGACGGAGCTCGACGTTCTGGAGAACGGCCGTCTTGGACTGGATCAGCTGCTCGCGCAGGCGATCGTTCTCGGCACGGAGCTTCTCGTTCTCGGACTTCGCGTCGAACAGGTCGCCGACCCACCCTGCAAGATCCTGGAACGGCTGCGCGACGCGCTCGGCCGCGACCTGGAACGGGTTGAGGATCGTCGCCCCAGCGTCCTGGACGCCGTGCAGCCTGCCGTTCGACGACTCCTTGAAGTACACGCTCAGCAGCGCGAGCGAGAGGACGACGAGGCCGATGACGACGCCGCGGCGCAGCCAGGGCCTGGCGGGGCTGGCGATTTGACGATCCGGCGGACGCAACCGGCCGTCGCCGTAGGCGGCCCGAGCGTCTCGACCCGTGCTGAGCGGTGGCGAGGCACGAGTGTCTCAGTGTAGGCAAGCCACGGGCGGGACGGTCGCGGTCGACTAGCCGGTGGGCTAGCGGCCGTTCATGCGGGCGCGGCGCCCGCGGTTCTTCTGGCTGCGGTGGATCACCTCGAACTCCTCGAGGCTCTTGCCCGAGCCGACCGCGACGCACGTGAGCGGCGAGTCGGCGACGTGGACGGGCATGTGCGTCTCCTGCCGGAGGCGTTCGTCGAGACCCGTGAGCAGAGCGCCGCCGCCGGCGAGCATGACGCCGCGGTCCATGATGTCCGCGGCCAGCTCGGGCGGCGTCTTGTCGAGCGTCTGCCGGATCGCGTCGAGGATCTGGCCGACGGGCTCCTCGAGCGCATGCCGCACCTCGTCGGACGAGATGACGACCGTCTTCGGCAGGCCGGTCAGCATGTCGCGGCCGCGTACCTCCGCCTTCAGCTCCTCCTTCATCGGGAAGGCAGAGCCGATCTCGAGCTTGATCTCCTCTGCCGTCTGCTGGCCGATCAGGAGCTTGTAGTCCTTCTTCACGTGGTTGACGATCGACTCGTCCATCTCGTCGCCGCCGACGCGGAGGCTCTGCGAGACGACGATGCCGCCGAGCGAGATCACCGCCACCTCGCTCGTGCCGCCGCCGACGTCGACGATCATGTTCCCGGCCGGCTCTGCGATCGGCAGCCCGGCGCCGATCGCGGCCGCCATCGGCTCCTCGATCAGGTACGCCTGGCGTGCGCCTGCGGAGAGCGTCGCCTCCTCGACGGCCCGGCGTTCGACGCCAGTCACGCCCGACGGGACGCAGACGACGACGCGCGGGTGCGCGAAGCGGTGCTGGTGGACCTTGTGGATGAAGTGCCGCAGCATCTGCTCGGTCACGTCGAAGTCGGCGATCACGCCGTCCTTCAGCGGCCGGATCGCCTGGATCGAGCCGGGCGTGCGGCCGAGCATCCGCTTGGCCTCGACTCCGACCGCGTGCACCTCGCCGGTGCCCGTGTCGATGGCGACGACCGACGGCTCCGAGAGCACGATCCCGCGGCCGCGAACGTAGACGAGCGTGTTCGCCGTCCCGAGGTCGACTGCCATGTCGCGGCTGCCGAAGCCGGTGAAGTTGTCGAAGATGCCCATTTGGAGGGAAGAGTCTAGCCGTGGCTCTCCGGCCGCCCACGTTCTAGGGTCGTCCTCATGCCCGCCGACGCCCTCGCGCTCGCGCTCGCGGCCGCGTGCCTGCACGCGCTGTGGAACGTTCTCGTCGCCGGCTCGCGCGACACGCAGGCCGCGACGGCGGCCGCGCTCGTCGTCTCGATGGCGGTGTTCGCGCCGGTTGCGGCGGCCACGTGGCGTGTCGAAAGCGCCGCGATCCCGTTCATCGTGGCATCGGCCGCGCTCGAGCTCTTGTACTTCTCCCTGCTCGCGCTCGCGTACGGGCGGGCGGAGCTGAGCCTCGTCTATCCGCTCACGCGTGGGCTCGCGCCCGTGCTCGTGCTGGTGATCTCGGTGGTCGCGCTCGGCATCGGGTCGAGCCCCGGCGAAGTGGTCGGCGTGGTCGTCGTCGGCGTCGGCATCGTGCTCGTTCGCGGAGCGCAGGGACGCATGGACCGGGTGACGCTCGCGATGATCCTCGCCATCGCCGTAGCGATCGCCGGCTACACGCTGGTCGATCGCTACGGCGTGCGTCACGCGAACCCGCTGTCCTACCTCGAGCTCGTCTTGATCGTGCCGACGATCGTCTACGCGCTGTGGCTCGGCGCCGGGCGGACGCGCACCGCCATCACGTGGCGGACCGGCTCCGCGGGACTCGCTATGTTCGGCGCCTATGCGCTCGTACTCGCGGCGCTCCGGCTGGCAGCCGCCGCATCGGTCGCGGCCGTACGTGAGTCGAGCGTCGTGATCGCCGTCGGGCTCGCGGCCATCGTTCTCCGAGAACCGGTCGGGCGTTGGCGGTTCGCGGGCGCGGCGCTCGTGGCCGTTGGTGTCGCCGTGATCGCGCTCGCCTGAACTCGGACGAACGACGAGGGCCGCACGACCGGCGGCCCTCGTCGCGGAGTCAGCTACCTCGTGTGCCGGATCGTCACAAGCCACCGTTCTTGGTCAGCGCAGGATTCCGTCGTAGTCCGTGTCACCGAAGTGAAGGGTTCCACTGGTACCGGCGAGGCCGCCGGAGCTTCGGACGATGGTCGCGAGACCGACAAAGTTGTACGGATAGCCGTTCACGCAGTCGAAGTCGGCATTGAACGCGAGCGCCCAGGTCAATGTCCCGTGGCCTTGCTGATTGACATCGCCAGAGAACGTCTCGATCCCGAACCCCCACGTCCGACCAGCGGCGCAATCGATCGTCTGGACGAAGTCGATCGTCGAGCTGCCCACGAGATCGCCGTCGTACGACGACTTGAAGCCCGTGATCCGGCAGGTGACGAGCGCTGGGTTGTGCGCGTTCGGTACGCAATGCGGCGTGCCGAAGTCGAGGACGCCGTACGAACCCGACACGTGGATGGCTCGGCCCGCTGAGAATGCGGGCGCCACGTACATGGCGGCGGCCGCGACGAGGGTGAGGGCGGCGGCGAAGAGCCGCGTCGATCGAGGTCTGCTCACGGTGATCCCTCCTTGCTCGGGTCTCGTCCTTCGAGACCGGGTCGCGGCACTGTGGACGGCACCTGAGCTCGTGTCGTCAGGGGGATCCCGGAAGCACGTGAGATTCAGGGAGATCCCGGTGTTCGCGGTGTTTGATCCGTGCGACGATCTCGCGCATGAGCACGACGGTGCTCGTGGTCGACGACCACGCGACGTTCCGACGGTTCGCACGCCGGCTGCTCACAGCAGGCGGGTTCGACGTCGTCGGCGAAGCCGAGGACGGCTCGGCCGCAGTCGCCGCCGTGCGCGAGCTGAAGCCCGCGCTCGTGCTGCTCGATGTCCTCCTGCCGGACCGGTCGGGCCTGGACGTCGCCCGAGAGCTCGCGGCGCTCCCGGACGCGCCGGCCGTGATCCTTACGTCGAGCCGGGGAGCGGAAGACTACGGAGCGGCGCTCGACGAGACGCCGGCTTTCGGCTTCCTTCCGAAGGCTGGCTTCACGGCCGCGGCCGTCGAGAGGATCGTCACCGGCGCATGACGCTCTGGCGACGCGGGAACCGAACTACAGGCTGGTGGCTGTCGGGGGCCGTCGGCGTGCTGGTCATCAGCGCCGACGCCTACGGCCAGATCGATCGCGGCGTCGCGGACGCCAAGACGGCGTACTTCCTCGCGACGATGGCGTTCGCCACCGCCGTCGGGCTGTGGGCATGGGGCTGGCGCTGGCCGGCGCGGATCGGGAGGCTCATGCTCTGGTGGCCGGTCCTTGTGGTGATGGCGGACCTGCCGAACGCGTTCCCCGACTCGCGTTTCGTCTCGACGGTCGGGCTGGCGACGCTCGTGTTCGGGCTCATCCTCTATGCGCAGATGGCGCTCTCGTATCCGACGGGACGGCTGCTCCCGGGACGCCTCGCCTGGATCTACATCTTCATTCTCGGATACCTCGCACAGGCGATCCAGAACGTCGTCAACATGCTGTTCTGGGACCAGCGGGGCTGTCCGTTCTGCCCGCCTCCGCGCGCACCGACGTTCCTCTACGTCGGTTCCGCGCCGTTCTCCCTCGTCACGTGGAACAAGGCCTGGTGGATCTTCATCATGGCGATCCTGCCGATCGGCCTCTACGTCCTCTACCGCGCCTACGCAACGGCAAGCGTCGCGACGCGACGGTCGGTCGGGCCCGTGATCGTGACGGCGACGGTGATCACCTGCACGTCCTGGGTCTACCTCTACTTCCTCGTCACCGACCGGTTCTCGGCTCTCCAGCCGCTCTCGTGGGTGCTGACCTCGGGCGAGCTGGCAGCAGCGCTGGCCGCTCTGCTCGGCCTCGCTGTCACGAAACGGGCGCGCGGCTCGGTTGGCGACTTCGTCGTCGACCTCGAGCGGTCCGGTCCCGGCGGCGTCCGGCCTGCGCTCGCACGCGCGCTCGGCGATCCGACCCTCGAGCTCGCCCTGTGGATGCCTGACCAGCGCGCATGGGCAAACGAGGACGGCGAGCCGATCGCGCTCCCGAAGACCTCGGACCGCGCCGTGACATACGTGGGCGACGATCTCGCAGCGATCGTCCACGACCCGGTGCTCCTCGACCAGGCGGAGCTGCTCGAGGCTGCCGGTTCTGCTGCAAAGCTCGCGCTCGAGAACGAACGCCTGCAAGCCGAGCTGCGGGCACAGCTGCGAGAGCTTCGAGCGTCCCGCGCGCGCATCGTGCAGGTGAGCGACGAGGAGCGCCGACGGCTCGAGCGAGACCTCCACGACGGCGCGCAGCAGCGCCTGCTCGGCGTGGCCATGGCGCTCCAGCTGCTGCGGGCCAAGGTCCCCCAGACCCCCGACGCGACCGAGCTCCTGGACGAGACCGAGGTCGAGCTCCAGCAGGGCCTCCACGAGCTGCGCGACCTGGCGCGAGGCATCCACCCCGGCGTGCTCGTCGATCATGGGCTCGGCCCGGCCATCCGCACGCTCATCGAGCGCACGCCGATACCCGTCGAGGTGGACGTGACGCCGGAGCGACTGCCCGCGCATGTGGAGACGGCGATCTACTACGTCGCGGCCGAGGCGCTCGCGAACGCGACCCGCTATGCCGAGGCGTCGCGCGCATGGATCACGGTCGAGCGGCGGGATGGGCTCGCCACGGTCGAGATCGGCGACGACGGACGAGGCGGCGCCGCGATCGACGCAACCGGAACCGGCCTTCGTGGCCTGGCCGATCGTGTCGGCGCCGTCGACGGCGCGCTGCAGGTCGACAGCCCGCCCGGCGGCGGCACGCGTCTGATCGCGGAGATCCCGTGCGTGTTGTAATCGCAGACGACTCGATCCTCGTGCGCAACGGCCTGAGGCGGCTGCTCGACGGCACGCACCTCGACGTCGTCGGCGAGGCGGCCGACGCGCCGGAGCTCCTCGCCCTCGTAGAGTCGGCGACGCCGGACGTCGCGATCGTCGACATCCGCATGCCTCCGTCACACCGTCTGGAGGGGATCGAGGCGGCCGATGCGATCAGGGAACGGCATCCCGCCGTCGGCGTGCTCGTCCTCTCCCAGTACGTCGAGGCCGAATACGTGACCCGTCTGCTCGAGCACGGTGAGAACGGTCGGGGCTATCTCCTGAAGGATCGCGTCGCGAGCACCGGGGAGATCGTCGAGGCAGCGGAGCGCGTTGCTCGAGGTGAAGTCGTCGTCGATCGGGAGCTGGTCGCGCGGCTGCTTGCGGAGGACAGCGCCCGAGGAACCCTCGACACGCTCACGCCCCGGGAGCGCGAGATCCTTGCGCTGATGGCCGAGGGGCTCACGGATCGCGGGATCGCAGAGCGCCTCTGGCTCACGCGCAAGACGGTCGAGACGCACGTCCGCCATATCCTGCGCAAGCTCGAGCTCCCCGCCGGGGCGGCGAACAACCGGCGCGTGCAGGCGGTGCTCACCTACCTGAGCATGGAGACGAGGCGCGCGCCCGGGAGGCCTACGACGTTCAGGTAGTCGCCGTCGACCCGCTCGACGAGCGACGCGCCGGACTCCTGGATCGCGTACCCACCGGCCCTCCCCTCCCACTCCCCAGTCGCAACGTACGCGGCGATCTCGTCGGCGGCGAGGGGGCGGAAGGTCACCTCCGTCACCTCGCGCGCCAGCTCCTCGCGATCACCGGTACGCAGACAGAGGCCTGAAATGACCTCGTGCGTCCGCCCCGCTAGGACGGACAGCATCTCGCTCGCCTCTTGCTCGTTCACGGGCTTCCCGAGCACGACGCCGTCGCAGACAACGACCGTGTCGACACCGAGCACCGGGTCGCCGCCTCCGTCGACCGAGCGCGCCTTGCCGGCGGCGTGCTCGACCGGATCGTCGCCAGTCTCCTCGTAGTCGGGCGCGACGACCCGGAACGGGATCTCGAGCTGCTCGAGGATCGCGCGCCGCTGCGGCGAGGTCGAGGCGAGCACGATCATCGGGTGTCGGTGAGCCGGAAGATCGCGCCGGACCCGCGCCCGACCAGGTAGAGCTCGCCGCGCGCGTCCTCCCCGAGCGAGGCCAGCTGCCCAACGCGGATCGGCTCCCGGCGGGGCTTCGGGAAGCGAGAGTCCGCGCGGATGCTCCAGATCCCGCCGCTACACGTATCGCCGTAGAAGTAGCGGCCGCGCGCCTCGGGCAGGCTCGCCCCCCGGTAGACGAGCCCACCGATCACGGCCGCGCAGCCCGTCCGCGGATGGTGGTACTGAACGAGCGGCGGGACCGCGTCCGGAGGCGGCGTCCCGTGCGCGTCCCGGTAAGGCGCTCTGCCCTCGTACGCGTCCCAGCCGAAGTTGGTGACGCTTCTAGCGCCGTGGCGGATGACGTCGATCTCCTCCCACGACACCTCGCCGACGTCGCCAACGAACAGATCACCCGTCTGGCGGTCGAAGGAGAACCGCCACGGGTTCCGCAGGCCGAGGGCGACGAGCGTCGGCGTCGAGCTCGGATCGTCGACGTCGAGGCGGACGATCTTCCCGAGCAGGCTCGCGGGGTCCTGCGCCGCGGCCGGATCGAGGCCATCGCCGATGCCGACGTTCAGCCGCCCGCCTGGCCCGAACGCGAGCTGACCGCCGACGTGTGCATACGGGTCGGCCGGGACCCGGAACCGGAGCAGCGTTCTCGCGACGTGCGCGCGACCGCTTCGGACGTGCAGCTCGACGACGTAGACGTTGCCGCCGGCGCCGCTGTACATCGCGTACGCCCGACGGTCCGTGCGGTAGCGCGGCGAGAAGGCGATCGAGAAGAGCCCGAGCAACCCTCCCGAGCGCACCCGGTCCCTGATGTCGAGGAACGGCGCGCGAAGCACCGTCGACCCCTCGGCCACGCGCACACGCCCGGCACGCTCGACGACGTACAGGCGACCCGGCTCGCCGGGCGCCGCGACGACGTCGACCGGCTGTCTAAAGCCGCTCGCGACCAGCTCGATCCTCAGCTCGGGCGCATGCCGCGTCGCGCCGGCGACCGGCGCGAGCGCGAGGAGAGCGACGACCAGAGCTGCGGCACGCATCAGCGGAAGTTGCGTTTTAGCTCGGACGCGTAGCGGCGACCGAGCGCGTTGCCGTGCGCGGTCAGCCAGTCGTCGAGCCGGTCATTTCCACGGGCGGGCTCGTGTGACACGAGCAGGCCGGCCATCAGCGCGCCGAGCTCGTCGTCCGTAAGCAGGACGTCACCGAGTGCGAAGCCAGCCACCCGGGCAGCAGCGAGAGCAACGGCCGGCGGCGCGCGCGTGATCCAAGCACGGCTCCGGACGGCGCGTGCGATCAGTCGCACGAGCTCTTCGAACGACCACACGGCGGGGCCGGCGGCGTCGATCGTCTCGCTCCCTTCGCGCGCGCCGGCGTCGACGCAGATCGCCGCCGTGTCGCGCACCGACACGGGCTGCACGGGGTATCCCCCACCGCCGGGGACGAGGAAGAGCGGCACGTGACGGAGCCCCCAGGCGATGTTCGAGACGAGGATGTCCTCCGGCCCGAAGACGAGCGTCGGCCGCACGATCGCGTACGACAGTCCGGAGTCGCGGACGAGCGCCTCGGTCTCCGCCTTGCCACGGAAGTAGGGGAGCGGCGACCGGAGATCGGGATTGGCGACGCTGACGTGGACGATCCGACTCACGCCCGCGCGGTCGGCCGCGTCGACGAGCCGGGCGGTGTTGTCGACGGCGCGCGCGAACGTCGACGACCCGTGCTCAAAGCGGATCCAGTATGTGTTGTAGAGCGTGTCCGCACCCTCGAGGCGCGCCGCCAGCCCGTGGTCGAACGCGAGCGGCGCCGCCTCGATCCTGGATGCGAGCGGATGCTCCGGATGAGGTCGCCGTGTGAGCGTCCGAACCCGCCGGCCGCGATCGAGCAGCGCCTCCGCGATGTGCCTTCCCGTGTACGAGAACGCGCCGGTGACGGCGTCGAGGTCGCTCAAGCGTCGGCGCGCTTGCGCGCGACCCAGATCTCCTCCGCCGGCCACTTCCGCGCCCAGTCCGCGGTGACGTAGTCGTAGTACCCGTGCGTCTCCGCGTCATTCGGCGCATAGAGCTCGACCATGCGCTCGATCTCGAACCCGGACTCGCGCACGACGTCGATCAACTTCCCCGGTGGCAGGTGGAACTCGACCTCGCCGGTGTCGGGCCACGTGATCTTGTTGAGGCCGCGCTGGGGCCGCTGCAGCGTCTCGACGGTCCCCTCGAGGCTCTGGTGGAGTGTCGCGAGCGTCGAATTGCGCAGGAAGACGAGCCGGCCGCCCGGTCGCAGCAGCCGCGCTGCCTCGGGGATCCAGCGGTGCGGGTCGGCCCAGATCGACGCGCCGAACTCAGAAACGACGAGATCGAACGAGGCATCTGGCAGGGGCACGTCCTCTCCGACCGCCTCGATCAGCGGGAACTCGATCCCGAACTCCGCCTGCATCTCGCGTGCGGTCGCGAGCTGTGCGGGCGTCGGGTCGACGCCTACCGGCCTGGCGCCGTGCCTCCAAAGTTGCGCCGAGAGGTATCGCCGTGCCGCAACCGAGATCGAGTACGTCGAGCCCGTCCACGTCCCCGAGGACGCCGACTTCCGACTCAGGCACACCGAACACGCCCCAGTCGATCTCCTCGCGCGCCCACGACTCCCGCGCGCGAGGGCCCGTGAAGTTCGCGTTGCTGCGCGTCCAGACTTCGATGTTGCCGGCGACGTACTCTGGGTATTCAGTCAACATCGCCGAACCAGAGTGCGATCTCGCGCTCGGCCGTCTCGGGGGAGTCCGAGCCGTGGACGAGGTTGTTCGGCATGGCGAGCGCGAGGTCGCCGCGGATCGTTCCGGGGGCGGCGTCGACGGGGTTCGTCGCGCCGATCGTCGAGCGCGTGACGCGGACGGCGTCGTCGCCCTCCAGGACGAGCGCGAGCGTCGTCCCCGACGTGATGAAGTCCACGAGCTCCGAGAAGAACGGCTTCTCCGCGTGCTCCGCGTAATGCTGCTCGGCGAGCTCGCGCTCGACGCGCACGAGCTTCGCCGCGGCGAGCGTCAGCCCCCGACGCTCGAAGCGCGCGAGTATCTCGCCGGCGAGGCGGCGCTCGGTGCCGTCGGGTTTGACGAGGATGAGCGTGCGCTCTGTGGGCACGCGCGAAATCTACTCGGCGGTTCGCCTTGCCCGCCGAGCTCTCGAACGCTCGGCCGCGGAAACCGGCCGCTCGCCGAGGGGCGGCGCGACCGTGTCCGCGATGTTCGGCGTCGGCGCGACGCGTGCGACAGGCGTCTCGCAGAACGGGCACACCTGCCAGAGGCGGTCGAGCGGCGCCTTGCAGCGCACGCAGGCCTCGCGGAGGCGCGTCGTGCAGACGGGACAGACGAGGAAGCCGGTCTCGATCTCGGAGCGGCAGACGGGACAGCGCTCGTCGGTCGGCCGCATCGCCTGCAGTGCCTTCATCTCGAGCTCGCGCTCGCGCACCTCCTCGAGGTACTCGGGCGGCCGGAAGAGCATGTAGATGACGGCGCCGACGAACGGCGGGATCAGGCCGAGCAGAGTCGCCATCGCGACCAGCCACGGATCCTGGATGCGCCGACGCGCGTCCTTGTACGTCCAGTAGCCGACGGCAAGCCAGAAGATGACGAGAAAGAAGAACAGGAGGTTCCGCGTCACGGTCCACGTCTGCGAGTGGAAGAAGTCGGCGGCGAGGAGGGCGCTCATATCAGGAGTTTGCCGATCAGGTACCCCGTCGCGAAAGCGAGCGCCACGAAGATCGCGAGCGAGAGCAACGCGAACAGGATCACGCCCCCGACCCCGGGCCGCTTCGCCCGTCGGCGCCGCGCCGGCGGTGCGTTCCGCTCGGGGACGGTCACTCCCACCTGGCTCCGTGGAGATCGGCCAGGAGGTAGAGCGAGCCGGTGACGAGAACGGCGTCGCCGAGCGTGCGCGCCTCGCGCACCGCAGCGACCGGATCTTCGAGGGCCACGACGTGCGAAACGTACCTCCGCGCCCGGCCGGCGAGCTCGGCTGCGGGAAGCGTGCGCGCGCTGGAAGACTGCGTGGCGACGAGCCTCTCCGCGACGGTGGCAAGGCGCTCGAGCATCGCGTCGACGTCCTTGTCGGCGAGCATCGAGCAGACGACGACCCACTCGCGGTCGGGGATCCGCTCGAGGAGCCAGTCGATCCCCTCTGGCGTGTGGGCACCGTCCCAGATCTCCGTTTCGCCGCGCCGTTCGAGGCGCCCCGGGAGCGAGACCTCGACCGTCGCCCTCGATCGGGCGGCCGAGGAACGCCTCCGCCGCCTCGCGGGCTCCGCCGATCCGCACATCGTTGTCCGGTACGAGGGTTGTCCACTCCGGCTCGCCGAGCACGACGATCGCGCCCGGCCCGGCGACCGCCAGCTTCTCGCGGGCGATCGCATCGCGCGTATCCCCGAGAACATCCGTGTGCTCGAGCGAGACGTTCGTCAGCAGCACGACCCGGGCGTCGAGGACGTTCGTCGCGTCGAGCCTGCCGCCGAGGCCAGCCTCGACGACCGCGACATCCACCCCGCGAGCGGCGAACTCCGACAGCGCAGCCGCCGTCAGCGCCTCGAACTGCGTCGCGCCGACCCGCTCCGCCGTTTCGCGCACGCGGCCGACCGACCGTTCGAAGCTCTCGTCGTCCACGTCGAGCCGCTCGCCCCAGCCCGAGACGTGCGGCGACGTGTAGCAGCCGACGCGCAGGCCCTCCGTCTCGAGCAACGCGGCGATCGTCCGCGCCGCCGTCGACTTCCCGTTCGTGCCGACGACGTGGACCGACGGGATAGGCGCGCTCCGGGTGACCGAGCTCATCGAGCAACGCGTGCATCCGCCCGAGCCCGAACTCCTCGGGCCACGGCGAGAGCGAGGCGATCCAGGCGGTGTTCGGTCCCACTCCGGCATGTTGACGGGAGCCGGGCGCCCGCGTACCCTCGGGAGGTCGTCGAGAGAAGGAGGTGCCGATGAACGAACTTGCGTTCACCCCCTTCACCCGCGTAGCCGCGGGGCCCGACGCACACCTCGTTTAGCTCCTCGGCTGCGCTCCTTCGATCAAAGGAGCTCGCGTTGACCCTGAACGACCTTGCTGCGCTCGGCTGGAGTGACCAGCTCGACGCGGCCATGACAATCCATCGCGAACGCGGCTTCGAGCCTGCGCGGGTCGTCGCCGAGCACCGCGGCGGCTACTACGTCCGCGGCGAGCGCGGCGACACGCTCGCCTCGGTCCGCGGACGGCTGCGTGACGAAGAGATCACGGGTGGCATGCCCGCGGTCGGCGACTGGGTCGCGATCTGCGACGCCCCGGGTGGCCGCTCCGCGATCGAGGCGATCCTCCCGCGGCGAACCCGCATCTCGCGCAAGACGCCGTGGCTCAAGTCCGAGGAGCACACGCTCGTCGCGAACGTCGACACGGTGTTCCTCGTTGCGGGTCTCGACGGCGACTTCAACGTCCGCCGGCTCGAGCGCTACCTCGTGACGGCGTGGGAGTCGGGCGCAAGCCCGGTCGTCGTGCTGACGAAGCTCGACGTGTGTGCCGACGACGACCGCGGATCGGCGACGGCGGAGGCGACCGCGATCGGCGTCCCGGTGCTCGCGGTGTCGAGCCTGTCGCGCGAGGGCCTCGACGAAGTGCGCGCGTACCTCGAGCCAGCACGCACGGTGGCGCTGCTCGGCTCGTCCGGCGTCGGCAAGTCGACGCTCGTGAACACGCTCGCGGGACGTGAGCTGATGCCCACGGGCGAGCTCCGGCGGGACGGGCGCGGCCGCCACGTCACGCGCCACCGGCAGCTGCTCGTCCTCCCCGGCGGCGCGATTCTCGTCGACACGCCCGGCCTCCGTGAGCTCCAGCTCTGGGAGGGAGACGTCGACGAGGCGTTCTCCGACATCGCCGCGCTCGCGGCCGAGTGCCGGTTCTCCGACTGCGGGCACGTGACCGAGCCCGGCTGCGCCGTGCTGGTCGCGCTCGCGTCGGGCGCGCTCGACCCCGAGCGGATGCAGAGCTACCGCAAGCTCGAGCGTGAGCTACGTGCGGTCGAGGCGCGGTCGAACAAGCGCGTCGGGCGCGAGCTCAAGCGGCGTTGGAAGCAGCGGGCACGCGAGACGCGGCAGGAGCGGCGGTACGGGAAAAGGCTCTAGCTCGACAGCGCCTCGAGCTCGCGGCGGTAGCGCGCGAGCTTCTCGCGCTCGGCGTCCACGACCTCCGATGGCGCGTTGGCGACGAAACGGTCGTTCGCGAGCATTCCCTCGGCGCGCGCGATCTCCTTGCGGATGCGCGCGAGCTCCTCCTCGATGCTCCCGTCCTGCGTCACCTGGCCCGGCCGCACGACCGCCTCGAAGATCCGCTCCTCGTCAGGAGAGAGCTTCATCCGCGCCTGGTTTCGCCGGTAGAGCTTCGCCGCCTGCTGGACCCGCTCGAGCGCGTTGGCGTCCGCTTCGTAGGCCGCGTCGGCTTCGGGCCACGGCGCGACGATCAGGCGCGACGAACGGTTCGGGAGGGTCGTCCAGATCTCCTCCGTCACGTGCGGCATCACCGGATGCAGGAGGAGGAGCAGCCGCTCGAGCGCGGCGATCGCGGTCGCCTGGGCGTCGGCGTCCTTGTCGTACAGCCGCTGCTTGACCGCCTCCGCGTACCAGTCGCAGAAGTCGTCGAAGGTCAGGTGGTAGAGCTCGTCGACGAGGTGGGAGAAGTCGAACTCGGCGAGCAGCCGCTCACCCTCGCGCTGCGTCTGCGCGAGGCGGGCGAGGATCCAGCGCTCCTCGGTTGCCGTCGGCTGCTCGTCTGGCTCGACACCCTCGCAGGCCTGCAGGATCAGCCGCGCGACGTTCCAGAGCTTGTTCGCGAGCTTGCTCCCCTCCTCGATCGCTCCCTCGGAGAACGTCACGTCCTGCGACGAGGCCATCTTCATCAGCCCGTAGCGCGTCGCGTCGGCGCCGTAGCGGTCGAAGAGGGCGAGCGGGTTCATGCCCGTGCCGAGGCTCTTCGACATCCGGCCGCCGGTCGGCGCGAGGATGAGTGAGTGGATGACGACGTTCTCGAACGGGATGTCACCCATCACCTCGAGCCCCGAGAAGATCATCCGGTTCTCCCAGAGGCGGATGATGTCGCGCGCGGTCGTGTTCAGGTCGCCCGGGTAGAACGTCCGCAGGTCCTCCGTGTCGTCCGGCCAGCCGAGCGTCGCGAACGGCCAGAGGCAGGACGAGAACCACGTGTCGAGGACGTCGGTCGAGCGGACGAGCTCGGCCGAGCCGCACTCGGCGCACGCCGCGGGCTCGTCCTCCTGCACGGTCGCGTGGCCGTCGGGACACTCCCAGAGCGGGAGCTGGTGACCCCACCAGATCTGCCGGGAGATGTTCCAGTCGGGCGCCTCCTCGAGCGAGGAGATGGCGAAACGGTGCTGTGACTCGGGGTGGAAGCGGACCCGGCCCGAGCCGAGCGCGTCGAGAGCGAGCTCCCGGAAGCCGTCCATCGAGCACCACCATTGCGGCGAGATCCGCGGCTCGATCCGCGTCATGCAGCGCTCGCAGAGGGCCACGGTGTGTCGGTACGACTCCCGCTTCTCCAGCTGGTCGCGATCGCGGAGCCACGCGAGGATTCGCTCGTCCGCCTCCGCCTGCGTCAAGCCTTCGAGCTCGCCGGCCTCCGCGTCCATCGTCCCGTCGTCGGCGATCACCGTCAGCTCGGGCAGCGCGTGGTCGCGGCCGATGTCGTAGTCCTTCGCGTCGTGGCCGGGCGTGACCTTGAGCGCGCCCGTTCCGAAGTCCATCTCGACACGCTCGTCCGCGATCACGGGCACGCGCCGCTCGACCCAGGGGACGATCACCTCGCGCCCGACGAGCGATTTGTAGCGCTCGTCGTCGGGGTGCACGGCGACCGCGACGTCCGCGAGGATCGTCGCCGGCCGCGCCGTCGCGATCGTGATGTGACCGTCGCCGTCCACGAGCGGGTAGCGGACGTACGTCAGCGCGTCGTCGGCCTCGACGTGCGCGAGCTCGAGGTCGGAGAGCGACGTCAGGTGGAAGGGGCACCAGTTGACGATTCGGTTCGAGCGGTAGATCCAGCCCCTGTTCCAGAGGTGGACGAAGAAGCGCATGACCGCGCGCACGTACGCCTCGTCCATCGTGAACCGCTCACGGCGGTAGTCGAGCGAGGCGCCGATCCGCCGAAACTGGAACATGATCTTGCCGCCGTACTCGTGGAGCCATTCCCAGACGAGCTCGACGAACGCCTCGCGGCCGAGATCCTG
The DNA here is from genome assembly GCA_963705945.1 of uncultured Actinomycetes bacterium. Lineage (GTDB taxonomy): Bacteria > Actinomycetota > Thermoleophilia > Gaiellales > Gaiellaceae > PALSA-612. The sequence goes on along the minus strand of CAVPLG010000006.1, from coordinate 62,867 downwards.
CCGTGACTTCCCCTGAGCGGCGAGATGCTTCTCGACCGCGCTCTGCGTCGAGATGCCCGCGTGGTCGTATCCGGGCTGGAAGAGGACGTTGTAGCCCTGCATCCGCCGCGTGCGGACGATCGTGTCGGCGAGAGACAGCTGGAGCGCGTGGCCAAGGTGCAGGTCGCCCGTGACGTTCGGCGGCGGGTGGGCGATCGCGAAACTCTTGCGGCTCGGATCCGGGTCGGCGTTGTACAGGCCCTCGGCCTCCCACGTCTCCTGCCAGCGCTGTTCGACCCCTTTCGGGCTGTATCGCGGCTCCATGGGCGGATTCTAGGGCTGCAGTCTGGATCCAAGTTGCTGTCATCTGGGATCCAAGATAAGGTTTAATGGACTATATTGAGAGGTATCAACGCAGTTTAGGATCCGAAAACTGCGATACAGGACCCGAGGAGGAGAGCGATGGAGACGAACGGACGGTTCGATGGCATCACCCGGCCGTACACGGAGGACGACGTCGCGCGCCTGCGCGGGACGGTCCACGTCGAGCACACGCTCGCGCGCCTCGGGGCCGAGCGGCTGTGGCAGCTCCTCTCGGGAGACGGCTTTGTCCGCTCCCTCGGCGCGCTCTCGGGTAGCCAGGCCGTGCAGATGGTCAAGGCCGGGCTCGAGTCGATCTACGTGTCGGGCTGGCAGGTGGCCGCAGACGCGAACCTCGCCGGGCACACGTATCCGGACCAGAGCCTCTACCCGGCGAACTCCGCGCCGGCACTCGTCCGCCGGATCAACAATGCGCTTCTCCGCGCCGACCAGATTCACGGCGCGGAAGGCGACACGTCGACCTATTGGCTAGCGCCGATCGTCGCCGACGCCGAGGCCGGCTTCGGCGGCCCGCTCAACGCCTTCGAGCTGATGAAGGCGATGATCGAGGCCGGCGCAGCGGGCGTCCACTTCGAGGACCAGCTTGCGTCCGAGAAGAAGTGCGGCCACCTCGGGGGCAAGGTGCTCGTGCCAACGAGCCAGTTCGTCCGCACGCTCGTCGCCGCGCGGCTCGCCGCCGACGTGCTCGGTGTGCCGACTCTCGTCGTCGCGCGGACGGACTCGCTGTCTGCGACGCTCATAACGAGCGACGTCGACGAGCGCGACCTGCCGTTCATCACAGGCGAGCGGACTCCGGAGGGCTTCTTCCACATCCGCCCCGGCCTCGAGTCGTCGATCGCGCGGTCGCTCGCGTACGCGCCGTACGCTGACGTGCTCTGGTTCGAGACGTCTACGCCCGACCTCGGCGAGGCGCGCGAGTTCGCTCAGGCGATCAACGAGCAGTTCCCCGGCAAGCTGCTGACCTACAACTGCTCGCCTTCCTTCAACTGGCGCCGGCACCTGGACGAGACGGACATCGCGACGTTCCAGGAGCAGCTCGCGGGGATGGGCTATCGGTACCAGTTCGTCACGCTCGCCGGCTACCACGCGCTCAACGCGTCGATGTTCGAGCTGGCGCACGGGTACGCGAACGAGGGGATGGCCGCCTACGTCCGGCTCCAGGAGCACGAGTTCTCGCTCGAGCCCGCCGGCTACTCCGGCACGCGCCACCAGCGCGAGTCCGGCGCCGGCTACTTCGACGCCGTTGTCGAGGCGATCACTGGCGGCGAGTCCTCGACGCTAGCCCTCAAGGGCTCGACGGAAGAGGCCCAGTTCGCCGAGAAGGCAGAGCTCGCGGAGAAGCCAGAGCTCAAGGCGGAGGTGGCCGCATGACGATCGAGATCGAGCTCACGAGAACGGCCGACACGGGCGACCTCGCGCTGGCGCTCTCAGCGAAGGGGTTCGAGGCGGACACTCCGGGCTCGGGGTGCATCCGCGTCGAGGCTGTCGACTCCACCGTCGTCGCGCACGTGTTGGAGGGCTGGGCAGCCGAGCGGGGGCTCCCGTTCGTGCCGCAGCACCTGGACGAGCGGCATCTCGTGCTTTCGCCGCCTGGCTCCTAGGCTCGCTCCCATGCCCGACCCGGGGACGAAGGCCGACGAGATCGCGTTCGCTGCTCGAGGACGAGATCGTCTCGGGCCGGATCGAGGCGGGCAGCGTCCTCCGCCAGGAGCAGCTCTCCGAGCGCTTCGGCGTCAGTCGCACGCCGATCCGCGAGGCGCTCCGCCGCCTGTCCGCGCAGGGGCTCGTCTCGTTCACGCCAAACCGCGGCGTCCGGGTTCGCACGCTGTCGCGTGACGAGCTGCGCGAGGCGTTCCTCGTCCGCGCCGAGCTCGAGAGCCTCGCGACCGCGCTCGCCGTCCCGCGGATGACGGACGAGCGGCTCGCCGAGCTCGACGCGGCCGAGCAGCGGTTCTCGGAGCTGACGCTCGTGCTGCGCGAGAAGGCGCGCGCCGGCGAGGCCGACAACGCGCTCGCGGTCGAGTGGATGGGAGCGAACTACGCCTTCCACGACGTCGTCTACGCTGCGGCCGACTCGCCGTACCTCGAGCGCCTCGCGAAGAGCGCGAGGCGAACGTTCGTCGGCCAGATCACGTGGGTCGCGAGGGCCGAGCTCGACACGCTCTACGAGCGGAACGACCGCGAGCACCGCGCGCTGCGTGAGGCGATCGCGGCCGGGAGCGTGAACGGCGCGAGGACGCTCGCGCGCGAGCACGTGCTCCACTCGTGGGAGCTGCTCGACGCGATCCTCGATCTCGTTCGCGGCCGCGAGCACACGCTCCGATCCGCTTAGGCTTCTACTCTGTGCAGGTGCCGCCAACCTGCATCCGCTGCCAGCAGGAGAACCCCGAAGGCGCGCGGTTCTGCTTCTCGTGTGGGGCAGCGCTGGGGGAGCCGGACGGACGCGGCGAGGAGCGACGCATCGTCTCGGTGCTCTTCGTCGATCTCGTCGGCTTCACCGCGCAGCTCCGAGAGCCTCGATCCAGAGGACGTCCGGGCGGTGCTGACGCCGTACTACGACCGTGTGCGTAGCCTGACCGAGAGCTTCGGCGGCAGGGTCGAGAAGTTCATCGGCGATGCCGTGATGGGCGTCTTCGGCGCGCCGACCGCCTACGGCGACGATCCCGAGCGCGCCGTCCGTGCCGCGCTCGCCATTCGCGACTGGGCGGACGACGACGGGCTTCAGATCCGCATCGCCGTCAACACCGGCGAGGCGATCGTCGAGCTCGACGCGCGTCCCGAGCGTGGTGAGGCGATGATCGCGGGCGACGTCGTCAACACCGCCGCGCGCCTCCAGTCGGCGGCGCCGGTCGGCTCGGTGCTCGTCGGAGAGGACACGTTCCGAAGCACGCGCGGCGCCATCGAGTACGCGCCGGCCCAGCCGGTGGTCGCGAAGGGCAAGGCGGCTCCGGTGCCGGCCTGGCTCGCGCTCCGGGCGATCGCGGCCGTCGGCGAGCGGCCTGCGGCGCCGGTACCGATGATCGGCCGGGACCGCGAGCTCACGCTCCTGACCGACATCTGGCAGCGCGTCGCGGACGAGAAACGAGCGCACTTCGTGACGGTGTTCGGGCCGGCCGGCATCGGCAAGTCGCGCATCGCCTTCGAGCTCTCGCAACAGGTCGCCGACCAGGGTGCGCGAGTGATCCGGGGCCGGTCGACGCCGTACGGCGTCAGCAGCCCGTACAGCGCCTTCGCGCAGCAGGTGAAGCAGCTGGCGCAGATCTTCGACTCAGACGGCTCGGATGGAAGCGCAGGCGAAGCTGACGGACGCGGTCGCCACGCTGGCGGGACCGGCGGCCGCAGAGGAGCACGGGACGCCCCTTGCAGCCCTTGTCGGCCTCGACTTCGGGCGACGACGAGATCGACCGGGAGACGCTCATCTTCTCCGCCCGCGTGCTCGTCGAGTCCCTCGCCCTCGACGGTCCCGACGCTGCTCGTCTACGAGGACATCCACTGGGCGGACGGGAGCCTCCTCGACCTGCTCGAGACCTTCGGAGCGCGAGTCCGCGAGGTCCCGGTCTGTTCGTCGCGCTCGCCCGCCCGGAGCTCCTCACCGACAGGCCGAGCTGGGGCGGCGGCCTGCCGGCGTACACGGCCATCCGGCTCGAGCCGCTGATCGGACTCGGCGGGCGCGGACCTCGCCGAGCAGCTGCTCCGTCATTCCGACTTCCCGACGAATCGCGCGCAGGCCATCGCAGAGGCGGCCGAGGGCAACCCGCTCTTCATCGAGGAGCTGTCGGCGACGATCGCGGAAGGGTCTGCGGACGGCGACGCGCTCCCGACGAGCATTCTCGGGCTCGTCGCCGCGCGGCTCGACGCACTACCGCCTGACGAGCGGGCGGCGCTCGTCGACGCCTCCGTCATGGGCCGCGTCTTCTGGCGCGGCGGGCTCGTCGGCGATCGCGCCTCGCGACGCACGTCGCAGCGCCTCCTCAGCTCGCTCGAGGAGCGCGACCTGATCCGGCGCGAGCCCGTATCCCGCTTCCAGGGCGACCAGCAGTTCGCGTTCAAGCACGCACTGATCCAGGAAGTCGCGTACGCAACGCTACCCCGCGAAGCGCGGCGCGAACGCCACGGTGCGGTCGCACAGTTCCTCGAGACGGCGAGCGGCGGGCAGGCGCACGAAGCGCTCGCCCATCACTGGCGTGAGGCGAGCGAGCCGGGTCATGCGGTCGAGCATCTGCTCGCGCAGCCGAGCACGCCGGGCGCGGCTGGGCGAAGGAGCGCGCGGTCCGTCTCTACGGCGAGGCGCTCGAGCTCGTTCCCGACGACGACGCCGCGACGCGGCGCGCGATCACGATGCGCCAGGTCGTCGCCAGCCAGGCGGCGTTCCACCTGACCGATGCGGAGCGCCTGCGCTCCCGCTAGCTCGCGCTACGCGCCAGGAGCGTCGGTCAGCGGGAAATCGTCCGGGGTCACGTCACCGGCGATCTCGTAGATCTTGGACGACGACGTGGTCCCCGAGCTGGTCGGCATGGTTCGCGGACCATCTCCTCAGTCGGCGCCGCGTAGACGCAGAACGATTTCGGATTCCCCTCCTCGTCGACCGTCACGTGGCTGTGCTCCCAGACGATCTCGGGATAGTGGTGATGGCCGATGGCCTTCGATCGTGTAGCGACGGCCGGCACCGAATCCATGTCGACGGTGTACGTGCGCTCGATCAGATATCTCGGCATGCGGCCAGTCTACTGCTGTCGACCCTGGATAGGCTCGTGGGGTGGCGCTCGTCCGCGCGCACGGCCTGACGAAGACCTTCGGCTCTGTCCGGGCGCTCGACGGCGCAACATTCGAGATCGGCGAGGGGGTCACGGACCTCCTCGGCTCGAACGGCGCGGGCAAGACGACGTCGTTGAAGGTCTTCCTTGGCCTGCTGAAGCCGGACGGGGGCTCCGTCGAGGTGCTCGGCGTCGACCCGTCCGGCCCGCCCGAGTACCGCACGCGCATCGGGTACGCGCCAGAGCACGACTGCCTCCCGCGCACGGTATCCGCGGCCGAGTTCCTCGCCTACATGGGAGAGGTCAGCGGACTCCCGCGGACGGCGGCCCGGCTGCGCGCCTCGGACATCCTCCGTCACGTCGGGCTGTTCGAAGAGCGCTACCGCGCGATCGGGACGTACTCGACGGGGATGAAGCAGCGGGTGAAGCTGGCTCAGGCGCTCGTCCACGATCCCGGTCGTCGCGTTCCTCGACGAGCCGACCGCCGGGCTCGACCCGATCGGCCGGCGGGACATGCTCGAGCTGATCCGCCACGTCGGCCGCGACTTCGGCATCAGCATCGTCATCTCGACCCACCTGATGGGGGACGTCGAGCGCACGTGCGACGCCGTCGTCGTCCTCGACGCTGGCCGCGTGCTCCGCGCGGGACCGGTCGCGGGGCTGACGGAGGAGACGGAGACGCTCCTCGTCGACGTCGTCGACGGCGCCGAGCCGCTCGCGGCGGAGCTCGGACAGCGCGGCCTCGCCGTCGAGCGCGACGGGAACCGGCTGCGGCTCCCGCACGTCTCGGGCGACGAGTACGACATCCTTCGCGACGCGATCGTCGAGACCGGCGCGCTCGTGTACCGGCTCGCACCCGAGCGGCACACGCTCGCGGACGTCTTCACGCCGCTCGCAGCGAGCGGACGACGGGAGCGCAGCCCAGTGAGCACCCCGCGCCGCCGAGATCTTCGACCTCGGCTACCAGTCCTACGAGGGTGAGCGACGCGGACGCTGGGCGCGCCGCCGGGCCATCTGGCGGGACGGCATCCGCATCTCGCTCGGGCTCGGCCGTGGCACGGCCGCGAAGATCGCGCCCTGGCTCCTGATCGGCCTCGTGCTCGTGCCGATGGTGATCTTCGTCGTTCTCGCGGCCTTCCTCGGCTCCGTGCCCACGAACCCCGACGACTACGAACTGCCGTCGTACGCCGAGTACTTCGACTACGCCATCCTCCCCCTCGGGCTGTTCGCGGCCGTCGTCGCGCCACTGCTTGTCTGCCCCGACCGGCGCGACGGCGTGCTCGCGCTGTACGCCGCGCGTCCGATCACGCCCAGGGACTACACCGGCGTCACGGTGGGCAGCGTTCTTCACGATCACGGGCCTCATCGCTCTTCGTGCCCGTAGCGGTCCTCTTCTTCTGGAATGCGCTCGATGCCCGGGACTTCCGGTCGTGGCTCGGCGACAACTGGGACGTCCTTCCCCGCTCGCTCCTCGTCGCCGTGCTCGTCGCGGGCTTCTACACGACACTCTCGCTGCTCGTCGCGTCCTTCACGACACGCCGCGCGTACGCGTCGATCGCGGCTCTCGCCGTCATCTTCATCGGCTCGGCGATCGGCGGCATCGCCGAGGACAGCTTCAGCGGCGGCCTCGCGGACACCCTTTCGCTCGCGTCGATGCCGCACGTGCTCGACGACGTCATCCACTGGGCCTACGGCGACCCGAACACGAGCCGGCCCGTGTCGGCGGGTGTCTCGGCGCTCTGGCTCGTCGGGCTGACGGTAGTCCTCGGCGCGCTCCTCGTCCGCCGCACGTCGGCGCTCGTCCGCCAGTGACCGTGCTCGCCCCGTCGCCGACGATCGCAGTCGACCACGTCTCGAAGTGGTTCGGCGGCGTCGTTGCCGTCGCCGACGTCACGCTCGCCGTCGAACCAGGCGTGATCGCGCTGCTCGGCCCGAACGGCGCGGGCAAGACGACCCTCCTGCGCATGATCGCCGGTCTGACGTCGCCGTCCCAGGGGACGGTGAGCGTCTTCGGCGAGCGCATCCGCGGCAACCCCCCGCTCTATCGGCGGATCGGCTACATGCCGGAGCACGAGTCGGTCTACGACTTCCTCACGGGGCTCGAGTTCGTCGAGCTCGGCGCGCGACTCCAGCAAGTGGCCGAACCGACCTCGGCTGCGAAGGCGGCCATGGCGACGGTCGGGCTGTCGGACGCGGAGACGCGTCGGCTGCGCGGGTACTCCCGCGGGATGCGTCAGCGGACGCGCCTCGCCGCAACGCTCGTCCACGACCCGGATCTGCTTCTGCTCGACGAGCCGCTCTCGGGCACCGACCCCGTCCAACGGCTCCACCTCGGCGAAGTGATCCGACGGCTCGCGGCGAGAAGGGCGGACGGTCCTCGTCTCGTCCCACATCCTCGAGGAGGTCGAGGAGCTCGCCGACAGCATCCACCTCATGGTCGGCGGCAAGCTCGCAGCGAGCGGCGACTTCCGCGCGATCCGGCAGAAGCTCAACGACCGGCCGTTCGTCGTCCGCCTCGACTCGTCGGACCCGCGTGCGCTCGCGGCCGGCCTGCTCGATGCACGTGCGGTCGAATCGGTGGAGATCGACGCGGAGGACCGCCTGCGCGTCCGCTCGAATGACGTCTGCGCTTCTCCAGCGCTCCGTGCCCGTTGTCGCGCAACGGCTTGGGTGTTCGCGTCCAGCGCATCGAGCCCCTCGACGACTCCCTCGAGAGCGTCTTCGAGTACCTCGCCCAGGGTTGACGTGGAGGGCTGACGCATGGCGGCGATCTTCTCGCTCACGCTTCGCCAGCTCGCCGGCAGCCGGCGCTGGTGGCTCGTGCTCGTGCTCAGCGCGCTGCCGCTGCTCGTCGCCGGGCTCTTCAGAGTCGCGGAGTCGTCCCACCACGCCTGCGGAGAACGCCGACGACCTCACGTCTACCCTGATCGCATCGGCCATCCTGCCGCTCGTCATGCTCCTGCTCGGCGTCGCGGCGTTCGGCAACGACGTCGGAGACCGCACGCTCGTCTACCTGACGACGAAGCCCGCTGGCGCGGTGGCGGATCGTCGTGCCGAAGCTCGCCGCAGTGATCGTCGTCGGCGGCCTTCCCGTCGCGATCAGCGCCGGCCTCTCGGTGGCGCTGATCGAAGGTGGTGACCTCCGAGGGGCGTTCGCGACTGGCATCGGCCTGCTCGCCGGCGCGGCGGCGTATGCCGCGATCTTCACGTGGGCCGGGCTCGCGACGAAGCACGCGCTCGTCATCGGGCTCGTCTACGTCTTCGTGTGGGAGGCGAGGCTTGCCGCGTACCTCGACGGTGTCCGCTATCCTCAGCGTCCGGCGCTACGCGCTCGGGCTTGTGCACGGGCTCGACGCGAGCCGCCTCGCGACGATCGACGTCCCGCTGGGCATCGGCGCGGCGATCGCCGGTGTCGTCGTCGTGCTTGCCGGCTTCACGGCGCTCGCCATACGCAAGCTGCGGCGGATGGACGTGCCCTAGCCGGTTCGTCAGGGCCACAAGGGACCTGGCTCAGGGACAGTCCCCAAGTCCTCTCTTATCGACGGGTCGGACGAGCTGCGTCCTCGACACGCGGCTTGGTTCGCCGCTTGCTAGGTCAGACAGGTCGGCTCAGGACAGGTCCCGGGGACTGTCCCTGGGACGATGGCCGAGAGGGCCGGGGTGAAGCGGTCAGGTTGCGAGGACTAGGCCGACTCTTCGGCGAGATCCGTACTCGTCCTCGTCGGCCTCTGCGCCGATGACGTGACGAGGGTCGGCTTCAAGCCCTTCGAGATCGTCTCCTTCGTGATCACGCACTTGGAGACGTCCTTGCGCGAGGGCAGCTCGAACATCACGTCGAGCAGCGCGCCCTCGATGATCGAGCGCAGGCCGCGCGCGCCGGTCTCGCGCTCGAGCGCGTGGTCGGAGATCTCCCACAGGGCGTCCTCCGTGAACACGAGCTCGATCGAGTCGTAGTTGAAGAAGCGCTGGTACTGCTTGACGAGCGCGTTCTTCGGCTCGGTGAGGATCTTCACGAGATCCTCGCGCTTCAGCTGGTGCACGTGCGAGACGACCGGCAGCCGGCCGATGAACTCGGGGATCAGGCCGTACGCGAGCAGGTCCTCCGGCATCACGTCGGACAGGAGCTCCGACGACTCGGGCGAGTTCTTCGAGTGGATCTTCGCGCCGAAGCCGACGGCGTTCCGGCCGGCGCGCTTGGTGATGATCTTCTCGAGCCCGCCGAACGAGCCGCCGCAGATGAAGAGGACGTTCGTCGTGTCGATCGAGAGGAACTCCTGGTGCGGATGCTTGCGGCCGCCCTGCGGCGGCACCGACGCGACCGTCCCCTCGAGGATCTTGAGCAGCGCCTGCTGGACGCCCTCGCCGGAGACGTCGCGCGTGATCGACGGGTTGTCCGCCTTGCGCGCGATCTTGTCCACCTCGTCGATGTAGATGATCCCCGTCTCCGCCTTCTTGATGTCGAAGTCGGCCGCCTGGATCAGCTTGAGCAGGATGTTCTCGACGTCCTCGCCGACGTAGCCCGCCTCGGTCAGCGCCGTCGCGTCGGCGATCGCGAACGGGACGTTGAGGATCCGCGCGAGCGTCTGGGCGAGGTGCGTCTTGCCGCAGCCCGGTCGGGCCGAGCAGAAGGATGTTCGACTTCTGGAGCTCGACGTCGTCCTCGGCTCTGCCCCATCTGGACGCGCTTGTAGTGGTTGTAGACGGCGACCGCGAGCGTCCGCTTCGCCTCGTCCTGCGAGACGACGTAGTCGTTGAGGCTCGCGTAGATCTCCTTCGGGCGCGGGAGCGACTCGAGGTCGAGATACGCAGGAGCCGTGAGCTCCTCGTCGATGATCTCGTTGCAGAGATCGATGCACTCGTCGCAGATGTAGACGCCGGGGCCGGCGATCAGCTTCTTGACCTGACGCTGGCTCTTCCCGCAAAAGGAGCACAGAAGCTGCTCGTTACCGTCCGTCGCCCTCGCCATCTCCGCCCTCGTTGTACCGTGTCTCGTCCGTTTGCGCTAGCGCTCGATCTAGCGATGTTCGATGACCGCGTCGATGACGCCGTACTCCTTGGCCTCGTCGGCGGTCATGTAGTAGTCGCGGTCCATGTCCTTCGTCACCTTCTCGATCGTCTGGCCGGTGTGCTTGGACATGATCTCCTCCATTAGCCGCTTGAGGCTGATTACCTCTTTGGCCTGGATCTCGATCTCCGTCGGCTGGCCGGAGAAGCCCGCCGAGCCCTGGTGGATGAGGATCTTCGAGTGGGGCAGCGCCATCCGCTTGCCCGGCGTGCCGCCCGCGAGCACGACCGCCCCCATCGACATCGCCATCCCGACGCAGATCGTCTGCACGTCGGGCTTGATGAACTGCATCGTGTCGTAGATCGCGAGCCCCGCGTAGACGATCCCGCCCGGCGAGTTGATGTAGATCGAGATGTCCTTGTCCGGGTCCTCCGACTCGAGATGGAGGAGCTGCGCGACGATGACGTTCGCGATCTGGTCGTCGATCGGCGTCCCGAGGAAGATGATCCGCTCGTTGAGCAGACGCGAGTAGATGTCGAACGCGCGCTCGCCGCGCGACGTCTGCTCGATGACCATGGGGATGAGTGGGCTCATGCGGGTTCCTTACCTCCTGGGGTCCATAACGTTGTCTCTCGAGGCTGCTTCTCCTGCTCCGGCGTCCAGAGCTTCTCGCGCGCGGCGGCGAGCTCGACCGGGATCGGCTTGACCTCGGCGGCGATGCGGTCGAGCGCGTAGCGCAGACGGAGATCCTGGCGGATCGACTCTCGGAGCTGCGAGTCCATCACGCCCTCGATCGTCTCGTCGCGTCTCGCCCTGCTCGCGCAGCACGGTCTCGATCTGCTCGTCCGAGACCTCGATCGCGAGCTGCTCCGCGACCGACGTCGAGGACGAGCTCGCGCGCGACGGAGAGCGCCGCCTCCGCGCGCAGTCGGTCGCGCAGGTCCTCGGGGGACTGGTTCGAGAGCGCGAGGTACGTCTCCGGCGAGACGCCGCGGCTGCTCGAGCGATGCGGAGGAGCCCGGCGAGCAGCTCGTTCGCGCGCGCAGTCGACGAGAGCGGGCCGGACGGCTGCACGTTCGCAGCCTCGACGAGCGTGTCGATCGCCGCCGCGCGGAACACCGACTCGATCTCCTCGTCGATCTGCGCGCGGAGCTTCCCTCGATGTCGGCGCGCAGCTCGGCGAGCGTGTCGAACTCGGTCGCGGCCTTCGCGAGATCGTCGTCGACCGGCGGCAGCACCTTCTCCTTGACCTCCTTGAGCGTCACAGCGATCTGGGCGGTCGTCCCGTCGACGAGCTCGTGCTCGATGTCCTTCGTCTCGCCCGGTGACATGCCCGACGATCGCCGTCCTCGAGCTCCTCGACGAGCCGCGACGCTGCCGAGCTCGACGACCACGTCGCGTCGCGCCTCGCCGTCCGGGTTGACGACGTCGATCACGACGACGTCCCCGTCCGCGCGCCGGCCGATCGCCAGCGGGGACCACCTCGGCCACGCTCGAGCGAAGCGCCTCGATCTCGGCGTCGACGAGCTCCTGCGGGAACCTCGGCCTCGTGCTTGCCGACCTCGAGCGTCGTCCAGTCCGGCACGCTCGATCTTCGGCTGCACGGCGACGGTGGCCGTGAACTGCGAACGGCGTCTCGGCCGAGTCCGGCAGCGTCGTACTCGTAATCGGGCTGCGCGATCGGCTGGATGCGCGCGCGTCGCAGCGGCGTTCCGGAACCAGCCGCCGATGTGGCTGGACACCGCCTCGTCCATCAGCCGCTCCTTGCCGACGCGCGCGATGAGGACCGGCATCGGCACCTTTCCCTTGCGAAAGCCCGGGATCTTGACGCTCGTCGCGAGGTCGGAGGCGGCGTGCTCGACCGCGTGCTCGAGGTCGTGCTGCGGCACGGAGACGGACAGGCGGACCCTGTCCTCGGGCAGTTGCTCGACCGTCGCGTCCACGCGAGCCATTCAACCAGAAGGCATCTGAGCCACCGACGCGCTATGAGTCCCTCGACGTGCGCCGTATGCTCGGGCGAGCCGGGGATCAGCTGTCGACTCTCGTCGACGTCTTTCGCGAGCCGCAGCTGCGGCGGCTCGAGCTCTCCTGGGCCGGCTACTACATCGGAGAGTGGGCGCACTTCGTCGCGGTGTCCATCTATGCGTTCTCCGTAGGAGGCGCCGGAGCGGTCGGGTTGCTCGGTCTCGTGCGGATGGCGCCGGCCGCGGTCGCGCTGCCGATCGGCGGGATGCTCTCCGACCGGTACCCGCGCCAGCGCGTGCTCTTCGCGATGTATCTGCTCCGCGCGGGAACGATCGGTGCGATCGCGCTCGCCCTGGCCGCCGACAGCCCGCGCGCGGTCGTGTTCGCGCTCGCGGCGCTGGCCGCCGTCGTCGGTGCCCCGGTGAGGCCCGCGACGCTCGCGCTCGTCCCGATGCTCGCGCGCACGCCGCAGGAGCTCGTCGCGGCGAATGTCTCGTCGAGCACGCTCGAAGGCGTCGGGACGCTTCGTGGGCCCGGTCGTCGGCGGCGTGCTCGCCGCCCGGTACGGCGTCGACGTCGCGGTCGCCGCGGCGGCAGGCGTCTACGTCGTGTGCGCCGTGCTCGTCAGCGGCATCCACCGCGCGGGCGACGTCACACGCGCGCCGCGGGGCGTCGAGCGCAACACGCGTCGGCGAGCTGCTCGGCGGCGTCCGCACGCTGCGCGAGGAGCCGCACCCTCGCCTGATCGTCCTTCTGTTCGCCTCGCAGACGATGGTGCGGGGCGTGCTCAACGTCCTCCTCGTGGTCGCGGCGTTCGAGCTGATGGACACGGGCGAGGCCGGGGTCGGCTGGCTGAACGCCGCGCTCGGCGCCGGTGGGTTGCTCGGAGGCCTCGACCGCCGTCAGCCTCGTCGCGCCGGCGCCGGCTGGCGGGCGTGTTCGGCGGCGCGCTCGTGCTCTGGGGCGCGCCGATCGCGCTCATCGGCGCCTGGCCCGCCTACGGCTGGGCACTCGTGTGCCTGGGGCTTGTGGGTGTCGGCAACGCGCTGCTCGACGTCTCCGGCTTCACCCTCCTCCAGCGCAGCGTCGACGAGCACGTGCTCGGACGCGTGTTCGGCGTCTTCGAGATCGCGGTCACGGCAGCCGTCGCGATCGGATCGGTGCTCGGATCGATCCAGGTCGCGCATCTCGGGATCCGCGTGGGCGCTCGTCGTGTCCGGCGTGTTCCTGCCCGGTGGTCGCCCTCCTCGCGCCACCGGCGTCTGCGGCGCGATCGACGACGTGTCGAGCGTGCCCGAGCGCGAGCGGGCGCTGCTCGCCGGCGTGCCGCTGTTCGCGCCGCTCCCGGTGACGACGCTCGAGCGGCTGGCGTCGCGCGTCGACCGAGCTCCGGGCGCCGCAGGGCGCCTCAGTCGTCACGCAGGGCGAAGCCGGGCGACCTCTTCTACGTGATCGCGTCCGGTGAGATCGACGTGATCCGCGACGGCACGCACGTCCATGTCTTGGCGCAGGGGGAGTACTTCGGCGAGATCGCGCTGCTCCATGACGTCCCGCGGAGTCGCGTCGTGTGTCGCGCGCACTCACGTCGAGCTCTTCGCGCTCGATCGGGAGCGGTTCGTCGCGGCCGTCGGAGGAGACGCGCGGAGCGCTGCGCTCGCGGCGGACGCGATCGAGGAGCGGCTGGGTGAGCTCGACGCCTGGTCCGCCGCTCAGGCGGCCTCGTCGACGGTCTTGACGCGCGAGGAGCGTCGCGAAGCCGAGCAGCACGAGCCCTGAGAGCGCGTCGACGACCATCAGCAGCCGCGGTCCCGACGCGATGCCGCGTCAGCGACAGGCTGGTCGAGAGGATCGTGAACCACGTCATCGTCCCGATCGCGACGCCGACCACGAGAGCGCCGGCAGTCCAGCCGGTATCGACGAGATTGGCCGTCGCCGCGGCCGCGAAGACCGCGGCCCAAGAGGCGATCGTCGCCGGGTTCGAGGCGGTGGCGGCGAGCGAGGTGACGAATGCGCGGCGCGGCGACGACACCTCTTCCGTCCGTCTCACCGCCGAGCCGGATCCGGAACGCGCTCCAGAGCGTGCGCAGCGCCGAGGAAGGCGAGGAATCCCGCGCCGACGAGCGCCGAAGCCGATGCGGACGGGGTCGATCTCGAGGATCGCGCTCGCGCCGGCGAGCCCGAGGCCTGCGTAGAGCGCATCGATCACGGCCGCGCCGGCGCCGATCGCGATCCCGACCCGTGCCGATGCCCCGCAGCACCGAACGAGCGCAGAAGACCCAGATCGGCCCCACCTGGGCGGCGACGACGAACCCGAGGCCGAAGCCGGTCGCGAACGAGTGACTCATCGCGCGAGTCTACGGCCGCCTGGCCCGGCTCTTGTGCACCGATCGGCACGTTCGTAACGTCTCAGCGCTGTCAGTGATGGGACCAGTGCGGGCGAGAGGACTCGAACCTCTAAGGGCCTTGCGGCCCAACGGGACCTAAACCCGCCGCGTCTGCCAGTTCCGCCACGCCCGCAGTGCCGTCGAAGGTTACTTCTCCCAGTCGCCGACCTCGTACGCCTTGTCCGGGGTACCGCCGACGACGATCAGCGTCGTCGGCGACGCCGCTCGCCTCGAACTTCCGCGGCGTCGGTCCGTCGACCATCACGGCGCTCCCGGCAGGCACCGTCACCTGGTCGCCGCCGAGCGTCGCGAGCGCCTCGCCGACGTGGATGAAGTAGAGCTCCTGCTCGCCCGTCGCGCCGTGCTGCGTGCTCCGGGATGAGCACGTTGCCCGCGTCCTTCGTGACGGCATTGATCCCGAACGCGGTGATGCCGAAGTGATGGCGGACCGACTTCCACGTCGCCGGCCAGTCGGGCTTGACGGGCGGGATCTCGTCGATCGCCTCCAGCTGCCAACCGTCCCCTGCTCGCCCATCGCTCCTCCTCGTCGTAGCGGTTCTCGCGAAGCATGCCAACGTGACGGTCAGATCACATGCCCTATGCTTGCCGCCCCATGAAGATCCCTTTGAGCGCCTTCGACGCTCGCCGTGCTCAGCGGGTCGGTCGCGCTCACCGGCTGCGGAGGTGGAGTGCCAGGCAGCGACGCTCCTGTCGCCGCGGCCCCGGCCCCGACGCCCGCACAAGGGAGCTGCGCCGTGGCCGGCCCCGGCTAATCCGCTCCGCCTCACCGTCGCCGCTGGCCTCCGGCCGGAGCGGAAGGAGAACTTCACCAATCACGTCCATGCCCACCTCGACGTCTTCGTCAACGGCGTCCCGGTCGTCGTGCCGGCAGGGATCGGCATCAACACGAACGATCCCGGCGTCAAGACGCTCAAAGCTGAGGACGGCTCGGCGGGATACGGCCGCATCGACCTCTGCGAGAAGCCGTGCATCTCGCCGCTGCACACGCACTTCACCGACGGCATCCTTCACACCGAATCAGCAGTCGCTGTCCCTAACACGCTCGGGCAGTTCTTCACCCAATGGGATGTGCGGCTGAGCCCCTCCTGCGTCGGCGGCTACTGCCACCCCACGAGCATTCAGATCTTCGTCGACGGCAAGCGCTTCGACGGTGACCCGCGCACGATCGAACTGACGGATCATGCGGAGATCGCCATCGTGATCGGGACGCCGCCGGCGGACATCCCCTTCACTGCAGACTTCTCCAACGCCTGACCACGAAGACGCGCCTCATCTGACACGCTGACCGGCGGTCATGGTTACGCGCAGCATGACTCCCGAGACCCGGAAGCGGCTGATTCTCGTCGCGACGATCCTCGGCTCGTCGATGGCCTTCCTCGACGCGTTCGTCGTCAACGTCGCGCTGCCGACGATCGACAAGGACTTTCGACCTCGGCCTGTCCGGCGAGCAGTGGATCTTCCTCGAGCTACTCGCTCGCGCTCGCGGCCCTCTACCTCCCGGCAGGCGCGCTCGGCGACCGCTACGGCTACGCGAACACGTTCGTCGTCGGCGTCGCCGGCTTCGCCGTCGCGTCGGTGCTCGCCGGCGCGGCGCCGAACACGGGCGTGCTGATCGGCGCGCGCGCCGTCCAGGGCATCTTCGGCGCGCTGCTCACGCCCGGCAGCCTCGCGCTGCTGCGCGCGACCTACAAGGACGAGGCGGGGCAGGCGATCGGCTCCTGGACGGCCTGGACAGGCGTCGCCACCGCAGCCGGGCCCGTGATCGGCGGCACGCTCGTCGAGGCGGTGTCGTGGCGCGTGATCTTCTTCCTCAACATCCCCCTCGCCGTCGTGACGATCGCCGCCACGCTCGTGTCGCGCGACACCTGCCGCACGGATCGCCACGACCGGCGCCTCGACATCCCCGGCGTCGTGCTCGGGCGCGGTCGGGATCGGCTCGCTCGTCTGGGCGCTCGTCCAGGGGCCGAAGGACGGGTTCGGAAGCGCCGGCGTCGTCCTCGGCTTCGTGCTCGCCGCTTTGGCCCTCGTCGGCTTCGTCCTCGTCGAATGGCGCTCCGCCGCACCCGATGATGCCGCTGTCGCTCTTTCGCATCCGCGAGCTGAGCGTGGCGAACCTCGCGACGTTCTTCATCTACGCGGCGCTCGGGAGCGCGCTCTTCTTCCTCGTCCTCTTCGCGCAATCCGTGCTCGGCTACTCGCCCGCGAAGGCCGGCCTGATCGTTGTCCCGATCAGCATCTCGCTCCTGCTTCTCGCGGCGCGCTTCGGCCGGGCCGCCGACCGCATCGGCCCGAGGCCGTTCCTCGTCGGCGGACCCGTATTGATCGGCATCGGGCTTGCTCTGCTCGGTCTCCTCGATGCCGGCTCGAGCTACTGGGTGCATGTGTTCCCGCCGCTGATCGTCTTCTCAGTCGGCCTGTCCGCGACCGTGCCGGCCGTCACCGCGACCGCGCTGAAGCCCGCGCCGGAAGGGCTGACGGGAGTCGCCTCGGGCATCAACACGACGGTCTCGCGCGTGGGACAGCTCGTGGCCGTGGCCGGCCTCGGCGTCGTCGTCTCGCTCGTCTACTCCTCGACGGGCGAGCCATTCTCGCTCGGCTCGCGCACGCCGGACGAGCTCGCGAGCGCCGCAGACGCGTTCCGGGCGGCGATGTGGGTCTCCGCCGGCCTCGCGTTCGCGGGCGCGCTCGTCAGCGGGCTCGGTCTTCCTCGGCGGCCGAGAGAGCGAAACGAAGCGAGCGCGCCCGCTCGCGGCAGCGGCTGAGCGCCTGCTCGCGCGTCGCGCCGTGCTCCGTGAAGATCGCGAGCCGGAAGCTCGCAGTGTCGTTGTGCCCCTGCTCGGAGAGCCGGAGCCCTGGGCGCACGAGCAGCTCGAGCCCCGGCTCCTCGGTTCGGGCACCGCGTCGACGAGCGCGTCCTCGAACACGCGCACGACATAGGAGATCGCAACGCCGTCCGGCGGGCCGGGCGCCCACGCGGGATCCTCGCCGACGGCGAGCGCGAACAGCGCGTCGTACGTCGAGCGTCCGTGAACCGCTTCGACGAGCGGGGCGAACTGGGAGGCGATGCGCGCGTTGACCTCGATCGTGTGGACGTCGCCCGTCCCGGGAACGAAGAACTCGATGTTGAAGAAGCAGGTGTCGAGCCCGTGAGCCGCGACGAGCCGCTCGGCGAGGGAGTGGCAGCTCGGCGAGACGCTCGGCCGCGAGCGCGGACGGGTACTCGAAGCGCTCGAACGAGTTCGTGCCGCGCGTACTTCCGCGAGTCAGTGACGCCGACGACCGTCGTCCGGCCCTCGTGGACGTAGCCCTCGAGCGTCACCTCGTCGCCCGTCGACCACCTCCTCGACGAGGAAGCCGTGTGCCGACTGCGGCGGCAGGCCGGCGAGCGCGGCGAGCCGCGCGTAGTCGTCCCGGTAGTGCGGCTCCTCCTCGATCGAGGCGAGCGCCGCCTCGTCCGTCGACGAGCCTCGCCTCCTGCGAGAGACGGCCGACGACCGGCTTCACGAACCAGGGGCCCGGAAAGGCCGGCGGGCCGTCGAGCGGCGCGAACCGCGGCGTCGCCTCCGGGACGGCGTCTCGCTGGATCGCGCGCGACGTCGGCTTCACCTGGCACGCGAGAACCGACGCCGGGCTGGGCCCCGGAAGCCCGCGCCGCTCGGCGACGATCGCAGCGAGCAGCGCCGAGCGGTCCTTCGTCCCGACGATGCCGTCGGCGGGCAGCGCCGCCAGCTCGTCGACGAGCTGGCCCGGGTCGGCGTCGGTCACGTCGAGGTCCGGGCCCGAAGAGCACGCGATGCGCCCGCCGAGCCGACGCGCGCCGCCTCGCGGTCGCGCTCCTGCGGCCCGACGACGATCAGATCGCCCATGCCGGCGCATCTTCCCTGTCCGCCTAGACTTCTCGCTTCGATGGCCGGCACGGACAAGGCGACCACCGTTTCCAAGGAGCGCATCGCCGACGAGCTCGAGGCCGCGCGCGAGCGCGACGCTCAGCCTGCTCGAGCCGTTCTCGGACGAGGAGCTCGCCCGGCAGGTGTCCGCGATCATGTCGCCGCTCGTCTGGGACCTCGCCCACATCGGGCACTTCGAGGAGCTGTGGCTCTCACGGCGGCTCGGCGGCCGCGCAGCCGATGCTTTCGGACGGCGACGATCTCTACGACGCTTTCGCCCACGAGCGGAGCGAGCGCCCGACGCTGCCACTGCTCGACCCCGATCGGGCGCGCGCGTACGTCGCAGACGTGCGCGACCGGTCGCTCGACGGTGCTCGACGAAATCGAGCTCGACCCCGACGACCCGCTGCTCCGCGACGGGTTCGCCTTCGGCCTCGTGATCCAGCACGAGCAGCAGCACGTCGAGACGATGCTGCAGACGATCCAGCTCAGCGGCCTCGAGCACGAGGGCGGCGGGCCGCGACGACGGGTCGGGCATGCGCGAGGACGTCCTCGTCGAGGAGGGGACGTTCGTCATGGGCACGGACGACGAGCCGTGGGCCTACGACAACGAGCGCCCGGCGCACGAGGTCGAGCTCGGCGCCTTCTCGATCGAGTCGGAGCCGGTGACGAACAACGAGTACGCCGGCTTCCTCGCCGACACGGGCCGCGAGCCGCCGATGGCGTGGGAGCGCGACGGCCCGATGTGGATGTGCACCCGCTTCGGAAAGCGCGAGCATCGTGACGGCCTGGGAGCCCGTCCAGCACGTCTCCTATGAGGAGGCGGCCGCGTACGCCGAGTGGGCCGGCAAGCGGCTGCCGACCGAGGCCGAGTGGGAGCGGGCCGCCACGCCTCGGGGTGCTCGACGGGATCGGATCGGTCTGGGAATGGACGTCGAGCGACTTCTCCGGCTATCCGGGGTTCGAGGCGTTCCCGTACCCCGAGTATTCGGAGGTGTTCTTCGGCCCCGAGTACAAGGTGCTGCGCGGCGCCTCGTGGGCAACGCATCCCGCCGTCTCCCGCCTGACCTTCCGCAACTGGGACCTCCCGATGCGGCGCCAGATCTTCTCCGGCATCCGCTGCGCGAGGGACGCGTGACGGACGGCGCGAGCTCAGGCGCTCCTCCAGGTCGACGTCTACCTCTCGTCCGGAGGACCGCGTCGAAGCTCTCCGAGAAGACGTGCGCACCGGGCTGACCTCGACGCCGAAGGTGCTCCCTCCGAAGTGGTTCTACGACGAGCGAGGCTCGGTGCTCTTCGACGACATCACACGGCTGCCCGAGTACTACCTGACGGATTCGCGAGCGCGTGATCCTCTCAGAGCACGCCGTCGACATCGCGAAGCTGACGGAGGCGAACACGCTGCTCGAGCCCGGATCCGGCTCGTCCGAGAAGACGCGGCTGCTGCTCGACGCGATGGTCGAGGCCGGCCACCTTCGGCGCTTCGTGCCCTTCGACGTCTCGGAGCAGGCGCTTCGCGAGGCGGCCGCCGCGATCGCGTCCGAGTACCCGGGCATCGAGGTACACGGTGTCGTTGGCGACTTCGAGCGCGACCTCGGGCGGCTCCCCGAAGGCCGGCGACGGCTGTTCGCATTCCTCGGCTCGTCGATCGGCAACCTGACCGGCGATCAGCGCGGCCGCTTCCTGCGCGCTCTCCACCGACTGCTCCGTCCGGGCGAGGCGCTTCTCCTTGGCGCCGATCTCGTGAAGGACGTCGCACGGCTCGAGGCGGCCTACAACGACGCGGCCGGCGTCACAGCCGCGTTCAACAAGAACGTGCTCGCTCGTCATCAACCGCGAGCTTGGCGGAACCTTCGACCCCGGCCTGTTCACGCACATCGCGCGTTGGGACGCGGAGAACGAGTGGATGGAGATGCTCCTGCGCTCGGACGCCGACCAGACGGTCCGCGTCGAGCAGCTCGACCTCGACGTGACCTTCGCCGCCGGAGAGGAGATGCGCACGGAGATCTCGGACAAGTTCCGGCGTGACGAGCTCGCGGCCGAGCTCGACGACGCCGGCTTCGACCTCCGCCACTGGTGGGAAGACCCCGCTGGCGGCTTCGCGCTCTCGCTCTCGTTCTTCGCCGACCACGAGTGACGCGCGTCGTCTGCCTCGGGGGTGGCTCGGGCGGCGAGGCCTTCGTCGCCGCGCTTCGCCGGCTCGACAACGAAGTCGAGATCGTCGCTCGTCGAGCGCGCGCTCGTGGGGGGCGAGTGCACGTTCTGGGCCTGCATGCCGTCGAAGACGCTGCTTCGCGCCCCCGAGCTGCTCGCAGCCGTTCGGCTTGCTCCGGGCGCAGCCGAGGCGGTCACCGGAGCCCTCGATCTCGAGCGCGTGTTCTGGTGGCGAGACCAGGTCGTCGAGGGGTACGACGACGAGAGCCACGAGACGTGGCTCGGCCAGCGGCACATCGAGGTCGTTCGGGGTGACGCGGTCGTGGCAGGCGCGGGCGTCCTCGATGTCGGCGGCACAGAGGTTCGCTACGACCGCCTCGTCGTCGCGACCGGCTCACGGCCGGCGACTCCGCCCATCGACGGGCTGCACGACGTGCCTCACTGGACGACCTCCGATGCGACGAGCGCGAGCGAGGTGCCCAACTCGCTCCTCGTCGTCGGCGGCGGAGCGTCCGGTCTCGAGCTCGCGCAGCTGTACAGCCGGCTCGGCGCCAAGGTGACCGTCGTCCAGCGAAGCAGGCTGCTCGCGCGCATGGACGCAGACGCGGTCGCGCTCCTTCAACGGAGCCTCGAGGAAGAAGGCGTGCGAGTCAGGCTCGGCGCTGGGGTCGAGAGCGTCACCGAGTCGGCAGGCGAGATCCGTCTTCGCCTCTCGGACGGCGACTCGCTCGAAGCGTCTCGTCTGCTCGTCGCGGTCGGCCGCCGCCCGACGGTCGACGGTCTCGGTCTCGAGCAGCTCGGCGTCTCGATCGAGAAGCAGGGCATCGTCGTCGACGAGCAGCTCCAGGCGGCGGAGAACGTGTGGGCGATCGGCGACGTGACCGGAGTCTCCCTGTTCACGCACGTCGCGAAGTACCAGGCGCGCATAGCCGCCGCCAACGTCGCCGGCCAGCGTCGCGCCGCCGACTACCGCGCGGTGCCCGCGGTCGTCTTCACCGATCCGCAGGTCGCCCAGGTCGGAACGCTCGAGGGACCGGGTCTCGTCAGCGCGTCGTGGGAGGTGAACCGGACATCGCGCTCGTCGACGTACGAGCGGCCGAAGCGAACGGGGTTCGTGAAGCTCGTGGCCGATCGTGAGCGCCGTGTCGTCGTCGGCGCCGCCGCGATCGGGCCGGAGGCCGGCGAGTGGCTGCAGCAAGCGACGCTCGCGATCAGAGCCGAGGTGCCGGTCGACGTGCTGCGGGACACGATCCAGCCGTTCCCGAGCTTCTCCGAGGGCCTCTCGTTCGCCGCCCGCGACCTGCCACTCTAGGACAGGGGACGGTCACTGGGACAGTCGCTGCGACTGTCCCCTCTCTGCTTCGACATTGAGGCGATTTCGAGGAGGCACCGTTCTGGCGACGAGGTGACCGCTACCGTCGAGGGGTGCCGCGCGTCGCTCGTAACCAGCTCCCGCCCGAGGGCATCTACCACGTGACAGCCCGTGGCGTCGCCGGGCTTCCGCTGTACATCGACGACGTTGACCGCCTCGACTTCATGAGCCTCCTCGGAACGGTACGAAGAGCAGCGCCGTTCCGAATCCACGCCTACTGCCTCATGACGACGCACTACCACCTCGTCGCGGAGTCGCGCCTCCCAGACCTCTCGAGCGCGTTACACGCGCTCAACGGCCGCTACGCGATGCCGTTCAACCGTCGACACGAACGTCACGGACATCTCTTCGAGAGCCGCTACTCCGCGTGGGTGTGTGTGACGACGCGCATTACGAGGCGGCGTGTCGCTACGTTCTCGACAACCCGGTGCGCGCAGGTCTCGGCACGGCCGCGAATCCCTGGCCGTGGGCCGGGCTAGAGCGCTGCTGAGGCGAGGAGCGCGCTCACCTCGTCGTCGGTGACCTCCGAGAAGTCGTCGTACGACATGCCGACCGCCCAGAACGGGTCGGGCATGTCGAGGGAGACGACGTCATCGGCCTCGCTGGCTACCGCCGCCACGGCGCCTTCCGAAGCGGTCGGGACAGCGACGACGATCCGTACCGGCGCCAACTGCCGGAGCGCCGCAACGGCCGCTCGCATCGTCGAGCCCGTCGCCAGACCGTCATCCACGACGACCACCGTGCGGCCACGCACGTCCGCCGGCCCGCGGCCGGGCCGGTACCGCTCCTCCTGCCGAAGGATCTCCGCCTCCTCCGACCGCACGATCCGCTCGAGCTCCGAAGCGGGAAGCTGGAGCCGAACGAGCAGCCCCTCGTTGAGGACGCGCACGCCACCGGTCGCGACCGCGCCCATCGCGAGCTCCTTCTGTCCCGGAACGCCGAGCTTGCGCACGACGGAAACGTCGAGCGGCGCTCCGAGCGCGCGAGCGACTTCGTAGGCGACAGGAACCCCACCGCGCGGCAGCCCGAGGACGATGACGTCGCCGAGTTCCTTCGCAAGCAGGCGGTCGGCGAGCTCGCGACCTGCCTGCTCACGGTCGCGGTACCGCCGCGTCACGCTGCGACGGCAGGCGCAATCTCGGCGCCGACGAGCTCGACGAGCTCGAGGTCGGTCGGCGCCAGGTGCTGGAGGTAGACGCGCTCGACCCCGACCTCCTCCAGCGCGCGCAGCCTCGCGACGGCCTCGTCCGGCGTGCCGACGATCCAGCGCTCGGCGCGCTCCTCGAGTACCTGCTCGGGGTCGGAGTCCGCCCGTCCCCAGAGTGCCATCACCGCGCCGGCGCGCTCGACGATCTGCCGCCGGTCGCTGCCGACGACGCACGTCGCCATCAACGAGAGCGGCAGCGTCGCCGGATCTCGGCCCGCCTGCTCGCAGGCGACAACGATCCGCTCGCGGCGCTCGGCGCACTCCTCGATACCCGCGAGCAGTGTGTTGTACTCGTCGGCGAACCGCACTGCGAGGCCGACCGAGCGCGGCCCTGCCTCGCCGCCGACGATCACGGGCGGACGCGGCCTCTGGACGGGCTTCGGCAGAGCCTCGCAGTCCTCGAGCCGGTAATGACGGCCCGAGAACGTGACTAGGTCCTCGGCCCAGAGCCGGCTCACGATCTCGAGTTGCTCCTCGAGCATCTGCATCCGGGCGTCGAGCGAAGGAAACGGGAAGCCGTACGCGGCGTGCTCGCCCTCGTTCCACCCCGCGCCGAGCCCGACCTCGACCCTACCGCCCGAGATCTGATCGACCGTCGCCGCCGATTTCGCAAGCACAGCCGGGTGGCGAAAGGTGACCGGGGAGACAAGGGTTCCGAGACGGATCCGCTCGGTGCGCGCCGCGAGCCCGGCGAGCGTCGTCCAGGCGTCGAGCGATGCGCGCCCCGGCAGCCCGATCACGGAGCGGTAATGGTCGGACCGGAACAACCCCTCGAGCCCAGCCCTCTCGCACGTCTCCGCGAGCGCGACCCAGTCTTCCCAGGCAACGCCCTCCTGCCCCTCGATCATCAGGCAGAGCCGCACGGAGCGCATCATGCCCGAGTAGCATCGACCGCCGTGCGCGCGGAGGATTGGGATCGACGCTGGCAGGAGGAGGCGCTGCACGTCCGGGGCGAGCCGAACCCGGTCGTCGTGTCTGCCGCATCGGATCTCGCCCCTGGCCGCGCGCTCGACCTCGCCTGCGGCTCCGGCCGACACGCCGTCTGGCTCGCGGAGCGCGGCTTCCGCGTGACCGCCGTCGACTTCTCCGAGGAGGCGCTGCGCCAGGCGCGCGAGCGCGCAGAGACGACGGGGGTGGACGTGGAGTGGGTGCTCGGCGATGCGCTCGACTACCTGCCCGAGCCCTCCGCCTATGACCTCGTGCTCGTTGCCTATCTCCATCTGCCGCCGGGCGAGCGACGCAGCGTTCTGGAGCGAGCATCGCAAGCGCTCGCGCCCGGCGGCGCACTGCTGGTCGTCGGCCACGACTCGAGGAACATCGACACGGGCGCCCCCGGCCCGAGAAATCCGACCGTGCTCTACACGGCAGAGGACGTCGTCCAGGACATCCCGACGCTCGACGTCGAGGTGGCCGACGCAGTGAGGCGTCCGGTCGACCTCGAGGACGGGCGTACGGTCGAGGCGGTCGACGCGCTCGTCGTTGCGAGACGGCCCATGTAGAGAAAAGCCCCCCGGGGAGGTGAGACCCTTCCAGCTCGATACTGCGCGCTAGCTCGCCGCGCCGGGGGCGCCGCCGGCGGCCGAGCAAGAAGCGGAGCCGCTCGAGAGGCGGGTGAGGTGGCCCCGAGAGGAGTCGAACCTCTGCACGCGGATTCGAAGTCCGCCGCTCTATCCACTGAGCTACGGGGCCTGGAGCCAGTCTAAGCCGCGTGAGCCTAGAGACGCGAGAGCCCCGGTTTTCGAGGCCGGAGCTCTCGCCTTCGCGTGGAGGGAGGTCTACGCGGTGTTACGCCTTCGGGCCGGCGGCGAGGATGGCGACTGCCGCCGAGCCGTTCGAGACCACGATCGCGCGACCGTTGACGGCCAGCTTGCCGCGGAGTTTCGTGTCGCTCGAGATCGACTTCGTGACGCTCGGGCCGTCGGCACGCTTGAGCGTGACGGACGTGTCCGAGGCGGCCGTGACCTGGCCGCGGTCGAATGAGAACGCGACGGTCGAGCCATCCGCCTTGATCGCCTTGACGTCCGCGTGGACGGCCTGCATCACGCCGCTGAGCCGTGCCGCCCTGGCCTTCGCGAGCGCCTGGCCAAGACCGTGGCCATGTCCGAAGCGGAGCGGAGCGTTCTTCTCCGCCCGCGGAGCGATCACAGCGAACGCTGTACCGCCGCGCGAGAAGACCACCGCGCCCTTGTCGGCCTGGATCTGGCCGACGACCTTCGTGTCGGCATTCAGGCCCAGCGTGACGCTCTTGCCGTCCTTCCGCTCGAGCGTGACTGACTTGTCAGAAGAGGCCGTGACCTGGCCGCGGTCGACGACGAAGGCGTCCTTCGTGCCGTCCGCCTTGATCAGGCTGATCTCCGTGTGGACTCCGCGCGCAAGGCTCTTGGCCTTCTTGCCCGGTCCCGCGACGGCGACCGCCGAGCCGATCAGCAGCGCCGCTGCGACGCCCACGACCCCGATCGAGAGTGCTTTCGTCTTTCGCTTACCCACAGTTCGTGCTCCTCC
Organism: uncultured Actinomycetes bacterium; assembly: GCA_963705945.1. GTDB lineage: Bacteria > Actinomycetota > Thermoleophilia > Gaiellales > Gaiellaceae > PALSA-612. Next base: position 37,256 of record CAVPLG010000006.1, on the reverse strand, counting down.
AGTGTCGATGGTTGTGCCCGGAGCCTCGTTTCGGCACGTAATCGTAGATCCGGGCCGATGTAAGACCGGCGCAAGCCCCGTGTAAGACCGAGGCGCGGCTATGCTCCTTCTCAGCGCGGTGGCCGTAGCTCAGCAGGTAGAGCCCCGGGTTGTGGTCCCGGTGGTCGTGGGTTCGAATCCCACCGGTCACCCTCGAAGCATCTGCGCGGAAGCGCGGGCCGTACTGTTGCGCCGTGCGGCCGCGCTCCTTCCTTCTTCGCGACCCCGCCCCGCTCTCGTGGGCGTTCTACGACTTCGCCTATTCCGCGTTCTCGTTCCTCCTCGTCGTCCGCTTCTTCGGTTCGTGGGTGATCGACGACCTCGGCCGCCCGGACTACTACGTCGCGTTGACGCAGTTCGTCGTCGTGCTCTTCGTGGTCGTGGCGATGCCGCTCGCCGGGGCGCTCGCCGACCAGACGGGCAAGCGCAAGCCGTTCCTGCTCGTCTTCACGCTGGTGTCGGCAGGCGCCTGTGCGCTCCTCGGCGTGATCCCGGCGAGCGGGAACGTGCTGCCGCTGCTTGTCGCCGCAGGCGTATCCGTGGCGTTCGGGCAGCTCGCGCTCGCCCAGTACGACCCGCTGCTCGCCGACGTGGCGCCTCGCGGCCGCCGCGGCCGCGTGTCGGGGCTCGCGGTGGCTCTCGGCTTCGTCGGCATCGTGTTCGCGATCGCAGTCGTCGCCCAGGGAATCGTCGGCGACGGTTCGAAGCAACGCGCGTTCGCGCCGGCCGCGCTGCTCTACGCCGTCTTCGCCGTGCCCGCCTTCGTCTGGGTCCGGGAGCGCCGCTCGGAGCGCGCCCGGCCCGCCTCCAGACGTGCGCTGGCAAGCGCCGCGACCACGCAGCTTCGGCGCACGGCCGGCGAGCTTCGCGCGCACCGCGACGCGTTCCAGTTCCTCGTCGGACGCTTCCTCTACTCGGATGCGATCGCGACGCTTTCGGCGTTCCTGACCGTGTACATGACGCGGCTCGGCGGCTTCTCGGAGAGCGAGAAGAACGCGGTGCTCGCTGTCTCGGTCGTGACCGCCGCGGCGGCAGCGGTCGTTACAGGGCGTGTGCTGGGGAGATCGGGGCCGCGGGCCGTGCTCGTCGCCGTCCTGCCGACCGTGTGTGCGCTGACGCTGCTGTCGGCGGCAGTCGGCGAGCCGTGGACCGTCTGGCTGGCAGCGCCGGTGCTCGGCGGGGCATTGGGCTGCATCTGGACGGCGGACCGCGTGTTCATGCTCCGATTGACGCCGCACGAGATCCGCGGCGAGTTCTTCGGCTTCTTCAACCTCTCGAGTCGCGTCGCATCGGCCATCGGGCCGCTCTTGATCTGGAGCGGAACCGTGTGGCTCCTCCACCAGCACACCGACTGGCTCTCCCTGCTGGACGCGAGCCGCGTCGCGGTCGCCCTGCTGGCGCTCGCGGCGCTGGCGGGTTGGGTTGTGATCCGGCCGCTGTCGGATCAGTACCGGCACGCGTAGACGAGCTGACGTTCAGGCGCGACAGGCGTGCCGTGGCCGCCCGAGTAGGGAAGCTGGCTATCGCCGGTAGCGAGCGATCTCGACGAGGCCCCCGCCCTGAATGCGCATGACCTTCATGAGGGTCGGCTCGAACTGGACGTAGATCGAGCTCCTCGGCGCCGTGTGCTTGTAGCAGACGACCGCCGGGGCTCCAGTCGTGCCATTGCCAGTGAGGCACTCGACGTCGACTCGCGGCGCCAACAGCGTGTCTACGGATTTTGACGACCGGGTCGTCTGCGTACCCGCCACCGGCGAGTCCGCCGTCGCCGAGCCGGCTGCAAGCGCGGCCGCCGCCACGGCGGCGCCGAGCAAAAGCACCGAGATGAGCAAGAACACGAGCCGTCGGTTCATCGAGACAACCCCCCTCCTGGTCGGTTGATCATGGCACGGGGAGCGGGCATGCGCCTGGGAGGATTCGAACCCCCGACCGGCGGCTTAGAAGGCCGCTGCTCTTCCACTGAGCTACAGGCGCCCGTGCAAGGGTAGCGTCGCGTCAGGCGCGCTTTCGCACGCCGATCCCGAGAACTAGCGAGAGCCGAAGTCGACCGTGAGCACGAGCACGCGGCGGTGTCGGTAGACGCCCGGCGCGGCCTTCGCTCGGATCGCGGCGATGCCGACGTCGCGGTACGCCGGCCGAAGCAGGTTCTCGCGGTGCTCGGGACTCCGCAGCCACTCCTGCACGGCGGCGTGTGCGGAGACGCTCGGCGCCTGCCAGAGCAGGTTCTCGCCCACGAGCCACGGACGTGCCGACCTGGCCGGCGAGTAGAAGCGCTTGATCCGGCGCCAGAAGACGCTGCCGTCCACCGACTCGTGTCCGAAGTATCCGGCCTCGACCATCTCCATCGAATGCTGGTTCGCCGCCGCCGACAGCCGAGCGTTCAGGCGCAGCGGCTTGAGGCCGTTCTCCGCGCGCACGAGGTTGAGCTCTGAGAGGAGCGTCGGCTCGAGGCTGTTGGCAGGACTGATGTACAGCGCGTTCGCGCCGTATGCGGCGGCCGGGACGAGGGCGGCGAGTATGACGGCGAACCGGAGAACTTGGCGCACGGGGAGAGGGGTCACCCTAGCTCGATTTTGCGTTACGTGTCAGCTGTTGCTGTTCCCTCTTTCGCCGCCGAAGCCGCCGCTCCTCGCCGGTGGGCGAGCACGTCGACGACGACGACCTGGATCGCACCCGCGATCGGGATCGCACCGAGCGCTCCGAGCACGCCCGCGAGCGACGCCCCGATCAGGACGGCGACGAGGACGACGAGCGGCGAAAGCTGGACGGTGCGCCCGTACACGAGCGGCTGCAGCAGCTGGTTCTCGATCTGCTGGTAGACGACGAAGAACACGATCACGACGATGCCAGGCAGGAGGCCGTCGGTTCCGAGGAACGCGACCGTCGAGGCGATGATGGCGGCGATCGTCGCTCCGACGAGCGGGACGAGATCGAGGATCCCGACGAGCAGACCCAGCGCGAGGGCGAACGGCACGCCCATGATCCAGAGCACAAGGCCGGACGTCACGCCCGCGATCAGGCTGATGAAGAGGTTGCCGGTCACGTAACCACCGACCGATTTCGCGATGCTCCCGCAAATGCCGCGAAGCCTCACCTGCGTCGGCGGCGAGAAGAGCGAGTAGAAGCGCTCCATCCACATCGGGCCCTCGAGGAGCATGAAGTACGTGAGCGCGATGATCGTGATCGTCGCGGCCACCATCGTCAGGACGCTCTTCGTGATCGAGATCGCGGTGCCGGAGAGCCCGAACACCTTGCTTGCACCGCCCGTGTCGACCGCCTCGCGCACGCGCTCGACGATGTGGTACTTCGTCTGGAGGAAGCCCAGCCGGCCGCGCCCCTTCGTCAGGTCGTCGATGTAGTCGGGCACCTTCCGGGCGAACTCGTTCACCTGGTCGACGAGCTGCGGGATCACGAGCCACCCGATCAGCGCGACGGCGCCCGCGACCGCAAGCGCGGTCAACGCGACCGCGTATCCCCTGCGTCGGATGCCCTTGCGCTGGAGCCAGTCGACGGCAGGGGCGAGCGCGATCGCGAGGAAGAGCGCGACGAGGATCCACGTCAGGACATCGCGTGTGATGAGGACGACCTGGAGCAGCGCCCACACCGCGATCACGATCAGGAGCACGGTGAGGACCGTGCGCGCGGGGAAGCGGACCGCCCGGTCGGGGATCACCAGTGAAGCATCGCGCCCAGGTCGGACGATCCAGATCGGACGATCAAGCTCGGACGATGGCCGGCTGATCTCGACGGATAGGCTTGACGTCATGACCGAGGCCACGTTGCACACCAACCGCGGCGCGATCCGCGTCGAACTGCTCGACGACGAGGCGCCGGAGACGGTCGCGAACTTTACGAAGCTCGCCGGCGACGGCTATTACGACGGGCTCGGCTTCCACCGCGTGATCCAGGACTTCATGATCCAGGGCGGCTGCCCGCGCGGCGACGGGACGGGCGGCCCCGGGTACACGTTCGACGACGAGCAGAGCGCGCTCCAGCTGCCCGTCGTGCGCGGCGCGCTCGCGATGGCGAACGCCGGGCCCAACACGAACGGCAGCCAGTTCTTCATCGTCACGGCCGACGCGTGCGCCTGGCTGGACGGCAAGCACGCGATCTTCGGCCGGGTCACGGACGGGATGGACGTCGTCGACGAGATCTCGCAGGTCGAGTCGGACAGCCGGGACCGCCCCGTCGACGCCGTCACGATCGAGCGCGTCGAGCTCGGCTAGCTCGCGATCGACGGCGGGCGGTATCGTGGCTGGCGAACGCGGGCGTGGTGAAGCGGTATCACTAGAGCCTTCCAAGCTCTCGTCACGGGTTCGATTCCCGTCGCCCGCTCTCGTTGCGCTTCGCGCTGCATCCTGACGTTCTCTTCGCGATCGGGCTCGTCGCGGGGCTCTATGCGATCGGCGTGCGCAACGAGGTCGTCCCGCGGTGGCGCCTCACCGCGTTCGGCGGCGGGCTGCTGCTGCTGCTCGCAGCCCACGTAACACCGCTCGGGTCGCTGGCGACAACGTCGCTGCTCAGCGCGCACCTGCTCCAGAACGTCGTCTTCGCCGAATGGGCGCCGGCGCTCCTGGTGCTCGGCATCCCGGGCGGACTCGCCGCGAGGCTCGGCCGTCTGCCCGGAGCGCGCGTGCTCACGCACCCCGTTGTCGCGCTTCTCGTGTGGGTCGCCACGTATGCCGCCTGGCACGTCCCCGCCGTCTACGACGCGGCGCTCCGCCATCAGTCGAGCCTGCTCCACCTCGAGCACCTGACGTACGTCCTCGCGGGTGCGCTGCTCTGGTGGCCCGTGTTCCAGGCGGCGCCGCACGCGCTCTCGTCGGGCGCGAAGGCCGTCTACCTCTTCGCCGCCTTCGTGCTCGCGAGCCCGATCGGGATCGTGATCGCGCTCGTCTCGCACCCGATCTACGCCTTCTACGTCTCCGCGCCGAACTCGTGGGGTCTCTCCGACCTCTCGGACCAGCAGATCGCCGGCGTGACGATGTCGAGCGAGCAGGCGGTCGTTTTCTTCTGCCTCTGCGCGTACTACGTCGTCCGGTTCGTCCGCGAGGAGGAAGCTCGCGAGTCCTTCCGCAGAGAGTCCTCGCAAATTGCGTGAAGTTTCATCGGCGGAGGCCTTGCATCGGTGGCGCCGACACCCTAGTGTCCTGCTTGCGCCGAGCACGGAGCGCGAGTAGGTCGAAGCTCAACCGGATGGCCCAACGGGCAATCGGAAGGTCAATCGGTCGGGTGGACGAAAGCGCAACCGGCTCGGCGAATTTTTTTGGTCCCGTCGTTTGCTAATCGGCCAACGGATCGAGCCACTTCGGGAGCAGTCGGTCTATTTCCGCCCGTTCGTCCGCAGTCAGACCGCGTAGCGGCGGCCGGACGTCCTCGCCGATCGCGACGCCCCGCCGACCGAGCACGTACTTGAGCGTCGCGTGGCGCGGGAAGCGCTCGACATCCGCACGAAGCGCCGCCAGGTAAGCCGCCCGCTCGTCGGTCGGCTCGCGGACGCACGCGGCCACGTGCTCGGGAAACGCCGTCGCGAGCGCCGACACTGCGCCGATCGCACCGGCGCCGATGCCCTGCGTAATCAGCGCCTCCGGGCCGACGAAGATGTCGAGCCCCTCGATCAGATAGGGCTCGAAGCGGTCCCACGGCGCGTCCGAGACCTTGAGACCGGCGACGTTCGGCGCGCGCTCTCGGAGCGCCCGGACAACGTCGGGCGGCACGGCGTAGCCGCTCGTCTTCGCGAACTCGTAGACGTAGAACGGCGTCGGCGCGCACGCGGCCGCGGCCGCCGTGAAGTGCGCGAGGAGCGCGTCGTCGTCGAGCGGGAAGTAGGGCGGCGCGATCACAGCGACGGCGGCGACGTAGAGCCCTGCCGCGTGCTCGCAGAGCGCGACCGTCTCCGCGGTCGTCTGCGCTCCGCAATGGACGGCGACGTCGAGCCTCCCCGCAGCGGCCGCGACGAACAGCTCGGCGACGCGCTCGCGCTCCGCGCGCTCGAGGAGGATTCCCTCCCCCGTCGTGCCGAGCGCGAGCAGCCCATCGAGCCCGGAGTCGGCGAGGAACTCGACGAGCGCCGGGAACGCGTCCTCGTCGAGCTTCGAGCCGCCGTCCCGGAGCGGTGTCGCGGCGGCGGCGAGCGTTCCCCGGATCACGCGCCGACCCTAACGTCCCGATGCGCTGAAGTGCTGGTAGTCCTGGACGGAGCCTCCCCAGGAGCCGCCCCATCCCCAGCCGACGGCGGCGAAGGCATTGACGAGCGCGCCGCCGTCGACGGCCATGCCGGCTCGGTACGGAGCCCGGCGGATGTAGGGCTTGCTGGCCGCGTGCGCCACGCGTCCGCCCGCGACATAGGGGTTCTCGATCGGGTTGACGTCGATCGCACGCCCGTACGCGTGCTCCGACCAGCTGCTCGAGCCCGTAGCGCGCCGGCAGTTGAACGCGGACGTGTTGTCCGCCTCGATCGAGGCGAAGTCGCTCCCGCCGTATGCGTCGACCGGAACCATGCGCCTGATCGGAAAGCGGGCGGCGTACAGCCGGCGGAACGCCTCGCGGACGGGAACGGCCGCCGACCCGTTGACGATCAGCCGGCCCGTGCGCCTCATGCCACCGAAGTCCCAGTACGAGACTGCGAGCGAGCGAAGGTGGCCGAGGGAGACAGGGCAGCCGCGGTGCCACGAGACGCCCGTCATGCGCGATTTCTGTGCAGACGACAGCGGAGCGATCGTCGCCGCGAAGGGCGGCCCGGAGGCCACCGCTCGCGTGCCGACTGCGATCGACGGGAGCAGCAAGGCGAGCAGGAGCGCTGAACCGCGGGCCACGAGGTCGGGACGGGGAGATTCGAACTCCCGGCCTCCTGCTCCCAAAGCAGGCGCGCTACCAGGCTGCGCTACGTCCCGACGCCGTCAGTGTACGAGCGGGCACGGAGGAAGCTAGGGTCGCGGATCGTGGTCGACTCGCCCTACCTGCCTGCGGAGAGCGTCTCGCGCACGCGCGGACCGGCCGTCGGCTACGTGATGGTGATGACGGCGGCAGCGCTGTTCGCCGTCAACGGCACGGTCGCCAAGGTCGTGCTCGAGTCGGGGATCTCGCCGTTCAGACTGACCCAGGCCCGGTGTGCAGGCGCGCTCGTCGGGCTCGGACTGATCGCGCTCGTGACCCGGCGGTCGAGCCTGCGCGCGTCACGGCAAGAGCTCGGCTTCCTCGCGCTGTTCGGCGTGTGCGGCGTCGCCTTCGTCCAGCTCTTCTACTTCGCCGCGATCCAGCATCTCGAGATCGGCGTCTCGCTCCTCATCCAGTACACCGCCCCACTGCTCGTCGCGCTGTGGGCGCGGTTCGTGTTCAAGGAGCACGTGCGGCGACGGGTGTGGCTCGCGCTCGGGCTCGCGCTCGTCGGCCTGTCGGTGATGGTCGACGTCTGGGGCGGTGTCCCGCTGAGCACGCTCGGCGTCGTGCTCTCGTTCATCTCGGCGGGAACGTTCGCCGCGTACCTGCTCCTCGCCGAGCATGCCGTCGGCCGGCGCGATCCCGTAACGCTGCTCGTCTACGGGTTCCTGTTCGCGACGCTGTTCTGGGCGATCGTCCAGCCGTGGTGGAGCTACCCCCGCGGGGAGATCGCCGAGCGGATCTCGCTGCTCGGCAACCTCGAGGGCTCCCACCTCCCCGCGTGGCTGCTCGTCGTCGGGATCGTGGTCGTCGGGACGATCATCCCGTTCATCCTCATGGTCGGCTCGCTCCAACATCTACCTGCGACGACGGTGGGCATGGCGGCAATGCTCGAGCCCGTGCTGGGCGCACTCGTTGCGTATTTCTGGCTCGGCGAGACGCTTGCAGCCCAGCAGCTCGTCGGCGGCGCGATCGTGCTCGCGGCAATCTTTCTTGCCCAAACCGCGAGGTGACCAGTGGTTGGGACACGCCTCTTTACATTCCCGCGCGACCGTTGTAGGGTCGCGCGCACTGGGCGATGCAAGCCGCGGCGGGCAATAGCCCTCGAGCCGCGGTGAGCAGTCAGGGCGAGCCCGCCGCGAGCGACCCCCCGGAGCGGCGGGCTCTCCCGTTTCTTGAGCCGGATGCTCCGCCGCTAGGGCTTCTCGATCGCTGTCTCGTCGCCGACGAAGACCTCGACGGCGAGCGTCTCCCGCCTCACCCACTCCGCGTGGTCGAGCAGGTCGGCGTCGTCGGGACCAAGGGTGACGACGATGCGGTCCGTAAGCTCGAGGCCGGCGTCCTTGCGCATCGCGTTCAGCCGGTGGACGAGCTCGCGCACGCGCCCTTCTCGGATCAGCTCGTCGTCGAGGGTCGTATCGAGCGCCACCGTCACCTCGGCGTCCTCGCCGATCGCGAAGCCCTCGACCGCCAGCCGCTCGCCTCGCAGCACCTCCTCCGCCGTCAGCGCCTCGCCGTCGACGCGCACACCACCGCCGTCGAGCTCCTCGTACTCGCCTGCGTCGAGCGCCGCCTTCACGGCCGGCAGCCGGCCCCCGAGCCGCGGGCCGAGCAGGCGGAGATTCGGCTTCAGCTGGATGCGCGCGACGGGCCCCTCGCCGAACAGCACCTCTTTCACGTTCAGCTCGTCCGCAATCTCGTCGGCGAGACCACTCGCGCCGTCGGCTCCGCGGACGTACGCGCGCGGCAACGGCTGGCGGAGCTTGAGACCCGCCTCGCCGCGGGCCTGGTGGCCAAGCTCGACGACGCGGCGGACGCCCGCCATGGCTTCGAGGATCTCTGCGTTCGGCTCGCCGCCCTCCGGCCAGCCGGCGAGGAAGATGGAGTCGGAGACGTCGTCCGTGACGGGAGCGACGAGCGTGCGCCAGAGGTGGTCGGCAAGGAAGGGCATGATCGGCGCGATACCGCGGATCCCCTGGACGAGGGCCCACCACAGCGTCTCGAGTGCTCCCTCGTCGCCGTCCCAGAAGCGGCGACGCGACCGGCGGATGTACCAGTTCGAGAGATCGTCGACGAAGCTCTCGAACGCGCGGGTCACGTCCGGCGTCCAGTAGCGCTCGTAGGCTGACTCGAGGTCGCGGAGCAGCTGCTCGGTGCGTGCGACGAGCCAGCGGTCGAGCGGGCGCTCCGATTCCGGCCGCGATCCCCACGCCGGCGTCCAGCCGGCGATGTTCGCGTACGTGACGAAGAACGCCGTCGAGTTCCAGAGCGTGAGCAGTCCGCGCTTCGCCTCGTGCGCAGGGCCGTACCCGAAGCGCATGTTCTGGCTCGGGATCTGCTCGGCGTAGAGCCAGCGCATGACGTCCGCGCCCATGCGGTCGAGCGCCTCGTCGATGGCTATCGCGTTCCCCCACGAGCGATGCATCTCGCGACCGGTCTCGTCCAGGAGCTTCTCGTACGTGAGGACGCGCCTGTACGGCGAGCGGCCGACCAGCGTCACCGCCATGAAGCACTGGGAGTAGAACCAGAGCCGGATCTGCTCGCGCATCTCCGATACCCAGTCGGCCGGGAACCATTTCTCCCAGTACGCGTGGTCAGGAAGATCCGCGGTCGTCAGCCCCGCCGCGGCGCCGGTCGCGTACCCGCCAGGGACGTAGCCCGCCTCGTTGTCCCAGCCGAGCGTCGACAGAGGAACGATCCCGGCGTCGAGCCAGGCATCGCCCACCTCGGGGATCCGCGTCACCTCCTCCCCGCACACCTCGCACGCGATGATCACGTCGTCGATCCACGGCCGGTGGAGCTCGCGCAACCCGTCGATGCCACGCAGGGCGCGATGCTCGAGCTCCTTGCGGGAGCCGATCACCGTCAGGTGGCCGCAGGCGCACGGATAGAGCGGGAGCGGGAGCCCGAAATAGCGCTTGCGCGAGATGTTCCAGTCGCCCATGTTGCGCAGCCAGTCGTCCATCCGCTTGGAGTAGAAGGCCGGCGTCCACTCGACGGTCGCGTTCGCGTCGAGCATCGGTTGCCTGATCTCCTCGGCGGAGATGAACCAGTCGTCGACGACGCGGAAGAGCAGCGGCGTCTTGCAGCGCCAGCACGTGGGATAGCGGTGCACGATCGTCCCCTCGTCGACGAGCAGCCCGCGTTCGCGCAGGCTGGCGACGATCGGCGCCTCGGCTTCCCCCGTGGAGAGCCCGGCCAGCGGGCCGTACGTGTCGTAGAGGACGCCCGCCTCGTCGATCGGGATCAGCACGGGGAGCTCGTTCACTCGCCCGAGCTCGAAGTCCTCGGCGCCGGCCCCGGGGGCGATGTGGACGATGCCCGTCCCTTCCTCGAGCGAGACCTCGCTCCACGGGATCACGCGGTGCGCGACCTCGGACGCCGCCGCCAGGTCGTCGAAGGGCCCGCGATACGGGCGACCGACGAGATCCGCGCCGCGCACCCGTTCCACGAACTCCGCGTCCGGCTTGCGAGCGACGGCGTACCACTCGCCGTCCTCCGTCCGGCCGTACTCGGCCTCGGGCTGGACCGCCGCTGCGACGTTGGCGGGCAACGTCCAGGGGGTCGTCGTCCAGACGACGAGCGACTCGCCGTCGCGGTCGAGCAGCGGGAAGCGGACGAAGAGCGACGGGTGCTCGAGCTCGCGGTACTCGCCCGAATACACCTCGTGCTGGGAGATCGACGTGCCGCAGCGCGGGCACCACGGCGTCGCGCGATGCCCCTGGTAGAGCCAGCCCCGCTCGTGCACGACCTTCAGGAAACGCCAGATGTACTCGATGTTCGTGTCCGAGAACGTGAAGTAGTCGGCGTCCCAGTCCATCCACATGCCGAGGCGCTTCGACTGCTCGGTGATGACCTCGCCGTACGTCGCCACGCGCTCCTTACAGCGCGCGGCAAACTCCGCGAGGCCGTACTCCTCGATCTCGCGCTTCGAGTTGAGCCCCAGCGCCTTCTCCACCTCCACCTCCACCCAGAGGCCCTGGCAGTCGAATCCGTTCTGGTAGCGGAGGTCGAAGCCGTGGAGCGCCTTGTAGCGCTGGAAGACGTCCTTTAGCGTCCGGCCCCATGCGTGGTGAACGCCCATCGGGTTGTTGGCCGTGATCGGCCCGTCGACGAAGCTGAAGCGCGGACCGCCGCGGTTCTGCTCGCGGAGCCGCTCGAACGTCCGATCTGCCTCCCAGCGCGCGAGCACGTCGGCCTCGAGAGACGGATGGTCGGGGACAAGCGGAAGCGGCGCGAACGCGCGTGGCATCCGGCGATCATAGAGAGGGGGGAAGAGAAACCGCCGCCAGGCCGTTTAGGGTTCAGAATCGCGGAACCGCGGTACGAACGAGGAGAACGAGACCAGATGGAAGCTGTGACCGAATCCACCTTCGAGCATCAGGTCCTTCAGAGCTCGACCCCGGTCGTGGTCGACTTCTGGGCCGAGTGGTGCGGGCCGTGCCACGCGGTTGCCCCGGTGCTCGAGCGCATCGTCGACGAGCGCGACGGAGAGCTGAAGCTCGTGAAGGTGAACATCGACGAAGAGCAGGAGCTCGCTCTTCGCTACGGCGTGATGTCGATCCCGACGATGATCCTCTTCCGCGACGGCGAGCCTGCGGCCGCCGTCATGGGCGCGCAGCCGAAGGGCGCGATCGAGCGGGCCCTCGGCCTCGAGCCGATCGCCGCCTAGCGACGCTCTACGGAACGGCGACGCCCATCGGAGTGAGGCAGCTCCGGTACGTCCTCCTGCTCTGAAGCTTCGGGCCGAGATCCCATGGCGAGCTGGGATCGCTCTGGAAGTACGCGGCCAGCTCGATGGCCGCGTGCGACCGGGCGAAGTCGCAGATGTACTGCACGAAGGTGGGCATGTCGACGGACACGCCCCACTCGGGGAACGAGTACCTTTTCTTGTGTGCACGCGCGTAGGCGTAGAGCTCGTCGTTCGCCGCGCGGGAGAAATCAACCCCTTCCCCGTACATGTCGTTGCCGATGAGGTCGACCCGGCTGTCTCCCGGATAGAAGACCTTCCAGCCACCGATGCCGGCGAGCGGGTTCCAGATGACCTTGAGCTTCGACTTCGGGTTGTCCGGGAGATCCTCCTTGACGGTGAGGTACGGGAGCCCCAGCCGTTTGAGCGCAACATCGATCTTCACGCGAGGGCCGCCGTGGAGGATCAGGAAGACCCGGGCGAACATCTTCCGGTACCACTCGGGCGAGGCAGCCGCCCCTCCCTTCGCGGGGGAGTACAGCGCGTTGGGGTTGTTCATCTCCGCCATCGGTCGCACGTAGACGAGGCTGCCGAAGCCGTTGATCGTCTTGTTGAGGTAGACGAGATACGCGTCGCCAGCGCCGCGTGCGATCTGCTGCGGGGTGATCACCGCGCGTCGCGGCGCCCTGGGTCCTCCTCCCGTGCCGAGGTGGAGCATGGGGATCGGCGCCAGCTGAGGCAGGTAGACGTCGAGCTTCCTCCCCCACGCCATCCCCTGCAGCCAGCCGAGGAAGACCTGCTTGATCGCAGACTCCTGACCCGTCTGCGCCTGGAAGCGGCCGGGGTCACCCGTGACGCCGAGCAGCAGCTTGTTCGTGTCCGGACGCGCTCCTCCACTCGCTGCGAGCACGAGTGCGCCAACGACAGCCGCGGCGAGCGCTGACTTCACGACGCCGATTATTGCGCGCCGGCGGCCGTTTTGCGAGCGCGCGATCGGAGCGCTTCGAGTGATTGTGCGACGTTCCGGAAGGCGAGCTCGTCGGCGGGCGGCACATCGTCGAGCGGGAACCACGCGAGCTCGACGACGTCATCGTCCGGCGTCGGCTCGCCCGAGACGATGCGGGCGCGCCAGTAGAGATTGAGCGTCGACGGCGCGTCCGGGTCGTCTCCGTAGCGGTCGACCCAGACGCCGATGAACTCCTCCGGCTCGACCTCGAGCGAGGTCTCCTCGCGGAGCTCGCGACGGAGCGCGACGAGCGGGTCCTCGTCGACCTCGATGAAGCCGCCGGGGACGTCCCACTTGCCACGGTCAGGATCACGCGCCCGCCGGGCCAGGAGCACCCTGCCCTCGCCGTCGAGGACGAGCGCAGAGGCGGTCGGGTCGGAGTGGGCGTAGGCGACGAATCCGCATGACGCGCATCGGACTCGAGCGCCGTCGTTCTCGATGTCCGCGGCACACCGCGGACAGTGGTTCCAGCCGACGAGTCGTCCCATGCGCGCAAGAATAGGGCGATGGGAGAGCGTCACGTCCCCGCGACCGTGGTGGAGCTGACCCGCTGCGCGCTGCTCGCCGAGCTGCCGGGCGAGCGGCTCGCCGCGCTCGCGAAGCACATGGTGCGCGAGGAGTTCCCGGCCGGAGCGGCTCCGGTCGTCGAGGGCGAGGCGGGCGATCGCTTCTACGTCGTGCTCTCCGGCGTCCTCGCCGCGAGCAAGTACGGCGGCCGCGGCGCGGCTGGCGTCCTTCATCCCGGGGCGTACTTCGGCGAGGTCTCGCTCGCGATGGACGTGCCGCGAACGGCGTCGGTGCGCGCGATGACCCCCTGTGTGCTCGCAAGCTGCGACAAGGCGACGTTCGACGAGTACATCCGCCCGTTGTTCGCCGACGACGGCTAGCTCTCGGAGAGCACGGCGTCGGACAGGCGCGGCCAGGCGTCCATCGCCCACGGGCCGAACTCGAGATCGGTGAGGCAGGCGAGCGCGACGGCTCGGTCCGGATCGACCCAGAGGAACGTGCCCGAGCCGCCGAAGTGCCCGAACGTCCTCGGCGAGGTCAAAGATCCCGACCAATGCGGCTGCTTTCCATCCTTCAGCTCGAAGCCGAGACCCCAGTCGTTCGGGTCGAAGCGACCGATGTCCGGGAGAACACCTGCGAGACCCGGGAACTGGACGCTCGTCGCCTCGGCGAGCGTCTCCTCCGCGAGCACCCTCGGAGCGAATAGCTCCCGGGCGAACACGACGAGGTCGTCCAGCGAGCCGTAGATGTCTGCGGCTGGCGAGCCGCGGAGCTCCGCGGCGATGCCGAGCGGCTCGAGCACCGCGTCGCGCAGGTACACGTCGAACGGCATCGCCGCGTGCGCTGCAACCGTCTCGGCCGCGAGCTCGTATCCGGGGTTCGAGTAGATCCGTCGCGCGCCTGGCCGTCCCACGGGCATCCCGGCCTCGAACGGAAGGCCCGACGCGTGGGCGAGCAGGTGGCGTAGCGTCGAGCCCGGTGGCCCGGCCGGCTCGTCGAGGTCGACTACGCCCTCTTCGGCGGCCACGAGACACGCATACGCCGTGAGCAGCTTCGTCACCGATGCCCAGCGGAAGATCCGCTCGCGATCGCCGTGCGCCTCCACGGTCGACCGCACCACTGCGACGGCCACGTTCGTCGCCGGCCAGCCGTCCACCTCACGGAGAGCGTCCACGCCGCGATACTAGGAAGACTGTGGAGCGCCAGCGCGTCTCGTCAGGCGGAACGTACGAGCCGATCATGGGCTACTGCCGCGCCGTGCGAGCCGGAGACCTCGTGTGGGTCGCGGGCACCGCGCCGATCATGCCCGACGACGCCGACCCGCCCGCGGACGCCTACGGGCAGACGCAGCGCTGCTTCGAGATCATCGGCCAAGCGCTCGAGGACGTAGGCGTCGGCTTCGAGCACGTCGTCCGCACGCGGATCTTCGTCACGCCGGAGGCGGACTTCGACGAAGTGGCGAAGGCGCACGGGGAGATCTTCCGCGACATCCGGCCCGTGAACACCACCGTGACCATCCACTCGCTTGTCGACCCGCGCTGGCTGCTCGAGATCGAAGTCGATGCTCTCGCCGGCTGACCCCACCCTCGAGTCGAGCGTTCTCGACCATCGTTTTGGGACGAGCGATCCGTACACGCTCGGCGTCGAGGAGGAGTACATGCTCCTCGACTCGCGATCGCTCGACCTCGTCCAGCACATCGACACGGTACTCGCCGCGGTCGAAGGCAGCGACCTCGAGGACCAGCTCCACCCGGAGCTGATGCAGTCGGTGCTCGAGATCTCGACGCCGGTGTGCCGGAACATCGGAGATGTCGACCGCGAGCTGCGGCACCTCCGCGGCGCCGTCTTGCAGGTGGCGGCCGAGACCGGCCTCCGCGTCGGCTCGGCCGGCACGCACCCGTTCAGCCTCTTCGAGCGCCAGCGCATCACCGCCCGCGACCGCTACCGCGCGCTCGTCGACCAGCTCCAGTACGTGGCGCGCCGCGAGCTGATCTTCGGCATGCACGTCCACGTCGCGATCGACGACCCGGAGAAGGCGATCGGCGTCCTCAACGGGCTGCTCCTCCACCTGCCCGAGTTCCTCGCGCTCAGCGCGAGCTCGCCGTTCTGGCGCGGGGAGCCGACAGGCCTCTCCTCGATGCGCCAGCTCGTCTTCGCGGCGTTCCCCCGCTCGGGGCCGCCTCCGCGGTTCCGGGACTACGAGGACTACGCGAGCGTCGTCGCGCAGCTCGAACGCTCGGGCTGCATCCCGGACTACACGCAGATCTGGTGGGACATCCGGCCGCACCCGCGCCTGGGGACGATCGAGATGCGTATCTGCGACGCCGTCACGCGGGTGGAAGACGCGGTCGCGATCGCGGCGCTCTGCCAGTCGCTCGTGAAGCTCTACTGCGAGAAGTTCGAGCGAGGCGAGGAGATCACCTCGTACCACCGCATCCTGACGAGCGAGAACAAGTGGCTCGCGGCCCGCCACGGCATCGAGGCGCCGCTGATCGACCTCGCGACCGGCCGGAGGAACCGCGTCCCGGTGACCCGCCTCGTCCGGCGCGCGCTCCGCGAGGCCGAGCCGCACGCGCGCGAGCTCGGCTGCGAGCGCGAGCTCGAAGGCATCCACGAGATCCTCTCCCGCGGGCCGAGCGCCGCCCATCAGCTGCGGATCTTCAACGCGAACCGCGACATCGTCGAGGTCGTGCGCGAGATTGCGGAGCAGACAGAGGCGGGAGTGCCGGTGACGGCGAACTAGCGCGTATGCGGGTTTTTCTCGCCGCCATCGCCGCGACGTCCTTCGCGGTGACGACGCTGCCGCGGCCGCCGTTTCCGGGTCCGGTGACTTCCGCGCCGGAGGCCACGAGGCTTCATGTCGTTTCCTCCCGCCCGATCGCCCCTGGCCTCGGTAGCCCGGAACGCGCCTGTCACGAGTTCGGCTTCCCCGATTCCGTGCGCGGGCTGCCGCAACAGCGGGCGATCTGCTCCGGAGGGCCGGGCTTCGTGCTCTACGGTCGGGACGGCGCGTCGTCCCGAATCCTTCTGAGCCACCACTACGGGTTCGACTTCAAGAACTACGTCTGGCCGCCGCACATCCGGCCCGGCGAGCGGGCGTTCGTCTACGAGGAGCTCGTGTGGGCGCGCGAGGCGGGCGACGTCCTCTACGTCGAGAACGCGCACCTGACCTACGCGCGGTCGTCCTACGGGCAGAACGCATACATCACGGCCCTCGACACAAGAACGGGCAAGCGGCTCTGGCGGAGCAAGGCGCTCGTCGCGAACGCGCAGACCTTCCTCGTCACGCCGCGCTACCTCGTGACCGGGTACGGGTTCACCGCGGAGCCGGACTGGCTGTACCTCCTGGACCGGAAGTCGGGGCGCGTGGTCGAGCGACTCGCGCTCCCGAGCGGGCCGGAGCGGATCACGAAGAGCGGCAGCCACATCGTCGTGCGCACGTACGACCACGTCCTGACCGTCGACCTCCGCACCCCCTAGCGTGCAGCCCGCCGGCGAAAGCCGCGGGGGGCGGTGGGTCGTCCTCGCCGCGATCGGCCTCTTCCTCGCAGCCGCCGTGCTCGCGACGGCGCCGGCGATCCGCCACGCGCGCACGGACTTCCTCGCCGGAGGCGCACCCGGCCACGGCGAGGCTGCGGCGGGCGACCATCTGCAGACGGCCTATCGCATCTGGCTGCCGGGGAGCCAGCTCGAGCGCGGCGCCGCGCCGTGGCGCGACCCGTATTCCTTCCGCCCGGAGGCAAAACCGCAGCTGAACCCTGCGGCATGGCCGTTCGGGCTGCCGTTCTGGCCGCTCGAGCGCGCGCTCGGCGTCGTCGTCGGCTGGAACGTCCTCGTCCTGCTCGGGCTGCTCGCAGCCGGCCTGCTCACATTTCTCTGGCTCCGCGAGCTCGAAGGCGTGGGCTGGGGCGCCGCGCTCGTCGGCGGGCTCGTGTTCGAGGTCGCGCCCTACCGGCTCGAGCAGTCGACGGAGCATCTGCTCGGCCTCGTCTCGATCCTGCTGCCGCTCGCATTGTGGACGTTCGAGCGCGCTCGCCGGGGCTCCGCGTGGTGGGTGCTGCCGTCCGCGCTCGCGATCGCGTCGATCCCCGCATCGGGTCAGGTCCATTTCGCGCTGGGCGCGGTACCGTTCTACCTCGGCTACGCGTGCGTCCGGACGCGCGAGCGGTGGCCGCTCGTCGCCGCGGTCGCAGCCACGGGCCTCGCAGTCGCCGCAGGCGTCTTGGTCTGGTGGTTCGTGATCGACGGGTCGATCGGGGAAGGAGGGCGCTCGCTGCGGCAGGTGGACAAGTTCTCGGCCGAGTGGCTCGACTTCGTCGTCCGGCACGCGCGCCACGGCACGGAGACCTTCGTCTTCCTCGGCTGGCTGACCCCGCTCGTCGCGATCGCAGGCCTCGTCTTCCTCTTTCTCCGCCGCACGTACGGGCTCGCGATCCTGCTCGGGCTCGCAGCAGTGCTACCGATCCTGCTCGCGCTCGGGACGAACACGCCCCTCTACCGGCCGGTGCGCTTCGTGCTCTATCCGCTGCGCTTCCCCCGCGTGCCCGAGCGGCTCCTCCCCATCGCGTGCCTCGCGATCGCGGCGCTCGTCGCCTTCGCGGTGTCCGAGCTTTCGGAGCTGCGGTTGCCGTTCCGTGTCCCGCGTCAGGCGTTCGTCGTGACGGCGATCGCCGTTTGCCTGCTTCTTGCCGACCTCCGGGTGACGACGTTCAGGACGACGGAGGCGGACGCGAAGAACGCCGCGTATTCGGCGCTCGCCGGTTCGACGGGCCGCCTCGTCGAGGTGCCGGTGTTCCGGCCCGGCATTCACTACGGCGGCGTCTATCTCTACTACGACATGCGCGCGAAGCGCGAGCGGCCGCAGGGCTACTCGACGCTCGCACCAGTGATCGCGGACACCGTCGCCAAGCGCCTCGCGCCGATCAACTGCGGCGACTGGCGCACGGGCTCAGCGGCGCTCCTTGATCGACTCGGCGTGCGGCAGGTGATGTTCCACGCCGGTCTCTTCAAAGACAACCCCGAGGCGCCCGACACGGCGGCGTTCGCCTGGGAAGGGCTCGTCGCGCACGGCTACCGCCCCGTAGCCACGGACGGGCCGGTGACGCTGCTCGCGGTCCGGCCAGGAGCCGCACCGCGTTCACCCGTCGCGGAGCCGCCGCGCGACTCGGCCGTCTTCTGCGACGGCTGGGGGGCGAACACCGGCGGCGGGAGGACGACGACCGCGCCACACGCCTCGTTCTGGGTGTACAACGGAGGCGGCAGCGATCTCCGGCTCTTCCTTCGCACGAAGCGTCCGTCGACCGTCCGCATCGGTGTCGACGGACGCACGGGCTTCCCGCGTCACCTACCGCGGCTCGGCGAGGCGCGAGTTCCGCTCGGCGCCGCGGGCTGGCATCTCGTCACGTTCGACGGACCGCCGTCGGTGCGCGTCGTTGCATACGCCCTCAGCTGAGAATAGAGTCGCCCATCGAGATGACGTCGACGCTCGCGATGACCTGGTACCAGTGGTTCAAGGCAGGGCACGTGCTCGTCGCCGTGCTCTGGGTGGGCGGCGGCGCGACGCTCGCGCTCATGGCGCTCATGACGTTGCGCATGGACGATCCCATCCGCCTCGCGCAGTTCTCCCATCAGGCGGGAAGGATCGGCGAGCGGCTCTATGCGCCGGCGTCGCTGCTCGTCCTCCTGTTCGGGATCGGGCTGATGACGAACGACGCGAGCCCGTGGCAGTGGGACTTCTGGTGGGTACGCATCGCCCTCGCCGGGTGGGCCCTGACGTTCATCACCGGCGTGTTCTGGATCAGGCCGACCGTGAACAAGCTCACAACGGCGATCGAGGCACGAGGGCCGGCCGACCCGGAGGCACAGCAGCTGATCAAACGCATCCTGCTCGTCACACGGATTGACATCATCATCCTGCTCTTCATCGTCTTCGACATGACGGCGAAGCCGTGGACGTGACCGGGCGCGCTTACGGCACGACGACGAGCTTCGTGCCGGCGCCTTCTGCCTGACGGCGCCAGGCGTCCGCAACCGCGTCGAGCGGCACGCGCTCGACGTCCATCCGGATCTCCCCTGCGGTCGCGTGACCGACGAGACGCCGGTAGTGCTCGGCCAGCTCGTCGGGAGGGACTGCGAAGTTCGTGTGCCCGAGGATCGACAGGCTCTTGAAGCGCACGGCGGCCGACGACAGTGCGGCCGTCGCGCCCGCCGACTGGCCGAGGTTGACGATCGTCGCCCGGGGCACGGCCGCCTCGACGGCTGCGGCCGCGGGCGCGCCCCAGAGCGGGTCGAAGACGTAGCTCGGTCCGTCGCCGCCGAACGCGTTCTTGAACGCGGCCACGAGGTCGGGCTCGTCGAGGCTGACCGTCGCGTCGGCTCCTTGCTCGACGGCGCGCTCGAGCGCAGGTGCGCTGCGGCCCGCGGCGACCACGCGTCCAGCGCCGAGCAGCTTCGCCGTCTGCACCGCGACGAGGCCGACCGAGCCGGTCGCTCCGAGCACGAGCACGTTCTCGCCTCCCGTGAGCGGCGCGCGCCACGCGAACGGAAGCCAGCCGGCAAGGCCGGCGATCCCGAGAGCGCCGGCGAGCGCCGGGTCCGCGCCGTCCGGCACTTCGATCGCATGCGCGTCGCCGATCGGCGCCCGCTCGGCCATCGCCCCGTTCGACGTCCGTCCGAGCGAGCCGCCGAAGATCCAGACGACCTTGCCGTCGGCGGTGCGGCCGACCCCTTCGCAGCCGGGGACGTACGGGAGCTCCGGGTGGCCGGTCGCGAGGACGCCGCGAGAGACGGAGATATCGATCGGGTTGATCGGCGCCGCGAGCACCTCGATCGTCTCGCCCGAGGGCTCGTCCGCGTCGCCGGTCTCCGGCGCCGCGCCGACCTCACGCATCAGCGCAGCCTTCACCTACATCCCCATCGAGTGGTAGCCGGCGTCGACGTAGAGCGTGGTGCCGCTGACGTTCTTCGCGCCCTCGGAAAGGAGGTACGCGGCTGCGGCGCCGCAGTCGTCCGCCTCGATCTGCCGGTGCAGCGGCGCGCGCTCGGCGAACATCTCCTCCATCGTCGTGAAGCCGGCGATCGAGCGGGCGGCGAGCGTGCGAATCGGCCCGGCCGAGATCGCGTTCACGCGGATGTTCTTCTGCCCCAGGTCCCACGCGAGGTAGCGGACGGAGGCGTCGAGCGTCGCCTTCGCGACCCCCATGACGTTGTAGTGTGGCACCGCGCGGACGCCGCCGAGGTACGTCATCGTCAGTATCGAGCCGCCTCCACGCGCCTCCATCAGTGGCTCCGCGGCGCGCGCACACGCGACGAGGGAGTAGGCGCTGATGTCGACGGCCATCCAGAAGCGGTCGCGCGGCGTATCCGTGAAACGCCCCTCGAGATCCTCTGCGGCCGCAAAAGCGACCGAGTGTACGAGCAGGTCGAGACCGCCGCCGAACCCATCGGACACCTCGGAGAAGACACGTGCGAGATCGTCGTCGGAGCGGACGTCGCACTCGGTGACCAGCGGGCTCGAGACGCTGGCCGCGAGCTCCCGGACGGAGCTTTCGATGCGCTCACCCTGATATGTGAACGCGAGCTCGGCGCCCTCTTCCGCCAACCGGCGTGCGATCGCCCAGGCAATCGAGCGCTTGTTCGCGACCCCGAGCACGAGGCCCTGCTTGCCTGAGAACGCACCCGCCATCGTGGGCGCGAGTCTAAGCCCGCTTGACGCGACGTGCTCCGGTCCCTAGCCTCATTGCGGATGCGCGCCCTTCGCCCGGTACTGCTTCTTGCCGCGCTCGCCGCGCTCGTATTCGCCCTTCCTGGCGGCGCCGCCAACAAGGTCGTCTACCCCGACTCTGTGGGTGAGGGCGCAGGCGACCCGCTCGTCCCGGACATCGTCGACACGACCGTGTCGAACGACGACGCGGGAATGCTCACGATCGCGATCAAGCTCGCGAACATCCCAAGCTTCACGCGCGACGCGCTCGTCGAGCTCCTCGTCGACACCGATAACAACCCGTCAACAGGCGATCCGGACCTCCTCGGCACGGACTACGCCGTCGAGCTCTTTCTCGGCGAGGCCAACCTCTTCAAGTGGGACGGCACGGCCTTGACCCGCCGCGCCGGAGACCCACCGGCGACGTCGCTCGTGTACACGTGGGTGAACGGCGTGATCACGATCAAGATCTCCGCAGCCGAGCTCGGCAACACGAAAAAGCTCGGGTTCGCGCTCGAAGTGATCACCGGGCTCGTCGTCGACGACGTCACCGGCGACATCGACGCGACGAAGGCGAAGGCGGATGTCTCGCCGGGTGGTGGTTCGGGGTTCTTCGCCTATGACGTCAAGATCGCGCCCGCGAAGCTCGTCGCGAAGACGGTGACGACGACCCCCGCATCGCCGAAGGCGGGCAAGACGTTCGCCGTCCGCATGGCCGCGACGCGCTCGGACACGGGAGCGACGATCGTCAACGGAGAGGTCGACTGCGCGGCGAAAGCCGGCACGAGGACGCTGAAGCCGAAGTCCGAGAAGTTCGTCGGCGGGCAGGCGACGTGCGTCTTCCAGGCGCCTGCGAACGCGAAGGGCAAGACGATTCGCGGCACGATCAAGATCACGTTCGAGGGCAGGACGCTGACGCGCCCGTTCACGGCGAAGGTCAGGTAGCGCCCACCGCACAGGTCGGTCGCAGCCTCCTTCTGCGATCCGCTACCGTGCGCACCTCGTGCGTCGCTCGCTGCTCCTCGGCATCGTCCTCGGGCTCGCCGTCGTAGGCTCCGCCGCGGCCGCGCACGAGCCGCTCGCACGGAGAACTGTTACTCCGAGCGATCTCCTCTCGGGCAAGCGGCTGACGACCGTGCCGAGCCGCACGGCGGCCGGGAACGCGACCGTGATCATCTCCCTGTCGCTGCCGCCACTCGCTGCGGCGCGCGCCGACAATGCGGTCTTCGGCGCGACGGCACGGCGCAAGCTCGACGTCGCGAGCCGTTCCTCGAAGGCGTACCTCGTGCGGATCGCCGCGGCCCAAGCGCGGGCGATCTCGACGCTCCGGCGAGCGATTCCCTCGGCGAGCGTCGGCCACCGGTACCGGCTCCTCCTCGACGGGTTTTCCGTCGACCTTCCCGCCGCCAAGCTGCCGAGCCTGCTCCGCCTCGGGTTCGCGCACGTCTACCCGAGCCGGAGCTACACGATGTCGATGAACGACGGTCCAAGCGTGATCGGCGCGCCCGCGCTGCGCGCAGCCACGGGAGCCGGCGGCGACGGCGTGAAGGTGGCCGTGGTCGACGACGGCGTCAACCCGAACCACCCCTTCCTGAGCGGCGCCGGGATGTCGTACCCGGCGGGGTTCCCGAAGGGCGTCCCCGGGTTCGAGACGCCGAAGGTGATCGTCGCCCGCGCGTTCTTCCCCTCGAAGCAGTCGACCTCGGAGTCGCGCCAGCCGCTCGACGAGTCGCAGTCGTTCCACGGGACGTTCGTTGCCGGCGTGATCGGCGGCGTGTCGGGCACGACGGCGCCGGCCGGCGTCCCGAGCACGTGCGTGATCTCGAGCGGCGGCTGCCATCCCACCGTGACGAACCTGAGCGGCGTCGCCCCCCGCGTCTGGCTCGGCAACTACCGCGTCTTCAGCCTGCCAGCGCCCCTCGGCGGCTGCTGCAGCGCGAACACGCCGGAGATCGTCGCCGCCTTCGAGTCAGCGGTCGCGGACGGGATGGACGTGATCAACTTCTCCGGCGGCGGCCCGCAGAGCGACCCCGACGGGGATCCCTTCACGCAGGTGGTCGCAAACGTGGCGAAGGCCGGCGTCGTGCCCGTGATCTCGGCCGGCAACGACCGCGAGATGTTCGGCATGGGCACCGTCGGTTCGCCGTCGACCGTCCCGGACGCCATCTCTGTCGCCGCGACGTCGAACGCCCACATCTTCACGAACGCGCTCACGCTGTCAGCCCCGACGAGCTTCGGCCAGCAGCCGTTCGTCCCCAACCCGGGCCTGCTGCCCGCGACGTGGAGCTCGGCGAATCAGACGCTCGTCGACGTCGGCACGCTCACCGGCACGGACGGGCGGCCGGTCGACCGCCAGCTGTGCGGCAACACCCTTCCCGCCCGGAGCCTCCTCGGCCTCGTCGCCCTCGTGACCCGAGGCGGCTGCTCGTACGAGCAGAAGGGCGCTCGCGCCGCCGCCGCCAGCGCCGCCGGAATGATCATCGCCGATGATCGCGGAGGCGATCCCGAAGGGGTGCCGTTCCAGCTCGGCGTGCCCGGAGGGACGATCTCCGATCTCGACGGCGCGCGGATCCGGCAGGCAGTCGCGTCGAGCGGCGGCCGCGGAACGTTCCGGGTGACGAGCAGCGTGTCGGAGGTCAGCACCTCCTGGCCGGGAGTCCCCACGAACTTCTCGTCCGGGGGCCTGACGGCGTTCGGCCATCAGCTGAAGCCGGACATCTCAGCGCCGGGTGCGCAGATCATCTCGTCGACGATGACGGAGTTCGCGGGCGATCAGTACGCCGTTCTCGACGGAACGAGCTTCTCGGCGCCACACATCGCAGGGTCGGTCGCGCTGCTCCTCCAGCGGCACCCGTCCTGGACGCCGCGCCAGGTGAAGTCTGCGTTGATGGCCACGGCCGGTCCGGCCTGGGCGAACACCGCCCGGACGGTCGAGGCGCCGATCGCGATTCAGGGCGCCGGGCTCGCGAATCTTCCGGCCGCCGACACACCATTCGTCTTCACCGATCCGCAGTCGCTCTCGTTCGGGGACCTGAACATCGTCTCGGGCGGGGCATCGCGGCCGCTGCTTCTGTCGGTCACCGATGCCGGCAGCGGCGCGGGTGCCTGGCAGGTGTCGGTTCAGGCGCAGACGACAAGCCCCGGAGTGTCGATCTCGACCCCGGCGGCGATCACGCTGGCGCCGGGCGGCCAGACGACGCTGCAGGTGGTCGCGAACGCGGCCGCGGGAGCGTCGCCCGGCGACCAGTACGGATTCGTCGTGCTGTCGCGAAACGGAGTCTCGCGGCGGGTCCCATACGGCTTCGAGGTGATCCGACCCGCCCTCACATCCGCCCAGGTCACGCCGCTCAAGCCGCTCCAGACAGGTGACACGCGGAGCGGCGCCAATCTCGCGCGCATCTACCGCTACCCGACCGAGCCGTTCGGCATTCTCGGCCTCTTCGGCCTCGAGAACACGGCGATCGAGGACGGCGCCGAGCACGTGTACTCGATCGACATCCCGGCGAAGACGGTGAATTTTGGCGCCGTCGTGATCGACCCGGCGCTCGACATCCGCGCTCCGATCCGCGACCTCCTCGACGCCAACGCACCCATTCATCCCTGGCTGCTCGGGTCGCTCGACGAGAGCAACGTCCAGGGCTACGGCGGCACGCCGGTCAACATGAACGGCTACATGCCCGACTTCATCTACAACGTCGGCGCCACCGGCGCGGTCCTCCCCGCGCCCGGCAGGTACTACATCGCCGTCGACTCGGGCCGCGACCCGTTCACGGGCAAAGTGCTCGCCCGCCGCTACACGCTCCGGTCGTGGATCAACGACGTCAAGCCACCCCTGATCAAGGTGCTGACGACGAAGCTGCCGGCCGGGCGGCCGAGCATCGTCGTCAAGGTCACCGACGCGAAGTCCGGCGTCGAACCGCTGTCGCTGCTGCTGCTCTACAAGACGACGCAGATCGCGGCGCACTCGTACGACCACACGACGGGCATCGCGGTGTTCTCGATCCCGAAGGACGCGCCCGCTCTCACGCCGGGCCCCGCGTTCATGCGCATCGTCGCGTCCGACTTCCAGGAGGCGAAGAACGTCAGCACACCGGGGGACGTGGCAATGCCGAACACGAACTTCCTCGGCACGCGGTTCGATGTCCGCGCGAGGCCGGTGGTCACCTGGCTGACGCCGACCATGGGATCGTGCGTGCCTGTCAAGACGCTGTTGAGCGTCGCGGCCGGCTCGTCCGCAGAGGTCTCGTCCGTCGGCTTCTTCGACGGGAAGCGGCAGATCGCGCGCGTCAAGAAGAACGATGCCGGGATCTACAGCGCGACCTGGCGCACCGGAGGCGCCAGGAAGGGCGCGCATGCGCTGACGGCCACCGTGTCGGACACGGCCGGGCGTGAGTCGAGGTCGACCCGCAACGTCCGCGTCTGCCATAGCTGAGCCACGCGTGCGGATAGCGGTCGTGACAGGCGGCTCGAAGGGCATCGGCGCCGCCGTCGCGCGGCTCCTGACGAGCCGGGGCTGGCGGTGCGTCCTGGTCGCCCGCGGCGAGGCCGAGCTCGGAGCGACCGCACGGGAGCTCGACGCCGAAGCGGAGGTTTGCGACGTCGGCGACCGGACTGCTGTCGACCGGGTCGCCGCGTCGGTGATGGCCAGGCATCCGACCATCTCCCTCCTCGTGAACAACGCGGGCATCCCCGGCCGGACCGGGTTCGTCGATGCCACACCGGAGCGAATCGAGGAGGTGACGCGAACGAACTACCTCGGCTCGGTCTGGTGCCTACGAGCGTTCCTGCCGGCGCTCGAGGCGGCGCGCCCTTCGCACGTCGTCAACGTCGTCTCCGTCGCCGGCACGGTCTCGGGCGCCGGGACGTCGGGTCTCTACGCAGCGTCCAAGCACGCGCAGCTCGCGTTCTCGCGCTCGGTGTCGACGGAGCTCGCGCCGCGAGGGATCCACGTGCACACGATCCTGCCCGGCTTCGCCGAGACGGAGGGCTTCCCACAGAGAGGCGTGCTCCCGCCCTCGATGCACAGGTTCGTGATCGAGCCCGAGGACATCGCGAAGGCCGTCGTGCTCGCGGTCGAGCGCGACCGGCGCGAGGTGCACGTTCCGCGCTACTACCGTGTCGCGACGCTCGCGCAGGCGATCACACCCGGCGCCGTGGCGCGCGTCGGCCGCTCGATGAAGAAACCTGCCTAGTCACGCGGACTGCCAGGCCTCCGACCGGAGGATCGGAACCTCCGCGCCGTCGCGCGTCAAGCCGGTGACGTCCACGTCGTCGCCGCCGATCATGAAGTCGATGTGGATCGCGCTCTCGTTGCGCCGCGACTCGTTCTCTGGCCCGGCGATCTCCGGATCGCCGTCGCCGAGCGCGATGTGGCTGACCGCGTTTTCGTCCAGCAGGGTCTCGTAAAAGGTCGTTCCGAGGCGTCCGACGCGACTCTCGCGATCGACGAGCGCGACCTCGCCGAGACGCGCAGCCCCCTCGTCGATCGCCGCGCGCCCTCGGAGGATCTCACCGCCTTCCTCGGCGTCGATCGCGACCGCCCGGCCAGCCTCGAACCGGATCTCGAGCCCGCACACGACCGGGCCGTCGGCGAGCGCAAGCGGGCGGGTCGAGCGCACGACCCCCTCCGCCCGAGCCGGATCGGGCGTCGTGTAGACCTCTTCCGTCGGGATGTTCACGAGATGCACGATGCCGTCCACGGTCTCGCTCAGGGCGGTCTGCCACCTCGCGCCGTCGAACAACCCCACCGTCAGATCGGTTCCCGGCCCCTCGAAGCGGAGCGCGTCGAGGCGGAGCTCGGTGAGCCACTCGGCGATCGACTGCAGCTCCTCCGCTCGCGCCGCCCAGGCTCCGCGCGGATCGGGCTCGTCGAGACGGCACACGTGCTCGACGTCCGCCCAGAGCCGCTCGAGCGCGGGAGCAGCGTCGAGATCGGGATAGACGAGCGCCGCCCACGCCAGCGTCGGGCTGGGGATCACCGTCCAGTTCACGAGCCGCTCGTTGATGATCGGCATCACCTCTTTGAGGAACGGCAGCTGGTCGCGGCCGGCGCGCTCGGGGTCGAGACCGGCGAGCGCGTCCGGCGGCGCCGGGCTCGCCAGCGAGATGCGTGCTACACGCTGGCGGCCGAGCTCGAGCATCCGCTCGCCGAGCCACGAAGGCACGAAGTCGAGCGTCTCCTCCCGTGCGTGCTCGATGCGCGCGCGCTTCGCGTACGGGTCGAAGTAGGTCACGTCGACGAAGCGAGCACCGGCCTGATAGGCGACCGCCGCCGTCTCGCGCGCGAGCTCCTCGTCGCCGAGGTAGGCGCTGACGGACACGATCTGATCGTGCTGGACATTCGCGCCGACAGCGACAGCGAGCTCGGCCAGGCGGCGGGCGCTGACGGCGTGCAGCACGCGGGAACCCTATCGTCCCGGCTCGGCCGCTAATCCGCCTGCGGCCGCACTGCGAGGTACCACGCGATCGTCGCCGAGTAGCCGCGCGGGGCGAAGGCGAGCGCCCGATCCCGCGCCTCGCCCTCACAGCCCGCGAGGTCGAGGTAGCCCTCGACGTCCCGTCCTTCCTGGTCGAACTCCGTGCGACGGAGGACAAGATTGTTCGCGTCGAGCAACGAGCGGATGTCGACGTCGGGCAGCAGCCTCGTGTGAGATCCGTCGCGAGCGCGTTCGAAGCGATCGAGCTCGAACGCGAGCATCGGATCTGTAGGCGCTATCTGATCGATGACGACGACGAGCCCGCGATAGTCCGTCACCCGGACGAGCTCGGCGACGACGAGCTCGGGCCGCGGGACGTGGTGGAGCGTGCGCACCGCAGCCGCGATGTCGAACGACCCGTCGGGAAATGGCAACCTCATGGCGTCGCCATCAACGAACGAGACGTTCGGGAACGACGACGCCTGCTCGCGTCCCACGGCGATCACCTCGGGCGCGGCGTCGACGGCGACCACCTCCCCGACGAGCGGCGCGACCGCGAGCGCGAAGCCACCGGTGCCTGCGCCGGAGTCCAGTACGCGCTCGTCTCCGTCCGGCTCGATGAACGCCTTCAGGCGCTCGCGAAACGCCTCGCGGCGTCCCGCCTCGAGCTCGGCCATGCGCTCCGCGATCTCGCGCGGCCGGTTGCGGACAGTCTTAGCGTGCTCGGCTTCGGACAAGTTCCAGTGCCTCCTCTCGGGTGGAAACTACCCCGGCGGCGCGCTCCTCGGCGATCTCATCGAGGAGGCGGCCGATCTCCGGGCCGGGCGGAAGGCCGAGCTCGTCGCCGCGCAGCAGCGGCTCGTCGGGGTCGCTCACGCGCGACTCGGCGAGTGCCGGTGCGAGATCTATGGCACCTGCGAGGGCGAGCGCGTCGAGCGCCCAGGGCTCGGTGGAGCTCCTGAAGCGGTGGAGCGAGCGCGCGGATCCGTCCGCCGGCGCCGTCGCGGCGAGCACCGTCCTCGCATAGCGCAGGCGCCGCCTCGAGACCGGCAGCCGCTCGAGCGCCTGGCCCAGAAAGCAGACCAGACGGTAGTCGGGGGAGTCGACGAGCGCCGCGCGGTCGGCGCGATCGAGCGATCCGCCGAGCTCGGCCAGGAGACCGAGCTCCTCGAGCCGGCGGAAGCCCTTCACCGAAAGGCGCTCGAGCTCGCCGAGGATCCGCTCGCCGGCGGGTTGCGAGACGAGAGCCGCGTGGTCGCGGACGAGCGTCTCGGTTGCCTCATCGCAGCGAAACACGAGCTCGTCCTCGAGACGGACTGCGCGCAGCAGGCGAAGCGGGTCGGCGCCGAATACGTCCGGGGAGACGACCCGGATCGTGCGAGCCCGAAGATCGGCGGCGCCCCCATAGGGGTCGACGAGCTCCGCTGCGCCGACGGCCCTCGCGAGCGCGTTGATCGTGAAGTCGCGCGAGGCGAGGTCTTCCTCGATCGACCCGGCGAGCGGGGTGAAGTCCACCGTCCGCCCGTCGGCGAGCGCCGTGCGCCACGCGCCATGACGCTCGGACAGGGGAAACGGCGCGCCGCCCACTGCCTGAGCGAATGCGCGCGCCGCCCCGACCGCGTCCTGGCACGCGACGTCGACGTCGACGACGGGACGCCCGAGCAGCTCGTCGCGGAGAGCGCCGCCGACGATCCAGGCGTCACCGCCGGCGACCGCGTCGAGGACAGCCGAAGCGACGTCATCCATCGTCGAGCTCCCGTCGGCCTCGCGCCGGATTCGTGCGGATCCCGCAGACGAGCTCGTAGTTGATCGTGTCGGCGACGCGGGCGTGCTCCTCGGCGCTGAGGCCGTCGCCGAGCAGCGTCACCGGTGTTCCCTCTGGCCTCTGCTCCGGAAGAGTGACCGCGAACGAGTCCATCGAGATCGCGCCGACCACGGGACAGCGAACACCGTCGACGAGGACATCGGTCCCGGTCAGGTCTCGCCGGAAGCCGTCCGCGTAGCCGACCGGCACGAGCCCGATCCAGGTCGGCTCCGCCGCGACGAAGCGGCGCCCGTAGCCCGTGCTCTCGCCAGGCTCGAGCAGCTTTACCTGGGCGAGCTCGGTCCGCCACGAGAGAACCGGGCGAAGGCCGTCGTCTGCAGGATCGCCGCCGAACGGCGAGAGGCCGTAGAGCGCGAGGCCACAGCGGGCAGCCGAGAGACGCGACTCCGGAAATGCAATCGCAGCAGCGCTGTTCGCGACGTGCGCCTCGAGACCGGGGTGCGCCGCGACCACCTCGCGAAAGCGCTCGATCTGCATCCGCGCGAAAGCCGGATCGTCCGCCGCGGTCGCCAGATGACTCATCAGCCCGACGGCGCCCGCGGGAAGCTCGGGACATACCCGAAAGCCGTAGCGGCCCATACCGGTGTCGAGCTTGACGTGGAGCGGGATCCCGTCCGGGAACGGCGGCTTCGAGACCGCGACCTCGAGCCGGGCGTCGCGGATCGCTCGCACGTCCTGCTGGGCGTGGGGGCCGAGGACGAGGATCCGGGCGCCCCGTAGCGCTGCTCTTAGCGCGAGACCCTCGCCCGGCGTCGACACGCAGAGCGCTCGCGCACCCTCCTCGATCGCAATGCGCCCGACGTCGGCCGCACCGTGGCCGTACGCGTCGGCCTTCACGACTGCCCAGAGCTCCGACCCGCTGAGCACCTCGCGCAGGCGGCGAACGTTCGCCCGCAGCGCCGAGCCGTCGATCGTGATGCTAAAGGCCATCGAACGCGCGCGGCAGCAGGCTGACGACGTCGCCCGCGACAAGCCCTCGCCCCGGGCCGAGGCGCGCGGCGACAGAGCAGAGGGTCGCTGCCGCAGCGGCCGCGGATCTCGCGTCCATGCCTTTCGAGAGGAACGCAGCCGTGACGCCCGTGAGCACGTCTCCTGTTCCGGCCGTCGCGAGCGACGGCGGGCCGAGCTCGCAGACGAGCGTGCCTTCGCCGGGGCTGGCGACGAGCGTGTCGGCCCCCTTGAGCAGGCACACGCAGCCGAACGTCTCGGCCGCACGCCTCACGGCTTCCAGCCGGTGCGCGTCGACCCAGTCCGAGCTCACGTCGAGCAGCCGCGCGATCTCGCCGGCGTGCGGCGTCAGCACAGTCGGCGCCGTCCGCGCCACGGGCTGGAGCCCGAAGAGGGCGTCCGCGTCGACGACGGCCGGAAGGTCCGTCTCGACGAGCAGGCGCCGCACGAGGACGCGGCTCTCGTCGTCTCTGCCCAGGCCGGGGCCGAGCGCGAGCGCCGTTGCCTTCTCGACGGCGTCGAACACCTCCTCGAGCGGACGCTTGACGACCTCGAGCAGCCGCGCCTCGAGCACGGGCAGCGACGCGGCCGGCGCGGCGACCATCACGTAGCCGGCATCCGCGCGGAACGCAGCCTCCGCGGCAAGACACACGGCGCCGGTCATGCCGGGAGAGCCGCCTACGACGAGCACCGATCCGGCGCGATATTTCGAGTCGCCCGCACGCTTCGCCGGCACGAGATCGAGGATCGCGGGCGTCACCCGCCGGTGCTCGGTGTCCCGTGGCTCGAGCCCGATGTCCGCCACGACGAGGTCGCCTCCGTGGAACCGACCGGGCGCGACGACGTTTCCGACCTTGGGCCCGTGCATGGCGACCGTGACACTCGCGCTAACCGCTACCTCCGCGATCTCGCCGGTGTCCGCGACGACACCGGAGGGCAAATCGACCGCTACCACCTCGGCGTCCGACCGGCTCAGCTCCGCAATGCGCGCAGCAGCGTCCGGCCTGAGTCCGCCATGGAAGCCAGTGCCGAGCAGGCCGTCGATGACGACGTCGGCGTCGAGCGTCTCGGACGCCTCGCGCCCTTGGGCGCGCACGACCTCGAGCGCGATCCGCGCGTCGCCGCCGTTCGCGCCGCCGCCGGCGAGCGCGCCGAACGACCGCGCGTCCGGGTATCTCTGCAACGCCTCCTCCGCCACAGCGCGGCCCGCCCGCTCCATCAGCTTTTCCACGTCGTGCCCCGCTTCTGCGCGACGCATCTCATCCGACGTGTACAGCGACTCGAACTGCGGCTCGAGCATCAGGGGTCGGCCGCGACCGCAATCGCCGCGGCAAGCTCCTTCGAATGGGTCATCGACAGGTCGACGAAACCGACGCCGAGCCGCTGCGCGCGCTCCTCGAGCCGACCCGTGAGCGACACCGACGGCTTCGGGCGGCCGGTGATCTCGACCTCGCGCCAGGCGAAGTGGACGGCCACGCCGAAGCCGAGCGCCTTGCCGATCGCCTCCTTGCCGGCAAAGCGCGCGGCGTAGTGCTGCGCGGGATTCGGCCGCGAGTCGCAGTACGCGCGCTCGGCCTCCGTGAAGCAGCGGGCGGTGAACGACGGATGGCGGGCGATGGCGCGCCGGATCCGCTCGATCTCGATCAGGTCGATGCCGACGCGCACGAACCGATCCTCAAAGGGCGCGCTCGAGCCATTCCGGAAGCTCGGCGATCGAGTTGACGACGATGTCGGGGGTGATGCCCGAACGCTCCAGATCATCGGGGCGGAACTTCCCCGTCCGCACAAGCGCCGTCCGCATGCCGAACCTCTGGGCGCCGGCGATGTCGGCCTCGATGTCGTCCCCGACCATCCACGCGAGCTTCGGCTCGGCGTCGAGCGCCTCGAGCGCGGCCTCGAAATAGGCCGGGCTCGGCTTGCCGAGCACCGTCGCCTCGACGCTTGCCGCGTACTCGAGGCCGGCGACGAACGCTCCCGAGTCGAGCAGCGGCCCACGCGACGTCTGCCACCAGCGGTTCTTGTGGAGGCAGTAGAGATCGGCGCCAGTGACGAGCTCGCCGAACGCACGCGCGAGGTTCATGTAGCTGAACACCCGCATCGACTCCTCACCTTCGTCGGCGCCGCCGATCAGCACTGCGTCCGCGTCCTCGCCGACGAGCTCCATCCCGTCGAGGTCCTCGACGACTCCAGGCATCGTCAGCGCAAGCACGCGCCGGCCCTGGAGCGCGCGGACCGCGGCAGCGGCGGTCGTCTGCAACTCCTCCGCATCGAGAGTGACGCCGAACCCGCGTAGCTCGGTGACGAGCGCCGACCGCGTGCGCACGGTCGTGTTCGTCACGAAGCGGAGCCTGTGGCCCGCCTCGCGGAGCATCGAAACGGCCTCCCCGGCGCCTCCGATCGGCGCACCGGATACGTGCAACACGCCGTCGATGTCGAGAAGAATGGCAGCCATGGAGCGCGAGTCTACGGGTAGCGGGGAGCAGATTCCGATCACGCGCAGCGTGTCTCTTCCCGTGCGGGAGATCGCGTTCCGCTTCTCGCGTTCGAGCGGCCCTGGAGGGCAGCATGCGCAACGCACCGAGACGCGCGTCGAGGCGCTATTCGACGTGATGGCCTCGTCGGCGCTGACCGAGCGCCAGAAGGCACGGGTGACCGCGAAGGCGGGGCCTGTCCTGCACGCCTTCGCGCAGGACGAGCGGAGCCAGTGGCGCAACCGGGAGCTCGCCGTCGAGCGATTGTGCGAGACCCTCCGCGACGCGCTCCGAGTCAAGCGGGCACGCAAACCGACACGCCCGAGCAAGCGGGCGGTCGAGCAGCGTCTCGAGGCGAAGCGGCGTCAGTCTCAGCGCAAGCGGCGGCGCCGTCCGCCCGAGCTCGACTCGTAAACGTTTCGTGAAGGTGAGCAAAGGTTTCGTGAAGCCGGGTTCAGATCGGCCCTTTTCGGGGCAATCCGGCGGGAGCAACGGCTACTCTCTTGACTCGCCCGACGCCCTAAGGAGTTGTCGCCCATGCGCCTCACCCGTCTCGTTTTCGTCTGCCTGCTCATGACCCTGGCCGCGCCGCTCTCGGCGTTCGCGGCCGACCGGATGTACGTGGGCTTTCAGGATGACCCGAGCTTCCGCTGGCGTGAGGACCGGCACGCGGTCATCGACGAGGCGGCCGAGACGAACGCCTCCGTGATTCGTACGACCGTCTACTGGTCGCGCGTGGCGCCCCGGAGGCCGACGCTCGCGTCGAATCCCGGCGACCCGGCGTACCAGTGGGATGACCTCGACGAGCTCGTCCGCAACTCCCAGGCCCGTGGGATGGAGACGTACCTGACGATCTGGGGCACGCCAGGGTGGGCGAACCTCAACAAAGGCCCGAACTACGCGCCGCGGAGCTACGGCGACTTGACAGCCTTCTGCCGCGCGCTAGGGACGCGGTACAGCGGGCGCATCCCCGGGCTTCCCTTTGCCCGCTTCTACGGTGTGTGGAACGAACCCAACCTCGAGCAGTTCCTCGCACCGACGTACGACTCGAAGGGGAGGCCGGTCGCCCAGAAGACGTACGCGAAGATCTACCGGGCCTGCGCCTCGGGTCTCCGGGCCGCGAGCCCGACCGCCGAGATAGCGGCCGGCGAGACGTCGCCCCGCGGGAGGGACAAGCCTTCCCCAGGGAAGATCCAGGACTCGCTCGCACCGGCGACATTTGCCCACCTCGTTTCCCTTCAGAAACCGCGAATCAAGTTCGATGCCTGGGCGCACCACCCGTACTCCGTCCTCGGTCAGGGACCCAACCAGAAGGCGCGGTACCCGAACGTCCACCTGACGACCCTCCCGAAATTCCAGAAGGACATGAAGACGTGGTACGGCCACGCTGTCGACATTTGGATCTCCGAATACGGCTTCGAAACGAAGCCGGCAGAGCCACGCGGCGTCAGCCTCGCAGCCCAGGCGGTCTACGCGAAGCAGACGATCGACAAGCTGCGGGGGAACCCGTTCGTGAAGATGCTCGTCTGGTTCATCTTCCGCGACGACGCGACAAGCACATGGCAGAGCGGCCTCGAGACACGCGACGGCGTGCGGAAACCCGCGTTCGCGTCCTTCTCGACCGCGGCGAAGACGGTCGACGCACGGAGCGTGACCATCAGAGCGAAGGTCAACCAGGTACCAATCGTCCGGATCCCCGTGCTCGAGCTCGCCGCCCGCAACGGTGCGGGGGGAATCCTAGGCGCGGACGTCAGAATCTATGGCCCGAACAGCGCCTACTTCGGCACGAACCAGGTGCAGGGCGTGATCGGAACGGACGGCTGGGCGACCTTCAACGGCTTCCCGGCCAACGGCACGAAGCGCACCTACTACCTTTTCTTCGAGATCAACGACAAGAACGGCAACGTCCTCAAGCGCACCGCGACGCTGATCATCGGCTGACCGCGGCTCCCGGGGCTCTAGCGTCCTGAGAGCAGCTAGGCGCTGCGGAGGGCGACTTCGCGCCGTGTAAGCTCGCCCTGCGCGCTCGCCACGTAGGCGTCGAGGCTCGACTCGCGTTTCTCCACCCGCTGCTCGCGCTCGCCGAGCTCGTGCTCGCGCCGCTCGAGCTTGTCGGATGCGAACTCGAGCTCCGTCTCGACCGAAGCTTCACGCAGCTCGACGGCATCCTCACGCTCGTCGAGCTCTCGGAGCCGCGCCGCGACTGTCTGCTCTGACTTCGCAATCCGCTTCTCGCGCCGCTCGATCCGCACCCGCTCTGATTCGATCAGGCTCTCGGCGCTCGCGTACTCGGCCTCGCGACTCGTGAGCATGCTGTCGCGCTCGTCGAGGTCCTTCTGGAGCGCATCGAGATCGCGTCCCCGCGTGGCTTCGCGCTCGAGCCGCACGAGATCCGCCTCGCGCGCATCGAGCTCCTGGCGGCGTGCGCTCAGTTCCTTGTCGAGGTCGAGCTTCCGTGCATTCAATTCCTTCTCGAGCTCGCTGAGGTTCTTTCCGCGCATCGTCTCGTGTGCCAGCCGTTCGAGCTCGGCGCCGCGCTGGCTCATCGCCGCTTCGCGCTCGTCCAGCTCCGTCAGCCAGCGCTCGAGCTCCGTGCGCTCCTTTTCGAGCTCCGCCCGCTCCGACTTGAGCCTCTGGAGGTCGCCAGACACCTTCTCCGCATCCGCCTTCACGGCTTCGCGCTCCGCGAGAAGCATCGAGGACTTCCTCGCGGCCTCGGTCTGGATCTCACGGCGGTGCGCGCCCACCTCGAGCTCGAGCTGGGCGACAGATCGCTCACGCTCCGCGAGGCCGCTCTCACGCTCGCTCAGGTCGGCAAGCAGGCTCTCCTCGCGCTCCTGCATCTCGTCGCGGAGCCCGTCGAGCTCGCGCTCGCGTTGAGCCAACTGCTCCTCGCGCGCGTCGACGAGAGAGCTCGTCTGGGCGATCTCCGCCGCCCGGGCGTCGAGCGCGACGCGCTCGCGCTGGAGCTCCTTGGACAGCTCGTCGTTCGAGACTGAGGCGGCGATCCTCCGCTCTGGCGTGGCCGGTGCCGGGGGCTCAGGGGCGGTGGCAGGCGCCTTCGCGGGCGCCGGAGCCTTCTTCTTTGCCTGGGCGGGAGGCTGCTTGGACGCTACGGGCTTCTTCCGGGCGGTCTCGGGAGGGGTCGTGCCGCGGCGTTTGCCCAGCTCGGCCCGCAGGCCGGTGCCGAAGCCCTGTTCCAGGTCTTGTGGGGAAGGATTGGCGGCCACTCGTACCTCACAAGGGGGATCGGCCGGACGTTCCTTCCGGCAATCCCTCACGCGGGGGGAAACCGCAGCCGCCGGGGCTCGAGAGCGTTAGAACGACAGGATCTTCGTGAGGTTGAGGAAGGCCGGCCCGAGGACGACGATGAACATCGAGGGGAAGATGAAGATGACCGTCGGAAAGAGCATCTTGACGGGTGCCTTCATCGCCTTCTCCTCGGCTGCAATCTGCCGGCGGTGGCGCGTGTCCACTGCCTGGACGCGGAGGATACGTCCCAGGGAGATTCCGAATTGATCGGCCTGGATGATCGCACGGGCGAACGCGCTGATCTCTGTGATTCCGGTGCGGTCGGCGAGCTTCTTGAGCGCCGCCTGGCGGGTCTCGCCGACCCGCATCTCGTTGAGCGTCAGCACGAACTCCTCGCCGAGCGGCCCCTCGAACTGCTCCGTGAGCTTGACGATTGCCGCGTCGAACCCGAGGCCGGCCTCGACGCTGACGGCAAGCAGGTCGAGGGCATCCGGAAGGTCGGCGCGGAGGCGGTCCTGCCGACTGCGGATCTTCGAGTTGAGGACGAAGTCGGGCGCGATGAAGCCGACGGCTCCCAGCGCGGCGGCCAGCATGATCCCGATACCCATGCCCTTCGTCGACGTGCCGACAATGAATCCGAACAGCACCCCGCCGATCACGAGGAAGCCCTTCGCCGCGAGGAACGTCATCGGCGACACCCGCCGGCTTAGACCGGCCGAGAGCAGGCGCAGGTGCACCTGCTCGACCGACACCTTCGGGTTGATACGAAGGACGAGGCGCGCTGCCTTCTCCATAGCGGGCACGATCCAGCGCTCGCGGATCGACCCCTCAACACCTTCCGCCTTGTGCGTGTTCTGGCGACCATACGCGGACATACGACGGAACGACTGCATGCGCTCGGCCTGCGGCAGCGAGGCGAACTCGGCGATCAGAAAGATCGAGCCGGCGAGACAGAGCAGTGCGACGGCGAGCATCAGCATCGGATTACCCCTTGAAGGAGACGATTCGCTTGAGGAACAGGGAGCCCACGAACATCATCACGATCGACGTGATGATCATCTTGTGGCCCGCCGACGTCTGGTACAGCGGGGCCATGTAGCTGGGGTTCATCAGCGTCAGCGCGCCGGCGAGGAAGAACGGCAGGCCGATCAGAACGTAGGCGGACATTCGGCCCATCGCGGTCAGCGCCTTGATCTTCCGGGCGAACTGCTGCCGGTTGCGAACGGTATCCGAGACCATGTCGAAGAGGCTTGCGAGCGAGCCACCGACCTGCTGCTGGATGCCGATTGCGGTGATGATGAACGAAAGGTTCGCCGAGCCGACGCGCGTCGCCATGTCGTCGAGCGCGTCCTCCATCGGACGCCCGAGCCGGGACTCCGTGAGCACGCGGTTGAACTCCTTGCCGGCCGGGTCGATGCCTTCGTCGACGATCGCCTGCAGACCCTGCTTGAAGCTGTGGCCGGCCTTCAGCGACGCCGCCATCCCGATCAGTAGGTCGGGCAGCTGGTTCTCGAACGCCTG
>CAVPLG010000005.1:0-348815 GCA_963705945.1 uncultured Actinomycetes bacterium | reverse complement strand
CGCTGCTCAGGCGTCAGCGTCTGGCTGTCAGGCGCTAGGAAGACGCCACCAGCAGATCCAGGACTTCCGCACAGGCGCAGCCGCTGTCGGCTGCCGCCTGTGCGGTACCAGGGCCAGGTGCTGCTGGCGGCCGAAGCATGCCATCCGCGAGTTCGTGCCGCGGAGGGCTCGACGGCCTCGGCGATAGCAGCTGCAGATGTCGGCGCCGGCGAAGGCGGCGCATCCGGCGAACTGCGCGTCAAGTGGCTCCAGTGCACGTCTTGACGGCGCCCGTCCAGGCGACGAGGCGCTCGCGCTCCGAGTCGGCCCACGGTCCCCGCGCCTGCGAGCTGTTCGAGGCGGCCGAGGCCGGGCTCTGCGCGTGATCCACGCTTGCCGCCCGCCCTCGTGATGGAGCGGCGCGCCTTCTGGAGACGCCCTCGCCAGCTGCGGCGGTAGCCGAGGGGAAGAGCGCGCGCCGGGCGCGCTGGCAGAAGGCCTGGGCGAAGATCCGCGGCTGAACGTTAGGCTCCCGCACAGGGCTCGGGAGGTGTCGATGGCGGTAGCGGTCACCCAGCACAGAACCTCGTCGGCGGAGAGCGGGTCGACTGGCTCGACGGCGAGACGATGGAGGTGCTAACCCTCGACCGCGAGGTGATCGCCGAGGTGCTGCGTGGCCCCAGCGCGACGTCGAGCGCGCCGGTGATGCCGCCAAGGCGGCCTGGAGAAGCGGAGCGACAAGACGCCGAAGGACCGGATGGAGCTCCTGCTCGAGCTCGCGGACGTGATGGAGGAGAACGCGGAGGAGCTCTGGCCGCTGAGTCGCAAAACGTCGGTAGCCGGCGTCGATCGCGAGACGAGACTCCGTTTCCCGTCGACAACCTCCGGTTCTTCGCCGGCGCTGCGCGCAACCTCGAGGAGAAGTGCGCCGCCGAGTACGTCAGGGGTACACGTCGATCGTCCGGCGCGAGCCGCTCGCGTCGCCGGCGTCACGCCGTCGAACTACCCGTTGATGATGATCGTCTGGAAGCTGGGCCTACGCTCGCCACGGCAACGTTAAGATCCTGAGCCCGCCGAGACGCCGATACGACCTTCGCTTCTTCGAGCTCGCGGAGGTCGTCCCGCCCGGCGTCGTCCAGGTGATCACGGCGACGGCGTTCCCGTCGGCGACGGCCTCGTCCGCCATCCGGACATCCGCCTCGTGTCGCTGACCGGCGACGTCGAACGGGGAAGCTGATCGCGCGGAACGCCGCGGACAACCTGAGCGCGTCCATCTCGAGCTCGGCGGCAAGGCGCCGATGGTCGTGCGACGACGCGATCCGTCCGGGTCGCGAGCTGTGAAGATCGGCGCTACTGGAACTCGGTCAGGATGCACCGCGTCCTCGCGCATCCTCGTTCCACGAGCGCGTCTACGACGACGTCGATCCGGAGTCGGTGAAGCTCGTGGAGGCGATCGAAGGTCGCTGACCCGGCCGAAGGCGACGACGTCAACATGGGCCTGCGTATTCGCCGACAGCAGGAGCGCGTGCTCGGCGTCCTCGAGCGGGCCGCCGACGCGAAGGCGACGATCGTCACCGGCGGTGGCACGGTCGGCGACAAGCTGCTTCTTCGTCGCCGACGATCGTCACCGATGTCGAGCAGGACGCCGAGATCGTCCAGCGCGAGGTCTTTGGCCCGGTGGTGACGATGCAGCGCTTCTCGTCCGATGACGAGGCGATCGCGATGGCGAACGGCGTCGCTACGGGCTCGCGGCGTCAGTGTTCTCCGGGACGTCGGCCGGGCGATGAAGGCTGCCGCCAGGCTTGACTTCGGGACCGTGTCGATCAACGAGCACCTGTTCCCGCTCACCTCCGAGATGCCGCACGGCGGCTTCAAGGAGTCGGGCTACGGGAAGGACATGTCGATCTACTCGATGGAGGAGTACACGCGCATCAAGCACATCGCCGTGAAGCTCGGCTAGACCGCCGACGGCCAATCCGCCAAGAGCAACACGACAGGGACAGTCGCCCGGACAGTCACTGGGACAGTCACTGCGACTGTCCCTGCTGGTTCGGGTCGTTGGTCGAAGCTTCCTCGTTGCTGATGACGGGACTGACTAGAATATGCGTGGCCGTTTGGTAGAAACGCCACGCATTGCGCAGCCATCCACCGAGGTCGGAAGTGCGCAGTCGCGGCGGGGTGCCGTGTCCCGTCCACGTCGCCTCGACGCGGTCGACGCGCGCATCATCGAGGCGCTGCAGGAGAACGGACGCGACTCGTTTCGACGCATCGCAGCCGATCTGGGCGTGTCCGAGGCGACGGTCCGAACGCGGTACGCGCGCCTTTGCGAGGACGGCATCATCCAGGTCACCGCCGTCACGAACCCGCTCGGCTCGGGTTCGACGCTATGGCGATGGTCGGCATCAAGACGTCTGGGCCTCCGGAGCACGTCGCTGACGAGATCGCGCGCTGGGACGAGGCCGGGTACGTCGTCGTCACGGCGGGGCAGTTTGACGTTCTCGTCGAGCTCGTCTGCACGGACCGGCGGCACCTGCTCGAGCTGACGAACCGCATCCGCTCGTCGGCGTGCCGCTGTCGACGGAGAGCTTCCTCTACCTCGAGCTCTGGAAGCAGATGTACGACTGGGGCGCGGGCTCGTTCGCCGGGGGCGACGGCGATGACTGAGTCGGCCGCGCGATGTCCGCCTCGTCGACGTGACGAAGCGCTTCGACGACGTGGTCGCGGTCGACAACCTCTCGCTGCAGTGGAGCACGGCCGTTTCTTCGCGCTGCTCGGTCCGTCCGGCTGCGGGAGACGACGACCCTGCGCATGATCGGCGGCTTCGAGGACCGAACACAGGCACATCTACCTCGGCGACCGCGACGTCGTCGGCCGGCCGCCGTACCAGCGAGACGTGAACACGGTCTTCCAGTCGTACGCGCTGTTCCCGCACCTGAGCGTGTTCGACAACATCGCTTTCGGCTTGCAGCGCCAGGGAGTGCCGAAGAATCAGGTCAAAGGGCGCGTGGAGGACATGCTCGAGGCTCGTCGAGCTCTCGGGCATTCGGCCATCGCAAGTCGCGGCAGCTCTCGGGCGGCCAGCAGCAGCGGGTCGCCCTTGCGCGCGCTCTCGTCTGTCGACCGCGCGTGCTCCTCCTCGACGAGCCCCTCGGCGCGCTCGACCTCAAGCTTCGCAAACAGATGCAGCTGTTTCTCAAGCGCATCCAGCACGATCTCGGGATCACGTTCATCCACGTCACGCACGACCAGGAGGAAGCCATGACGATGGCCGACTCGATCGCCGTGATGAACGGCGGGCGGATCGAGCAGCTCGGCTCGCCCGAGGAGCTCTACGAGCGACCCGCGACGGCCTTCGTCGCCGGCTTCCTCGGCGTGTCCAACCTCCTGCCGGCTGCGGTTGAAGGGCCCGGACCCTGCGGCTCGCGGACGGCACGGTGATCAAGGCGGACACGAACGGCCATGTCGGGAGGGTGGCGGCGGGCGTTCGGCCGGAGAAGATCGCGCTCGGTGCGGGTGGAGGCGAACACGATCTCGGGGACGATCGCGGAGACCGCGTACATCGGCGTCGCGACGCAGATCGTCGTGGAGACGCCGGCGGGGACGGTGCAGGTCTTCGCGCAGAACACCGGCGGTCGTGGCGCGATCCCGCAACCGGGAGCACGGGTAACCCTCAGCTGGGATTCCCAAGAGACATTCGTGGTCGACGGAGAAGAGGAGGTCAGCGCATGAACACAATCCTGACAAGACGAGAGCTCCTTCGGCGCGGCGTGGGCGGCGGCGCCGCGGCCCTGTCGCTGCCTGCCCTGCTCGCTGCCTGCGGGGGCGGCGGTGGCAGCACGAGCTCCAGCAGCGAGCCGAACGACGTCCTCAACTTCTCGAACTGGCCGTACTACATCGATACGCCGAGCTCCCGCAAGGACGCGGGCTTGGCAGGCCCGACCACGCTTCGAGCAGTTCACGACGAAGACGGGGATCAAGGTCAACTACTACGAGGACATCAACGACAATCCGGGCTACTTCGCAAAGGTCCAGGGGCGGCTGTCGCAGGGGCATGGCATCGACCGCGACATCATCGTCTCGACGGACAACGA
This sequence comes from uncultured Actinomycetes bacterium, assembly GCA_963705945.1. GTDB lineage: Bacteria > Actinomycetota > Thermoleophilia > Gaiellales > Gaiellaceae > PALSA-612. The sequence continues at coordinate 344,745 of CAVPLG010000005.1, read as the reverse complement.
CCGTTCCCTGGGCGAGTACCTGAACAACGACTGGGCGCTGAAGCTCGACAAGAGCCTGATTCCCAACATCAAGAACCTCATCCCTGCGCAGGAGCACCCGCCGTTCGACACGAACCGGGAGTTCACGCTGCCCTGGTTCTCGGGGATGGACGGCATCGCGTGGAACGACAAGCTGACGGGACCCGTTACCACGGTCACCCAACTCCTCGAGGATCCGAAGCTCAACGGCCGGGTCGGCGTCTGGAACTCCATGGGCGACACCCTTGGCCTGATCATGCTCGAGAACGGCGACGATCCGGGGAAGGTCACCGACGCGTCGTTCGACCGCGCGCTGGCCGTCGTCCAGAAGGCACAGGACAGGGGTCAGATCCGGAGGTTCTACGGCAACGACTACGCCCAGCCGCTCGCGACGGGTGACCTCGTCGCGAGCATGGCGTGGTCCGGCGACATCTTCCTGCTCGCCGATCCGAAGGTCAAGTGGGCGATTGCGGAGAAGGGCGGAATCATCTTTACCGACAATATGCTCATCCCGCTGGGCGGAAGCGTCCCGACCGCTTCCACGTATATGAACTTCGTCTACGACCCGAAGATCGCTGCGCAGCTCGCGCTCGGGGCAGGCTACATCTCGTCCGTCAAGGGCGTCCGCGACGAGGCCGCGAAGCTCAATCCCGACGCGGCATCCAACACGCTCGCCTTTCCGACCGACGACATGCTCGCGCAGATGCACCAGAACGACCCGACGATGTTCACGAACCCCGACTACGAGAAGAGGTGGCTCGCGGTCCAGGGCAAGTAGGTCGCCGAGATGGGATCGTTCTTCCACCGACATCGGGGCGTCACGCCCTACTTGCTCCTCGCGCCGGGGGTTCTCTGGCTGGGGATCTTCTTCGTGATCCCAATGGTGTTCCTCGGGTACCAGTCGCTCCAGTCGGGTCTGTTCCCGCATTTCGAGTTCACCTGGCAGTTCTCGAACTTCTCGAACGCGATCGCCGACTACCACGAGCAGCTGGTTCGCTCGTTCGTCTACGCCGGCCTGGCGACGATTGCGTGTCTCGTGCTCGCGTACCCGCTCGCCTACTGGATCGCGTTCCGGGCCGGCCCCTGGCGGAACCTCTTCCTCCTCTTAATCATCGCGCCTTTCTTCGTCACGTACCTCGTGCGCACGCTCGCCTGGCTGAACATCCTGGCGGACGAGGGACCGGTCGTCGGCCTGCTGCGCGACCTCCACATCCTCGGCCCGGACGGCCGGCTGCTCGCGACGACGTTCGCCGTCCTCTCGGGCATCACCTACAACTTCTTCCCCTTCATGGCGCTGCCGCTCTACGTCTCGCTCGAGCAGATCGACCATCGCCTGCTCGAGGCGGCCAAGGATCTCTACGCGTCCCCGACGAAGGCGTTCCTCAAGGTCACACTGCCGCTGTCTGCACCGGGGATCGTCGCGGGCACGCTGCTGACCTTCATCCCCGCTGCCGGCGACTTCATCAACGCCGCGCTGCTGGGGACGCCCAATCAGGCCATGATCGGGAACGTCATCCAGGCGAAGTTCCTCGAGTCGCTCGACTACCCGACGGCCGCCGCGCTGTCGTTCATTCTCATGGGGACGATCCTCGTCGGGCTCCTTATCTACGCCCGCGTCGTCGGGCCGGAGCGGCTGACCGGATGAGCGCGGCGTGGCGGGGGGTGAAGAAGCACGCCCTCACGGTGTATGCGTTCTTCGCCGTCGGCTACCTGATGTTGCCGATCTTCGTCGTCATCCTCTTCTCGTTCAACAAGCCACCCGGCCGTTTCAACTACGTGTGGTCGCAGTTCACGTTCGACAACTGGGTCCACTGGGACGCGATCCTCGGGATCCGGTCGGCCGTCGAGAAGTCGATCGAGATCGGCATCCTCTCCACAATCGTCGCCACGATCCTCGGGACGCTGATCGCGCTTGCGATCGTCCGCCACCGGTTCGTGGGCCGCTCGACGACGAACGTCCTCGTCTTCCTTCCGATGGCGGCGCCGGAGATCGTGCTCGGCGCCTCGCTCCTGACGCTGTTCCTCAACACGAGCGGGGTCTTCCAGCTCGGCTTCTGGTCGATCTTCATCGCACATGTGATGTTCATCGTCAGCTTCGTCGTCGTCACGGTGAAGGCGCGACTGATCGGATTCGACCGCCACCTCGAGGAGGCCGCGATGGACCTCGGGGCCAACGAGGTGACGACGTTCCGCAAAGTCACCTTGCCGCTGATCGCGCCCGCGATGCTCGCCGCCGCCCTGCTTGGGTTCGCGCTCTCCATCGACGACTTCGTGATCACGTACCTCAATGCCGGCCCGACGCAGACATTCCCGGTCTTCGTCTGGGGCATCGCCCGCGTGGCCGTCCCGCCGCAGGTGAACGTCGTCGCGAGCGCGATCTTCCTCGTCGCGATCGCGATCGGGCTCGGAAACGTGATCTGGGAGTACCGGAAGGCACGACAACCACAAGGAGCCGCATGACCGACGCCCGAACACTCGACCTCCAGCAGGCTGCCCGCGACCACCTCTGGCTCCACTTCACGCGGATGGGCGGCTACGACGACGGGACGTGCCGATCATCGTCCGCGGCGACGGGTGCTACCTCGAGGACGTGAACGGCAAGCGCTACCTCGACGCGCTCGCCGGCCTCTTCTCCGTCAACATCGGCTACTCGTTCGGCGAGGAGATCGGCCAGGCGGCGCTCGAGCAGATGCGCGAGCTGCCGTTCTACACGAACTGGTCGTACTCGCACCCGCGCGCGATCGAGCTCGCGCACGAGGTGGCGTCGCTCGCGCCGGGCGACCTCAACCGCGTCTTCTTCTGCTCGGGCGGCTCGGAGGCTGTCGAGTCGGCGTGGAAGCTCGCGCGCCAGTACTACGTCGCGCATGGGCAAGGCACTCCGCGCGATCGTCACCCGATGGGCGTGCGGGCGCGCAGGAGCCGGAGTAGACCACGACGCGATCGTCGCAGCGGCGAGGGTGCGACCGCGCCGCTACAAGGCGATCGCGCGCCACATCGCGTACCACGGCACGACGTTCGGCGCGCTGTCGATCAACGGCATTCCGGCGATCCGCGTCCCGTTCGAGCCGCTCGTCCCCGAGGTGCGCCACGTGCGGAACACGAACCGCTACCACCGCCCGCCCGAGGAGACGGAGGAGGAGTTCACGGCGCTCCTGCTCGAGGATCTCGAGACGACGATCCTCGCGATGGGCGCGGAGACGGTGTGCCTCGTCCACATGGAGCCGGTGCAGAACGCGGGCGGCTGCTTCCCTCCGCCGGAGGGGTACTGGCAGCGGCGTGCGCGAGCTCTGCACGAAGTACGACATCCTCCTCTCCGCCGACGAGGTGATCACCGGCTTCGGCCGCGTCGGGTACTGGTTCGGGTCGGAGCGTTACGACATCCGTCCCGACCTCGTCACGTGCGCGAAGGGCCTCTCGTCGTCGTACGCGTCGATCGGCGGCGTGGTTGCCACGGACGGCGTGATGGAGCCGTTTCTCGAGGACACCTCGATGTTCTCGCATGGCATCACGTTCGGCGGCCATCCCGTGATGTGCGCGATCGCGCTGAAGAACATCGAGATCATGAAGCGCGAGCGGATCGTCGAGGGCGTGCGCGAGCACGAGGACGCGTTCCGCTCGACGCTCGAGCAGCTTCTCGACTTGCCGATCGTCGGCGACGTGCGCGGTGCCGGCTTCTTCTACGCGATCGAGCTCGTCAAGGACAAGGACACGCGCGACGACGTTCTCCGACGACGAGTGCGAGTGGCTGCTGCGCGGCTTCCTCTCGGGAGCGCTGTACGAGCGCGGCCTGATCTGCCGTGCCGACGACCGCGGTGACCCCGTCATCCAGATCTCGCCGCCGCTCGTCGCGCGCCAGGAGGAGTTCGACCGCATCGTCGAGATCCTCGGCCAGACGTTGTCCGAGGCGTGGAACCGAGCTGCAGCGACGGTAACGCCGGGGCTCGCGACACCCTGGTGGCTCCAGGAGGCGCCGCCCGATCCCGAGCAGCCGCCGCTCGACGGAAGACACGACGCGCCGACGTCGCAATCGTCGGCGGTGGCTGCACCGGGCTCTGGACGGCGATCGAGCTGAAGCTGCGCGCGCCGGGCTCGACGTCGTCGTACTCGAGGCAAAACGTTGCGGGATCGGTCCGAGCGGACGGAACGGTGGCTTCCTCCACGGCTACTGGTCGAGCCTGCCCGGATGTCCGAGCTCTTCGGCCGCGACGCGGCGCTCGCGGTCGCGCGCGCCTCCGGCGGCGCGATCGTCGCCGTGCGAGAGCTCGGGGAGGACGTGTGGCTTCGCGAAGGAGGGCTGCTTCGAGTCTCGACGGCCGAGGCGCACGACGCGATCCTCGATCGATCGATGGCGGTCGCGCGCGAGCTCGGTGTCGAGGAGCGAGGCGATCCCGCTCGGTCGGGACGAGGTGGCGGCGCGCTGCAGCTCGCCGCTCTTCCGCCGCGGCGTCTTCTACCGCGACGGCGCCACCGTCCAGCCGGCCCGGCTCGTCCGCGCGCTTCGCCGCAAGGCGCTCGCGGCGGGCGTGCGGCTCTACGAGCGAACGCCGGCGCTCGCGCGTGACGCGCGACGGCGTCGACACCGCCCAGGGCCGCGTACTCGCGCGCCGAGGTCGTCGTCGCGACGAACGCGTGGAGCGCAGGCTGGGGGCCGCTCGGCGCGGCTGCTCACGCCCTTCGGCAGCTATGTCGTGCTGACCGAGGCGGTGCCCGAGCTTGCTCGCCGAGATCGGCTGGACGGGCGGCGAGGCGATCACCGACTGCCGGATGTTCCTCCACTACTTCCGGACGACCGAGGACGGCCGCGTGCTGATGGGCTCCGGCTCGGGCCCGATCGGCTTCGGCGGGCGGATCGACGAGCGTTTCTCCGCCGATCGCGGCACGGGCGGCGCGCGCCGAGGCGCGGCTTGCGTACGCTGCTGCCCGGCCTCGCCGGCGCACACGTCGAGCACGCGTGGGGCGGGCCGATCGACGTGTCCGCCGACCACCTGCCGGTCTTCGGCACCGTGCCAGGCACGCGTATCCACTACGGCGCCGGCTACACGGGCAACGGCGTCGGGCCCGAGCTGGCTCGGCGGGCCAGATCCTCGCCTCGCTCGTCCTCGGGCACGGACGACGACTGGTCGCGGCTGCCGCTCGTCGACGGCAGATCAGAAGGCTGCCGCCGGAGCCGATCAACTATCCTCGGCGGAAGCCTCGTGCGGACGGCGATGCTCTCGGTCGAGGACGCGGAGGACGGCCGGGCGCCGGGCCTCGGCGCCCGCGCGCTTCGTCGCATCGCTGCCGAGCGCCTCGGCCTTGCGCGTCGGCACGCGCTAGGAGGGACAGCCCAATCGGAGCGTCTTGCGCTGTGAATCTGCGACGCCGACCATGGGCGGATGCGCGGGATCAAACGCGGGGACCAGCTGCTCGTACGCGAGGATGTCGACGCTATCCTGGGTGCACTCCTCGACATCCGTCGAGAGGTGACGGAGATCCGCAGACTCCTGGAGGACGCCGATGGAGAGGAAGAGGAAGCGGAGGAGACTTGATCCCGCCGTGCACGCCGATCTCGAGGCGCGCTATCGCGAGACGACGCAGCAACTCGAGGAGCGGATCGCGTTCCATCGGGCGAAGCTTGTCGAGGAGCGCGAGCGAGCGGCGAAGCGGGCAGCCTTGCCGACCTGGCGCCGCTTGGTCCCGTTCTCCGCTGACAGGTAGTGCCCCGATCGGGTGTACGTGTGAGCGCAGCGCGCTCCGTCACGCATCCGATCCTAGCCTCGGTCAGGCGGCTGCGAGGATCTCCGCCGCGGCGTCGAGCGAGACGCGGCTCGCACCGTGCGTGACGAGGTACGCCGTCGCGTGCGGCGGGCGCCAGCGTGGCACGCCGGTCTCGACGACGATCGTCCTCCCACCGAGGGCAGACAGCCTTTGGAGAGCCTCCCGCTGTGACGCGTGCCGGTGCGCGTCCTGGACGACGACCACGCGATCGCGGCTGTCGAGCGCCTCTTGCAGATCGACGCTCTTGATCGACGGCACGCGTCGCCCGAGCGCGTCGCCGAGGCCGTAAGGCTGCGCGTCGACCGCGATCGACGGCTCCGGCCGGAGCTCGACGACGACGGCGCCTTCGAGCGCGAACGTCTGACCTTCCACGTCGAGTGCCCGGCGCGCGGCCTCCGCGCCGACCCTCGCATCGGGCGCCGCGGCATGCGGCTGCGCATTCGCCCACGCGCCGAGCTCAGTCACGCGGCTCGCTGCCTCCGCCAGCCGTTCCTCGGGCAGCCGACCGTCGCGTACCGCGGCGGCGATCCCGCTGACGAGCCGGTCCGTCGCCTCCTCGAACAGGTCATGCCCGAGACAGAGCGCGTCCGCGCCGGCCGCGAGCGCGAGCACGGCACCATCCTCGACGCCGACACCGGCGCTGATCGCGCGCATCTCGAGGGCATCTGTCATCACCATGCCCGTGAATCCGAGCTCATCACGCAGCAGCTCCGTGAGCACGCGGCGGCTGAGCGTCCCCGGCTCCTCGCCGAGCGCGGCCACGCGGATGTGCGCGGTCATGATCGCTCGCGTGCCTGCGCCGATGGCGGCGCGGAACGGCTCCAGCGCCGCCTCCTCGAGCGTCTCCACCGTCGGCAGCTGGAGATGCGAGTCCTCGGCCGTGTCGCCGTGCCCGGGAAAGTGCTTCGCGCACGCGGCCACGCCTGCCTCCTGCAATCCGCCGACGAACGCCGCCACGTGGCGCGAGACGAGCTCCGGATCGGCGCCGAACGAGCGAATACCGATGATCGGGTTGTCCGGGTTCGTGTTCACGTCCGCGACCGGTGCGAGGTCGAGGTTGACTCCGACGCTTGCGAGATCCGCGCCCATCGCGGCGGCGACCCTCCGCGTCAGCTCGACGTCGTCGACGTGTCCGAGCGCCCAGTTCCCCGGATACGAGCTGCCGGTCTCAGCCTCGAGCCGCGTCACGTCGCCGCCCTCCTCGTCGATCGCGACGAGCACGTCGTCGCGCACGCCGCGGAGCGCCTCGTTGAGCGTGCAGAGGTGCTCGCGGTCGACGGCGTTGCGCGCATAGAGAACCACCCCGCCGAGCCCGTCGTCGAGCCCGCGGCGCACCCAGTCGGGCGCGTCGACTTCCTCGAAGCCGGGGAAGAGCGTCGCCGCGGCCAACCGTTCGAGCTCGTCACGCATGGCGGTTCAGCCCTTGACGGCGCCGGCCGTCAGCCCGAACGCGATCTTCCGCTGCACCATGAGGAAGAACGCGACGACCGGGATCGCGACGAGCGTCGACCCGGCCATCAGTCCGCCCCAGTCGGTGTGCCGGCTCGATCCGTAGAAGTAGGAGAGCCATACCGTCAGCGTCTGGTTCGACTGGTCGGTGAGCAGCACGTTGGCGAAGATGTACTCGTTCCAGGCGGTGATGAAGACGAAGACAGACGTCGCCACGAGCCCGGGAGCGACGAGCGGGAGGAGGATCCGCGTGAACGCGCCGAGGCGACTCGAGCCGTCGACCATCGCCGCCTCCTCGAGCTCCTTCGGGATGCCGAGAATGAAGCCGCGCAGCGTCCAGACGGCGAACGGGAGCACGAAGGTCATGTACGTGATCGTCACGCCGGTCAGCGCATTCGTCAGGTGGTACTCGGCGAGGACGACGTAGAGCGGGATGATCAACCCGGCCTGCGGGAGCATGAGGATCCCGATCATCAGCACGATGAAGAGCTTGCGGCCGGTGAAGCGGAACTTCGCGAGAGCGACAGCCGCGAGGAAGGCGAGCACCATCGACAGGACGACCGTCGCGGACACGATGATCAGGCTGTTCTTCACGCTCGACCAGAAATACGGCCGGTTGATCGCGTCCCGGAAATGGTCGAACGTCGGGTGGAAAGAAAACCACGTCGGCGTCAGGCTGTTGATCTCGTCGTCCGGCTTGAACGCCGTTGCAACCATCCAGTAGACCGGGAAGATCAAGACGACGAGGAGGGCCAGGCCGAGGAGGTTCCAGGCCGTTCGGCGGAGACGATGATGTCGTCTTCCCCGTGGCGCTCTGAGCCCTGCCGTGCTCAAGTGGCGTCACCCTCCCGCACCATCTTCCGGACGTAGAAGATGCTGAGAACGGCGACGATCAGCAGCATCAGCAGGGAGATCGCGGCGCCGCGGCCGAACTCGCTCTTGAAGTACCCCTCCTCGAACAGGTAGATCGCCATCAGGTAGTTCCCGGCGTGGAGCTGTGCCTGGCCGATCAAGAGGTACGGCTGCGTGAAGACCGCGAAGTCCCAGATGATCGACAGGCTCGTGAGAATGAGGAGGATCGGCCTCAGGACCGGGAAGGTGACGTCGCGGAAGATGCGGAACGATCCCGCGCCGTCCACTTCGGCGGCCTCGACGAGCGCGCGAGGCACCTGCGCCAGTCCTGCGTACACCGTGATAGCGACGAACGGCAACGCTCCCCAGACGATCAATGACGTGATGAGGCCGAGTTGCGACGTTGTCGTCGCGTACCAGTCGTGCTGGCTGTAATCGCCGACGTGGAGCTGGGTCAACGCGTAGTTGACCACGCCGTTCTGGAAGTTCGTCATCCAGTACCAGACCTGGACGGCGACGACCACCGGCATTGACCAGACGAGAACGAGGCCTGCCGTGAGCAGAATGCGCACTACGGTGCTCACCTGCACGAGCAGCAGCGCGATCAACGTCCCGAGCACGATCGTCAGCCCGACATTGACGATCGTGAAGACGATGGTCCGGATCAGCGTGTCCCAGAAGACCGAGTCGTGTAGGACGGAGCTGTAGTTGTCGAGGCCGATCCACTGCCCCTTGCGCTGGATGAGCTCGAAGAGGCCGTATTGCTCGAAGGAGAGGCGGACGAGCTTGTAGATCGGGTAGCCGAGGATCGCCCCGATGACGGCTGCGACCGGGAGGAGCAGGAGGTACGGTCCCGCCGCGGTGAGGGCGCGCCGGCGCGTAAAACGCCGCCGCCGGCCCTGCCCGAAGGCGGGACCGGCGGCGGCGTTGGTGCTGTTCGGGAGCTGGCTACTGACCACGCCGCCCCGATTCTCGCGCTATCCGTTCAGTACCGACTCGATGTTGTCGCTCGCCGAGGCGGCTGCCTGCTTGACCGTCAGCTTTCCGGTCAGGATCTGCGTGAGCATGTTGCGGAGGATGTTCCCATTCTCGACGTTGACCCAGTTCTTCGCCGTCGGCACGGTCCAGCCGCCCACGGCGGCGCGTTCGTTGACCGTCTTCCCGAGGAGGTTCGTGGCATTCGGGATGTTCCCCTTGGCCTGGAGGGCCCGCTGCGACGCCGTGTCGGTGAACGCCTGGATCCAGTCCACTGCGAGGGCCTTGTTCGCACCGATCGGTACCGCGAGGTCAGAGCCCCCGACGAAGCTCGCGAACGGCTTCCCCTTCTCGTGGCTCGGCATCACGAACTGGCTGGTAACGCCCTTGTACTTGTCACCGACGCAGCAGCTGAACCACGAGGAGCCCACAATCGAGGCGGCCTGCCCCTGGGCGTAGACGTCGAACGGCCACGGCTTCGTTTCGATCGTCGACTTGCTCCCCTTCGACACTGCGTCGAAGAACTTCTTGAACGCCGTCAGGCCGGCGATCGCCTTCGGCCGGTCGAGCGTCGCCTGCCACTGGCCACGGAACGGCTTCGCGATCTGCCCGCCGTAGTCGTAGACGAAGCCGAGGCCCACGTACCAGTCCTGGCCGGCGATGTACAAGGGTGAGAAGCTCTTGCCGGGGTTTTTCGCGGCGAGCTTCTTCGCATCAGCCGTGTATTGCGCGAGGCTGCTCGGCAGCTTCGCGATGCCGGCCTTCTTGAACAGGTCGGTGCGGTACGTCACGACGCGCGCACCGGCGTAGTAGGGCACGCCGTACAGCCGCCCGCCGTACGTGGCCGAGTCCTTCAGCGCCTTGAGCCAGTTGGCGGAGTTGTCAAAGGACGACCTCTGGTCGCTGAGGTCTTGGAATGCACCTGCGGCCATGTACTTGGTCATCTCCGTGGTACCCATCTCGACGACGTCTGGCGCGTTGCCGCCTGCGAGCGTCGCGTCGAACTTCTGCAGGTGGGTCGGCCACGTCTGGTACTGGACGTTGACGTCGACGCCTGGATGCTGCTTGGAGAACTGCTGATTGACGGACGCGACGAGGTCCGGCCAGCCGTTCTGTGCGTCGTTCTGCAGCCATACGGTGATGCTGGCTGCCGATCGCTGTGTGCCGCCGCCCGCGGACGTGACAAAGATGCCAAGTACCGCGACGAGCGCGAGGGCGGCAACGGTGCGTACTTTCATATCCGATCCCCCAGAGGCTCGATGGACGGCCTAGCCAGAGTCTCCCTTCGTGGCGTGAGACGCATAGGGCCGGCCGCCAATTGGTTTAGACCACTCGCCACGCGCAGGAGATTTGCACATAACCACTCTGACTGTCAAGCACAGATGATCTCATGGTCGTGTGTGACTCCAGTCGTCGTTTCGTGCGGCGAGGGCGATGGGCGATGCGAGCCCCCGCGCGCCGCGCCGGAGCTCCGTGACAAGACGGTACCGGTCGCCGCGATAGACCGAACGGACGTACTCGACGATCTCGTCGGTGTCCGAGCGCGTCACCCGCTCGAACACGAAGGCGGGCGAATGAAGCGGGACGCCGAGCGCGGCCGACTCCTCTTCCCCGGTGACCGTCGGCTCGACCGTCTGCAAGCCGGTGACGATCTCGATTCCGTAGCGCTCCCGCAAGAGCTCGTAGAACGAATGCTCCTCGAGATCGCGCGCGCTGAGGTCGGGAACGAGCGACTGGCGGACGTGGAGCGCCTCGATCGCCATCGTCTCGCGATCCGCGAGCCGGAGGCGCGTCGCGACGACGACCGGCTCCGATGGTGAGACGTGGAGGATGCGCCCGAGGCGCGCGCCGGCGGGTACGGCACGGAGCTCGAGCGTGCGGCTCGCCGGGCTCATGCCCCGCTGACGCATGTCCTCCGTGAAGGAGGTCATCGTCAGCTCCTGCGCGATCTTGGGCTCGCTGACGAACGTCCCGGCACCGCGCCGGCGCACGAGGTAGCCCTCGCGGACGAGCTCGTCGAGGGCTGCCCGCACCGTCAGCCGAGACACGCCGAGGTCCGTACAGAGAGTGCGCTCGGACGGGATCGCGTCACCGATCGAGAGCTGCTCGATCAGGTCGAGCACCTGCTCGCGTGTCTCGGCCTGCTTTGTCATTCGGCCTGCAGAGCGGGCTCGCGATACGCCGGCGTCTCGGCAGTGGAGGACGGTGGCGTCAGGCTGGCGCCCGTCTCGGGATCGAAGAAGTGGAACCCGGTGGCGTAGACGGTGAGCTCGATCGACTCGCCCGTCCGGGCGGCCGTGCGGGGGTCGACGCGGGCTGTGAACAGCGACGTGCTGCTCGCGAGGAGCGTGCCGTCGTCGTTCGCCTCGAGGGTCTCCGCGGTGATGCGCGGCGCCTCGACGCCAAAGAACGCGTAGGCGTCGGCGCCGACCTCTTCGAGTACCTCGACGCGGGCTTCGATCGACGCCGGGCTGTCGGCTACGAAGGCTGCGTCGGCGAAGCACTCGGGGCGGATGCCGAGCACGACCCGCGTCGTTCCCGCAGGAGGCCGGCGGTGTGGCGCGAGGCGGACGCGATACTGCCCAAAGCAGACGTCATGTCCGTCGATCACACCATCGACGAGGTTCATCGCAGGCGAGCCGATGAAGGCTGCGACGAACAGGTCGCGCGGCTCGCGGTAGAGCGTCTGCGGCGCGTCGACCTGAAGGATCTTCCCGTCCCGCATCACGGCCACGCGATGCCCGAGCGTCATCGCCTCCACCTGGTCGTGTGTGACGTAGACGGTCGTGACGCCGAGTCGTGCATGGAGCTGGGACAGCGATGCGCGCATGCTGACCCGTAGCTTCGCGTCCAGGTTCGAGAGGGGCTCGTCCATGAGGAACGCCTGCGGCTCGCGAACGATCGCTCGACCCATGGCGACCCGCTGCCGCTGGCCACCAGACAGGTGGCCCGGCTTCCGGTCGAGTAGCTCCTCGAGGCCGAGCAGCTTCGCCACCTCGACCACACGCCGGTCGGTCTCCGCATTCGGCGTGCGCCGCACCTTGAGCCCGTAGGCGAGGTTCTGGCGGACGCTCATGTGCGGGTAGAGCGCGTAGCTCTGGAAGACCATTGCAACGTCGCGGTGGCGCGGCGCAAGGTCGGTGACGTCTCGGCCGCCGATCGAGATCGTGCCGGCCGTCAGCTCCTCGAGCCCGGCGATCATCCGCAAGAGCGTCGACTTTCCGCACCCAGACGGGCCGACGAGCACCATGAACTCCCCGTCCGCGATCGTCAGGTCGATGCCGTCGACCGCGTGGACGTCGCCGGCGAACAGCTTCGTGACGCTCTCGAGCTCGATGTGTGCCATGCGACTCCTTGCCGTGCCGGTGCGGGTGGCTGAGCATAGACGTGAAATGGGTTCGAAGACCGGACCAGAATATAGAACTCTCGGCAACTGGTATTGACCACCGCCCCCGCCACGCTTACACTCACGCGACGATGAACGAGCTGGACGGCCTGGTCACCGAGGCACAAGGGGAAGAGGCCGACCTCGACCTTGCGTCGACGCGGGAGCTCGTCGAACTGATGAACCGGGCGGATCGCACGGTGCCGGACGCAGTACAGGCTGTGGCGGCCGAGCTGGCCGCGGCGATCGACGCCATCGTCTTTCGTCTAGAGCGTGGCGGCCGCCTGATCTATGTCGGCGCTGGCACTTCGGGCGCGATCGCGGCGCTCGACGCGGCCGAGTGCGAGACGACGTTCTCGGTGCCGCCGACGCAGGTGGTCGCGCTCGTGGCGGGTGCCGCATCGGCGACGGCGGCCGAGCGCGACGCAGCCGAGGACGATGCCGCCTCCGGCGCCCGGGACGTCCAAGCAGCCTCGGTGGGGCTCGACGACGCAGTCGTCGCGATCAGCGCCAGCGGGCAGACCCCGTACGCGCTGGGCGCGCTCGAAGCAGCTGTCAACGCCGGTGCGCTGACGATAGCGGTCGTCAGCGTCGCCGGCTCCAAGCTCGGGGCCGCGGCGGAGCACGAGATCCCCGTCGTCGTCGGCCCCGAGGTGCTTGCCGGCTCGACCCGGCTGAAGGCGGGCACGGCACAGAAGCTCGTGCTCAACACGATCTCGACTGTGGCGATGGTCCGGATCGGGAAGACGTTTAAGAACCTCATGGTCGACGTGCGCGGGACGAACACGAAGCTCCGCGGGCGGATCGAGCGGATCGTCCGGCTCGCGACCGGCGCATCGCCGGACGAGGTGGACGCATCGCTGGCAGCTGCCGACGGCGATGCGAAGGTCGCGATCGTCTCGTTCCTCGCAGAGGTCGACGCAGAGACGGCGCGGTCGCGGCTGGATGCGGTCGGCGGCAACGTGCGATTGGCGATCGACGAATGAGGCTTGGCGTCGAAGCCGCCCTCGTCGGACGTGAGCTGATCCCGGGTGACGTCGAGGTCGTCGACGGCCTCGTCGCGAACTACGGGCTCGAGTCCGACAACGGTCGGGGGATCGCCTGCCCGGGCTTCGTCGACCTCCAGGTCAACGGCTTCGGCGGCGTCGACTTCCTCGACGCGGACGAGGCGGGCTACCGCACGGCCGGAGAGGCGCTGCTCGCGACCGGTGTCACCGCGTTCCTGCCGACGCTCATCACTGCGCCCGAGGAGCAGATCGTCGCCGCGCTCTCGGAGGTGCCGCTCAACGGCACCGTGCCGCGCATCCTCGGCATTCATCTCGAGGGCCCGTTCCTCGCACCGAGCCGCCTCGGTACGCATCCGGCCGCCTCGCGCCGCGATCCCGACCGGGCGCTGCTCGAGCGGCTGCTTGCGGCCGGGCCAGTTCGGCTGATGACGCTTGCGCCCGAGCGCGACGGGGCAGACGTGTTGATCGACGTCCTCCAGGCGCACGGCGTCTCCATCTCCTGCGGTCACACGGACGCGAACGCGCAGGAAGCGAAAGCCGCCTTCGACCGCGGCGTGCATACCGTCACGCACCTCTTCAACGCGATGCGCCCGTTCAACCACCGCGACCCGGGCATTGCCGGCGTTGCGCTCGCGCGCGACGACGTGATCGTCCAGGTGATCGTCGACGGCGTCCACCTCGCGCCCGACACCGCGCGGCTCGTCTGGCGGAGCGCCGGCGGTCGCGTTGCGCTCGTCACCGATGCGATCTCCGGCGCCGGGACGGGAGACGGGTCGTACAGCCTCGGCGGGCTCGAGGTGGAGATGCGCGACGGCGTCGCCCGAGGGCCGGACGGCGTGCTCGCTGGCAGCTCGCTGACGATGATCGAGGCAGTGCGCAACCTGCACGACCTCGGCGTGCCGCTCGCGGACGTGCTCGACGCAGCGACGGCGGTGCCGGCAAGCGTGATCGGCGCCACCGACGTCGGGCGGATCGAGATCGGTGCGATCGCAGACCTCGTCGTGCTCGGCGACGACCTCGAGCTCGAACGCGTGCTCGTCGGCGGGAACGTCCATGCCGTCGTCTGAGCCCGCCCGGCTCTGGCAGCCGGAGAGCGCGTCCGGCGAGCTGTTCCGAGCCGAGATCCGCGAGCAGCCGGCCGCGATTCGCCGCCTCGTCGACCAGGAGGCGGAGTTCGAGGCGGTCGCGAAGCGGCTCGCGGCGTTCGCGCCCGAGCTCGTGCGCCTCGTCGGCCACGGCTCGTCAGACAACGCCGCCGCGTACGGCGTGTACGCGTTCGGGCTCCTCCCGCGCTGGACGGCACTTCGCGACTCGATCTCGCTCTCGATCTACTACGGGGCCGAGCTCGACGTCTCGCGCTCGGCAGTGCTCGCGCTGTCCCAGTCCGGGCGCACGCCCGACGTCGTCGAGTACGTCGCCCGCGCTCGCGCACGTGGCGCGCTGACGATCGCGGTCACGAACGAGCCCGCATCGGAGCTGGGGCGCGCCGCCGAGCTCGTCCTGCCGCTCGCCGCCGGCGAGGAGCAGGCGGTTGCTGCGACGAAGACGTACCTCAACCAGCTCGCCGCGGTCGCGCTGCTGGCCGGCTGTGCGGCCGGCAGAGGACGCGAGTTCGCCGACGGCCTGCGCGTTGTCGCTGACCTGCTCGAGGCTTCCCTGCCTGCGACCGAGGCGTCAGTCGCCGCGCCGGCCAACGCGTTCGCGTTCGTCGGCCGCATGTTCGTTGTCGGCCGCGGGCTCGAGTTCGCGACGGCGCGGGAGGTCGCGCTCAAGCTGACCGAGACCTGCCGCGTGGCGGCCGAGCCGTTCACCGCAACCGATCTCGTCCACGGCCCGATCGCCGCCCTCGACCCGCTCTTCCCGGTCTGGACGATCGCGTCGCGTGACGAGGCGCTGCCGGCCGTGCTCGAGGCCACCGGCCGCGCGCGGGCGGCGGGCGCGGCGATCGTCGCGAGCGGGAACGCGGCCGCCGAGGTCGCGGGCGCCGCCTACGTCCTGCCGGTTCCGACTCCCTCGAGCCCGCTCTTCAGCCCGATTCTCTCCGTCGTTCCCGGGCAGCTGTTCGCTGCCGCGCTCTCACGGGTGAAGGGCCTCGACCCGGACCGGCCGGACGGCCTGAGCAAGGTCACGCTCGCGCCGTAAGAGCGCCCCACCCCCGCAACGCTCTCGACACACTCTTTTCACAGTTTCCGTGCCTGGCACTGAGGTGTTGCGATTGTGTGCCAATGCGTCCACGGGTCATGGGCCGAGACGGGGCTAGCCGAGCGAGAGCTGGCGGAACGCCTCGATGTTCGAGAGGGTGACGCCGACGAGCCTGAGCGGCCCTGGCCTGTCGCGAAGCGCCCGATCAAGGAGGCGGCAGGCGACGTCGCCGATCGTCTCGCCGTCGTCGACCCCCGCTGGCAGCGTCGTCGAGCGGCTGCGGATCGTGAAGTCCGAATAGCGGACTTTTGTCGCCACCGTCCGCGCCGCCTCGCCCCGACCGCGCAAGTGCTCTGCGAGCCGCACCGACATACGCCGCAGCTCGGCATAGAGCACGGCGGTGTCCGCGATGTCCCGGTCGAACGTCTCCTCGTTCGAGACCGAGACGCGCTCGACCGTGGTCTCGAGCCAGCGGGTGTCGATTCCCCGCGCGCGATCCTGGAGCAGGCGACCGACCTTGCCGTGAAGGAGCCGCTTGAGCGTCGCCTCGTCGAGCTCGGCGAGCGCGCCGATCGTCTCTACACCTGCGGTCCGGAGCCGCGCCTCGGACTTCGGGCCGACGCCGGGCAGCTTGCGCACGTCGAACGGCGCGAGGAACGCCGCCTCCCGTCCCGCCGGGACGACGGTCAGCCCGCCCGGTTTCCGCCGGTCGCTCGCCACCTTCGCCACGACCTTGCACGACGCGACCCCGAGGGAACACGTAAGGCTTGTCGCCCCGCGAACCGCCGCCTGCACCGCCTCGGCGACGCGGCGCGCCCGCAGGTAGTCGCCCGCGACCTCGCCGACGTCGAGGTAGCCCTCGTCGAGCCCGGTGCGCTCGACGGTCGGCACCACCTGACGCACCGCATCCCAGACCGCGGCGGAGTAGCGGCGATAGAGAGGATGGCGTGGCGGCACGAAGACGGCCTGCGGGCAGCGCCGGAGCGCCTCGGCACAGCTCATCGCCGACTGGATCCCGAAGTTGCGCGCTTTGTAGTTCGCCGTGGCGACGACGCCCCGTCCGCGCGGGTCGCCGCCGACGACGAGCGGTACGCGGCGAAGGCTGGGATCCTCGAGCTCCTCGACCGCCGCGAAGAAGGCGTCCAGATCGAGATGAGCGATGATCACGCGTGGGTCACGCCGATGATGATCCCGCCCGCGACGATCAGCACTGCCCCTCCGATCACGTGGCGGCCGACCAGCTCGCGGCGGCCGAGGACGATCGCGGCGAGCAGGACGCCGAACAGCGCCTCTGTCGCGACGAGAGGGCTGACGACGGTGACGCGCGCTCGGTAGAAAGCCTCGTAGAGCGTCGCGTACGAGAGGCCCCACAGCAGCCCAGCCGGTGCGAACGGCGCGAACGCGCGCCGCACGTCCGAGACGACGCGCCGGCGACGCACGGCGCAGAGGTACGCGGCCATCACCGTCGTCCCGGAGAGGATCGTCGCAGCGGCGCCGAGCTGCGCGTCGACGATCGTGTCCTGTGCGAGGTGGCGCACGACGTTGTCGCGAGTCGCGAAGAAGGCCGCCGCGCCGAACGCAAGGACGAGGCCAATCCCCCGCGCGTGCTCCGGGCGGTCGCGCTCGCCGGCGAGCGCGAGCCCTCCGAGCACGATCAAGATCGCCCCGACGAGGAGCCACGCATGGAGGGGCTCGTGGAAGGCGACGAGCGCGATCGTGACGGCGACGAGCGGCGCCGCCCCGACGACGACGGCGGCCCGCGAGGGCCCGACCTCGCGCACGGCCCTGACGTAGAGGAACTGCGAGCCGCCGGGCGCCAGCAGCCCCGCGAGGAAGAACGGCCAAACCGCGCCCTGCCACGGTAACGAGACGAGCGCGAGCACTCCGGTGACCCCGAGCGCGACGATGCCCGTGACGACGGCGCCCGCCTCGGCGTCGGCGTCACCCCGGAAGGCGAGGCCCAGCGCGACTGCCGTGCCGCCGAAGAGAACTGCCGATGCGAGCGCGAGGAGGACCGCAGCCATCGGCGCCGCTGGGCCGCGCTCAGCCGCCGTCGCGCGCTTCTGCGACCTGTTGCTCGAGCGCGTTGAGCACGTCCGTGACCTGCTGGTTCACGATCGGCTGGAAGACGCGCTGCCCCATCGAGCCGATCGGTCCTGCTATGCGGACGTCGGCCGCCCAGCGCATATGCGTGCGGTCCGACCCGTCGGCGTCGAGATGGAACTCCGTCTGCATGTTGACGATCGCGCCGACGCCCTGGCCCTTGGAGCTGAGCTTTGCGTACTCGGTCGGGCGCCTTTCCAGCTGCTCGAACTGGAACTTCAGCTTGAGGCCGCCCATCCCGAGCGGCACCTTCACGGCTGCGCTCCAGTGATCCGCGTCCTGGACCTCGAAGCTCTCCACACCGGGTAGGAGCTTCGCCATCTTCGACGGGTCCATGAGCACGTCCCAGACCACGGCGACCGGCGCCTCGAAGTCCTTCGTCCCCTCGACCTTCACGCTGAGAACGCTACCTTGACGCCGCGTCCCGTTTCCTCGGCACGTTTCAGGAGGTACTCGGCCGCGAAGAGATCCTCGACGGCGAGCCCGAGTGAGTCGAAGACGGTGAGCTCGTCGTCGGACGCGCGGCCGGGCGCGCTGCCGGCGAGCACTTCGCCCACTTCGGCCCGGATGTGACCCGCGGCGATCGCGCCCTCCGCGAGCGCGATCAGATACTCGCCCGACTCGGACTCTGCCGACTCGCGTCGGTCGACGAACAGCGCCGCGTCCGCGATCGTCTCGGAGTCGAGCTCCCGCGTGTGTGGAAAGCACGCGCCCATCGCGTTCACATGCGTGCCGGGCTTCAGCCACTCGCGGCGGATAACGGGCTCCTCCGAAGAGGTGGCGGTGACGACGACGTCGGCCTCTCGAACGGCGTCCTCGATCGAGGACGCAGCCTCGGCGCCATGGGCAGAGGCGATCTCTACCGTCTTCTCCGCATTCCTGCCGCCGACGAGCACGCGCTCGTAACCGCGAATGGCCGGCAGCACGTGCAGGTGCGCATGCGCCTGATGGCCGGTGCCGACGACGGCGAGCACGCGCGCGTCCTTCCGCGCGAGCGCTTCGGTCGCGACGGCGGAGCAAGCTGCGGTCCGGATGGCGGTGATTGGCGCCGCGTTCATGACAGCGATCGTCTGGCCCGTCTCTCCGTCGAAGAGCGACACCGTGCCCTGGTGGGGATCGAGGCCGCGTGCGGCGTTCGACGGCACGACGCAGACCGTCTTCAGCGCGTACAACGGCCGCTCGCCTGCGCGGTGCACGGGCATCAGCCCGATCAGCGACTCCTCTCCGGGCGGCCGAATGATCGAGCGCAGCGGCTGATGCACGTCGTGTCGAGCGAGGGAGAGGAACGCATGGGTCATCGCGGCGACGCAGCCGGCCGGGTCGAGGAGCTCCTCGACCTCCGTATCGTTGAGCACGAGCATCTCCGCCACGTCCGGTGGATTCTAGAATCGGTGCGACACCGACAAAAAGGAGATCCGCATGCCGTTCGAGCTTCCCGAACTGCCCTACGACCACGCAGCCCTCGAGCCCCACATCGACGCACGGACGATGGAGATCCACCACGGCAAGCACCACGCGACGTACGTGACGAACCTCAACGCCGCGCTCGAGGGGACGGAGTGGGTCGACCGCTCCCTCGATTCGATCCTCGCCGACCTCGACCTGCTTCCCGAGGACAAACGCATGGCCGTGCGGAACAACGGCGGCGGGCACGCGAACCACTCCCTCTTCTGGCAGATCATGAGCCCGGACGGCGGCGGCGATCCCGAGGGCGAGCTCGGGGACGCGATCGCCGACGCGTTCGGCTCTGCCGACGAGCTGAGGGCGGCCGTCAACGACGCGGGCGTCAAGCGGTTCGGCTCGGGCTGGACCTGGCTCGTCTGGGACGGCACGGGCCTCGCCGTCAAGTCGACACCGAACCAGGACGCGCCCGTGATGGACGGCGACGTCGCGCTGCTCGGCATCGACGTCTGGGAGCACGCCTACTACCTCGACTACCAGAACCGTCGCCCCGACTACCTCGCCGCCTGGTGGAACGTCGTCAACTGGGAAGAGGTCGGGCGCCGCTACGCGGAAGCGGCAAGCGGCTAGCCGCAACATGGATTCGGTGGTCGTCGGCGGCGTCGAGATCGTCCCGATGCTCGACGCCGTGGGCGATCTCTGCGAACTTGCTCACGCGTACCCCGACGTGTCGACAGACGCTTGGGAGCCCTACCGGCCGCTCTACCCCGAGTTGTTCGCGGGGACGAAATGGCGCCTGCCGGTGGCCGTTCATCTCGTTCGCGCGAAAGGAACGACGGTGCTCGTCGACACGGGCGTTGGCCCTGCGGGCCTCTGGGACTTCTGGGCTCCCGAGCGCGAAGGGCTGCTCCCGGAGGAGCTCGAGAGGCTCGGCGTGCACAGGGACGCAGTCGACGTCGTCTTTCTCACGCACCTCCATGTCGACCACCTGGGTTGGAACACCGACAAGAGCTCTGACGTGTTCTTTCCGCACGCGCGATACGTCACGCATTCCGACGCGCTCGCCTATGCGCTATCGAAGCCGAACCGACCGCACATCAGGCGCTGCGTCGAGCCTCTTGCCGATCGGTTCGAACCCGCCGAAGATGGCGCGGAGCTCGCCCCGGGAGTGATGGTCAGGGTGTTGCCCGGCCACTATCCGGGTCACATGGGCATCAGCGTCCGATCGGAGGGTGTCCGCGCAGAGCTGATCGGCGACATAGCGCCGCACCCGGCCCTGCTCGACCAAACGGCGTGGGCCTTCGCGTATGACGACGTCGAGCAGACTTCCACCCGAGCGGGGCTCGTGGAGGACGTGCTCGACACCGACTGCATCGTTGCCTGCGGCCACTATCCGGGCAGCGGCATCGGCCGCGTCGTGAGACGCGGTGGACGCGTGATCTGGGAAGAGCTCGGCGTCGCACGTACGTCCGACCGATAGCTCCGCGGAACCCGCAGAAACGACCGAGGGGAGCCCGACCGCGGCTCCCCTCGGCGCTGCATCGAGTCTCAGTGGCTCATCGTTCCGGGCGGGTTCCCGACCTTCAGCAGACCGACCTGGCCCATGTCGACACTCGCGAAGGAGTGCGACACGAAGGGGTAGAGGCCCTCTTGGTCGATCTTGACGTCGAAGACGCCGCCTCCGCCGGCGGGGACGGGCACGGTCTGCACGCCCCGCTGGTACTGGCTCATGTCGCCATTGACCCAGGCGCGGTTCAGGATCGTGCCGACGACGTGGAAGTCGGTTTCGAACGATGGCCCGGCGGCGACGACCCAGAAGCGCACCGTTTCACCGGGGTTCGCGGTCAGCGGGTGCTTGACGTACTGGCCCGCGTACCCGTTCCAGGTCACCCAGTCGGGGTTCATCTGCTGTGCCTTCGTCATGTCGAGCGCCGCGACGTTTCCCAGTCCCGAGGAGGAGAGGTACCACTCGCTCGAGACGAGGACGTACTGATGGTCGACTGGCGGCAGCGCCTGCTTCGGCTCGACGACGATCGCGCCGTACATGCCGTTTGCGATGTGCGCGAGGACGGGCTTCGTGCCGCAGTGGTACATGTAGACGCCGGGGTCGTTAGCCACGAAGCTGAAGGTCTTCGTCTCGCCCGGCATGACGTCCGTGAACGCGACGTTCGGTGCGATGCGGGCCGCGTGGAAGTCGACCGAGTGCGGCATCGGCGCGTTGTTCATCAACGCCACCTTCACCGTCTGACCCTGGCGCACGTGGATCACCGGGCCGGGCGCGCGGCCGTCGAACGTCCAGGCGCCGTACTTGATGCCGGGGGCGATCGAGATCGTGCTGTGCTCGATGCCGAGGTTGACCGTGGCAACGGGCCCGGGCTGCATCGCCGGCATCGCTGCCGGGTACGCCTGGTGGGCCGTTGCGATCGCGTCGGCGTTCGCCGGAGCGATCCCGACGAAGCTCGGGGACGCTGCAGCGGCCGCAGTGGTCGCCCCGTGCTGGTGCCCGGCCATCGGCGCCGACGCGGTCGAGCCGTTCTCGACCTTGGCGAGCGCGGCCTGTGCGTCATCGCGGGCTTGGCTCGCTGAGATCGCGAGCCACAGGCCAATGATCGCCATCACGCCGACGGCAATGCCGAGAAACGTCGCGATGAGCATGAGCCAGACGGGGGAGTTACCGCGGTTGGAAGGGCGCTCCGCCTTGACCGGAACGGATGGGGATGCTTGGTAGGCCACGGTCTACTCCTTCTCTCTAGATCGTTTTCACGATGATCATCGGACGAATGTGGCGCGGCGGCCTCGGGGTGGAACCGCAGCGGCTATAAGGGAATTCCCGGATCCGAGGCCACACGCGATCGCCGATCATCCGATGATCATGGGAAAAACGGACCTCGCCGAAGCCGCCTCCGAGCCCGCGCACCTCCACCGCGCGCTCGCAGACGAGAGCCGTCGCCGGGTCGTCGAGGAGCTGCGCGCAGCGCCGCACGGGCTCGACGCGCAGGCGCTCGCCCTCCGGCTCGGCCTCCATCCGAACACCGTCCGCTGGCATCTCGGCGTGCTCCGCGACGCCGGCCTCGTCGAGATCCGGCGCGCCGAACGGACGACGCCCGGGCGCCCGCGCTCGCTCTATTCCCTTCGACCCGGGGTCTCGAAGCCCGAGCGCGACGAGTTCCGGCTGCTCGCGTCGATTCTCACGAGTCTTGTCGCAGGCGAGGAGGACGTGTCGTCGAAGGCGGAGCGGGCGGGGGTGACCTGGGGCCGGTACCTGGCGCCGCGGCGCGCGCCGCTCGCCGGCCCACCAAGCGACGAGCAGGCGACCGATGACGTCGTTGCGATGCTCGATGAGCAGGGATTCGCACCCGAAGTCGAAGACGACGGTGTCGCGTTGCGGCGCTGCCCGTACTACGACCTCGCGGAGCAGCATCCGCACGTCGTGTGCGCCGTGCACAGGGGACTGATCACAGGAGCGCTCGAAGAGCTCGGGTCAGGTCTCGATGTCGAGCTGGAGCCGTTCGTCCGCGCAGACCTCTGTCGCGTCAGGCTGCGCACGCGTGCACGAGCGGCCTAGGCGCGCGATAGTAGGCGGGTGATTCTGCCGCTGACGATTGACGAGCTGCTCTCGACGACGCGCGCCGTGCGCCGGCGGCTCGACCTCGAGCGGCCCGTCGAGCGGGAAGTGCTCGAGGAGTGCCTCAGGCTCGCGCAGCAGGCGCCCGTCGCGAGTTACAACGAGAACTGGCACTTCGTGGTCGTCACGGATCCCGAGAAGCGGGCGGCGCTCGGAGAGCTCTGGCGGGAGTTCGGGCTCCGCTACCTCGGTCCGCGCCCGGAGCCTGACGCGGATCTACCTGCCGGCGCGCAGCGGCTCCTCGACTCCGTCTGGTTCCTGATCGACCACATCGGCGACGTGCCCGTCCATGTGATCCCGTGCATCGAGGGGCGTACCGACGGGAAGGGCGTGCCGCAGCAGGCGTCGCGCTGGGGAACGATCGTGCCGGCGGTGTGGAGCTTCATGCTCGCGGCCCGCTCACGCGGGCTCGGCACGTGCTGGACGACGTTCCATCTCGGGCACGAGCGCGAGGCGGCCGAGCTGCTCGGTATTCCCTACGACGACGTCATGCAGGCGGCGCTGATCCCGGTCGCCTACACGGTCGGCACGGACTTCCGGCCGGCGCGGCGAAAGCCGCTCGACACGCTCGTCCACTGGGACGCCTGGTAGCGAGCCGCTGAGCGCGACTTACCTTCGCTTTACAAAGCTCGGGGGACCCGCTTACCGGCACGCCCTACCCTCGAAGCTCGACGTTTTGTGCGACGCGTCGTTGGGCACAAGACGTAACAGGGGGTGGCACACGTGGTACGAACCTCGCCTTGCTCGAGCGCGGCCCGCTTCGCGCTGGTCGCGATTCTGGCGGCACTGATCTGTGAGCTCACGAGCACTTCGTCTGCCCGCGGGGCGACGCCCTGCTGGCAAACGGTCGTGACGGACTGGAGCGACGGTCGCATCGAGGGTACGTACCCGATCTCGTGCTACCGACACGCGCTGCGCGCGCTGCCCGAGGACATCAGGCTCTACTCGAGCGCGGTCGACGACATCAAGCGTGCGCTCGCCGGTCGCGTGCGGACGACGACGCGCAGCCTCGCCGGCGGGTTCGTCGCGAACCGCAGCGCCGCGCCGACCGCGGCCGCAGCGGACTCGGGAGCCGACTCTCTCCGGTCCCCGCTGGTGCTCGGTGGGTCGCTCGCGCTTCTCGTGGCCGTGCTTGCCGGAGGCACGTTCGTCGTCCGCCGCAGCAAGCTGCCCTCCAACCGGACGCGCTGACCTGACGCCGATGGCAACCAGGGTTCGCATCCTTCTCGTCTGCCTGCTCGTCGCGTGCGCCGGCGCCGCCTCGGCTGCGCCCGCGAACGCGTCGGCCGGCGCGCGTTACGGGATCAAGGACGACGCGTGGATCCTCTACGGCCCCGGCACGCTCAACTCGCGGCTGAACCAGCTGGAGGATCTCGGCGTCGACATCGTCCGCTTCACGCTGCGCTGGGACGACGTCGCGCGCAGGGCGCCGGACAACGGGCAGAACCCCCGCGACCCCGCCTACCACTGGAGGACGTACGACCGTGTGCTGAAAGGGCTGCACGCGCACGGCATCGCCCCGCTCGTCACGCTCGTCGGGACGCCCGGCTGGGCGAACGGTGGGAAGAGCGCCGCCTGGGCGCCGCTCGACGGAGCCTGGTTCGGCGACTTCGCGTACGCCGTTGCCCGCCGTTATCCGTTCGTCCATTACTGGACGATCTGGAACGAGCCCAACCACGCGTCCTCCCTTCAGCCGACGACCGCGAGGGTCTACGTGAACAAGCTCCTGAACCCGGCGTACGCGCAGATCAAGCGCGCGCTGCCGACCGCGCTCGTCGCCGGCGGCGTGACGGCCCCGCGTGGCAACGCCGGCGGCGTCTCTCCCGCTCGCGTGGATCGCCGGCATGGGCCGCGCAGGAGCCAGGCTCGACGCGTACGCGCACCACCCCTACCCGCTCGTGCCGAAGGTGGAGACGCCGACGTCCGGCGGCTGCACGCATTGCCAGTCGGTGACGATGGCCACGATCGGCAAGCTCGTAAAGGCGGTTCACAAGTACCTCGGCCCAAAGCGCATCTGGCTGACCGAGTACGGCTACCAGACGAGCCCGCCCGACCAATGGCTCGGTGTCTCCTGGGCGCTCCAGGCTCTCTACGTCTCGGAGGCGAGCCTGCGCGCGTGGATGGAGCCGTCGGTCGACATGCTCATCAACTTCATGTTCAAGGACGACGTCAGCGACTGGCAGAGCGGCTTCTACAGCGCCTCCGGCGTCGCGAAGCCGTCGCTTCGCGCCTTCACGCTGCCGTTTGCACAGGTGCGGCGCTCGGGCTCCCGCACGACCGTCTGGGGCCAGATCCGCCCGCGCACGGGCAACCAGCCCTACCGTCTTCAGGTCAAGCGCCCGAGCCCGGCCGGCAACGGGAAGTGGGAGTGGGACGGCCGGCTCACTAGCACGCGCGCGAACGGTTCGTTCACCCGCGTCGTGACGGCGAGCGCCGGCACGCGGCTACGCGTGTGGTCGCCGCTCGACGGTGCGTTCAGCCTCGAGCTCAAGGTCCGCTGAGCTCGAGGACGTCCTCGAGCACCGTCACCCGATCTCCCGCGCGCAGCACGATGCCGGCGACGCCCGGCTCGCCTGGGGCGATGTCGAGCGGGATCTCGTTCGGGCCGAGCCACATGGTCAGGTGATCTCTGTCTCCTCTGAGCGCGATCTTCGCGATCGAGACACCGGCGGGGCCGGTCGCGCTCGGATGCGTTGTCGCCGGATCCCATTCGATGAAGAAGGGCAGCGTCGGATCTTCTGCAGCGGCCTCGATTCCGGCGCCCCGCCAGCGGAGCTCCGCGCCGTCGGGCGTTAAACGCGAACCTGGGTGCACGGTCAGCCCGAGACGCGTCGCTACCGCGTCTAGGTCGTCCGTGCGCACCGCCCAGCCGAGCGGCCTGCCGGGAAGCGCGGCCGTGATCCAGTGGCCGAACGGTGCCACGGCCGCCTCGGCCACGTCGACCACCGCGATCAGCTCGATGTACGTGCCGGCGAGAGGCACGATCCGGTTGGCCGTGCCCCAGCCCGGATGTCGGCCGCCCTCGACGGACGCGAGGCCGTAGCGGCGTTCCAACAGCGTGGCCGCCTCGTCTAGGTCCGGGACCGCGAAGAGGACGTGGTCGAGCTCGACCGTGCCGACGGGGGTCTCCGCTACGAAGGCACCTGCAGCGGTGTGACGACCGGATCCTGGACGCTCCAAGGGAAGTCGATCCAGCGGTCGGTGCGCCGCCAGACGTACGAGCAGCGGAAGACCGACGGTGGCTTCTCGTAGAGGACGGCGAACCGCGTCTCGCCGACCTTGCCGGCGAGGAACTCGTCGACGAGGACGAGCGTCTGGCCCGTGTCCGCGACGTCGTCCGCGACGAGCACGCGCGCCTCGGCGAGGTCGACGAGGCTTGGCACGGGCGGCAGGATCATCGGCATCTCCAGCCGCTCGTCGATGCCCGTGTAGAACTCGACGTTGACGGTGAAGGTGTTCTTCACGCCGAGCGCGTAGGCGATCGCGCCGCCGACTAGCAGCCCGCCGCGCGCGATGCCGAGCACGATGTCCGGGTACCAGTCATCCGCGGCGACCTGCTCGGCGAGGGCACGTGTGCCCGACCCGAGCTCGTCCCACGTCATCCGCTCGCGTGACTCCACGGGACAACCCTATGAAGTCTCCCCACAAACGCCAAGTCCCCGGCGATCCGAAGATCTCCGAGGACTTGACGTCACGACTCTTTCACACCGGCGATCGTCTGTCAAGCAGGTACGTGTGCCTCCCTTCCGATCGTCTCGGCGACCTCGTCGGCCCAGGAGCGGATCGCCTCCCAGTCGCGCGCATCCGAGGCGGGCATGCGGCTGAACGGGAAGTGGAGCTTGTCCGGTACGATGACGCCGCCGAAGATCGCGACGGCTACGGGCGCGATCTCGGGTGTCTTCTCGAGCGCGTGGTCGAGCTGCTTGCGGGCACCTGCCACGTGCTCCTCGGAGGTCGTCAGCGGGCCGATCGCGAAGACAGCAAGCTGCACGCCCGCGAGCGGCTCGCGGAACTCCTTGAGGAAACGGCGCGCGTCAGCGTGCCATCTTCCCGTGTAGAGCGCGCCGCCGACGATGACAGCGTCGAAGCCGTCCAGCTCGTCGATCTCGGCGGCCGGGAGCAGTGTCGTCGTCAGGCCATGGCCCTCGAGGCGAAGAGCGATCGCCTCCGCGACCTCCCTGGTCGAGCCCTTCTTCGTCGCGTAGGTGACGAGAATCCGTGTCATCTCGCCCTCCTTTCCCTCGCTGTATCGCACGCGAGACACCGGCACGCATCCGCGGCCGTGCCGAGCCGTGCTCCGTAGAAGCCCGCTATCGTCTTGCCGCCGTGTGCTTCGACCTCGACTCGCTGCCGCCGATCCCTGTCATCTCGGGCGCGGCCGTCTCGCACGACGAGCTCGTGCTCGAGGCGGCGGACGGCAACCGGTTTGCCGCCTTTGGCGCGTTGCCCGACGAGGGGGCGACGACCGGCGTTGTGATCTTGCCGGACGTCCGCGGCCTCTACCGCTTCTACGAGGAGCTCGCGCTGCGCTTCGCCGAGCGGGGCTACGCCGCCGTCGCGTTCGACTACTTCGGTCGCACCGCCGGCGTCTCGAAGCGGGACGACGACTTCGACTACATGGAGCACGTCCGCATCGTCACGCCGTCGGAGGTCCAGGCGGATGTCGGCGCGTGCGCCGCCTGGCTGCGCTCGCAGGGCTGCACGACGGTATTCACGGTCGGCTTCTGCATGGGCGGCCGCCACTCATGGCTGTCATCGGCGGGAGGTCACGGGCTCGCCGGCGCGGTCGGCTTCTACGGCCGCCCCGGAGAGGGCGCCGACGGCTCGCCCGGCCCGACACAGCGCGCCGGCGAGATGGTCGCGCCGATCCTCGCGCTGCAGGCCGGCGACGACGCGAACATCTCACCCGACGACAACGCCGCCTTTGCGTCGGCGCTCGAAACGGCGGGGGTCGCGCACGAGCTCGTCACGTACGAGGGCGCCCCGCACAGCTTCTTCGACCGGAAACACGAGGAGTTCGCGGACGCGTCCGAAGACGCGTGGCAGAAGACGCTCGCCTTCGTCGAGCAGCACGCCTGAGTCGGCGCGTCGCATCTCGTCGGACCAAAGAATTCGCCGAGCCGGTGGCGGTTTCGTCCACCTCACCGGGTGACCTTCCGCTGAGCGCCTCCCGAAAGAGTCGCCCCGCGTACGGCCGCCATGTGAAGCTTCGGTCTACTTCCGCTCCGTGCTCGGCGCAGTCACGACATTACGGATCGCGCGGGCGCCTTGCAAGGGGTCCCGAAGACGAAATCGTCCGCTATTTGCGAACTCTCGCCGCGAGCGCGGCAGCCAGCACCGGATCGCGCTTGCGGAGGAAGTCGGCGAAGCGCACCTTGACCGGGATCTCCGGCGAAACGGCGAGCCGGTTGTCCTTCGGGCCCTTGCCGAAGTCCCAGTAGCGCGCCGGGATGTGCGCCTCGAGGCCCGAGTTCGGGAGAAAGACGCCGAGCGTGTCGCCGTACATCTTCACGCCGCCGCCCGTCGGCTCGCCGACGAAGATCGCCTTGGTCGAGCGGTCGACCTCGGCCGCGAAGTTCCCGGCGGCGGAGAACGTCGCGCGGCCGATGAGAACGAACAGGTGCCCGCTGCGATTGATGCGCGGTGAGCGCAGCGCCGCGACGAGTGGGCCGAACGTCTGGTTGTCGCCGCCGCCGTTCAGCCGCAGGTCGACGATCACGCGATCGACCTTCGGCTTCTTCGCGAGCGCCAGCAGCCGCTTCGCCGGCCCCTCGGTCGCCACCGTGACCGCGTTGTAGCCGACGAAGACCGCTCGGCCGCCGGCGAGCGTCCGCATCCACAAGAGCTCGCGGTCGTGCGCGATGTGCATGGGCGCAGACGCGTGCGGAAGCAGCGAGGGGTAGTGCCCGTAGTGCGGGTTGGGGAAGAGCGTGACGTAGCGCGCGGCGATGACGGGTGTGAGGGTGACGTCGAACTGCGAGCCGTCCGCCCGCGCGAACGTGAAGGCGAGCGGCCCGACGCCGTCTGCCACCCCGAGCCCGTCGAGCACCTCGGCGCTCAGCAGGAAGTGCGGCAGGAGACCGCGCAGGTTCGATGCGTTGTCGTGGGGGACGAGCGGCCGTACGAGGGCGGCTACCTCCCCGTACGGCCGGCCGTTGATCGCGACGGGCCGGGTGCCGATCAGCGTGCCCCCGGCGTCGTCGTCGACCACGAACGTCCCGTCGTCGAAGTCGTAGAGGCGAATCGGGTAGAGATGCATCGTCCGCCGGTGCTGTGGGTCGCCGGGGAAGATGCCGCCGTGGCCGTTCCGGTTTCCCGGCAGGGCGGCGAGGCGCATCAGCCCGACGAGCAGCTCGTTCTCCGAGAGCCCGTTCGCCCGCGCCGCGAGGTCGTCGACGACCGCGCGGAACCGCGCCTTCGCCACCGTCGCGAACAGGTCCGGATGGATCTCCTCCATCTCGCTCGCGAGCTGGCGCACGTCGGTCGCGCCGCCCGGGACGGCCCCGGAGCCGGGCACGCCGAAGACGGCGAGCGCGGCGACGGCCGCCGCCAGCGCGGCTACGCCGCGCGCAGCTCGTCCTCGACCCAGTCTGCCCATCGCAGCATGTGCTCCTGGCGCTCGATCCCGAGCCGCAGCAGGAGGTAGTGGAACGCGTCGTGACCCGTGCGCGAGTTCGTCTGCTCGAGCGTGCGGTACTCCGCGAGCTGGTCGGCGACGCGGCTCCGGAACCACACGAGGTGTTCCTCGAGAGCCTCCGGCGGCACGAGCCCGCCGACGAACAGGCGGAGGAAGAACGTCTCGGGCGAGTCGGGCTCGGCGGCCAGCCAGGTGTCGAGCGCCTTCGAGCCGACCGGGGTGATCCGGTAGAGGCGCTTTTCGGGGCGCGCGCCGTCGCGTGTCACGCGACTCGACGCGAGCCCCTGCTCGGCGAGCTTCGGAAGCAGCGCGTAGAGCTGGGTCTTCGCCGGCGCCCAAACGTAGCCGATCGCCTGCGAGACGAACTTCATCAGGTCGTAGCGCGACTGCTCGCCCTCCATCTCGAGCAACGCGAGGACGGCCGCTTCCGTCGTCGTCAGCTCGTGCGCCACGCGGTAATGATAGTTCGTAGCGGACTATTCCGCAACGGACCATCTTGTGCGGCTAGCCGATGGACAGCCGGCCGCGGACAGCGTCGGCGCTCACCGTCCACGAGCCCTGGACGGACCGCTGTTCTCCCGCCGACGTGGTGCATGCCCCTGCGAAGCCCGCCGGGTCTAATCGCGAGATCGTGCCGACGCACGTCGCAGCGTTCGGGAACTCGATCTGGAGCGAGGTCTGTTCGACGCCGAACGCGTTGCCGAGCAGGTCGATGCGTACAAGCGCTGGCTTCGAGCCGGCTGCGCGCCCGTCGATGGAGACGAGGGACTCCCGGCCGTTGTCCTGCTGCCGAACTTGGCCCGTCAGTGCACCGCGGTACGTCGCTGGCAGTCCTGCAAACTTCGCGGTGGAGACAGCGGACGCAGAGGGGGGAGACGAGGCAGGAAGGACGGCGAGGATCGCCACGATCACGATCGCTCCTGCCGCTCCAACCCCGATCGCGTGACCGAGCGCAGGGCGGGAGGCGCTGATGCGAAAGGCGAGGCCCGCCAGGACGGCCGTGACCGCTACGAGGTAGAGGGCGAGCAGCCAGACGTCATGTCGATCGCTCCCGGCCGTCAGCCCGTGAACGGTCGCAGCGCCCCACACCGCGAAGCCCGCGTAGTGGATCCCCCGCCAGAGCCGAAAGGGGATCCGGCGTCGGAGGGCATTCGCGACCGCGACCGCCACGAGCAGCTCGAGCGCGACGGTTCCCAGACCGGTCGCAAGCGGCCGGTAGCTCGACGTGAAGGGTACGAGGATCTGCCCGATCGTGAACGGCATGAACGAGTCGACCGCGAGCAGCGACACGTGCAGCGCGATGAAGACAGCGGCGAGAATGCCTACGAAGCGGTGGATGTCCTCGATCGCGAACATCGGCCACCGCCGCGTGCGAACGCGGTTCGACAGCGCGAGACCCAGCACGACGAGCACCGTCACGAGGACGTACGAAACGACGCCGGCGGCGCGCTCGGCGTACCAGATCGTCTGCGTGCTCATCACGCGGCGACGCGCGACGCGCCCGTTGCTTGCGCCGCCCACGTCCTCGTCACGGTGGCGGTACCGTCCTCGCGGAGGAACCGCCCCGGAAGGTGCATCGAGTCGAGCCACTCCGGCCCGTCGTCGCCGTTGAGAAACGCGGCCTTGGCTGCGACATCCGCCACCAGGCATGAGGTCGCCGCAACGGTCACGCACGTCCACGGCGACTCGGCAGATCTTCCCGTAGTCGGATCGACTAGGTGGTGATGGCGCTGGCCGTCGCGGAGCCACGATCTCGTCAGCGTGCCGCTCGTCGCCATCCCGCCGCGCTCGAGCCGGATCGTCGTACCGTCGGGGAGCGCCACATCGAGTGGGCCGCGTGCGGCGAGGTCGCCGCCAGCGGAAACGAAGCCCGTCCCGGCGATCAGCTCGAGCGCATCGTCGACAGTGCGGCTCTTGACGACGCAGTTCAGGTCGAGCTGCACGGCGACGGGACGCGTAAGGATCCGGCCTTGCACGTCGATCGCGGTCCAGTGCCCCGCCGCGACAGGCTCCTCACACGGGATTGTCCGATCGAGTTCGGCGAAGTCGCGGTCGTACCCGAGCGCCACGATCGAGGCCCCGACCGTCGGATCGACGAGACCGTCGGTCGCGCCGGCCGCCCACAGGCTCGCCCGGAGCATCTCCGCGAACGTGTCCGAGACGACGAGGGTCCGCGTGGCAAAACGGTTGACACGCGAAAGCTCGCTGTCCTCCCGAAAGCGACTGAACGTTCGATCGCGCCCGGCGAAGATGCGCGTGATCTGCTCCAGCTCGTCATTGGTGGCACCGCCGACCACGACCTCGCAGCCCATCGCACGGAAGCGCGCGGTCGTCAAGACGTGCTCGTCGACGCCGCCGGGGGACCTTGCGCCGGGGCGATGAAGCCGCCCTCGCTCGAATCGTTGCTCTGGGTGAGCGCGTTCTCCAACTCGGAGGGCGTCGACAACGGCGTTGTCGGTCGTGCGGTTCCGGCTGACGTGGCGCCGGGGTGAGCCGCTCGAACGGCGACGCCCATCGCCGCGAAGAGCCCGACCGCGATCGCCGCGAGCGCGACCTTCACGCGTCGCGCGCGCAAGCGGACGGCTCCGTGCCGCGAGGGCGAGCCAGTCGAAGACGACGACGCCATCACTCGACCGTACGGGTCGAGGCTGAGAGCGAACTAAGACGGTTGTTGAGCACCGGTTAACCTGCCGCGATGGAGCGATCCAGGGCAATGCACGTACACGATGGCTATCTCCCGATCGCGGAGCACGGCGTGATCGGCGACCTGCACTCGGTCGCGCTCGTCGGCACGGAGGGGACGATCGACTGGTTCTGCCCCAACCGGTTCGACGGGCCGAGCGTCTTCGCCTCGATCCTCGACGCCGAGCGCGGCGGCTTCTATCGCATCGTGCCTGCATCAGACGACTGGACGTCGAAGCAGCTTTATGTGCCCGACACGAACGTCCTCATCACGCGGTTCCTCGCGCCCGAGGGGATGGGCGAGCTCATCGACTTCATGCCCGTCGACGACCGGGAAGTGGCGCACCAGCAGCGGCTGATCCGCCGCGTGCTCTGCGTGCGCGGCTCGATGCGGTTCCACGTCGAGGTCGAGCCGCGCTTCGACTACGGACGCGCCGTTCCGAAGACCGAGCTCCTCAGCGGTGGAGCGGTGTTCGCGTCGTCGCAGCTGACGATGGCGCTCTCGACCGCCGTGCCGCTCGAGCGGACCGAGCACGGCGTTCGGGGGACGTTCAGCCTCCAGACGGGGGATAGCGTGACGTTCGTCCTCGAGGAGGGCGCGCAGCTGGAGCCTTGCGGGGAGGAGCACTGGCGCGACCTTTTCTTCGGGACGATCGACTACTGGCGGCGGTGGATCGCCGGTTCGACCTATCGCGGCCGCTGGCGCGAGATGATCTCGCGGTCCGCCCTAACATTGAAGCTCCTGACGTATCGGCCGACGGGCGCCGTCGTTGCGGCGCCGACGACGAGTCTGCCGGAGCTCCTCGGCGGAGGGCGGAACTGGGACTACCGCTACACGTGGATCCGCGACGCGTCGTTCACGGTCTTCGCTCTGCTCCGGCTCGGGTTCGTCGAGGAGGCCGGCGCCTTCGGTGACTGGCTCACGGACCGGTTCCGTGACGGCGGGGAGGGCGCGTGCGGACCGCTCCAGGTCATATACGGGATCGACGGGCGGATGGAGCTCGAGGAGGAAGAGCTCGACCACCTCTCGGGCTACTGCGGCTCTCGGCCCGTGCGGGTCGGAAACGGCGCCGCGGATCAGCTCCAGCTCGACATCTACGGCGAGCTGATCGACTCCATCTACCTCTACAACAAGCACGGACGGCCGATCTCCCATGACGCGTGGATGGACCTCACGCACATCGTCGATTGGGTCTCGGCGAACTGGGACCAGGCGGACGAGGGGATCTGGGAGGTGCGCGGTGGCCGGCAGAAGTTCACGTACTCCCGCCTTATGTGCTGGGTGGCGGTCGAGCGCGCGATCCGCGTCGCCCGGCAGCGCGGCCTGCCCGCCGACCTCGTCTCGTGGACGCGAACGCGCGACGAGATCTACCGCCAGATCATGAGTCGTGGCTGGAACGAGGAGCGCGGCGCGTTCGTCCAGCACTTCGACACGGACGTCCTCGACGCGTCGGTGCTCCTGATGCCGCTCGTGAAGTTCATCTCCCCGACCGATCCCCGCTGGCTCTCGACGCTCGCGGCGATCGAGAAGGAGCTCGTATCCGACACGCTCGTCTACCGCTACAACGTCGCCGCGTCTCCTGACGGGCTCGTCGGCGAGGAGGGGAGCTTCTCGATCTGCTCGTTCTGGTACGTCGAGGCGCTCGCGCGTGCCGGCCGCGTCGGTTACGCGCGACTCGCGCTCGAGAAGATGTTCACGTACGCGAACCACCTCGGTCTTTACTCGGAGGAGATCGGCCCGAGCGGGGAGCAGCTCGGGAACTTCCCTCAGGCGTTCACGCACCTCGCGCTGATCAGCGCGGCGACGAACCTCGACCGGCAGCTCGGCTAGGAGGAGGACGTCGACGACGCAACAGACTCTGCCCGCTCTCCCTTCGTGAACGTCCGCGTCGAGCCAGCGACGGCGGCGCTGTTCGCCGAGAGAACGACGTGGCGCTATCCGCCGCCCTACGACTTCTACGATGACGACGGCGTACCACCGGTCAACCCGGAGCGCTTCTATGCCGCTCTCACCGACGACGGCTCGATCGCCGGTTTCTTCTACTTCGAGGAACGCGGAGACGCCATCTTCTACGGTTTAGGGCTGAGACCCGATCTAACCGGCCGCGGGCTCGGCCTCGCCTTCGTCACCACGGGGCTCGAGCTCGGGAAGGAGCGATTCGGACCGCGGCGTGTCGTTGTCGATGTCGCGGCGTTCAATGAGCGCGCGATCCGCGTCTACGAGCGGGCGGGCTTTCGGCGGACGGGCACGAAGATGCGGTCTTTCCCCGGCCGGAGCGACGTGCCCTTCGTGGACATGGAGCGCCCCGCCTGACGTCGCGCTTCAACTCTCGGCCGGCCGCCGTAGAAGCGCCACGCCCATCACGAGCATCCAGAGGAAGGCGACGAAGGCGACGAACGTGATCCCGTCGATCACCCCCGAGGCGGGGCTGAGCGCGCCGATCCAGCCCGCGAACACGGCGACGAAGATGCCCAGCCAGCCAATCCACGATCGCGTCGTCGCCTGTGCCGGGGATCAGCTCCTGGACGCCGCTGCCGACCATCAGCGCGATGCCGGTGACGAACGAGACCGTCGTCAGGGCGCACACCGCGCCGACCTTCACCATCGTGCCCGGCCCTGCGACGGTCAGGGGCCCATCGGGTCCATCATGCCCGGCATCGAGCCGTCACCGGGAATCGTGAGGCCGGGGATCGCGTCCGGCGCCGCGAGCAGCAGGACGCCGAGCGTGAGGAGGATCGCCGCCGTGCCGTACGTCGCGGTGCGCCGCCACGGCACGAGCTTCTCGAACGCGATCAGCCCGGCGACGAACGCCATCCAGGCGATGCTCATGACGCCGAGCGCGAAGAGGGACGCCATCAGCGCCCAGCAGCAGCCGATGCACCACGCTCCGTGGCGCACGCCCATCTCGACTGACCCACGTGGGCCGTCCCTCCAGGCGCCGAGCAGAAACCCGAGCGGGCTGCGGCACTTGCCGAGGCAGACATCCTTGAGCGGAGTCAGCTCGTAGACGGCCGCGACGATCAGCGTCACGCCTGCGATCCAGCGTCCCGCGCGATCCCACGCGAGCACGTCGCTCGTCAGCCATTCGCCGGTCGCTGCGACGGCGAAGGCGAGCGCTCCGACCGTCGCCCAGGCGACGAGATAGCCGCCTGCGAAGAGGAGCGGCGCCACGGGGGAGCGCGACTTCGTCAGCTTCGAGTAGAGAGCGACCGTCGGGGCGACCGACGGGAACATCATCGCGGCCATCATCACGATCCAGACTCCGACGAACCAGCCGAGCGTTCCGAGGTCGGTCCAAGGGCCGCCGTCCATTCCCCGCATCTGGTCGTATGTCCACCACCAGCCCACCGCCGCGAGCGCGAACAGGAGCGCGACGAGTCCAATGCGAGTCCGGACCGCCGCGAACGCCGGGCCGAGGCCCGTCGGTCGAGTGGTCGCTTCCGCCTGGATCGTGGCGGTCAAGTTCTTGTCAGGCAGCCCAGGAGAAGTCGGATGTCGACAACCCCGTCTTCCCCTCGTACTCGATCCCGAACGCGCTGATCTTCGAGCGCTTCGCCTCCGCCGCGGTCAGCGTCGAGGAAACGGGATGGAACATGCCCACCAGCTTGACGGGCTCGTCCGTCTCGACGCCGAAGGGCACGATGTCCTCGATCTCGAAGTCGATCGCGTCTCCGATGCGCACGCTGTGCCGGTGGCCGTCGTCCACTACCTCGATCGGCGCGCGCTCGACGCCGAGCACCTCGCCCACGAGCGGTCCGAGCGCCGCCATCGGGCCGCCGAGCTGCCCGCTGAAGACAGCTCCGAGCTTGTCCGCCTGCTCGTCGTTCGCGTTCTCGTCGATAAACATGCCGAGCTTCCAGTTGCCGTCGGTCATGACCTTCGGCGTGTCGGCGATGGCCGCTACCTTGAGCCCACCGACATCGGTGCCGTCGATCTCGCCCTCGCGGATGTTGAACACGAGCGTGACGCGGCAGTAGTCGTACGTCGCGCCGTGGTCGAACGACATATTGCACGGGCACATCAGCTCGCAGGAGCAGGTCTCGACGTAGCTGCCCTTCAGGTGCCAGGACATCGCAGCCTCCTTGACCGGGGAGCCCCGATTGTCGGCGTTCGAGCGAATTGCGTCAAGCGTCGCCGCCAAATACAGTGGTCGCCCGATGAGCCCGCTTCGTCTCGTTGCGCTCGTCACGCTCCTGGCCGCACTCGCCGCGCCCGCAGCGATGCCCTCTGCGCACGCGCGGGCAGGCACGCTCTACGTCGCCAAGTCGCAGTACGGCCAGATCCTGTTCGCGGGGAACGGACGGGCGGTCTACGCGTTCACGAAGGACCCGAAGCACCGGAGCGTCTGCTCGGGCGCGTGCGCGAAGGCGTGGCCGCCGGTACTTGTCAGCTCGTTCCCGCAGGCGGGGAAGGGCGCCAAGCGCACGCTCGTCGGCACCATCACTCGGCCCGACGGGAAGAAGCACGTCACGTACGGCGGGCGGCCGCTCTACTACTACGTGGGCGAGAAGAAGCCGGGCCAGGTTCTCTGTCAGGGCGTCAGCGAGTTCGGCGGTCTCTGGCTCGTCGTCCGCACGAGCGGCAAGCTCGTGCGCTGACGATGGCGAAGCACGCGTTTCCACCCGACCATGTCCACGTCAAGTGGGACACCGGCAACGAGCCCGTGCTGACGATCGCGAGCGGCGACACGGTCACGTACGAGACGCGCGATGTGACCGACAACCAGATCACGCCCGACTCGTCGGCCGACGCGGTCGGGACGCTCGACTGGGATCGCGTGTACCCGCTGGCGGGGCCGGTCGCCGTCGAGGGAGCGGAGCCTGGCGACACGCTGGCCGTCGAGATCCTCGACCTGCAGACGCGCGCTTGGGGCTTCACGGCGATCATTCCCGGCGCCGGGCTCTTGCCGAACGACTTTCCCGACCCGTACCTCCGCATCTTCGACCTCTCGGACGGGAGGTTCGCGTACCTCCGCGACGACATCGCGATTCCCGTCGAGCCGTTCTTCGGGACGATGGGCGTCTGCCCTGCGGGCGCGACGCAGCAGGAGGTGATGCCGCCGGGGACGTTCGGCGGGAACATGGACACGCGCCAGCTCGTCAAGGGTACGACGCTCTACTTGCCGGTACAGGTGACGGGCGCGCTCTTCAGCTGCGGCGACGCGCATGCCGCGCAGGGCGACGGCGAGGTCTGCGTCACGGGCATCGAGGCGCCGATGTACGGCGAGCTTCGCTTCACGCTCGAGAAGGGCCGCTCGATCCCGGCTCCCCAGTACCGGATCTCGGGCGGGCTGACGCCGCGCGTCGATGACGGCGGCTGGTACGGGACGACCGGCGTCGGGCCGGATCTCTACGTCGCGGCGCAGGAAGCGGTGCGCGCGATGATCGACCACCTCGCGGCCGAGTACGACCTCTCGCGCGAGGACGCGTATGTGCTCGCGAGCCTCTGCGTCGATCTGCGGATCTCCGAGATCGTCGACGCGGGCGAGTACGTCGTCAGCGCGCTCCTGCCGCTCGCCGTCTTCCGCGGCTAGATAGGCTCGCCGCGATGGAGCTAGTGAACTGGGAGGAAGCGCCGATCGAGTGGATGAGCGACACGCTCGGCCGCCAGTTGATCCACACGGAGACGATGACGCTCGCGCGCGTGACGCTGCTCGAGGGTGGCTCGGTCCCGGTGCACGAGCACGAGAACGAGCAGATCACGACCGTGCTCGAAGGGCGCGTTCGCCTCGTCGTCGGCGGCGAGGAGAGTGAGGTCGAGCCCGGGACAACTGTGCTACTGCCGGCAAACGTCCCGCACGAGGTCGAGGCGCTCGCCGACACTGTCCTGTTCGACGTCTTCTCGCCACGCCGCGAGGACTGGATCACCGGCGACGACGCCTACCTGCGCCGCTGAGGTCGTTCAGCTAACCGCCTTCTTCACGAGGGTGGCGATCTTCTTCTCGTCAGCCGGCGTCAGCTTCGTCAGCGCGTACGCGACGGGCCACATGGAGCCATCGTCGAGGGCCGCGCTGTCGTTGAAGCCGAACATCGCGTAGCGCTCTTTGAACTTCGTCGCGTTGCGAAAGAAGCAGACGACCTTGCCATCCTTGTCCGCATACGCGGGCATTCCGTACCACGTCTTCGGCGTCAGCTCCGGCGCGCTCGTCTTGATGATCTCGTGCAGCCGCTTGGCCATGGCGCGGTCGGCCGGCGACATCGCGGCAAGCGCCTCTTTGACTGCGGTTTCGCCGTCCTCCGCCGCCTTCAGCTCCTTGGCACGGGCTCTCATTGCGGCCTTCTCCTCGGAACTGAATCCCTCGGACTTCTTCTTCGTCGGGCTCATGGCGCTCCTTTCGTTCGACGGGCCACGAGGCGAGGGTACAGCCGCGTGTCAGTGTCGCCGCTGCCCGCGGCGGAGGGCGTCGAGCCGCCGGCTATCGCGCTTCGTCGGCCGGGCGCCGAGGTCGGCGCCGAGCGGCCGGCTCGCCTTTGCCTCCAGGCGGCGCTGCTCGCGGGCGGCTGCGGACTCCGGCGATCTCCTCGTAGAGCTCGCGCGCGGCCGCAGCGGAGCCGCGGCGGTCGGCGATCGCCCGCACGTCGACGGTCCAGCGCTCTGCGCTCGCCCGCACCTCGACCCGCTCACCGACGCCGATCTCGCGCGAGGGCTTCGCGCGATCGCCGTTTACCCTCACGTGGCCGCCGGCAACGGCTTCCGTGGCGGCGGAGCGCGTCTTGAAGAAGCGAGCCGCCCAGAGCCACTTGTCGATCCGTACGCGCTCCACGGGTCAGAGGCGTTCGACGGTCACGAGCCAGGCCGGTAGCCCGCCGGGGTAGTTGATCGTCTCGATCCGATCGGGCTCGATGGCGGCGACGTTCCATCCCGCATCTGCGTTGAACGCGTCTAGTAGCTCGTCCCTTGCGACGGGGTGCGGGCCATTCTCCGGACCACCGGCGTTGCTGAAGCAGAGCACGTGCACGGTTCCGCCCTGCTCGGTCACGGACGCCAGGCTTGCGACGTAGCGCCCGCGCTCGTCCGTGTCGAACGTGTGGAAGAGGCCGCAGTCGAGCACTGTCCGGAACCGGCGCTCCAGGCGCTCGAGCTGGAACGCGTCCGCCACTGCGAACTCCGCGGCGATGCCTCGCTCGGCCGCCTTCTCGCGCGCGATCGTGAGCGCCGTCTCGGCAACGTCGACGCCGACCACTGACAGTCCGAGCGAGGCGATGTGGAGCGCGTTCTCGCCGGTCCCGCAGCCCGCGTCGAGCACCGCTCCAGTGAACGCGCCTTCCGCCGCCAGACATAGGACTGCCGGCTGCGGTCGGCCGATGTCCCACGGCACCGGGCCGTCGCGGTACGAGGCGTCCCACGGCTGGCCGTGCTGACGCTCGTGGCTCGTCTCTTTACGCTCCACAGCCTAGACTCGGCCCGTGGCCGTCTGCCTTTCCTGCGGCACGGAGAACCCGGACAGCGCGAAGTTCTGCAACGAGTGCGCCGCGTCGCTGACCGAAGCACCATCGCCGGGCCTGGAGGAGCGCAAGGTCGTCACGGTCCTATTCTGCGACCTCGTCGGCTTCACTGCCGCCTCGGAGCAAGCCGACCCCGAGGACGTCCGTGCCCGCATCAGCCCGTACTTCGCGCGCCTCCGCCAGGAGATCGAGCGCTACGGCGGCACCGTCGAGAAGTTCATCGGCGACGCGGTGATGGCCGTGTTCGGCGCGCCGGTCGCGCACGAGGACGACGCCGAGCGTGCCGTCCGGGCCGGCCTCGGGATCCTCGAGGCGATGGCCGAGCTGAACGCGGAGGACTCGACGCTCGCGCTCCAGGTGCGCGTCGGGATCAACACGGGCGAGGCGGTCGTCGCCATCGGCCCCGGCCGGGCGGAGGGCGAGGGTTTCATCACGGGAGACGTCGTCAACACGGCCTCCCGTCTGCAAGGGGTGGCGCCGGTGAACGGCATCGGCTGCTCGGAGACGACGTATCGGCAGACGGAGCGCGTCTTCGACTTCGACGAGCTCGAGCCGGTCACGGTCAAGGGCAAGACGGAGGCGCTCCGTCTCTACCGGCCGCTGCAGGCCCACGCTCGCTTCGGCTCCGACGTCACCCGCACGCACACGACTCCGCTTGTCGGCAGGGAGCTGGAGAAGTCGCTCATCATCGGGACGTTCGAGCGATCGGCGCAGCAGAGCTCCTGTCAGCTCGTCACGATCGTCGGCGAGCCGGGCGCCGGCAAGAGCCGCCTCTGCATGGAGCTCCTCAACCACGTCGACGAGCGTCCAGTACTCACCCGCTGGCGTCAGGGGCGCTGCCTCCCCTACGGCGACGGCATCGCCTTCTGGGCGCTGGGGGAGATCGTGAAGGCAGAGTGCGGGATCTTCGACACCGACTCGGTCGATGAGGCCGAGGCGAAGCTCGAGCGGGCGCTCCCGGGGGAGGACGCTGACCTGCTCTGGCTCAAGGCTCGTCTCGGCCCGCTTGTCGGTGTGACGAGCGAGGCCGCCGCCCAGGAGGAGACGTTCACTGCATGGCGTCGCTTCTGCGAGCACCTCGCCGGCACAGGGCCCGTCGTGCTCGTCTTCGAGGATCTGCACTGGGCCGACCCGGCGCTCCTCGCGTTCCTCGAGCACATGGCGGAGT
The DNA here is from genome assembly GCA_963705945.1 of uncultured Actinomycetes bacterium. Classification (GTDB taxonomy): domain Bacteria; phylum Actinomycetota; class Thermoleophilia; order Gaiellales; family Gaiellaceae; genus PALSA-612. The sequence continues at coordinate 304,098 of CAVPLG010000005.1, read as the reverse complement.
GGGCAGAAGGCGTGCCGCTCCTCCTCCTCTGCACCGCCCGTCCCGAGCTCTACGAGCAGCATCCCGGGTTCGGCGCGAATGCGAGAAACGCACAGCGGATCCACCTGCCGCCGCTGACGGACGACGAGACCGCCCGCCTCGTGGGCTCTCTGCTCGAGCGATCGCTGCTGCCCGCGAAGACGCAGCAGGCTCTGCTCGAGCGCGCCGGCGGCAACCCGCTCTACGCAGAAGAGTTCGTGCGCCTGCTTACGGACCGAGGCGATCTCGGCGAGGACATGGAAGTCCCGGAGTCGGTGCAGGCGCTCATCGCGGCGCGGCTCGACACCCTGCCCGCGGACCGGAAGAGCCTGCTCCAGGACGCCGCTGTCCTCGGCAAGGTCTTCTGGGCGGGCGCCCTGGCCGAGATGGGAGGGCGGGACCTCGCGGACGTCGAGATCGCGCTGCACGAGCTCTCCCGCAAGGAGCTCGTCCGCCCCGCCCGTACGTCGTCGATGGAGGAGGAGGCGGAGTACGGCTTCTGGCACGTGCTCGTGCGAGACGTCTGCTACGCGCAGATCCCTCGCGCTGCTCGTGCTGCGCGTCATCGCGCAGCCGTCAAGTGGATCGAGCGCAAGGCGGCGGAGAGGCTGGAGGACCTGGCCGACGTGCTCGCCTACCACTACCTACAAGCGCTCGAGCTCGGCCGAGCCGCCGGAGACGTCGACACCGCAGAGCTCGAGGAGGGAGCGATCCGCTACCTCGCCCTGGCTGGCGAGCGCGCGCTCGGGCTGGACGTCGACCGTGCGGAGCAGCACCTCGCCCGCGCGCTCGAGCTCGCTCCGCCCGGCTATCCCGACCGTGCTTTGCTGCTGGAGCGCTGGGCGCAGGCCATTCAGCAGCAGGGCAGGCCGCAGCAGGAGGCGAAGCAGGCGTTCGAAGAGGCGTTTGCTCTGTATCGCGATCTGGGCGAGCCCGTAGCTGCTGGACGCGTGCTTCTCCCTCTCGCCATCGTGGTCCACCGGACCGGCGATGAGCCACGATCGAAGGCGCTACTTGACGAGGCTGTCGAGCTCCTCGAGGCGCAACCGGCCGGCCCGGAGCTCGTCTCGGCCTACGCACACGCAGCCGGGTGGAACGCGCTGACCGAGCACTTCGCGGAGTCGATCGCCGCGGCAGAGCGAGCTCTCGTGCTCGCCGAGGAGCTGGGCCTGCCCGAACCGGCATTCGCTCTCCAGTGGCGCGGCCTCGCCCGCTCCGAGTTAGGGGATGCAGAGGGGCTCGAAGACATGGGCCGGTCCCTCCAACTCGCTCTCGAGCAGGGCCTGGGACGCGAGACCGCCGTGATCTACGGGAACCTCGGCTTCGCCCGAGGGGTCTACAGCGGGCCAGCGGCCTCGCTCTCCACCGCGCGCGAGGCGATCGAGTTTTGTGAGCGGCGCGGCATCACCGAGCTCGCGCTGCAGAATCGCGCTCACTGCCTGAGTGTCCTGGCGGCGCTGGGACGCACCGAGGAGGCACTAGCAGAGCTGGGGCCTACCGTGGACCGAATCGAGGCAATGGGCGACAAGGTGTTCACGTACTGGCGCGGCGAGCAGATGCGCTTGCTTGCGGAACGCGGAACTCCGGACGAAGCTCCCGATCCCGACGAGCTCGTCGCCGCCGCTCGCGCAGTTGGCCAAACGCAAACGATCCAGGCACTCGGGGACGCCGTTCACCTGCTCCTTGCACGCGGCGAGCGACAGCACGCGCAGTCACTGCTGCACGAGCTCGATGAGCTCACCGCCGCTCGCGCCGACCTTTTCCCTGCACGGCAGTTCCCATCCCTGGTCCGCGACGCGCTCGACCTCGACGACGAGCCGCTCGTGGAGCGGCTCGTCCAACGCTTCGAGGCCAAAGCCACCGTCCCCTTCGACGAGCACGTACTCGCCTCGGCCCGGGCCCAGCTCGCCGAAGCTGCCGGCGACCGCTCGGCCGCGGCCGAGCTGTATCGCGAGGCTGTCGAGCGCTGGCGCGAGTTCGGGAGAGTTCCCGAGCTCGCGTACGCCCTGCTCGGCCAGGGACGGTGTCTCGCCGCGCTCGGCCAGCCCGCGGCGGAGGAGCCTCTACGCGAAGCGAAGGAGCTCTTCAGCTGGATGGGCTACAAGCCCGCGCTCGCGGAGACGGAGGCGCTGCTGGCCGAGACCGCCGCGGCCGCGTCGTAGGAGCTGTCAGACGGAGCGTAGATGGGCTCCCTGCCCGACCGCGTATGCCTCGCACAGCCACGAGCCAAACTCGTCATCGAGCTCCTCGAGAGCGACGATCGTGAAGCGATGGACGAAGAGGTGCTTCGTGTACGGGCTCGACCGCTGGATTCGCGGATCGACGACGCGCCGCTGGAGGTCGAGGTATCCCGCCAGGGACGAATGTCTCGGCGTGACGCCGGTGAATCCTCGGCGGCTGCCCTTGAGCGTAATCGCGGTCTTCGCGACCGCGTAGACGAACGGGCCGCAGGCCTCGGCGAGTCGGATGAATCGGTCGTAGAGCGCGACGACGTGCTCCGGCTTGTCTTGCAGATGCCGCTCGATCGTCCATTCCTCGGCCACGCCGGCGATCCTAGGTCTGGCGTGTGTTGTGGCGGAGCTCAGTGCACCCGGAACGAAAGATCGTACTTACGAGTTCCGCTCGGCCCCCGCAGCGTGACTCGTACGACGTAGCGCCCGGGAAATAACCCATTCGCGGGAAGAGCTAACGCGGAGCGCCCGACCACCTCGAGTGTCGTCGGGCCACCGTTGCCGATCGCAATCGTCGCGAAGCCGGGCTTGATGTTCGGTCCCGGCCGGATATGTGTTCCGGGGATCCGTACCTGGACGTACGCGGTCCGGCCGCGCGCGATCGCCGCGGGACTGACCCGCGCCATGAAGCCGGGTCCCGGAGGCCCGACATGGGCGCACGGCACACCCAACTCGTACTGGTCGCTGCCGAAGTCCGTCGCCGAGCCCTTCGGGTTCTCGACCTCGGCACCGAACGCGAGCGACATCGGGCGCGTCGTCGCTCCCTGCCAGAGCACGGTCATCCGACCGGCATCGAGCGTAGTCGTCACGAGCCCGGCCGGCCAGGTGGGTGTTTGCTGGAGGGTTGCGGGCACCTGCGCGTGATCTGCCGCGTCGACGATGAGGCGCACGCTCTTGCCGGGCTCCGCTCTGCTCGTACCGACAGCAGGAACCGTGCGTATCGGCTTGGTGCCGCTTCCGAACGCGAGCGGTTCGACGACTTCGGTCGTACAAAACCCGCGCCGTGCGGGTTCAACCGTTCGCGAAGATCCCCAGTAGGCGTGCCACTCGTCCGCGGTATCGTCGGTGGTGGTCGGGTCAAGCAGATAGTCGAAGGCGCAGACGTAGCCGGCGCCTTTCTGGAAGCAGCGCTGGTTCTTGAGCGTGAGCGGCCCACGAACCGTCGGCGGATCGCCCCCTTTGGCTCGCGCCGTGAAGGCGGGCACTGCGAGTGCCGCCGTCCCGCAGACGAGGGCGCCGATCATGGCTCCCTTCCTCATCCCGGCCACGTCGCAAGTCTAAACGCGTGACGGAAGGCTTCCACGCCGCGCCCCGAGGTGACACGGCGCGGGTTCATGGAGCCGGCCGACGGGGGCGCTAGCCCGACCGGATCCTAGGGTTCGTCCGGGCGGCGCACACGGGTGAGGTCGGTCCAGTCCTCGTTAACACACTTGTTCAACCGGTGCGAATCAGCTTCTTGTTGACGAACTCGTCGGCGCCGTAGCGGCCGAGCTCGCGCCCGAAGCCGGAGCGTTTCGTGCCGCCGAACGGCAGCTCGGCTGAGTCCGCGCCGACGATGTTCACGTAGACCATGCCGGCGTCGATCCGGTCTGCGACGCGCTCGCCCTGCTCCGGGTCGTTCGTCATCAAGTACGAGCCGAGCCCGAACGGCGTGTCGTTTGCGAGCGCGACCGCCTCGTCCTCCGACCCCACGCGATAGACCTGCGCTACGGGCCCGAACAGCTCTTCATGGTAGATGTCGTTCTCCGGCGTGATGTCCGTCAGCACCGTCGGCTCGAAGTAGTTGCCGTTGCGCTTGCCGCCGGCGACGACGGTCGCGCCCTGCTCGACCGCGCGCTGGACCTGATCCTCGAGGCGGTCGGCTGCGACCTGAGAGGCCAGCGGCCCGCACTCCATTCCGCGCTCGCGCGGATCGCCCTGCTTCACGGCGGTGAGTGCGGCTGTGAACTTCTCGAGGAACGGCTCGTAGAGCTCGTCGATCACGATCATCCGTTTCGCGCCGTTGCACGACTGGCCGGCGTTGTCGATCCGGGCGGCGACGGCGTCCTCGACCGTCTTGTCGAGGTCGTCGGTGCCGAGGACGATGAACGGGTCCGAGCCGCCGAGCTCCAGCACGACCTTCTTCAGATGCCGGCCGGCGATCTGCGCGACGGCGGCGCCGGCGCGCTCGGAGCCGGTGACGGAGACGCCACGGACTCGCGGATCGGCGATCACCGACTCGACCTGCTCGTTCGTCGCGTAGATGTTCACGTAGGCGCCGTCGGGGAAGCCGGCATCGACGAACATCTGCGCCATCGCCTCGGCCGACTGCGGGCACTGGGGCGCGTGCTTCAGCAGGACAGTGTTGCCGATGATCAGGTTCGGCGCCGCGAAGCGTGCGACCTGGTAGTAGGGGAAGTTCCACGGCATGATCCCCAGCAGGACGCCGAGCGAGCTGCGGCGGACGACGGCCGACCCCTCACCCTGGAGGTGCTCGATCGGCTCGTCCGCCATCAGTGCTTCCGCGTTGTCGGCGTAGAACTCGTAGATCGATGCGCAGAAGTCGACCTCGCCGCGCGCCTGACCGACCGGCTTGCCCATCTCGGCGACGATGATGTCCGCGAGCTCCTTCCGCCGTTCCGAGTGCAGCTCGCCGACGCGTCGCACGAGCGAGGCGCGATCGGCGACAGTCGCAGCCTTCGACCATTCCCGGTGAGCCCGATCGGCGCGGGCGACCGCGTCCCGCAGCTCGTCGTCGGTGATCGTCGGGTACTCCTTGACCGTCTCGCCGGTCGCGGGATCGACAACTGCGTACATGCTCGTCACTTCGCTCCTCCGTGGTCGGCTGCGGCGACTCTAGCGCCAGGCCGCGGAAGCTGTCGTTGCCGCGGCAGCCGGCGAGTGGAGTCGGGCTAGTCCTCGTCGTCCCAGTAGTCGAGCTCGGGGCCGGGCTTGCCGAACATGATCCGCTCGCCGGCGACGCTGCGCGCGCCGATCTTGCCGCTGTCGAGGTACTCGACGATGTCGGGCGCGATGAGCGTCGAGAGCACAAGCACGCGGATCGGGGTATCGGTGCCGTTCCGGACCTGGTGCGCTCCCTCCCTGCCGCGGGGGAACGCGACGACGTCCCCTTCGCGTAGCTGCTGCTCGCCCTCGTGCGTGCGGAGCGTCGGCTCGCCGCGTAGGACGATGACCCACTCCTCGTTGGCGTGGTGCGTGTGGAACGGCCCTTGCTTGTTCCCCGGCTCGACCTCGTACATGCTTGCGCCGATCAACTCGGCGTCGATGTGCGCGCCGACCCAGGCGTCCGTGAAGCGCCAACCCTCGCGGTCTTCCGTGCGATCCCAGTCGTCGCCCCGGAGATTGAAGACCTTCATGCCCGGGGAGCCTATGGTGCTTCGAGATCTCGTGGTCGCCGCGGGTCAGGCCGACTCGTGCCTGACGATGTCGACCGAGATCTCCACCGCCGGGATCGTTCCTCTGTTCTCGAGCCAATGGGTGGTGTTCCGATCCTCGGGCCAGCCCAGTCCCGGCCCGTAGTCCGTCGCGACTCCGTTTCGATGGTCGGTGATCGTCCCTTGCAGGATGTAGACGATGCCCGGTCGGTCTATGTGGTCGTGAACCGGGCCGAAGACCCCTCCGGGCTCGATGGTCACCATGCGCATCCGGAGCTGGCGGCCGGCCATGCCCTCGATCTCGGAGCCGAGGTCGACTGTTCCGAGTACCTCGGTCGTGACGTCTTTGGTCTCGGGCTCGTCGCTCATCGCGCTCTCCTCTCGGACCTCATGATCTGGTGGTGGCCGACTAGGCCCAGGGCAGGCGGAACCAGTACGGCGGCCGCTCTCGCCGGAACCACTCGGCTGTCGCGTACGCCTGCGCCGGATCGGTTGTCTCCTCCTCCACGCCGGCGCCGTAGCGGGCGGCGAGCTCCGACACCGGATACCGCGCCTGCGGCGTCTCCGACTGCGTCGCGAGCCCGCGTGCCCCTGCCATCAGGATCACGCACGGCCCGTCACCCGCGCCGACGAAGGCGTGCTCGGTCCACGGCGGCGAGTGGAAGAAGTCCCACGGTCGCAGCGGTCGCTCCTCGCCTTCGACGAGCAGCCTGCACTCTCCCGACAGCACCAGGAACGCTTCCTGCGAGGACTCGGCGTGGTAGAGGGAAGGCTGTCCCGGCTCGAGCACGGTGACGCGAATCCCGAGCTGCGTGAACTCGACCGGCGGTTCGCCGTACTCGCTCTCGAACCAGCACGCCGCGCCTCTGCTGTCCGCGAACCACCACTCGGCATCATGGACGTTCACCACGAACCAGCCCTCCGTGGCGGGTGCGAGCCCTGAGCCAGCGTCCTTGAGCTGCGCCTCGGGCACCGAGCCGGTCTAGTCCTCGTCTTCCCAGTACTCGACCGCGGGGCCTGGCCTCGCGAACATGACGTCTTCGTCGTCGACGCCCTTGGCGAGAACCTTTCCGGTGTCGAGGTACTCGATGATCTCGCCGGCGACCATCGAGGAGAGCATGAGCACGCGACAAGTCGAGTCGGTCCGGTTGATGATCTGATGCGCGCCGTCCTTGCCCCGCGGAAAGCAGACGACGTCACCCTCCTTCAACACCTGCTCGCCTTCGGGCGTGCGCACGGTCGGCTCGCCGCGGAGCACGATCACCCATTCCTCGTTCAGGTGGTGCGTGTGGTACGGCCAGAGCCTGCTGCCAGGCTCGATCTCGTACATGCCCGCGCCGATCAGCTCACCGCCGATGGCTTGGCCGACAAGCGCGGCGCTGATGCGCCAGCCCTCGCGGTCCCTCGTCCCGTCCCACTCGTCGCTGTTGAGGTTGAAGATCTTCATGCCGGGAGCCTAGCCAGGGAAACCTGGTCGATGAAGTGTGGTGAGCGCCGCATAGTGCGACGCTCACAACAGAGAGATCAGCTGCAGCCGGTGTTGGTGCCGCAGTCCCTGCAGGTGTAGCAGGAGCCTGTCCGCACCATGCGCCCGCCGCAGCTCGCGCACTCGATCGCGTCCTCGTGCGTGTTGAAGAGCGCCGTCTGGCCGGGCGGGGGCGCGTCGAGCGGCACTGCCGCCGACTCCACGCCCGCCGGCTTGGCCTCGCCGTCTGCGTAGCGCTCCGCCATGCGGGCGCGCACCTCGGCCGAGAGGATGCCGATCTCCTCCTGCTGGTCGATCGTGAGGAACTTCTTGCCCATCCAGCGGAAGATGTAGTCGACGATCGACTTCGCGACGCGGATGTCCGGGTCGTTCGTCGGGCCCGCCGGCTCGAAGCGCATGTGCGAGAACTTCGCGACGTAGACGTCGAGCGGCACGCCGTACTGGAGGCCGAGCGAGACGGAGATCATGAACGAGTTCATCAGGCCGGCGAGCGTCGTCCCCTCCTTCGCGATGTCGACGAAGATGTCGCCGGGCGTCCCGTCGTCGAACAGGCCGACGTGGATGTAGCCCTCGTACTCGCCGACGCGGAACTTCCGGCCGACCTCGGTGCGGTCCTCGGGCAGCCGGCGCCGCTGCGGCGAGAGCGTCACTCCGGGGGCGAGCGCGGCGATGCTCGCCTTGTCGCCCGAGGAGAGCGGCTGCGCGACCTTGCAGTTGTCGCGGTAGATGGCGATCGCCTTCACGCCGAGCTTCCACGCGTCGACGATGAGATCGCGCACCTCCTCGACCGTGACCGTCTCCGGCATGTTCACCGTCTTCGAGATCGCGCCGGAGATGAACGGCTGGACGGCGCCCATCATCTTCACGTGGCCGGAGTAGTGGATCGCGCGGTCGCCGATGGCGCAGTCGAAGATCGGGTAGTGCTCGGTCTTCACGAACGGCGCGCCGACGACGGTGTTCCGCTCGTCGATGAAGGCGACGATCTGCTCGACCTCCTCCGGCGCGTAGCCGAGCCGGTCGAGGGACATCGGCACAGTCTTGTTGACGATCGTGATCTCGCCGCCGCCGACGAGCTTCTTCGACTTGACGAGCGAGAAGTCGGGCTCGACGCCGGTCGTGTCGCAGTCCATCATGAAGCTGATCGTCCCGGTCGGTGCGAGCACCGTCGCCTGGGAGTTCCGGAAGCCGTTCACCTCACCCGCGTCTAGCGCGTCGTCCCATGCCTTGCGCGCGGCGGTGAGCAGGTCGTTCGGCACCGAGTCCGCGTGGTCGATGTTGCCGACGGCCGCGCGATGCTTCGCGATCACGCCGAGCATCGCCGCCGCGTTCGGCTGGTAGCCCGCGTACGGCCCCATCCGTGAGGCGACCTCCGCCGACTTCCGGTACGCGCGCCCGGTCATCAGCGCAGTGATCGCGGCCGCGTAGGCGCGACCCTCGTCGGAGTCGTACGGGAGGCTCCGCGCCATCAGGAGCGCGCCGAGGTTCGCGTAGCCGAGGCCGAGCTCGCGGTACGCACGGGCGTTCTTCTCGATCTCGGCCGTCGGGTAGGACGAGTAGCCGACGAGGATCTCCTGCGCAAGGAACATCACGTCGACCGCGTGCTCGAACGCCTCGACGTCGAGCTCGCCGTCGTCGCGGCGGAACTTCATCAGGTTGAGCGAGGCGAGGTTGCACGCCGAGTCGTCGAGATGCATGTACTCCGAGCACGGGTTCGATGCGTTGATGCGGCCCGAGTTCGGGCACGTGTGCCACGCGTTGATCGTCGTGTCGTACTGGACGCCCGGGTCGGCGCACTGCCACGCGGCGTCGGCCATCTCGCGGAGCAGGCCGCGCGCGTCGAGCGTGTCGACCACAGCGCCGTCGGTGCGGGCCGTGAGGCTCCACTCGGCGCCGTCGGTCGCTGCCTCCATGAAGGCGTCCGTGACGCGGACGGAGTTGTTCGCGTTCTGGTACTGGATCGAGCCCCAGTCGGGCGAGTCGAGCGACATGTCGTAGCCCGCTGCCTCGAGGACGCGCGCCTTGCGCTCCTCCTTGGCCTTGCACCAGATGAACTCCTCGATGTCCGGGTGGTCGACGTCGAGGACGACCATCTTCGCCGCGCGCCGCGTCTTGCCGCCCGACTTGATCGTGCCGGCGGACGCGTCGGCGCCGCGCATGAAGGACACCGGGCCGGAGGCGTAGCCGCCCTTCGACAGCTGCTCCTTCGACGAGCGGAGCTTCGAGAGGTTGACGCCGGAGCCCGAGCCGCCGCGGAAGATGACGCCCTCACGGCGAATCCAGTCGAGGATCGACTCCATCGAGTCGTCGATCGAGAGGATGAAGCAGGCGGAGCACTGCGGCTTCTCCTCGAAGCCGACGTTGAACCAGACCGGCGAGTTGAAGGAGGCGAGCTGGTTGACGAGGATCGCCTTCAGCTCGGCCTCGAAGGTGTCGGCCTCCTCAGCGTCTGCGAAATAGCCGCCCGCGCGGCCCCACTCGCCGATCGTCGTGACGACGCGCCCGATCATCTGCCGGACCCTCGTCTCGCGCTCGGGCGAGCCGAGCTGTCCGCGGAAGTACTTCTGCGCGACGATGTTCGTCGCGGTCTGCGACCAGAACTTCGGGAACTCGACCGCCTTCTGATCGAACGCGGGCTTGTCCTTGCCGGGGATGAAGGCGTCGCGGATCTCCCACTCGATCTCCTCGAACGGATCGCGGCCCGGGATCGTGAAGTACCGCCTGACGCCGATCTGCTTGACGGCGTCGATGACCGTGTTCTCCAGCTGCTCGTCGGTGATCTCGTCGGTCTTCACGGTCGCCATATTGTGCCTCCCGGGCATCGTGTGACTCTATGTCGCTCGCACCGACCCTCGAAAGGGCTCAGGACCGAGCGGACCGACTAGCGTAGGGTCCGCTTCGGACGGAGCGGCCTAGCCTTTCGTGCTGGGCTGCGGGCGCGGTTTTCGCGCCTGCACACGCCGCGCGACGAAGCCCGCCGAGCCGAGCGCTAGCAGCAAGATTGAAAGCGATCCGAGGATGATCAGAGGGAGCGGAACGGAGTCCGCGCTGTCTGATCCGAGCGAGTCGAGCGCGTGGCCGAGGGGGCCGGCGCCCTGATCTCTGCCGTCCGCCGAGGCCGCGAGCACGAGCCCAGCTTTCGGGCCCCCGTGGAACGTGCTCGACTGGCCGCCGCCGGTAGGCGTCGACCCGCCGCCCGACGAGCCGCTCGTCCCGCCACCACCGGCTGCGATCGCCGCCTGGAGCGCGCGGTTGATGTCGTCGCGCATGCTCGAGTACTGGGCGACGTCCTCCGGCATGTGGATCAGCGCCTGGCGGTAGCAGTCGACCGGGTAGACGCTGTCGATCCGGCCGTCGTACCAGTCGTTGATCAGCGGCTTCCAGCAGGGCTGCGCCGCCATCGCGGTGCCACCCATAGAAAGAGCCGCCACTGTGGCGGCGCTAGCGAGCAGCATGCTGGTGATCAGGCGTTTCACGAGAGAGGGCCGTCCCGGCGAAATGGGCCCGGCGAGAAGGAATGTGTCCGTACCGGTCATCATCGAGTCTACGCAAAGGCCCACCCCCGACGGGGAGGACCTGTCCCAAGTCTTCCCTCTGCGCATGACGAGCCAATCATCGGGCTGTTAGGCCTTTGTAAGGGTGGCTCCGGGAAGGCGCCGTGCTAGCGTCATCGCGATGCGAGCAGCCCCGGGGCTTCCCGTCGTCGGAGCTGCTGGGGCGCTGCTCGTTCTCGCACTCTTCTTCGGCGAAGGCTCGAGCGACGGCCGCCTGTTCTGGATCGGCGCCTTCGCGATCCTCGCCGCGCTGGCCGCGTTGTATCGCGACCTTCGCAGGCATCTGGCCCCGGCCGGCGCCGTCCCGCGCGGGCATGGCTGCGCTCGCGCTGTTCGCGGCGCTCGTCGTGTGGGTCGGCGTGACGATGGCCTGGTCGCTCGCCGCCGACCGCTCGTGGGCATACCTCGACCGCTCTCTCGTCTACCTCGCATTCGCCGTGCTCGGCGTGTACGCGGGCACGCTCGTCGACCGCCCGGCGCGGACGACGGCGGCCGTGCTCGCGGCGCTGCTCGGCGGCGTGTTCTGCTGGGCTCTGCTCGGCAAGGTCTTCCCGGGGCTGTTCCCGGACGGCGCCCGCGTGGCGCGCTTGCGCGATCCAGTGGGCTACTGGAATGCGCTTGCGCTGCTCGCGGCCGTGTCGCTTCCGCTCGCGCTTTGGCTCGCCGCAGGGCGTCGCCATGCCAAGGCCTTTCGGGCCGGTGGGGTGCTTCTCCTCTATCTCGGCGAGGTCGCGCTCGTGCTCACGTACTCGCGTGCAGGGTTCGTCGTCGCCGCGCTCGGCGTCTGCCTCTGGCTGGCGCTGACGTGCGACCGGTTCGAGGGCCTCGCGATGCTGATCGCGGGCAGCGTGCCAGCGGCGGTGGTCGGGGCTTGGGCGTCGACGCAAAACGGTCTCGTCGAAGATCTCCAGACGCGCGCCGCGCGCGACCGCGCCGGCGCATGGCTCGCGCTCGCCCTGGTGCTCGGCGCCGCAGCAGCGCTCGGGCTCTCGCATCTCGCAGTACAGCGCGGCGACCGGCTGCCCGATGCGGAGCGCTCCCTCTGGGCGAGACGGCTCGGCGTCGGGATTGCTGTTGCGGTAGTCGCCGGCGTGCTCGTCGCCTCGGTCGCCGTCGGAGGCCCGGGCAAGTGGCTCGACGAGTTCCGCGGGTCGAGCGAGGTCGTCCAGGGCTCCGGGCGGCTCGGCGAGCTGAGCTCGAACAACCGCTGGACGTGGTGGAAGGAGGCGTGGTCGATCTTTCGAGGACAACCCCGCGGGCGGCACGGGCGCGCACACGTTCGAGATCGCGCGGCGGCCGATCCGCGTCGGCTCGATCGTCACCACCGAGCCGCACTCGATCGGCGTCCAGTTCCTCTCCGAGACGGGTGTGCTCGGATTGCTGCTCGGGCTCGGAGCTGTCGCTGCCTCCGGGGTCGCGTGCGCCGAGGCGTTTCGGCGGCTCGAGGGGGAGGAGCGCGCCGCCGCCTGCGCGCTCGTCGCGGCGCTACCGATTTACCTCCTGCACGCGCTCGCGGACATCGACTGGGACTTCGTCGCGGCATCGGCGCCGGTCTTTTTCGTCGTCGGCGTCCTCCTCACCGCGGGCCGCGAGCCGGTGGCGGCGCGGGGCCGACCGGCGCTTGCGATCGCGGCAGCGGTCGTCGGGCTCGTGGCGCTCTACTCGCTGACCGCGCCGTGGCTCGCAGGGCGGAAGGTCGACGATGCCTACGAGGCGCTCGGCCGCGGCGACGGCCGCGGCGCGATCGACGCCGCACGCCAGGCGCGAGACCTCAACCCGCTGTCCGTCGACCCGCTGGTCGTGTGGGCGCTGACGGAGGAGTCGGGCGGCCGCGTGGCCGCGGCGCTCCGGCGCTACCGTGACGCGACGAGCCTCCAGCCCGAGAACTCGGAGACGTGGTACTCACTCGGCGCCTACGAGTTCTCGCTCGGCCGCTTCCGCGCTGCGCTCCAGTACCTCGATCGCGCGTACGGCCTCGACCCGTACGGCCCGGCCGGCCTGCCCGGGGGCCTGCTCGACCAGGCGCGCGCGAAGGTGAATGCCGGGCTCGGCTGATTCGAAGTCCTCGCGGCGCGTAGGGTGAGAGCGCAGCAAGCCCCTGCGCCGACCGAACGATCGAAAGGATCAACATGAGCCCCGTCTCTCCAGAGTTCGCAATGAGGTACAGCCAGGCTTGGGCGGAGCGCGATCCCGACGCGATCATCGCCATGCATACCGACGACATGGTGTTCCACGTGCATGGCTACGCCGAGCCGGTGACCGGGCGCGACGCGGTTCGAGACGCTATCGCGGGAGCCTTCGGCCAGTCGCCGGACCTACGGTTCGAGAAGCGGCGAGTGCACTTCGGCGAGGATCACTTCGTCTCTGAGTACGACGTCAGCGGCACCTTGAACGGCAAGCCGTTCGCGTGCGATGGCGTCGATGTGTTCACGCTGCGCGACGGGCTCGTCGCGCGGAAGGACACGTACATGGACTGGCTGGCTATTCAGAGACAGGTTGGCATCGACCTGGCTGCCACCCCGAGCTGACATCCACCGAAGAGGTTTGCCGAGGTCGTCTAGCGCGCGCCGATGACGATCGCCACGTGCGCGCCCATCAGGTCGCTCTTCCGGAGGCCGTCGAGCGGCGAGACGATCTTCACGCGGAGATCACGGGCGAGGCGAGCAGCTTCGGGCTTGAAGCCAGGGCGGTACATGACGATGCTCCGCGGGTAGTCGGTGCGTCCCGCATTGCCGACGGCCGCGACGACGTAGCCCTTGCGGTGGAGCCGATCCGACTCGGTGGCGGCGGCGCCAGACACGCCGTTGCCGTTCAGCACGAGCACGGAGGTCTCGGTCCGGCGGAGGCGCGGCGCTGAGAGGGTCTCGTGCTCTTTCGCTGGCCGGGTCTTGTGCGTCGCGGGCGTTCGCTGCGTGTGGCTTTTCGTCGAATGTGCGTGGTGCGTCGTCGAGCCCGTGGTCGCGTCGAGGATCGACTGCCCATAGGTAGTGACGCCGAGCGCAAGGAGCACCAGCAGCTCGGCGACGGCGATCGCTGCGACGACGATCGTCGCCGTCCGCCACGGCCGGACGAGGGCGTCGGAAGTCGAAATGGACTGCACGGCCCCTGTTCCTTCGCGCGGGCAGCGGCCACTCCTGCCGTACCAGCCGGGGACAGTCACAGGGACAGTCGGCAGTGACTGTCCCCTGTCGTTTTCAGAGGCTGCCGTTGAAGGTGTCGCAGTCGTTCACGCGGCCCGAGCGGTAGCCGGCGCTAAACCATTTCTGGCGCTGCGCGGACGAGCCGTGCGTCCAGGTCTCGGGGTTGACCTGGCCCTGAGTCTTCGCCTGGATGCGATCGTCGCCTACGGAGGCCGCGGCGTCGAGCGCGTCCGCGATGTCGGCCTGCGTGAGGGGCTCGAGCGTGGTCTCCGCAGCGTGGTTCGCCCAGATGCCTGCAAAGCAGTCCGCCTGGAGCTCGCTCCGCACGGACTTGCTCTGCGCGCCCTGCCGGTCGCCGCCGATCCGATCGAGGATCCCGAGCAGGTCCTGGACGTGATGGCCGTACTCGTGCGCGAGGACGTAGGCCTGCGCGGTCTGGCCGGCCTGCGCGCCGAGCTGATCGTGGAGGACATCGAAGAAGGTGAGGTCGATGTACACCTTCTTGTCCGCCGGGCAGTAGAACGGACCGACGTCCGTGCTCGCGAAACCGCAGCCGGTGTTCGTCGATCCGTCGAAGAAAACGGTGGTCGACGGCGTGTACGAGCGCCCGGCCGCCGCGAACTCGTCGTCCCAGTAGCGCTGGATGCTGTTGACGAAGCCTAGGATGCGGCAGTCTTCGCGCGTGTTGGCGTCCTCTGCCGTGCGGCAGTCCTGCGCGAGCGTCGAGCTGCCTCCACCGCTGCCCCCGAGCACCTGCTCCTCGAGGTTCGTCAGGTCGCCGAGGCCACCGCTGCTGCCCCCGAGCAGGAGATAGAGGACGACGACGACGACGCCGATGATGCCGCCGCCACCTGCGCCGAGGCCGACCATGCCGCCGCGACCGCGACGGTCTTCGACCTGCGTCGGATCGAGTGTCGTTCCCTTGCGGAAGATCGGCACGGGGGCGTTATACCCCGGTTTGCGTCAAACCGCTCCCAGCCACTCCCACGTCATACGCAGCCCGTCCTCAAGAGACGTCTCCGCGCGCCAGCCGAGCTCCTGTGCTGCGTAGCTCGCATCGAGGACGCTCCGGCGCGCATCGCCAGTCCGCGGTGGCCCGTGCTCGGGCTCATCCTCCGCGCCGGCGACCATACGGCAGAGCTCGTGCAGGCGGTTGACGGTCGTTTCGACCCCCGTTCCGACGTTGAAGATCCCCTTCCCGCGCGCGGCAGCAGCCAGCAGCGCGCGGACGACGTCCTCGACGTAGACGAAGTCGCGGCTCTGCTCGCCGTCACCGAAGATCGTCGTCTCGCGGCCATCGGCCATCCGCTCGAGGAAGATGGCGACGACGCCCCCTTCGAGGGCTGCCGACTGCCGCGGCCCGTAGACGTTGGCGAGCCGTAGAACCGTCGTCTCGAGGGCGTGCGTTCGGCTCCAGCCTGCGACGTAGCCCTCTGCGGCTAGCTTCGCCATCCCGTACGGAGACACGGGCCTGAGCGGCGCGTCCTCGGTCGCGGGCCGCTCGACATCGCCGTAGATCGCGCCGCCCGTCGACGTGAAGACGACGGCTGCGCCCGTGCCGCGGGCCGCCTCGAGGACGTTAAGCGTGCCGAGGACATTCACCTCGGCGTCGAAGATCGGTCGCTCGACGGAGGTGCCCACGTCCGCCTGCGCCGCCAGGTGGAAGACGACGTCGGCGTCGATGTCGAACGGCTCGCGGATGTCGTGCTCGACGAGGCGGGCGCGGGGGTCGAGGTACTCGCGCCGACCCGTCGAAAGGTCGTCGACAACCGTCACCTCGTCACCGCGAGCGAGCAATGCGTCGACGACGTGCGACCCGATGAACCCGGCGCCTCCGGTGACGATCGCCCGCACGCTCGCAATCGTAGTGCGCGCCTTTGACCGCTTTGCGAGGCGCCCGCATAATTCCTGCAAATGACGTGGTCGAAACTGGCAACGGTGGACGATCCGCTCGACCATGAGGCTGCGGTAGCCGACGCGCCCGCTCTGCTGGCGCCGGCGAGAGAGGCTCTTACGTACGACTGTCTTCGGGCGTTCGTCCCTCGCATCGCGGGCAATCTCCGTGCCGGCGGGATCGACGCAGGGGACCGTGTGGCGCTGCTTGTCGAGAACGGGCCCGAGGCTGCCAGCGCATTCCTGGCCCTCTCCTCGGTCGCCGCAGTAGCGCCGCTCAACCCGGCCTATCGGGCGCACGAGCTCGAGTTCTTCCTCGACGACCTCGATGCTCGGGCGGTCGTCGTCAGCGACTCGCTCGACACGCCGGCGCGCGAGGTCGCTCGGTCGCGCGGGATCCGGGTGCTCGACCTCCACGTCGATCCGTCGCAGCCCGCGGGGATCTTCACCCTCGACGGCGTGCCGGAGGACGGGTCGCCGACCACCGGCCCCGAGCCGGGCGCTGTCGCCCTCGCCCTCCACACGTCGGGAACGACGTCGCGGCCGAAGCTCGTGCCGTTGACGCACCGCCAGCTTGCCGTCTCGGCACGGAACGTCGCCGAGACGTTGCGGCTCGAGCAGTCCGACCGGTGCCTGAACGTGATGCCGCTCTTCCACATCCACGGCTTGGTCACCGCCCTCCTCGCCTCCTTGCGCGCGGGGGGCTCGGTGGCGTGTGCCCCTGGCTTCCACCAGGTGCACTTCTTCGATTGGCTCGACGAGCTCGAGCCGACGTGGTACACGGCCGTGCCCTCGATGCACGCGGCGGTGCTGCTCCGTGCGCGAGGCCGGGCGGAGTCGGTCGATCGCCACAGGCTCCGTTTCATCCGCTCATCCTCTGCCGCGCTCCCCGCGTCGGTGCACCACGAGCTCGAGTCGGTCTTCGACGTGCCCGTGATCGAGGCCTACGGCATGACGGAGGCGGCGCATCAGATGGCGTCCAACCCGCTGCCGCCCGCTGTGCGCAAGCCGGGCACTGTCGGACTGGCTGCCGGTCCGGACGTCGCCGTCCTCGACGCGTCGGGCAAGGAGCTGCAGGCCGGCGAGGTCGGCGAGGTCGCGATTCGAGGCGAGAGCGTCTTTACGGGCTACGAGACGAGCTCGGACGCGGAGCCTTTCGCGGAAGACGGCTGGTTCCGGACGGGGGACGAGGGCTTCCTGGACGAGGAGGGCTACCTCACGCTGCGCGGCCGGATCAAGGAGATCATCAACCGGGGCGGCGAGAAGATCTCGCCGCTCGAGGTCGACGACGCACTGCTCGCGCACCAGGGAGTCGCCCAGGCCGTGACGTTCGCGATGAGCGACTCTCAGCTCGGCGAGGAGGTCGCAGCGGCTGTCGTGCTCGCGCCTGACGCGCAGCTCGACGAGCGGAGCCTCCAGGACTTCGTCGCAGCCCAGCTGGCGCCGTTCAAGGTGCCGCGCCGGATCCTCGTCGTCGACGAGCTGCCGAAGGGCTCGACCGGCAAGCTCCAGCGGATCGGGCTCGCCGAGCGGCTCGGTATCGAGAACGGCGGCAGCCGCGACGCCGGCCGGCGTCCGTACCGCTTTCTCGAGCCGCAGCTGATCGAGATCTGGGAATCGGTGCTCGACACGCGCGGGCTCGACGTCGCCTCGGACTTCTTCGCGCTCGGCGGCGACTCGATCCTCGGCGCAGAGGCGGTGGCGCGTGTGCGCGATCTCGTCGGCGACCCCGATCTGCCGCTGATCTCGATCGTGCGCGCGCCGACTCCGGGGGCCATGGCCAGCGAGGTCGTCTCCTATGTCGGGCTCGGCAGCTCCGGCATCGTGCCGCTCCAGAAGGCAGGGACGCGGACACCGCTCTTCCTCGTACACCCTGGCGACGGCGAGGTGCTCACGTATCCCGCGCTCGCGAGCCGGCTCGGTGCCGATCAGCCGAGCTACGGCCTGCGGGCGCGTGGGCTCGACGACGACGGGGAGGTGATGCCGTCGTCGCTGCCTGAGATCGCGGCGGACTACGTGACCGAGGTGCGGAAGATCCAGCCGTATGGGCCGTACGTCCTCGGCGGGTTCTGCGTCGGCGGCGCGATCGCGGTCGAGATGGCGTCGCAGCTCCAGGCGGCAGGCGAGGAGATCGGGCTACTCGTCCTCCTCGACCCCCGATTCGGCCGCCCGCGTGGCCTGCGCGCCGACCTCTGGCGAATCACGCGTGCTCTGCGCGAGCAACGCCTGATGCGCGCCGTAGGCCGAAAGGTCAAGCGTACGGACGCAGCGACCCCGTCGCCGGTGGACGTATGGAGCAAGCTCGACGACTCCCGCGAGAGCTTCGTGCCCCGCCCGGTCGACGCGTCGGCCGTTGTCTTTCTCTCCTCCGAGCACGAGCGGTTCGACATCCCCGACTGGTACCTGCGCAGCCTCGTCAGGACGAAGCGGTGGGAGCAGCTGCCCTGTGACCACGCACGCCTCCTTCTGCCGCCGAACGTCGATGTTGTCGCGGCGGGGATCTCGCAGGCGATCAATGAGTTCGCACCCGCGCCGAGCATCGTGTGACATCCGAGCCCGGCTGGACGAATCCGCCGGCGCGCCCAACAATCGAACTCGGAGGGCTCGCCGTCTGGTTGCTCGATGCGGGGGCGGAGCGCCCGCTGGAGACGGTTGCCGCGCGCTATCTCGGCGTGGCTGTCGACGAGGTCTCGATCGTGCGCACTATGGAAGGAAAGCCGGTGGTGGAGGGCGCGACACTCGAGGTCAACCTCGCGCACAGTGGCTCGGTCGCCCTCGTCGCCGTCGCTCGCCAAGGGGTGGGCGTCGACGTCGAGCAACTGCGGGCGGAGGTCGCCTCCTGGTCGCTTCCCACCCATGCCCTCAGCCCGGCAGAGCTCGCTCGCGTTGAGGCGGCGCCGGATCCTGCTCGTGCCTTTCTCGACCTCTGGACGCGGAAAGAAGCGCTGCTGAAGGCCATTGGGCTCGGGTTGGCGGTAGATCCAAGAGCGATCGAACTCGACGTGAACGGCAAGATCGCCGCGCTGCCGTCCGTGATGGGGCCGCCGGTTGATTGGACGCTCGTGGCGTTGCCGCTCGAAGGCTATGTCGCAGCCGTCGCAGTGAGGGGAGAGCGGCCGGTGGAGATTTTTCTCTACGGCACTTGACTTAGGTAGTGTCGCGCGTCATATCTGGTCGATAAGAGGCTGTGGCCCACGATCCCAACGGGGGAGAGACATGGACACCATCTACGTCGACGCCCAAGCTGCCGACGACGAGCGTCGCGAGCAGCTGTACGCAGGGCAGCTGTACTCGTACGCACCGACTCCTGCCTCGACCGCGTTCATCGAGTCGGCGCGGTCGCTGATCCGGGAGGCATTCGGCTCGCACGACCCAGAGACGGCTCAGTACGACATGCCGGTCGAGGAGTACGCGGCGGTGCTCTCGGAGCTGAAGCCGAAGTTCATCCACCATCCAGACTCGAAGACCTGCATCCAGAGCCTGCTCGCAGAGTTCGGCTGCGATCTCGAGAAGACGTACTTCGATGTACCGCGGATGCGGACGGCGACGAGCGACGACTACCTGACGACAGGCATCGCGTACGCATTCCACCCACACCGCGATACGTGGTACTCGGCGCCGCAGTCCCAGCTGAACTGGTGGCTCCCGATCTACGGCCTCGAGTCGGGCCGCGCGATGGCGTTCCACACGCGCTACTGGACGCAGCCGGTGAAGAACAGTTCGGACACGTACAACTACGACGAGTGGACTAAGACGAGCCGCTTCAAAGCAGCCCAGCACGTCAAGACGGACACGCGTGTCCAGCCCAAGCCCGAGGAGGACGTCGAGCTCGATCCGCAGCTCCGCGTGATCACGCCGCCTGGCGGCGTCCTCATCTTCTCGGCCGCGCACCTGCACTCGAGCGTCCCGAACACCACCGGACGCACGCGGTTCAGCATCGACTTCCGGACGGTTCACCTCGACGATGTCGAGGCGTTCCGCGGCGCGCCGAACGTCGATTCTGCCTGCACCGGTACGACGATGGCGGACTACCTGCGCGCCAGCGACTTCGAGCATCTCCCGGACGAGGTCGTTGCCGCCTACGATCCCGGGCCGATAGCGCTCGCTGACAGGCTGGTGAGCCCGCTCCCCGCATGATGCTTCGCACGCTGCTTAGCTCGATGGGCGTGTACAGACAAGTCAGAAATGCGTACTGGCGCGCTCTGAAGCGCGACGAGTACCGGCGCATCCAGGACAGGCGCGCCAGGCTTCGCACGTTCGTCGAGCCAGGGGATCTCGTCTTTGACATCGGCGCCAACGTGGGACAGGTGACGTCGATACTGCTCGACATCGGAGCCCGTGTGATCGCGATCGAGCCGAACCCGTCACTCGCAGACGTCGTGCGGAGTCGCTATGGCGTGCACGTCGAGCAGTGCGCGATCGGGGCAGAGACCGGCACAGCGATGTTGCGGCTCGGGCACGACCCGGCCCACTCGACCGTGAGCGCGAGGTGGGCAGCGCTACACGAGGAGCGACTTGGTGGCGAGATCCGAGTGCTGCTGCAAACGCTCGAGGAGCTGATCGAGGAGCACGGCGAGCCTCGATTCGTGAAGATCGACGTCGAAGGGCTCGAGCCGGAGGTGCTTCAGGGGCTCGAGCGACCGTTGAGCGCGCTCTCGTTCGAGTTCCAGTGCGAGACGCCGGACGTGACGGCTCGCGCAGTCGGGCGCCTGGGAGCCCTCGGAAGCTATCGCTACCAGTACGTCCAAAATCTCGGGGATGGCGATACTCCGCTCAGCCCGGCATCGTCCGTCGACGCCCATGAGATCCTCGACCTCGTCGGTCGGCTGCAGGCCCACGACTACGGCGAGATCTACGCCGTGCGCGACTGACGCAGGGTCAGCTGCCGGGCGCGCCGAGGCCGAGCGACGCGTTGTCGAGAACAAGCACCCAGTCGCCAGACGACGGCGGCGTGAAGGTCTGGGAGCCTGTCGTCGGGTAGGTGCCGATCAGGCGTCGCCTGGCCGGGCACTGGGTTGAACCACCAGGCCTTCGCCTGTGAGCCCGAGACCTTCGTCATGTCGATCGTCAGGCCACGCTGGTCCGGCGTGTAGACGATGACGGTGTTGCCGTTCGAGGTGCGCGCGGCCGCTGCATAGGAGGACGAGCCGATGGTTCCGTAGCCGCTCGTCAGGACGCTGTGGGAGAAGTCGGGGACGAGCGCTGCCCCAGGAACGCGAGTGGAAGAGCTGCGCCGAACTCGGTCATGTTGTTCGCGCCCGTCGAGTTGAGCGCTGCACTGCCAGCCGGCGTTGAAGGCCCAGATCGGGTTATTTCCGAAGAACTGACCCGTCGCACCCTTCGAGCACCGACCAATAGGCCTGTGAGCGAAGGCAAACCGCAGACGCGCCCTCGTTCTCGTACTTCCCTTCGATGAAGAAGAACGGAATCGGACCCGACCGCGCGTAGTCGTCGGACAGTTGCTGCGACGTCTGCGTGCAGTCGGAGTACGTCGTATTGAGGTCGACCCACGTTCTCGCCCAGATACTGAGTGATGCCCGACTGGTACCGGCCGTTGTGCACGCGTGAACAACGGTCTGCGGGGAGGTCTGCGGATCCCCTGCACCAGTGACTGAATCTCGTCGAGTGCGGAGTTAGGTGCGAAGTCGCCACCCATCACCCAGACGATGTTCGGATAGTTCCTGAAGTAGTTGCCGACGTACTGGCCGTAGGCGAGCATCTTCTGCGGACCGTTGGCGAGGATGTCCGCGTACCAGCCTTGCCCGCCACCCTGATAGCCGAGGTAAGCGGGGAAGAGGAACACCTCGATGTTGCGGTTGAGTGCCTCCTGGACGACCGCGGCCGCGTGGGCGAAGTACGCCGGATTCGGTGTCGAGAAGTCACCCGGGGTCGTGAACGGAGCGTCTCCGTAGGCGTCCTTCGGCGCGCCGTTCGTGTCGTAATAGTGCTCGACAAGGTTGGCGAGGACGGCGTTGAAGCCACGTCGACTGGCGGTCGGCCAGGTACTGGGTCGCGCCGGGTGTGTCGGGACTCACCATCAGCGACCACGCAGCCTCGCCGTTGAGGAGGAACGGCGTCCCGTCGGAGTCGACGAGATGGCGCTTGTCGGCCGAGACCGAGAGCGGGAAGCCGGCCGGAGGCGGTGGTGGGGGTGGTGGCGGAGGCGGTGGTGGGGGTGGTGGGGGTGGTGGCGGAGGCGGTGGTGGCGCGCCGGTCGACAGGTCGAGATACGATGCTCATACGCTCGTCGACGCGCTTCGACCAGCCGGATGCGCTCGGGCTTCCCGTCGAGCTGTAGCCGTGCCCGGACTCGTAGTACGCCGAGGTCGAGCTTCCGATCGTGTTGTAGTAGAAGTGGCCATCGTTGCCGGAGCTTCCCCAGCCGCCGATCCAGTAGCCGATCCAGTACGTACCGGCAGGCAGCGACTCGCCGTGGAAGCTGAACGTCCGCCAGGAGGCGGCCGAGCCCTTGGTGATCGCGACCTGGTCTGAGACAGCGATCGGCGTCGCTGCCGGCCTCGAGCCGTTGGCGGCGTAGACGACCTGGCGCAGGAGGCCGTCGTTGCTCGAGGCCGTGCCGCCGTCGAGGTAGCCCTTGCCGTCGGTGATCGTCGACGCAGCCGAGAGCTGGAAGCCGCCCGTGACGTCGAGGTAGCCGGACGGGGCGTAATCGCGGCTCGAGCCGACGGTCGTGTAGCCGAGGGTTGCCGGAGGTGGGGGTGGCGGAGGAGGCGGTGGGGGTGGCGGAGGAGGCGGTGGGGGTGGCGGAGGAGGCGGTGGGGGTGGCGGAGGAGGCGGTGGGGGTGGCGGAGGCGGTGGGCGGGGGTGGCGGTGGCGGCGCGCCGTCGACAGGTCGAGATAGATGCTCATACGCTCGTCGACGCTCTTCGACCAGCCGGATGCGCTCGGGCTTCCCGTCGAGTTGTAGCCGTGCCCGGACTCGTAGTACGCCGAGGTCGAGCTTCCGATCGTGTTGTAGTAGAAGTGGCCATCGTTGCCGGAGCTTCCCCAGCCGCCGATCCAGTAGCCGATCCAGTACGTACCGGCAGGCAGCGACTCGCCGTGGAAGCTGAACGTCCGCCAGGAGGCGGCCGAGCCCTTGGTGATCGCGACCTGGTCTGAGACAGCGATCGGCGTCGCTGCCGGCCTCGAGCCGTTGGCGGCGTAGACGACCTGGCGCAGGAGGCCGTCGTTGCTCGAGGCCGTGCCGCCGTCGAGGTAGCCCTTGCCGTCGGTGATCGTCGCCGCAGCCGAGAGCTGGAAGCCGCCCGTGACGTCGAGGTAGCCGGACGGGGCGTAATCGCGGCTCGAGCCGACGGTCGTGTAGCCGAGGGTTGCCGGAGGTGGGGGTGGCGGTGGGGGTGGTGGGGGTGGTGGGGGCGCGCCCGTCGACACGTCGAGGTACGCGCTCAGCCGTTCATCGACGATGTGCGCCCAGCTCGATGCGCTGGGATTGCCCGTCGGGCTGTACGTATGTCCGTCGTCCCAATAAAGCGCGTTGGAGATGCCGACGGTGTCGTAGTAGTAGTTGCCGTGCGCGCTACTCGTCCAACCGCCGACCCAGTAGCCGATCCAGTAGGTACCGGCAGGCAGCGACTCGCCGTGGAAGCTGAACGTCCGCCAGGAGGCGGCCGAGCCCTTGGTGATCGTGATCTGGTCTGAGACTGCGATCGGCGTCGCTGCCGGCCTCGAGCCGTTGGCGGCGTAGACGACCTGGCGCAGGAGGCCGTCCTTGCTCGAGGCCGTGCCGCCGTCGAGATAGCCCTTGCCGTCCGTGATCGTCGAGGCGCTGCCGAGGGTGAAGCCACCGCTGACATCGAGGTCTCCGGTCTGCGCCGTAGTCCTTCTGCGTGCCGACCGTCGTGTAGCCGACGGTAGTGGCGGAGGCCAGTGCCGCATCGCTCCCCCTAGACCCATGCTTCGGCGGGCCGACGGCGGCGGAGGGACCGACCGCGAGGAAGACAGCTGCGATGAGTGAATTGACGAAGAGGGCCACAAACACCCGCTTCGACCTAGTCGAACGACGGGTCACAAAGGCCGCTCGACCTCTACTCGTTTCCGGTCCACAGTCCGCTGTCGACCCATATATGGATCGACCTTTACCCCGATCGGGGGACGCGCACTCGGCCGCCCATGCCCTGCCTCACGACACGAGGGCGTGGTTGGATCTGCGGCGGTGGGGCGACTCCGGACGACCACGGGGAGCGGGCAGCCTATCAATGGCCTCGGAGCGCGACGCCGGCTAGCGCGCGGGCTTTACGTCAGCGCCCGGGCGCGCCCAGCCCGAGTCCCGCGTCGTCCACAACGAGCACCCAGTCGCCAGAGGAGGGAGGCATGAAGCTGCGAGAGCCGGTCGTCGGGTACGTGCCGATCGACGTCGCCTGGCCGGACGAGGGGTCGAACCACCAGGCTTTCGCTTGCGATCCGGACACCTTCGCGATGTTGACGGTCAGCGCACGCTGATCCGGGCTGTACACGATCACCGTGTTCCCGTTCTGCGTACGCGCCGCCGGCGCATAGGAGGCGGAGCCGATGTCGCCGTAGCCCGCGGTGAGCACCGAATGCCCGACGTCGGGCACCAGCGTCGCCCATGCGCGCGAGTGGAAGAGGCCGGAGACGAGGCCCATGCTTGTGGCACCCGGAGAGTCGAGCGCTCTCTGCCAACCCGAGTCGAAGCTCCAGATCGGGTTGTTGCCGAAGAACGAGCCTGTGCCGCCCTCAAGCACCGACCAGTAAGCCTGCGAGCGGAGGCAGACGGCCGAGGCGCCCTCGTTCTCGTACTTGCCCTCGATCAGAAAGAACGGGATCGGTCCTGCTCTCCCATAGTCGTCCGCGAGCTCTTTCGGTGCCTGGACGCAGTCGGAGTATGTTGTGTTGAGGTCGATCCAACTCACGCCCGGATACTGCGAGACCCCCGACTGGTAACGGCCGTCGTGAACGGTGAAGAGCGGGTTCGGCGACGACTGCTGGATGCCGCGGACGAGTGCGCTGACTTCGTTGCGCGCAGCGTTCGGCCCGTAGTCGCCGCCGATCACCCAGACGATGTTCGGAAAGCGGCTGAAGTACGCGCCCACGAACTTCCCGTACGCGAGCATCTTTTTCGGCCCGTTGTCCCGGATCTCCGTGTACCACCCTTCGTCACCGCCTTGATAGCCGAGGTACGCCGGGAACAGGAATACCTCGATGTTGCGCTCGAGCGCCCCTTTGACGACATCTGCTGCGTGAGCGAAATACGCCGGGTTTGGCGTCGAGAAGTCGCCCTTCTTCAGGAATGGGCCCTGTCCGGCTGAGTTGTTCGGGGCGCCGTTCGGGTCGAATCGGTGTTCGATGAGGTTTACGAGGATCGCATTGAACTCGCGCGCTCTCCGGTTCGCGAGATACTGGCGCACTCCGGCATCCCCCGGTCCCACGATTAGCGACCACGCTGCGTCGCCGGTGATGAGGAATGGTGTCCCCTTGCGATCGAGGACGTGCCGGCCGTCCTTCGAGATCGAGAGCGCCGGAGTCGTCGCGAGCGCCACAACCGCCGTCGCTTTGGCGCCGCCGTGGGAGCCGGTGCATCGGAGGCGGAAGACGTGCCGGCTTCGGATGTGCCCGATCCGCTGGCGCCCGTGAACTGGCTTCCGACCACTCCAGGAACCAGCGGCGACGCACGTCGCCACGTCACGGCTCGTCCAGGAGAGCGTCGTGCTGCCTCCAGAGACGACGTTCGGCGGGGTCGCAGTCAAGGCGACGACGGGACGTAGCGGCGACGCCGAGCCGCCGCCCGCGCCCCCGACCAGCGCCAGTACTGCAGCACAGCCAATGCAGCCTATGAGCAGACGGCGCCTCACTTCTTCGAGCCCACCCCCGCGTCGACTTTGCACGTTACAGGCTCCGTCTTTCGCCGTGGTCGGCAGCGAGAGCACCATCGCCCGGGGCGCTGTGTCCGGGAGATAGGGTCGTGCAATGCGATGGCCGGGACGTCGCCTGTACCAGCCGGCGAAATACTGGGAGGGCCGTGCCACGGAGTTGATCGACACCTACGACCACCCGGAGTCGTGGCCGGCAAGGAACTGGCTGCGCGCAGGGGCCGAGGACGAGACCGTGCCACGATTGCTCCGGGACTACCGTTGCAGGTCCGTCCTGGTTGTCGGAGTCGGTTCGGGACGCCAGTACGGCTACCTCGCCGACTTTGATGCGAAGGGGTTTGACATCTCTCCCACCCTCGCCGCCGAGTCTCGACGGCGATTCCCAGAGAGGGAGACGTCTGTCGCAGACGTGGCTGATTGTGAGGCCTTCGGTCCTGTGGACGCTGTCCTGTCGAGTGCGGTGCTCGGACACGTCAAGCCGCGAGACGTGCTGGGCGTCGTTCGAGCTGTTGCCCGCACTGCACGTTGTCTCATCGTCGTCAGGGAGTACACATGGTTGAGAGAGCCACTCCCCTACATGTGGGCCCACGACTACCCGTCGCTTCTGGCCGATTGGCGCGTTGTGTATCGGGACGTAACCGACGAGCGTGGGGACGGTCGAGCCGAGCTGATTGCGTTTCGGAAGACCGCTGCGGACTAGCATCCGGCTGACGTGGACAGAATGTCCGCCCCACACCGCGGCCACCGACTGAGCTACGCAATTGTTACGCCGGTCCGCAACGAAGCCGGGAATCTGCGGCGTCTGTTCGGTGTGCTCGAGGCACAACGGCTCGCTCCGACGAGGTGGGTGATCATCGACACGGGCTCGACGGACGAGACGACGGCGGTGGCGCACGAGCTCGCCGACGCCAGCGACTGGGCGACGGTGGACGAGCTTCCGGGCGTTGCTGGGGTGATGCGGGGCGGGCCGATCGTCAAGGCGTTCCACAAGGGCCTCGCGTTCGTACCGAACTCCTGCGAGGTCGTCGTGAAGCTGGACGCCGACATCTCGGTGGAGCCGGACTATTTCGACCGGCTGGTCGCGGAGTTCGAGGCCGACGATCGTCTCGGAATCGCGGGCGGCGCCTGCTACGAGCAGGGGCCGGACGGCATCTGGCGCCAGCGTCACGGAACCGGGCCGGGCGTCTGGGGCGCGTCCCGCGCGTACCGCCGGGCGTGTCTCGACGACATCCTCCCGCTCGAGGAGCACATGGGTTGGGACACGATCGACCTCATCGCCGCGGGGCTCAAGGGCTGGAGCACCCGCGGATTCCTCGATCTGCCGTTCTTCCATCTCCGGAGCGAGGGGGAGCGCGACGGAAGCCGGTTCACGCATTGGGTGAAGAACGGCCAGGCGGCGCATTACATGGGCTACCGGTTCTCGTACCTGACGGTGCGAACGCTGTTCCGTTCGCTCGGCGACCCATGGGCGATCGGGATTATCTGGGGCTACCTCGAAGCCGTATTCGAGCGAGAGCCGCGGTGTCGAAACGCGGACGTGCGCCGCTACGTGCGCGAGCAGCAACGGCTGAACCATCTGCCGCGACGGGCCCGAGAGGCGATGAGGCCGCGGGCCGCGATCGAGGAGACTCCGGCCGAACGCGCCGGATAGCGTCACGCGTCCGCGACCTTGCGAATCACGGTCGCGAGCTCGGACGTCAGCTGACGCCGTTCGAAGCGGCCGAGCACCGAGGGATCCGGCACGGGCCGGGGAACGCCCGCCCGCCAGTCGGCGATCCGCTGCTCGAGCCCGTCTGCGAGACAGTCGACCGCGGCCGGTCTGCAGACCGTCGCCGTCCCGACTGCGGTTAGCATCTCGCGCGCGTCCCCGTCCGGCACGGCGGCGAGGATCGGCGTTCCCGAAGCCATGTACTCGTAGGTCTTTCCGGGAACGAGCCCGGCGCGCACGCCGGGCGGCAAGTCCTGCATGGGGAGAAACAGGAGCTCGGCCGTCTGGAGCAGCTCGATCGTCTCGGCATGCGACCGGTACCCGTGGAAGCGCACGAACGGATATGGCGCCGCCACCTCCTCGTCCGTGGGCGTGGTCGCGCCGACGAGATGTACCTCGACCTGATCCCGCAGGCTCGGGTCGCGCTCGAGAACACGATCGACGGCCTGAAGCAGATAGAAGTGGGACCGTGTGAGGAACTCGACCTCCGGCACGGGCATGCCCCCGAGCAGCCGTCGGTACCGGCCCGTTTGCAGCTGCCGGAGCCCGATGTCCGTGTGCAGGTATCCCGAGTGAACGATGCGGAAGACGCCGTTCTCGCGCGGTGCGGGAGCTCCGGTGAAATCGTCGGCATCAAATCCGTTCGTGATCGAGACCACGGTCCGGCTGCGGAGCTCCGGGAACGCGTCCAGCAAGCGGGTCACAGCCTCAGTCGTGTTCATGACGACGGCTGCCGCCTTCCCCAGCGCTGACCGCATGCGGCGGCGGTCAGCGATCCGGTGTGCCGCCGACGGATAGCCCCACATCTCGTCGAGCGCCCACGGGTCCTGGAGGTCGGCGACCCACGGAACGCCGAGGCGGCGCGCGAGCCGGTCGACGGCAGGAGCGGTGTAGTACGGAACGAGCTCGCCGATGACGACGTCGGCTCTTTGGCCAGGATCGAGCTCGAGGCTCGCGACGGCGTCCATCCACCAGCGTGCGAACGGATCGTGGCGTCCGAGCGCTCGATCGATTGCCGCCTGCCGGCTCGAGGTCGGGCCGGGGACAGGCCCGATTGCTCGGAGCACCGGCACGCCGGCCACCTCGCCGAGCATCGTCGGGTCGACCGGCGCCCACCGTTCCGCGGAGTCGCCGGGACCGGTGAACACGAGCGGTTCGACGCCGAACTCGCTCAGGTAGCGGGCAAACTTCGAGACTCGCTGAACGCCGCCACCACCGATCGGCGGGAAGTGGTACGAGACGATGAGTGCGGTCGGCAACGGTCTCTCAACGGGCCGGGCGAGCTGCGCCGAAGGCGCGTCGGGTCGTCCTCGCCTAACGCGTGTTGTCGGTCGAGGTCACGACGACCCGGCCACTGCTCTGGTCGAGCGAGCTGTCGACGGCCTCGATCATGCGCACGACATCGATACCGAGACCGACCGAGGAGACGGGAGCTGTCCCTGTGCGCACTGCGCGGCAGAAGTCGGCCATCTCGAGGTAGAGCGGTTCGGCGACCTCGATCCGCGGAGAGACGATGTCGCCCGTGCGATACGTGAGCCGGTACTCGCCGAACGTCGTCGGGTCGGGGAGCATGACGCCGGAGTCGAAGACGCGCACCGGCTCGCTGCTCGTGTCGTCGTAGATCACCATCTTCCTCGAGCCGATGATCGTCGTGCGGCGGAGCTTGCTCGGCGCGAGCCAGGACAGCTCGACGTTCGCGATCGTGCCCGACGGGAACTCGAGCGTGACGAAGGCCACATCGGGGATGTCGGGGAGGATGCAGCCGCGGCTCATGGCCATTACCTGCGTCGGGCTCTCGTCCAGCCAGTAGCGGAGGATCGAGAAGTCGTGCGGGCCGAGGTCCCAGACCACGCTGACGTCCGGCTGGTGGAGGCCGAGGTTCACGCGGCTCGTCGAGATCGAGTAGATGTCACCGAGCTCACCCGCCTGGATCAGCTCGCGGATCTTGTTGACCGGTGGGCTGTAGAGGAACGTGTGACCCGGCATCAGCACGAGCCCGAGCTCCGCGGCGAGCTCGGCGAGCTCGACCGCTTCCTCCGTCGAGCCGGCGAGTGGCTTCTCGACGAAGACGTGCTTGCCCGCGTCGAGCGCGCGCTTCGCGAGCGCGTAGTGCGTTCCAACGGTCGTCGCGATCGCGATCGCATCGACGTTCGGATCCTCGAGTAGCTCCGCATAATCGGGTTGTCCTGGACACCGCCGGATAGCGCCGCGCGATCCGCGAGAGCGCGTCCTCGTCCAGGTCGCAGGCGTACGCGACGTACGCCTCTGGCAGCTCGTAGAGGTTGCGGACGAGGTTCGGGCCCCAGTAGCCGAGCCCGACGACGCCGATGTGCACGCGCTGATCGGTCACGCGGTCGAGCTCCTCTGGCGCAGGATCGCGAGCGGGGTGCGGAAGAGCAGGCGGATGTCGAGGCCGACCGACCAGCTGCGGGCGTAGACGACATCCATGTCGAGCGCCTCACCGAATGTCGACCGCGCACGGGCGGTCACCTGCCAGAGGCCTGTCATGCCGGCCGGCACGAGGAAGCGCTCGAAGTGCTGCGGCGCGAAGAACTCCGTCTCGTACGGGATGCAGGGGCGCGGGCCGACGACCGACATGTCGCCCCTGAGGACGTTGATCAGCTGCGGCAGCTCGTCCAGGCTTGTCCCGCGGAGCCACTTTCCGAACTTCGTCACCTCGCCGTCGCGGTCGAGCTTGTAGACACCGCTGTCCCCGACCTCGGCGCTCGACGTCATCGTCGACTCGATGTACTCCCTGTGCACCGAGTGGTCGATATCGACGGGCATGGTCCGGAACTTGAGCGCGGTGAACTCCTTCATGTTCAGCCCGAGTCGCGCCTGGCGGAAGAACACAGGCCCCGGAGAGTCCCTCTTGATCCTGAAGGCGATGTACGCGAAGAGGGGCGCCGTCACGATCAGCCCGACCGACGCGGCGATCAGGTCGATACCGCGCTTGACGAAGCGCGCGGACGGCGACAGCTGGACGGGCGGCAAGCCGATAAGCGGCAGCGCCTCGACCGAGTGCATCTGCACCCGCGTGCCAACCGCCTCGAACAGCCTTGGGACGAGGTCGATGTGGACCGAGCGTGCCTTGAGGCGATGGATCATTTCCAGCAGGTGCTCGTGGCGGTCGTGTGAGTAGGCGATGATCACGCGGTCGACGCCGAGCTTGTCGACGAGCGCCGGCAGGTCGTCGACGCTCCCGAGCAAGCGGAGGTCGCCGATGTCGCGGCGCCGCTCCTTGGGCTGCGAGTCGACGAAGCCGAGGAGCTCGA
This sequence comes from uncultured Actinomycetes bacterium, assembly GCA_963705945.1. GTDB lineage: Bacteria > Actinomycetota > Thermoleophilia > Gaiellales > Gaiellaceae > PALSA-612. The sequence goes on along the minus strand of CAVPLG010000005.1, from coordinate 273,571 downwards.
TGCCGTACTCCGGGTGCTGCTTCACCTTGCGGGCGATCAGCTGTCCGACGTCGCCGGCACCGACCATGATCGCGTGCTGCGTGTAAAGCGGGCTCCGGCGCGCAATCGCCCGGCCGGCTGCGCGGGCAGCGACGACGAACGCAACCGCCATCATCCAGAAGGCGATCATGCGCGGCGTGTTCTGGGAGGCGGCGTGCGTGAACCAGGTCACGCAGGAAAAGATCCAGACACCGATCGTGACGACGGCGAAGACGCCGACGAGGTCGTCCACCGTGGAGTGGTCCGTGCGTGTGTGGTCCCGGCCGTATAGCCCGCTGAGCACCGCAATCGTCACCCAGACGGGGAGGCTGAGAACGAAGATCGCGCTCTCCATCCCCGGAGAGACGATGTCGTGGGCGCCCCCGCCCGGCTCGAACATGAACTGACCGAGGACGAATGCGAGGCTGAGCCCGAAGACGTCGGCGATGAGCAGCACGCGGTGCAGGAGCCAGTCCCGCCCTCGGCCCATCTGCCGTTCGATCGGACGCGCCGACGCCGGCAGCGAGAGCGTGTCCGGGAACGGGAACGTGATCTCGCCGGCCCCGGTGCCGGGGTTCAAGGCGTTCACCCCCCGCTCCACCTCGCGGTCGGGTGGGTGAACCGTATGGTCACTGGACGTTCGCACTCCACACTCTCCCCGTGTTGGCCGGTACGCATTCACTCTGACCCGGCCGCCAGTAGAGACGATAGGGGCGTCTCGAGTGACTGACCAGAGCGTCCGGAAAAGACCCTCCGGCGGTGGAGGGTCGTCCTAAAAAAACCTGGCCTTTCGGCTAACTCGAACCCACTCCTCTTTTCGATCCGGTTACGTTGGACGCTCCGGCGTACTGTTTCACCAGATGCTCGGAACGAAACTCCGGACGTTGCGCTACCGGCTGCCCCTCCCGCGGGAGGCAGTCGATCGAGCGCTCGACCACGTCGTGATCCCGTTCGGGAACTACGACTTCGTGCAGTCAGGTCCGGCTCGGCGCCGGGCGGTCGCGCTGACGTTCGACGACGGTCCGTCCCTCCACACGACGCCGCGCCTTCTCGAGCTTCTACGGGCTAACGATGCGAAGGCGACGTTCTTCGTCGTCGGCGAGCAGGTGGAAGCCCACCCGGATGTCGTCGCCCGCATCGCTGGCGACGGCCACGAGATCGGGAATCACACGTTTAGCCACCCGCACTCGCTCTACCTCGCGCCCGCTGCACTCCGGGACGAGATTGTGCGGACGAATGACGCCGTGGCGGCTGTCTATCCCCGCGTCCGCTTCGTCCGCCCGCCGTACGGAAAAGACCGAAGGCGTACGGCGACGCTCGCCGGAGAGCTCGGCATGAGGGTGGCGCTCTGGTCCGTCGACTCGGGTGATGCGAGCGAGTACACGACGGACGAGATCGTCGAGATCGTGCTCGAGCACGTTGAGCCCGGCGCCATTGTGCTCCTCCACGATGGGGGGCCGGAACGCCCGCCGGTGCTGGAAGCATGTGCCCGGCTATTGCCGATCTTGCGCGAACAAGGCTACGAGCTGATCACGCTCGATGAGCTTCTCGAGGACCGCACGGGCTCAGACGGCCGGCTTGCGCCAGAGCACGGCGACCTTGCTCGTCAGTAGCTCCTCGAGGCTGTAGTCCGTGAGCTCGCCCTGCTTCTGGAGCTTCTTCGCCTCCGGCTCGAGCTGCGCCGCCTCGGGCTGGTAGAGCACGCTCTCGAACCCGGGCATGGTCTCTTCGAAGATCCGGTTCCACTCCGGCAGTCGGAGGCGGTTGAGGTATGCGTTCGGATGGACGAGACCCTCGTACCGGGGCCGGAGTTGAGGCCAGAGCGGCAGGTCTTCGTCGTCGCCCGTGAAGTAGCGCACGTCGTGGCTTCCGGTGCGGCTGGTGTAGAGAACGAAGTCGAGGTACAGCCCGCCTCCGGGTGCGAGGACGCGGGTCATCTGCTCGAGCGCCTGCCCAGGATCGCTCAGATGCTGAAATGTGGCGAGTGAGTAGACGAAGTCGAACGACGCATCGGGGAAGGTCAGGCTCGACACGTCCATCTGCTTCACGCGGAGCGGCGGGAACCCGCTGACGCCCATCTTGCGTGCGAGCTCGCGGCGGTAGCGCGCGTCGATCATGAGGCTCTTTCGGCCGACGGTCTTTACCACACGCTTGGCCCCGTTCATCCGCAGCATCCGGAGGTAGGCGGTGACGTCGATTCCGGATGCGATTACGTCGAAATCGACCCCGTGGACGTCGTTCTTCGCGGAGAAGTACGCCATCTGGAGCATCATCTGGCCGGCGCCGACGTCGAGCATCCTGCGGCCTTCGAGCCTGAGGGCGAGCTTCTCCTCGGTCAGGTGCTCGATCTCGTGCAGTCGCTCGAGGATCACCGACACCTGGAGCGGGATGTCCCCTCCGACGTCAGCGACGAGATGCCGTGCCTCTCGAATGAATTGGGCGAGGCCGCGGCGTTCGGAGGTGTACGAGCTCATCGGACGCGTCTAGCATGAGCGTATGCGGTCCGAGCAGCTCACGCGCCGCGGCTTGACGGTGCCGTTCTTCGACCTCGGGCCATCGCACGCGAACCTACGCGCGGCGATCCTGCGCGATCTCGAGCAGCTGATCGAGGAGAACGCCTACACGAACGGTCGCCAGGTCACCGAGTTCGAGCGGGCCTTCGCGGCGTACGCCGGTACAGCGACCTGCGTCGGGACCTCGAACGGCCTCGACGCTCTTCGGCTGGCGTTTCTCGCTGCAGGCATCGAGGCGGGTGACGAGGTCGTCGTCCCTGCCGGAACGTTCGTCGCCTCGCTCGAGGCCGTAACGCAGGCGGGCGGGCGCCCGGTCCTCGCTGACGTGTCGGACGACGACTACTGCGTCGCAGTCGATGCGGCCGAGGCGGCGATCGGGCCGAGAACGCGGTTTCTGCTTCCGGTGCATCTGTACGGGCAGATGGCCGACATGCGCGCGATCGGCGAGCTTGCCGATCGGCACGGCCTCGAGGTGATCGAGGACGCGTGCCAGGCGCACGGCGCGACGCGCGACGGCCTGCGGGCCGGAGCCACCGGCATTGCCGGAGCGTTCAGCTTCTATCCGGCGAAGAACCTCGGCGCGTTCGGCGACGCGGGCGCGCTCATCACGGATGACGATGATCTTGCAGTGAGGGTGCGCGCGTTGCGCGAGCACGGCCAGCGGGAGAAGTACTCCCACGCGGTCGAGGGCTACACGGCCCGGCTCGACACGATCCAGGCGATCGTCCTGCTCCACAAGCTGCCGCTGCTCGAGGAATGGAATGCGCAGCGCCGCGCTGCGGCGGCCTACTACGGGACCGCGCTCCAGGGCACGGGCGACCTGCGGTTGCCGTCGGTCGCGACGGGCAGCGAGCCGGCATGGCACGTCTACGTCGTGCGGACGGCCGACCCGACCGCGCTTGCAGAACATCTCGGCTCGTGTGGGATCGGTGCTGGCCGCCACTACCCCGAGGCGGTGCACCTGTCGGCCGCCTACGCCTGGCTCGGCCATCGGCCGGGTGCGTTCCCCGTCGCCGAGTCGCTGGCGGCGCAGTGCCTGTCGCTTCCACTGTTTCCCGGCATTACCGACGGAGCAGCTTGCCTCCGTGGCCGAGGCCGTCGCCGGCTACTTCGATGGCTGACGCTCCCGCCAACGAGGCGCCGTACCGACTGATCGTCGACGTCGACTTCGGCGAACGCGTCATCGTTCAGGCGTTCACGAACCTCTACGGGTGCCGGATAGGCGACGACACGCGGGTAGGCCCCTTTGTCGAGATCCAGAGCGGCGCGTCGATCGGCGCCCGCTGCAAGATCCAGAGCCACACCTTCGTCTGCGACGGCGTCGAGATCGGAGACGAGGTGTTCGTCGGACACGGCGTCGTCTTCATCAACGACAAGACGCCGCGCGCGACGACGGACGACGGCCGGCTCCAGTCCGAGCAAGACTGGGCGCTGCAGCGCACTACGGTCGCCTCGCGGAGCTCGATCGGTTCCGGCGCCGTCATCCTCGGCGGCATCCGGATCGGCGAAGGCGCGCTCGTCGGGGCGGGCGCCGTCGTTACCCGAGACGTCGCGCCCGGCGACGTCGTGGTCGGCAGTGCCGCGCGGGCACGGGCAGCCACTCGTCGCTGAGCTGAAGAGCTAGACCGCTAGGGGCGCTCGTAGGCGCCAGCGTCGCATTTGCCGTTCTGACCGCGAGACGTGCCGAAGAGGTCGAGGCTCGAGACCGGCGTGCAGATGCTCGCCGGGACGCGGTCGTCTGCGGCGGTCGCGGGGCCGAGGTTGTAGTTGACGCCGTTGTCGGGTGGGGACGAAGCCCAGTTCCCGCGGTGGACGACGAGCAGCGAGGGAATGACTACGTCCCCGGTACCGCATGGGACGTTGCTCGCACCGCCGTCATTCGTCCAGACGTTGTACTGGTAGGTCAGCGTCGGCGCGCCGACGCTGCACCTGTTCGAGTTCAGGTCGGCACCCTTGTTGCCGAGCGGACCGTAATTGCCGATCAACTGCACGCGCGCGTCGCTCGGGAAGTCCGTCCCGGAGAAGCCCATGCCCGTGTTCGAGGTGTTGAAGGCGACGAGCCAGTTTCCTCGCGTGGCACGAGCGTTCACGCAGAAGCCGCAGGCGCCGAGCGAGTCGAGGTAGTTGCCGACGATCGTGATGTTCGTGAACTGCCCATTGACGTCCTCGAGGAAGAGGGCAGAGGTCTGTGAGTTGTAGAAGACGTTGTTGATGAACGACAGGTTCTTGCCGCCGAGCGCGTGCACTGCATCCGTGTGGCAGGAGTTGCAGTCGGCCTGCGGCGGCTGCCCCAGTTCTAGCGTCGGCCAGTAGCGGCTGCTCAGGCGGATCTCTCCCATGAACAGGTTGTTCGCGATGTTGACGTTTGTCGAGACAGGCGTGTTGACGCGGTTCCCGATGATCAGCTCGGCCGGGCTCGAGCCCTCGGTGCCATCCGGCAACAGGCCGCAGCAGACCGGTCCGAGCCTGTTGTTCGTGATCGTGACGTTCTGGGCCGACGCCAGCTCGATCGTCCCGTTGCCCTGGTCTGGGCACGCGTTGCAGATCTGGAGGTTCGTCAGCGTGATGTGGTCGGGGTAGATGGGCGTGTCGTAGTCCGCGTAGAGTTTGATGTGGCCGAACTGACCGCCCTTGCCCATGACGCCCGGTATGCCGAGCCGGAAGTTCTTGCTCGCCCCGCCGTCGAAGGTGACGTGGTTCGGAGGCGGCAAGCCAGCGCACTTGCACGAGCCACCGAAGTAGAGGTAGTTCGTGATAGTAACGAGGCCGTCCGGCGAGAAGGTCACGTCGGGGCCCGCTGTGCCCTTCGAGGAATCGCGGTCGATTTCCTGCGAGGAATATGTCCCGGCGGGGACGCCGACCATGTCGCCTGACTTCGCCGCGCGGTATGCCTGGTTGAAGCCCTGCGCCTGCCCGCAGGAAATCGAGGCGCTGTACGCCACTCTCGTCGCCTGCCTGGTGCAGGAGCCGGCCGCGTCGCCCTTCCTCGTCACCCAGACGTTCGCCCCGAGCTGCCCGGGTGGCGGCGGAGGAGGCGGCGGGGGCGGAGGAGGAGGCGGGGGAGGCGGTGGGGGAGGCTGGCCGTTCGTCGAGATGTCGAGGTAGGCGCTCGTCCGCTCGTCGATGTTCTTCGCCCAGCCGGAGGAGCTCGGCATACCCGTCTTCGAGTATGTGTGGCCCGACTCGTAGTAGGACGACGTCGAGCTGCCGACCGTGTTGTAGTAGAAGTGCCCGTCGAGCCCGAGGCTGCCCCAGCCGCTGACCCAGAAGCCGATCCAGTACGTGCCGGAGGGGAGCGACTCGCCGTGGAACGTAAACGTGCGCCACGCTGGCGCAGACCCCTTCGCGACCGTGAGCTCGTCCGAGACGGCGATCGCTGACGCGGTGGGCTTGGCGCCGTTCGCCGCGTAGACGACCATGCGGAGCAGGCCGTTGGCACTCAGGGTTGTGCCACCGTCGAGGAACGCCTTGCCGTCGGAGATGGTCGCGCTCGAGGACAGCTGGTAGCTACCGCTGACGTCGAGGTAGTTGGCGGGCGCGTAGTCGCGCTTCGAACCGATGGACGTGAACCCGAGGGTTCCTGACGGAGGAGGAGGCGGCGGGGGAGGAGGCGGCGGCGGGGGAGGAGGCGGCGGCGGGGGAGGAGGCGGCGGCGGGGGAGGAGGCGGCGGCGGGGGAGGAGGCGGCGGCGGGGGAGGAGGCGGCGGCGGGGGAGGAGGCGGCGGCGGGGGCGGAGGCGGAGGCGGCGGGGGCGGCGGCGGCGAGGAGCACGAGCTCGTCGTACCGCCCGTCAGCGCCTTGACCGAACCGTTCCCGGCGGCGTCGACCGCTTGGACCTCAAGAAGGTGGGACGTCTGACACTTAAGACCAGAGAAGGTCCACGTGGTGAGCTTTGTTGCGCTGGTCAACTTGCGCGTCGAGATACAGGATGTAACCCACCACGCCCACGTTGTCGGTCGACGCTGTCCAATTGAGCTTGAGGGACGTGCTCGTCGCCTGAACGGTCAGCCCGGTCGGCTTCGACGGAGGGGTTGTGTCGCTCGCCGTCTGGGCGGCTGCGGCGAGGAAGCCTGCGACAGCAACCCCGAGCAGAGCCGTGACTGACAGTCGACTACGACGAGAGCCCAGTCCACGCATGCCCCAGGCTTCGGCTGACGCGCAGCCTTCGGCCTCACCATTTCGAGTGTGTAGTCGCCAACTTCCCTCGGACGGGACGCGCGGACACGACGTGGCCAGGCGCGTCCGAGGGTGCGTGCTACGGTCGAATCGGTGGCCGAGGTCGACGTCGTCGTCGTCTCCTACAACAGCGCGGCGACTCTTCGGGACGCCGTTTCCGTGCTCGCCGAGGACGAGAGCGTGAAGGTCATCGTGGTCGACAACGACTCGCAGGACGCGAGTGTCGATTCGGTGGCCGGGCTCGCGGTTGACGGTACTACCGATGACGGTGAACGGCGGATTCGCGAGCGGTTGCAACAGAGGGCTCGAGGCGGGCTCGGCCCCGTACGTGCTCTTTCTCAACCCCGACGCACGGATCGATGTCGACGCTTTCGGGCGGCTCGTGTCCGTGCTGGCGAGCGACGCCGGCGTTGGCCTCGTCGCGCCGTGCGTCCTCGCAGACGGTCATGGATCCCTCGAGTATTCGCAACGGCGCTACCCGCGTGTTCGCTCGACCTTCGCCCAGGCGTTCCTTCTCCCTCGACTCTTGCCCCGGGCGACCTGGGCGACGAATGCATCCGCGACCCACGGGCGTACGCCGAGAGCCGCGACTGCGAGTGGGTGTCGGGCGCCTGCATGCTCGTCCGGCGGAGCGCGATCGAGGCGATCGGCGGGTGGGACGAGGGCTTCTTCCTCTATGGCGAGGACATCGACCTCTGCCGCCGCTTATGGGAGAGCCGGCTATCGCGTCCAGCTACGAGCCCTCGGCCACCGCGACGCACATCGGCGGCGCGTCGGCTCCAGGGGGCCGCTCGATCCCGTTTCTCGCGCGCGGGCGAATTCGGTATGCCCGAAAGCATCTGCGGCCCGGGGTGGCCTTGGTTCATCAGACCGGGATCGCTCTCGGTGCGCTCACCCACGCGGTCTTCACGACGCAGGGGCGCGCTGCCAGGGCCGGGCAGGTCCGAGCGTTGAAGGCGGCGATCTTCTACGACGCGACGCCAGCCCGCACTCCCTGACCGCCTGCGGCGACCCGAACGGAGGATGGTCGGGCCGCACGATTACGAGTAACGTCTGGAGAGGCCCATGTGCGGAATCTGCGGAGTCATTCAGGTCGGGGGCGGCCCCGTCCGACCGTGCCTCAGTCGACGCTTGAGTCGATGACGGACGTGATGACGCATCGCGGTCCGAACGACCGCGGTACGTACATGGTGGACGGCGTCGCGCTCGGTGTCCGGCGATTGAGCATCGTTGACGTCGAGGGCGGCCATCAGCCGGTGCTGAACGAGCGCGGCGACGTCGTCGCGATCCAGAACGGCGAGCTCTACAACCATGTGGACCTGCGGAAGCTACCTCGAGCGTGACGGGCACACGTTCCGCTCCCGATGCGACACGGAGATCCTGCCTCATCTCTACGAGCGCTTCGACGAGTCGTATCCCGCGAAGCTGCGCGGGATGTTCGGAGCTCGCCGTCTGGGACGAGCGGCGCGCGACGCGCCGTCCTCGCCCGCGACCGGCTCGGGATCAAGCCGCTCTACTACGCACAGGCGGACGACCTGCTCGTCTTCGCCTCGGAGCTCAAGAGCTCTGCTCGCGAGCGCGCCTCGTCGAGCCCGAGCTCGACTACGAGGCGATCGACGCCTACCTGACGTTCGGCTTCGTTCCCGGGCCCGAGCACGCCACTGCTGGGAGTGTCGAAGCTGACGCCGGGCCACGTGCTCGTGGTCGGGGACGGCCGGTCGTCCGGACGGAGCAGTTCTGGCGGTACCCGGAGCCGAACGTCGGCACGCGGCTGAGCGATGAGGAGTACCGCGAGCAGGCTGGTCGAGAAGCTCGACGAGTCCGTCCGTCTGCGGCTGATGAGCGACGTCCCGCTCGGAGCAATGCTGAGCGGTGGCCTCGACTCGAGCCTGATCGTCGGCCTGATGGGCCGGCACATGAAGGAGCCCGGTACAAGACCTTCTCCGTTGGCTTCGCGCGAGGCGGGCGAGCAGAACGAGCTCGAGGACGCGAGGTTGGTGGCGAAGTACTTCGGGACCGATCACCACGAGCTCGAGCTCTCGTTCACCGAGGACACCGTCGACCTCGAGGATCTCGTCTGGTACCTGGACGAGCCGCTCGCCGACCTCTCCTCGCTCGGGTTCCTCGCCCTCTGCGAGCTCGCGGTGAAGGACGTCACCGTCGCCCTCTCGGGCCAGGGGGCGGACGAGCTGTTCGGCGGCTACCGAAAGCACCAGGCGGCGTCGCTCGTCGGTCGATGGCAACGATTGCCCCGCCCGATCCGGGCAGTCGGGGCGGCTGGCCGCTCCACTCGCGCCCGAGCCGGTACAAGCGGGCGGCGCGGACCCTCACGGCCGCGAGACCCGGTCGAGCGGCTCGTCCCATGAGCGGACGGATGGACGAGGAGCTACGGCGATCGGCTGATGCGTGGCCCGCTCGCAGAGGTGGACGGAGAGGCAGCGCACCGTGCAGTCGACGCGCGGCTCGACGGCGTCGCGGACGACCCCCTACCGGCGACGCTGTACATCGACGCGCAGCTCGCGCTCGTCGACGACATGCTCCACTACTTCGACCGGGCGTCGATGGCCCACTCGCTCGAGGTGCGCGTGCCGTTCCTTGACCACGAGTTCGTCGAGCTCTGCGCGCGCATTCCGGGAGATCTGAAGATGCGCCGCGGCGAGACGAAGTACATCCTCAAGCAGATCGCGCGCGGGATGATCCCGGATCGCATCATCGACAAGCCGAAGGTGGGCTTCTTCAACGGCGCCGTCGCCGGCTGGTTCCAGTCGCAGGCGGACAAGTCGATCGCGACGTATCTCCGCCAGCCCGAGCCACAGCTACGGCGACATCCTCGACAGGGACCAGGTCGGACGGCTGATCGACGCGCACACGGCTGCAGCGGGCAAGTCCGACTCACACCTGCTGCTCGCGATCCTGATGCTCGAGGTGTGGCTCTCGTCGTTCCTGCCGCGCGCGACCGCCCGTCCGACGACGAGCACCGTCGAGCGTATCGTCGTCGCACCGTAGCGTGGCCGATGTGGGGATCGAGCCGCGGCCGCTCCGCGTCCTCTACAGCTTTCCGCACCGGATCGGTGCGGGGAGGATCGCGCTCACCGCCTGGCATCAGGCCGCCGGTGCCTCAGTCGCAGGCGCAGACGTGCGCGTCGATGCGGCGTCGTTCACCGTGCCGCTGCCGGAGACGGTGGCCAGCCACACGACGCTCTCGCCCTTCGGCCTCCGGGTGCCGTTCCGTGTCGTCGGGGACATGCGGATGTTCGCGCTGCATGACCGGATCGTCGCGCGGAGGCTACGATCGCTCTCGGGCGAGGTCGACCTCGTCCACGCCTGGCCGCTGGGTGCGCGGGACACGCTGCTCGCGGCGCGAGAGCTCGGCATCCCGACCGTCCTCGAGCGGCCCAACGCCCACACGCGGTACGCGTACGAGGTCGTGCGGGCGGAGAGCAGGCGGATCGGCGTCTCCCTCCCCGTCGACCATGAGCATGCGTACAAGGAAGACGTGCTCGCGAAGGAGGAGGAGGAGTATGCACTTGCCGACGCGCTTCTCTGCCCGTCCGAGTTCGTCGCCGAAACGTTCGTCGAGCAGGGCGTTCCACGCGAAAAGCTCGTCCGGCACGTCTACGGCTTCGACGAGCAGCTCTTTCACCCGAGCGCACGAGAGCCCGACCCGAACCGGCCCTTCACGATGCTCTTCGTCGGCGTCGCCGCCGTCCGCAAGGGTCTGCACTACGCGCTGGAGGCGTGGCTCCGATCGCCTGCGCACGAGCACGGCGTGTTCGTGATCGCGGGCGAGATTCTGCCGGACTACGGAGCGAAGCTCGCGGACATGCTCGCGGATCCGAGCGTCCGCGCTCTCGGCCATCGAGAGGACGTGCCGGACCTCATGCGCGAGAGCGACATCTTCGTGCTTCCGAGCATCGAGGAGGGTTTTGGGCTGACATGTCTCGAAGCGATCGGCAGCGGCACGGTGCCGCTCGTCTCGGACCGGTGCACGGACCTCTGCCGCCATATGGAGAACGCGCTCATCCACGCTGCGGGTGACGTGGACATGCTGTCGGCGCAGATCACGATGCTCTACGAGGACCCGGGTCTTCGCGAACGGCTACGGCAACGCGCACTGGCCGACGCGCCTGGTCTGACCTGGACGAAGGCGGGCGAGCGTCTGGTCGAGGCCTACGCCGAGGTCGCTGCTGCGAGGTCGGTCGAGCGCGCGTAGGCGCGCTCCGTGCTTCGGGCTGCAAAGCGCTCCCACTCCTCTTTCGGTGCGAGCATCGCGGCCATGCCGACACCGAGCACGATGTACCAGAGAAACGCGACCTGGATGAACCCCGGCGCGTCGTACGTGAACATGCCGACGCCGTAAGAGGCGACCCCGCCGATCGCCGCGATCAGCAGCGATCCTCGCGGCCCCAGATCTCGCCACGCAGCTCTTCCCATCAAGTGGATCGACCGCACGTAGATCCACAGCAGGCTCAGCGCGCCGACGACACCCGTCTCGAGCAGGATCCCCAGCCAGCCGTCGTCGAGGATCGGCGCATTTTGTGGCGGCAGCCCGGGCTCGTCCGTCGTGATCCGCGTACCGAACCCCTCGCCGAGGATCGGGTTTGGCGCGAACTCCGTATGCAACGCCGGCCCCAGCGTCGACAGCCGGCCGCTGCCGACCTTGTAGTGCTGCTCCTCGACCAGGTTCGTCTTGAAGAACGAGCCGTACGCCGTCCCGATCGCGCCAGGGACGGCGAAGTGGATGACAGCGAGCGCGGGGATCAGCGCTGGCCAGGCGCGCTTCATCTGGTGCGGCCGGAAGATCACATAGACGATGGCGATGACGGCGAGCATGATCAGGCCTGTGCGCGAGCGAGAGGCCATGATCCCGAGCAGCATGAAGGTGGCCGCCACCCACCAGCGCTTCTGACGGAAGGCCTGCGCACGGTAGATCGCGAGCGGCAGCAGCATGGCGAGCGCAGCGCCGTACGCGATCGGATGCTGGGCCGTCCCGTAGACGCGCGCCTCGCCGCCTCGGGAGAGGTCGGGCAGCGCCTCGGTGTTCAGGTGCAGGATCGGGAGCACCGTCTGGAGGTGGTTGAAGACGTTGTGGTGCGTCATCGACTCGATCACGCCGAAGAACCCGAGGATCGCGCCGCCTCCGGCAAGGATCTGTACGAGGAAGTCGACGTCCCGGGGCCGCCGCACGAGGCCGACGACCATGTAATAGACCAGGACGAAGCTGAGAAAGAACGTCACGTTCTTCAGCTCGTAGGTACCGAGCGGGGTGACGCGGTCCGGGTTCGCGAGGATCGAGAATGCGCACGCGAGCACGTAGCAGAGGATGGGCAGCTCGAGACCGCTGGCCCGAAGCCTCACCTTCGGGTCGACGAGGAGCGACGCGAACCAGAGGATGAAGACCGTCCCAACGACGATCCGGTACAGCTCGAGGTTGAAGGGGAGTCCGGAGGGGAGCGTGTACCTCTTGATCGGGATGAACAGGATCGTCAGCACGATCAGGCTGACGAGCGACCGCCACGCGAGGATGCGCTCGTGTGTGAGCACGAGCACGCACACGCCAAGCGTCACCGGCGCGACGACGCGACCGTGGTGCGCAGCCGTCGCCAGCGCGAGCGTCAGCGCCATCGCGTAGACGGTGACCGCTACGCCGATCGGCTTCCGCCGCCGCTCGGCGGTTGCTGTCGCCATTTCTAGGGCTGGCTCTCGCGGCGCCGTCCCGCGCGGCTGCCCGCGAGCTGCGAGCGCTCTGCCTCTTCCTCCGGTTCGAGGAGCTCGGGCTCGCCGTTCTCAAGGTCGGGCGGCGTCAGCATCGACAGCTCGGACACGGACGGGTCTGGCGCGGCCCGTTCATCTCTGGACTCGGCCCGCGGGTAGAGGTTCTCGAGGATGTAGGCGAGCGCGACCGCCGCGATCATGATCGCCAGGAAGATGACGATCGGGATGGTGCGCTTGCGGCCCTGGGCGAGCGTGACCTTCTTCGCCTGCGAGGTGACCGTCGCGACGACGCGTTGCCTCGGCGCGACCGTGGGCTGGTTCGCGAGCAGGTACTCGCGGAAGGACTGGGAGGCGATCTTCGTGAGCAGGAGAGCCTTCGCCGGCGATGACGAGAACCCCTCGACGGAGACGAACGGGAGGATCGACTGGTGCGTCAACGGATCGGTGACCGGGAAGAAGTCGTACCTCCCGTCGATCGGACCGTGGCTCAGGATCACTCGCCGAACCGGGTCGCTGTTGGCGAGCTGCTGGTAGACGAGCACGTTCGACGCCGGCACGTCACACGACGGTGCTGTCGGGTTCGGCGAGTTCGTCCGTGGGAGGACGAGCCCGCACTGGGTGAGGTGCATCGTCTCAGTCGCCTGCCACGTCTCCTGCTGGCGCCAGGAGAACGCCGCCGTGGAAAAGCCATGCTTCGTGCTCACGCGGACGGCCGCGATGAACGTCAAGCAGACGGCGACGACGAGGCCGACGATGAGGATGTCGCGGAACCGCGACAGGACGCGACGTGCCGGCGGAGGTCCATGGCTAGCTCGACTCCTCTGCTCTCGCTGTCACAGGCATAGTGGTAGCACGGAGGTAGGTCACGGCCGCCTCGGTACGGTTCGCCACGCCGAGCTTTCTGTAGACCGACGCGAGGTGGAACTTGACGGCGTGTACGGACACGCCCACGCTCTGAGCGATGTCGCCGTTGGTCAATCCGCTCGCTGCAAGCTCAAGGATCTGGAGCTCCCGGTGCGAAAGTCCGTCCAATGCGGGCGGTATCGCGTCGAGCCGCGATTTCGGGGTAGCCACGCACGGATGCTAGTCAGGTGGCTAACGAAGGCGTACGCGACGATGGAGCAGCATTCATCGAGCCGACTAGCCGATCGGCTAGTGCCGCCTCCCCTGCGCGACCATTGGCTCCTGCCACGGTCCGCACTACGCTGATGGGCGTGACCTCGAGCCCCACGAGGCGCGGGCGTCGCGCGACCAGCACGCCGGACCGGGTCGACCTGCTGCTCGTCTGCTCCGCGGGCGGGCATCTCTTCCAGCTCTGCCTGCTTGCCGACGCATGGGAGGGCCTGTCCCATGTGTGGGTCACACTCGAGCGGGAGGACGCGCTGTCGCTGCTCGCCGGCGAGAGAGTCTTCTACGGCTACTGGCCGACAACGCGCCACATCCCCAACCTCGCGCGAAATCTCCGGCTCGCGTGGACAATCGTCCGTGAGCTCAAGCCGCGCGTGATCATCACGACCGGCGCGGGCGTCGCCGTGCCGTTCGCGTGGCTCGGCCGGCTCTTCGGCGCGAAGGTCGTGTACATCGAGAGCTTGACCCGGATCGCCGAGCCGTCGCTCAGCTGCCGGTTGATCGGTCCCGTCGCCGACCGCATCTACGTGCAGTGGCCCGAGCTCGAGCGCGCGGTCCCGAAGGCCCGCTACGCGGGTCGGGTCGTGGGTCTCCTGTGATCTTCGTCATCACCGGTACGAACGGCCCGCCGTTCGACCGGCTCGTCCGGGCCGTCGAGCGCTTCGACACGGTCGAGCCGATCCTCGTCCAGCGGGGCCCGTCGACGGTCAGCCTCTCGAACGCGACATGCGTCGAGTACTTCTCGCTGGAGGAGACGGAGGAGCAGGTGCAGACGGCCCGGCTCATAGTCACCCACGGCGGCGTTGGCTCGATCCTGCTCTGCCTACGAAACGGGAAGCGCCCCCTCGTGGTGCCCAGGCTCGCGCGGTTCGGTGAGGTGTCGGACGACCACCAGGTGTCGTTGGGGAAGCGACTCGATCGCGAGGGTCTCGTCGTCTTCGTGCCGGACCCGAACAACCTCCCCGAGGCGCTCCACTCGCCGACGACGCTCGCGTCGGATCTCGGAGACCACGGCACCAGCCCTCTGGTCGCTGAGCTGCGCCGGTATCTCCTGGGCCAGGTCGGCGCCGCTTCCGCATGACCGACCGAGCTGCGGCGCCGCCCGACGAGCCGGCCGATCTCGCAGCGGACGCCGGGGTTGATGAAAAGGTCGCCGAGACCGACCGCGCGATCGCACAGGGCCTCCGCGTTTATGTGCTGCGGGGACTGAAGTGGAGCGCGATCATCGTCTTTGCGAACCAGATCTCGCGCATGGTCACGAGCCTCGTGCTCGTGCGCCTGCTCCAGCCGGATGACTACGGGCTCGCGGGCATGGCGCTGATCTTCGCCGGGCTCGTCATGGCTCTCTCGGACGTTGGGCTCGGCACCGGGCTCGTGCAGCGGCCCTCGATCTCAGAGCGGGATCGCTCGACGGTCTTCTGGACGGGTGCGGCGATCGGCGTCGTGCTCGTTACGGTCGGAATCGCGATCTCGGGCGCGCTGGCGAGCTTCTTCCACGAGCCCGAGGTGACGACCGCTGTTCATCGCCGTCTTCGATCAGCTTCATGTTCCCCGCGCTGCAGACGGTGCCCGCCGCGCTGCTCCAGCGCTCGATGGACTTCCGCGCGATCACGATCCGGAGCGTGGGTGCGAGTGCCGGTGCGTCGATCGTCGGCATCGTCGGCGCGCTGATTGGCTGGGGCGCCTGGGCGCTGATCGCCTACCAGTTGACGCTCGGCTTTCTCGCGACGGTGCTTCTCTGGACGACTGTCCGCTGGCGCCCGCGGTTCATGTTCTCGCGCGAGAGCCTGCGCAACCTCGGCGGCTTCGGCATCAAGCTGTTCGGCGCCCGGATCGCTCGAGTACGTACAGGGGAACGCGGACAACATCCTCGTCGGCCGCTATCTCGGCGTCGTCGGCGCTCGGTCTCTACAGCGTCGCGTACAACGTCATCCTGCTCCCGCTCGAGCGGCTCTTCTTGCCTCTCCAGGCGACGCTGTTCCCGGCGTTCTCACGGATTCAGGACGACAGCGAACGGCTGGCGGCTGTCTGGCTGCGGATCGTCCGGGTCGTGGCCGCACTAGTCGTGCCCGCGATGCTCGGTCTGATCGTGATCGCTCCGGACTTCGTCAGTGTCGTGCTCGGTGACCACTGGAACGGTTGTGTGCCCGTCGTGCAGCTGCTCGCGCTCGTGACGATGATGATGGGGTTCACCGCCGTCGGCGAGC
The DNA here is from genome assembly GCA_963705945.1 of uncultured Actinomycetes bacterium. Taxonomy (GTDB): domain Bacteria; phylum Actinomycetota; class Thermoleophilia; order Gaiellales; family Gaiellaceae; genus PALSA-612. The sequence goes on along the minus strand of CAVPLG010000005.1, from coordinate 257,814 downwards.
GGACGCTGCTTGCACGCGGTCTTGCCGGCATGCTCCTACGGATCTCGGCGCTCCGATGTCTCCTCGCGGTCGCTGCCTTCGTCGCCGGGCTCCACTGGGGGATCGTCGGGATCGCGTTTTTCTACACGGTCTCCGCCCTGCCGGTGCAGACCTACGTCGTCTATCTGTCAACGCGTGAGCTTGGCGTCCGCCGAAGTGTCTTCGTCCGGAACGTGCTGGGCGTCGCGGAGGCCGCCGCAGGCATGTTCGTCGTTTGCTGGCTCGCGCGGATGGCACTCGTCGCGTACGGCGTTCCCGCTGATGTCCGGCTCGTGACGGTGATCGTCATCGGCGCGGCGACGTATCTCGGGCTGATCAACTGGCGCGCCCCCGAGGTGGTGACCGAGGCCCAGAGCCTCATCCCGATGTCACGTTGGCTGCGGCTCCGCCGTGCGGCAGGGCCGGTCGAGCTCGGCTAAGCCTCGTCCGGCGGCACGAACCAGGCCCGCTTCGCATTCAATGATCGGACGAACGGCACGCGGAGCGCGATGCGCTTGACGCGGTCTCGCCGCTTCTGGCGCCTCTCGGTGTATGCCCAGAATGCGTGTTTCTCGGGTGGGATCGGGGAGTAGTACGGCCCCCCGGCATGCACGAGCTCGAGGTCGTTGAGATAAGCCGCCTCGAGCCCGTCCGCACGGAGCTTCGCCATGAAGACGGAATCGGACGACCAGTATGCGAACTTGTCGTTCTCGCCGAAGCCGCCGAGCCGCTCGTACGTCTCGCGCGCGATCATCGCGCAGCCTCCGCCGACAGGCCCGCCGACTTTCAGCCGGACGCCTTTCCTTTCCTCCACCCGATACAGGTGCGCGTCGCGCTCGTACATCAGGCGCGCCGTCACGTCATGTGGGTTGTCGGCAAGATTCGCGCTCAGCAGGCCGAGCTCGGGCAGCTGTTGGAACGCGTTGGCGAGAGTCTCGTCCCAGTGATCAGGTGCGTCGATCATGTCGTCGTCGAGCTCGACGAGGTAGTCGGCCGTCGTGCCGCGGAACGCACGGTCGTAGGCGCTCGGCCCGATGTTCTGCTTGTGGTGGACGACGCGAATCCTCGGGTCGGCCAGCATGTCGAGATAGGAGCGGGTGCCATCCGAGGAGCCGTTGTTCCAGATCACGATCTCCTCGGTTAGCGGCGAGGTGCGGCCGATGACGTTCTCGACGCACTGCCTGAGCAGGTGCACCCGGTCGTACGTGAGAACGACAATCGCAACGCCCACAGCGATTCCTAACGGTAGATCGCTGTCTCTGGGTTGTCTAGACGATCCGGACTACGTCTATCGGCCGCAATCGTCGTACCCGTACGAGCTGCGCATCATCAGCAGGCTCTGGATCGTCTTTCCGCTCCGGCCACCCTTCGGCACGGCGTAGACGTCTACTCCTCTGACGACGCGCACGTATGCGTGCCGGCACTCGACCCAGCGAACGCCGGGCGAGGAGCGCACGAGATCGGTGCTGGTGCCGACGCCAACCCCGCCGGGCGCCGTGTAGTACGGGCTCGTCGTCGTGACGCCAACGATGCGACCCTTGTCGGCGTAGCTCCCGATTGTGCCGCCGTGCAGACGGTAGGTCAGGAGCGTGAGCCGAGACTTGTCGACCGTCGTGCGCGCGCGACGCCGGGGCTTGCCGTAGTCTGCGAGCACGGCGGTCTCCGGCGTTCCGATCCTCATGTCACCGATCGAGCTGCCAAGGACGAGGCGGGCCGTATCGCATTGGGAGGCGCCGGCCGCGGCCGGCCAGCGGAGCGGCCGCTGCTTGCCGTCGACATCGGCGGCTGGAAGCTCCTGGGCCTGCGGTGGCACGTAGTCAGCCGTTCGCTGGGAGCAGCTCGCGAGGTGAAAGTCCTGGATTTGCCCGTCTGTTCCCGCGTCGACGAGAGCCGTGTCGAGCACCGTGTCGGTAGACGAGCACGGGCCTTCCTGGCCGTCGACCTGACCCCACACGTTGTAGTCGTACGAGAACACGCCCTGCGTGTCGCTCGTGCAGCTCGAGTTGTCCCCGAATCGGTCCTTGTTCGCGAGCAGGCCGACATTGCCGACGATCCGGATCGTTGTTCCCGGCGCAAAACCCGTCGTCGTGAAGCCGATCGAGCGATTGAACGTGTTGAACGCGATCAGCCACTTCCCCCCGACTGCGCCGGGATACGTCGCTCCTGCGCACATGGAGCACGTGCCCGGCGTGACGCCGAGGAAGTTGTTGACGATCGTCACGTTGTTCGTCGGGCCTTTCACCTCCTCGATGAACAGTGCCTGTGTGCGGCAGTTGTAGAGCTTGTTGCCCGCAAACACGAGGTTGTCCACGCCTTGAACATGCACGCAGTCGGAGTGGCAGTCGCCACAGGTGGTCGACGGGCATGGCCCCCAGCCTGATGTCGGCCAGTCGCCACAATCGCGCGTGATCACCTGGATCAAATTGTTCGTGATCGTCACGTTTTGTGCCCGCGGTCCGGCATCCGCGCTAGAGACGACTATTCCAGTTGGGCTGTTATCGCCTTGGCCGCAACAGGTCGGTCCGATCCTGTTGTGGTCGACGACGACGTTCACCGGGGCGGAGAGGACGAGGGACTGGCCGTCGACGGCGGTTCCGCGAGTGATGTCGTTTCCTATGAAAGCGACATCGTGGAGCCGAGGCCCTCCCGTCTCCCATGAGTAGATCCTTCCCGTGACGAACCCGGAGACCGTCAGACAGCACGGCGGCGAGTTCCGCGGGGCCGAGCCGGTGTTCGCGCCGAGGTCGATGCGAGAGACCTTGACGCACCGGGGACGCGCCGGCTGGAAGACGATCCCAGGCAACCGCTTGCCGGACTGATAGAGGAGCTGCTGGTTCGGATACGCACCGCAGGCGACGCGGACGGAGTCGCCCGACCGCGCGGCTCGATAGGCGCTCTGGAAGTCGGTACACGCCGACGTACCGATCCACACGTTCGCCACCGGCGTCGCAGATGACGAGCCGGGATACGCGAACGGGGTGCCTGACCGCTCGCACGACGCGCTGACGTAGCCGACGGCACTGCTCGAGGAGACGGTCCAGACGACGCTGGCGCAGGCGACGAACGCGAGCACCGCCGTTGCCGCCGCGTGTCTCGAGCTTCCGCGCAGCCGCCGACTCTCCGTGGGCTTCCCCCCTGGCATTCCGTGTCGATTGTGCCTTAATCTCGGTGGAGGGGGTCAGATGCCGATGTCCGAGAGACGTGAACCCGAGTGCTCGATCAGCGTGATCGTGCCGGTGCAGGACAGCCCCGAGGGGCTCGAGCAGCTGCTCGATTCGCTGAGAGGTCAGACGCTCCCCCGAGACGCCTTCGAGGTGATCGTCTCGGACGACGGCTCGGACGAGCCACCCTTCGCTCTTGCCACGGACGATGGTCACGTGAAGGTCGTTTCCGGGCCGAGGTCGAGCTCCTACGCTGCTCGGAACCGGGGCGTCGCCGCCTCGCGCGGGCGCCAGCTCGCGTTCTGCGACGGCGATTGCGTGGCCGAGCCGGCGTGGCTCGAGCGTGGCCTGGAGGCACTCGAGGACGCCGACATCGTCGCGGGCCGGATCCAGTTCATCCTCCCCGACCGCGTAACGGTCTGGACGCTGATCGATATGGACACCAGCAAGAACCAGAGGCAACTCGTCGAGCTCGGCGTGGGCGAGACGGCCAACCTCTTCGTCCGACGCGAGCTGTTCGAGCGGCTCGGCGGCTTCGACCCGCGCTTCCCATCGCATGGCGACTACGACTTCGTCGAACGGTGCGTGAAGAGCGGAGCGCGACTCGCCTACTCAGCAGACGCCGTGGTCTGGCATCCGACGCGGGATGATGCCGGTGGGATCCTCCGTACGCAGTGGGTCCGCTGCCGCTCCTACGCGAAGCGCATGACGTGGCGGCGAGAGCAGGTCGAAGGCCTCAAGCTCCGCAGCTGGGTGCCGGTCCTGCATACCGCCCGCGGGCGGCGGAAGGCGGGAATGCCGTTTACGATCGCGACGCCATGGATCGCGGAGAACGGCGTCCGGCCGACGTTCGCGCAGCGGACGCTCTCACTACCGATCGTCTACCTGCTCGTCCCCTACTGGCGAAACGTCGCCGAGGTGGCCGGAGCGATCGACGGACGGCGCTCGTCGGAGGCGCAGCCGGCATCCGAGACGCCCACCGCCCGGTAGACCTCCCGCGCTCGTCCAGCCAGAATCCGTAGGACCATGGCTTTGCCGCTCGTCAGCCTCGTGACGCCCGTCTACAACGGCGAGAAGCACCTGCGGGAGTGCGTGGACAGCGTGGTCAAGCAGACGTACAAAAACTGGCGGTACACGATCGTCGACAACTGCAGCACGGACCGAACGGCAGAGATCGCGGCGGAGTACGCGAGAGCCGACGACCGGATCCACTACGAGCGTCACGATGTCCATGTCGACGTCAACGAGAGCTACGACCGCGCCGTCGCCGCCGTGAGCCGCAAGAGCACGTACTGGAAGGTGATCGGTGCGGATGACTGGATCTACCCGGAGTGCCTGTCCGCCATGGTCGAGCTCGCGGAGACGTATCCGGGCGTCGGCGTCGTCAGCGCGTTCCGGCTCGAAAACGCGTCCATCGGCTTTTTCGGCATTCCCGAAGGTCAGGCGGTGACGCCGGGGGGCGAAGCCCTCGCTGGTCATCTGCGCGGGCAGATCTCGGCCGTGGGGTCGCCAACGTCGGTGCTTCTGCGCACGGATCTCCTCCCCGCCAACGGGCCGTTCTACGACCCGGAGTTCCGTCACAACGACACCGAGGCGGTCTACCGGTCGCTCATGCACACCGATTTCGGCTTCGTCCACGACGTGCTGACGTTCACCCGACGTCCGACCGGTGGTGAGACGTCGTACACCCATCGGGTGAACACGCTGATGCCCGAGTTTCTCCGCTTGCACATGCGCTACGGGCCGGGCGTGCTCACACCGCAGGAGTACCGCTCCGGTCTGCGCTGGTGGCTCAGGCAGTATCGGTGGTGGCACGCAAAGCAGCGGCTCAGACCGTCACGTCGCAATGACATGGAGTTCCACGACTTTCACCGCCGGCAGGTCCGATTGATCGCAGCCGAGGCGCCCGACGACCGCGACGTCCAGTGGACCATGCGATTCATCGCATCGCTGCTGCGAGACGACGTCTGAGTACCGTTCGCACGCGATCTTGACGCGCCCGCATACCCTCGATCAAAGTTCTAGGAGGGTCGCGTCCGCGAGGGAAGGTGCGAGGTTGCTCAGGTCATCTGTTCCATTTCTTCTTTTCGACTATTTCCGTGTTCCGTATCGCGTTGACCGCACGGCGGATCCACCGTCGCTCGGTCGGTTGTGGGCGGAGGCAGACGAGTCGAGGGCGCTCTACTGGCTGCCGTCGGCGGTCGACGTTGACGGCGGGCGATCCGGCGCGTACCGGCTCGAGCGCACACCGATCTTCTGCGCGGTGCTGCCCGACGACGGTGTCAAGCCGTGGCTTTCCGAACTCGGCGGAGAGTGGCATCGGGCGAGCTCGATCGACGGCGAAGACGGAGCGCATGTCGCCTCCGTGTGGCGCGACGGAGCCGGACGCATCTTTCTTCCGTTCGATCCGGACGAGGCGATCGAGCGATTCTGGAGCGAGCGCTATCTCGAGTTCCTCGGCAGCTCGGCGACGAAGGCACTTCGCTCGGCTGCCCGCCGTACGTATTACCGCTTCCGCCCGATCGTCCCTCGCACTGGGCAGATCTGGGCGCGCCGCGTGTTCAGCGTCGTCCAGAAGAGGACGAGCTTCCCCGGCTGGCCGATCGAGACAGCGCTGCACGACCTCTACGATCTCCTCTTCGGTTTCGTCGAGCAGCTCGTCGACGAGCCGATCCCGATGATCTCGATCTGGCCGCACGGCCACCGGTGGGCGTTCATTCTGTCGCACGACGTCGAGACCGCGGAGGGCTTCGAGAACATCGACCTTCTGTGTGAGATCGAGGCGTCCAGGGGATACCGGTCGTCGTGGAACTTCGTGCCGGGGACGCCGCACGACGGCCGTGCTGCCGTGATCGACGATCTCAAGCGTCGAGGCTTCGAGGTCGGGGTCCACGGCCTCTACCATGACGGCCGCGACATCGCAGACCTCGAGAACCGCTTGTCGTCGATCCGCGCATACGCGAAGGAGTGGGGAGCGCAGGGGTTCCGCTCGCCGGCCACGCTGCGGGACTGGCCCTCGATGCCGCGTCTCGGGTTCGATTACGACTCGACGTACTTCGACACGTCGCCGTACGAGCCGCAACCGGGAGGATGCTGCAGCTGGCTGCCCTTTCTGATCCGGGACCTCGTCGAGCTTCCGATCACGCTTCCCCAGGACCACACGCTCTTCGAGATCCTCGGTGGGCTCGACGAGACGATGTGGCTCGAGAAGGCACGCTTCCTGCGCGATCGGGGCGGCATGGCCCTCGCGCTCACCCATCCCGACTACGCGACGAACGAGCGACTCGTGGAGGCGTACGTGCAGCTGCTCGATGAGTTCGTGGACGACGAGACCGCCTGGAAGCCGCTGCCGATGGAGGTTGCTACGTGGTGGCGGGCTCGCTCACGTTCAGAGCTTCGGCGAACGAGCGGTGGCTGGGAGATCGATGGGCCTGCTGATGGAATGGGAACGGTGCAATTCGCGAGAGCGCAGGTCGGGAGCGGGCTTGATGGTTGAGCCGCTGTCCCGGAACGGCCAGGTCGGTGCGGTCGTGGTCGGCGGTGACTACCAGGGGCTCGGCATCGTCCGCAGCCTCGGCCGTCACGGGATCCCCGTGGTCGTCGTCGACGACGAGCCGTCGATCGCGAAGTACTCGCGGTACACCACGCAGGCACTGCGGGTGCCCGAGCTTCGAGACGGCCCGACGATCGTGCGGACGATGCTCGACATCGGCCGCCGGCTCGGGCTCCACGGCTGGGTGATCTATCCGACCCGCGACGAGATGGTCGGAGCCTTCTCGCGCCAGCGCGAGGAGCTCGAAGAGGTCTTTCGCGTGCCGACGCCGGCCTGGCCGACCGTGCACGTCGCGTGGGATAAGCGCCTCACCTACGAGCTGGCCGACCGGCTCGGCATCCCCACCCCCCGCACGTGGTACGCCAAGGACGCGATTGAGCTGCGAACACTCGGGATCGGCTTCCCGGTCGTGCTCAAACCCGCGATCAAGGAGCGGTTCATCTACGTCGCCCAGGTGAAGGCACTGCGCGCGGACACGCCGGCGGAGCTCGAGGCCAGTTTCCGCCAGGCCTGTACGGTGATCCCGGCCGACGAGGTGATGCTCCAGGAGCTGATCCCCGGCGGCGGCGAGAGCCAGTTCAGCTACTGCGCGTTCTTCAAGGAGGGTGAGGCCGTAGCGAAGATGCTCGTCCGCCGCGCGCGTCAGCGGCCCGTCGACTTCGCGCGCTCGAGCACGTGTGTGGAGACGGTCGACATGCCGGAGCTCGAGGACCCATCCGAGCGCTTCCTGTCCGAGATCGGGTACTACGGCCTCGTGGAGATCGAGTACAAACTCGACGCCCGTGACGGCCTTTACAAGCTGCTCGACGTCAACCCGCGGACCTGGGGCTCGCATTCGATCGGGCGAGCGGCGGGGGTCGACTTCGCCTTCCTCCTCTTTTGCGATCAGCTCCGCCAGCGGGTGGTGCCCGGCCGCGCTCGCTCGGGTGTCCGTTGGGTGCGGCTGACGACCGACGTTCCGACCTCGATCGGAGAGATCGTTCGTGGCCGTCTCGACTGGCGGCCGTTCCTGAAGACCGTGTCCCAGTTCGACACCGAGGCCGTCTTCGACCGGCGCGATCCGCTGCCGGCGCTCGCGGAGATGACGTTGCTCCCGTACCTCTATCGAACGCGCGGCGCGCGAAAGTGGGTGACTGCTTGATGGCCGAGAAGGAACGGGTCGTGATCGTCGGGGCGGGGCCGTACGCGCTCTCGACCGCTGCCTTCCTCCGCCGCGCGGGGGTCGAGCCGCGCGTGTTCGGCGAGGTGATGGGCTTCTGGAACGCCATGCCCCGCGGGATGTACCTGCGCTCGGCGCGGAAGGCCTCGAGCATCGCCGATCCGGACCGGGCCTTGCGGCTCGAAGGCTATGAGATGAGCATCGGCAGAAAGCTGACGGTTCCGACGACGCTCGAGGACTTCATCGACTATGGCCGGTGGTTCCGCGAGCAGGTCGGTGTCGAGGTCGATTCCCGACGGGTCACGCATGTCGCGGACGGGGCCGGTTTCCGGGTCACCACCGACGACGGCGAGGAGATCCAGGCGGCGCACGTCGTGATCGCCGTCGGCATCGAGCCGTTCGCGTGGAAGCCGGAGATGTTCGACGGCTTTGACCCGTCGCTCGTCAGCCACACGTCCGAGCATCGCTCTTACGACGCGTTAGCCGCGAAGTCCGTGCTCGTGGTCGGGGCGGGCCAGAGCGCGCTCGAGGCGGCCGTCTTCCTGAAGGAGCTGGGCTCGTCCGTCGAGGTGATCGTCCGTCGACCCGCCCTACGCTTTCTCCGCGGCGAGGGTGTCTCGCAGAGCGAAGGCCTAATGAGCAAGCTCCTCTACCCCGAGTGGGCGGTCGGGCCGCCTTTCGTCAACCTGCTGATGGGCCAGCCGTCGATCTATCGCGTGCTGCCGAAAACGATGGCGGAGCCGCTCGCGTACCGGGCGATCCGGCCCGCGGGATCCGCACGGCTCGAGGAGCTCCTGGAAGGGATCACGATCACGACGGACCGCCAGCCCGCGGGCGCGCGGGCAGCCGGCTCGCAGATCGCGGTCGAGCTCGACGACGGCACCGAGCGCATCGTCGACCACGTGATCCTCGCCACCGGCTTTCGCATCGATCTCGGCCGCTACACGTTCCTGGATCCGGAGCTGCGCTCCAAGATCCGCCTGCAGGGCTCGTCGCCGAAGCTCTCGTCGTCGTTCAGCTCGTCCGTAGCGGGCCTCTACTTCGTCGGCGCGCCCGCCGCGGCAAGTCTCGGGCCCGGCATGCGCTTCGTGTCCCACACGGGCTTCGCCGCGAACGCGATCACGCGCAAGGTGCTCCGGGACTCCTGAGCCCGTGCGCGTGGGTGGGCTGACAACGCGACGGACGCTGTTCGCCGCCTCGGGCTTCACCGCGGCGGCGTTCATCCTGCTCGCCGTGCTCGTGGACGCGGGCGTCCTTTCGGGGATCGACAGCTTCGCGACACGGCATTTGATGCCGTGGCGGCTGCCGGACGAGGAGTGGGAGTTCTTCGGGCCGCTGTTCTCGTACCACGGGCACGGCTTCGACATCCGCCAGATCGTGCGGGCGCCCGCCAGCGCCGCCCCTTCCGCTGTGATCGTCGCGGCCGGCTGCGCGTACCTGTGGATCCGCGGCTCGCGCCTGCTTTCGAGCCTTTGGTTGACCGCGTTTCTTGTCGGGGCAGCCGTGGAAGGCTTCTGCAAGCACGTGATCACAAAGCCGCCTCCCGAGGCGATCCGCGACGGTGCGCTCGTCGAGCTGACGGGCTTTGTCACCTCATTTCCGAGCGGCCACGCGCTCCGCGCGGCGCTAATCGCGGCGGTGCTCGCTTGCTGCTGGCCGCGCGCGACGCCCTTTCTCGTCGCCTGGGTGATCGTCGTCGGCATCGTCACTGAGCTCTACACGATCCATACGCCTTCCGACATCATCGGCGGCTACCTACTCGCCGGCTCGCTCATCTGTAGCGTGTTCGCTGTCGCTCAGACCGTCCACGCACCCACGACCGCTCGCGAGATGGCTCGCCCGGCGGCCAGACTCGGATCGTGAAGCACCGCGACAACGTGGACGCGATTGGTCATGTCATCGATCCTTACCTTCACCGTTCTGCGACGTTCATCTACACGTCACTCCGCTTTCAGACGGCGTTCAAGCCCGTGGTGCTCGCCGGGTCGACGATCAACATCGAGGAGTTCCCGTTTGACCCGCTCTTTGAGCTCGTACCGCGAGCCCGTTTGTATCGCCGTGTCCTGCGACGCGCTCAGTCCGTCGCTCATCGATACCCCAGCTCGTTCGAATACCGGCTAGCGCGCCGAGCCGACGAATCACACTGTGTCGCCCTGCACGCCCACTTTGGCTGGCTTGGCGCGGCGAGCATCGTTGCCGCTCGGCGGCTCGGGATCCCGCTGATCACGACGTTCTACGGCCATGATCTGTCGAACTCTCTCGGCAGGTCATACGCGTCGCTGTTTCGATTGGGACGACTGTTCGTGTGCGAGGGACCTGCCATGGAAAGACACCTGGAGTCCGTGGGCTGTCCGAGCGGGCAGATTCGGGTCGTCAGGATCGGTATCGATCTGGACCAGTTTCCGTTCGCGGTCTCCCGTCGAACCGATCGATTCGTGATTCTTCAGGCAGCGCGGTTTGTCGAAAAGAAGGGCATCGACCTCTCTATCCGTGCACTTGCCGTTGCTCGGCGGTCGCTCGGTAGCGCAGAGTTGTGGCTCGTCGGAGACGGACCGCTCCGCACTGATCTCGAGTCGCTCGCGGCGGATCTCGGGGTCGCTTCCTCGGTCAAGTTCCTCGGGTTAGTCTCCCACGACGAATATCGCGCTATCGCCCGTCAAGCGCACGTTTGCATTCAGCCAAGCCGGACGGCGGCGAGCGGCGACACGGAGGGCGGGGCTCCCACCGTGCTCCTCGAGATGCAAGCGATGGGGATTCCCGTTGTGACCACCGAGCACGCGGACATCCCGTCGGTCGTCGCCGATCCCGGCTTGCTCGTACCCGAGGAAGACGTCGACGCGCTCGCGCGAGCATTGGTCGAGGTCGCATCGATCTCCGACGACGAGTACTCGGTCAGAGCTCAGCGTGCGCGCCACCGCATCGAGGAGCTTCACGATGCCCGCGTTGTCGCGGTTCAACTAGCCCGTGTCTACCGAGAAGCGCTGCGCACGGATGCGTCCGCGTCGTCTTGATCAGCCGGAGGCCAAGCTTGTTCGCAACGCCGTAGCCACACGATTCAAATCGGCCTCCGTAAGGTTTGGGGCCAAGGGAAGGCTCAGCGTCCGCTGACTGATGTCGGTCGCAACGGGCAAGCTGCGTGGATCGATTTCGTAGCGATCGCGGTAGTAGGGATGGAGATGGACACCGCGGTAGTGAACGCCGGTACCGATGCCCCGCTCCGTTAGGTGCGCAAGCAGAGAGTCGCGATCGACGGGCGCAGATGAGTCGACAAGGACCGTGTACAGGTGACGGGCGTGTCTCGTCTGCGCGCGAGGCTGCTCCGGCAGGGTCAACGGGAGTGCCCCGAGGAGTGCGTCGTACTGATCCCATCTCAGGGCTCTCTCGTCAATCCATGTGTCCAGGTGAGACAGCTGGTGGATGCCGATCGCTGCCTGGATGTCTGTCATGTTGTATTTGAAGCCCGGCTCAACGACCTCGTAGTGCTTGAACCCGGCGTCGGAGAAGCGCTCCCACGCCCCAAGGCTGAGTCCGTGGAGCGCGAGGCGTTCGACACGCTCGGTCACGTCCGCGGCGGGCGTAGCGAGAGCCCCGCCCTCGCCCGTTGTAATGTTCTTCGTTGCGTAGAACGAGTACGCCGTGAGGTTGCCGTGCCTTCCGATGCGCACGCCCTTCCACTCCGCGCCGATGGCATGCGCCGCATCTTCGATCACGAGAATCCTGTGGCGGTCTCGTATCGCGCCGACGCGGTCCATGTCGATGGGACGGCCCGCGAAGTGCACGGGCATGATCGCCACCGTCCGCGGGCCAATAGCCGCTTCCGCCGCATCGAGGTCCATTAGGCCCGTCACCGGTTCGCTGTCGACAAGCACGACTTTCGCGCCTGCGTGCTCGACGGCATTCGCGGACGCGACGAACGTCATGGCCGGCAAGATCACCTCGTCGCCGGGGCCAATGTCGAGTACCTTGATTGCGAGCACCAATGCTGCGGTGCAGGACGCGACGCAGCGGACGTGTGGAACGCCTACGTAGTTCTCGAGTGCGCGCTCGAACCGCTGGACCTTAGGGCCTGTCCCGAGCCAGCCTGACCGCAGAGAGTCCGTGACCTCGTCGATCTCGGCGTTTCCAATGACAGGTCTTCCAAAGACGAGAAACTCGTCCGACACGAGCACCTCCGGGGTGACTGCGGCTGACTCCTACCATATGCCGAGCCGGATCCTGCGAACCATGTCAGTTGGGATCCTGCCAACCGTTTCGGCTGAGCGGGAGCCACCGCCCTTTGGGCCCGGCTCTAGGCTACGGCTGTCGGCAACGATGCGAGAACACCGTGCCGGTGGGCCCAGCGACTCGCCTCCGTGCGGTTCGAGACGTGGAGCTTTCGGTAGATGTTCGAGAGGTGGAACTTCACGGTCTGCTCCGTCACCCACAGCATCCGCGCGAGCTCGGCATTCGAATGTCCCTCTGCGACGAGTCGAAGGATCTCGAGCTCGCGCCGGGTGAGATCGGCGTCGTCGACGGCATCCGTCGACACATGCTCGTCCGCGACGATGTACCCCGGAAGGAAGATCGAGTGCTCGTACGCCTGCCTGACGGCGACGGCGAGGTCGTCCGGATGGGCCTTCTTGACGACGAAGGCGACGGCGCCAGCCGAGAAAGCTGCCTGGACCGTCGCCGGATCGTCGACGATGGACAGAACGATCGTCTTCAGCTCCGGGTACTGCTCACGGATGTCAAGCAACCACGCGACGCCGCTGATCTCTTCGTCGAGGCCCGAGATCTCAGCGACGAGCAGATCGGGAGTGAGCTCCCCGACGAGCCGCTGGCCCTCCGCGAACGATCGCGCTCGGGCGACGACGTGGACGGAGACCCGCTGCAGGACCTGTTCGACCGCGTCAAGCCAGAGCGGGTGCTCGTCGACGAGCACCGCAGTCCTCCGCGGTTCTGCGGCTCCGTTTTCCGATTGCGAGAACACCACCTCCCCACATTTAAGACGACGGCTGCATGTGTGTAAAGGTGTGCGCCGAGGTCGCGTGTCCGCAATGTGCGGCCGTTTTGTGGAATCTGTGGACGATGTGGAAAACGTCCGGGGACGTCCTGACGACCGCCTGTCAGGAAGGCGAGAGCATCAGCGCAGGTGCAATCCCGCCGAGCTGGAGCACCGCCGGCCAGAGTCCGTGGTCACCATCGCCGTCATGTCCGTTCGGCGGCACCATCACTACCGACGCCCATTCGGACAGGCGGTGGGCGACGTGCGCCATCCCGGCCTCGAGCAGCGTGAGGTCCGGTAACAGCGACGCGGATGCGATCTCGGCCGAGTCGACGGAATGGGCGTGGCCGACCACATTCGCGGCCGCTGGCAGCGAGCGCCCGATCGTCTGACAGAACGCGGGCGGCCCCACGAGCAGTACGCGTGTGCGCGGCACACGGTTGGGAAGGGCGTCGTCCGGGCCTACGGAAGACGACGCGATGCATTCGGAATGACCGTTCGTGTTTGTCTTCAAGAAGGCCGCCGGTCGGCCGTGGGTCGGGGAGGAGCGCGCGCTATTCTCGACCGGCACTGGCGCGGCGGCAATAGGCCAATGGGGAGGTTCGACTCCCCGAACGGACGGGGTACCTCGATCGGGGTACGACCTAGGCGGCGATGTCGTCGCGGGCCATGAACACGGCGTGGGCGATCGACCGCGCGCCCAGTCGCTTGAGCGCCGTGCGCCGCTGCGACCTCACGGTCTCGTGGGACTTGCCCAGGCGGCTGGCCGTCTCGCCTGCCGTCTCGCCGACCGCTGCTCCGCGCAGCACCTCGAGCTCCATCGGCGTTAGATCCGGCCGGACCGCCTCGTGAGCTCGTTCCTCGATCGCGCTCGCGAGCTGCGCCCGGTTGGCGACGATCTCCTCGACGTCGGAGCGGGCGTCCTCGATCGTGTCCGACAGCGTCAAGCCGCCCTCGCCGATCGGCTTGTTGATGGAGACGACGGTCAGGCTCTCGCCGCGCTCCCGCGCGGACCGCGGCAGGAGGAAATCGCGCCGCAAGGCGTCGATCATCGCGCCTTTGATGCGCGTGAACGCGAAGCTGCGGAAGCTGCCCTTCTCCGGGTCGTAGCGCCGGGCCGCCTGCATCAGCGCGATCTGACCCTCGCCGATCAGGTCGTCCCGGTCGATCGTTGGCGAGTTGTGCGGGTCGCCGACGTAGTTGGTCGCGATCTCGACAAGGTCGAGATGGTCCATGACCAGCGTCTCCGCCTCGCTGTCGGCGTCTCCCGCCTGTGCAGCGGTGGGGGGTGGAGCGGTCTGGACTTGGTGCTCGAGGCTGTGTGTCTTGAGGTCGGCCGCGTGCATGTATGACTGGGTCACCGGGGTGTGCCCAGGAGCCCCTCGCCGCCTCGAGGTGCGCCTAGCCACGATGCCGAGTCGTCTTTGCCGAACCGACCCGGCTTGAAGTTGGCGAGTCTAACCGCGATCGCGGACGGTGTGGTCCGTATCAATCGACGCGATGTTGGTCTCCGAGTGCCCGTTGTCGGTCCAGAAGAACGCGTCGTCGATCTGCCCCGTCGCGACGAGATGCTCGATCTGCTTGAGCCTTGTGAACGGCCGTGCGCGGAAGGTCTCCTCCGTCAACTCGACGCGGGAGAACACGTCGAGCAGCTGGCGCGCGCTCCGCTCGGCGTCCCAGGAGCAGGTGAACTCGGGCATCAGCTCGCGGATCTTCTCGAAGGACACGCGGTAGCTCCGGCTGTCGGGACTGCGGCCGGCGATGGACACGGAGCAGTCCGGGAAGACGGCACCGACGATCTCGGCGAGCTCGCGGATCCGGTAGTTGCTCGAAGTGTCGCCGACGTTCAGCACCTCGTTGTGGATCCGCTCGCGCGGCGCGTCGAGTGCGCACGCAATCGCCTCGCAGATGTCGACCACGTGGACGATCGGACGCCACGGCGAGCCGTCGCTCTCCATCCGGATGTCCTTCGTCGTCCAGGCCAGGCCCGAGAGGTTGTTGAGCACGACATCGAAGCGGATCCGGGGCGACGCGCCGCACGCGGTCGCGTTGCGCAGGAACGTCGGGGAGAAGGCGTCCTCGGCCATCAGCGCGACGTCGCGTTCGACGAGCTCCTTGCACTCCGCGTACGCCGTCTGTGGACTGAGTGGCGACTCCTCGTCGACGAGCTCCTGGTCCGATGCGCCGTAGACGCTGCAGGACGACGTGTAGACGAAACGGGGAACGCCGGCGGCCTTCGCCGCCTCGGCGAGGTGAAGGGAGCCGCGGTGGTTGATCTCGTAGGTGACGTCCGGCGCGAGCTGCCCGACGGGGTCGTTGGAGAGCTCGGCCATGTGCACGATCGCGTCCGCGCCGTCGAGGTCCCGAGTCTCGAGGTGGCGGATGTCTTTCTGCCACGTCTCGACCGCCGTCGACGGTTCCTCGTAGAGCAGCGGCGCGCGGTAGAAGCCCGAGTCGACGCCGACGACGTCGTGACCGCGCTCGACGAGGTACGGACAGAGAACCGAGCCGATGTATCCCTCGCTGCCGGTGACGACGACTCTCACGCGGCCTCCTTCAGCAGCTCGCACTCGACGAGCGCGTCCGCCGCACGGCGGATGGAGGCGAAGTCGAGGCCGGAGCGCTCGGCGATGTCGAGCAGCGTGCGGGTCGAGTCCGAGAGGTTCAGCACCCAGAGGAGCGCGAGCTCGTCGAGGCTCTCGTCCTTCCTGCCTCCGACGAGGCTGTACAGGCCACGTTTGCCGAGTTGCGGCTCGCACATCGGATTCTGATTCACGTATGTCGCATCGCCGTCGAGCACGGACAGCACCGTGGTCAGCCTCGCCAGCGAGTCGGCGAGGCTCGCGGCGTCGACGAGGTCGAGGTCGTCCGCCGAGCTGTGGTACTCGGGGAACTGCCCCGGCGGCGTGCGCATGAACGCTCCGACGGGAAGGTCGAAGCCCGGCGAGCAGTACTGGCGCTCGTCATAGCCCGTCGGTGTGAAGTCGAGGATCGTGTGCTCGTCGCCTTCGTGGCGGAGGACGTGCTCGACCGCCCGGTCGACCTCGGCGTCGCCGCGTCTCGAGCGCTTGTACGTGACCGGGCCGCGGTCGCCGACGCACGCGAGCACGAGCCCGTGCTTGACGCGGTCGACGCGCGCCTCGTTCTCGTGCAGCCAGGCGATCGCCCCGATCGTCCCGGGCACGAAGACGAAGCGGTACGAGAGCCGGCGCGGCAGCGACGCGACGGCGCGCGCGAGGAACGTCGCGACGGCGACGCCGGACAGGTTGTCGTTGCAGAGCGACGGGTGGCACGCGTGCGTCGAGATCAGGACCTCGTCCTCGCGCTCACCTTCGAGATACACCTCGCCGTAGCTCAGCGATCCGTCGCCGAGCGTCGAGTCGATGCACACGTCGTATTCGCCGTCCTCGAGCGCGAGCAGCGTGTCGTGACTCAGGCAGAAGCCCCAGTCCTCTTTGTAGTACGACGTGCGGTAGGGGATCCAGCCGGGTTGCTCGGGGATCGACGTCAGTCGCGGACGTAGCTCCTCGAGCGTCATCCGCGCGGATACGGGCGCGCTGTAGTTGACGACGTGGAGGTTGCTGTCCGCGTAATCGACGACACGGCGACCGCCTGCGTCCTTTACGTACGCGTCCTTGATGTTCCACTCGCGCGGGATCGCCCAGTCGAACACCTGGGTGCCGGTCGGCACCTCGTGGATCTCGAGCGGCACGTGCTCGCCGACGCGGCGCAGCGTCTCGCGGAGGCCTTCTCCCGTGATGCTCCGGCAGATCGGATAGAGCTCTGCCACGAACGCGTGCAGCTCCTCGCCGACCTTAGCCGTGTCCTGGATGTCCGCCACCTGAGCCACGTCGTCAGTGCATCCGCACGTGCCAGTCGTACGGGATGTCGTTGTCGAAGGGGTCGAGGCGCGTCGTCCGCTCCGGATCGTGCGTGTGCGTGGCGCAGTTGGCGAGGATCGCGAACGGGCTGGTCATGCCCTTGACCCCGGTCCAGATCTCCGGCGGGATGACGACGAGCGAGTGCTCGTCGGGGCCGAGGAAGACCTCCTGCACCGTGCCGTGGGTCGGCGAGCCCTCCCGGTCGTCGTAGAGCGCGACCTTCACGCGCCCGTACACGCACGCGTAGTTGAGGGTCATGTCCCGGTGCTTGTGCCACCCCTTGACGACGCCCTCGTAGACGCTCGTGAAGTAGATCTCGCCGAAGGCGACGAAGTGCGGGTCGTCCGCGCGGAGCATGTGGAAGATCGTGCCGCGCTCGTCCGGGATCCGGCGGAGCGGAACCGTCAGCACGCCGTCGATCGTGCTCACGCGGGCACCTCGACGACGAGCTTGCGGCAGTAGAACGCCTCGGCATGCCCGGTTTCCGAGTTGCACTCCATCCCTCGCAGCCGCATGAGCGAGCGGAACGTGTCCTCCGTGAACCAGCGCTTGTCGCGTTGCGTCGCAAAGTGCGCAAGCACGGCGCTCGTCTTGCGCTGCACGGTCTCCTCGTCGAGTGAGACGAAGACGTTCGGCGAGCCGAGGTCGCCGTCGTATTTCGGGATCTCGTACTCGAGGATCAGATGGTCGCGGAACGTGTTCCACGTTAGCTCGTTGAGCAGTCGATGGTCCTGGTGCAGGTCCGAGCCCTGGTGTGTGAAGACGAGCTGGGGCGTCACGGTGGCCTTCAGCTCCTCGAACACGTCCTTCACCGTGCCGCCGACGTACGGGAGGAACGCGTCGCGAAAGTCCTTGACGACGACGCGCGTCTTCGCGAACCCCTGGAGAAAGTCCGCGGCGCTACGCCTTGCCTCTTCCGCTCGGTCGCCGGCCGCGCAGAGCACGACCCAGACGACCTCGGCGTGGGGATGCGAGGCCGCGAGCCGAAGGATCGTGCCGCCGCAGCCGATCTCGGCGTCGTCGGCATGGGCGCTGACGACGAGGATCGTGTCGATCCGTCGATCGGCGTCGAGCGACAGCGTGTGCATCGGCTATGACGCGGGTGCAGGCGCTCCGTTCGGCGCGCCGTTTGGTGCGCCGACGGGCGTCCGCCACGGCGCCTGCCCCGACTCGTAGAGGCTTTCAAGCCGGTGCTTGTCCTTGAGTGTGTCCATCGGCGCCCAGAACCCGTCGTACGGGAATGCTGCCAGCTTGCCCTGTTCGATCAGGCGCTGGAACGGCTCGTCGACGAGATCCTCGCCTTCTCCGACGTAGTCGAAGAACTCGCGCCGGAAGACGAAGAAGCCGGAGTTGATCCAGAGATCGAGCGTCGTCACGTCCTGCACGTTCGTCGCCTGATGAGCTTCGTCGAACGAGACCACGTGAAAGTTGTATGTCGGGCGCGAGGCGAGGAAGAGCCCCACGTTGTCGCTCGCCTCGAGCCTCTCGATCATCTCCGGGAGCGGGGCGTCCGTGAGGCCGTCCCCGTAGGTGGCGAGGAACATGTCGTCATCGTCCAGGTACGACTGAACCTTCTTCAGGCGTTGGCCGATGACAGCGTGGAGCCCGGTGTTGACGAACGTGATCGACCAGTTGTGGATGTCGCGCTTGAGCAGCTCGACGCGCTTGCCGCCGTCCGAGAGCACGAAGTCGTTCGCGAGCGCCTCGTTGTAGGTGAGGAAGTACTCCTTGACCGCCTCCGACTTGTAGCCGAGGCAGAGCACGAAGTCGGTGACCCCGAAGCTCGCGTAGTAGTTCATGATGTGCCAGAGGATCGGCTTGTCGCCGATCGGGATCATCGGCTTCGGGATGCGCGCGGACGTCTCGCCCATCCTGAGCCCGAGGCCGCCGCAGAAGATCACGACCTTCATCTCAGGCCGCCGCTTCCTTCTCCGGCCAGGGCAAGATCGCCGGCACCGGAATCGGCACGATCAGCTGCGCACCCCAGCCGCGTGTGTGCGTGAGCTGGGCGGCGATCTCATGCTGGAGGTTCCAGGGCAGGATCATGATGTAGTCGGGTCGCGTCTCATCGATCGTGTCGGGAGGATAGATCGGGATGTGTGTGCCGGGCAGGAATTTCCCGTGCTTGTGCGGGTTTCGGTCGACCGTGAACTCGATCAGATCGCTTCGGACGCCGCAAAAGTTCAGCAGGGTGTTCCCCTTCCCGGGCGCGCCGTAGCCGACGACGCGCTTGCCCTCTCGGTTCAGGCGGATGAGAAGCTCGAGCAGACTCCACTTCACCTCGTTCACACGGGGCGCGAAGCTCCGGTACGTGTCGAGCTCGGTGTATCCAGCGCCCCGCTCGCGGTCGAGCAGCTTGCCGACGCTGGCCCGGCGCTCGCGGGTCGTGTCGCTTGCGTGGGTGACGTAGATCCGGAGCGATCCTCCGTGGGACGGGAGCTCCTCGACGTCGAAGATCTCGAGCCCGTGCCGCGCGCAAAGGCGGACGAGCGTTGTCAAGGAGAAGTACGAGTAGTGCTCGTGGTAGATCGTGTCGAACTGCACCTCCTCGATCAGGCGCACCAGGTGCGGCATCTCGACCGTGGCGACGCCGTCTTCAGCGAGCAGGGTCACGATCCCGGCGACGAAGTCGTTCAGCTCCGGCACCTGCGCGAGGACGTTGTTCGCGACGATCAGGTTTGCCGTGCCGCGCTCGGCGACCAGGGTCTCGGCGAGCGCGGAACCGAAGAACGCGACGAGCGTCTCGACGCCTCGCGCGGTCGCCTCCTCGGCGACGTTGGCCGCAGGGTCGATGCCGAGGCTCGGTACGCCGCGCTCGACGAAGTGCTGGAGTAGGTAGCCGTCGTTCGAAGCAAGCTCAACGACAAAGCTCTCGCTTCCGAGCCCGAAGCGCTCGATCATCTTCTCCGAGTAGCGGCGCGCGTGCTCGACCCACGAGCTCGAGTAGGCCGAGAAGTACGCGTAGTCCTCGAAGATGTCCTCGGGCGCCACGTACTCCTCGAGCTGAGCCAGCAGGCAGTTCCCACAGATCCAGACGTGGAGCGGGTAGAACGGCTCTGCCTCGTTCAGCTGGTCGGCGCTGAGGAAGCTCTCGCACGGCGGCGAGGAACCGAGATCGACGAGCGTCTCATGGAGCTCGCTGCCGCACAGCCTGCAGGTGGGCATCTCAGCCCCCCGCCTCGGAGCGCTCGAGCCAGTCGTCGCGCCACCATGAGTAGATCGCACGCGGGCAGAACCACCGGCCCTCGCTCTCGTAGCCCTTGCAGAGGCAGCCGTCGAGGATCACGCCGTCGGTCTTCAGCTCGATCATCCGGCCGGACCCCTCGTCGATGAACCGGTTGACGCGACGGACGACCCTGCGGGTGCTGCCGCAGTAGGGGAGCATCTCCCGGTCGAACCAGAGCCCACGGGTCTTGAGCGACGCGTCGAGCGTCGCAGAGATTTCTTCGGCTGACCTGACGCGAACGGTGTCACCGGCCTGGAGGTCGAGCTTCGTGCCGCTCGGCTCACGCGGCCCCGTCGACTTGACCGGGTACGACCAGAGCCCGAGCCGACGGCGCACCTCCTCGTAGACGATCTTGGCGCTGACGGCGACGAAGCGCGGCAACGAGACGTTGCCGCAGCTCACCTCGCGGCCGAAGGACTTCGCGTCCCACCACCCGAGCTCGTCCGTCGCCCGCACGAACTCCGTCGCCTGGCAGCGGTAGATCGTCTCGCCCTCCTCGTTCCGCTCCGAGCTCGCCCGGACGAGCGCTTCGAGCTCATCCGCGGCGTCCGAATCGACCTCGGGCGTCGGGCTGTCGCCCGCCCGTCGCAGCCATGCCTCCTTCCAGTAGAAGCGGCAGCCGGCGTCGCAGCCGCCGTGGCCCGAGCCGTCACAGCGGACGTCGTCGAGGATCACCGTGTCCCGCATTCGCCGGATGCGTCCGCCCTTGTTGATCGTGTCGCATGCGCGCTCGACCCGGGCCTCGACGGTGAATCGCTGTCCGATGTGGGGGAGCATCTCTGGCATGAACGGCAGCCCCTCGAGACAGCCGTGCTCGTCGAGCGTCGCGAGGATTTCCACCGCCGGACGGATCTCGACGACGTCGCCTCGTCGCAGGCTGCGCCCACGGGTTCCCGTCTCTCGCTTTCCCACCATGGACAAATGGTGAGAGCTGTGAGTGCCGACGTCAACGAATCTTGACTGCCGTCCGAGCCGGGCCTTTACTTTGATCGGGATGAGTCGGCGGATCGAAGCCGCTCAGGAGCCTCCGGGGAGACATCTGGGATCGGCGAGGGCACTCGAACTACGCGATCGCGCACACGCGCTCATCCCCGGCGGTTCGCACACGTACGCGAAGGGTGACGACCAGTTCCCCGAGCTCGCGCCTGGCCTGATTGCGCGCGGCTCCGGCTGTCGCATCTGGGACACCGACGGCAACGCGTTCGTCGAGTACGGCATGGGGCTTCGGGCCGTCACGCTCGGCCACGCCCATCCGGCTGTCGTCGGGGCTGCGCACCGCCAGATGCTGCTCGGGACGAACTTCACGCGGCCCGCGCTGATCGAGCTCGAGGCGGCAGAGGCCTTGCTCGACCTCCTCCCGGCGGCCGAGATGGTCAAGTTCTGCAAGGACGGCTCGACGGCGAACACCGCTGCGATCACGCTGGCCCGCGCCCACACCGGGCGCGACCTCGTCGCCCTCTGCGCCGACCACCCATTCTTTGCCTACAACGACTGGTTCATCGGCTCGACTGCGATGCCCGCCGGCATTCCGCAGGCGATCCGGGACCTGACCGTCACCTTCCCCTACAACGATCTCGCTGCAGCCGCTGCCCTGTTCGAGGCTCGCGCGGGCGAGATCGCCTGTGTCGTGCTCGAGGCGGAGCGCAGCGTCCCGCCGGCGCCGGGGTTCCTCGAGGGCTTGCGAGAGCTGTGCACGCAGCACGGCGCGCTGCTGGTGCTCGACGAGATGATCACCGGATTCCGCTGGCATATCGGCGGCGCACAGGCGACCTACGGCATCGAGCCCGATCTTGCGACCTTCGGCAAGGCGATGGCGAACGGCTTCGCGTGCTCCGCACTCGTCGGCAAGAGCGAGATAATGGAGCTCGGCGGCTTGCGCGACCCGCGCGAGCGGGTCTTCCTCCTTTCGACGACTCACGGGGCCGAGACGCACGGGCTCGCCGCAGCAATCGAGACGATGCGGATCTACCGCGAGGAGCCCGTGATCGAAACGCTCCATGCGCGCGGGGAGCGACTTCGTCAAGGGATCGAGGCGGCGGCGCGGGAGAACGGCGTCGCGAACCGGTTCGAGGTCGTCGGCCGGGCGCCGAACCTCGTGTACGTGGCACGCGACGAGATCGGCAGGCCGTCGCAGGAGTTCCGCACGCTGTTCCTCCAGGAGACGATCGAGCGCGGCTTCATCCTTCCGTCGCTCGTCGTCAGCTACTCCCACACCGAAGCGGACATCGATCTGACGATCGAGGCGGTCGCAGAGGCGCTGGCCGTCTACCGTAGGGCGCTCGAGGACGGGATCGGGGCGCATCTCCGAAGTCGGCCCGTACGCCCGGTCATGCGTCCCTTCAGCTGACGCCCCGGCCGCCGGTCCGCGGCCCTATCGTTCGGGCGATGTTTGTGACCTTCGAGGGTGTCGACGGCTCGGGGAAGTCGACGCAGGTACGCCTCCTCGAACAGCACCTCACGGACTCGGGCCGGTCGGTCATCGCTACGCGCGAGCCTGGTGGAACGGCGCTCGGCGAACGGGTGCGAGAGCTCGTCCTCGACGGGGAGGCGATGACGCCCTGGGCTGAGGCGGCGCTGTTCGCGGCCGCCCGGGCCGAGCTCGCGGAACGCGTTATCCGGCCCGCGCTCGCGGCCGGCAGCGATGTCCTCTGCGATCGCTACCTCGACTCGTCCCTCGTCTATCAGGGGCTCGGGCGTGGGCTCGGCGTCGAGCGTGTGATAGAGCTCAACGTCGCCGTGCGCGATCTTGTCCCGGACCGGACGTTCGTCCTGCTCCTCGACAGCGCGACAGCCGCGGAGCGCCTAGGCCCGGAGCGCGATCGGATCGAGCGAGAGGAGGCGCCGTTCCACACCGCGCTCGCAGACGCCTACCGTGACCTCGCGCGCCGATATCCCGACCGGATCCGTCTCCTCGACGGATCGCAACCGGAGGACGAGGTCGCCTCGGAGATCAGGGAGGAGCTCGCCGGTGTTCGATGAGATCATCGAGCAGCAAGCGGCGAAGCGGCTGCTCACGGCGGCGATCGACGAGGGGCCGGTGCACGCGTATCTGTTCCACGGCCCACCCGGCGTGGGCAAGCAGAAGACGGCTCTCGCCTTCGCCGCCCACCTCCTCGGCGACCGGGGCCGGGTCGAGCGCCGGGCGCACCCCGACCTCTACGTCCTCGAGCCGCTCGGAGACCAGATCCGGATCGACGAGGTGCGCAAGCTCCGGCGGGACCTGCACATGCGCCCGTTCGAGGCCGAGCGGCGCGTCTATGTCGTCATTTCCGCGCACACGCTGAACGACGAGGCGTCGGACGCGCTGCTCAAGGACCTCGAGGAGCCCCCGCCGTACGCGGTCATCTGCCTGCTCGCCGACGAGGTCGGCCCCGTGCCGCTGACGATCCGTTCGCGGTGCCAGCTCGTCCCCTTCAGCCGCCTGTCGGAGAAGGCGGTGTACACGGTGCTCGCCGCGCAGGCGCCGGGCCTTCCTTCGGAGCAGATCACGGCGCTCGCACGGGTGGCAGGGGGTCGTCTGGACCGGGCCGAGCGGCTGCTCGACGAGGATGCGGCCGAGCGGCGAGATGAGATCCTCCGCCTCGCGCGCGCTGCCTACGCCGACCCCCGGTTCGCGCCCGCGGAGGCCGCCGCAGCCGTCGTCCGGATTGCCGACGCGGCTGGGAGCGAGGCTCGCGCGAGGGCGGACGAGGAGACCGAATGGCTCGGCCTGCCCGAGCGGGAGAACGAGCAGCGGCTGCGGCGGGCGGAGTTCGGCGCGATGCGGGAGAGCGTGCTCGAAGCGCTCGAGGAGCTGACCGCGTGGTACCGCGATCTCGTCACGGTTGCCGTCGGCGCCGAGCCGATCGTCGTCCACTACGACCATCTCGCAACCCTGCGCGAGGACGGCGTCCCCGAGCGGCTGCCGGCAGCCGAGCGTTCCGCGGAGCTCGTGCGCGAGGCGTGGCGCTGGTTCGAGGAGCTGAACCTACAGCCGAAGCTCGCCCTGGAGGCGCTCTTCATCAGGCTGCGGCGGGAGCTCGCACCGGCGTGACGCTGCGCAGCGGGCCGTATCCTCGCGGCGGCCAGCTTCGGGACGGGACGACGCTGTTCGTCGACCTGACGGAGGAAGGGACGCTCCCGCCCTATGCGCATTCGCTGCCGGAGGGCGTGAGGCATGTCCGCATGCCGATCCGCGACTTCGGCGTGCCGACCGTGGAGCAGATGATCGCGACCCTCGACCTGATCGATGCGGCCCTGGAGGACGGTGACAGCGTCTACGTCCATTGCCGGATGGGCATTGGCCGTACACGCACGGTGATCGGCTGCCACCGAAAGCGGCACGGGCTCGATCCTGGTCGTCCACCGGAGACCCGCGAACAGTGTGAGCTCGTCCGTATCTGGCCTAAGGGACGCTAGATTGTGGTCAGCACGCCGACGTAGCTCAGCTGGTAGAGCACTTCACTCGTAATGAAGGGGTCCGCGGTTCGAATCCGCGCGTCGGCTCTCAGAAAAGCCCTGGAATTGGGCCCCCCGGTTCGTGGGTTGCCGGCGCGCGCAGGCGGCTGACGTCGACGAGGAACTTGTTCAGCGCCTGCGCGACGGCGCCGGCGGACTGATACTGGACCGCATGTGTCCCGTTCGGGATCGTGACGAGCTTGGACTGCGGCAAGAGCGACGCCATCTGCTTCGCCCATCGGTCGGGAACCAAGGGATCTCGCGTACCGCGGACGAGAAGCGTAGGCGCTTCAATGGAAGGAAGCTTCGCCTCGACTCGATCGCGGATCGCGATCCTGCCGAGGTCGCGCATTCCGCGAATTCCGTTCCTCAGGTAGCTGCGCAGCTGGAGACGGAGGAGGTCACGTGGTTCACGGATCGCGTCGAGTAGAAGACGAGCCAGCTGGCCCAGCATCGTTCGTGCATGTGGATCGACAGTCGGGCTGATAAGTACGAGCGAATCTACGAGGCTTGGACGGTCGACCGCGAGTTCGACCAAGACCTGGGAACCGAACGAATGTCCGACCAGCACGGCTCGCCCAAGCTCGAGTCCGTCGAGCCACGCGGCCGTGGCAGCGGCATACTCGGCAAGGCTGAGGGGCCTGCTCGCGTTCTCGCTCTCGCCCTGCGACGGCAGATCGACGATGAAGACGTCCCGTCCGCCCGGCATCAGTTGCGCCGTCGGAAGCATCGTGCGGCACGACGAACCGAGGCCCGGGATGAAGACGATCGGCGAGCCATCGGCGCGCTCGCCCTGCGAGCAAAGGAAGTGGAGGCGGAGGCTGAGCGAATCCATATGGATCTCCATGTACCGGCCTTTGAATTCGGCGCGCCCGCCCATCGACGCGGGACGGTACCGGAGCGGAGCTGATTTGCACTGGATGGGCGACTTGCGCGAGAATCGCTCATCTGTAGCGAACGTGACAAGCGTCACTGCGAGGTCGTCTCGCTTCCTCGACTACGCCATGTGGGCGTAAGTCAGGCGCAGTGAAAGGAGGGCAAGGCCTTGCGTATCCCAAGGATCGTCAGCGAGTCGTTGCTCGGATTCGTTGTCAGCAGCCTCATGCTCCCCGGCGCGATCGCCGTCGCCACGGTCTTCCTCTTCTTGACAGGGCCGTACGGCACCGATCTCAAGGGCGCCGCGCAGTGGAACAGCCTGTTGAACAGGACACCTGCGCGCACGTGCTTCTGCGGGGCGCTCATCGCAGTTGCGTTCTGTGTGCTGCTGGCTGTGGTGGTGTGCCGGCGATTCACAAGATCCGCTTCGGCATGCCCGGGACCCTTCGACCAACTCCGTCAAGGATTCGACGACGTCAAGGAGAGATTGACCACGGTCTGTCCTCACTCGAACGCGCCCGGCGCGTGCCGTGAGGCGACCGAGCACAAAGCGTATCTCGAGCCGATGTTCAAGGAGCCGTCCCTGGTGGGCCTGCCCTGGCTTCTCGGGACAGGCTATATCGACGCATGGCAACGCCTCCACTCGATCGAGGTAGCCCTGCTCGGTCTCGAGCCGGTTGACCGCGTCCTCCGCGAGGCGCTCGGCGACGAGATGCGCCTTGAAGGCTCGAAAATCCCTCAACGCGACGCGCTGCTCGCGAGGCTGAGGACGGCGGTCGTGAGCCTAAGCCCGACCGCCGGGCAATACCTCATCAAGCCGCCAGAGCCCAAGCCGGAGGCCGGATCGACAACGGCCGAGGCAGCCAAGGACGCACGTGCGGCGCTCATGCAGGTCAGGGCCGCGATCGCCGAGTTCCGGGACAGCCGGCGCGAGGCGCTCGTTCGCGCTCGAAACAGGCTCTACGGCACGGTGATCTTCTCCGGGATCACGGGCTGCACGTTCCTCTTCCTTGCGATCCTTTCTGGAGCCACCAAGACGGAGATCGTCGCGGCGTCCGCCTTCTACCTCGTCGGCGGCGTCGTTGGGCTCGTCAAGCAACTGCACTCTGCGGCGACCGGTTCAACCGCCGCGCAAGACGACTACGGACTGGGCGTCGTGCGCCTCATCCAGACACCCCTCCTCGCCGGTCTGGCCGCGATCGGCGGAGTCGTGCTCGTGAGCCTCACCCAAGGACAAGGACAAGCCTCCCTTGACCTCACAACGACGTTTGACCTCGGCAAAAACCCATACGGACTCGTCGTTGCTGCGTTCTTCGGGTTGACCCCGTCGCTGCTGTTGTCCAGCCTCCAGCAGCGGATCGACCAGTACCGGACCGATCTGAGCCACGCGAGCCCAAGCGAGTCGAACGTTGCCGGCGAAGGGTCGTAGATCGGTTCTCGCACCGTTCGAAACCGCGCGTCGGCTCCACGGAAGGCCTGCTAATTCCGCTCTTTTGGGCCGACCGCCGGCCGCTTGACTCAGAAATGACGTGGAGTCAGAGTTTGTCGAGTGCGACACCCCGACCGCTGGAAGCCGACGAAGTTCGTGAGAGACTCGCAGTCGGGGCGGTATGTGCCGAACCCCGACTATGTCGGAAGTGGCTCCATGTTCATCTGCTCGTGCGTCATCGACGATTACGTGCGGATGATCCGTACCCACGCATCAGGCGCTCTGCTCGACTGTGGGTGCGGAGACGTCCCCTACTACGACATCTACAGAGATCAGGTCATAGAGACGACCTGTATCGACTGGGAAAGCACGGAACACGGGACCGATCACGTTGACCGGTACGTCGATCTAAACGGTCTTCTTCCTTTCGACGACGATAGCTTCGACACCGTGCTGCTCATGGATGTGCTCGAGCACATCGCAAAACCCGACGCGCTCATTGCCGAAATCGCCCGAGTCCTGCGCCCCAATGGAATGTTGCTCGCAGGCATGCCTTTTTTCTACTGGGTGCACGAGGCGCCGCACGACTACCACCGATACACGGAGTTCGCACTGCGGCGATTGTGCGCTGACAATGACCTGGCGGTCGTGGAACTCGAACCGTACGGCGGCTACCCCGACGTGCTGCTCGATCTGTTGAACAAGTTCTTCGTGCGCAATCAGTCCATAGCCAAGGTCTTCCTCGCGCTTAGTCGGATCGGCACACAAACGCGGCTCTATCGTCGCCTGAGAGCAGGGACTGAGCGAAGTTTCCCACTGGGCTACTGCTTAGCAGCCCGCCGTCGCTGACGTCTGACCGCGGGCACCGGTTCTTGTCTGGGAAAGTGCTCGGCCCGGGGCTGCTGACGCAACCCCGGGCCGAGAGAGGCGGAACTGTACGCGTTACGGGAACGCGATCTGCACCCAGTTCCTCATTTCGCTCGTTGCTCCCGAGCAGGTTACGGGTTCGATGCCGCCCGTGTTCAGGATCTGCCCCGTGTCGTTGATGGTGCTGGTTGTCCCGTTGATGGTCAGTGTGATCACCGGGATGATCCCGCTGTTCACACACGAGCTCTCGTTCGTATCGGAGCCATCGAAGTTGTAGCCGAATGGCTCGACGCCGCAGGGATCGACACCGCCTGTCTGGGTGAGGATCAGCGTCCCACCGACGGGAATCGTGACGTTCAGCCCCGGCCACGGGTTGAAGTTGCAGGCCGGCGCCATCGAGACGCTCGCGCCCGTGACCGACATCGGGCTACCCGTGACGTTGTCGATCCTGATCGCACTCGAGTCGTAGATGTCGGCGCCGCCTACAGGCTGCTTCGCGCAGTTGTCCGTTGTCGGTACGGCACCGTTCGGGTCGACCCCGCAGCCGATGAAGGTCACGTTCGGACTTCCCAGCCACGGCGACGGCGTTCCACCGGTAGGACGGTAGGTATCCGCATAGCCGAGGTAGATCAGCGGGTTGGGAGGAGGCGGAGTACAAGTGGTGATCCCCTTCCCAGACGCATCGACGAACGCGAATCCCGCAGCCGCGGTCCCGCCGGCCGTGATCTTGGAATTGTTGGAGTTATTGCCGTTGCTGATGTAGGCGACGATCGTGGTGTTGCAGGCAACGACCGGCGCCGTGTACGTGAAGGTGATCTTCGTCGACGAGCCGGTGCCCGAGACCGTGCCAGTGACGGTCGTGTTGCCGAGATCGGAGCTCTTGATGATCACCGGCACGGTGGTCTTACCACTCGCGTCACTCGCGCCGTCGATCGTGCAAGTCACCGTCTGGCCCGTCTGAATCGCGTAATGCGTCGGGTTGTACTTCGGAAGCGTGCAATTGAGCGCGCCCGAAGCGATACCTGCAACCGCTCCCGGTACGAGTGCCGCCGCTGCCGCCACAACCACAACGATCGCTACCAAGCCCCAAGTGGGCCTGGTGCCTCTTCGTCCTCCCATGATCCTCCCCCTGCTCGACTCCAAAGCAGTCGACGCCGCCGTTGTTCGCGCGGGTCGACGTGTCTCTAAGTACCCGACAAGTGGTAGGTGAAACAACCGCCGATCGTGTAGGTTCGGCATTCGCGCGTCGGCTTCCTTGACGCGGACGCCACCTGGCCCGTAGACGTCCTAGAATCGCCCCAATCCAGCAAGGAGGGGATGGCCATGGCTCTTGAAGTCAAGCTTCTCGACCTCATCGACATCGAGCTCGAGTCGAGCTTTCTCGTACTCGCGCGCAACATGGGTCAGAAGGCGCTCGCCAAGACGTGGGGCTCCCTGATCCTGGGCGGCGACGATCCGATCCTCGTCGACACCGGCGCCTCTCATCCCGAGATCATGCAACGGCTCGGCATGACCGGCTGGATCAGCGAGGAGCAGCAGATCGAGAACCAGCTCGGGCGCTTCGGTGTCAAGCCGAAGGACGTGCGCTACATCCTGCACACGCACAATCACATCGACCATGCGGGGCAGGACGACAAGTTCCCGATGACGTCAACGGTGTGCATGCAGCGCAAGGAGCTCGAGCACTCTGTCTCCGGTCTGATGACCGAGCAGTACCCGGCCGAGTACGTGAAGCACCATGTCGACCGGCTGCACATTCCCGGGGCGCTGCGTCTGCTCGACCTCGAGCTCGCGGGGCCGATCGAGCTGGTGCCCGGCGTTCGCCTCGAGCACGCCGGTGGCCACACCGAAGGGTCGATGAACATTCTCGTCGAGACGGCGGCAGGCGTCGTCTGCATCTGCGGCGACGTCATCTACGACGTGCAGGATCAGATCGTCGCGCCGCTCTACCAGATGGGCGACTACGACCCGCAGGTGACGGGCAATCACTCGATGCGCAAGCGCGAGGAGAAGGCTGCGGTTGTCAAGGCGCTCAACTCGGGCTCGTTCGTCGTGCCGTCGCACGACTGGCCGGCGCGCGTCGTTCGCGGGCAGATCACGGCACGGCTAGGCGACGCGATCCCAGGGCCAGAGGCACCGGTCGAGATGAAGCTGCCGAGCGAGAGCGGCGAGGTGACGATGGCCGCCGACGTCGACGAAGGGCCGGACCGCACCAAGTCGCCTGTCTAAATTGGATTGATGAGCGCACTGGCAGGAAGATCGAGCTGACGAAAGACTGGGTCAGCTTGGAAGCGTCGGCTGTCGGAGCTACGTCAGCGAACGGCGACGGGAGGGAGAAGCATGGACTCGGGGGTAACAGAAGAGTACGGAGGCCCCGACGATCCTCACGTTCGCTTCTGGAATGAGTGGAACCGCGAGTGGCGCTTTCGTGGCGATCTTGATGAATTCATGGAGCGGCAACGCGACATCGCAACGACTGTCGCTCAGGACGCCTGCCTAAAGAACGCTCGGATCCTCGACGTCGGATGCGGAACGGGCTGGCTGGCAAGCGCGCTGCTGCCCTTCGGGAAAGCGTGGGGCACCGACCTCTCGCCCCAGGCGATCGAGGACGGAAGACGGCGACATCCCGACGTGCAGCTTCTATGTGGCGACTTTCTCGAACTCGATCTCGAAGGCCCGTTCCAGTTAGTCGTCAGCTCGGATTCGCTGGTGCCAATGCCCGACTACGCCGCCTGCGTCGCTCGGATCGCCTCGCTACAGACGACAGGCGACACGTTCTTGCTCATGACGCAGAACCCGTTCGTCTGGCGGCGACGATCGACACTCCGACCGCACCATCCATCCGTTCCGCACGGGCCCGTTGAGGAGTGGCCAACGCTGCGCCAGGTCAGGCGGCTGTTGCAGTCCGATTACAGGATCGAGGATGTTCGCACGTTCGCGCCAGGGGGAGATCGGGGTGTGCTGTTCTGGGTCGAGAATCGCTATGTCCACCGGATGATGGGCGGTATCGTCGGTGTGCCGCGCTGGAAGTCGTTGCTCGAGAGAGCACGGCTGGGACGTGAGTTGGTAATCGTGTCTCGCCGCAGGTGAGGCGTGTCGTGGGCGGGCAGTCCCGCCTCAAGCGCTAGGCGGGATCGGCGCTCTTAGACCGGTCACCCGGCCGGCGCGGTCCGCGCATCGACCTGGACGACCGAGACCTCCCGGCGGCGATACACCTCATGGCCGCGGAAGCCGTCCAGGATGTGCTCCGACTCTCCCGCCTCGAGCCCCGGTGGGACCAGGACGACGAACGTGTGACCCGGCGAGAAGTGTCGGATCGCCGTGGCCGTCGGATGATGGCTGTACAGGAATGCCTGAAGGTCGTTGTAGGCCACCACCTCCGAACCCTTAGGAACGTGCTCCTTCACCCAGCGATAGGCGCCTCGTCTTGCAGAAACCTCGGCGGTGACCCTTGCCGTCGAGGGTGTCACCGCGGCGTAGAAGTGGATGCCACCGACGACCGCCGCGCATGCGGCGAGCGCTGCGACGGCGGACGCCGCCGAGGGCCATGGAAGCTCGCGGAAGCCGGCTAAGATCGCGCCGATGAAGAACGGAGACAGCGGAATCAGATAGCGGGCCTCGTCGGCACCGCCTGCGCGGTAGACGAGGAGCACGACCATCGTTGCTGCGACGATCATTGCTTCGAGCAGGAGACGGCGTCGCACCGCGACCATGGCTGCCAGCACGAGCAGACCGAGCGAGACCAGCTTCAGGAGAGCGCGCTCGACGCCATGCGGGTTGGAGAACGCATCTCCCTTGAACCAGCCCAACGGGTACCAGGTGAGCGCCTTCGACTGCTCGACGAGCGTCCTCGAGATTCCGCCGTCGCCTGGACGGGTGAACTGCGAGTAGTAGCCGCGGAGCCCACCTGCGGCGAGCAAGATTGTCAACACCACCCCTGCTCCGGCGACTGCGGCGATCGCTGCAGCCCGGGTTGGCCGGCGGCGGTGCTCGAGGACCAGCCAGGCGAGCGCTGCGCCGAGCACGGCGATGTTGATCGGGCGCAGGACCGCGGCGCCTACGAGCAGGGCGAGACCCGCGCGGCTTCTCCCGCTGCGGAGCAGGACGACGCCACCCATGAGGGCCGCCGCCGCCGGAACATCCGACAACACCAGTGCGCCGGCGCGGACGAGCGCATAGTTCGCAGCAACGCAGGCCGTCGCAGCCCCGGCCCACACCGGGCTGAGGTCGAGCTGGCGCCGCATCCAGACATAGCCGAGCACGAGAAACGCCACGCCCGACAGGGCGACCACGATGCGTTCGACGACGACGCTCGGTCCCATCGGAAGCGCGCCGAATGGCCCAAGGAGCGCCGAAAGCCCCGGCGACCACGTCGTCGACCACTGAGCCGAGCCATCCTGATCCAGGAGGGGAGCACCGTAGCGCCAGATGTTCTTGCTCATGAGGAAGTAGGCGGCCTCGTCGCCGACATCACCCACCCAGGTCCGGTGCAGCACGATCTCGTAGGCGGCTAGTCCCAGGAAGAGCCCGACCGCCGGTGCGACAGCAAACGCGTCCCGCGCGCTCAGAGTCGCGCCGCGGCTTCCCTTAGCGATCAATGAGACCCCCGAGAACGACGAGTGGCTAGCTGATTGATCGAAAGTCCGCTTCCAATTGTGGGGACGGCACCGGGTGCGGGGGCAAAGTCGGAATACCGGACGCCTCGTCCAAGAGCGCGTCGAGGCGGCTGATCAGCTGCGAGTAGTCGAGAGCCGAGGCGAACGTCGCGCCGCGTCTCCGCGTTTTACGTTGCCGCGAGGGTGATGCGAGCAGGCGCTCGACCGTGGCGGCGGCCGTCAGGATCTCGCGATCGGCAAGCAGGACGCCCCCGCTCCGGACGACGTCGTCGAGGCCACTGCCTGACGGCATCGCAACCACCGGGACTCCTCGCGCCATCGCCTCCGCCGCGGCGATGCCGAACGTCTCGACCTCGGAGGTCATCAGGAACACGTCGAACCGATCGAGCCAGGGCGTGACGTCGGCCTGCTCGCCTGCGAACTCGACGACCCCGTTCAGCCCCAGGTTTTCTGCGTCCGCCTTCAGCCGGCTCTCGAGCGAGCCCCCGCCCACGACGATGCCCGCAAGCCCGACGTTCCGGGCGCGGAGGACCGCGAGGACCTCGAGATAGAGATCGATGCGCTTCTGCTGTTCGAGTCGCCCGACGGTGCCGACGACTGGCTTGCCGTTCTCGCTTCCGGACCCTGTCACGGCATGGGCTACGGAGACGCCGTTGGGAACGACGCGGATCGACCCCGGATCGACACCCCGGCTGCGGAGTGCTCGCGCGACGGCGTCGGTCGGCGCGAGAAAGAGCGCCGTCGTGTGCCGGAGCAGAAGATAGAGCAGGCGGAACTTCAAGCCCCTGCTGAAGACGCGGACCGAGGACTCCTCGTAGATCCGGGTCCCGCGGGGACGAGCGACCAAGGCCACTAAGCAGGGCGCGAGTGCGTGCGTGTACATGACCGTGACCCGCGGCCGGGCACTCCTGAGCAGACGCGCGAATCGCCAGAGCCCGACGACATCCCAGCCACCCCGGAGCCCAAGCTGGATCGCGAGGCCATCGGCTGCAAGCGCGTCGCCGATCGGCCCACGTCCATCGAGGAGACAGGCGAGATGCCTAGGCCCCGCGCGTATGGACGCCGCGCGGACGTATCCCTCTACGAGCCTCTCGATTCCACCGACCCGGCCCGACCAGGCAACGTGCAGCGCATCCACTCCTTGGTCTCGCTGGCCTCGCAGCCGCCACCACTCGTGGAGGAAGCCGACCGTGTTCGCCACGTGCCAGACACAGAGGAGCCACAGGGCGACCAGCGATCCGCGCAGCGAGTCGCTCTCGCGGCATGCGCTGCGTGTGAGAGACCAGTAGAAGGACGGCTCGATCGCGACGCGCCTCCCGACTCTTCTCGCCTGATCGCGATGGAAGCGGAAGGCGCCCTGGCCGTACGTGAAGTTCTGGTGCCAGAAGCCGCTGAAGTTGAGCGGGTTCGCATGACCAACGACGGCTTCGGGCACGTAGACGAGCTGGCGGCCGCTGAGCACCCAACGAGCGCAGAGGTCTCGATCCTCGGACGTCCTGTAGGTCGGATCGAAGCCGCCCAGCGCGAGGAAGTCATCACGCGGAAAGGCCAGGTTGTTTGAGGCGAAGAAGCGCGCATCGTCAGGCTGATGGTTGTTCTGTGCGTAGCCGACGGTGATCACGAGCTGACTGGTAGCCGCGTGCGGGTTCTCACTCAGCATGTTGATGGTGCGTCCGCCGAAGCCACACTCCGGCCTCACGATGAACTCATCGGCGATCCGCCGCAGCCACGCTCGGTCGGGTCGGCAGTCGTCGTCTGTGAAGACGAGCAACTCTCCTCTCGCAGTTCGGGCGCCGGTGTTCCTTGCCACGCCGGGACCTGCGCTCTCCTGGCGGACAAGCGTGATCGAGACCTTGCCGCGAGCCTCGTCGATCAACCCCGAGAGGGGCGCAGCGCTTCCGTCGTCGACGACGATCACCTCGAAGCGATCGCTCGGGTAGTCCAATCGCGAGAGGGCGGCGACACATTCTGCAAGGGAATCTGGCCGGTTTCGAGTCGGGACGATCACGGAGCAGAATGGCAGCGCCTTCGGCGTCACGCGGGCTCCAGCGCCGGCTGCCAACGTCGCCGATGCGACGGCTTCAGGTACTGCGTGCGGTGCAGTTCGATGTCGCACAGCAGTCGCGTCCCACCCGATCTCCCGGTTGCGTAGCCGGTTGCCTCACCCGCGGCCCCGAAGCAGAGGGCGATCAGGAGCACGGGAAATATCTGCGGGAGCTGTCTCGACCGGCGTGCTCGGCGAACCTCACGCAGGGTTCTCCACAACCGCACGGGAGGGATCAGCGGGGCTCCTAGGGTATAAGCGGCTCTCCGTTGCGTCGGCCAGTCCCGGCACCGGACTGCGGCGAAATTCCGGCCCGACTGGAAGCGCTCGCGCATCGACCAGCCAAAGCTTGAGACGTTCATATGATCGACGACGGCATCGGGTTCCATCATCAGCTCGTAGCCTGCAGCGCGTAACTCAGCGTGCATGACGCTGTTGGCGTGCAACAGGGCATCCAGCCTCGGCCCGAGGGCGAGCAGGGCCGTGCGCCTATAGGCGCTGTTGTGGCCGGGCACGTCGTCCTTTGGGCCACGCTCCGCGTAGTCGACCCACCGCCCGTAGTCCATGAACAGGCTCGACCAGCTCACGGCTGAGGGGTTCGCGTTCGAGACCGAGGGACCGACCGCTCCCCAGGGCTCCGCGTGAGCCCGGATCAGAGCTCTGACATAGCCCGGTCGCGGGAAGGCATGACTCTCGGCGAACACGACAAGCGGCCCACGCGCGACACGGACCGCGCGTGCACACGCCTTCGTCAGCCTCGTCAGGTCACCGGCCTCCCAGTCTCGGCTCTCGATCTCGACGATCTGAACGTGCTGGAACCCAGCAAGCTCCGGCTCGCTTCCATCGATGCGGGCTTCAACCGGTGCAGCGATCACGATCTCGAGCTGCTCGTTGTCCTCCTGTGTACGGAAGCACTCGAGCGAATCGCGGACGGTCGAGAGCGAGTCGGTCGGTAGGAGAACGGAGAGCACGGGCTGTTCGCTGACCATCAGTTCACGCCCCTTGCAGCTGCTCGTTGAACCGATCCGTCCGGCCGAGATAGTGCGTCTTGTGCAGCTCCATGTCGTAGAGGAGCATCAAGCCGCCACCCTTCCTGCGGGTCGCATAGCCGACGGCCTCGCCCGCCGCGCTGACGAAGAGCGAGAGAGTCAGCACCGGCAGCACCTGCGGAAGCAGCTGCTCAGAGCGCCCAGTTCGCCGGATGTCCGAGAGCATCCGCCGGAGGCGGACAATGGGAATCAGCGGCGATGCGAGCGTGTACGCAAGCCTGTGCGGAGGCGACCAGTGGCGCGCCCGAACCGCGCCGAACGCGCGCCCGGACTGAAAGCGCTCCCGCAGCGCCCAGTAGAAGCCGGATACGTTCAGGTGATCCACGACAGCCTCCGGCTCCATGGCTAGCTCATAGCCCGCCTTGCGGAGCTCTCCGTGCATGATGCTGTCCGCCGTCATCAGCTCGGCCATCCGCGAGTCGAGCGCCATCAGGATCGAGCGCTTGTACACGCTGTTGTGGCCGGGTACGTCGTGCATCGGCCCGCGCTCCGCGTAGTCCACCCAGGGCCCGTAGTCCATGAAGAGGCTCGACCAGCTGACGAGGGAGTCTGGGTTCGCATTTCCGATCGCCGGCCCGACGACGACCCACCGCTCACGGTGCGCCTTGCGTAACGCTTTGACGTAGCCGGGCCGCGGGTAGGCGTGGCTCTCCGCGAAGAGCAGAAGTGGAGCCGTGGCTGCCCGGACGGCGGACGCACGTGCGGCCGGCATGTTTGAGACATCGTCGACCTCTACCACCTGGACACGGCCGAAGCCGTGGAGCTCGGGCTCGTCTCCTGTGATGGCAGCGTCTTGTGGCGCGGCGATCACGACCTCGAGCTGCTCGCTCCCCTCCTGGGCGCGAAAGGTGGACAGCACGGTGGCGAC
Source organism: uncultured Actinomycetes bacterium (assembly GCA_963705945.1). Lineage (GTDB taxonomy): Bacteria > Actinomycetota > Thermoleophilia > Gaiellales > Gaiellaceae > PALSA-612. Next base: position 221,646 of record CAVPLG010000005.1, on the reverse strand, counting down.
GGTCGCGAGCGAGTCGGTGACGAGGAGGATGGACAGGTTCGGCTCATGCGGAGTCACGTGGCCGACTCCCGGGCGAGGACATCGTCGGTCTTGGAGTGTGCGCGCAGGCCGTCCAGCCTGATCGGCTCACCGCTCTCGGCCGATCGTTGGGCCGCAACTGCGATCTCGAGCGCCCTGACGCCGTCGACGAGATTCGACGTCGTCTCGTCGTCTCGTCGGATTGCAGCTGCGAACGCCCGCCAGGCGGCGCCGTATGAGCTGTCGAAGACCCCGCCTCTCCGAAGCTCGGGAGCCGTGCGCAGAAGCGTCGCCAGACCGGCGCCTAACCGCTCGAGCCTGACGCGCGGCGAGCCGGGAAGCGCCTCGAGATCAGCCCGCTCGAGGCCGTCGAAGCGGTAGAGGTCCACCCGGATCGATCCCCTGTCTCCCCATACGACGACCTCGTTCGCGGAGCTCGTCAGATCAGACGACAACGCGGTGACGAGCGTTCCGCGCTTCGTGACTCGCCGACACCGTCGCCACCTCGTCCTCGCTTCGGCCGGAGCGAGTTCGCGCGAAGACCTCGACGACCTCGTCGTCAAGCAGAAAGCGCCAGAGGTCGAAGTGATGAACGGCCTTCTCCAAGAGCGTCCCGCCGCCGAGTGCCCTGCGCGTCCGCCAGGGCTGGAGGCCAGCCTGCTCGAGCCGGGCGTCGTTGAAGGTCGTCGTCACAGCCTGCACGACTCCGATACCGCCGGCTGCGACGATCTGGCGAGCTTCGCGCACAAGTCGGTGAGAACGCAGATTGAAGCCCATCGTCGCCTTGACCGGCTGCGTACGTGCGCGATCTGCGAGTGCGTCGGCTTCCGTCAGGCTCAGCGCCAGAGGCTTCTCGATGTAGAGATGCTTCTGCCGCTCGAGCGCAGCCAGGCCGACTTCGGCGTGCGCGGAGGCCGGCACGCAGACAGCAACGGCGTCGATCGCCGGATCGTCGATTAGCTCCTCCGCCGTCTCGTACGCGCGCGGTACGCCGAAGCGCCGTGAGACGCGTTCGGCTCGCGCGAAGTCGACGTCCGCCACCGCTTCGACGCGGATCTCGTCGATCTGCGCAAGCGCAGGCAGGTGCCTGCCCTCGGCGACGAGGCCGCAGCCGACGACTCCGAGCCTTACCGGCTCGGCCACTGCCGCGCGGGATCGTGGGACAAAGAGCGCACTTTGCAGGCGATTTTCTCCTACGCCCGACCGGCCTTCGCCACGAGAACGGCCAGTATCGGCTCCTGCCCGTTGGTTCAGGATCCTTGCGCGCAGCCGTTTGCGCCGAGCTTCCGCGCCAGCGCCGCCGCCTGCTTGTTGAGCGCGGCGTTCGTCGCCTGGAGCTGCCGGACGTCCGAAAGATCGTGACGCTGCGCCGCCTGGACGAGCTCGACTAGCGTGGCTCTCTGCAGGCGGGCGATTGCCACGAGCCGGCGCCCCTGGCCTGCGATCGCTTTCGGCGGATCGAGGGAGGCGATTTCCTCCAGCAGCGTGTCGTCGAAGATTGCGAGGATCTTAGGACCGCGCAATGCGAGATCGCGCACCGTCTTCGGCTCGCCGATCTCGCTCTCCCGTTCGTGGAACGCCTGGCACGCCGCGTTGAGCTTGGACCTGTACTCGTCCCGCGTTAGCGCTCCGCCTCCGCCGCAGCCGCCGAGTGCGACGGCGAGGGCGAGGACGAGCAGGAGCGCGGCGCGCACTACGCAGTGCGCAGCTCGGCGCTCGCGAGGAGTGCCTCGGCCTCGGCGACGAAGCGCGTCGCGCGCACGCCGCGGTAGAAGGCGAGCGCGCGCTCGAGCTGCTCCTTACCGTGGCCCCCGTCACCCTCTGCGAGGAGCCGCTCGCCGGCTCGCAGGCGGAGGTATGCCTCGTGGGTGAGCTTGCCCATCGCGGCCACCGCGTCGGCTGCCGCTAGGAGATCGTGTTCGTAGAGCGCTGAGACGGCATGTCCAAGCGGGCTATCCGGTACCACCGGCGGAATGCCGAACTCCGCCGGGGCGACTTCGAGAAGCGCGGCGACGAGGCTCGCTTCGAAGTCGATGATCTGCACGCCAATCTCCGTTCCCCTCACCGACTCGACGGCGACCGCGAGGAGCTGCTTCGCACGATCGCGTTCGCCGGCCAAGAAACGCAGGAAGGCAGCGGTCGCCACGACGGGTGCGTTCGCCTGAGGATCCGTCGCCGCGGCGGCCAGGTCGAGGGCTCGATCAATGTCCGCGTCGAAATGTTGGCTATCACCTCGTGCGAAGGTGATCGCGGCACGTACGAGGAGACATCCCGACTCGAAGTAGTGGGGCGTTCCCGCCTCGACGTACGCGATCACTGCCTCAGCGGCCTCCAGAGCGTGGTCCCAGCGCCCGACGTCGTACGCGGTATCCGCCATCTGCCCACGGGCCCACCAGATCTGGCGGACGTGACCGTACCGGGTCATGGTCTCGTAGTTCTGGAGGTTGAGCTCGTATGTCCTCCAGGCGTCGACCCACGTGTACCGCGCGGCCAGGTTATTGAGTGCGCGTGAGAGTGCCATTGGGGCATTCGCCCGCTCCGCCAGCTCGATTGCGCGCTCGAGGTCAGCGTCGCCACTCCGATCGCCGACGTCGCCTCGCGCCGTGCCCACTGTGGCCAGAGCATCAGCTTGAATCGCCTCGAGGCCGAGCTCGGCAGCCATCCTCTCCGCCTCCTTTCCCGTCTCTACGGCCTCGCTCCAACGGGCGTCGAGCATCGCGAAGCGGGCGGCCTGGCCCAGCGCTCTTGCGTGCGCGGCGGACGGAGGCCGCCCGCGGACGAGCTCGACGGCTCGCCCCGAATGCTCGACGACACCGGCGGCATCCCCGGTGGTCCAGGCGATCTGCGCGAGGAGCGTCTCCGCCTCGGCTGCTGTCTCGGGATCGTCTTCCGCCGCGAGCTGGGCTGACGCCTCCACAAGCAGTTCTCCCGCCTGTGGGTCGGCGAGTGCCTCGAGGGCGCTTCCGAGGCCGAAGAGCACGCGGCCGCGCTTGTCCTCGGCCGCGAGGTCCATGGCACGCCGGTAGAAGCGCGCCGCGGTCCCATACGCGTTGAGCGCGAGCGCGCGGTCGCCGGCCTCGGTGAGCGCACGGCCAGCCCGCGCGGTGAGCTCGGCGTCCGGCTCAGAGTATTCGAGCACGGCGATGTAGTGATGCGCGAGCAGCTCGGCGAGATCCTCGGACCTGCCAAGCGTCTCGAGCCAGTCGGCGGCCCGGCGGTGCTTTTCGCCGCGCTGAGCGCGCGGGATCTGCTCGTATGCGACTTCTCGGACGAGCGCATGGCGAAACGCGTATTCCGTCTCGCCCGCGACGGTGCTCCTGCGCTCTCGCTGGACGAACTCTCGCCGCTCGAGCCGATGGAGAGCCGCCTCCGCCGCCTCACGGTCGTGTCCGAGGCCGCCGACCCAGAAGACCCGCCCGAGGACGGCCGCGTCCTGGAGCAACTCCTTCTCGTCCCGGTCGAGGACGTCGAGCCGGGCGGCGATGATGCCCTGCACGGTCTCGGGGAGGCCGGCGCCCTCGGCGCGCTCGTCGAGGAGGCGCACGAACTCCTCTGCATACAGCGGGTTGCCACCGGAGCGCTCGAGCAGCGTTGCCTGGACATCGGCGGGGATGGCGGCGCGCTCGAGCAGGGCGTGGACGAGCTCGGCCGTCTCCTCGGTCGACAACGGGGCGGGCGAAAGCGTTAGGGCGTTCGTCTTGCCACCGCCCCACCCCGGACGACGGGCGAGTAGCTCGGGGCGGGCGGTACCGACGACGAGGAGCGGGACCCGCGTGGCCCAGTCGACGAGGTGATCGACGAAGTCGAGGAGCCCATCGTCGCCCCAGTGCAGGTCCTCGAACACGAGCACGAGCGTGCTCTCGTCTGCAATCCCCTCGAGGAAGCCTCGCCAGGCTGTGAACGCCTCGTCCTGGCTTCCGCTTCGTTGGGCGGCATCCTCGACGCCGGCAAGCGGACGCAGATGGGTGAGCGTCCATTCGACGTCGTCTGCCCCGACCGTCTGCACGACGACGTCGTGGAGCTTCCGCTGCGCCTCGTCCTCCGTGTCCGTTTCGAGGATGCCGGCGTGCGCCTTCACCATCTCGCCGAGCGCCCAGAAGCTGATGCCCTCGCCGTACGGGAGTGAGCGGCCCTGCCGCCAGTAGACGAGCTCGGGGTCCCGCTCGACCGCCTGGAAGAGCTCGTAGACGAGCCGACTCTTGCCGATGCCAGGCTCCCCGACGAGGGTCACGAGCTGTGCGGAGCGCCCGCTTCGCACGCGCTCGAAGGCATCGAGGAGTGTGCCGAGCTCACGGCGGCGCCCGACGAGCGGCGTCCGCACCCGGCCCGAGATGTCGACGCCGACGCGGCCGCGCGCCTCGATCGCCTCCCACACGTCGACAGGATCGGACTTGCCCTTCGCCTGCACGGGCTCGGCCTCGCGGTAGTCGATCGCGTCGTGGGTCGCGCGCCATGTCGTCTCGCCGACGAGGATGCCGTTGACCGGCGCGTTCGATTGGAGCCGCGCAGCGGTGTTGACAACGTCGCCCGCGACCATGCCCTCGCCTTCCTCCGGCCGCGCGCCGAGCGAGACGAGGGCCTGGCCCGTGTTGACGCCGATACGGAGCTGGAGCTCTGCCTGCTCGTCGAGGATCCAGTCGCGAATGGCGAGCCCGGCGCGGACAGCGCGCTCGGCGTCGTCCTCGTGCGCGACGGGGGCGCCGAAGACCGCCATCACGGCGTCGCCGATGAACTTCTCGACGGTGCCGCCGAAGCGCTCGAGCTCGTCCCGGAGGCGAGCGTGGTACGGGCGGAGCAGCGCGCGCACCTCCTCGGGATCCATCTGCTCGGCGCGCGAGGTGAAGCCGACGAGATCGGCGAAGAGCACCGTCACGACCTTGCGCTCCTCGAGCCGCGTCTCCTCGGCCGCCTCGAGAGGCGCCCCGCACGAGTTGCAGAAGCGGGCACCCTCCGGGTTCTCCTGGCCGCAGCGCGCGCAGGTGACCATGGCCGGAAGCCTACGCCCACCGGCTGTTCGGCTGAGAAGCGATCCGGCGCTGCGACCGGCACCGCGGGTAACGCCTCGGTGAAGCTCCTGTGAAGATCCGGTCAGCGCTTGAGCCGCGTGCGCGCTGCTCGCCGGACGCGCCCCGCGAGCCCGTAATGCGCGGCCGGGCGAAGCGCCCACTGCATGTGCTCGTCGATGCGGATCACGTCGAACAGGCCCTCCCGAATAGCGCCGTGGACGGCGCGAAACACTCCATGGTGCGGGTGGTCCGGGTTGGGCTGCCAGTCGTCGCCGAGCACGAGGCCGTTCGGCTGGATCTTGCTCGCGAGCAGATCGAGCTCCTCCCGGGTCTCTTCATACTCGTGCGTCGAGTCGACATACGCCCAGTCGAGCGCATGGTCGTCGATCGATTCGAGCCAGGCGGTCGACGTCGTCACGTGCACCTGGGCGTCGCAGGCGGGCCGCGCCGCCTCCGCGCGCGACTCGGCGGCTTCCTGCGCGGCGGCGGTCGTCAGCCTTCCGCCGTCCGTGTAGGCCCCCCAGTCGGGGTAGCGCTCGCCGTAGGCAAGCGCCCACGGGTCGACGAGATGGAGCGCGACGGGCTTGACGTCGGCGACGATCACCTCCGAGAAGAGCCCCGTGAACACGCCGAGCTCCGCGCCAGTCGTCCCGGGCTCGAGCAGGCGCAAAATCGGCCGCCTGCTCTCCAGCCGGTGCTCGCCCGTCGTCTCAGCCTTGCGGAGAGCGGGATGCTTCGCATAGAGGCTCACGATCGAGGGCGTCGCCACCGGCCTAGCTTTCCACGACGAGCACGGCCGCACCGCGGACGTCGACCGGCGCGTAGCCGGGCGAGCGCGTCGTTCGCCTCCGCGAGCGGGAACGTCTCCACCTCGGTGCGCACCGGCACCTGCGGTGCCAGCTCCATGAACTCGGACGCGTCGGCGCGTGTGAGGTTGGCGACCGAGCGCACGACCCGCTCCCCCCAGAGCAGCTCGTAGGGGAACGTAGGGATGTCGCGTCATGTGGATGCCGGCGCACGACGACGGTCGCCGCCCTTCGCGGTCGCGCGCAGCGCCGCGGGGACGAGCTCGCCGACGGGGGCGAACACGATGGCGGCGTCGAGCTCCTCCGGCGCCGGGCCCGAGCGAGTCGCCTGCCCACTCCGCGCCGAGCTCGAGCGCGCAGCGCCTGGGCCTCGGTGTCGTCCGCGCGGGTGAACGCGAAGACACGCCTGCCCTCGTGGCGCGCGACCTGGCACACGATGTGCGCAGAGGCGCCGAAGCCGTAGAGGCCGAGCGCTCGCCGTCGCCGGCGAGCCGCAGCGCGCGATAGCCGATCAGCCCGGCGCAGAGGAGCGGCGCCGCCTGCGCTGCGTCGTAGCCCGTCGGGAGCGCCACGCAGTAGCGCTCGTCGGCCACCGCGAGCTCCGCGTAGCCGCCGTCGCGGTGGTAGCCGGTGAAGCGGGCGCGATCGCAGAGGTTCTCGCGGCCGCTCAGGCAGTAGCGGCACTCGCCGCACGTCCAGCCGAGCCAGGGGATGCCGACCGGGTCGCCCGCTGCGAAGCGCTCGCCCGCCGTGACCGCTCGGCCGACGACCTGGTGACCCGGCACGAGCGGCAGCTTCGGCTCCGCAGCTCGCCGTCGACGATGTGCAGGTCGGTGCGGCAGACGCCGCAGGCGGAGACGGCCACGAGGATCTCGCCCGCGGCCGGCTCGGGATCGGCGCAGTCGGCCTCGCGGAGCGGCGAGCCCGGCGCGTCGAGAACCATCGCACGCACGGCTAGCATCGTTCCATGCCGATGCGACGTCGCGGAGGTGGCCGCCCGCGCGCGCACGGAGAACTTCCCGGTCGCGTCGCTGCTCTTCCCGCGCGAGCATCGGCCGCACCTGCGGGCGATCTACGGCTTCGCGCGGCTCGTCGACATCCTCGGCGACGAGTGGGAGGGCGACCGGCTCGCCGCGCTGGACGAGCTCGAGGCGCAGCTCGACCCGTGCTACGGCGCGGGCGAGCCGGAGTTGGCCGGTCATGCGGGAGCTGAAGCCGACGATCGCGGCCTGCGGGCTGCCGAGGGAGCCGTTCGTGCGGCTGATCGAGGCGAACCGCATGGATCAGCGAATCTCGGAGTACGAGAGCTGGGACGACCTGCGGGAGTACTGCCGCCACTCGGCCGATCCCGTCGGCCGCCTCGTGCTCGGGCGTCGATCGGTCGCGCCGGACGACGTGCAGCTCGTCGCCTGGTCGGACGACGTGTGCACCGGGCTCCAGCTCGTGAACTTCCTCCAGGACGTGCCGCGCGACCTCGCTGCTCGGCCGGGTCTACCTGCCTGCCGAGGATCGGCGCCGGTTCGGTGTGACCGACGCTCGACCGGCCGAACGACCGCGCTCACGCAGCTGCTCGAGTTCGAGGCGGATCGAGCGCGCGGCCTGCTGGCGGCCGGGCGAGCGGCTGCGCGCCGCGATCGGCGGGCGCATCGGCAAGGCGGTCGGGCTCTTCGCGCGCGGTGGCCTGGCGGCGCTCGACGCGCTTCGCGGACGCGCAGCTGGGACATCTTCAACGCGGCGACCGCGGCCGTCGCGCATGCGGCTCGCCCGCGCCGCCATCTCCTCCGCTCGTCCGATGACGACCGTCGAGCAGGCGTACGCAGAAGTCGAGCGGCTGACACGGGCGCGGGCGCGGAACTTCGCGTACGGGATCATGCTGCTGCCGAAGCCGAAGCGGCGCGCGATCGCGGCGATCTACGCCTTCGCGCGCGAGGTCGACGACATCGCGGACGATCCGGGACTCGCCGACGAGGCGAAGCGGCGAGCGGCTCGAGGAGCTGCGGGCGCGGCTCGACCGCAGACGCGGACGACGAGTGCGATGTTCGTCGCGCTCGCCGACGCACGCCGGCGATATCCGATCCCGCGGCGAGGCGCTCCACGACCTCATCGACGGCGGAATCCAGGACACGGAGCAGGCGCGCTACGCGACGTTCGACGAGCTCCAGGGCTACTGCCGGCGCGTCGCCGGAGCGGTCGGCGTCGCCTGCGTCGCGCGTCTACGGCGCCGCACGAGCGACCGAGCGCGCCGAGACGCTCGGCGTCGCGCTCCAGCTGATCAACATCATTCGCGACGTGGCCGAGGACTGGGACGCTCGGGCGCGTCTACCTCCCGCAGGACGAGCTGGCCGAGTTCGGCGTGTCCGAGGAGGACATCGCCGCCGGTCGGTGCCCGTCGAGCTGGCGCAGCCTGATGGCGCATCAGGCGCGCGGGCGCGTTCGCACCTCGCGGAGGGGACGGACGCTGCTGCCGCGGCTCGACCGGCGCAGCGCTGCGTGCGTGGCGGCGTTCGCGAACCTCTACGCGGTGACGCTCGACCGGATCGAGGAGCGGGGCTACGACGTCTTCGGCGGGCCGCCGCACCTGTCGGCGCTGACGAAGCTGCGCATCGTCGGGATCGGGGCTCCTGCGATGAGAGCTGCCGTCGTCGGCGGCGGGCTGGCTGGGCTCGCGGCCGCGCTCGAGCTCGTCGACGCAGGGCATGCGACGTCACGCTCTACGAGGCGCGGCCGACGCTCGGCGGCGCCGTCCAGACGCTGCCCGAGCGCGATGGCGATCCCCGCCGCCGCCCGACAACGGCCAGCACATCGCGCTCGGCTGCTTCACCGAGTACCTGCGCTTCCTCGACCGGATCGGCGAGGGCACGGTCCTACCGCCGGCTCGCGCTCGAGCTGCCCGTGATCGCCGAGGACGGCCGCGTCGCGACGATCGGCCGCTCGGCCGCGTCGTTCCTCCGCTACCGGCATCTCTCGTTCCGCGACCGGATGCGCGTCGCGAACGCCGTCCGCCGCCTCCCAGAGCGTGGCCGGCCGACGCAGCACGTTCGGCGCGCTGCTCCGCGCGCTCGGCTGCTCGGAGGCGTCGATCGACCGCTTCTGGGACGTCTTCGTGCGACCGGCGCTCAATCTGCCGCACCGACGAGGTGAGCGCGGAGTGGGGCGTGTTCACCGTGCGCACTGCTCTGCTCGCCGGACGGAGATGCGAGCGATGTCATCCTGCCCACCCGGCCACTGGGAGCGATGCACGGCGACGCGCCGGGCGGCGCGCTCGTCGGCGGCGGGCGCGATCGTCGAGACCAATGCGCGCGTCGACTCCCTCGACGACCTCGACGCCGACGCGATCATCGTCGCCACGCCGCCTGACGAGACAGCGCGCCTGCTCGATGAGCCCGACCCGCGGCTCGAGCCGTCGCCGATCGTCAGCATCCATCTGCTCTTCGACCGGCCGCTGCTCGCTCATCCGCTGGCGGCGCTGCTCGGGAGCGACGCGCACTGGGTATTCGATCGGGGCGCGCCTGACGGGAAACGAGCCGGAGGGAGGAGCGCCAGTATCTGACGGTCGTATCGAGTGGCGTGCCGGAGCTCGATAGAGATCCGCGGGCGCGAGCTCGTCGAACGAATCGCCGGGCAGCTCGTCGAGCGACTCGGGCCGGCGGAGCTCATCTGGTCTCGTCGTCAGCCGCGAGCCGCACGCGACGATCGCGCTCCGCCCGGGCGTCGAGCGGCCGCCGGCGGCCACGGAGCGCGAGAACGTCGTCCGCGCCGGCGCGTGGACGGACACCGGCTGGCCGGCGACGATGGAGGGCGCCGTCCGCAGCGGGCGAGCGGCCGCCGCTCTCGTCCTGCGCTCGCGGCACGAGGAGGTGCCGGCATGAGCGTCACCGTCGGAGCTGACCGCCGCTCGACCGCGCGATCGAAGCGGGCGTCGCCCGGCTGCTCGAGCTCCAGGACCCGGACGGCTGGTGGGTCGGCGAGCTGGAGTCGAACGCGACGATGGTCGCCGAGCATCTGTTCTGGCTCCACTTCCTCGGGCTGCGCGACCCGGACACCGACCGGCAAGCCTCGCGAACGACATCCTCGCCCGGCGCCGCGACGACGGCACGTGGTCGAACTGGTGGGAGGGACCGCCTGATGCTGTCGTACGACGATCGAGTCGTACGTCGCGCTGAAGATGGTCGGCGTCGACGCCGGCGACGAGACCCGCGCGTACATCGCGCGCGAGGGCGGCGTGGCGAGGGCGCGTGTCTTCACGAAGTGCTTTCTCGCGTTGCTCGACGCGTGGCCGTGGCAGGACATCCCCACGGTTCCCGTCGAGATCGTGCTCGCTGCCGCCGTCGGCGCCGCTCTCCGTCTACAACTTCGCGTGCTGGGCGCGCCAGACGGTCGTGCCGCTGTCGGTCGTTCACGTGCTGCGGCCGACGAGGAGCTCAGGGGTCGACCTGACGGAGATCGGCGCGCGACATGGCGCTGAGCGCCCCGTCGCGCCCTCCGACGGCGGTCCGGCGGAAGGCGATGGCCGCCGGCCGAGCAGTGGGTTCGCGACCGGCAGGAGGCCGACGGCAGCTGGGGCGGGATCCAGCCGCCGTGGGTCTGGTCGATCGTCATGCTCGCGGCGCTCGGGCGGGGCTTCGACGATCCGTGCCTCCGCGAGCCGTCGACGGCTGGAGCGGCTTCCTCGTCGAGGACGGCGATCGTCTGCGGCCCGAGGCGTGCCAGTCGCCGATCTGGGACACGGCGCTCGCGATACTCGGCCTTCGCGCCTGCGGCGTCCCCGCCGACCACCCGCAGCTCGTCCGGGCCGGCGAGTGGCTGCTCGGCGGAGGAGGTGACGGTGAAGGGCGACTGGTCCGTCCGCCGGCCCGACCTCGCACCGGGCGGCTGGTCGTTCGAGTTCGACAACGACCTTTACCCCGACGTCGACGACGCCGCCGTCGTCGTGCCTCGCCCTCCGCGAGCTCGAGCTTGGGGAGGAGGCGGTGCGGCGCGGTCTCGACTGGATGGCCGGCATGCAGTCTTCGGACGGCGGCTGGGGCGCGTTCGACGTCGACAACACGAGCAACCTGGCTCTACAAGATCCCGTTCTTCGACTTCGGAGCAGTCATCGACCCGCCGTCCGAGGACGTGAGCGCGCACGCGCTCGAGGCGCTCGCGGACGGACCCCGCGTATGCGACCGTCGTTCGCCGCGGGCTCCACTACCTGCTCGGCGCCCAGCAGCGCGACGGATCGTGGTGGGGGCGATGGGGCGTCAACCACCTGTACGGCACGGCGGCGGTGCTGCCGGCGCTCGAGGCGTGCGGTATGCCGCACGGTCACCCCCGGCCATCGAACGGGCAGTCGGCGTGGCTCGACTCCGTCCAGGCAGACGACGGTGGCTTCGGCGAGGACATCCGCTCGTACCACGAGCCTGCGTGCGCGCGGCCGCGGCGTCGCCACGGCTTCACAAACCGCCTGGGCGCTAGTAGCCTACGTCGCTGCAGGCAGGGCCCAGGGGGCTGCCGCGCGGCGCGCGGCGGACTTCCTCTGTGTCGACACAGCTCGACAACGGCGACTGGGACGAGCAGCACTTCACGGGCACAGGCTTCCCGACCGACTTCATGATCCGCTACCACCTCTACCGACTCCACTTCCCGCTGCATCGCCCTCGGCCGTTTCAGGCAGGCTCTCCGAGGAGGTAACCGCATGCAAGTTCCCGCTTCGCTCGACGAGTCCAGATCGGCCGCTACGTCGCCCAGCAGAGGCGCAAGGGCGAGCTCTATCCGCTCGTGCTCATGCTCGAGCCGACGCTCGCGTGCAACATCGCCTGCATCGGCTGCGGGAAGATCCGCGAGTACGAGTCGAACAAGGCGAAGCTCTCCGTCGACGAGTGCATCGACTCCGGCGTCCAGTGTCCCGCGCCGGTCGTCTCGATCTGCGGCGGCGAGCCGCTCGTCTTCAAGGGCATCGAGGACGTCGTTGCGGGCTTCCTCGAGCTCGGCAAGACGATCGACCTCTGCACGAACGCGCTTCGCCTCGAGGAGTTCCTCGACGTCTTCAAGCCCGACCATCGGCTGACCTTCGTCGTCCACCTCGACGGCATGCGGGAGATCCACGACTACATCTGCGACTACCCGGGCCTGTGGGACGTCGCAGTCGACGCGATCAAGAAGGGCCGCGAGGCCGGCTTCCGCGTGACGACGAACACGACCATCTTCAAGGAGACGTCCGTCGAGGACGTCATCGAGATGATGGGCTACCTCACGAACGACGTCGGGCATCGACGGCATGCTGATCGCGCCCGGCTACCAGTACTCGCAGATCGATCCAGCGCTGACGATGACGCGTGCCGAGCACGAGCTGAAGTTCCGCGCGATCCGCGCCGCTGTCCGCGAGCACGGCTACCGCTGGCTCGCGAGCCCGATCTACCAGGACTTCCTCACCGGCGATCGCGCGCTTCCCTGTGCGCCGTGGGGCTCGATCACGCGCAACCCGTACGGCTGGAAGGGCCCGTGCTACCTCCTGACGGACGGCATCTTCCCGAGCTACGAGGCGCTGCTCGAGGGCATCGAGTGGGAGCATGTACGGCCCAGGCAACGACGCGCGCTGCGAGCACTGCGCCATCCACTCCGGCTTCGAGCCGTCGGCCGCCTTCGTCGCGACGGGCAGCATGAAGGAGACCGTGCGGAGCATGGCGTGGACGCTGACCGGATGACGATGGGTCTGCGCGACCCGGACCGAGGCGCGCGCAGCGCGCAAGGCCGGGTTGCGAGCGTCTGTCGTCGGCGTCGGCGCCCGGAACGACGCTTCCCGACGGATCGGCTCGTCTCGTTCGGCCTCGCCGGTGCGCTGCGCGACGGGATCGACTGCGGCGAGCGTGCTCGACGCGACCCGAGTCGTCGACGCACGACGGGCGAGACGCTCTGGGAAGGCGCATCCGCTCGGCGATCGCTCGGCGCGCGGCAGGGCACGATCCTCGCCGGACGGACCGTGTCGTCGACGATCCGGCCGAGCGCGCGCCGCCTGCACGAGCGCACCGGCGCAGACGCCGTGGACATGGAGTCCGGCGTGCTCGCGCGCACGGGACGGCTCGACGGCTGCGTTCGCGCGATCTCCGACACGCCGTCGGCGACGCTCGGGCCGCTTGCGAGCATGGTCGACGCCGAGGGGCGGCTCGCCTGGAGCGGCATCGCCCGCTCGGCGTGCGGCCGCGCGACACGTTCAGGTCGCTCTCCCGCGTCCGGCTCGCGCTCCGACAAGCTCGGCGAGGTGAGCGATGACGAAGAAGGTGCTGCTCGCGGCGCCGCGGTCGTTCTGCGCCGGCGTCGATCGGGCGATCGAGATCGTCGAGCGGCTGCTCGAGTCGCACGGCCCCCCGATCTACGTCCGGCACGAGATCGTCCACAACGACAACGTCGTGCGCACGGCTCGAGGGCATCGGCGCCGTCTTCGTCGACTCCGAGGACGAGATTCCGGCCGGGCGAGATCTGCGTGCTCTCGGCACACGGCGTCGCGCCGGCGGTGCGCGAGAACTGCGTCGCACGGGGCCTGCGCGTCGTCGACGCCGTCTGCCCACTCGTCTCGAAGGTGCACGCGGAGGCGCGCCGCTATGCCGACTCGGGTCATCTCGTCGCGCTCATCGGCCACGCCGACCACGTCGAGGTGATCGGGACGAAGGGCGAGCGGCCGGACCAGATCGTCGTCGTCGAGTCGCCCGAGGACGCAGAGGAGCTCGACACCGAGGGAAAGCCGCTGGCCGTCATCACCCAGACGACGCTCTCGCTCGACGACGTCGCGTCGACCGTCGCCGTGCTCGAGGCAGCGCTTCGGCGGCCTCAAGCGGCCCGGTGCCGACGACATCTGCTACGCGACCCAGAACCGCCAGGACGCGGTGAAGGAGATCGTCGCTCGAGGGGCAACCTTGATTCTCGTCATCGGCTCGCCGACGAGCTCGAACGCCAACCGGCTCGTCGAGGTGGCAGAGGTGGCGGGCGCGGAGGCGATGCTCGTAGACGGAGAGACGCGCGCTCGACGACAGCGTCGTCGACGGGCACAAGATCGATCGGCCTGACGGCGGGCGCGTCGACGCCCGAGGAGCTCGTCCAGGCGTGCTCGCCGATCTCGCCGGCCGCGGCTACATGCGACGGTCGAAGAGGTCACCGTCGCGCGTGAGGACGTCCAGTTTCCGCCTGCCGAAGGAGGTGGTGGCTTCATGACGTCGGTCGAGATCCCGCGATCGGTCGCGGCGGCTCTGCCGACGCTGTCCGTCTTCGACATCACGAACGACGTCTCCCGAGCCGTAGCAGGCGAGTCGGGCACGATGCGGGCCTCGCGTACGTCGCCGCCGACTCGCCGTTCGCCGTCGTCCGCGTCACCGAGCGCGAGTCGGGGTTCTTCCACGACTTCGAGGCGATGCTCGCGCGGCTCGTCCCCTCGGACACGGTCGAGCGCGAGCGCCTGATCGTCGCGCTCCTCGGCTCGCGCTCGGAGCAGATCCCGTTCACGGACAGCCGGCTCTGCCTCGGCCAGTGGCAGCGCGTGCTCGCTGTTCGGCTTCAACGGCGACGCGGTCGCCGACTACACGCTGACGATCGTCGGCTGAGCTCTCCTGCGCCCGCGCCGGGGCAGTCGTAGAGTGTTGGCAATCCACAGAAGGGGGCAGCGATGCCAGAGGACGCCAAAGAGATTTCACGCCAGGTGCTCGCGATCTTCAACAGCGGCGATCTCGACGCCGCCGACGAGCTGATCGCAGCGGACTTCGTCGGCCACGACCCGGCGCTCCCCGAGCCGCTGCGCGGCCCTGAGGGCTTCAAGATGCAGGTCGCGGGCTATCGCGCGGCGTTCTCCGATCTCCAGCTGACGGTCGACCAGCAAGTCGCCGAGGGCGACCACGTCGTCACGCGCTGGACGGCTCGAGGAACGCACGACGGGGACCTGCTCGGGCTCGCGCCGACTGGCGCCGTCGCGACGACGACGGGCATCTCGATCAACCGCATCGTCGACGGCAAGGTCGTCGAGGACTTCACGAACTGGGACGCGCTCGGCCTCATGCAGCAGCTCGGCGCCATCCCAGCGATGGCCTAAGCTGCCACCGCCGATCTCTGGACGAGAGGCCGCCTCGCGCGGCCTCTCGTTTTCTATAGGCTCCGTCGTCCGTGCGCCCGGAAGACCTCTACGACGTCCGTCTGGGCGGCCGACCCGCGGCTCTCCCCGGACGGCGAGACCGTCGCGTACGTCGTCGACTCGATCGACCGCGAGGAGAACACGTATCGCGCGCGATCTGGCTCGCTGCCGTCGACGGCTCGACGCCCGCCGCGGCAGCTGACCGCCGGCAAGAAGGCCGACGGCGACGCCGCGCTGGTCCCCGGACGGCACGCGGCTCGCGTTCACGTCCAACCGCGACGGCGACCACAAGCAGCTCTACGTCCTGCCGCTCGACGGGCGGCGAGCCGACGCTGCCTGACGGATCTCAAGGAGGACGTCGCCCAGCCGGTGTGGTCGCCCGACGGCACGCGGCTCGCGTTCACGTCGCGCGTGCCCGGACGCGGCGTACGAGGAGAAGGACGAGAAGAAGCGCCTGCCCGCGCCGCTTCACGCGACACCGCTACAAGCTCGACTCGGTCGGCTGGACGGGCGACCGCCGCACGCACCTCTTCGTCGTCCCCGCCGACGGCTCGGCCGAGCCGCAGCAGCTGACCGACGGCGACTACGAGAACGACGCGCCGACGTGGTCGCCCGACTCGTCGACAGATCGCGTTCGCGTCGGGACGCGACGACGACTGGGACGTGCAGTTGCGCCAGCAGATCTGGGTCGTGCGACGCCGCAGGCGGCGAGCGCGCGGCGGATCACGCCGGACGACGACTACTACGACCTCCCCTCGTGGTCGCCTGACGGGTCGTCGATCGCCTGCATCTGGAGCTCGGGCGGCTGGGACCGGCCGCGCCACGACCGCATCGCCGTCATCGACGTCGCGACGGGCGAGCGCCGCGTGCTCACCGAGGAGCTCGACCGCCAGTGCGGCCCGTTCCCCGCCGTACGCGAGCCGATCTGGGACGGCGACTCGCTTCTCTTCGCGGTCGAGGATCACGGCAACGTCCACATCCGCCGCGTGCCGGCCGTCGGAGGCGACGTGCCGAGCTCGTCGTCGGCGGTGATCTCTGGGTGAGCGGCTTCGACGCCGTGGGCGGCGCGCTCGTCCACGCGGCCTCGACGCCGACGATGCCGAGCGAGCTCTTCGCCGGCGAGCGCCGGCTGACCGAGGTGAGCACGGCGTTCTGCGAGCCAGGCGCCCGCTCAGCCCTCCGAGCGCTTCGTCGCCGTCTCGCCAGACGGCGCCGAGGTGGAGGCGTGGCTCGTCCGGCCGCACGACTTCGCAGGAGGGCAAGCGAGTACCCGGTGCTGCTCAACATCCACGGCGGCCCGTTCACGCAGTACGGGAACAAGTACTTCGACGAGTTCCAGGCGTACGCACGCGCGGGCTACGTCGTCGCTCTACTCGAACCCGCGCGGCTCGTCCGGCTACACGGAGGAGTGGGGTCGTGCGATCCGCGGGCCCGTCGGACGGCGGCGACGGCTGGGGCTCGCTCGACTACGAGGACCTGATGGCTGTCGTCGACACGGCGCTCTCGAGCAGTTCGACTTCATCGATCCCGAACGCCTCGGCGTGCATCGGGCGGCTCGTACGGCGGCTACATGACGTCCTGGATCGTCAGCCACACGGACCGCTTCAAGGCCGCGCTGCTCTGAGCGCGCCGTCAACAACATGCTCTCCGAGTTCGGCTCGTCCGACTTCGGCTGGTTCCACGAAGGCGTACACGGGCGTCTGGCCCGTTCGAGGACGTCGAGCCGTACCTCGACCAGTCGCCGACGACGTACGCGGACAAGATCACGACGCCGCTGCTGATCCTCCACTCGGAGAACGACCTCCGCTGCAACGTCGAGCAGGCCGAGCACCTGTTCACGATCCTTCGCTTGCTCGGCCGCGAGGTGGAGTTCGTCCGCTTCCCGGCCGAGAGCCACGAGCTGTCGCGCGCCGGCTCGCCGTTCCACCGCGTCACGCGCCTCGAGATCCTGCTCGACTGGTTCGCGCGCTACCTGCAGTAGCGCAGGGGCGTGTAGCGTCCGCTCCACCAACGACGAAGGGAGCATCCATGCCCAAGTGGTGGCGTTGACCGTGCGCAAGCTCAAGCCCGGCGCGTACGACGAATGGCGGGAGGCCTGGGGAGCGAGCGACGGGCCGCCCGGCGTGAAGGCCGTACATCTGCGCGCAACGTGAACGACCCGAACGAGATCGTCGCCTTCGGGATGATCGAGGGCGACGATGGAGGAGCTCGAGAAGTATCGTCCCTCCGCCGACGAGGAGAAGGCGCGCCTCGCAAAGATGGCGCCGTACATCGAGTCCGTCGAGTCGGACGGGCTCTACGAGGTGATCGACGAAGTCACGTTCTAGCCCGATGCTGCGATCCAGGTCCGCGTCGCTACAGTGGTCGCATGGCCATGGCCGAGCGCGTGATCCCCGACGGCGCGATCGCCGTGCTCGACCATGGCTTCGTCCGGCTCGACGACGCGATGGCGAGCGACCTCTCCGTCGTCAACTCGGCCCGCGTCTAGCTTCGGCCGCCGCAAGGAGGAGATGGACGAGTCCGACGAGGGGCTGATCCGTTTTCTCATGCGCGATCGGCACGGGACGCCCTTCGAACACAACGCGTTCCGCTTCCACATCCGGGCGCCGATCTTCGTCGTCCGCGAGTGGATGCGTCATCGCGATCGGCTCGTTCAACGAGTTCTCGATGCGGTACGCGAAGGCGACCGACGACTTCTACGTGCCCGGAACCGGAGGACGTTCGCTCGCAGGTCGGCAAGCCGGGCGCGTATTCGTTCGAGCCGGTCGACGCGGAGCTCGCCGAGCAGACGCGCGAGGAGCTCCAGGCCGTGTACGAGCAGGCGTTCGAGACGTACGAGCGGCTAGTCGAGGCTGGCGTCGCGCGCGAGCTTGCCCGCTCGGTGATGCCCGTCGGCGCCTACACCGAGTTCTACTGGACGGTCAACGCACGGGCCCTCATGAACTTCGTCTCGCTACGGGCGGCGGAGACGGCTCAGCGCGAGATCCGCCGCTACGCCGAGGCCGTCGAGACGTTCCTCGCGGAGAAGATGCCGGTGACGCACGCTGCCTTCGTCGCGAACGGCCGCACCGCGCCGTAGCTACGTCGTCAGCAGGATCTGCTTGCCGGAGCCGGGCCGGCCCGGCACGTGGGCAGTGACCACCCAGCCGTCGTAGCGGCCGGAGTCGTGCCAGTCGGCGAGCGCGTAGCCGACGCTCAAACGCACGGTCGTTTCGTCGCCCGCGGTCGTGAACGTCCCGCACGAGGCGCCGAGCTTCCCGTTCTTCGAGAGGTAGAGCTCGTACCAGCCCTTGGCGGGAAGGCTAGGGAGGCCGTGGACGTGCATCTCGATCGGCACGTTGCCGCTCGTGTCCTCGCGGCCGATGTCGAGGTCCGCGGTTGCGCCGGCAGTCGGCGCGACGCCGTGCATGGCGACTCTCGCCGTTGAGTCGAACCCGCCGCCTTGCGTGCCGAGGAGGTAGCCACAGCCGAGAGCGACGAGGACGGCGGCTGCGACCGCAGTCAGCCCGACGACACGCAGGCGGCGTCGCCGGAACGGGACGACGGTGGCAGACGCGCGCATGGGCTCGGGCATCTCGCCGGCCGGTGGGGGCCCGACCGCGACGAGCAGCTCGTGCATCCGCTCGAGACGTGCGCGCTCCTCGGGCGAGCCGTCAGCGTCGATCAGATCGTGGAGGTCGGGCGGGCCAGTCATCGAAGGTCCTCGTCGAGTGCGTCCGCGAGGCGGGCGAGCGCCGATCGCGTGCGCGTCTTCACGGTACCGAGCGGAATCTCGAGGCGGTCGGCGATCTCGCTCTGGGAGAGCTCGCTCCAGTACGCGAGCTCGATCAGCTCGCGCTCACGTTCGGGCAGCTCTTCGAGCGCGCAGTGGACCCGCCAGCGGAGCCAGGCACTCTCCGCGCTTTCGTCCGGGCCGGGGTCGCCTGCGGGCGTGTCGGGCGCCTCGGCAGCCGGCTCCTCGCGCTTCCGGCCCCGGTCGGAGATCGCATTGCGTGCGACGGCGTACAGCCACGCAGATGCCTGGCCGCGCTCCGGCTTGAACGTGGACGCCGAGCGCCAGACGGAGACGAACGCATCCTGGAGCGCATCCTCCGCCCGTCCGCGGTCGCCGAGGCGTCGCATGGCGAGGCCGAGCACGGGCCGCGCGTAGCGGCGGTACAGGATCTCGAAGGCGTTTTCGTCGCCCGTTCCGATGCGTGCGAGCAGGTCGGCGTCCGTGGGTGCGGCGCTCACGGGCACCATCGTTCCGGCTCGCGGCCGCGAGGGCAAGGCGGCAGGCATCGAGAGCGCGTGTTCCATTCCGTGTCCATACGCGGGAAACGCCTCGCCGGTTTCGCGAAGTGCACCGCGATATCCTCAGTCGACGAGACGGCGACACGGAAAGGACGCGAATGGCGACGCTGGCGTTCAACGCACAGGAGATCGGAGCGCGGCAGCTCAAGCCGGCCTTGCTCGAGCTGGACGGGCATCTCCCGGCAGACGATCGAGGCCCACTACAAGCTCTACCAGGGATACGTGGCGAAGCGAAACGAGATCCTCGGCAAGCTCGGCGAGGTCGACGCGGCGCCGCGAACCAGGTCTACTCGGACATCCGCGCGCTCAAGGTCGACCTCTCGTTCGCCATCGGCGGGGTCAAGAACCACGAGATCTACTTCGAGCACCTCGGCGGCGACGGCGGCGATCCCGAGGGGCCGATCGGCACGCTCGTCCGCCGCGACTTCGGGTCGATCGACGCCTGGCGGAACGACCTCAAGGCGACGGGCATGGCCGGCCGCGGCTGGGCCTGGACGGCCTACGACTGGGACGAGGGGCGCCTCTTCAACTACGTCGGCGACGCTCAGAACACGTTCCCGATCTGGAACGCGACGCCGCTCGTCGCGCTCGACGTCTACGAGCACGCGTACTTCCTCGACTTCCAGACCGACCGGGCCTCGTACATCGACGCGTTCCTCGAGAACCTCGACTGGACGGTGGTCAACGGCTGGATCGAGGCGCTACGGCATCCGCCCGTAGTAGACTGAGCGGATGACGACGGCGCTCCTCGTCGCCGCGGGCTACCTGGTCGGGTGCATGCCCGTTCGGGTACTGGCTCGTACGGGCGACGAAGCACGTCGACATCCGCAAGTGTCGGCAGCGGCAACATCGGCGCCTCGAACGTCTGGCGGACGTTCGGGTGGCGTTACGGCGTGCCGGTGATGCTCTTCGACACCGCCAAGGGCTTCGTGCCCGCGCTCGTCGCCACCGAGGTCGCCGGCCCGCTCGCCGGTGTGCTCGCCGGCGGCGCGGCGATGGTCGGACATGCGCGACCGCTCTTTCTCGGCTTCGCGAAGGGCGGCAAGACCGTCGCGACCGCCGGCGGCACGATTCTCGGCGTCGCGCCGGTCGTCGGGCTCGATCGGCGCGGCGTCTGGATCGTCGTCTTCTCGTCACGCGCTACGCATCCATCGCGTCGATCGTCGCCGCCTGCTCCCTGCCGCTCCTCGCGTGGGCGCTCGGCGAGCCGTGGCCGGTGATCGCCTTCGGCGGCGCCGCCGCGGCTGCGGTCATCGTGCTCCACCGCCAGAACATTCGTCGTCTGGTTGCGGGTACCGAGAGTCGCGCGCGCCCGTGGCGCGAGGTGCTGCGCGCGCGTTACTGCTCGAGCGGCGCCATCGTCAGGCCAGAGTCCCTGAGCTCCGTCCAGTAGAGCTCGGCCGCCTCGCGGTGGCCGGACCAGACGATCGCTCGGCCCGTCGTGTGGATCCGGTTCGCGAGAGCCATGCCCTGCTCGTAGGAAACGCCCGGCACGACGCGTGAAAGCGCGGCCGCGACTCCTTCGAACGTGTTGTGGTTGTCGTTGAGCACGATCACGTTCCACGGCGAGCCGAGGCCGGTACCCCCGCCTCGCGTGGTTCGCTCGAGCGTCCCGGTGCTCAGTCCTCGTGCTCAAGACCGCAGCCAGTCGGCGAGCTCCGTCTGCGCCCGCCGACTGCCCGCCGGTCTCGAGCTCGTGCCGCAGCTCGCCGACCGTGCCCGCGCGCTCGGCGAGGACGTCGTGCGTCGTGGATCGTCTCGAAGTTGACCTGTCGCGAGAAGACGAAGTCCGCGTCGCTGAGCCCTGGATAGGCGTCGAGCGCGCCCTTCAGGGCCACGCGCACCGAGTCCTCGACGAAGCGCGGCCGGAGGTGGGCGTGCTCGACGACGAACAGCTCGTCGGGCCGCTTGAGGAGCTCGTAGACGGGCGCGCTCATCGACCGCTCGACGATGTCGACGAGATCGACGGCGTCGACCGGCTGCTCGGTGCCCACGAGCAGCGTCCCCTGGCCGCGCTGGTTGTGCGTCGCGAGCGGGACGAGCTCGAGGATGCGCTCGACGTCTCCCGTCTCGAACCCCGCCTCGAGCAGCCGCTCGGTCGCCGAGTCGCGGACGAGGCCCTGAGCGCACGGGCAGGCGTTGATGCCGGTCGCCTCGACGCCGACGACGCGGCGTGCGCGGTCCGGCGAGGCGGCCGCGATGCCGATCAGCGTCACCATCTCCTGCGTCGAGAGCCTCGTGACGGGCGTCTCGCGGCGGATCGGCCAGAGCGCTCGGATCGTCACCTCGGCCCGTAGCGCCTTCTGCCGCTCGACGATGCGTCAGGCGATGTGCTCGGCGAGCTGCTCGACCAGCAGAGCCTCGTCGTGGACGACGGCGTCGATCGCCTCGTCGAAGAGCTCGGGGAAGCGCGACATGTGGACGCCCTTCTGGTCGGCGGCGAGGTCGACGGTGCAGTCGATCGTCGCCGCCATCACCGTGTTTCCCGCGGGGCTCGAGATATGCACGGCCTTCGACACACCCGTCACGCCGGCCCGGGAGAGGCCGATGCGAACGTCCGGCTCGGACGCCTGGAGGTCGCCGACGACCTTCGTCTCGTCGCTCATGCTCACGTGAACACGCTAGCGGAGCGCTCCGCGCCAACGCCCCTCAAACTCGTCTGCTCGAGCCGTGTCCCAGGGACAGTCCCCTGGACATGGCTGTTCTGGCCGAGCGCGATGGCGCAAACCGTGCTGCGAGCACGCTCCATTCGTCGCCACTGGCCGATTTGGCCTCGTCCTGGGGCCTGTCCCTCGGGACCTGGCCGGAAGGGACGTGCGTCTTTGGGCGGTCAGCGAAGCAGCCGAGAAAGCCTGCGGTCCTTGAGGACGCGGCCGCCCGTCTGGCAGTTCGGGCAGTAGTAGATCGTGTGCTCCTCGAAGTCGACCTGCGCGAGCGGGGTCGCGCACTCCGGGCACGGCTCGCCGAGGCGGTTGTGGACGCGGTACGTGTGCTCGTTGTCCTTGCCTTCGAGCCGGAGCGCGAGGCCCCGCGCGAGCTCGGAGTCGATCGCACCTGATAACCGCGTGATCTCCTCGTCGGTCAGCTGCGTCGAGAGCGCGTAGGGGGAGAGGTGGGCGGTGCGGAGGATCTCGTTCGCCCATGCCCGGCCGATGCCCGCGATCGCGCGCTGGTCTCGGAGCAGAGGGTGGAGGCGGTGCGACGACGAACGCAGGATCTCCGCGAGCTGCTCCTCGCCGAGCCCGAGGGCCTCGGGGCCGAGATGCGCGAGCTCCTCCTCGAGCGCCTCTGGCCGGAACAGCCAGACGCCGGCCCGCTTCCTCTTCCCCGCCTCCGTCAGCACGAGCTCGGCGCCGTCGGTGAACCGGAGCGAGAAGGCGGGCGTCTTCGGCCGCTTCTCACCGGGCCGGAGGTAGCGGAGACGGCCAGCGGACATCAGGTGGACGACGAGCGTCAGGGCTCCCTCCTCGGCAGGGAACAGCAGCCGCTTGCCCCGGCGCTCGGCGCCCACGAAGCGTCGGCCCTCGAGCTCGGAGAGCGGCGGGTCGAAGGTCTTGAGCGTTGCGACATGCGCTGGCCCGGCACGGTCGACGGGGAACGCCCGCACCGGATCGTCGAGCTGGCGGCGCCACGCCTCCATCTCCGGCAGCTCAGGCATCGAGAGCAGCCATCGCGGGCGTCGGCAGGACGGGAGGCGCACCGGGGTCGTGCTCGGGCTCGGTCGGCATCTCGCGGATCTGGCGGATCGGCGACAGCGCGACCGGCAGGAAGCAGAGGCAGGCGCCGATCGAGCCGATCCAGAGCGCCGCGGACAGCCCGAACCACGAGGCGATTGCCCCGCCGGCGAGCCCGCCGAGCGGGATCGTGCCCCAGACGATGAAGCGCCTCGTCGCGTTCAGCCGGCCGAGGAGGCGCTCCGGCACGAGCGTCTGCATGAGGCTGATCGCCGTGATGTTGTAGAGCACCGCGCCCGCGCCGGCGATGATGAACGCCGCCACGAGCACCGGCACGGGGAAGGACTTGGGCGCGAGCGGCACGAGCACGAGCGCCGGCCCGAAGAGGATCGCCGACAGCACGATCGCCGGGCCGACGCCGATCCTCGCGGCCACCGGCTTGGCGGTGAACGCCGCGACGAGGCCGCCGATGCCTCCGAGCGTGAAGACGAGGCCGATCAGCGCCGCCGACATGTCGAGCGTTCGCACCGCGTAGACGAGGATGATCGACGTCGCGAGCGTCCAGAAGAAGTTCGACGACGCGGTCGTGATCGAGATCGGGCGCCAGTAGCGGTGACCGATGAGATAGCGGAAGCCCTCCGCGAGCTCACGGCGCATGCTCGGATGCTCGACGGGCTCGGGCTCCGATTCACGCGCGTGGATCCAGACAGAGAGAGAGCGCGGAGGCGAGGAAGCTGACTGCATCGACGAGCACGGCGTACGGCGCCGTCAGCAGGCCCACCAGCAGGCCCCCGACTCCCGGCCCGGCGATCTGCGCAGCGTTCCTGCTCACCTCGAGCGCCGAGTTCCCCGACACGAGCTGGTCGCGGCGCACGAGCGACGGGAGGTAGGACTGATACGAGACGTCGAAGGTCACGGTCAGCGAGCCCGCGACGAACGCGGCGACGTACAGCTGGCCGAGCGTGAGCGCATCCGCGAAGTACGCGATCGGAATCGACGCGAGCACGGCGGCCCGTCCGAGGTCGGACACGATCAGGATCGGTCGGCGGCGCAGGCGGTCGATCCAGACGCCCGCCGGCAGCGTGAACAGGAGGAAGGGGAGGAAGTAGACGGTGCCGAGCGATGCCACCTCGAACGCGCTCGCGTCGAGGACGAGGATCGCCGTCAGCGGGATCGCCAGCTGCGATATCTGCGTGCCGAACTGGCTGATCGTCTCGCCGGTCCAGAGCTTGAGGAAGTCGCCGTGACGCCACAGCCCGCCCTGCGGCCAGGCCAGCTTTAGTCTCCCCCGCATGGACGCGATCAGCGTATCCGTCCGGCGCGGGGCGACCGTCGAGGCGCGCCACCGCGTCCACGCCGTCGCCGTGCGCGATGGAGAGGTGGTCGCGTCGGCCGGAGATCGGGCGGTCGTCTGCTTCCTCCGCTCCAGCGCGAAGCCGATCCAGGCGCTCCCGCTCGTTCGCGCCCGGCCCGACCTCGAAGACGACGAGATCGCGATCGCGTGCGCGTCCCATCGCGCGGAACCGGCACAGATCGCCGCCGTGCGTCGCCTGCTCGAAGCGGGCGGCAACACCGAAGCGGATCTCGAGTGCGGCGAGCAGGAGGGAAGGTTGCCCGGAGCGATCCAGCACAACTGCTCGGGCAAGCACGCGGGCTTCCTCGCGCTTGCGCGGGCCAACGGCTGGCAGACGAGTGGCTACCGGCTCGCGGAGCATCCCGTTCAGCGGGCCGTTTCGGTAGAGGTCGCGGCGGCGGCCGGGCTCGCGGAAGATGCGATTCCGACCGCGATCGACGGCTGCGGCGTCGTCACGTTCGCGCTCTCCCTCGAGCGGATGGCGGCCGCGTTCAGCCGGCTCGCCGAGCACGACGGCGCGGAGCGCGTGCTCGCGGCGATGCGCGCGCACCCCGAGCTCGTCGGCGGGCAGGGCTCGCTGGATACCGACCTCATGCAGGCGCATCCGGACTGGGTTGCGAAGGGCGGCGCCGAGGGTCTGTTCTGTGCCGTCTCGCCGAACGGAACCGGCTACGCGCTGAAGGCTGAGGACGGCAGCACGCGCCCGCTTCGCGCGGCGCTCGGCCGCTTCCTCGGCGAGGATCTCGGCGTCATGTCCGTCGAGAACTCACGCGGGGAGGTGGTCGGAGACGTCCAGCTCGACCCGACGGACGCGGCCGCCTACGAGGAGCAGCTCGCCAAGGTCTGGGTCAAGCCGCCGCCGAAGCTCACCGGCCTCATCGAGATCCACGAGTACGACCCGGAGTGGCCGGCGCTCTACGCGCGCGAGGAGTCGCGGATCCGCGCAAACCTCGGCAACCGAGTCGTCAGGATCGAGCACGCGGGCTCGACGTCCGTGCCGGGGCTACCGGCGAAGCCGATCATCGACATCGTGCTCGAGGTGCCGGACTCCTCCGACGAGGACTCCTATGCGACCGACCTCGAGGCGGCCGGCTATCCCCTGTCGATTCGCGAGCCCGAGTGGTTCGAGCACCGGGTGTTCAAGGGGCCCGACACGAACGTCAACCTCCACGTCTTCAGCGCCGGCTGCGAGGAGACGGATCGCATGCTCCTCTTCCGCGACTGGCTGCGCGAGAACACCTCCGACCGGGAGCGCTACGCCGCCGCCAAGCGCGAGCTCGCAGCCCAGGACTGGACCTACGTGCAGCAGTACGCGGACGCGAAGACGGCGGTCGTCCGCGAGATCATGGCCCGTGCCGAAAGGGGGAAGTCGTGAAGGTCCATGTCATCTCCGACATGGAGGGGATCGGCCGCGACGACTTTCGGAGGCCGCCGGAGTCCCGTCTGCTGAAATCGACAAGGGAGGCAACTTGAGGTTTCTTCTCACGTCCGCTGGCATCAAGAACGCGAGCATCCACGACGCGCTGGTCGAGCTGCTGGGCAAACCGATCAGCGAGTCCAGCGCCCTCTGCATTCCCACGGCGATGTACGGGCACCCCTGGGTCGGTCCCGGCGAGAAGGCGTGGCAGTTCATCAGTGGACAAGAACCAAACTGCCCGATGTGCGAGCTGGGCTGGAAGTCCTTGGGCGTGCTGGAGCTGACCGCGCTACTCAGCATCGACGAAGAACGCTGGGTTCCCCTGGTCCAGGAGACCGATGTCCTGCTGGCCTCAGGCGGCGATGCCTTGTACCTGTGCCACTGGATGCGGCAGTCCGGGCTGGCAGATCTCCTGCCGTCGCTGAGCGAGATGGTCTGGGTGGGGCTGAGCGCCGGGAGCATGGTCATGACCCCCCGTATCGGGGACGACTTCGTCGGCTGGAAGCCGCCCACAGGTGATGACAGAGCGCTGGGAATCGTCGACTTCTCGATCTTTCCGCACGTGGATAACGAGGACCTGCCGGAGAACACCATGGCGAACGCAGAACGATGGGCGGCCGGAATCCCGAATCCGGCGTACGCGATTGACGACGAGACCGCCATCAAAGTGACCGACGGCACCGTCGAAGTCGTCTCTGAGGGGCACTGGAAGCTGTTTACCCCCTGACACCAGCTCGAGCGCGATCTCCCGGAGCGGTGGCACCATACGACCCAGGTCGCCATGCACGATCGAGGTCGAGTTCACGAAGACGTCCGCCTTCGACGAGTACGCGCGGAAGCCGGGCGTCGAGACTACGGGCGAGCGGGGCATCGTCTCGAAGGCCGATACCTGGTGGGAGGCCTGGCAGCAGTACTTCTTCTGACGAGCGGATTCGGCGGCAGCGCGGCGGCGGGCTGGAAGAAGCGCGCGCCGATGCCGGTACCGCGAAGCGAGGTCGCCGCCGCCGTCTACAACGGCGGGATCGCAGTCGTCGGCGGCTTCTACGTCGATGGGTCGTCGTCGAAGGAGGTCGACCTGTACCAGCCGTCGACGAACCGCTGGCGGCGGCTTCCTGACCTGCCGGTCAGCGTCAACCACGCGATGGCCGCGGCCGCCGGCGGGAAGCTCTACGTCGTCGGCGGCTACGCGGAGCCGCCGAGGCACTGGCTCCGCTATGCGTACGCCTACTACGGGAACCGCTGGCACAACCTCGCGCCGATGCCGACGGCGCGCGCGGCCGCCGGCGCGGCGATCGTCGGCGGGAAGCTCTACGTCGTCGGCGGCGTCGCGCCGAAGGAGCTCGCCCGGCGCGCGTTCGTCTTCGACCTCGCGAAGGGGACGTGGTCGACGATTCCCGGCCCGGCGAAACGGGAGCATCTCGCCGTGACCGCGACAGGCGGTCGCGTCTACGCGCTCGGGGGCAGGCTCGGCGGTTACGACGCGAACCTCGCCACCTTCGAGGCGTATTCGCCCGCGACGGGCGTCTGGGAAAGCCTGCCGCCCGTGCCCGGGCCACGAGGAGGCACGGGCGCGGCGGTGGCGGGCGGACTGGTCGTCTCCGTCGGAGGCGAGGCGCCCGAGGGAACGATCCACTCCGTGTACGGCTACGAGCTCGCGACCGGGCGGTGGCGCCGCCTGCCCGACCTGCCGACCGCACGCCACGGCCTCGCTGTCGCCGCGGTCAGGGGCACTGTCTACGCGATCGGCGGCGGCAAGAGCCCGGGGCTCTACACGAGCGCCGTCAACGAAGCACTGATTCCTTAGGAGACGCCCGCGGTCGCCTTCTCCTTCGCCTCCTTCTCGCCGGCGGCGACGACGTCCGGCGCGTCGTCGGGCTTCCGGATGTCGAGCGCCCAGAGCTTGAGCTTCGCGACGCGGCCGCGGATGTCGAGCTCGTCGTAGTAGACGAGGTCCGTCGGGCGTTCTGTCATCAACGCG
Source organism: uncultured Actinomycetes bacterium (assembly GCA_963705945.1). Taxonomy (GTDB): domain Bacteria; phylum Actinomycetota; class Thermoleophilia; order Gaiellales; family Gaiellaceae; genus PALSA-612. The sequence continues at coordinate 194,009 of CAVPLG010000005.1, read as the reverse complement.
ATCGTCGACTCGGCGATGAGGACGGAGAACGGCGTGCCCTTCGTCATCCCCTCGATTCGCGACGCCGTGTTCACGACGTCCCCGACGCCCGTGTAGTCCATGCGGCGCTCGTGGCCGACGTTCCCCGTCATCACCGGGCCCGAGTTGAGGCCGACGCCCATGAAGTAGCCCTCGCCGTAGCCCTGCTCGCGCATCCACTCGTTGAACTTCGGCAGGCGCGCGAGGAGCATCTCGCGCGCGGCGGCGAGCGCGCGTTCGGCGTGGTCCGGCTGCTCGAGCGGCGCGCCAAAGATCGCATAGATGCCGTCGCCCATGTAGCAGACGAGCGTGCCACCGTGGTCGAGGATCGCCTCGCTCATCTCGTGGAGGTAGTAGTTGAGCACCTTGATCACGTTCTCCGCCGACATGTGCTCGGCGCTCGAGGTGAAGCCGCGGAGGTCGGAGAAGAGCACGGTCGCGATGACCTCTTTGCCCAGAAGGCGCAGGTCCGCGCCCGCCTGCGCGAGCACCTGGTCCACGACCTGCTCCGGGACGAAGCGGGTGAAGACGTCGTGCACCCGTTCGCGCTCGAACGCAGCGATCGCGTAGTGGACGCCGATCGACCCGACGGTCGCCATCACGAGCGCGGACATCGGATAGACGTATGACGAGATGCGGCCGCCATGCTCGAAGGTCATCTGCGTGCCGAACGAGAAGAGGAGGAACGCGACGATGCCGACGGCGACCGAGATCAGCGGACCGGCCCGAAGGCTGACGACCGGCACGATCAGCCCCAGCGCGACGATCAGGACGATGTTCCAGAACGGCGACAGGCTGCGGAGCGGGAAGCCCGCGAGTGCGGTCGCCACCGCGTCGGCCTGGATCTCCGGCCCGGACATGACGGCCCCCGTCGGCGTCGCGTGGATGTCCTGGAGTGACGGTGCTGTCGCGCCCACGATGACGACCTTGTCCTTGAACGCGATCGCCGGAACCTTCCCGTCGTGGACGCGGCCGTACGAGTACGACGTCACCGTGCCGGGCCTACCCGCGTAGTCGATCCACTGCATGTCCGCGCCCATGTCGTCCTTCGTGATCGTCTTGCCCTCCGCGATCTCGGCGGCGACGACGGCGAAGCCCTCGAGGCCCTCGACGGCATGCGGGAAGCGTCGGATGATCCCGTCCGGGTCCGTCGGCAGGTTCGCGTTGCCTGCCCGAGCGCCCAGCTGGTCGAGGCCGTCGTTGTAGATGAGGTTCGGCTTACCGCTTGCCGTCACCTCCGTCGTCGCGAGAGCCGTCTTCCCACGGCAGCGATAGAGCGCGTTGCCGAGCGCGTTGTCTCCCGTAACCGAGCCGTACTCCGAGAACTGGATGTCGAAGGCGACCGCCTTCGGCTTGCCCGTGCAAATTCGGTCGAGCAGCTCGGCGTGGAGCTTCCGATCGAACGGCCAGCGCCACTGCTTGTGGTCGGAGAACGTGACGTCGTCGACCTTGACGATGACGACGTCCTTCGGCGGCGCCTCGTCGCCGCGAACGGAGAAGCGGAGGTCGATCGTCTGCCGCTCGAGGTTGTCGAGGAAGCGGAAGTGGAGGAGGTACGCGGTCGTCGCGGTCGCGATCGCGCCCACGGCCACGAGGATGAAGAACCGCGTGCGAAGGCTCATCGAGCTGCGCATCGCCCTAGAGGATGGCTGTTCGAGACGGTGCGTTCAAGCGAGACCGGCTCCACTCGTAGACGAACCCTGCCGTGTTCGCGACGTGCCAGACGACGAGCAGTCCCTCGAGCGCTGCCGCACGGCCGGCGCCGCCCCGGCCGAGCGCCTCGCGGGCGAGCGCCGCGTAGTACGAAGGCTCGACCGAGACAGGCTTTCCACGCTCCCGCCGGTCGCGGTGGAACCGATAGGCCCCGCGCCCGTAACGGAAGTGCAGCTCGACGAAAGCCGGCAAGTCCATGCGCCGTGCGTGCTCGACGACGGCGCCCGGCTCGTACAGCATCCCGCGGCCGCTCTCGAGCCAGCGCGCGCAGAAGTCCCGGTCCTCCGCCGTCCGGTACGCGGCATCGAAGCCGCCGAGCGCGCGGAAGCCGTCAGCGGGGACGAGGAGGTTGTTCGTCGTGAACCAGCGGCGGTCGGGCGCGCTGTTCTGGGCGTAGCCGACGTCGATCACGAGCTGCGCGGCCTCCGCGCACAGGCTCTCCGAGAGCGCGTTGACGGTCCGCCCGCCCACCGCCTTGTCGGGCGCTTCCGCCTGGCGGGCGACGAGGCGCGCAAGCCAGTCGGGCCTCGGCACGCAGTCGTCGTCGACGAACGCGAGGATCTCTCCCTCGGCGCGCTCGACGCCAGCGTTACGTGCACCAGCCGGGCCGAGGCCCGGCGTCGAGACGAGGACGACGTCGAGACCGTCGACAGGCTCGGGCATCCGGCCGGCGCCGTCGACGACGACGATCGTCTCGAGCCTGTCCCGCGGGTAGTGGAGCGCGGCGATGCCCGCGAGGCACGTGCGAAGCTGCTCGTCGCGGTTCCGCGTCGGCACGACAACCGAACAGGCGGGTAGCCCGCTCATGCCTCGTCGAAGACGACCTGGTCGTCGGCACGCAGATGCGGCCGGCGGTGCAGCTCCATCGCGGACACCGCTTCCTCGCTCGAGCCCGTGCCGGCGACGTACCCGGCCAGCTCGCCGAGCGCGCTGAGGACGAGGCCGACCGCGAGCGTCGGGTAGATCCGCGCCTTGTCCCGACCGGACAGGCCGGCGTGGGTCGCGAACATCCGGATCCGCGCGAAGCGTATGAACGGGATGGCGGGCGCGCCGATCGCGTAGACGGCGCGCTTCGAGGCGGGCCAGTCGCGTCCGCGGTAGCCGGCGAACGACTTGCCTGCGGCGAGTCGCTCGCGCACCCACGAGCCGAAGCGCGAGACGTTGAAATGCGCCGTGCGGGCGTCCGCCTCGAGATACAGGCGGCCGCCGCGCGCCACGAGCGCGTCGTTGAGCACGTCGCCCGCACCCATGTGGTGCTCGAGCTCTGGCCCCAGCTCGAGCAGGGCGGAGCGCTTGTACGACCCGTTGTGGCTCGCGATTCGCGCGACCTCGCCACCGGGGGTGCCGGCCAGCTGCGAGCCGTAGTCCATGAGCACGCTCGACCAGCCGATCACCGAGTCGCCGTTGCCGTTCTTCACCGCCATGCCGACGACGGCCCACGGCTCGCGATGCCGCTCCAGAAGCGTCTCGAGCGCGGACGGCTCCGGGAAGCTGTGCGTCTCGCCGACGAGGACGATCGGACCCGCAGCGGCGCGCATCGCGACGGCGCGACCCAGCCCGATCACCGCTGTCGACGGCACCTGGACGACGTTCACCGAGTGAAACGGTGCGATGGCGGTGCGATCCAGGCCCAGGGCGGCCACGTCGCGCGTCGCGATCACGAGCTCGAGCCGGTCGCAGATCGACTGTCGCTCGAGGTGCTCGACCGTTCGCCGGATCGTCTCGAAGGTATCGGTGACGAGCACGACTGACATCGCGGGCTGCGTCAAGGCGCGATCACGCAGCTTCTGCCTTGCAGAGCTCGGCAACGCGTGTGCCGACCGCCGGAGCGAACTTGAATCCGTGGCCCGAGCAGGCGGAGCAGACGACGATACGGCCGTGCCGCTCCAGGACGAAGGCGTCGTCGGCGATGTTCGTGTAGAGACACGCTTCGGCGCGCACGGCATTCGGATCCGCCGCCGGGTAGCGGCGCGCGACCCATTCGGAGGCGGCGGCGACGACCTCTGGGTCGGGCTCGCCGGGCACGTCCGGATCGGCCGGCGTGCCGGAGTGGTGGAGGCCGACCTTGAGCAGCTCCTCCTCTGTCGCCAGCGAGTACGCGTGCCGGCCCGTGTGCTCGTTCCAGTCGATCACGGAGGGCAGGGTGCCGACACCCGGAAGCGGAAAATAGGACACGGTCTCGCGGGAGACGGTCGTCTCGAGCTCGACGCCGATTTGGGCGAGGAGCGGCGTCGCCCACGCACCCACGGCGATCACCGCAACCTCTGCCTCGACGTCTCCCGCCGCCGTACCGAGGCGCACGCCGTCGGCCGTTACGTCGATCCCGTCAACCGCCACGCCGTACTCGACCGGGATCCGGCGCGCGAACGTCTCGCGCGCGCGTGCGGCGAACGCGATCCCGCCGTGCGTTTCGAGCACGACCTCGCCGTCGAGGGTGATCCCGAATCTCTTGGCGGCATCCGCCGGGGTAAGGCGCTCGTACTCGGCCGCGCAGGCGTCGAGCGTAGCCCGGAGCGGAGTCGAGTCGCGGCGTGCGTCCAGGAGGCCTGTGAGCGAGAGCAGCTGCATGCCCGACTCCGCCTCGGCCTCGCGCCACAGCGGCAGCGCCTCCTGCGCGAGCGCCACCCACTCGGGCTCGTCGTACGCGAACCGGAAGATCCGCGACCCGCCATGGCTGGAGCCCCGCGTGTGGCCGTTCTCGAACTGCTCGAGTACGAGGACGTCGCGCCCCGCTCGCCGGAGTGCCCACGCCGTTGCCAGGCCGTTCACGCCTGCTCCGACCACGACCACCTCCGTCTGCCTGCTCATGGGCAGAAGCCTATGCTGCCGGCGTGCTCCCCTCGATCGCGATCACGTCCGCCGAGCTCGCGGCGCGACGAGCCCGGCTTCGTGAGCACCTCGACGCGGAAGACCTCGCCGGCGCCGTGCTGTTCGACAACTACTACGTCCTCTACTACGCCGGCTTCGCGTTCATCCCGACGGAACGGCCGATTGCGTTCGCCGTGTCGACCGGGGGCGAGCCGGCGATGCTCGTGCCTCGGCTCGAGGTGGAGCACGCGCGCAGCGCGACCGGAATCGAGCGCATCGCTCACTACGACGAGTTTCCGGGCATCCCACGCGCGGAGGAGGCGCTCCGCGAGCTGCTCACCGACATGGGCATTGGAGGTCGGATCGGCGCCGACCAGGACGGCTACCCGTGGATCCTCGGTTACCGGGGACCTGCGCTCTCGGAGCTGGCGGGCGCTGAGGTCGTCCGCGTCGCCGGCTTCGTCGAGGACCAGATGGCGGTGAAGTCCCAGGCGGAGATCGCCCTCATCCGCGAGAGCGCGAAGTGGGGGAACCTCGCGCATCGCCTGCTCCAGCAGTACACGCGCCCCGGCCTGACGGAGACGGAGGTGACGCAACGCGCCTCCGACGAGGCGACGACGGCGATGCTCCAGACGCTCGGGCCGCTCTACCGCGGCCAGAACCCGCACACGCATGGGGCGCACGCCGGGTATCGCGGTCAGATCGGCCGTGGCGCCGCGATTCCGCACGCGCTCGCGAACAATGTCGTCTTCCAGCCCGGAGACATCCTTGTCACCGGCGCGAGCGCGGCGATGTGGGGCTATCTGTCGGAGCTCGAGCGGACGATGGTGATCGGCCCACCAACGGACGATCAGCGGCGGATGTTCGAACACATGGTCGCGGTCCAGGACCTCGCGCTCGACGCGATCAAGCCCGGCGCTCGCTGCTGCGACGTGGATCTCGCCGTCCGCGCGTACTTCGACGCGCACGACCTGATGCCGCACTGGCGCCACCACACGGGGCACACGATCGGTCTCCGCTACCACGAGGGGCCGTTCCTCGACACGGGCGACGAGACGGAGATCCTCCCCGGGATGGTGTTCACGGTCGAGCCGGGGCTCTATTCGCCCGAGCTCGGCGGCTTCCGCCACTCGGACACGGCCGTCGTCACGGACGACGGCGTCGAGCTCGTCACGTACTACCCGCGCGATCTGGAGAGCCTCGTCATTCCGCTCTAGCTGCGCTAGTGCGGCTAGCTGCTACAAGCCGTTCGGGAAGGGGAAGCCGCCCGGGATCGGCTTCGGGATCGAGGCGTACGTCCCGTACGCGACGACGATCTCCTGGTGCGCGCGGAGCGCGACCGCGCGCGGGTTTCCGAGCACGAGCTTGCCGTTCACGAAGACCCACACTCTCTTCTTTCCGGTCGCGCAGTAGCCGCCGATGCACTTCGAGGAGAAACGGAGGCCCCAGACGTCGAAGAACTGCCCGAGCGTGAACGTCCGTATGACCGGGGACTCGACGTGGATGATCCCCGAGTAGTCGTGCGTGTGGAGCGGCGAGATGAAGCGCCCGTGCGCATCGATGCCGATCGCGGCAGGGACGGCGTAGCCGTAGCCGCCTATGACGATGTCCAAGTGCTGATGGATGTGGAGGCGCTGGCCCTCGTACTTGAGCGCGGGCATGCCGATCTTCTGGAGACGCGCGTGAAGTAAGGCGCGGTTGTTCGCGGGCCACGGCGCCTTCGACGTCATCAACCCCGGAAGGGTCGAGGATCCGTACGACGCCACGGAAAGCACCGCCGCTGCAACCGCTGCGACGAGCGGAAAGAAGGCGCGTCTCACGAACGAATGGTGCCCGCCGCCGACCGTGCTCGGTTTGGACAACCGTCGCTCGCAATCCGAACCGCGTCCACCTGCGAATAGCGGGTCGAGGGCGGCTTCGCCGCTGACGCTTCTACGAAGGGGGAGATATGGGAAAGCGACTCGCACTGCTCGCCGGGCTTGCCGTGCTTGTGACCGCGGTTGTCGTTCCGATGCTGGCACTGGCCGCGAACAAGCCGGTCTCGGCAAAGCTCACGGGCAAGGCCGAGACGCCGAAGGGGGACGCGAACGGTTCCGGGTTCGCCGTCATCCAGCTCGACAAGCAGAAGGGCAAGGCGTGCTGGACCTTCTCGAAGATCAAGAACATCGGCACGCCGATGGCGGCTCATATCCACAAGGGGAAGAAGGGTGTCGCGGGGCCGGTCGTGATCCCGCTCGGCGGTGCGTTCAAGATGACGGGCTGCATCGCCGCGTCCAAGCACGAGATCGGCGAGATCCTCGAGTACCCCGACCGCTACTACGTGAACATCCATAACAGCGCGTTTCCGAACGGCGCCATCCGCGGCCAGCTCGTGTTCGGGACGAAGGGCTAGCAGCGCAAGCCGCCCGCGGCAGGCCGGCGGAGAAACGGAGGCTCCGCCGGCCGCCGTCGCGCTTTCCGGGAGGGGTTGTGTCGGCGGCCCTTCCGGCCGATGGAACGAGTGATGCGCGCTCGTGCCGTCTTCGTCGTGGCGCTCTCGGCGCTTCTTGTCGCCGGATCGGGCTCGGCTGCGCGGATCGCTGGCTCGAGCGCAGGTGACCGGCTCCGCGGCACCGGCCAGGCTGACGTCATCTACGGGAAAAGCGGCAAGGACACGCTGATCGGCCTCGGGGGCAACGACGTGCTGTATCCCGGCCCCGGCGCTGACGTCGTTCGCTGCGGATCCGGCCGTGACACGGTGTTCGCCGACTGGACGGACTCGATCGCGAGGGACTGCGAGGTCGTCCGCCGCCCGCCCGCCGCCGTCGGCACGTTCTCGGGAACGAGCTCACAGAACGAGGGCGTGACGTTCCAGGTGCCGGCGGGAGGGAAGACGCTGACGCACTTCCGAATCAACTCGCTCAACCAGTCGTGTGAGCCCGCGAACCACGTCGCGACCTTCGGGCCGCTCGACTACGGGACGGCCGTCTACCCACTCGGCGCACAGGGCACGTTCAGCGCGTCGTATGTCGGGCCGGGGACGATCAGCGGCTACGCGGCGCAGTTCGAGATCAGCACGTCCGGCCGGATCGTCGGCCGGTCTGCGTCCGGGACCGCGCGCTTCGACCTGTCGTTCACCGACAAGGACGGGACGCTGTACCACTGCACGTCCGGGGACGTCACCTGGACGGCCTCGATTCGGTAGTCGGCCGCACGACGATCAGCGCGTTCGCCGATCCCGATGCCTCGCTCGGGGAGGACGATGCGCCCATGCGACGCAAGCTTCTCTGGGTCGGGCTGGGCGCGGCAGCTCTGTTCGTGCTCATCCAGGCGATCCCGTACGGGCGCGCGCACTCGAACCCGCAGGTCACGAAGGAGCCGGCCTGGAACGCGCCGCAGACCCGCGCGCTTGCAAAGGACGCCTGCTTCGACTGCCACTCGAACGAGACGACGTGGCCGTGGTACAGCAACGTCGCACCGGTCTCGTGGCTCGTGACGCACGACGTGGACAGCGGCCGCAGCACGCTCAACTTCAGCGAGTGGAACCGGCCGCAGGAGACGGACGACATCGTCGAGGCGGTGACCGGTGGTGGAATGCCGCCCTGGTACTACAAGATCGCGCATCCGAAGTCCCGCCTCAGTTCCGGGGAGCGAGCGCAGCTTGCACGCGGCCTCGCTGCGACGATCAGGCAGTCCCCGCCGGGTTAGCGCCGGCTACGTCCGGACGGCCGTGACGACGATGTTGTCGCGGTAGTGCCCCTGCGAGGGGATGAACGGTCCGCCGCACGTGACGAGCACGAGCCGCGCGCGTCCCTTCAGCGAGTAGATGTCCGCCGGCAGCGCGTCCTTCCGGTGCTCGTGCACCGAGACGACGCGGTAGGTGATCGTCTTGCCGCTCGCCGTGTGCACCTTCACGCGGTCGCCCTTCTTCGCGAGGTGGAGGTCGTGGAACGCGCCCGCACCCGCCTTCGCGCTGTCGACGTGCCCTGCGATCAGCACCGCGCCCTTCGGGTCTCCTGGCAGCGCGCCGTCTTTCCACCAGCCCGTGCGATGGATGTTCGGGCCGACGCCAAGCGCTCCCGCCTTGAGGTCGATGCCGACCGGCGCCACGGGCGCGTCGATGCCGACAGACGCGAGCTCGACCCGCACAGGCCGGCGGCCACTCGTCGAGCTGGCCGCGGCGTGCGTCCGCACGTCCCCGCGGCCGGTGACGATCAGCGGCCGCGCGAGCGAGGTCTCCGCCGTGACGGCGCACTCGGTCGTGGCCGACGCGACCAGATCGCTGCCGACGACGTGCTCGCGATACGTGTAGAAGCCGACCTGGCGGATCGCCACCGCCTTCGACTTGACCGTTCCGTCGCCGTGCGCCGTCAGCTTCCCCGACCAGTAGGGCTTGCCGCCGCAGCTGATCGACGACCGTGAGCCGAAGGGCCCGAAGAGCGAGACCTCGATCGTCACCGGCGTCTGGCCGATGCCCGTGACCTTGATCTCGTCCGCGATCTTCGAGCCCGGCAGCACGACGTCGTGCGAGACGATCGTCGTCACCTTCGGGTCGCCGTACGCGAACGACGTCTCCACCGTCTCGCCGCACGTGGTCGTCGCGGCTGTAGTGGCATCGCTCTCCGCGATCGACTCGCGGTACGTGTAGTAGCCGGCCTTCCCGAGCTTTACCGGCGCCGTCGTGTACGTCCCGTCGCCGTTCACCGTCAGCGTGCCGGTCCAGTACGGCTTCGTCGTGCACTTCACGGCCTCGGTCGTCTTGAACGGACCGAACAGCTCGACCTTGACCCGGGCGGTGAGCACGCCGAGCCCCGTCACGATCACCTTGTCCGTGATGCTCTTCCCGGGCGTCGACTGGAGCGCGCTGACGCGTGTGCGCAGCTTCGGCTGGCCGATCACGACCGTCGTCTCCGCCGTGTCCGCGCACTTCGTCTTCACCGCGCGGACGAACGGCCCGTCGGCGATCGCCTCCTGATACGTGTAGTAGCCGGACTTGTCGAGCTTCACGGGCTCGGTCTGGTACTGGCCGTCCGCCGTCACCTCGACCTTCCCTGTCCAGGCGGGCGTGCCCGCGCACTTGACCGCCGCCGGGCTCGCGAACGGGCCGTAGAGCGCAGCCTCGACCGTCACTTTCTCACCGAGGAGCCCCGCGACCGTGATCGTGTCGTGGATCGATGCGCCCGGCGTCGAGCGCTGTGCACTGACGAGGGTGGTCACATCCGGGCGCACCGCCACCCGGAACAGCTCCGCCGGGTCCTTACATGGCGTGAGGAAGCCGAGGTGGTTCGCGTCCGGCGGCACGAGCTCCTGGAAGACGTAGAGGCCCGGCTTCTCTGTTCGCACCGACGTCGTGCGGTAGACGCCGGGCCCGGCCACCTTAAAGGTGCTCTTCGCTGCCGGCGTGCCCGTGCAGCTGATCGCAGAGGACTGCCTGAACGGGCCGTAGACGCTCACCTGGACGGTGCCGCGGTAGCTCGGCTTGGCGTTCTTGATCGTCACCTTGTCCGTCACGAGCTGTCCGACGACGACGTTCTTCGGCGTCACGGACGAGGTCGCCGTCAACCTCACCTCCGCCACGGTGGCGTCGATCGTCGCCGTCGCCCGCTGCGCCTCTGGCTTGGTGAGCCGTTGGCCGTTCCGTGCCGCCGCTGGGTTCGTCGCGACGTAAACAGCGGGCAGGGTCGACGCGATCGGATCCGTCTTGACGTCGATCTGGAGGTCGCCCGACTTCGTCGGCAGCACGCTCGCCTGGGCGATGCCGTTCGCGTTCGTCACGACGCGACTCGGCACCGCCGCGTTGCCACCGCTTGACAGCGAGAGCTCGAGGTTCGGCACCGCGTTGCCCGCGGCAGAGACCACCTTGATCACGGCCGTCGCCTTCTGCCCGACGGTCAGCTGCGACGGGAAGGTCGTTTCGACGCGATACGGGCCGTGATAGCGCTCGGCGTCGGCCGCGATCCGGTCGTACCACTCGGACACTGCGTGGTTGCCGAGCGCGTCCGGCGACGCCTCGCCGGGCGCGGAGTCTCCCATCAGGCCGTGGACGTAGAGCATGACCGCCGCCTGGCGGTTCGCATTCGTCGAGCGACCGTAGGTCCAGATCGCGTACGCGATCTTCCTGCGGTTCGTGAGCGAGACCTCCTCGCCGGCGCGGTTACGGAGCGTCGCGTCGTCGAGCTCCTTGTACGGGTAGGCCTTGGACGGGTACCAGTAGCGGAGGTCGATGCAGAACGTATGCGCGGCGTTCGGGATCGCGCCCCGGTAGTCGCCGAACCAGCGCAGGCCGTAGCGGTAGTTCGCATAGAAGCCGACGCCGGTCGTCCCACACGTGTCGCGGCCTGCGGTCGAGCAGGGGTCGTTCGGGTTCGGCGGCTCGCTGGCGCTGCCCGGCAGCGGGATTGCGAGCGACACGAGGACAGCCAGCACGAAGGCCAGGAGGAGCGACCGGACCCGCATCGCTCGATTATCACCGCTTCCTCGCGTGGGTGGGACTACAGTCGGCGCGATGAGCGAGGTCGACCGGCACAGCCTCCGGGCGAGCTTCGATTCCGTCGCGGAGGCCTACGACCGCGCGCGGCCGGTCGCCCCGCCCGAGGTGTTCGACGACGTCGTCGAGCTCACAGGTCTCCGTCTAGGCGCGGCGCTCCTGGAGATCGGTTGCGGAACGGGCCAGGCGACCTTGCCGCTCGCCGAGCGCGGCTTCGCGATCACGGCCGTCGAGCTGGGAGCGGATCTCGCCGCCGTTGCGCGGAGCAAGCTCACGGGTTTTCCCGGCGTGGAGATCGAGGTCGGCGCGTTCGAGGCTTGGGATCCGGCGGGCAGAGTTTTTGATTGCGTCTACTCGTTCAACGCGTTCCACTGGATCGACCACGAAGTCCGCTTCTCGAAGACGGCGTCGGTGCTCCGGCCCGGTGGCTCGCTCGCGGTATACGGCGGAGGCGCCCGCTTCGTGTCGCACGACGACGCCGACCCGGTCTGGCTAGCGCTCGGCGAGGACTACCTTGCTGTCACCGGCGAGCCGGAGCTGCGGCAAGCCCTCGATGAGATCCGCGACCGCTCCGCGGAGTTCGAGGAGGGAGGGTTCTTCGCGCGCGCCGAGCGCCGCCTCTATCGCACGGAGGTGACGTACGACGCGGACGCCTACGTCGACCTGTTGGGCACGATCTCGAGGTACGCGACACTGGACCCGCAGGTCCGCGCCGAGCTCTTCGAACGCATTCGTCGTCGGATCGACGCCGCGCCGGGCGGCACGATCACGCCGACTCGCGTCTCTGTTCTCTACGTCGCGAGGCGCCGGGACACCTGATGCACCGTCGAGTGGGCGGTGACGGTCTCGAACCGCCGACCTCCTGCTTGTAAGGCAGGCGCTCTCCCAACTGAGCTAACCGCCCGAGCCGCCAGTATGCATCCGTCCATCGCGGAGGGTCGCCGCGATGATGCGAGCGTCGGTGACGAGCAGCGCCCTTAGCTGGTGTCGTCGAGGCCACCGGCTAGACGCTAGGTGGTGCGCCTGGAGACGGATGCTGGGCTGGCTGCTTCTCCCAGATTGAGACGTGCTTCCGGCTGTCACTCGTGAACGGCTCTCGGTGCCAGTCACTCCAGCGTTCCCGCAGGCTTAATCCCGCGAGCTCCGCCATCAGGTCCAGCTCAGCCGGCCAGGCGTAACGGAAAGGAATCGAGACGAGCTCGAAGTGCCCCTCGACGAGTTCGAAATGGTGCGAGATGAGCCCCTGTTTCGCGACGTCGTACTCGTCGATGCCCCAGTGGGTCGGGCTGACCTGGAAGACGCGCATCGTGTCCCCCGGCGGCAGCCGCTGGAGATCAGGTGTCGAGAGCTCGACGACGAAGCTGCCGCCGGGCTCGAGGTGCTCGGAGACGTTCCGGAAGCAGGCGACCTGTGCGGCCTGGGTCGTGAGGTTCCCGATCGTGTTGAACACCAGGTACACGACGGAGAAAGCGCCTTCCACTTTCGTCGTCGCGAAATCGCCGATCGAGATGCCGATGTCCTCGCTGCCCGGCTTTGCTCGTAGCCTCGCCGCCATCGCCTTCGAAAGCTCGATCCCGTGAACGGCCACTCCTCGCCGCGCGAGTGGTAGCGCGATCCGGCCCGTGCCGATGCCGAGCTCGAGCGCCCGTCCACTTCCCGCGAGCTCTGTGAGGAAGTCGACGACCGGGTCGACAACGGCCGGATCGAACATCTCCGCCGACGACTCGTCGTATCGTGCGGCGATCCGTTCGCCGAAGTACCCGTCTTCGTGCACTCGCGAGGAATCTAGCCGAGTGCTCGTTGGTCGGGTCAGCAGTGCCCCCAGCGGGATTCGAACCCGCGCTACAGCCTTGAAAGGGCTGTGACCTGGGCCGCTAGTCGATGGGGGCAGCCGCGGCCAGCATAGCCTCGGTCTGGGAAAGGAGATAAGAGTTGTCGAAGTGTCGCCGAACACCTCCGCTTCGCTTGCCCTCTACGGGTGCGGCGGAGTTTGACGACGCCGCCGCCCGCGGTGCCGGCGTAGAGCGTGCGGCCGGTCGCATCGAGAGCGAGTGTTGTGACATCGAGGTCGGGCAGACCTGCGGTGAGTGAGTGCCAGCTCTTGCCCGCGTCCGTGCTTCTGAAGACGCCCGGCCCGGTCGCGGCGTACAGCGTCGAGAGGTGCGTGGGATCGACGACGAGAGCGATCACACCGATCGCTTCTCTACCCGCCGTCTCGAGACCCGTGCTTTCACGTTGCCAGGTCGTGCCTCCGTCGGTGCTCTTGTAGACAGCGCCCTCGCCGGTGCCAACGTAGACGGTTCCAGGATGGTCGGGATCGAGCGCGACCACCGTGACGTCGATGGTGGTGAGGCGCTGCCAGCTGCGGCCGCCGTCGATGCTCTTGTAGAGGCCGCCCGCCGTTGAGGTGCCCGCGCCGGCGATCGCCGCGTAGACGACGGCCGGGTCTCCCGGCCCGATTGCGAGCGCTTGCACAACACCGAGATGACCGAGCGGGCGCCAACTGCGTCCGCCGTCCGTGCTTCCCGAAGAGATGGCCGCCGGAGGCGCCGGCATAGGCCGTCTTTCCGCTGATCGCGACAACGGTCGCATGTCCTGGCCGAAGGTCACGTCGGTCCAGGTGCGGCCGGCGTCGGTGCTCCTGGCGATCCCGTTCGGCGCGCGCCGCGACCAGGATGTTCCTGGGATCGCTCGGGTCGAGTGCGACTGCGATGATCAGCCCGAGGCCAGGCCCGACCGCCCGCTGCCAGTGGACGCCGCCGTCGGCGCTCTCGAAGAGGCCGAGCGCACGTGTGCCCGCGTACACGGTCCGCGGCCTCTGCGGGTCGACGGTTAGCGCGGAGACCGTCGTCAAGCTGAGGCCTTGATTGGCCACCTGCCAACGGGCGCCGTCGATGCTCTTGAATACGCCGCGAGTGGCGTCGGCGGCGTAGATGGTCTGCGGAGCTCGAGGATCGAGTGCGACGGAGTACGTCCACGGGCCGCATCGCGGCTTGAGGCCGGCATTCGACGGGCTCCACTTGCGGCCGCCGTCCGTGCTCTTGTAGATGCCGGTACAGCGGGTGGACGCATACAGGGTGCGTGAGTCTCGAGGGTCGACGAGAAGCGCTGTCACTTGCCCGATCCAGCGGTCGCGGCCATGCACGCCCATCGTCGCGTTCAGCATCCGCCAGCTCCGCCCGCTATCGCCGCTTATGGCAACGCCGGCGTCCGTGCCGGCAAAAACGGTTCGCGGGTGCGACGGATCAACCGCGATCGAGGTCACTTCGCCATACCGCACGGACATGCCCACCGCGCGCCACCGCGCGCCGCCGTCGTTGCTCTCGAAGACCCCCCGCTTGCCCATCGCGGCGTAGACGGTCTCCGGCATCGACGGGTCGAAGGCAAGCCCCCAGAGATACGTCGACGGAAGACCGAGGTCTGCCGGCTGCCAGCTGCGGGCGCCGTCGGTGCTTCTGACGAGACGGCTCATCCCCGCTGGGCCACCGGTCGCTGCGTAGACAGTCGGGCGGCCAGCCGGACTGATCGCGACAGGCTGACCCCGCAGGGCGAGGGCGCGCCAGGTCTGCCCGCCGTCCGTGGTCTTGTACACCGCCTCGCCATATGTCATCGAACCGACCCAGTGGCCGTTCAGGCCGGCGTACACCGTTGTCGGCGCGTGTGGGTCGACCACGAGCGAGGTGACCCCGGGGACGGAGTCCGGCGAAGTTGGCAAGTTCCGCCGCTGCTCGAGCGCGGTCGTCCGAGCAAGCCCGGCGCTTCTCCAGCTACGGCCGCCGTTCGTGCTCCGGAAGACTCCGTGGCTCGTGCCTACGTACACGTCTCCCGATGCAGAGGGAGCGACCGCAAGGGCGTATGCAGGCCCGCCGTTGGGCCCATGCGACAGCCCCCATCGCTCCCCCAGATCTTGCGCTGCAACAGCGGTGCCGCCGTTCGAAGTCCTGACCGCGGGCGCTGCAGCGGTGCTGCCACCGCCACGGTCGAGGCCGAAGTACAGACCACCGCCGACGAGAACCGCGAGCAGGATGTAGGCGCCATTACGTCGGCGACGCCGGCGCGCGCGTTGCCTTGCCTCTTCGATGAGGGCTTCTACCAGGGCCTCGAGCTCGCCGCGCTCGATCAGGCCGCTTGGCCGAGACTGTCGAGGCGGGCGAGGCGGAGAGGTGATGCTCAAGGTTGCACGCTCGACACAGTGACGCTACTATGACTAGCACCATGCTTTCTGTCAAGGTCGACCGCGCCGACCCCACCGATCTCTACGAACAGGTCGCCGGCGAGATCCGGCGTGCGATCGCGATCGGCGAAGCGAAACCCGGAGAGCGCCTTCCCCCGGCCAAAGACCTCGCCGCCATCCTCGACGTCAACACCAACACCGTCCTCCGAGCCCTGCGCCTGCTCCGCGACGAAGGGCTGCTCGAGTTCCGGCGCGGCCGCGGAATCTCCGTCGCCGGCACGCCCGAACGGGGCGCCGTCATCGCGCGGGCAAAGGAACTGGTCGAGTTCGCCCGTCTCCAGGGCTATCGACGCGACGAGCTCGTCAAGATCATCGAGGAGATCGCCTAGCCTTCGGCGCGCCTCGCCGATCGGAGGCCTCTGATCCGATCTGCAGGCGGCCAGGCGTCGTTCTTCGATTCCGCGGGTATCTACGTGGCGTGCGTGGTCAACCGATCTCGGGCAGCGAGCCCGTGAGGCGTTCGTCGTCACCCTGGTCGCGGTGGCGGTCGTCGTCGGCGCGCTCACACTCTGGAAGCTCCGGCTGCTGATCAGCCTGATCTTCGTGGGGATCATCCTCGCGGCCGCGATGCGCCCCGGAGTGGAGGCTCTGCACCGCTACCGCGTGCCGCGAGGCGTCGGCGTCCTCCTTCACTACGCGGTGCTGCTCGGCGTCGTCGCGCTGCTCGTCTGGCTCCTCGTGCCCACCGCCCTTCACCAGACGCAGGAGGCCCTCGGGCCGGTGCCGACGACGAAGGCGGAACTCGAGGAGGCGGCAAGCAGCTCGCACGGCCTCCGGCACGAGATCCTGACGGCGGTCCAACGGCGACTGGAAGGGACGCAATCGATCACCAGCGCGCTTACGCCCGCGCTCGAGCTAAGCAGGAAGGCGATCGAGATCCTCGTGGGGGTCTTCTTCGTCTTCGCGATCGCTGCGTACTGGATCTTCGACCGCGAGCGGGCCGAGACGGTGGTGTTCGCGATGGTCCCGCGCTCCAAGCGGCGTGTCGTCCACGAGACGTGGCTCCTCGTCGATGCGAAGCTCGGCGCCTACGTCCGCCGGATGCTGCTGATGATCGTCTTCGTGAGCACCGTGCTCTCGCTCGCGTTCTGGCAGATCGGCCTGCCCTTCTGGCTCCTGCTCGGGGTCTTCTGCGGCCTCGTCGAGATCGTCCCCATCATTGGGCCGCTCGCAGCCGGGCTGGCCGCGGTTCTCGTCGGCTTCACGGTCTCGTGGCAGCACGCGGCGCTGGCCGCTGTCGCCGTCTACGGGCTTCGAGTCTTCCAGGACTACGTCATCAACCCGCGGGTGATGGGGCACGCGGTGGGCCTGGCGCCGCTCGTCATTCTCGTCACGGTATCGGCCTTCGGCCTCGCGCTCGGGCCTGCGATCGTGCCGCTCGCGACGCCGTTCGCGGCCGTGGTCGCGACGCTGATCGACGTGTTCGTGCGAGGACGCGACCCGGCGAAGGAGGAGGTGCCGTCGATCCTGCCGAGCGGGTCGGGAGCGGGCGCGACAACCAGCCGCAGCTAGTCGGCGACGCTCTCGCCGCGCTCGCGCTCGATCTCGGCGTCGATCTCCGCGCCGATCAGGAGCGCCAGGGCCGAGAGCCAGAGCCAGACGAGCGTGACGACGACCGCTGCAAGGGAGCCCCAGGCCTTGTTGTACGAGCCAAAGCGGCTCGCGTAGAACGAGAACAGCGCCGACCCGGCGAGCCAAACGACGAGCGTCACCGCCGCGCCGATCGTGACGACGCGAAACTTCGGCTGCGGCTTGTCGGGCCCCAGGTACAGCACTGCCGAGAAGGCGATGAGCAGACCGAGCGCGAGCACCGGCCACTGCGCCGTCCACCAGATCCAGGAAACGGCGTCTTCGTTGCCGACCGCGTCGCCGATCCACTGGGAGACGTACGGGCCGAGCACGAGCAGGATGGCGACGAGCGCGAAGCCGACGAGGAGGGCAAGGACGATTGAGAGGGCGACCAGTCGGCGACGCACGAAGCCGCGGCTCTCCGCTCTCCGGTGCGCGACGTTCAGCGCCCACATCACCGTCTGGGCTGCCCCGGTGAGCGACCAGACGGCCAGGACGGCGCCGAGCGCGACCAGGGCGATGCCGGTGCCCTGGTTCTCCGTCAGGCGTGTGAGGCTGTCGTCGACGAGCCGGGTCGCATCCGCGGGAATCACGCCCTGGAGTCGATCGACGACGGTGTTCACCGCGTCGGGCCCGGCGACAAGACTGAACACGCCGGCGACGAGGAGCAGCGCCGCCGGGATCGCAAGGAAGAAGTAGTAGGCGAGCGCTGCAGCGAGGTTCGTGACGTTGTCGGCGAGTGCGTTCTTCAGAGCGTGCCGGACGATGATGAACACGCTGTCCGACCCGGCATCGGTGGTCGTCACGGGTGGCTCGTACCTCGCAGCGCATCTACGGAAACCGCGGGATCGCCGGTCGGGATCAAGGGGCCGGCCGGATGCTCTGGCGGAAGCGAAAGACGTTGTCCGGGTCGTACTTCTTCTTCACGCGCTGTAGTCGCGGGTAGTTCGCCCCGTAATACGCGTCTTCCCAGCCGGTGAGATCGGAGTCGATGTAGTTCTGATACGCCTCGCCCGAGGAGTACGGCTGCATCGCCGCGCGAAAGCCGCGGAGCCACGTGAGCGCGGGGGCGTCACCGGACGCGTCTCCGATCGCCGCGTAGTACTGGATCGAGAACAGCTGGTCACGGTGGACGAACGCGGTCGCGCCTGGCGGGACCCGGTTGACGGCGCCGCCGTACGAGTCGATGAGCGCCGCTCCGCCGCCGTGCCCCTGGCGCTTCTCGATCCAGGTGCGAAGCGTCGCGATGCCGGCCGCCGGGAGCCGCTTTGCAACATAGTCCGACTTGGCAGCGAACCGAGCTCGCGGCAGCGACCCCCGCGGCGCCAGGTGACACTCGTCGAAGCCGATCGTCTTGCAACCTGCCCAGCGCTCCATCAGGTCGAGGTACCCGGATGTGCCGGTCGACAAGCTCGCGCCGGAGACGTCGCGGAGCGGCTCGAGCAGCTGCGTCAGCTTCGTCTCGGAGCCGAAGAACTGGCCGAACGACTGCACGGTCGGCTGCGTGGCGCCCGTCGCCAGCCGGCAGATCGAGAACAGGCCGTCCGGCGCATGCGGCGCGAATTGCTGCCATGCCGCAACGACGTCCTTCATCGACGACCACGGCCACGTGACGACGAAGTGCGAAGCCTGGCTCACCGGATGGATCCGGAAGCGGAAGCTCGTCGCGATGCCGAAGTTGCCCCCGCCGCCGCCTCGGCATGCCCAGTAGAGATCCGCGTGGTGGTGCGGGTCGCAGTTGAGGATGCGCCCGTCGGCGGTCACGACCTGGAGGCGCGAGGACGTTGTCAGAGGTCGTCCCGAGCTTGCGCGAGGCGAAGCCGACGCCGCCGCCCTGGGCGAGCCCGCCGACGGCCACCGTCGGGCACGAGCCGGCCGGGATCGTCGTGCCGGCGCGCGCGAGGCGCTCGTACACGTCGATCAGCCTCGCGCCCGGGCCGACCGACGCGGTGCGCGCCGCGCGCTCGACGGAGATCCCGGCGAGCGAGCCGAGGTCGACGACGAGACCGTCCTCCACCGTCGAGTACCCCGCATAGCTGTGGCGCCCGGAACGCGCGCGGATCCGGATTCCGTATTTCCGCGCCCAGAGGATCGCCTCGCGGACGTCGGCGACGTTCGCCGGTCTGACGACCGCGAGCGGCCGGATCCCGTCGAACCGCTCGTTGAACAGCACGTGCGCCTTCGCGTACGCCGGGCTCGAGCGGCCGATCACCGGGCCCTTGACGCGGTTGGCCAGCTCGCGGAGCCTCGGGTCGCCGGCGCGGAGTCGTGCGGCCGCGACGGCGTCGCCGGCCAGCACGAACCCGAGCGAGCCGAGGACGAAGGTCCGGCGATCGATCCGCAGCGCTACGGCGCCGCCTCGGCCTTCTGGCGCTCCCAGGCGCCGAGCACATCGTCGACGTAGCGCCGCTGAGTGTCGCTGAACGGAAGGCCGGAGAGCAGGCGGCGCGCCTCTGCAGGATCGTCGTGCTCGACCGCCGCCTCCAGGTGCTCACGAATCGCGGCCGGCTCGCGGAGCTGCCGCCGCAGCCACCGGAGCAGGCTCACGCGGGCGGGATCCATCAGGCCGGGTCGGCCCGCCGGACGACCGAGATGCCCCAGGCAGCACCGGAGGCGAAGAGCTCGTCCGGGTCGACGTCATCGAGCCAGCCGAGAAAGTGCCGTTCCGGGTCGTCGGGGGTCGATCCATACAAGGCCGCGCGCTCCGGTGCGCGCTTCGGCGCTCGCTCGCCGCGCTCGAGCGCGTCTCTCCGAGCCTCGGCAGCCTCGGCGGCGGGGCCTTCCGCGTAGCCCTTGCTCATCGCCTCAAGTATGACCCGCGACGGTAGCCCAGTTGGAAGAGAGGGAGAGCTCTAGGAACCGAGAAAGAACGCGACAGCCGTGTAGTGGCACGCGACGGCCGCGATCACGAGCACGTGGAAGACCTCGTGATAGCCAAAAGTCGCCGGGAACGGATTCGGCCGACGCGTCGCAAACACGATCGCGCCGACCGTGTACGCGATCCCGCCTGCAAGCAATAGGCTGAAACCCCCGGCGCCGACCACGCTGATGGCCTGAGGCAGGACGACGACTCCCACCCAGCCGAGAGCAAGCGCGATTGTCGCCGAGAGCCACTTGGGCGAGCCCGTCCAGACGACGTTGAGCGCGATCGCGAGGGCTGCGCCAGACCAGACGATCGCGAGCACGACAACGCGCCAGGTGCCGTCGAGGGCGAGCAGGCCGAATGCGGTGTACGTGCCCGCGATCAGCGCGTAGATCCCGGCATGGTCGATCGTGCGCAGCCATCGACGGGGAGTGTGCGACCAGTTGCCACGGTGGTAGAGGCCGCTCGCGCCGAACATCATCGCGACGGAGGCGGCGAACGCAATCACCGCGGCTCGGGCTACCGACGAGCTTGCATGGAGGCCAAGAAGCACGCCGAGGGGCAGCACGGCGACGAAGGCGACGGCATGTGTCACTCCGCGTAGCCGTGGCTTTGGCTCGACCGGCAAGGGCAGCACAGAAGAGAGGGTAGACATTGAGCTACTTGAGGATGTTCACGGCGCGTGCGGCGACAAGCAGAACGGTGACGACGGATAGCGTCGCCTCGGCGCCCATCAACGCCTTGGCCGGGCGCGTGAGCGGCATCGCGTCGGTCGGGCTGAACGCGGTCGCATTCGTCAGGGACACGTAGAAGTAATCCCACAGGCGTGGCGCCCATCCATCCCGCGCAAGTTCAGCGTTCTCGTCCTGAGGGAACTGGAAGTCGGGCTTGCGGGGTGCAGTCTCGAGAGCACGGGCAAGGGGACCACCACAGTCCAGCTCCCAGAACGCAAGCCCGAACGCGACGACGTTGGTCAACCACACCGCGCCGCCGGCGAACAGCAGCTGGCGTCCCGTCATCTGCACGCCTGAGTGAGCCACCAATGAAGCGACCAGGACAACGACGCCCAGAACGGTGAACACCCAAACGAGCGCGAGCAACGCGATCACGATCTCCCGCCTGTGGTCACGCCGCACGAGGTGGCTCAAGCCCAAGACCAACGTCGCGGCGAGACAGACGTATGGAACCGCAATGACTAGCCACATCCACCACAGCCGGTGCCCCAGCAGGTCCCAGTGGGCGTGCCTGCTCACGAGTGCCAGCACGACGAGGATTCCTGCGGCCACGACCGCGAACGGGGCCGCGTCGTTTCGTGCTTCCCGCGCCGCGGCCGTTAAACGATCCGGATCCGGCGCTGCTGCGGCACGCTCGGTGGGTGCGGACCCATCCATCCGTCACCAGCATGGAAACGACGCCGGACAACTCGCAGCGATCGCACGAGCGAGAGAAGCTCGTCTTGCGCGCTCCGTTCGAACCGAGCACGGAGTGTCGATTTTGCGCTTCGTCGTTCGTGGGGAGTATGAGAGGGATCGGTACGGTGCCGATCCCGGAAAGCCCAAGGAGGCTGAGATGACGCAGTACCTGCTGTCCGTCCACATGGTCGAAGGCGAGGAGCCGCCGCCTCCGGAGGAGATCGAGCAGATGTACGCCGACGTCGACGTGGTGAACGACGAGCTGAAGGCGCAGGGCGCGTGGGTCTTCGCCGGGGGCCTGCACCCGTCGAGCACCGCGACGGTCGTGCGGGCGAAAGACGGCGACGTGCTGATGACCGACGGGCCGTTCGCCGAGACGAAGGAGCAGCTCGGCGGCTTCTGGGTGATCGAGGCGGCCGATCTCGACGCCGCTCTGGCCTGGGCGTCCAAGGCCACGGTCGCCTGCCGCGCGCCGGTCGAGGTCAGGCCATTTCAGGACATGCCGGAGGCGTAGGGCGCAGTGCGCGCGGGAGACGCACATGGCGTCGAACGGGTCTTCCGCGAGGAGTCCGGCCAGGCGGTCGCGACGCTGGTCCGCCTCTTCGGTGACATCGACGTCGCCGAGGAGGCGGTCCAGGACGCCTTCGTCGTGGCGACCGAGCGCTGGCCGGCGACTGGCATGCCGCCGAACCCCGGCGGCTGGATCGTCACGACTGCGCGCAACCGTGCAATCGACCGGCTTCGGCGTGAGTCGTCACGGTACGACCGCTACGTCCAGGCGGCCGTGCTCCGCGCGGAACAGGAGCCGGTCGACGCCGATCGCGAGCCCGTGACCGACGATCAGCTCCGGCTGATCTTCACCTGCTGCCACCCGGCGCTCGCGCCCAGTGCGCAGGTCGCTCTGACCCTGCGTCTGGTCGGCGGGCTCCAGACGCCCGAGATCGCCCGGGCGTTTCTCGTGCCGGAGGCGACGATGGCACAGCGCCTCGTGCGCGCGAAGCGGAAGATTCGCGCCGCCAACATCCCGTATCGCGTCCCGGAAGACGCGGAGCTCTCGGATCGGCTCCGACCCGTGCTCGCCGTCGTCTACCTGATCTACAACGAGGGGCACACGGCGAGCAGTGGCGATTCGCTGACGCGCGACGACCTGAGCGCCGAGGCGATCCGGCTCGCCCGACTGCTCGCCGAGCTGATGCCCGACGAGGCAGAGGTGCTCGGGCTGCTCGCGCTGCTCGTCCTCACCGAGTCGCGTCGCCGGGCGCGCACCGCTCCGGACGGCTCGATCGTGCTGCTGCCCGACCAGGATCGCGCGCTGTGGGACGCGGCGCTGATCGCGGAAGGGCATGCCCTCGTCCGCTCCCTGCTCGCGCGCAACCAGCCGGGGCCGTACCAGATCCAGGCTGCGATCAACGCGGTGCACACGAGCGCGCCTTCCGCGCGAGACACCGACTGGCGGCAGATCCTCGCGCTCTACGACCAGCTGCTCCAGCAAACGCCTACGCCGGTCGTCGCGCTCAACCGTGCGGTTGCGCTCGCCGAGGTCGAGGGGCCGGACGCGGCGCTCGACGCGATCGTCGGCGCTCGACCTCGAGAACTACCACCTCTACCACGCCACGCGCGCGGATCTCCTGACCCGGCTCGGCCGACGCGACGAAGCCGCTCTTGCCTACGACAGCGCGATCCGGCTGACCTCGAACGCCGCGGAGCGCGAGCTGCTCGAGCGCCGGCGAAGCGACTCGAGGCACACCGCCGGCCCCTCGATCGAGGGATCTTAGAACGGCCTCCGCGACGCCCGGAGCTGCGCACGCATCGATTCATACGGCGCATACGCTTGTTCGCGCAGGCCTTCTCTCGTGTCGGTATCCTTCGGTAGCTACCTGCGGGGAGATATAGCCACTGTCCAAGCAGGTTGACTTTCGATCACGACTGGTTATGGTCGCTAGCAGACTGGATAAAGGATCCAGTCGGGGAGAGCGAGGGAAAGCGTTTATGCGGTGGAATCTGCGGCCTGGGTTACCGACGCCTGCGACCGTCGGCGCAATCGAGCTCACATGGGCTAGCGCCGTCTAGCGGTCGAGGGGGGAACGGGTATCGACGGCGAGAGCCACAGTCAGAGCATGGCCCATTACGGGCACGTTCTGCTGCGGGGCTGGTGGATCATCCTCCTCACGACGCTGTGCTCGACGGGGGCCGCGGTCGCGCTCTCGCTTCAGCAGCAGCATCTGTACAGCGCATCCGCGCAGGTCTTCCTCAGCAACCAGAATCTTGCCGCGTCGCTCTCGAACATCGTCGTGCCCAACTCCGACCCCGCGCGCGTCGCGCAGACACAGGCGGATCTCGCGCGCGTGCCGACCGTTGCCGAGCGCACGGTCGCGGCAGTGGGCCTGAGACGGACGGCTGACAACTTCCTCGCACACTCATCGGTCTCGGCGAGCAGCAACGCCGATCTGCTGACGTTCTCGGTCACCGACCGGAGCAGGCTGCTTGCATCCGAGCTCGCGACCGCCTATGCCCGTCAGTACACGCAGTTACCGGCGCCAGCTCGACACGGCCGCGCTGACACGGGCCCGCCGCCAGATCTCCCGGCAGCTCGCGCTGCTCGAGGGTCAGGGGAAGACGGGCTCGGCGCTTCACGACAGCCTGCTCGAGAAGGATCAGCAGCTGGCGACCTTGCAGGCACTTCAAGCCTCGAACGCCGCGGTCGTCCGCAACGCGGGGGACGCGTCACAGGTGCAGCCGCAGACCCGCCGCAACGGCTTGCTCGGCTTCGTGCTCGGCCTGCTGCTCGGCATCGGGCTCGCGTTCGTGCGCGAGGCACGGGACACACAGGTGCGTTCGGTGGAGGAGCTCCAGGAGCGGCTGGGACTGCCGCTCCTGGCCCGGCTGCCGGAGCCGCCTCGCAACGTGCGCAAGGCTGACGGCCTCGTCATGCTCGACGGGCCGCAGTCTCGCGAGGCCGAGGCGTTCCGCATCCTGGCGGTCAGCCTCGAGTTCGCAAACAGGGAGCGCGGCGCTCGCACGATCATGCTGACGAGCGCGCTTGCGGGGGAGGGTAAGTCGACGACGGTCGCGAACCTCGCCGTCGCGCTCGCGCGGAGCGGGCGGAGGGTCTCGTTGGTCGACCTCGACCTTCGAAGCCCATACCTCCACCGGTTCTTCGATCTCCAGGGCAGGCCGGGCATCACGCAGGTAGCGAACGGGACAGCTCGTCTCAGCGAGGCGCTCGCACGCATTCCGCTACCAGACCTTGGCTCGCACGAAGCCTCCGCCGGAGGTAACGGGTCCGTCCGCGGCTTGCTCGAGGTGCTCCCGTCGGGGCCATCGCCTCAGAGTGCGGGCGAGTTTGCCCAGTCGAGCGCCCTGGCCCACATCCTCGGGGAGCTCGCCGAGCGGGCCGAGCTCGTCCTCGTCGACGCGCCGCCGCTGCTCGGCGTGGGCGACGCCGTCGCGATCAGCGGCCTGCTCGATGCGCTTGTCGTCGTCTCCCGCGCATCTCTGCTTCGAGCACCCGTCGTCAACGAGCTCCGGCGCGTTCTCTCGTCGTGTCCCGCCCCGGTGATCGGTCTCATCGCGACGGGCGCCGAGCCAAGCGGCGAGTACGCCTACAGCGGCTACTCCCCGCCACTCGGCAAATTCACGCGCGAGCGAGAGCGCGCCACGTGACCGAGCCGCGCAGCCTGATGGTCGCTGCATCCGTCGACACGGCGCTCGAGGCGCCTCGTGCTGCCGCCGCCGCCGCCCCGCGACTCCTACGAGCTGCTCGACGACCGGTCGCGCGAGATCATCGACCGCCAGAGCCGTTCGCGCGTCAAGGGCCGAGGCTGGCTGATCCGGAGAATGCTCGTCGCGGCCGACGTCGTGGGGTTGGGGATCGCCTTCCTCGTGGCCGAGGTTTCCCTCGGACGAAACGGAACGGCCGCCGGCAGCTTCGGTGACCGGACGGAGTTCCTGCTCTTCGCCTTGCTCGTGCCCCTGTGGATCCTGGGCGCGAAGCTCTGCGGTCTCTACAACCGCGACGAGGAGCGCACGAACTACTCGACGACCGACGACCTCATCGGCGTCTTCGTGCTGGTGACGCTGATGACCTGGATCTTTGCCCGCAGCGCGCTCGTCGGCGTTGCCCATCCAAACCAGTTACGACTGACGCTCTTCTGGGCCGTCGCGATTCCGGCCATCGCCGTTGCTCGATCGGTTGCGCGGACACTCTCCAGGCGCCACGTCGGCTACGTGCAGAACACGGTCATCGTGGGGGCAGGCGAGGTCGGGCAGCTCGTGGCCCGCAAAGCACTCCAGCATCCGGAGTACGGCCTGAACGTCATCGGCTTCGTCGACGACGAGCCGACGGAACGGCGGGACGACCTCGACTCGCTGACCGTGCTCGGCTCGCTCGACGACCTGCCCCGAGCTCGTGCGTGCGCTCGGCGTCGACCGCGTGATCATTGCCTTCTCCCGGTACTCCGACGAGGACGTCGTCGACGCCGTCCGAGCGCTCGGCGACATCTACGTGCAGATCGACGTCGTGCCGCAGGCTCTTCGACGTCATCGGCCCGCCGACGGACGTCCACACCGTCGAGGGCCTGCCCCTGGTCGGCCTGCCGCCCGCCGGACTCGGCGCGATCGTCGATGTTCATCAAGCGGATGTTCGATCTCGTCGTGTCGGCGCTCGGCCTGATCCTGCTGGCGCCGCTCTTTCTCGCGATCGGCATCCTGATCAAGCTCGATTCGCCAGGCCCGATCTTCTTTCGCCAGCCACGGATGGGCTGCGACGACGAAGTGTTCCGGATCTTCAAGTTCCGCACGATGACGACGGATGCCGAGGAGCGAAAGCCCGAGCTGGCGCACCTGAACCGCCACGCGGCACGTGGCGGTGACCCGCGGATGATCAAGATCCCGAACGATCCCCGCGTAACGCGACTGGGCCGCACGCTACGCCGCTTCTCGCTGGACGAGCTGCCGCAGCTGATCAACGTGCTCACCGGCGACATGAGCCTCGTCGGCCCGCGGCCGCTGATCCTCGACGAGGACCTGCACGTCAAGGACTGGGCCCGCCGGCGGATCCGCATCCGGCCGGGGATCACGGGCCTCTGGCAGGTGCTCGGGTCGAGCCACATTCCCTTCGACGAGATGGTCAAGCTCGACTACCGCTACGTCACGCACTGGTCGCTCTGGCTCGACCTCAAGCTGATCCTTCGCACGATTCCCGCGGTCCTGCGACCCCACGCCCGCGGTCTGACGATGGCGGAGCCGACGCTCGAGCGCTTGCACGGTGCTCGGCGTCCGCTGCTTCGCCGGGGATCTCGACGGTGCAGTGGCGAGAGTGCTGGCGCGCGTGCGCGAGAGACGTCGGTGGCTATGTCTGCCAGGCGAACGCGCACCTCCTCGTGACGGCCAAGCACGACCTCCGTGTGCAGAGGGCGCTCGACGACGCGTGGATGGTGTGCACCGACGGCTGGCCTGTGGCCTGGGTCGGACGACGCCTCGGGCAGAACGCCTCGAGAATCGCCGGCGCGGACCTCATGAGCGAGGTGTTCGAGTCTGGCCAGGAGCATGGCCTGCGGCACTTTCTCTTCGGTTCGACGCCGGAGGTGCTCACTGCGCTGGAGCGCACGCTCACGGCCGCGCACCCGCGCGCAGAGATCGTCGGGACGCTCTCTCCGCCGTTCGAAGCAGCCGACGGAAGAGGAGAGTCAAGCGCACGTCGAGAGCATTCGGAGCGCCCGGCCTGACGTCGTCTGGTGCGGCCTGGGTGCTCCCAAGCAGGAGCTCTGGATGCAGCGCCACTGCGCCGTCGCTCGCGCCCGCCATTCTCGTTGGCGTCGGGGCGGCGTTCGACTTTCACGCCGGGAGCAAGACCCGTGCGCCCGCGTGGATGCAGCAGGCAGGCCTCGAGTGGCTGCATCGGCTGCTATCAGAACCACTTCGCCTCACCGGCCGCTATGCGCTTACTAACAGCGAGTTTCTCGTCCGTGTTCCTTTGGAACTCGCGCGCGGTCGGAAGGACTCCGGCTGTTCATCCTCTCATACCGCGCACTAGCCGCTCATGCCTACACCAACAACGGTTGCGACGAGGCTCTGGTATCTCCTAATGGAAGGTGCCTACATTCCCCGCGAGTACTACGTACTCCAGGATCGCGCACTGGTGTATATGCCTATCTACAAGACAGCATCAACGAGCATCAAGACTGCGCTTCTTTCCCCCGGGGCTTCCACACGCTATCCCGACTACATGCAAGTGCATTCGGAAGGCGACGCTGGATGTCATCATCTTTCAGACAGACAATTAAAGAACTACTTTACTTTTTCCTTCGTACGCGACCCATTCGAGAGGCTGATCTCGTGCTACGAGGACAGAGTACGTCGACCGATTTACCTCCCAATCAGAAGGTACTATTTTGACTCTCATTACAATCGTACGTTGTTGAAAACGCTATTTGGCTCGCAGTTCCACGTCGACATGGATTTTCCAGAGTTCGTTTCGCTCGTGACCCAAATCCCTGATGTGGTCGCTGACGGCCACTTCAAATCTCAGCACGCATGGACTCACCGTTACGGGCGGCGCCTACCAAATTACATTGGACGACTTGAGTCAATTTCTACGGATTGGGCACGTCTCGCTCAGCGCTTTAATCTCGCCGATATCGAGCAACGCAACGCTTCAGATAGACGAGAGGTAGCCTCGTATTTCACGTGCAAAGAGTTGGTCGATGCTGTAGCGCAACGTTACCGGAAGGATTTGGTGGCGTTTGACTATATGGACTCGTATTGGCGGCTTCGACGGGTGCACACTGCCCGATCACGTAGTGGCACGAAGAACGTCGCAACCGAATGAAGTGCCCGACGAAAGCGGATGCTGTGGAAGGTGCCACCGTCGTGCTTTCTCCTCATCTCGATGACGCCGTGCTGTCGATCGGGGCCACGATCGCACAGTGGGCTCGCCACGGCCGGTCAATGGTGGTTGCGACGGTGCTCTCCGGCCACACGGGGCTGTCGGCGCCAGCCGGAAGGTACGACCGCGCCTGCGGCTTCGCTACCGCGGGGGACGCGGTCCGGGCGCGCCAGAGAGAGGATTCGAACGCTTGTCGGACAGTTGGAGCGCATCCCCTTTGGCTTCCGTACTGGGACGGCTACTACGGCAAAGGGGCAGAAGCTTCGAGTTCGACAACTATCGCTGAGCGCATCAAGGGGATCATCGACAGCGCAAACCTGACCCTCATTCCAGGATTTCCACTCGCACATCCCGATCATGCGTGGCTCACGCGCCTTGTGCTCGGGACGGCCGACCCGGACGCGCGGATCGG
The DNA here is from genome assembly GCA_963705945.1 of uncultured Actinomycetes bacterium. Taxonomy (GTDB): domain Bacteria; phylum Actinomycetota; class Thermoleophilia; order Gaiellales; family Gaiellaceae; genus PALSA-612. The sequence continues at coordinate 165,628 of CAVPLG010000005.1, read as the reverse complement.
ATTCTATGTCGAGCAGCCCTACACCATGAGCCGGCATTTCGGCTCAAGCATGCGTGTCGCATCTCCCTGGTGCGGTGTAGTGAAGGGGCTCGACACGAGATTTGGCAGCGGGGTCCAACTGGGTCCACCGACGAGTCCCGCAATTGGCGGCGTCGATTGGCAACGCACAACCCCGTCCCCGCTCGACTGGATCGCGAAGTACCGAGCGATCAGCGCATACCAGTCTCAATTACGAAAGCTCGGCAGGCTCATGCGTCTCCGCTTGGCCGCATGGGAACTTCTGTGGGGAGGGGAATTCCTCTCGTTGCCGTCCTTCTCTCGTGACTCGGAGCCCTCGGCACGGTCTGAACCGAAACTCCGCGCGCCGGTCGGATGAGCCGTGTGAGAGCGCTCGTCGTTCACAACCGCTATCGAAGCGCTCAGCCAAGCGGTGAAAACGTGAGTGTCGATGCGGAGGTGCGATTTCTTGAAGAGCACGACTGCACGATAGAGCGGTTCGAGTTCGACAGTGACTGCATCGCGACGTGGCCGCGAATGCGGCGTCTTGCTCTGCCCGGAATTGTCGTTTGGTCGAGGCAGGCGCAGCGATCCTTGCAGCGCACTATCGACCGCTGTCGACCCGATGTGATCCACATCCATAACACGTTCCCGTTGCTTAGTCCATCCGTACTTTGGACGGCACATTCATCTGATCTGCCAGTCGTGCAAACACTGAGGAACTTTCGCCCGATCTGTCCGGCCGGTGACCTCCTTCGAGACGGCCACGTCTGCGAGGAGTGCGTTGGGCGACTTCAACTTCCCGCGATCCATCACGGATGTTATCGCCAATCGCGGGTCGCATCGTTGCCCGTTGCCACTGCAAATGCCTTGCACGAACGCATCGGCACGTGGCGAACCTGCGTTGACATCTTTGTTTTTCCTTCCTCTTTTTGTCGCGCTAAATATGTCGAGGCGGGTTGGAATGGCGACAATCTCATGGTAAAACATAATGCGATTGCCAAACCAGCAATCCCGCGCGCCAGTAAACCTGCTGGATTCATCTGCGTTGCACGTCTCACTGAGGAGAAGGGCGTAAAAGTACTTCTCGCGGCGTGGAAGAAGGCGCAGTTCGACAATTCCGAGATGCTCCATATTGTCGGCTCCGGAGATTCTGCCGACTCGCTCAAGGCGATGGTCGCCGACGTGCCTTCTGTCATTTTCCACGGACAGCTTTCGCACGAACGCGCGATGTCGCTGATCGCATCGTGTCGGGCGGTCGTGATTCCGTCGGTTTGCTACGAAACGTTCTCCCGTGTAGCCGCGGAGGCCTTCTCGCTCGGTACGCCGGCGGTGGCGTCGCGCATCGGCGCCTTGGCAGAGTTCGTCGTTCACGACCAGAACGGATTGTTCGTGAAGCCGGGGGATGCAGACGGCTTAGCCTCTGCTCTCACGAGCATTCGTCGATCCGACGAGCTTACGAACCGGCTCGGAGCCGGGGCGGCAGCAACGTTCGCGGAAAACTTCGACCCAGCGAAAACGACGGCGCGCCTTCTCACTATCTACGAAATGGCTCGCGCACGCAGAGCATCTCGAGGAGTGACCACGTGATCGGCGTGCGCGCGCGTCCTGCCGGAGGCGTAGCTGCGGCGGCCGTCCTCGCAATGCTCGTGGGCATCCTCTGCGCAACGGAACCGCAGCTCGCGGTCTTAGGAACGTTCCTCATACTCTGCGCCACTGCCTTCGCGGCACCCGCCGCATATTGGGCGATTGCCGCCCTCGTGGCCGCAGTAACTTTCCGCGGTCTCGTCGGTATTGACTACCTGCCGGCGGTGGCAACGTATGTCGACATCCCTCTTGCCTGGGGAGCCCTTGGAGTCGCTCTTTTCGCGAGGAGGAACGACCCGCGTCCACCTATCGCGCGGCGTCTTCTCGCATGGTTGGGCCTACTTGCCCTTGCAACGGGTGTCTCGTGGGCGTTCTCCGGAGCCGAAGTGCTTCGCCCGATTCTCTATCTTGCGTTGCTCGGCGAGCCGTTCGCGCTCATAATCGCTCTGGTCGTCGATCCTCCGCTACCGCGGGCGAGGCGAGCTCTTGAACTCACTCTGCTTGTAGTCGTTCTCGTCCAGATCCCTATAGCGCTCTGGCAGGCATCAACGCTGGGACTGCGAGATCCTGTCCAAGGCACACTCTATGGAGCAGGAGCGGGCGCCCACACGATGTCAGCGGTCGTGGTAGTGGGAGCCTTCTGGTTGTTGCTCTCCAAGCGTTATCCACTCATTTGGCGGCTGGCCATTGTGGGCATACTCGCCGTCCTGCCGTTCTTGGCGGATGCAAAGCAGGTCATCTTCGCTGTACCGGCAATTCTCATCATGAGTCGGTGGCGACGCCCGCAGGACATGGTGCTTCGAATCGCATTCGCTGTTGGCCTAGTCGCCGTTCTGATCGCGGTCGTGCCAGCCGGAAGAAGCTCGCTCAACTTCCTTCGCGAAGCAGAAGCGGGCAAGGGAGGAAAGGAGGTATCCGCTCGCGTCCTTTGGTCCAGTGCTCGCGCGGATCCCGCCGCGATGATGTTTGGACAGGGTCCGGCTGAAACGGTAAGCCGGGCCGCATTCATGACGACGGACCTCTCGCTTAACCCGGACTCACCTCTCCGGATCCTTGATCTCCGACCAGCTAAGCTCGCTGTGCAGGCTGAGACGCACGCGATTGCGGTGTCCAACGGTGGGTCCTCGCTCAATAGCGGGCTCTCCAGCGCGTTAGGGGTTTTTGGGGACTTGGGCGTGTTTGGAGTCCTTGCATATGTCGGGCTCCTTGGCTCGCTCCTACTCGCTCTTCGGAAGTCGCACTCTCCCGAGGGAATCGCAGCCGGAGCGGGGTTTGCGATGTTCGCGCTTCTCGGACTCGTTTTCGACTGGTGGGAACAACCACCCTTTGCGGTCGTATTAGCGGTACTTGCCGGCCTCGCGCTGTCCGAATCGCCCCACGATGCCGAGCACGCTGAAAGTCGCTGATGCGCCGTCGTTTCGACGCCAACTGGTCGAGCGCTAGTCCCCGAACGTTCGCTTGGGGTTTCGTCGACCAGGGACTGCTGTCCGCAACAAGCCTTCTGTTAACAATTATGGCGGCACGGATGCTCGGCGCCGACGGGCTCGGAATTGTGTTTGTCGGCTTCGCCTCGTATCTCGTAGCACTAGGGTTGCAGAGAGCCCTCGTAGTCGACCCGCTTATCGCACGCTCATCGGCGGAAGGGATCGGTGAGTCAGCGAACGCTGACAGGTGCGCTCTGACGGTGGTTCTCGTTGGGTCGTGCGTCGCCACTGCAACGTTCGTGCTCATCGGACTGCTCGCGTCGACAAAGTTGACGCAAGGCATGCTGCTTTTCGGTGCATGGCTAGTACCAGCGCTCGTTCAGGATTTCGTGCGATCACTTCTGTTTCGCGATCGTCGCGGCAACACCGCCGCCAAGCTCGAGCTGTTGTGGCTCGGGACTTTTGTCGCACTCCTTCCGATCGCCTACGCGATTGGTGCTTCGTGGGCCCTCGTCTGCGCCTGGGGAGCAGGCGCTCTTGTCGCAGCGTCTTTCGGACTTGTTCTTCTCCGATCACGTCCGCAACGCCTTCGTCCTGCGGTCACCTGGTGGTCCGCGAACGCGCTCGTGCTTGGGAAGTGGATATTTGCGACGAGCGTCGTCTACCTCGTTTCCTTCTATGCGACTACGCTGATCCTCGCGGTGATGCTCGGAGCCGCCGAGCTCGGCGGGCTCCGTGCCGTCTTGTCCGCAATGACGCCTCTGTCCCTCATCGCGCCCGTGTTCTCGCTTGCTGGCCTGCCTGCTCTATCGCGGGCTGTGACGCGATCGGGCGTTCAGGCGAGGCGGCTTGCGACTCGGCTCGGTGGCGCGGCCGGTTTGCTTGCGGCCGTGTACGTGGCCATCATGACTGTCGCACCAGGGATCTTGGGGCTGCTGTTTGGCGACGCATTCAACTCATACGCCGATCTTGTAGGTCCTCTCGGAGTGGGCCAGGTTGTCACCGCGTTGTCGATTGGGTTCATCCTGCTGCTGAAGGCCGAGCAACGCGGCGTCGCCTTCTTCGCATGCCGGTCAACGGCAGCGATCTGCTCGCTATTGATTCCCGTCGCACTCGCCCAACCGTTCGGATTGAGCGGCGCCGCCTGGGGCCTGACGATCGCATCGCTTCTCGGCGCAACTTTGACAGCCGTCGTTTCACTGGCTCATCCGGATCGCCGTAAGGCCGTCACCCCGAGCGGCTCGCGGGTTCCCACCCAAGGGCAGGTCTGAACGTTGGGAACAGGCTCCGCGAACGGTCGTCTGCGGCTGGCCCTCGTGTTGACTCCTCTCGGACGAAACGCATCGAGCTTGCCTAACTACTACTGGACGCCTCTGTTCAAGGCGATTGAGACCTCGGGTGTCTCGCTGCTCGTTATTCAACCCCCGCGCACGGTGATCCCGCTCTTGCATTGGCGAGTACCATCGGTTTCGCCTCGGTTCATGGTGACCCTGCTCAAGAGTCGACCGAGCTTCGTTCTATCGACCGAGTTCGGCCCGCACACGTTGTTGGCGTTGATCGCCGCGCGTCTCACCGGAGCCACCGGGTTGATTTTCAAGGAGCACGCCGACTCCGCCAGGCTCTCCCCATCACGCCTCCGATACCGCAGGGCCCTGACGAAGCTCGCCGCTGGGATGATCGTCAACACAGAGGCAGCTGAGAGTGATGCATTGAGATTGGGAGTTTCCCGGAGCCGAATCCATCCGGTGGAGCTCCTCGTTCCACCGACAGCAAGGGAGCTTATGACCGGGCAGGCACCGGCGAGCCGGCCAGGCAACAAGCCCGTCTTCCTGTTTGTCGGACGCCTTGTCGACGTGAAGAACGTCGCGGCATTGCTAGAGGCAGCGTCCGTGCTCAAGCGCGAGCGCGCCCGTTTCTCTGTGTTGATAGCCGGCAATGGCCCGTTGCTGTCGTCCCTTACTGCAAGAGCCCGTGCGCTCGGATTGGACAACAGCGTGCGCTTCCTCGGCGCGGTTCCCTACGACGCGATCGGGCATGTCTACGCGACAAGTGATGTCTTCGTCATGCCCTCGCTTCGCGAGTACCGGAGCGTCGCGGTCCTAGAGGCGATGAGATTCGCCATGCCGGTCATCGATTCGGCCAACGACGGAAACGCGACGGATGCGGTTCGCGATGGCATCAACGGTTTCGTGGTCGACCCGCACGATGTGCACGGAATCGCTCGTGCGATGCAGGCGTTTGCTTGTGACTCCGCGCTCATTCACAAGATGGGTGTAAAGTCCGCCGAGTACATAAGTAGCCGCACGCCTGAGACGGCGGCCGCGGCGCTACGCGAAGCCCTGCTGGCGATCTCGGAACAGCTAGATGGAACGATCTGATCAGTCGGACATGAGAGCGGATGCGATCGTTGTCGCCTATCGATCCGCCGAAATCGTTGGATCTTGCGTCGCCAGTCTCCGGTCGGACCCCGCGATCGACAAGATCGTCGTCGTCAACAACTCGCCAGGTGATGGCACCGAGGCGGCGACACGCTCAGCGGGCGTCGTCTATCTGGCAAGTCCCAGGAACCTTGGCTTTGGTCCGGCGATCAACTTCGCACGGAGCGAGATACGTGCGCCGTACGTCATCATCGCCAATGACGATACGACCCAGCGTCACGACACAACGTCCGCTCTCGTCGACTGCATGCGCCGGCACGCGCGCTGCGCATTGATCGGCCCAAGGGTCGTCAATTCGACAACGGGCGACCTCGAACGGACGTCCCAGTACGACCTCACCCTCATGCGCATGGCTGTCCAGGCACTCGGCTGGCCAGAGGCTCTCAAGCTCACGCGCACGGAGGAAGAGCACTCCGCGGGACACTCGACGGAGTGCATCATCGCCGCGTTTGTACTCTGCCGGGTCGAAGCCTTGGACGAAATTGGATGGTTTGACGAGTCGATCTTTCTTTTCGGCGAGGACCAAGACGTTTGTCGAAGGCTGAGGCGTGCCGGCTGGGATGTTCGATACGAACCGGTCGGGTGCGTCCGCCACTTCGACGGTTACTATTGGAAGCAGCTTTCGGATCAAGGACGCGCGCGCTTTCGAGAGGCTCGTCAACGCGAACTCAGGAAAGCCGCCGGCGAACGTCAGGCAAGAGCGTACACGCAGCTGGTGGGTTTGAGAGATCGTCTCCGCCGGAGCGGCGGCTCGGGCGACGCTCAATGATTTTGTTGGCGAGGAGCTCCCACGACGCTCTCGGAAGGCGGCCAGGCTTGGACGGCGTTCGCTGCCTCGCGATCTTGGCCGTCCTCCTCGAGCACGGACGGGTTGCTCCATTCAGGTCGGCGGGCTGTTGGAGTTACGATCTTCGTACTTAGCGGCTTCCTGATCGCTCGACTTCTTACGGAGGAAGCGGCAACGACGGGCAGAACCGATTTCAGCAGCTTCTATATCCGTCGAGCGCGACTGTCCCGGCGCTTGCGTTGTTATTGGCCGTGTCACTGGCCAGGCAGACCCCCGCAGCTTCGCTCCTCTGGCACGATAGTAGGCCTTCGAACGCCGTGGGAAAGGAGATGAAGTCGCTCACCGACATAGCAAACGAATACGGAACCGACAAAGGCACGCTCGGACCGAGCGAAAATTGGGGGGGACACAACTATACCGACCTCTACGACGCCTATCTCTGGCCTCTGCGCGATCAGCCAGTACACCTCTTGGAGATCGGTCTTGGAGTAACGGGCGACGCTTGGGATGCTCGGATCGTGGTCGGGCGCAACAGTGGCGGAGGCGCCTCTATCAAGATGTGGTACGACTACTTCCCCCGAGGGCAGCTTGTTGGGCTCGACATAAACCCCGGCGCCCATCTCGACAACGACAGAATCTCGACGTTTATCGTCGATCAAGGTGATAGTGAGGCGCTCCGTTCGGTCTGCCGCGGCCGCGAGTTCGACGTCGTTGTCGATGATGGGAGCCATCGTCCCGACCATCAGCAAATCTCGTTAGGGACGATCTGGCCCCACCTCAAGGCCGGAGGCTTCTACATCATTGAGGACCTCACAAACAACGGAAGGGGCGACCCCGACCGTGGTCGTCATCACTCCACAAGCGTACTCAATACACGGTCGGTGATTCGCTCGTTTGCGGAATCCGGCCGAATTCGCCGACCCTCACCTCATCGGTGATGCAGAACAGGTGAGCGACTCCATCGAATTCGTGAGATTCCACTGTCCCCGAGTGTCCACATCAGTCCACGTGTCCAGATTGCGACGCTACACAGGGAGGCTGAGCCCACCCGTAGTCCGGCTGCGACACGAATTCCGGTCAGGGACCGAACAGGTCTGCGTAATCCGAAAGCGATAGAAGTTCACCGAGCCTCCGCATCCGACTCATCCTCGCCCGCCGCAGACGAATTGCAGAGCCGAGTGGCCAGACCCGAATCAACGCACGCGACAAGTCTTGCCTCGCTTGTAGCGACTTACATCAGCAGGAATGCGACTGTGAAGGAGGCGTGCCGGTTTTTGGCACGATGTAGCCGGGAGGCCCCCAGTTGCGTGCGAGCGGAACGAACGACGCCGGTGAACTGTAGACCGGGCTGCCGCTAGCCAGAACATATGTCCAACAGGACAGCTGCGGATCGGCGGAGACAGGAGACGCATCGCCGTTCAGGCCATTGAGGCCGCGGGTGTAGACAGGTGCTCCCGCGTACTGGTGATAGACGTTGTTCTTGATCACCGGCTGGGCACCGAATGACTTGCCTTCGTACCAGCCCCCGCCTCCACCAGAGACGATGATGTTGCTCCCCACGGTGTTGCCGGTCATACCCGTCAGTCCGTCTCCCTGATAGAGGAGTATCTCTCGGTTGTTGGACGGTCCCATGTCAGCGATGTTCGACGAGATCGTGTTGTTCCTGCCACCGTGGATGGTGAAGGCGAAATTGAAGACTCCGGTGGAGATGTTGTTGCTGACGACCGCTCCGGAGACGCCGTCATCTAGGTAGATGCTTCTGGCCTTGGACGTGGGGGTGCCGCTATCCCGAACGAAGTTGTTGGTGATGCGGATGTTCGTCGAGGTTGTGTTCGTGTCCTGGACATAGATCGATCCACAATCCCTGACCAACAGGCAGGTCGAGAGAACAACGTTGTTGGCGATCGATAGCGAACTCAGGTTGCCGCCATAGCCGGCATAGCCGGCTTCCACCTGGATACCGGATGTGGAGATGTTGTAGATGACGTTGTTCGTGACCGTCGTGTTCGGAATATTCCCTTGGTTGTAGAACGCACCGCCGCCGTAGCCGGAGATGGGACTCGTGTCATAGCTGCCGTCGTGAATGACGTTGTTCGTGACCGTGTTGCTGTCTGCCATCGCGGTGGAAGCCGGGAACAGCTCCTTGAAGCTCTTGCCGCCGTGCAGTCCGATTCCGACCCAGCGAAAATGCTGTAGCTGCAGACCGTTGATCGTCACGTGCGAGGAGCCGTCAATCGTGATCAACTCCTTGATGCCTGTGCTCGAACTGGTGGAACCGCCGTCGAGGATCGCGCTGTTGTACCCGTCGGGTGGGTAGATCACGACCAGGTCTGGCCGTTGTCCGCGGCCGTCGAGATAGAGGCCGTAGCTGATGCCGTTCTGGGTCACAGCGGGAAGCGTGTAGTAGCCGCCGCGGATGTATGCGAACTGCGGGCCGCCGACCCGCATCGCCGCCTGCGCCTTGGCGAGCGTGGCGAACGGCTTGGAGATGCTGCCGTCGCCGCTCGTATCGCTGCCCCCCAGCGCTACGAAAATGCCAGCAGGGAGAACCGTGAAGGCCGTCGCACTCGTGCCCGCGCCGCCGGGCGTCGTCACCGAGATCGGTCCGGTGATCGCTCCGGCGGGGACGCGCGCCGAGATCTTCGTGGACGAGTTGACGACCCACTGCGTCGCTGCCGTGCCGTTGAACTTGACGGAGGTGGCGTCGGTGAAGCCGGTACCGACGACGGTCACGATCGTGGTCACCACGCCGCTCATCGGCGAGAAGCTCGTGACCGTCGGCGCGCTACCACCACCGCCACCCGTGACCGTGAAGGCCGTCGCACTCGTGCCCGCACCGCCGGGCGTCGTCACCGAGATCGGTCCGGTGGTCGCTCCCGACGGGGACGAGCGCACGAATCTGCGTCGACGAGTCGACGCCCACTGCGTCGGCTGCCGTGCCGTTGAACTTGACGGAGGTGGCGCCGCTGAAGTTCGTGCCGTAGACAGTGACGATGCTGCCCACCGGACCGCTGGTCGGCGTGAAGCTGGAGATCGCGGGCGTGCCGCCGCCTGCAATGGCGACGTCCGTCGCACTCATGCCGGTGCCCGCGGAGCACGTAACCGCTAGAAGCGCCGAGACCGACCGAGAGAAGGAGGACTCGGGGTCGAGCCATGACTTGCGCATCGGCTCAGTGAGCACACGTCACGAGAGGTGCTTCACTCGGAAGAGGGCTGCCACTCGCATCGCGGGAGGTCGAGCGTGGCGCCTTCTGCGAACCTCTATGGGACCTCGCCGACCGCGAGTCACCGTGCCGTCCTGGGTCACAATGCGAGCGTGGCGGCACCAGGGTACGCGTGCTCGCCCGGCCAGGGCCCTCCACCCGCGGTCTCTGCGGAGCTCGGCGGCGGTCTAATTGCTGCCGGCGGCTCGGCGGCGCTCGTCGCCGGCTTCTCCGCCGCCGACGGCGGCTACTTCCCGACGTCGTGGGGCTGGTGTGTGCTCATCCTGTGCTGGGCCGCCGGGCTCGCGCTCGTGCTCGCGTCGACGAGCCGCCTGACCGTCCTCGAGAGCGGGACGCTGCTCGCGCTCGCGGGCTTCACGTGCTGGACGGCGGCCTCGATCGCCTGGTCGGACGACCCGGAGCAGTCGGTGCTCGACACGGAGCGCCGGCTGATCTACGTCGATGGGCCTCCTGGCCGTGCTGCTGCTCGTGCGCCGGCGCGGGCTCCGGCTCTTGCTCGGCGGGACGCTCGCCGGCATCGTCGCGATCTCGACGTATGCGCTCTCGACCCGCCTCTTCCCGTCCGGGGCAGGTCGTCGACTCCGTCGGCGGTAACCGGCTGGCCGAGCCGATCGGCTACTGGAACGGCCTCGCGGTCTTCGCGGTCATGGGCGTGCTGCTGGCGCTCGGCTTCGCCGCGCGCGGCAAGACGCTGGCGGCTCGCGGCCTCGCCGCGGCGGCGCTGCCGGTGCTGCTGACGACGCTCTACTTCACCTACAGCCGCGGGGGGTGGATGGCGCTCGCGGTCGGGCTCGTCTTCTTCCTGGTGCTGGACGCACGCCGGCTCCAGCTCCTGACGACGACGCTCGTGCTCGCGCTGCCGGCCGCGGGCGCCGTCTGGCTCGCCTCGCAGTCGCACGCGCTCACGGCGCTGACGGCCTCCTACCAGACGACGCGGGACGACGGCCGGACGCTCGCGCTCGAGCTCGTGGTGCTGATGCTCGTCTCGGCAGCGCTCGCCATCGCGCTCGAGATCGTCGGAGCGAATGTCACGGTGACCCGCAACGTCAGGATCGGCTACGCGATCGCGCTCGTCCTCGTCGCCGGCTCGCTGGTGGGCGGGCTGGTCGCGCACTACGGCCGCCCGGACACGATCGCCCGCAAGGCGTACCACTCCTTCGAAGGCCCCCCGAAGAGCGCGAAGACCACGGGTGACCTGAACACGCGGCTCTTCAGCCTGTCGAGCAACGGCCGTCTCGACCAGTGGCGCGCAGCGTGGCACGACTACGAGGCGCATCGGTGGCTCGGCTCGGGGTCGGGGAGCTTCGAGAGCTACTGGCTCCAGCACCGGACGGTCGGCTTCAAGGTTCGCGACGCGCACAGCCTGTACATGGAGACGCTGGCGGAGCTGGGGCCGGTCGGGCTCGCGCTGCTGCTGGTCGCGCTCGCGCTCCCGCTCGTGGCCGCCGTGCGAGCGCGACGTGTCCCGCTCGTGTCTGCCGCCTTCGCCGCGTACGTGGCCTTCCTCGCGCACTCGGGCGTCGACTGGGACTGGGAGCTCGCCGCCGTCACCCTCACCGGCCTGCTGCTCGCGGGCTCGCTGCTGATCGCCGGGCGGGGAGAGTCGCGCGCGTTCTCTCTCGGGCGCCCGGTGCGCGCCGTCCTGCTCGTCGCGGTCGTCGCCGTCGGCGCGTTCTCGGTGATCGGCCTGGTCGGAAACCGCGCGCTTGCGTCCAGCACCGACGCGGTCGACAACGCCCGCTGGAGAGAGGCCGAGAGCAAGGCGCATTCGGCGATTCGCTGGGCGCCCTGGTCCGCCCAGGCCTGGCAGGACCTCGGCGACGCCCAGCTGGGGCTCGGCCGCGAGGCCGAGGCCGTCAAGAGCCTGCGCAAGGCGTCCCGGATGAACCCGCGCGACTGGAGCATCTGGTACGACCTCGCGATCGCGAGCACGGGCGCCGAGCGGAGGCGGGCGTTCCTGCGAGCGGAGTCGCTGAACCCTCTGAGCCACAACATCGCCGTGCTGCGAGAACGCGGTTACGGGCGGTAGGCGCCGGTGTTTCAGCGGGATCCGCTCGGCGACCTGGAGCCTCTGATCAAGCGGGTGTACGCGTACGTCGCGTATCGGATCGGCGACGGGCCCGACACGGAGGACGTCGTCGGGGACACGTTCGAGCGCGCGCTCCGGTACCGGAGCACGTACGACTCCACGAAGGGTCAGCCGATCTCGTGGCTGATCGGGATCGCGCAGCGGTGCATCTACGAAGCCCGCGACCCGCAGACCGCTTCCGGCGAAGAGGTGCCGGAGCTCGCCGCGCCGGACGACACGGAGGGTGAGACCGTGCTCCGCCTCGACCTCGCGAACGCTCTCGCGCGGCTCGGAGCTCGGGATCGCGAGCTGATCGCGCTTCGCTACGGGGCCGATCTCAGCGCGCGGCAGATCGCCGACCAGCTCGACATGAAGACGAACGCGGTCGAGGTGGCGCTCCATCGTGCGCTCGCTCAGCTGCGGACGATCCTCGAGCGAGCCGATGTGACGCCGGACGTCCCCGTGCGCACACGCAGCGAGCCGCTGTAAGGAAACGGCGCCGATCCCGGTATCAGTAGGTGGATGGCAAGATTTCTACGCAGAAAGAGCGAGTTCCACGAGCTCGAGGCAGAGCTACGTGCCGGCCGGGCGGAGCCGCCCGAGGGGCTCGTACGACGCATCGCGAGTGCGGCCGGGCCGCGCAGCGCGAGGCGATACTCCTTGGCGCCACGACTCGGTCTCGCAGCCCTGCTCACGGTTGCCGTCTTCGCTGCCTTCGCCGGCGTCGGCGGGCTGTCTCGAACGGCTGAGGCCGCCCAGAGCGTCGTCGCGTCCGTCCAGCACACGGTGTCGCCGAGCGCGATTCACACCGTGCCCACGTCAAAGAACGGCCCGAGCGTCGACGAGTACAGCGAGAAGGTCACGATCTGCCACCGCGAGCACCAGGGCGAGAAGGGCCAGACGCTCTCGCTGCCGCCCAACGGCGCGGCCAACCACCTCAAGCACCACCAGTACGACACCGCAGGGCCCTGCCTAGGCCCTGCATTAGCGGCGCCTCCTGAGCACGGTCGAGCGACGCGCCCGTTCCTATACTCGGGCCGAGGGCCGGTAGCTCAGTTGGTAGAGCAGGGGACTTTTAATCCCAAGGTCGCAGGTTCGATCCCTGCCCGGCCCATCCAGGAAAGACCTGCAAATCGAACTGTTTGTGTCTGCTGGCGCAAAGCGTTCGTTTGGGTGTTGGAGGTGGGCTTAGACCCTTCTGACGGTTGTCTCGCGCGAGCGAGAGTGTTAGCCTGAAGTCACGTGACCCGGCCGTTTGGGTTGGCCGGATCGGACGGATGTGCGGGGGCCGGGCATTGTGGCCCGACGTCCGCCGCGGTCTACCTGGCCGGGGGGTTGGGTCACGTAGCCCTCTTCACGTAGCCCTTTCAGGCGTGCTTCTTGACGAGCGCGCGTGCTTCCGGGTCGAAGATCGCCTGCGACCAGTCGACCGCCCGTGCGATCGACTCGGCTGCCGCCTCGTCGATGATCGCGCCGCGGAAGTAGGCGTCGGCCAGGTTCGCCGCCTCGAAGCTAGCGCCGGCGAGGTTGGCCCGGTCGAAGTGTGCCCCCTGCAGGCGCGATTGCTGGAACTCCGCCTTCTCGAGATCCGCGTCCTTGAGGAACACGGAGACCATCCGGCAGTCGTGGAAGCGCGCCCCCTTCGCGACCGCCTTGTGCCACCGGGCTTCCTCGAGGTTCGAGCGTGACAGTCCCGCCTTCGTGACGTCGACCGAGTAGCCGCGCGAGCGCCAGAGATTGACGTTCGCGAGGTTGGCGTGGCGGAGGTCAGCGAACGCGACGTCGGCCTCGTGGAGGTCGAGGCCGGAGAGGTCGATCCGCCGCAGGCGCGCGCGGGCGAGATCGAGCGGCTCGTCGGCGCCACCGGCGCCCTCAACCCTCGTTCGGCGCAGGACTGCGGCCAGCACGGGCGTCAGTTCCTCCAACACATTGTCCGGCCGATCGGTCTTCAGGTTCCCGAGCAGCGCGAGGAAGAGCGTGTCCGCCTCCTCCTCCGAGGCGTTGTCGAGCAGCGTCGAGAACTCCTTCGCGGCCACGAGCTGCAGCCCGGGAGTGTCGAGGTTCCCGAGCGCCTCCATGAGCTTGTCCTTAAACTCCTGCGCGCCGGCCCCCGCCGTGACGACCTCCTCGCTCGTCGGATCGACCTCGAGCTGTGTCGCGTCGAGCGCGGACAGCTTCACATTCGTCGGTTTCTGCTTCTGTGCCGCCTTGATCAGGTCGGCGACCTTGTCCTGTCCCTCCGCGTACTCGATCACCTTCGTGATCACCGCTGGCAGCGCGTCCGGTGCCGCGATGGCCTTGATCGTCCAGTCGGTCGTGCGCAGCATCGTCCCGAGCTCGTCATAGCTGGCGAAGGCGTCCAGAAGCGCCTCGTGGAGGCGCTCGAATTCGGGGCCGGTGAGTTTCATCCGGTGCCCTCGAAGACCCACGAGAGCCCCTGGTCCGCGAGGTGCGCCTGGATGCGCGCGATCGGGACCCCCTCGTTGTAGCTCGCCGGGGTCGTCTGCTTGTTGCACGGCAGCCAGACGTCCGGGCTCCCCGGCTCGCCGCCGTGGTGGAGCGCAACGAGCTCGAGCTTGCGGTCGAGGACCGGCGAGCCCGACGAGCCCGGCATCGTGTTCGGTGTGTAGTGCACGCGCGTCCCGTTCGGGTTGACGCGGACGACGGCGTCCGTCGCGCTGTCGAACGAGATCGGATCATGGCACGGATGCTGCACGATCAGCAGGAACGACCCGGTAGGGAAGTCGTAGCCCGACGCTCGGGGCTCCACCCAGCCTCGTTCGACTCCGTCGAGGCCGCTCGAGACCTCGCGCCCGACCTCGTCCCGCGTTCGCAGCACGGCGTAGTCGAGCTCTCCGTCGGCCGGGAGGCTCGTCTCGTCGTAGGACTGCTTGTCGGACTCGCTGTACTTCGCCTTGGCGACGATCCAGTCGGCACCCGCCGCGAGCTCGTGGACAACGCCGGCGTTGGTCGTCAGGCCGTCGCGGAGGCGCTGGAAGTCGAATCGGACGCGGATAGCCGCCGGGTCGAAGCCGCCGTCGATCGCGCGCTCCACGACGTGGTAGTTCGTCAGGATCGTGCGCGGCCCGATCAAGAACCCGGTGCCGTAGTCGTCGCCGAGCTCGACCGCGCACACCTGTCGCATGAGCTCGCCGATTCGCGCATAGAAGCTCCCGAGGTCCGCGATGCCCCGTTGCGCGTCCACCAGACGCTCGAGGCGCGCGCTGACGCGCGGTAGCGCCTGCTCGGGAGTCAGATCGGCGGGCGGGACGCCCGACGGCACGAGCCCGATCGCCGCGGAGAGATTGAAGAGCAGCGCGTTGGTGGGTACGGCGGCGCGTGCGGCCGCGATGAGCTCCTGCACGCTGTCCCGGGACTCCGCGTACTCGATCACCTTCGTAATCACCGCCGGCAGCGCGTCCGGTGCCGCGATGGCTTGGATCTTCCAGTCCGTCCTGCGCAGCATCGTCCCGAGCTCGTCGTAGCTGACGAAGGCGTCCAGAAGCGCCCCGTGGAGGCTCTCGAATTCGGGGCCGGTGAGTCTCATCGGCGAGCGGTGGCGGTGCTCAGCGTCGTCTGTACGGCCGTTCCGGCCGGACCCTACACGACGTTCGTCCCCTTGTCGGGCCGTGTGAGAAATGCTACAAGCGAGCGTACCGTCGTGACCATGCTCGCCTTCTCGCAGGCCGACGCCGTCGGCTGGATCTGCCTCGTCGGCGGAATCGCCGTGCTCGCGACCGGGTGCGGAATCGGGCTGTGGCTGTCGTTCCAGAAGACGAGCGGCAGGACGGGCGAGGCGATGACGAAGCTCGACGAGGCCAAGGCGAGCATCGCCGACGCGAAGGAGAAGATCGGGCACGCGCACGACGCGGTCACCGGAGAGGGCGGCCTCGAAGGAGGAGGCCCGGCCGTCGCCGATGCGACCGCGGCAGCCGGCGCCTCGACGGACGCGGCCGCATCGGCGCTCGAGCAGGTGCAGGGGATCGTGGGGTCGCTCCCCGAGAACCTGCGCTTCGCCGGGTTGCTCGTGCTCGTGGGCGTCGTCCTGATCAGCGTCGCGACGATCCAGTTCGGCGGCACCTCGCTCTTCTGATGGGCGCGGTTCCTGCCGAGGTCGAGGCCAACGCCCCTCGCATCCACCTCCACCCGGAGGAGGGGTTCGCTCCGATGGACGCGGACACGTGGCTCGAGGCGGCGAAGCTGTGCTGGTACGAGGCCGGCCGCCTGCAGACGGCGGTGGAGCCGCCTGCGGGCGGCGTCTTCTCGACCCCTCCGCCCGGGTTCACGTTCGACGGGCACGGACTCACCGACATCTCGCGGCCCTGGCAGGCGAACCAGCGCGACACCGGCTTTGCGCTCACGACCGGCGCGGATCCCGGCTCGACGGCGATCAGGCAGCCCGTGCCCGTGTACTACGAGCACGATCCGGGCTTGTCCGTGACGTACTGGCTCTTCTACCCGTGGAGCACGGTGCCGCGGCGGATCCCCGGCCCGCCCGGCCTCGAGGGCGTCGAGGCGGGAACGGTCGCCCCCGAGAAGTCGATCGAGGTGCTCCTCGCCGAGTACCCCGAGTTGATGGCGGACGCGGCGCCGCCCGCGGGACCGGAGCTCTCCGTGCACGACGCGCTCCGATTCGTGCACAACTGGTTCGGCTCGAAGTGGCCGGTGCTCCATGAAGGCGACTGGGAGGGCCTCGCCGTGTCGCTCGTGCCCGGCGAGCGACGGACCGCGTACTTCCAGCACGGCAGACCACAGGAGCGGGCGCTGGACGAGGGAGAACGCCCCGAGGTCTACGTCGCCCTCGGCAGCCACGCTTCGTACCCCGATCTCGGGGAATCCTCGCCGGGCTCGCCGAAGGTCAAGAGGGCGGAGAAGCTCGCGGCCGGCGGCGAGCTCGAGATCGAGCTCATCGACGTCACAACGAAGCCGTGGTACGCATTCGGCGGCGCCTGGGGCTCCGCCGGGCGGATCTCGGACGAGACGGGGCCGCTCGGCCCCGGGCCTGAGAAGGGCCCGCGTCCGTACGCGCGCTGACCGCTACGGCGTCGGGCATTCTCGGTGTTCGCGATAGGCCTCGAGTCGAGACGTGTCCTACTCGGTGATCGCGTGGACTTTTAATCCCAAGGTCGCAGGTTCGATCCCTGCCCGGCCCATCTGACCGCTCGGAGTCTGCAGAAAACGGCTTGATTCGGTGCGGTTGCGTGTTGGGCCGGCGCACTCCCGCGATCGGTGGCCCTCGGGCCGTGTGGGTTCGACTCCCACCTTCGGCACTCGATCTTCCGCCACGGATCGCTACAAGGTGATGCGCAGTCGACGACTTGGCGTCCAGTGAAGCCCGTCGTACTCCGGTTTGGCGTCGTTGCAGACGATCCAGTCGTATTTGCAGTATTCGCGAACGAAGGCTGCGGCGAGTACATGCGTCGTAGGCACACCGAGACAGGAATGCTCGAGCATTCCGAACGGCGCGTATTCGGCGCTCGTGTACCGGCGCCTGCTGAACCGGTCCGGGTCGAAGGTTTCTGGCGCCTCGAACACTGCCGGGTCTCGGTGGCTCTCGTTCACACAGATGCGGAGCCGCGCGTCTTGAGGAACCCGGTAGCCGTCGATCTCGAACGGCCTGAGTACTCTCCGGGCGATGTATTCGCTCTGGGCAAGTCGCAGCGTCTCCATGACGATTCTCCTGTCGAGATCGCCCGTGTCGAGCCGGACTCGCGCGATCCAGATGGGGTTGTCGCCGAGCATCTTCACGATCCAGTGCAGGAGGCCGGTCACATCTCGCGACGACGCCGCAAGCAAGAAAACGAGGTTGAGCAGGACGTTGGGGTCATCGAGCGCCTGCGGCTCTGCCCGAAGAAGGTTGCCGAGGAAGCTGTTGGCTACTTCCGGATCGGCCACGTCGCGCGACTTCGATCTGACGATCTCGGTCAAAGCCATCGCCGGGTCGCGCAACTCGTCAGGGCCGTGGAATCTCTGCAAGTAGAGCGGGCCGGGCTCGAGCAGCATTCGTTCCACGAACGCACAGTGCTCCGTCTCTGACAGCACTCCGAGGAAGAGACGTGCGTACGAGCGCACGGTGACGAGTCCTGCCATGACGCGAGGGTCCACGGACCTTCCGGGGTCGCGAGTGACCTCGACGCGAAGGTCATCGACTGCCTTGCATGCCTCCTGACGGAAATACCCTGCGCAGGCGTCAACGGTTTCCTCCGCGAACGCCTGACGGAAAAGAGGCTTGTAGCGGCTGTGATCGTCGGGCTTCATCGAGCGGATGAAGCCGGCCGGAATCAGCGGGTCACAGCTGATCCCGACCCAACTGAGATCCTCGGCGTGTTCACGAAGCACCGACGCTCCTCGGCGGAGACCGCGGACGCAGATCATGGGACTCGCCTCCCAGCTCGCGCCAGCTTTCGCAACCGGACCGTTCCGTTCCAGATGCTTCAAGACGTAGTCGCGATCCGTGACCGACGCGAAGGGGATAAGCGGAAGTCCTCCAGGAGGAAGTCCCGCCCGGCGGCCGGACGAGGATCGTTCAACCCACAGTTCTCCGGCCGTCCCCAGGCACGCGGCCACCACGATGGCGCGGGCGAATCTCGGGTACCGAGCGACGGCAACCGCAATCGCGATCGAGTAGGCCAGGAGATACCCGCTGTACCGGACCGTCGCACGACGGCCCTCAAGGCGCCGAAACGTCGCGGAGCTGAGCGCCCGAGCGATCGGCCACGGCGCCACAGCGAGCAATGCCTGCCTCCCTCGCCGCGACATCACCACAACAACGCATTGAACAAGAATCGTCGCAGAGCCACAACGACCAATGCGGCCAGGCCTTCGTCACGCAAGACTGGGCGCGGTTGTCGTCCTCTCCCTCAAGAGAGGCGCGCGCCGCGCAATCCCGCGGCGCCCGGTGGGTGCGTTGACCTCTCGGAGTAGGCGGCACTTCCTGGCTAGCGGTCGAGGCGCGAGACCTCGAGGTCGAGGTCTCGCTCGACGCGGCGCATCACCTCGTCGGAGATCTCGCCCGTGTTCCGCAGCTCGACGACCGCGTGACGCTCGGCGTCGAGCAGCTCGCGACGCAGACGTTGATAGCGCGCAGACTGCTTCTCGATCATGCCGTCCGCGCCGGGGTCAGAGCGGGCCGAGAAGCGGTCGATCCGGAAGCGGTACTGGCCGCGCAGCCGCTCGGCCGTGTCCTCGAGCACCCACGTCTCCTGCTCAAGCTCCTCCAGGCGCTCGAGCGCAGCCTCGGCGGCACGGATGCGTGCGTGCGCCTCTTCCGCCTCGGTCGTGCTGTCGTCGGCCTCGAGACGCAGTGCTCGGATCACCGCGGGCAGCGTCAACCCCTGCCCGACGAGGGTCACGAGCACGACCGCGAACGCGAGAAAGACGATCAGCTCGCGGTCCGGGAAGGGCGCGCCCGAGTCGGTGTGCAGCGGGATCAGCAGCGCGGCTGCGATCGTCACCGCTCCCCGCATTCCCGTCCAGGCGATGAATGCGGGGTAGCGCCACGGCGGCGACGGGTCGTGGTCGCGGATCCGCTTGCTCAGCCAGCGCGGCACATATGTCGCCGGGAACACCCAGGCGATCCGCAGGACGATCACCGTCAGCGCGATCACGGCTGCATGACCGACGAGCGACCAGCCGCCTGCGCCCGTGAGGTCGTCGAGGATCGGCCGTAGCTGAAGCCCGATCAGCCCGAACAGGAGCACGTTGAGGAGAAACGTCAGAACCTCCCAGAAGCCCTGACCCTGGAGGCGTGTCTGCACTGTCGTCAGCTCCGGCGTGTACCAGCCCATGTAAACGCCGGCCGTCACGACCGCCAGCACGCCTGAGACGCCGATCGCGGCCGCCGGCAGGAAAGCGAAGTAGCCGGTCAGAAACGCGATCGTCACCTCGAGCGGCGGGTTGTCGAGAACGCGCCGGATTCGCCGGATCACGTAGCCGATCACGAGGCCGACAGCGATGCCGCCGACGATGCTGAGCACGAGCCGCCCACCTGCAGCCCAGGGCGAGAACGTCCCCGCGACCGCGGCGAGGATCGCCGTCCGAAGAAGGACGAGAGCCGTCCCGTCGTTGACGAGGCTCTCGCCTTCGACGATGTCGATCAGCCGTCGCGGCACCCCCAACCGGCGCCCGATTGCGGACGCGGCGATCGGGTCGGTCGGCGAGACGACGGCGCCGAGGACGAAGGACGCTGCCCAGGGCAGATCCGTGACTGCGTGCGCGACCAGCGCCACGCCCGCCGTCGTCACGAGCACGAGCCCGATCGCGAGCAGCGAGATCGGCCGTACGTTCTGGCGCAGCTCGCGAAGGCCGGTGAAGAAGGCCGACTCGTAGAGGAGCGGGGGGAGGATGCCGATCAGGACGACCTCGGGCGGCATCGTCACCTCCGGCACGCCTGGCCCGAAGCCGAGCAGGAGCCCGCCGAGCACGAGCAGGATCGGATACGGGATACGCAGCGGCCCGGCGAGGATCAGCATTGCGGCGCCGGCCGCGAGCAGGGCGAGCAGCTGCAGCTCCTGCTGGGCGCCGAACTCGAAGATCACGGTCTCAGTATCGCGCTGGGCTTATTAGCGCACCTGCGGCGACTCAGCGGATGAGGAAGAAGACGATCGCCTCGATCGCAAATAGCGATGTTCCGAGGAGCGCGACTTCGACGCGACGCTGGCTCCAGCTCTCGGCCATCCGGTTCGGGATGATGGCGAACCTCGGCGGCACAAACGCGACGAGGAGGAGTAGGAGCGGCAGGACGATGATCAGGGCGATCGTCCGCGAAAGCGCCTGAGGAGCGGCATCGGTGCCTGCGAGGTCTGCTGCTGCAGCGGCCGTGGTCGTGCCCGCGGGCACCGAGGGCGCGGGCTGTCTCGCCCGCTTCTCGGCCCGAGCTTTCGCGCGAGTTCGGGCCTGCTCCCTCGCCCGAGCCTTGGCCCTCGCCTCGGCTTGCGCCTTGGCCTTCGCCCTGGCCGTCGCGGCTGCGGCCGCCTTCTGCTGCGCGGCAAGCTCCGCTGGCGTCGGTGCCGGAGGCGACGGGGGCGGCGCCGGTGGAGGCGGAGGTGGCGGGGCCGGTGGCAAGCTCGGCGGAGGCGCGGGAGGTGGCGGAGGCGGCTGGGGTTTCGGTTCGGGCTTGGGCGCAGGAGGCGGAGACGGCGCGGGTGGGGGTGGGGGAACCGGAGCGGGATCGGGCGCCGGCACGGCCAACGCGGGCGCGGCGATGGCCGCAGCCACGGCAAGCATCCCAAGTCGCGCGATCCAGGCTCTCTTCGTCCGGGGGCTCGTCATCGGCCGGTTCCGGCGAAACTGTAGCCGCCCCGCCGCCGCCGGTAGTGGCGCGGGGCGGCTACCACAGCACGAGCGGTCTAGCTACGGGTAGGGATAGTCGTTGCCCGGCGGCGGAGGCGGCGTGTCCGGCGGGTCGGTGTCAACGCGCGGCTTTGTCTTGACGACTTTCCCCGTCGGCGCGATCACGTACCACGTCTTCGAAATGCCCTGGCCGTTCGTCTCTCCGGACTTCGTGTCGCCCGAGTACCTGTAGAGCGTGAACCCCCCGTACGTCACCTGGAGCTTCCCGTCCGGTCGCTTGACCGTGGCGAGCTTGCTCTTCGTGACGCCGACGCCTGCCGAGAGCTTCGCGCCCTTCGGGGCGAGCAGCGGCGGCCACGAGGCGGCGCAGCTCGACGTGCAGACGATCCTCTTCCCGTGCTCGGTCGTCAGGTGGTAGAGCGTCCTTCCCGTCGAGCTGACGAGGACCGAGCTGTTCAGCGATGCGTTCCGCGACGACTTGACCTGCACGGTCGCAGTCGCGCCGGCGAGAGCCGTTCCCGCGCCGAGCAGGCCGAGAAGGAAAACGATCGGAAGACGACGTGTCAGGCGTGCTCTCACGGGTGACCCCCTCGAATCGATTGCGCCTCGACAGAGGATACGCGTGACAGCGAGCCTCGGATTTCTGCGGACGAAAGAGGGGCCGCGCGAGGCGGCCCCTCTTCGCATGTGTGCAGGATCGCTGGGCTAGCCGACCGTGAACGATCCCTTGAGCTTTGGGTTCGTGTCCGAGAAGAAGCGGTACTTTCCTGTCCGCAGGACGACCGTCCAGGTGATCTTCCCGGACTTCTTCGTCCCCGTCTTGCGATCGACGCCCGGGCCCTTCAGGTGGAAGTTCTGCCTGGCCGAGCGGTCGGAGATGGCGAACGTGTCTGCTCCCGGCGCCAGGTTCTTCGCCGGCTGCTTGTCGAGCTTGAGCGAGATCGTCGTCGCCCCGACGTCGCCCTTCAGGATGACGCCGCTCGAGATCGATCCCGGCACGAGCTTCGTGAAGTCCGGCAGATGATTGATGGCGCCGAACTTCAGGGCGATCCGGGAGAGCTGAAGCAGCTTCTTCCGGTCGAGCACCGGGCTCCACACGGGCAGCCGGATGTCCCGCGTCGCCGCCGGCAGCAGCGCGCGGATCTCGGCCGGGTGCCCCTGCGCGTAGACGAGCGATTCGTTGATCGCGAGCCGGAACTGCTTCGCGAGCGCCGGGTTCGCCTGCGACCAGGCCGTGCGGGCGACGTAGACCCCGTTCGGAAGGAACTGCATGATCGCGGGGCCCGGCGCCATCGCGATCCTGGCGCCGTCCTGGTTCATCGCCTGCGACATGAACGGCTCAGGCATGTGGGCGGCATCCACCGTCCCGTTGGCGAGCGCCGAGCGCATTGCCGGGAAGGGGATGACGACGAGCTTGATCGAGTTCGCATCGACGCCGAGCTTGTCGAGGGCTCCCTTGATCACGGTCTCGCCGACGCCCTTGAGCGCGTTGACGGCGATCGTCTTGCCCGCGAGGTCCTGTGGCGTGCGGATCGAGCTCGATCCCTTGACCATCACGTTCTGCCAGTTGTCCGCAACCGACGTGCCCTCGACCTCGCTCGCTGCCGCGACCGTGATGTCGATCCCGTTCGTGTTGGCGATGAACGACGGCACCCAGCCGATGTAGCCGATGTCGCCGTTGCCGCCGGAGAGCTGGAGGACGATGTCGTTGCCGCTCTGCAGTGTGACCTTCTTGATCTCGATCCCGTGGTTCGCGAAGAAGCCCTTGGCGATCCCGAGATCGAGCGGAAGGCCGTTCGCGATCGGAAGCGTGTCGACCGTGACGGTCGCCAACGCTCGTTTGTTTGCGCCCACCGATGGGCCGACGAGCAGCGTCAGCGCGACGACGATGCTGCCGAGCATGACGGCTGTCGCGGCGGTCATGCGCCGGCGCGCCTCAGGAGTTGACACCACGACCTCCTTGCCTTGGGTACGGGAACCTCGGGTCGATTATCCGTCCCGGACAACCGATTGCCAAGCACCGCGCAGGGGTCAGCACGGCGGGCCCCTGCGCACTTCGAGAAGGCTCGTTGCTAGCCGACCGTGAACGATCCCTTGAGCTTCGGGTTCGTGTCGGAGAAGAAGCGGTACGTTCCCGTCCGGAGGACGACCGTCCAGGTGATCTTCCCGGACTTCTTCATCCCCGTCTTCTGTCGACGCCCGGGCCCTTGAGGTGGAAGTTCTGCCTGGCCGACCGGTCGGAGACGGCGACCGTGTCCGCGCCGGGCGACGAGCGTCTTCGCGGGCTGCTTGTCGAGCTTGAGCGAGATCGTCGTCGCCCCGACGTCGCCCTTCAGGATCACGCCGCTCGAGATCGTTCCCGGCACGAGCTTCGTCAGTCGGGCAGCCGCTGGATGATGCCGAACTGCCTTCGCGAGCGCGCGAGCTGGAGCAGCTTCTTGCGGTCGAGGACCGGGCTCCAGACCGGCAGCCGGATGTCCCGCGATCGCTGCCGGCAGCAGCGCGCGGATCTCGTCCGGGTGGCCCTGGGCGTAGACGAGCGACTCGTTGATCGCCAGCCGGAACTGCTTCGCGCCAGCGCCGGGTTTGTCCTGCGACCAGGACGTGCGGGCGACGTAGCACCCCGTTCGGCAGGAACGGCATGATCGCCGGCCCGGGCGCCATCACGATGCGCGCGCCGTCCTGGTTCAGCGCCTGCGACATGAACGGCTCCGGCATGTCCGATCGCATCGACCTGGCCGTTCGCGAGCGCCGTGCGCATCGCCGGGAACGGGATCGCGACCAGCTTGACGAGTTCGGATCCACGCCCGAGCTTGTGAACGCGGCCTTGATCACGACCTCGCCGACGCCTTTCAGCGCGTTGACGGCGATGGTCTTGCCCGCGAGGTCCTGCGGCGTGCGGATCGAGCTCGACCCCTTGACCATGATGTTCTGCCAGTTGTCGGCGACGCTCGTGCCTTCGACCTCGCTGGCCGCGGCGGTGACGATGTCGATTCCCGACGTGTTCGCGATGAACGCGGGCGTCCAGCCGATGTAGCCGATGTCGCCGTTGCCGTCGGACAGCGCGAGCACGATGTCGTTGCCGCTCTGGAGCGTGACCTTCTTGATCTCGATCCCGTGCTTCGCGAAGAAGCCCTTTGCGATCCCGAGATCGAGCGGGAGGCCGTTCGCGATCGGAAGCGTGTCGACCGTGATCGTCGCGAGCGCTCGCTTCGGAGCACCTACCGACGATCCGACGAGCACCGTCAGCGCGGCGAGCATGCTCACGAGCAGCGTGACGATCAGCGCCGTTGCTTCGCCGGCGAGCTGGTGCGCATGGGCATTTGTACGACCTCCTTGTTGACGAAATGTGTCGACGAGGATCCGCGGCGATTATCGCCGTGCCGGCTTCGAAATACCAGCGAGCCTGTTCCACTAGTTCGGGATGCAGGCGACGGCCTATCCTCGTCTGGTTGGTCGCGCTTGATCAGGCGGTAGACGTGCGTGCGGAGCCGCGCGAACTCCGCGAGCTCCTTCGTCGCGATCTGGTCGCGGTTCGGGCCCGAGGTCGACCGGCACGACCTCCTGCACCTGCGTCGGTGCATGCGTGAGGACGACGATGCGGTCCGCGAGGTAGACGGACTCGTCGATGTCGTGCGTGACGAAGAGGATCGTCACGCCGTAGTCCTTCCGCACCTGGAGCACGAGGTCCTCGAGGTCGTCCCGCGTCTGCGCGTCGACGGATGCGAACGGCTCGTCCATCAGCAGGAGCGAAGGCTGATATGCGAGCGCCCGGGCGATCGCGACGCGCTGCTGCATACCGCCCGACAGCTGCCACGGATAGTGGTCCGTGAAGCCGCTCGAGCCCGACCTCGTCGAGCGCGTCCTCGACGAGCGTGTCGCGCTCGTCTCTCTTCAGGCAAGCTCTTGTGACGGAGCGGCATCATGACGTTGCTGCGCACGGACATCCACGGGAACAGCGAGCGGCTGTACTCCTGGAACACGAGCGCCATCTCCTCGGGCGGCGAGGTGACCGGCGTGCCGCGCAGGAAGACCTCGCCCGTGCTCGGCGGCAGCAGGCCCGCGATGCACTTCAGCAGCGTCGTCTTGCCGCAGCCCGACGGCCCGACGACGCAGACGAACTCCCCGTCGTCGACGGAGAACGAGACGTCGCCGATCGCGTGGGTCGCCTTCTCACCGTGCCGTACGTCTTGCCGAGGTCCTTGATCTCGAGCATCGACCGTCCTACTTCGGCGTGGACGCGCGCTAGCCCCGATGCCAGGCCGAGCACGCGGTGCTCGAAGAGGCTGAAGAGGAGGTTGAGCGCGTAGCCGAGCAGGCCGATCAGCAGGATCGCCGCCCACATCGGCGCCGAGCTGGAACGTGTTCTTCGAGATGAGCAGCACGTAGCCGACGCCGTTCGTGCTCGACCAGTACTCCGTCAGCACCATGATGATCACCGCGAGCGAGAGGCTCGTGCGCATGCCGGCGAAGATCTGCGGCATCGCCGCGGGCAGGACGATGCGGCGGACCGTCTCGCGCCACGGGATGCCGTACGACCGCGCCGTCTCCATCGAGCGTCGGCTCGATGCCCCGCACGCCGTCGATCGTGTTCAGCAGGATCGGGAAGAGGCAGAAGAACGCGATGAACGACACCTTCTGCTTGTTGCCGATGTCGACGCGGAGCAGGACGATCGAGATCGGGATCAGCGCCGGCGGCGGCATCGCCCGCCAGTACTCGATGTGCGGCATCGTCCACACGCGTGCCCAGCGGACGAGGCCGATCGGGAGGCCGAGGCCGATGCCGACGACGACGGCGACGCCGAAGCCGAGCAGGATGCGCTCGAGGCTCGGGACGACGTGCGTCCCGAACTCGGAGAAGAGCCAGAGCTTCTGGAACTGGACGAGGATCGTCGACAGCCGCGGGAACTTCGGGTCGTCCGCGTGCACCGTCCAGAGCTGCCAGGCGAGCGAGGATCGAGGACGGGCACCGCGATCTCGGCGCCGATGCGGAGCGTCCGGTAGGTGCGCGTGTTCATCGGAGCGCCGCCTCCGTCTCGCGATGCGATGGATGCCAGCGCAGCACGCGCCGCTCGAACGCCGACCATCGGAAGTGGATCGCCGACGCCGAGGAACCCGGTCGCGAGCGCGAGCGCGTACTCCTGACCGTCGTCAGGCCGTACGCGTAGGCGTAGTTCAGCTCGTGGCCGAGGCCGGGGGTGCCCATGAACAGCTCGGCCGTGAACGCGAGGATCAGCGAGACGGTCGACGCGATCCGCAGCCCGTCACGATGTACGGGCACTGCGCTCGGCAGCGTGATCTTGCACAGGCGTTCGTGCCGCGGGACGCCGAACGAGCGGGCGGTGTCGACGGCGATCGGGTCGACGTCGTGGACGCCGTACATCGTCTGCACGAGCAGCGGCCAGAAGGCGCCGAACGTCGCGAGGAAGACCTCGCTCTTCAGGCTCGTGCCCCACGTGAGGAAGAGCAGCGGGATGAGCGCGGCGGAGGGGATCGGCCGCAGGAACTCGATCGGCACGCGGAACGCGCGCGCGGCGAACTCGCTCGACCCGAGGACGATCCCGAGCGGGACGGCGAGCGACGGTCCCGATCAGGAGCCCGAGCGCCCAGCCGCGGACGGTCCGCGCGAACGCGGCCCAGAACGCCTGCGTCTGCATCATGTACCAGAGCTCGTCGAACGTCGACGCTCATCGACGGCAGGTCGCGCTCCGCGATCACGCCCGCCCGCGAGAGGAACTCCCAGAAGGCGAGCGCGGCGACGACCGACAGCACCGGGACGAGCACGTCGGCGACGCGCATCTGCCGGCGGCGCGCGACTGCGCTGCGGAGGAGTTTCGGTCGGCGGTCGCCATCAGAGGATCTCCTGGCCGGCGTACGACTCCGCGAGGGCCGTCGCCGCAGCGGCGGACGAGACGAGCTGCTCGAGCTGCGCGAGCTGGAGCCGCTCCATGAAGGCGTCGTTGTCCGGGAAGAGGTGGAGCATCGACGTGAGATACCAGCTCAGGCGCTCCGCCTGCCACACCCGCCGGAGGCACGTGGCGGAGTACGCGTCGAGACCGGACTCGTCGCCCGAGCCGTAGTACCCGGCGAGCGCCTGCGCGAGCACCGTCACGTCGGCGACCGCGAGATTCAGCCCCTTGGCGCCCGTCGGCGGCACGATGTGCGCCGCGTCGCCCGCGAGGAACAGCCGCCCGTGACGCATCGGTTCGGAGACGAAGCTCCGGAGCGGCGCGATGCCCTTCTCGATCACCGGCCCCTCCTCCAGCTCCCAGCCGTCGTCGACCGCGAGCCGGGCGTGGAGCTCGGCCCAGATCCGGTCGTCCGGCCAGTCGGCGATGTCGTCGTCGGCCGGCACCTGGATGTAGAGGCGGCTGACCGCCGGCGAGCGCATGCTGTGGAGCGCGAAGCCGCGCTCGTGATGGGCGTACGCGACCTCCTCCGTCGACGGGGCGACCTCGGCGAGGATCCCCAGCCACCCGAACGCGTACACCCGTTCGAATACCGTCAGCGCGCCGTCCGGGATCGACGGGCGGCTGACGCCGTGGAAGCCGTCGCAGCCGACGACGAAGTCGCAGTCGACGACCTCGTCCCGTCCGTCGTGGCGGAAGCGGATCGACGGCGAGGTCGTCTCGAGGTCGTGGAGGGTGACGTCCTCGACCTCGTAGCGCAGGTCGCCGCCGGCTTCCTCCCGCACGGCGATCAGATCCTCGATCACCTTGTTCTGGCCGTAGATCATGATCGTGCGACCCGTCAACTCCCTGAGATCGATGCGATGGCGGCGGCCGCCGAAGCGGATCTCGATCCCGTCGTGCACGAGCCCTTCCGCATCGATCCGGGCGCCAAGCCCGACCGAGCGCAGGAGGTTGACGACGCCCTGCTCGAGGACGCCGGCGCGCACGCGCGCGATCACGTACTCCTGCGTTCGGTCCTCGAGGACGACCGACTCGATGCCCTCGAGGTGGAGCAGGTGCGAGAGCAGCAGGCCCGACGGCCCTGCGCCGACGATTCCGACCTGCGTCCGGCTTGCGTCACCCGCTCTCTTCCTCGACCACACGTTGTGCGATCGTGAACGCGCTGTTCGCCGCGGGCACGCCGCAGTAGATCGCCGACTGGAGGATGACCTCCTCGACCTCCTGCTGGCGTGAGCCCGATCCGGAGCGCGGCCCGCACGTGCATCTCGAGCTCCCGCTCGTGCCCGAGCGCGATCAGGGCCATCAGCGTGATGCAGCTGCGGGTCCGCCGGTCGAGGCCCGGCCGCGACCAGATCTCGCCCCAGGCATAGCGCGTGATCAGATCCTGGAACGCGGCCGTGAAGGGCGTCGTGCCGGCGATTGCGCGATCGACGTGCTCGTCGCCCAGCACCTCGCGGCGCGTCTTCATACCCTCGTCGTGTACGTCGCTCACGCGCCGTCTCCGTAGGCCTCGAGCGCGCGGTCGACGAACGCCTCCGCCGAGCCGAGGTACGTTCCCGGGTCGAGCAGTCGCTCGAGCTCCTCGTCGGGAAGCGCGATCTCCGGATCGTCGAGAAGCTCCGTCCGCAGCGCACGGCCGGAGGCCGTCGATCGCTTCGCGGCTTCGCCGATCACCTCGTCGGCCCGATCCCGTCCGAGCGAGCCGGCGAGCGCCACTGCGACGCGCTCCGCCGTGATCGCTCCTCCGGTCAGGTTGAGGTTCGCGCGCATCCGCTCCGCGTCGACGACGAGCCCCGACAGCGTGCGCCGTGCGGACGAGACCGCCCCGCCTGTGAACGCCAGTGCGCCGGCGAGCGCCGCCCACTCGGCGTGCCACGCGCCGGTGGCGCGCTCGTGCTCCTGTCCGAGCGCCTCGCCGAGCACGAGTGCGTGGCCGCGCACGAGCTGCACGCAGGCACGGGTGACGGTGGCGCCGACGGGGTTCTGCTTCTGCGGCATCGCGGACGAGCCGCCTCGCGTCGCCCTCGGCGACCTCTCCCACCTCGGTCTGTGCGAGCAGGGCGACGTCGAGCCCGATCTTTTCCATCACTCCCGCGACGAGCGTGAGCGCCGCACCGATCTGGGCGATCCGCGTCCGGTCCGTGTGCCACGGGACGACAGGCTCGGCGAGCCCGAGCCGTCCGAGCGACGAGCGCCAGGACGCGGGCGCCGTCCTGCCCGAGCGGGCCGAGCGTTCCCGCTGCTCCGCCCAGCTGAACGGCGAGTCGCTCGGCGCGGATGCGCGCAAGCTCCGACCTCGCCTCGAGAACCGCGACGAGCCAGACGGCGCACTTGGCGCCGAACGTCGTCGGCACCGCCTGCTGGAGAAGCGTCCGGCCCGCGATCGGCGTCGAGCGGTGTGTCTCGCGCGAGCGCGGCCGTCTCGTCCGCGACGGCGCCGAGGTCCTCGAGGATCAGGTCGATCGTTCGGGCGGCGACGAGCATCGCCGCCGTGTCGACGACGTCCTGGCTCGTCGACCCGAGGTGAACGCTCGACGCGGCAGGCTCGCCGACTGCAGCGCGGAGCCGCTTGACGAGCGGCGCCGCAGGGTTGCCGGCGGCATGGCCCTCCTGCGCGAGCTCTACGGCGGGGAATGTCTTCGGGCCGGCAGCTCTCGGCGATCTGCTCGGCATGCGCCGCCGGGATCAGGCCGACCTCGGCGCACGCATTTGCGAGCGCGGCCTCGAACTCGAGCATGGCGGCCACCCACGCCTCGTCGGAGACGGACGCCCGGTATTCCTCGGGCACGAAGATGCTGGCGAAGGGCGTCACGCGGAGACGCGCGCTCAGTCGACGCCGACGGTTGCGAGGGACGTGACGAAGGGTGCGCTCGTCACGGCGGCGACGTCTTCGACCGTCGCGTCGCCGAGCAGCTCCGTGAGCTGGAGCGCGCCGTCGCGCAGCCGGAAGACGGCGAGCTCCGTGATCACGACGTCCGCCGCCTCGGCCGCCGTCAGCGGGTACTCGCACTCGGGGACGACCTTCGGCGCGCCCTTGGACGATGTGGCGGTCATCGTCACGATCACGCGCCGCGCGCCGACGACGAGATCCATCGCCCCGCCGACGCCGAGGACGTCCCCGCCAGGCATCGCCCAGTTGGCGATGTCGCCGCGGGCCGACACCTGCAGCGCGCCCAGCACTGCGACGTCGATGTGCCCGCCCCTGATCATCGCGAAGCTCGCGGCGCTGTCGAAGTACGACGCGCCGACGAGCGCCGTCACCGGCTCCTTGGCGGCGTCGATCAGGTCGGGATCGAGCTCCGACTCGCTCGGTCGAGGGCCGACGCCGAGCAGCCCGTTCTCCGTGTGCAGGAAGATCCCGGCGTCGTCGTCGAGGAGCCCCGGGATCAGGTTCGGGATGCCGATGCCGAGGTTGACGATCTCCCCCGGCTCGAGCTCCTGTGCCGCTCGCTCGGCGATCCGGAGCTTCACGTCGGAGGTCATGTCTTCCTCACGAGGTAGTCGATGTAGAGGTGAGGAGTGGCGACCGCCTCCGGCTCGAGCGCGCCCGCGTCGAGCACGTCGCCGGCTTCGGCGATCGTGACGTCGGCCGCGGTGGCCATCACCGGATTGAAGTTGCGCGCCGTCCGTCGGTACCAGAGGTTCCCGAGCGCGTCCGCCTTCGCGGCGAAGACGAGGGCGACGTCGGCGCGCATCGGCTCCTCGAGCACGTGGAGGACGCCGCCGATCTTGCGCTCCTCTTTACCCTCCGCGAGCACCGTGCCTGCCGCGACGGGCGTGTAGAACCCGCCGATCCCCGCGCCTCCAGCTCGGATCGCCTCGGCGAAGGTTCCCTGCGGGACCAACGTCGCCTCCATGTCGCCGGCGTTGACGGCGGCCACTGCCTCGGGGTTCGACGTGAAGTACGACGAGATGCCGCGGCGGATCCGTCCCTGCCGCAGCAGCTTGCCGAGGCCGCGGCCGGGCTCGCCGATGTTGTTCGAGACGATCGTCAGGTCGGTCGCATCCGAGTGCTCGACGAGTGCGTCGATCAGCGTCAGAGGCGCTCCGACGAGGCCGAAGCCGCCGACCATCACCGTGTCGCCCGAGCGGATGTGAGAAACCGCCTCCTCGGCGCTGATCAGGCCCGTCGCCGTCATCGCCTGCCTCGTCCCTCCTCTCGACTCGTCCAGCGGTTGCGATGCTGCTCGCTACGCGCTCGATTCTGCCCCAGATTCGCCCGCAGGCAAGGAGCGGAAAGACCTGTCAGTGTGCCCGAACGACAGCGGACGCTACGTAGGCCGCCGTCGACTTGTCAAGACAGTGTTCTAGTATCTCGAACGCATGGCGACGACCCCTGTACTCAAACGCCAAGAGCGCCCAGCAACGGGCTACTCGCAGTCGCTCGAGCGCGGGCTCGCGATCCTCTCCTCCTTCACGTCGGACAGCTCCGTGCTCGGGATCAGCGAGGTGGCGCGTGTCGTCGGCCTGAGCCGGAGCACGGCGCACCGGTACGTCGCGACGCTTGCCAGGCTCGGCTATCTCCAGCAGGACCCGGCGACGAAGCGCTACCGCCTCGGGCCTCGCGTGCTCGACCTCGGCTTCGCGGCGATCCACTCGATGGACCTGCGCGAGATCGCTATGCCGTACCTACAGCGGTTGAGCGACGAGACGGGATTCACGGTGAACATGGCCGTGCTCGACGGCCACGAGGTGGTCTATATCGAGCGCTGCCGCACCTCACGGCCCGGCCAGCGGGACATCGACCTCAACCTGCACGTCGGCTCACGGCTGCCCGCCTACTGCACCGCGCTCGGGAAGGCGCTGATCGCGTTTCTTCCCGAGAACGAGCTGGACGCGGTGCTCGACGGCGAGGAGCTGACGCGACGCGGGCCGAACGCAATCACGACGCGGGCGAAGCTCCGGGCGGAGCTCGAGCGCGTGAGGGCGACCGGCCTCGCCCTCAACAACGAGGAACTCGCCTACGGGCTCCGTTCGCTCGCGGCGCCGATCCGGTCACGCTCCGGCTCGGTGGCGGCGGCGATCAACCTCGCGGTGCACCGATCGATGGTCTCGATGGACGAGCTCGTGCAGCGTTACGGCCCACCAGTGCGCCAGACGGCTGACGCCATCTCCGCACACGTCGCACGCGTCGACTGAGCTCGAGCTCCGTGTCAGGTGCGGCGACGACGCCGCACCCAGAGCACGACGAGCACGAGAGTGGCGCCGCAGGCGATGCGGAACGCGGTCGGTTGCCGGGCCGACGGCGACGTCTTGGTGGTCGGCGCTTCGACGAACGGCTCGGGAGCGGGATGAGGCTCCGGTGGCGTCGCCGCGAACCGGCTGATCGGCAATTCCGTCAGTGGCTCTGATGCAGGAGGCTGAGGTGGTGGCGTCGTCGCGCACGGGCTGACCTGGAATTCCGAGGCCGGTTCTGGTGCAGGAGGTGCGGGTGGCGGTGTCGCGAGCCGATCGTAGAACGCATCAACCGGGGCGACCTCTGCGACGGTGGAGGGAGGTAGCGCGTAGCGCCGCCGACGGCGGTCAAGCGTCGCGGCGAACGCCGGCCCCAGCAGATTCTCGGTCGGCGAACCCTGTGTGCCGACCGGTTGCGATCTCCGTGCGAACTCCATGGTCGCTCTATCGGGAGCGGAGCGTGAGGGCTTGAGCGCCGGCTCGGCGCGGGCCTACGAGCTCTGTGCGGCTGTCCTCGTCCCCCAGCGGTTGTCGCCGAGGGTGACGAGCGCCCGCAACCGCGTCGGCACGAGAAAGACGACGTGGAGGAAGCCGTAGAGGATGAAGATCAGGAAAGAGAGCCGCTTCGTACGGTAGATCGCGTAGCTGCACCGCAGCGCAGCCATGAATACGACCACCTCGGCGTAGTGCAGGAGGCGGTGAGGATCGTCCACGACGCCCAGCGCAAAGGCGGTGAGGATCGCGAGCGTGAGGAGCAGCGGGAGCACCGTCTGTACGAGCACCTCGAACACGAGGTACGGCGAACAGCGGAGAAGGAACGGGACCGTCCAGAGAAGCTCGCGGTAGAAGCTCTTGTTCCAGCGCAGCTGCTGGCGGAGATACGACGAAAGATCCTCCGGCGCGTACGTGATGGCGTGGGCGAACGGGAGAAACCGCGTGTCGTGGCCCGTCGCGAGCACGAGGTTCGTGAGGTGCCGGTCGTCGCCGTACGTGCAGGTGACGCCCCGATACGACTGGGTCACGTAGCGCTCCCAGACGTTGGTGAGCACCGTGCGGCGATAGCCGGCGAGCGGGCCCGAGCAGCAGAGGACGCTTCGGAACCGGCTCTGCGCGGCGCGCTCCTGGTTGAACGCGACCCAGTAGCGCATTCCGATCAGACGCGTGAGGATGTTGCGACGCTCATTCGTCACTCCCACGTCGCCCGTGACGGCGCCGAGCCGCGGGTCCTCGAAGGCCCGGACGATCTCCGTCACGCCGTCGGGATCGACCTCGGTGTCGGAGTCGATCGTCACGATGATCTCACCCTCGCCTTGCCGAAAGCCGACGTCCTGCCCCGCGCGCTTGCCGCGGTTCTCGCGCGCAAGCAGCACCTCCCAGCCGTCGAGGCGCGCAAAGCGCTCGTAGATCGGCATCAACGCACGCCGGTTCGCGGAGTCATCGTCGATGACGAAGACCCGAACCTTGCCGGGGTACTCCTGGTCGACGACGGACTGGAGGCACGCCTCGAGCCGCTCGGGCTCTTCGTTGTACGAGGTCACGATGACGTCGACAGACGGCAGGCGCTCGACGTCGTCGCGCGCCTCGTGATCGCGGACGGCCGCGCGGTACTCCTGGTGCGCGAACGCCACTTGAAAGACGAAGTGCGTGAGGACGACGAATGCGTAGACAGCGAGCACGTGGTTGAGCCCGTGCCGAAGCAACTCACCACCGATCGCGGTCACAGGTGCCCTCCGACACGTTGGGCCACGATCGACTGTGCGACGTCTCGCATCGCGGCGGTCAGCGCCGGATTGTCGTCGTGGTCGGGGGCGCGCATGTTGAGGAGGGAAAGGACGGTGTCCAGCACTCCGCCGGAGTTCTGTGCGTGCGCCGATTCTGGCCGCACAGGCGAGCTCGCGAGCAGGATGATCCGTTCGTGTTCCACCCGGCGGTCACGGTGGGCGATCGGCCACTGCCAGCTCACGGCGTGCCAGCGCACGTCGCCTGTCGTATAGACGAACGCCTGGCCAACGACGCCTGCTCCGAGGTCGAGTCGCCGTGCGAGATCGACGCGGAAGCCGTGGAACGAATAGCAATGCGCGAGCGTGTACGCGTTCAGGGCGCCGAGATCGGGACTAGTGACCGCGTCGAGCCAGACCGTGAACGGTCGGGAATCCTCGCGGAGTGGACGCAGGCGGTAGCGGAACCAGAGTGAGTGCGCACCGTAATAGGGCGTCGCGAAGCGAATCTGCTCGAGGCGTTGCACGGACCACCCGGGGGCCCCGACGGGACGGTCGACGTAGGGGGCGACCGCGGGGCGGCCGTCGTTCGAAAATCCGCGCGAGGCGGCCTGGAGCGGGCCGCTCGTCAACGCGAACGCGACTGCGACGGTGAGAAGGAGCGCGACCCTGCGACCGACGACGCCCGGGACGGCGCGCTCCGCGGGCGCGGCCACCTCCGCGAGCGGCGAGTCGACCTCGACCTGCCCGCGCCGCCAGCGCAGCCCGTAGCGGCGCATCAGGAGGACGGCGAGCAGGGCGGCGAGATTGAGGGCGACGAGGCCCGAGACGGGGTGGAGCACGCGAAACGCGGCTCGCTCGCCGAAAAGGGCCCCCGTGCCGAGGATGGCGATGATGCGGAGCACGTTGAAGAGCCACACGAGCAGCGCGCCCGTCGCGAGCCAGGCGAGGCGGCGGAGGAACGGGCCGCGGACGAAGTACGCGGCGAACGCGGCGACGATGAAGAAGCCGACGAGCGCGTTGACGCCGGAGCAGGCGCTCGCGACGGACACCGTGAACGGGGCCCCCGCGTGGGTGACGACGAAGGTTCCCGCGTCCCCGGTGGGATCGACCGTGGCGAGCCCGGTCGGCACGGCGATCGCCCCGACGCCGAGCGCCGTCAGGTGGGTGAAGAGCGTGAGCGTTTGCTCGACGAACACGAGGTAGGGAAGCGGCCACGCGAGGAGGAGAAAGCCGAGCGGAAACCAGAACGACGCCAGCGA
The DNA here is from genome assembly GCA_963705945.1 of uncultured Actinomycetes bacterium. Classification (GTDB taxonomy): domain Bacteria; phylum Actinomycetota; class Thermoleophilia; order Gaiellales; family Gaiellaceae; genus PALSA-612. The sequence goes on along the minus strand of CAVPLG010000005.1, from coordinate 130,745 downwards.
CCGCGTGCCGAACAGGAGGACAAGGGCGGCCGCGACGAACAGCGGCAACGTGAGCAGGTCGAGACGACTCGCCCAGAAGTACGTCGACCAGATCGCGGGTCCGACGCCGAGCAGCGCGAACGCGGCGAAGAACAGAAGCAGTGCGACAGCGACGTCCACTCGACCAAGCCGGAGCCAGTCGATGTGCGGGTAGCGCCCGCGTGCAGCGAACAGGAGCACGCCGGCGAGGATCGGCACGAGGGCGAGGTGCGCGAGCGGTGTCTCGTACTGCCACCCGTCGAGCAGCGATCGCAGCGAGAAGGAATACGCGAGGGCCACGCCGCAGATAACGGCGGCGAGGCGGATGCGCGCGGAGACTGCGCGCGGCGCATGTCCGGCGTCGGGTGCCGCGAAAGCGACCATGGCGCCGCTACGCGTTGGCGCTCGGCGTGTGCTGCCGGTATCGACGGAGTCCGGCCGCCAGGCCCAGCATCAGCAGCAGGCTCAGCGGCAGCAACAGCGGCAGCGGAGCCTCCGGGACCTGGTATCCGGGCGCGCACGCCGAAGCACGGATGAGCGCGCTCTGCGTGCCGCTCTTCGTGCGTACGCGATAGGCGTTCGCCGACAGCTTCGAGATGTCGAAGCGAAACTTGTACGAGCCCGCCTGCTTCGCGCGGATGTACGCCTGCTTAGCCGTGGGCACAAACTTCGCCCGCGGAGAGAGGCGGGCGAGCAGACGGAGGGAGACCATCGCCGGCGCGGTCACCCGTGCGCGGCCGTTGATGAGATCGCCGGCGCAGACCGCTTCGACCTTCGTGACCCTGGCCGGCTTCGGCGCGGCGGTCGCGGAAGCCGTCGCCATGAGGGCAACGCACAGAATGGCCAGGAGGAGGGTCGGGAGGCGCCGCATTCTGGGAGCTTTTGTCGACGCGTACCGGGGCCGACTTGAGAGCGCCTGCTCCCCCGTTCGAGCGTTGAAGATCAGCAGTTGAGTGGGCGGTACCGCGGCGGCTCCGCAAGCGCGCGGGCGAGCGACTCCGCGTACACCGCCTCGGCGCCATCGGCTGTCAGCCCCAGGGAGGTCTGGAGGAACCGCCTCTCACCTGCAAGCGCACGGCAGTTTGCGACGCGCTCGTTCCGTATCCCGCCTGTGTGCACGAGCTCGTGGAGGAACACGAGCACGGCCCAGGGATCAGCTCGCGGGACACCTGCACACACGCTGGGCGAGAGCCACACGGTCCGATCGCCGATGTACGCGAAGGCGACGACGTACGGCGGGATCTGATGGGCAACGAGCGTCCCGGCCCAGTCGGACTGAGTCGGCGCGCACCGCGCCGCGATCTGTGCGTGACGCGCGGCGGACGCGAGCCTGCTGAGCTCTGCCGACACGGTCGTTCGGCCGCTCGCCGGGGCAGCGAGCACCAGGCCTGCGATGGCCGCCGTCGCCGCGACACGCGCGCGCGAAGCCCCGATCTCCCAACCTCCACTTCAGCTCCGGCCCCGCTGCGAGCCGAAGCGCCCAGACCCGGCACGGAGCCGCGTCCCTCCATCACGTGTTGTTCCACAGGGAAGCGCCTGCGTCAATCGGTCGATCGAGGGATCAGCGTGGATCGAGCGCGGCTAGCGGGACGCGGAGGCGCCGACGCCTCCGAGCGCGTCAAGCAAGGCAGAAAGCCGCTGGCCGGCTTCTGTCAGCACGTACTCCGTCCGCGGCGGGCGGGAGTCGACCACGCGCCGCTCGATCACGCCAGCGACCTCGAGCTCGTCGAGCCGGGCGGAGAGCGTCGTCGGCGGCACTGCGCCGAGCACCTGGCGGAACTCGTTGAAGCGCGAGGCGCCGGAGCGCGACGCGTAGACGATCGCGAGCGCGTAGCGGCGCCCGAGGAGGTCGGCGCCTCGCCGGACCTCCTCGGGCAGCGGCTCGCAGCGGCGGCAGCGCATCGTTAGGCGGCGAGGTGGTGGTCGGCGAGGTTGGCCGGCTCGAGCGCAAGCTCGAGCACCTCGCCGATCGACATCACCGGGTGGAAGGCGATCGCCTCGCGCACGTCCTCCGGGACGTCGTCGAGGTCGGCGCGGTTCCGTTCCGGAAGGATCACGTCCGTGATCCCGGCGGCGTGGGCCGCGAGCACCTTCTGCTTGAGGCCGCCGATCGGCAGCACGCGTCCCTGGAGCGTGATCTCACCCGTCATGCCGACCGTGTGCTTGACCGGCCTGCCCGGTGAGGAGCGACGCGAGCGCCGTCGTCATCGTGATACCGGCGCTCGGCCCGTCCTTCGGGATCGCGCCCGCGGGGACGTGCACGTGGAACGACCGGCCGTCGAAGCGGTCTTCCGAGATGCCCGAGCTCGTCGGCGTGGGCGCGGATCCACGACAGGGCGATCCTCGCCGACTCCTTCATCACGTCTCCGAGCTGGCCGGTGAGGACGAGTGGCTCGCCTGCCCGTCATCTCCGTCGCCTCGACGAACAGGACGTCGCCGCCCGTACCCGTAACCGCGAGGCCGGTCGCGACACCCGGCACGGCCGTGCGCTCCGCCGTCTCGCGGTAGAAGCGCTGCCGGCCGAGCGCGTCGCGCACGGCGGCCTCGTCGACGACGAAGGGGGCGGACACCTTGCCGGCGGCGATCTTCGTCGCCGTCTTGCGGAGCAGCTTGCCGAGCTCGCGTTCGAGCTGTCGGACTCCCGCCTCGCGGGTGTAGTCGGAGACGACGAGCTCGAGCACGCCGTCGGAGATCTCGACCTCGTCCTCGAGCAGCCCGTTCCGCTCGCGCTGGCGCGGCCAGAGGTAGTCACGGGCGATCGCGACCTTCTCGTCGACCGTGTAGCCGTCGAAGTGGATCACTTCCATCCGATCGAGCAGCGGGCCGGGGATCGTGTCGGCGATGTTGGCGGTCGCGATGAAGACGACCTCGGACAGGTCGACCTCGACGTCGAGATAGTGGTCGCGGAACGAGTGGTTCTGCGCCGGGTCGAGCACTTCGAGCAGGGCGGCCGACGGGTCGCCGCGCCAGTCGGCGCCGACCTTGTCGACCTCGTCCAGCATGATCACCGGGTTCATCGTCCCGGCGTCCCTGAGCGCGCGAACGAGACGACCAGGGAGCGCGCCGATGTACGTGCGCCGGTGGCCGCGGATCTCCGCCTCGTCGCGGACGCCGCCGAGCGACATGCGGACGAACTCGCGGTTCAGCGAGCGCGCGATCGACTCACCGATGGAGGTCTTGCCCGTGCCGGGAGGACCGATGAGGGTCAGGATCGCCCCCGAGCGCTTGTCCTCGGCGATCCCGCGCTCCTCGCGGAGCTTGCGGACGGCGAGGTACTCGACGATCCGGTCCTTCACGTCCTCGAGGCCGGCGTGGTCGGCGTCGAGGACCTCGCGGGCGTTGACCGGTTCGAGCCGCTCCTCCGAGCGCTTGCCCCACGGCACGGCCAGGAGCCAGTCGAGGTACGTGCGAATCATCGACGCCTCGCCGCTCGAGTCACCCATCCGCTCGAGCCGCCCGAGCTCGCGCTCGGCCTGCTCGCGCACTTCCTCGGGCATCTCGGCCTCCGCGATCTGCTCGCGGTACTCCTCGACGACCGACGCCTCGTCCTCTCCGAGCTCCTTGCGGATCGAGTCGAGCTGCTTGCGGAGGAAGTAATCGCGCTGCTGCTTCTGCGCGCCGGTTTCGACGTCCTCGCGGATTCGCTTGCGCACCTGCAGCTCAGCGAGTCGGTCGCGCTGGAGCCGGACCGCCAGCTCTAGGCGTTCGACGACGTCCACCTGCTCGAGCAGCTCGACCTTCTCCTCGAAAGCGAGATCCGGCGAGTAGCCCGCTGTGTCGGCGAGCGCGCCCGGCTCGCGGACCGCTCGCACGAACGCCGAGACGCGCTCGTCTGCGCCGCGCAGCTCGAGGATCTCCTCGACGACGGCGCGATACTCGACCTCGAGCTCGCGCGTCTTGACGGCGGGAAGCTCCTCGTCCGGCCGCTCTTCGACCTCGACCAGCAGGCGGCCGGCGGGATCGGTCTCGGCAGCGCCGAGCACTCCGCGGTGGAGGCCGGAGAGGGCAACGGCCTGCGCTCCGCCGGGCAGCCGCACGCGCTCGGCGACGTCCGCGATGATTCCCACCGACGCGTAGTCCGACTCGTGCTGCGGCACGAGCACGACCTGCTCGGCGTCACCGACGTCGACGGCGAGCGTGATGTTCATGCCCGGGAAGACGACGAGGTCTTCGAGCGGGATGAGCAGTAGCTTGGTCAAAGCGCTCCTCTCGTAGAACTAGATACAAAAAGTGTAGCGAACGACCAGATACCTTCGAAGAAGGTTCAAGCACGAATTACTGAGGCCTTACTGAAGGTCAGGTTTCGCAGCCGACGCCGTCTCGGTTGCCGTCGAACCCGTGCGGATCGGGCGGCACGACCTTGAAGCCGCGGTAGGGCACGTCCTTGCAGTCGAGGTCCGGCGGGGGCGGAGGAATGCAGACGGTCGGGTACGACGGGTCGCAGCCCTTACCCGGTGCGAACCCGGGAGCCGGAGTGCCGGAAGGGCGGGCTGCACTGGTCTGCACCGGCCCGTCCGGATCGAGCACCGTGTGCGGACAGGCTTGCCACAGCCCTCTCCGCGCAGCCTTTGCGGCCTTGGCGGCCGCGAGCAGCTGTCCCGCGTAGCGTCCGCGGTCACCGCCGTAGAAGTACGGTGCGGCGGCGCCCTCGCGCACGAGTGCGAGATTGACGTTCGTGCCGTTTCGCCAGACGTAGCGGAGCAGCCTGCCGTAGCGGTCGACCTGGTCGAGCGCACGGTCCGCCTCGAGCGTGACCTGGCTGCCGAGCGGGACGAGCTTGACGAGAGCCTTGCGCGCCGCCCGCGAGTAGCACTCGCCCGAGCCGATCTCCGGCGTGTCGATCTGCAGGAGGCGCACGCGCTGCCCGGAGTCGAGCCGCACCGTGTCTCCGTCGTACGCCGACTCGACTAGGCCTCGGCTGTCCGCGCCCACGCTCTCGACGACCGCGAGAGCGGTGAGCACGGCTGCGATGGCGACGAGACGGCGCATCTCTCTCCAATCGGCCTCAGCATCGTCGTCCACTTACGACACGTCAAGAAGTGCTGGCCTACGCTGAGACGATGCGGCGGCGGCTGCCCCCGGTCCTCCAGCAACGCGACTTCTCCTTCTTCTGGGCCGCGCTGCTCGCCGGAGGCTTTGCAGGCCGGATGGTCGTCGTCGCCGTCGGTTGGCAGGTGTACTCGATCAACGAGAGCGCGCTCGACCTCGCGTGGATCGGCCTCGCCGAGTTCATCCCGCTGCCGTTGCTCGCCCTGCCCGCAGGCCAGATCGCGGACCGGTTCAGCCGCAAGCGGGTGATGGCGCTGTCGTTCGTCCTCGACGCCGTCGTCACGGGCCTGCTGCTCGCGGTCACGGTCTCGGGCGCGAATGAGCTCTGGCCGTTCCTCTTGCTGGCGTTCGTGAGCGGGGTGTCCGTCGCCGTCGGCTCGCCTGCTTCCCGGGCGTTGCCGCCGACGCTCGTCTCCGTCGACCTGCTCGCGAGCGCGGTCGCCTACCGCTCGATCGCCTTCCAGAGCGCGACGATCGCCGGCCCGGCGATCGGCGGGCTGCTCTTCGCCCTCAAGCCGGAGCTCGTCTACGCGGTCGCTGTCGCCCTGTTCGCGATCGCCGTCGTCTGCCTGATCCCGATGCGCGAGCGCGTCGAAGAGCGCGTGCTGGACGTCACCGAGTCGGGCAAGGAGCGCCTGCTCGCCGGGCTGCGGCTGGTCAAGCGCACGCCTGTGCTGCTCGGCGCGATCTCGCTGGACCTCGTCGCCGTGCTCTTCGGCGGCGCGATGGCGCTGCTGCCTCTGTTCGCGAAGAGCATCCTCGACACGGGGCCGGTCGGCCTCGGAATCCTCCGCAGCGCGCCCGCGGTCGGAGCGTTGTTCGCCGGGATCCTGCTCGCCCGAAGGCCGATCGGCGGCAACGCCGGCCGGACGCTTCTGATCGTCGTCGCCATCTTCGGCGCCGCTAACGTCGTCTTCGGGCTGTCGACGTCTTTCGCGCTTTCGTTCGGCGCGCTCCTCGTCGCGGGGTTCGCGGACATGTTCAGCATGAACATCCGCAGCATGACCGTCGCTCTTGCGACGCCCGACGAGCTGCGCGGGCGGGTGAACGCGGTCGAGATGGTGTTCATCTCGGCATCGAACGAGCTCGGTGCGTTCGAGTCGGGCGTCGCGGCCGCGCTGCTCGGCGCCGTGCCGGCGGTCGTCATCGGCGGCGCCGTCACGATCGTCCTCGCCGCGCTCTGGGGACGGCTGTTCCCGCCGCTGCTCGAGATCGACAGGCTCGAGGAGCTCCGACCGCTGACCGACGAGGTATAGCTTCGTGACGGTGCACGGGCACGACCACGCGCACGAGCACGACCACCGGGCAGCCGATCGCCGCGCGCTCGGCATCGCGCTCGTCCTGATCTGCGGGTTCATGGTCGTCGAGGTGGTCGTCGGCCTTTTCGCCGACTCCCTCGCGGTGCTCGCGGATGCCGGGCACATGCTCTCGGATGCGGCGTCGCTGGGGCTCGCCCTCGTCGCCGTCTGGCTCGCGGGACGTCCTGTGACGCTCGAGCGGAGCTTCGGCTATCGCCGTGCCGAGATCCTTGCCGCGCTCGCGAACGGCGTCCTGCTCGTCGTTGTCTCGATCGTCATCTTCGTCGAGGCGGCGCGCCGCTTCGCCAACCCGCCCGACGTGACGGGAGGTTGGGTGCTCGTCGTCGGCTGCGTCGGCCTCGCGGTGAACCTTGCGGCGGCGTGGATCCTCCGCCGGGGCAGCCGCAGCCTCAACATGCGCGGCGCGCTTTACCACGTGCTCGCCGATGCGCTCGGCTCCGCTGGCGTGATCGTCGCCGGGATCGTCGTGCTCACGACCGGCTGGAACACGATCGACCCGCTGATCAGCGTCGCTATCGGCGTGCTGATCCTGCTCAGCTCGTGGACGCTGCTCCGCGACTCCGTCAACGTCCTGCTCGAGGCGACGCCTCCCGGCATGTCGGCGGAGGAGGTGGGGAGGACGATCGTCTCGCTGGACGGCGTCGTCGAGATCCATGACCTCCACATCTGGACGATCACCTCCGGGTTTCCGGCGCTCGCTGCGCACGTGCTCGTCGAGCCGGGTCTCGACTGCCACGGGCTTCGACGGCAGATCGAGGTCGTCCTGCGCGAGCGCTTCGAGCTCGACCATACGACCCTCCAGGTCGACCACGTGCGCTCGGGCGGTGCGGCTACCGTCGCGTTCGGCCGGGCCGACGGCTTGAATACGCGCCCGTGCCCCTGACGATCCTCGAGGGAACGACGTTCTGCATCTGCGACGAGCGCGGCGACGTCGGGGACGACACGAGCGGCTTCTTCGCCGACGACACGCGATTCCTCTCCGTGCTTCCGGCTGACGATCGACGGGCGGCGGCCGCTGCTGCTCACGTCGGACAAGGTCGAGTACTTCTCGGCCGCCTTCTTCCTGCGCAACCCGCCGACGGAGACGCTGCCGCAGGACACGCTCTCGATCACCCGCTCGCGCTTCGTCGGCGACGCGATGCAGGACCGGATCGTCGTCCAGAACCAGGGCACGGAGCCGGTGATGTTCCAGCTCGCGCTCGAGATCGGCTCCGACTTCGCGGACATCTTCACCGTCAAGGCGTACGACTTCTCGTTCGGCGACCCGCTCCACGCGCCGCCGCTGCCGGCGCTCGCCGAGCCGGAGTTCGACGCCGAGGCGCGCCAGTTCCTGCTTGTCGACCCCGAGGGTCCGCGCCACGACGCAGGTGATCCTCTCGCAGCGACCCGAGCCGGGTTGACGGCGCCTGGGCCGCCGTACCGATCGAGCTCGAGCCGCGCGAGCGGTGGGAGCTCGTCGTCGACATCGTGCCCTCGCCGTACGGCGAGGTCGTGCATCCCGACACTCGCCGATGCACCGGTTCGGCGAGGAGCTCCAGCACGTCCGCGACTCGCTGACGGCCTGGCAGCTGCGCGTGCCGCAGCTGCGCGCCGACTGGGACGACCTCGAGCGCGCCGTCTCGCAGTCGGTGGCCGACCTCGCCGCGCTGCGCATCCGCGGCAAGGAGAACGGGCGCCGGAACGGCGGCCGGCTGCCCGGCGGCCGGCATGCCGTGGTTCATGACGGTGTTCGGCCGCGACTCGATCATCACGGGCATCCAGACGCTGCTGCTCGGGCCGGAGCTCGCGCGGAGCGCGCTCGAGGAGCTCGCCGAGCTCCAGGCGACCGAGGACGACCCGGCGATCGACGCCGAGCCGGGGAAGATCGTGCACGAGGTGCGCCGCGGCAAGGCGTACGAAGTCGTGGTTCGCGCGCTACTACGGCACCGTCGACGCGACGCCGCTCTACCTCGTCCTGCTCTCCGAGGTCTGGCGGTGGACCGACGACACGCGGCTCGTCGACGACGCTGCGCGAGCCGGCCCTGCGGCGCTCGAGTGGATCGACCGCTACGGCGACCGCGACGGCGACGGCTTCGTCGAGTACGAGAAGCGCTCGCCGCGCGGGCTCGACAACCAGTCGTGGAAGGACTCGCACGACTCGCAGCGCTTCCACGACGGCAGGATCGCGCACACGCCGATCGCGCCGTGCGAGGTGCAGGGCTACGTCTTCGACGCGAAGCAGCGCATGGCCGAGATCGCGCGCGAGGTCTGGCGCGACCGCGACGCTCGGCGATCGGCTCGACCGCGAGGCGAAGGAGCTGCGGCGAGCGTTCAACGACGCGTACTGGGTCGACGAGCGCGGTGGCTACTACGCGCTCGCGCTCGACGGCGACAAGCAGCCGCGTCGACTCGATGTGCTCGAACATGGGCCACCTGCTGTGGAGCGGCATCGTCCCGGCGGAGCGCGCGGACGCAGTCGTCGACCAGCTGATGGGCGAGGCGATGTGGTCGGGGTGGGGCGTGCGGACGATGTCTGTCGACGACGCGGCCTACAACCCGCTCGCGTACCACAACGGCACGGTCTGGCCTCACGACAACTCCCTGATCGCGCTCGGTCTCGCGCGCTATCGCCGGTGGCCCGAGGCGCAGCGGATCGTCCAGCGCGTGCTCGAGGCGGCCGCGCCACCTCGACCACCAGCTGCCGGAGGTCTTCGCCGGCATGCCGCGGACGGAGACGCCGTTCCCGATCGCCTATCCGACGGCCGCGCGGCCGCAGGCGTGGGCTGCGGCGACGCCGGTGCTCCTGCTCCAGGTGCTGCTCGGTCTCGCAGCCGGCGCGCCAGCGGCACGCGCTCGAGACTGTGGCGCCGGTGGAGCTGCCGTCGTGGGTCGGGTCGCTGCGGCTGTCCGGCGTGCTGTGCTTCGGCCGGCGCTGGACCGTGCGCGTCGACGACGGACCGCGTCAAGGTCGAGCCCGAGTGAGAGTCGCGCGTGATCAGTCCCGTCTGGTTCCCCGTGCCGCCGACCGGCTACGGCGGCATCGAGTGGATCGTCTGGCTGCTCGCCGACGGGCTCGTCGACGCAGGCCACGACGTCACGCTGTTCGCGTCGGGCGACTCGCAGCACGAAGGCGAAGCTCGTGTCCGTCTACGACATGGCGCCGAGCGAGCTGATCGGGACGTCGATCGTCGAGCTCCACCACTGCCTCGCCTGCTACGAGCGCGCCGACGAGTTCGACGTCATCAACGACCACTCCGGGCTACCGGCGGCGGCGCTCGGCGGGCGTCGTCGAGACGCCGACGCTGCACACCGTGCACGGCCCGATGGACGCGATCGGCGGCACCGTCTACGAGCAGATCGCGCGCGTCTCGCCGCAGGTGGGCCTGATCTCGATCTCCATGAACCAGCGGACGCCGAAGCCGGATCTCCCGTGGGTCGCGAACTGCCCGAACGCGCTCGACCTCTCGCTCTATCCCGATGAAGCCCCACCGCGGCGACTACCTCCTCTTCCTCGGGCGCATGAGCCCGGACAAGGGCTGCCACCGGGCGATCGACGTCGCCGTCACGGCGGGACTGCCCTTGAAGATCGCCGGGAAGAAGCGCGAGCCGGCGGAGAGGCGTACTTCGACGAGTACGTGCGGCCGCACCTCTCCGACGAGATCGAGTACCTCGGCGAGGTCACGCACGGCGAGAAGGTGGAGCTGCTGCAGAACGCGCGCGCGACGCTGTTCCCGATCGAGTGGGCCGAGCCGTTCGGCCTCGTCATGATCGAGTCGATGGCGTGCGGCACGCCGGTGATCGCGACGCGGTATCGGCGCCGTGCCCGAGGTGATCGACGACGGCCGCAGCGGCATCATCGTCGACGACTACCGCGACATGGTCGACGCGCTCGAGGCGGCCGACGCGCTCGAGCCCGAGGAGCTGCGACGCTATCGCGGAGGAGCGTACTCGCCGGAGCGGATGGTCGCCGACTACGTCGCCGGCGTACGCGGAGCACATCGAGCGCGTCCGCTAGCCTGCGCGCGTGCAGCGGCTCGAATCACTTCTGCAGGACGCGTTTCCGCGGGCCGACGAGGTCGAGGTCGTCGACCGCACCGGCGGCGGCGACCACTTCCACGTGACGGTCGTGACGCCGGCAGTTCGATGGGCTGTCGCTCGTCGACCAGCACAAGCTCGTCTACTCCGCGCTCGCGGAGCCGCTCGCGGATGGCACGATTCACGAGCTACGGATCACGACGAAAGCGAGGGCGACATGAGCGAGATCGGCGAGAAGGTACGGCAAGTGGTCGAGGGCGAGCAGGTGGCCCTGTTCATGAAGGGCACGCCGCAGATGATCATGTGCGGCAACTCGCACCGCGCGCTCGAGGCGCTGCGGCGTGCGGGCGCGCCGGTCACCACCGTCGACGTCCTTCCCGATCCCGCGATTCGCCAGGAGCTCTCGGCGCTCTCGGGCTGGCCGACGATCCCGCAGATCTTCGTCAAGGGCGAGCTGATCGGCGGCGCCGACATCACCGAAGAGCTGGAAGCGGACGGTGAGCTCGAGCGGAAGCTCTCGGAGGCGCTCGGCCCGGACTACGCGGAGACGCGCGAGGAGAAGACCGTCTCGGTCCTCTAGCCGCGCTCGCTGACGGGCAGGATGCCCGCGAGATCCCACACGCGTGCATCCTCGGCCGAGAGCCGCAGGAGCACGCCCGGCGTCGCCTTGCGAGCGGCGGCGAACCGCTCACCTTCCATGCGGCCGAGATAGCGGCCGGCGATCGCCTCACGCACCGGGGCCACGTCTCCCGGGATCAGGTCGGGAACGCCCCGAGCCTCGACTCCCCGGAAGGGCCTGACGGTCTCGAAGACGACGAGGACGCAGCGAGGGTCGCGCTCGAGATGGGCGAGCTTCACGTCGCCTTCGGCGATCACGATCTCGAATGCTCCGTCGTGCCAGCGAAACCACACCGGCGAGACGTGAGCGCTCGCGTCCCGCCGGTAGGTCGTCAAGACGGACGGCGAGGGGCCGTCCAGCAACGTGCGGACTTGCTCGACCTCGTCCTGCGTCACGAGGCGGTTTCGGCCTGCCCGCGCTTCTTGCGCCAGTAGCGCTCGAGGCCGCGGTACGACTGCCAGAGCGGCGCGGCCAGCTGCCACTCGTCGCCGCTCTCGCCGACGCGCTCCTCGAGTCGTGCGCGCTCGGCGTCGACGAACTCCTGCTCCGTGGCGCCGTCTCGCACGCGTCTCTGCCCAGGTGGCGAGCATCTCGCGCATCAGCGCTGAGGTGCGCTTCGACGTCCTCGGCGACGCCGAAGTGGATCAGCGCGAGGCGTGCAGGCTCGCGACGCTCGATCTCGTCGAGCGTGCGCTCCCAGGCCTCGAGATCGAAGTCGGGGGGCGGCGAAACCGGGAGGACGTGCTGGGCCGGGACGATGCGGACGCCTACCGCGTCGCCGGCGTACAGCGTCCCGTCCGTCGCGAGGTACGAGACGTGGTGCGACGCGTGGCCCTGCGTCGGGAAGCACGCGAGCCCGAGCACGTCGTCGCCGACGACGTGGACGTTCTCCTCCGGCACGGGCGCCAGCTCGCCCCAGAGCTCGTCGAACGCATCGCCGTAGAGCCGGCGCGCGCTCGCGTCGAGGCGACTCGGGTCGACGACGTGCGGCGCGCCGATGGCGGAGACGTGCACCTGCAGCCGCGGGTGGCGCCGCACGAGCACGCCGGCTGCCCCCGCGTGGTCGAGGTGGATGTGGGAGAGGAGCAGGTGGCGGATGTCCGCCGAGCGCGAGACCGTGCTCGGCGAGGCCTTCCTCGAGCGCCGGGATGCACGTGGTCGGCCCGCAATCGAAGAGCGCCGGGCCGTCGTCCGTCTCGAGGACGTAGGCGCCGATCACGCGCGCGTTCGCCGAGATGACGGAGGTCGATCGGCTCGAGCACTACGGGCTGGGCTAGGCGCCCGCTGCGGCGGGCGAGCGGACGAGCGCCTGCTCGAGGTCGGCGACGAGATCGGATGCCGACTCGAGGCCGACGGAGAGACGGACGAGGTTCTTGGGCGCGGCGGTCGGGCCCTCCTGCGTCGACGCGTGGGTCATCCGGGCCGGGTGCTCGATCAGGCTCTCGACGCCGCCGAGGCTCTCGGCGAGCTTCCAGATCTCGGTGCGGCCGCAGACGGCGACGCGCCTCCTCCTCCGTCTCCGTGAGGAACGAGACCATGCCGCCGAAGTCGCGCATCTGGCGCGCCGCGATCTCGTGGCCCGGGTGACCGGCGAGGCCGGGGTAGAGCACGGTCGCTGACGGCGTCGTGCGTCGTCAGGAACGCCGGCGACGGTCCGCGCGTTCGCGCAATGGCGCTCCATGCGCACGGCGAGCGTCTTCAGGCCGCGCAGCACGAGCCAGCAGTCGAACGGGCCGGGGACGGCGCCGAGCGACTTCTGGAGGAAGATCGAGCCGCTCGGCGATCGTCGGGTCGTTCGTCGCGGCGAAGCCGCCGATCAGGTCGGAGTGGCCGCCGAGGTACTTCGTCAGCGAGTGGACGACGATGTCGGCGCCGAGCGAGAGCGGCTGCTGGAGGTACGGCGTCGCGAAGGTGTTGTCGACGACGACGAGCGCGCCGACGGCGTGCGCGGCCTCCGCCGCGGCGCGGATGTCGACGATGTTGAGCAAGGGGTTGGTCGGCGACTCGACCCACACGAGCCGCGTCCGCTCGTCGACGTGCGCCGCGAGGTTCGACGACATCTCCTCGGGCGTCACGTACGTGAACTCGTAGCCCTTCGGCTCGTAGACCTGCGAGAACATCCGGTAGACGCCGCCGTAGACGTCGTTCACGGAGACGACGCGCTCGCCGGGCGAGACGAGGTGCATGATCGTCGTCGTCGCGCCGAGTCCCGAGGCAGAACGCGATGCCGTGATCCGCGCCCTCGAGCGACGCGAGACAGGTCTGGAGCGCCGATCGCGTCGGGTTGGCGACGCGCGAGTAGTCGTAGCCCTTGTGGACGCCGACCTCCTCCTGGACGTACGTCGACGTCTGGTAGATCGGCACCGTCACGGAGCCCGTCGCCGGATCCGGCTCCTGGCCGTCGTGGATCGCGCGCGTCTCGAAGTCCACCTCAGCGGATCGTATCCGGCGCCGCGTTCCTTACCGCTGCTGCTGCGGGATGTAGCTCACCGAATCACCACGGGGTGACCAGCCCGCAACGCGCGCGCCGCTTCGTCTCGTGCAGCGCCTAGGGAGAGGTGAGGAAGCCCTCGTAGCGTGCATACCACGGGCTACCGAGGCCCACATGCCCGCTGCGCCCCTTCCCGACGACTCCGGCGTACTGGCCGGTTCCGCGCACGACCTTCCAGGTTCCGATGGCGATGGCGTCGTTCTGACCGTCGCCATTCCCGTCTCGTTCGAGATCGACCCACTCGTTCCGGACTCGAATCGTCAGGGTTCCCCGCTTTCCGGTGAGTTTGGCCACACCGCCGTCGTAGATCGTGACTTTCTGTCCGTCGCGCATCACGTCGCGTCCGAGGATGCTCAGGAAGTTGTGGCTGATCGTGCCCGAGTCGCGTCTTCAAGGGTCCGAACTGCAGCGGCGTGAATACAAACGTCTTCTGTGGGTAGATCTTCATGTCGATCGCCATGCGTTGCTTCGCCGCGTCGGGGCCGGCCGCCGCAACAGCGGTCAGCGTGACCGCCGCCGCGAGCGCAGCGAGGAGGGTCAGTCGAGCTTTCATACCGTTCTCCTCTCGTAAGGGTGGTCGTGGCCCTCTGTCATCCGCACACCGAGCACGTGATCTCGCCGTGCGGGAGGTACGGCTCGAACCACACGTGAGCCTCGCCCGGGTTCGAGCCCGGAGCCTCGATCCGGTAGTTCAGGCGGCTTGAACCATCTTCGTGGAACCCCGCATCGTCGAGCGCGACCGCGACCGCGCGCGCCTCATCCGTCGTCATGTCCGCGCAGTACTCGTACGAGGGACGGAAGTTGCCGGGCTCACCGAAGAGTGGGCCTTGCCTCAGTGAAGCGTCTCCGAGCAGGTCTCTGACCGCTGGCGGCAGCAGTGCCAGGATGCGGGACCGTCCGATCTGCTGGTCGGGCGGCCACCCGCCGTGGCAGACCGCGTACTTCGACGCCACGTACGCTCTGCTGTCTCTCTCCACCCACGCGCTCGCCGGGAGCCACGATCGCCGGGTCCGAGAGTCGCGCGTACAGTCGGTTGAGATCGCGCGCATGGTCGACGTGAACGAGCGTGCCGAGGCCCGCCACGACTATCGGTGTAGTAGAACGGAACCGTGATCGGTGCGTCGGGCGCCGGCTCCGGCGTCGGGAGCTGGCAGTCGCCGTCGGCGATCGCCTTCTTGCGGTCGCTTGGGCTCTGGCCCAGGGGACAGGGTGGCTTGCCCGGCGGCGTCAACTCGTCCGGATCGCCGAAGTCTCCGGCCGCCGCGATCTCGGAGCGAAGGCGCTCGACGCCCTCGGGCGTGAGCCGCTGCTCGAGGTATCCGGTGGACAGAGGGTTCGCGCTCCCGGGACGGTCGGGTCCCCCCCACGAGATCAGTCGCCCGTCGGCGTACACCCAAGCGCGGGTTCTACCGTCCTTCCCGTTGGCAGACCAAGGGGCCCAGTACCAGATCTCGAGCTTTCCGCTGGCCGGGCTGCTCGGCGTCGCTCCGATCGGAGGCAGGCCGATGAAGCCAGTGCGGAGGACGAAGTCGCGCACAGCACCAACCGCGGACGCTGCGATCGCGGCGGCCGCGGCGACCACGGCAAACGCGATGACGAGCCGGCGTCTGCCGGACTTCCGAACTGCACCTGCCTTACCGAGAACGTCGTCCCAGCTCGCGGCAAGCGGTTCGGGCGCCAGCAGGGCGAATCGAGTGCCCAGCAAGCTGTCGTCGAATGTGTTCATACCGTCACCTCGTTCGTCGTCAGCTCGGCAGCGAGCTGCTCATGGGCCTGGGACAGGGTCGCGGCGACGGTTCCCTCGGCGATGCCGAGCACCTCGCCGATCTGGGCGTAGGAGAGATCCGCGAAGTAGCGCAGGAAGATCGCCGTCCGCCGCTGCGGCGGAAGCTCCCGCACGGCTGCAGCGAGCTGGGGATCCGTGGATTCGTCGACGAATGCCACTTCCGGCAGCTCGTCTGCGCTGAGCTCGCGCGATCCCTTGGAGCCGACGGCGATCCGGAACGCGATCCGCCATACCCAGCCCTCGAGCGACCCGGCGCCGCGGAATCCCTTCTGGTCGCGAAGCGCCTGGGCGAACGCCTCCTGCACGACGTCGCGCGCGCTCTCGACGCTTCCCGTTACCGACGCGAGCATCACCTGGAAGGCGCCGTGGCGTCGCCGGTAGAGGTCTTCGAGGTCGGAGTCCAAACGCCCCATGCTCACTAGGGTGAAATCGTCGCCGAATCCTTTAGTTGATGCGAGACGAGAGTGGCGAAGGCATGGCCGCGTTAGACGCGTGTTGCACCGAGCCACGCGCCGAGGTCGTCGAGGACCTCGGAGAGGCGCGACGTATCGCCCCACGCGCCGAGCAGCTCGAGCGTCTTCGTCTTGCGGTCGAAGACGGGCTCAGCGCGGCCCGGACGACGGTCGCCGACGAGCAGCGGCAGCACGTAGTAGCCGTACTCGCGCTTCGCCTTCGGGACGTACATCTCGAGTCGATAGTGGAAGTCGAAGAGCGCCTCGGCGCGGTCGCGGTCGTGGATCAGGCGATCGAACGGCGAGAGGAGCGTCGCGCGGTCGGGGACCGGCCCGTCCGTCGCGTCGGGGTGCGCCTCCCAGCGGCCGTTCCTCGTCAGGCGGACGCCGAGCGCCCGGAAGCGCTGCTCGGCGAGGATCCGCTCCGCCTCGCGCAGCGGCACCTTCTCCGTCTCGGGGTACCAGCGCTCCGCGAGGTCCCACAGCCGCTGTCCGTTCTGGCGGCCGGCGACGGCCACGACGCCCCGGGCTTCGAGGATCATCAGCATCAGCGCGACCTGCCGGTTGCCCCACCAGGGATGGGGGTTGCGGGGCGTCTTGGCGTGCTGCGCGAGCTCGCGCGACAGCAGTCGGCCCTTCGCGCTCGAGCTCGCGGAGCAGAATGCGCTTGTAACGGGCGTTCGCCGCGCAGGAACTCGTCCGATCGCGCCTCCTGGGCATACGGTCCGTCGCCGCCGCCGCATCCGAGCGCGGATGAGCGGCAGATCCTCGATCGGCCGGATGTAGGCGGCATGCTCGAACAGCTTCTGTCCTCCCAGACGCAGCCGGTCGAGCTCGGCCGGGTCGTAGCGCGCGCCGAGCCGGCTCCAGAGAACGAGGTGCTGCGGCGGCGCGACCGTCGAGATCGGGTCGATCTGGAGGAAGCCGAGCGTCCGCACGGTCTCGAGCACCGATCGTCGCCGAGCCGTCGAGCAGCTGCGCGCGGACCGCGATCCGCCGTGCCTCCTCGAGCGAGACCTCCTTCATCGCGCGACGGTGCTCGAGGACGAGCGCGCGTGCGAGGCGCGCGAGCGCACGGTCGAATGCCTCGTCGAGCCGCTTCGACGCCCGCACGCCTGGCTCGACGTGGAACGCCTTCACGCGGAGCACGCCCTCGGCGCGATCAGACTTTAGATCGGCGCGGCCGACGAGCCGGTCGCCGAGTAGGAACGGCAGCACGTAGTAGCCGTAGATCCGCTCGTGCTCGCGCTTGTAGACCTCGATCAGCGGCGCGAAGCCGAAGATGCGCTCGACGAACGGCTTGTCCCAGAGCAGGCTGTCGAACGGCGAGACGAGCACGCCGCCGGCGCGGCACGGCGTCCGTCCACCTCTGCGCCGGCGGGGACGACGACAGGCGCGCCGCCGTCGTCGACGGCCACGCGCCGGACGAGACCCGTCCTCGACGAGCCCGTCGACGATCGGGCGCATCGCCCTTCGCGCCACCGCGGAAGCGGCAGTGCTCGGCGATCCCGGCCTCGGTCAGCGCGCCGCGGCCCTCGACGGCCCGCAGCGCGTACGCCCGCCGGAACTCCTCCTCGCTCGGCGTCGGCGCGTCGAGCTGTGCGCGCGGGATCACGCGCTCGGGCAGGTCGTAGACGCGCTGGAAGCCGTCGCGGCCGGCGATCGCGAGCTCGCCGGCGGCAGAAGAGATGCTCGAGCGCCGCCTTCGCCGGTTTCCAGGCCCACATCTCGCCCGGCTTGCCGCGGCCCTCGAAGGCCCGCGACGGCAGCGCTCCGCGCTCGCGGATCGCGTCGAGCACGTGACGCTCCGTCTCGCGGTCCTGGCGCTTCCGGCCCCACCAGTGTGCGTCCGCGAGGTGCACCATGCGCCGCTTGAAGAGCGGGTAGTCCTCGACGGGCAGCAGGCATGCCTCGTGCGCCCAGTACTCGAAGATCCGGCCCTCGCCGAGCAGCCGCGAGACCGAGCCGCGCGGGTAGAGGCCGAGCCGCGACGTCAGCGTCAGCCGGTGCGCGCGGTCGACCGTCGAGATCGAGTCGAGCTGCACGGCCGAGAGTCGACGGATCTCGGCGGCGACGTCCGCCCGTCGCGACGTCCGCGCCCGTGTCGCGTAGCCGTGGTGCGCGACGACGTAGCGCCGGAGCTGGTCGACGGAGACGGTCTCCACGGCCGGTCAGGCCGTGATCGGGATGTAGCCCGGCTGCGCCGCGACGCGCGCGAGCCACGCTTCGATCGCCGGAGTAGCGCGTCGAGGTCGAAGCCACCGTCGTCCGCGACGTGCGTGTACGCGTAGAGCGCGATGTCCGCGATCGTGTACGCGTCGCCGACGAGGAACGCCCGTTCGTCGAGATGCGCGTCCATCGCGTCGAGCGCCGCGTCGCCCCGCTCGCGCCGCTCGTCCGAGTCGGGAACTCGTCCAGCGCGGCCGTGCAGCGTCCGGTGGCGGACGACGGCGACGTACGGCTCGTGGTCGTACTGCTCGAAGAACATCCACTGGAGCACCTGTGCGCGGCTCGAAGCGATCCGTCGGCACGTACGGCGTCCCCTCGCCGAGATACCAGAGGATCGCGTTCGACTCCGCGAGATGGCGGCCGTCGTCCAGCTCGAGCACGGGCACGCGGAGCGCGGGGTTCTTGCCGCCGAGCACGTCCTCGCGCCCTGTGCGCTGGCTCGTGTCCACGCGCCGCGCTCGTACGGCATGCCGAGCTGGGAGAGCAGCAGCCGCACCTTGAAGCAGTTGCCCGACTCCGGCGAGTCGTAGAGGAGCACTATTCGGCCCGAGCCTTCGCTCCTGACAACTGCTTGCGCAGCTGCACCTGGCGTTCGCTCCGGCCGACCAGCTCGTAGCTCGCGCCCGCGTAGAAAGCCTGGCCGGCTTCGTTGGCGGCGTAGACATCGAGGCGCAGCTCCTCGACGCCCTCGGCAGCGAGGAGCTCTTCGAGGGCCGCGAGCATCGCGCGGCCGTATCCCTGGCGGCGGCGAGTTGCCGCGACCGTGATCTGCTCCAGGTACACGCTTGGCACGGACCGTCGTCGAGCGGCTTGATCCAGAGCCATCCAACCGATCCGCCATCGAGCACAGTCGCTGACCACAACCGGTCGCCGGCGGCGACGCCCTCGTCATACTGGCGCGCCAGCACCGGCGTGAACTCTCGCCGAGCCCGATCGAGAGCCTCGCCGGGTTGCCAGCCCGCATCCCGAATCTGCTGATCGGCGTAGTTCGCGATTTCCTCTCGAAAGAACGCCTCGCGCTCGTCGTCCGTCAGCGGCACGAGCGTGATCCCGCCGGAACCGCTCAGTGGTGTGCGAGGTACTCGAGCAGGTCGGAGCGTGTCAGCACGGCGGCGGGCTCGCCGCCACGGGCGACGAGCACCGCCGCACCGCCGCGCGTGAGGTCGGCCGTAGACGTCGTGGACCGAGTCGTTCTCGTCGACCGCGGGCAGCGGCGGGTCCATCGCGCCGGCGATGTCCTCGCCGAGCGAGTCCGGGTCGCGGAGGATCGCGGTCGAGCAGCCCGCGCTCGGTCAGCGAGCCGATCACGTCCGTCACCGACTCGGCCGGCCGCCGCCGAACCACCGGGACCTGCGAGATCCCGTACGCTGCATCAGCTGGATCGCGGCGCCGAGCTTCTGGTGTGCCTCGCAGACGACGAGGGCGGGCATCCGGCCGTCGTTGCCGTGCGTGTACGCGACCACCTCCGAGATCGTCGGCAGCGCGCTGCGCCGCTCGAGCATGCCGTGCTCGAGCATCCAGTTGTCGTCGAACAGCTTCGAGAGGTAGCCGCGGCCGCCGTCGGGGATCGTCGTGACGATCGTCTTGCCGGGCCCGTGCCGGCGCGCCGTCTCGAGCATCGCGAACACCGACGTTCCCGCCGAGCCGCCGCCGAGGATCCCCTCCTCGCGCGCCAGCCGGCGCGCGGTGAGGAACGAGTCGCGGTCGGACACGCGCACGTACTCGTCGACGACCGACGGGTCGAACGTCTCGGGGAACGAGTCCTTGCCGATGCCCTCGACGAGATACGGGTGGACCCCGCTCGGCGTCCTCGGCGGTGAAGATCGAGCCCTTCCGGGTCGGCGCCGACGATCACGAGCTCCGGGCTTCTGCTCCTTGAGGTAGCGGGCCGTGCCGGTGATCGAGCCGCCCGTGCCCACGGAGATCACGGCGGCGTCGAGCTCGTCGCCGACCTGCTCCCAGATCTCCGGTCCCGTCGTTCGGTAGTGCGCGTCGGGGTTCGCGTCGTTCGAGTACTGGTCGGGCTTGAACGCGCCCGGGATCTCCTCGGCGAGCCGGTCCGAGACGGAGTAGTAGCTCTCGGGCGAGTCGGGGTCGACGGCGGTCGGGCAGATCACGACCTCGGCGCCGAAGGCGCGGAGCAGCGCGATCTTCTCCGCCGCCACCTTGTCGGGGACGACGCAGATCAGGCTGTAGCCCTTGATCGCGGCGGCGAGCGCGAGGCCGACGCCGGTATTGCCCGAGGTCGGCTCGACGATCGTCCCGCCCGGCTTCAGCTTCCCGTCGAGTTCCGCCGCCTCGACCATGCTCAGCCCGATCCGGTCCTTGTTCGAGCCGCCGGGATTCATGTACTCGAGCTTCGCGAGCAGAACGCAGCCGAGCTCGGCCCCGACCTTCTGGAGCCGCACGACGGGCGTCTTGCCGATCAGTTCGAGCAGCGTGGGGAACGTGCGCGCCACGGTGCCAAGCGTAAACGAGCGCCGGCCCGGCGCGAGCGCAGCGACGTGTGGTCGGATCCCTCGCTCAAGGCATGGGGCCGCGGAGCCGATGTGGTCATTCGTGGAAGCTGCGCGCGTCCCCTCGAGGCTGCTCGGTGAGCTGCTCGTCGATGACGGGCTGATCACGGCTGACGAGCTCGAAGAGGCTCTCACCGCCCAGGCGGAGAGCGGCAAGCGCCTCGGCGAGGTGCTCGTCGAGCGCAGGCTCGTATCCGGCCCCGAGCTGACAGCCGCGCTCATGCAGCAGATGGGCGTCGAGATGTCGACGCAGAAGGGATTCGGCTCCGGCCTCTTCGCCGAGATCAAGCGGCGTCATCGGGAGACGCGCGTCGGGGACGGCCTGCCGGAGCTGGACGATGCGTCGTTCGACGGTGCGCGCCGCCTTGAGGAGGACAACGTCTTCATGCTCGATCCTCCGGACGAGGGTGACGAGACGGCGCCTCAACAGGCGCCGGCGAGCCAGGGCTCGGCGACGATGGCTGAGACAGCCGCATTCGCAGCACGGCTCGCCGAGGCGGACGAGGCGCTGATGTACGAGAGCGCGTATCGCGAGAAGGCCGAGCGAGAGCTCGAAGCCCTTTTGGCAGACGCCGCGGCCGTCGGGGCGCCTGCGTCAGATCTCCGGGCAGAGCTCGACGCGCTCGGCGCCCAGCTCTCCGAGGCTCAGTCGAGGGCCGAGACACAGTCTGCAAAAGTGGCCGAGCTCGAGCAGCTGGCCGATCGCCCCGACCTCCAGCTCCAGTTGGATGCGCTTGCTGTCGAGCTCGAGGCCGTGCGGGCCGCGGCCGAACGCGAGGCGACCTCTCGTTCCCGGGCCGAGAGCGCCGCCTCAGAGCTCCAGGCAGAGCTCGAGTCGCAGCGGGCGGCGGTTGCGGAGCTCGCCGCGCGGCCAGACCTGGGCCCGGAGCTCCAGGAGGTCGCGTCGAAGCTCGCTGCTGCGGAACGGCGGAACACGGAGCTCGAGAGCGAAATCGAGAGTCGGAGCGCAAAGATCGCCGAGCTCGAGCTGCTCACCGAAGCGGAGTCGCCCTCTCCCAGGACCTGGAGGCGCAGGGCCGGTTTCTCGAAACCGAGCTCGCGAGCGCGCAACAGGCGCAGGCAAGGCTGCGCGAGAAGCTGGACAACGCCGCCAACCACATCGCCGAGGCCGAGGCACGCGAGCTGGAGGCGCGCGCGCGTCTGGCAAAGCTCGAGTCCAAGAGTGAGCGGCTAATCGGAGAGTTCGACAGCACGCTCGGCCAGCTGCAGGCCGAGCTCGACGAGATCACGGTGAGGCTCCAGGAGTCCGAGACGCGGGAAGCACGTGCGCTCGAACGGCTCGCCGAGGCTGACGCCGAGCGTGACCGTGCCTTCGCAGAGGCGGAGGAGTCGGTCGTTCCGCTCCGGCGTGAACTCGAGGCGTCCGCGGCCCGGCTCGCCGAGGCCGACGCCCGGCTGGCCGACGCCGATGCACGACTTGCCGAGGCCGACGCCAGGCTGGCCGACGCCGATGCACGACTTGCGAGCGCGACACTCGCCTCGCTGAGCGCGATGTTCGGCTGTCCGATTTCGACGCCCGACTCGCCGAGTCCGATGCGAAGCTCGTCGCATCCGCCGCCAGCCAGACGGAAGCGAGCGTGCGCGTCGCCGGGCTCGAGGAACGGCTCGATAATGCCCTCGGGGAGGCTGCACGGCTCGACGCCCTCGTCCGGGCGCAGACGGACGACGCCCAGAAGCTCGTCGGCCAGATCGGAGAGCTCCAGGAGGCGCTCACGCTCGAGGCCGGCCAGCGACAGGCGGCGGAGAGCGAGCTCGCGCAGCTCCGTGCGGATGTTGCCGGTCGTGAGGAGCGGTTCGCGGAGATCGAGCGCGAGCGGGCCGATCTCGAGCAACAGCTGGCGGAGATCTCCGACGGAGCTCGTCGACGAGCGGAGGAAGTACGCCTCCTCGGAGGACGAGCGGGCTGCCGCCGACCACGCCCTCACCCGCGAACGGCTCGCGCGCGAGCGCCTCGACAGCGAGCTCTTCGATCTTCGTGGCGAGCTGAACCGGGTCGTCGCACGCCTGGCCGATGCCGAGGCCGCCGCGGAAGCCGCTGCAGCCCCGGTCGAGGAGACGTTCTCCGACTACGTCCTCTTCGTCCCGGGCGAATCCGGCTACGCGCTCTCGGAGGGCGAAGGCGCTGCTCCCGACCCCGGCGCGGTGACCGAGGTCGACGGGATTCCCTTCCGCGTGCTCAAGGTCGGCCGCTCGCCGCTGCCGGAAGACCGGCGGCGCTGCGTCTTCCTCGAAGCGGCCTAGCGCTCTCGGCGAAGGAGCTCCTCGACCGAGCGCCGCTCGCGGCCGGTGACGTTCGGATCGGCGATTCGCCTCGCCGCCGCGGCCGGGAGCGCCTCGACGATCTGCTCGCGATCGAACCGTACGAGGAACGGCTCGACGAACGTACGACCGAGATCGCCGGCGCTCGTCGCCAGAATCACCCACGTGAGCGCGACGTCGAGTGCGGGCTGGCCCCGCCGGGCGTTCGTCCAGTCGATCACGAATGCGCCCGACGGGGAGAGGATCACGTTGTTCGGGTGGAGGTCGAGGTGAAGCAGTCGGTCGCCAGGCCCCGCGTCGGAGAGATCATCCGGCGACGGGATCGCGTGGAGCTGTGCGTGGAGCTCGGCGAGCACGGCTGCATGCTCGTCGAGGGCCGCCGGCCGGCGCCGGAGGTCGGCCAGCATCGTCGGGCCGTCGATGCGCTCGAGCACGAGTGCGTCGGGTAGCACCTCGAGCACACGCGGCACGGGGTAGCCGTGCCGACGCGCGTGTCCCATCACTCGTGCCTCGCGATCCGGAACGCCGCCGCGGCGTAGGACGCGATCGTCGCCGAGGTCGTAGACCTCGGACGCACGTCCGGCCGCGATCGGCTTCATCGCTCCTCCTAGTGGCGGAAGTGCCGGCGACCAGTGAAGACCATGATCGCGCCCGCCTCCGCGACCGCTGCGACGGCGTCATCGTCGCGCTTCGACCCGCCGGGCTGGATGATCGAGCGGACGCCCGACTCCAGAGCGAGCCTCGGCCCGTCTGCGAACGGGAAGAACGCGTCGGAGGCGAGCGCCGAGCCGGCCGAACTCGTGGCCGAGATCGCGCGCCTTCGAGAGCGCGATCCGGACGGCGTCCACCCGACTCATCTGACCGATGCCGATCCCGATCGTTTGCAGCTCGTGCGCGACGACGATCGCGTTCGACAGGCCGTGCTTGCAGACGCGCCAGGCGAAGAGCAGCTCGCCCCAGTCGTCCTCGGTCGGCTCGCCGCAGACGACCTCCATGCCTTCACGGTCCTCGACGTCCGCATCGCGGTCCTGGACGAGGATCCCACCGAGCACTCGCCGGTAGTCGCGCTCCCCCGGAGACGCGTGCCGCCGCTCGGCGTCGAGCAGCACGCGCATTGCCGGCTTGCGCGCGAGGAGCTCGAGGCCGTCCGGCGTCGTAGCCAGGCGCGAACACGAGCTCGACGAACTGCTTAGCGAGCAGCTCGGAGAGCTCCCTGCCGATGGGCCGGTTGCACACGACGACGCCGCCGTAGGCGGACACGGGGTCGGCGGCGTGCGCTCTCGCGAAGGCCTCGTCGATCGGTCGTTCCGAGGGCAACCCCGCACGGGTTCGCGTGCTTGACGATCGCGCACGCGGGCACGGTGAACTCCTCGACGACCGCACGGGCGGCCGAGAGGTCGTGGAGGTTGTTGAACGAGAGCGGCTTGCCCTGGAGCTGCTCGACGCGGGAGAGGACGTGGCGCCGCGCGCCGTCCTCCGCATACAGCGCGGCACGCTGGTGCGGGTTCTCGCCGTAAGCGAGGTCGAGCACCTTCTCGAACGACACGCGTCACCTTCGCCGGGAAGGCCTCGCGGCCGGAGAACCAGCTTGGCGATCGCCGATTCGTACGCCGACGTCGTCGCGAACGCCTCGCCGGCCAGGCGCCGGCGGGTCTCGAGCGAGAGCTCGCCGTGCTCGCGTAGCTCGGCCAGCACGCGCTCGTACTGGTCTCGCGTGGCTGACGGGCGCCACGTACGCGAAGTTCTTCGCCGCCGCGCGCAGCATCGCGGGGCCGCCGACGTCGATCATCTCCACTGCGTCGGCCTCGTCGACGCCACGGCGCCAGGCGATCTGCCCGAACGGGTAGAGGTTCACGCACACGAGCTGGAACGGCCTGACGTCGAGCTCCGCGAGCGCGGCGGCGTCCTCGCGCTCGTCCGGGCGGGCGAGGATCGCGGCGTGGATGCGCGGATGGAGCGTCTTCACCCGTCCGCCGAGCAGCTCCCCGACGCCGGTCAGCTCCTCGACGAGCGTCACGCCGAGCTCGTGCTCCTCGATGTACGCGGCGGTGCCGCCGCTCGCCACGAGCTCGACGCCGAGCTCGGCGAGCCCGCGCGCGAACGCGTCGAGATCTGTCTTGTCGTACACGGATAGGAGCGCGCGCTCGATCATTGCGGCTCGACGAGCTCTCGCACAACGCGGGGGAGCAGGCGGTGCTCGACGGCGTGGAGTCGATCGCGTAGCTCGTCCATGCTCTCGCCCGGAACGATCGCCAACCGCTCCTGCGCGATGATCGGGCCGGTGTCGACGCCCTCGTCCACGAAGTGGACGGTAACGCCGGTCTCGGCCGCCCCCGCCTCGACCGCGTCGTCGATCGGCCGCGTGCCGGCGAACGCGGGCAGCAGCGATGGGTGGACGTTGACGACGCGTGCCGGAAAGCGGTCGAGGAACGCCGGCGTGAGCAGCTGCATGAAGCCGGCGCAGACGACGAGCAGAACGCTCGTTCCGCTGGAGCCAGTCGCCCATGGCGACGTCGCGGGCCTCGCGCGTCTCGAACGCCGAGAGAGGGAACACGTTCGCCGAGATGCCGGCGGCGCGCGCGCGTTCGAGTGCCCGGGCTCCCTCGGAGCTCGAGGCGACGGCGACGACGGGCAGGCCGTCGTCGAGCAGCGCCTGGAGGTTCGTCCCCTCCCCCGACACGAGCACGCCGATCACGGGCCCGACGTGATCCGCCCGATCACGACGTGGTCGCCGGGCTCCGGGACGACGGCGAGGTAGCCGATCCCGAGGTTGAAGACGCGACGGAGCTCGTGCTCGTCGACGTGCCCGGCGAGCCAGGCGAAGACGGGCGGCCGCTCCCACGCGCTCCAGTCGATGTCCGCCGAGAGTCCCGCAGGCAGAACGCGCCCGAGATTGCCGAGGATGCCGCCGCCGGTGACGTGCGCGAAGGCATGGGCGCGGCTGCGGAGAGAGCGCACATCCTCGAGATAGAGGCGCGTCGGAGCGAGCAGGTCGGGGCCGTCGTAGTCGTCGTCCTCGAGCAGGCGCCGGATCAGGGTGAAGCCGTTCGCGTGGACGCCTGCCGACGGAAGCCCGATCACGACGTCGCCTGCCACGACCCGCGATCCGTCGATCAGCTCGTCGTGCAAGACGGTCCCGACGCACGTGCCCGCGAAGTCGAGCTGGTCTGCCGCATACACATCGGGCAGCTCGGCCGTCTCGCCGCCGATCAGCGCGACGCCGGCGGCACGGCAGACCTCGGCGGCGCCTTCGATCGAGCTCGACCACCTGCTCGGGATCGAGGCGGTTGGCCGCGACGTAGTCGAGGAGCACGAGCGGCTCGGCGCCGCACGTGATCACGTCGTTGATGCAGTGGGCGGCGAGGTCGGCGCCGCAGGCCCGCAGCGCCCCACGTTGCCGCGCGAGCACGAGCTTCGTCCCGACGGAGTCCGTCGAGGCTGCGAGCAGCCGGTCGCGTCGTCGAGAGGGTGGAGGGCCGCGAAGCCGCCGAACCCCGCCGCGCCCGTCGACTCGACGGCCGCTCGCAGGCGCTCGACGACCTCCTGCACCGCGTTCGATCGAGACGCCGGCGTCCTCGTACGACCGCCCGCTCACACGGCGAGTGTAGTGCCGGGGCCGCTATCTAGACTGGCGTCGTGATGCTCGCGCATCTCGGCGGTTCCGAGAACCTCTCGCCGCTCACGAGCTGGACGTTCGACCCGCTGCCGGCGATCGTCCTCGTCCTCGCCGCCGTCGCGCTACTACCGGCGCGTCTCGACGCTCGGACGCAAGGGGACGCCGGTCGCCGTCTGGCGCCAGGCCTGCTTCGCGTTCGGTCTCGCGACGCTCGCGATTGCGCTGTTCTCACCGATCGACGCGATCGGGCGAGGAGGAGTTCTTCTTCGTCCACATGGCCCAGCACATCCTGATCGGCGAGGTGGCGCCGATCCTGATCGTCGCCAGCCTGACCGGCCCGATCCTCCGGCCGCGTTCTCCAGTACCGCGTGATCCAGCACCTCCGCGTGCTCGCGCATCCGCTCGTCGCGCTGCCGCTCTGGGCGATGACGCTCTACCTGTGGCACCTGCCGTACTTCTACGATGCGGCGCTCGGCAACGACTGGATCCATGCCCTCGAGCACGCATCGTTCTTCACCGCCGGCGCGCTCTCTGTGGTCGCCGGTGCTCGAGCCGCTTCCCGCCCCGGCGCTGGTTCGGCTCGGGCGCGAAGCTCCTCTACATCGTCGTCGCCCGCTTCACGAGCATGATCCTCGCCAACGTTCTGCTCTGGGCAAACGGCCCGACGTACGACTGGTACCGCCACAGCGTCGAGCGCTGGGGCATCTCCGCCGGCGCGCCGACCAGGGGATCGCCGGTGGCCTGATGATGATCGTCGACTCGATCGTGACGATCGGGGCGATTGCGTGGCTGTTCCTCAAGCTCGCCGGCGAGAGCGAGCGGCGGCAGGAGCTGATCGAGGGCGGCATGGAGCCCGAGGCCGCCTCTCGCGTCGGTCCGCTACGGCCGCGGCTAGGCTGCGCGGCAGGCTCGAAGCGGAGCTTGCCGAGGCGCCGGTCGTCGGGGATCCGCGTCGGGTAGTCGCCGCGTGAGGCAGGCGCGGCAGAGCGACGCCGCGGGCCGGCTGCGTCGCGTCGGTCAGGCCGTCGAGCGACAGGTAGGCGAGGCTCGTCGCGCCGACGTGCTCGCGGATCTCCTCGACCGAGCGGGTCGCCGCGAGCAGCTCGTCCTCGTCGGGCAGGTCGATCCCGTAGAAGCACGGCCCGACGACGGGGGGCGACGAGATGCGGACGTGCACCTCGGTCGCGCCTGCGTCGAAGAGCATCGCCACGAGCTGCCGCATCGTGTTGCCGCGGACGATCGAGTCGTCGACGACGACGACGCGCTTGCCCGTCACCTCGTCGAGCGGGTTGAACTTCAGCCGGACGCCCTGCTGGCGGAGCTCCTGGTCGGGCTCGATGAACGTGCGGCCGACGTAGCGGTTCTTGATCAGGCCCTCGCTGAACGGGATTCCCGAGCCGCGCGAGAAGCCGACCGCTGCGGGCGTGCCCGAGTCGGGTATCGGGAGGACGAGGTCGGCGTCGACCGGCGCCTCGGCGGCCAGGCGCTCGCCCATGCGCACCCGGGCCGCGTGCGTCTCGACGCCGACGAGATGCGAGTCGGGGCGCGCGAAGTAGAAGAACTCGAAGATGCAGAATGCGCCGTCGCTCGGCCGGCGCGCACGGCCTGGATCGTGCGCAGGCCGTCGCCGTCGACCAGCACGAGCTCTCCGCGGCCGACCTCCCGTACGGCCTCGGCGCCGAGCAGGTCGAATGCGCACGTCTCGGAGGCGACGACCCAGTCGTCGCCGAGGCGCCCGAGCGAGAGCGGGCGGAAGCCGTGCGGATCGCGGAAGGCGATCAGCGTGCCGTCGGCGATCGCGGTCACGGAGTACGCGCCCTCGAGCCGCGCCATCGCCGCCGGCACCGCCTCCTCGAGCGGCCGCGGGTCGTGTGCGATCGCGACCGCGATCAGCTCGGAGTCGGAGGTCGAGGAGACCGAGGCGCCGTCCGCGACGAGCTCGGCCCGCAACTCCTCCGCGTTGACGAGATTCCCGTTGTGCGCGAGCGCGATCGTCCGGGCGCGGCCGTGGTGGATCAGCGGCTGGGCGTTCGCCCACGCGCCGGAGCCCGTCGTCGAGTAGCGCGTGTGGCCGATCGCGATGTCGCCGCGTCAGGCCGCGGAGCTTCTGCTCCTTGAACTGCGTGATCAGGCCGAGCTCGCGGAGCACGGTCAGCCGCCCTTCCTCCGAGACGGCGATCCCGGCCGCCTCCTGTCCGCGGTGCTGGAGGGCGTGCAGCGCGAAGTGCGCCACGCGCGCGACGTCGCGATCCGGGCGCGCGGATGCCGAAGACGCCGCACATCAGACGCGGCCCGACTAGACCAGGCATCTGGGATGGTCGACGGTCGTCGGTCCCGAGTCACGATCGCGCGATGGCGGTGCCCGAGCGGTGCGAGATCGACGCGTCGACGCCGCTCCAGGCCGCTGCCTCGGCGAGCGCTCGCTCGAGGTCGCCGTCGGAGACGTCGTGAACCAGGGAGCACCGCGGCGCGATCTCGACGAGAAAGCGGATCAGATCGGCCTCGTGCGCGAGGTCGAGCGGCTCGCGGCGACGGATCGCGTAGCACCGCGTCGCCCCGCTGCCAGCCGCGCGGCACGTGGCGCACGTCCGGCACGAGCCCGACGCAGCCGACGACCGGCGTCGGCGGGATCGGCGCGGCCGTCGGTCTCGTTGTACAGCGAGACGTTGCCGGAGACGACGGGGATCCCGAGCGCCTCCGCCGCCTGCGCGATCCCCTCGATCGCCTGCTCGAGCTCCCACGCGATCTCGGGCTGCTCGGGATTGCCGAAGTTGAGGCAGTCGGTGAGCGCGAGCGGCTCGCCGCCGGCGCAGGCGACGTTGCGGGCCGCGCGCGAGCACCGCGAGCGCGCCGGCGCGGAACGGGTCGCGCTCACCGGCCGGCGGGCCCTTCGAGCGAGACGGCGAGGCCGCGGTGCGACGGATCGAGGCGGAGCACGGCAGCGCCGAAGCCCGGCCGGCGCACCGTCCGCGAGCCGACGAGCTGGTCGTACTGCTCGAAGACCCAGCGTGCGTCGGGGGTCGCCGCGGTTGGTCGAGTCGCTCGGAGCGACTGTGCGCGGCGTCCGCTCGACCTCGTAGCGCGGGCACTCGTCGGTCAGGAACGACGCGGCGATCTGCGCCCTGGAGCTCGCCGTCGTGGAAGGCGCGGAGCTCGCCCGTGTCGGTGACGACCCCGATCTCCGCCCAGTGCAGCTCCCAGCGCTCGATCACCGCCGACGACCTCCGCCAGCGCGCTCCGGCCGCGACGGCGGCGACCATCCGCTCCTGGCTCTCGGAGATCATGATCTCCCAGGGCTCCATCCCCGGCTCGCGGAGCGGGACGCGGTCGAGGTGGACGTCGACGCCCGCGCCGTCGCGCGCCATCTCTGCGAGCGACGATGCGAGCCCGGCCGCGCCGCAGTCCTGGAGCGACTCGACGAGGCCGCGCTCGACGAGCTCGAGTGACACCTCGATCAGCCGCTTGCCGGTGAAGGGATCGCCGATCTGGACGGACGGTCGCTTGTCCGGCGTCCTCCTCGCCGAGCTCGGCGCTCGCGAGCACGCTCGCGCCGCCGATCCCGTCGCGCCCGGTCGTCGCGCCGAAGAGCGACGAGCGCGAGCCCGGGAGTCGACGCTCGCGCGCGAGTGACGCGCTCCGCCGGGAGGAGCCCGACGCACATCGCGTTGACGAGGCAGTTGTCCTCGTACGCCGGGTCGAGGACGAGCTCGCCGCCGACGTCGGGACGCCGACGCAGTTGCCGTAGTGGCCGATGCCGGCCACGGCGCGCTCGACCTTCCAGCTCCGCGGGCCGAAGCGAAGCCCGTCGAGCAGCGCGATCGGCCGCGCGCCCATGGCGACGACGTCGCGGAGGATGCCGCCCGACGCCCGTCGCCGCGCCCTGGAACGGCTCGACCGCGGACGGGTGGTTGTGGCTCTCGACCTTGAACGCGACCGCCTGCCCCTCGCCGAGGTCGACCACGCCGGCGTTCTCGCCCGGTCCCTGGAGGACGCGGTCGCCGTCGGAGGGCAGCCGGCGGAGAAGCGGCGCCGAGTGCTTGTACCCGCAGTGCTCGCTCCAGAGCAGGGAGAAGACCGCGAGCTCGAAGTCGTTCGGGTCGCGCTCGAGCAGCGAGCAGATGCGCTCCAGCTCCCCGTCGGTCAGCCCGAGGGCGCGGTGGAGCGGCTGTTCTGCGACCGTCGTCAGAGCTGATCCAGTCTAGCCCCCACTCCGGATCCGGCCGCCGGTCGTTCTCACCGTTCATGCCTCGCGTACGTTTCGCCTCACGATGAGTCGGCGCCATCTCGGAATGCTGTTCGGGCTCGTCGGCGATCTGGGGCTCGTCGTTCATGTTCATCAAGATCGCCGTGCGAGACATCGCGCCGTCCACCGCCCTCCTCGGGCGTGTCGGGCTCGCGACGCTCGTGCTCCTCGTCGTCGCGCTCCTGGCGGATGCCCGTGCGCGAGACGGCGGCTTCGCTGCGTACGTTCTCTCGTGCCGCTCGTCGTGGTCGGCATCGCGAACACGGCGCTGCCGGTCTATCTCATCTTCTGGGCCGAGACGCGCATCGACTCCGGCACGACAGCCGTGCTCCAGGCGACGGCGCCGCTCGGACACCGCGCTCTTCGCTTTCCTGTTCGTCCACGCCGAGCGCGTACGCGGCCAGCGCCTGGTCGGGCTCTTTCTCGGTCTGCGCCGGCGTCGGGCTCATCGTCGGGCACGCTTCCGAATGGGTCCATCGTCGCCGGCCTCGCCGTTGTCACGAGCGCGCTCTGTTACGCGGCAGCCGGTCTCTACGCGGGCGTCCGCCTGGCCGGCGTGCACACGCTGACGGTGGCGCTCGGGACGCTGGCGGTCGCGACGCTCGCACTTCTTCCGGCCGGCGTCGCCCAGCGACCGACCGAGACGCCCGGGTGGAAGTCGATCGCGGCCGTCGTCGTCCTCGGGACTCGTCGCGACGGCGTTCGCCTACCTCCTCTACTACGAGATCCTCGCCGGGGCCGGGGCGAGTCGGGCGATCCTCATCACGTACCTCGTACCGCCGATGGCGCTCGCTCTACGGCGTCGTCTTCCTCGGGGAGGCGCTGACGATGAACGCCGTCGGAGCGCTCGCGCTCATCCTCGGCGGCGTCGCGCTCGGGACGGGCGCGGTCGCCCTCGGCCGCCGCCCCGTCGAGACGGTCGGCGGGCCGGCGAAGTGACCCGCGGCTCCGTCCTGGAGCGTGCGTTCTGAAGGGAAAGCTCGTCCTGCGCCTCATCCCGTGCGGCCTCGGAAACCAGATCTTCCAGTACGCCGCCGGCTTCGGCCTCGCGCGCACGTGGCAGGTGCCGATGGTGGTCGACGCAAGCTGGTTCTCGCTCCCCGAGGAAAGGAAGCCAAAACCGCCGCGTGCCTACGGCCTCGATGCCTTCGCGCTCAGCGCACCGAGCGCGTCGCCGGACGAGGTGAGCTACTTCCTGGACGATGGCCTGCTGGCACGTGGTCGCAGGCTCGTCGACTTCGTCCGCTCGGGAGGACAGCACGCGCTGATCGGCGACTGGCCGATCCGCCAGCGAATGCCGCACCCGGCCTTCCACGAGCCGGCAGCCCGCCGCCCGGTGCAGATGACGGGGTTTTGGGAGTGCGCGGAGTACCCGGAGATCGGCGGCGAAGAGCTCCGGCGCGAGCTCACCTTTCGCACGCCGCCGGACGCCGAGAACGCGCGCATCGCGGCCGAGATCACACGATCGCAGAGCGTCGCGGTGCACGTGCGCGGCCGCGACCTGATCACGCACGCCAAGCAGGCACGGCGGCACGTTCCGGGGCGTGACTACTACGCCGCTGCGGCGGAGCGGATCGCGATGCAGGTCGAGGAGCCGGTGTTCTACGTCTTCACCGACGATCTGACCTACGCCCGCGAGGTCGTTCAGCTTCCGCATCCGACGACGTTCGTCGTCCACAACGCTGACGGGCGAGATCACGAGGACCTACGCCTGATGACGCTGTGCCGCCATCACGTGCTCGCGTGCAGCACGTTCAGCTGGTGGGGTGCCTGGCTCGCGCAGAGCCCGGGCCAGTGCGTGATCGCCCCGCGCGTCTTCTACGTGGACGGAAAGCCGCCGATCGACCACTACTACCCGAAGTCCTGGATCCTGATCTGAGCGCGCCGCGCCTCACCCTTCGGCAGCGCTCGCGCGTTGTAGTCGACGATGCGCGGATATCTCCCCAGGCTGTTCCTGCTCGCCGCCCTGTGGGGCTCGTCGTACTTCTTCATCAAGATCGGCGTCGACGACGTCGCACCGGCGGTGCTGATGGCGGGCCGCACGTTGCTCGCCGGAACGATCCTGCTCGGATTCGTCCTCGCGACGCGGGGCGCGTCGCGGGTGCGGGCCGAGCTGCGCGCGAACTGGCGGCAGGCCGTGGTCTACGGGATCTTCAACGCGGCGCTTCCGTTCTGGCTGATCGCGTGGGGGGAGCAGCACATCGACTCGTCGGTGGCCGGCATCGCGCAGGCGACCGTGCCGCTGTTCGCGTTCGTCCTCGGCATCTGGCTCCTTCCGCACGAGCCCGTGGCACGGATTCGCTGGATCGGTGTCGTCTTCGGGCTCGCTCGGTGTGGCGGTGCTGTCCGGCCTCGATACGTCCGGTGGGTGGTGGGCGCGCGGCCGGGACGTTTGCGATCGTGCTCTCGTCGCTGTCGTACGGATTCGCCGGCATCTACGCGCAGCTCCGTGTCCATGGCACCTCCGGGCCTGTGCTCGCGACCGGAGCGATGCTCTCCGGCGGCGTCGCTGCTGCTCCCGTTCGCGATCGCTCAAAGACCGGACGCGCTCCCCGGCTGGGAGACGTTCGCGGCGGTCGCGGCGCTCGCGGTCTTCGGGACGGCGATCGCCCAGCTCGCTCTTCTTCCGCATGCTTCCGCCGTACGGTGCGCGCCGGATCTCGCTCGTCGCCTATCTCATGCCCGCCTTTGCGATTGCGTACGGAGCGCTCTTCCTCTCCGAGCCGATCACTGGGCCAATGTTGCTCGGGCTCGGAGCTGATCCTCGTCGGTATCGCCCTTGGCTCAGGGCTCCTGTTCGACCGTCCGCCGGCGGGCCGCTCCGAGCGAGGAGCCCGCGTAGTGGTCGCGATCCGCCGCGCTCGCCCGGACGACCTCGACTTTCTCGTCGAGCTGGTCGCGCACGAGGAGGTGGAGCCGTTCCTCGCCGCCGGCGCGGCCGCACGACCGCGCCGCGTTCGCGGACGACATCGAGCGGAACGCGTCCGAGCCGGAGGTACACGGGTTGTTCGTGATCGAGGTCGACGGCGAGCGCGCTGGCACCATGCGCTTCTTGAGCCGCGGCGGGCGAAATCGGATCGCCGATCTCGGCGGGCTGGCCGTCCATCCCGACTTCCGCGGTCGGCAGGTGGCCGACGAGGCGGCGCGTCTCTTCCAGCGCCATCTCTTCGACGACCTCGGCTTCCACCGTCTCCAGCTCGAGGTCTACGGATTCAACGAGCGGGCGATGGAGCACGCCGAGCGCGTCGGCTTCGTGCTCGAGGGTCGCAAGCGCCGCGCCTACGAGCGGCACGGCGAATGGGTCGACGGCGTGATCTACGGGCTCACGGTCGAAGATCTCGAGTGACGACCGTCCACGCCTCCCTGAGCGAGTTCGGAGGCTCGGCAAGGAGCGAGAGGCTGGCTGCGAGCGCCGTCCCGCGCTCGCGCCCCGTCAGATACTCCGCCGGCGACTTGCCGTCGACGCGCGCGAGCATCAGGCAGCCGACGAGCCCGAGGACGTAGCCGAGGTCGAGGTCCTGCCCGTAGGCGTCGAGGAACGCCGCCCCGCACGCCTCGTAGCATTGCGCGAGGCCGGCCGGTGGATCGTCTTCAGCAGCAGGTGGTTGAGGAGGAACGCGACGTCGAACGCGGGATCGCCCCGGTGGACGATCTCCCAGTCGATCACCCACAGCCCGCTGTGGGGCCGTCGTCGCCGACGAGGACGTTCTTCGGCGAGTAGTCGCCGTGGACGACGCAGACGTCTCGTCGTGAGCAGCCGCTCGACGTAGGCGCCGATCTCGTTCGCGAGCGTCGGGATGGCGCCGCTGGACCGTCCGCAGGTACGGATCGACGCGCTGCGCCTCGAACGATGCGGCGCTGCCGAGGTCGACGTCCGCCGTGCTCGTGTGCAGGAGCCGGAGCAGCTCGCCGAGCCGCTGCGCCACCACCGGATCCGCCACGCCGTCGAGCAGTAGCGCCTTCCACGGTCGCCAGCCCGCCGGCGCCTCCTCCATGACGAGGACGAACCGCTCGCGGTCGAGGTCGATCAGCGCCGGGACGCTCGCCGGCGCGAGCTCCGCCATCAGCTCGAGCGCTGCGCGCCTCGTCGAGCGCGCGCTCGGGCGGAACGAGCCATTCGTCCTCGACCCGGAACCTCTCGAGCGCCTGCTTGACGACAAGGCGCTTGCCCTCGCCGCGCACCGCGTAGACGGCGCCCGAGATGCCGCCCGACGAGCTCCTCGACCTCGACGCCGTCGACGCGCTCGAGCACGCCGCGACCGACGAGGTACGCCGCAACCTCTTTCTTGTCGATCGGCTCGCTCTCGCTAGCGGGCGAAGCCACCCCAGTGCTTCTCGTAGACGGGGCCCCAGTCGGCGATCGCTGCCCTGACAGTGTCGTTGGGGCTGCCGTAGACGATGAAGCGGTTCGGCGTGCAGCACTCCATGAACCGGCCCGACCACTTCTCGACGAAGCCCGTGAAGTGCGCCATCGTCGCGTCGGAGTCGGCGTACTTCTCCCAGATCGTGAACGTCGAGTCATCCTCGCCGAGGTACCACTCGTAGTTGAGCGTCGTCGGCTCGGTCGATGCTGCCCTCGATCATCTCCTCCTTTAACGCGTTGAACGCGTCGAGCTGACCCTCCTTGATGTCTCCCGCGACCAGCCAGCCAACCGTCTCAGCCATCGTGTCCTCCGTTCGTCGTGGTCGGGACGATCCTAATCAGACGGAAAGACGAGCCTGCGCAGAGACGTAGCCCGCTTCGTCGCCGTCAACGAGAGCTTCCCGCCCTTTCCCTTCGAGAACGTGACGACGACGAGACCCTTCGCATCGGTCGTCTTCGTGCCGCCGGGCAGGCCCTTCACCTTTGCTCCCGCCACCGGGTCGCCTGCGTCCGTCACGTGCACCGTGACGAGGGTTGCTCCCTTCTTCGCGGCTCGCTTCGACGTCCCGAGCGAGAGCTTCGGCTGCACGTGCGTCGCGTACGAGCCGTCCTTTGTCTGGCCGTCGACCGTAATGTCCGCGAACAGATCGAGCGACCCGGCCGAGCCTTCGCCCTCGAGCCGGAAGTACTGGATCGTCTTCGGCGGCGACTTCAGTGCCTGCACGGGCTCCCACCCGAGACGTGCCGGCTCGATCGGGTGACGTAGGTCTTCTGCTCGTCGCCATAGAAGACCCAGAGCCTGCCGTCAGGCCCGGCGGCGACGCTCGCCGTCAGCACGCGCGCGCCTTTTGGCATCGGCACCTTCCTCGCCTTGCCCCCGAACTGGTAGAGCACGACGCGGCCTCCCTCGACGAATGCCGTGAACACGCCACCGGCGCTCCGAGCGGCGATCGTCGGCCCGTCGCTCTTCGATCCCGGGATCGCCTGCGGCTGGCCGACGGACGAGGCGATCTGGCGGAAGTAGTTCTGCCCGTCCTTCACACCGTGGTAGGCGATCACGGCCGCGCCCGTCTCCTGGTCGACGGCCAGCACGGGACTGTCTCCGAGATCCGACGGCGTGATGTCTTGCGGCTGCGTATTCGGGTCGACGCCCACCTGGAACAGAAGCGACGCCGCCGACTGCCATGCACTGACCAGCTGACCGTTCTTCAGGATCCCGGTCGCCACGTCGGCATTCGACGCCACCGTGATCGAGGAGTGGCCGAACGCCTTCGGCCCGAGCTTCCACGATCCAGGCCCGATCGCCTCGTTCAGGCCGGAGAACGGATCGTTATTCGCATTCGTCTTCTGGCCGCTGATGAGGGCATGGATGGAGCCGTCCGGCGCCGCCGCGGCGCGCGGTGGCTGGACGCTCACCCAGCCCGAGACGACGGCTTGGGCGCTTTCCGACCGCGCCAGAGGCCGCGATCGGCGTATCGTAGATCGCCGAGTAGCCGCGCCTCAGCGGACCGGCCCAGAGCACGTGGAGCACGCCGTCCTTACCGCGTGCGAGCCCGAGGTTCGCCTTCGTTCCGTTGTGCGCGTGGCTGATCTGCTTCCAGGATCCGGCCGACGCACCTGCGCTCGCCGAGACCGTGACGCCCGCGAGCAGCGAGAGCGTGAGCAGGATGGGCGTGAGACGGACGCGCAACGTTGCTTCCCCCGATCTCCGTTGCGGCGAAGAGGACGCGCGGCCGATCGTAGCTCGCGCAGGTTTCATCTGCAACGAACGGGCGCACATACGATGGAGAAGCTTCGTTCAGCGACCAGAGGGGGATTCATGACGAAGCCCATTCCCGACGGATACCACACGCTAACGCCGTACCTCGCAGTCGAGGACGCGGCCAAGGCGATCGACTTCTACAAGCAGGCGTTCGGCGCGACGGAGCTGATGCGGATGGACGCTCCCGGCGGCAAGGTCGGCCACGCCGAGCTCAAGATCGGCGACTCGCTCGTGATGATCTCCGACCCGTTCCCGCAGTCGACTGTCCGGCCGCCTGCGGAGGTCGGCGGCTCGACCGCGAGCATCTTCATGTACGTCGAGGACGTCGACGCCGCCGTCAAGCAGGCGGTCGACGCCGGCGCGACGGTGACGATGGAGGTCGAGGACATGTTCTGGGGCGACCGCTTCGGCTCCGTCTCCGACCCGTTCGGCCACACGTGGTCGATCGCAACTCACGTCGAGGACCTGTCGCCGGAGGAGATCGCGGAGCGCGGCCAGGCGGCGATGGCCGCGATGACGTCGAGCTGACGAACGCGTGCGGGAGGCCGCCGGTGAGGCGGCCTCTCCGTCGTGACGCGGTTTAAACCGAACGGCGATCTCCTTCACGCGACCGGGTCGTGCGGCGTATCAGCGTGACCTTCGATCTCAATCCTGACGATCGCGCTCCCGCGTACACGAGAGCGCCCGTCGTCCGACGAAAACCAATTGCGATCACCGGCGTTCTCGATCTTCTCCATCAGCTCTTGAGCTGAGCCTTCTCCGAGGTCGAGGTCGCACTCGTGACCACCGACAAGCCACACCCTCAGTCGCTCTGCCATATCGGCCACCTTAGACCAGTCCAAGCCACCGGCGAGGCTCGTGCCGCACCGCGGAGCATGTGCGCTAGACGCAGAGAAGGCCCGCCGAAGCGGGCCTTCTCGGTGGTACGAAGCTGCCTCGAGGCGGTTACGCCTTGAACGCTCCGTTCGTCTCGTGCACGACGACTTCGCCGGCGGTGATCTTCGGCGTGTTCGGAAGCACGGTCTCGAGCTTCTCCTCGCGAATCCACGTGGCTGCGACGCGCGTCGACTCGTGAGCCTGGTCTGACGTCTCGAAGAGGTTGATGGACGTCATCACGCCTTCACCGGCCTCGATCAAGAAGTAGCCACCGAAGCCGGGCAGCTTGCTCATGCGCGGCATGAGGCTTTCGCCGAGCTTCTTGGTGACCTCGTCGGTGCGGTCCTTGTCGATTCCCTCGTAGCGTCTCAATGTGGCATACATAAGGTGCTCCTTCGCTTCTCGTGCTGCAGGACGGAGAGCTCGGCTGAGCTCTCCGAGCGCACTCAAGCCAGGTATGAGAGACGAAGAGAAGAGCTAAAGAGCCTCGGCGCCTTCCGCGCTTGGCCTACGCGCTTAGCGAGTATAGCACGATAGCGTTGCTTCAAGTAACACTACTACTTGCTCAATGTTACATAAGCGGGTAGGCTTTGAGGGAAGCGCGATGCAAGACCAAGAACAGACGCTGGCCGAGGTCATCAGAGAGGCGAGGGTGCGTGCGCGCCTGTCGATGCGGGAACTGGCACGGCGGAGCGGCCTCTCGGCTGCGCAGATCAGCCGGATCGAGGCGGGCGAGGTTGACCGGCCCGTTGCCGAGACGCTCGTAAGACTCGCGAAGGCCCTCGGTCGGGATGCCCAGCTGCTTCTTGTTTTTGCGGGACACATTCGCGGGACGAGGGCACAGCAGCTCCTGCGGCAGGCGATCGAGGCGCTGCCCGAGCCGAGCCGAGCCGAGCACGCGCCTGCACTTTCGCGACTCGACGCCGAGGAGAGCGCATGAGCGTCGACTCCGGGACGAGCTGGCCGATGCCGAGAAGGCGCTGACAGGGATTCAGCAGGATCTGGACGCGACGCCGCGACCGAGTGTCAGCCGAGCCGACAGCGCGACGCTCGCAAGCGGTTGCGCGAGGTCGGGATGCTTGCCCAACAGCGCGCGGTCGAGGTCGACCAGAAGCGCCGGCAGTTGGAGCAGCTCGAGGATGCTCCAAGCGAGGCGACGCGCGCCCTAGCCGGACGCCTCTTCGTGGACACGGCCGCTGGCGGCGAGGTGCTCGATGCCTGGCGGCAGTTCTCGGGTCAGATCACACCTGACGATCCGGAGCTGCGTCAGTTGCTCGAGGCGTGGCGTCAGCTCGGGCACGAGCGGCGCAGGAAAGTGCTCGAGTTCTCCCAGGAGCAGCTGGCTCTCTCGCTGCTCCGGGCCGAGACGGCCATCCTCGGGTCTGTCCAAACCCCCGAAGAAGCGTTCGAGATCGTCCGCAACCTGCCCGCCTGGACGGCCGAGAACGGAAGGACCAAGAACCGTTCGTCGTCGAAATCAAAGAGCGGAAGGTGATGGCCGCACAAGCGAAGGGAGATGCGGGACCGCGCCTGAAAGCGCAGCGCCGCGATCTCTTCCGCGCCGTGGCGGCGGGGCAGCCTCGGCGGTTGGTGACCGGCGTCGCCTTCGCGTTGCTCGCCATCGCTGCTTCCGTCCTCGTCGCGCGGCGGCTGACTGACTCGAGCTGGCCGCTCGCGAACGTTCGCCCGTTGCTTGCCGCGACTGCCGGGTTCGCCTATCTGGCCAGCTTCGTCTTCCGCGCACGCGGCTGGCACCGGCTGTTTCCGCCGGGGCAGTGCCCCGACCAGGCTCGCTGTCTTGCCTCGGTCGGCGCGGCCGCCGCGAGCGGCGCCGTGCTCCCCTTCCGCCTCGACTACGTGGTCAAGGTCGGCGTCTTGCGAAAGCTCGGCGGTATCCGCATCGGGCTCGAGGCGATCGTTCTGTCGATCATCTCCCTGGGGATGATCGACGCGATCGCGATGTTGCCGCTCGCCATCTCGGCGACGGCGACGAGTGGGTCTGCCCTCCGCGGACCGCTGCTGATCGTCGTCGCCTTCGGCGTCGGCTGTTGCACGCTGCTCGTCGTTGGCGTGCGCCTGCTGCGGCTGCCGCTCCTGCGCCGCAGCCGCCGCCTGCGCACAGTCACCGAGCAGATCGCGCACCACACGACGCCCCATGGACGGCGCAGCGCCACCGTCGCCTGGTTTTACCTCTTCGCCTGCTGGTCCGCGCGCGCATTCGGCAGCGCCGCGCTGCTGGCAGCGCTTGGGTTCTCGTTCTCGCCGACGACCGCGCTCTCGGTGATCTGCCTTGGGGCCGCTGCCGGCGTAATCCCGATCACCTCCGGCGGCGCGGTCGTGAATGCAGGCGCGTCGGCCGCGATTCTGCTCGCGCTCGGCGTCGGCAAGGACATTGCGATCAACTTCTCACTCGCCTCAGGGCTCCTGGTCGTAACGAGCGCGCTCGTCGTCACCGTCTGCGGGATCGTTGGCTCGCTCGCGATCGGCGCACTGGCCCGGCACCGGACCGCGAGCACCAGCTACGCTACGTCGGACTAGAGCGCGTACCGGTTGCGGATCTCCGCCTCCTCTGCCCGTTCATGAGTGACGGAGGGAGGTGTTTTTATGGCAACTGGAACAGTCAAGTGGTTCAACGATGACAAGGGCTACGGCTTCATCACGCCTGATGGCGGTGGTGAGGATCTATTCGTGCATCACAGCGGTATCGGTGGCAGCGGCTTCAAGTCGCTGGCCGAGGGCGCCAAGGTCGAGTTCGAGCCCGAGCAGGGCGAGAAGGGACCGCAAGCGACCAACGTTGTGATCGCCAGCGCCAGCTGAGCGCGAGCGAGGCTCGACCAACCGCACCCTGCCGCTGGCGCAAGTTACGGCGGGGTGCGGGCACCGCGTTCAGACCGATGACCGGGGCGGGCGCGGCTAGGATCCAAGCGTGGCGAAGTTCCTCCACACGATGGTCCGCGTCACCGACCCTGCGAAGAGTCGGGCGTTCTACGAGGCGCTCGGCTTCCGCTTCAGCCGGGACCTGGACATCGTCCGAGACGGCGAAGCTCGAGGCGACGAACTACTTCTTCTCGATCGGAGACGCCGAGAACGTCCTCGAGCTGACGTTCAACCACGACGGGCGGACGTATGAGATGGGCACCGCGTACGGGCACATCGCGATCGGGTCGACGACCTCGACGCACGCTCAGTGAGCTGGCCGGCAGGGGATCGAGCCCGAGCGCCCGCCGTACCAGGTGGTCGAGGGCGGCTCGTGGATCTGCTTCGTGCGCGACCCGGACGACTACCGCATCGAGCTCATCGGGCGCCGCTAGGCCGGCAGTTCCCGCAGTCCTAGCTCCTCCGCGGCTCGGCGCCGAGGCCTATGCGGAGGAGATTGCCGAGCACCGAAACGACGTCACTGACGGCCTGAACCAGCAGAGCGACTCGTTTCGACGATCGCTCGGTGCGGGTGCCGCCAGCTGCTCAGCCACCGAGTGCCGATGCAGTGCTAGGCCGGGACACGGGAGCCCCGGCCTAGCGATAGGCCCCGGCGATCCGCAGCTCACGCGCTCGTCGCGATGTGGCGCCTGCTCCATAACCGGGTCTACCGGTGGTCGGCGCGCCCCGATGTAGGCCAGGTACTTCTGGTAGGAGCCGTGCGGCCGTTTCTGGTGGAACTGCTTCTTGGACAGCGTGACCGGCGGCATCTACATCCGCCCCGCCTTCAGCCGGTTCTTGGTCAGCGTGGTCAGCTTCGGCGGCTTACTCTTCTTCTTCGTCGTCTTGGTGACGGCATAGGCGTCCGACCCGCGCGCTTGGTTGGGCTGCGGCACGAGCCGCGGTGAGACTGCGGCGCCCTGACCGCCCACGCGCGGAGCTCCCTCCGGGGGTGGTCCGTAATCGCGGAACGTTGCCTGGCGGCGGGTGCTGCGATCGCAGCGGTGCAAAGCACGAGAGCTGCTCGCCCGAGAATCCGTCGACTGTTCATCGTTCCTCCTTCGGTCGTGGCCGCCGGGGTGGCGGCCGCGTAGGCACGGTGCCCCCGTGGCGTCCACGAACGGGAAAGAGGCGGGAAACGGACCGGAAACGCTGCTCTGAAACGCGTGTCACACTTGTCACATGGAGTTCCGGATCCTCGGCCCGCTCGAGGTCTCATCGGATACGGGTGACGTGCAGCTCGGCGGCGCCCAGAAGCGCGCACTGCTGGCGGTGCTCCTGCTCCATGCGAACGAGGCCGTATCGGTCGAGCGGCTGGTGGACGAGCTCTGGCCCGAGAGCCCGCCGAAGACTGCTGAGAAGACGGTGCGCGTGTACGTCTCGCAGCTCCGCAACGCCCTCGATGACGGCCGGCTCGAGAGGCATGGCCGCGGGTACATGCTCCGGCTCGACGGTGACGATCTCGACGCGGCGCGCTTCGAGGCGCTCCTCACCGAGGGGCGTGACCAGCTGGCTGCCGGCGAGCCGGATCGGGCCGCGGTCACGCTGACGAACGCCCTCGCACTCTGGCGAGGGCCGCCGCTGGCGGACTTCGCGTACGAGCCGTTCGCCCAGACGGCGATCGCCCGCTTGGAGCAACGCAGGCTCGTGTGTCTCGAGGAGCGGATCGAAGCCGATCTCGCGCTGGCACGACACGAGGATGTCATCGCCGAGCTCGAGGAGCTCGTCCGCGATCACCCGCTGCGCGAGCGCCTGCGCGGACAGCTCATGCTCGCCCTCTACCGCTCGGGGAGGCAGGCGGAGGCGCTGGAGGTCTACCGCGACGGGCGGCGGCTACTGGTCGACGAGCTCGGCATCGAGCCGGGCGAGGAGCTCCGCCGGCTCGAGCGCGCGATCCTCGAGCAGGATGCCTCGCTCGCGGGCCCTGCCGCCCACGAGCGGGCGTCGGGGGTTCCGAGCGGGACCGTCACCTTCCTGTTCACGGACATCGAGGGCTCGACCCAGCTGCTCCATCAGCTGGGCCGCGACCGGCTACGCGGAGATGCTCGCCGAGCACGAGCGGCTGCTGCGCGGCTGCCTTCGCCGCCCACCAGGGGCGGGTGGTGGACACGCAGGGCGATTCGTTCTTCGTCGCCTTCCGCACGGCTGCCGACGCCGTCGCGGCCGCCGTCGACGCTCAGCGCGACCTGGCGGCCGAGCGCTGGCCGCACGGGGGTGCCGTCAGAGTGCGCATGGGCCTGCACACGGGTGAGCCGCGGATGGGCGAGCAACGCTACGTCGGGATCGGCGTCCATCGCGCCGCGCGTATCGGCGCGGCCGGCCACGGCGGCCAGGTGCTGCTCTCTTCCACGACGAGGGAGCTGACCGAGGAAGACCTCCCTCCGGGTGTCTCGATTCGAGACATGGGCGAACGGCGCCTGAAGGACATCGATCAGCCGCAGCGCCTCTATCAGCTCGACATCGACGGGCTGCAGAACGAGTTCGCGCAGCTGCGAACGCTCGACGTCGAGCTGCGCCGCAAGAGACGGCGCCTGTACGCCGGCTCGGCCCTGGTCGGCGTGCTCGCGGCCGCGCTCGCGATCCCGATCTTCGCGTTCGGCCAGGGCGGCTCGGATCCGGGTGTGACCGTGAAGGGGAATGCGGTCGCGGTGATCGACCCGGATTCGAACCGGGTGACGGATGCGATATCCGTCGGGTCGCGCCCGGGCGCAATCGCTTCCGGCTCCGGCTCGCTCTGGGTAGCGAATCGCGACGACCAGAACGTCTCGCGGATCGATCCCGACACGAGCAGCGTCACGAAGACGATCCCGGTCGTGGACACGCCGACCGGCCTCGCCGCGGTGGACGGCGCCACCTGGGTCGTCGGCTCGAACGTCGGCGGCCCTTCGGTGAGTCTCAGGCGGATCGACCCGCAGTTCGACACGCGTCGCCCCCAAGATCCAGATCGACAACGTCGTGCCCGGCGGCCCCGGTGCGGCGGCTGCTCTCGGCAAGACCGTCTGGATCGCCCCGTCCTCCGGCCTGCTCACCCGACTGGACCCGCGGACCGGCCGCGTCGTCGAGGAGATCGATCCGAACGCAGGTCCGACAGCCGTGGCCGTCGGAGCAGACGCCATGTGGGTCGCCGACAGCGACGCCGGAACAGTCACCCGCGTCGATCCGACGGGGTTGGTGACAGCCGATCCCGGTCGGCGGAAGCCCGTCGGCGATCGCGCTCGGCGCAGGCGGCGTCTGGGTGGCCAACAGAAGTGACGACACCGTCGTTCGCATCGATCCGAGCACGCGGGCCGTGACCACGACGATCCCCGTCGGGAAGGCTCCGGCCGGGATCGCCGTCAGCCCGGGCTCCGTCTGGGT
This sequence comes from uncultured Actinomycetes bacterium, assembly GCA_963705945.1. Taxonomy (GTDB): domain Bacteria; phylum Actinomycetota; class Thermoleophilia; order Gaiellales; family Gaiellaceae; genus PALSA-612. The sequence continues at coordinate 86,839 of CAVPLG010000005.1, read as the reverse complement.
CGCGAACAGCGGCGACGGCACCGTCAGCCGCATCGACCCCGAGGCAGGCGAGGTCAGCGAGACGATCGAGGTCGGCGAAAGCCCGCAGAGCATCATCGCCGCGAACGGGCGGATCTGGGTGACCGTCCAGCGGCAGACGATCGGAAGCACCCTGCTCGAGAGCTCCGGGGGAACCGCCCGCCTCAAGCTGCGGGCGGACATCGATTCCGTGGATCCCGCGCTCGCGTACCACCTTCTGGTCAAGCCAGCTTCTCGCCGCCACCTGCGCGCTGCCTCGTCAACTACCCGGACAAGCCGGCCCCGGCCGGCTCCAAGCTGATACCTGAGGTGGCCGAGTCGTTGCCCACACGCTCGGCGGACGGAAAGACCTACACGTTCACGATCCGGAAGGGGTTCCGCTTCTCGCCTCCGGCGAGCCCGTCACGGCGCAGACGTTCAAGCACGCGATCGAGCGCACCCTCAGCCCTGTCATGAAGAGCTCGCTGGCGGAGCTACTTGCGCGACCTCGTCGGCGCCGGCGCCTACGAATCCGGCAGGGCGGCTCACATCAGCGGAATCGTCGCCAAGGGAAACCGGCTGACGCTTCATCTCTCGGCGCCCGTGCCCGATCTCCCTTCCCGGCTCGCGTTGCCCTCCTTCTGCGCCGTCCCGCTCGAGACGCCGCTCGACCCCAAGGGCGTCGGAGTCATCGCCTCTGCAGGCCCGTATCACGTGACCTCGTACACCCCCGGGGAGAGCGTCGTGCTCGAGCGCAACCCGAACTACACGGGCAGCCGTCCCCATCACCTCGACCGGATGGAGCTCACCATCGGGGTCAACGCAGCGGAGCGCCGACGCCAAGATCGAGGCCGGCACCGCCGACTACGCGTTGGACGGCGTCGATCCAGGCGACGCCGCCAGACTCGCGGCGCGCTACGGCCCGGGAAGCCCGGCGGCGCAGAACGGCAGGCAACGGTACTTCGTCAACAAGCAGCTCGCGATCAGGATTATCGTGCTGAACACCCATCGGCCGCTGTTCCGGGACGTGCGGCTCCGACAGGCGGTCAACTACGCCATCGACCGGCGGAAGCTGGCCGAGATCGCCGGCGACATGCAACCGACCGACCAGTACCTCCCGCCTGGCATGCCGGGCTTCAAGGATGTCGACATCTACCCCTTCACGCCGAATGTCTCCGCCGCGAGGCGCCTCGCCGGCACGCAACGACGGACCGCCATCCTCTACACCGCAGCCAGGCCCTGTCCTGTCTGCCGCAACTCGCGCAGGTCGTGAAGCTGAACCTGGCGCGCGATCGGGATCGACGTCGTCGATGAAGACCTCTCGCGGATGCTCCGTCGACGCGGATCGCGAGGCCTGGCGAGCCGTTCGATCTCGCCGGCCCGATCGCCTGGTGCGCCGGCTACCCGATCCCGCAGAGCTCCTCGGCTTGCCAGGAACAGGAGTCCTGGGATACTTGCCCTTCTTCGACGATCCGTCCTACAAGCGCAAGGTCACGGCGGCGTCGAGGCTCTCGGGGCCGCGCCGCTACCTGGCCTACGGCGCGCTCGACGTCGACACCGCCCGAAACGCAGCGCCCGTGGTCGCCTTCGGCAACAAGCTCAGCCGCGACTTCTTCTCGGCCCGGATGGGCTGCCAGGTCTTTCAACCCGGTGTGCGGGATCGACCTCGCCGCGCTCTGCATCAGACCCTGATCTAGTAGGCGCCATCGCAACGGCCGAACCTGATGGAGCCAACCGGACACGAACCCTCGAACTTCAGATCCGCTGCTGGCGAGCGCCAGGGCGAGTACCGCATCGAGCTGACCGGGCGCACCTGCCGCGCCGCGCTCGGCGTGTCGCCGCTTGGATGCCGGCGTCGCCAAGACGATTGCTCCGGCGAGCGCGATCGCAGCGACGATCTCGACGTCCAGGGCTCCCGACCACCACGAATCGCCGCCTGGAGCGGGCGGATCGGCCGGAAGTCCCACGCCCTTCTGATGCACACCTTCAGCTCCGTCGTCGTCATGATTCCAGCCGCCGACCGTCCGCTGCCCCTGCCACACGAACTGGAGCGGCTTCATGTACGTGACGGGAGCAGGCTGCGCGTACGGGTAGACGTCCTGGACGAGCACGGCAGGCGTCGCCTGGGCCGGGCACGACGTAGCGGACGACGTACTTCGGGCCGAGCGACGTCGCCGGCGACGTGTCGCTCGTCGCGTCCGGGACCTGCCCGAACACGGCGGGGAAGAAGCCGGCCAGCTGCGCGAACGAGCCGAGCGGCGTTCCACCTCCGTCCTCGCCGCTCCCGGGGATGACGACGCGTCCGTGGAGCCCGGGCCCTTCGACGGTCGCTTCACTGGCTCCCTTGGCATGGGCGCCCGCTCGCAAAGCAGCAGGGCGATCGCGGCGGCGGCAAGGATCGGCTTCACTTCAGCTCCTTTCATCGATGTCGCTACTACACCGCGATCGTGCGACGGGTTCCGTCAGCGAAGCGAGCTCGCGATCCTGCACGGCCTGGTCGCGGCTCGAGGCTCCCCTCGACGCGCACCGTAGCGTCGTCCGCGGACCCAGACGAGCGTGTTTCCCGCGAGGCGGGCGGGCCAGCCGAGGAAGCGCACGATGTGCCGTTCCCCCTCGATCCAGAGCCCGGGCTCGCTCGCGCCCGAGACGGTGACGAACGACGTCCGCGTCCCGGACACGGTCGCGACCTTCTTGACGATCTCCGGCGAGAGGCCCGCGCGCGGTGATCTGCATGATGAAGCAGACGTGCGGCGCCGGGCTTGCCGAAGACCTGTGTCAGCGTCGCTCCGTCCGTGTAGACGGCATCGGGAGGGCCGAGGAGCGGGGAGCGAAGCAGCGGGAACGGGCTCTGGTTCACCGAGACTCGCTCGCCCGGAGGGACGACCTTCTGTTGTTCGACCTGCGGCAAGCCGATCGACGAAGCGGACGTGCACGGCGCCGATGTGGAAGAAGCGGAAGACGGGCTGTACGCGCTGGCGGCACGGCCAGCGTCACGCCGATCGCGAGGGCGACGAGAGCGACCGCCACGGTCGCCCAGGCGCGCCAGGGCCACCTGCGCCGGCTCGTGAGCGCGTGGGAGACCGTTGCGCTGAGGTCGGCGTCGACGGGTACGCGATTGCGCCGCCGAGAGCGCGGACAGATCGAGCTCGAGCTCAGACACGGTCGGCCACCTCCTCCCGCAGCCGGTCGAGCGCCCGTGACAGCCTCGACTTCACCGTACCCGGGCGGATGTCGAGCACCTGCGCCGTCTCCTCCTCGCTGAGGTCGAGGAAGTACCGGCAGTAGACGACGAGCCGCTGATCGTCGCCGAGCTCGTCGACGGCCGCGAGCAGAGTCGCCCTCCGTTCGCCTGCGAGCACGGCCGCCTCGGGGGACGGGGCCGCGTCCCCCGGGCGCGCCTCCTGAGCGGCCCTCGCTGCGAGCGCCTCGCGGCGGGCGGACGAGCGAAGGCGGTTGCGCGCCTCGTTCGCCACGATTGCCAGCACCCAGGGCCGGAAGGGCGCCTCTGTCCGGAACCGCCCGAGGCTCCGAAAGGCCTTCACGAACGCGTCGTCCGCCGCCTCTTCCGCGTCAGCCGCCGAGCGTGTGATCAGGAATGCCGTGCGAAACCCGATTCCCTGGTGCATGCGTACGAGCTCCTCGTAGGCGTCCGTGTCTCCGCGCTGCGCGCGAACGACAAGCGTCATCTCGTCCGGTGGCCGGCCCACCACTTGCTGCATTACACCGCGTGGTGGAAGATCGTTCCCGGCTGACGCTGCCGTCAGTCGTCGACGGGCTCGAGGCGGCGCATCGTCGCGACGGCAGCGACGACCGACAGTCACGCGGCCGTCCTTGCCGCGCGTGAAAGCGGACGAGCTCGCCCGACTCGCGGAAGCCCGGCTCGATCCGGAAGACGTCGGGGTCGTCCGTCGCGACGAGCGTGGGTGTCCACGTCGGGTCGTCGGGATCGATGAACGTGAGCTTCCCGTCGCGCCACTCGAGGCGGACGACGTTGCCGAAGTGCTCTGCGACGTACAGACCGATCAGCGGCCGCCATGCGTCGGGAGGCGGCGCTGCACGCTCGACGCGCGGCGCGGCCGCCGTCACCGCCTCGCGTGCGATCGTGCCCGAGCTCCATCGCCAGCTGCGGTGCGTTAGCGAACCCGTTGAGCAGCGCGATCGCGCCGATCTTCTCGCCGGGCTCGAAGCACGCGTTCGTGATGAAGCCGTAGTGGCCGCCCGAGTGCATGCGCCAGACGACGTCGTCCTTCCGGACCGCGTACCAGCCGATCGCCCATGCGCGCGTCCAGGCGTCGTCGACGAGGTAGCGGGGCTTGTGCATCTCCTTCAAGGTCGCTTCGGAGAGCAGCACCTTGCCGCTCGGCGTCTTCCCCGTGAACTGGCACGAGAGCCAGCGGGCGAGATCCTCGACGCACGACCAGAGGCCGCCCTCTGCGCCGAAGATCGAGTGCTCGTCCGGTGCCTGCTCCAGCTCGTCGGAGAGGAAGCGCGGGTCGTACCCCGTGGCCTGTCGCGCACGGAGCCGCGCCGGGACCGGATCGAACGTGGTCGAGGTCATCCCGAGCGGAGAGAGGAGGCGCGTGCCGACGTACTTCCGGTATGGCAGTCCGGCTGACGCGCTCGACGATCTCGCCCAGCAGCTGATAGGCGAGGTTCGAGTACTTCCACTGGAGGCTCGGCGGCACCGTCGTCGAGATCTCGGCGACGCGCGCGAGCGTCGCTCCCGGGTCGCTCTCGTAGCGGACGAGGGTCCAGTCCGTCCCCGGCGGCTCGCTCTGGAGGCCGGACTCGTGCGAGAGCATGCGACGGATCGTCAGCGACTCGATCGGTCCGAACGGGCTGGCTGCTTTCACGAGCTCGGGGAGATACGTGATCGCGGGATCGTCGAGCGAGAGCTTTCCCTCGTCTCGCAGTTGCATGATCGCGGAAGCGGTGAACGTCTTCGTGATCGAGGCGATCCGGTAAAGCCCCTTCGGGGTCGAGCGGCGCTTCTTCGCGAGATCCGCGTACCCGATCCCCTTCGACCAGACCAGCTCGTCCTTCGTGGACGACGCCGACGGCTGCGCCGGGAATCCGGTTCTCCTTGACGAACTTCGCAGCTGCCGCCTCGTAGCGGTCGCGGGGTTGTGCGGCGGCGCTCGTCACGCGCCGACGCTACCACGCACGACGCCTGCGCTAGTGCTCGTGCAGGCCGTGGCGGATCGTGTGCCACGACGCCCAGGTGATCCTGAGGATCAGCACCGTGATCGCGATGCCGACGATCGGGTCTGCCCGCTCGAGACCGGCGGCGACAAGTAGCGCGCTGACGACGACCGACAGCGAGACGAAACCGTCGACGCGTGCGTGGTTTCCGTCCGCGACGAGCGCGGGGCTGTCGAGGCGCCTGCCGGCCCGCAGGCGGATGCGCGACGCGAGCTCGTTGCCCGCGAAGCCGACGACACCCGCAGCTGCGAGCAGCCAGAGGTGGGTCAGATCGCGCGGGTGCAGCAACCGCTCGAGCGACTCCACCAGCGCGACGCACGCACTGACGAAGATCGCAAGCACGACGAAGTAGCCGGCGATCTGCTCGCCACGCTTCGATCGAAGAAAGAAGGCGATGCCGAGCGGGATCGCGGTCAGGGCGTCACCGATATTGTGGATCAGGTCTGCGAGCAGAGCCACGCTGCCGCTAGCGGTCAGGATCAGCGCCTGGATGAGGGCTGTCGTCCCGAGCACCGCGAGACTGAGCGCGACAGCCCGGATGCCCGCACGGCTGCGAAGAATCGACCGGTCGACGAGACCGTGGGAATGCCTGTGGTGCCCTCGGATGGGTCGAGTTCTTCCTTGATCCCTCGAACGGGGATAGAGCAGGTGCGCCCATCCGCCGAGCCGAACTGTAGAGGTGGAGCAAGGAAGGAGTTTGGGAATGGCGCAATCACCGGTTGGTGCGCGTCCCCCGGAGGCGCGTTTTCGGGACCGGCTTCGGTTCGCAGCCGCAGCGCTCCTGCTGCTGGCTGTGCCCGTCGCGCTCACGGCGTGGCTCGTCTCGACGGAGCTCGACGGTCGGGACCGTAGCGCGCTCGATGCGCGGCTCTCGACGGCGCTACGTGTCGCGACCGCGGAGCTCGGCGTGCGTGTGACCGCAGCGGACACGGAGGCTCGGAGGCTCGCCAACGACCCGGTCGTCCAGCAGGCGATCGTCAGCCGTCAGGCGGCGTCACTCGCCTCCGTCGCCAAGAAGACCCCGGGGCTCGTGGTCACCGCGGCCGGCCGACCGCTCGTCGGCAGTGCGCCTGAGGGCTCGATCGAGCCGACGGTCGCCGTGATCGGACGAAAGGGGCGCCAGATCGGTCGGGTCGGCGTCTTCGTCCCCCTCGACGCTGCGCTGCTCACGACTATCGGCCGGCGAACCGGCACGGTGCTGCTCGTGGAGCGGGACGGTCGTGTGGCAGCGGGGGCGCTCGGCCGCGATACGAGGATCGACGTCCGCGGTAGCGAGGCCCGGACGGTCGAGCTGGGGTCGGACGCCTATCGCGCTGGCGCAACGGTGTTGCCGTCCGGAGCGGGCCGTCTCGTCGCTGTGCTGCCCGCGGCCGACCTCGTGACCGCCTCGAAGGAGCGAAACCGGAACATCGCGCTGGCGGCGGTCGCCACCCTGCTCACACTGGTGCTGCTCTCCGAGTCGCTGGTGCCGATCCTCCGCCGTCGCGTTCGTCAGCGCCGAGAGGGCGAGGAGGTCGAGTCGATTGACCTCGTCGGCAGCGCTCTGGCCGCGGCCCACGACCGGCGTGCCCTGCTCCCGGTGATTCTCGAGTCGGTCGTCGAGGCCACTGGCGCGGTCGGCGGCGTGCTCCTCGAAGGCGAGACCGAGATGGCGGCGATCGGCGACCGACCGGCGTTGACGGAGCCACTCCGGCTGTCGCTCACGGGCTCGAGCGGCCGGCAGGCGGTCGCGCTCCTCTATCCGCCGATCGGCGGCTTCAGTGAGCTCGAGCGCAGGCGAGCAGAGCGCCTGGCGGCGCAGGCGTCCGTCGCGGTCGAGAATGCACGTCAGCACGCGATCGCGAAGCGCGAGGCCGTTACGGACCCGTTGACAGGTCTCGCGAACCGTCGCCGGTTCCTCGACCAGCTTGCGACCGAGGCCAAGCGTCGCTCGCGCTCCGGCCGTCCGGTAGCGCTGATCACCGCGGATCTCGACGACTTCAAGCTCGTCAACGATCAGCATGGCCACCAGTCGGGGGACGAGGTGTTGCGCGGCTTCGCCGAGGTCCTTCGTATGACTCTGCGCGAGATCGACGTACCGGCCCGTCTCGGCGGCGAGGAGTTCGCGATCCTCCTGCCCGAGACGGACGCCCCTGGCGCCGCGGTGGTCGCCGGACGGCTGCGTGAGCGCATCGCCTCGCTCGTGATCGATACGCCGGACGGCGAGCGGTTGTCCGTGACTGCGAGCTTCGGCGTCGCCTCCTGCCCGCCGCTCGAGCGCGTCGAAGACCTTCCGGCGGCCGCCGACGAGGCGCTCTATGAGGCGAAGACCGGGGGCAAGAACCGTGTGGTGGAGGCAACGCTATGAGAGCAAACCTGCTCCTGATCGCTGTCCGCACTGCCACGGCGATCGTCGTGTCGACGGCGGCGGTGCAGTTCTGGGCGATCGCCGTCAAGGGCGAGACGCCACGGCTGACGCCCTCGATCGCCCTGCCGCCGACCGCGACCGCCTTCGCCGCAGTCATGCCTCATCGCCCGGCGAAGCCGAGCGGCGTCGAAGCACAAGGCGCTCCAAAATCCGCATCGCACACGACGAGCGCACAGCGCTACCGGCCGCGCCCTCACCCCAGCCGACGACCACTCCTCCGTTGCGCCCGCTGTCGCTCCCCGACCCGCTTCGCCGACGAAGAGCGCGACCCACCCCCGTACCCGGCCATCCGCGAGCCCCGAGCAGGCGGCCCCGACGCCCAAGGCAAAGCCGGCGCCGACACGGGCTGTGGCGCCGGCACAACCCGTGCTGACACGCCCACCGGCGTTTCCACAGCTTGCCCCGGTGGCGCCTCCTCCACCGTCGACCGACGACTGAGACTCGGCGCTACAGTCGGCACAGTCGTGTTACGCGGCCGGGCCTATGCTCGGCACGTGGGCAGCAGACGTCGCAACACCATGGGGCAGTGCGCAATGCATCGACGAGGTGCGGCTCGATCAGCGCGTCGACGGCAAGCGGTTCTCGTCTCTCGTCCAGCTGCTCGAGCGCGGAGACGGTGAGCGGCTCGATCCGGTTTGCCTACGCGACCGGCGGCGCCGCGCGGCGCGGGCCCGTGACGCTGCGTGCACGTGACGTCGTGCGGCTCAGGGTGGAGCTCGCCAAGCATCCGGAGCTCGGGGCGGCGCTGGGCCTGGAGGCGGCGGATCCGAAGCTGGCGGCTCGGAAGCTGGCGGCTCGGAAGCTGGCGGCTCGGAAGTGGCGGCTCGGAAGGGCGCTGAGGGCGACGTCCGTCGAGCAATGCCCGGCAGCCGTCGGCGTCCGCAGTTGAACAGCGGATCGAGCACGGAGAGCCCGGGCTCGAACGGGCCGTCCCAGAGCTGGGGGTACTCGGGCGGCTCATACTCGTCGAAGGCGAGCTCGATGCCTTGCCTGCCGCAAGCTCGTCCGCGTCGGCGTACTCGCGTCCGCCCCCGCTGCCCGAGAGGTAGGTGTCGGCGCCGACCGCGATGACAGAGGTCGGCGATCAGGGTGTTCTTCTGGCCGAACTCTTCGAGGAGCTCGGACAACCGGAGCCGCGTCGTCGTCAGGTCGAGCAGGCGGGCCATCGACTCGATCAGGGCGAGGTTCACGTCGAGCAGCGTGTCGCCCGCGTACAGGCCGTCCCGGTAGAGCGTGAACACGTCGTCGAAGTGCGGCGCCCGGCGGTAGCTCATCTCGACCGTCTTCAGGTGCTTCTCGCGCCAGCCGTCATCCGCGAAGCCGACCTCGGCATACGTCACCTTGCCGTCACGGCCGCGTGGGACGCGCGACAGGTACGGTCAGCCAGGCGACGCCGTTCGGTGTCTTGATCCGGTTGCGCGCGCCGAAGCTCTGGCCGCGCGGGAACTGGACGGTGTCGAGATGGACGAACATGTCGCAGCGGGCGAGCTTGTGGAAGTAGCCGAGCCACGGGACGTAGTTCGGCTGGTGCATCGCCATCGTCTTTGCCATCGTCAGCCCTCGTCGGCAAGCGCTGCGAGCAGACTCGGCGAAGCGTGCCTTGTCGTCCGCGCGGTCGTCGTACGAGCGGACGGGGAACGAGCCGACGGCTCGGAGACGATCGGGATCGGCCGGCCGAAGAGTCGTTCGGCGTCGGGCGAGACCTTCCGAAGCACGCTCGCCGGCTCCGCGCAGAGCTCCTCGTAGCGCACGCGGATCGCCGCTCTCGCCGAGGCCGCTCAGCTCCCGCTCGTAGAGGCGTGACAGGTAGTGCACCTGGCCCGCGACCTGCTGCCATTCGTCGAGGCCTGCGAGGCGGTCGTACTCGAGTGGCACGTAGCTCCACCAGGCGCGCGGATCGGCGTAGTGCCTGCGGCGCGCGTCGAGGATGGAGACGGCGGCGTCGAGCGGGTCGCGCTCGACGAGCACCCAGACGACCTGGCCGAGCACCGCGGCCGAGCCGAGCCATGTGGTACGCGCCGAGCATGTTCTTGCCGACGTACGGCTTACCGAGCTCCCGCTGCACGTTCGCGAGCGTCCTGCGCAGGCCGGCCCAGTCGATCGTCTCCTCGAGCTCGGCCGCACGCACGACGTCCGCGAAGCGTTCCTTGCGGAGCCAGTGCCGCCAGAAGTAGCCGAACTCGTGGATCTCGCGCGGGTCGGAGGTTCGGGCGTAGTCCGACTCGAACGTGGCGGGTCGGTCGGTGCACGAGCACGATGCGCTCGAGCCGCAGGCCGTGCACCGGCGCGAGCCAGAAGCGGGCGGCGAAGTTGGAGACGTAGCCGACGTCGAGCGAGTACGCGAGCACCTGCGAGAGGAGCGTCGTGCCGGACGGGGCAGGCCGACGACGAAGACGAACGGATGCTCGATCTCGCAGTCGACGTAGAGCTCGCGTTCGACCGGCTCGAGCTGCTCGTTGAGCTCGCGGAGGAACCCCTCGTCGCCTACATCCTTCGCGTACGTGGCCGATCGCGTGCTTCGCGACCTCGTCGAACGTCCGGGTCACGCAGGCACCGAGACGACGCGCGCGGCGTCGATCAGCGAGCCCAGGATCAGCGCGCCGTCCGTCGATCCGAGCAGCGGGTCGACGGCGTGCTCCGGATGCGGCATCAGGCCCATGACGTTTCCGCGCCTCCGAGACGACACCGGCGATGTCGTCGACGGAGCCGTTCGGGTTCTCGCCGGGCTCGTAGCGCAGCACGACCTGCTCGTCGGGCAGGTCCGGCGGCGGGCATGTAGCAGCCCTCGCCGTGCTTGACGGGGATCACGAGCCGCTGGCCCTGGCTCGCAGCGCGCGCGTGAACGGCGTGTCCGTTCGCGTCGACGCGCACGACGACGTCGCGGCAGACGAAGGCGAGCGCCGTGTTCGGCCGCAGGACGCCGGGCAGGAGCCCGGCCTCGCAGAGGATCTGGAAGCCGTTGCAGATGCCGAGCACGGGGCCGCCGTCGTCGGGCGAACGCCTCGACCGACGCCATCACCGGCGCAAAGCGGGCGATCGCGCCGCAGCGGAGGTAGTCGCCGTACGAGAAGCCGCCGGGGAGGACGACCGCGCCGACCGCCGGCAGCTCCTCCTCCGCGTGCCAGACGAGCACGGCCTCGGCGCCGAGCCGCTCGAGTGCGAGCGCGGCGTCGCGGTCGTCGTTCGAGCCGGGAAAGACGATCACGGCGACGCGCGGGTCATGCGGCGACCTCGACCTCGTACGTCTCGATCAGCGCGTTCGCGAGCAGCTGCTCGCACATCCGCTCGGCCGCGGCGCGGGCAGCATCGGCGTCGCTGTCCGCGACCTCGAGGTCGAGCAGGCGACCGACGCGCACGTCGTCGACCGTCGAAGTCGAGATGACGAAGTGCGTCCGCAGCACGGCGTCGCCCTGCGGATCGAGGATGCCCGCCTTCGGCCGTACCTTCACGGTCACCCTCACGCGAGGACGACGGACGGGTCGGCGAGGTAGTCGTCGAACGCGATGCCCGGTCAGCCGCTCGAACGCCTCGACGTAGCGGGCGCGCGTGCCGGCGACGACGTCGTCGGGCAGCTCGGGCCGGGAGGCGATCTTGTCCCAGCCGAGCGTCTCGCAGTAGTCGCGCACGAACTGCTTGTCGAACGACGGCTGCGGGCCGCCGGGCGCGTACGTCGTCGGCCGGCCAGAAGCGCGACGAGTCGGGCGTGAGCGCCTCGTCCGCGAGCACGAGTCGCCCGTCGCCGTCGAGGCCGAGCTCGAACTTCGTGTCGGCGACGATGATCCCGCGCTCGGCGGCATGCGCCGCGCCGAACTCGTACAGCGCGATCGAGACGCGCTCGAGCTCGCGGAAGCGCTCCTCGCCGACGAGCTCGATCGCACGCGCGGCGTCGATGTTCTCGTCGTGGCCCTCGACGGCCTTCGTCGCCGGAGTGAAGAGCGGCTGCCGGCAGGCGCTGCGACTCGACGAGCCCCGGCTCGAGCGCGTGGCCGCAGACGGCTCCGTCGCGCGAGGTAGTCCTTCCAGCCGGAGCCGGTGAGATACCCGCGGACGACGCACTCGAGCGGCAGCATCTCGAGCCGCGCGCACTCCGATGGACCGTCCGTCCGGCCGGACCTCGATCAGGTGGTTGGGGCAGATGTGCGCCGTGCGCGCGAACCAGTAAGCCGAGAGCCCGGTCAGCACGCGGCCCTTGTCCGGGATCTCGGTCGGCAGCACGACGTCGAAGGTCGAGATCCGGTCGGAGGCGACGAGCAGCAGCCGCTCGTCGTCGAGCGCGAAGATCTCGCGCACCTTGCCGCTGGCGATGTGAGCGGCATCAGGCATGGACGGGCGCTCCTTCTCAAGGCCGAGAGCCGGTCGAAGACGACGTCGACGTGCCGCGTGTACGCCGTGAGGTCGAAGACGGCGTCGAGATCGACCCTGCCCGCGATCTCGGTGTCGGCGCGGACGAGCTCGCGAAAGTCGCGGCCGTCGTCCCAGGCCTCCATCGCGTGGCGCTGCACGAGCGCGTATGCCTCGTCGCGCGGCAGCCCGACTCGACGAGCGCGAGCAGCACGCGCTGGCTGAAGAAGAGCCCGTGGCTCGAGTCGAGATTCGCGCGCATTCTGTCCGGGTGGACGACGAGCCCTTCGACGAGCCACGCGAAGCGGTCGAGCATGTAGTCGAGGGCGAGGAAGGCGTCGGGGACGACGACGCGCTCGGCGGACGAGTGCGAGATGTCGCGCTCGTGCCAGAGTGCGACGTTCTCGAGGCCGACCTGCGCCGCGCGCGCGGACGACGCGCGCGAGGCCGCAGATGCGCTCGGCCGTGATCGGGTTGCGCTTGTGCGGCATCGCCGACGAGCCCTTCTGGCCGCGGCCGAACGGCTCCTCGACCTCGCGCACCTCCGTCCGCGCGAGGTGGCGGATCTCGAGCGCGAACGCGTCGAGCGACGAGGCGATGACGGCGAGCGTCGAGAGCAGCTGCGCGTGCCGGTCGCGCTGGATGATCTGCGTCGAGTGCGGCGCCGGCTCCAGGCCGAGCCGCTCGCACGCGAGCCGCTCGAGCTCCGGGCCGGTCGCGGCGTACGTGCCGACGGCGCCCGACAGCTTGCCGACGCGCAGCTCCTCGAGGGCGCGACTCGAGCCGTACGCGGTCCGCGGTCGAGCTCGAACGCCCAGCCGGCGAGCTTCAGCCCGAAGGTCGTCGGCTCGGCGTGGACGCCGTGCGTCCGGCCCGATGATCGAGCGTCCCGCGGTGCTCCTCCGCCCGGGCGACGACCGCGTCGAAGGCGCGCGTCAAGGCCCTCGAGCAGCAGCGCGCCCGCCTCCCGGATCTGGAGCGCGAGCGCGGTGTCGAGCACGTCCGACGACGTCAGGCCGTAGTGGAGCCAGCGCCGTCCCTCCGCGTCGAGGCCCTTCGCCGACCGCGTCGACGAACGCAGCGAGGTCGTGGCCCGTCCGGCGCTCGATCTCCGCGACGTGCTCTGGCGACGGCGGCGCCGCTTGCGCGCGCGCGCCTGCCGCGGCGTCCGCGGGCACGACGCCGAGCTCGGCCCACGCGTCGAGCGCCGCGAGCTCCACCTCGAGCCAGAGCTCGAGCTTGCGCTCCTCCGACCAGACCCTGGCCATGGCCGGTCGTGAGTAGCGCGGGATCACGGATGCCAGCCTAGCGGCGGTCGAGGCCGGAGAGGCGGTAGAGCACCTCGCTGATACCTGGCGCCGGGCAGCGACCTCCGCGACGCGTGTCGTCTCGGCCACCCACCCGTAGCGTTCGTAGAAGCGCCGCGCTCGCGGATTCTCCTCCGCCACCCAGAGCACCGCCTCGTGCCAGCGTTCCGAGAGCCAGACGACGCCGGCGTCCATCAGCGCGAGCCCGGCGCCTGTGCTCCAGGCTGTCTGGCCGCACGTAGATGGCGTACAGCTCGCCGCTATCGCGGCTCGTGGAAGCAAGGCCCGGAGGAAGCGAAGCCCACGACCGCGCCGGCCTGCTCCGCGACGAACTGTGCCGCGCCTCGATCGTTAGCCGCTCGCGCCCAGTACCGGGCTGCTCGTTCGACGTCCAGCCCGTCGAGCACCGTCTTGCGGCATGACGCCGACGTACGTTGCACGCCAGGTCTCGATCTGGACCTCGGCGATCGCGCGTGCGTCGTCGGGCGTCGCCGGACGGACGGCCGTCACGCGTCGAGGATGCGAGCGGCCAGCGCCGCCGCGTTCCGCGCGTTGTCGACGCCGACGCACGCGACCGGGACGCCCGGCGGCATCTGCACGATCGACAGCAGCGCGTCGAGCCCGTCGCCGACGCTCATCGAGGAGCGGAGCGGCACGCCGATCACGGGCAGGTCCGTGTGCGCGGCGACGACTCCGGGCAAGCGCGGCGGCGAGGCCGGCGCCGGCGATCAGCACGCGGATGCCCGCGCTCGCGGGCCGAGCGTCGCGTACTCGCGCGACGGCGTCCGGGTTGCGGTGCGCCGAGCGCACGTCGAGCTCGCACGCGATCCCGCGCTCCTCCAGCTCGTCGAGCGCGGGCTGCATCCGCTCGCGGTCGGACTCCGAGCCGATGAGGATGCCGACGAGGGGAGCGTGTCAGCCACGGGCGATGTCGCGACGATACCGCGCGCCGGCGAACGAGATCGCTCGACACGGCCGCGTACGCCAGCTCGCGCGCTGCCGCGAGGTCCGCGCCGATGCCCGTCACGCCGAGGATCCGCCCGCCGCTCGTCACGAGCGTGTCGTCGCGCAGCGGCCGTGCCGGCGTGGAAGACGAGCGCGCCGCAGCTCGCGCGCCTCGTCGATGCCCGTGATCGGCGAGCCCGTGTCGCCCGACGCCGGGTAGTCCGCCGCCGCGACGACGACCGTGACGGCTGCGTCGGTCGGCGAGCGACGATCGCCGCCGCGCCGAGGTCGCCGCAGCCGCCGCGGCGAGCAGCGGCGAGCAGGTCGCCGTCGACGAGCGGGCAGCACGCGACTGCGTCTCCGGATCGCCGAAGCGGCAGTTGAACTCGAGCACGCGCGGCCCGTCGGCCGTGAGCATCAGGCCCGGCGTAGAGCAGGCCCGAGAACGGCGCGCCGCGCGCTGCGAGCTCGGCGACGACGGGGGCGTGGATCACCTGCACGAGATCGTCGACGAGCGCGTCGGCAGGTCCGCGACCGGCGAGTACGACGCCCATGCCGCCCGTGTTCGGGCCGCCGTCGCCGTCCTCGGCGCGCTTGTAGTCGCGGGCCGCCCCGAACGCGACCGCCCGCGTGCCCGTCGCAGACCGCGAACACCGAGAGCTCCTCGCCCTCGAGCAGCTCCTCGATCAGGAACGTGTCCGCCGAGCGCCTCGACCTCCGCCAGCGCCGCCTGCAGCTCGTCGTCCGTGCGGCAGACGAAGACGCCCTTGCCGGCCGCGAGCCCGTCGTGCCTTGACGACGCACGGTGCGCTCGCCACCGGCAGTGTCCGCGCCGTGGGCACGCCGGCCGCGGCCAGCACCTCCTTCGCGAAGGTCTTCGACCCCTCGATGCGCGCAGCGTCGCGGCTCGGGCCGAAGACGGGGATCGCCGCCGAGGCGGAGCCGGTCCGCGAGCCCGGCGACGAGCGGCGACCTCGGGGCCGACGACGACGAGCTCGACGTCCAGCGAGCGCGCGAGCGCGAGCACGCCATCCATGTCCTCCGCGCGCACGGGATGGCAGCTGGCCGAGCTCGGCGATGCCCGGATTGCCCGGGTGCGGCGTGGAGCTCCTCGAGCTCGGGGCTCTCCGCGAGCTTCCAGGCGAGCGCGTGCTCCCGGCCTCCCGAGCCGACGACGAGGACGCTCACGCGTCGAGTCTAAGCGGCGCCAGGAGGGCTGCAGTCGCTCGCCGTCGCCCGATCGCACGCCGGGCAGCCGGCCGAGCAGGTCGGCGAGCGTCGCGAGCTCGTCGTCGTCGAACCGCTCCTCGAAGAGCGCGCGGATCTCGCGCGACGTGCGAGAGCGACGCCTCGTCGAGCTTCTCGCGACCCTGCGTCCGTGAGCACGGCGTACGTGACGCGTGCGTCGCGTCGAGCACGAGCCCTTCTCGACGTAGCCGGCGCGCTCGAGCCCGTCGAGCAGGCGCGTCACGCCGGACGCCGTGAGCAAGAGGCTCTCGGCGAGCTCGACGCGCTTCAGCTGCCGGTCGTCCGCGCGCGAGAGGCGCAGCAGCGCCTCGTAGTCGTTGATCGTCAGTCCGTGGTCCGCCACGAGCTCCGCGCTCAGCTCGACGAGTGGTCGCCGCGTGCGCGCGGAGCAGCCGCGACGAACGCCTCGACTGGCCGGCGCTAGAAACTTGTCGGCTCAATACTTGACTAGTCATGCTTCTTCCTGTACAGTTGCTTGCGCACGCAAGTATATCGGAAGAGAGGAGACGAGCCATGAGCACTGTCACAGAGACCAGAAGGCAATCGGAGCGGGTACGTGGCAGCTCGATCAGGTGCACTCCGGGTCGGCTTCGCGGTCGACTACATGGCCGGCACGTTCCACGGCTCGGTGGCGCCGTTCGAGGCGAAGCGCTGACGGTCGCGAGACGACGGCACCGCGAGGCTCGAGGGCTCGGCCCGGGTGGAGAACATCCAGGTCGGCGACGACGACGCTGCGCTCGCACCTCGCCTCGCCCGAGTTCTTCGACGCCGAGCGGACGCCCGACGATCATCCTTCGCGTCGGCGCCGTTCGACCCGACGCGCGAGCGAGTGGCAATCGCGGGCACGCTCGAGATCAAGGGCGTCGCCCTGCCGGTGCAGCTGACGGGCTCGCATCGGCGGACCGCTCGTCGACCCGTACGGCCGGCGAGCGCATCAACCTCTCGCTCGAGACGACCGTCGACCGCAGCGCGTTCGGGCTCGACTGGAACGCCGAGCTCCCGAGCGGCGAGCAGGCGCTCGCGCAGGACGTGAAGCTCACCGCAGAGCTCGCGCTCGTGAGGGTCGACTGACGATGCGGATCCTCGGCATCTCCGGCAGCCTGCGCGAGGGCTCGTACAACACGGCGGCTCCTCCAGGCCGCGGCCGAGCTCGTCCCCGACGGGGTCGAGCTCGAGCTCTGGCACGGCTTGAAGGAGGTGCCGCCGTTCGACGAGGACGACGAGCCGGCGCCGGCGCGCAGTTGTCGAAGAGCTCCGCGCGGCGATCGCAGGCGCCGATGCCGTGCTGATCGCGACGCCGGAGTACAACGGCTCGCTGCCGGGGCAGCTGAAGAACGCGCTCGACTGGGCGTCCCGCCCGCACGCCACGAACCCGTTCCGGAACAAGCCGGTCGCCGTCGTCGGCGCCAGCCCGGGCGGGTTCGGCGCCGTGTGGGCGCAGGCCGACGCGCGCCGGATCCTCGCGCGCATGGGCGCGCGCGTGCTCGACGCCGAGCTCGCTCGTCTCGCACGCGCCGTCGCGCTGCGACGCCGACGGGCGGCTCGCGGACGAGACCGCCGCCCGACGAGCTCGACTCGGTCGTGGCCGCGCTCGTCGACGCGGTCGCCGCCCGGGAGCTCGCTCGCCGCCTAGTCTTCGGGCGATGCCCGACGAGGCGACCTCTCCTCCGCCCTACAGCGCAGCCGCGTCGACGCTGACACGCGTCCCCGGCGGCGACGACGGACGACCTCGTCGCTGTCGAGGAGCCGCTCGAGATCCGCATCAACGGGCAGCGCCGTCGCGGTGACGATGCGGACGCCGGGCCACGACGAGGAGCTCGCGCTCGGCTTCTGCCTGTCCGAGGGGCTGCGGCCCGAATCGGCGGCGCCGCCCGCCGATCTCGCCGCGAACACGGTCGAGGTGACGGCGCCCGGCTTCGACGCGGCGCGCCTCGCGCGGAGCTTCTACACGACGTCGTCGTGCGGCGTCTGCGGGAAAGGGGCGCTCGAGGCGGTCGCCGTCGAGGCTGCGACAGGTGGACGAGCGGCCTCACCGCTGACGGCGGCGGTCGTCGCCGCGCTCCCCGATCGGCTCCGCTCGGCACAGGGCGCATTCGCCGCCACCGGCGGGCTGCACGCGAGCGGGCTGTTCGACGCGGCCGGCAACCTCCTGTGTCGTCCGCGAGGACGTCGGCCGCCACAACGCGCTCGACAAGGTCGTCGGCCGGGCCTTCCTCGAAGGGCGCCTGCCGCTCGCCGGAGAGCGTCCTCTGCCTGAGCGGCCGGATCTCGTTCGAGCTCGTGCAGAAGGCGGCGGTCGCCGGCTGCCCGGTCGTCGTCGCCGTCGGCGCGCCGTCGAGCCTCGCCGTCGAGCTCGGCCGCGACCGCGGGATCACGCTCTGCGGCTTCGTCCGCGACGGCCGGATGAACGTCTACTCGGAGCCGTGGCGCGTCGAGACCTGACAGGCGCTCTCCTCGTCGGTGGTGCGTCGACCCGCTTCGGATCGCCGAAGGCGCTCGCGAGGCTCGGGGAGGAGACGCTCGCCGAGCGCGGCTGGCGCACGCTCGGTGAGATCTGCGACGAGCGGATCGCCGTCGGCAAGGCGCGGTGACGGGCTCGAGCTTGCCGTTTCCGGTCGTCGACGACGCGATCGGACGTGCGCGCCTCGATCGTCGGCGTCGTCGGCGGCGCTCGCGGGCGGCGACGCACGAGCTCTGCGTCATCCTGCCCGTCGACTGCCCGCTCGTCACGGCCGACGCTGCTCCGGACGCTCGCGTGCGCGTGCGCCGGACGAAATCGACGCGGCCGTGCCGCAGACCGGCCCGCTGCCCGGCGTCTACCGCACGCGGCGCTGCCGGTGCTCGAGACGGCGCTCGCGAGGCAGGCCGGCTCGCGCTCCGCGACGTGCTCGACGAGCTACGTGTCGCCGTCGTCGAGCTCGACCCTGCTCTGCTCGCGAACGTCAACACGCCCGAGGAGCTTCAAAGGTATCGCTGACCGCTGCGGACCCGGCTACGCAAGTGCGAAAGCCGCGTCGCTTCGTACGAGCACCTGCTCCCGCTCGGCGCCCGTGCCGACGAGCGGCACCTCGACCTCGAGCGCTGCCTCGACGAACTCGACGTAGCGCCGGGCCGGATCCGGAAGCGCGTCGAACGCCTCCACCTCGTCGATCGGCTGCGTACCCCAGCCGGCGAGCACCTCGTACACGGGCTCGCAGTGGTGGAAGTCGCTCTGGTGGGCGGGGAAACTCGTCCGTCTCCGAGCCGTCCCGCAGCCGGTAGCGGACGCACACCGGGATCTCGGAGAAGTCCGAGAGGACGTCGAGCTTCGTCAGCGCGAGCGACGTGAAGCCGTTCAGCCGCGTCGCGTAGCGCAGCGCGACGAGATCGAGCCAGCCGCAGCGCCGCTCGCGGCCCGTCACCGTGCCGAACTCCGCCCCGAGCTCGCGCACGCGCTCCTGGTCTGCGCCCTCGATCTCGGTCGGGAACGGGCCCTCGCCGACCCGCGTCACGTACGCCTTGGCGACGCCGACGACCGCGTCGATTCGCGTCGGCCCGATGCCGATGCTCGTCGCGCGCCTCGCCGGCGATCGGGTTCGACGAGGTGACGAAGGGATACGTGCCGTGGTCGAGGTCGAGCAGCGTCCCCTGCGCGCCCTCGAAGAGCACGCGCTTCCCCTCGCCGGAGCGCGCGGTCGACGAGCAGGGACGTGTCGACGACGTACGGGCGTAGCCGCTGCGCGTAGCCCTCGTAGCGCGACGACGAGCTCCTCGAGCTCGAGCGGCTCGACGCCGTAGATCGCGCTCGAGCCACACGTTCTTCTCCGCGAGCGCGACCTCGATCTTCTCGCGGAGGATCTTCGGGTCGAGGAGGTCCTGGACGCCGGATCCCGAGGCGTCCGGCCTTGTCGGCGTACGCCGGGCCGATCCCGCGCCGCGTCGTGCCGATCTGGAGCGTGCCGAGCCGGCGCTCGGACGCCTGGTCGAGCGCGACGGTGCCACGGCATGATCACGTGCGCGTTCGCCGGACAGGCGTACGCCGTCCGTGGAGAGGCCGCGCCGCGTCGAGGTCGTCGAGCTCGTCGACGAGCTCCTCGGGATCGACCACGCAGCCCGCGCCGATCGACGCACTCCTTGCCCGCGACGATGCCCGAGGGCAGGTGCCGGAGCTTGAAACGTCCTCGCCGACGCGGATCGTGTGGCCGGCGTTCGGGCCGCCGTTGTAGCGGCAGACGACGTCTGAGCGCTGCGCGAGCAGGTCGACGATCTTGCCCTTGCCCTCGTCTCCCCACTGCGCGCCGACGATCACGGTCGCGGGCACGGGCGGAGTCTGTCAGTTACCGGCGGACGGTCTTCTTCGACGGGCGTGCCGCCTCAACCCGCGCGGCGCGCGGCATACGCCGGACGCGGACGCGATGCCCGCGCCAGCAGGTGACGAACCCGACGTCGGCTTCCTGGCAGAGCGCGCCGCGGATGACGACGGGAGGCCACGCGCGGTCGCGGTGGCACTCCTCGCACTGCGCCGCGAAGGTCGTCGCGGTGTCTCGCAACCAGATGATCTGCGTGCTCCGTCTCGTCCTCCCTTCTCCTAGCCCGCCGCCAGGTCCGCGAACTTCGCGAACCGCTTGAGGAACGAGAGCTTCACCGTGCCCGGTCGGGCCGTTCCGGTGCTTCGCCAGGTGCACCTCGGCGAGGCCCTGCTGGTCCGACTCGGAGTCGTAGTACTCGTCGCGGTAGATGAAGAAGACGAGGTCGGCGTCCTGCTCGAGGCTTCCCGACTCGCGGAGGTCGGAGAGGATCGGTCGCTTGTCGTGTCGCTGCTCGACCGCGCGCGAGAGCTGCGAGAGCGCGAGCACGGGCACGTCGAGGTCGCGGGCGAGCACCTTGAGCGAGCGCGAGATGGCGGAGACCTCCTGCACGCGGTTCTCGACCGACGCGCCCGAGGTCATCAGCTGGAGGTAGTCGACGATGATCAGGCCGAGCGCCGGGCTCGCGCATCTTCAGCCGCCGTGCCTTCGACCGGATCTCCATCATCGTGATCGACCCCGTGTCGTCGACGTAGATCGGCGCCTTCGACAGCCGGTCGCACGCCGCGGTGAGGCGCGGCCAGTCGTCGGGCGCGAGCTTGCCCGTGCGCAGGCGCTGCGACTCGACCTTCGCCTCCGAGCACATGAGGCGCTGCGTGACCTCGGACTTCGACATCTCGAGCGTGAACAGCGCCACGGGCGTCTCGCCGCGCACGGCGAGGTTCGCCGCCATGCAGAGCGCGAGGCCCGACTTTCCCATGCTCGGCCGCGCGGCGAGGATGACGAGGTTCCCGGGCTGGAAGCCGGACGTCAGCTGGTCGAGGTCGCGGAAGCCGCACGCGACGCCGGTGACGTCGGCCCCCTGCTCGTAGAGCGCGGTGATGCGCTCGAAGCTCGCCTTCAGCAGCTCCTCGATGTGGCTGAAGTCGCCCGACGACACGCGCCTGCGCGAGGTCGAAGATCGACCTGCTCCGCACGGTCGACGAGCTCCGTCGTCTCGGCCGGGCGGTCCATGCCCAGCCGCGTGATCTCGTTGCCGGCGCGGATCAGGCCGCGCAGCGTGGCCATCTCGCGGACGATGCGCGCGTAGTGCGCGGCGTTCGCCGCCGCCGGGACGAGTGCCGCCAGCTCGTGGACGCGGACCTTGCCGCCGACGTCCTCGAGCTCGCCGCGCTGGTCGAGCTCGTCGACGAGCGTGATCGCGTCGACCGGCTCGCCGCGCCCGTACAGGGAGAGGCCGGCCCGGTAGATCTTGGCGTGGCTCTCGCGGTAGAAGTCCGACGCTGAGAGCACCTCGCTGACCGCCCCGATCGCGCCGGGGGAGAGCATCATCGCGCCGAGGACCGATTCCTCTGCATCGAGATTCTGTGGCGGGACCGGGGCGGACTGCGAGGTTGCTAGTTGAGCCACGCCGTATTAACCCTCCCGGCGACCCCGACTTGCAACGGGTGGAAAGGCACGCTGTCCACACCGGACAATCGACGGGCCAAAAGGCCGATTTGCAGGGCTACACGAACATACGTTCGTGAGATTATCCCCGGCGCATCGGACGGCGCGGTGGACGAAAACGTCGCTCTACGCGGGAAGTTCGTGCCACATTCCACAGCCCTCCACAGGGGTTGTGGAAGTCACGCCTCGTCGGCCGGCGGCTCGTCCTCGATCGGCTGGTCCGTCGCGGCCTCGTCGGCCGACTGCTCGGCGGCTCGGCGCGTCTGCGACCGCCTCGGGCTCCTCGGGCTCGGGCTCGGCGACCGCCTCGGGCAGCTCGCCACCTTCGGGAACGACGAGGGTCGCCACCTCGACGCGGACGTCGTCGAAGACGTCGACGGGGACCGCGTAGCGGCCGACCTCCTTGATCGGCTGCTCGAGCGCGATCTTCCGGCGGTCGACGCGCACCTTCTTCTCCTCCCAGAGCGCGTCGGCGATGTTCGTCGCCGTCACCGAGCCGAAGAGCGAGCCGGTAGGCCCGGCCTTCATCTCGAAGCGCAGCTCCGCCTGCTCGAGCACCGCGGCGATGTCGCGTGCCTGGTCGACCGTCGTCGCCTCGTGGCGGGCGCGGAGCGAGTCGCGCTTCTCGAGCTCGGCGACACGCGCCGGCGTCGCCTCCTCGGCGAGCCGGCGCGGCACGAGGTAGTTCCGGGCGTAGCCGCGGGCGACGTCGACGACGTCCCCGCGCAGGCCGACCTTGTCGACGTCCTGGAGCAGGATCACCTGCACGGCTACGCGATCCCCGACGTAGGGCAGGAGCGCCATCTCGCGCGCCCGCTTGACCGCGACCGAGATCTGGTTCTGGTGGCGCCGGCACGCGCCCGTGATCCGCCGCGAGCGGATCTTGCCGCGCTCGGAGATGTACCGGCGCAGCTGGTTGAGGTCCTTGTAGTCGACGTCCTCGATCTTGTCGCGGCAGAAGTAGCAGTTGCGCCGCCGCGCCTGGCCGTCGCGCGCGCCGGGGCGCCGACGCGTGCTCGTCGAGCGCTCCTCCTTGCTTGCTCTCGCTTTCTTCGCCATCAGAACGGGATGTCGTCGTCGGCCGCGGCCGGGAACTCGGCGTCGGCTTCCGCCGACTCGCCGGCGCGGGACGAACTGCGGCTCGCCGCCTCCGTCGCCGCGGCCGCCGAGGAACTGGACGGAGTCGGCGATCACTTCGACCGCCTGGCGCTTCGTGCCGTCCTGCGCCTCCCACTCACGCCACTCGAGGCGGCCGTCGATCGCGACCGGCCGTCCCTTCGCGAGGTACTGCGCGCAGTTCTCGCCCTGGTTTCCCCAGACGGTGATGTCGAAGTAGTTCGGCTTCTCCGTCCACTCGCCGGTGGCGCCGTCCTTCCGGCGCGTGTTGACGGCGAGGCGAAGGCTGCAGACGGCGGTGCCGCTCGGCGTGTGCCGGAGCTCCGGGTCCCGCGTCAGGTTGCCGACGAGGACGACGCGATTGATGTTGGCCATGCTTACTCCTCTCCTTCTTCGCCGGCGGGACTCTCACCGTCGGCGGCCGCCTCGCCAGCGTACTCTGCCGGCTCCTCGCTGCGGCGCTCGGAGTCTCGGCCGGCGCCGCAGCCGGAGCGGCCGCGCGGCGATGCGGCCGCGGCCGGCGGGTCGCCAAGTGCCGCATGACGCCGTCCGTGATCTTGAGCACGCGCGACACCTCGTCGAGCGCGGCGGGCTCGCAGCTGAACGTCAGCAGGTGGTAGACGCCCTCCGCCTTGTGGTCGATCTCGTACGCGAGGCGGCGGCGGCCCCACGTGTCGTGGGCCTCCCAGGTGCCTCCGTCCTTCTCGACGAGCTCGCGCGTGCGCGCGAGGATCTCCTCGTGCCGGTCCTCCGGCACGTCGGGGTCGAGCATGAGCAGGATCTCGTAGTCGTTCAACGCTCCGGTGTCTCCTTCCCGTGGACTCAGGCGGCCCCGCCCTTGTGCGCGGTACCCCGGGCGGAGCCGGCGCAGGGCGTGGCGAGAAGCTGCGGCTGGAGACTGTAGCATCGGCCGCATGTGGCGCCGCCTGTTCCTCCTCGTCGGTCTCGCAGCGCTCGCCGCCTACTTCTTTCGCCGTCGCGTTCCGGCGCCTTCGCCCGCCCCGGCCGTCGACCCTGCGGACGAGCTACGCCGAAAGCTCGACGAGGCGCGGGCGTCGGAGCGTCGACGACGGAGGCGATTCGCCGTTTGCCGATCTCGATGCGCGACGCCGTGACGTGCACGAGCGCGCCCGCGCAGCCGTCGACGAGATGCACGACTCGACCGAGTGAACGCGCCTAGGGCTTCGAGATCGTGGCGGAGTACGCGCCGGCGCCCGTCGTCGTCCGGCTGACCTGGAGCTGAAGCACGCGCTGTCCGCAGATCGACGCGCGCAGCGTCTTCGTCTTCCCGGCGGCGACCGAGCTTGCCGCTACCGCCGAGCCCGCCCTGTTCACGAGCCGGAGCTTCAGCGTGCTCTTCGTCCTGTTGCGGAGACCCAGGGAGAAGCGCCCGTCGTACGGCGTCGCGACCTGGACGCGGCGCGCCTTCTGCTTCGCGGCGAGCTTCCCGGAGACGGTCACGGTCGCGTTCCCACGTCCAGGGATCCTGGATGTCCGCGGCAGCGGCCGCGAATGCCGCGTCGTCCGGGTAGAAGGAGCTGCTCACGATCGTCCACGGCACGACGGCAAGGCCGAGCGTGCGTTCGGCGTAGACACGGTAGGTCTCCGCCCACGCCTCGCCCGGGTTGAGGCGGTAGTCGGCGTCCTCGTCTCCCGGGTGGAGCGTCCCGTTCGCGGTCTGCTGGCAGACGTTCTTGTCCGATGCCCAGCGCTTCGGGCCGTAGTCGACGGCCGGCCAGGGGTCGTTGTCGCGGTTCCGGGCGATGTGGTGGCCGTACTCGTGCAGCAGGACGTCGGTCGCGGGAACGTCGGGCGAGGGGTCCGTGCCGGGCGAG
This sequence comes from uncultured Actinomycetes bacterium, assembly GCA_963705945.1. Lineage (GTDB taxonomy): Bacteria > Actinomycetota > Thermoleophilia > Gaiellales > Gaiellaceae > PALSA-612. Next base: position 62,487 of record CAVPLG010000005.1, on the reverse strand, counting down.
ACGATCACCTCGGAGCCTGGGGAGTAGCAGGCGAGCGAGCGCGCGCCACAGAGCGCCTGCACCTCGTCGAGCGGCTTGAGGACGACGGTGACGCGCGGCAAGCTCGTCGCCGTGCGGCGCCGTGGCGAGGAAGTCGGCCCACCGCTGGTTGAACGCAGGATCCTGAGCCGAGTAGCCCGTGTCGGAGTAGACCTCGACTGAGTCCCCGCCGGGAGTCGTGTAGCTGCCGCCCGAGGTGCCCTCGAAGGGAGACGCGGCGGCAGACGAGCGCGCGACGGGACCGAGCGTCGCGTCGGCGAAGCGCACGAACGCCGGTCCGTGGACCGTCGCCCCTGAGGCGCCGGCGAGGGCGGTCGTCGCCCCGAAAGCAAGAGCAACCGCCCAACCGACGAGCCACGTCACACGCACGCCCGGCATCTAACCTGCCGCGCGCCATTTTGTGATTGACCGAGGGTTACGGTTGCGTTGCCACCGCGTTAAGACGCGGACATAGCGCTAGCGTTCCCGCCGGAGCGGCGGGGCCCGGTGGCCCGGCCGGTCTTCAAAACCGGTGAGGTCTGGTAACCCCAGGCTGGGTGGGTTCGACTCCCACGCCGCTCCGTAGAGCCAAATCCCGCGCCCCGTCAGGGATTGCGAGCCATGCCCAGAAGCTTCCTCCCCCGATCGACCTACCGCTGGAGACCGCTGGAGACCGCTCAGCGAGGGGCCCGAGTGCCCCACTTTGGGGGCAAAGCTTTGCCGCATCAGGCTTGAACGCTAGATGCGCTTTTCGCCTCGCTACGCTTCTCGTTGAATGAGCCAGCAGACGATTGAGCTTGCACCGACCCGCCGCCTGACGGTTCTTGCTCCGGCCGAGCGGGCGAGGCTCCAGCGCCGTGCTCGGCTGCTCGCGTGGGGTGGGATCGCTTGGCACTTCATCGAGTTCGGGATTGCGCTAGTTGCCGGTCTCGCCGCAGGCTCTATCGCGCTGATCGGATTCGGCGCGGACAGTCTGATCGAGGCGTTCGCCGGGTTCGTCGTCGTGTGGCTGTTCACCGGCAGTCGCCTCACGTCGTCAACAGCCGAGCGCCGGGCGCAACAATTCATCGCCGCGAGCTTCTTCATCCTTGCCGCCTACGTCGGCGTGGAGTCCATCCGCGATCTAGTCGATAGGCATCACGCTGAGGCGAGTTGGATCGGCATCGCACTTGCCGCCTTCACCGCTCTGACGATGCCGCTCCTCGCCCGCGCGAAGACTCGCGTCGGGAGCCGACTCAACTCCTCGGCGACCGTCAAGGAGGGTGCGCAGAACATGTTGTGCGCCTACCTCTCTGTCGCACTTCTGATCGGCCTGCTCGCCAACGCCGTCTTCGGATGGTGGTGGGCCGATCCAGCCGCCGCGTTCGTGATCGCCGCGATCGCGTTCCAGGAGGGACGAGCGAGTTGGCGCGGCGAGGGCTGCTGCGAAGTGTGTTGAGAGCCGCTTACAGCGTGTCGGCCTGAGCTTTCCGGGGACCCGACGACAGAACGATGAAGGGCCGCTCGCGCGGCCCCTCGTCGTCTCCGATGATCAAGCTCCTCAGCTCGGAGCCAGCTCCCCGATCGTGACGTGGTCGATGTCGAAGTCCCACCCGAAGCGGTCGGGATCGAGGCCGTCGTGCTGCGACGCGTGCTCCGGGATTTCTGGGGGCTCGTGCCCGCCGCGAAACAGCTCGCCGAGACCTAGACCTCGGCGGGGAAGCGCAGCGCGGGCTATCTCAGCAGACGCCTTTGCGCGCGCTCGTGCAAACCGGCTCTGGCATCGGTTGGCGCTCGCCCCTGGTCATGCTCGGGCGAGCGCTGCCGGAGTCGGCTCGCTCAGGGGCGTTCTCCGCGTGAAGTCCGTCACGGCGCATAACCCGTTGCGGTTCGGCGTCAGGCGCGGGAGACGCCCTCTGAGCGGCGTTTCCGTCGCAGGCAACGGGTAGCTTCCGCCTGAGATCCGCGTCTAGGGCTTCTGGCCGCTGATGAGCTGCGAAATGCGCTGGCAAGATGTCCGCCGATGGGCGACGCCGCCGCGACGGATGCACGGGAGACGCTGAAGCAACTGACGTCTGCGATAGACAGTCACTTCGGCTCAGGTCTACATGGGCTGTACCTGTTCGGTTCGCTTGCCGCAGGTGCGTTCTACCCTGGCAAGAGCGACCTGGACCTGATGGCGATTGTCGCGGCCGAGGTCGAAGAGGGGGAGCAGCTTGAGTCGCTGAGAAGCCTCCACGGCGCGTTCGTGACCGAGCGGCCTGCATGGGTCGAGCGCGTTGAGGTCGCATACGTGGATCGCGGGGTGCTGCGAACGTTCGGTGATCGCCCCAGCGGTCGCATCGCCGTGATCAACCCTGGCGAGCCGCTTCACATACGGGACGTAGGCTTTGACTCGACCCTCGATTGGCACAGCGTGACCACCCAGGGCGAGACAATTCTCGGCCCTCCACCGCTTGAACTCGGCCCGACGGTCAGCCCCGGTGCCTACAGGCACGCCGTGGAAGCCCTGCTGAGCGAGTGGCCGAGCAGAGTTCGTGCGCCGTGGGTCGCCTACGTTCCCGCGCACCAGGGCTACGTGGTGATGACGCTCTGCCGCGCCCTCTACGCTCTCGCGACAGGAGAGCAGACGTCAAAGGAGGAGGCAGCGGCCTGGGCCGCGGCCAGATACCCAGAGTGGTCGAGCTACATCAACGAAGCCCGAGAGACCTACCGCGCCGATGTGCATGACCAGCACTCCGCGCTCATCTCATTCACCGATCAGGCGGTGGCAGAGGCTGACGGCCTTATTCGATAACACGGCAGACTCGGAGGGATTTCGCGAAGCCGACGCACTCGCGGCGGCGCCGACGACCCAGAAGCAAGTTGAGCTGATGTTGAACGTCCTGGGTCATCCCTCGGCGCGCGTTCCTGCCATTTCTCGGTGCGCGCCGCGCGCTCTCCGCCCTCCTTCCGCGAAGGACGAGCGAAGCCCGCATCGTTAGCTGCGTGGACAACCCCGCTCCGGAGGATCGCTCTCAGCGAATCGTTGCCCCCATCTTCGGGCGTCCGTGCCTCACTTTGTGCCCCACCACCCCGCAAACCCGTATGCCTATGGGGAAACGGGTCAGTCTTCAAAACCGGTGAGGTCTGGTAACCCCAGGCTGGGTGGGTTCGACTCCCACGCCGCTCCGTAGAGCCAAATCCCGCGCCCCGCCAGGGGTTGCGGGCCATGCTCAGAAGCGCCCTCATCCGATCGACCTACCGCTAGAGGCCGCTAGAGACCGCTCAGAGAGGACGCCGAGTGCCCCACTTTGGGGGCAAAGTTCGCGCCGCGCCGCGCTGATCGCCATACTCCATGTATGGCGCCGCAGCGCGATGAGGAGAACAGGATGTACAGCTGCATGATGCTGCCGTCCGATCTCCACCGCGTACACGCGCCGGAAGACGACTCGTCGGCGCACCTCGGACGCCGCTCGCGGCGCATGTCTTGGCGACGCGTGCTGCATCCGTTTCGGCGCGTCGATCGAGCGCGCTCGTAGTTGGTCGAGCGCCTGAGCACCGCGCCGAAGATCGCCGTAGGAGCGCAAGACAAAGGCCGCATCTCTGCGGCCCCGTCTACTGCGCGATGAGCTGAGGACCCTAGCGGGGTCGGCCCTTAGCGGCCCTGCGCGCGCACGGTGCACCGGCTCCCGTCTGTCACGCGCTCCTCGCTCTGTGCGGCAGAGCGGGGGCGGGCGCGTCGGGGCCGGATCGCTCAGACGCCTCCTCCCGCGCGTATTCCGTCGAGCGCAGACTTCGTTGCAGGTCTCGCGCCCGGCGCGGGAGGAGCGCTCTGAGCGCCGTTTACGCGCCGGGCAACGCCACCGATCACCGGTACAGCATGCTCGTGACATCAGGCACGTGAACGGGTAGCGTGAGCGTCGTGGAGATCTGCAACGAAATCAGCAAGACGATCGAAGAGACCTTTGAGGAGACGATCGAGTCGTGGGTCGAGAAGGTCGACAAGGTTTGCGAGGATCTGCCATGGCCGCTCAGCTGGTTCTGCCACCTCGTCACTACCGTGATCAAGGTTGTCGTGACGATCGTCAAGACGATTGTCAAGACGATCGTCGCGGTCGCACGCCTATCGCTCGTTGTCCTGATTGCCGAGTTGCAGCTCGCCATTCCGCCTCGGGCCGATCCGTTCATCTGTCTGGTGTGGGTCTAATCGTTCACGACGTAGGCGTACTCCCGTCGGTGGCGTTCAACTGGCCGCCTCGGGCTTGTTCTACCCCACATTTCCACCCGCCGTCGAGAACAGCTCGACGACGACCTCGAGGCCGACAGCGCGAAGCGGATGGCGCGGTTCTCGCCGGCCGATAATTCCTCATGTCACGGCGGGTAATGCCGCCGAGCGTCCGAAACGTGGGCGATCCTGTGATCGCGAGATGGTGGACCTCTCGCCTCTCACCCCGCACAACTTCTTCGAGCCGTCGAGGGTTCGTGCTACTCGTCATCCATCGGCCTCGCTGTCGGTCGGCCGCCTCAGGCGATGGATCCTCGTGATGGCGCCCAGAACCGCCGAGCGAGCGCCGGCAGCTGCTCAGGGACAGCTCCGATTCGACTCGCCTTGGATGCAGAAGTCGGAGCCTGGTCCCCCGTCGATGACGTCTCGACCGGGGCCGCCGTCTAGGAGGTCTTTGCCGCCGGAGCCGCTCAGCCGGTCGTTGCCCTTGAGGCCGGCGAGGTGGTTCGGGCCACCGTCGCCGATGAGGACGTCGGCAAAGCGGGAGCCGATCACCGCTTCGATCCCGGCCACGCGGTCGGTTCCCCAGCCGGTCGCCTGCCGGCGGCCGAGATCGACTCGCACCGGCGCCGTGCTGTTCAGGAAAGTCGCGGCGTCGAAATCCGCACCGCCCGAGAGCGTGTCGTTTCCCGGGCCTCCGTCCAGCACGTCGATGCCGAGGCCGCCGCTGAGCTGATCGTCGCCGGCGCCGCCGACGATCAGGTCGGCACCGACGCCGCCGTCCAGTCGGTCGTTCCCGTCGCCGCCGCAGATGAGGTCGTTCCCGCCGCCGCCGCTGATCACGTCGTTGCCCGCGCCACCGAAGATGACGTCGTCGTCGCCGGTTCCGTTTAGCTGGTCGTCGCCGCTCGTGCCGAGAATCGTGGCTGGCTCACCCATGCACAGTGGGGAGGCGGTTGCGTGCGAGGCCCCTGCGGTGGCGAGCGCCAGGCTCGCAGCGAGCGCGACCAGGACCAAGCGGATCAGATGCTGCGATCGATCGGTTGCCATCGAACGGTCAGGCGACTCGTGAGCTTCTTCGGACACTTTCGCAGGTCGGGAGCTCCGGCCGGGGCGTCGGTTCGCTGGGCCAGCCGTTGTATCCGGCTTTCGCCCATCCGAGGGACGCGTCGAGATTCGGTGCCTGTCTGACCCACTTCCAGATCGTGATGTTCCGGCCCATCTCCTTCTCGGTGAAAACGAACCCCTCGAGCTCATCGTGGCAGAGCTGCATCATCACGCCGTAGACGACGTAGTTGACCGATCCGGCGTAGTGACATCCACGCCCGACCTGGACTGACAACGACCCACCGCACGTCGCGCATTCGGGTTGAAAATTCTTAACGCCCTGCTCTCTGCCTCCAGGGCCGAGTTGGTTGATCTCCCATCCGAACGCTGCAATGGGAGTCTCGACCAACGAGATGCACGCCACGTAGCGCTGAGTCGACGACCACTTGGCGAAGGCGGTTCTGGTTCGGGAAAGCACGTCTTTGAGCGCCTCCGTAATGTCCGGACCGCAGACCTCGGGGCGCCTACACTGCTTCGTCGCTGGGTCGCATCGTTCGTCGGGGCTGCAGCACGACACGGTTCCATCCTTCGCGGGGCAGCAACGCTCCTCTTTCTTGCAGCACTTGAACGCGGTGACGCCATTCTTGTCCGGCTTGGTGCCGGAGCACGGATTGCCCTTCGGGCAGGTATCGATGCATTCCGGGTGACGGATTGAGGGGCCGCACTGGTATCTCCCCCCGGGCGGCGGGCAGCATATGAATGGCTCCGCGGGGAACAGAAAGTGCTCCGGGTGGCAAACCATTTGGTTTGGTGGGCACCCCAGGCTGGGTAGGTTCGACTCCTGCGCCGCTCCGTAGACCTCGCCCCGAGCGCGCACCGCGCTCACGGCCGATGGCCCGAACGAAAGGGCCGCCCCGAAGGACGGCCCGTGAGTTCGATAAACGGGCCGCGCCGCCCCGGCGGCTTTGTACGCGCAGCCTAGGCCTCGACGAGAATGACCATCGTCTCGGGGAGGACGCCGTCGTACGCCTCTGCGTCGGCGGCCTCCTGCGTCTCCATGGCCGCCGCGAGAGCGTCCATATCGGGAACGTCCATCACCAACCCGACGCGCGTCGGGTTGTCCGGGTCGACGAACCTCCGGATGTTGGTGACGCCGAGCGGGCCGAAGAACTCCTCGCGCTTGGGCGAAGAGAGCCAGTGATCCTTGTCCTTGATGTCGTGGTGCACCATCACTGTGGGCATCGCGTCTCCTCGTGTCGATGGGATGAACCTGACCCGACCTTGCACGGAGAGTACGTCACTCTTGCGCGACGTGCGCTCTGAGAGCCGCAGCAGGCCGCGCCCGCCAGTTCGGTCGCGGCGGCCGAGATTCGAATTCCCGCGGGACTTGCGCCCCGAACGGTTTTCGAGACCAGCATGACGGCACAACCATGCGCTTTGTGGGGGGGTTCGGGCCTTCACGCGGCTCGTGACGTTCAACGTGGTCGAGTGCTTCGGCAATGGCCAAATCGAGGTGAAGTGGGTCGGCAACAAGCCGTAGGCGACGGCGCTCGCGAAGTGATGCCCCTGTGCGCCGCCCTGTTCCTATGGAACGCGCTTACAACTACCGCTGTTCGTTGAGGCCGTAGACGCGACCGTCCGGGCCCCTGAAGTGGCGATACGCGTACGTCCCCAGTTCCTTGACGGGAGTGATGTCGCAGAGGAGCTCGCATCCCGCCGCGGCGATTTCGGCGGAGGCGGCTTCGATGTCGTCTACCCGGAAGCCGAACACGATGCCGTTGTTGTAGCCGTAGGCGGGAACGGCGTCGGGTACGTAGAGGTCGAGAATCGTGCCGTTCGGCATCGGGAACAACGTCCAGCCTTCTTGCTCGACAAGAGGCGTGAGCCCTAAGACCTCGACCGACAGCTTCCTCATTGCGGCGAACTGTTCTTTCTCGAGCGTTACGGCGTGCCAGGTGATGCCCTCGACGTGCATGCGTGTACTCCTTCCATCGCAGATGAGGCACCCTCGTCGTGCATTGGTACCAAATGGCCGGCCCGGAACCCGCCCCTCGATCGGTGCGGGAAGCTCTCCGAGCTTGCGATGTCAGATGACGAGGTTCAGCTCGTGGCTAACGCGCGGCCCGACGTCCTCGCCGACCGTCGGTTGCGCGCGCTCGCGAAGCGAGCCGTGATCCGCCGTCGGGATCTTGCAGGCGTGCAGATGTCGGAGGCCGAGGGTGACGCGGACAACGAGCAACGCTCCTGCGAGTCCCACGAAATCGACCACAATCAGCGGAACGTCGCCGATCGCGAGTCCATACGCGAGCCAGATCCCATATCCGGTAAGCGTGATTAGGCGAATGGGAATCGAGATCTCGCACGCCGCGCCGCGGCATCGCAGCCCTGAGACCGAACGCGGGCTGGTCACGGGGTTGTAGCCTTCGACACTTAGTGCCCCCGCTCGAACCCGGATGAAGATCCGCTCGCGTCGGCACGCGCGTCCTGGCAGCGTCACGACTGGGTTCTGGCCGCAGAGCTGTTCGAGCTTGCCGCGGCTCGCAGCACCCCTTGTTGCGGACGATCTCGTGCTTCAGAGCGAGGCGCTCCTCTGGGCGAACCGTCTCGACGAGTCGTTCAATGCGAGCGAGCGCGCGTACCAGGCGTACCTGCAAGCGGGGGCGGCGAGACGCGCCGGATACGTCGCAGCGCTGCTCACGCTGCACCACACGGTTCGGCTCGAAAAGGCCGTCGCGCGTGGATGGCTGGCCAGGGCAGAGAAGCTGCTCGAACCGGAGCCGGAATGTCGCGAGTCCGGCTATCTCGCCTTCGTCGTGACGCTGCTCGAGGAGGCGACGGGGAACTGGGACGCCGTGCTCGACCTCGCGGGTCGACATGGAGGACATTGGGCGCAGGCACGACGATCCCGACCTCCAAGCGCTCGGCCTCACGTTCCGGGGTCTGGTCGCCACCCGACGAGGCTCGCTGGAGGAGGGAGGCCTGCTGCTCGACGAGGCGATGGCCAGCGCGGTCGCCGGAGAGCTAGGCGTGGTCGCGACCGGAGTCGTCTACTGCCGGATGTTGGAGACATGCCTCGCGCTCCAGGACTATCGCCGCGCCGGCGAATGGACGGACGCCGTCGACCGGTGCAGCCACACCACGGGCATCGGCGGATTCCCGGGCGACTGCGGGACGCATCGCACCGCGGTGCTGGTCAAGCGCGGATCCTGGACGCGAGGCGACGAGGAGGGACTGCGTGCGTTCGAAGACGCGCAGCGCTTCGACCTCCATCACGCCGGCGCGGCCTCATACGAGCTCGGCGCGATTCGGCTTCGACAAGGAGATCTCAATGCGGCCGAGGAGGCATTCGTACGCGCGCACGACTTCGGCTCGAGTGCTCAGCCGGGAATGGCCCTCGTACAGCTCGCGCGCGGGGAGACCACCGCGGCTGCGACGTCGATCGAGGACGCACTGGAGAACCCGATGCTGGACGCCCTCGCGCGAGCGCCACTGCTGCTCGCCAAAATCGAGGTCGAGCTTGCTCTGGGAAATCTCGAGTCGCTACGCGACGTCGCCGACGAGCAGGAGGCCCAGGCGCCCACGCCCGCATCAGCGTAGAGCGCTGCGCGATCTCCCGCGCGGCCTCGAGGACGACGACTCGACGACAACGGCTCATGGCCTGCGGTACCGGCAAGACGCTCGTTGCTCGCTTCCTCCACGCGAGCTTCCAGCGCGGCGAACGCTCGTGCTGGTCCCTGCCGTGTCTCTCGTCTAGCAGACGCTCAAGGGAGTGGTAACCCCAGGCTGGGTAGGTTCGACTCCTACGCCGCTCCGTTCGCACGTCTGCTGGTTGACGACTCGTCGGAAACACCAAGGTGACTAGCCAGGCTGCACGAGGATGACCGTGATCGTCGCGACCCCAAGGATCACTCCAAGGGCAGCGAAGACGAGGGCGGCGCGCATCTCGAACGGTGCGTACTCGCCGCGTGTAAGCGCCTCCTCGACCTGCTTCTGCCGGACGTATGCGTAGGTGATGAACACCAGCCCGACGAGCGCGAACCCGATGCCGATTGCCTCAAAGGGCCAAGCGGCTCCTGACGAGAGCTCCGGCACGAGCTTTCCGGCCGCGACGCTGACGGCGAAGGTCGTAAGGCCCGTCCGCCACCAGGCGAGGTAGGTGCGTTCATTCGCGAGGCGCGTCCGCCGCGTCGCGTCCCGCGCCTCGTCCAAGCCCGCCGGCCCCACAGCCGCCGATTCGGCGGCTCATCGTGGTTCCCTGCCGTCTCAGTCTTTGCCGCCCCAGGGATCTCGTCCGCCGGATCGACGTGTCGGTGGGCTGCATGCAGAGCATGTTCGCCATGCGCTCCGACCAGTGGCGTGCATCGAGCGAACCGAGCACCTTCCACGGATGCTCGACGAGCTCCTTCAACAGCAAGCGGGTGACGCCTTGTAGATCCGGTCCAAACGAGCTCGCGGACACCGTCGGTTCAGATGGAATTGACCTTCCGCGCCTGTGTAGCTTGGGCGCCGACAATAGAATCGGGCACTGAGAGTCACACCCGACGCGAGGAGCCGAGATGCCCGAGGAGCCCGTCCGCGATCACCTGCCGATCCCAGATCGGCCGTACGCGGGAGCGGTGTACGAGGATGCGAAAGACCCGGAGGCGAAGTTCGCACCGATCGAGCCGCTGCGGCCGCCCGGCGGAGCCCCAAACGTCCTCGTCATCCTGCTCGACGACGTCGGCTTCGGCGCCTCGAGCGCCTTCGGAGGCCCCTGCGCCACGCCGACGGCGGAGCGGCTCGCAGCGAACGGGCTCAAGTACAACCGCTTTCACACGACGGCGCTCTGCTCGCCGACGCGCCAGGCCCTTCTCACCGGCCGCAACCACCACTCGGTCGGAATGGGCGGCGTCACCGAGATCGCCACCTCGGCCCCCGGGTACAACTCGATCCGCCCGAACACCGCGGCGCCGCTGGCGGAGACGCTCAAGCTGAACGGCTACTCGACCGCGCAGTTCGGCAAGTGCCACGAGGTGCCGGTATGGGAGACGAGCCCTCTCGGGCCGTTCGACTCGTGGCCGACCGGCGGCGGAGGCTTCGAGCACTTCTACGGCTTCATCGGCGGAGAGACGAACCAGTACGCGCCCGCGATCTATGACGGGACGACGCCGATCGAGCCGGACCGGACGCCGGAGGAGGGCTACCACTTCACGGAGGACATGACCGACCGGGCGATCGACTGGATCCAGCAGCAGAAGGCCCTCATGCCGGACAAGCCGTTCTTCGTCTACTTCGCGCCGGGCGCGACGCACGCGCCGCACCACGTGCTACCCGAGTGGTCGGACAAGTACAAGGGCCGGTTCGACGACGGCTGGGACGCGCTCCGCGAGCGGACGCTCGCTCGCCAGAAGGAGCTCGGGATCGTGCCCGAGGAAGCGGAGCTCACGGCGCGCGCGGCCGAGATCCCTGCCTGGGAGCGACATGCCAGACGAGCTGAAGCCGGTGCTCGCCCGCCAGATGGAGGTCTACGCCGGCTTCCTCGAGCACACCGACCATCACATCGGCCGGCTGATCGACGCCCTCGACGACCTCGGAGATTCTCGACGACACGCTCGTCTACTACATCATCGGCGACAACGGCGCCTCGGCCGAAGGCACGCCGAACGGCTGCTTCAACGAGCTCGCCGTCCTGAACGGGGCGTTCGGGCTCGAGACGGTCGAGTTCATGGCCTCCCGGATCGACGACTTCGGCACGCCGCTTGCGTACAACCACTACGCGGTCGGGTGGGCGCACGCGATGGATGCTCCGTACCAGTGGACGAAGCAGATCGCGTCGCACTGGGGCGGCACGCGCAACGGGACGGTCGTCCACTGGCCCGCTGGGATCCGCGCCAGGGGCGAGATCCGCGCCCAGTTCCACCACGTGATCGACATCGCCGCGACCGTGCTCGACGCCGCTTCGCTGCCCGAGCCCGCGACGGTCCACGGCGTCGAGCAGATGCCGCTCCACGGCGTGTCGATGACCTACTCCTTCGACGACGGAAGCGCAGCCGAGCGCCGCACGACCCAGTACTTCGAGATGTTCTGCAACCGCGGCATCTACCACGAGGGGTGGACTGCCGTGACGCGGCACAGCATCCCCTGGATGGCGACCGAGATGCCGGCGTTCGCCGACGACGTCTGGGAGCTCTACGGCCCGGACGACTGGACGCAGGCGCACGACCTCGCGGACCAGGAGTCGGACAAGCTCGCCGAGCTCCAGCGCCTCTTCCTGGACGAGGCGCGGAAGTACAACGTGCTGCCGCTCGACGACCGGCGGTTCGAGCGGTTCAACCCCGACCTCGCCGGGCGGCCCGCAGCTCGTGCGCGGCAACTCGCAGCTGCTCTTCGGCCGGATGGGACGCCTCTCGGAGAACTCGATCGTGGCGCTGAAGAACAAGTCGCACGCGATCACGGCCGAGATCGTGGTGCCAGAGAAGCGGCGCGAACGGCGTCATCCTGTCGCAGGGCGGCGCATTCGGCGGCTTCGTGCTCTACGCGAAGTGACGGGAGACTGGCCTACTGCTACAACCTCTTCGGTCTCCAGCGCTTCAAGGTCTACGGCGCAGAAGCGATTCCGGCGGGCGAGCAACAGGTGCGCATGGAATTCGCCTACGACGGCGGCGGGCTCGGGAAGGGAGGTGCCGTCACGCTCTTCGTCGACGGCGAGCAGGTCGGCCAGGGTCGTGTCGAGGCGACCGTGCCGATGCTCTTCTCCGCGGACGAGACGACCGACGTCGGGAGCGACACGGCGACGCCGGTGAGCGACGACTACGGGATCCGCGACAGCGAGTTCACGGGCACGGTGCGCTGGGTGCAGCTCGACATCGACGAGGCCGCGGAGAACGTCGACCACCTCATCTCGCCCGAGGAGCGCCTGCAGATCGCGATGGCCCGGCAGTAGCGTGGCGGGAGCCTGCTGCGCGCCCTCGAGCGGCCGTCCGGTGCAGCCTCCCCGGCATGCTGTGGTCACGACGGACGGCGTCACCGCAGCGAATCTCGTGCGGCTCGACGGCGGCGTGTTCGCGATGGGCAGCCAGGATCGGTGGGCGTATTCCGACGACGGAGAAGGTCCCGTCAAGGAGGTGGAGGTCTCGGCCGTTTCGATCGGCGCCTACGCCGTCTCCAACGCCGACTTCTCCCGCTTCGTCGCAGAGACGAGTTACGTCACCGACGCGGAGCGGTTCGGGTGGTCGTTCGTCTTCGCGGGCCTGCTCCCGGATGACTTCCCGCCCACGGAAGGCGTTGCGCAAGCGCCCTGGTGGCGGAAGGTCGAAGGCGCCGACTGGCGGCACCCCGAGGGAACTCACTCGTCGATCGCCGCGCGCCTCGATCACCCGGCCGTCCACGTCTCCTGGCACGACGCCGACGCGTATTGCGCCTGGGCGGATGCACGGCTTCCCACGGAGGCGGAGTGGGAGTTTGCCGCCCGTGGCGGGCTGGAAGGGAAAGTGTTCCCCTGGGGCGACGAGCTCGAGCCCGGCGGTGAGCACAGAATGAACGTCTGGCAGGGCGAGTTCCCGGTCCGGAACACCTCCGCCGACAGCTTCGTCGGGACCGCGCCGGTGAGCGCGTTTGCTCCCAACGGCTATGGCCTCTACAACACGACGGGCAACGTCTGGGAGTGGACGGCGGACTGGTTCCACCCGACCTTTCGTCGACGCGATCGGAGACGAGATCCCGCGGGGCCGCGTCAGGGCACGAGCAGAGTGCAGAGAGGAGGCTCGTACCTTTGTCATCACTCCTACTGCAGGCGCTACCGGGTCGCGGCGCGTCAGGGCTCGACGCCCGACTCCTCCACCGGCAACGTCGGCTTCCGCTGCGCTCGCGACCGCTGAGCCCCCAAGGCCACCGGGCGTGAGAGGTGGCTGTGCCGAGGCGAACGCCGACCGCTCCTCGCCCGTCCTGCCGTTCGGGGATCCCTCGCGGCCGCCGCGGCTCGCGGCGGCTCGCGAAGGCCCCCTTTCTCCCGTCGTAGAAGTGATCATTGACCGGTATCGAATGCAGCGGAAACTTGGTACCAGATTTAGTACCGGTCTCAGCGGATCCAACTGGATCTAACTGGGCGGAAGCGGGGCCAAAACCCGCCCCTACGCGCCGGCCCGCAAGTACGCCAGCACAGCGAGCACACGCCGGTGCGATTCAGGGTTGGTGCCGAGCTGAAGCTTCACGAAGATCTGCTTCACGTGCGCCTCGACCGTGCGCTCCGTGATGAAGAGTCGGCCGGCGATCGCTTTGTTGGAGAGGCCCTCTGCGACGAGGCTGAGCACCTCCTGCTCGCGATCGGTCAGCTCGGCGAGCGGATCTTCCCGACGGCGGCGGCCGACGAGCCGTGACACGATCGTCGGATCCACCACGGTCTCGCCGTCGGCGATTCTTCGGAGAGCGTCGATGAGGATGGCCACGTCGAAGACGCGCTCCTTGAGCAGGTAGCCGACGCGCTCAGGATGCTCCTCCAGCAGACGCATCGCGTAGCTCGGCTCGACGTACTGGGAAAGCACGAGCACGCCGACGGCGGGGTGCTCAGCTCGGATCTGCTGCGCGGCCACGAGTCCCTCGTCCGTGTGTGTCGGAGGCATGCGGATGTCGACGATGGCCGCGTCGGGTCGGGCAAGTCGGACGTGTCGGAGCAGCTCGTCCGCATTCTCCGCCTCGGCCACGACGTCCACTTCGGCGTCTCGCAGCAGACGGACGATGCCCTCTCGCGTGAGCATGACGTCGTCGGCGACGACTACGCGCACGGGATCTCCGCCCGAACGGTGCTTGGTCCTGCATCGAGCGTGCCCCCGAGAGCGCCGACGCGGTCGGCGAGATGCACGAGCTCGGCGCTGCGCTTTGCGCCGTCGTCGTGCACCGTGACCACGAGGCGCCCGTCGTCGCGGTTGACCGTGATACCGACGAAAGTCGCGCCCCTCTCCGCCGCGTCCTCGACCGCCTCCGCTACCGCCAGATAGGCAGCGGTCTCGACCCGCGCCTCGTAGCGCTCCTGTGGCACGTAGTTGAGCTCGATCACAAGCGGTGCCGTGTCGGCGAGAGTCGTGAGGGCAGCATGTAAGCCCGCCTCCGTCAGGATGGCCGGGTAGATGCCGTGAGCCAGCTCGCGCAACTGGTCGAGGGCGCCTTGGGCCTGATCGGAGGCGGACGCAAGCAGGGTTGCAACTTCCGGATCGCCGTCGGCCCGGGCAGCGGCCCGTATCACGCGCAGGTCGTAGGAGAGAGCCAGGAGGCTCTGCTGAGCCCCGTCGTGGAGGTCACGCTCGAGGCTACGCCGTTCGGCGTCGCCGGTCTCCACGATGCGCGCGCGCGAGGCGCGGAGCTCCTCGAGCCGAGCTCTCACCTCGGCCTGGAGCTGCTCGTTCTCGACTGCGAGACGCGCGGCAGTCAAGACCTCCTCAACAAGCCCGAACTGGTCGAGCAAGCGCTCGTCGTGGACAAGAACGGCAATGGGTGTTTCGCCGCGGACGATAGGAGTGATGGCTCGGCCGGGGCCGCTATCGACCTCGGTCGGGCGCCCTGCGGCATCGACGTAGGCTCCGGTCTCGGGCCGGCGGTAGGCGAGTTCGAGTTCAGGATCGCCGAGCGCCTCCGCGAGGGCATCCCGCACCGCCCCTGGCCTGGGCATTTGACCCAGTTCTACGACGTAGCGTGCTACGGACGCTCGCGCCTGCCGTTCCCTGAGCAGTGTCAAGCCGACGGCGAGCGCGAAGGCAGCGAGCACGGCCGCCTCGTAACGCCAGAGGCGCTGGTCGAGAGAATCGTTACCGAGGATCCCGTGTGCCAACGCGTGTTGGAAGTCCCACGCGACGAGTGCCAGGTACGCGATCGCCGGCACGAGGACGGGAAACACCGCGGCCGCGGCGTGCGAAGAGCGGACGAGGCGCCACAGCAGCAGAACGCCCAGGGCTGCCAACCAGCCGACCCCGGCGCGCAGCCCGTAGCGGTTGAACGTGTCGAAGAGCCCGTCATCACCTCTGACCAGAACGAGGTTTGGCGGACACTGAAAGCAGCCCGTCTCCTTCGGGTCGAAGACTGCTGCCGGCAGCAGACCGAGCAGGAGAATCGCCCCCGCATACGAGAAGGCCACGACTGCGACCTCGAGGCGCGACCGCAGCTTGCCGGTCGGGTACGCCAGAGCCGCGTGAGCCACGAGCGGAGCACAGGCGACGAAACCGACGATGCCCACGGTGAAGCCGAGCGCGACACCGACTCTGGGGTTGCTCAACTCCGGCAGGAACCACGCGAGGCCGGCCGCGTAGAGCAGGATGCCGAACCGATTGGTCCGGTGGCGCGCGCGAAAGAGGAGACCTGCCGCGACGAGCGACCACCCAGCGGCCAGCTCGGCAATCCCCGCGAGCGTCGACGTGCCTCCGAACGAGCTGACCGGATGCTCTCTCGCGACGACGAGGGCCAGGATCCCCAGACCTGCCGCGAGCAATGCAAGCGCGATCCAGCCATACCGCGCGAGGGCCATGCGCCAATCGTCGCATACTCCTGATTGGCTTAATGACCGAGACGATCTGCTGCGGAGTGGTGAAGCGAGTCGTACAGTCATGGCGATGCGACTCGTCTGGTTTGCGCTTCCAGCGCTCGCTCTCGCCGCCGCCGGCTGTGGCGGCTTCACGAAGGCGGGCGGAACGAGCCGACATACCGTCGTCCTCACGATCGCTAATCACGAGACAGGCGACCGCGATCTGAAGGAGTACATCTCGGCTGTCAGCCGCCTGTCAGACGGGTCGATCACGTTCGAGCTCGAGGGCGGGTGGCGAGCTCAGGACATCGACTACGACCGCGGGACGGTCGCCGACGTCCGGGCCGGCAAGGTCGACCTCGCGAAGGTTGCCGTGCGCTCCTTCGACGAGCTCGGTGTCGACGACCTTCAAGCGGTCACGGCGCCGCTGCTCGTCGACGGGCTCGCGCTCGAGCGGAAGCTGCTCGCGAGTCGGTTGCCCAACAAGATGCTTCCCGCCATCCACCGTCTGGGCATCGAGGGATTGGCGATGCTTCCCGGGGAGCTGCGCAGGCCTTTCGGCCTGACGCGCCGCCTATTGAAGCCCTCCGACTACCGCGGCGCCGTGTTCGGGGTTACGCCGTCCCTCCTCTCGGCGAGGACGTTCCGGGCCCTGGGCGCCACCCCTCGCGGGTATCTCTCAAGGGAGCTACCGCCCTTCGTGTTCGACGGCGCGGAGCTCGACCTGGTCACGCTCGAGCGTGACGGGTACGACATCAACGGCTCATCGATAACGGCAAACGTCGCTTTTTGGCCAAAGGCGTTCTCGGTGGTCGCCAACCGAATGATGCTCGCGAAGCTGACAGCGGCACAGCGCAACATCCTTCGTAGGGCCGGACGCGAGGCGCTGGGTGCTGCGATCGCCCGCCTGCACAACAAGGATCGTGTCGAGGCCGGCATTCTCTGCCGGCGTGGCCGCGTGACCTTCGTCACCGCCACACCCCCGCAGCTTGCCGCTCTTCGCGCAGCCGTCCGTCCCGTCTATGCTCCAGCTCGAGCTCGACCCGAAAACGGGGTCGTTCATTCGCGAAATCGAGGCGATGAAGCGTGGGTTGCCTCCGGACCGGGTGGTTCCATGCTCCGAGCCTCCGCCTCGTCAGAACACGCAGTTTCCGAACGCAAGCACTGCTGTGACGCCGCTCGACGGCATCTGGGAGATGACGGCGAGCCGTGCCGTAGCCGGCGACGTAGACGCGGGTCGCTACCGCATGATCCTGAGGCGAGGACGCCTCGCTCGCGATACGTCCGTGGAAGAACACGGGTACGTTCAGCCTCCGGGGTGACACGGTCTTCTTCCGGTCCGCCGACGGCGTCGGCGTCTACCGCTGGAACGTGTTTCGCGACACCCTGACCCTTCGGTACATCCCGGGCAGGAAGATAGGTGCTCCGAATCCGACCTTCGCGCCGTGGCATCGCGTGGGTAGATGAACCTTCTCAGCTGAGCGGTAGCTCGGCGACGACTCGCGTGCCGCCGCCGGTCGGGCTCATCACGCTTAGTCGTCCTCCCAGCGCCTGCACCCGGTCGGCGAGGCCCCTGAGGCCCGAGCCCCCCTGGAGCGTGGCGCCACCGCGACCGTCGTCGCGAACCGAGACGATGAGACTGCCGTCGCGCTCCTCGACGTCGATCTGAGCGCTCGAGGCGGCCGCGTGCTTGCCGGCGTTCGCCAACGCCTCGGAACAGACGAAGTACGCCGCCGCCTCGATCGGCAGGGTGAATCGAACATCCGGGACTGTCAGCTCGACCGGCAGGGCGCTGCGATCGGCGAGCTCGCGCAGCGCGGCGAGGAGGCCGCCATCGATAAGGACGCGCGGGTGAATGCCTCGAGCAAACTCGTGAAGCTCCGAGCGCGTCCGCTCGAGCCTTGTCTGCGTTTGGGCGAGCGTCGTTCCCACACCGCCCGCGGCGCGAGCCGCGGCCTCCTCGAGCAGGGCCTCCACTGCCGCCAGGCGCCGCTCCGCGCCCTCGCGAAGCTCATGCTCTAGGCGCCGCCTCTCAGCGTCGCCCGCCTCCACGAGGCGCCGTCGGGATGCTTCGAGCTCACCGACCTGGTGCCTGATCTCCGCCTGAAGGCGTGCGTTGACGACGGCGATCCGCGCCGCGGCAGCGACCGCCTCGACGAGCTCGGGATCGGCAAGTACTCCGGCGTCGTGAACGAGTTCGGCCACAGGCTCGTCGCCGTCGCGGACGATCGTGGCGCGACGGTCACCAGCCTCGGCCAGCTCGATCTCGTGCCCCTGGTCGTCGACGTAGACGCCGCGATCCGCCAGTCGGTAGCCGACTACCAGAGAGTTGTCACCGAGCGCTCTGGCGAGGTAATCGCGCAGCGTGCCGGGCCCGGCAGCCTGACCGAGGTCCACGACGAGACCGGTAACGGTCGCCTGTGTCCAACGAGCGAGCACGAGGTCGAGCGTGAGGCCGACGGCGATCCCCGCGACCACGATCATGTAGGCCCAGAGAATGGCTCGGTCCAGCGAAGGGCTCGACCCTTCGAGCCGTGCCAGCCCGGCGACGAGCAGGACGGCCGCAAAGGCAATGCTCCCCACGGCTGCCGGCAGGCGCGCCCGGCGCTGCGGGCCGGAAGCGCGAAGAAACCGCCTCGTACCGACGACGAGGACGACAGACGCGAGCACGATTGCTGCCTCCGCCGTCTCGCCGATATCCGCAATCGCCGAGATCCCGTACGCGAGCACGACGGCGGCCCGCTCGGTCCACCCCTCGAGTCGCCCGCTCGGGTACGACAGGAGGGCCTGCACGAGCAGCCCTCGATGGAGGGTGAGGAAGAGAGCGCCGAAGTCTGCGTAGCCGGACCGGCCCGAAGCAGCGAACGTGCCCAGGTACCAGGTCAGGCCCGACAGCGCGAGGAGGAGGCCCGTCCGGCTCTCCGGTCGCCGGGACCAGGCCACGACCCCGCAGCCGATGAGTATCAGCCCGACGACGAAATCCGCGACGGCGAGCCGGATCTCTGCTGCCGAGGCGGCTTCCTCGAATGGCCTGCGCCTCAGCGCTGCCCACTCGGCGTAGAGGCCCAGTGCGATGCCCGCCGGGAGGAGCGTGACGCGAACCGTGCGCACTACCCGACGAGCGCGCGCAGAGCAGGTCCTGTCAGCTCGCGCTTCGAGATGAACCCCTGCGCCGGCACGGCCTGGACGCGTGGGCCGTACGCCGACGCCTCGCGGCTGGAGATGAGCACGATGCGCGGCGGCTCTGGTAGCGCAGCCAGCCGTTCCGCCACCGCGAAGCCGTCCAGGTCCGGAAGCTGGACGTCCAGCAGCACGACCTCCGGCCGCAGGCTGTCGACAGCTGCGAGCGCGTCGACACCGCCCGCTACTGCGGCGACGATGTCGAAGCCCTCCGACTCGAGCAGGGCGGTCGCGGATTCGCGAAAGCCGTCGTGGTCGTCGACGATGAGCACGCTGGTGCGCACACCGCGATGGTCGCAGAGGTCGCGCGCGAGCGCATCGTGGCTAGCCGCAGTCGTGCTTGCCGAATCCTCGCGCTACCACGGGTTGAAGATTGTTGCTGGCCGCGTTTTCCATCCTCCCGGCGCCTTCTAGCCTCGGTCGGCACGTGTCATCAACCGACCGCGAAGGGAGGAACAGCATGCAGCAATTGGAAGACACTCAAGCCGCCGCGGGTATTCGTCGCTCTCGCGGCGACAGCGGCGCTCGCAGTCGCGCTGCCCGCGCTCGGCCTCGCGGGGTCGCCGGTGGTGAACGGTCACTTCAGCTTCACGAGCGACCCTTACCCACACAGCTGGTGCGGAGTTGTCGACGGCACAGCCGTCGACGGCGTCGTCGAGCACTTCTGGCAGGACGCGAGTGGACAGTTCATCGACAACGTTCGCTTCACGTCGGTCTTCACGGCAACCGCGAGCGGAAAGTCAGTCGAGTCCTCGGCCGCTACTACGACGAAGGGGAACGGTCCCATCGACAACGGAGACGGTACGTTCAGCTTCGTCGTCAGTGGCACCGGTTTGGTGCTGCAGTTCAAGATCCCGAACGGCCCCCTGCTCAAGGACGCCGATGGCAAGCCGCTCCGCGGCGCGGGCGAGCTCACTACCACTGACATCTTCGATGCCGCGACCGGCGACTACATCACGACCACGGAATCGTGGCACGGCCCGCACCCGCTCCGAGACGGAGTGGACATCTGCGGACCGTCGGTCGCGTACCTGACGTCGTAAGACGATCGCTTCACGATTCGGCATGCGACAAATCTGAGAGGGCGGCGTCATTCGCCGCCCTCTCAGCCTCCAGCGACAGGTGGTCGCAAGTCCCGCAGCGATCTAGGCAACCAGACGTTGGTGTTAACCCAAAGGCATCGTGGCTAGCCGCAACCGCAGGTCGCCCGAATTCCCGTGCCGGTACGGAGCAAAGACTGTGGCCTGCCCCGTTTTCCCGAGGAATTTCCGCTCCTAACCTCGGTGGCGAACGTGGTCAACCGGAAGCGAAGGAGGAATGGTGAACAGGTTCAACGGTGTCTCATTGTCCCTTCGGGAGCAGTGGCCCCCCTACGTCGACATGGCGGAAGCGGAGGCATCGGTAGAGCCCGGGGGCCGGGACTGGGTGCGCGAGTTCCTCGAAGAGTTGACCTTGGTGAGCGCGGCGTGGACGGGCACTCCGTTCTTTCCTCGGTCAAGTCGTTTCGCCGAACACGAACGAAAGGAGCAGTAATGAAGAGAGTAATCTTCATTCCAGAAGTGGGCAGGTTGGTCGCCCCGATCACGGTATTCGTCGCGTTCGTCTCTCTGGCGGCCGCAGGCTCGGCTCAGGCGCGGGCGGGCAGCGAGACGGAGGTGAGCTGCGGGCAAACGCTGAAGGCCAGCGTTCGGCTCGCCAACGACCTCGTCGATTGCTCCGCCAACGGGCTGATCATCGGCGCCAACAACATCACGGTCGATCTCAACGGGCACACGATCGACGGGACGAACAAGGTCGACGGTATCGACGTGCGGAAACACGCGAACGTCAAGATCCTGAACGGCACGATCACGGACTTCTACTCCGCCGGCGTCGCCGTGTCCGGTTCCCGCGGGGTTGTTCTCCTCAAGCTGACCGTGCGCAAGATCGGCCTGGGCTGCAAGCAGGGGGACATCTGCACAGGGGTCCTCCTGGAGCAGTCAACGGGGACGAGGATTGCCGAGAGCACGATCTCGAACGAGGTTAAGGCTTTCCAGGTCAACGGCATCAACGTGTTCTCCTCACCCGGGGCGATCGTCGAGCGAAGCCACGTCGACCGGAACGCCGGTGCCGGCATCTCCGTCTTCCTGTCACCGAGGAGCCGCTTCGTCGGAAACGAGCTCGACGGGAACAGGAAAGAGGGTCTCCACGTGAACGCGAGCTCGGACTCGACTCTGGTTACGGGCAACCGGGCCCGCGGCAACCGCACCGCCGGTATCGCGGTGGGGGCGAGCAGCAACCTCCGTGTGCTCGGCAACAGCGTCTCGGGTAACGCCGAGGTCGGGCTGCTTCTCTTCGATCTCACGCGCGGCCTCGTTCGCGGCAACCTGGTAAGCGGGAACGGCGTCGGCATCGTCCTCTACGGCGGGCAGGCCGGCGTCGCCCAGTTCGGAGGCAAGCACGGCGCCACGCACAACCAGCTGGTCGCCAACACAGCGACCAAGAACGCCCGTGTCGGCATCCTGGTGCGGGGAGACGGAGGCAAGGACGTTGGCCAACGACAACCTCCTCTCCGCCAACGTTGCGAACGGCAACGGCCGCGATGGAGGCATCGTCATCCAAGGGAAGGCGATTGGGAACAAGCTGGGCGGCAACACGGCGAACGTCAACAAGGGGCGTGGGATAACCGCCATCCGGGGGACAATCGACGCCGGTGGCAACCGTGCGCGCGGGAACAAGCACAGTCCGCAGTGCGTAGGGGTGGGGTGCTCATGAGGGACGGTCGCCGGAAGTCTGGACGCCTCGGAGAACCAATCCGTACGTGCAGCGGGTTCGCGCGCCCGGCGCGGACTTGGCGGCAGCGTGGCTTACGCCGTACGTATCGGTCGCCTGGGGCGTCATCATCGCGGCGGCGGTCGCCGTGTTTGGGCTGGCGCGGTTCGAGGGAGGCTTCGGCACAGGTCACCCTGACGAAAGGAGCGCTCATGGGCTCGATCACGCCCTGTCTGTGGTTCGACACCGAAGGGGAGGAGGCGGCGAGCTTCTACACGTCGCTGTTTCCGAATTCGCGAATCCTCGACGTCTCGCGCTACGGCGACGCGGGGCCGAGGCCGGCCGGGACGGTGATGACCGTCGGCTTCGAGCTCGACGGCCAGGAGTTCCTCGCCCTCAACGGCGGTCCGCAGTTCACGTTCAGCGAGGCGATCTCGTTTCAGGTCTTCTGCGACTCGCAGGAGGAGGTCGACCGCTACTGGCAGGCCCTCTCCGAGGGCGGGGAGCAGGGTCCGTGCGGCTGGCTCAAGGACCGCTTCGGCCTCTCCTGGCAGATCGTGCCGCGGCGGCTCAACGAGCTCCTCGCCGAGCCGGACCGCGAGAAGGCCCAGCGCGTGATGGCGGCGATGCTCGAGATGAAGAAGATCGAGATCGACGAGCTGGAGCGGGCGGCCGTCGGGTCCTGACGGGCTACTCCGGGCCGGCGTGCTCGACGGCGTCGCCCGTCCGGAAGTAGCGATGGTCGCCGTCGCCGGTGATCGCAGCGAGCTTCCCCGAGTCGTATTCCGCCACGTCCGGAGCCGTGTTCGTCGACACGATCAGGACACGGGCGACCGTCGCTCCGTCATTCCGGATCTGGTGCCCACCCTCGCGCCCGCGCGGGAAGGTGACCACATCGCCTTCGGCGAGTTGCCGCTCGCCGTCGTGCATGCGGACGGTCGGCTCTCCCTGCAGCACGATCAGGAGCTCCTCGCTCCCGTGGTGAAAGTGGAAGACGAACTGCGAGCCGCCGGGCTGGAGCTCCCAGATCGACGATCCGAGCGCCGTCCCCTCCGGTCGTGCCACCCGCCGGGCGCCGATGCCGCCCCAGTCGGGCACCTCGTCCCATACGTTCGTGGCGTCCTCGGCCATCGCCAGCGACTCGAGTATACGAGGCCGTTCTCGGGCGGCTAGGGCTCGTTGAGAATGCCGGCGGCCGCCGGCCACGCGACGTTCGAAGCGGTGCACACGGTCGTCGGGAGCGCCAAAGTCAATCCGGCGACGAGAGCACCGACGACCGCGGCTGCTCGCACCGCCGGATTATCCGCCTGTTCCGTCGCATGGGCCGAGGTGACGAGCGCTTTGTCACACTTTCCAGCATGGACGGGATCGCGTGGACGAGAGCTGCGTGAACGACGGGGTCTCGATCGACCTCGATCGACGCGACGGCGTTGTCGTGCTCGCCGTCCGCGGTGAGGTGGACATGGCGAACGCAACGGACGTCTCGACGCGGCTGCTGTCGGCGTCCGGAGACGGCAGCTCGATCGTGCTCGATCTCGGAGAGCTCACCTACATCGACAGCGCGGGCATCCGCATGCTGTTCGATCTCTCCGAGCAGTTGGGGCGAGACCAGCGGCAGCTCGTGCTTGCCGTCGGGCACGACGCACCCGTGCGTCGCGCGCTCGAGATTACGAAGCTTGACACGCTCGTGGCGGTCGCGAGCTCTCTGACGGCGGCTGTGGAGGCGGCCACTCCGTGAGGCTGAGCGGTAGCGCACGCTCGCCGGGTCGACTCGCGCTCGCGCTCGGTGTGACTCTGCTCGGTCCGGTCGTCGCCACCGCGATCGGCTTCGCAACCGGCCTCGAGGGCCGCGCCGGATCGGCGGCGCTCTTTCTCGTCGCCGTGCTCGTATCGACGCTGATCGGCGGGTTCGCGTTTGGAGTGGGAACGGCCGTTATCTCCTACGTCCCGTACCTCTACTACTTCGTCGAGCCCGTGCACTCGTTCGTGCCTTCGGGCTCCGGCTACGCCGCAGTCGTCGCGTTCGCAGGCGCGGTCGCGCTCATAGTGGTGCTGCTGCACAGGGAACAGAGAGCCCGGAACGATGCGATCGGTGCCCACGACTCGGCGACGGCCACGGCGGCTCAGATGGAGCGGCTCCAGCGGCTCGCGGCGCTGCTTGCGGCAGCGGTCACGCCGGCGCAGATCGCGCGCATCCTCGTCAGCGAAGGCACCGCCGCAGTGGGGGCGACCGCCGGCTGGGTCAGCGTGCTGTCCGACGAGACGGACGAGCTCGAGCACCTGTCGTCGCTCGGCTACGCGGAGTCGTTCGTCGAAGAGCACCGGATGATCCCGCTCGAGGGACTGCATGTCGCGGCCCAGGTCGCGCGCACCGGCCAGCCGCTCTGGCTCGAGACGACGAGCAACGCGGAGCGGACGGAGCTTCGTAGCGCCCATCAGGCGACCGGGGCCGAGGCGCTCGCTCTCGTGCCGCTGCGAACTACGACCGACTTGCCGCTCGGCTTCATGGCGCTCCGCTTTCCAGGCCCAAGGGTCTTCACTGCGGCCGACCGAGATCTCCTGGAGACCTTCGCGCGCCAGGCCTCGGAGGCGCTCCAGCGATCCCGGCTGTTCGAGTCGGAGCGCCAGGCCAGACGGATCGCCACTCGGCTCCAGTCTCTGACCGCTGCTCTATCGGCCGCGGCTGAGCGCTCGGAAGTGGTCCGAGTGATCGTCGACCAGACGCTAGAGGCATTCGACGCGACCGCGTGCGATCTCTACGTCTCGGCGGATGGCGAGCTCCGCCTCGCCGGCCACGCCGGTGCTGACCCCGCGTCTCCGGCCGACGTTCCTGCCGACGTCGAGCGGGCGATCCTCGGGGAGAGCGCCGCGTCGCACGCGGTGATCGCTCGTCGATCGCCGTACCGCTGGCACTCGGCCCGCGGGTGTTCGGCGCGCTCCACATCGTCGCCGACGAGCCTCGGTCATTCGACGGCGCCGACCGGACGCTCGCCGAGGCCGTCGCGTCTCCGTGCGCCCAGGCGCTCGAGCGAGCCGAGCTCTACCAACGCGAGTTCAGCGCCCGCCGAACCGCCCAGTTGGCGACCGAGCGGCTCGTTCGCCTGCAGGCGATGACCGCAGCGCTCGCGACCGCGGTCACCGTCGAGGACGTGACGGAGGTCGCCGTCACGCAGGGCGCGCAGGCGTTCGGCGCTGACGCGGCCGTCGTGCATCTCGTGAGCGACGACGCTGAAACACTCGTCGTTTCCGCCACAGTGGGGCACCCGACCGGTCGGCGCGTCTGGAGCGGCTGTCGATGGACGAGCCGCTCGCGGCGACCGATGCCGTTCGCCGCGGGAAGATCCTCTGGTTCGCATCGCACGGCGCCCTCGAGCGGCGATTCCCTGCGGAGGCCGACGTACAGGCGCCGTGGGAGGCGACCGGTCTCGTTCCGCTCGTCGGCCGCGAGGGCCGCTCGGCCTGCTCACGCTTCAGTTCGGCGAGCGTCGACCTCGACGCCGCGAAGACCGTGCGCTGCTCGCCACGATCGGCCGCCAGTGCGGTCAGGCGGTCGAGCGTGCGCGGCTGTACGAGCACGAGCGCGACGCGCGGGAGCTCGAGAGCCGGCTCCAAGAGCTGACGGCGGCGATCTCCGGCATCTCGGGGGTGGACGAGATCGGGAACCGGGTTACGGCGCAGCTGGCCACTCTGCTCGGCGCCTCGGCTGGCGTCGTCGCTTCCAACGATCCGGACGGGACGCTGCGACCGCTCGCCACCCACGACGGGGCGAAGACAGGAGAGCCGACCCAGACGTTCGTCTCGAGCCTGCCGGTGGAAGAGGCGATCCGAGCCGGGCAGGTCGTCGTTCGCGACGATGGTCCCTCGCCGGCGATCGGCGTTCCGCTGGTGGCGGGCGGCAAGACGATCGGCGCAATCGGCATCGAGCTCGAACGGAGCGACGGACTGGTGGCGGCGCAGCTCGACCTGCTCGAGGCGCTGGGACGGCACGTAGCGGAGGCGATCGAGCGGGCACGTCTGTACGACGACGAGCAGACCGCTCGGGCAGCCGCACAGCGTGCGAACGAACGCCTGCGAACGCTCGAGGCCGTCGCCCAGGCCGGGCTCGCCGCCCGCTCGCTCGACGAGCTGATCGAGAACCTGCTGCCTCTCGTCCGCGACCTGTTCGGCGCGGATCGTTCCGCGCTGCTCCTGGTCGACGCCGAGCGCCCGGAGATCCGCATGCGGGCCGCGGTCGGGCTCGACGAGGAGACAATTGCCGGGGTCACGGATGCCGATCGGCCGTGGAATCGCCGGGACGATCGCGGAGACGGGTCAGGCTGTCCGGATCGACGACGTCGTCGCTGCCGAGCCCGTCAGCGACTACCTGCGAAGGTTCGGCGGTTCGCTGCTCGGCGTTCCACTCCGGGCCGACGGGCGGGTGATGGGCGTCCTCCACGTCACGAGCGATCGGCGGGCGGCGTTCGAGGATCGTGACCTCAGGCTGCTCGCGCTTGCCGGCGACCGATTCGCGCTCGCGCTCGAGCGCATGTCGCTCTACGAGCGCGAGCACGAGACGGCCGTCACGCTCCAGCGGAGCGTGCTCCCGGAGCGGATGCCCGAGATCGACGGGCTGCGGCTCGCGGCACGGTATGTCCCGGGTAGCACGGGCGTGCGCGTCGGCGGAGATTGGTACGACGCGATCGAGCTCGGCGCGGGGCGGGTCGGCATCGTTGTCGGCGACGTCGTCGGCAAAGGAGTGCTCGCTGCCGCGGCGATGGCACAACTCCGAAACGCGCTTCGCGTCTATGCGATGGATGGGCTGAAGCCGACGACGGTGCTCGCGAAGCTCAATCGGCTCGCGGACACGACGGGCCCGTCCTTCGCGACCGTGCTCTATGCGATCGTCGACACGACCACGCAGACCTGCCGCTACGCGAGCGCCGGTCACCCGCCGCCGCTGCTCGTGCGCGCGGACGGGTCGGCGGAGTACCTCGAGGGTGGACGGTCGATCCCGATCGGCGTCCACGCGGACGTCCAGTACAGCCAGGATGTCGTCCAGCTGGAGCCGGGCGATGCGATCGTCCTCTATACGGACGGACTCGTCGAGCGGCGCGGCAGCACGCTGGACGAGGGGCTCGAGCAGCTGCGGAGCGCCGCAAGCGTCCTGGGACCCCGCCGAGCTCCAGGCACTACTCGACCACGTTGTCGCTGACCTCCTCGGCGACCAGCCATCCGCCGACGACGTGGCAGTGCTCGCGCTGACGACGACGGCCCAGCCCGTCGAGCTCGTGCGGTCCTTTCCGGCCGAGCCGGCAGCGCTCGCCGAGATGCGCTCGTCCCTGCGCGACTGGCTCGCCGTGCCGGATCGCGGACGGGATCGCCGAAGACGTCGTTCTCGCGTCCTCTGAGGCATGCGCGAACGCCGTCGAGCACGCCGAGGATCCGTCCCAGGCGGTGTTCGACTTGCGGGCGGAGAAGATCGGTGACGAGATCGTCGTCTCCGTCCGTGACTACGGCCGCTGGCGAGAGCCGCGCGAGCGATCCGACCGTGGTTTCGGCCTGAAGCTGATCGCGGGCATGGTCGATGCGGTCGAGATCACCCGCCATGCGGGCGGCACCGAGGTGCAGCTGCGCCGGCGGAGTAACGGGCCGGTCCGCGTCTCGTGACGCGAAGAGGGACGCGTGTTCCGCGTCCCTCTTCAAGCGATACGCCGAGCGTCGAGTGCAGGTTGCTCGGTCGATGGGCGACGTTCTACCCGGCGGCTTCTGCCCAAACGCACGGGTCGCGAGCTCTCAGACCGAGTCGTCCTCCACGATCGTGCGTCGGCGCGACGTGCCCCCTTCCTGGCGCGTGAAGTAGCCCGGCCCCGCCCAGCTTGACCAGAAGACGAGCGAAGCGAGAATCGCGAAGGCGCCCACGCCCATCAGGATGTAGCCGGCCGTGTTGATGTCGAAACCGGTCGTATCGACCTCAACCGCCCAGGCGAGGATCGCGCCTGTGGCGACCAGCAGGATTCCGATGCCGAAGCCCATGAGATCACCGTGCCTTTCGTCAGGCCGACCGGCTGACCATGCCGATAAGCGCAATGATCGCCGCGGCCACGAGCAGTAAGAACAGGAACTTGGTCACCGCCACCCCGCCGACGATGGCGAACGCGATGATCAATGCAACGAGTAGCCAGATCATGAGAAGCCTCCTTCGAGCGTGTTGGCTTGAGGGCTGCTGTCGGTACGAACCACGCCTACCCGGTCGCGCTCGGCCACAAACCACTCCCAGCTAGGCGCTGGTCCCCGAGCGGGGATCCAGCCCACCGCCAAGCTCGTCCTCGTTCTCCGACTCTTCCTCGTCCGACTCGTCCTCATCGAAGAGGTCGTCCTCGATCGCCGGACTCTCGTCTTCGTCGGAGGCGAGGATGCGCCATTCAGTCGTTCGAGCGCCTCGTTCGTTCACAACCCAATGCCCTCCCGCGTTTGGCTCGCAATGCTTTCTTGCCGCTTAGCGCGATCTCAAACCCTCGGCGAACGACGCATAGATGTGAGAGGATCGCGAGCCCGCGTTTCGACCCGACAGAAATCGGGTACGAGGGATCGTTGGATGCAGGACTCCCTACGATGAGCTTTCGCGTTTCCAGCGCTCCTGTCGCAGAGGGCGTCTCTGCGATCGACCTCGTCGGGGAGGTCGATCTGCACACGGCGCCCGAGCTCAAGGAGGAGCTGCACCGTGTAATCGACGGCGGCGCGCGTTTTGTCATCGTCGACTTGACCAACACGACCTTTCTCGACTCGACGGCGCTCGGCGTCCTCCTTGGTGGGCTGAAGCGGCTACGCCCAGAGGAGGGAGGGGTTGTGCTCGTGTGCGACAATCCGAACATCCGCAAGATCTTCGAGATCACCCTGCTCGACCGCGTGTTCACGATCGTCGACACGCGCGACGAGGCCGTCTCCTCCCTCGCGGCCGCGTAGCGGGTTCCGCTAGCCCCGGCTGGCGCGGGGGATGAAGCTGATCGAGCCGCTCGTTTCGAGCACGGCCCAGCGCACGTCCCCGATCGACTCGATCTGTTGCAGGCGCGCCTGCGCGGCGAGCTCCTCGATCGTGATCCGCTCGCGACGAAGATTCGGCTCGATCGCCTTGCCGTCCTCGACGAGCACGATCGGCCGACCCTCGAGCGCGGGACGAAGGCGCGGAAAACGGAAGCTGAGCCATGACACGAATACGGCCAGCAGGCAGATCGTCGTCATCGCGAGCATCGCTCCGGTAAGCGAGAAGTCGTTCTGCGTCACGCCCTGCTGAACGAGGTCGCCGACGACGACGAGCACGATCAGGTCGAACGGCTCGAGGCTGCCGAGCTCGCGATGGCCCATGATCCGCAGCAGGAGGAAGATGAAGGCGAAGATGACGACCGCGCGGATGACAATGTCCATCGGTCCCCTCCTTCACGGATAGACGACGACCGACCGTCGCACGACGGTCACTGGCCGCCCGTCGACCTCGAGGACGGCGTTCTGGCGCCGTCGGCCGATCGCCGTCGGGTTGGCCTGGAAATAGAGGCGGAGGACGTACTTCTGCCCGGCGGGCAGGTCACCGAGAGCGAGCACGCTATGGCCGTTCCGCTGCGTCCACGAGGCCGGGTCCGGCGCGGTGGCATTCAACGTCATCGTGTCGAACCAACCGGGGTCGAGAACGAGGCTGACGCGACGAAGATCGTCTCGTGCGCGAACCGTGAACCGCGCCTCGAAGATCAGCCCGGTGCGGAGCGCTGCGGGGGCGCGGATCTCGAGCTTGGCCATAGGCGTGCCCGCGACGGCCGTCGTCGACCGCTGCCCGAAGACGTTCCAGAGCGCGGCGACGACGAAAGCGAGGAGGCAGACGAGCCCGACGCGCCGGAACCACGGCTCGAACGACGCCGACGGGACGGCGACGTGGCGTCTGCGATCGAGCGTGTCGGGGAGCTCGGGCATGTGGTGTGGTCGGCGGCCGCTGGCGTTGGGCCGCGTCGCTGGTTTCGATCAGCGCTGGCGCCCGTCGACCGCGCGCCGCAGCTGCTCCTTGTTCATCTTCGAGCGGCCATCGATTTTCATCCGGCGGGCCTCCTGATAGAGCTGCTCGAGCGTCCGGCCTCGACCGCGTGTCCCGTGCGAGCGAAGGCCGCCGCGGCGGCCGGAAGAGATGTCCGTCCGCGAGAGCTTCGACGAGGTCTTCGACTCGCCGTGACGTGCGCGCTCCTTGTTGACCGTTCGCGCAGCGATCTCTTCCGCCCGATCCTCGGACGCTCCGCCTTCCTTTGCGCTCTCCTTGATGTGCTCGTACTGGCGAGCGCGCTTCGTCCCCTTCTTCACGCCTCGTGGCGGCATGGCTCCTCCTTCAGTCCGTGGCCGGCAGAGTTATCCGTCGGACCGCGACGTGGCGACCCTCGAGCTCCGGCAGGTCGAGCTCCGTGCCTGACGACGTGACGAACACCACCTCTTCCGCCGGGAAGGTCCGCAGCGCATCCTCGGCGGCCTGCTCCGGGATTGGATCGCCCGGCGTCGGCTCGGTCTGGCCATCGATCGCCTGAGCGCCAGTCTCCGCGAGCTGCTGGGCCTCGCGGCGCGCGCCGTCTTCGTCGTTCGTCAGCCAGTCCAGGCGGGACAGCGAGGGCGAGCCCACGACCTTGATCGTGCAGTCGGGCTCGAGCTCCGCGGCGAGCGCCTCGGTTAGGCGCGCCGGGTCCACGGCATCCGAGACGACGACGAGCACGTTGCGACCCATGTTCGGGAGATATCCGTTGCGGGCGGTTTGGAAACGCGCGCCTGAGGTACTCCATCGCCTGGTGGGGCACGGACGAGGGCTCGTGCGGTTGGGAAGCCGGCTTCACACACGCACACTGGGCGCGCGAGCCCTCGTCACATCACGCAGCGGTCGTTTCACCGTCTCTCGATGGGGCAAAGACTCCATATGGATATGGGGTTGGAAGGTCGCTCCCGTCCAGAGCCTCGCCGCGCGGCGCTCTTGTTCTTCACGCGCAAGAGCTCCGGTCCCGCTCGTCGCATGGACGGTTTGATCGCGCACCACGCCCGCGTGGCGCGTGACCGCGTCCGCGTTTGGCGTGTCGACGTCGACGAGTACCCGGACCTTGCCGACAGGCTCTCGGTCAGGACGATCCCGACGATCGTGCTCGTACGCAGGCGCTCCGCGCTCGGTCGGATCGAGGGACGTGCGAGCAGCGCCGAGATCAGGCAGTTGATTGAGGAGCACGTCGCGCCGGTGGCGGGCGCCGGCTAGCCGGCGTAGTAGTCGTCGATCCGGTCGAGGTGCGCTTCGACGGCGACGCTGCTATCGACGGTCGGGGCGAGGCAGACCTCTGCGCTCGAGCGGCCGACGATGATCGTCTGGTCGTAGAGGTCGATTCGGTCGATCAGCCCGGCTGGCAGCACGAACAGGCTCTCCACCGGCGTGCGCACGACGATGTAGCTCCCACCCGGCATGTACGTGGCCTCGGCAACGTGCCCGAGCGGCCCGTCGGACGCTTCGACGTGGAAGCCGACGAGGACGACGCCGCGGCCGACGTCCACGCCTAGCTCGCGTTCGTGGCCGTACGACCAGAGGTAGCGTCGTGCAGGCCGCTGCTCGCGGCGGGGTCCCACCCGGTTCAACCCAGCAAATTGACGAGGTAAGCGATCAACCACGCGAGACCGGCGATCGTGAAGATCAACGCACCGACGCCGAGAAGCAGGATCAGCGGCGTGCGCGCGCTCCGGCCGCGGGCGGCGACACGCAGCTCGTGGGAGACGAGGTTCTCGTCGCGCATGGTGCTTCGATTCCCACCTGCTACCGGCTCAAACCTCAAAGGCGTTTTCGACCTCCCGCTTTCCGGGTATACGTGTTGTCGGCGCCTCGACACGGGGAGTCGAGCGCCCGTGTCCCCACCAACCTCCCCAGATCCAGATCGACACGCTCACGCTCACCGTGCCGAACGCCCGCCCGTATTTCGGGGTCGCGCGGCTGCTCGTCGGCGGCCTGGCGGCACGGCTCGACCTGGGCTACGAGCAGATGGACGACCTCCAGCTGGCGGTCGAGACCGTTCTCGCCGAATGCGGGCCGTCGGGCGACACGGTGACGCTCGAAGCGTCGATCGGCGACTCCCTGGCGATCACCGTCGGGCCGCTGCGAAGCGCGGTCGGAGGGCCAGAGGCGCCCGAGGCGTCCGCCCTGTCGTTCGCGCACCTGCTCGACAAGCTCGTCGCTCAGACGGCGATCGTCGAGCGAGACGACGAGATCTGGCTGCGACTGGAACAGCGACTTCCGAGCGGGTCGCGGTGACCATGGCCGTCGATCGATCCCAGCTCGAGCTGCTACGGGCATACCACGAGGAAGGCGACGAGCGGGCGCGCGACCAGCTGATCGAACAGAACATGCCGCTCGTGCGGGCGATCGCCCGTCGCTATTCCGGCAAGGGCGAACCACTCGACGACCTGGTCCAGGTCGGCTCGATCGGGCTGATCAAGGCGATCGACCGCTTCGACCTCGACCGCGGGGTGGCGCTCCAGACGTACGCCGTGCCGACGATCGTCGGCGAGATCAAGCGCCACTTCCGCGACCGCGGCTGGGCGATGCACGTTCCGCGCCGCCTCAAGGAGTTGAACCTCAAGCTCTCGAAGCTGATCGAGGAGCTGAGCGGCCAGCTCGGCCGGTCGCCGACGATCGACGAGCTCGCCATGGCATCCGGCGCCGACGAGGAAGAAGTCGTCGAGGCGCTCGAGGCCGGCTACGCGTATACCACCGAGCCGCTGACGTTGCCCGGCGACGACGACACCGAGCTCGATCGGCTGCACCGGCTCGGCAGGGTCGACGAGGGGTTCGCAGACAGCGGAAGACCGGTCGCTGCTCGACCACGGGTTCGAGGCGCTCGACGAGCGCGAGCGGAAGATCGTCGAGCTCCGGTTCGTCGACGGGCTCACGCAGTCGCAGATCGCGCATCAGATCGGCATCTCGCAAATGCACGTCTCGCGCCTGATCCGCCGTTCTCTCGACACGATGCGCGAAGCGATCGAGGAGGCGTAGATGATGACACCGAGCGCACAGCTCCACGCCGTCCGCCTGCAGGTTCCCGCCAAGGCGGAGTACCTGACGCTGTGCCGGCTCGTCCTCTCGGGGGTCGCCCGCATCCACGGGATCGACGACGAGACGCTCGCCGATCTCAAGCTCGCGGTCACCGAAGCGTGCTCGAACGCCATCCGGCACGCGTATGACGACGACGCAGAGGGTACCGTCGAGCTCGCGATCGACGTTCGGGACGGCCTGCTCACGATCGAGGTCGTAGACGAGGGGCGAGGCTTCGATCTCGAGGAAGCGCCGGCGCGCGTGTTCGAGGACGAGGCCCACGAGGACGGGATGGGGCTCGCGATCATTCGCGAGCTCGTCGACGGGGTGGAGCTCGCCCCGATGGACGGACACGGCAGCCGTCTGCGGCTCACGAAGGAGCTTCACGCCGTCGGAAGCTGAGCTTCACCCGACGAGGCTCGGCTTCGCGACCGCGCTCGGCATTCGCGCGCTCGAAATCGCGGCTGGCCAAGCCCTAGATACCATCGGGTTACGGCCGTGGACCCTGCCCAGACCCCAACGCCGTACCCGCTCCGGATCGAAGGAGCGCTCGATCCGTCATTGAGCCGCGGGCTCTGGCTCGTCAAATGGCTGCTCGCGATCCCGCATTTCTTCGTCCTCGCGTTCCTGTGGGCAGCGTTCTTCGTGATGAGCGTCGTGGCGTTCTTCGCGATCCTCTTCACGGGTCGGTACCCGAGGGCGATCTTCGACTTCAACGTCGGCGTGCTCCGCTGGACGTGGCGGGTCGCCTTCTACGCCTACGGCGCGCTGGGAACGGACCGCTACCCGCCCTTCAGCCTTGCCGCTAATGTCGACTACCCCGCAACGCTCGACGTCGACTATCCCGAGCGGCTGTCCCGGGGGCTCGTCCTCGTTAAGTGGTGGCTGCTCGCGATCCCGCACTACCTCATCGTCGGGGTGCTGCTCGGAGGAGGCAGCTGGTTCGCATGGCAGCGAGGAGCCTGGGGCGGGCCGGGACTGATCCTCATCGCCGTTCTCATCGCCGGCTTCGGGCTGCTCTTCACGGGTCGATACCCATCTGGCCTCTTCGACTTCGCGCTCGGGCTAGACCGTTGGGTGCTACGCGTTGCGGCCTACGCGGGCCTGATGACGGATGAGTACCCACCCTTCCGCCTCGATCAGGGCGGCAGCGAACTAGGCTCCGCGGTCGAACCGGCCGCTGCCGAGCCCGAGGAAGTGGCCGATCGGAAGTGGTCCGGCGGCAGGATCGCCGTCGTCGTCATCGGCAGCATCCTTGCCCTCGTCTCGCTCGGTGTCCTGGCCGGCGGCGCCGTCGCCGTGGTGGCGGATCAAACCCAGCGTGACAGCGACGGTTTCCTCGTCACGCCGAGCGAGCAGTTCGACACGGGAACGTACGCGCTCGTGTCCGAGACGATTGCGGTCACGGCTGACATCCCACAGTGGGTGATCGACCAGCTGATCGGGACCGTCCGGGTCAAGAGCGAGAGCGAGAAGAGAGTCTTCGTCGGCATCGCTCCTGAGGCGGCGGCCGACGCCTATCTCAGCGGCGTGCGCCGCGCCGTCGTCAAGGACATCAGCCCCGACCCCCACTACTCGACACGGCCCGGCGGGCCGCCGGCGACTCCGCCGGGTGAGCAGACGTTCTGGGTCGCGTCGAAAGCCGGAGCGGGTGAGCAGGTACTCGACTGGAACGTGGAGGATGGGGACTGGGTGGTCGTCGTCATGAACGCCGACGCGTCCCCGGGTGTGACCGCCGACCTGCGGATCGGCGCGGAGATCGACTCGCTGATCTGGATCGGGGTCGGCCTGCTCGGAGCGGGCCTGTTGCTCGGACTGGCAGCTGCCGGGCTGATCTACGTCGGCATACCGAAGCGCCTCGCGCCTTCCGCGTAAGCGGCGACGCTCACCAAAGAGCCTCACTTGGCCGGCCGCGACTGACGTTTAGGACTGCGGTGTCCGTGGGTACTGCACGCTGCTGTGCGTGGTATCCCTTCCGGATCGGCGACGCTCCGCGTCAGCGGGGACGAGTTGCTCGACTCGTCGACGCTCGAACGTCTCTGCGGCCTCGCCGATCGGTTCGAACGCAGCGGCAGGCGGCTCGTCGTGCTTTGCGACGACGAGCCAGTCCGCCGGCTGCTTCAGATCGCCGGCTTCACGCGCCGCTTCGACTTGCCGTCGCGCGCCGATCTGACGCGTCCGATCAGCGGAGCGTGTCGACCTGGTGCTGCGGGTCGAGTGGTGTCAGCGGGCACGCCCTCCAGAGACCGCGACGTTCCCGCTTCGCAGCGCGCGCCGCGTCGAGCAGAACCGTCGCGTAGCGGCCACGGCCGCCGTCGTAGAAGTACGGCGCCGCGGCTCCGAGCTCGACGAGGCGCGACGTTGAGGTTGGTGCCGCCCTTGAAGACATACGCGAGCACTCGGCCGAACCGGTCGCGGCTCTCGAGCACGGGATCATGACGGAGCGTCACTGGCCGCCGAGTGGCGCGAGCTTCGCGAGCGCCGCGTCGCCTCCTTCGCATAGCACTCCTCCCCGCGAGCTCGGGCGCGTCGATCTGCACGAGTCGCACGCGGCGTCCGTCTGCGAGATGGATCGTGTCACCATCTGAGACGGTGTCCACGACGCCTGGCGCGAAGTCGGGTCGCGACGACGGGTCGATGTGTGCTCGCGAGTGTGGGCCGAGCAGCGATCCGTACGTGAGGAAGGCCGCGATCCCGAGAACGACGAGCGCGACGGGCAGCCACCCGCGCATCAGCCGTCGCGTGCCGACCGGCGCAGGATGCGCCGGTCGGCGGTTCGCCGGGTGATGCCGTCGGCGTCGAACCGCTCGAGGAGGAGCTCGGCCGTCTGCCGGCCGATGCCGAGCATGTCCCGGAAGCGAGCGAGCGTGATGCCTCCCTCACGCGACACTCCTCGACGAGCGTCCGCTTCGCCGCGTCGTAGGCTGCGGTCGAGATCGCCAATCCGTTGCCGACGCGGACGAGCCGTCCATCGGCTTCGAGGAAGCGCGCCAGCGCCGGGTCGTCGACTTTCACCGGCTCGAGCCCGAGCCGCGCCTCGAGCTCGGCGGCGTCGAGCTCACGGTCGTCGAGCGACCCGGTCGAGCCGCGGCGGTAGAGCTTCGCCCCACGCCGGTCGAGCCCGAGCAGCGGGACGAGGTCGGCGGCCCACGGATCGACCGGCGCCGCTACTCCAGGGTCGAGTGGGCTGGCAGCGTCGAGCCGGTGGTCGAGCTCCTCCCGGAGCTCCGCGAGCCATGCGGCCGAGAAGACCCAGTCGCCTGCCCGCTCCAGGCCAGCGAGGGCGTCCTCCTCGACGTCGAGCGACGTCCGCAGCACGGGCGCGAAGACGAGCGCCGCCGCGTCGCCGCGATCGACGGCTGCGATGCGCTCGCTCACTCGTGCGATGCGGCGGCGCTGGATCGATCACCCGACCTCCCGCGATCGTCGTCTCGGCAGCGAAGGATCACGCGATCGCCCCGCGCAACGACGACGGGCGAGCCAGGCGGAGCTGCGCGAAGCCGTGTCCGAGCCGCCGGACCGTTGCGGGTGTCTCCGCCGTGCCGAGATGGACGTGCACCCGCGTGGTGTCCGCGACCGGCCGGAGCTCGTCGAGCGAGACGTCGAGACGATACGAGACGGCAGTACGCGCCGGGCTCGACGAGCGCGTTCCCGCGCTGCAGGGCCGTTCTCTCGACCCCGGGCAGGGAGACGGCGACGCGCTGGCCGGCCTCGGCCGCGTCCACGTCGCGGTCGTGCACCTGCACCGAACGGACACGGACGTCGAGGCCGACGGGCTCCGCGCGGAGCGAGTCACCGGCCGCGATACGGCCCGACCACAGGGTTCCCGTGCAGACCGTGCCGATCCCGTGCAGGGTGAACGCGCGGTCGACGTACAGACGGGTCGGGTCCCTCGGCATGGTTCGGCGTCGTGTTCGCCGCAACGGATTCGAGCGCCGCGCGGAGCTCGTCGATGCCTGCCCCGGTCTTTGCGCTCGTGACGACGATCGGCGCACCGGGCACGAGCTCGGCCGTCTCCGATGCGACGAGCTCGAGTGTCTCGTTGTCCGCGAGGTCCGCCTTCGTGATCGCGACGACACCACGATCGACGCCGAGCAGTCGCAGGATCGCGAGGTGCTCGAGTGTCTGCTCGCGCGCTCCCTCTCGCGCATCGACGACGAGGAGGAAGAGATCGATGCCGGACGCGCCCGCGACCATCGTCCGGACGAAACGCTCGTGCCCGGGGACATCGACGAGCGAAAGCCGTCTCCCGTCGGCCAGCTCGAGCGGCGCGTATCCGAGGTCGATTGAGATTCCCCGTCTCTGCTCCTCGGGCAGCCGGTCCGTGTCTTTTCCGGTCAGCGCTTTGACGAGCGCCGTCTTGCCGTGGTCGATGTGTCCGGCGGTGCCGACGACGAGCGAGCTCACGACGAGCGAGCAGATGCGACAGCTGCGGCGAGCTCCTCGACCTCGACGTCCGACACCGTGCGGCAGTCGAGCAATAGCCGTCCGTCGCGGACGATGCCGACGACGGGTGGTTGTCCCGCACGGAGCTGCGGGCCAAGCTCCTCTTCGACGGCACACGCGAAGCTCGGCAGCTCGAGCAGCGGCAGCGCACCGCCGCCGACGCGCGCGACCGTCTCCTCGACCTCACCGGCGACGAGCCGCGCGAGGAGCTCCGCGCGCTCGCGGACGGTCGCGGCGGGCTCTTCGAGCATGCGCAGGACGGGGATCTCGCGGCGCGCGCGCTCGGGCTCGAGGTACAGCGCGAGAGTCGCCTCGAGCGCGGCGAGCGTGAGCTTGTCGGCACGGAGCGCGCGCTGGAGAGGGTGCCGCCGCAACCGTTCGACGAGATCCGCGCGACCGACGAGGATCCCGGCCTGCGGGCCGCCGAGCAGCTTGTCGCCCGAGAAGGAGACGAGATCCGCGCCCGCCGAGAGGCTCGCGCGCGCGGTCGGCTCGTCACCGAGGTCGATCAGCGCTCCTGAGCCGAGATCGTCGACGAGCGGGAGCTCGTGTCGCCGCGCCAGCTGCGCGAGGCCCGCGAGGTCGGGCTGCTCGGTGAAGCCGACGAGGC
This sequence comes from uncultured Actinomycetes bacterium, assembly GCA_963705945.1. Taxonomy (GTDB): domain Bacteria; phylum Actinomycetota; class Thermoleophilia; order Gaiellales; family Gaiellaceae; genus PALSA-612. The sequence continues at coordinate 24,704 of CAVPLG010000005.1, read as the reverse complement.
GGAAGTTCGACTGGTGGACGCGGAGAATCGCCGCTGTCTCGGCCGACAGCGCAGACTCGTAGTCGGCGATCCGGGTGCGATTGGTCGTGCCCACCTCGACGAGCCGCGCCCCCGAGCGCGTCAGGACGTCGGGGATCCGGAAGCCGTCGCCGATCTCGATCAGCTCGCCGCGCGAGACGAGGACATCGAGTCCGTCGGCAAGCGCGGCGAGGGCGAGGAGCACGGCAGCTGCGTTGTTGTTGACGATCAGCGCGGCCTCTGCGCCGGTCAGCCGCCTGAGGATCGACGCGACGTGGTCCTGCCGCGAGCCTCGCTTCCCCTCCCCGAGGTCGTACTCGAGGTTCGAATAGCCGCGGCCGACCTCGCGCACCCGGTCGAGACGCGTCTCGCCGAGCGGCGAGCGCCCCAGGTTCGTGTGGACGATGACACCCGTGGCGTTGATCGCGCGGCGGAGACCGAACGCCTGGGCCGCCGCCAGCTCGGCCTCCACGAGCGAGACGACGTCAGGATCGCCGCCTTCCCGGATCTCGATGCGTGCGCGATCGAGCGTCGCACGCGCCACCGAGACCGCGAGCTCGCGGGGAGCGCTCGCGAGGCGGGGGTCGCGCGCGAGCTCGTCGACGGAGGGCAGGTCTCGCAGCCTCATGCCGAAAGTGTAGGAACGAGCTCTCCGAGGAGCGCCGTCAGCGTGCCTGCCGCCCGTGCGCCGACCTCGAGCACGCGCTCGTGGTCGATCCGCTCGGGCAGGACGCCTGCCGCCATGTTCGTCACGCAGGAGATGGCGAGGCAGCGCACGCCCATGTGCCGCGCGGCGAGCACCTCGGGGACGGTCGACATGCCGACGAGGTCGGCGCCGAGGGCACGGAGCATCCGGATCTCGGCGGGTGTCTCGAATGCCGGCCCGAGCCACGCCGCATAGACGCCCTCCCGGAGCTCGAAGCCGGCACGGCTGGCCGCGTGACGCGCGGCCTCTCTCAGAGCTGGGTCGTACGCGTCGGACATGTCCGGAAAGCGCGGCCCGAGCGACTCGTCGTTCGGGCCGACGAGCGGCGACTGCCCCTGGAGATTCAGATGGTCCGAGATCGCGACGAGCTGTCCCGGCTCGAAGTCCGTGTTGATCGCGCCGACCGCATTCGTCAGCACGAGCGTCCGGACTCCTGAGCAGCGCGAGCACGCGGATCCCGAACACGACGCGCGCAGGCTCGAGCCCCTCGTACAGATGCGTACGCCCGCGCATGACCACCACCTGTGCGCCTCCGAACGAGCCGAGGACGAGCGTGCCAGCATGGCCGACCGCCGTCGACACGGGCCAGCCCGGGATCTCGCCGTACGGGATCTCGAGCGCATCGTCGAGCCCTTCCGCGAAAGCGCCGAGCCCGCTGCCGAGCACGACCCCGACCGTCGGCGCGGCGTTCGCGAGCGCGCTGGATCGCCGCCACGGCGGTGTCGAGCTCGCTCCGCACGGAGTCCAGCATAGGCCGGGGCTACACTCGTCGATCGTGCGAGCGCTCCGCCTGGCGGTGACGGTGTGCATCGCGCTGGTCGTCGTGGCGGGTGCGGCCGCCTCCGCGCCTCCGCTCGTCACGCTCAACGCCCCGCTGCCCACGGATGGCCCGAAGATCAAGGCCCCGGTCGCGATCCTCATCGACTCGGCGACCGGGCAGGTTCTCTATGCGAAGCGGCCGTACATGCGCCGCCCGATCGCCTCGACGACGAAGATCATGACCGCGATCGTCGCCATGCACCTGCTCAAGCCCGGCGACATTGTCCGCGTCCCGCGTCAGGCGACGCGCGTCGAGCCGTATCGCGAAGGTCTCCGCAAGGGTGAGCGTGTCCCCGCCTGGAAGCTGTTCTACGGCCTCCTGCATGGTGTCTGGCAACGACACCGCCGTCACGCTGGCCGTCGCCGCGGGCGGGACGCGCGAGCACTTCATCACGCTCATGAACGAGAAGGCGCGCGAGCTCGGGCTCCGGCACACGCACTTTCTGAGCGCGAGCGGCCTGATCGACGACGGCAACTACTCGACCGCGTGGGATCTCGCCGCGCTCGCTCGCTATGCGCTTCGCAACCCGCGCTTCCGCTCGATCGTGGCCACGAAGGAGAAGCGCGTGTGGTGGCGTCCGCCGACGTACGCAAAGCTCTACGAGAACCACAACAAGCTCCTCTGGCGCTATCCGGGCGCCGACGGCGTGAAGACGGGCTGGACGACGAAGGCGGGGTCGTGCCTCGTCGCCTCTGCGCACCGCCACGGGATCGGCCTGATCACCGTCGTCCTCGACTCGCCTGATCACTACGGCGACACGATCAAGCTGCTGAACTACGGCTTCGCGCACCGCGGCTAGAGCGAGCTCTGCCTCCCTTCTTCGCGCAGGCGGCGACGATCGCCTCGATCGCCTCCTTCGGCTCGTCGGTGACCGTCAGCGAGCGCGAGATCCTCGCGGGAGATGAAGCGCTGGTCGGCGAGGACGTCGATCCAGTCGAGCAGCGGCCGCCAGTGGTCGCGCCCGATCAAACAGACCGGGAACAGGCCGATCTTTCCCAGTCTGGATCAGCACGAGCGACTCGAACAGCTCGTCGAGCGTTCCGAAGCCGCCGGGCATCAGCACGAGCCCCTCGGCCGCCTTCACGAGCATCACCTTGCGCGCGTAGAAGTGGTGGAACGTGAAGCCGATGTCGCAATACGCGTTCAGCGACTGCTCGTGTGGGAGCTCGATGTTGAAGCCGACCGAGACGCCGCCTGCCTCCTGCGCGCCGCGGTTCGCGGCCTCCATCGCTCCCGGCCCGCCGCCGGTGACGACGGCGAAGCCGGCCTCGACGGCGAGTCGGCCCAGCTCCCGTGCCTGGGCGTACGTCGGATCGCTCTCCGGCGTCCGCGCCGAGCCGAAGATCGTGATCGCGGGGCGGTCGAGCGAGTCGACGACGGAGAAGCCAGCGCGGAACTCGTCCGCGATCATCTCGACGTGCCGCTCGATGTCGGGGTCGACCCGCTCGAGGATCCGCTTGTCGGCGTTCGTGCTCACAGGCGGTGCTGGACGACGTGCGAGCCGAGCATCCCGAGCAGGAGCAATCCGGCCAGACCGAAGTACATGACAGCGAGTGTGAGGGCCTGTCCGCGCGCTCCGCCGACGCGGAGGTACCGGTAGTAACGCAGCAGGTGTCCTCCGTCGAGAAACCCGATCGGGATCAGGTTGAAGAGATTGAGGAGAAAGCCGGTGTACGCGAGCGCCCGGAGAAGATCCGAGTCGCGCATGTCGCCTGCGACCCAGAGCACGGCAGCGCCGACCCCTCCGAGAGCAGGGCCGGCGTAGGAGATCAGCGCGTGACGCCACGGGCCGATGTGCGCGTCCTTGAGCGCGACGTAGGCGCCGAGAAACGGGATGAAGACGGGGAGGTCGGGATGGAGCCCCTGTCGGCGCGCCTCGAGATAGTGGCCGAGCTCGTGGACGAGGATGAGCAGCGACGAGCCCGACGGCGAACGTCCAGCCCCAGAGCAACGCGTAGCCGCCGACGGCGATGAAGATCGATCCGAACTTCAGCGCCGGAACGCCGACCTTCACGCAGCAGCGCGCCGACGACGAGGATCGGGCGCGACGACCTTGCGAACGAGCCCGCGCCAGTCGAAGCCCCCTGGCCGGATCGGGTCGTAGTCGCGGTACTCGCTCATGAGCCTCTCCCGATCCATTCCTCGCCGCCCTCGTAGATCTCCTTCTTCCAGAGCGGCGCCGTCTCCTTGAGCCGGTCGATCGCGTCCTTGCACGCGGCGAGCGCGTCCGCCCGGTGCGGCGCGGAGACGGCGATCGCCACGGATGTCTCGCCGATCGAGACGACGCCGACGCGATGCGCGATCGCGACCTCGCACAGGTCGTACGCCGCCTTGAGGTCGGAGGCGAGGTCGGCCATCACCGACTCGGCCATCCCCTCGTACGCCTCGTACTCGAGGCGGATCACCTGGCGGCCGCGCGACGTCGCACGCGTCGTGCCGATGAAGGTCGCGATCGCGCCCGCCCGCTCGTCCGCCACCTCGTCGACGACGACACGAGGGTCGATCGCCTCCGCCGAAAGCCGAAACGCACCGCCCGAGACGGGCGGGATCAGCGCCACCTCGTCGCCCTCGGCGATCGCGCGATTCGGTGCCGCGTACTCTTTGTTCACCGCATACAGAAGGCCGGCGGGCTCCTCTCCGAGGGCAGAGCGCCGGCCAGACGTCGCCGACAAGCGACCCCTGGGCGAGCTCCACTTCGCGCGCTCCCGTTCCCGCGCGCTCGCGCAAGCCCGCGAAGAGCCGGACCGTGATCTGCATGCCCGTAGCGTAGATTGAGGCTCATGGCGACGGCCGAGGATCGCCGGGAGACGGAGTCCGGCATCGAGGTGAAGCCCGTCTACTCCCCGCCCGACGTCGCCGGCATCGAGCTCGAGCGGCCCGGCGAATACCCGTTCACGCGCGGGCCGTACGAGACGATGTACCGCGGCCGGCCGTGGACGATCCGCCAGTACGCAGGCTTCGGGTCGGCGGAGGAGACGAACGAGCGGTTCCGCTACCTGCTCGACCTCGGCCAGACAGGTCTCTCGGTCGCCTTCGACCTGCCGACGCAGCTCGGCTACGACTCGGACGACCCGGTCGCGCTCGGGGAGGTCGGCCGCACGGGCGTGGCGATCGACTCGATCGAGGACATGCGCGTCCTCTTCGAAGGAATCCCGCTCGACCGCGTCTCGACCTCGATGACGATCAACGCGCCCGCCGCGCTCCTCCTCCTGCTCTACGAGCTCGCAGCGGAGGAGCAAGGCATCCCCGGCACCGCCCTTCGCGGCACGGTCCAGAACGACATCCTCAAGGAGTACATCGCGCGCGGGAACTACATCTTCCCGCCGCGGCCGTCGATGCGGATTACGACCGACCTCTTCGCGTATTGCGCGGAGCGGCTGCCGCATTTCAACACGATCTCGATCTCCGGGTACCACATCCGCGAAGCGGGCTCGACCGCGGTGCAGGAGCTCGCATTCACGGTCGCAAACGGCATCGCCTATTGCGCGGCGGCGGTGGACGCGGGCCTTTCTCCCGACGCGTTCGGCGAGCGCGTGTCGTTCTTCTTCAACGCACACAACGACTTTCTTCAGGAGGTGGCGAAGTTCCGTGCCGCCCGTCGACTCTGGGCGCGCGTGATGAGGGACCGTTTCGGGGCGACCAATCCGAAGGCGCTCGCGCTCCGCTTCCACGCGCAGACGGGCGGCTCCACGCTCACGGCGCAGCAGCCCGAGCTCAACATCGTCCGCGTGGCCGTGCAGGCGCTCTCGGCCGTCTGCGGCGGCGCCCAATCGCTGCACACCAACTCGTTCGACGAGGCGCTCGCGCTGCCCACCGAGCACGCTGCGCGGATCGCGCTTCGAACGCAACAGGTGCTCCAGCACGAAGCAGGCGTCGTGTCGGCTGCGGACCCGCTCGGGGGCTCGTACTACGTCGAGGCGCTCACGCGGGACCTCGAACAGCGCGCGTGGGAGCTGATCGAACGCGTCGACGAGCTCGGCGGCGCCGTTGCTGCGATCGAGCAGGGGTTCGTCCAGCGGGAGATCGAGGACGCGGCCTTCACCGAGGCGACCGCCGTCGAGGCAGGTAGCCGCGTCGTCGTCGGCGTCAACAGCTACGTGGACGGCGAGGGGGTGGACGTCGAGCTTCAGCGCATCGACCCGGAGATCGAACGCCGCCAGCTCGAGCGCACGCAGGAGGTCCGTGCGTCACGCGACGCTGAAGCCGTCGCCGCCGCGCTCGCCGAGGTCCGCGCCGTTGCCGCTGAGGAGGGGAACCTGCTCCTCCCGATGCGAGAGGCCTTGCGCGCCCGCTGCACGATCGGGGAGCTCTGCGGCGCGCTGCGCGAGCTCTACGGCACGTACGACGCCCAACGTCTGTAGCGCACGCGGACGTCGCACGTGAAGATCCTCCTCGTCTCGCAGATGTACCCGGGCCCGAGCGATCCCGACTTCGGCGTCTTCGTCCAGGATCTCGAGCGCGCGCTCGTCGACCGGGGCCACGAGATCGAGCGTGTCGTCATCGACAGTCGCGGTGGAGGGCGCCGTCGCTACCCGGACCTTGCACGTCGCACACGCGCTGCCGCGCAGCGTTTCCGCCCCGACGTCGTCTACGCCCACATGCTCGTGCCTGCTGGGCTGGCCGCGGCACTCTCGACGAGAACGCCTCTCGTCGTCACTGCGCACGGGCAGGACGTCGCGAACGTCGGCCGAATCCGCGGCGTCCGATCGGCCACCCGGCTGGTCTGCCGCCGAGCTGCGGCCGTGATCTGCGTCTCCGACTATCTGCGCCGGAAGCTCGAGGCGCGCGTGCCCGAGGCCCGTGGCAAGACGTCGGTGATCGACTGCGGCGTCGACCTCGAACCGCTTCGCGGTCGAACCTGCTCCTCCGGGGCCGACGGCGTATCTCTTTGTCGGCTCACTGACGGAACGCAAGAACGTCGAGCGCCTCGTCGCGGCCTTCGCGTCGCTCCAGGACGATCGAGCGACGCTGACCATCGTCGGTGACGGCCCGCTCCGATCCCGGCTCGAAGGACGACGACCGTGTCTCCGTGGTCGGCGCGCTTCCGCACGACGAGATCGCCGCGAGGATCGCCGCTGCGCAGGTTGTCTGTCAGCCGAGCCTCGTCGAGCCGTTCGGCCAGGCGCTGCTCGAGGCGATGGCATGTGGGCGGACGGTCGTCGCATCGTGCGTCGGCGGCGCGTCCGAGCTCGTTCCGGACGGTGCAGGCATCCTCGTCGACCCGCTCGACGTGGACGCGATCATGCGCCGCGCTCCGAGAGGCCGCCGAACGGCAGTGCCCGAACCCGGCGGCGCGCGCCGCGGCCGAGAGCCACGACGTGCGCCGCCAGGCCGAGCGGATCGAGGCCGTCCTCGCTAGCGCTGCGCAGAGCTAGGCGCTAGCCGCCGGCGCCTCCGGCTCCTTTCCACCACCGAGTAGACCACCCAGCCGAGCACGGCGCCGAGCGGCGGCCCGACCAGGTAGACCCAGAAGTCCGTCCACTTGTTGCCGATCAGCGCCGGGCCGAAGCTCCGCGCCGTGTTGAGGGACGAGCCGCTGAACGGGATCAGCGCGAAGTGCGCGGCAGCCAGCGTCAGCGGGATCGCGATCAGCGCCGTTCCTCCGTGACGCTCGCTCTTCGTCGACTGGAGGATGACGAGCACGAAGATCGCCGTGGCGATCAGCTCGAGCATGAACGCCGTTCCAGCGCCCTGGGGGCCGGGCACGCGTTGCCGTGAGCTTGACCGAGCTCTTGCTGAACGCGATCGCGACACAGAGCGAGGCGAGAACCGCGCCGGCGAGCTGCGAGATCCAGTACGGGATCAGGTGCTTAGCGTCGAGGCGCCGGTCGAGCACCATCGCGATCGAGACGCCCGGGTTGAAGTGGCCGCCCGAAGCCTCCGCGAACGCGTAGAGCCCGGCGAGCAGGGCGAGACCGAAGGCGAGCCCGACCGTCACGTCGAATGCGCTTTCGCCCTGCGTCGCGAGGATCGCCGTCGTGCCGACGAAGACGAGCGTGAACGTGCCGAAGAGCTCGGCAAGATACTTGCGGATGTCGTCAGTCATGGGTCTCCCTCCGAAGCTGGATTTCGGCGGAGGCTAAACGGAATCGTGGATACGCGCTAGGGCGTCGCGAGGATGAGCTGCTACCCGTCGTCCAGCTTGGCAAGATCGGCGAGCCGGATGTCGACGAGCAGCTGCACGGCGTCCTCGAGCCCGGCCTCTCGCGCGACTTCGAGCGCCCGCTCGTACGACTCGCGAACCTTCTCGTGGCGCGACGCCCTGCTTCAGCCGGTTGTCGCCGGTGACGAGCAGTTTCTGGATCCGCTCGCGGGCGTCGTCTGCGGGCACGTCGGCTAGTCTAGAGCCGTGGTCGCCCTGCTCGCAGTCGTCCAGGTTGTGCTCGCCTCCGGCCTGATCGGGCTCATCCTCATGCACTCCGGGCGCGACACCGGCTTCGGTGGCATGGGATTCACCCCGGCCTCGCAGGGCGGCACGCACATCGTCGAGCGGAACCTGACACGGCTGACGGTGATCGTCGCGACGCTCTTCTTCCTCAACTCGATCGCGCTCTTCCAGCTCCTCCAGTAGCCGCCGTCCAGGAGGCGAGGGCCGGTCGCTAGAATGCGGCCGCGCGCTGGTGGCGGAATTGGTAGACGCGCCAGGTTGAGGGCCTGGTGGCCGCTTTAGGCCGTGGAGGTTCAAGTCCTCTCCAGCGCATCCTGGCGTCCCTTGACGCCATCCGAGTGCGCCGGTACCGTGGACGAACACATGTTCGCCTACAAGGAGGAACCGGTGTGCTGACCCCCCGGCAACAGGAGATCTGGGACTACGTCGTCCGATACGTCGACGAGCACGGCTATCCGCCGACCGTGCGCGAGATCGGCGAGGCCGTCGGGCTCGCATCTCCGTCGACCGTGCACGCGCACCTCGCGAATCTCGAGCGCGCCGGTCTGCTTCGCCGCGACCCGACGAAGCCGCGTGCGCTCGAGCTCACGGGACGCGAGCGCGCTGCACCGGAGCGACCCTCGCGCGAGGGCGACCTGCTGCCGCTCGTCGGTCAGATCGCGGCCGGCGGCCCGCTGCTGGCCGCCCAGGACATCGAGGAGTACGTGAGCGTTCCAGGCGTCGTCGGTCCGGCCGACTTCGTGCTGCGCGTCAAGGGCGACTCGATGGTCGACGCGGGCATCCTCGACGGCGACTACGTCATCGTCAGGCGTCAACAGGATGCGACGAACGGCGACATCGTCGTGGCGCTCGTCGGCGAGGACGAGGTTGCCGACGAGGCGACGGTGAAGCGCTTCTTCCGCGACAACGGCCGGATCCGTCTCCAGCCCGAGAACGCGACTCTCGAGCCGATCTTCGCCGACCACGTCGAGCTGCTCGGCAAGGTCGTCGGGATGTACCGGAAGGTCTGATGGGAACGGTCGCCGAGCTGAACCGGACGCTCGAGCAAGAGCTGTTCGCGCTAGCTCCGTGGCGCGAGCCTCGAGTGCCTCGTGTGCGGAGAGTTCGTCCTGCGCATCGGCGACGCCGTGTTTTGCCCGGAATGTCGCTCGCAGCTCGCATCGGACGCTGCGGGCGTAGACGCCGGCCTGCCGACAATCGAGCTGGGAACGCCCTAGTCGGACACCTCGAGCCGCTCGGCGTCGTCGATCACCTCGTCCGCCGCCGGTGGCTCTCGGAGCGTCGTCGACGAGCCGCTCGGCGGTCGGGATGCCGCTCTGTTCGGTGCGACGGATCGGCCTCGTCGACGTCGTACGGCGTGCGCCGGAGACGCGATCTCGGGCCCGAGCTCGGCCCAGTACGCTGCCGGGCTCGCGCCGTAGGGCAGGCCCAACGCTGCCCGCGTTCATGCTCGTGATCCCGAGCACGCGCCGCTCGAACTGCAGATGGACGTGCGCCGTGACGAGCACGTCGAGCCGAACCCCCTCGAGAAGCGCTTCGCATCCGTGACTCGGGCGTCCGTGGCGTGACGATCTCCTGGTCGCCTCGCGGAGAGCCGTGGCAGCAGAAGACGTGGCCGACACCCTCCACCTCGACGGCCACGGCGCCCGTGAATCGTCCGATCTCCGCCAGGCGCTCCGGCGTGTGCCGCTCGAGCATCCAGCGCTCGACCTCGCTTCGCTCGTCGTCCGGCGCAGCCGTCAAGCGGAGAAGCGCCGACTCGGCGTTCCCGCGGACGAAGACGGCGCTCCGCGATGTCGTCCGCGAGCGCCAGCGTCTCCTCCGGCTCCGGACCCCAGGAGAGGTCACCGTTCACGACGACGAGCTCCGGCGGGTCGCGCCGCAGCTCGTCGACCACGGCCGCGAGCGCCGAGGCGTTCCCGTGCACGTCCGCGATCACGGCGAGGCGTGACACGCGTCCCGCGTCCACGACTGGCAATGCCGGTGCGCCGTAGCTCCGTTCTGCGCCGTCCATCGCGAGGATCTTGCCCGGCGCTACGATTTCCTGTGCAGGCCGGGTGACCGCGGGCCGAGAGGTCCGAGGAAAGTCCGGACACCGCAGGGCAGGACGCTGGGGAAACCCCAGGCGGCGAAAGCCGACGGAAAGTGGCACAGAAAGGAGACCGCCACCGGCGAACTGGAATCTCCGGAGACGCCGGGGGTAAGGGTGAAAGGGTGGGGTAAGAGCCCACCAGCGTCGTGGTGACACGGCGGCTAGCCAAACCCCGTCCGGTGCAAGGCGAAGCAGGCCCCTGAGACGCTGCCCGCCGAGGGGCCGGGTGCGCCGCTCGAGCCGTCGCGTAAGCGCCGGCCTAGAGGGATGGTCACCCTCGACAGAATCCGGCTTACAGGCCTGCTACCGAGAGGCCCCCGCGAGGGGGCCTCTCCAGTTCAGTGGGCGCCGTCCTCGAACCCGTCGAGCGCTGCGCGAACGAGCCGCGGCAGCGTATGCAGCTCGTAGCCGCCCTCGAGCACGGCCGCAAGCCGCGGTGCGAGCCCGGCCGCCGACGCGCCAGCTCGCGAAAGCCCTCCTCGGTCACCTTCATGTTCGCCATCGGGTCGTCGACGTGCGCGTCGAAGCCGGCGGACACGATCAGGAGGTCAGGCCCGAAGCGCTCGACCGCCGGAATGACCGTGTGCTCGAACGCGTGGAGGTACTGCGTCGTCTCCCGACCCTGCGGACATCGGGATGTTGACCGTCGTGTCCGCCTGCTCGGTCGGTCCGCCCGAGCCGGGATAGAACGGCCATTCGTGGAGGGAGACGAAGAGCACGGTGTCGTCGTACCAGAAGATGTCCTGCGTGCCGTTGCCGTGGTGGACGTCCCAGTCGAGGATGGCGACGCGTGCGAGCCCGAGCTCCGCCTGCGCGAAGCGGGCGGCGATGGCGACGTTGTTGAAGAAGCAGAAGCCCATCGCCGCCCGTTCGAGCGCGTGGTGGCCGGGTGGCCGGACGAGCGCGAAGCCGCCGCGCTCGACCGCCTCGATTGCACCGCCGGCGGCGAGCAGCGCCGCGCGGTACGTCGTCTGGGACGCCGGCGTATCGCCGGTCACCCACGTCGGGCCGTCGATCGCTGCACGATACCGGAGGTGCGACTCCGTGTGGCAGCGGAGGATCTCTGCCTCGGTCGCTTCGCGCGCCTCATGCCACTGCGGGAAACGCCTCCTGAAGCACCTTGAGGCGCGCCGGTGTCTCGGGATGGTGGCCCGTCGGGTGGAGCGACGCCAGCTCGGAGTGGCTGACGAGCTCCATCGACTAGATCGCGCCGCCCGCCGGTGCGAGCCGGCTCGCGAGAGCGTTCATGCCGAGCTCGCGTAAGCGATCCGACGCCTCCGCCCAGGTTGGTGTCTGGTCGTTCAGGGAGGGGAGGGGGGCGGAGGCGTCGAGCGTGGCTATTCGACGGTAGAGGCGCAAGTCCTCCGCCTGCGCTGCGAACCGTCCGGCGGCGAGGGCCGCCTCGAGCGTGCCGTGCTCCGCGAGGACGAGCGCCGCTGTCTTCGGCCCGACGCCCTTCGCACCGGGGATCTTGTCCGACGGGTCGCCGCGCAGCGCGATGAAGTCGGGCACCTGCTCGGGCTCGACGCCGTAGATGGCACGACACCTCGGCCGGTCCCGACACGCTCGAGCACGCTCACGCCCTCGCACCGGCCGGACGATCGACGTCTTCGCCGATGCGAGCTGGAAGGCGTCGCGGTCGGAGGTGACGACGAGCGCGGTTCCGCCACGCTTCTCCTCCGTCTTTGCGGCCGCCGCGAGGAAGTCGTCCGCCTCGTAGCCCGGCGCGCGCGAGCCGAGCGGAAGCCGAAGGACTCGACGAGCGCGGGCAAGAGCGCGAGTTGCTCGAGCAGCGCGTCGTCGAACACGCGACCCGCCTGGTAGCCGGGGAGCGCCTCGTGGCGGTACGTCGGCACCTCGAGCGTGTCCCAGCCGACGACGACCGCCCGCGGGCGCTCTTGCTCCCAGAGGCCCGTGCAGGAAGTTGCAGAAGCCGGTGAGCGCGCCGGCCGGCTTGCCGTCCCGCCCGGCGAGATCGTCTTCGGCAGCCCGTGGTACGCGCGATGCGCGAGGCTGTCGCCGTCGACGACGAGGAGCGGGCGCTTAGAGCCGGTCATGGAGCTCGTAGATGGCCGTCATCAGCCGCTCGGTCGCCGTGCGCGAGGCATCGCGAGGGGTCATTCCCGGCGAGATCGGCGACGTCGACCGGCGGTCCGTAGGAGACCGCGAGCCGGGTCAGTCGCGACACTTTGTCCGTTCCCTTGATCGCAGCCGGGACGAGCGGGACACCTGCGCCGCGAGCGCGATGCGGGCCGCACCGGTCCTCGGCCGGTGCTGGAACTTCTTCACGAGCCCTTTCGACCTCCGTGTCCCCTCCGGGAACATCGCGACGATCTTGCCCTCGCGGCAGAGCCGAATCGCGGCCTCGACCGCCTCGATGTCCTGCTCGCCGCGGCGTACGGGGAACGCGCCGCCGGCGCGGAGCGGTGGCCCGAGGATCGGGTTGAAGAGCTCGACCTTGGCCATGAAGTACAGCTGCCGCCTCGGCCACAGCGGATAGCCGAGTGGCCACGGGATCGAAGTTCGACGTGTGGTTGGCGGACAGGACGAAGCCGCCCGACTCGGGGAGGTTCTCGACGCCGTCGGCCTTGAGCCGGAAGAGGCCGTGCATGAGCGGCCAGCTGACGAAGCCGACGAAGGAATAGAACGGTGTTGGCACGCGGGGAAAGTATCCGCCAGGAAGCGTCCACTGATCGGGTCGCTACCGTGTCCACGCCGATGAGCAACGACAAACCCACGCCGCCTCGTGATCGTCGAGTCTCCGGCCAAGGCCCGGACGATCTCGCGCTACCTCGGCGACGGCTACGTGGTCGAATCGAGCATCGGGCACATCCGCGATCTGCCGGATCGTGCGAGCGAGATCCCGAAGGACGAGCGGGCGAAGTTCGGCGCGCTCGGCGTGGCCATCGACGACGGGTTCGAGCCGTACTACGTCGTCGACGCCGACAAGAAGAAGCGTCGTCGCAGATCTCAAGAAGAAGCTCAAGGATGCCGACGAGCTCCTGCTCGCGACAGACGAGGATCGCGAAGGAGAGGCGATCGCCTGGCACCTCGTCGACGTGCTGAAGCCGAAGGTGCCCGTGCGGCGGATGGTCTTCCACGAGATCACCCGCGACGCGATCCTCCGTGCCCTCGACGAGACACGGGACGTCGACGACCGGCTCGTCGACGCGCAGGAGACGCGCCGGATCCTCGACCGGCTCTACGGCTACGAGGTGTCGCCGGTGCTCTGGAAGAAGGTGATGCGTGGCCTCTCCGCGGGTCGCGTCCAGTCCGTTGCGACGCGGCTCGTCGTCGAGCGCGAGCGTCGCAGCGCATGCGCTTCGTGGTCGCCTGCGTACTGGGATCTCGCCGGCACCTTCGACCCCGGCACCTTCGAGGCGAGGCTCGTCGCCCTCGACGGCAAGCGCGTCGCGCAGGGCAGGGACTTCGCGCAAGACGGGCAGCTCACAGACGGATCGCGGCGCAGCTCGACGAGGCAGAGGCACGCGGGCTCGCCGCGGCATCTGGACTGCCGGCCGTTCGCCGTCAGCTCGATCGAGGAGAAGCCGTACCGCCGCAAGCCGTCGGCGCCCTTCCGACGTCGACGCTTCAGCAGGAGGCGAGCCGCAAGCTCCGCTTCATCGTCGCAGACGACGATGCGCGTCGCCCAGCGGCTCTACGAGGCCGGGCACATCACGTACATGCGCACCGACTCGATCGACGCTCTCCGAGACTGCCGCTCGCTGCGGCGCGTGCACAGGCGAGCGAGCTCTACGGCGCAGAGTCGGTTCCCGCTTCCCCTCGCCGCTACGAGCGAGCAGTGCGAACGCGCAGGAGGCGCACGAGGCGATCCGGCCCGCGGGCGACCGTCTTCCGCGCGCCCGAAGGAGATCGCAGGCGAGGTCTCGACGCGACGAGCTCGCGCTCTACGAGCTGATCTGCGAGCGGACGATCGCCTCGCAGATGAAGGACGCGACGGGCAAGACCGTCTCGATTCGCATCGAGGCGCCAGTCGAGCGCGGGCACGACGTCGACGTTCGGCGCGTCCGGCACCGTGATCACGTTCCGCGGCTTCCTCGCTGGCCTACGAGTAGGGGCGTGACGAGCCGGCCGAGACGACGACGAGCGCCGTCTACCCGCCGCTCGACGATGGGCCAGGCCCTCGACGCTCCTCGGCTCGAGGCCAGAGGCCACGAGACGACGCCCGCCGGCCCGGTTACACCGAGGCGACGCCTCGTGCAGGCGCTCGAGGAGCGCGGCATCGGCCGGCCGTCGACGTACGCCTCGATCCTCTCGACGATCGTCGACCGCGGCTACGTGTTCAAGAAGGGCACGGCGCTCGTGCCGACGTTCCTCGCCTTCGCTGTCACGCAGTTGCTCGAGCAGCACTACGGCAGCCTCGTCGACTACGAGTTCACCGCCCGCATGGAGGACGACCTCGACCGCATCGCGGCCGGGAGACGAGGACCGCGTCGCCTGGCTGACGCGCTTCTACAAGGGCGACGGCGGCGATCCCGGCCTGCACGCGCTCGTCACCGACCATCTGGACGAGATCGACGCGCGCGCGGTCAACTCGATCTCGCTCCCGGGCACGGACATCGTCGTCCGCGTCGGTCGGTACGGGCCGTACCTCGAGCGCGGCGACGCAGCGCGCGTCCGTCGCCGACGAGACCGTCGCCGGACGAGCTGACTGCCGAGCAAGGCCGAGGAGCTGCTCACCCAGTCGTCGAACGAGCGCCCGCTCGGTGTCGATCCGGAGACCGGACGGACGATCGTCGTCCGTCGCGGCCGATACGGGCCCGTACGTGATCGAGGAGCTGCCCGACGACTCGGACGAGAAGCCCCGGACGGCATCCCTCTTCGCGTCGATGAGACCCGAGTCGATCACGCTCGACGAAGCGCTCCGCCTGCTCACGCTGCCGCGCACGGTCGGAGTCGATCCGACGACGGGCGAGGAGATCGTCGCAATGAACGGCCGCTACGGCCCGTTCGTCAAGAAGGGCTCGGAGTCGCGGTCGCTCGAGTCGCGAGGAGCAGCTCTTCACGCTGACGGTCGAGGAGGCGCTGGCGCTGCTTCGCCCAGCCGAAGCAGGGGCGGAAGCGACAGCCGGCCGCCCCGCTCCGGGAGCTCGGCGCCGATCCGGCGTCAGGCAAGCCGCATCGTCGTCAAGGACGGCCGTTTTGGTCCCTACGTCACCGACGGCGAGACGAACGCGAGCCTCCGCAGTGGCGACAGCGTCGAGTCGCTGACGCTCGAGCGAGCCGCCGAGCTGCTGGCCGAGCGCAGCTCGCGCGGCCCGGCGAAAAAGCGCAAGCAGCGCAGCGCGCAGATAATTCACTGACCCTTTACACCTCGTCAGCACACCGTTAACGGGTGTCGTGCAAACCTTTCCGGGGTAGGACACGTCTTGAAGGGGGACGAAGAACGGAGCAGGTCAACTGAACCGTTCGTCCGGTTTGCGCGGAATACTTCGACGACAGGAGTCGTTGAGCGTGCGGGAAGCGCGGGATGCGGGTCTTCGGCGGGATAGCGACCCGAGGACAATCGACCTAGAGTGAGAAGGTTTGACCATCAAGGGGTACTGGGCACAGGAAAGGACGCGAGAGTCACTTGACGCATAACCAACTGCACGAACTGATTGAGAGCGACCAGGGTCGCGCTCCTGCTGGAGACGGCTGAGGAGCGCGGCTACGTCGAGCCGACGGAGCTCGAGGCGTTTGCCGCCGAGCACGACCTCGCCGACGAGGACGTCGAGGCGTTTGCGCGCGAGCTCGAGTCGATGGGTGTCGAGCTCGGCCCGAAGGCGGCGGCGGAAGGCGGAGCGAGCTCGGCGAAGCTGAACCTCGAGCCGGACGAGGTCGCCGGCGCAGCCGACAGCCTCCAGCTCTTCCTCGCCGACGTCGGCAAGCACAAGCTGCTCACGGCCGCCGAGGAGGTCACGCTCGCGAAGCGCATCGAGCGCGGCGACCCCGTCGCCAAGCGCCGGATGATCGAGTCGAACCTCAGGCTCGTCGTCTCGATCGCCAAGGGCTACCGAGGCCTCGGCGTTCCCTTCCTCGACCTCATCCAGGAAGGCACGCTCGGGCTGAACCGCGCGGTCGAGAAGTTCGACTGGCGGCGTGGATACAAGTTCTCGACGTACGCGACGTGGTGGATTCGCCAGTCCGTGCAGCGCGCCGTCGCGAACCACGCCCGGACGATTCGTGTGCCGGTTCACGTCGTCGAGCGGCAGCAGAAGCTCGGCCGCGCGGCGCGTCGGCTCGAGGTCGAGCTCGGACGTGAGGCGACGAAGGAGGAGCTCGCCGAGGCGACGGGCCTTCCGCTGCAGCACATCGACGAGGCGCTCGGCGCCGCCCACGCGTCCATCTCGCTGAACCAGACGGTCGGCGCGGACGACGAGGGCGAGCTCGGTGATCTCTTCGCCGACCGCGAGGCGGCCGACCCGTTCGACGAGGCCGAAGAGTCGCTCCGGCGCCAGGGCATCCGGCGCGCGCTCGACGCGCTCCCCGAGCGCGAGCGGCGCATCCTCGAGCTCCGCTTCGGGTTCGTCGGCGAGCCGTGGACGCTCGAGGCGATCGGCAACGAGCTCGAGCTCACGCGCGAGCGCGTTCGTCAGCTCGAGAGCCAGGCGCTGGCACGCCTCTCGGCGCTTCGCGAGCTGCAGACCGTCGCCGCGGCGTAAGCGCAGCCGATTCCTAGCCGTGGACTCAGGAGCCCGCCTTCGCGGAGGGTCCTGAAATTCCCGTGGCATACGTTCTCGTTCGCTATGAGCGCCGATCGCGGCCACTCCCGAGACGGTTGTTGCAGACGCTGGGCTCAGCCCGCGACAGCTGTTCTGGATGCGGTTCAAGAAGGACAAGGCTGCCATTGCGGGGGCGTCATCATCATCGTGCTCATCTTCCTCGCGATCTTCGGCGGCCCGCTCGCGGAGCACGTCACCGGGCACGGGCAGAACGAGCCGTTCACGAACGATGACGGACGATTTCGGCCTCCCGAAGGGGCCGAACTCCCAGTTCTGGTTCGGCGCCGACTGCCGCGGGCAGGGACCTGTTCGTCCGCACGATGTACGGCGCGCGGACATCGCTGCTCGTGGGCATCGTCGCGTCGGGCCTCGCGGTGCTGATCGGCACGTTCGATCGGCATCCTCGCCGGCTTCTTCGGCGGCTGGGCGGACACGACGCTTTCCCGAGGCGCCGACGTCATGCTCGCCGTCCCCCAGCTCCTGATCTCGATCGGCATCGTCGCGGCGTGCAGCACGACGAAGGAGGGGTGCGCCGGCGGGCTGATCAAACCCGGGTTATCGATCGTCATCGCGGTCATCGTCCTCTTCTCGTGGCCCTATGTGGCCCGCGTCGTTCGCGGGAACACGCTCTCGCTGAAGGAGAAGGAGTTCGTCGAGGCGAGCCGGTCGCTCGGCGCCGGGAGCACGCGGATCATCGCCGGAGACGTGCTGCCGAACCTCATTGCGCCGATCATCGTGCTCGCGACGCTGCTCGTTCCGCAGAGCATCCTCTTCGAGGCGGCGCTTTCCTATCTCGGGCTCGGCGTTCCGCCCGACCAGGCGTCGTGGGGACAGACCCTCGCCGACGCGTCCGGTCTCTACGACGTGGCGTGGTGGCTGATGGTCTTCCCGGGCGCGTTCCTCGTCCTGACGACGCTCGCGTTCAACCTGCTCGGTGACGGCCTCCGCGACGCGCTCGACGTGCGCACCGACCGTTGATCACGCTCCAACTCTGTGCAGATCTGTCATCGTCTTAGTTGATGTGACGAACTGTCACGCAAATCCCGCACAGGCGGGCGAAGGAGAAGGAGGGCTCGTGCGAAGCATGAAGCGAAGGATTGCCGTGCTCGATCGGCCGTCGCCTTGGCGATCGCGGCGGTGGCACCGTCGTTCGTCTCCTCGGCGTCCGGACGGTCGGGTGCCAAGATCGCCAAGGGAGGCACCTACCGTGTCGGCTGGGAGTCGAGCTTCGGGTGGACCGACAACTTCGACCCGACCGGCGAGTATCTCGCCAACTCGTTCGCGATCAACACGAATCTGCTGCTCCGCGGTCTCATCGGCTACAACCACGTCGGCGGGTGCCGCCGGAGCCGTCGATCGTTCCGGACCTCGCGACGACGGTGCCGAAGCCGACGAACGGTGGGAGGCGGTACACGTTCACGCTCAAGAACGGGGTCAAGTTCGGCCCGCCTGTGAACCGCGAGATCACGTCGCAAGGACGTGAAGTACGCGGTCGAGCGCATGGCACGACCGAAGAACGGCGGCGCAGTACGCCTTCTACTTCACGGTCATCAGGGGCTGGGACGCGTACAGCAAGGGCAAGGCGAAGTCGATCTCCGGCATCAAGACGCCGAACGCGAAGACGATCGTCTTCGACCTCACCGCGCCTACGGGTGACTTCCTGCTGCGCCTCGGGATGCCGGCCGCCTACCCGATGCCCGCAGGAAGTCGCGAAGTGCTTCGAGGGCAAGCCCGGCGCATACGGGCGGTACGTGATCGCCTCGGGGCCGTACATGATCGAAGGGTCCGACAGACCTGGACATCAGCTCCTGCAAGGCGATGAAGCCGATCAGCGGCTACGACGGCCATGACGAGGCTCACGCTCGTCCGGAACCCGAACTACAACGCCGAGGACCGACAGCCGCAAGGCGCGGGAGAGCAACCCCGACGCTTCGAGTTCACCGTCGACTCCAACATCGACGACATCTACAACAAGATCGGCGCGGGCGAGCTCGACGACGAGTACGCGACGGCGTCGCCGAAGGTGTTCCGTGAGTACTCGACGAGCGCGAGCAAGCGGAAGTACCTCCACTCGAACTGCGCGGACGGGACGTACTACATCACCATGAACCTCACGCAGGCGCCGTTCGACGACGTGCACGTCCGGAAGGCGATGAACTGGATCATCGACCGGGACGCGCTAACCAAGGCATGGGGCGGCGCGGTGTCCGGCGTCGCCGCCGGCGCACATCATTCCGCCGACGGTGCTGCACGGGAAGCTTGCCAACTACCACCCGTTCAAGACTCCGGGCAACGCGGGCAGCCTCGCCGAAGGCGAAGGCCGAGATGGCGAAGTCGAAGTACGCGACTCGAACGGCGTCTGCACGGACAAGGCGTGCAAGGGCGTGCTGCTGATCACCGACGTTCGAGCCGTGGACAAGCTGATCGCTTCCGACCGTCCAGGCGAACGCTGCGAAGATCGGCATCACCTTCACGGTCGCGGAGCGTCAACGGCGCCTACCCGGTGATCCAGACGACATCGAAGAACATCCCGATCTCGACCCGGCCGCGGTGGTTCAAGGACTTCGCGGACGCGTCGACGTTCATCGACCCGCTGTTCAACGGCACGCAGCATCATCCCGAGCGGTAACACGAACTACGCGCTCGTGGGGCTGAAGCCGTCACAGGTGAAGACCGCTCGGAGTCACGGGGAACACGAAGAACGTCCCCAGCATCGACAAGCTGGCCGACAAGTGCTCGAAGCTCAGCTCGGCAATGCGCGGGACGAACTGCTTCGCCGCGATCGACAAGATCCTGACGACGAAGATCGTGCCGTGGATCCCGTACATGTGGGCCAAGACGGTCACGATCCTCAGCCCGAACGTCACGAAGTGGAAGCTTCGACCAGAACGCCGGCTTCACTGCACTGGCGCACGTCGCAGTGAAGTCGTGAGCTGAGCGGAGCGACCGAACGACGAGAGCGGGGCCCTGGGGCCCCGCTCTCGTCTACTTTTCGTTCTTAGCTGATGCTGCTGTACATCGTCAGAAGGACCGTGTGGGCGACGGTCGTCGTCCTCATCGTCCTCCTGCTCACGTACGCGGTCTTCTACCTGCTGCCCGCCGGCGATCCGGCGCTTCGCTTCGCCGGTAAGTCGCCGACGCCGGAGTCGCTCGCGCTGATCCGGCACAGGCTCGGGCTCGACCAGCCCTGGTACGAGCAGTACGGCCGGTTCGTCAAGAACTTCTTCGCGGGCGACGAGTTCGGCTGGCCGGGGCTCGGGTTACTCGTACGTCAACCAGGTGTCGGTGCTCGAGCCAGGTGGAGGAGCGGGCGCCGCGGACGTTGCTTCTGATCATCGGCGCGGCGACGATCTGGATCGTCCTCGGCGTGTCGATCGGCGTGCTCTCGGCGGTCAAGCGGCGCACGGTCGCGGACCGGGCGTCGATGGGATTCGTCCTCGTTCGGCATCTCGGCGCCGGTCTTCTGGCTGGGGCTGATGGCCCTGTTCATCTTCTGGAAGAAGCTGCACTTGACCGGTGGCACCGGGTACGTCCCGATCACAGATGACCCGGGCGGCTTCTTCTCGCACATGATCCTGCCCTGGACCGTGCTCGCGCTGCTGTTCGCGGCGATCTACGCGCGGATGACGCGCAACACGCTGCTCGAGACGCTCGGAGAGGACTACATCCGAACTGCGCGCGCGAAGGGCCTGTCCGAGCGGCGCGTCATCACGCACCACGCGCTGCGGGCGAGCCTGACGCCGATCGTGACGATGTTCGGGATGGACATCGCCCTCCTCGTCGGCGGTGCGATCATCACCGAGTCGGTCTTCAACATCCAGGGCCTCGGCTGGCTCGCGATCACCTCGACGTTCAACCAGGATCTGCCAACGGTCGTCGGCGTCGTCATGCTCGGCGCTGTCGCCGTGGTGTTCATGAACCTCGTCGTGGACATCCTCTACGCGTTCCTCGACCCACGCGTGCGGTACGAGTGAGCGAGGTCGTCCTCGACGTTCGCGACCTGACGGTCGTCTTCCCCACGCACGAGGGCAACGTCCGTGCGGTGTCGGATCTCTCCTACACGCTCCACCGGGGCGAGACGCTCGGCATCGTTGGTGAGTCCGGCTCCGGAAAGACGGTCTCGAGCCTCGCGCTGATGGGGCTGCACAACCGTCAGCGCACGTACATGGCGGGCGAGGCGCTCCTCCACGGACGCGACATCCTGTCGCTCTCGTCCGACGAAATGCGCCATCTGCGCGGCAAGGACATCGCGATGATCTTTCAGGATCCGTTCGCGTGCCTTCACCCGATGCATCGCGTCGGCGACCAGATCACCGAGGCCGTCCTCGCTCACTCGGACGTGTCGAAGAGCGTCGCGGAGAAACAGGCAGTTGAGCTGCTCCGCCAGGTCGGCATCCCGCAACGCGAACGATCGAGCGCGGGACTTTCCGCACCAGTTCTCCGGCGGCATGCGCCAGCGGGCGATGATCGCGATGGCGCTCGTGCACCGGCCGTCCGTCCTGATCGCCGACGAGCCGACGACCGCCCTCGACGTGACGGTGCAGGCGCAAATCCTCGAGCTGATCGATCAGGTCAAGCACGAGTTCGACATGGGCGTCGTCCTGATCACCCACGACCTCGGTGTGATCGCCGAGACGGCCGACACCGTGCTCGTCATGTACGCGGGCCGCGCAGATGGAGTACGGGCCTGCGCGTGAGATCTTCAGTGCGCCCCAGCACCCGTACACGTGGGGCCTGCTCAGCTCGATGCCGACGATCGAGCGCCGCCTCGACCGGCTCGTCGCCATCGAAGGCACGCCGCCCTCGCTCGTCGCTGTTCCGCCCGGCTGTGCCTTCCATCCCCGCTGCCCGTACCGCTTCGCACCGTGCGCGACCGAGCTGCCCGAGCTCAAGGTGCTGCCGGGAGGCCATCTCGACCGCTGCCACCTCTCGCCGGAGAAGAAGCGGGAGATCGGCGCCGCGAGTGTGCTCGAACGGAGCGCCGTCAGTTGAACGCCTCTCGAACGGGGCTCTCGTCGAGCTCGAGAACGTCACGAAGTACTTCCCGGTGAAGCACGGCGTCTTCTCCCGCGCGCAGGGCCAGGTGCACGCGGTCGAGGACGTCACGCTCGACGTTCGCAAGGGCGAGACGCTCGGCATCGTCGGCGAGTCCGGGTGCGGCAAGTCGACGACGGCGCGTCTGATGACACGCCTGCTCGACCCGACCTCCGGGACGATCCGCTTCGAAGGCCAGGACATCTCGCGACTTTCGCAGCGTCGGCTTCGGCCGCTGCGACGAGAGATGCAGATGATCTTCCAGGATCCGTACGCGTCGCTCAACCCGCGCAAGACGGTCGAGCAGATCGTCAGCCAGCCGTTTGCGATCCACGGTGGTGTGAGCCAAGCGAGACGCAAGGATCCGGGTGAAGCGGCTGCTCGAGGTCGTCGGGCTGAGCCCCGAGCATTCGAGCCGGTACCCGCACGAGTTCTCGGGCGGCCAGCGGCAGAGGATCGGCATCGCCCGCGCGCTCGCGCTGCAACCGAAGCTGATCGTCTGCGACGAGCCGGTCTCGGCGCTCGACGTGTCCGTCCAGGCGCAGATCCTCAACCTCCTGCGGACGCTCCAGCACGAGTTCGACCTGACATACGTCTTCATCTCGCACGACCTGTCCGTGATGAGACAGATCTGCACGCGCATCGCCGTCATGTACCTCGGTCGCGTCGTCGAGCTCGCCGAGTCCGAACGCATCTTCAATCACCCTCGACACCCCTACACTGCGGTGCTCATCTCGGCGGTGCCCCGGCTGTCGGTCGACGGGCACAAGCGGCAGCGGATCGTCGTCAGCGGAGACGTCCCTTCGCCGGTCAACCCGCCGAGCGGCTGCGTGTTCCATCCTCGGTGCCCTCGGTTTCGAGCGGGCCATTGCGACGTCGACGAGCCCGTGCTCGAGCCGACGCCTGGAGAGATCGACCACGTCGCGGCCTGCCACTACCCGCTCGAGCGATGGCCCGAGGATCAGTCCGAGCTCATGCGTCCGTCCGGCGTGACGCGGGCGCCGTCGCGCAGTAAGTTGCAGGGAGCACCAAGCCACTCCTCCCCCGTTTGGGCTGCGCCTGCGGGAACGGCTAAAGCTTGTCTCGAACTGACGCCGATAGGCACACCGTGGACGCTGTCGAGCGTAACGAGATCCTGAGCCGCTACGCGGACCACGCGAAGCGGTTCGACGCTGCTGCGTCGCAGGAGGGTCGGGCAGAGTGCCGAGATCATCCCTTTCAACGCTCCGTTGCGAGAGCTCGAGCAGGAGCCGACGCCACGCGAGGTCCAGGTGCTTCGAGCTGATCGCGGAAGGGCTCGTCAACCGCGAGATCGGCAAGGTGCTCTTCCTCTCCGAGGAGACGGTCAAGTCGCACGTGCGGCACCTGCTCGCCAAGCTTCAGGCCCGCTCCCGAGCGCACGCTGTTGCGATCGGCTTCCGTCGTGGCATCCTCACCTAGGCCCAGACGCCTGAAAGCCCACACGCCACACACCCTTCGCGAATACGGTGCAGGCGTGGGCTTTCAGACCTAGCGCTAGGGGTTTTCCACACCGTGTGGAAATCCCTCAACAGGGGAATGCCACACGGATGTGGAAAAACTCAGGCTATGACTGGCTTTACCAGGCGGAGTAGCCGCCCGAGCAGTGGAACCCGATGCGCGCAAGGGACTTTCGCATGCGAACTCCTCTCTCGAGGGACTAACGGCAAGACGGTTATACCCCAGAGCCGCTGCGTTGCAAGGACACGAGCTCGCCGAAATGCGGAGCTCCCGGCGATCAGGGCGGGTGCCATTCCGTCGGCGGGACTATCTAGTTGCGGCTTGGTGGCCGTGCTGTGCGCGCTTGCGTCGTGGTCAGCGTCAACGCTGGGCTACGGCGTCGGGGAACCTTGGGCCGTCCTCGTACTTGCGCAGTCGCGGCGGTTGGCAGAGCGCAGCGCGTCACGATCGGGAAGACATCGAAATGTCGATTCTCGCTGATCCCGATTCTCTTCGCTGCCGTCCTGTTCGGACCGCTCGCAGGGATGGTCGTTGGGGCGTCTCGATGCTCGGCGCCTTCTGCGCGCCGTACATGAAGTGGGCGGTCTACACGTGCTCGCACTCGATCACGGGTGCTGTGACGGGTTTGTCGCATCGCGACGCTCGCCCAAAGCGTCGAGTTGTCGCTGGCCACTGGCGGCGGCCGCGTTGCGGCGCGTGGCCGCGGAACTGTGCTGAGACGTTTTCTTCGGCCTCACGCTGCGACTTCGCCGTAAGGACACCATTGACGCCGTCGCACCTTCGCCCGTTGCCTTGGCTTCCGTGCTTCTCTACACGCCTATCGTCGCGGTGCTCGTCCTCGCGTACGAGCAGATCTCACCACGGACGTTCCCGCTCTTCCTTGCGCCGGCGCTTGCCGCTCAGCGGCTGTTCGCCATGTACCAGTACCAGAGACGCCTGGCCAAAGACCTGGCATTGGTCAACGGCCGGCTTGAACGAGCCAACCTTTCGTTCGTGCAACCCTTCGTCGCGACGCTCGACGCCAGGGACCGATACACGGCGGGCCACTCGGCCGCGGTCGCGATCTACGCACGCGACATCGGGGCTCGCCTCGTCTGAGGATGAGCAGCAGCTGGCCCATGTCTGCGGTCTTGTGCATGACATCGGGAAGATCGGTCTTCCTCCGGGACTCCTTGAAAAGCCCGGCGCCTTGTCACTTGCGGAACGTCGCGTCATGGAAACGCACCCCGCGATCGGCGAACGCATCCTCGCCCAGGTCGAGGACTACGCGGAAATCGCCACATCGTTCGCCACCACCACGAACGGTGGGATGGTCAGGGATACCCGGACGGCCTTGACAGTGAGGACATTCCGCTAATCGCGCGGATCATCGCCGCGGCTGACGCGTACAACGCGATGACCTCCGACCGACCGTACCGCGACGCCATGCCGAGTCGTGTGGC
>CAVPLG010000004.1:0-90030 GCA_963705945.1 uncultured Actinomycetes bacterium | reverse complement strand
CGTTCTCGAGCACGGGGTTGGCCGCGGGGATCGTGCCGCCTCTTGCCAAGCGTGCGTTGAACGCCGATCACGCGAAGAAGGCGAACACCGCGAAGGTCGCGGCGAACGCATTGAAGGTAAAACGGTGCAACGGCGACGCAGATCGCGTCGATTCCGGGGCCTGGGACGGACGCGGCGACCTTGAACTGCTTGACCGCTGCTCAGATCGCGGCGACGCCGGGGCCGACGGGCTCGCTGTGGCCAGCCTCTTCACCTACCGGCAGGACTCCTTCGAGCTCGACGCGGAGGGCGCGTACAGCCGAGTCACGGCCATGTGCCAGTCCGGCGAGAAGGCGGTTGGAGGAGGGTGGCGGGACCAGGTCGACGGGGCGGGCTACGTGCTCCAGGACGGCCCGAACTCCGACGACACCGGTTGGCGTTTCGTGATCTGGGGCGAGAGCGGCAATAACCTCGCCGCAGTCGGAAACGTCTGGGTCACCTGCGCCAAGGTCTCGTAGCGACTGACTAACGCTGGGGGACAGGGTTACACCCTGTCCCCCAGCGCTCCTTAACCGGCCCGAAGGAAGGCGAGCACGGCCTGGACGCGACGGTGCTCGTCGGTCGTCGGCGGCAACCGAAGCTTTCCGAAGATGTTGTGGACGTGCGTCTCGATGGTCTTCGGGCTGAGGAAGAGCCGCCGGCAGATGCCCTGGCTGGACAACCCCTCGGCCATGAGCGCAAGCACCTCGCGCTCGCGTTTGGTGAGGTCGGAGAGCGGGTGATCGGTCATCTTGCGACCCATCAGCTGACTGACCACCTTGGGGTCGAGGACATCGGGCTTCCACTCGTCGACCGCATGCTTCAGCTCGAACGCGTCGCCGGCCTGGGCCACGATCTCGAAGCCCCTGTCGGCGAGGACGCGAGCCACGCCCTCGCGGAGCAGGGCGGAAGAGCCGTGACTAGGGGGTAAACGCTGAGCCGGCCAGGCGAGACGTTGAGCGCCTCTCTCGATACTAGAGAAAAGCCCTGATATTTCGTCTACGAGAATTCCTGGTTCTTATCGACAACAGGTCGAGATAAAGCCCGAGGAAAGCTAGACCGCAGATTTCTAGCTTCGACGCAGAGATCCATGCTGCGTCGGAGCGCCCATATCCCCGCATTTCTCATGACCGATTCGCACGGCGTGAGCGAACGATTGGCGAGCCGTGAGGGCGGCGTTTGCCGGCTCTCCGAACGTGCCCGGCGCACAGCAACTCCGGAAAGGAGGGAGACATGCGCCGGATCACGCACACAAGCCGCACGCTCGTCGTGACAGCGGTGATGGTCGCGTCGGTCGTGCTCGCAGCGGCGTTTCCGCTGATCGCGCTGGCCGACAATGGCCCGACGGGCCACTAGTCCGACCACTAGCACACAGTGCACGGAGGCCGGATGGCCTCCGTGCACTGTGGTTGCACTATGCGTGCGCGTTGGCACGGAGCAACTCGAGCGCCCGGTTCCGGCCGCACACGTTGCCCTTGAGGTCGAACAGTCGCTTGGCCTCTTCGCACAACGTCCCCGCCTCGCCCGCCTGTCCCAGGTGCACGAGGATCTCGGAGAGATCGAGCCTGATCTTTGCCTGCGCGTTGAGCCAGTCGGTGGCGCCGGCGAGGCGGAGCGCCTCTCGAGCAAGCGCCTCGGCTTCCGCCGTTTGCCCGCTTCTCGCGAGGGTCTTCGCAAGCACAGGTCGCCACAGCAAGTGCGCGTGTGCGTCGTCGGTCGCGGAGAGGTCGCGGGAGCGGAGCGCCCAGTCCATGGCCTCGTCGACGCGGCCCTGGCAGTAGATCGCCTCGGCCAGCTCGGCCGCACGGGGGGCAAGATGGCCTCGGTCGCCCATCGATTCGTAGAAGTTGCAGAGACGGCGCAGCAGGCGCTCGGCTCCGGCGTAGTCATCGGCGAGGAGCTCGATGTGTGCGGACACCATGCCGACGCGCATCGGGGCCTCCACATGACCCAGCTCCTCGTAGATCGCCTGTGAGACCGCCACGAGCTCGCGACCGCGCTCGAAGTCGCCCAGTTGAGCCTCGAGCCCTCCCATCAGGTGCAGCACGCTCGCCCGGCTGGAAAGATCGTTCGCCTTCTCGAGCAGCTCGTTGCAACGGCCTATCGCCGCCGGAACCGGCCGCGGGCCGAAGTAGAGCGCCGAGGCGAGCTGGTGCACGCACGTCGACGCAGGAGATCCCGCTCGTTCGTAGTGCTCGAGGGCGCGCTCGGCCGCCTCTTCCCAGGCGCGATGCTGGCCGTGGATGCCACCGTTGACGTAGCCAGCCATCAGCCACGCACGTCCGAGGGCGCGATCGTCCTCGAAAGCCTCGAAGGTGGGTATGGCATGCTGCGCGATCTCCAGCAGCGCCTGGGCCGCCCCTTCCGGCTCCGACAGGAGCTCGAAGTACCCGAGCTCGAGGCGCGCCCGTAGCTCCACCCGCACGTCTTTCGCCTCCTTTGCCTCTCGGCCCGCCCGTCGCAGGAACGAATCTGCCCGTTCGGCCCGCCCGCCAGCGCGCTCTGCGACACCGAGCTCGCACAGGAGCTCGCGGCGCCACGAGTCGTCGGGCGGCAGCAGCTCGCTCGCGCGCTCTAGCAGGTTCACCGTCGCCGGAATGTCGTTCATCCTCCAGGCACGCATGCCGGCAGAACCAAGATGCGCGCCGGCATCCGCCGCCAGCTGCTTCGCGCGCCGGTCCGCCGGACCGAGCTCTGTCCGGTAGTTGTGAGCCTGTTCGAGGTGAAAGCCGACGACCTCGTCGGGCGCGTCCGTGGTCGCGCCCAGCCAGTCGCCATACGACTCGTGGAGCTCCGCGCGTTCGACTTTCGGGAGGCTCGCGTACGCGACGTCTCGGAGCAGCGCGTGACCGAAGCGGTAGAGCTCCTCGTCGGCAGCCGAGGCGGCCGGACGGACGTAGCCCCGGCGGACGAGCTCGAGGACATGTGTCGAGAGCGCCGGTGCGCTGGCTTCCGAAAGAGCCGAAAGCGCGGCGCGCGAGAACTCGCGGCCGATGAGCGCTGCTCGGGCGGCCGTGGACCGCGCTTCCGTCTCCAGCAGGTCGAGGCGGGCAGCCAGGAGCGACTCGACCGACGGTGGCACGGAGTCGAGCGCCGCACTCCCGAGCTCCTCGACGTAGGCGAGCAGCTGCTCCGCGTAGAAGGGATTCCCCTCGGCCAGCTCGACGAGGCGCCTCTGGACTGCCGGAGCCAGTCCGCGATTCAGGGCCTGGACGAGCGCCTCGGTCTGCTCGACGCTCAGAGGCTCGAGCGAGAGCACGTTCTCCTGCCAGCCGGGCTGCGTGGCGGGCAGCTCACGTCCCGTGCAGAGGAGGAGCAGCGGCTCGCGGATGCCCGCCACGAGAGCATCGACGAGCTCGAGCAGCCCCGCCTCGGCCCAGTGCACGTCCTCGAGTACGATCACGAGCGGCCGCTGGCCGGCTAGCTCGTCGAAGATCCGCCGAACGGCCCAGAAGCCTTCGTCCACGGACGTCGCGCCTTCTTCGAGCCCTACGAGCGCGCTCGCTCGCCGTCCGAGCACGTCGCCGTCCTCCACGTTCCCGAGCGTCGCGTCGATGTCGACCGAGGCAAGAACCTGCCGCAGGGGTAGATACGCAGCGCCCTCGCCGTACGCCACACACCGCCCGACGTGCACGGTTGCGTCCGGTTCGAGACGCCGTGCGAGCTCACGCGCCAGGCGGCTCTTGCCGACGCCCGGCTCGCCGACCAGCAGAACGAGGCGACAGCAGCGCTCGCTCCGCGCACGCTCGAACTGCTCCACCAGGGAGTCGAGCTCTGGCCCGCGACCGACGAGTGGCGCCTCGACCTGCTGGGCGACAGCAGGCGCATCGATCTGGACCGACTCCAGGCGAAACCCGACGCGGCTGCGGCGCCCCTCCACGGCATGCCCCACGAGGTCGAGGGCGGTCCGGCCGAGGAGGATCTCCCCGGGCTTGGCCGAGCGTTGGAGTCGCGCTGCTATTCGCGTGACGTCGCCGCTGACGAAGCCGTGACCCGTGAGCGCCTCGCCGGCGTCGATCCCGACACGGAGCTCGAGCTCGTCCTCTGCCGCGATCGCCTGTCGCAGCTCCGTAGCAGCTCGTACCGCCCTCAGGGCGTCGTCCTCGTGCGACTCCGGAACGCCGAACACGCCCATCAGCTCCTCGTCGGCGCGTGCAGTCACCCAGCCTTCGTGGTGCTCGACGGCCGCACGCGCGGCGGCGACGCCACGCACGAGCGCCGCCCGCTGGGGCTCGGGGTCGAGCTCCTCGGACGGAGACAGTGCGGCCGAAAGCACCGTTACCGTCTTCCGGCGCTCGGCCGTGGCCGGTGCGTCGCCGTCCGGGGAGACGAGCGACGGCTCCTGGAGGAGGATCGCCCGCTCGAGCTCACGGAGCGCGGGGCTCGGATCGAGGCCGAGCTCGTCGGCGAGCCTCTGGCGGGTCTCCTGAAAGGCCCCGAGCGCGTCGGCCTGTCGTCCAGACCGGTAGAGGGCGAGCATGAGCTGCGCGCGCGCCCGCTCGTCGTACGGGTGCGCGTCGACGAGCTCCTCGAGCTGGGGAACGAGATCGGCGTGGTGGCCGAGCGCGAGCTCCGCGTCGACGAGGTCCTCCTGCGCCGCCGCCCGCACGTCTTCGAGCCGCGCCGCCGCTGACGCGGCGAACGACTCGTACGCGAGGTCGGCCAGCGCCGGGCCGCGCCAGAGCGCGAGGGCCGTGCGGAGGGTCGCAGCTCGCGTCCCGGGATCCTCCGCGGCCCGCGCCTCTGCTACGAGCTGCTCGAACTGTCCGGCGTCAGTCTGATGGGCCTCGATGTCGAGCACGTAGCCCGGGGCCTGCGTGGCGATGACGTCTCGGCCGAGCGCCTTGCGGAGCTGCGAGACGTAGTTCTGGAGTGCGTCCTTCGCCGTCGCAGGCGGCTGGCCCGACCAGAGCTCCTCGATCAACGAATCGGTCGAGACGATCTCGTTGCGGTGGAGCACGAGCAGCGCCAGCAGGGCCCTGTGCATCTGGCGCGGGAGGGGAACCGGCTCGCCGTCGCGGACGACCTCGAGCGGACCGAGGACACGGAGCTCCAGCATGTGCGGGTTGTAACACCCTTGCCCGGCGATTCCTAGATCCGTATTGGCGGCGCGTTAGCAGCGCCCGCGACTCTGCGGCGATGCGTTCCGGCCACTACGCGGGAGTCACCTCGCAGGGAGAGCCGGTCAGCTTCGACGTGACGGACGGGAACGAGGTGACGAACGTCATCGCGGCGCTCGCGGGCACGACGATCTCGATCTCCCAACGGTTTCCACTCGACGACGACGATCGGTGGGACGGCGCCGCCTGCGGCCGCGGCGTGTGGGCGCGCATGCGCGGGGAGCTTCACGATGCTGAGGCGTTCGGTGCCGTGGAGGTGACGCTCTCCGGTGGGCTCGGGGAGCACCGGGCGGAATGGCGAGCGCGCCGCGTCCCTGGGCTCGCGTTTTAGCGGCGCATTAGCGATAGTCGGCTGAATGGCCTGAATCGCGCGGCGCCGTGCTGCGCAGAAACGAAGGAGGGATCATGCGTCGAGCGATTACGGGGGTAGCGGCCGTCGCACTCGCGGGCTTGCTCGCGACCGTCGTTCTCGCAGGAACAGTGAACGGCACCGCGGGTAACGACACTCTTCGCGGTTCGGCGAAGGCCGACACGTTGAACGGGAAGGCTGGAAACGACAGGCTCTACGGCGGCAACGGCAACGACCGGCTGAACGGCGGCGCCGGCAACGATCTGCTCGTCGGCGGCCCGGGCGCCGATAGTCTCAACTGCGGCGCCGGGACTCGCGACGTCGCCCAAGCAGACGGAAGGGACACGGTAAGTAAGAACTGCGAGTCGGTCAAAGGCGGGAGCACGACCGTACCACCCCCGCCACCGGCTCCACCGCCGCCTGCGCCGCCGCCACCACCGCCACCACCGCCACCACCGCCTCCCCCGCCGGCGGTTGTGGGAACGTACGCCGGCACGACAACACAGAACGAAAAGGTGAGCTTCGAGGTCCTGGCGGGCGGAACCTCGCTCAAGGACTTCGTCATCAACTCGATCAATCTGTCGTGCCAGCCGCCGAACATCGTCAGCTTCTACGGCACCAGCGCGGACTACGGCCTGCCGAAGACCGCGACGGTCAATGCGGACGGGACGTTCGTGATCAACGCGCACATCGACGAGACGACTCAGGACAACGTCCACTGGGTCTGGGATGTGGGTGTCTCCGGACGGTTCACGGGCCAGAGCGCAAGTGGGACGCTGACCGTGAACATGGCGATCACGGTGCCGGGCTTCCCCGTCAACGTCGTCTGCAACGCCCCGAACGTCTCCTGGACTGCAGCGCACAACTAGGCGGGCGCAACCGCGCATCAAGACCGACACTCAGGGCCGGGAATCCCCGGCCCTGAGTGTTCTCCGCCGCACCGTCACCGACACCTTCGACATGCCCACGATGCAGCTCGGTCCCGACTGGGAATTCGGCGCCGTCGGACGAGCCGCAGACTCGGAACCGTCGATCGTCGTCGAGTTCAACGGGAAGCTGGCCGTCCCGGGCAGCGGCACGGGAACGCTCAAGATCGCGATCGAGCTGTACGGAATCCCGGGCATCGGAACCGTGCACTGCAACACCGGCTCGCAACTCGTGACCTGGAACGCCTAGCCGCATCTTCCTCGCTGCCTCCGATCCGCCTTAGCGGCGCGTTACACGTAACCGGTGAGAATGGCTTGGACAGCGCGGCGCAACGCCGCGTTTTGGTCAAGACGGCCATCGGCCCGGCGCTGCCGTCCGGTGGCGCAGCCGCGTACACGGCCTCCTGCGACGCCGGACAGAAGGTCATCTCTCCCGGCTACTCGAGCCCGCCCGGTGGCGGTCTGCCTGAAGAGAGCCAGCTCCATGCAGCTAGCGAGGGCCGGCTTGTCGGCCCCTCGCGCATTACCGGCGCGTTAGGGCGGCATCCGACTCTTTGGACGATGTCCAAAGAGGAGGAGTGATGACCGTGCGAAGGATCTCGATTGGAATCGCCAGCGCCGCCGTTGCGCTCGTATGCGTGACGGCGATCCCGGCCGCTTCGACGGTGAGTGCCGCCTTGCCTACGTTCCTCAGGTATTCCACAACGGCGAAGGCGAAGGAGTCGTTCGTCGTGACGCGGCGGTTCCACGCTCGCGGCCCGACGCTTGCAAGCTTCCCGGCGGCCGGAACCGGCCGCGTGCGCGTCGTCGTGGAGTCAGGCTCACCCGCGGCGGCGCTGTCCTCGATCGAGGCTGCCGGCGGCCGAATCGAGCGCTCGTGGCGGAATCTCATCCAGGCGTCCGTGTCGGCGAATGCCGTTGCCTCGCTCGGGCGTGCGCAGGCGATCGGGCGCGTGCGTGCCCCGTACCGGCACGTAGAGGAGGCCGTGAACGGAGAAGAGGTCGCGGCCGACCTCGCTCCGGCCTGGCACGCGAAGGGCTTCACCGGCAAGAACGTCAAGGTGGCGATCATCGACGGCGGCTTCGCTGGCCTCACCGATCGGCAGGCGGCGGGAGAGCTGCCGACCAACGTCGTCACCCAGGACTTCTGTGGCGGCCGGTTCGCCACGGAGACGCATCACGGAACGGGCGTCGCCGAGATCGTGCACGAGATGGCGCCGGACGCCCAGCTTCTGCTGCTCTGCGTCGACACCGAGGTCGATCTCGCCAACGCGGAGGCGTTCGCGAAGGCGCAGGGCGCCAAGGTCATCAGCCACTCGATGGGCTGGTTCGGACCGGACCGTGGAGACGGCAGCGGGCCGATCGGCGCAGTCGTCAACGACGCCCGGTCGGCCGGGATCCTGTGGGTGAATGCGGCCGGGAACGAGGCGACGACCCACTGGTCGGGAACGTTCAACGACCCGAACGGCGACGGGTTCCACGAGTTCAGGTCGGACGGTGACCTCGGCAACTCGTTCATCTGGCCGAACAACTCGGAGATCTGCGGCACCCTCAAGTGGGACGAGTGGCCGAGCGGTGTGTCGGACTTCGATCTCATCCTCGCGCTGGCGGGATCCGGCGTCATCGTGGACGTCTCCGACGGCGATCAGACCGGCAGCCAGCCGCCCTTCGAAGGGCTCTGCGTCTACCAGAACACCGGGCGGAATCTCACCGCCTTCTGGGCGATCGGCGGTTACCGCGTGACGACGAGCCCGCGACTCGATCTCTTTTCGGACAGCCCCTCGCTCCAGTACCAGACAGCGGCGGGCAGCGTGACCGAGCCGGCCACCTCTCCGGCAGCCTTCGCAGTCGGGGCGCTCTGCTGGCAGTCGAAGCAGCTGGAGTTCTATAGCTCTCAGGGCCCGACGATCGACGGTCGCACGAAGCCGGACATCGCCGGCCACGACAGCGTTTCCAATGCGACCTACGGGCCGTCGACGGGGTGCGTGACGTCCGGGTTCGCCGGAACGTCGGCGGCAGCACCAGAAGTGGCCGGCGCAGCTGCGCTCGTGAAGCAGGCCTTCCCGGCGTACACGGCCGACCAGATCCAGCAGTTCCTCCAGAAGAGCGCGCGCGACATCGGCACGCCGGGGGCCGACAACGCCACCGGTGCGGGCGAGCTCCAGCTGCCCAAGCCGCCCGATCTTGTCGCCCCCACCTCCCGCGCAATTGCCGTCACGGGCCATGCGGGGAAGATGGTCAAGCTCCTGTTCAGCGCAGCCGACGACGAGGGCACGCTCGGGGTCGTCGAGCAGGTGAAGCGAAACGGCCACGTGATCGCGACGCTGGAGAAGAGCAACATCCACGCAGCGAGCGCCAGGACGTTCTCGATTGGATGGAAATCGCCTGGCAAGCCGAAGGGCGTGTTCCAGCACTGCGTCGTCGCAGAGGACGTGGCGGGCAACAAGAGCGCCGTGAGCTGCGCGAAGATCAGTCTCAAGTGAGACGCTGAACCCGGGTGGCCTGACGGCGTACCGCCTGTAGGCCACCCGGGTTCAGGTAGCGTCCGAAGTCGTGGACGCAACGCACGATGTGCTCGTCGTCGGCGGCGGCCTAGCGGGTATGCGCGCCGCCATCGAGGCATTCGACTTCGGCGCCGACGTCGCGATCATCTCCAAGATTCACCCCGTCCGGAGTCACTCGGGCGCGGCGGAAGGTGGCATCAACGCGGCTCTTGGGAACGCGTCCGACGACGACCCCGAGAAGCACGCCTTCGACACCGTCAAGGGCTCGGACTACCTCGGCGACCAGGACGCGATCCAGGTGCTCTGCGACGAGGCGCCGGACGACGTGTACCAGCTCGAGCACTGGGGGGCGGTCTTCTCGCGGACGCCCGACGGCAAAATCGCCCAGCGACCGTTCGGCGCTGCCGGCGAGCCGCGGACCGCGTACGCGGCCGACATCACGGGCCACGTGCTCCTCCAGGTGCTCTACGAGCAGATCGTGAAGCGCGACCTGCTCGTGTACGACGAGTGGTTCGCGTGGCGGCTCGTAGTCGACGAGGGCCGCTGCCAGGGCGTCGTCTGCTGGGACCTCGTCAACGGCGGCCTGAAGACGATCGGCGCAAAGACCGTCATCCTCTGCACCGGAGGCGCAGGGCGGCTGTATGTAGGCACAACGAACGCGTACGCGTGCACGGGCGACGGCATGGCACAGGCTCTGCGCGTCGGTGTCCCGCTGAAGGACATGGAGATGATGCAGTTCCACCCGACGACCCTCGCGCCAACGGGTGTCCTGATCACGGAAGGCTGCCGCGGCGAGGGCGCATACCTCCTGAACTCCGAGGACGACCGCTTCCTCAAGAACTATGCCCCGAACGCGATGGAGCTCGCCTCGCGCGACGTCATCTCCCGCGCGGAGCAGACCGAGATCGACGAGGGCCGGGGCATCGACGGCAACGTCCTCCTCGATCTGCGCCACCTCGGCGCGGAGAAGATCCTCGAGCGCCTCCACGGGACACGCGAGCTCTCGATGACGTTCGCCGGCATCGACCCCGTCTTCGACCCGATCCCCGTCCGGCCTGGCGCCCACTACCACATGGGTGGCGTGGACACAGACGTCTGGGGCCAGACGGAGCTGGTCGGGCTCTACGCGGCTGGAGAGTGCGCGTGCGTGTCCGTCCACGGCGCGAACCGGCTCGGCGGCAACGCGCTGATGGAGACGATCACGTTCGGCAAGCGGGCGGGCAAGCACGCAGCCGAGTGGGCGCTCGCGAACACGACCGTCACCGTGCCGAGC
Source organism: uncultured Actinomycetes bacterium (assembly GCA_963705945.1). Classification (GTDB taxonomy): domain Bacteria; phylum Actinomycetota; class Thermoleophilia; order Gaiellales; family Gaiellaceae; genus PALSA-612. The sequence goes on along the minus strand of CAVPLG010000004.1, from coordinate 79,840 downwards.
TCGGCAGTCTCAGACGCCGAGCGCGAGCTGAAGGAGCTGCTCGGCCGGGACACGGGCGAGCGGCCGTGGAGGATCCGCGACGAGCTCGCCCAGACGATGCACGAGAACTTCGGCGTCTTCCGCCGCGAGGAGCAGATGGAGGAGCAGGCGGAGATCGTCGCCGGCCTCCGCGAGCGCTACGAGCACGTAGTCGTCGAAGACAAGGGCGACGTGTTCAATAACGATCTGACCCAGGCGCTCGAGCTCGGGTTCCTGCTCGAGCTTGCGGACTGCATGGTCGTCTCCGGCCTCGCGCGGAAGGAGAGCCGCGGCGCGCACGCGCGGCCGCACGACTATCCCGAGCGTGACGACGAGAACTACCTCAAGCACACGATCGTGCGCTGGATCGACGGTCGGCCGGAGCTCGACTGGCGGCCGGTGACGATGACGAAGTGGCAGCCCCAGGAGCGGACCTACTGATGCGCGGGCCGGCGGCGGTCGGACTTGGCCTGCTCGCGCTCGCGTTCTCTCTGAGCGGCTGCGGCGGCAGTGGCAGCAGCCTCACCTCGCCCGCAAGCATCGCGGCGACGAAGGCGCGCACGATCGCGGTCGCGGCGAAGAAGACCAAGGGCACGGGCACGTACCGGTTCGCGCTCGACACGTCGATGTCGGTGTCCGATCAGAAGGTGGACACGCATGCCGAGGGCGTCGTCGACGAGGACCGCGGGCTAGCGAGCATGACGCTCGACACGGCAGGCGCCGGCGGGCTGATGCAGTCCATCGAGGGCGGCACGACGATCTACATGAAGTCGCCGCTTTTCGTGGGCGGCAAGAAGTGGGTGAAGCTCGATCTGAAGAAGATCGCGAGCCGGTCGGGCGTCAACATCGACCAGCTGAACCAGTCGACCACCGATCCGAGCGACTACCTCACGTATCTCCGCGCCGCAGGCCCCGTCGAGGAGGACGGGCGGGACACGGTGCGCGGCGTCGACACGACTCACTACCAGGGCGAGATCGACCTGAAGAGCGCGGCGAAGGGCAAGTCCGGTGCGGCGCGCGACGCGATTGGCAAGTTCGTGGCGCGAACCGGCATCGACTCGATGCCGTACGAGGCCTGGATCGACGATCATGGTCTCTTGCGCAGGCTTGCGTTTCACATGACGAGAGGGGGCGATCTGGCGATCGACACGACAGCTGAGCTGTACGACTTCGGAGCGCCAATCAAAATCGCGCTGCCGGCCGCGAAGGACACCGTCGACTACGACGAGACCCAGCCATGAAGATGGCCCTCAAGATCTGGCGCTTCGACCCGGAGAAGGGTCAGAAGGCGCTGCGCGAGTACGAGGTCGACGCGCCCGAGTGGGCGACGCTCCTCGATGTGCTCGACATCGTCAAGGATCAGGTCGACGGATCGCTCGCCTACCGCAAGAGCTGCCGGATGATGATCTGCGGGTCGTGCGGGATGCGGATGGACGGCGCCGCAGTGCTCGCATGCAAGACGCGGATGTACGAGATCGCTGACGCCGGGCACGTACCGGTGATCTCGGCGATGGGCAATCTCCCCGTGCTCAAGGATCTCGTCGTCGACATGGGGCCGTTCTGGGCCAAGATGCGGCACGTTCAGCCGTACCTCCAGCCGGGCTACGTCGACCCCGGCGACAAGGAGCACCTCGTCTCTCCCGAGCAGGTGGAGCCGATCCACAAGGAGGCGCTCTGCATCAACTGCGGCTGCTGCGTCTCGGAGTGCAACTCGCTCGAGGCGGATCCGGAGTTCCTCGGGCCGGCCGCGCTCGCCAAGGGGATGCGCTTCGTCGGCGATTCGCGCGACGGCCACACGATCGAGCGGCTCGAGAGCTACTCCGAGGAGCACGGGGTCTGGGACTGCACCCGCTGCTACTTCTGCCAGGAGCGCTGTCCGAAGGGCGTCGACCCGCGCGACGCGATCGCGAAGCTGGGCGCCGAGGCGATGAAGCACGGCATCGACCGCGACATGGGAGCGAAGCACGCGAAGTGGTTCGTGAAGTCCGCCAAGACGACAGGCTGGCTCCGCGAGACGGAGCTCGTGCCGAAGACGCAGGGCGTCGCCCGCTCGATCAAAGAGATCCCGTTCGCGATGCAGCTGCTCAAGCGCGGCAAGGTGCCGCCGCCGGTGCCGCCGCACGTCGCGAAGGACGTCGACCAGGCGCGCGCCCTCTACGACCTCGTCAAGCAGCAGGGGCGAGACGGCGCGGCCGGGATCGTCCAGGGCGAGAAGGCGCTCGAGCGGATCGAGTTCGTCGAGGAGCAGGAACGCCGAGAGAAGGAGCGGTAGTTGCCTACGAAGGTCGCGTACTACAAGGGCTGTCTCGCGTCGCTGTCCGCAAAGGAGCTCGACATCTCGACGCAGGCGCTCGCGCCAAAGCTCGGCCTCGAGCTCGACGAGCTCGAGGCCGTCACGTGCTGCGGCGCCGGCGACATCCACGAGGCGGAGCCCGACTACTACCTCCACCTGAACGCGCGCATCCTCGCGAACGCCGCGTCGACCGGCGCCGACACGCTGATGACGATCTGCAACGTCTGCACCCTCAACCTCCGCCAGGCGAACTGGCAGCTGAAGAACGACGAGGCGCTTCGGGCGCGGGTGAACACGAACCTCAAGTCGGTCGGCGTCCCTGCGTACGAGAAGGATGTCGAGGTCAAGCACTTCCTCTGGCTGATCGCCGAGGGCGAGGGCTACGAGCTGCTGAAGGGCGTCGCCCACAAGGGGCTGAAGGGGATGAAGATTGCGCCCTTCTACGGCTGCCAGATCCTGCGTCCGTCCAAGCTGCTCGGGTTCGAGGATCCGGACAGGCCGTCGTCCCTCGAGCGGATCATCGAGGCGTGCGGCGGGGACCCGATCGACTACCCGGCGAAGATCAAGTGCTGCGGCTTCCCGATCATCCAGGCACGTGAGGAGACGGCGCTCAGCGAGCTGATCCAGCCGATCGAGCAGGCGATCGAGGCGGGCGCCGACGCGATGGTGACGCCGTGTCCGCTCTGCCATCTTTCGCTCGACGCCTGGCAGTCGAAGCTCGAGAAGTCGACGGGCAGGACGCTCGGCATGCCGATCCTCCACCTGTCGCAGCTGATCGGCGTCGCCGCCGGCTTCTCCGACTCCGAGCTCAAGTTCAAGCGCCACGTGGTGCCCGTCACCGCGGTCACCGAGAAGCTCTCCGTCTAACGGCCGCCTGGGTCGGCATCGGGCTGGCGGTGGCCGCCGCGGCCTGCCTCGTCTGGGGCTGGTGCGAGGCGGGCTGGGTGCGCTTCCGCGTCATCGACGTCGAGCTGCCGGACCTGCCGGCCGAGCTCGACGGGCTGCACATCGCCCACCTGTCGGACTTCCACCTCGGTGTGCCGGGGCGCGGCGGGACGGCCGCGCGAAGGGCGGTCGAGTGGACGCGTGAGCGCGACCCGGATCTCGTGTGCATCACGGGCGACCTCGTCTCGCGGCCGCGTGGGGAACCTGAGCTCAGGCGCCTGCTAGAGCGGCTGCCGCGCTGCTACGCGATCCTCGGCAACCACGACATCGGCGCGAAGCGCGACCCGTTCTCGAAGGCGGTCGAGCTGACGACGCTCGACCCGGCGACGCTCCTGGTCGACGAGGGCCGGATGCTCGATGTGCGAGGCGTGCGCGTGTGGCTCGCCGGCCTCGATCCGGCGACGCGCGGCACAGAGCCCGACCTGAGCCAGGAGGCGGACCTCTCGATCCTCCTCGCCCACTTTCCGTCCGCGATCGATCGCATCCCCAAGGACTCGTTCGACCTCGTGCTCGCGGGGCACATGCACGACGGCCAGATCTGCGTCCCGTTCCCCGGCGGGAAGATCAGGCTCGCCCATCCGACGGCGCGCTACACGCACGGGCTCTACCGCCAAGGTCGGACGGTGATGAACGTCTCGCCGGGGCTCGGCATGACGTTCGTTCCCTTCCGGTTCTTCGCGCGGCCGGAGGCGACGGAGCTCGTGCTGCGGGCCGAAAAATCCCCCGAAAAGGGGGCCTCGGCGGGGTTTTGACGGGCGGCTGGCTCACGTACACTCGGATAGGTGGCGGGGAGCCCACAGATCGCACCGGACGTCTTGGCGCGTTACGCAGCGGATGCGGCGCTCGAGGTGGACGGCGTCGCAGCGCTCGTGCGCGAGCGCGTGCGCCGTCACGACGGTGTCCGCGTCTCTGAGGAGAACGGGGCGTTCGCGGTCGAGGTTCACCTCCGCGTCGCTCCCGGCGTGACGATGCCAAAGGTCGGGCACGACGTGCAGGAGCGCGTCGCCGAGTACCTCGAGCGGATGACGGGCTCGCCGCCGGCAACGGTGGACGTGGTCGTCCGCGAGATCGGGTAGTCCCGTGCCGCCACGCGTCGCCGGGCTCACCGGCGCGACGCTTCGATCGGCGCCCTCCGTGTGTCACGACTGCATCTGGTGGCAGTCGAGCGCGGGCCGCGGCGCCGACAAGAACCGGTGGCGCGAGCGGGTGGAGTCGGAGTGGGGGGCCTGGGGCACGCTCTACCACGATGACGACGGCCGACTCCTGGGTTCGATGCAGTACGGGCCGTCTGAACTGTTTCCCCGTGCAGCCGAGCTGCCGGCCGGACCGCCCTCGCGCGACGCCGTGCTCGTCACGTGCGCCTATGTCGTTGACCCCGGCATGCCGTGGGTGATGCAGTCCCTGTTCCTGGCCGCGATCGGTGACGCACGGGACCGGGGCGCGAAGGCTCTCGAGACGTTCGCGTACGCCTACCGGGAAGGCGAGTCGCTCCGCGACCGCTTTCTCGTCCACCGCACGGTCTTCCCCCGCGACTTCCTCGGAGACCTCGGCTTCCAGACGATGCGCAGCTCCGGCCGCGTCGAGCTCGCGCGCCTCGAGCTCGGCGGCCTCGTGCCGGTGCTGGAGGGAAGGCGCGCGTCCGTTCTGCAGCAGCTCCGCGGGGTGTTCGCGCCCGAGCGGCCGATCCCGGCGCCCAGGCCCTGACCCTCTAAGCCGCGGCGCGGGCGCGATCGAGCAGGAGCTCGGCGATCTGGATCGCGTTGAGCGCCGCCCCCTTGCGGAGGTTGTCCGCGACGACGAGCAGGCAGAGGCTGTTCTCGGCGCCAGGATCGCGGCGGACCCGCCCGACGAGCACGTCGTCGGTGCCGGCGGCGGCGCCGGGCGTCGGGAAGTCCACGAGGCGAAGGCCGGGCGCAGATTCGAGGATCGCCGTCGCTGCCTCGGCCGAGAGCGGCTCCTGCGTATCGACCCAAACGGCCTCCGCGTGGCCCACAGGGACCGGGACGCGCATACAGCTAGCCGAGATCGGCAGCTCTGGCAGCTCGAGGATCTTCCGCGTCTCCTCGCGGAGTTTCGACTCCTCCTCGAACTCGACGCCGTCGAACTCCCAGTCCATGCGCAGGTCGTGGTCGGCGGGCGTCTCCGAGAGCAGCCGGTCGAGCGATCGTGCGCCCGCGCCTGAAGCCGACTGGTACGTCGCCACACGTACGTGGGCGAGGCCGGCGGCATCGTGGAGCGGCTTGAGCGCGCACGTCAGCGGGATCGCGCAGCAGTTCGGGTTCGCGACGATGCCCGTGTTCTCGCTCGCCCGCGCGCTGTTCACCTCCGGCACGACGAGCGGCACGCCGTCCGCAAGCCGGTAGGCGGCGGACTTGTCGATGGCGACTGCGCCGCCACGCACGGCGTGGGGAACGAGCTCTCTGCTCGCCGACGTGCCGACCGAGAAGAGGCAAAGGTCCAGCGTGCCGTCGGCGAGCGTGTCGGGCGTCGCCTCCTCCACCTCGATCGCGCCCGAGCCGAACGGCGCCCAGGACCCGGCCGACCGCGCGGACGCGAACGCGCGCACATGGTCGTAGCCGCGCTCCCCGAGCAGCGCGAGGGTGACCTTGCCGACCGCCCCGGTCGCACCGACGACGCCGATCCGAGGCTCGTCGCCTCTAGCCATGCTGGCGCTCCGCGTCCGCGCGGTGGAGCTCGAAGGCGTGATGGAGCGCCTTCACGGCGCGCTCGACATCCTCTCGCGGAACGTGGCACGCGACCTTGATCGGAGACGTGGTCACGATCCTCGGCTCGATCGACTCCTCGTCGAGGACGGCGAACATGCGGGCCGCCACGCCGGGGTGGCTCTTCATGCCAGCGCCGATCAGGCTCACCTTGCCGAGGTCATCGCGCGACCGCCACGTGACGCCGAGTCCCTCTAGCACGCGAGCGACCTCGTCGTGGTCGCTCGTCGGCGCAGAGAACACGATCTCCGAGTCCGACGTCTGGACGATCGTGTCGACGTTGACGCCCGCATCGGCGAGCGCCGCGAAGAGCTTTGCGGGGCCGACGTCCTCGACCCAATAGAGCGCCTCCTCGAGCGTGTGCGTGACGCCCGAGATCATCGCCTTCTCCAGCATGCGCTCGTCCTCCTCGATCACCCAGGTGCCCGTGGCCGGGCCGAAGCTCGAGCGCACGTGCAGCTTGACCTCGTGGTTCCGCGCGAACTCGACCGACCGTAGTTGCAGCACCTTAGCGCCTGATGCCGCCATCTCGAGCATCTCCTCGTAGCTCACCGCGTGGAGCTTGCGGGCCTCGGGAACCATCCGCGGGTCGGCGGTGAACACGCCTTCGACGTCCGTGCAGATCTCGCACGCTTCAGCGCCGAGAGCGGATGCGAGCGCGACTGCGGTGATGTCCGAGCCGCCTCGTCCGAGCGTCGTGATGTCGAGGTCGGTCGAGACGCCCTGGAAGCCGGCGACGAGCACGATCTTGCCCTCGTCGAGCGCTTCGTGGATCCGCTTCGCGCGGACGTCGACGATCTTCGCCTTGCCGTGCGTCGTGTCGGTGACGATGCCCGCCTGCGAGCCGGTGAGCGAGATCACCTCGTGCCCGAGGTCGTGGATCGCCATCGCCGCGAGGGCGCACGAGATGCGCTCGCCGACCGAGATCAGCATGTCGAGCTCGCGCGGCTCGGGCCGCGGTGACACCTCGTAGGCGAGCGAGACGAGGTCGTCCGTCGTGTCACCCATCGCCGAGAGGACGGCAACGACGCGCGCGCCGCGCTCGCGTGCGGCAACGATCCGCTTCGCGACGGCCTTCAGCCGCTCCGAATCCGCGACCGACGTGCCGCCGAACTTCATCACCACAGTGCCGACCGGGGCGTCGTCGGTCTGGCCCGCGACGGCGGGGACGGCCTCGTAATCGGTGGTCGCGATCTCAGTCATCCCATCTCCGTCATTGCATCTCTCTGCGGCCGGAGAGAGCGCGGCCGAGCGTCACCTCGTCCGCGTACTCGAGGTCGGAGCCGACGGGCAAACCGCTCGCGAGGCGGGTGACGCGCACCCGGCCGCGCAGGCGGTCGGCGAGGTAGCCGGCGGTTGCCTCGCCCGTCATCGTCGGGTTGGTCGCGAGCACGACCTCCTCGATGCCGTTCCGCTCGACGCGCGCGAACAGCTCGTCGATGCGGAGGTCTCCCGGGTCGACGCCGTCGATCGGAGACAGCGCGCCGCCGAGGACGTGGTAGAGGCCGCGATACTCCGCTGTTCGCTCGATCGAGAGCAGGTCGACGGGCTGCTCGATGACGCAGACGACCGTGCGGTCGCGGCGCGCGTCGAGGCAGATCGCGCACACCTCATCCTCGGTGAGGTTGCCGCACTCCTTGCAGAAGCGCACGCGCTCTTTCACGTCCTCGATCGCCTGGGCGAGCGCGAGCGCCTCGTCCTTCGGCGCGCGCAGGAGATGGAACGCAAGGCGCTGCGCCGTCCGCGTGCCGATCCCTGGCAGGCGCGTCAGCTGCGCGACGAGATTGTCCACGGCCGGACTGAACACGGCCTCATTGTGCCTTTCGGACTTGTCAGGCCTGGGTCGTGAACTGCCGCCACTCGTCCGGGACGGGCGGATGCCAGTGGGACGGGCCTGGTGCGCGGACGGCGAGATGGCAGATCGGCTCGTTGTCCGTCGCACCGTGCATGTGCACGACGCCCGCCGGGATCACGACGACGCCGTGCTCGTCGACGAGCTGCCGCTCCTCGCCGGCGACCCAGACGAACCCCGTGCCGCGGACGAAGCAGAGCACCTGGTCGGTCTCGTGCGTATGCGGGCGCGTGTGCGCGCCTGCGTCGAAGAAGACGGCGAGGTAGTCGAGCTCCGCGGTCCCGCCTGCCGCGGCGAGGTTCTGCATCCGGACGCGGCCGATGAAGTCCTCCGGGTTCGGAGGTGGCACCGCCTGCGCCTCGTCGAGGCGAAGCAGGTCCATCAGAAGCCCGGCAGGCCGAGGCCGCCGGTCATTGCGCCGAGCTTCGACTGCGCGAGCGCCTGCGCCGAGCGCAGCGCCTCGTTGACGGCCGCGAGCACGAGGTCCTCGAGCAGCTCGACGTCGTCCGGGTCCACGGCCTTCGGGTCGATCGAGATCGAGACGAGGTCGCCAGCGCCCGTCGCCTTGACCGTGACGAGACCGCCGCCCGCCGTCGCCTCGACGATCTCGTTGCCGAGCTCTGCCTGCGCCTTCGCCATCTGCTCCTGCATCTGCTGCGCCTGCTTCATCAGCTTGTTGATGTCCATCCCCACTATTCATCGACCTCCGTCGCGTCGAACGTCTCCTTGAGCAGCGCGACGAGTTCGTTCTCGTCGAGCGACTTCTCGTTGGCCTCTGCCGGCCCGGTCTTCTCGCCCAGCGTGAACGTCACCGCGAGCTTTCGTCCGGTCACGTCGTAGAGCGCGTCCCGGAGGATGGCGGCGTTCTTCGGGTCCTCGGCGAGCTTGCGGTGGAACTCCGCCTCGCCGGGGAACTCGACCGTGAGCCGGTCGTCCTCGAGCGCGACCGGGTGTGCCTCGCGGTACATCGACGCGGTCGGGATCGAGCGCTCCTCGACGGCCGCCAGCACCGAGCGCGCCCAGGCTTCCTGAAGCTGCTGAAGCTCGAGCGGCGGCGCCGCCGCCGCTGGCGCCTCGGTCGCTTCAGCATCGTCCTCTGCGGCCAGCGCCGAGATAGGAGAGGGGACAGTCGCAGTGACTGTCCCATGCTGGTTCTCGCCAGTGGCCGGTCCGCCTCGTCTCTCGAGCTGCTCGAGCCGGAAGGCGAGCGACTCGTGAGACAGGTCGGCGCCCGGCCGCGTCACCTTGACGAGCGCGAGCTCGAGGGGCAGGCGGGGATCGCCGCCCTGGCGCATGTCGTCGACGGCGATCGCGAGCAGGTCGCAGAGCCGCAGCACGGTGGGCTCGCCGATCTGGTTCGCCTGCGCGCGCAACCGGTCGCGTGTCTCGTCCGTCACCGGCACCCAGTCCGGCACCTCGCCCAGGTGCTGGACGAGCAGAAGATGGCGCAGGTGCTCGAGCAGGTCGGTGACGAGCCGACCAACGTCGAGCCCTTGCTCCGCGAGCTCCTCGACGTACGTGAGCGCACCCGCGGAGTCGTGGTCGACGACGAGGTCGCAGAGGCGGAACAGCGCCTCCTCGTCGGTTGCGCCGAGCAGCTGGAGCAAGGCCTGGACCGAGATCTCGCCGCCGGTCGCCGCCGCGAGCTGGTCGAGCGTCGACACGGCGTCGCGAAAGCTTCCCTTTGCGGATCGCGCGACGAGCGACAGAGCCGCGTCAGGCACGTCGAAGCCCTCGCCGTCCGCGACCCGGCGCAGGAGGACGACGAGCTCTGAGAGGCGCGGCCGCTGGAACAGGAACGTCTGGCAGCGCGAACGAACGGTCGGGAGCACCTTGTCGAGCGACGTCGTGCAGAACACGAAGACGAGATGCGGCGGAGGCTCCTCGACGATCTTCAGCAGCGCGTTCCAGGCGGCGTCCGTCAGCTGGTGCGCCTCGTCGAGGATGTAGACCTTGTAGCGGCCCGCCGGCTGAAGCATCGCGCCGTCGCGGATCGCGCGAACGTCGTCGATTCCGCGCTGCGAGGCCGCGTCCATCTCGACGACGTCGAACGAGCTGCCGTTGGCGATCGCGATGCATGCCTCGCACGTCCCGTCGGGCTTCGCCGTCGGGCCATGCTCGCAGTTGAGCGCCTTCGCGAGAATGCGTGCGAGCGACGTCTTACCCGTGCCGCGGGGGCCGGCGAAGAGATACGCCTGGCGCACGCTGCCCCCCTCGAGCGCGTTCCGCAGCGTCCGCGTCACCGCCTCCTGCCCGACCACCTCGTCGAAGCTCTGCGGCCGGTACTTGAGGTAGAGCGCGGTCACTCGGCGATTGTATGGTCAGCGTGCTCTTCCATCTAAGGAGGCCCCATGCACACGCTGCAGATCGAGCACTCGGTCGAGAGCTACGAAACTTGGAAGGCCACGTTCGACAGCGATGCCCTCGGACGGGCGCGAGAAGGCGTAATCAGCTACCGGATCTACCAGCCTCTCGACGACCCGAAGTACGTCGTCGTCGACCTCGTGTTCGAAGACTCGATCGACGCCGAGGCTTTCCGCGTGATGCTCCGCGACCTGTGGAAGAGCGCGGAGCAGGAGGGGCTGATCGCCGAAGTGCGCGCCCGGATCCTCAAGGAGGTCGAGACGCAGCAGCTCTGACCGGGGACGCTAGTCCTCGCCCGCCCAGTACTCCTCTTCGGCCCCCGGCTTCGCGAGCATGATCCGCTCGCCGGCCACGCTCCGCGCGCCGACCTTGCCCGTGTCGAGGTACTCGACGATGTCGGGCGCGACGAGCGTCGAGAGCATGAGCACGCGGATCGGCGCGTCCGTGTCGTTCCGGATCTGGTGCGCTCCGTCTTTGCCGCGCGGAAAGCAGACGACGTCGCCCTCGCGTAGCGCCTGCTCGCCCTCGTGCGTACGCAGCATGGGCTCGCCGCGGAGGACGATCGCCCACTCCTCGTTCGCGTGATGCGTGTGAAACGGCCAGAGCCGGTCGCCGGGCTCGAGCTCGTACATGCTGCCGCCGATCAGCTCGGCGCCGATGTGATGGCCGACCCACGCGTCCTTGCTCTTCCAGCCCGCGCGCTCCTCGGTCCGGTCCCACTCGTCCCCGTTGAGGTTGAAGATCTTCATCGCGCGTCAGGCTCCAGAGGCCAGGGAAGGCGCACCGGCACGTAGTCGCCCGGCCAGTCGGCGTACGCCACGTCCGGGTCGTTCGTCTCCTGTGCCGCGGAAGCGCTGTGCTTCGCCGCGACCTCGCTGACCGGGTAGAGGAGCGTCTCAAACTCGAGGCGGGCGCCGAGCTGAAGGATCGCGCACGGGCCGTCCCCGGCGCCGACGATCACGTGGCGCGTGTCGGCCGGGCAGTGGAAGTAGTCCCACTGTCGAAGCGGACGTTCCTCTTCCTCGACGACCAGCGTGCACTCGCCCGCGAGCACGAAGAATCCCTCCTGCGCGCCTTCCGCGTGGTAGAGCGCGTTGGGCTCGCCCGGCCAGAGCACGCGCACGTTGACGCCGACGTCGCTGAACCGCGGCTCGCGCTCCCCTTCGAACGGGTACATCGCGCCACCCTTCTCCTCGTTGCGCACGGCGAGCGCCTCCCCGAGGTTGAGAATGAACCAGCCGTCCGACGTGATGTAGCGGCCGTACGGCGTCTCTTCGGAGCTAGCTTCCTCGACGGGCATCTGTCCTCCTCGGCGTCGGGACGATCGGCCAGTGGCGCGAGGTGGGCGGCTGGGATCGAACCAGCGAACCTCGGCGAGAAATCTACGCGATTAGCGTTCGTGCGTCGGGGACGTTCGCGAGGGGGTCAAGCACTCGTGTCCATCTCTAGTTGTCGTCGGCCGGCGATCAGATTGCTTGCCGGAGCGCGTTCGCCGCCGCTTGCAGACGGTCACTAACGTCGGTTAGTTCTCGCGCCGCTAGCTCAATGCGCTCTTGCTGCGTGTCCGAGCGCTCACGCTGGTTGTCAGCGCGCCCGAGAAGCTCGGAAACCTGGTCTGCGATCGCTTCCACCTTCTGCGTGAGATCGGCCAACTGGCCAGCGACGGTGGCGATGTCCTCCTGCGTAGTCAAGCGCGGACGTGATTCTACGGTGTTCAGGGCTCGGCAGAGGGACCAATGCCGCTCGCGCACTTCCGAACCTCGCCGCGGCCGGTGTCGGCCTTGCCGATAACGCCGCTCGGTGGAGGCAGGCACCGGCGCCTCGTCGCCCGCGCTAGGAGCGGGAGTCTGATTCCCGGCTAGCTGCTTCCTGCTCGAGCTCGATCCGCTCGTCGTCTTTCGCCACGGTCTCCTGCCGCAGCTCTTCGGCATCGGCAGTCTCCGAGGTAGTCAACGGGCCGGTCGGCGGTCGGTGCCCACCGGGCAGGCGGTCGAGGAAGGCGCGGAGGCGCTTCATGGGGAGAGGGTAACGATGCAAAGTCGCAGCCGTTCAATTCGAGGTATGCACCGGGTATGCACGGTATGCGCATTCCCAGCATCCCTGACACACCCGACTCACGGAACGATGCGGGTTTCCGCGTGGCTACGCGGTTCCCGATGGCGCGGCTGGGATCGAACCAGCGACCTCCCGCGTGTAACGCGCCCCGCTGGAGCGGGGCGCGTCATGTCTTGAACAGCAGTGGGCCTACGGGCGGTACTGCTGGTCGAGTTCCTGGACGGTGTCGATGCGGACGCGAATCCAGACGCCTGAGTCCAACGCTTCGAAGAGCTTGCGGTGCTTACCGCCATTGACGATCCGCGCCAGCTCGGAAACCGGGATCGGCGTCGAGGCGATCCCCTTGGCGTTGTTCGTGAGCACGGTGACGCGCGCGCTCGTTGGAACCAGGTATGTCAGCCGGCGGTGACTCTCGACGACGTAGTTGTCGTTCGGAACGTCACTCGAGCCGGTGTCTTCGAACGCCGCGCGGCTGGCCGTGACTCCGCTCGTGAACCAGGCGGGATCGAAGCGCAGCTCATAGTGTCCACCCTTGCGAACCAGCTTCTTGATGTGGCCGTACAGCACCATCTGGCCGGCCGGAGCAGCAGGCGGCAACCGCCGAAAACCTGACTGCGTCTGGACGGTCGCCGACGGTTTCGACGCGGCCCAAAGCGGCGACGAGGCCGAAACTGCTGCTACGACACCGGCAACGAGGGCGATGACTACGACTCCGTGTTTCATTGGTCCTCCGTTGTCTTCGTGCGGAATTCGTCGATCACGAAGCATGGCGTCGACCTGTGCGCAGAAGGTTTGCGCTTGATGAAGCTGCGCTTGTGCCTCGGTTGGCGCTCAGGCCGCGATTTGATGGGACTTGCGCGCGAAGACGACGGCCGCGAACTCATTCGCGGCGGTTCGTTGGTAACGTCGTGCGGTGCCACCTCGAGGGAGCGGGTGCCGTGTCGATACGGGAACGTCCCTGATGCATCGTTGGGACCGCTGAGGCACGCTCGCCCAATGGCCTCCCGGGTCGGGACGAGCGAGGTCGTCGAAGGTGTCGAATACCGATACTCGAGCGGCTGGACTCACGGGTTCGAGAGCGAGACGCGCTGGCGTCTCTACTGGCGCCAGCAGAAATTGATGCGCGATCTGCTCGCGCCCGGTGACCGCGTGCTCGAGATAGGCATCGGCACGCAATTCGTCGCCAACTACCTGCGCTCGAAAGGCATATCGGTCACGACACTCGACATCGACGCCGACAAGCATCCGGAGATCGTCGCGAACATAGCTTTGTACGAGTTCCCGACCTCCTATGACGCGATTCTCGCCTTCCAGGTCTTCGAGCACATGCCGTACGAGGACTTCGAGGCGGTGCTCCCGCGACTGGCCGCAGCGGCACGGCGCCAAGTCTTCATCAGCGTTCCACGCAATCGAAGGACGATCCTTGGCGTCCGACTAAAACTGCCGAAGCTCAGGTCGAGGTCGTTCGCCTGGAAAGCGAACAAGGGCCGCATCGACGAGCCCTTCCATGTGTGGGAGGTCGATCACGGTGGCATCACCGTCCAGTCTTTGGAGGAAACATTCGCCCGGCATGGGCTCAAGATTCACCGTCGCGACGAGGCGTTCGACCGGCTCTTCTACGCCCTCGAACCCGCGTCGTCGCCGGCCGAAGACGGGAGTCTTGTCGGGGTTTCCTGAGTGGGCGCGGCTGGGATCGAACCAGCGACCTCCCGCGTGTGAAGCGGGCGCTCTCCCGCTGAGCTACGCGCCCGGAGAGGGGTCAGCGTAGCGCAGTCACAACTCCGTTCTACGCCTTTGGCGGCGGGAGGTCGAGAAGCTCGCTCGCCCAGACGAGCGCGTAGTCGAGGTCGAACAGCCAGCCGTCTCGAAGCTCGTCTCCGTACGCGATCAGAGGATCTACTGGCCGCGCCGCCTGATACGCGTTCGCGCCAGCGAGGAGCGCGGCATACGCGACCTCGTCCGGAAAGTCGACCGGCGGGGGCTTGGCGCCGCTCGACCGGATCGAGAGCAACGCGTACGCGAGATCGATCCTCCGGTCGCCGATCGTCGCGCCGGGCCAGTCGATGAGCAGCGCGCCGCGATCCGTGTAGCAGACGTTCCCCGCCCACACGTCGTCGTGGACGAGGTCGTCACCCGCGAGCCGCGCTCTCGACTCCGCCTCGTCGAGGGCCGTCAGCGCTGCCTCCAGCCACGCCGCAGTGAACGACCCGTTGGCGAGGACCGGCTCGGGATCCGCCGCGATGCGCTGCCAGTACGTGCCGAGAGGCCGGCCCTCGGGCCTCTGCTCGAGCTCCGGTGGGGGCGGGGTGCCTGCGACGCGGGTGACCGTCTCGAGCAGCGCTTCGCCGCGATCGGGGTACGGGGGCGGCCAGACTGCGGCGGCGAGATCCTCGAGCACGAGCACCGTCCAGTCGCCGACTGTCGCAGCCCCGTAGAGGTGGGGCATGTACGGCGCGGCGACGGCCTCGACGATCGAAGCCTCGCGCTCGATCTGTCCGCGCGCGACCGCGTTCGCGCTCGCCTTCACGAATGCCGTCTCGGAGCCGAGGGAGACGATCCACTTCTCCGCGTGCGTGTAGCCGGCGACGACGTGCCGCCGGGCCGTCGGCGTTCGGCCGGTTGCCTTGACGACCGCGGCGATGACCTCTCGTGGAGGATCCACAAGGCGATGCTCGCCGCGTACGGGGCTCGGCGCAAGGCGGCTCCGCTACCATCCGCTCGCCCGGTCGCGCTAGGCGGGGAGCTAGCGGTTCCCTGAACCCGCAATCCGCTATAGCGGGGCCGAACACCGCCCGAGGGGCGGAGTCGTTCGGGGTCAGGGCCTTCGCGCGCAGCGTTGACGGCCAGGTCCCGCGCACTGGGAGTCTGCGAACCGCGTCAGGTCCGGAAGGAAGCAGCGCTAAGCAGTGTCTCGCAGGTGCCGCGGAACAGCCTGGCTCGAGCAAGCGGCGCAGGCGCCGTCCGGGTGGCTCGCAACGAAGGCGGTTCGCGCGACCGGGCTTTGTAGCAGCGGCTGACCGGCTCGGTCCCGGCCGCGCTCGTCAATCTGGCTGGTCATCCGCCGACACCGTCCAGGCGGCCGGAGAGCCCGGGGCGCTCGCGACCGAGCGCCAGAACGTGAAAGCCGCCGAGTACACGGCGCGGCCGAGTTGCAGCGGACCGAGGCGCGGGGAGCGGAGGGTGTCGTCGGCGAGCCTCGCCTCGGTCGCGTCAAGCTCGGCGAGCCTGCTCTCGTACATCCGCATCTGCGCGCGAGCCAGCTCAGCCACTGCGGTCGGATCGGCGAGCTCGGCGAAGAGAAGGCGGAGCAGGCCGGGATCGCGGATCGTCATCGTCTCGCTCGTCGGGTCGGACAGCCAGGCACTGAGCGCTGCGCGGCCGGCGTCGGTCAGTGAATACGTGCGCCGGCGTCTGCCCGCAGGTTCCTGTTCGGCCGAGAGCATCCCCGCGCGCTCCAGCGCTCTCGTCGCTCGATACGGCGTCACGTGGGGAACCGACCAGTACTCGCTCGCGATGCGCGAGAGGGCGCGCTTCAGCTCGTACGCCGTCGACGGCCCCCTGAGCGTGATCAGCCCGAGTATCGCGAATGCCGAGTCGTCGAGCCCCTCGCCGGGTTGCGTTCCAATTGTATCGATGTAATAGTATCGCAGATACTATGGACGTGACGACGAGGAAAGGCAGGCCATGACCCTCGCTAAGACCACGCTCGCCGGCGCCCTCTGCGCCATCTCTCTCGCAGCACCACTTGCGCTCGCAGGAACGGAGCGGCCGGCTGGCCGGTCGCCCGCGGCCTACTACCTCGCGCTCGGCGACTCGATGGCGTTCGGGTTCCAGCCCACGAAGGCGACGAAGCCGCCGTCCAAGCTCGACCCCGCGGCGTTTCGCACCGGATACGTCGACGTGTTCGCGGCGCAGCTTCGCAAGCTCTCCCCGACGATTCGGGTTATCAACTACGGCTGCCCGGGCGAGACCACGGTGACGTTCGCGAAGGGCGGATGTGACTGGCTCAAGGGGGGCGGGAAGCTGCACAACGCATTCCGCGGATCCCAGCTCAAGGCTGCCGAGGCCTTCTTGCGCGCGCACCCCGGGAAGGTGAGCCCGATCACTGTCACGCTCTGGGGCGCCGACCTGGCTCCGCTCTCGGCGGCGGGCAAGAGCGCGAAGAGCTCGATCGCGGCGTTCGCGTCGCGCTTCACCCCGATCCTCGCGCGGCTGCGCGCAGCGGCGCCGAACGCCGAGATCATCGTCAGCGGAGCGTGGAACCCGGAGGCCGACAAGCTGGCGAAGGTCGAGCCCCTCTATCGCTCGGTCGATGCGGCCATCAGGAGATCGGCGACGAAATCGCGCGCTCGTGTCGCAGACATGTTCGCGGCGCTGAACGGTCCCGGGAACTTCAAAGCGCAGAAGGCACGGATCTGTTCGCTGACGTTCTACTGTCCGGACCACGACCCGCATCCGACCGACGCCGGGTACCGCGCGAAGGCGAGCGCCTTTTTCGCCGCGTCGAGCTACAAGTAGCGGACTAGGAGGGCTTTAGCTCGACAGGGGCTGCGCGATCTCCCAGACGTGCCCGTCGGGATCGGCGAAGGCTGCGGTCCGTACGCCCCATGGCCGGTCGATCGGTCCGTTCAGGAGCCCGACGCCCCGCTCGGCGAGCTCGGCGCACGTCGCGTCCGCCTCGTCTACCCAGATCGTCAGCTGCAGCTGCGAGCCGACACCGGACGCGGCGACTGCTGCAGGATCAATGAGCTCCGGGGCCTCCGTTCGCGCCAGGAGGTTGACGATCGTGTTCTCGAACTGAAACGCGACCGCATTCTCGTCCTCGTAGACGACGGGCGCGTCGAAGACATTCTCGTAGAACGCTTTCGATCTCGCCGCGTCGTCGACGAACAGCGTGATCGCGCCCACGGTCTTCAGCGAGAGGCTCACGCGCTCCACCGTAGCGCGCCTTCGACCGAGGCGCTCGCATGCGCTGCTGCTACCGTGGATGTACGGCGGTCGAGTGAAGCCGCCTGGAGATTGACCTTCTCGTTCCTCCTTCGGGTTAGAAGCCAGGGCGTATCGAGTCGACTGATCTCGAACCCGAAATCCGAACCAAGGAGTCGAACAGAAATGTCACATGAATCGTTTCGTGCGCTTGGCGTGCGCCCGCAGATCGCGGACGCACTCGCCAGGCGAGGTATCGAATCACCGTTTCCGATCCAGCAGCTCGTGCTGCCCGACGCAATCGCCGGGTCGGACGTGCTGGCGAAGTCCCCGACTGGGTCCGGAAAGACGCTCGCTTTTGGGCTCGCGCTCATCGAACGCGCCCGCCCTCATTCGGGGACGCCGACCGCGCTCGTGCTCGTGCCGACCCGTGAGCTCGCCGCCCAGGTGGCCGAGGAGCTCCGGACGCCCGCGGCCGCGGCAGGCGGCGTGCGGATCGTGGCGGTCTACGGCGGCATGCCGCTCGGCCGGCAGGCCAAGCAGGCCAAGGACGCCGACATCCTCGTCGCCACGCCGGGGCGCCTGAAGGATCTCGTCGACCGGCGGCTCGTCTCGCTGGAGAGGATCGACACGCTCGTCCTCGACGAGGCAGACCGGATGCTCGACATGGGCTTCAAGCCCCAGGTCGATGCGATCGTCCGACGGCTCCCGCGCACGCGTCAGACGATGTTCTTCTCGGCGACGCTCGACGGCGAGGTGGGCGATCTCGCGCGTGAGTACACGCGCGACCCCTCCCGCTTCGAGGTCGCGCCGCCTGAGCGCGACGCTGGGTCGCTCGTCGTCGACCACGCGTTCGTCGCTGTGACGGCCGGCGACAAGCTCGACGTGCTTGTCGACCATCTCGCGGCCTCCGACGGGCTCGCGCTCGTGTTCGTGCGGACGAAGCGCGGCGCTGACCGGCTCGCGCGGCGGCTCTCTCAGCGAGACGTCCCCGCAGCGGCGATGCACGGTGACATGCCCCAGAATCGCCGCGAGCGGACGCTGGAGCGGTTCCGTTCCGGCCACGTGCCGACGCTCGTGGCGACGGAGCTCGCTGCGCGCGGCCTCGACCTCGTCGAGATCACGAACGTGATCAACTTCGATCCGCCCGCCGACAACACGAGCTACCTGCACCGCGTCGGCCGCACCGGTCGCGCCGGGCGGGGTGGTAACGGCGTCACGTTCGTCCTTCCGGAGCAGCAGGCCGACGTCAGCCGCGTCGCAGCGATGGCGGGACGGCGAGACGAGTTCGAGCGAGCGGGCCTCCGTTCGGCTCCGGCAAAGCTCGTCTACACGAGCCGCCGAGGCCGCCGATCACGCTGGTAGCAGCCGGCTCGTCTACAGTTGGTGGCGAGTGAACAGCTCATCACTCGTGGAGCTGGCAAAGCCTCGTTTGCGTGGCGTGCTGCACCAGTGGGCGTTCTACCTCACGATCCCGCTCGGAATCTCGATCGGCCTGATCACGGACACGTCGATGGCAAGGGTGGCCGCCGCGGTCTTTGCCGGGGGCGTCGTCGTCATGTTCGGTGCGAGCGCCATCTATCACCGGATCACGTGGGCGCCGCCCTGGAACTTGCGCTTTCGACGGATCGACCACGCCGGCATCTACGTGATGATCGCTGCCTCGTATACGCCGGTCGGGCTGCTCGTGCTCTCAGGCGCGTGGCGAGTGACGGTGCTCGCCATCGTCTGGGCGGGTGCTGCCGTGGCGATCGTGACCCGGCTCGTCTGGGCACGACCCCCGCGCTGGCTGCCCGTATTGGTGGGGGGAGCCCTCGGCTGGGTCGCCGTGGTGATCTTTCCCCAGCTGCTTACCAAGATGGGGCTGGTGGCGACGCTTCTCATCCTGGCGGGCGGTCTCTGCTACACGGTCGGCGCGCTCGTCTACGCGCGCCGGCGGCCGGACCCGTTCCCGTCCGTGTTCGGGTACCACGAGCTATTCCACACACTCGTAGTGGTGGCCGTTGCCTTCCACTACACGGTCGTGGCGACCTTCATCCTGCCCACATGAGCGGGTGAGGGCGACGCGCACGACGTGCGAGCAGTCACACTATTGCTATCGACCAACGACTAGGAATGGAGCGCGATGGCAGCAAAGAAGAGTAGATCGACCTTTTCGAAGGTGGCTCGGGAGCGTGAGCTCCGGGAGCGCCGTGAGTTGAAGCGGGAAAAGAAGCGCGGTGCAAAGCTGGCCAAGGAGCTCGGCCTGCAGGCACCGGAGCCGGAGCCGCCTCAAGGCGGCGAGTCGTAGTCGCGCGGCGAGCGGGATCGGCGGCCGGCAGCCGATGACTCGCCTGCGCTTGCCCGACAAGTACACCGCCGAGCTGCCCGCAGGGGATTACGAGGTCCTTTACGTCAGCCCGACGGCGGGCGTCCTGCAGATCGCCCCGTCGCGCGTGAGCCTAGGACAGAAGGACAAGCCCGAATGGAGCTCTCTCCAGCGCCATGCCGGCGTCCGGATCGAGTGCGCCAACTGCCGGGGCTGGTTCGGCATCCGCGACGTGCCGATCGACGAGGTCCGAGGCTGGCGCTGCTCGACGTGCCGGGGCAAGTAGCCGGAAGCTCAGCACATCACGTCGATCGAGCGGGTGTTGTTCGTCTCGTCCGACTCGACGACCTGGTTCAGATAGTCCGCGCCTCGTGCGTGCCAGCCGCCCTGCCTGACGCGTAGGTCCGCGCTCTACGCGCTCGCCGGGAGCAGCTCCTTCCACTACGACGCGTGGCCGCTCTGCGGCACGTCCTTCGGGTTCACGTACAGGTCGTTGAACCAGTTGTTGACCTGGACGACGCGGATCGCGTTGCGGCCGAACCCGTCCGCGGCGAGGGCGTCGCGCGTGATGTCGTAGTGAGGCTCCGTGTCGAAGGCAGCGGCGGTAGCCGGTGCGATCAGCGCGACGACAGCAGCTGCGCAGACGGCGAGGCGCACCATCGGCCGAGTATTTCAGCTCTGCCGGCGCCGTCCGGACGCGGGACTACCGTGCAGAAGCCATGCCGCACTGGATCGCGCTCCTCGCGATCGTCGTCTGCGCCTGGATGCTTCTGGCGGTCGTCGGTGGCTGGCTGATCGGCCGCGGCCTCGCATTGCTCGTGCGCGATGGCTTCGACTGGCCTCATGAGACGCGCGAGCCCGAGCGCGGCGCCGCAGAGCGTGAGCGGCGGGCGGCGTAGCCAGAGCGGCGCGCTCCTATCATCCGCTCGTGGGGGAAGACGCGGCGGCCCAGCACGAGATCGAGCGCCTCCTCGGCGAGATCGAGCGCCTGCGGGCGCTCGAGCGGAACCTCCTCGATGAGCGCGACCGGATCCGGCACGAGTCGCTCGCCGAGATCACGCGGCTGCAGGACGCGCTTCGAGCTGCCTCGAGCCACAGCTTCCCCGCTGCCGACAGCGGCCCGATCGAGTCGCGGTCGGAGCTGACGGAGCGGGCGCGACACCTCGCGGATCTCGAGCGGTCGCTGCACGAGCGGGAGTCGGCGCTGGCTGCGGCCGATGCCGACGCTCTTCGACGGGAGCACGAGCTCGAGGCCGGGCGCAAGTCGCTCGAGGCTTCGCGGGGCGCGCTTGCAGCCGAACGGTCGCGCCTCGCTGCGGAGCGGCGTCGGCTCGAGCAGGAGTCCGATCGGCTCGCCGAGTGGGAGCGGGAAGCGCTTCGCGGCGGGCCGTCGACGCCGTTGCCGACGACGTTCCATGAAGGGCTGAACAGGCTGGCGGAGCAGAGCGAAGCACGTGGGGCTCCGCCAGAGGGATCCTGGTAGCTTCCTCCTCCGTGCTGCTCGCGCTCTCCTCGTCACAGAAGCTCGGGCTCGCGCTTGCAGGCGCAGCATTCGTCCTCTTCGCGCTCGTTAGCTCGATGGTCATCCCTCGCTGGCGGCCGGACTTCCCCGGGCGCCATCTCGGCTGGTTCACCGCCGTCGCCGCGCTGTTCACGGTCGGCATGCTCGCGACGGTCTTCTTCGTCGCGCGCGAGACGGGCGAGGAGGAGGCGGCCGCGCCGCAACCGACGCTGACCGAGCCCACCGAGTCGACCGTGCGCACAGAGACCACGGAGACGGAGCCGACGGCCACGACCGAGACGGAGCCCACCGACACGACGGAGACGACGGAGACGACGGAGACGGAGCCGACCCAAACAACGCCAACCCAAACAACGCCAACAGAGGGCCAGGGCGACGCGACCGCGGGGAAGCAGGTCTTCGCGACCGCCGGGTGCGAGAGCTGTCACACGCTCGCCGACGCCGGATCGACGGGCACCGTCGGACCGAATCTCGACGACGCGAAGCCGAGCTACGACAAGGTCGTCGAGCGTGTGACGAACGGCAAGTCGCCGATGCCCTCGTTCAGTGGCACGTTGACGCCCCAGCAGATCCAGGACGTCGCAGCGTACGTCTCGAGCGTCGCCGGGTCCTGACGGCGGCGATACGCTCCGTCCAGCACGGAGAGGTGTCCGAGTTGGCCGAAGGAGCGCGACTGGAAATCGCGTGCGTGCCCAAAAGGTGCGTCGAGGGTTCGAATCCCTCCCTCTCCGCTTACCGCCGGAAGTCTCACGACTTCCGGCGGGTGACTCTGCTCACGGCGGAGCGGTTGCCCGCCGCGCCCGCCGCGCCCGCCATGTCGGTCGCGGCGGCGAACGAACTAACCGTCTAGGCGGCGCCGCTCGGGACTTCGACAGCTTCTGAAGAACGACTCGTGGAGCGTTGGCGCACGATCCCAATCCCCACGCGGCACGGCGACGCCCCCCATCAGGCGAAGCTGGAAGACGCACGTCCACCAACCACCCGTCCGGGTCCAATCGAGACCATGCTGACGGATGGAATCTCGGTTCACGCTCGCCGTCACGTGGCAGAGTTTCTCCGCCATCGAGCCTCTTGTGCAGTCTAGAAGCGCCGCGAGCTGCCACCACGGCTGAGAGTTTCAAGCGTTTCGCCAGAGCCCCTGTGGCGCTCTGGGTCGTCCGGCGTCGCGGGAGAAATGAGAGGGCCCTACCGCGGAGTCCCCGAGGTAGGGCCCCGAAACAGAGCTCTGGGGAGAGCGGAGCCCTGTCCCTCAGGCCGGGAGGCGGCCGGCCCTTCAGGGATCGTACCGCGGAACTCGAGTGGTGAGAACGGCCGGGTGCGCGGCGCCCGCCGAGCAGGCGCCGCCCCGACTCATGGCACCTCTAGAGGATGCTCGTGACGTTCGTGAGCGCGCCGCTGATCCCGCCAGAAAGGGCGGTGAACACGGCCACGGTCGCGACTGTGATCACGGCCAGCACGACAGCGTACTCCGCCATCGTCTGACCCTCTTCGCGCGCGAAGCGCGAACGAATCATCGTCAGCATGATGAGTCACCTCCTTCCGGCTGGGAGGGGTCGTTCATGTATTCATCGTCGCCACGAAAAGGGCCCTCCACCATCCCCTCGATCGGGGATTGGTGTAAGGGCCCTGAAAGTCGAAGCGGCGCCCGGCTCTCGCTCGGGCGCCGCGTCAGTCCGGGTTTCGTCTAGAGGATGCCCGTCACCTTGGTGATCGCGCCGCTGATTCCGCCCGAGAGGGCAGTGAACACCGCCACGGTCGCAACCGTGATCACGGCCAGCACGACAGCGTACTCCGCCATCGTCTGTCCTTCCTCGCGCGCCAGGCGCGCCATCGACCGAATCTTTGTCAGCATGAGGTTCACCCCCTTCCGGCTGCGTAATCGATTCGAGACTCAACGTCGCCCGAAAACGGCTCCGAGTCGTCCCCCGAACGAGGGTGTTGCTCCGTCCTTCACCCGACCGAGTTCGCCCAGCTGAGGCGTAGGCTGTCCGAACGGGCGGTCGAACCTCTACAAGAGACCGCTGATCGTCGCGAGCGCGCCCTGGATCCCGCCCGCCAAGGCGATGAACAGGCCCGCCGCGCCGAGGGTCAGGATCGTCAGCACGACGGCGTACTCCGGGGTCGTCTGACCCGTGTCGAAGCTGAAGCACCGCACCCTCGAGAGCATGAGCTCTCCCTTCCTCCAAGACCCGATGAACGGGTGCAGCTTTGCTGGAGGACGCGGCGGGTGTATCCCCCTGCTGGGGGGTTCTTCGCGAAGTTCACCCGATCGGGTGAGGGGCGTGGTGGGACGTGCGTCGGGTCAGGCGGGGTCGGTGCGCACGTCAGGCAGGCTCTTGCCGGTGAGGATGGCGGCGAGCTGCTCGAGCGGAGGTGAGGCGAAGGAGCCGCCCCTGATCCGCGCCGTCCGTTCCGCGCGGAGGATGTCCAGATAGCCCTGGACGCGGCGACGCTCGAACGAGACCTCGTTCTCCTCCTTCGTCAACTCGTCGATCAGATGATCGAGCTCCTCGTTCGACAACGCGCGCAGGTCGGGCAGCATGTCCATTCCGTCTCCTTCGTGCTCGTGGGACGAGTCCTCTCGAAACGTCGGGCGGGTCAGGCCTCTTCGCGACCCTTGACCGGGGGGAGTGCGTTGCGGCGCCGGTCGGCCCGTGATTCGATCCAGGTCCGACTTCGACCGAGGAGGGGGCAGATGGCTGATCGCGCAACGGAGACGCTGGCGCGGCTGTTCGACGTCCGCGGGACGCGCGTCGTCGTCACCGGTGCGGCCGGCGGGCTCGGATTCGCGATGGCCGAGGTGCTCGCGGACTGCGGCGCCCGCGTCACGCTCGCGGACGTCGACGAGGACAGGCTGGCCGCGTCGACCGAGGAGCTGCGCTCGCGGGGCTGCGACGCCCGCGCGTTCGTCTGCGACGTTACCGACGGCGATCGCGTGCAGGAGCTCTTCGACGACGTCGTCGAAGAGCAGGGAGGCGTCGACGTGGCGATCGCAAACGCGGGCCTCGGCGCCGTGCCCGGTTTCCGCGCCGAGGGCGGCCAGACACTAGACACGGTCGAGCGCGCCGACTGGGATCGCGTGCTTTCCGTCAACCAGACCGGCGTCATGCACACGATGCGCAGCGCGGCGGGCGTGATGAAGAAGCAGGGATCAGGGCGCATCATCGTCACGGCGTCGAACGCCGGCCTTCGGCCCGAGCCGCTCGTCTGCTACGGGTACGCTGCGAGCAAAGCCGCCGTGATCCACATGGTCCGCCACGCGGCGCTCGAGCTGGCGCCGGACGGGATCCTCGTCAACGCGATCTGCCCGGGGCCGTTCTACGGAACGCTGATCGGCGGCGGCGTCACCGAGAACCCAACCGAGGAGATGAAGGCTGCGTGGGCGACGCTGATCCCGCTCGGTCGGATGGCGCACCCGGACGAGCTGAAGGGCCTCGTCGTGCTGCTCGCCTCACCGGCGTCGAGCTTCATCACGGGCGCCACGCACGTGATCGACGGCGGCTCGCTCGTGATGGCCTAACCGTTGTAGATCCAGAAGTCCTCGCCGCGCTCGGCCTCGAGCTTCGCGAGCTGCTCGTGGTGGATCTCGCGGACACGAGCCGGCGTGATGGCCTCGTCGGGACTGACTTCCTCGATCGCGAGGCTCGTCTTGTCCTCGTAGAGGTTCTCGCCGATCAGACGCGCCTGGCTGTTGAACGGCCAGATGAACGCCTGCCGGCTCGACACGTGGTAGAGGGCCTCGTCGTCGGCGACGTCGTAACCCAAGGCCTTGAGGTCGGCGCCGTGCGCGAGCTGGTGGAATGTGATCTCGTCGCAGATGCCCCAGTCCGCGACCGACAGGAAGTCGTCGGAGTGCCACAGCACAGATTCGCCGACGCTCCGGTAGAAGGCCAGAACCCCTTCCTTGCCTCGGATCACGGCCGGGTTTGCGCCCCAGCTCACCCGGTAGACGGGCTCGTCGACCATCATGTCCGGCGCGACGATCTTCTCGTACTCACCGCCGCCCTCGAGGTGCACATGGCGCCAGAAGTTGAGGAGCATCGCACGATGCAGCGGGTTCGTCGTCTTCTCGACCAGCTCCGCCGTCGGGTTCATGCAGTCGTAGACGGCTTGCTCGAACGTGTTCATCCACTGCTCCTTTCGGTCGAGAGGCCGAGCAGGCGGGCGGCGTTCTCCTTCAGGATCAGCGGCCGCACCTCGTCCTTGAACGGCGCCTGCTCGAAGTCGGCGAGCCAGCGGTCGGGCGTGATCAGGGGGTAATCGGAGCCGAACAGCACGCGCGTCTTCAGCTGCGTGTTCGCGTATTGCACGAGCTGGGGCGGGAAGTACTTCGGCGACCAGCCAGAGAGGTCGATCCAGACGTTCGCCTTGTGCAGGCAGACAGAGATCGCCTCGTCCTGCCACGGGAACGACGGGTGCGCGAGCACGATCTCGAGCTCCGGGAAATCCGCGGCGACGTCGTCGAGGCACATCGGGTTCGAGTACTTGAGGAGAAATCCCCCGCCGCCCTTGAGGCCCGTGCCGATGCCGCTGTGGCCGGAGTGGAAGAGCGCGGGCAGGCCCGCCTCGGCGATCACCTCGTAGAGCGGGTAGGCGCTCCGGTCGTTCGGGAAGAAGGCCTGGAGGTTCGGGTGGAACTTGAATCCCTTGACCGCGTGCTCGCTGATCAACGACTTGGCGCGCGCTACCGCGTCCGGACGCGCCGGGTCGACGCTCGCGAACGGGATCATGACGTCCGCGTTCGCGGCCGCGGCCTCGGCGATCTCCTCGTTCGGGATCGGGGCGATGCCGCTCCGGGACTCCCAGTCGACGGTGAAGACGACAGCTGCGATGCCGCGTGCGCGGTAGTACGCCGCGACATCGTCGACCGTTGGCAGCGGCTCGTCGCTTCCAAAGTACCGCCTCGCCGCGTCGCGCAGGTGCGCGGGCATGGGATCGTGGCCGTTCCGTGCCAGCTCCGTGTGGACATGCACATCGATCGCGGAGACGGCCGATAGGTCGATCACGGCGACACCGTACCGAGCTTCTTCTGGAGCGCCGCGCCCCACGCGAGCAGGTCCCAATCGGCGCCTGGCGCGCCGATGAGGGAGACGCTCACCGGCAGCCCGCTGTGGCTCCCCACACCGGACGGAAGGGCGACAACGGGAAACCCGGTCCAGTCCCAGTAGTGCGTGAGCGAGAGATCTTCGACGTCGCCGAACACTTCGTCGTAGCCGCTGCCACGCAGGGGCGCGACGATCGGGATCGTCGGCTCCACGATCGCGTCGATCCTGTGCTCGGCGAGCCAGTCACACCAAGCGCTTGTGTCCTCCGTGCGGCCGGCCTGTAGGGAGACGTATTCCTCAGCCGTCATCGCCCGCCGCTCGGCATGCTCGAGCCTCCCCCGATTCGACGGGCGATACCGCTCACGTTGTTCGTCGAAGCGGCGGTGATAGACGAGCATCTCGGTGAGGACGAGATCGAAGAAATCGGCGAGGACGTCCAATCGGGCTTGTGGCAGCGGCGGCTCGACGCGCTCGCCCGGCAGCGCCGCCAGCGCACGGTCGAACCCGTCTGCGACGTCCGGCTCGAGGACGGAGATTCTCGGAGAGACCGCGTAGCGGAGGAGAGGTCGGCGCGAGGGGGGTGCAGCCAACCCGGACATCCCCTCGAGCAGGTGCTCGGAGTCGACGACCGTCCGGGTCATCGGCCCGGGGTGATCGAACGTCCAGGCGAGCGGGACGATCCCACGCATCGAGACGAGGCCGCGCGTCGGCTTGATCGTCGACGTGCCGCACTCCGCCGAGGGGATGCGCACGGAGCCGGCGGTGTCGGTGCCCGTGGTCGCGGCCACCTGACCGGACGCGAGTGCCGCGCTGGAGCCGCCGCCGGAGCCGCCGGCCGACCGTTCTAGTGCCCAGGGGTTTCCGACCTGGTCGGTGGTGCCTCCGCAGGCGAACTCGTGCGTGTGCAGGTGACCGAGCAGCACCATGCCCTCGGCGGCGAGGCGCGCCCAGACGTCGCAGTCGCGGTCTGGCACCTCGTACAGCAAGGTGCTCGAAGCGGTGACCGGCTTGCCGGCCACCGCGTAGAGGTCCTTTAGCCCGATCGGGATCCCGCAGAGGCGCGGCGCATCTCCGTCTGCGAGCCGCTCGTCCGCCCGATCGGCTGCGGCGAGGGCATCCTCCTCGTAGACCCGTACCCAGGCGTTGATCGAGTCGGCGTCGCCGTCGTGGCTGTGGGTGCCGTCGCGCTCGCGGATCCGGGCGAGGCACGCCTCGGTGAGCTCGCGCGAGGACAGCGTTCGTTCTCCGAGCGCGACGGACGCCTCGAGGACGCCAAGACCGGCCGGGTTGGTCACGGGGCGATCATCTCAAGTCCGTCCGGAGCCGGATTTGCGGGCGTGGTATACAGCGTCGCGCATGGACGTCGACGGGTGCGTCAGGCAGGTTCCGCGTTCGAATATTTCGAACGCTGTCTTGCATAGAGGGCGCCGATGGAGAAAGATCCCGCTCGTCGGCATGCCGCCGGTCATGCCACGCACCCCTCGCCCGGACCGGTTCGCGACCTCGGCCGAGGTCGATGAAAGGAGGAAGGGATGAAGCGTAGGAAGGTAGCGCTGGCCCTTGCACTGCCTGCGGCTCTCGTAGCGACGGCCGTGGTTGCGGTAGGTGCGAGTGCCGGCTCGTCCGCAGCGCCCGTCGGATCGGGCAAGCCCTCTCCGAAGAAGAGCGTCTGCGGGCTGGGCACGGGCAAGAAGGCGACGGGCAAGCCGATCTCGATCGGTGCGATCGTCACCGTTGCCGTCGGTGTCAACTGGGACGAGATCACGGATAACGCCCGCGCCTACTTCAATTGCGTGAACGACAACGGCGGGCTCTTTAACCGCCCGATCAACTACATCGTCCACGTCGACCCGATCAACCCCGAGCTCGTTGCGGCGTTCGCGAAGAAGCTGGTCGAGGAGGAGCACGTCGTCGCGATCGTCGGGAACATCGACGTCATGGACTGCGCCGTGAACGCGCAGTACTACGCGTCGAAGAAGTTCTACGTGATCGGTGACGGTGTGCACGACCTCTGCTACGGCGGAACGCCGTACCACATCCCGATCAACATGGGCCCGGCGTACTCGACGCTCGGCGCCGCTCAGTACCTGGTTCGAAAGGGCGTCAAGGGGACGATCGTCTCGGTCGCTCCGACCGGGGTCGACGCTGCGGGTACCTGGAACAAGCCCGCGGTTGCGTTCGCCAAGGCGCATGGCCTGAAAGGCATCGACGTCCACGATCCGTACCCGGCGCAGGCTTCGTACGCGCTCAAGTACGTGCAGCTCGCCGGCGACGGCGGTGGTGTGATCCTCGACTTCACGACCGACCAGGTCTTGACCGTGCTCAAGGCTGCGGAACAACAGGGGATCGCGAACAAGGTCCTCTGGGCGGCATCGACCCCCGCCTACGACACCCGTTTCGCGGCGAACGCGGGCAAGTTCTGGGACGGGAAGATCGGCATCAACACCGAACTCGAGCCCTTCACGACGAAGGGCCCGGACGCGGCGCTCTACCGCGCGGTGCACGCGAAGTACACGCCGAAGAAGTGGGGTCTGTCGACGTTCGGCGAGTTCGGCTTCCTCGACGCGAGAGTCGCGACCGAGGTCATGCTCGCGCTGAAGCCGAGCCAGCTCACCTCGAAGGGCGTGAACACGGCGTTCACGAAGATCAAGAACTGGCACAGTGACCTGCTCTGCAAGCCGTTCTACAGCGGCAATCTGCCGGGGCACCTCCCGAACAACTGGGACCTGACCTCGACGGGAAAGAACGGCAAAATGGTGCAGGCGGAGCCGTGCTTCGCGATTGCGGCGGTTACGTCTGCCCTCCGACAGGCTCGCCAGGCCGAGCGGAAGCTCCACCTCAACACGGGGGCGTCGTTCCCGAAGCCCGCGTGGCAGCGATAGGAAGCGAGGCAGCTAGCTAGACAAACGATCGAAGACGTTCGGAGCCCTGATGCTTCCCACGTTCCACGACCTCCTGCAGTTCGTTCCGCTCGGCCTGGCCGTCGGGGCGGTCTACGGGGTGTCGGGAGTTGGCATCGTCGTCCTCTACCGGACGACGGGCGTGCTCAACTTCGCGTACGGGGCGGTCGGGGCTCTGGGCGTCTTCATCGCCTGGCAGCTGATCTACAAGACGTCGTGGTGTCCGAGCTGGCTCGCGTTCACGATCTGCGTGCTCTTCGGCGGCGTCTTGACGTTGCTCTACGGCCTGATCTTCGGGCCGCTATTCGCCGCTCGCGACCCTCTCGTCAAATCGGCGGCGACCCTCGGCCTGACGCTGATCCTGCTCGCGATCATGGGCTGGGAGTGGCAGGCGAACGAGGTGTTCCCGATCCCGCTGCCGAGCGATGGCTGGCACAACTTCGGCTACCAGGTGGGGGACGTCAGAGTTAGCTGGACGAAGATCATCGCGTTGATCTTCGCCTTCGGGATCACGGCCATCACGTGGGCATTTCTCCGCTGGACGAAGCTCGGCACCGCCTATCGCGCTATCGCGAACGACCGTGAGATCACAGCAACCCTCGGCGTGCCCGTGCGGCTCGTCGAGGCGTCGGCCTGGCTCGGCTCCGGGATCGTCTGCGGGGCGTCCGGGCTGCTCCTGTCCGGGTTGACCAACCAGCTCGAGGCGGTCTCGCTGACATTCGTCGTCATCTCGTCGCTCGCAGCGGCGCTGATCGGGCGCCTCGAGTCACTTTGGATCACGCTGTTCGCCGCGCTCGTGATCGGCGTCGTCGAGTCGTGCCTCCAGGCCTTCTCTCTGTGGCCGAATCAGAGCCAGCCGCTCGCGCAGTACCGCGCAATGACCCCCTTCGTGATCGCGATCGCCGCCCTGCTCGTGCTCGGGCGGCGCCGCGAAGTGATGGTTCGGGCGGGGCAGTAGCGTCCATGGAGGTAGCACGCGCACGGCGCGGAGTGCGCGTCGCATGAGCCGACTCGACGGCCTCGGGGTCGAGCGCGCTCAGGCGATCCGTGTGCTCGTAGTCGCCGCGCTCTTCGCCGCGGCACTGTTCCTCGTGCCCGAGCTGATCGGCATCTACTGGATCAAGATCCTCACGGCGGCGGCGATCTACGCGATCGTCGCGCTGGGTCTCGGCCTGCTCTACGGCCGTGTCGGGATGGTTTCGCTCTGCCAGATCGCGCTGCTTGCGGTCGGCGCATGGGTGGCGACCCGGGTTCTCTATGGCACTGGCCTGCCGTATCCGATCGTGCTCCTCATCGCCGGTCTCGCAACAGCCGTGATCGGGACGGTCGTCGGCCTGCCCGCGCTGCGCATCTCGGGACTCCACCTTGCGCTGATCACGCTGATGTTCGCCGGTGCGATCACGCTCGTGCTCAGCGTCATCCACTTTCCGAACGGCGGTAAGGGCTTCCAGGGCGTGCTGTCGCTCGAGCAGCTCCAGGAGTTCCGCAACATCCGGCGGCCGGGGATCGCGACGTCGGATCCGGCCTTCTACCGCTATACGCTCATCGTCGCCGCGTTGATGTTCCTGCTCGCGCTGTGGCAGATCGGCAGCAAGTCGGGCCGCGCCTTCGCCGCCATTCGCGAGAGCGAGCCCGCAGCGCTCGCGGCGGGCGTCAACGTCACGCTGTACAAGCTCTGGGCGTTCGCGCTTGCCTCGTTCATGACGGGCGTCGCGGGCGGCCTCCTCGCCGGCAGCGCGGGCTCCCTCTCGCCGAACGCCTTCCCGACCCAGGACTCGATCGTCCTGCTGGCGGTGGTGCTGATGGGCGGCATCTACAGCGTGTGGGGTGCGGTTGTCGCGGGCCTGCTCGTGCGGTTGCTGCCAGCGCTGCTCGAGAACTGGGGCGTCTCGCTCTACGTCTCGCTGCTTCTGTTCGGGGTCGGCGTCCTCCAGGTGCTTGCGACGGCCCCGGGTGGACTCGTCGACCAGGTGCCGCGGGACCTGAGAAAGCTGTGGGGCCTGATCAGCCGCGGTGGGCGGAAGCCGGCGGAGCCGGCAGCGTGATCGAGGTCGACGGCCTGCTCGTGCGCTTCGGCGGCGTGACGCCGCTCGACGACATGACCGTCACGTTCCCGAACGGGGCGTGCGGCCTGATCGGTCCGAACGGCGCGGGCAAGACGACGTTCTTCAACGTGCTCAGCGGGTTCGTCCGGCCGGCGGCGGGGACGATCCGCGCATTCGGGGAGGACTTGCTCGCGATGGCCGCCTTCCGTCGCGCGCGCTGGGGCCTTCGTCGCTCATTCCAGACGGAGCAGGCGATCGAGGCGCTCTCGGTCTACGACAACGTGGCGATGATCCATGAGCACACGGGCATGAGTCGCACGTCGAAGCGCGCCGACGTGGAGAGCGCGATCGAGTTCGTGGGGCTCGACGTGCCGTCGAGGACGAAGGTCGGCGTCCTCGGAGCTCGCGAGCGGCGCCTGGTCGAGGTCGCGCGCGCAGTCGTCGGCCAGCCGCGCGTCGTGCTGCTCGACGAGCCGGCAGCCGGGCTTCCCCTATCGGAGACGGAGCACATGGGCGCGGTGATCCGGCGGATTCCCGAGCAGTTCGGCGCGCTCGTCGTCCTCGTCGACCACGACATGAGCCTCGTCTCCGCCTGTTGCGAGACGACGGCCGTGCTCGATTTCGGGAAGCTGATCGCCTCTGGCCCGACGGCGGAGGTGCTCCGGAACGAGCATGTGATCCGCGCGTACCTCGGCACGGAGGACGAGCTGTGAGCGGCGGGCCGACGCTGACGATCGAGAGCCTGTCGGTTCCGCGGGGCGGGAGGACGGTTGTCGAGGAGGTCTCACTGAAGATCCCCGCCGGCGAGGTGACGACGCTGCTCGGCGCGAACGGCGCCGGCAAGTCGAGCCTCGTGCTCGCCGTCGGCGGCGTGCTCCGGTCGACCGGCGGCCGTGTCCTGCTCGGCGACGTGGATCTCACGAACCGTCGCCCCGAGACGATCCGCACAGCTGGCGTCGCGATCGTTGCCGAGGGCAGGCGCCTGCTGCCCGCGCTGACGGTCGAGGAGAATCTGCGCGTCGCCACCTACTCGCTGTCTCGTTCCGAGCGGAGAGACGGGATCGCGTATGCGCTCGAGCTGTTTCCCGAGCTCCAGCGGCGCTGGACGACGCACGGTCGCTCGCTGTCGGGCGGCGAGCAGCAGATGGTCGTGCTCGCCCAGGCCCTCGTCTCCCGTCCCACGACGGTCCTCGTCGATGAGCTCTCGCTGGGCCTCGCGCCTGTCGTCGTCAAGCGCCTTGTTCCGGCAATCGAGTCGGTTGCGGCTGAGGGCGCAGGCGTGCTTCTGATCGAGCAGTTCGCACAGCTCGCGCTCTCGCTCGCGAACGCTGCCTACGTGCTCGAGGGCGGGCGCATTCGCTACGAGGGCACCGCCGACGACCTCAAGCACAACCCGGGCGTCCTCCACTCGGCGTATCTGTCGGGCGCCGAGGTGGCCGCCGGTCCCGCGGTGGACGGCTAGGAGGCTGCCGTGCGCGCCGCCGTCACCGTAGGCCGCGAGTCGATGCAGGTCGTCGACGTCGAGGAGCCCGGGAGTCCCGGCCCCGGCCAGGTGCTCGTGCGGCCAGAGGCGGTCGGGCTCTGCGGCTCCGACTTCCACTACTTCCTCGGCGACGTCGGCGCGGTTCGCGACGAGGACCGCTTCCCGCGGATCCAGGGCCACGAAGCGTCGGGTGTGATCGAGGCGGTTGGCTCCGGCTGTCCGCCTGAGCTCAAGGAGGGAGCGCGCATCGCGATCTGGCCTCACACGTCCTGTGGGAGCTGCTACCCATGCCGGATCGGGCGCGGCAACGCCTGCGTCCGGCTCAACCTGATCGGCATCCACCGTGACGGGGCGCTCCAGGAGCAGCTCGTGCTGCCCGCCGAGCAGGCGTTCCCGGTCGGCGACCAGGATCCCGTGAGCGCGGCCGTCGTCGAGCCGATGTCGATCGCCGTGCGAGCGGTCGTCCGTGGCCGCGTGCAGGCAGGGGAGAAGGCTGTCGTGTTCGGCGCCGGCCCGATCGGGATCGCCGTCGCCATTGCCGCGACGGACAAGGGTGCAGAGGTGCTGCTCGTCGAGCCCATCGAGACGCGCCTCGAGCGGGCGCAGGCGACGGGCGCGGACACGTTCCACCTCAGCTCCGGAGCAGATGCGATGGAGGCTGCTCGCGAGTGGGCCGGCGGAGACGGCCCGGAGGTCGTGTTCGAGGCGACGGGCGCCGCCGAGGTCGCGCAGACCGGCGTCGAGCTCGTAGCGTCGGCCGGCCGGGTCGTGATCGTGGGCCTCGGGACGGCGCTGGCGCCGCTCGAGACGGGCCGCCTCGCGTTCAAGGAGGTCGACCTGCTCGGCACCAGCACATGCGGCGCCGACGACTTCGCCGAGGCGATTGCCCTCGTTGACAGGCGGCGGGACGCGCTTGCGGGCTTCGTCACGCACGAGTTCGGCCTCGAGGAAGCCCCGGAGGCGATCGTGTACGCGATGCGTCATCCTGCCGACGTGATGAAGGCCGTGATCAGGCTGGACCGCGCCTGATGGCCTACCGCGCGCTCGACGCGGCGCGGGCGGAGGCCGTCGAGGCGCTCTGCGAGCTGATCGTCCCGGGCTCGGCGAGCGCCGGGCCGGCGGTCTACGTCGACGCGCTGATCGCGAACATGCCGCCTCCCGTCCAGGATGCCGCCTACGCGGCGATCGACGCGCTCGCCCCGGCCGCCGCCGAGGGCGCGAAGGCGCTCGCCGAGCACGAGTCGTCACCCGAGTTCGGGTTCGTGCGCGCGCTCGTGATCGAGGCGTACTACTCGGACTTCGTCGCTCCGGGACAGCCCGGGCCGGGCGCGTGGACCGAGATCGACTTCAACTCACCGCTCGCGACGCGGCTCGCGAAAAACTGGTCGTACCTGGGAGTCGCCTGATGAAGGACGCCTTCGAGGTCGTCGTCGTCGGCTCGGGCGCCGGCGGAGGCGTCGTCGCCGGCGAGCTCTCCGAGCGGGGCCGCGACGTGCTCCTGCTCGAGACCGGCCCGCACCTGACGGCCGCGGACTTCACTCGCTGGGAGGCGAAGGCGACGCACGACATGTGGTGGCCGCTCAGACTCGCGCCGGCGGGCGAGGCAGGGCTCGTCGCCTTCCTCGCGGGCCGCTGCGTCGGCGGCACTACGACGATCAACACGAAGGTCGCGCTGCGCGCGCACGACAAGGACGTCGCCAAGTGGCAGCCGGCGACCGGGCTGACGAGGGAAGACGGCGCTGCGTTCACGGCCGCCGACTTCGATCCGTACTACGACCGGGTCGAGGTGCGGCTCGGCGTGCGCGAGCGCACAGACTGGCAGAAGAGCGTCTACACGTTGGAGCCGGGCTTCCGCGCGCTCGGCGCCGAGCTCGAGCCCGTGCGCTCGTACACCGACCCGAACTGCATGTCGTGCGGCTCGTGCCTCCAGGGCTGCCCGACGAACGCCGGCAAGTCGACGATGAACACGTACATCCACGACGCGTTGGCTGCCGGGCTGCTCGAGCTGCGCGCGAACGCCAACGTCGAGCGCATCCTGATCGAAGGCGGCGAGGCAACGGGCGTCGAGTACGCCGACGCCGACGGGACGAGCCACACGATCCACGCTGGCGCTGTAGTCGTCGCCGCCGGCTCGCTGAACACGCCGCAGCTGCTCCTCCGCTCGGGCATGACGGGCGAGGCGATCGGCCGCAACCTCGGCCTCCATCCCGTCCGCCTCGTCTACGGGCTCTTCGACGAGCCGCAGGACGCGCACATGGTCTACCCGATCACCGCGTCGGCGAAGGCGCACCAGCACGACGAGGATGGGGGCTTCGTGATCGAGGCGACGACGATCCAGGACCCGATCTCGTTTGCGACGACGCTCTGCGACGAGCAGGGACCGATGTGGGGCAAACGCCTCGTCGAGGCGGTGCGGAGGTTCCGCCACTGGAACGGCGTGCTCGCGATGGTCAACGACGACAACTCGTGCGCCGTCTCGCTAGACGACGACGGCAACGAGCACTTCACCGTCGGCTTCCAGCCACAGGAGCTCGCACGCCTCGATGCTGCGCTCCAGTTCTCGAAGGACGTGCTCCAGGCCGCAGGCGCCTCGCAGATCGCGTGGACGGGGCTCGCCTCGACGCACGTGCAGGGCTCATGCCGGATGGGCGACGACCCGGCTCGCTCGGTGGTGGACAGAAACGGCGAGTCGCACGAGGTCAAGCGGCTCTTCGTCGGCGACGGCTCGCTCGTCCCGCGCACGCTGTCCGTCAACCCGTCGCTGACGATCATGGCGCTCGCGACACGTCTCGCAGAGCACCTCGACGCGGACCCGCGCGGCTATCTCGGCGTTCGCCAGGCGGCCGCCGCGGCGTGAGGGCGGCGCTCCTCAGCGAGTACCACCAGCCGCTCGAGCTCGTCGAGCGGCCGGAACCTGAGCCGGCCGGCGCGCGGGGCGTCGTCGTCAAGGTCGGCGGCGCGGGCGTGTGCGCGACGGATCTCCACGCGATCGAGGGCCTGATGGAGCCCGCCGGACTGAAGACGCCGATCGTCCTCGGGCACGAGAGCGCCGGCTGGGTGCACGCCGTGGGGGAGGACGTGACGCTCGTCTCAGTCGGCGACGCCGTCCTCGTCTACCCGGCGTACAGCTGCGGGCTCTGCGTGTCCTGCCGGCGCGGCCTCGACATGCACTGCGAGCGGCACCAGTTCACCGGGCTGACGGTCGACGGCGGCTTCGCCGACTACGTCGCCGTAGACGAACGCTCGCTGATCCCGCTGCCGCCCGGGGTCGAGCCGGCGGACGTGGCGCCGCACGCGGACGCGGGGATCACCGCCTACCACGCGGTCAAGAAGCTGCTGCCGCGCCTCGAGCCGGGAAGCACGGTGGCGATGATCGGGATGGGCGGGGTCGGGCACATCGCGCTCCAGCTCGTCGACGTTCTCGGCGCCTCGCACGTGATCGCGATCGACACGGACGAGCGGCGACGGCAGCTCGCGCGCGAGCTCGGGGCCACCGACGTGCTCGGAGACGAGGCGGACACAGTCGGCGCCGTCCGCGATCTGACCGGTGGGCGCGGGGTAGACGTAGTCTTCGACTTCGTCGGCACGGACGGCACGCACGAGGGCGGCCTCGCGATGCTCGCGCGGCGCGGCGTCTACTCAGTGATCGGCTATGGCGGGACGATCTCGCTGCCCTCGGTGGGCATGATCGCAACGGAGACGTCGATCGCCGGCAATCTCGTCGGCAGCTGGGTCGACCTCTGGGAGCTCGTCCAGCTTCACGGGCAGGGTCGAATCACGCTGCGCTCGGAGACGTTCTCGCTCGAGCAGGTGAACGACGTGCTTGCGCGCCTGCGTGACGGGGATGTCACCGGCCGCGCCGTCCTCGTTCCCTGAGCTCCCAATGTGAAACGGGCGGGCCCGCCGCGTCGGCGGCCCGCCCGTTTCGTGCCGCCGAGCCTTAACGGCCTGCTGAGACCGGCCCGACGGATGCGGGTGACGTGATCTCCATCAGGTACTGCCTGTCCTGCGCATCGAGACCGAGAGCGGTCAGCACGGCCGCTGTCTGCTGTGCGTGCGAGAGCGCGCTGATGCTCCGGGCGAATCGCCTGAACTGCGGGTCGAGCCCGACGGCGGCATAGCTGTTGTTCCCGCGTGCGTCGAGGCGGACGGCGTGCACGATGGCGGCGGCCTGCTGCGCCTGCGCCATTGCGCTGATCGACTTCATGAAGCTCGGGTCGCTCTGGATCAGCGGAGCGGGCGAGACGACCTTCACTGCCGATCCGCTGTCGCCGTCGATCGTGACGGCAGACACCGCCCAGCTGATGGTGGCAGCTGCGACCGCAACAACGGCCAGGAGGCCGACGAGCCGGCTCCGCCGCATCTCGATGGTGGCAGGAGTCGTCGTGGGGTTGGAAACGGCCATTGAAGTGCTCCTTTCGGTTGGTGTGAGCGAGATCGCGGGCACGATCCGGTCGAAGGAGAGGCCCGCCTTGCGATTCGCGTCGGCGACGGCGGCTTCCGAGGGCCCTTCGAACTGACAGAAGCACGCTTCGTCTCCGAGAACGATGGTTGAGCCGAGGTAGCGCACCGCAACCTCATCGCGTTGCTCCATCCCGTGCTCGAGCCGCGAAAGGCCGCGCAGGAGATCGGAGCGGGAGAGCCCGGGGAGGTATCGCTCGACGACGTAGACCATGCCGTCGACGGTAGGGCTCAGGGCTGGGTGCCCGAAACCCCGAAAGCCCTAGGCTTGGACGGCCTCGTCCCTCCGTTTCGCGAGCAGCGGCCCTAGCTCTGCACGCCGCACGCCGAGCTTGCGGTACACGTGGGAGAGGTGCGATTCGACCGTGCTCACGCCCATGAACAGCTCGGCGGCGATCTCCTTGTTCGTGCGGCCCTGGGCGGCAAGCTCGGCTACGCGGTGCTCGGTCTCCGTCAACTCGTCGGAGGCGGCCCGCCGGCCGCTGATCCGCGCGAGCTCGGCGCGGGCCTTCTCCGCCCAGAGGCGGCCGCCCAGCTCTTCGAAGATGGCGAGCGCCTGCTCGAGCGCCTCGCGGGCGTCCTTCTTCTGCTGCGCCTGCCGGCGCACTGTGCCCAAGCAGAGCAGGGTGCGGCCCCGCTCGAGGGGGAAGGGCAGTCCCTCGAGAGCAGCGAGAGAGCGCTCGAATTCGACAAACGCCGTTGGCCGGTCACCTTCGGCGGCAGCGAGGAGGCCCCGGCAGCGCATCGCGCCGGCGTGGCCCCACGGACTCCCGACACGATGCGCGCTCGCCTCGTACGCGTCGAGGACGCCACGGGCGGAATCGAGCTCCCCTCCGGCGATCAGCGCCTCGATAGCGTCGGCCCAGATCGGGACAGTGGGATCCTCGTATCCAGTGGACAGGAGCTGTCCGGGAAGGTCGCGGAGGTACCCCAACGCTGCCTCGACATCTCCGAGCATGAGCTCGAGGCGGCCGAGCACGCCGAGAATGAGGATCTCGAATTCTCTGTCCGACATCTCCTCGGCGGCTTCTAACCCGATCGCGGCGGAGGCGCGGGCAGCTTCGGCAGATCCGAGATCAGCCTCGGCCAGAGCCCGAAGTCGACCCGTGAACGAGCGATGATGTCGCATCGAATCGCTGTACTCCTCGGACTGGCGGACGTGGTCGAGCGCCAGCTCCCATTTGCCGGCGAACCACTCGAGCCTTCCGAGACTTCCGTCGAGCTGACGTCGAAGTCGCTCGTCCCCACGCGTTGCGGCTGCGGCTCGCGCCGGCTCGAGGATCGCTCGGGCTTGGTCGAGCTCTCCGTGGCCGACCAACCGCCTACTGAGAGAGACAGTGGGGCTCTCGCCGTACGTGAGAACGAGACCAAGCCGTTCCTCCAGTTCGACGCCTCGCTCTAGGAGATCCGGAGTCAGTTCGCCAGCGCGACCTTCTGCCGTCGCTACGTGTCCGATGGCCGCGGCGATGAGAGCAGCGTCACCCACCAATTCGGCCTTCTCGAGCGCTGCCCTCGCGTCGGGCAGTGCCATCCGGATGTCGGCCTGGAAAATGCGGATCCAGGCTCGTTGGCCGAGAATGCGTGTGAGCCGAACGTCGTCGTCGCCCGCCTCTTCCAACGCTTCGTCCAGCAGCTCGATCAACGTGTCGGGCGAAGCGAACAGCGCCGAGGCAAGCTCGGAGAGCAGATCGGCGCGTTCGACTCCGTGAGGCACCTCCGCCAAGAGCTCCTTCAGGACCGAGGCAGCCTCGCGCTCGTCACCCGCGAGGCGGTGGAAGCGTGCGGACAGGAAGCGTCTCCGGCGAACCAGTTCGGGTTCGTCGGGGGTGAGTCCGGCTGCGAGCGCGTCGAGGTCGGCAGCTGTCATGAGAGCCCCCCGGGCTGCGGCGTGCTCAGCTGCAGCTTCGAGGTAGGAAGCGGCGACGGCGTCAGGGCCATCGGCGGCGAGCGCCAGGTGGCGGGCCTGCTCCTCGACATCGCTGACCACGCCGGCAAGGGCGCGGTGAACTGCTCGGCGCTTCCAGACGGGCGCCCGCTCGTAGCAAATGGATGCGAGCAAGGGATGGGCGAACTGGATCCGGGAGTCGTCGAGCTCCACTGCGCCTTCGCGCACCGCTGTCTCGAGCGCTTCGAGGACACGATCCCGATCGCCCTGCACTGCCGCCACCAGCTCCACGGTCGGGCGCGCCAAGGCTGCCGCCTCGAGCAGCACGTCGAGCGTCTCGCCGGGCAGGCGTGCGAGACGGCCGCCGAGCAGCTCCCGCAAGCTCTCGGGAACACGCAGGGGTTGGCCGGGCGTCGGGCGGGTGTTCGTGCGTACGAGCTCGCGACCCAGCTCGAGCGCAAAGAAGGGGTTGCCGGCAGTCGCCTCCTGTACCCGGGCCAGCTCGGGCCGCGTCAAATCGAGCCCCAGCCGCTCCTCGAGCAGGCTGTGCACCGCTCCTAGGCTCAGTGGGCCGACTGAGATCCGCTCCAGCCGTCGTTCGGAGAACGAGCGTTCCAGCTCGACCGGGCTTTCCAAGTCTGGCCCCAACCTGATGGTTGCGAGCAGCCCGACCGGTTCATCGCGCAGACGGCGAAACGCGACCTGGAGCACGCTGGCGGACGCGGGGTCGAGCCACTGGACGTCGTCGAGGGCGACGAGAACGGGGCCGTGCTCGGCGAGAGCCTGTACGGCGTCGAGCAAGGCAAGCCCTATGACGTGCGCATCGGGAGCCATGTCACCCGGCTCCGCGAGCTGCAGCGCCACCTCGAGAGCGTGGCGGCGAGGCGGTACGAGCCCGGGCGCCACCTCGCGGACGACTCCGGCCAGCAGCTCGGACAGTCCTGCAAAGGCGAACGACGCCTCCGCCTCGATTCCGTGACAGGTCAGGACGCGGCCGAAGCGCTCCTTGGCTTGCTCGACGCCTGCCTCCCAAAGGACCGTCTTGCCGATCCCAGCCTCGCCGGCGAGTACGAGCGCCCTCGGACCCTGATCGACGTCAGCAAGGAATGCCTCGATCGCAGCGAGCTCCTCGTCTCGTCCGATGATCCCCGCGGACATGCAGGGCATTCTGGACTCCGGGACGCAAGCCCGCGAACAGGCGCTAGCCGAGGATCGTGACGACTCCGGTGTTCCCGTCGACGCGCAGCCGGTCGCCGGTCTTGATCCGCTTCGTTCCCGTGCCGGTGCCGACCACTGTCGGAAGGCTGTACTCGCGGGCGACGATGGCCGCGTGACACATGCTGCCTCCGGAATCGAGCACGGCCGCCACGATGCTTCCGAAGACCGGTGTCCAGCTCGGCGATGTGGCAGGCGAGACGAGCACTTCGCCCCGCTGGACCTCACCGAGCTGATCGGCCCGGAGGATGACGCGCGCTTGGCCCTCGGCCACGCCCGACGAGGCGCCAAGCCCCGTCAGCGTGTGCTGGTCGGCCGTGTCCGCGGCCGAGACCCACTCTTGGATGCGCTTGTCTGTGAACCCCCAGAGCATGAGCGTGACCGGGTCCGTGATCGTCTCGGGAACTTGCCCCAGAGCAGGAGGTGGCGCCCACTCGCACATCGCCTCGTAGATCGTCTTGCGCCGCGCGACGATCGGTGGCCAGTAGCGCGGGCCGCGAGCGACCCCCGCACCGCCGGAGCCCCAGCACACACGGAGCTCCTCGAGCGCTTCGCGCACTTCCTCGTGACGGAGATAGAACACGTCCTCCTGGTCGGCGAGGAACCGCTCCTTCGCGAGCAGTGCGCCGAATTCGCGGATTGTGTTCCAGAGCAGCGAAAAGTACCGGTGCTCGATGTAGAAGTTGTGGTCCTCGATGAACGGATAGACGGTCCGTGCGAGGGCCAGGCTCTCCTCGAAGGGTCGCCGCATCTCGTCTGTCAGCCACGACCGGTGCTCGTCCGTAATCCGTTCGCGCTCTGCGAGCACGGCGGCCCTCGGGCGCGAGATGTCCTCGCCAGCCTCGAGGCGCCGAACGTACGCGCCGATCGCCGCGATCGGCAACCGTGTGTCGTCGATCCAGGAGCGATGGTGGTGGTAGAGACCGTTGCCGTTCGAGAAGCAGAACCACGGGTTCTTCGTCTCATCGAATTCGGTCAGCCAGCGCGTTCCTTCGGCGCTGGCGGAAAGAGCTGCGCGGAGAGCTTCCTCGTCTTCCACCCCTCCGACGGCTCCTGCAACTCCGAGCTCGAGCGCGAGCTGGGCGAGGCGTTTCAGCTCTTCGTCCGGCCGGAGGACGAGAAGGTCGATGGCCGAGATCATCGTGGCGATCGTCTGGTCCGTGATGTCGGGGAACGCCTGCCGGCAGCGCTCGAAGAAGACGAGGTACGCCCCGTACCCGAGATTCAAGAGCTCGAAGTGGTATTGCATGACGCGGTCGAGTCCTCCGAGGACGCGGTCGTACGCGACGAGAAGCTCGTAGCTCGAGCCGACGCCGCGGACCTCAGTGACGACGGCCTCATCCTCGTACTCGGGGAGCTCGGGCACAGCGAGCAGCTCGAGCTCGCGGGTCGTCGCTTCGACTCTTTCCACCCACCGCTCGTAGATCTCGTCCCAGTGGCAGTAGTAGAAACCTCCGCGCTTTGCGAACAACTCCCCGCGCCGTGCGAGCGTCTCCTCGTCGGTGACGGAGTTCGCGCTGAAGTACAGGTATCCGTTGAGCACGCGATACTCGGCACCGAGAGACGGCGGGACCACGAACAGGCGGGTGTTCGCCTGGTTCATGGCGGCAACGGCGTAGTCCCACCACACGAAGTCGAACGGGTGGACCGGCTCCGGACCGTGCAGCGAGTCCTGGAACCAGAAGCGGCCGTCGTCGAACGCGCGGCGATCCTCGCTGAAGACCGCGTGGTACGGATACATGTCCTCCCAGCCCTCGCACGCGGGAGGGACGGGCACGTCGAGTGGGCTCGGCAAGCCTCGCCGCTCCGGACTGTTCGTCGTCATTGCCCTACTAGACCTGACCTGGGGCCGGGGCGCCACCCCGGAAGCCCTAGGCTTCGGCGGGCTCGTCCACCGGAATGGCGAGTCGGCTGGCCAACCCGGCTCGCCGGACGCCGAGCTTGCGGTAGACGTGCGACAGATGCGCCTCGACCGTGCTCACGCCCATGAAGAGCTCGGCCGCTATCTCCTTGTTCGAGCGGCCCCGCCCCGCGAGCTCTGCGACCCGGCGCTCGGTCTCCGTCAGATCGTCCGAGGTCGGCGCTCGCCCGCCGATCCGCCGCAGCTCCGCCCGGGCCTTGTCCGCCCACAGGCGCGCGCCGAGCTCCTCGAAGAGCGCGAGTGCCTGCTCGAGGTTCTCCCGGGCCGCCCTCTTCTGCTGCGCCTGGCGGCGGACGACACCGAGGCAGAGCAGTGTGCGGCCTCGTTCGAAGGGCCAGACCGGGATCGGCTGCTCGGCGATGGCGCCGTCGAAGGCTGCGAGAGCGGCTGGAACGTCTCCGGTAGCGGCGTACAGCAACCCGCGGCACCGGAGCACGCCCTCCATCGCCAGCGGACTCCCGAGCTGGCCCGCGTAGCGCTCGTAGTCCTCGAGGTAGACGCCCGCCTGCTCGAGCTCGCCCAGCGCGACGAGCGTCTCGATCGCGTCCGACCATAGGGGCTGCGTCGGGTCATTCAAGCCGCCAGCCAGCAGTCGTCCGGGTAGCTCGCGCAGGTAGTCCCCGGCCGCCTCGAGGTTGCCCAACGCCAATTCGAGTCGGCCTAGAACCCCGAGGGTGACGATGAGGAACGTTTCGTTCGAGCTGCTACGCGCGTACGCCAGGCCACCCTCGGCCGAGGCACGCGCCTGCTCGACGAGACCGAGATCAGTTTCGATCAGAGCCCTGAAGCGTCCCACGTACATCGTGTGTTCCCACAGCTGCTCGGTCACGTCGTTGGCTGTCGCGGCGTGCGCCAGCGCCAGCTGCCAGCGGCCGGCAAGCCACTCGAGAATGCTCAGATACCAAAGGGCATGCGTGCGAGTGAACGCGTCGCCGCTTGCTGCTGAGCTCGCTTCCGCCTCCTCCAGCATCGCGCGCGCTCGACCTAGCTCGCCTCTCCGCATGAGGAGGCGGGGCAAGTAAGCCCGGGGGCTCGTTCGGTAGTCGAGCTCGAGCCCAAGTCGTTCCTCGATCTCGACCCCTCGCTCGAGCAACCCGGGAGTGACGTCGGCGCCCCACACTTCCGCCTGGGCGAGTCGGGCAATCGTGGTGACGACGAGGGTCGGGTCGTCGGCCTGCTCGGCCTTCCGGAGCGCAGCCCGCCCGTCCGCCAGCGCGGCCGCTCCGTCGGCCTTGATGAGATGAACCCACGTCCGTGATGCCAGGACCCGCGCCGAGCGGACGTCATCGTCCTCCGCAGAGTCGAGCGCCTCGTCACTGAGCGCGAGGAGCACCGACGTATCCCCTACGAACGTAGAGATCCGTGCGAGCAGGACGTCAGCTCGTTCTGGCCCCGGCGGGACCTGCTCGAGAAGCTGATCGAGCAGGGCTACGGCCTGGTCTCGGGATCCCGCACGGCTGTAGTACTTCCCGGCTTGCAGCCGTCTCCGTCGCGTGAGTAAAGGGTCATCGGGCGTCATGTCCGCCGCAAGCTCGGACAGCTCCCCCGCGGCGCGTGGGGCCCCACGCGCGGCCGCCTGCTCGGCGGCGGCGTCGAGGTAGGAGGCGACCACCGAATCCGGTCCTTCCGCGGCGAGCGCGAGGTGGCGCGCGCGCTCCTCGACGTCCGTCACGACGTTTGCCAGCGCCCGGTGGACGGCACGGCGCTTCCAGACCGGCGCCTGCTCGTAGGAGATCGATGCGAGCAACGGGTGCGTGAAGCGAATCGAGGAGTCGTCGAGCCCCACTACACCTTCCCGCACGGCGGCTTCCAGCGCCTCGAGGACCGGTTCCCGTTCGCCATATGCGGCCGTGACGAGCTCGAGCGTCGGCCGGGCGAGCGCAGCCGCCTGGAGCAGGACGTCACCCGTGTGCGTCGGCAGACGAGCGAGGCGATCGCCCAGCAGCTCCTGCAGGCTCTCGGGCATCGGCAATGCACGGCCAGCTGTCGGCCTGGTGTTCGTGCGGACGAGCTCTCGGCCAAGCTCGAGAGCGAAGAACGGGTTGCCGGCGGTCGCGTCCTGCACGCGCGTGATCTCCGGCCGCGTGAGGTCGAGCCCCAGCCGCGTCGTCAGCAGGCGCTGGACCGCGGCCAGGCTGAGCGGCCCGATAGAGAGATCGACGAGCCGCGTCTCGGAAAAGACCCGCTCGAGCTCGACGGCGCTTTCGACGTCCGGCCCCAGTCTCAACGTCGCGAGCAAGCCGATCGGCTCTTCGCGTAGGCGCCGGAGCGCGATCTGCAGTACGCCCGCAGACGGTGGATCGAGCCATTGGGCGTCGTCGAGCGCGACGAGCACCGGTCCCCGTTCGGCGAGAGCGCGGAGCGCATCGAGCACGGCCAACCCGATCGCATGCGGATCAGGAGGAGCTTCGCCGGGCTCGGCGAGCAGGAGCGCGACCTCGAGCGCGCGGCGTCGCGGGAGTGGGAGGGACGACGCGATGTCGTCGAGCGAGTCTGCGAGCAGATCGGACAGGCCGGCGTACGAGAGTGAAGCCTCGGCTTCGACGCCGTGACACGAGAGAACGCGACCGAAGCGGCCGCGTGCCTCCTCGACCCCCGACTCCCAGAGGATCGTCTTGCCGATGCCCGCCTCGCCGGAGAGGACGAGCGCGGCCGGGCCGGTCTCGACCCGATCGAAGAACGACTCGATCGAGGCCAGCTCGTCTTCCCTGCCGATGACGTCCGTGGCCATGCTCGTGCCATTCTGAACGACCCGGGGCGCGAGTCCCAAAGAGCTGCGTAGAG
The DNA here is from genome assembly GCA_963705945.1 of uncultured Actinomycetes bacterium. Classification (GTDB taxonomy): domain Bacteria; phylum Actinomycetota; class Thermoleophilia; order Gaiellales; family Gaiellaceae; genus PALSA-612. The sequence goes on along the minus strand of CAVPLG010000004.1, from coordinate 35,095 downwards.
CCGGACAGTAGGATCGCGTGATGGCGGCGACACCGTCTCGACCGCTCGCGACGGGTGACGTTCTCTGGTCGCCGCCGCCCGACTGGCGGACGCGCTTTGAGCTCGGCCGCTTCGTCGAGTGGCTGAAGACCGAGCGCGGGCACGACTTTGCGGACTACCAGGACCTCTACCGCTGGTCAGTCTCCGATCTCGACGCGTTCTGGGGCGCGATCTGGGATTTCTTCGAGATCCGTGCGCACGCGCCGTACGAGCGCGTGCTCGGCTCGCGGGAGATGCCCGGCGCCGAGTGGTTCCCGGGCGCCTTGATCAACTGCGCCGAGCACATGGTCGGCCGCGATGAGGACGCCGGCTCGTCCGCCGTCGTCGCGCACTCGCAGACGCGCGGGCCGATCGAGCTGACGTTCGGCGACCTCCGCGAGCAGGTGGCGCGGGCGCGCGTCGGCCTGCAGGAGCTCGGCGTGCAGCGCGGCGACCGCGTCGTCGCGTATCTGCCGAACGTGCCGGAAACGCTCGTCGCCTTTCTCGCCGCGGCGAGCCTCGGTGCTGTCTGGGCGACGTGCCCGCCGGAGTTCGGCCCGCGGAGCGTGCTCAATCGCCTGGGCCAGCTCGAGCCGACAGTGCTGTTCGCCGTCGCCGGCTACCGGTACGGCGACAAGCTCGTCGACCGCCGCCAGCAGGTGGCGGAGGTGCGAGCGGGGCTGCCCTCGCTCCGCTCCGTCGTCCACGTGCCGTATGTCGGCGGCGAGGACGACGTGCTGCCGGACGCGGTGGCGTGGGACGAGCTGCTCGCCACCGGCGGGCCGCTCGCGTTCGACGCGCTGCCGTTCGATCACCCGCTGTACGTCCTCTTCTCGTCGGGCACGACCGGCCTGCCGAAGCCGATCGTCCACGGGCACGGCGGCATCCTCCTCGAGCATCTGAAGAACCACACGTTCAGCTGGGACCTCCACCCGGGCGACCGGCTGCAGTGGTTCACGACGACCGCCTGGATGATGTGGAACGCCCTCGTCTCGACGCTGCTCACACGCGCGTCGGTGGTGATGCTCGACGGCAACCCGGCCTATCCCGACGTCTCGTACCAGTGGCAGCTCGCCGAGGAGCTGCGCCCGACGTTCTTCGGCCTCAGCCCCGCGTTCACGATGGCCTGCCAGAAGGCCGGCCTCGAGCCGGGGCGCGACTACGACCTGTCGTCGATCCGCATGGTCTGCGAAGCGGGCTCACCGTTGCCGCTGGACAGCTACGAGTGGCTGTACGCGCAGTTCGGCCCGGAGCTGAACCTCAACGTCGGCTCGGGTGGCACGGACGTGTGTACCGGGCTCGTTCAGGGTTACCCGCTGCTGCCCGTGTACGCGGGCGAGATGAGCGCCGCCTGCCTCGGCGTGGACGCGGCGGCATACGACCCCGAGGGCAACCCGATCGTCGGCGAGCTCGGCGAGCTCGTGATCCGCCAGCCGATGCCGTCGATGCCGGTGGGCTTCTGGAACGACCCCGACGGCTCGCGCTACCACGCGTCGTACTTCGAGTTTTACCCGGGCGTCTGGCGCTTTGGCGACTGGGTGATGTTCACCGAGTACGGGAGCGCGGTCATCACCGGCCGCTCCGACGCGACGCTCAACCGCGGCGGCGTTCGACTGGGGACGAGCGAGCTGTACTCGATCGTCGAGGAGCAGGACGACGTGCTCGACAGCCTCGTCGTCCATCTCGAGCAGACGGACGAGCTGCTGCTGTTCGTCGTCCTCCGGCCGGGGGTCGAGCTCGATGACGAGCTGGAGGCGCAGATGAAGAAGACGATCCGCAGCGCCCTTTCGCCGCGGCACGCTCCCGACGCGGTGATCGCCGTGCCCGCGATCCCGCGGACGATGACGGGAAAGAAGCTCGAGCTGCCCGTGAAGCGGATCCTCACCGGGTCGTCCGTCGAGGAGGTTGCAAGTCGTGATGCATTGGTCGATCCGGACGCGATCGAAGCATTCGCGGAGTACGCGCAAGCGCGGGCGAGCCGATGACGCTCCGCCGCCTCGACCACGCGCTCGTGCTGACAGACGACGTCGAGGCGACCGTCGCGTTCTACCGCGATGCCCTCGGTCTCGAATCTGGCCCTCGCCCGCCTTTGCCCTTCCCCGGCGCCTGGCTCTACGTCGAAGGCCACGCGTGCCTGCACGTCGCCGGGCGGGCCGCGTACGAGGCGCACGCGGCGAGCGTCGGGCTCGAGCCGAGCGGCGCTTCGATCGACCACGTCGCCTTCGGGGCGGACGGCTACGAGGAGGTCGCGGCGCGCCTTGCCGCGGCGGGCGTCGACGGCGTGACGAACGACGTCCCCGAGGCCGCGATGCGGCAGGTCTTCATCAGCGATCCGAACGGCGTCCGGATCGAGCTGAACGTCACCTAGGCCGCGACAGTCTCCGCCTGAAGCGGAGCCTTGCCGGCGATCAGGTCGGCGGCCTTCTCCGCGATCATCATCGTCGCCGCGTTCGTGTTCGCCCGCGTGATCGTCGGCATCACCGAGGCGTCGACGACGCGGAGGCCCTCGACGCCGTAGACGCGGAGCTCCGGGTCGACGACCGCTCCCATCGCGCACGTCGATGTCGGGTGGTAGACGGTCTGGCTCGCCCCCGTCACCCACTTCCAGATGTCGGCCTCCGAGTCGGACGCGGGAACGCTGAGTGGCTCACGCGCGATCGACGTCAGCGCCGGCTGCGCCGCGATCTCGAGCGCGATCCGCACGCCCTCGAGCATGCTCGCGCGGTCATCCTCGGTCGTCAGGAAGTTGCAGAGCACCGTCGGCTTCGAGTCGGCCATCGGCGTCCGCAGCCCGACCTTGCCGCGCGAGGTGGGCTTGATGATCACCGGCCCGAACGCGTAGCCGTTGTCGGGCGGCGGCCTGAGCCCCTCGTCGAAGAACGGCGCGGCCGCGAAGTGGAACTCGACGTCGGGCGCCGCTAGGTCGGTGCGCGTGCGGAAGAAGCCGCCGGCTTCCGGGTAGTTGGAGGTGAGCGGCCCGCGGCCCTCGGACTCGAGCAGCGCGAAGTTCTCGGGCGTGAAGATCCCGTAGAGGCCCTGCTCGTCCGTCAGGTAGTTGACGTTGACCATGCAGTGATCCTGGAGGTTCTCGCCGACGGGCAGGTTCTCGCGGACGGGGATCCCGAAGATCCCGAGGTCGGCCGCCGGGCCGATGCCCGAGAGCATCAGCAACACCGGGGACTGGTACGTGCCTGCGGAGAGGATCACCTCGCGCTCGGCACGGACCGTCTCGCGCGCACCGTTCGTGACCGTCTCGACGCCGACGGCGCGGTCGCCCTCGAAGACGATCCGCTCGACGAAGACGCCCGGGCGCACCTCGAGGTTCGGGCGGTCGGAGACGGGGTGGAGGAACGCGTCCGCCGCGCTGCAGCGCAGGCCGTTGCGCTGCGTGAGCTGCCAGCGCGCGACACCCTCCGGCCGGTCGACGCACAGATCCTCGATCAACTCGTAACCCGCCTGGACGGCCGCTTCCAGCTGCGCATCGACGAGCGGGCACATCGAGCGGCTGTCGGACACGGTCATCGGCCCGCCGACGCCGTGGAACGCGTCCGCGCCACGCTCGTTGTCCTCCGAGCGCTTGAAGTACGGCAGCACCTCGTCGTACGACCAGCCGGTGCAGCCGTCTTCCGCCCAGCCGTCGAAGTCCGCGCGGTGGCCGCGGAGGTAGATCATCGCGTTGATCGAGCTCGAGCCGCCGATCACGCGGCCGCGCGGGAGGTAGAGGCGACGGTTGCCGAGGCCGGGCTCCTCCTCGCCGTAGAGGTCCCAGTCGAGGCCCGACTTCATCGCGAAGGGGAACAGCGCCGGGACGTGGAGCTCGTTAGCCGTGTCCGGAGGGCCTGCCTCGAGCAACAGGACGCTCGCGTCCGGATCCTCGCTCAGGCGTCCCGCGAGGACGCAGCCCGCCGTGCCCGCTCCGACGATGACGTAGTCAGCCACTCCAGCCCCTCCGTGATCGGTTACGGCCAGCAGCTTAATTGCCCGTGATCTTGTTACCAAGATTGTTGGCGACGGAGGCACGCGCACGTTAGGTTTCGACGCTGATGGGCGCGCGCGACGACCTGATCGCCCTCTACTGGACCACGTCGGGCCCGGTGGAGGTGCACTTCGGGCGCGAGTGGAGCCTGTACAGCCTTCGTGAGCGCTGCGAGCAGGCTCAGCGCGTCGGCTTCCGGGGCATCGGCCTCTGGCATGCCGACATCGAGCACCTGCTCGAGACGCAGACGTTCCCGGAGTTGCGCGCGATCCTCGACGAATACGGGCTCGATCAGCTCGAGCTCGAGTTCCTTGGCGACTGGTTCCTCGACGCCGGCGACGAGCGACGCGTCGCCGCAGACAAGACTCGTGCGCTGCTCTTCGAGGCGGCCTCTGCGTTGCCGGCGCACCACATCAAGGCCGGCAATATCGTGGGCTCGGAGTGTGAGCTCGACCGGATCGTCGAGGGCTTCGCCGAGCTCTGCGCCGATGCCGCGAAGGTCACCGACGCAAAGATCGTCTACGAGTTCATGCCGTACGACGTCCAGGTGAACGACGTCGACGCGGCGCTCGCGGTCGTGGAGGGCGCGGACGCGGCGAACGGTGGCCTCGCGTTCGACACGTGGCACCTCGGCAAGATGCGGCTCGATCCGGAGGAGCTCCGGCGTATCCCGCCGCGCTTCATCTCCTGGGTCGAGCTCTCCGACGGCCCCTACGAGTACGCGGAGGACAGGCTGGACGAGGTGATCAACCGTCGCCAGCTGCCGGGTGAGGGCGAGTTCCCGATCCTGGACTACGTCGCCGTGTTCCGCGAGCTCGGCTACGACGGCCCGTGGGGCGTGGAGGTGCTGTCGGAGGAACTCCGGAGCCTCCCGATCGACGAGATGTTCGACCGAGCCTACGAGGCGACGAGCGAGCAGCTCGCCGCATCACCCGAAAGGAGCCCCAGTGCCTGAGACGTCATTGCCTGAGATTGGGCTCTCGAACGAACGGCTGACCTGGATGTTCACGCAGATGCTGCGCATCCGGGAGTTCGAAGAGCGCGTCAAGCGAACCTTCGAGGAGCACCCGGGCGTGATCCGCGGCCACACTCACCTTGCGGACGGCGCCGAGGCGTCGATCGTCGGCTCGCTCGCTGCGCTCAACGCCGACGACTACGTGCTGACGACCTACCGCTGCCACGGCTACCCGATCGTGCTCGGCACCGATACGAAGGCGATGATGGCCGAGATCTACGGCCGCGAGGACGGGCTCTGCAAGGGCTACGGTGGCTCGATGCACCTGACGGACGTCGAGCGCGGCTTCCTCGGCACGTCGGGCATCGTCGGCCAGGGGATTCCCCATGCGGCCGGGGCGGCGTGGGCGGCGCAGATCGCGGGCGAGGGGCAGGTGGCGCTCTCGTTCTTCGGCGACGGCGCCTCGAAGCAGGGCGCGTTCCATGAGACGCTGAACATCGCCGCCCTCTGGAAGCTGCCGGTCGTCTTCGTGATGGAGAACAACTCGTACAACGTCCACACGCGCGTCGAGCAGGAGGACGCGAACGCCGCCGCCGGCGAGCCGCTCTCGGTCAAGGCGCAGGCGTACAGCATGCCCGGGGTGACCATCGACGGCGGCGACCCGATTGCCGTCTACGAGACGGTGTCCGCGGCTGTCGAGCGCGCCCGTTCAGGGGACGGGCCGACGCTCGTCGAGTCGCGCGTCTACCGCCTTTCCGCGCACGGCAACATCATCGCGCCGCCCGGCGTCCCGCTCCACTTCCCAGAGCACGAGGCGATCTCGTTCTTCGGCGCGAAGGAGGAGTACGAGGCAGCGCTCCGCGGTGATCCGGTGCCGCGCTTCCGCGCGCGCCTCGTCACGGACGAGGTGCTGACCGCCGAGCAGGCGGACGCGATCGCAGAAGAGGTGCGCGAGGAGATGGAGGCGGCCGTCACGTTCGGGCTCGAGAGCCCGTTTCCGGCGGCCGAAGCGGCCACGAACTACGTCTACGCGTGATGAGGAGCTGACCGACAAATGGCACGAGAGCTTCCCTACATCGCCGCGATCGGCGAGGCGGTGCACCAGGAGATGGAGCGCGACGAGAAGGTGCTCTACTTCGGCCAGAACCTCGCGACGCACGACGAGGACCCATTCCTCCAGGCGTTCGGGGCCGACCGGGTGCGCGTGACGCCCATCTCCGAGACGGCCGAGATCGGGATGGCGGTCGGGGCCGCGTTCGCCGGCCACCGCCCCGTCGTCCAGCTGTACATGTCCGAGTTCATGCTCGTCGCGATGAACCAGGTCGTGAACGAGGCGCCGCGCTTCCATTACATGACCGCGGGCCAGGTGAAGGTGCCGATCGTGCTCCAGGCCGGCTACGGCTTTACGGCCGGCTGGGCGGGCCAGCACACGGGAACGATCTACGGGATGTTCATGGGCGTGCCGGGCCTGAAGGTAGCGGTGCCGTCGACGGCGGCCGACGCGAAGGGCTTGATGACAGCGTCGATCCGCGACGACAACCCTGTCGTCTTCTTCCATCACTACCTGCTGACGCTCGAGCACGGAGACGTGCCGGAGGGCGAGCACGTCGTCCCGCTCGGCGAGGCGGCGGTACGGCGGGAGGGAAGCGACGTGACGATCGTCGGCATCGGCTGGACGGTCGACCGCGCGCTTGCCGCTGCCGAGCAGCTCGCCGGCGAGGGCGTGAGCGCCGAGGTGATCGACCCGCGGACGCTCGCGCCGCTCGACACGGAGACGATCCTCCAGTCAGTCGAGAAGACCGGCCGGCTCGTCGTCTGCGACCAGTCGACGCGCCACGGATCGGCCGCGGCTGTGATCTCGGCCGAGGTCGCCTCGGAGGGGTTCTCGTCGCTCAAGGCGCCGATCAAGCTCGTGACGGCGCTCGACGCGACGTTCCCGTACTCCGAGCCGATGGAGCAGTACCTGTTGCCGAACGAGGCGAGGATCGTCGAGGCCGTGCAGCGGGTCGTTGGCACCGCGCCCGTGACCGCGTAGCGCCGTCAGATGGCCGCGGAGGCGCGGTGAGCAGGGTGGTACGGCGTTGTCTCGCCGGCTCAGGCCAGTTAGGCTCGGGGCCGTGAGCATCCTCGGGAACCGCGTTCTCCGCAAGGAGGACGGCCGCTTCCTCCGCGGCGAGGGGACGTACGTCGAGAACCTGCCGCTCGAGGGCGCAGTCTCGCTCACTTTCGTCCGCTCCCCGTTCGCGCACGCGAAGATCACGAGCGTCGACACCTCGGCCGCAGCAGACCTTCCTGGCGTGGAGGTGCTGACGGGCGCCGACGTCGACGTCGCGCCGATCGCGCCGCCGCCGATCCCCTTGATCGAGCCGCGCATGCTGCGCCCGGCGCGTCGCGAAGGACGTCGTCCGCTTCGTCGGCGAGATCGTCGCGGTCGTGATCTCGGACGACCGGGCGACGGGCGCCGACGCCGCCGAGCTGGTGATGGTCGACTACGACCCGCTGCCCGCGGTCGTCGATCCGGACGAGGCACTGAAGGACGAGCTGCTGCTCTTCCCGGACGTCGGCACGAACGTCGCCGTCAACGTCGAGCCCGCCCGAGTCGGACGAGACGCTCTTCGACGGCTGCGACGTGGTCGTCTCGGACACGCTCGTCAGTCCGCGCATGGCCGGCTGCCCGCTCGAGGTCCGTTCCGCGGCGGCCGAGGTCGGAGAAGACGGCCGCCTGACGGCGTGGCTCTCGACGCAGGTGCCGCACCAGGACCAGCTCGGCCTCGCCGGCACGCTCGGCATGGAGCTCGGCGACCTCCGCGTCATCGCTCCCGACGTCGGCGGCGGCTTCGGCGTCAAGGCGCACTTCGGGCCGGAGGAGCTGCTCGTCGTGCTGGCTCGCGCAGCGGCTCGGGAAGCCTGTGCGCTGGACGGAGTCGCGGTCCGAGAGCATGATCTCGCTCCCGCACGGGCGTGCCCAACGCCACCAACTGAAGCTCGGCGGCACGAAGGACGGCAAGGTGCTCGCGCTCTACGCTCGACGTGCTCCAGGACGCTGGCGCCTACCCGACCGTCGGCGCCTTCCTGCCGGTCCTGACGCACGTCGTCATGAGCGGCGTCTACGCGATCCCGAAGATCGAGTTCCACGGGCGCGGCGTCCTTACGAACACGACGCCGATGACGACCTTCCGCGGGGCAGGGAGGCCCGAGGCGTCGCAGTCCCTCGAGCGCATGATGGACCTCTTTGCCGCGGAGATCGGGATGGACCCGATCGAGGTGCGGCGGAGGAACTTCATCCCGAAGGACGCGTTCCCGCACAAGACGGCGACCGGCGCCACCTACGACTCCGGCGACTACGAGGGCGCGCTCGACCTCGCGCTCCGCGCGATCGACTACGAGGCGCTCCGCGCCGAGCAGAAGCGGCGCCGCGAGGCGGGAGACCCGATGGAGCTCGGGATCGGGATCAGCACGTACACGGAGATCACGAACCCGGTCGGCGAGGCGGAGTTCGGCGAGGTCGAGATCACCGAGGACGGCGGCGCGATCGTCCGCACCGGCTCCTTCTCGCACGGGCAGGGGCACGAGACGACGTTCGCGATGATCGCGAGCGAACGGCTCGGCCTCCCGATCGAGAAGATCGACGTGGTCAAGGGCGACACCGACGCCATCGCGCAGGGCACGGGCACGTACGGCTCGAAGTCGACGCAGATCGGCGGCGCAGCGGCGAGAGGAGCGTCCGACGACGTCGTCAGGCAGGCGAAGGAGCTCGTCGCGGAGTACCTCGAGGCGAGCGTCGACGACATCGAGCTCGACACCGCCCGCGGCGCCTTCCACGTCATGGGCTCGGCCGAGCCGTCGCTCGACTGGGCCGAGCTGGCCTCGCGCGCGGCCGGCGACGGCAAGCTCGAGGAGCTGAAGGCGCAGCACGAGTTCGGCGCCGCCTCCGACGTTCCCGTTCGGCGCCCACATCGCAGTCGTCGAGCGTCGACACGGAGACGGGCGTCGTCGACCTGGAGCGGCTCGTCGCCGTCGACGACGCCGGCACGATCATCAACCCGTTGATCCTCGAGGGCCAGGTGCACGGCGGCATTGCGACCGGCGTCGCACAGGCGCTGTACGAGGAGTTCGTCTTCGACGAGGAGGGCAACCCGATGACGAGCACGTTCCTCGGCTACGCGTTCCCCGCGGCCGCGGACCTGCCCTCCTGGGAGACGATCGAGATGGTGACGCCGACGCCGACCAACCCGCTCGGCGCGAAGGGCATCGGCGAGTCCGGCACGATCGGCTCGACGCAGGCCGTGCTCAACGCCGTCGTCGACGCGCTCGCCCCGCACGGCGTCACGCACGTCGACCTGCCCTGCAACGGCGAGAACGTCTGGCGCGCGCTCCAGGAGGCCAAGGCGTGACCAAGGTGTCGATCACGGTCAACGGCACGGCGCACGAGGCAGAGGTCGAGCCGCGCCAGCTGCTCGTCTACTTCCTCCGCGACCAGCTGGGGCTGAAGGGGACGAACGTCGGCTGCGACACGTCGTCGTGCGGCGCCTGCACGGTGCATGCTCGACGGCGAGTCGGTGAAGTCGTGCACGGTGCTCGCCGTCCAGGCCGACGGCGGCGAGGTGACGACGATCGAGGGCCTCGCCCACGATGGCGAGCTCCATCCGATGCAGCAGGCGTTCCACGAGCAGCACGGCCTCCAGTGCGGCTACTGCACGCCTGGCTTCGTGATGGCTGCGGTGTCGCTCCTTCGCGAGAACCCGAACCCGACCGAGGAAGAGATCCGCAACGGGCTCGAGGGCAACCTCTGCCGCTGCACGGGCTACCACAACATCGTCCGCGCCGTGCGGGCGGCGGCCAAGGCCGGCGCATGATCCCTGCGGCCTGCGACTACGTTCGAGCGGAGTCCGTCGAGCAGGCGCTCGAGCTGCTCTCGGGCGACGAGGACGCGAAGCTCCTCGCGGGCGGGCACTCGCTCGTGCCGGCGATGCGGCTCCGGCTTCGCTCGGCCGTCGCTGCTCGTCGACATCGGCCGGCTCGACGATCTTCGCTACGTGCGCGACGACGGCGACACGATCGCGATCGGCGCCCTTACGCGGCACGCGGCGCTCGCGGACGACGAGACGCTCGGCAAGCGGTGCCCGTTGATCGCGACGGCAGCCGGGCACGTCGGCGACCCGCAGGTTCGGCATCGCGGGACGATCGGCGGCTCCGTCGCGCACGCGGATCCCGCCTCGGACTACGGCATGGTGCTGCTCACGCTCGACGCCGAGCTCGTGATCCAGGGGCCGGAGGCGAGCGGACGGTGCCGATGGCGGAGTTCTTCCATGGGCCGTTCATGACCGCGCTCGGCCAGAACGAGCTCCTGACGGAGATCCGGGTGCCCGCGGTAGCCGGCGGCGTCTACCTCAAGCACTCGCGCCGCGCACAGGACTGGGCGACGGTCGGCGTCGCCGCGGCACGAGGTGAACGGCGCCGTGCACGTCGGCCTCGCGGGCATGGGCGGCACGCCGCTCCGGGCGACCGCCGTCGAGCAGGCGCTCGCAGGCGGCGCGTCTCCGGCCGAGGCGGCCGAGCAGGCAGCCGAGGGAACCGAGCCTCCGACCGACGTCGCGGGCTCGAGCGAATACCGCGCACATCTCGCGCGCGTGCTCGTCCGGCGAGCCCTGGACGAGCTGTAGACGGTTGACATGACCGAGCGGGCCATGCCGCTGCTCCAGCACGGTTGATCCATAACTTCAAGCGAGCCGGTCTGATCCAGTCCTGGTGCTTCTCGGTGAGCCATGCGTCCCGGCTCGTCTCCGACTACGGCTCGACGCCGGTGGAGCTCCGTGCCCGATGCCCGACAGGAAGACGCTTCCGACCTGCTACCGCAGCGTCACCGAACGCCGGCAGGAGCCCACGAGGGAAGAAGAGCATGATGCCGATGAGGATGAGACCGAACACGCCGAACGAGAAGACGGTCGGTGCCGCGGCGGGAAGATCCCAGCCAAATAGCTCGGAGCGGGCGCCGAGCTCGCGCAGCTTCTGCTCCAGGTACAGGATCGCGATGGTGCCGGCGACAGCTCCGTAGATGTTGCCGAGGCCACCGACGGCGACCATGACAACGAACTCGATGCTGAGCACGATCGGGAATGCCCCAGGCGTGACGATCAGGAACGAGAACGTGAACAGTCCGCCGCCAAGGCCGGCGAGCGCTGCCGCGAACACGAACAGCCGCAGCTTGTAGCTCGAAACCGGTATTCCCGAGGCGGCCGCAGACGTCTCGTCGGTCGCGATCGCCTGCAGTGCCCTACCCACGCGTGAGTGGACGAGGTTCGTCGCGAGCAGCAACGCGATGGCAACGATGGCCCAGACGACAGCTGCGTGCAGGGGCCCTCGCAGGTCATGCCCGAAGACGCTGAGCGGCTTTGTGACCGAGATGCCGTACTCGCCGCCCGTGAAGCGGTCCCAGGCGGAGGGGAGGGCGAAGGCGATAAGGGCGAGCGCGAGCGTTGCGAAAGCGAGGTAATGGCCGTGGAGGCGCAACAGCGGCACCCCGATGACGGCAGCGATCACGGCAGTGACGACGGGCGCAGCGAGGACGGCGACGAGGGGCGAGATTCCCGCCTCGGGGTCGATGAAGCGTGTCGCCGGGTCGAGCCCAACGGTGAGGATCGCCGACGTGTAGGCGCCGATGAGGAAGAACGCGCCCTGGCCCAGCGAGATCTGACCCGCGTAGCCCATCAACAGCGTGAGGCCGATCGTGACGAGCGCGTATAGACCCATTCGGTCGTAAAGCGAGACGTCGTACGAGGAAAGCCGGTACGGAAGCCAGCAGGCGAGCACGCCGCCCGCGAGTATCAGCGCGATGCGGACCGGTGCGGGCCAGGGCACGCGTGCACGCTGGATTGCCGCGTGTGCCTCGTGGGATGCGGTCGCAATCTCCGCTCGCGCGCGCCAGCCGATCAGCACGAGCATGACGATGAGCGCGATGATCAGGCTGTACTGGGGGTCGATGTAGCCGACCACGAGCTGCTCGAGGATCCCGAGCGCATACCCGCCAATCAGCGCGAGGCGGATGGAGCCGAGCCCGCCGAACACTGCCGCCGCGAAGCCGTTGACTGTGATCGCGACGTCCGAGCTGTACGTCATCGGGTTGCTCGGCGCAAGTAGCGAGCCGCCGAGCGCGCACAGAGCTGCCGCGCCGACGAAGGCGACGACAGCGAGCGAGCGGATGTTCAAGCCCACGAGCTCGGCTGCTGGCCGGGAGTCCGCGCAGGCCACCAGCGCCTGGCCGACGATCGTCCGGCGTAGGAAGAGGGTCAGCGCGATCGCCGCGAGCACCGCCACGCCCGCAATCAGCACATACTGCGGCTGGATGAGGACTCCGCCGACGTTCCAGGCGCGATCGGAGATGCCGGGATAGCTGCGCGGGATGTCGCCGAACTTGAGCAGAAGCAAGGCTTGCGCCAGGAACGCTGCGCCGAGCGTGATGATGGTGCTGGCAAGGCTCGTCGTCCGACGGCGGAAGCCCACAGCAACGACCGCGAGGATCGACGCGGCGAACGCCGCAATGAGGATTGAGACGAGCGCCGCGAGCGCGAGCGGCATGTCGTCGGAGAGCTCGAACGTGAAGAGCCCGCCGATCACCGCGAACACGCCCTGTGCGAAGTTGACGATGCCCGTCGTGCGAAACACGAGCACGAGGCTCATGCCGACGAGCGCGAACACAGATCCCGTTGAAAGGCCGACGACGACGAGCTGTAGGAACGTCGTCACCCGGGGCCAGTCCCGAGGTACGCACTGTGTACCTCCGCGCGGTCGCGTAGCTCGCGACTCTCGCCGGCGAGGACGACACGTCCGGTCTCGAGCACGTACGCGCGTTCGCAGAGGTCGAATGCCAGGAGCGCGTTCTGCTCGACGAGCAGTATCGCGACCTTGTCCTCCTCGTTCAGCCTGTGCAGGAAGCTGACGAGCTGCTCGACGACGAGCGGTGCGAGGCCGAGCGAGAGCTCGTCGATCGCGAGCGCGCGTGGCTCGGCCATGAGCGCGCGTCCGATTGCCACCATCTGCTGCTCGCCGCCGGACGTTCGACCTGCGGGGCGGTCGCGCAGCTCGTACAGCTTCGGCAGCAGGGAGTAGATCCGCTGGAGACGTTCGCGCGCCTCGCGGCGCCGACGGAGGTAGCGAAGCGTCGACGTGACGATCTCGGTCCTGAAGGAGCGACCGAACGCACCCAGCATGAGGTTCGCCTCGACCGCCAGGCTGGGAAAGACCTGACGCCCTTCCGGCACCTGCGTCAGCCCTCGTCGCACGACCTGGTTCGGCGTCTTGCCTGTCACGTTGTCGCCGGCGACGTGAACGGTGCCTCTGGCCGGCCGGACGACGCCGCAAGCAGCATTCAGCAACGAGCTCTTCCCGGCGCCGTTCGCGCCGACGAGCGCCACCCGCTCGCCCACGCCCACCGTCAACGAAACGCCGTCAAGGGCGACCGCGGGCCCGTACCGCACCACGAGCTCTCGGACCTCGACGAGGGCGCTCACAGCGAGGTGGAGCCGAGGTAGGCGGCGATCACGCCGGGGTCTGTCCTCACCTCGGGCGGCGTACCATCTGCTATCACGCGTCCGCGGTCGAGGACGACGACGCGTTCCGCGATCGCGCCGACGAATTGCATGTCGTGCTCGACGAGCACCATCGTCAGCCCTCGCTTCGAGAGCATTCGGAGCGCCTCGACCAGTCGCGCCTTCTCGCCGGCACGCAGTCCCGCGGCTGGCTCGTCGAGCAAGAGGAGGTCGGGCTTTTGCGCGAGAGCCCGCGCGAGCGCCAGGAGCCGCAACTGCCCGAGCGGGAGCACCGCCGCGGGTGCCGACGCGCGGTCATCGAGCCCGACGATCTCGAGCGCCTCTCGCGCATCCCGTCGGACGCGTTCCTCCTCGCGCCACTGCCAGGGCGGGCGCAGCATGCTGGCGAGGAAACCCGCATGCGAACGGACGTGTGCCCCGACGGCAGCGTTGTCGAGCACGTCGAGCTGCGCGAGCGGGCGCGTCGTCTGGAAGACCGTGGCGAGCCCGTGGCGGGCACGGCGATGGGCCGGCCAGCGCGTGACGTCCGGCCGCCGACACGCATGTAGCCCGCGTCCACCGGGTGGAAGCCGGAGATGCAGCCGAGGAGCGTCGACTTCCCGGCGCCGTTCGGTCCGATCAGGCAGGTGAGAGAGCCCGCCGCGATGTCGAGCGACACATCATCGACCGCTCTGACCGCTCCGAATGCCTTGGAAACACCGACGAGCTCGCAAGCGAGCTCGTCGGCCGATTCAGATGCGAGCGCGACGGGAGCCGGCGCCACGGGGAATCAGGCCACCTGATGCTCGTGATGACCATCAGGCATGCGGAAAGCCTCCGCCGAGATTGCGCACAGCGATCTTGACCATCCGCAGGAACGCCGCGCGGTCTTCGACCGTGAACCCAGCGAGTAACTGGCTCTCGAACTCGGCAACAGACTGCTCGCACGCCGCGAGGACCCGCCGACCCTTGCGCGTGAGGGTCGCCGGCAGCGTCCGTCGATGATTCGGGTGTGGGTCGCGCTTGATGAAGCCCTTGCGCTCGAGCGCGTGGATCACCTCGCTCATCGATTGCGGCGTCATGAACGCACGCCGAGCGAGCTGCGACGTCGAGAGCGGAGCGCCATGGCGGTCGAGGATGCTTAGCGTCGTGAACTGCAGCGTCGTGAGGCCATGGGCCGCTACACGTTCTGTGACCCCGGCGAACACCCGCTGCTGCAGACGGGCGATCGCATAGCAATAACCCGGCTCCGGCCAGTCGCTGGCCTTCTCGGCTGGAAGAGGCTCGGTCAAAGCGTGCATCGTGTCACACGGACCTTTCGCGCCAGCCGCGCCGCAGGTGCACCGGTCCTGCCGGCGCCCTGCGGCGCGAGAATCCCTCTACTTCTTCTTCTCGAAGGCGGCGCCGTAGAGCGGCTTGAGCTTGCAGCTCTGGATCTTCCCGACCCACATGGAGTCCATCTGGAGGCCCGTGTGGTTGATCTTCGACAGGAAGATCTTGCCGGCGGGCGTGACGAGCCCACGGAGCTTCGTCTCCAGCGCGGTGTTGATCCCTGAGCGGGTGCCATTGCTCTTCTGGATCGCGGCCTTGTACGCCCAGAGCGCGCCGCTGGCGTCGCCGTCGAAGTTCGAGACGGGCCGCTTGATGATCTTCTCGAGCAGGGCGGCCTGGGCGCGCACGAGGTCCTTCTTCGGCAGGGCCTTCCAGACCGTGGCGAGGAACGAGTTTATGATCGCGCCGTTCACGTCACCGCAGGTCCCTTCAAGGAACTGCGGGGAGGCGTTCGCGCCGGTCAGCACGAGTTGCTGCGGCAGCTGGAGTTGCTTGAACTGCTTCACGATCGTCGCTCCGGCGGGCGTCGCGGTCCAGAGCCAGAGCGCCTGGGCTCCAGAGCTCTTGATCTTGGTCAGCTCGGCCGAGAAGTCGGTCGCCGCCGGCGAGAAGATCGTCGTGTCGACGATCTCGAAGCCGTACGCCGCCGCGAGCTTCTTCACGATCTCGGGGCCTTCGCGCCCGAAGCCGCCGTTGTCGCCCATTAGCCAGATCTTCTTCACGCCGAGCGTCCGAAGGTAGCGGGCCTCGCTGTATGCGTACAGGCGGGTCGTGGCTGTAAGGATGTACGCGTACGGCTGTGGCGGACTGACGAGCTGCGTCGGCGGTGAGAGGGCGATGAACGGGATCTTGCCCTGGCTCGCGATCGCGCCGGTTGCGACTGCGGCCGCGGCGTTCCCAGACCCGAAGATCGCGACGTACTTCGGGTCACTGATGAACTTCTGCACGTTCTGCACTGCCTGTGACGGGTTCGACGCGTTGTCGAGAACGTCCACGACCACTTTTCTGCCCTTGATGCCGCCGCGGGCGTTCCAGTACTTGGTAACTGCGCCGACGGTCTGGCGGTCGCTCTGGCCGACAAGCTGCGTCGGGCCTGTCAGCGGCGCGTCCATGCCGAAGTAGATCGGCTCCCCCGCGTTCGTGCTCGTCGCAGACGCTGACGCAAAGACGAGTGAGATGACCGCAGCAGCGGCGGCCACGACGACACCGGTCTTGCTCCTCCTCATAAAGAAACGCTCCTTTCGGAATCGGACTGGCAGCCTGCCTCGGCGCCGAGTTTAAGGGAGCCTGCAACCGAAGTCCAGACTTGCGGACCTGGGATTGAGGGACCCGGAAGCCCCGGGAAGGCGTGCGATACCGGCGAGGCGCACGGCGCCCCTATGCGGGCGAATCTATGCCGACGTCGAGGATGGCCACGGTTCCGGCGGATCCGTCGACGCGGATCGTCTGTCCGTCGCGGATCCGGGAGGTCGCGCGCCCTGTGCCGACGACGGCCGGCAGCCCGTACTCGCGGCAGACGATCGCCGCATGCGACATGACGCCGCCGATGTCCGTGACGACGGCTTTGACGTTCGGGAAGATGGGCGCCCAGGCCGGGGACGTGATCGGGCACACGAGGATGTCGCCCTCGCGCACGTCGGCGATCTGCCGCACGTCGATCACGACGCGTGCCGGCCCTTCCACGACGCCCGGAGACGCAGGCGTCCCGCTGAGCTCCGGCCCGCCGTCCTGGCCGCTCGCCCACTCGTGGACGCGCTCCGTCGTCACGCCCCAGAGCATGATCATTGCGGGATCGAGGACCGCCTCGGGCACGATGCCGAGCGCGGGCGGCGGCGTCCATTCGGCGAGACGCTCGAGCAGCTCCTTGCGGCGCGCGACGATCGGCGGCCAGTGCTTGGGGCCGAGCGCGACGCCGCCGGTGGCCCAGGTCAAGAGCAGCTCGTCGAGCGCCGTCTGCACCTCGTGGCGTCCGAGCTGGAAGACGTCCTCGGCGTCCTCGAGGAACGCGTGGGCCGCGAGCAGGGCCCCGAACTCCCGCACCTTGTTCCACCACCGCGTCAGGCACCAGTAGTCACAAAGGAACTTGTGCTCCTCGACGTACGGGAAGACGAGTCGCGAGAGGCCGAGCAGCTCGTCGAAGCCGGCGCGCGCCTCGTCGTCGAGCAGCGCGCGGTACTCCTCGGCGAGCCGGTCACGCTCGGCGGCGATCTCCTCGCTCGGGCGCTCGACCTCCTCGCCGGCCCTGATCGCGCGAACGTAGGCGATGAGCGACGCGTACGGGATCCGCGGATCGTCGAGCCAGCTTCCGTAGTAGTGGTAGAGGCCGTCGCCCGTGGCCATGTTGAACCACGGGTCCTTGATCTCCTCGAGCTCGGCGAGCCAGGCGCGACCGGCGTCCGTCTTGCTGAGCTCGGCGTCGATCTCCGCCGGCGTCCTGCCCTCGGCGAACGCTGCGTCCACGCCGGTGTCGACCGCGAGCCGCGCGAGGCGGCGCAGCTCCGCGTCCGGCCTGAAGAGGAGGACGTCGATGCCGGCCACCATCTGCGCGACGTGCTGATCGGGGATGTCGGGGAGGGCTGTCTTGCAGAACTCCGAGAACGTCATGTAAGCGCCGTAGCCCAGGAGCAGGAACTCCGAGTGGTGCTGCCACATCAGGTCACCGCAGCGCAGCACTCGGCCGTAGGCGTCGAGCACCTCGTAGTAGGTCGTCTGGCGGTCGTCGTCGAAGATCACCGCATCGGGCTCGTACTCGAGGAGCTCGGGAACCTCGATCGACTCGATGTCGGCGATCAGCGCCTCCATCTTCAGCTTCCACTTCGCATACAGCTCGTCCCAGTTCGCGAAGTAGTAGCCCGCCCGCTCCTGGAAGATCGCGGCGCGCTCGGCGATCTTGGCCGGATCGGTGACGGGGTTCCCGGAGATGTAGATGTAGCCGTTCACGCACCGGTAGTCGATGCCCATCGCGGGCGGGACGGCGAAGACGCGGTTCTGCCACGAGGCGATGCCCTGATACGGGGCGTCGATGCAGCAGACGTCGAACGCCGGCATCGGCAGCGGGAAGTGCATCGAGTTCCAGAACCAGAAGCGCTCCTCGTCCGTGTCGCGGCGGCGCTCGTCGAACAGCGCGTAATACGGGTACATCTCCTCCCAGCCCTCGCAGCCGGGCGGCGTCTCGATCTCGTACGGGCTGGGGAAGGAGCCCGCCGCGCTCACGGCGACGCCTCGGGAGCCGGTGCCGCGGCGGCGGCGCGCCGGGCTTCCTTCTTGCGCCGGCGCTGTTGCGCCTTCTTGTAGTTCGCGCCGGCGACGCCCTCGGGGTTGAGGATCAGCGTCACGATCAGTGCAACGCCTCCGAAGAGCAGAGCCCAGTTCCCGGAGAGGCCGAGCCATTTGTCGAGGGCGTACGAGACGAGGCCGGAGGTCGAGATCAGGCCGGCGACGAAGGCACCGGAGATCATCGTGATGCCGCCGACGTAGGCGAATGCGATCAGCCCGAGCCCTGCGAACGCGCCGAACTTCGTCGCGGCGACGCCTCCGAACTCGTAGCCGTACATGACCCCGGCAATGCCGGCGATGAACGCCGCCAGCGCAAACCCCGTCAGCTTGACGACCGTGACGTTGACGCCGGACGCGGCAGCCGCCCGCTCGTTCGAGCGCACCGCGAGCATCTGGCGGCCGAAGCTCGACCGCCGGACGTTCGCGATCAGCAGGCAGAGCCCGACGAGCAGGACGAGGAGGAAGAAGCCGAAGACTGGGCTTGGAACCTTGCCGTCCAGCCCGCGCCACGACGACTCGGGCCCGAGGCTGAGGCCGCCGACTTCCGGCGACGGCACCGGCGCGGCGCCCGATCCGCCGCCCCACCGGTAGTTGACGAACCCGAACTTCTCGATCGCGACGGCCGCGGCCAGCGTGACGACCGCGAGTGAGACGCCGCGCACGCGGAGCGCCGACACCGCCACGAGCAGCCCCAGGACAGTTGCGAACGCCACGGCGATGATCGGGGCGAGCGGGAATGGCACGCCGTAGTTCGTCGCCGTCTTCGACACGGCGTATCCGGCGACCCCGGCGAGGGCGATCTGGACGACCGAGATCTGCCCGACGAAGCCGGTGATGACGACGTACGAGAGGCAGATGAGCGACGCAAGGAGCGAGACGATCAGCGCCTGGCGCCAGTTCCAGGGAAGCAACGTCAATGCCGCGGCGCAGGCAACGGTTCCGAACAGGGCGTTCCGGAGCAGGTGCTCGGACCGGGGAACGAACGGCAGGCGCTTCTCGATCAGCTCGCCGCGTCCTGGCAGGCTCGCGCCGCGCCAGAACATGGCGACCACGATCACAAGGAACACGAACAGGTCCCAGACGCCGGGCAGCGCGAAGTTGCCCGAAGGCGTGTGGTCGGTCGGGAACCATGGCTTCGGCGCCACGTAGTAGAGGAGCACCGACTGCGCCATCCCGAGCGCGAGACCGACTCCGCAGGCGATCCCGAACGAGGTGAAGCGTGCGAACAGCGCCGCTGCGAGCGCGGGAATGATGTAGAGCGGCAGCGTCTGCCAGTAGAGCGTCGTGACCGAGGCGGCGAGCATCCCGAGCCCGCCGGCGACGACGCAGGCGAGGACCGTGTTGATCATCGAGAGGCTGTTCGGCGAGAGTCCCGCGAGCGTCGCGGAGACCTCGTCCTCCGACGCTGCCCGGGTCGCGAGACCGAACCGGCTCCAGCGGTAGAGCGCCGCGAGCACGATCGCGGCTCCGATCACGATTGCCCCCATGAGCAACCGGTCGAGCCCCACGTCCGACCCGAAGACCGTCACCTGGTGGTTCGAAGGCAGCACCGGTGGCTGGGGCTTTGGAGTGTCACCGAAGACAACGAGAGCGGATGCCTGAAGGGTGAGCAGGACGCCGAGCGACGCCGCGAGCTTCGCGAGCGGCGATGCGGCCTGGAGCGGTCGGAAGGCGAGCAACTCCATCAGGACGCCGAAGGCGATGATGATGGCGAAGGTCGCCACGAGCGCCCAGCCCGTACCGAGCGGGGAGAAGGTGAGCTCGCGAATCTCCCCGCCGCCGAACGTGCCCGAGCGCAGCGTGTAGTACGTGAAGCCGGCGAACATCGCGATCGCGCCGGTGGCGAGGTTGATCACGCCTGAGCCCCGGTAGAAGAGGACGATGCCGAGGGCGATCCCGGCGATCAGCGCCCCGATGCCCAGGCCGAGCAGGGCGAACTGCCAGATCTGCTGGATCTCGTCCGTGCTCACAGGCGTACCCTAGTGCCCTCGCTAGCAGGCCCAACCGGAAGGCTGGGCCCGCTGCAAGAGCACTCTGAACTGGTCGAAGTTGCCTACTGACCGGGTGGCTTGAGCCAGCCCGAGACCCGCTTGAACTTTCCTGCCCCCTGGTACTCGAAGAACTGCGTCTGGTCGTTGCAGTCCCCCGGGATCGCGGGGTACTTGCCGCACTTCACGGTCGGGGCGCCCATGGGCACCGGGCCGCGTTCGAGCTTGGCCTGCTTGGTGACCGCAGCCGGCGTGATGTGCTTGTAGCCGATCTTGTTCAGCCACTTGATCAGCGTCAGCGTCTGGCCGAAGCCGACCGGTGACCACGGGTCGGCCACGATCTTCGGGTCCGCCGCGTACTTCTTGAAGACCTTGAGGAAGGGCGGAACGCTCTTGTCCGTCAGGTCGAAGCCGAGCGACGACGCGATTGCGAACGTCCACCCCTTTGGATAGTCGCCGCCGAGGCCCGCGGCCACGCGCGGGTCGAGGCAGAGTGGGTTCGTGAGCACCTTCTGCGTGAGGTGAAGTTGTGCGAGCGCCTTCGCCATGTTGACGCACCCGGAGGCGACGTCCTGCACGACGAACACATCGGCGCTCTGACCACCGGCCGCCGTGATCGGGCCGACGAGGTCGGTCGAGTTGGGGTCGTAGCTGACCTGCTTCACCGACAGGCCGGCCTTCTTCATTGCGGCGACGATCGCGACGCCTGCCTCCGCAATGCCCGGGATCGTCGGGTAAACGACCGCAGCCGTCTTTGCGTGCAGCACGTCGCGCGCGAACGTCCCGTACGGGCTGAGCACAGACGTGTTCCCGCCGAAGAGGCCGAACGTCTGCTTGGAGGCCTCGTCGATCGGATGCACCAGGACGCCACCGACGACGGGCTTCTTGCCGAGAGCGGAGTAGAACGACTGGTTGCCGATGACGATTCCGCCCCAGAGGACGACGGAGACGCGCTTGTCGTTCGCCATCAGCTGGCCGCACTTCGTACCTTCCTCCTCCGAGGTCTTGATGAAGCACTTCTTCAGGATGATCGGGTGACCGCCCGCGCCGCGGAGTTTGGCGTTCGCGTACTTGACGGCCGTCTCGACGGCGGGCGTCCACAGCGGCCCGACCTGAACCTGTCCGCCTTGGAGGTTGACCAGGCCGATGACCACCGGCTTCAGCTTCGGATTCGCCTTGCCGGGCGTGACACCGACGAACTTGGCGTAGTTGGTGACCGCAGCAGTAGAGACCGTCGCCCCGCCGAAGGCAACGGGGAGCGAGACCGCGAGAGCTACTACGAGAGCACTAAAGGCTACGATCGCCCGACGTCCACGAGCACATTCGCTCGGTTCGGGCGAGGGTGAGATCGACATCCGTGACCTCCCGTCTCTTCCATATATGGTTGTTTGACCGGTCGCAGCGAGGCGACAGTAACACCTTTGGAGACGACTGTTCAACATATTGTTGATGATCCTGGTAATCGTCTCGCCATCACGATCGGGACGCGGAGGGTAGCGGAATGACGCCGATCCTCGAGGCTCGATCGCTGTCTGTCAGCTTCGGCGGCGTCCGTGCTCTCGTCGACGTCGACCTGCGGATCGAGCCCGGGCAGCTCGTCGGCCTGATCGGGCCGAACGGCGCCGGGAAGACGACGTTCATCGACGCGATCTCCGGCTTCGTCAGCTACCGGGGAGCCGTTCTGCTCGACGGACGAGATCTCGCGGGTGTGGCGCCACACACGCGGGCGCGCCTCGGCCTCGCGCGCACCTGGCAGTCGATCGAGCTCTTCGACGACCTCACCGTGCGTGAGAACATCGCCGTCTCGGCGCAGCACCTGTCCGGCTGGGCCGCCACGCGCGAGGCGTTCTCGAAGCCGAGCGACGGAGGAGCCCACGCGGACGAGGCGCTCAAGCTTTTCGAGCTCGACGGGCTGAGCGACCTGATGCCGCACGAGATCTCGCAGGCGCACCGGAAGCTCGTCGGCGTCGCCCGCGCGATCGCAGCGTCGCCGCGTCTCCTCTGTCTCGACGAGCCGGCCGCCGGCCTCGACACGATCGAGAGCGAGGCGCTGGGCCGTCACCTTCGCGAGATCGCCGATCACGGCACGACGATGCTGCTCGTCGACCACGACATGGGCCTCGTGCTCTCGATCTCCGACTACGTCGTCGTGCTCGAGTTCGGCGAGGTGATCGCGCACGGCACGCCTGACGTCGTCCGCGCCGACCCCAAGGTGATTAGCGCGTACCTCGGCGCCGCCGCCGCGGAGGTGTCCGCCGAGCTCGGCGTCGATGCCGGAGCGGCCACGTGAGCGAGGTGCTCCAGATCGAAGGGCTGACGGCGGGCTACGACCAGGCCGCTGTGATTCGCGACGTGAGCCTTACGGTCGACGCCGGCGAGGTCGTCGCCCTGCTCGGCGCCAACGGCGCTGGAAAGACGACGACCCTGCGCGTGATCTCGGGGATCGTCAAGCCGGTCAGCGGGCGCGTCCTGCTCGACGGCCGCGACCTCGTCTCGATGTCTCCGAGCGCCCGCGCGCGCAACGGCATCGCGCACGTGCCCGAGGGCCGAGGCATCTTCTACGGATTGACCGTGGCCGAGCATTTTCGCCTCGGGCACCGCGGAGAACGGCTCGACGAGGAGCTCGCCTACACGTACTTCCCGAAGCTGAAGGAACTGCGCCAGCGTCGCTCGGGCCTCCTGTCGGGCGGTGAGCAGCAGATGCTCGCGATCGGCCGCGCCCTTGCGCGCAATCCGCACGTCCTGCTCCTCGACGAGCTCTCGCTCGGCCTCGCGCCGGTGATCGTCGAGTCGCTGCTGCCGATCGTGCGCGACTACGCACAGGAGTCCGGCTGCGCGGTGCTGCTCGTCGAGCAGCACGTGCATCTTGCGCTCGAGGTCGCGAACCGTGGATACGTCCTCGCGCACGGCGACGTCGTGCTCCACAAGCCTGCAGAGGAGCTGCGACGGGACCATCACCTGCTGATCGCGAGCTACCTCGGCGAGCACACCGAGGTCGCCCAGGCCTAGACCTTCGTCGCGCGGTACTCCGTGCGCGCGGTCTCGACGTACGGCGCGGGGCAGACGACCGCCCTTAGCTCCGTCTGCACGTGCGGCTCGACCGTCGTCTTCTCCGTACCACCGTCCTCCTCGCCCCAGACGAGCGTGACCTCGAGGCCGGGCTCTGCGTGCTCGGCGTCAAGAATCGCGAGCGTGAGCATCCTGCCCTCGTTCGCGCTGTAGCCGATCCAGGTCGACAGGCCGGCGGTCTCGCCGTCGACCGTGACGCGGTCGTACGGGTGCATCGAGTAGACCGCCGAGGGCCAGTCCATGAACTTCGCACGGTCCGTCTTCTGGAACATCGTCCCGATCGTGCGCGTGACGTCGTCGTTGTCGATCGCAAGCGTGACCTTGCGGCGATGGTCGGCGTCGGCCCTGTCCTCGAGCGCATCCCGACCGATGAAGTCGTGGTCGAACTTCACGTAGCTCCCGTAGCCGAGATCCCAGGGCGTCAGGTAGTAGTCCTCGATCTCGTCAGAGGTGAAGCTCCCGCCGATCGACGCGTTCGCCTCGTAGCCCGGCGCGGGCAGCCACTCGCGATACGCCTTTGTGCCCTCGCCGGAGTAGACGGCAGGCAGCGGCGACGGGATCCAGCCCGACTCGAGCGTGTTCGACGAGTACGCGCGCCCACCGGCCCGTCGCAGGCCGAACTCCTCGCCTGCGTCGAGCAGAGCCTCGAGGACGGCGTCGCGGTCCTCCCACGGCCCGAACAGCTCCCAGCCGGGCTGCCCGACCATCCCGTGGCGAAGCGCGCCGACGTCCTTCCCGGCGATCGTCACGTGCGTGAGGTTGAAGAACTTCAGCTCGGGAGGGGCCGCGCCGAGCGCCTTCTCGGTCAGCTGCATCGCGTTCGGCCCTTGCACCTGGAACCGGTAGTGGTTCCGCCTTCCGTCGGTGCGGAGCGCCGTGCGCTGGTCGAGCTCGACCGACACGTCGAAGTCACCGGCCTCGGCGTGGTACGTGACCCAGTTGAGCGCCGGCGCGCGGCCGACGAGGTTGAAGGTGCCCTCCGCGAGGGCGAAGAGGATCACGTCGCCGATCACATATCCCTCGGGCGTGCAGGGGACGAAGTGCTTGGCCTTGCCTGGCACGAAGCCATCGAAGCTGTTGACGGCGAGCCCGGAGAGAAGCGCGAGCGCATCGGGGCCCGTGACGGCCAGCTCGGCCATGTGGAACGACTGGTCGAAGAGGACGCACGTGTTCTGCCAGGCGAGCTGCTCGTCCCGCCAGTTCGTGAACTCTGCGGGGACGCCCGGGTAGACGTTCGGCCCCGCCTTGGCATTGCGGAGCATGTCGACCGTGCTGGGCGTGCCGGCCAGCACGTCTTCGAGACTGCGAGGCATCACGTCTCCTTCGTCGTCAGAGGACACCACGGCTCGCACTGTCGATCCCGCCCGGCAGAAGCCCCTGCCGCAGCGCCTGAGCCACGTTGAAGAGGTGGGTGCGCATGGCGATCTCGGCCCGGTCGGGGTCGCCGTTGACGACAGCGTCGACGATCGCCGTGTGCTCGGCGACCGAGGACGCCGGACGGCCGGGAATGAGGATCGTCCGGTACTGGTAGCGGACGCTCTGGGAGTTGAGGGCATGGATCAGGCGGAGAGCGGTGTCATGCCCCGACAGCTCGAGCAGAGTCGCGTGGAGGTCCGCGTTCGTGTCTGACGCGCCGAGCAGGTCGCCGTGCTCGAGCAGCTCTCGCTGACGGGATAGGCATGCCCGGAGGCGCGCGGCGCCGATGTCGTCGATCCGCTCGGCCGCCATGCGCACCGCGAGCCCTTCGAGCACGGCGCGGGCCTCGAGGATCTCGATCGCTTCCTCGTCCGAGACCGGCCGCACACGCGCGCCGCGATGCGGCTCGCGGACGGGCTCGCCGTT
The DNA here is from genome assembly GCA_963705945.1 of uncultured Actinomycetes bacterium. Lineage (GTDB taxonomy): Bacteria > Actinomycetota > Thermoleophilia > Gaiellales > Gaiellaceae > PALSA-612. Next base: position 10,114 of record CAVPLG010000004.1, on the reverse strand, counting down.
TCGTCCGTCGCCCCGAGCCGGAAAGGCACGCTCATCAGCACCGTCCACAGGAAGTTCGTGTAGCCCTCGACGTGGGCCTCGCCCGCGTTCCAGACGAGGCCGTCGCCCTCCGCGAAGTTGCGTGCATAACGCATCGAAATCATCGCGTCTTCGAAGAGGACGAAGACGCGACCGCCCGCCCACGAAGCTCGTGCGAGCGATGAACAAGGCAATAGAAGGCCACCGCCGTCGCCACGCATTCCGACGCAGCGAGGTCCAGTGGAGGCACGGAGGTCCGTGCGGTTCATGGGGGAGGCCCGCGACGCGGTGGGGGCGATCGCCGGACATCACTGGGTCAGCAACCCCCATACCGTCCTGAAGAAATCCGCCGAAACCAGAAACACCACGCCGCTCGGGGCGGTCGGTCTAATTCTTTCGCGCAGTTATTCCGATGCGACGCGGACGCGCTGCGAGGTTCACCCACCGCGAGCGCGCCGGGCGGGTGGGATCGAACGGAATCCAACCTGAGCCATCGAGCCCCCAGGCACGCCCCCTCGACGCGTAGCATCCGAGTACATCTCGCAGCACCGGACGTCGCGCGGGCGGAGGACACCTTGAGCCCAGCGCGCGCGTTCCGTAGCCTCCCCTTTTCGCGAGGTCGCGTGAGCATCGACCGTTCGGCGCCGGTACTTCTCTTCCAAGGCGACTACTACGGAACCCTGGCGGTAGCCCGCGCCCTGGGGCGAGCGGGCGTCGCCGTCACCTTGGCGGATGCCGCGCCACCTGACGCGCTCGTCGGCCTCGCGCTTCGTGCGCCGCAGGCGCCTTCGGTGCCCGGCAATCGACGAGCCGGAGGCCTTCCTCGATTGGCTCGTCGCCTTCGGAGAGCAGGAGCCGGGGCACGTCCTCGTGCCGGCCAGCGACGCCAGCGCTTCGGCTCTTCGCGCGCCACGCCCCTCGCTTGGCGAAGAGCTTTCGCCTGTATGCACCGCCCTTCGAGACGCTCCTCGGGCTCCTCAACCAGAAACCCGCTCCACGCCGCAGCGGAAGCGGCAGGCCTCGCCGTGCCCGTCGCTGACCCCGACGAGCCGCGAAGAGGCCCTCCGCCTCGCCGACTCCCTCGTCTACCCGGTGGTCCTGAAGCCGCGCTGCCAGGTGTTCTTGTCCTCCGGCGCGAAGGGCGGGCTCGTCGCGTCCCCGCGATGCCTTCCCCGGCGCCCTCGACGCCTTCCTCCGAAGGCAACACGTTCGGTCGAGAAGCCCTCGCCGCCGAGCCGAACCTCAAGTGGCCCATGGTCCAGGAGTACTTCCCGCGGGCCGAAGGCGGTATCTACGGCCTCTCCGGCTTTCTCGGCCGCGACGGCAAGCCGATGATCCGCGGGCCACGCAGGAAGGTCCTCCAGCGGCCGCGGCGCTTCGGGATCGGCGTTTGTTTCGAGGCCGTTGCGGTCGACGACACCCTCGCCGCCGCGCTCCGCCGTCTGTTCGAGGCGACGGGCTACTTCGGCATCTTCGAGGCGGAGCTCGTCGAGGCGAAGGGCTGCCTCCACCTCATCGACATGAACCCGCGCCCCTACAGCCAAATGGCCTTCGACGAGGCGCGCGGGGTGCCGCTTCGCTCCTCCACTACCTCGGGGCGACGGGCCAGACGGCGGCCCTCGGGGACGTCCTCCACGACAGCGCGCGGGACGACCAGGAGGGCGCGACGGCCTATCACCATCGCCTCCTCCTCGACGGCGTCCGCGCAGCGCAGTGGCTGGCGAGCCGCCTCCGGGGCGAGGACCCGGAGCCCTGGAACGCCTGGCTCGCCGAGCATCGTGGCCGCACGAGCGACGCGGTCCGCGCGACGGACGACCCGCTCCCCGTCGCCGTCGACGCCTCCGAACACGTACTCCAGGCGGCCCTCCACCCGCGGGTTGCCACGTTGGTCTCCCTCTCTTGTTCGGTCGGCGGCGGGCCGGCCCATCACGGGCCGACGATCCACCCCGAGTCCCTCTCGGTCCTCCGCCTGTTGGTCGCAGCCGCCCGACCACATCAACCGCGGTGATCGGAAAGTAGCACAGCGCAACGAGCGCGGTCGACGGAACGTCAGATGACGGACGTGTGGGTCGCGCCGGGGTTCGTGATCGTGATCACACCCCCGTACGCGGACATGCACGTGCACGCCTGGTGCAGCATCGGCATGCTCCCGACGAGCGGGCGGGGCGCCGGGGAGCCACGGCGCGACCGTCACCGGGGTGCACACGCCCGGTGTCAGGACCCCGAGCGCCGCCGCCGTCTGGGCCGCCGTGATCGGGTTGGCGAGGCTCGTGCACAGCCCGAACGGCAGCACGTTGACGAACGGCTTGTTGTCCATGATCGTCGCCGCGGGCATGTTCTCGACCAGCGTCCGGTTCTGCGGCGGGACCACGAGCGTGCTCGGTGCCAGACCGAAGCTGCACATCGTCATCGCGCCGTTGACGACCGGGAGCGGCATGGCGGCCACGGTACCGCGAGGCTCAACGCCCGAGGACGTCGTCGTAGGGCTCGAAGTCAGCCGGCCGCAGGAGGCGACCGAGCTTCTGGTACTCGCGGGCGACGCCGCGCGGCGAGGCAGGTCCATGTCGATCGGGCCGCCGGCTGCGGCGGCCAGGAACGCCGCGTGCAGTGCGATGTTGCGGATGGCCCCGCCCGTCAGCTCGAAGCGGCGGGCGAGGAAGGCGAGGTCGACGTCGGCGGCGAGCGGCGCGGTCGCCGGGAGGTTGCGCTCCCAGATCGCCGTGCGCTCGGCCTCGTCCGGCACGGCGAACTCGACGCGCACGTGCGATGCGGCGCAGGAACGCCTCGTCGATGTTGCGCTCGCAGGTTGGTGGCGAGCACGACGAGCCCGTCGTACGCCTCCAGCCGCTGCAGCAGGTAGGCGATCTCGATGTTGGCGTAGCGGTCGTGGGCGTCCCTGACCTCGGAGCGCTTGCCGAAGAGCGCGTCGGCCTCGTCGAAGAACAGCACCACGTTGCCGGCCTCGGCGGCGTCGAAGATCCGGTCGAGGTTCTTCTCCGTCTCGCCGATGTACTTGCTGACGACGGCGGAGAGGTCGAGCTTGAACAGGTCGAGCCCGAGCTCGCCGGCGATGATCTCGGCGGCCAGCGTCTTGCCGGTGCCCGACGGCGCCGGCGAACAGGGCGACCTGGCCACGCGACGGCGACGCCGAGAAGCCCCACTCGTCGTAGACCTGATCGGCGTCGCGGTAGCGAGCCGACGATCTCGCGCAGCAGCTGCGCAGCGGTCGGCCGAGACGACGATGTCGTCCCAGCCCCGCGTCGGTCGGATCCGTCGGGCCAGCTTGTCGATCTGTCCTCCGGCCAACCGCCGTACGGCTCGGTCGAGGTCACCGTCGGCGGCGCCGTCGACCCGCCCGACGAGGTCCAGCTGGGCGGCCGTCAGCCGGTGCGTGCGCGGCGTGGGGCCGAGCGTGGCGGTCCACTCGGCGTCCGTCGGCTCGATCGCCGCGGCGTGGTGGTCCGTGAACCGTCGGCGTGGCATCTGCTCGATGGGCAGCTCGACGCGAGAGGTCAGGGCCCACGACAGGTGGGCAGCCCGCTCGATCCAGCTCCGTCCCGCCTGCGGGAGTTCGTCGTCGAGGTCGACGACGACGCCGGCGCCGACGATCGTCGCCTCGCGGACGAGCGCGGCCCAGCCGGTCTCGTCCGATGGGACCGGCGAGACGACGAACCGGGTCCCGAGCGTCCGCCGCATCGCCTCCTGCCGGCGCCGGACGACGTCCTCGCCCGTCACGGCCACGAACGGATCGCCGTCGGCGTGGTCGACGACGGCGAGCTCGGCGCCGCGCGGCAGCGCCGGGTCGGCCGACGCGTCGCCCGCCAGCGCCCACATCACCGTCGGGTGGACGCACACGGTGTGCGTCGCCCACGGCCCGACGTCGTCGAGCTGGACCAGCGTGCTCGATCGCAGCGGTGAGTCAGGCCCGACGGCGCGGACGCCGACGTGACCCGGGGGGAACATCGTGCCGAGGAGGTGCAGCGAGAGCCGGGTGGTCGTGACGTCGTCGTGCACGTGGGCGACGAGTCGCTGCCGTCGCGGATCGGCCTCGATCGCCGCGGCCACAGCGAGGACCTCGGCGTCCTCGTGGCCCAGCTGGGCATTGTGGACGAGCGTGGCGAACGGCGTGACGTCCTGGAGCGCGCCGTGGAAGGCCGTACGGGCGTCGGCGACGGCGGCGTCGAGGGCGGCCGCGTCGGCGGGAGCCCCCTCGCCGGCACGACGCAGCTCCACGGCGCGCTCGAGCAGGGCGTCGGCGAGCGACCACCACCCGCCAGGGGCGGCCGGGTGTGGCCGCGGGCTCCCTCATGCGTGCCACGTCGTCCAGTCAACCAGGCCCGGTCAGGTGTCGAGACGGACCTTGGCGAGCAGCGCGAACACCGCGCGCCTGGGTGCTGGTCAGCGCACCGACGCCCCGCCGCGTGTTCCTGCCCTACATCGGCGGCGCCGGCGTCTACCGCCAGGAGTGCGACGACGTCGCCGCCAAGGACGACGACGGCTTCGTCCAGACCTCACGTCCCCGACTGCTCTGGGTGAGCGATCAGGGGCGACATGCCCCTGATCGCTCACGCAGACTCGCGGCGAGCGCGAGTCGCACGGTCGCGACCACGGCACCCGGCTCGCTGACGACCTGGTCGTACGTGAACTGGAACGGGGTGAAGCCATCGAGCATGAGGGCGTTCATCCGCTCGGCGTCGCGTGCCATCTGCTGCTTCGTGCGGTGGAACCGGTAGCCGAGCAGCTCGACGACGATCGGTGTCCCGGGGAAGCGGCAGTCGACGCGGACGAGCCGGTCGGCGGCCCGCGTGAGCACCGCCTGGGTCTCGGGTCGCGGGCAGCGCAGCGTCGGCCACGAGCCGCAGGAACTCGCGCTCGAGCCAGCTGTGGCCACCGCGCGTGACCTCGTGCCCGTCGAGGACGTCGAGCAGCGAGCGGGATCCCGTAGCGGCCCTTCGTGCGCAGCGCGGCGATGCGGCGGTGCAGCAGGTCCTCGCTCGTGGGGCCGTCGCGCAGTGCGCCGTCGAGCGCCGCGGTCAACCGGCTGCCGGCTCCCGCGGGCGAGGTCGATCAACGTCCGCGTCGGACTCGTGACCGGTACGTCGTCGACGTCTCGCGGTCGATCGGGGCAGGTCGCCGCCGTGTGGACGAGCACGCCGATGCGGCGCACGTTGCGGTCGCGCGGGACCGTGACGTGGAACGGGCGCCGCAGCACGAACCCGTCGAAGCCGTGGAGTCCCGGCCGCCGTCGGCCCGGAGACCCAGCACGGCTCGCCGATGTCGAGCACCAGGGCGCGGAGGTCGCCGAGCAGGCCGGGCGGGGCACCGGCGAGGCGGTAGGACGTTGGGACCGACCTGGATCGAGGAAGCCGCTCTGGACTCGGCGACGAAGCTGGTCGTCGGACGATCCCGTCGGCGTGCGCCTGGGCACGGGAGAACGATCCCAGCTGACCTGTCGCGACCGCCGCGAGGCGGCGGATGTCGATGGTCATGGCCGGCACCCAACCACGAGGGTGTCACAGTGACGCCGAGCATCGCGTTCTGCGTGAGCGATCAGGGCGACCCGCACCTGATCGCTCACGCAGAAGCGAGGACCACGCCTGCGGTCGGCGTCAGGCGTGGTCGTGGTCGTAGATGAGCATCCCGCGGATGTTGGTGCCGTCGCGCATGGCCTGGTAGCCGACGTTGATGTCCTCGATCGGGTAGGTCGTGGTGACCAGCTCGTCGAGCTTGAGCTGGCCCTCCTGGTAGAGGCGCAGCAGGCGGGGGATGTCGCGGCGCGGGTTGGCGGAGCCGAAGATCGAGCCGACGAGCTGCTTCTCGTACATCGTCAGCTCGAACAGGTTCATGCTCACGCTGTCGACGGAGAACGGGGCGACGGCGGTCTGCACGACCCGGCCGCCCTTCTTCGTCATCGTCAGCGCCGGCTGGATGTACTCGCCCTGGGCGACGCCCATCGTGAGGATCGACCTTGTCGGCCATCGCCCCCCACGTGAGGTCGCCGACGAGCGCCGTCGGCCTCCTCGATCGACGACGCCGAGTGCGTGGCGCCGAACATCTGCGCCTGCTCCCGCTTGAACTCCAGCGGGTCGACGGCGACGACGTGGCGGGCGCCGGCCATCGAGGCGCCCTGCACGGCGTTCATCCCGACGCCGCCGCAGCCGACGACGACGACGGTCTCGCCGGGCTGCACGTCGGCCGCGTACACGGCCGAGCCCCACCCGGTCGTGACGCCGCAGCCGACGAGCGCCGCCTTGTCGAGCGGGATGTCGTCCTCGATCTTGATGCAGCTGGCCTGCGACGCGACCGTGTACTCGCCGAACGTCCCGATGCAGCACATGATCCCGAGGTCCTGGCCCTTGGCGTGGTGGCGCGACGTGAAGTCGGTGACCTGGCGCCCGGCCAGCAGGTAGGCGCCGAGGTCGCACAGGTTCTGGTGGCCCGTCGAGCAGCTCGGGCACTTGCCGCACGACGGGATGAACCCGAACACGACGTGGTCGCCGGGCTTGAGGTTGGTGACGCCCTCGCCGACCTCGACCACCTCGCCGGCGCCCTCGTGGCCGCCGATCACCGGGAACTGCTGCATGCCCAGCTCCTCCTGGGTCTCCTGCGGGCAGCGCCAGGTCGCCGGTCAGCAGGTGCTCGTCGGAGTGGCAGAGCCCCGACCCGACGAGCTTGACGAGCACCTCACCCGGCCTTGGGCGGATCGAGCTCGACCTCCTCGACGCTCCAGTCGGTCTTCGGCTCCCACAGGACAGCGGCCTTCATCTTCATGGTCGGACGACCTTTCGCCTCGTGCGCCGCGCCGCCCCCGACGGTCCCGCGGCGACCCCCAATTGAGTGTCGTCACCGTAGCGCGACGTCCCCGGCGCTCGCTCAGGCCGGACCGCTGCTCGGCGTCGCCGTCAGGTAGCGGTCCTCGATCTCGCTGAGGCGACCCAGCAGCTCGCCGGAGGTGCCGACTGAGCTCGATGCGACCGCGGTGCATGACGTAGGCGCGGTCGCAGTACGCCAGCGCCTTGCGCACGTGCTGCTCGACGAGCAGGACGGCGGTGTTCTGCTGCTTGGCGATGCGCACGACGGCTTCGAGCAGGCGTTTCACGATGATGGGCGCAAGGCCCATCGACAGCTCGTCGGCCAGCAGCACGCGCGGTTTGCGGCTCAGCGCCCGAGCGAGCGTGAGCATCTGCTGCTCGCCGCCCGACAGCAGGCCCGCCCGCACGTCGAGGCGGCGTTCCAGCTCCGGGAACAGGCCGAGCGCGGCGTCGATGTCGACGTCGGCGACGCGCAGGTTGTCGCGCGCGTGAGGCCCATGAACACCGACTTCTCCTCGGTGACGAACGTGAGGCCGTCGCGGGCGCGCTTGTGCAGCGGCGCCGTCGTGGCGGCGCCGTCGAGCAGCACCTCGCCCGAGAGCAGCGGCAGCTCGCCGGCGAGCGTCGAGCAGGGTGGTCGTCTTGCCGGCGCCGTTGGCGCCGAGCAGGCCGACGACCTCGCCCGGTCGGACGACGAGGTCGATGTCGTGGATCACGGGCTGCGGTCCCGTAGCCGGCGCGAGATGGCCCGCGCCTCGAGGACGGGAACCGACGTGATCGCGGGTGTCGTCGCCGGCGCCATTGGCCGGCGTGGTGTCGTCGGCGCTCACAGGCTCGCCTCCCGCCGCCGGCACCATCTCGGCCGCCGCTTCCTCTTCGCTCTCGCCGAGGTACGCGGCGATCACGGCGGGGTCCCGGCGAACCTCCTCGCGGCGTGCCGGCGCTGATCTGGTGCCGAAGTCGAGGACCACGATGTCGTCGCACACGCTCATCACGAACGTCATGTCGTGCTCGACGAGCAGGATGGCGATCCCCCAGTCGTCCGCCAGCCGGCGGACGAGGTGCGCCAGTTCGGCGGTCTCCACGTCGCTGAGCCCGGCCGCCGGCTCGTCGAGCAGCAGCACGCTCGGCTTGGTGGCGACGGCCCGGACGATCGCCAGCAGCCGCCGTTGCCCGTACGGCAGGTCCTGCACCAGGCGCATCAGGTCGTCCTCGAGGCGGAACTCGCGGATGGCCGCGACCACCTGGCCGGGCAGCGCAGGGGCGACCGGATGGACGAGGTCGAGGAGGTACGAGAAGCGATCCCGTGGATCCGATGCGGCCCGGAGGTTGTCGATGACGGTGGCGTCCTCGAAGAGCTCGAGCGACTGGAACGATCGGCTCAGCCCCGCCCGGGCCCGCTTGGTGGCGCTCATCCCGATCAGCTCGTCGCCGTCGAGGAGCACCGAGCCGGACGAGGTCCGGGTGAAGCCCGTGACCGCGTCGATCACCGAGGTCTTGCCGGCGCCGTTCGGTCCGATGAGCCCGGTGATGCGACCCGGCGTCACCGTGAAGGACACGTCGTTGACGGCGACCACGCCGCCGTAGCGGACGCTGAGGTCACGGACATCCAGCGTCCGTGGTGTGACCGGCTCGTGCTCCTCGGGTGGCAGCTCGAACGCCTTCGGCTTCGCTGCGGGCGGCGGCGGGGGATCCTGTCGCGGACCTTGCCGACCACCCAGGTGAACTGGTTGATGGACTCCTTGGCGATGCCGTCCTGGTTCTGGAGCACCAGCAGCACCACCAGCACGCCCCCGATGAGCTGGATGTACTGCGTGACGCTGTCGAGGATCGTGTTCGTCAGCTGGCCGCCGAGCGAGCCGGGTGCCAGCGTCGACCCGAAGATCGGTCCGAGCAGGTAGCCGATGCCGCCGATGAACGACCACGCAACCGACAGGATCGACGTGAAGTTGGTGAACTCCGTGTTGTAGAGGATCACGTCCTTGCGGAACGCCAGCAGCATGCCGCCCATCGCGGCGATGCCGGCGGACACGCGCGAAGGCGTAGATCTTGGCGCCGGGCACGCTGATCCCGAGCGCCGCCGCGGCCCGTTCGTTGGTGCGCACGGCGAGCAGGCGCCGCCCCGAGCGACCGCGCCGCATGCTGGCGACCATCACGCGACACGATGGCGAGCCGACCATGCAGACGATGGCGTAACGACCCGGATGGGAGATCGCGTTGATGTCCCAGCCGAACAGATCCGGCTTGCCGACCTGCGGTACCGGCGAAGCCACCGACGAGGTCGCCGTTGTTGAAGATCATCAGCTCCATGGCGGTGCCCATGCCGAGCGTGACGATCGCCAGGTTGATGCCGCGTGCGCGCACCGCCGGGATGGCGAACAGGGCGCCGAGGGGCACGGTGGCGACGACGCCGGCGAGCAGCGCGAGCCAGAACGGCCAGCCGCAGACGGCGACCAGTCCGCCCGGCGACCCAGCGCGCCGAACCCGGCGAGGGCGAACTGGCCGAGTGACAGCTGGCCGGCATAGCCGGTGATCACCACGACCGAGAGCAGCACGAAGCCCATGGCGAACGTCGTGACGAAGGCGTCCTGCCACTGCGTCGGCACGGACGGATCACGAAGGCCGTGATGCACCGACCACGACGATGAGCGATGGGGTGGACGCGACCGCTGCCGACGGCGGGAAGCGTTGCAGGAAGTAGTCGCGCAGCGGCAGCGCCTGGCCCCGAAGGACCATCCAGAGGATGATCACGACGAACGGAAGCGAGCTCGGCAGCCCGGGCGCGTGGACGTACCGGTCGGCCTCGGTCTGGCCGATGCCGATGAGCATGCCGGCCGCGAACGCGATGGGGAACGATCGGAAGCTGGCCACAAGCGCCGTCGCCAGGGCCGCCAGCACGAGGTTGGTCATCGTCGCGACCTGGAGCTGCACGATCGGTGCGATCAAGATGGCCGCAGCGACGCCGGCCAGCGCCGAGCCGAGCGCCCAGTTGGCCGTGGCGATCCAGTCGGGCGACAGGCCGATGGCTGATGCGGCCCGCTGGTTCTCGGCCACGGCCGTCGTGGCGATGCCGAACTGCGTGTAGCGGTAGAGGAGCCAGAGCCCGACGCTCAGGACGGCGGCGATGCCGACGAGGACGAATCGGTCGAGCGAGATCGTGATGCCGAACGGGTGCAACACCGTGACCGGCAGCTCCGACGTCACGAACGTGATCTTCGAGCCGTACCGCAGCACGGCCCCCGCTTGCAGCACGATGAGCACGCCGAGCGTGGCGACGATGCGGG
>CAVPLG010000003.1:0-916371 GCA_963705945.1 uncultured Actinomycetes bacterium | reverse complement strand
GACGCGCTCAACAAGTTCCAGGCGGGCGTGAACTGGGACCTCTTCCGCCCGTACGTCGGTTGGGTGAAGTACTTCGCCGAGAGCGGCCTCGTGCAGCCGTGGGACCGAAGCTGATCCCGAACTTCAGGCACCTCAACCCGCTGATGCGTAAGGCCGGCCAGTACAAGGGAAAGCAGTACGGGATTCCCGGAGGACTGGGGCTTCGACGCGATCCTCTACCGCACGGACAAGGTGAAGCCGAAGGCGACGCTCGTGGGGCCTCCTCTTCGACGACCGCTACAAGGGCAAGATCGCCTGGTACGACGACGCCAGCACGATGCTGCCGATGACGGGCCTGTACCTCGGCTTCAAGGACCCGTGAACCAGACCGATGCCCAGCTCAAGCAGGCGCAGCGTTCCTCATGTCCAAGAGGCACCTCGTGCGCGACGATCTGGTCGTCGCGAGACCGACTCTCTGGGAGGCATACGGCTGCGGCGACATCTGGATTGCCTACGCCTGGCCGAACGACTGGGTGCAGATGAAGAAGAAGCCAAAGCCCGGGCTGCCCGTCGTCTACATCTATCCGAAAGAGCGCCCTCTCGCCTGGATTCGGCATGCTCATGCTGCTCAAGGGGTCGCCGCGCCCGAAGCTCGCGCACGCGTATGCGATGCCTGGAGCTCGCGCCAGAGCGGCACGTGGCTAGAGGACAACTACGGCTACGGTCACTCGAACCTCCTTCGCCCGGCCGAGCTCGACCGACCTCGTGAGGGCGCTCAAGATCGACGACCCGAAGGCTGTGGGGCCACCCAACGCGTACATCGACCGCGACATCCCGCGGCGAGATCTCTACGCGAAGGTCTGGGAGGGCGTGAAGTACGCGTGAGGGCAGCGCCTAGACCGGAGACGTCACGATCGAGCAGAGGCCGGAACCCCGCCCGCGCCCACGACGGGACGCCGGTGGTTCGCGGCTCGACCTGACCGCGCCCCAGCCTGCTCGGCCTCCCGGTCCTCTGGCTCGTCGTCTTCTTCCTCGTGCCGATCGGGTTCGTGGCGGCGTACAGCGTCGACGCGCTTTCGATCAGCCGGGCGCGTCCCTCGCTCCCGATGGGTGGCGGGCCCTCTTCGGCAACGACCCGTTCGTCGGCTTCGCCTACCTGAACCTCTTCTGGAAGTCGGTGAAGATGTCGTTGATCGTCTCGGCGATCATCGTCGCGCTCGCGTACCCGCTCGCGTACTACCTCGCCCTGTTCTCGAACGAAGCGGAAGTACGTTCTCCTGCTCCTCCTCATCGCACCGTTCCTCACGAGCTTCCTTCTGCGCGTACTTGCCTGGAAGGTGCTGCTCGGCGACGAGGGCCCGATCAACAGCGCTCTCGGGTGGATGGGCGTCGGCCCGTTCTCGCTCATCTACACGCGGTTCGCCGTTCTGCTCGTGCTCGGCTACATCTGGCTGCCATTCGTTGCACTGCCGATCTTCGTCTCGCTCGAGAGCCTTGATCGCCGGCTGCTCGAGGCCGCGAGCGACCTCGGCGCGAGCCGGCTGCAGGCGTTCTTCCGGATCACGCTTCCGCTGTCCGTCCCGGGCATCCTCGCCGCGTTTCTCTTCGTCTTCATCCCGACGCTCGGCGAGTTCATCACGCCTTCCCTCGTCGGCGGCCCGAGCGGCTACATGTACGGGAACCAGATCGTCGACCTGTTCGGAACGGGGCTTCCCGGACTGGCGCACGGGCGCGGTGCTCGCGCTCTTCCTGCTCGTCGTCGTCGGCCTGCTGACGATCGTCTTCTCCCGTTTCCTCCAGGCGCGACAGGTGGCCACCGACTGATGGACGTCGCGCTCTCGCGGTCGGCGGGCACGTGGGTGCTGAGGGCGTTCTTCGCGCTCGTCGTCGTCTTCCTCTATGCGCCGATCGTGCTGCTCCTGATCTTCTCGTTCAACGACTCGGACTTCCCCACGTTCCCGCTCAGCGGCTTCACGCTCCACTGGTACCACGAGTTCCTCACGAATCCCGATCTCCAGGGCGCACTTCTGACGAGCGCGAAGATCGCAGCCCTGTCGAGCCTCGGCGCGGTGATCCTCGGCATCCTCGCGTCGCTCGCGCTCGTGCGGCACCGCTTCCGCGGGAGCGGCCCTTTCTCCGCATTCCTCCTCAGCCCGCTCGTCATCCCGTTCGTCGTCTTCGGAATCGCGTTGCTCCTGCTCTTCCACGCTATCGGCTTGCATCTCGGCATCCGGACCGTCGTTATCGGGCACATCGTGATCACGCTGCCGTACACGATGCTCGTTCTCATCCCGCGACTCCAGCAGATCGACGCTTCGCTCGAGGAGGCCGCCTACGACCTCGGCGCGAGCCGGCTCCGCACGTTCCGCTCGATCACGCTGCCCCTGATCCTGCCCGCGGTCGTCTGTGCATACCTGATCGCGTTCACGACGTCGTTCGACGAGTATGCCGTCGCCTCGTTCGTGAAGGGCTCGACCGTGACGTTCCCCGTCTACCTCTACGCTGCGTTGCGTTTTCCGAGCCAACTGCCGCAAGTGATCGCCGTCGCGGTCGTCGTCATCGCCGTCTCGCTGATCGTCGTCATCGCCGCGGAGGTCGGCCGCCGCGTCGCCGAGCGACGCCTCGGTGCGGAGAGCTAGACCGGCACCGCGTCGTCGGCGAGCACCGAGGTGTGCTCCGGCGCCCACGACAGCGTCACCACGGATCCGAACTCGAGCGGCGCAAGCTGCTCGTCGGCGAGTCTGTTCGAGACGATGCGCCCCGCACCCGTCTCGACATGGAACTGCGTGTACATGCCGAGGTAAACGATCTCCGACACGGTGCCCGTCAAACGAGACCCGTCCTCCGGCGCATCGGCGTCGGCGCTCGCGACGTGGACGCGTTCGGGGCGAACGGCGACGCGAATCGGATCGCCCGGACGTATTGCGCCGCTCACCGGGACGACGACGCGCTCGCGCTCCGCGACACGGGCGACCGCGAATCCGCCGACGACCTCGTCGACCGTCAGCTCGAGCGCGTTCAGCGAGCCGATGAAATCGGCGACGAAGGCCGTCCGCGGGTGCTCGTACATCTCCCGCGGGCTGCCGATCTGCTCGACGTCGGCCACCGTTCATGACCGCGATGCGGTCGGACATGGCCAGCGCTTCCTCCTGGTCGTGCGTCACGTAGACGAACGTCGTGCCGAGCTCGTGCTGGATGCGCTTGAGCTCGAGCTGCATTTGCTTTCGCAGCTTCACGTCGAGCGCGCCGAGCGGCTCGTCGAGAAGGAGAGCCGCCGGCCGGTTGACGAGCGCCCGCGCGAGCGCGACGCGCTGCTGCTGCCCACCCGATAGCTGGCGTGGGCGCCGGCGCTCGAGCCCTTCGAGCTCGACGACGCGGAGGATCTCGTTGATCCGCTCGCGGTGCGCGGAGCGCGGCACCTTCTTCACCTTGAGCCCGAAGGCGACGTTGTCGTAGATCGACATGTGCGGGAAGAGCGCGTACTGCTGGAAGACCATGTTCACCGGCCGCTTGTTCGGCGTTACGCGCGTCACATCTTGTCCCTGGAGCATGATCCGGCCCTCGTCGGGCACCTCGAAGCCGGCGATCATGCGCAGCGTCGTGGTCTTGCCGCACCCGCTCGGTCCCAGCATCGAGAAGAACTCGCCTTCGCCGATCGCGAGAGACACGTCGTTCACGGCCGCGGCCTTGCCGTAGCTCTTGCTCACACCTTCGAGCGCGATCCCCACGCGTGGCGCGACGGCCATCGAAGCGCGAGTGTAAACAGTGCTGGCACCATTGTCCGCCGTGGAAGACGGAATGCCCAGATACACCCGGCGAGGCGTGATCGCCGCCGGGCGGCGCTCGCCGCGTCCGTCCACGCCGGCCGGGCGTGGCCGACTCCGCCGGCGAAGACGCTCCGCTTCTACGACTGGATCGGTTACGTCCACCCGCGCACGTACACCGCGTTCACGAAGGCGACCGGGGTTGCGGTCGAGCGCGCCTACTACACGTCGAATGAGGCGCTCGAGGCGCGCCTGAAAGCTGCTCCACACGCCTACGACCTCGCCGTTCCCACGGGCTACATGGTCGAGAAGCTCGCCGCCGCAAAGATGCTCACGCGGATCGACTGGACGAAGCTGCCCACGGTGAAGAAGACGATCGACCCGCAGTTCCGCCGCCTGCCGTGGGACCCGCACGACGAATGGTCGGTGCCGAAGGACTGGGGCACGACCGGCTTCGTCTACCGCACCGACCTGATCAAGGAGCGGCCGCGCACATGGGCGCAGTTCTTCGCACTGTTCAAGACGCACCCGCGCAAGCTCACACTGCTCAGTCCCCGGCCGAGGTGATCGGAGCCATCGCCAAGATGATGGGCTACTCGTTCAATACCGAGGACGAGAGCGAGCTCCAGAAGGTGAAGCGCTTCCTGCTCGACCTCCGCCCACTCGTCCACTCGATCGACTCGACAACGTACACGGCGGCGATCATCAAGGGCCAGGCGTTCGGCGGCCTCGCGTGGAACGGCGACGGGCTCGAGGTGATCGCGAAGACGCCGGACAACAAGGCGGAGTACGTCGTCGCGAAGGAGGGCGGCGAGCTCTGGGTCGACGCGTACGTGATCCCGCGCGGCGCGCGGAATGCGTCGGGCGCGCACGCGTGGATCGACTTCGTGTACAAGCCGACGAACAACGCGTACGAGACAGCCTTCACGTTCTTTGGCTCGCCGCTGCGGCGAGCCCTGCTCGACGGCGTCCTCAGTCCGACGATCCTCCAGAACCCGGACGTGTTCCCGACCCCGCAGACGATGAGGCGGCTCGAGCCGAGCGCGCTCACCCCGGCGGGCACCCTCGCACGGAATCGCATCTGGGCCGCGTTCACGAAGTAGGCTCGGGCCGTCCGTCGACAAGAAAGGAGCCTCGCATGGCAACCACGGTCCGCACCCTGCGCAACTTCATCGGCGGCGACTGGGCCGAAGCGACCGGCGAGCGAGCACGGGAGATCGTCTCCCCCGTCACCGGCGAGGTCGTGGCCGAGGCGCCCGACGCGAGCGCCGAGGACGTCGATCGGGCGACGAAGGCAGCGAGAGAGGCGCAGCCTCGCTGGGCAGCGCTGTCCGCATGGGATAGGGCGAAGGTCTGCCACGCGATCGCCGACCTCATCGACGAGCGGCGCGAGGAGTTCGCGCGCGAGCTCTCGCTCGAGCAGGGCAAGCCCTACGTCGCCGAGGCATTACCCGACATCGAGGAGACGGCGGAGAACTTCCGTATCGCCGCCGAGGACGTGAAGCGCATGGAGACCGCGATCATCCCGTCGCAGGACGTCAACAAGCGCATCCTCACGTTCCGCAAGCCGAACGGCGTCTACGCGGCAATCACGCCGTGGAACTTCCCCACGCTGATCCCCGTCGAGCTGATCGCGCCGGGCATCGCGGCCGGCAACACGATCGTCATGAAGCCGTCCGAGTGGACGCCCGTAGCGATGGCGAACTTCATGCAGATCATGGCCGACGCAGGCCTGCCCGACGGCGTCGTCAACGTCGTCTACGGCGGCGGCGACGTCGGCGAGTGGCTCGTGACGAGCCCGAACGTCGACTGCATCGGGTTCGTCGGCTCCCACGACACGGCCGAGAAGATCGTGCGCGCGGCCGGGCTCAAGCGCAGCCTCATCGAGGCCTCGGGCAACGGCCCGGTCGTCGTCTGCGAGGACGCGGATCTCGAACGGGCGGCGAAGGGGGCCGTCTTCGGCGGCTTCTTCTGCGCCGGCCAGGTCTGTTGCGCGACGGAGCGCGTCCTCGTCCACCGAGCCGTTCACGACGAGTTCCTCGCTGCAGTGGTCAAGGAGGCCGAGGGCTGGCGGCTCGGCGACCCGTTCGACGAGGACACGCTCGTCGGGCCGATGAACAACGAGCCGACAGCCGAGAAGATGGACCGCCATCTCGAGGACGCGGTCGCCAAGGGCGCGGACGTCGTCCTCGGCGGCTCGCGCGACGACGGGCGGCCCACTGGGCTCTACTACCAGCCGACGGTCGTCGACGGCGTTGGGCTCGACACGCTCGTCAACCGCGAGGAGACGTTCGGCCCGATCGTGCCGCTGATCACGGTCGACTCCGACGACGCGGCCCTCGCGGCCGCCAACGACTCCCACCTCGGGCTCCAGGCGGCCGTCTACACGAGAAGCCTCTCCCGGGCGTTCCGCTACCTCGAGGAGCTACGCGTCGGAAACGTGGTTGTCAACGACTCGACCGACTACTGGGAGGCCCACGAGCCGTTCGGCGGCGCCTCCGGCACGCGGACCGGCTGGGGCAGGATCGGCGGGCGCTACACGATGCTCGACATGACCGACTTGAAGACGGTCGTGCTCGACTTCGGTCACCTGGACTAGGCTCACGGCGTGGCGGTCGGCGAGCCCAGGATCAGCCTCGACGAGCTCCGGCTCGCCGCACGGAACCACGCGCTGCCGCTCGAGGCGCTCCGCTACCCGATCACGCCGACAGGGCTCCACTACCTCCTGATCCACTACGACATCCCGCTCGTCGGCGAGGAGACGTACCGCCTCGAGATAGGCGGGCTTGTCTCGTCACCGCTCTCACTCTCGCTGGACGATCTGCGTGGGCTGCCGGCGATCGAGGTGGCGTCGACGATGGAGTGCGCCGGCAACGGCCGGGCTCTGATCGAGCCGGCCATCGTCAGCCAGCCCTGGGTCCAGGAAGCGGTCGGAACGGCGAGCTGGCGTGGCGCCGCCCTCGCCGATGTCCTCGGGCACGCCGGCATGACGGAGGCCGCGACGGACGTCGTCTTCACCGGCTGGGACCACGGCTTCGAAGGGGAGTCCGAGCAGGACTACGAGCGCGGCCTGCCCCTCGACGAGGCGCGCCGGCCCGAGGTCGTGCTCGCCTACGAGATGAACGGCGCCCCGCTCCTTCCACAGCACGGCTTCCCGCTGCGTGTGGTCGTCCCGGGCTGGTACGGGATGACGAACGTCAAGTGGCTGCGCTCGATCACCGTCACGGACTCGCCATTCGAGGGCTATTACCACGCGTCGTCCTACCGGGTCCGGACGTCGGAGGACGACCCCGGCGAGCCGGTCTCGCGCATGCTTCCCCGCTCGCTGTTGATCCCGCCCGGTGATCCCGAGTACATGACGCGCGCGCGGCGGCTTGGCAGCGGGCCGTGCATGATCACCGGCCGTGCCTGGTCGGGGCAGGGCGCGATCACTGCCGTCGACTTCTCAGCCGACGGCGGCCAGACATGGCTCGAGGCCGCGCTCGAGCGTGACGTCGACTCCGACTGGGCATGGCAAAGGTGGACGATCGACTGGGCTGCGACGCAGGGCGCGTACGAGCTCTGCTGCCGCGCGCGCGACGACGCCGGGAACGAGCAGCCGCTGGAGCCCGTCTGGAACCTCGGCGGCTACGTGAACAACGCTGTGCAGCGCGTCCCCGTCATCGTCGTCTGAACGGCGTGCACGCGTTCTTCCGTCGAACGCTGCGAGCAGTGAAGCTCGTGCTCCTCGACGGTGACATTCCGCGGCCGATCCGCTGGGGCGGTGCCGTCGGTGTGGCGCCGATCCCGGGACCACTCGACGAGGCGGTGCTCCTGATCGTCGCGGCGATCCTCTGGCTCTTCTACCGCGACCGGCTCAGGGACGCATGGCACCGCGCGGCACTGAAAGTCTCGCCCGGGCCCGCGTAGCGTGGAACGCGTGGTCGTCGTCGGCTCGAGCGGATCGGGCAAGACGACCGTCGCCCGCGCGCTGGCGGAACGGCTCGCCGTCCACTACGTCGAGCTCGACGCGCTCCACCACAAGCCCAACTGGACGGAGGCGAGCGCGGACGAGCTGCGGGAGGCCGTCCACCGAGAGCTCGACGGGAGAGAGCGCTGGGTCGTAGACGGCAACTACTACGGCAAGCTCGGCGACTTCGTCCTCGCGCAGGCGGACACGGTCATCTGGCTGGACCTGCCGCTTCGCACGTGCCTCTCGCGGCTGTGGACACGCACGACGCGCCGGATCCGCACGAATGAGGAGCTCTGGAACGGGAACCACGAGACGTGGCGCGGCGCATTCTGGGGTCGCGAGTCGCTCTTCTGGTGGACCGTTCGCCACCACAGCTCGCGGCGGCGCCGCTGGCCGAGACGCTTCGCTGCCCTCCCGAACCTAACGGTCGTCCGATTGCGAACACCAGCCGAGGTGGAGGCGTTCCCCGTTATCCCGGCCGCCAGCCAACGCCAAACAGATTCCCCGCGACTGTGACGAGCCGGGCGGGCGACGTCCCATCGGCGTTCATGACCCAGATCGACGAGCGGTGCGGCGGACGACTTGGATCCAACCTGTCGCGCTCGCCGTGGTGTCGTAGGCGAGCTGCCGCCCCGTCGGTGACTACGCTGGCGAATCAAAGTAATCAGTCGGGAGCCGCCCCTTGTAGGGCGTGATGAGGTGACGGTGGCTCCCGTCGACGTCCGCGCCGTAGATCCCGTCGTCAGCGCCCCAGACGATCTCAGCGTTGCGCGCCACAGAGTGTGAGCTCGCAGGTGCAGTGAGAAGAAGCGCGCCCGCTACGACGAGAGCGGGCGTCCACTTCACGGCGCTGTGAGCCGCGGGATGACGTCGCGGCCGTAGACGTCCAGCGTCTCCTCCTGGCCCGAGGTCATGAGATAGATGTTCCACTGGTCGATGCCCGCGGCCTCGAGCCGCCGCAGCTTCTCGACGTGCTGCTCCGGTGTGCCGAGGATGCACAAGCGCTCGCACGTCTCGTCGTCGATCTGCTTTCCGTGCTCGGCGCCGACGCGGCTGTGCTCCGAGTAGTCGTAATTCGCCCGCTCCATCCGCTCGACGTAGTCCACGAGCCCGTGCGGGAGCGTCGACTTGTCGTGCTTCGAGATCACGTCGAACACGTGGTTCGAGACCATCGCCGGGAACCAGCGCACCTGCTCGCAGGCGTCGGCCATGTCGTCCGAGACATGGGCGGGCGCGCACGCCACGACCTTGATCGCGGCGGGATCGCGGCCAGCCTGCTCGGCAGCTGTCCGCACCTGGCCGACGATCCACTCGATGATCTCCGGGTCGGCGAGCTGGATGATGACGCCGTCGGCGATCCGGCCCGCGACGGCGAGCACCCGGGGCCCGTAACCCGCGATGTAGACGGGGATCTCCGGCTGCCCCTGCGCCCACTCGAGCTGCACGTCCACGTCGTTCCAGCGCACGGGCTTGCCGTTCGCGAGCTCCCTGATCATCGCCGTCGCGCGCTCGAAGTCGTCGACCTTGACCGGCTTCTGGCCGATCGTCCTCCGCGCCGAGTCGCCGCGACCGATACCTATCACCATCCGACCGCCGGAGATCGCCTGGAGCGTGGCGAAGGCGCTCGCCGTCACCGTCGGCTCGCGTGTCCCTGGGTTCGTGACGTTGAGGCCCAGCTTGAGCGTCGATGACTGGAGCGCCGCCATCGTCAGGAGCGGGTACGGGTCGTGCCAGAGGATGTGCGAGTCGTACGTCCAGCCGTACTCGAACCCGTGCTCTTCGGCGAGCTTCATTAGCTCGACGACGCGGCTCGCCGGCGGGTCGGGAAGGACGGTGACGCCGAAGCTCAGCACGGGGTAAGCCTACGGCTCTAGGAACCCTCATGCGGGGCCCGGTGGGTGCCGATAGAGGGGCCGTGGAAGCTCGTAGCCGGGACCTCGCCCCTGCCGTCGGCGCGGCGAAAGGGGCCTCGACGCTGTGGCTCCACGGCGCCGCCATCTTCACCGCCTCCGCACTCCTGTTCGTCGTCGAGCCGATGGTGGCGAAGATGCTGTTGCCGTCGTTCGGAGGCACGCCGGCTGTCTGGGCTATCTCGCTCGTCTTCTTCCAGGCGGTCCTGCTCGTGGGCTACGCGTTTGCACACGTCTCCTTCCGCCTCCTCCCTGTCCGGCGCCAAGCCGTGCTTCAGATCCTCCTGCTCCTCCTCCCACTCGCCGTGCTGCCGATCGCGCTTCCATCCCACGCGGCGCCCGGCAGCCGAGACCCGTCGACGTGGCTGCTGTGGATTCTCGTGCTGATGGTCGGACTGCCGTTCTTCGCCGTGACGACGGCGAGCCCCGTGCTCCAGCGATGGTTCTCGGAGACGGGCGAGAAGGGCTCCCGCGATCCGTACTTCCTCTATGCCGCAGGGAACGCGGGCAGCCTGATCGGCCTGCTCGCGTATCCGATCCTGATCGAGCCGAGGCTGACGCTCCACGAGCAGGCGAGCATGTGGACGGTCGGTTACGCGTGCTTCGTGTTAGTGGCCGGCCTGTGCGCGCGACGCGTGATGGCTGCAGGCACGGCGACCTCCATCGCCCGCCCGGTGCTCGCGACCCCGGCGATCCGCTGGGCCGTTCGGGCGCGGTGGATCGCCATGGCGGCGCTGCCCTCGGCGCTGATGATCGGCACGACGACGTTCCTTCTGACCGACGTCGCCGCTGTCCCACTGCTCTGGGTGATCCCGCTCGCCCTCTATCTCCTCAGCTTCGTGGCGGCGTTCGCGCGCCGGCCGCTGTCTGTCACCGTCGTCAGCCGTGCCGCTGTCTGCTCGTCGCTCGCGGTCGCGGCGAGCCTCTTGCTGACCGCGCTCGAGCCCACGCTCGCGCTGCCGATCTGGATCCTCGTCGGCGTGCACGGCGCCAACCTCTTCTTCATTGCTCTGCTCGTCCACGGCCGCCTTGCCTCCGAGCGGCCCCCGGCCGAGCGGCTCACCGAGTTCTATCTCCTGCTCTCGATCGGAGGGGTGATCGGCGGGATCTTCGCTGCACTCGTCGCGCCGCAGCTCTTCTCCACGATCGCGGAGTACCCGCTCGCGATCGTGCTCGCCCTGCTGCTCCGCCCAGGGGCATTCCGCCCACCGAAGGCCGGACCGATCCGGCGCAACGCCGACCTCCTGCTGCCGTTCGCCATCCTCCTGGGAACGCTCTTCCTCGCGAAGATGACGACGGGGCCGGTTCGCCTCCTGCCACTGGTCGCCGTGCTCGCGGTGGCGCTCTTCGCCCGGCGGCCGCTGCGCTTCGCGCTCGGCGTCGGCGCGCTGCTTCTGATCACGGCCTGGCCGCCTCCGTCACTCACTTCCGATCGCACGTTCTTCGGCGTGCTGCGCGTGGAGCAAGCGGGCGCCAAGCACGTGCTCGTGAACGGCACGACGGTCCACGGCGTCGAGAACTTCGCCCGCAGGCATCGCGGCGAACCGCTCAGCTACTACAGCCGCCAGGGCCCGCTCGGCCAGATCTTCCGCGCCTACGACGACCGAATCTCGAGCGTCGGCGTCATCGGCCTCGGCTCGGGGGCGGTCGCAGCCTACGGTCGGCCCGACGAGGACTTCACCTTCTACGAGATCAATCCCGCGGTCGCGCGGATCGCCTCTGACCCGCGCTACTTCACCTTCGTCCCTGAGTCGAAGGCAAACGTGCGCGTCGTCATCGGCGACGGCCGCCTGGAGATGGAGAAGGCTCCTGATCACTCGTACGACCTGATCGTGCTCGACGCCTTCAGCTCCGACTCGATCCCCGTCCATCTCCTTACCCGCGACGCGGTGCAGCTCTACCTGCGCAAGCTCGCCCCGGGCGGCGTCCTCGCATACCACATCTCGAGCCGCTACTTCACGCTAGAGCCGGTCGTCGGCTCGATCGTCCGCTCACTCGGCCTCGAGGGCCGCTACCAGATGCACGTCGCCTCGCCGAGCGCATCGCGGCTAGGGGCCGCCACCTCGCAGTGGGTGGTGGCCGCGAGACAGCCTGCGACGCTCGAGCCGCTCGTCCGCTCGGGGCGCTGGCGGCCGCTTCGTGCCGGCGGCGCAGTATGGACCGATCAGTTCTCGAACATCCTCGGCATCGTCCGCTGGCTCCACTGACCTAGATCTACAGAGCTTGATCTACAGAGCCCGGAGCGCAGGGCCGACCTCGCGTGCGAGCAGTCCCATCGTCTGGAGATCGGCCGGTGGGCGGGCGAAGAGGATCAGGTCCGAGACTCCGAAGTCCGTGACGTACGGGGCGAGGCGCTCGACGCACTGCTCGGGCGTAGCGACGATCCAGTCCCGGCGCATGGCCTCGAGGTCGCCGCGCAGCACCTCGGCGCGCCCGCGCAGCGCATCGTCCGCCTCGCCTTCCGACTCGCCGAGCGCCGCGCGGAACACGAGCTGCTTTCGGATCTCTCCCGGATCACGACCGACGTCGGCGCAGTGTCGCTCGAGGACGTCGAGCTTGTGCCGGTACTCGTCGTGCGGCATCAGGAACGTGTTCCAGCCGGTTGCGTGCTCGGCGACGATGCGGAGCGTCCTTCGCTCACCCGAGCCGCCGATCCAGAGCGGCATCGGGTCCTGCAGCGGCTTGGGCTCGCACCAGGCGTCCCGCAGCTGGAAGTGCTGCCCCTCGAACGTCGTCGTCTCCTCCGTCCAGAGGCTGCGGCAGATCCGGCACGCCTCGTCGAGCATGTCCATCCGCTCACCGATGCGCGGGAATGGGATCCCGTACTGGTCGTGCTCGAGCTCGTACCACGCGGCACCGAGCCCGAACTCGAGCCGGCCGCCGGAGATGTGGTCGATCGTGGCCGCCATGTTCGCGAGCACGGCCGGGTGGCGATACGTGACGCCGACGACGATCATTCCGCAGCGCAGGCGCGTCGTGTGCGCCGCCATCGCCGCAAGCAGCGTCATGCCCTCGAAGCACGGGCCGGTCGGGTCGCTCTGAATCGGTACGAAATGGTCGAACGCGGACGCCCAGTCGAGCCCGAGCTCCTCGGCGGCTCGCCAGAGCTCGCGATAGCCGGCGAAGTCCGTGTGCTGCTGTCCAGAGTGGATGCCGAAGCGCAGCCCGTCGGTCACGAGAGCCACGCGATCGTCTTCGTCGTCAGGCGGTCGAGCGCGTCGACCGCCAGCTCGATGTGCTCCTCCTTCGTGTCCTCGAGCCTCGTGTGCGAGAGGCCGCGGAGGCTCTGGACGAAGAGCATCACCGTCGGAATGCCGGCGCGGGACACCTCCGCCGCATCGTGCAACGGGCCCGACGGCAGTCGGTGCGACGTGCCGGCGACCTCGACGATCGCCTCTTCGCAGAGCTCGATCAGCTCCGGGTGGAAGAGAATGGGCTCGATCGACCAGATCCTGTCAAACGCGACGTCGATCGACTCTTCCTCGGCGAAGCGCTCCGAGCACGCCTTCGCGTCGGCGAGCATCGCGGCGAGCGCGGGCGCGTCGAGGTGGCGCTGGTCGAGGAGCTGCTCCGCGGTCTCAACGACGGACGTGACGATGCCCGGCTTGCAGACGACGCCGCCCGACGTGCAGACGGCGCCGCCACCCACACGCGCGGCGATGTGGCGGAGCTCCAGCGCAAGCCTCGCCGCACCGGCGAGCGCGTCCCGGCGCTGATCCATCGGCGTCGAGCCCGCATGCGCCGCCTGGCCGGTCCACGTGACGAGGTGGCGCTCGACACCGAACGTCCCGAGGACGACGCCGAGCGGCAGATCCATCGACTCGAGGAGGGGGCCCTGCTCGATGTGCAGCTCGAGGTAGGCGGCTGCGTTCTCGAGCTGGGAGCGAGCGTCCAGCGCGCTGTCGAGGTCGACCCCGTGCTCCGCGAGCGCATCCGCCAGCGCGATCCCGTCCGCGTCCTTCCGCTGACGCAGGTCGTCCTGGTCCGCCATCGAGCCGGCGGCAGCGCTCGAGCCGAACAGCGAGCGGCCGAAGCGCGCGCCCTCCTCGTCCGCCCAGTTGACGAGGCGCACCGTGACCGCCGGCTCGCCCTCGTCGGCGAGCCGGCGCAACACCTCGGCGCCGGCGGTGACGTTCAAGCATCCGTCGAGCCAGCCGCCGTTCGGAACGGAGTCGAGGTGCCCGCCGATCAGCAGCGCCTTGTCCGAGGCGCCGCGCAGGGTGAACCACTGGTTGCCGGCCGCATCGATCTCCTCCTCGGCGGGGCAGCCGGCAAGCTTGCCGCGCAGCCACTCGCGCGCCCGCTCCCAGGTCTCCGTCCATGCGACACGCTGGGCGCCGTTCTCGTCCCCTGTCAGCTCCTGGAGCTCGCGGAGCTCGTCGACCGTGCGCGAAGGCGACAGAGGCACGCAAGGATCGTAAACGTGGTACGAAACGCGGGTCTTGGCCACGACCCGCTCACGCGCGTTCCAGATCGCGATGCTGCCCGTCGTCCTGCTCTGCCTCTGGGGCCTGTGGGAGGGCTACCGCTGGGTGTGGACGACGACGGGCTGGACGCGCCCATTCGTCGTCGACGACCTGACGATGCCGCACCTCCACGCGATCGTCGCCCAGCTGTTCACCCGAACGAGCACGAATCAACTCTTGCTCGACTACCTCTTCCACCACGCGCTCTTCACGGCCAAGGAGGCGTTCGTCGGCTTCCTGATCGGCGCGTCGATCGGCTTTCTGCTGGGAGTGATCCTCGCGCAGTTCGCGGTCCTCAGGCGCGGCGTGATGCCTTACGTCGTTGCCTCACAGACGATCCCGATTCTCGCGATCGCCCCGATCGTCGTCGTCGGACTGGCCAATGTGAAGTTCTTCGGCTGGACGATGAACGAATGGGAACGGGTTGCCGTGATCTCCGCCTACCTGACGTTCTTCCCGGTCACGGTCAACACGATCCGAGGACTTCAGTCGACCGATCCGCGCGCGCTCGAGCTGATGCATTCCTACGCTGCAAGCGGGTGGAAGATCCTGTGGAAGCTGCGCTTTCCCGCGTCGCTGCCGTTCGTCTTCTCCGCACTCAAGGTCGCAGCGACCGCAAGCGTCGTCGGCGCCATCATCGCGGAAGCGCCGACCTCGATCCCGGACGGCCTCGGTGGCGCGATCATCAACTTCAACCAGTACTACTCACTCGAGCCCAAGAACCTCTGGGCGACAAATCTCATCGCGGCGCTGCTGGGCATCTCGTTCTTCCTGGCGGTGGTGCTCGTCGAGCGGCTCGTGGTGCGCAGGGCGCCGGAGCATCTCGTATGAGCGCCCAGGCTGTCGTCTCCGTCCGCGGCCTGTCGAAGGTCTTCGAGAGAGCTGGGGTCACGGCGCTCGAGGACATCGAGCTCGAGGTCAACAAGGGCGAGTTCGTCTCACTCATCGGGCCGTCAGGCTGCGGTAAGTCAACCCTGCTGCGCATCTTCGGTGACATCGTCGAGCCGAGTGCAGGCGACGTGGTCGTCAACGGGAAGCCGGCGCGTAAGGCGCGGCTCGACGGCGACTACGGGATCGTCTTCCAGGCCCCCGTCCTCTACGACTGGCGCACGGTGCAGAAGAACATCGCGCTGCCACTCGAGATGCTCGGTTGGGACCGCGGGCGCCGGACAGCGCGCGTGCGCGAGATGGTCGAGCTCGTCGAGCTCAAGGGTTTCGAGAACCACCATCCCTGGCAGCTCTCCGGGGGCATGCAGCAGCGCGTCTCGATCGCGCGCGCGTTCTCGTTCGCGCCCGCGCTGCTGCTGATGGACGAGCCGTTCGGCGCGCTCGACGAGATGACGCGTGAGCGGCTGAACATGGAGCTGCTACGAATCTGGGCCGAGACGGAGTCGACGGTGATCTTCGTCACACACTCGATCGCCGAGGCGGTCTTCCTCTCCACGCGCGTCGTCGTCATGTCGCCGCGGCCCGGCCGCATCACGTCAGTCGTCGACATCGACCTCCCGCAGCCGCGGAAGGCCGAGACGCGCGAGGAGCCCCGGTTCTTCGAGCTCGTCACCGAGGTGCGCGAGCGTCTCCACGCGAGCGGTGCGGACGAAGTCGTCGAGGCGCCGGAATGAGTGTCGCGACGACCGCCCCGAAGCCGAGGAGCGCGGATCGGGCGATGAGACGCATCGTCGAGTGGCTGCCGGCGGTGGTCGTCTTCTGTCTCGGTCTCGCCGCGTGGCAGTGGCTGCTGCCTGACCTCCTCCATGTTCAGAGCTTCCTCCTGCCTCGCTTCTCGGACGTGATGCGCGCGCTCTGGGACGAGCGCGACGCCCTCGCGCGCGGTGTGTGGATCACGTTCAAAGAAGCTCTCGGTGGCTTCATCATCGGGAGCAGCGCAGCAATCGTGGCCGCGCTCGTCCTTGCGCGCTGGCGTCCCCTCGGCAACGCGCTGATGCCGTACATGATCGCGGCCAACGCCGTGCCGATCATCGCGTTCGCACCCATCACCAACGCGTGGTTCGGGATCCTGAGCCCTTGGTCGAAGATCGCCATCGCCGGCGTCCTCTGCTTTTTCCCGGTGCTCGTCAATACGCTTCGCGGGCTGACGTCTGTTCGCCCGGAATCGATCGAGCTGATGCGCTCGTACGCCGCCTCGGAACGGGAGATCTTCCGGCGCGTGCGCATCCCGACGTCACTGCCGTTCGTCTTCACGGCGCTGAAGGTCGCGAGCGTGCTCGCGATGATCGGCGCGGTAATCGGCGATTACTTCGGGGGATCGACTGAGGCGCTCGGCGTCGTGATCCTGAGCTCGGTGGCCCTGTCCCGCTACGAGGTGGCTTGGGCCGCGATCCTGATGGCAAGTATCCTCGGGATCACGTTCTACGCCACGATCTCGATCGCAGAGCGCTTTGCTCTGAGTTGGCATCCCTCCGTGAAGCGGAGGTCGTCCTAGTAAGTTCAACACGGGTCGGCCGGCCGGCCGCAACCCGAGAGGAGGGAACGTGAAGAAACGGAGGTGGTTCTACGCCGGGGCGGCACTCGCGACTGCGGTCGCGCTAACCGTTACTGGACTCGCCGTCGCGGGATCGTCGAGCTCGAAGCTGACGAAGGTGACGATTCAGCTCAAGTGGGTGACCCAGGCGCAATTCGCTGGCTACTACGCAGCCAAGGCAAAGGGCTTCTACGAGGACGCGGGGCTCGACGTCAACCTCAAGCTTGGCGGCCCCGACATCGTCAACGAGCAGACCGTGCTCTCGAAGCAGGCGGAGTTCGGGATCGACTGGCTCCCGAGCCTGCTCGCCAACAGAGACCAGGGGAACGATCTCGTCAACATCGCACAGGTGTACTCCCGGAGCGGCACGACCGAGGTGACCTTCAAGTCGAGCGGTATCAACACGTTCAAGAAGATGCGGGGCAAGAAGTTCGGCGTCTGGATCTTCGGGAACGAATTCGAGCAGGAAGCGGCCCTCGTGAAGAACGGGATGGACCCGAAGAAGGACGTGAAGCTCGTGAAGCAGGACTTCACGATGGTTCCGTTCCTCAAGGGCGAGGTCGACGCCTCGTCTGCGATGACGTACAACGAGCTTGCTCAGGTGCTCGAGGCAAAGAACCCGAAGACCGGCAAGCTCTACACGCTCAAGGACCTGAACGTCTTCAAGTACGAGAACCTCGGCACTGGGATGCTTCAGGACGGCATCTTCGTGAGGGGAGACTGGATCAAGGACAAGGCGAACCAGGCGACCGCGGTGAAGTTCCTCCAGGCGTCGTTCAAGGGCTGGGCGTACTGCCGCGACCACTTCAAGGAGTGTGTGAACATCGTCGTCAGCCAGGGCACGGCGCTCCCCAAGGGCCACCAGACCTGGCAGATGAACGAGGTGAACAAGCTGATCTGGCCGAACAAGACCGGCGGGGTCGGGATCATGAGCTCGGCAGCGTTCAAGCGCACGGCCGGGATCGCCTACAAGTTCAAGGTGATCAAGAAGCCCGCCACGGCGGCGGCGTACCGCACCGACCTGGCCAAGAAGGCCGTCGCCGCGCTCAAGGCGCAGGGCGTCAACGTCACCGGCGCAAGCTACAAGCCGGCGCTCGTCACGCTGAAGGAAGGCGGCAAGTAGTCAAGCCGAGGGAGGGGGATCCGCAATGACCGTTCTCATCAAAGGAGGCCGCATCGTCACCGCGGCCGACGACTACGTCGCAGACGTGTTCGTGGACGGCGAGCGGATCTCCCTCATCGGCGAGTCGCTCGACCTCGCAGCCGATCATGTGATCGATGCGACCGGGAAGTACGTCCTTCCCGGCTGCATCGACCCGCACACGCACCTCGACATGCCGTTCGGCGGCACGACCACGATCGACGATGTGCAGTCGGGCCACACCGCCGCCGCTTTCGGCGGCACGACGTGCCACGTCGACTTCGTCATCCAGTCACCGGGCGAGAGCTTCGCCGCCGCCCTCCACTCTTGGCACGGCAAGCGCGAGGGCAAAGCCCTGATCGACATGGGCTACCACATGGCGGTCACCGATCTCACGGAGGGCGGCTCGCTCGAGGAGCTTGCATCGCTCCCGGAGCAGGGCGTCACTTCCTACAAGCTGTTCATGGCGTACAAGGGCGCGCTGATGGTCGACGACGAGACGCTCTTCAAGACGATGGAGGTCGCGGCGGAGACCGGCGCGCTCGTGATGGTGCACGCGGAGAACGGCGATGCGATCGACGTTCTCGTGAAGAAGGCACTCGCCGCCGGCCATACGGAGCCGCACTGGCACGCGCTGACGCGTCCGCCCGAGACGGAGGGCGAGGCGACCAACCGCGCAATCCAGCTGGCGCACGTGGCCGGCGCGCCGCTGTACGTCGTCCATGTCTCCTGCCGCGAGTCGGTCGAGCCGATCCAGCGGGCGCGAGATGCCGGCTGGAACGTCTGGGGCGAGACGTGTACGCAGTACTTCTTCGTCGACTACACGTTCCTCGAGCGGCCCGAATTCGAGGGCGCGAAGTACGTCTACACGCCGCCGCCGCGTGCGAAGGAGAACCAGGACGTGCTCTGGAACGCCGTGCGCACCGACGTCCTGTCTGCGATCTCGACCGACCATTGCGCGTTCACGTGGGCCGAGCAGAAGGCGATCGGCAAGGACGACTTCTCGAAGATCCCGAACGGCGGGCCCGGGATCGAGAACCGGCTGCAGATGATCCACTCGTTCGGCGTGCGCGAGGGGCGGATCACGCTCAACCGCATGGTCGAGCTGCTCGCGACGAACCCCGCGAGACTGTTCGGCCTCTACCCGCGCAAGGGAACGATCGCGGTCGGCTCCGACGCGGACATCGTCGTCTTCGACCCCGAGAAGAAGGTCACGATCTCCGCGGCGACACAGAAGTCGCGCACTGACTACAACCTCTACGAAGGGACCGAGATCACAGGGTCTCCCGAGACGGTGCTGGTGCGGGGCACGATCGTCGTTGACGGCGAAGATCTGAAGGTCGAGCCGGGCTTCGGCCAGTACGTCGCCCGAGCGCGCTTCGGCCAAGAGTTGAAGCCGGCCGCTGCTACCACGGCCTGACTCGTCCGGCCGGTCCAACCGGGCCATGTCCCAGGGACAGTCCCTGGGACCCGTCCATTTGGTGCAGCCAAGGGTCTCGTCTCGCTTGAAACGGTCGTCCGGCGGCCACTCGGACAGGTCCCGGGGCCTGTCCCCCAGACAGGTCCGGATGGGACGTGGTCTAAGGAGCCGAGGGAAAAGGCCCCGCGCGGTGGACGAGGCCGTCGAGCGCGTGGCCGAGCTTGCTCTCGAGCCA
The DNA here is from genome assembly GCA_963705945.1 of uncultured Actinomycetes bacterium. Lineage (GTDB taxonomy): Bacteria > Actinomycetota > Thermoleophilia > Gaiellales > Gaiellaceae > PALSA-612. The sequence goes on along the minus strand of CAVPLG010000003.1, from coordinate 897,022 downwards.
GCGGGCAACCTCGATTAGCGCGTCGAGGTCGATGCCTGTCTCGACACCCTCTCCCTCGAGGACGTAGAGGAGGTCCTCGGTCGCGACGTTCCCCGTCGCGTTCGGCGCAAAGGGGCAGCCGCCCGCGCCGCCGACAGACGCGTCGAAGACGGTCGCGCCCGCCTCGAGCGCCGCCACGGCGCACGCGATCGCCGTGTTCCGGGTGTTGTGGAGGTGGACACCGATCGGTACGTCGAGGTGCCCGGCAGCCGTGACCAGCTCCTTCGCCTGGGAGGGGACGGCGACGCCGATCGTGTCGGCGAAGACGATCTCGGCCGCGCCCGCCGCCGCGATCTCGCCCGCGAGAGAGAGCACCCGACCGGAGTCGACGGCGCCTTCGAACGGGCAGCCGAACGCGACACTGATCGTCGCCGTCGGGCGGATCCCGTCCTGTGCAGCGTTCAGAACGATCCCCTTGGCAGCAGCCACGGCGTCCTCCAGCGAGACATTCGCGTTCCGCTGGCTGAAGCTCTCGGTGGCCGCGAGCGTGACGTGGACCTCATCGAGCCCGGCGGCTACGAGGCGCTCGTACCCTCGCTCGTTGAGGACAAGGCCCGCGTACACAACGCCCGGACGGCGGTCGAGCGCGGCGACGACCTCCTCGGCGCCGGCCATCTGCGGCACGCGGTCGTCGCGAACGAAGCTCACCGCCTCGATCCGCGGAACCCCCGCGGCCGCCAGTCGGTTGCAGAGCTCGGCCCGCGTCGTCGGCGCCAGCGTGACCGCCTCGTTCTGGAGACCGTCGCGTGGCCCGACGTCGCAGACCGTGATCCTCACGCTAGGAGCTAGACGCTGCCCGACTCGATCTCGTCGAAGAACATCGTGTTCAGCGACGACGGGTCGACGCCGGCCGCGCCCATCTTCTCCTTCAACTCCGGGTTGGCGAGAAACGCCTCCGCTTCCTCCCGCGAGTCGAACGTATGCGTGACGTAGACCATGGTCGGGTCGGACGCCTGGTTCAGCACCTGCTGGTACCGGACACCGCCGGCCGCCTGCATCGACCTGACGTCGTCATAGACGGCCTTCCACGCGTCGAAGTCGGCGACGCGGTGGTTGATCGCGAGCACTGTTCTCATCTGGAGCCCCTTCTGTTGGAGAGCCCGATCATAGGGGCGGCGAAGCCGCCTGTCCGCGAAGCGGACCAGGGAAGGGGTCTGGGGAAACCTCCGGGGCTTCCCCAAAGACAGCGCCGGCCTAGAGACTTCGCTCTGCCCGGAGCGCCAGCAGCTCCCACGCGACGTTCGCCGCCGCGAGAGCCGTGATCTGGCCCGGGCCGTCGTACGTCGGCGAGACCTCGACGACGTCCCCGCCAACGAGCGCGATCCCGCGAAGCGAGCGCAGGAAGGCGACGGCATCAGCGGTCGAGAAGCCGGCGATCTCCGGCGTGCCCGTGCCGGGAGCGTGCGCCGGGTCGAGGAAGTCGATGTCGAAGCTCAGGAACACGGGCTTCGAGCCGACCCGCTCGCGCACGAGCTCGCTGTAGGCCACCGGGCCGAGCGCGCGCAGCTCCTCGCTCGGAAGCACATGGAAGCCGAGCGCCCGCGCATCGTCGAGATCCGAGCCCTGGAACAGCGGCCCGCGCATTCCCGCCTGGACCGACGCACCAGGATCGACGAGCCCTTCCTCCGCCGCCCGGCGAAACGTCGTGCCGTGGAAATAGCGCTGGTCGAAGTACTCGTCCCACGTGTCGCCGTGCGCGTCGAGCTGCACGAGCGCCAGCGGACCGTGCTTCGCAGCGAGCACGCGCAGCTCGGCCAGCGTGATCGAGTGGTCGCCGCCGAGAGCGAGCGGGAAGATGCCGGCGTCGACGACCGGCGCAAGCCCCTCCTCGACGCGCCGGTACGTGCCCTCGGTGTCGCCCGGTGCGACGGGCAGGTCGCCGTAGTCGACGATCGAAAGCGCCTCGCAGAGATCGATCCCGAACCCCGAGTGGTACGGGCGAAGCAGCGCCGACGCGGAGCGAATCGCCTCCGGCCCGAAGCGCGTCCCCGGCCGGTACGTGACCGCGGTATCGAACGGGATCCCGTAGACCGCCGCGTCGACTCCCGCGAGCTCCGTCACATGCGGGAGCCGCATGAACGTCCGCACGCCGGCGAAGCGTGGGTAGACGCGCGCGTCGATCGGGCGATACGGCGGCCCCGTCACGCCGCGGAGCTTATGCCGCTATCTGGTTTGCGGGAAGCCGAGGTTGACGGAGCTCGTCGCAGGATCGGGCCAGCGCGCGGTCACGACCTTGCCGCCCGTGTAGAACTGGATCGACTCGGGGCCATAGGCGTGGAGGTCGCCGAACAGCGACGATTTCCAGCCGCCGAACGAGTACCACGCAACGGGCACGGGGATCGGGACGTTGATGCCGACCATGCCGACGTTGACGTCGAACTGGAACTGCCGTGCGGCACCACCGTCGCGCGTGAACATCGCGACGCCGTTGCCGTACGGGTTCGCGTTCACGAGCGAGACGGCCTCGTCGTACGTCTCCGTCCGCACCACCTCGAGCACCGGCCCGAAGATCTCGTTCCGGTAGCACTCCATCTCGGGCGTCACGTCGTCGAGCAGCGACACGCCGAGGAAGAAGCCGTCGCCGTCCGGCGCCGTCTCGCGGCCGTCGACGACGAGGGTCGCGCCCTGCTCTGCGCCCGACTTGATGTAGGAGGCGACCTTGTCGCGGTGCTCGCGCGTGATCAGCGGCCCCATCTCGGAGCTCTCGTCGAAGCCCGGCCCGACCTTGATCTTCGGCAGCCGCTCCTCGATCGCCGCGACGAGCGGCTCCGCGACGTCGCCGACGGCGAGCACGACGGAGATCGCCATGCAGCGCTCGCCGGCCGAGCCGTACGCCGCGCTGACCGCGGCGTCGGCCGCCATCTCGATGTCGGCGTCGGGGAGGACAACCATGTGGTTTTTCGCCCCGCCGAGCGCCTGGACGCGCTTGCCGTGCTTCGTCCCCGTCTCGTAGATGTAGCGCGCGATCGGCGTCGAGCCGACGAAGCTGACAGCGGCGATGTCGGGGTGCTCGAGCAGCGCGTCGACCGCGACCTTGTCGCCGTGGACGACGTTGAAGACGCCGTCCGGCACGCCCGCCTCCTGCAAGAGCTCCGCGGTGTAGAGCGACGCGGACGGATCCTTCTCGGACGGCTTGAGGACGAACGCGTTCCCACAGGCGAGCGCGGGCGCCCACATCCACATGGGCACCATCGCCGGGAAGTTGAACGGCGTGATGCCGGCGACGACTCCGAGCGGCTGCCGGATCGAGTAGACGTCGATGCCGGTCGCCGCCTGCTCCGAGAACCCGCCTTTCATCAGCGTCGGGATGCCGCAGGCGAACTCGACCACCTCGAGCCCGCGCTGCACCTCGCCGAGCGCGTCCGAGGTCACCTTGCCGTGCTCCTCCGTGAGCAGCTTCGCGATCTCTCCGCGCCGCTCGCGGATCAGCTCGCGGATTCGGAAGAAGATCTCCGCGCGCTTGGACAACGACGTCGCCCGCCAACCGGGGAACGCGGCGGCGGCCGTCTGCACTGCCGTGTCGATCTCCTCGACGGAAGCGAAGGCGACCTCCTTCGTCTGCTCGCCCGTCGCCGGGTTGTAGACGGGGCCGCTACGCCCGGAGGTGCCCGCGACGCGCTCGCCGCCGATCCAGTGGTCGATCTGCCGGAGCGCTTTCGTTGCCTGACCAGCAGGCGCCGCCACGACTTCCGTCATCGGGCAAGCGTAGCGCGTTACCATCGAGTCGTGGCCACGCTCGAGGACCGAACGGACGAGCGAGATCGCGTCGTCTCAGACGACCGCGCTCACCTGATCCACTCGTGGTCCGTGCAGTCGGCGCTCGCGCCGCTGGCGGTCGCCGGGGCCGAGGGCCGCTACTTCTGGGACTACGACGGGAAGCGCTACCTCGACTTCGCGTCGCAGCTCGTCAACGTCTCGATCGGGCACCAGCACCCGCGCGTCATCCAGGCGATCAAGGACCAGGCCGACCTGCTGTGCACGATCGGGCCGCCGATGGCGAACGACAAGCGCTCGGAGGCCGCGCGACTGATCGCAGACGTGATGCCCGGCGACCTCAACCACACGTTCTTCACGAACGGTGGCGCGGAAGCGAACGAGAACGCGATCAGGCTCGCACGCTGGGTGACCGGCCGCCACAAGATCGTCGCGCGCTACCGCTCGTACCACGGCGCGACCGGCGGCGCGATCACGCTCACCGGCGACCCCCGGCGCTGGTTCGCGGAGCCGGGGCTGCCCGGCGTGGTGCGCATGCTCGACCCGTACACGTATCGCTGCCCCGCCGGCCATCCCGACCCGTGCCCCGTCTGCTCGGGCGGCCCGCACTTCGAGGAGATCCTCGAGTACGAGGGCGCGCACACGGTCGCCGCCGTCATCCTCGAGACGATCGTCGGCACGAACGGGATTATCGTGCCGCCGGACGGCTACCTCCAGTCGATCCGTGAGGTCTGCGACCGTCACGGGATCCTGCTGATCCTCGACGAGGTGATGGCGGGCTGGGGCAGGACCGGCCGCTGGTTCGCGTGCGACCACTGGAACGTCGTCCCGGACATCATCACGACCGCCAAGGGCATCAACTCGGGCTACGTCCCGCTCGGCGCGATGACCGTGCGCGACCACGTCTACGACGCGATCAAGGACCGCTTCTTCGCCGGCGGCCTCACGTACTCCGGTCACCCGCTCGCCTGCGCCGCCGCCGTTGCGTCGATCGAGACGTTCAAGGACGAGGGCATCGTCGAGCAAGCGGCTGCCACCGGCGACGTCCTCGCCGAGGAGCTGCCGAAGCTCGCCGAGCGCCACCCGTCGATCGGCGATGTGCGCGGGAAGGGCTGCTTCTGGGGGCTCGAGCTCGTGCGCAACCGCGACACGCGCGAGCCGCTCGTGCCGTTCAACGCGGGCGGCGAGGCGGCCGAGCCGATGGCCCGCGTGACGAAGGCGTGCCTCGAGCGCGGCCTCTATCCCTTCGTTCACTGGAACGTCCTCGCCGTCGCTCCCCCGCTCAACACCGCGCGCGAGGAGCTCGACGAGGGCCTCGGCATCCTCGACGAGACGCTCGCCGTCGCCGACGAGTACTACGCCTAGCACCAGGCCGAGCGTCTACGTCACGCGTCGCGTGCCCGAGCGCGTGCGAGACGAGCTCGAACAGTCGTTCGACGTCGCGATCCACGACGAGGAGCTGCCGCCGTCCCGCGATGAGCTCCTCGGGCGGGTCGCCGGCTGCAACGGGCTCGTGACGATGCTCACCGACCGCGTCGACGCCGAGCTGCTCGACGCCGCCGGGTTCCAGCTCCAAGTCGTCGCCAACTACGCCGTCGGCCTCGACAACGTCGACCTGGACGAGTGCAACCGGCGCGGCATCGCCGTCGCGAACACGCCCGACGTCCTCACCGATGCGACCGCGGAGATGACGATCGCGCTGATGCTCGCTCTCACCCGGCGAGTCGTCGAAGGCGACCGTTTCGTGCGAGCCAGCGAGCCGTGGCTCTGGGCACCCACGTTCATGCTCGGGGAGGGGCTCGAGGGGAAGACGCTCGGCATCGTCGGCTTCGGCAGGATCGGCTGGGCGGTGGCCGGGCTCGCCCGCGCGCACGGGATGGAGGTGGTGCACACGCCCGAGATACAGCTCGACGAGCTGCTCGCGGCGGCGGACGTCGTCTCGCTCCACGTGCCGCTGACACCCGAGACGCGGCATCTGATCGGCGAACGCGAGCTCGGGCTGATGAAGCCGACAGCGTACCTCGTCAACACGAGCCGGGGCCCCGTCGTCGACGAGGCGGCACTCGCCCGTGCGCTGGCGGCCGGCCAGGTCGCAGGTGCGGCTCTTGACGTCTACGAGCGCGAGCCGGAGGTGACGCAGGCGCTCCTCTCGCTCGACAACGTCGTCCTTGCGCCGCACATCGCGTCCGCGACGCACGACGCAAGAGAGGCGATGGGCATGCTCTGCGTCGAGGCGCTCCGGCGCGTGCTCGAATGACGACGCGGCCCGCCCGACCGGACGACGCCGCCGCGATCGCGCGCATCTACAACGAGGGGATCGAGGACCGCCTTGCGACGTTCGAGACCGAGCCCCGGACGGCGGCCGACATCGTGCCGTGGCTCGAGGAAGGCCTGCCGCTGGTCGTCGCCGAGGAGAACGGCGCGGTCGTCGCCTGGGCGGTGGCGCACCACTACCGCGAGCGCGCCGCATACGCGGGGGTCGGCGAATTCTCGATCTACGTTGCACGCGACTCGCGCGGACGCGGGCTCGGACGCACCACGCTCGAGGCGCTGATCGACGAGTGCGCGCGGCGCGGCCTGTGGAAGCTCGTCAGCAGAGTCTTTCCCGAGAACGAGGCAAGTCTTACGCTCTGCCTCTCGCTCGGCTTCCGCGAGGTCGGTGTCTACCAGCGCCACGCGCAGCTCGACGGCGAGTGGCGCGACGTCGTCATCGTCGAGCGGTTGTTGGGTTCCGCCTCGGGCTGAGCGCTCAGCGGACAGCGAACAGCTGCCACGACTCCGGCACTCCCTTGAGAGACCGGATGCCGCGGTCCTCGAACTCGAGCCCCGATCCGGCCACGAGGTCTCTCACGGTCCGCGAGACGAGAACCTCGCCAGGGCTCGCCTCTGCCGAGACACGCGCACCGATGTGCACGGCAACGCCTGCCACTTTCTTGCCACGTACCTCGCACTCTCCCGTGTGGACGCCAGCGCGGAGGCTCAGGCCAAGCGCCGGCGAGCCGGACACGATCTCACGCGCACAGAGGATCGCCCGAGCCGGGCCGTCGAAGGTGGCGAAGAACCCGTCGCCGGCCGTGTCCACCTCGGTGCCCCGGAAGCGGGCCAGCTCACTGCGGACGGCGGCCCGGTGCCGCGCGAGAAGGTCGGCCCAGGCGCTATCTCCGAGCGACAACGCCTGCTCGGTAGAGCCGACGATGTCGGTGAACAGCACGGTGGTCAGCACGCGGTCAGGAACCTGGTCCTGCGATGCGCCGACGATGAACCGCTCGATCTCGGTCGGCGCTTCACCGATCACGACGCTTCGAACCTCTCCCTCGAGCTCTACGGCCTCAGCACCGGGGATCCGCCCGGCGAGATCGAGTGACTGGTCGCGGTTCCAGTCCTGGTACAAGACCAGGGTCGGCACGCGAATCGCAGGAAGCACGTCGCGAATGTCCGTCTCCCCATAAGTGCGGTACAAGGCGACGGCGGCGCCGGGGCTTGCGCAGAAACGTTGGCACTCGACAAACCACTCGATGACCTCGTCGTCGGCAGCCGATCCAAATGCATCGCGCACCTGCTGCTCGAAGTAGTCTCGCTCACCCCAGCGCTCCCGGACCTCCCGCACCAGCGCGTGCCAGTCCTCGATCGCCGGCCCGAACGGGTAGTCGGCAGCTCGAACGGCCCGGGCGAGGGTTCCGTACAGGATCAATGCCTCTGTCCGTTCCGGATAGGTCGCCGCAAAGAAGGCGCAGATCTGGCCTCCTTCGCCCGTCCCTAGCAACGTCGCCCGCTCCGAGCCCGCGGCGTCGAGAACGGCGCGGATGTCGTCGATCCGCGTCTCGAGCGTGCCGAGGTCGCGCGGACGGTCCGAGAGACCCGTCCCGCGCCTGTCCAGCAGGATGAGCCGCGCAAACGCCGCGAGGCGTTCGTAGAAGCTGCGGTAGGCCTGATTCCACCACGGATAGACGAGATTGCTGAACGTCGGTACGAAGACGAGATCCCGCGGCGCATCTCCGGTGAGCTGGTACGCGATGGCCACGTCGCCGCTGCGCGCATAGCGAACCTCGGGCACCGGCGCACCGCGCATGGCCGTAGTTTCCCATTCGCGGTTAGGCGACAAGCGCTAGCTGTCTACGAGCCACTCGCGTCGCTCGTCGATCGCGATCACGACGAACGGGCCCTGCGGCGGGCGCTCGCGGTACTGCTCGTACTTCGCGCACAGGAGCTCGAGCGCGCGCTCGTCGCGCTCGACGATCCGCGCGCGCCCGCGCAGCCTGACCCACCAGAGCTGCGACCAGTCGTCGTCGTAGTGATCGATCAGCACCTCTACGCGCGGGTCGCGCTCGATGTCAGTGAGCCGTGCGAGCCGGCGCGTGCGCTTCGGCTTGTCGTCGACCGAGGAGTAGAGCGTGTCGCCGTCGCGCGCAAAGCAGATCGGCACGACGCGCGGCGATCCGTCCGGACGGATCGTCGCGAGCCGGGCTACGCGGACGTCGTCAAGCCGGGACAAGGCCTGGCCTGACGAGCACCGCCGGCCTGCGCAAGCCGCTCGTGTCGACCGGCGGGTTGAGCGGCTCGGCGAGCGGCGCGGCGCCGAACGACGCAGCGACCCGCTCGGGATCGGGCTCGCCGTACGTCGTCGTCCGCTGACGCGGGACGCGCCCGGCCGCGCGGATCAGCTCCTCCATCCGCTCGGGCGGCATCTCCTGGCCGAAGCCTGCCCCGGCAGCACGCGAGATCGACTCGTTCATCAGCGTCCCGCCGAGGTCGTTGACGCCTGCTCGCAGCGCCGCCACGACCCCTTCCGGCCCCGCCTTCACCCACGACACCTGGACGTTCGTGATCCAGGGATGCAGCGCCAGCCTGCCGACCGCGTGCATCAGCAGGAACTCGCCGAACGTCGGCCCCTGGCGCGCGAGACCCTTCAGGTACATCGGCGCCTCCATGTGGACGAAGGGAAGCGGGACGAACTCGGTGAAGCCGCCCGTCGCCGCCTGCTGCTCGCGCACGCGCAGGAGGTGGCGCGCCCAGTTCACGGGGCCGTCGACGTGGCCGAACATGATCGTGTTGTTCGACGTCAGGCCCGCCCGGTGCGCGGTGTCGTGCACCTCGAGCCACTGGTCCGTCGTCACCTTGTCGGGGCAGATGACGCGCCGGATCTCGTCGTCGAGCACCTCGGCCGCCGTCCCGGGCAGCGACGAGAGACCCTCGTCCCGGAGCGTCGCGAGGTACTCGTCGAGCGGAAGCCCGAGCGTCGCCGCCCCCTGCCAGATCTCGAGCGCGGAGAAGGCGTGAACGTGGATGCCGGGCACGGCGTCCTTGATCGAACGCACGACGTCGCGGTAGTAGTCGCCGTCGAACGACGGGTGGATGCCCCCCTGGAGGCAGACCTCCGTCGCGCCACGTTCCCATGCCTCTGCCACTCGCCGGACGATCTCGACAAGGGGTGTCAGGTAGGCAGGGCCGCGTAGGTTCTCCGCGAGCTTCCCCTTCGAGAACGCGCAGAAGCCGCACTTGAAGTAGCAGACGTTCGTGTACTGGATGTTCCGCGTGACGACGTAGGTGACGACGTCTCCGTTCACCTCGCGGCGGAGCCGGTCGGCGGCGGCGAAGACGAGGTCTCGCTCGGAGCCGCGCGCCGAGAACAGGCGCACGATCTCCTGCTCGCCAAGCTCGCCGTGCGTGTCGACGGGCAATGCGTCCCTGGGAACGAACGGGATCGGCGTGTCAGCGCCGGGCGTCCATGAGCCCTCGCGCGCGAGCCCGACCGCGTCGGAGGAGCGAAGGACGAACGGCACCACGGCCGGGTCGATCCAGCCATCGTTCGCGAACTCCGGGTAGACGGGCAGGCGCGCTGCAAGCTCGAGACCCGCCGCCTGCGTCGCAGCCTGCAACCGCTCGATCTCCGGCCACGGCGCCTCGGGATTGACGTGGTCGATCGTCACTGGTGAGACGCCGCCCCAGTCGTTGATCCCCGCCTCGAGCAGCACGGGGAAGTCGTTGTACGAGAGGTTCGGCGGCGCCTGGATGTTCATCTCAAGCCCCAGCACGAGGCGCGCGGCGGCGGCCGTCCAAAGCAGCTCCTCGAGCGACGGCTCCGGGGCGTCGACCATCTTCGTCCCAGGCTTGGCGCGGAAGTTCTGGACGATCACCTCCTGGATGTGCCCGTAGCGTTCGTGGAGCTCGCGGATCGCAAGCAGCGCGTCGATCCGCTCCTCGCGCGTCTCGCCGATCCCGATCAGGATCCCACTCGTGAACGGAATCGCAAGCTCGCCCGCGAGCCGGAGCGTTTCGAGGCGCACGGCCGGTCGCTTGTCGGGCGAGCCGAAGTGCGGGCCGCCGCGCTCGGACAGCCGGTCGGCGGAGGTCTCGAGCATGATCCCCTGCGAGGCCGTCACCTCACGCAGCGCCGCCAGCTCATCCCGCGTCATCACGCCGGGGTTCGCGTGCGGCAGCAAGCCTGTCTCCTCGAGGACGACTCGACACATGCGGACGAGGTACTCGATCGTCGTCTCGCAACCGAGCAGCGCGGCGAGCTCCTCCCGCGCAGCGCGATAGCGGAGCTCGGGCTTGTCGCCGAGCGTGAAGAGCGCCTCGCGGCAGCCGGCGGCCGCACCCGCGCGCGCGACGTCGAGCACCTCTTCCTCGGTCATGTACGCGCGCTCGCCCTTGCGTGGCGGCGCGGCAAACGTGCAGTAGTGGCAAACGTCGCGGCAGAGCTTCGTCAGCGGGATGAAGACCTTCGGCGAATACGTGACCAGGCGGCCCTTCCCCTGCTCGCGCAGGCGCTGCGCGGGCGCGAGGAGCTCCTCGGCCGGGAGCGCGGTGAGCGCCCGGGCGTCGTCAGGCCGCAGCACATTGTGAGAATACGCAGCGTGTCTGCCCACGTGCTCGTACCGGTCAAGCGTCTGGACGACGCGAAGAGCCGCCTCGCCGGGGTGCTCGACCCGGCGGCGCGCGCGGCGTTGATGCAGGAGCTGCTCGCGCACGTGCTCGCCGTCGTCGAGGAGGCGGCAGTCGGGCCGGTGACGATCGTCTCGCAGGACCCGGTAACCGCGAACGGCATTCCGCGTTTCGATGACGGCGGAGCGCCCTGGAACGACGCTCTTGCGGCCGCCACCCACGCTGTCGTGTCCGAGGACGCCGTCGTCGTGATCGCAGCCGATCTTCCGCGCCTCTCCGCAGAGGAGGTCCGAGCGCTCGTCGCCGCGACTCCGGGTTGCGGGATCGCCATCGCTCGCGCCCGCGACGGCGGGACGAACGGCGTCGCCATTCGTCCGCCCGGAGTCCTTGCCACGCACTTCGGCGAAAGTGGCAGCGCCGCCGTTCACGAGCGGGCCGCCTTCCTCGCCGGCTACGACGCGATCGTGCTCGACCTGCCAGGGCTCGCCTTCGACGTCGACACACCGGAGGATCTCGCTGCATGGCGGAGCTAGTCCTCGGCTACAAGGCCTCGGCCGAGCAGTTCGGGCCGCAGGAGCTCCTCGACCTCTCCGTGCTCGCGGAGCAGCTCGGCCTCGACGCGATCGGCGTCTCCGACCACTTCCAGCCCTGGCGCCACGCAGGCGGGCACAGCCCGGCCGTGCTTCCCTGGCTCGGCGCGCTCGGCCAGCGGACGGAACGCGCCCTCCTCGGCACGAGCGTGCTGACGCCGATCCTCCGCTACCACCCCTCGATCGTCGCCCAGGGCTTCGCGACGCTCGCCTGCCTCTCGCCGGGCCGTGTCTTCCTCGGCGTCGGCACAGGCGAGGCTATGAACGAGACGCCGCCGACGCGCACGCCGTGGCCGCCCGCGAAGGAGCGCCGAGCACGCCTCGCGGAATCGGTTCGCCTGATGCGCCAGCTCTGGACGGAGGAGCGCGTGACGTTCGAGGGCGACTACTACAGCACCGAGCGGGCGACCGTCTACGACCGGCCGGACGAGCCCGTCCCCGTCTACGTCGCGGCCTCCGGCCCGATCGCGGCCAAGCTCGCGGGCCGGATCGGCGACGGCTTCATCTGCACGAGCGGCAAGCAGCCCGAGCTGTACACGGAGCTGCTCGGAGCGCTCGAGGAGGGCGCCGCGGCCGCCGGCCGAGACGCAGCGTCCATCGTCCGGATGATCGAGATCAAGGTCTCCTACGATCACGACGCGGACTACGCGCGCGACGCCTGTCGGTGGTGGGCGGCCCTCGCGCTGACGACGGAGGAGAAGTCGGGCGTCGAGGATCCGGTCGAGATGGAGCGGCTCGCCGACGCGGCGGCCGATCGCGCGCACACGCGCTTCATCGTCTCAGACGACGCCGCGGAGGTCGTCGAGCAGATCCGCGTGTACACGGAGCTCGGCTTCACGCACCTCGTCTTCCACGCCCCTGGCGCGGACCAGCGCCGGTTCCTCGAGCAGTTCTGTCGCGACGTCGTGCCGCTGCTTCGCTAGCGCGTGCCGGACACGGCAAGCTTCGCCTGGTCGGCGAACCCTGTGAGCAGCTTCAGCTGCAGCTCGCCGAACGTCTCGCCTTCGCGTGCGCCGGCGACGAGGAAGCCCATCCGGCCACCGTCGAGAGCGAATGCGGCAATGGCAACGTCGCGGCCCTGGCCAACTTGGTCGGCGCCGGGGATCTCACGGTATTCCTCCGCCTTCAGGACGATCGACTCCTGGGCGTCCCCGAACGGCTCTGCAACGACGGCCGGGAACCGCATCTGGAGCACCGCCTGGCGCTGTTCCTCGTCGTCCATCGAGATCGCAACGGGAGCAAGGTCGCCACCGACCTCGGCCTGCAGCCATAGCGACACGTCCGACGCGCCGAGGATCGCCGCCGCCTGGCGAACGGCGGCCGTCTCGAGCTGGTCGCCCGGCTCGATGCGCGCGAGCGCTCGTGCGTAATCGAGCAACGCGTCCGCGACCTGGAGGCTCTGCTGCTGATACCGGGCGAGCCGCTCCCTCTCGAGCGCCATCGCCGTGCGGTACGCGAGCCCCTCGAGCAGCCGCAGGCGCTCGCCGCTGAAGCCGCCACCCAGCGCGGCCGGCCGGCCCATCGCCAACCAGCCCCGAACGCCGTGACCGGGCGGGAGAGACGCAACCGCGAGCGGGCCGAGGTCGCGGAGGTCCGCCTGCCGGAAGAAGCGGCTCAGCTCACACGCGGGAACGAGACGAGGCTCGACCGTCATCTCGATCAGCGCCTCGGCCTCGAGGCGCGGTAGGCGATATCGCGTCAGCGCTTCGGCGACCCCGTCGCCTTCCACACCGGTGAACGCGGCGCAGACGAAGTCACCCACCTTCTCCTCCTCGAGCCAGAGATACGCGAGCTCGCAGTCGACGAGCCTCGCGGTGACGCTCACCGTCTCCGAGGCGATCTGCTCCGACGGCGTCGCGTCCGAGATCGCGTCCGTGAAGTCGAGCCACGCCTTCGCGTGGTCGGCCTCCCGGCGCAGGCTCTCGTAGAGTCGGGCGTTCTCGAGAGAGACCGCCGCGTAGCCGGCGAGCACCTCGAGCAGGCGGAGGTCGCTCTCGTCGAACTGGCCGACGCCGAGCTTGGAGAGGAAGACGACGCCGGTGACGTTCGAGCCGTAGCGGAGCGCGACGGCGATCACAGACTCGTCGACCGTCTCCGTTCCGGGAATCTGGATCGCGAAGTCGATCTCGAGCGCATTCGCGGCGAGCACAGACTTCCCGGTCGCGGCCACGTGACCGGTGACGCCGACGCCGAGCTTGATCCTCGTCGCCTGCACGGCCTGCTCCTCCGTGATCCCGTCACCCTTGATCGCGATCGGGATGACCTCGTCTCCCTCCACGAGATAGACGCGGCAAGAGTGGTAGTCGATCAGGCCGCGGAGCTCTGAGACGATCGCCTCGGCGATCTCACGAACGCTGTTCAGCCGGTTCAGCCTGCCGGCGACGCTCTGGAGCATCTTCAGGTGCGCCATCGAACGCACGTCGCGAGCGGAGTCGTGATCCGGCCGCTCGCCCACCTCGCCGCTGTAGACGACGATCCGGTTCTTCCCGCGCGCCTTCGCCGCCATCATCGCCGACTCCGCGCACGCGACGAGCTCCCGCGAGTTCCCGGCATTCGCCGGGCCATGTGCGATGCCGACCGAGATCGTGATCTCGCCGGCGGCGTCGACGGGCCTTGCCTCCAGCCGCTCCATCAGGCGGCGTGCGAGACCGAGCGCGTCTCCCGCGTCGCAGGAGGGAAGGATGACGGCGAACTCCTCGCCGCCGACGCGGCAGACGACGTCGCTGGTGCGTACGAGCGATGACGTGATCTCGCCGAGTGCGACGAGGATCTCGTCCCCGACGCCATGGCCGCAGATGTCGTTGACGCGCTTGAACTCGTCGATGTCGAACATGAGCAGGGCGACGGAGTCGCGTGCACGGCTCGCGCGTGTGAGCTCTGCCCGGAGCCGCTCGTGGAAGTTGCGGTGGTTGAAGAGGCCGGTCAGCGAGTCCGTCTGCGCCTGGTGCTCGAGGCGCGCACGCACCTGCGCGTTGTCGAGGGCGAGCGCTGCGGCGTCGCCGAACCACTTCGCGAGCTCGAACTCGTCCTCCGCAAAGGACGAGCCGGCGCCGACGCGGTAGACGTTGAGAGCTCCCTTGAGCGAGCCGCGCGCAATCAGCGGGATCGAGATCAGCGCCTCCGGCTCCGCCGGCGTGCCCGGAATGAACGCGACGCGCGAGTCGAGGTGCGCGTCGTTGGCGAGCACGGGCTCGCGCTTGTCGACCGCCCAGCCGGTGATCCCCTGGCCGAAAGCGGGACGCGTCCTCATGATCTCGTTCTCCCAGTCGCTTCGGGCAAGGACGGGGATCAGCTCACGGCGCGTCGTGTCGGCTTCGTAGATGTGCAGGGCGTCGTAGGGGATCAGCTCACGAAGCGTGTCGGCCATCCGGTCGAGAAGCGTGTCGAGGCTCTGTTCCGAGAGCACGTGGTGGAAGACCTCCGCGAGCCGCCGGTACGACTCGACCAGCGCGTCGGCATGCCGAGAGGACCCGTTCGGATGCGCCCGCACCTGGGCAGGGGGAACCTCTGGCACCGCCACACACCGAATATCGGCACGACGGATAGCTCTCTTGAGATCTGCTCCGGCGCTAGCGGAAGAGGTCGCGCTCGCGATCCATGACAAGATCCCGCGCCCGTCCATCGCCGGCGACGTCGAGGCCCCGGACGACGGCGACCGGGATGCCCGCGAGCTTCCCCATCACGAGCTCCGCAGCGGACGCGATCTCGTCTGCGACCGCAACGATCGTCGTCTGGAGAACATGGCCGACCGGGTCGGTCACACCGCGGAGATCGAGCAGCGGCGCGATCCCGGCGCAGCCCAGCGCCACGTCGACGATCCCGTTTCGGAAGGGTCGGCCGAACGAGTCGCTGATCACCACGCCGAGCTCACGGCCGGAGTACTCCGCTAGACCGGAACGGATCCGCGCGGCCGACGCATCGGGATCAACCGGCAGGAGCACGAGCGTGCCATCCTCCGGCGCGTTCGACGCGTCGACGCCCGCCGACGCGCAAACGAAGCCGTGCCGCGTCTCCGCGATCACGAGCGGCGGCCGCGTCCGGACGATCTCGGCTGCCTCGGAGAGGATCACCTCCAGGCGGCGAGCATCTTCTCCGGCTGCGAGCTCGCGCGCACGCTCCGACGGCTCGACGCCGTCGAGCCGAACCACGCGGCCCTCCGCCTTCGAGACCACCTTCTGCGAGATGACGACGACGTCGCGGTCCTCGAGCAACACGCGTTCGGCGATCAGGGCGGCGAGATCGTCTCCCTCGACGACCTCGGGGATGCCCTCGACGGGAATCACGCGGAGCTCAGGCACAGGCAAGGACGGTCTCGGCGAGCGCGCTACGAGCCGCCGCGTCGCGCATCAGCGTCCCGGTGACGACGGCGCGGACGCCGTCCGCTTCCACATCGGCCGCCCCTCCGGCATCCGACTCGTCGACCACGAGCACATCGATCAGGCCCTGGTAGCAGGTGGCGACGCGTCTCGGGCTCGTCCCGCCCGCCAGCCGGTCGAGCATCCGGTCGGCGGGGCCCTTCACTGCCCGCCCAGCGACGAGCGGGCTGACCGCGATGCACGGAACCGAGCGCCGCTCGATCGCGTCCCGTACCGCAGCCACGGCGAGGATCGGCCAGATCGAGATGAACGGGTTGCTCGGCGCGATCACGATCAGCTCGGCATCGGCGATAGCCTCGACGACCCCCGGTGCCGGTCGCGCGTCGGCTTCGCCGTCGAAGCGCACCCGGTCGACGTCGTCCTCGTGCCGGCGGCCGACGAACCATTCCTGGAAGGCGAACGACCCCGCCGGCGTGTCGACCCACGTCCGAAGGCGGTCGTCCGTCGCCGGCATGAGCGCGACGCGGATCCCGAACGCCCCGGCGAGGCGCCGCGTGACCGCCGACAGCGGCTCGCCGGCCCGGAGGGCCTGCGTCCGGACGAGATGGACGCCGAGATCGAGGTCGCCCAGCTGGAACCAGGCCTCACCGTCGAGCCGCGCCACCTCGCCGATCGCCCGCCACGACTCGTCGGCCCTCCCCCAGCCACGCTCGTCGTCGGATACACCTGCGAGCGCGTAGAGGATGCTGTCGAGATCCGGGGAGACGTGAAGACCGAGCACCTCGACGTCGTCGCCGACGTTCCCGACGACGGTGATTCCCTCCGGCTCGGTCGCCTCGGCAAGGCCGCGCAGGAACCGCGCGCCGCCGACACCCCCTGAAAGCACCGCGACCCGCCTCATGACGGCGTTACCGTGCTCGGGTCAGAGCGCGCTACCCCCGGTCCCGGGGCCTGTCGTCGTCCACTCCGTGAGATCGAACCAGTGCGACGCTTTGAGCGCGTCGACGACCAGCGGATCGGTGTGGCCCGAGTAATAGACGTGCCGCTCGAGATCGCAGCAGATCTCGATCGTGTCGAGCGTCGCCGGATCGAGCGAGACGAGCGCATCGCCGGGCAGCTGGGCCTCGCTGACGGTGAAGTGCTTGAACTGGAGATCCGGAGCGATCTCCATCAGCTCGGGCCAGTCGGGACAGGTGCGGTAGCTCATCGCTCGCCTGTTGTAGCACCGGCGCCGTCGTCGGACGACCACGTACCGTCGAGGCGCACGAGCCCGGCATCGCCGTCCACCGGATACACGACGAAGCGCGCCGCGTCGTCGACCCAGTGGTAGAGGCGCGACCCTGCGGCGTCCGAGAGCTCGAAGCGCAATCGAAAGCGACCGTCGGCAAGCGGCAGGCTGTGGACGTCGAAGCGGAAGCGCTGCTCGGCCTCCCCCGGAAGCCAGCCGATCTCGTCTGTCGCCACGGCGCCCGACGCGAGCACGAGCCCCGCCTCGTCCCGGAGCTCCCACGCGAGGCGCGGTGGCGAGAGGCCGGGATCGGCCGAGATCGCGACGTGCGCGGAGAGCGGCTCTCCCGGCGCGAACTGGACCCGTTGCTCGTCGTCCGAGCTGCGAAGGACGACCTCCCTGATCCGGCACTCGCCGCTGCCGTACTCGCTGAGGCCGGCGCCCCGCTCGTCGGGATCGCGCTCCTCCGCCAGCAGCCGGTGGTATTGCGTCACGGCCTCGCGCGTCGGCCCGTCGAAGGCGAGCTTCCCGTCTCTCAGCAGGACTGCGCGCGAGCAGAGGCGCTCGACGGCCGCCGCATCGTGTGAGACGAACACGATCGTTCCGCCACGCTGCTTGAACTCGAAGATCTTGCCGAAGCACTTGCGCTGGAACTCCTCGTCGCCGACCGCGAACACCTCGTCGAGCAGCAGCACGTCGACCTCGAGGTGCGCGGCGACCGCGAAGCCGAGCCGCATGTACATGCCCGAGGAGTACGTTCGCACGGGGACGTCGATGAACCGCTCGAGCTCCGAGAACGCGACGATCTCCTCCAAGTGCCTGTCGATCGCGGCCCGCTTGAGGCCAAGGATGGCACCGTTCAGGTAGACGTTCTCGCGGCCCGTGAACTCCGGATGGAAGCCCGCGCCGAGCTCGAGCAGGGACCCCACTCTGCCGCCGACCGCGACCCGCCCCTCGGTCGGCTTCATGATCCCGGCGATCAGGCGGAGGAGGGTCGTCTTGCCCGAGCCGTTCCTGCCGATCAGGCCAACCGCCCCGCCCGGCTCGACTGCGAACGAGACGCCCGAGAGCGCGTCGACGATCGAGCCGCGGCTCCGCCTGCGGGCGACGAGCACCTCCTTCAGCGTGCGCACGGGTTGGGCGTACACGCGGAAGCGACGGCCGGCGCTCTCGATCCGGATCTCACCGGGACGTACGTCCGTCACGGCGAAGACGGTAGCGCGGCCCTCCGGCGAACGACGCCGGCGAGCACGGCCACGAACGCTGGATCGGCGTTCGGCATGTCGATCCGGTCGAACGCCAGACCGAGCTCGGCAGCGCGCTCGGCCGCCTCGACGTCGAGGTCCCAGCGGATCTCGAGGTGGTCGGAGACGAAGCCGACCGGACACACGAGGACGGAGCTCACTCCCTCGCGGTGCAGCGTCTCAAGGTGGTCGAGGATGTCGGGCTGGAGCCAGGGCTCGCCCGTCGGTGACTCGGACTGGTACGAGAACGACCAGTCCTCGACCTCAGCCGCCTCTGCGACGAGACGCGAGGTCTCGAGGAGCTGGTCCTCATACGGATCTCCTCCCTCGAGCACTCGCGCAGGGAGCGAGTGGGCCGTGAACACGACGTGAGCTTCCGTCTCCCGAATGCGCTCGGCAAGCAGCCCAACGAAGCCGGCGTCGTCGTGCCAGCTCTCGACGAACACGAGCTCTGCCCGGCCATCGACCCCGTTCTCGAGCTGGTGCCGGTAGCCGGCGATCGACCCGCGCGAGTAGTGCGGCGCGAGCACGAGCCCGACGACGGTCGTCGCACCGGTCTCGACCGCCCGCTCTGCTGCGTCCGCGATCCTCGGCGTCCAGTGCTTCATGCCCGCGAACACCGGAGTCTCGAGCTCGGCCTCCAGCGCGGCGCGGGTCTCCTCCGTGATCACGTTCAACGGGTTCATGTCCTCGATCCCGAGGCGCCGGTAGCGGTCGACGAGCGAGTCGAGCAGCTCCGGCCGAATCGGTCGCCCGCCCCGAATGTCCGCGTAGTACGCAGGCACGTCTTCGAGCCGATCAGGGCTGCCGTACGCCATCAGGACGATCGCGGGCGATTGGCTCACGATGTCTCCTCGCGCACGAGCACCGCGAGGCGCGTGAGCAGATCGGGATCCGTCTCCGGCAGCACGCCGTGGCCGAGGTTGAACACATGGCCACGTCGGCCGCCCGCCTGCGCGAGCACGTCTCGCGCCGCCCTCTCGACGCGCTCCCAGGGGCCGAGCAGGACAGCTGGGTCGAGATTGCCCTGGACGCCGCGATCGAGACCGACGGCCGCCCAGCCGCGGTCGAGCTCGACCCGCCAGTCGAGCCCGATCACATCGCCGCCCGCGTCGCGCATGTGCGAGAGGATGCCCGCCGTCCCCGTGCCGAAGTGGATCGTCGGCGCCTCCACCGCATCCAGCACGCGGGTCGAGTACGGCGCGGCGAACTCGGCGTACGCGGCCGGCGAGAGGAGGCCCGCCCACGAGTCAAACACCTGGATCACGTCCGCTCCCGCCGTCACCTGCGCCGCGACGTAACCCGCGAACGCGTCCGCGAGCCGCCCGACCAGCGCGTGCCAGACGTCGGGCTCGCGCAACATCAGCTCTCGGGCGCGGAGGAACTCGCGGCTCCCGCGGCCCTCGACGAGGTAGCACGCGACGGTGAACGGACCGCCGCAGAATCCGACGAGCGCCTTCTCCCCGGGCAGCTCCGCACGCACGAGTCGGATCGCCTCGAGGACCGGCGCGAAAGCATGATCCGGATAGGGCACGCGGAGCTTCTCTATCGCGTCCGCCGTCCGGATCGGAGGGTCCGTCACCGGCCCGACGCCTTCCACGAGCTCGACCGGGGCGCCCATGGCGATCACCGGCGTGACGATGTCGGCAAAGAGCACCGCTGCGTCGACGTCGTGGCGGCGAACCGGCTGGAGCGTCACCTGGGCGCACAGCTCCGGCGTCTCGGCGATCTCGAAGAACGAATGCTTCTCCCGGAGCTCGCGGTACTCGGGGAGCGACCGGCCCGCCTGGCGCATGAACCACACCGGCGTGCGCTCGACCTGCTCGCGCTTGCAGGCGCGGACGAGGAGCGGCTCGGACACCGGCCTACCCTAGCCCGCTTCGGACGAGGGCCCACTCGGTACAGGGGACAGTCACTGTGACTGTCCCTGCTGTCGTTGTCGGCCGCCCGCGCTTTCAGGCCTAGACTGGCCCGGTGCCTGGGCCGCTCGTCGCACGCTGGCTCTCGTGGTCTCTCGACCCGCCGCGCGCCGGCGCGCTTGGCCAAGCGAAAGTTGGGGTCGAGAACGCGGGCACGGCGACGTGGCGCGATGACATCGCCGTCTCGTACCACTGGCTCGACGAGCATGGGAACGCGATCGTCTGGGACGGCGTGCGCACGCCGCTCCGGCGAGAGGTCCGCCTGGGAGAGCGCCTGGAGCTCGACCTCGCGGTGCGCGCCCCGATGCCGCCTGGCTCGTACGGCTTCGCAGTCGACCTCGTCGCGGAGCACCGCGCCTGGTTTGGCGAGCTCGGCAGCGAGCCGCCCGGTGCGATCGTCGACGTGCTGCCTCGCGTCGAGGCGTCGATGCTCGTGGACGTCGCCACCGTGCACGGTGCTCCGGACCCAGCGTGGCAAGCTTTGGCCCTCGCCCTGCACGCGGAGGGCTTCGCCGTCGTGGCCGGTGCGATCGAGGCTCCCCGCTCGGCCCGCCGCGCGCTCGCCCCGTGGGTGCCAGGCCCGGGCCGGGTTCCGGGGTTCGCGCATCCGCTCCTCTGCCCGTCTGTCCTCGACGGGTTCGAGCTCGAGCGCCTGGCTGATGTCGAAGGCCTGCCGGCGTTCCGGCCGCCAGCCGAGGAGCCGTGGGTCTACGACGCGTCGCTCGTCCTGCGGATGACCTAGAGCTCGACGGCGATCCGGTCGTCGATGCGCCGGAAGACGAGCGCGCCGAGAGCAAGCGACACGATCGCGGCCCCTACGAGGTAGAGCGTGTCCGAGGCGGCCGGCAGCTCTCCGTAGAAGAGCGGCGCGCGAAGCGCATAGAGCTGCGGCGTCAGGGGGTTCGCCCAGTGGAGAAGGTCGACGATCGTCTGGTGATCCTCGAAGCCGCCGGGCAGCTCCTCGAGCGAGTAGAGGATTGGCGTCAGGAAGAACCAGGGCAGAAGGAGCGCCGCGACGAGGTGCTCGACGTCACGAAAGAGGACGTTCGCCGAAGCGATGGCGAGCGCAAGACCGCCGGCGAAGAGAACGATCCCGGCAGCGATCGGGATCGAGAGCAAGACCGTGTCGCGCGTGTCGGGGAGGACGATCGCGTCGACGACGATCAGCCCCGCGAGCATGACCGTGAACGGGACGAGCTGCGTCGCGACGACGGACAGCGCCACGAGCTGGCGCGGGAACTTCACCTTCTTGATCAGATCGGCGTAGTCGACCATCGACCGCGAGGCGCCCGTCAGCGACGCGGAGACGAAGATCCAGACCGCCAGCCCGCCGAGCAGGTACAGCGGGTAGTGGTCGATCGTCGAGACCTTCCACAGCACCGAGAAGACGACGAAGTAGATCGCCATCAGCAGGAGTGGGTTCGCAAGCGACCACGCGACGCCGAAGACCGTGCCCTTGTAGCGCGCCTGGAGATCGCGCCGGAACAGGCTGCCGAACAGCTCGCGGTACCGCACGACGTCGACGTAGACGGACATCGCGGCCAGTCTAGGTTCCCGGCCTACGGGCGTAGAGCGAGACGCCCGAGTACCCGTGGCAGGTCTGGGAGAACCACGTCGACGCGCTGCGGCCGACACCCGGCAGCCGCAGCAGCCGGCCGGCGATCCGCCGCTGGCGCAGATCGTCATAGCCCTCGGCCTGCTCGACCCGGCGCACGACGAGGCCCGCGCGCGAGAACGCCCAGAGGTACCCGTAGAGCGTGTGCACGTGCTCGTTGATCCCGTGCCCCTTCTCCTCTGCCTGATCGGGGACGTCGCCGGAGGCGGCGAGCGCCCGTGTCCCTTCGTTGAGCGCGCAGACCCACCCGCCGCGGCGCGTGACCCGCGACATCTCGCGCACCATCGCGCCGAGGTCGAGCGCATGATGGAGCGCGGCGACGCAATACGTGAGGTCGAAGGCGCCCGAGGCAAACGGCAGGTGCTCGCCATCGGCCTGCACGCGCCCGAACGGGCCGACGCGCTCTTCGTAGAACGCCCCGCGACCGAGCCCGATCTTCGGGTCGGCGAGGATGTCCGACGCCACGTACTCGACGCCCTTCGGGACGAGGTGCTGCGCTGCCCAGGCCTTCGCCGCGCCGACTTCGAGCACGCGCATCCCCGGGCGCACGTATCGCTCGAGAAGAAGCGAGAACGAGTGCTCCGTCGCGCGCCAGTTCTTGTCGTCCCACCCGAGGTCGCGGTTGAGGTACGGGAGGTGGGCGTCAACCTCATCATCGGGCTCGTACCAGCCGTGCTCGCGCGCCATCGCCGGCCAGCCCTCGATCTCGCGGCGCTTCTCGGCGATTCCCGGCAGGCGGTCGTCGAGCATCCGCGCTATCCCATCCACGACGGGATAGCGGCCTCCGCACGTCGCGCACGCGAGCTCGTCCGCGCCTAGTGCGAGCTGCTCGCGGCATACGGGACAGCGAAGTATGTCGACCGGGGGAATCGTCACAGGGAGTCCGTACTCTGTACCTGAAAGGACGGCCACACAGCTGCTTAACAGGCACGTACTAGCGTTCGCACGATGAGCGCGCTCGCCGCCATCGTGGCGTTTCCCGTCGCCGCGCTGACGATCTGGGCGCTGCTCCGGACGTCGGTCGGGAGACGGTTCGTCGCCCAGCCGTCCGGCGACCGCTGGCACGAGAGCGCGACTCCGTCGTTCGGCGGCATCGGCATCTACGCGGGCCTCGTCGCAGGCATCGCCGCCTGCCTGCTCGCGGGGGAGATCGATCCCACCTGGGAGGTGGCAGGCATCGTGGCTGGTGTCTCGATCGTCTTCGTCTTCGGCGTCGTCGACGACCTGCGCTCGCTGCCGCCGCTCGCCAAGCTCGCGATCCAGATCGGTGCGGCCGCGATCGTGATCGCGGGCGGCCTACGGGTCGAGATCGTGTCGAACGGCGTTCTCGCGACGGCGATCGGCCTGCTCTGGCTCGTCGGCATGACGAACGCCTTCAACCTGCTCGACAACATGGACGGGCTCGCGGGCACGCTCGCCGTGATCGCCGCCACGTTCTTCGCCATCGACGCCGTGACGATCCACTCCGACGACCTCTTGCTCGTCGTCTCGCTCTCCCTCGCGCTCGCGGTCGCCGGCTTCCTGCCGTTCAACTTCCGGCCGCGCAAGCCGGCCGCCGTCTTCATGGGCGACTCGGGGAGCCAGGTGATCGGGCTCACGCTCGCCTCGCTCGGCCTGCTGACGAGCTGGAAGGTTGCGGAGACGACGATCGCGACGCTGATCCTGCCGCTGCTCGTGCTCGCGGTGCCGATCCTCGACACGGCGCTCGTCACGGCCGTCCGCCTCGTCGAGGGGCGGCCCGTCAGCCAGGGCGGCCAAGACCACGCCTCCCACCGGCTCGTGCGTAGCGGCATCTCCGAGAAGGGGACCGTCGTGCTGCTCGCGGCGATCGCCGCCGGGCTCGGAGCGACGAGCCTTGCGTACAGCGGCCTCGACAACAGCTGGGTGACGCTCGTCGGCGTGCTCGTGACGTTCGCGCTCCTCGTCCAGCTCGCCGGCTTCCTCACCGACATCGACGAGACCGGCGAGGCGACGGTCGGCCGGCCGGTGATGCTGCGCCGCATTCTCTTCTCCCCAAGGCGCCTCGTCGAGCTGATCGTCGATTTCGCCCTGATCACGGCCTCGTTCACGATCGCCTACCTGCTCTTCGTCCAGGGCTCAGGCACCGATTACGAGAAGCACATCTTCCTCGTCTCCCTGCCCGCAATCCTCTTCGCGCGCTACCTCTGCTTCATTCCTGCCGGCCTGTACAGCGGCGTCTGGCGCTTCGCAGGCGCACACGAGGGCCTCGCGATCGTCGTCGCAGTCGTCGTCTCCGAGGCGCTCGCCCTCGGCATCGTCTGGTTCTCGAGCGGACCGTTCGGCGACTTCCCCGCGCGGATCTACCTCGTCGACGCTCTGCTCGCGATCGTGCTGATCGGCGCCTCCCGCTTCGGCGAGCGAGCGCTGTTCCGGGCGCACTCGACCTTCATCGACCGGAGCGGCCGGCGGCGCACGCTGCTCGTCGGCGCGGGGCGCAGCGGCCGGAGCCTCCTGCGCGAGCTCCGCGAAACGCCTGGTGAGCACGTCGTCGGCTTCGTCGACGACGACGCGCGACTGAAAGGCCGGCGTATGCAGGGCGTTTCCGTGCTCGGCGGGCTCGGCGACATCGCGCGCGTGCTCGTTCTGACGGAGCCGGCTCTCGTCCTCGTCACGATCCCGAACGCTCCGCGCGAGCGCCTTGACGGTGTCGTGCGCGCATGCGAAGCCGCGGGAGTACCCTGCAGGTTCGTGCGACGGGAGCTCGATCTCGATCCGGTCGTCGCTCTCGGAGCGACGGCGGAATGAACGGCCGCAGCGCAGCGGCCGCGCGTTGATGGCGACCGAGGCCGCCGCCGAGCCGGCGGCCGTCGAAGATCGCACGTGGCTCGACCGCGTCTATGCGGCCGTGCCTCTCGCCACGGTGTTCATCTGGCTCGTCGCGCTGTACGCGTGGCAGTCGTGGCACCACAGCTCTCCGTGGCTGTTCACCGACGAGCTCGAGCTGACGCAGCTGTCGCGGAGCATCGCCGATACGGGCCACGCCGCCAGGCGCGGGCAGCCGCACTTTTTCGAGACGCTCTACACGTACCTGACCGCACCCGCCTGGTGGCTCAGCTCGACCGCCCAGGCGTACGACGTCGTCCGCTACATCGGCGTGTTCACGATGACGGCCGTCGTCTTTCCGACGTACTTCCTCGCGCGCACGATCGTCCGGACGCCCGCGGCGCTGTTCGCCGCCGCGGCTGCGGCGGCCGTGCCCGCCATGGCCTACTCGCAGATGATCGTCGAGGAGGCGCTCGCATACCCGTACGCCGCGCTCACCTTCTTCCTGATCGTGAAGGCGCTCGCCGAGCGCACGCGCTGGTGGGTCGCCGGCGCCGTGGCCGCGTCGCTCGTCGCACCGTTAGTGCGCGGCGAGCTGGCGGTGATCCCCGTCGTCTTCGGCCTCGCGGCCTTCCTGTTCTTCCTCACAAGTGAAGCGGGGAGCCGGTGGCGGTCGGGCTGGGGAGCGTGGGACTGGGTCGGCGCGGTCGTGCTCACGACCGGCTTCCTCGTCTTCTTCTCTGCGACGGCGGGCAACTTCTCGCAGAGCTGGTCGATCGCGACCGGCCACTACCGCGAGCGGATGCTCCACTACGGCGTCTGGGCCGCCGGCGCCTTCACGATCGGCCTCGGCGTGCTGCCGGTCGTGGCCGCGCTCGCCGGGCTCGTCCGGCCGAAGGACGAGCCGAGGACACCGCCGCTCCGGGCGTTCACGGCGCTCCTCGGCGCGGCCGTGCTCGGGTTCGGCCTGTACACCGCCGTCAAGGCCTCGTACCTCTCGACCGCCTTCGGCACGGTGATCGTCGAGCGCAACCTCATCTACCTCGTGCCACTCGTCTTCTGCGGCATGGCGCTATGGCTCGAGCGCCCACGTCTCCTCTGGGTTCCGCTCGCCGTCGCGACCGGCGCCGTCGCCTACATCCTCGTCGGCTCGAACTACGCGCTGTCGAACGTGCCGTACTCGGACGCCCTCGGCCTCGCGATCGCGCAGATGGCGAACCGCAACCTCAGCTTCACCGACGACGACGTGCAGTGGGCGCTGATCGTCGTGCTCGTCGTCTCCGTCGGCCTGCTCGTTGCGCCGCGCTTTCTCCGTGGACGTCCGCGTTCCGCCATGGGCGTCGTTGTCGCGGCCGGCGCCCTAGTCTTCGCCTGGACGCTGACCGGCGAGATCTCGGCCGCGAAGTACTCAAACGACTCGGGGAAGCTGATCACGAACAACTTCCCGCGCCCGCTGTCGTGGCTCGACGAGATCACTGGCGGCGAGCCGGCGCTGTATCTGGGCCAGAACATCGAGCCGGGCGCGGCGCTCGGCATCTGGCTGACGGAGTTCTGGAACCGGTCGCTGAAGAACGTCTGGAGCCTCGACGGCACCGCTCCGGGGCCAGGCCCGGTGCTCACGCCCAACCTCGTCGCGACGAACGGACGGCTGAGCCCCGACCCCGGTGCACGCTATGTCGTTGTCGAGCCCGGTACGGATCTCGACGGCAAGGTGGTGGCGCGGCCACCGCAGTCCGGCCGCTGGACGGTCTACGAGCTCAACGGCCCGCTTCGGCTCGCCCACGCGCAGACCGGCGTCTTCACCGACGGCTGGATGGGCTCGGAGAGCGCGTACAACCAGTACGCGACGCAAACGGGACAGGGCGGCAACGTCCTCGTCTCGCTGTCGCGGAAGACGTGGGGCGGGCCGGACAAGCCGGGGCGCGTACTGATCAGGGTCGGCCCGCTCGTCAGGGGCGCGGACAAGCAGCCGCACATCGGCCACGTGACGGCGAGCCGGCGGTGGACGATCCACAGCGGCGAGCGGGGGACGTTCGTGATGCCGACACCACGGCCGCCGTTCCGTGTCGAGGTGACGATCGACCCCACCTTCTCGCCGGCGGACTACCCGGGCCAGTCAGACCGCCGTGAGCTCGGCGCGGTCGTGGGCTACCGCTTCTATCAGCGCGGCGAGGCGCCCACGAGATAGGTGAAGCGGAGGCGGAGGAGCGCGCGGGCCAGCGGGCCGGTTCGCTCGAGCGCCTCGAAGCCGGCCGCTACCGGGCCGGGGAGCCCGACCCGCTGCGGCGAGAAGAACGGGTGGAGCCACACCGCTCCCAGACCTGCCGCCTGGAGCTCGACAAGGATCCCCTCCAGCGGGAACTGCCTCGGGTTGAGGTCGAAGACGAGCTTCTTCTGGGTGAACGAGGCGACGTGCCGGAAGAACGCCGCACGGTCCCGGGCGTAGTAGAGAGCGCGGAAGCATGTCGTGCAGGCGACGGCCGCCGGCGGCGCGTAGTCGTTCAGGTCCGCCTCGACGACGGTGATCCGGTCGCCG
This sequence comes from uncultured Actinomycetes bacterium, assembly GCA_963705945.1. GTDB lineage: Bacteria > Actinomycetota > Thermoleophilia > Gaiellales > Gaiellaceae > PALSA-612. The sequence goes on along the minus strand of CAVPLG010000003.1, from coordinate 870,152 downwards.
AGCCGCTCGCGCGCCGCTGCCACCATCGGCGCCGAGAGGTCGACGCCCGTGTAGCGCATGCCGTGCGCGAGCAGCGACGCCGCGAGCCCCGCGTCGCCGCATGCGAGATCGAGCACCTCGTCTCCGGGCTCGAGTGAGGGGCCGACCTCGACGACGAGGTCGGCCCGGTGATGCAGATAGCGCTCGGGGTCGGCATATGCGGCGTCGGTCCAGCCGGCCGCCTGTGCGTCGTACTTCTCGGTCGTCACAGGGACCGAAGCGACTCGGGATGCTTGCGGACGTAGCGGAGCATGCCCCGCCAGTGCCAGAGCGTCCGCCGTGTGAAGAAGCTCTTGTCCGTCTCCGCGTCCCAGCGGTGCCGCGCGACGGCGGCCGGGACATACCAGCACTCCCAGCCCGCGCGCGCCGCGCGGTAGCAGACGTCGATCTCCTCTCCGTACATGCGAAAGCCCTCGTCGAATCCACCGAGCTCGTCGAGCATCGACCGCCGGAAGAGGAGGCAGCCGCCGAGCATCCAGTCGGCGCGCACGGGCTCATCAGACCGCTCGTCGAGGAGGTAGTGCCCGCGCTGGTGCTCGAGCGGCGGCCGCAGGCGGCGGAGCGGCGTGCGGCGAACGAGGGTGCCGCCGACGGTCGGGAAGCGGCGGCGGGACGGTTGCCACGCGCCGTCGGGATCGAGGAGCTGAGGCCCCGCGATGCCGCACCGTGGGTGGCCTGCCACGAAGGCGCGGAGCTTCTCGACGGCCCCCGGTGCGAGCACTACGTCGGGATTGGCGACGAGCACGAGCTCGCCCGACGTCGCGACCACGCCGGCGTTGATGTTGGCCGCGAAGCTGCCCGGACGCGCGTTCTGGACGACGCGGGCGCTGAGCGGATCGTCCGGCTCCGAGCCGGGCAGGTTGGCGATTACGAGCACCTCGTCGATCTGAGGCACGAGCGCGGGCAGCGAGCTCGCGAGCTCTTCCCGGTGCCCGTGGGAGATGACGACCGCGGACACCTTCACAGGCCGAGCACCTCACGGTAGACGGCAACCGTCCGCCGAGCCGTCTCCGCCCAGCGGAACCCCCGGGCGCGCTCGAGGCCCGCGGCCCGAAGCTCGGCCCGCCGGGCGATCGCCTCGCGGATCCCGGCCGCCAGCTCGCTGGGGGCGGCGTGGAGCGCCGCGTCGCCCGCCACCTCGCGCAGCGCCGGATCCTGTGATGCGACGACGGGCGTGCCGGACGCCATCGCCTCGAGCACGGGCAGCCCGAAGCCCTCGTACCGGGACGGCATCAGGAGACACGCAGCGCCGCGGTAGAGCTCCGCGAGCTCGTCCTTCGCCACGTAGCCACGGACGTCCGCGCCACGCCGTGCGAGCTCGTCGGCGAGCCCGCGGTCGCGGATCGGCCCGACGGCGACGAGCCGAAGGCCGGCCTCGTTCGCCGCGTCGACCGCTGCGAGCGGGTCCTTCCTCGCCTGGATCGCGCCCACGAGCAGAAGGTACGAGCCAGGCGCGTCGTCGCCGGGGGCGAAGACTGCGTCGACGCCGTGTGGTGTGACGACGATCTTCTCCGGCGCCACGCCGTACAGGTCGACAATGTCCGCCTTCGTCCGCTCGGAGACGACGATCACACGGGCGGCTCTGCGCGCCGCGCGCGGCACCATCCGCCGGAAGATCGAGCGGTCGAGGCGCGACATGACGGTCGCGTCGCGCTCGAACGAGAGGTCGTGGATGGTGACAACCGCCGGACAGGGACAGCGGAGCGGCAGCGCGTGCTGGAAATGCGCGAGCGCAGGGCGCAGCCGGTCGAGCGCACGAGGCACGGACCACGCCATCCGCAACTCCTGCGAGCGCGACGGGAGCGCAACCGCCTCGACGCCGTCGGGCACGAGGTCGGGACGCCGCGTCAGCGCCGCCAACCGGAGATCGCCTCCTGCAGCCGGGAGCTCGCGCAGAAGGTTCTCAACGTACGTCTCGTCCCCGGTGCGCTGGCGGCCGAGGACGTCCGCGTCGAGCACGACGAGAGTCACGCGGCAACCTCGCGATAGACCTCGACCGTTGCGCGTGCCGTCTCGTCCCAGTTGAAGGCTTGCGCGCGCGCGAGGCCGAGACGGCGCAGCTCGGCACGCCGCGCCATCGCCTCCTCGATCCCGCGCGCGATCGAGGCGACGTCGACCGGGTCGACGAGCACGGCAGCGCCGCCGGCGGTCTCCTCCGTCGCCCCGCCACGGCTTGTCACAACCGGCGCGCCGCACGCTATCGCCTCGGCGATCGGCAGCCCGAAGCCCTCGTACAGCGACGGGTAGACGACGCACGCTGCGCCTCGGTAGAGCGCAGCCAGCTCGTCGTCGGGCACGCGTCCGAGCCAGCCCTCGGCTGCGACCTTGCCCCAGCCCGGCTCGCCGGCGATGCGGAGCTCCATCCCGAGCTTCGCCGCCGCCTTCTGCACGCGACCGAGGTTCTTCCGCGGCTCGAGCGTAGCGACGGTGAGCAGGTAGTCGCCCTCCGCCGCTGGCCCGTCTGCTGTGAACACGTTCTCGATCCCGTTCGGGATCACGGCGACCTTGTCCGCCGGCACCCCGAGCACCTCCACGAGCTCGCGCTTCGTGAACTCGGAGATGGCGATCAACCGCATCGCCGCCCTCACGACGCGAGGGACGCAGACGCGGCTGTACCAGCGCGTCCACGTGTTGAACGCCTCGGGGTGGCGGAGGACGGCGAGGTCGTGGACGGTGACGACGAGCGGGCACGGCGGCTGGCGCAGCGGCCCGCGGAACGTCGGGCAGTGGAGGACGTCGACATTGGCGCTCCGGGCCAGCCGCGGCAAGGTCAGCGGGTACCAGACCGCGTCGCGATAGACGGCGGCCGCCCGGCCGGAGCCGCCCCGACGAAGCGGCACGAGCTCGACGCCCGTTCGTTCCTCCAGGCTCGAGACGTAGCGAGCGGTCCCGGCGCGCGTCTGGTCGAGCGGCGAGACGTCGAGCCCGACCTTCATCGCATCGCGGCCAGGTAGCCGTCGAGGAACGCGCGGCCGGTCTTCACCCACGACAACGTCGCAGCCTGCGCAAGACCGCTCGCGCGGAGCTCGTCGCGCCGTCCGAGCGCATCCTCGATCGCCGCGGCGATCGCCTCGGGGCTGTCCGGATCGGCGCGCAGCGCGGCGTCCCCGCACGCCTCGTCCATCGACTCGTGCGATGAGCAGACAACGGGTGCGCCGCAGGCCATCGCCTCGATCACCGGCAGCCCGAAGCCCTCGAACCGCGACGGGTAGACGAACACCGCGGCGCCGCGGTAGAGCCGTGCGAGCTCGTCGTCGTCGACGTAGCCGAGCCGGACGAGGCCCGGCCGGTCGAGCGCCGGCTGCTCGCCCCAGCCCTCGGCGCCAACGACGGCGAGCCGGTGGTCGTCGCGACCGAGCAGGCCGAAGGCGTCGACGAGCGATGCGAGGTTCTTTCGCGGCTCGAGCGTCGCCACCGTCAGCACATACGGCCCGCCGAGGTCGGCCGCGTCGCCATCCGCGCTGAACAAGCCGTCGACGCCGGGCAGCGCCACGCGGACACGCTCCTCCGGCACGCCGAGCAGCTCGACCGTCTCCAGCGCCGTGAACGCGGAGTTGGCGAACAGGACGTCACACGTCTGCGCCGCGTTCCGGTACTTCGCGGTGTGCATGCGGCGCGTGCGGCCCTGCACCCACTCGGGAAAGCGGATCGGCACGAGGTCGTGAATCGTCGTCGCCCTGACACCGCCGCCCTGCGGCGGGTACATCCAGTCGGAGAAGTGGAGCACGTCGATCGGCCCCAGGAAGCGCTCGACGCCGGGACGACCGAGCTTGCTCCAACCCTGGCGCCAGAAATGCGCGAACGGCAGGAGCTGGAGCGACACGTCGACCGGGATGCCCTCCAGCGCTGCAGGGATCGCCTTCCTCCCCTGCGGGCTCGTCGGCGCGAAGGCGACGATCTCGTGCTCGCCCGCGACCGCCTCGGCGAGCCCAGCGAGCGAGCCGCGGAGATACGTCCCGATCCCCGACCGCGGGTGCGAGAGCGGCGAGACGTCGAAGGCGATCCTCACGGTCGGTAGCGAAACGTGAAGTGCATGCCGAGCCGCCGCGGGTCTGGGTTCAGGCCGCCCGTGACGACCTCGGGCACCGCCGTCCGCGAGACGGTGAAGCGCACGGTGCACGTATCGCGGTCCGACCGCAGCGGGATGTCGATCGTCTTCGACTGGTCGGGATCGACCTGCGCGCGCGCCACGACCCGGTCGCCGATCCGCGCGACGACGGCGTTCGGCTTGATGAAGAGCGCCGTGTCGCTCTGTAGGCCGACGGAGAGGGTGCCGCCGCGGCAGTCGTGGCGGACGTACGTGACGTGCTTACCCGACCACGTGTCCCCGGGGTAGAGCCCGCCGATGAACGCGAGCTGCCGCAGCGGTCCGTCGAGCCGGTAGAGAAACATCTGCTTCTTCGCGTCTTCTGCGGCCAGACGGCCCTGCAACTCGAGCGACGCGTCCGTCAGGGCATATTGCGAGCGGACGAGAGTGGCGTCGTCGGCGCGGCGAAGATAGCCGGTCCTGCGGTCGACGACGACGGGCGTCTGGGCGAGCCCTCCCGGGACCGCCGGACCGGTCGTGTAGATCGTGCCGACGTTCCGGTTGAAGAACTCGTTCTCCCAGACCGTGAACTTGTCCGTTCTCCCCGTCCAGACGAGTCCCACGTCGGCCATCCGGCCGACGGCGCGGTCGATCCAGTCGCGGTGCGTGTTCGTGATTCCGCCGAAGAGGTGCTGCGCCGCGCGATAGCGGTGCTCGGCGACGATCGGGTGCTGCGAAACGGCGAAGTAGACGAGCACGAGCCCCGGCAGCACGAGCGCATAGCGGCGCGGTACGAACAGGAACGCGACGCCTGCGACGACGCATCCTGCGAGCACGACGAGATCGACGTCACCCAGGGCCAGCCCTCGCGCGACGAGCCAGCCGAGCGGCAACAGCGCAGCGGTGTCAGATACCGCGTTCAGGTTGATGAAGTCCTCGTACGGCACGACGAGCGGGAGTCCCGCGGCCAAGGCGGCCGCAATCACCGTCGCCGGCTGCGGCCGCAGCGCGCCCCGCTCGATCCAGACGAGGAGCGCGATGAGAAAGAGCGGCGCGACGTAGAACATATTCCGCTCCTCGATCCGGAAGGTCTGCTCGGACGCGAAGATCGCCACCTCGAGCACGAGCCAGAAGGAGAGCGTGACCGCCGCGGCGACGAAGATCCGGTCGCGGTCGGCGAGCCGCCTCCACATCAGCACGAGCAGGAGCAGCGCGGCGAACGGGAGCACGCCGAGCGAGAGATCGAGCTCCGCCACGTGGTAGAGGAACCACTTCGCCACTTCGCGGACGGAGTAGTGCGTCTTCCCCGCGACCTCGTAGGCGCCGAAGATGCCGAGTGGCGAAGCCCCGCGCGCGACCTGGACGATTACGACGCCGATCAGGCCGGCCACGGCGATGCCGTAGAGCAGCGCGTAACGCCGGATCGCCTGTCTGCCGGCGACGAGGAAGGGCGCCGTGACGAGTGCCGGGAGCAGTGCGACCGCCTGCTGGCGGGTGAGGTAGGCGACGAGGCAGATGCCGAGGAGGAGCGCCGTCCGGAGCGCCGTCGGCCGCTCGAGCCACAGCACGAGCATCAGCGCCGCGGTCAGGAAGAGCGGGTAGAACGCATTCTCCGTCATCAGCGTGGCCGTATAGACCATCGACGGGATCGCCACGGTGAGCGCCGCGGCGACCAGTGCGTAGCCGGACGAGAGCACGCGCCGCGCGAGGAAGTACGCGGGCACCGCCGCGAGCGACATCACGACCGCGTTGATCGCCTTCGCCGCCGCGTACGCCTGCGGCACGGCATCGAACAGCGCCCACGCGGGCGCGATCAGCATCGGATAGACGATTCCGTAGGCGGCCGTCGCCTCGTCCCGCACGAGGAAGCGCCCCGATTCCGCGAAGCTCTTCGCGAGCTCGGAGTAGATCAGTTCGTCGACCATGATCCACGGGGCCGGCGTGCCGCGCCCGAAGAAGTAACGGACGATCGCCGACATGGCGACGATGCCGGTCAGCCAGGCCCAGACCGGTACTGAGAGAACGATCGAGCGGATGTCGTGCCGCTCGGTCGCCGCCTCACTCGCCAAGCCCGACCTCTCGTAGCCGGCTCGTGAGCTCCGCGGCCTCGGGGTCGCCGGCGGCGATCCCGGTCTCCGCCGCAGCATCGGCCACCTCCCGGACCACCGCCTCGCGGACGACTTCTCCGCCGGCGGCGCGCTCGAGGGCGCCGGCGTAGAGCTCCGCCACGCTGTCGACGTCGTGCTCCGCCCGCGCGAGTGTGCCGGCCGCGAGCCCCATTTCCGTGCGCAGCGCCGCCGTCGTCGGCGAGGCGCTCGAGCGCCGCCGCGAGGGCATCGACCTCGCGCTCGTCCGGCGCCACCTTGATGGCGACGTCGTCCGGCAGCTCCGAGAACCAGCCGACGTCCGACACGACGAGCGGGCGTCCCGAGCGACAGCGCGCGGACGACCGAGCCCGACGTCTCGCCCATCGTCGGCCAGCGCAGAGAGACGAGGACGTCGCACGCGGCCATCGACGACCACAGCCGCGGCTCGTCGACGTAGTCCGCACGTACAACTCCGGCGGGCGGCTCGAGCGCGGCCACCCTCGGTGTCGCAGAGCCGACGACGAGGAGGCCGGCGCCGGGATGGCGCTCGCGGAGGCGTGCGAACGCCGCGTACAGCTCGGCCAGCCGCTTGCTCTCGTTCTGGTGCCCGAAGCAGCCGATCAGCGGCGCACCCTCGACGTCGGCGGCACGGACGTCCGGTGCCGCCCAGGCAGGGTGCGGGATCCGTGCGATCGGCCCCTCGTAACCGGCCTCCCGTGCTCGATCCTCGACGTACGCCGAGTGGACGATCAGCGCATCGGCCGCGGCCGGAGCACCTCGCCCGCGAGCGGGAAGTCCTGCGGCCGGGTCTCCCAGAGCGGCGGGATGCGGTTGTCGAGCACGCCGTAGGCGAGCAGCCGGCCGGCGAGCCCGTAGCTCGCGCTCCATCGCGTCGAGGTAGCCGGCCGCGTCCCCGCGCGCGAGCGTGATCCCCGCGACCAGGTGATGCAGCACGAACTCGTGTAGGCACGACGACGCCGCGCCGCTTGCGCAACGCCTCGACGATCCAGCCGTGCGCCTCTGGATCGTTGCCGACGTGGTAGAGGGCGACGTCGGCCTGGGTGCGCGCGGAAGCGGCCCGGCTGTGCCACGCTCGACCTCCATGTGCTTCGGAAGCGCCGGCAGGAGCAGCGCGCTGTAGTCCGCGATCCCCGATCGCGAGGGAGGCAGCGGGGTGTAGTACGCGACCTTCATGCGGCCCCAGCAGCCGGTCGATCGCGCGGTCCCACGTCACCTGCTCGGCGACCACCTTGCCGGCCTGCCCCCACGTTCGCGCGTCTTGCCTCGTGCTCGTGGAGCCACGCGCACGCCTGCGCGACGGCCGCGGGCTCCGCCTCGCAGACGAGCCCCGTCCTGCGGTCGACGACGACCTCGAGCGGCCCGCCGGCGTCCTTCGTCGTGACGACGGGCTTCTCGGAGAGGAACGCCTCGTAGGGCACCATCCCGAAGTCCTCGTCGACCGGCGCGTAGTAGACGGCGAGGCAGCGGGCGTAGAGATCGGTGAGCTCGTCGTCGGCCACGCGGCCCGCGAAGGTCACGCGGCCGTCGAGGCCGAGCCGGCGAGCGCGCTCCTCGAGCCGCTCGCGGTCCGGGCCCTCGCCCGCGACGACGGCGTGGAGCGACGCGCTCTCGGCCAGCGCGTCGAGCAGCAGGTCGATCCGCTTCGCGCGGTCGAGGCGGCCGACCGAGAGGACGAAGTCGCCGTACGCGTCGGAGCGGTACGCGAGCGGCTGCGGCGGGTGCGGCAGCACCTCGGCGTGCGATGCCCGGTCGAGCGCTCGAGCCTGCCGGCGACGTTCGCGAGGTCGCGAACACCTTCCGCGCCTCGCCGAGGCGACTTCTCGGTCGAGCCGCTGCACCTGACGGCGGAGCGCGCGGTCCTCGCGCGGACTCGGAGAACTGCCCGAGCTCGGTGCGGTCGAGCTCGTACGCCTGGCGAAACTGGTGGAGCAGCCAGACGACCTTGTTCGGGATGGCGCACGCAGTACGACGGGAACTTCGTCGCGACGACGAGGTCGATCCGGCGGCCGTCCGCCTCCGTCAGGTCGGCGAGCCGCCAGAGGAACGCCTGCGTGAGCACGCGCTCGCCCGGATACCACTTGAACGGCATCGTGACGAGGTCGGCCTCGTGGCCGCGCGCGCGCAGCTGCTCGACGAGCTCGTCCGCGAAGATCTCGGCGCCGCCGCGGTCGAACGGCACCTGCGGTCGGCAGACGGCGATCCTCATCTGCGGGCGACGATCGCGTAGTCGAGCGGGCCGAAGAGCAGCTCGTTCAGCCGGCGAACGTTGCCGGCGATCAGCGGATCGTCGGGCATCGCGAGCCGCTCGTCCGGCGGGTTCAGCGAAGCGCGTCTCGACCTCGCGGAAGCCGGCCTGCTCCGCGAGCAGCGCGAGCGTCTCGGGGACGAGCGGCTGCGCGTGCGTGAGGTCGGCGAAGTAGTTGCGGAGCGCGAGCGGCGAGAGCGGGTTGATCGTCTCCGCGACGAGCACGCCGCCCGGCCGGAGCTTCGCGACGGCGAGCTCGAGCAGCGCGGACGAGCGTCGCCGGCGGCAGGTGCTCGACGACCTGCGCCGCGAAGATCCCGCCGAGCGAGCCGTCCTCGAGCGCCCTCGAGCGCTAGCGACGCGCGTCGGCCTGCTCGACGTCGAGGCCCTCGCCGCGCGCGAAGGCGACCATGTCGGCGTCGGCGTCGATCCCGCGCGCGTCGATGCCGGCGTCGCGCAGGAGCGACGAGGAACTCGCCGCGGCCGCAGCCGACGTCGAGCACCGGCGCGGCGTCGCGGAAGTCGTCGACGTACGCCTGCTGGCGCTCGCGCACCGCGCTCGTCGAGCCGCGCATCCGTGCCTCGAAGGCGAAGTAGTCGGGGACCGCGGCCGCGGCGGGCTGCGCGGCGACCGTCTGGACGGGAGCGACCGGCACCACCCGGGCCGCGCCGCTCGACGCGGCGCAGGCGCTCCTCGAGCTCGACGCGAGCTCCTGCTGCCGCCTCCCGCGCCGGAGTCGGCGCGGTCGGCGGCCTCGTAGAGATCGTCGATCGAGCTTCAGCACCGCGTCGTTGAAGGCGCGCTGCTCGGCGGCGAGCGGCTCGACGTACCAGCGCAGTGAACGGGCGCAGCAGCCGCTTGACCGGATAGGCGACCGCGCCCTTGAGCCCGGGGCGCCGGACGAGCGGCCGCTCGGCGGACACGGGCCACATGCGCTCCGCCTGGGCGCGCCAGGTCGCGCGCGCGTCCGAGCCGTCCGGCCCCGCCGCGCCGGACCTCCTCCTGGAGCTGCTCGAAGAGCGCGACGACGTCGACCTCAACGCGGCGGCAGAACCTGTGCAGGCGCACCGTCGTGCCCTGCCGCGATCCGGCATCGGCATCATCGTATCCGGCGCCTGTTACGGCACCGTTAGGCGAGGTACGCTCGCGCGATGCGCGTCGGCCTGAGCCTGCTCACGCTCGTGCCCGGGCTCGTCGGCGGGTCGGAGACGTACGCGCGCGAGCTGACGCGCGCGCTCGCGCGGATCGGCGAGCTCGACTACCGCGGTCTTCGTTCCGACGGTCGCACCAGACGCCGGCGAACGGCCTCCCGACGACGGTCGTGCCCGAGTACCGCGCGAGCACGACGATGGCGGGCCGGGTAGCGGCGATGTCGCTTGCCTCGGTCCACCCCGTCCCCGATCCGACGCCGCTTCGACTCCGCGGGGCTCGACGCGATCCACTTCCCGCTCAGCGTGATGATCCCCCGCGTCGACCGGCCGCCCGCAGCGACGACGGTCCACGACCTCCAGCACGAGCTCTATCCCGCATTCTTCTCGCGCGCGGAGCTCGCGCTACCGCCGCGCGGTCTACGGGTGGACGGTCGAGCGCAGCCGCATCGTGATCGCGATCTCCGAGCACGCGCGCGAGACGCTGATCGAGCGCTACGCGCTCGACCCGGACGCGCGTCAGGACGATCCACCTCGGCATCGACCACGACCGCTTCACGCCCGGACGGCCGGACAGCGCGAGCCGTTCGTCCTCTACCCCGCGAACCGCTGGCCGCACAAGAACCACGAGCGGCTGTTCGAGGCGTTCGCGCTCGCTCGCGCCGAGAGCGGCCGGAGCTCCGGCTCGTGCTCACGGGCACCGGCCACGACCAGGCTCGCCGCTTCCCGCCGGCGTCGAATCGCGCGGCCACGTCTCGATGGATGCGCTCGTCGACCTCTACCGCTCCGCGGGCTGCCTCGTCTTTCCGAGCCTCTACGAGGGCTTCGGCCTGCCGCCGCTCGAGGCGATGGCCTGCGGCTGCCCGGTCGCCGTCTCGAACGCGACGTCGCTGCCCGAGGTGTGCGGCGACGCGGCCGAGTACTTCGACCCGCTCTCACCCGAGGACATGGCGGCGGCGATCCTCCGTGCGCTCGACGGGCGACTCGTCGAGCGGGGGCTCGCCCGCGCCGCGCGAGTTCACGTGGGAGACGCATGCGCCCACGCCCACGACGCTCGTCTACCGCGACGCTCGCTAGCGCTTGACGAACGCCAGACGGACGACGTCGCCGTCGGCGCCTTCACCTCGCGGCCGAGCAACCCGTAGACCGGGCCCAGCGGCACGAGCCACGGAAACGACCGCGTACGTAGGCGTCGTTCCAGTTCGGCTCCATGCGCACGACCTCGCGCGACACGAGCTCGAGCTCCGGCGCAGCCGCGACGAGCGCGTCCACGCGGGCGGGTCGTACCAGCGCTGGAAGAACGTACGGCCGCTCCAGGCTCGTGGTCCGCGTACAGAGGCGCGTCGCGCCAGTCCTCGCGGTACATCGCGCATGCGGAAGCGTCACGAGCACGCGGCCGCCGGGCGCACCACGCGCGCGAGCTCGCTCAGCGCCTCCGCGTCACCGGCTCCTCGATGTGCTCGAGCACCGATATGGAGTACGCGTGGTCGAAGCTCGCGTCCTCGAACGGCAGCGCGCGGCCGTCGGCGACCTGAAGCTCGAGCCCGTGTACGCCCGCCGGCCAGCGCCCGCCAGGTCTCGATCTCCCGCTCCAGCTGGTCGACCGACGTCACGCGCACGCCCCGCCGCGCGAGCACGACGGCGAGCAGCTTGGGGCTAGCGAGGTCGAGCACACGCTCGCCCGGCTGCGCGCCGAGACGCTCGACCGCCCACGGCAGCTCGAGGTAGCGGCTGGGATCGAGCGGGACGACGACGCGCGGACGACCGCCTCGCGGCGGTAGCCGTGGCGAACGAGGTCGCGAACGCCGAGCCTGACGCTCTCGCGTAGAGGCTCGCCCACCCGCGCACGCAGGCGGGACCTTTGCAGCCAGGGGCTACTCTTGCCGCCATGGCGGCGCGGCTCCGAGCGCGTCTGGACCGATGCCGCCCTCGCCGATCTGCGGCGCGACCTCGGCGACGTATACGCCGGCCGCACCGTCGCTCGTCACCGGCGCAGACGGGTTCATGGGCTCCCACCTCACCGAGGCGCTCGTCGCAGCTCGGCGCGGACGTCATCGCCTTCGTGCGCGCGACGTCGAGCGGCGCGCTCAACAACATCGGCCACCTGCGCGACCAGCTCCGCGTCGTCTTCGCAGACCTGACGGACCGCACGTCAGTCGACTACCTCGTGAACGACCTCGCGAAGGCGCCGGACCGGCCGTACATCTTCCACCTCGCCGCCCAGGCCCACGTGGGCGAGTCGTGGCACCGGCCGTACGAGACGGTGATGGCGAACGTCGTCGGCACGCTCAACCTCCTGCAGTCGATCGTCGACCACGGCCTCGAGGTCGAGAAGCTGCGACACCGCCGGGACGTCGGAGGAGTACGGCAACCCGAGCGAGGCGGTCGCGCACCACCACGACTTCGATCCGGAGGGCGGCGTCATCTTCCACGAACGCTCGCCGATCAACCCGAAGTCCGTCTACGCGACGTCGAAGGTGGCGGCCGACTTCCTGACGATGAACTACCACGACGCGTTCGGCGTGCCGGGCGTCGTGACGCGGATGTTCAACAACTACGGCCCGCGCCAGAACCCGCGCTTCGTCACGGGCACGATCATCACGCAGGCCCTCGAGGGCTCCGCGCGTCGAGCTCGGGCAGCTCGAGCCGTTGCGCGACTTCTGCTTCTGCACCGACGGCGCCCGCGGCCACCTGACGGTCGCCGCGCACGGCATCCCCGGCGACGTCTACGTCTACGGCCAGGGCGAGAACATCTCCATGCGCGACTGGGCCGAGCTGATCCTGCGCGTCGGCGAGGAGGACGGCCACTGGCCCGGCGACCGCGAGCTCGTCAGCCTCGAGGCCCGCTACCGGCCGGGCGCGAGCGAGGTGCTGGCGCTCAAGGTCGGCCACGAGAAGCTGAGCGCCGAGACGGGCTGGAAGCCCCTCGTCTCCTGGGAGGAAGGCGTGCGGCAGACGATCCGCTGGTACGCGGCGAACCGCGCGGGCTGGATCGGCCGCGTCGACTGGGGCAGGAGGTGAAGGCGCTCGTCACGGGCGGCTCGGGGTTCCTCGGATCGCATCTCGTCGAGCGGCTCGAGCGCGAGGGCGACGAAGTCGTCGTGCCGCGCAGCGGGGACTACGACCTCACGCAGGAGGAGGCGGCCGCACGCCTCTTCCGCGACACGGAGCCGGAGATCGTCTACCACCTCGCTGCCCTCGCCGGCGGCATCGGCGCGAACCGTGCCGCGCCCGGCCGATTCTGGTACGCGAACCTCCTGATGGGCACACACGTCCTCGAGCAAAGCCGGCTCGCCGGGGTGCGCAAGCTCGTCCTCCTGGGGACGATCTGCTCGTACCCGAAGCACACGCCCGTGCCGTTCCGCGAGGACGAGCTCTGGAATGGCTACCCGGAGGAGACGAACGCACCGTACGGCGTAGCGAAGAAGGCGCTGCTCGTCGGCGCGCAGGCGTATCGGGAGCAGTACGGCACGAACGTCACCTATCTCCTCCCAGTGAACCTCTACGGCCCGCGCGACAACTTCGACCTCCAGACGTCGCACGTGATCCCGGCACTGATTCGCCGCATGATCGAGGCGCAGGAGCGGGACGATCCCGAGATCATGCTCTGGGGGGACGGCTCGCCGACGCGCGAGTTTCTCTACGTCGAGGACTGCGCGGAGGGGATCGCGCTCGCCGGCGCAAGCTACGACGGCGGCGAGCCGGTGAACCTCGGCTCCGGCGAGGAGATCGCGATCGCCGACCTCGCCGCGCTCGTCGCCGAGCTGACCGGCTACTCGGGCTCGATCACCTGGGACTCGACGCAGCCGAACGGGCAGCCGCGGCGGCTGCTCGACACGACGCGGGCCGAGGCCCTGTTCGGCTTCAAGGCGGAGACAAGCCTGCGCGGGGGCCTCGAGCGCACGATCGCGTGGTATCGCGAGCACGCGCCCGTCGGCGCGTGAACACCGCGAGCGCCCGCGCGACGATCGCCCGGACGTGGGAGCAGACCCCGGTTCGCGAGCCCTGGCGCGTCCTCGGCCCGCTGCTCCTCGTCCACTGGCTCGCGCTCGTCGTCTTCACGACGCGCGTCCATCACAACGGCTGGCTCTTCTATCAGGGCGGCGACCAGATCTGGTACTGGACGACGGGCTGGCTGCTCAGCCACGGCTCGATCACGGACGCGTTCGTCACCCACGGCTGGTCGACGATCCTCGTGCCGTTCACGTGGATCGGCGGCGCCGGCTTCCTTGGCGGCTTGCCGTTCGTCGTGCTCCTCCAGGCGCTCGTGCTCGCACCGCTTGCCCTCTGGTGCATGTACGAGCTCGGCGCGCGCATCGGCGGACGCGTGATCGGCTACCTCGCCGCGGCCGCCTGGACGCTCGGGCCCTATTTCGTCGTCCCGCTCTTCGTCCACCGCTACCACGATCGCTACGTCGACCAGTTCCTGCCCCTGCCGCTCGGCCTGACGGGGATGGCGGACTACGCGGGGACGGTCTGCATCCTCACCTCGGCCGTCTTCACGCTCCGCGCGATCGAGAGCCGTGACCCCAGGACGGCGGCGCTCGCGGGGCTGACGATGGGGTTCGCGGCGGTGATCAAGCCGTCGAACCTCATCTACTTCCTCGCCGGCTTCGTCGCGCTGCTCGCCGCGCGGCGCTGGCGCGAGCTCGTCGTTGTCGGCGTGGCCGCGCTGCCCGCACTCGTCGCGCTGACGCTCTGGAAGTACCGGAGCCTCGGCTACCTGCCCGCGTTCGCCGCGCCCGAGCGCCATGTCGCGCTCGGCACCGGCACGCTTCGCGAGCCGTACGACCGCTACGTGAACATCGACTGGGACACGCTGCGCGCGAACCTGGCAAGCCTGCGCGAGGTGTTCTGGAGCATGCGCGTCGTCCAGTGGCTGCCGTTCGCCGGCGCGATCGCCGTCGCGCGGCGCTCGGTGCCGCTCGCGCTCTACCTCTCGACGTGGTTCTGGACGTACTTCGTGCTCAAGGGCTCCTCGATAGAGGCGTCGGTCGACAGCGGGTCGTTCTTCCGCTTCCTCCTGCCGGCGATGCCCGCGTATCTCCTGCTTGCCGTCGCGCTGCCGCTCCTGATCCCGAAGCTCGGCGCGAGACTGGCGGTGCGCACGGCGCTCCCGAAGCCCGCCGCAATCGGCCGCCGTGCACTGATCGCGGCAGCCGTCCTGCTCGGGCTCGTGCCGATCGTCGGCGCCGCGGCAGCAACGCCCGTGCACGGAGGTGAGGACGTGCTCCAGAACGCGGAGATCGCCGTGCCCGTCGGCCACGGGATGAAGCTGACGGCAGCTACCCGCGGGAAGCTCGTCTCACTCAACTGGACCTCTCCCACGAAGCGCGGCACGGACGTCTTTTACAAGCTCTATCGGAGCCCGGCCGACACGGACTACCTGTGCTTCTCGCATCACCCCGGCGCGGACGAGTGCCCGCTCGTCAGCGTCGAGCTGCACACGCTGCGTCGGACCTCGATCGCCGACCGGCCGGGCAGCGGGACTTGGACGTACCGCGTCGGCGCGGGCGCGAACTGGCTGGACGACCCGACCCTCGGGGACGTCTTCCAGCTCTCGAACCCGGTCACCGTCGTCGTTCCGTAGATGGCCCGTGGACGGCTCGGGGTCGCTCTCGCGCTCTGCGCCGTGCTCTTCGTCGCCGGGCTCCTCTACGGTCGAAGCCTCCACGCGGCGACGAACTACGACGAGCAGGTGTACCTCTCGTCGCTCGACGCGCTCGTCCACGGCCAGTCGCTAGGGACGGACGTCTACGCGTCGCAGCCGCCCGGCTTCTACACGCTGCTGCGCGCGGTCTCGCTGCTGCCCGGCGACGGCGTCAGCGCGCTCCGCGTGCCCTTCCTCCTGATCGCGCTGCTCGGACTCGGAGCCGCGTTTGCGCTCGGCCGCAAGATCGCGGGCACGTGGGGAGGCATCGGCGCGGCTGCCGTGCTCGCGGTCACGCCTCCGTTCCCCGTGCAGGCCGCGCGCGTCCAGGCCGACACTGCGTCAGTCGTGCTCGCGCTCTGCGCGGTCGTTGTGCTCGCCTACGCACGCCGAAATCCCGGCCTGGCCGCTGGTGCCGGGGCGATCGCCGGCGCGGCTGTCTCGGTGAAGCTGCTGGCGCTGCCCGTCGCGGTGCCGATCGCCGTGCTGCTGATCGGCTGGCGGTCGTGGCGTCTCGCCGGCGCCGTCGCGGTGGGTGCGGCGTCCGTCTGGGCCGGGCTCCTGTTCGCCTACGCCGGCGCCTTGCCCGACCTCTGGGGCTCCGTCGTCACCGATCACCGGCTCGCCCGGGAGCTCGGGCCGTCGATCTCCGACAACGTCCACCGCGTCCTTCTGTACCCGATCGAGTGGAGGACGCCGGCCGGCATCCTCGTCCCGATCGGGGTTGTCTGCGCCGTTCTCTTCGCGCGCCGGCTCGAGACGCTCGCGCTGTTCTCGTGGATCGCAGCCTCCGCCGTGTTCCTCGTCTACCAGCAACCGCTCTTGGACCACCACATGGTGCTGATCGCCACCGTGCTTGCCGTCACCGCCGGAACAGGGCTCGGTGTAGCTGCCGAGCGCGTCCCACAGCCGGCGCGGGTCGCCGTCGTCGGCGTCGGCGCGCTCCTGCTAGTCGCCGGCGTCGTGCAGGAGGAGCGGCGGCTGGCGCGACAGGAGGGCGGCGAGCCGGCTGCAATCCAAGCGATGGCGAGGCAACTGCGCGCGCGCACGACGCCGGCCGAGCTCGTCGGCACAGACCTGCCGATCGTCGCTTACCTCGCCGACCGCCGCGTCCCCGGGCAGTTCGTCGACACGTCCTTCGTCCGGCTCGGAATCGGATCGCTGACGGATTCGGAGATCGTCGCAACGCTCGAACGAGATGACGTCCGCGCCGTCGCCGTGGGCCGGACCTTCGCCGACCGCCCGGCGCTCGTCCGTGCGCTCCGCGCGCGCTACCCGAAGCGGATCGAGCGCGACGGGATCACTCTCTATCTCCGTCCCGCCGGTTGAGCTTCTCCTCGAGAAGCGCGATCCGCTGGGCGAGCACGACGTTCTGGTCGACGAGCTTCGAGATCACCGTTGAGTAGTCGAGCAGGACGCAGAGGATGAAGAACGTCGCGACGGCGAACAGCACGGCCGGCGGATACGTCTCGACGCCGAACCAGCCGGCGATCGTCGCCGTCCCCGAGCGCCAGACCGAGAGCACGAGCAGCGCGAGACCGGTCACGAGCCAGAGCAACGCGTAGCGTTCCTTCAGGCGCCGCTTGCGGATCAGCTCGAGGATGATCAGGACGAGTAGCACCGAGACGACCGCGCCGGCGATCGAGAAGGTGAGCGGCGTCACTCGGACACCTCCCGCATCGGGGGCTCACGGCGGAAGAGGGCGACGAACAACGCGAGCAGCACCTTCGCGAGGAAGTACGCGGACTTGAAGAAGCCGTGAGACGAGTGACCCGCCAGGCGGTCGCGCATCGCCGCCGGCACCTCGATCCTGCGTAGCCGGTGCTTGGCGACGAGCACCGTCGCCTCCACCTCCGGGAACTCGTGCGGATAGTCGTTCGCGAACAGCGTGATCGCGCGGCGGTTGAGCGCCTGGAAGCCGGACGACGGATCCGTCACGTGCTGGCGCGTGACGAGCGACGCGGCGCCGGCGAGCACGCGGTTGCCGATCTGCCGGTGCGCCGCCTGCTTGTAGCCGCCGTCTCCGAGGTAGCGCGAACCGACCGCGATGTCGGCCGTGTCGTCGAGGACCGGCGCGACGAGCGCGGCGAGATTGGCCGCGTCGTGCTGGCCGTCGCCGTCGAGGCGGATCGCGAGCTCGAACCCGTTTTCGAGCGCGTAGCGGAACGCGGTCTGCACCGAGCCGCCGATGCCGAGGTTGAACGGGAGCCGTAGGACACGTGCGCCGTGCTCCTGCGCCACCTCGGTCGTCCGGTCGACCGAGCCGTCGTCGACCACGATCACCTCGAAGCCGGGATCGAAGGCGCGGATCTCCGAGATCACCTGCGCGACGCTCTTCTCCTCGTTGAGTGCGGGGACGATCGCGAGCCGCCGGAGCGAGGCGAGCCTTGGGTCACGCTCAGCCACGAGCGGCCACCGGTGCCTGCGATCCGATGCCGACAAGCTCGAGCAGCTGCCGAGCACGATGGACGTACGTGTGCTCGTCGAGCGCGCGCTCGCGAGCGGCGCGGCCCAGGTCGTCTGCCCGCCCGGTGTCGCCGAGCAGCTCCTCGTACACCGCGACCGCCTCGTCGGCCGTCTCGACGACGAGGAGCTCCTTCCCCGGCTCGAACCAGCGCTCGATCCCCTCATGCGGGTTCGAGACGACCGTCGCGCCGGCCATCGCGAGCTCGAACGGCCGCGAGGTGGACGAGAGCGGCACGGTCGCATGCGGCTTACGCGTGATGTTGAGGTTGATGCGCGCCGCGGAGATCGCGCTCGCGAACACGTTGAACGGCACGTCCCCCGCATAGCGAGCGGCGCCGAGGTCGCTCCGGAAATCGTTGCCGCCGAGCGAGAAGTCGGCATCGGGAAGCCGCCGACTCGGCTCGACGACCATCCCCTCGATCCAGTCGGCGCGGAACTTCTCGCCGTAGCCGTAGAAGTAGACGTCGGTCGCCTTCTCGACCGGCAGCGGCCGGAAGAGCTCGGGGTCGGCGCCCCAGAAGATCGCCTCGGCACGCCGCGCGCCGAGCTCGCGGAGCCGGTCGAGACCACCTTCCGAGTTAGAGACGACGAGGTCGTACTCGCCCGGATCGGCGCCGTGGTAGTAGTTGAAGCCCGTGTCCATGCCGCCGAACTCCGGCAGGCTCATCGGCACGTCGCCGTCGTAGAAGACAACGGGAATGGAGAAGCGCTCACGAAGCGCCGTCGCGACGCCGCGCAGGTGGCTCATCGGCACGGTGAAGACGACGACGGCGTCGACGTCCCGTTCCCGCTGGAGGATCCGCTCGAGGTGCCGCTGCCAGCGCGGCGTCACCCAGCGCCAGATCGTCTCGCGGACGAGCTTGTCGACGGCCGTGTCAGGCGGTTCCTCCTCCGCGCGGCGGATGTGGGTGTCGCCCTTCGCGCGCGCGACAAGGTCCCGCCCGCCGGCGAACAGCTCGCCCTCGCGGTAGCACGGGTTCGGCTCGGTCCGCCACCACGGCGCCTGCACGGGGCGGCCGCGGTACGGCGTCACGATCAGGTCGACGCCAGCCTCGTGGAGCCCCTTCCAGAGCTGCCACCAGGCAGGGGTGCAGCCGTACTTGAAATCGAGGTCGATCGCCGACGCGACGGCGAGGATCTTCGGGGCGCGCGCGGTCACGGGAGCCAGTATGGCGATGCCATCACGCCGCGAGCACCTCGACGTCGTAGAGCGAGAACGCAGGGTCGCGGGTGACGATCGTCAGGCTTTCGAGCTGAGCCTGCGCGATCAGCATCCGGTCGAACGGATCGGTGTGGTGCAACGGCAGACGGCCAGCCAGGAGGGAGTGCCCGATCGTGATCGCGAGTGGAGCGAAGCCGGCAGCGCCGAGCTCCGCTTCGAGGTCGCCGGTCGTGTCGAGCTTGCCGTGCGCGCGCTTGATGGCGATCTCCCAAGTCGATGCCGCACTCACGAGCACCGCGCTCTCGGGATCGACGATCGCCGATCGGGCTTCCCTGGCGAGCTCCGCGGGCTTGGCGACCGCCCACAGGAACGCGTGGGTGTCGAGCAGGAGCCTCACTCGCCTACTTCGAAGAGCCTCGCGATCTCCTCGTCGTAGGCATCGAAGTCGTCGGCAATCCAGATCCGGCCTTCGAGACCGCCGAGGCGCCGCGGCTCCTTCGGCTGCTCGTACCGGACGAGCTTGGCTAGCGGCTTGCCGGCCTTCGCGACGACGATCTCCTCGCCGGCGGCGGCCCGCTCGACGAGCCGCGAAAGGTGGGTTTTCGCCTCGTGAATGTTGACCTGTGTGGACATGTCTGACTTAGTCTAGTTTAGTCCATCTCAGGATAACAGGCGACAGGGCGCTCAAAAGCCAAGATGATCCAGCCAGCAGCCGCCCTCCTAGTAGGCGCCGCGCCGGGAGATGACGGCGGGGATCGTCCGCGCGAGGATCGTGATGTCGAGCCAGACCGACCAGTTGTCGAGGTAGAAAAAGTCGAGCCGGACGAGGTCGTCGAACGAGAGATTCGAGCGGCCGGAGATCTGCCAGAGGCCGGTCATGCCCGGCAGCACGTGGTAGCGCTTGAGGTGCCACTCCTCGAGCAGGTTGTAGTCGCGGGTCGGCAGCGGCCGCGGGCCGACGAGGCTCATCTCCCCGCGCAGGACGTTGACCATGTTCGGGATCTCGTCGAGCGAGAAGCGGCGGAGGAAGCCGCCGACGCGGGTCACGCGGGGGTCGTCGCGGATCTTGAACAGCGCGCCAGGTGCCTCGTTCGCGTGCTCGAGCTTCGGCTGCAGCGTCGCCGCGTCCGCGTACATCGTCCGGAACTTGAGCATCGCGAACTCGCGCTCGCCCAGCCCGACCCGGAGGTCGCGGTAGAAGACGGGCCCGCGGGAGGTGAGCTTCACGGCGGCCGCGATCGCGACCCAGATCGGCAGACCGATCAGGAGCACGACGACCGACATGACCATGTCGAAGCCGCGCTTCAGGACCCAGTCGAAGCCGACGAGGACCGGCGGCCGGATCTCGAACAGCGGGATCCCCTGGCCCGGCACGAAGTCCGCGTGCTTCGTCAGAAGCTCCGTCGTCCTCGGCGCGATTCGCACCTGGACCCCGGCACGATGCGCTTGGTCGACCATGTCGAGCAGCTGGCGCTCGTCGAAGTCCGAGTCGGTGACGATCAGCTCGTCGACCTGGTTCGACTCGAGAACCGCACGCAACGTGTCGGGACTCCCGAGCACGGCCAGCGGCACGTCGGGCTCGGAAGCGGACACGAGGCCCACGAGGTCGTAGTCGATCCCGCCGCGCCCTGAGCCCAGCGTCCGGTAGAGCTCGAGCAGGTGCTCGCCCTCGCCCGCAAGCACCGCGCGGCGGTGGACGCCGAAGGCATGGAACATCTCGCGCGTGACGACGTCGTAGCTCGCGCGGAACAGCCCGATCAGCACCGCCGTGAGGACAAGGGTCGTCGGGATCAGCCCAAACGTCGAGAACTCGTGGCCGGTACCGAGCCCGAACGCAAACGTGAGCAGCGCGACCAGGAGCAGCGACGAGACGACGCGGCCGAAGCCCGAGCGGTGCTCGCGGCTCGCGTAGAGACGCGCCTGCGAGAAGACGAGCACGGTGACCAGCGCGACGAACGGCAGCCACTCCCCCTCCGCGTCCCAGAGGACGCCCCAAAGGATCGGCGTGTTCCCGTAGTACTCCTCGCGCAGGGCGAGCGCCCCGTAGAGCGCGAGCGCGAGTCCGCAGAGGTCGAGGAAGATCAGGACGCAGACGCTGGCGGCGCGGAGCAGGAACCAGCGACGCGGCGCCCGGGCGAGGACATACGGCTTGCTGCGCCTGATGTCGCCGACTTCTCGAGGGCTCTCCGGCGCGACGGCGGATGGCTCCGGTGTTGCCACAGGAGCCTTCATCTTACGCTCCAGGTGACACGGTTCCTTCGGCCGCCTGGCCGAACGGCCGGGCGGGGGCGGCGTGCGACGCCCGGCTCAGCGACTCGAGGTCCGTGACATTCGTCCGGCGGGCCAGCACCCGGAGGGCGAGCTGAAGCGCCATCCGGCGCGAGCGCGCGAGAAGGTCGGTGTCGTGGAAGTAGACGTGGACGTAGGAGCCGAGGCCGCCGACTGACGCGCGAGCGGCCATGCCGATCGTGTGCGTCGCAGGAAGCTCGAGCAGGCGCCGGCCGCTCGGCAGCCTGAGCCAGACCGGTGCTCGAGCGGCGAGCCGCGGCGCGTCGGAGGCCAGGTACGACGGGCGGAAGGCCGTGCCCGTGCAGTCGACGTACCCGAGCTCCGCGAGCACCTCGGCTACTCCCTCGTCGACGTACCAGCCGCCGCCGCAGAAGAACCGCGGCTCGAGCCCGTGCTCGCGTAGCCAGAGAGCCTCGTCCCGCACCCTCGCAGCGTGGTTCGGCGACGGTGCATCCGGTCGCGCGTGCTGCGGCCCGACGAAGTGCGTGTGCTGCCCGAACGGGCCCTGCGCTGCCGCGAGTCGCGCGCGCTCGAGCCACGCGCCGTCGTCCTCACCGGCCGTCGCATCGGGCGGTCGCATGAGCGCGGCGACGAGGAATCCGCCCGGCCGCGACGTCTGGAACGCGGCGAAGCGCTCCCAGCAGGCATCGTCGAGCGGTCGCTCGACGTGGCAGGAGACCACCGCGTACCGTTTGCCATCCGTGTGCGGCATCTGCGGATTCCTAGCACCGTCGGGCGACCCGGACCCCGCCGTCGTCGCCGCGATGAACGACGCGCTGATCCATCGCGGGCCGGACGAGGGCTCGGTCGACGCCTTCGGACGCTGCGTGCTCGGCAACCGGCGGCTGCGGATCATCGATCTCGTCACCGGCAGCCAGCCGGTCGCCAACGAGTCCGGCGAGGTCGTGGCCGTCTTCAACGGCGAGCTCTACAACTTCCACGAGCTTCGAGACGACCTCTCCGCGCGGGGCCACGACGTGCGCGGCACCGGCGACACGCCGGTCATTCCACACCTCTACGAGGAGCACGGGGTCGCGTTCGCCGATCGCCTGTCCGGAATGTTCACGGTGGCGCTTTGGGACCGCGCCCGCGAGCGGCTCGTGCTCGCCCGCGACCGGATCGGGAAGAAGCCGCTGCTCTGGACACGCCTCGCCGACGGCTCGCTCGTCTTCGCATCGGAGCTGAAGGCGCTGCTCCGCGTCCCGGGCGTCTCGACCGAGATCGACCCGACGGCCATCGACGCGTACCTCGCGCTGCAGTACGTCCCAGGCGGGACGGGCCTCGCAGCCATCGAGAAGGTGCCCCCGGGCCACGTGCTCGTCGCCGAGCGCGGCGCCGTGCGCGTCGAGCGCTACAGCCACTTCGAGGACCTGCGACCCGAGAGCGAAGGCGACTGGCTCTCGCTGGTGCGCGAGCGGGTGGACGCCGCCGTGCGGCGGCGCCTGATCTCAGACGTCCCGCTCGGCGCTCTCCTCTCTGGTGGCATCGACTCGAGCATCGTTGTCGGCCGAATGGCGCAGGCGTCTTCGCACCCGGTGCGTACGTTCACCGTCTGCTTCGACGACGACCGCTACGACGAACGGCGCTACGCGCGTTCCGTCGCCGAGCGCTACGGGACGGAGCACGAGGAGCTCCTTGTCGACGAGAACGTCGCCGACACGCTGCCGAGGCTCGCTGCCGCCTTCGACGAGCCGCACGGCGACGACGCTGCGCTGCCACTCTTCCTCGTCTGCGAGGCCGCGCGCCGGCACGTGACCGTCGCGCTCACGGGCGACGGCGGCGACGAGTCGTTCGCGGGCTACGAGCGCTACGCGGCGCACGAGCTCGCGCGGAAGCTCGCGGTGCCCGGCGCGGGGCTAGCGGCGCGCGCACTGCGGCCGCTCGGCAAGGAGCGCCGCTCGACGGCGACGCGCGCTGCGCGGCTGTTCAAGGCGGCGGCGGCGAGGCCAGGCGAGCGCTACGGCGGCCTGATGGAGGTCTTCTCTTCGGAGCTCCGCGCAGAGCTCCTCGAGCCGTCGTTCATCGCTCGCCCCGCGCCGACGTGGCAGCTGCTCGGACCGCCGCCTCGCCCAGGAATCGCCGGTCTCCAGCTGCTCGACATCCGCACCTATCTCCCGGGCGACCTGCTCGTGAAGGCCGACATCGCGTCGATGGCGCACTCGCTCGAGCTGCGCTCGCCGCTCCTCGACTGGGAGGTGCTCGAGCTCGGCGTCTCGCTGCCCGACTCGCTCAAGGTCAAGGGTCGGAGCGGCAAGCTCGCGCTGCGGCGAGCCTTTGCCGACGACCTGCCGGCGGAGGTCTCGGCGCGCGGCAAGACCGGCTTCGGCACGCCCGTCCGCGACTGGTTCCGGGGGCCGCTCCGCACGATCGCCGAAGACGTTCTGCTCGGGGAGATGACGCGCCAGCGCGGCCAGCTTCGCGTCCGCAGGGTCGAACGCCTGCTCCGAGACCACGTCGCGGGACGCGCCGATCACGGCCACAGGCTCTGGTGCCTGCTGATGCTCGAGCTCTGGCAGCGGACGCACCTCGACCAGCGCGCGGCCGTCGCCGCGACGGCGATACCGGCGACCGGGTGACGCGGCCATGAGCCGCCGAGGCGCATACGCGCTCGTCGCGACAGTCGCCGTCGTGCCGCGCCTCGTCGTCCTCCTCCACGAGCGAGGCGACATCCTCGCGTCCTTCACGGAGAAGAGCGACCGGTTCGCGAAGACGTTCGTCGACAGCGGCACGTTCGGGTTCATCAGCGGCGAGCCGTCCGCCTGGACGCAGCCGCTGTACTCGTTCTTCCTGATCCCCATCTACTGGGTCGCGGGCCGCGAGTGGTGGGCGGTCGGCATCGCCCAGATCGTCGTCGCCGCCGCCACTGCGCTCGTCGTCTACGAGACCGGTCGGCGCTTCCTCTCCCCGCGGGCCGGGCTGATCGCCGCGCTCGTGGCGACGCTCAACCCGTACCTCGTCTGGCACGACGTGCACGTCAACCGCGAGATCCTCGACGAATTGCTCGCGGCGGTCGTCGTCTACCTGACTCTGCTCGCGACCGAGCGGACGGGTCGGCGTGGGCTCGCGGTACCGGCTCTCCTCGGCGTTGCGCTCGGTCTTGCGATCCTCGGCAACTCACGGCTCATCGTGCTGCCGCTCGTCATCGCCGTCTTCGTCGGCTGGCGGCTCCGGCGCTGGGCGCCGGCGCTCCTCGTCGTCGGGGTCTGCGCGCTCTCGCTCCTCCCGTGGCTCGTGCGGAACGACGTCAATGTCGGCTGCTTCACGCTGACGACGGATGCGCGGGCGCTGTGGAAGGCGAACAACCTCAGCACGTACGACGTGCTCGATCGAGGCGGGTGGATCGACGACGTGCCGAACCTCGCCGGCGCGCCGCCCTGGCCCGAGCTTGCCGCCGACCTGACGCAGGCAGGCACACCGACGACGGTCGACGAGTGCGCGCAGATGCGGCTCTACCGGCGCGAGGTGCTCGATTTCTGGCGCGACCATCCGCACGAGAAGGGGCGCCTTGCCGTGCAGGCGGCGCGCATGCTCTGGGACCCGCGCTCGATCCGGACCGAGGGCCGGGCCGAGGCAGGCGGGTTCGTCGACGACGCGCGGACCTGGGTGCAGCCGCTGTACACGATCCCGCTCTACGTCCTCGCCCTGCTCGGGCTCTGCGTGGTTCCACGGCGGATCGCGGCGTTGTTCCTCGCGCTGCTCACGTACAACACGCTCGCTGCCCTCGTCTTCGCAGGCGCGACACGCTACCGCGTCCCGTGGGACTTCCTGCTCGCGCTGGCAGCGGGCGCAGCCGTCGTGTGGCTGCTGGAACGCTGGAGAGCGAGAGAGCCGGCGTGCGCGTAGTCCACGTCCACCGCATCGGCGGCATCGGCGGCTCGGAGCGTCACCTGCTGACGCTGCTGCCGGCGCTTGCGGCGCGCGGCGTCGACGCGCGCTTCGTCGGGCTCGACATGCCGAACGCGGATCCGTTCTACGACGCCCTCGAGGAGGCCGGCGTCCCGTTCGTGCGGCGCGCGCACGCCTGGCGGCCTCGGTCGCGCACTGCGCCGGTCAGGAGCCGACCTCGTGCACACACATCTCGTCCACGCCGATGTCTACGGCGCGCTCACGACTCGCACGCCCATCGTCTCCACGAAGCACAACCCCGATCCGTTCCGCACGGGCCGGTGGCGCCACGCCGAACGAAGGCTTGCGCACCGCGCGCGGCGGATCGTCGCGATCAGCGAGGCGGTGCGCCGCTTCTCGGTCAACGACGTGGGGCTGCCCGCAGAGAAGATCGACGTCGTCCACTACGGCCTCGACGCGCTGCCCGAGCCGTGGAGGCCCAACCCCCCGCTCGCGATCGAAGACGGCGCGCCGCTCCTCCTCTGCGTCGCTCGACTGACGCCGCAGAAGGGCGTCGACGTCGCGATCCGCGCGCTTCCCGACGATTCCCGACGCGACGCTCGCTCGTGCTCGGCGATGGCGCCGAGCGCGCATCGCTCGAGGCGCTCGGGCGTGAGCTCGGCGTCGCCGAACGCGTGCTCATGCCGGGGCGCGTGGGGGACGTGGCCGAGCTCTACCGCCGTTCGCGACGTCGCTCGTCCATCCCGCCCGCTGGGAAGGTTTCGGGCTCGCGATGCTCGAGGCGATGTTGGCCGGGAAAGCCCGTCGTCGCGGTCGATGCGGGCTCTGCACCGAGCTCGTCGCTGAACGGGATCACCGGTCTCCTCTTTCCGCCCGACGACGCAGCGAAGCTCGCCGAGACGTGCGTACCCTCTTCGCGGGGGCGGCTCAGGGAGGCCTACGGCGAGCTCGGGCGCGCCCGCGCCGCGAAGGTGTTCTCCGTCGAGCGGATGACGACGCGAACGCTCGAAGTCTACGAGCAGGCCACTCTGGACTAGGAGCGGCCGCCAACGCATCGCGGTAGAGTGCGTCCGTCCGCTTCGATGCAGCGCTCCTCGAGAAACTCCGTGAGCGCACGCCGACGACCGGCCTCGCCCATCTTCGCCGCCGCTCGAGGTCGCCCTGCGACACGCGAGATCGCCGCGCGCGAGCGGCTCGGCCTCGCCTGGCGCCACGAGCAGACCGGTCTCGCCGTCGGCGACGAGCTCGCCGAGCCCGCCGATCGAAGCGGCGATCACCGGCCGCGCGCGCTCCATCGCCTCGAGCGCCACCATGCCGAAGCCTTCGCCCATCGACGGGACGACGATCACCGCCGCCTCTTCGATCGCGTCGCTGGATCGGCGACACGTAGCCGACGAAGCGGACCGCGTCGGCGACGTCGAGCTCGCGGGCGAGCGCCTTCAGCGCCGGCTCGAGCGGCCCGCGACCGGCGATGTCCAGTGTCAGGCCGGGCACCGCCTTTCGCGCCTCGGCGAAGGCCCGCAGCAGGACGATGTGGCCCTTGATCGGGATCAGCCGGCCGACGCAAAGGAGACGGGGCGTCGACTCCCGCGTAAGGCGGCGGATCGCCGCGTGGTGCGATCCCGTAGTGGACGATCTCGAAGTCGTCCGCGTCGAAGCCCTCCGTCTCGGCGAGGTACTGCGCTAGCCCGCGCGAGATCGCGATGTGGACGTGGGCGAGGCTGGCGACGCCGCGGTCGGCGAGCGCGAACGCCCGCCCTTCGCGGAACTCGTTGAAGCCGTGCTTCGTCGACACGCGAACCGGGCACGGCCGCCAGAGCGCCGGCCATCTGCCCGTACGCGTCCGCGTGGACGAGGTGCGTATGCAGGATCGTCGGGCCGCTCGCCGGCCGACGTAGCGCAAGAGCCGCATGAACGCCACCGGGTCGACGTCGCCGGAGATCGGGATCGCGTCGAGCGTGGACGCCGCGCGACTCGAGCTCGCGCGCGAAGTCCCAGGCGCCCGCCTCGTGCTCGTGCAGCATCAGCAACCGCACGTCCCAACCACGCTCGGCGAGCCGAGGCAGAAGCGAAAGTAGGTGCGCCTCCGAGCCGGAGATGCCCGCCACCTTCTGGATAGTGAAGCACCTTCGCCGTGCCGTTGTCTCATCGTTCCGCCACCTCGAGGATCGCGTCGGCCCAGTGCTGGACCGAGTGTCCCTTCGCGACGCGGTCGCGCAGCACGCGGCCGATCCCCGCACGCTGTTCTGGCGTCATCATGGCGAGCCGCTCGAGACGCTGCGCCAGCTCCTCCGGGTCGTCGCGCCGGAACTGAAGCGGCACGGTGCAGGCCGTCGAGAAGCTGGTCGAACACCGGGTTCGACGCGACGACGGGCAGGCAGCTCGCGCCGGCCTCGTAGACGATCTTGTCCGGTGCTCCCGCCTCCATGTTGTTGACGAGGCAGTCTGCACGAGCGAACACGTCGGGCACCTCGGAGCGGAGCACAGCCGGCTCGAGCCGCACGCGTGTGGCGAGGTCGAGTGCGCCCACAAGCCCCTTCAGCTCGCCCCGGTGCTCGCGCTCGGCTGCACTCAGCGCCGGGCCGTGAATCTCGAGGCGCACGTCCAGCCCGCGAGAAACGGCGATACCGACGCCGCGCACGATCGTGTCGAGCCCCTTCGCTCGCGAATAGCGCCCGAGCGCGACGACGCGGAAATCGGTCGCCTGCTGCCCCTCGGGACGGCAGGGAAACTCGTCGAGGTCGATGCCGTGCCCGATCGCGACCACCTTCCTGGACGAGCGATCGGGAACGAGCGCACGATCGACGCTAACCGACCGCCGTCGCCGCCTTCTCGGCCGCCTCGAGCGTCCTCGTCCGCTTCCAGTGCGTGAACCAGAGGAGCAGCGGGACGCCGAGTGGCCGCGCGAGCGGCGCGGCCAGCACGGCGTAGATCGGACACATGTGCGCAACGACAGCGATCGGACGCGGCTTGCGTGCGAGCTCTCTCGTCAGCGCGGCCTGGAACTTCGCGCCGCGCCCGGCCTTCGTCCGCGAGGCGAAGCTCAGGCTGCGGCAGTTCGGCGGCAACACGCCGGGCAGCACGCGGTCGGCGAGCACGACCACCTCGTCCACGCGCTCGGACAGTGCGCGGATCTTCGGGATCGTGGCGGCGAGCGCCGGGTGCCCCGGGTCGACCTGCTGGGTGATGAAGACGAGCCGCCGCATCAGAAGAAGTCCGTGTCGCCGAGCGTGAAGCGCCACGCGGACGGATCGGGGTTTAGCCGGCCGGCGAGCGCCTTGCCCATGAAGTGGAGCGTCTGCGGCGTGGGGAGGAAGCCCGCGGCGAGGTACGCGCGTCGCTGCTCGGGCGCCGGCAGCGCGAACAGCCAGCGAGCTCGCGCGCGCCGCTTGGCTGCGGCCAGCGTCGACGTGCTCGTCAGGTCGGCGACGACGGAGATCGTCCGGCCTCGATGCTCCTTCGCCGGCCAGACGACGGCGTACGCGTCGCCGCCGACGACCGCCTCGTATCCACGCGGCGAGTCGAGGTAGCGCCACTGGAGGTACTCGGCGCTCGCGCACGACGTGGTTCGGCCACTTCGCAGCCGCGTCGCCGTCCACGTCGAGACGCGGTGCCGCTTCGCCAGAAACGCTCGTCGAGACCGGCCGAGCCCAGACCCGCAGCTTCCCGATCCGCGTCCAGCCGAGCGGGCCGAGGAAGAGCGGGATCGTCGGCGCGCTCGCAAAGGCGAGCACGCAGGCGACCCCGAGCTCCTGCGCCTCTTTCTCGTGCTTTCGCTCCAGCTCGACGAAGATGCCACGCCCGCGCGCCACCTCGTCGGTCGTCGCGTGGACGGAGAAGCTCGCCGTCTGCCGCTCGCCGTCGAGCACCATCGCGTAGAGCGAGTGGGCAGCGACGCCGACGACGCGGTCGTCCATAACCGCCACGGAGCGCAGCGAGCCGGCCGGGTTCCCGTCGAACCACCAGTCGAACTCGTTGCCGGACATCGACCCCTCGCCCCACGCCTCGCGCAGCAGCCGGAGGTAGTCCTCCCGATGCTCCGGGCCGTACGTGACCAGCTCGTAGTCGGTCACTTCGAGGACGTGCCGAGCGCCGCGTTGAACCAGCGCCGCGCGTGCGTGCCGGCGACGGTGTCCTTGACCGCGATCAGGTCGCACGCGCCAGCGAGCACGAGCTCGAACGTCCGCTCGGGATACGGCTCGACGTTGTAGCGGTGCAGCTGCAGCGGATCGGTGCTCGGGCCGTTCGCGCCGGAGATCGAGGTGAACGCCACCTCGTAGCCCGCCTGCCTGAGCAGGCTCAGGTGGACGAGCCGGTAGTGCGCCTCGGAGCCCTTCACGTACGCGAACGTGCGCACCGGCCGGCCGAGCGCCTCCTCGAGCTTGAGCTTCGACAGCGTGATCTCGCGCGTCGCCTCATCCACCTCGAGGTCGGCGAGCGGGCGGTGGCCGATCCCGTGCGACTCGACGCGGACGCCCGCGGCCTCGAGCTCCGCCAGGTCGCTCCACTGCAGCGTCCGGTTGAGGATGCCGTGCGTCGCCAGGTGCTCGTCGTGCGGGAGCGGGCGCGACCCGTCGAGATAGCCGATCGGCGCGAAGAGCACCGCCGGGTAGCCGTGCTCGTCGAGGACCGGCACGGCGTTCTCGAGGTTGTCCCGGTATCCGTCGTCGAACGTGATCAGGACCGCACCGGGCGGCAGCGGCACGCCGTCGACGTAGTACGCGAGCACGTCGTCGAGCGAGACCGCCGTATAGCCGAGCTCGCCGAGCTGCGCCATCTGCTCGTCGAACAGCGACACCGGCACGGTCACCGAGTTCGCAGGCTCGTCGTTGACCTTGTGGTACATGAGGACGCAGAGCGCTCGGTCGTCGGCGCCGTTGACGACGCCGGCGCCTGTCGTCGCCTCGCCGAGCGTGCGGTAGACGCCGTTCTTCAGCAGCTGCTTGAGCTGGTCGGCTCTCACGTCGCGGTCAGTTTAGAGTCGAGGCCACGAGCTCCTTCGTGCGACTCGCGAACTCCTCGGCGGTCTGGTTCCACTCCGCGAAACCGTGTCGACGCGGCGGCGCCGAGCCGCTCCGCTAGCGCTCGGTCTCGGAGCACGCGAACGAGCGCGGCCGCCAAGCCCTCGGTGTCCTCCGGGTCGACGAGCAGGCCCTGGACGCCGTCGTCGACGAGATCGAGCACGCCGCCGGCCCGGCTCGCGACGACGCCGCGGCCGCGGGCGAAGGCCTCGATCACGACGCGGCCGAGGCCCTCGTGGCGCGAGGGGAGGACGAGCAGCGTCGCGTCGTCGAGCGCCTTCGCGATCTCCTCGGGCGGGAGCTCGGGCAGGTAGCTCGACGCCCGGTACCTCCGCGCGCGAGCGCGTCGACCTCGGCGCGCAGCGGCCCCTTGCCGACGACGACGAGCCTCGCGTCGGGCAGCTCCTTCGCCACGCGCCGCCAAGCGGCGACGAGCCCGTCGACGTTCTTGTAGCGCTCGAGCACGCCGACGAAGAGCGCGGTCGGCCGCTCGGGCAGCGGCCGACCGGGCCCTCGGTGAAGAGCGAGAGGTCGGTGTAGGTCGGGAAGACCGCGTCGGGTCCGCGGCCGCGCTCCGCTTCGACGAGCCGGCGCGGTGTACAGCGACAGCGCGCGCACGGCGTCGGCGTGGCGAACGCCGTAGCGGTCGAGCGCGTCCACGAGCGGCGACAGCAGGCGCCGCCCCTCGGAGCCGTAGAGCCGCGTCGAATGGCGCCAGTCGCCGTGCACCTCGCAGATCACCGGGCTTCGGCGAGCCGGACAACGCGCAAGCGACGAGCGACAGCGTCGCCGTCCGCGGATCCTCGGCGACGATCGCCTGCGGGCGGAGCGCCGGATCGCGCTGCGAATGCGAAAGGGCAACCGGATGTAGAAGAGCGCGCCGTCCGCAACCGCCGACGCCGGGAGCAGCGAGAAGCGGGGGTCGGAGCCGGTGTTCGCCGTGTCCTCACTCGCCAGCACGTGGTAGTCGAGCGCGTGGCCGACAGCCGACCACTTGCGCTCCAGCCAGCCGGCGAGGGGCAGCCCGTAGCGCGTTCGGCCGACGAAGAGAACGCGCGGCTTCATCGCGCCGTCACGGCCCGCTCGACGAGCTCGGCCATTCGCTCCGCGAACTCCTCGGGCGTGAACAGGAAGCGTCTCCGCACGTTCGCGCGCCGCTTGTCCCATGCGCTCGGCCAGCTCGCGATTCGAGAGCACGCGCATGATCGCCTCGGCGAGCCCCTCGACGTCGTCAGGGTCGAGCAGCAGGCCGCTGACACCGTCCTCGACGACGTCGGGGACGCCGCCGACGCGCCCACCGACGACGGCACGACCGCGGCAGAACGCCTCGAGCACGATTCGCGGTGTCCCTTCCGCGCGAGACGGCAGCAGGAGCAGCGTCGCGGCGTCGAGCGCTTCGACGATGCCCTCCGTCGGCAGGGACGGCGTCCACGAGACCCGCTCGGGGAGCTCGCGCGACGAGGGTCTTCACGACGTCGCGGCGATGACCGTCGCCGACGATCCGCAGGCGTGCCTCGGGCATCCAGGCCGCGACGAGCCGCCACGCGGCGGCGAGGCTCTCGACGTTCTTGTAGCGCTCGAGCACGCCGACGAAGAGCGCCTCGGGCGTCTCCCGAAGCGGCGCAGGCGGCGTGTCCGTGAACGGCTCGAGGTCGGTGAAGGCGATGAACGCGGCCGCCGGCTCGACGCCGGCCTCGCGCGCGAGACCAGTCGTGTACGCCGAGAGCGTCCGCACGGCATCCGCGCGGCGCAACGCCCACGGCGCGACGCGGTCGGTCGCCGGCGCGAGGGCTTGGCGAAGCGGAGAACCGTAGAGCCGCGAGAACGTGCGCCAGTCGCCGTGCAGCTCGACGATCAGCGCTGCGTTTCGGCGCGCGAGGCTGCGGCCGGCGACCACCGCGATCGCCTCGTACGGGCTCTGGGTCGTCACCGCGTCGGGGCCGAACCGGCGGAGCTCGAACGCGAGGCGGAACGGCAGCGTCGCGTAGAACGCCGCACCGTCGAGGACCGGCAGCCGCTGCCAAAGGCGAAAGGTGTCGTCACCTCTCGAGCCGTCTGCGGCCGAGGCGAGCACGCGGAGGTCGAGCTTCGCGCCGAGGGCCGCGAACTTCCGCTCGAGGCTTTCGGAGAGGGGCAGCCTGTAGCGCGTCCGCCCGACCATCAGCAACCTCCTCATCGGGCAGCTTCCACGAGCACGGCCTCGATCCGGGCGAGGATCGCGTCGCGGGAATGACCGGCGACCGACGGAACCGCGGCCGCCGCGAGCCGCTTCGCGAGCCCGCCCTCCGAGAAGAAGCGGCGGATCGCCGCCGCCAGGACCGCCGGATCGCCCGCCGGCACGAGCAGGCCGTTCTCGCCGTCCGTCACGACCTCGGCGACGCCTCCGACGTCCGTCGCGATCACCGGGGTGCCGACGGCGAGCGACTCGACGACCGTGTGCGGGAAGTTCTCCCACGTCGAGGAGAGGAGCGTCGCGTCGGCCGCGCGGAACAGTCGAGCACTTCCTCGCGCGGGAGCGGGCCGAGAAAGCGAACGCGAGCGCCGAGCTCGAGCTGCGCCGCGCGGATCTCCATCTCGTCCCGCTCGGGGCCGTCGCCCGCGACGAGCAGCGTCACGTCGCCCGCCTCGGCCACCGCCTCGAGGCCGACTTCAAGCGCCTTCTGGCGCCCGATTCGCCCGGCGAACGCAAGCAGCGGGCCCTTGACGCCCGTCTTCTGGCGTGCGTCCTCACGGGACGGAAGCGCTGGGAGCTCGGGCGCGGGATTCGGGACGACGAGCGTCCGCTCTGGCGGGACGCCCCAGGACACCGCCATCTCGCAGAGATACGCGCTCGGGCAGACGACACGTGTTGCGCGTCGGAGCGCTGCGTTCCGGGAACGCCGGAGACCCGCGATCTGGGCGCCACCGTCGACCGACTGGAACGCGTCCATGTCGCCGTCGTAGAGGCCCCGTCTGCGGGCGCGCTCGTACGCCTCGTCCGTCGTCAGCTTGATCACGAGCGGCCGCCGGGCCGCGGCGGTGCCCGCAGCCGCCCGCCCGATCATGCTCGTGGCGTAGACGACGTCCGCGCCGCGTGCGCGGGATCGGATCTTCTCCGCGACTGCCGCGTGCCGCACCCCGACCGGCAGGCGACGCGAGACCCAGTCGACGCGGAAGAGCTCCGGTGCAGGCGCCGCGTCGGCCGTCGTCACCACCGCCACCTCGTGGCCGTGCCCGCGGAGGAAGGCGGCGAGCTCAGGCGCGTGGCTCGCCGGGCCACCGACGTCTGGCGGCCAGATGCCGCTGACGATCAAGACCCTCATGCCGCCGCCTGCCGCTTGATTCGCGCGAGCAGGACGACCCAGACGAGGCAGAAGACGACGGTGGACGCGAGCACGGCCCCGCCGGCGCCTGTCGCGCCCCACTCGGCGCCGAGCACGACGACGAGCGGGATCATCACGACCGACTCGATCCCGTGAGCGAGCACGCGCAGGTTCGGTCGCCCGATCGAGACCGGGAGCGACTTCGACCAGCCGAAGACGAACTGGAGCGCCGCCGGCGATCAGCACGAGCCGCGCGGCGTTGGCCGCGCCGGCATAGTCGGAGCCGTACAGCACCTTGACGAGCCACGGCATCAGGACGAACACCGGCGGGATCACGATCGCCATCAGCAGCGCCGCGCCGATCGTGAAACGCCGGACGCCCGCAAAAACGACGTCGGTCGCGCCGCGCGCCCAGTCACGCGTCTGCTCGGTGAGCAGGATCAGCCGGGCGGGCGCGCTCAGCGAGGCGAGGCCCTGCATCGGCGCCTGCGCGATGCGGAAGAACCCGACCTGCACCGGCTTCGAGACGATGCCGAGGAGCAGCGGCGCAAGCGCGCCACGGAGCGACACGACGCCCGTGGCGAGACTCGAATGGAAGACGAACGTGAGCATGCCCCGCCGGTCCTCGCCGAGGTGCTCGACGGGCGCTGCGGGGAAGCGGCGGAACGCCGCGCGCGCGACGAGCGCAAGGATCACCGTCGCCACCGCCTGCGCGATGACCATCCCGACGATCGCCTCGTCGACGCCGAAGTGCGCGCCGACGGCGAGGCCGGTCATGCGCAGCGCCATCGACGTCGCGAGCAGCCTCGCCCGCACGTCGTAGCGCTCGCGGAGGATCAGAGCGGCGCTCGCGACGCCCTCCGGGCTCTGGAGAAAGGGCAGCGGCGCCGCGATCAGGAACGGCACGGTCAGGCCGCTCGTGCCGAAGATCGAGTCCGCGACCGGCGCGAGCGCGACGAGCACGATCCCCGCGAGCAGCCCGCCGGCCGCCTTGACCAGCAGCGCCTGGCCGAACAGCCGCCGCAGCTTCCCCCACGACTCGGCCGCAGTGAAGTCGAACCCGTACTTGACGAGCGCCTCCTCGGCGGTCAAGTCGAGCAGGCTCTGGAAGAAGCCCGTCGTAACGATCACGATCGAGAAGAGACCGAAGTCCTCGGGCGTGAGCTGGCGGGCGACGAAGAGCGTCCCGAGGAAGCCGAACGCGACCGAGAAGTAGATGCCCGCCGCCGTCGCCGAGTGGCGAAAGCTGATCGCGCGGAGAGGTCTGAGGAGCCGTTCGAGCGGCGAGGCCGTCAAACGGCAGCCAGTATAGTGGCCGCCCGTGGCGGTTCGAACGCCCTCCCGGAGCGGATCGGGCGCCGGCACGGCCTCGTTCTCCCTTCCCGCCTCCGCCGTCCTCGCGGCGGCGCTCCCGATCCTCTTTCTCCACGTCGACTTCCAGCCGGGGTTCACGGTGCACGCCGGCACGGCCTCGGCACACGTCGTGCTTTCGGACTTCGCAGTGCTCGCCGTCGCGATCACAGCCGCCTTCGCAGGCGTTCGCCACGGCTTCGAGCCGCTCCGCGCCGGCTGGCTCGTGTGGCTAACCGGTGGGCTGTTCGTGCTGCTCGTCGGCGCCGCGAGCCTCTATCCGCGGATCTGGGACGAGCGACTACGACGTCTCGACGCATGCGGTGACCGCGGCGCAAGTTCGGGGAGTACGCGCTGCTCGCGCCGGCGGTCCCGCTCCTCCTCCGGGCGGCGCGCGACCTCGAGCTCGTGCTCGGCGCGCTCGTTCGCCTGGGCGACAGCGGCGGCCGTCGTCGGTGTGCTCCAGATCTTCGGCGTCGACATCTTCGACGCGTGGTCAGCCCGGGCGGCGCCAGCCGTCGTTCCTCGGCCACTACGACCTCGCTGCGCTCTGCGGCGCGTCCCTGGTCGCGGCGCTCGCTTGCGTCGCGCTCCGGCGGTCGCTTCGAGCTGCCGATTGCGTTCGTCGCGATCGGCGGCATCGCGGGAGCGGTCGGAGTGATCGTCTCGGGCTCTGCCGCCGCGGGCCTCGGGCTCGCGGCCGCCGTCTCCGCGCTGCTCCTCGTCGGCATCTACCGCCGGACGTTGACGGCGCGGAACGGAATCGCGGCGGTGGCTGTGGTCGCGGTGATCGCGGGCGGCATCCTGTCATGCGCGGCGGAGACGTCGACCAGTTCATCCGCTTCCTCGGCATCCGCCGCGAGAGCGTGTCGGCCGAGGAGAACGTCCAGACCTACGTCCAGCGCACGATGCTCGCCTACATCGGCTGGCGGATCTTCCTCGACCACCCGGTCGCCGGAGCCGGCTGGCAAGCGTCCGTGAAAGAGGAACAGGTGTACGGCGACTACCTCGACGACGCGAAGCGCGAGTTCCCCGACACGCCGCCGCTCGCGTTCCCGTCTTCCGAGCACCCGTACGGCATCCAGAACGCGTACGTCCAGGCGCTCGCCGACCTTGGGGTGATCGGCTTCGCCCTCCTGCTGGCGACGTTCGCAGCCGGCCTCTTGCTCGCCGGACGGGCGGCGCTTCGCGGCCCACCCGCCTCGATGCGCGCAGGCGCGATCGCGGCCGCGTGGCTCCTGCTCGCGATGGGCACGTGGACGGCGGTCGGGCTCGTCGCCGGTGTCCCGCTCGACGCGCTGACGTGGATCGCGCTCGGCCTCGCCGCCACCGCCGCTTCCGGAGCAGCGCTTGCCCGCGACTAGGCCTCCAGGCAGCGAGCACCGCAACCCGCGGAAGAGCGGGATCACGTACCACGTCCGCGCGGCGCTCTCCGCCTGGCTCGAGGCGGAGGCGGCCCGCGCAGGAACGGATCTCGACCGCTATCGCGTGCTCGACGTCGGCTGCGGCATCAAGCCGTACCTCCCGTACTTCGAGCCGTATGCCGACGAGTACGTCGGCGTCGACCTCGAGAACCCGGCGGCCGACCTCGAAGGCTCCGTCGAGGCGCTGCCGGTCGAGGACGCGTCCTTCGACCTCGTCCTCTGCACGCAGGTGCTCGAGCACGTCGACGGATCCCGACGTCGCCGTCCGCGAGCTGCACCGCGTCGCCGCACCAGGCGGGCGCGTGCTCGCCTCAACCCACGGCGTGCAGGTCTACCACCCGTCGCCGACCGACTACTGGCGCTGGACGCACACCGGTCTCGAGCGCCTGTTCGCCCGGAACGGGGACTGGGCCCAGGTGACCGTCACGCCCGTCGGCGGAGCCGCGACCTGCCTCGGCGCGATGTCCGCGGTCTACGTGGACCTCCTGTTTCGGAAGGCGCATCTGACGCCGGTCGCGCGAGGGTTCGTGTGGACGCTCAACTCCCTCGGCGGCTTCGTCGACAGCGCGGTACCCTCGCTGC
Organism: uncultured Actinomycetes bacterium; assembly: GCA_963705945.1. Classification (GTDB taxonomy): domain Bacteria; phylum Actinomycetota; class Thermoleophilia; order Gaiellales; family Gaiellaceae; genus PALSA-612. The sequence continues at coordinate 833,492 of CAVPLG010000003.1, read as the reverse complement.
GCGCGCCGATCCCCGGCTCGCTCTTCCTCAACTACCACGTGGTGGCGGACAAGCCGAAGTGAAGGTTCTGGTCACGGGCGGCGCGGGCTTCATCGGCTCGAACCTCGTTCGGGCACTGCTCGAGCGCGGCGACGACGTGCGTCGTGCTCGACAACTTCTCGACCGGAAGCCGCGCGAACCTCACCGGCCTCGAGGCGGACGTCGAGGTGGTCGAGGGGGAGCTGCGGAGCTACGAGCGCGTGCACGCGGCCGTCCGCGGCGCCGAGCTCGTCTTCCATCAGGGCGCGCTGCCGTCCGTCCCGCGCTCCGTTCAGGACCCGCTGACGACGAGCGCCGTCAACGTCGAGGGAACGCTCAACGTCCTGCTCGCCGCACGGGACGAGGACGTGCGGCGTGTCGTCTTTGCGTCGTCGTCATCCGTCTACGGAAACCAGGAGACGCTGCCGCTGCGTCGAGACGGCGCGGGCCGACCCGATCGCGCCGTACGGCGTCGCGAAGCTCGCGGCCGAGCGCTACTGCGTCAGCTTCAGCCGCGTCTACCCGATCGAGACCGTGTCGCTGCGCTACTTCAACGTCTTCGGGCCGCGGCAGGACCCGAACTCCGAGTACGCGGCCGTCGTGCCCCGGTTCATCACCATGGGCGCGGCCGGGCGGCCGGTGCCGATCTACGGCGACGGCGAGCAGCGGCGCGACTTCACGTTTGTCCAGAACGTCGTCGACGCGTGCCTCGCCGCCGCGGCGGCGCCGGACGTCGGCGGAGCCGTGTTCAACATCGCCACCGGCCAGTCGGTGAGCGTGAACGAGCTCGCGAACGCGGTCGGCGCCACGCTCGGCGTCGAGGTCGAGCGCGAGTACCTGCCCGCGCGCGCGGGCGACATCCGCTCGTCCTGGGCAGACATCTCCGAGGCACGAGCCGCGCTCGGCTGGGAGCCGCAGGTCGGCCTCGAGGAGGGCCTCCGCGCGACGGTCGAGAGCCTTGGCGTCGCCTGAGCGGATCAAGGTTCTCAGAGTCATCGCGCGGCTCAACCTCGGCGGGCCGGCGCTCCACGTCGCGTATCTGACCGAGGGCCTCGCAGCCCGCGGCTACGAGACGACGCTCGTCGCAGGATCGCTCGCGCGAGGCGAAGGGTCGATGGCCTACGTCGCCGAGCAGCGCGGCATCGCTGTCGAGACCTTGCCCGACCTCAGCCGCGAGATCTCACCGCTCCACGACCTGCGCGCCGCGCGGCGGCTCGCCGCCATCATCCACCGCGTCCGGCCGCACATCCTCCACACGCACACGGCGAAGGCCGGGGCGGTCGGACGGGTCGCCGCGCTGCTCGCGCGCGATGCCCGGCCGCCGATCATCGGTCCACACGTTCCACGGGCACGTCCTCCGCGGCTACTTCGACCCGGTTCGCGGAAGCCTGTTCCGGATGCTGGAGCGGTCGCTCGCCGCGTCGACGACCGCGCTCGTCGCCGTCAGCCCGGAGGTACGAGACGATCTCGTCGCGCTCGGCGTCGCCCCGGCCGAGAAGTTCACCGTCATCCGGCTCGGCGTCGAGCTCGAGGAGCGCGTCGGCGCGACCGACGGTGCGCGCGAGCGCACGCGCCGGCTGCTCGGCGTCGCGCCCGACCGGTTCGTCGTCGGCTGGATCGGACGCATGACCGCGGTCAAGCGGACAGAGGACATCCTCGTTGCGTGCAAGCTCCTCCGTGACGAGGGCGTCGATGCAGTGCTCTGCCTCGTCGGCGACGGGCCTGACCGCGATGGCCTCGAGGAGCTAGCGCACGAGCTCGGCATCGTCCGCCACTGCCTCTTCCTCGGCTACCAGGACGACGTCGCGCCGTACTACGCGGCTTTTGACGCTCTCGTCCTCCCCTCGGCGAACGAGGGCACACCGGTGAGCGCGATCGAGGCGCTCGCGGCGGGGAAGCCGGTCGTCGCGACACGCGTCGGCGGGGTGCCGGACGTCGTCCGCGACGGCGTCGACGGCTTCCTCGTCGAGGCGGGCGACGTCCACGGACTGGCCGAGCGTCTGGCCGAGCTGGCGGCCGACCCCGAGCTGCGGCAGACGATGGGCGAGGCCGGCAAGACGCGCGTGCTCGAGCGCTACTCCGTCGCCCGGCTCGTCGGTGACGTAGACGCGCTCTACCGAAGGCTGCTCGCCGAGAAAGGGCTTGCCTAGGAGCCGACGACGGGCTGGCCGACCGCCTGGAGCATCCGACGGAGCCCTTCCTCGAGCGCGATCTCCGGCTCCCAGCTCAGCACCTGACGCGCACGCGTGATGTCCGGCTGGCGCACCTGGGGATCGTCGACGGGCAGCGCCTCAAAGACGATCTCACTCGACGAGCCCGTCACCCTGAGCACCGCGTGCGCGAGCTCGAGTAGCGTGAACTCGTCCGGGTTGCCGATGTTCACCGGCAGGTGCTCCTCGCTAGTGGCGAGGAGGTAGAGGCCGCGAATCAGGTCGTCGACGTAGCAGAAGCTCCGCGTCTGCGACCCGTCGCCGAACACCGTCAGCGGCTCGCCGGCGAGCGCCTGGCGCACGAAGGTCGGGATCGCGCGGCCGTCGTGCGGGCGCATCCTCGGCCCGTACGTGTTGAAGATGCGGACGATCGCCGTGTCGACGCCCTGCTGGCTGTGGTACGCCATCGTCAGGGCCTCGCCGTAGCGCTTCGCCTCGTCGTAGACGCCCCGCGGGCCGATCGGGTTGACGTTCCCCCAGTAGCTCTCGGGCTGCGGGTGCACGAGCGGGTCGCCGTACACCTCGCTCGTCGACGCGAGCAGGAAGCGCGCCCGCTTCCACTTCGCGAGGCCAAGCGCGTGGTGCGTCCCATACGAGCCGACCTTCAGCGAGTGCAGCGGCTGGCGGAGATAGTCGATCGGGCTCGCGAGCGCGGCGAGGTGGTAGACGGCGTCGACCGGGCCGTCGATCTCGATCGGCTCGATCACGTCGTGGTTGACGAACACGAAGTCGTCGGAGCGGATGTGCTCGAGATTCTCGAGCGAGCTCGTCGTGAGATTGTCGACACAGATCACCCGGTGACCCTTGGCGAGGAGGGAGTCGCAGAGGTGCGAGCCCAGGAAGCCCGCGCCGCCGGTGACAACGCACGTGCTCATCTCGCTCATGGTAGTCATGAGGTTCGCGTGGGCTAGCGGAGATCCTTGTTCCGCTCGAGGTCGAACCACATCGCGAACAGAACGAACTGCGACCCGAAGAGCAGGAGCAACGCGACCAGGACGACGGTCGCCGGCGGGATCGGGTTTCCGAGGATGCGCAGGACGACCTCCGCGATCCCGAGCCCCAGCCCGACGAGGAACATCAGGAGCCCGAGCACGTAGAAGAAGACGAGGGGGTGGAAGTCGCGGATCACGTACTTCTCCTTCAGGCGCCAGAAGAACGCTTTCAGGAGAAGCCACGAGATCGTGGGGACAACGCGCGAGTAGCGGATCCCCGACTGCTCGCCGACGTTGTACACCGGCCGCGAGGGCACGTCGCGCACGCGTGCGTCGCGGACGTTCAGGTGGACGAGCAGGTCGTTCGGGAAGCCGTAGCGCGGGTAGACGCGATCGAGGTCGAGCTTCTGGAGCGTCGACAGGCTGATCGCCGTATAGCCCGACTGTGAGTCGGCGACGTGCCAGTACCCCGACGCGATCTTCGTCAGCAGCGACAGCATCGCGTTGCCGAGGTAGCGCGCGTGCGGGATCAGCTCCCACGCCTCCCCGGTGACGAGCCGGTTCGCCTTTGCGTAGTCGACCTCGCCACGGACAACCGGCGCGCAAATCGCCTCGAGCTCGTCGGGCGGCATCTGGTTGTCGGCGGCCATCACGCACGTGACGTCCATGCGGTCCGCGATCGCCTGCTCGTAGCCCGTGACGATCGCCGCCCCGACGCCGCGGTTCTGCTCGTGCCGGAGCAACCGCACGCGTGGGTCGGTTGACGCGGTGGCCACGTCCGCCGTACCGTCACGCGACGCATCGTCGACGACGTAGATCGCGTCGACGAGGGCCGGGATGCCGGCGAGCGTCTCGGGGAGGAGCTTCTCCTCGTCGAACGCGGGGACGACGACTGCGACGGTCTTTCCGTCGAGCATTGGGTCAGGCCGCAGCAGGCGTTGCGCGCGTGCGGCCGGCGACCGGGTCCCAGAGCAGCGCCACGATGATCCCGAGCAGGAGCCCGATGAAAGCGCCGACGATGACGTCGGTCGTCCGGCTCTTCGGCGTCGTCTTGACCGCGATCGCGGACGACGTGATGCGCGCCTGCTCGACGTCCTGCGCGAGCGAGAGATCCCGGCGGGTGTTGAAGCGGTTGAGCTCGAGCGTCGACTGCCGCGTCTCGGCGAGGTCGAGCTCCGCGTTGATGTTCGTGAGCGCGACGAGCTTCTCCGTGGAGCTCAGGCTCTTGTCGGCGACGATCTGCGCCTGCGAGGCGCGCGCGGTCGTGATCCGGCGGTCCACGATCGCGAGCTGACGGTCGATGTAGTCGAGCTGCTGCTTAAGCGTCTGGACCTTCGTGTTCGTGTATGTGTCGACGACGGCTACCGCCGAGCGCGCGAGGGCGTTCGCCGCCACCTGTGTCTTCGCCTTCGAGGAGCCCGAGACGCTGATCGAGATCAGCGGCGCCGGCTGCGCCTGCTTCGTGTTCGACACGCCCGGAATCGGCCGGGCCGTAGTGTTGCCGCGGAGCTTCGACGGCCGGATGCCCGCGAGCGCGGCGGCTTTCCGGATCGTGTCCTCGCTCGTGACGAATGCAGTGACGAGGCCGAGCGTCGTCGGCGGTGTGGTCACCGGGCTCGCGCTGTCCGGCGCGAGCGGCTGGCCGAGATAGATCTGCGCCGTCGCCTTGTACTGCTGCCCGCCGTGGAGCGAGAAGAGGAAGCCGATCAGAGCGCCCAGCACGACGCCGATGGCGAGCAGCCACCAGCGCTGCGCGATCGCGCGCCAGTAGCGGCCGAAATCGACCTCCCCCTCGGTCTCAAGCTCGACGTTCGAGCGCTCAGCCTGCGTGCTCACCGGGCGCCGACTCTAGCCGACGCCCATTCCCACTGAGCCCGCAAGCCGTCCTCGAGCGAGGTCTCCGGCGCCCAGTCGAGCTCCGAGCGGATGCGCGTCGTGTCGGCGTTCGTCCGCCGCTGGTCGCCCGGCACGGGCGGCTGCTCACGGAGGTCGAGCTCTCTCCCGCCGAGCCGCTCGAGCACGCCGATCGCGTCGCGTAACGACGCCTCCAGCCCGCCGCCGACGTTGTACGTCCCGGTGCCCGACTCCATCGCGCGGATCGTGGCGTCGACGACGTCGGCCACGTACGTCCACCCGCGCGTCTGCTCGCCGTCGCCGTAGAGGTCGAAGGACGAGCCGGAGGCGAGCGCATTGACGACCTTCGCGAACGCCATGTCCGGTCGCTGGCGCGGCCCGAAGGCGTTGAAGTAGCGGAGCACGACCGCGTCGAGCCCGAAGCTCCGCGCATACGCGCGGACGAGGTGCTCGCAGGTGAGCTTCGTGATGCCGTACGGCGACAGCGGCGCCGGCGGCGCGTCCTCTGGCGTGGGGTAGTTCTCGGCCTCGCCGTACACGGAGGACGACGACGAGAAGACGACGCGGACACCGTCGCGCGCAGCGGCCTCGAACAGGCGCTGCGACGCGAGCACGTTTCGCTCGACGTAGAGGCCGAAGACGTCACCGAAGCTCCGTACGCCCGGCTGCCCGGCAAGGTGGAAGACGCCGTCGATGCCCGCGAGGTCGATCTCGTCGCGCGCGAGGTCGAGCCTGCGCACGTCGAGCGCCGCGGCGTTCTCCTCCTTCAGCGCCGGGTCGTAGTAGTCGTTGAAGCTGTCGATCCCGACCACATCGTCGCCGTGCGCGACGAGCGCGTCCGCGAGATGCGAGCCGATGAAGCCCGCGGCGCCTGTGACTGCATAACGCATGGCGAATTAGCGTACTCGGGCGGTCTGCGCGCCTGTCGCAGCTGCCGCGAGCAGCCAGCACGTGAGCACCAGTCCGACGAGGAAGAGCAGCGTCGAGCACGTTTCCCACGTCCGCGAGCCGCCCGGCAGGACGTACGGGAAGACGAACGCGTTGCTGATCGACGAAGCCGCTGCCGCGGCGCCGAGCCACAACTGCTCTCGCGCGCTGCGCGCGACGAGCGCCGTCGCGATAACCCAGCACGCAAGCAGCGGGACGAGGAACTGCGGGCTGAAAATACGGTTCGTGAGCAGGAAGGCGACGGGGGTGAGCGCGGCGACGGCGACGCCGCAGGCGAGCGCCCCGCGGACACGCACGGCGAGCACGAGCACGCCGGCGACGATCGCGAGTTGGAGCACGGTCGCGGTCGGGTCGGCCCAGCCCGGCACCGAGGCGGCCTGGGTGAAGTCGTCGCCGAGCTGCGCCTGGCCGAGCCAGTGGAGCGGCAGGTACCAGAAGGACTCGCCGGTGATCGTGCGACCGCCCTGGATCGAGTACGCGTCGAGCACGTGACGCGGGTCCCAGACGAGGTACGGAAGCGTCAGCACGACGAAGGCGGCGAGGAAGCCGGCCGCATGGCGCACGGCCTCCCGACTCCGTTTGGACGACACGAGCCAGACGACGAGCGCGAGCGTCGCGAGGGCCGGAGTCCACTTGACGGCCGCGCCGATCCCGAGCGCGACGCCGGCCAGCCCGAACCGCTCCCTGTACGCCAGCGCGAGCCCGACCGCGAGCAACGCGGCCGGAACTAGGTCGAACTTGAACTCCCACGCGTAGGCGTCGAGCGGCCAGAGCGCGACGAGGGCGGCCAGCCACGCCGACCATCGTGTGCGGAGCGACCAGATCGCGCCGACGGTCGCAAGCTGGAAGGGGATCATCAGCCAGGCGTTCGCGGTTCTCGCCGATCCCCCGCCGATCCACGTCTCGAAGGCAAACAGCGAGACGGCGCCCGTCGGATACTCGGAGCGCGGGTAGTGGCCGTCCAGCAACGCCTGCCCCTGCGTCCGGAAGACGATGACGTCGTAGTCGATCGGGATCTCCTGCGCGAGATGCACACCGACGAGCGCCGCTTGCAACCCGCCGCCGATTACGAGCAGGGGCAGGAGCCTGAGCCGCTCCTGCGTACGCCAGACGAGGAGCAACGCCGCCGCGGCGGCAAGCGCCTCCGCGATCAACCAGACGTAGTCGCGCCGGCCCGAATGGACGCGCCCGAAGTCGAGGAGCACGACGAGCGTCGCTCCGACGCCGAGCGTCCAGTGTGGATTACGCGCGAGCCGCGAGCGCGTCAACGACGTCGCTCGGCCAGGATCTGCTCGTAGAGCTGCTCGTGCGCCTCTGCCGCACGCTCCCAGCTCAGCTCTGCGCGCGCCGCCTCGGTCCCCCGGACGGCGTCGGCGAGCGCGTCCTCGCGCAGCAACGCGACGCAGGAAGCGGCGAGGGAGCTGGGGTCGTTCGGGTGCGCGACGAACCCGGCGTGGAACTCCCGCACCGTGTCGCCGAGCGAGCCGACATCCGTGACGACGACGGGGCGCCCGTGACCGAGCGCCGTCGCCAGCACACCGGACGACTCGATCTTCCGGTAGGGCAGCACGACGACTGCCGCCTCCTCGAGCAGATCCGCGATCTCCGGGTCTGCGACGAAGCGCAACCGCCAGTCGATCCGTCCCGCGACGCCGAGCTCCTGCGCGAGCTTCCGGTACGGCTTCGCCGATTCGACCTCGTCTCCGGCGACGACGAGCCGGACGTCATGCACCTGGTCTGCGATCAGCGGCAGCGCCCGCACGAGGAGGTCGAGCCCTTTCGATTCGCGGATCAGGCCGAAGAAGACGAGTGTCGTGCCGGAGGGCGAGCGGAGCGTGCGACCTGCTGGCGCCTCGAAGACCGGATGCGGGATGCGCACGATGTGCTCGCGCGCCACGCCGAGCGAGACGAGCTCCTCGACAGCGCCCTCTCCGTGCACGACCACACAGTCGACCGACCCGAACACCCGCTTCCAGAGCTCGACCTTCTTCTCCGTCCGCCGCGGGAGGACGTCGTGCGCGGTGAAGACGACAGGCCGCACCCGTGCGCTCGCCTCGAGCCAGCGCAGGTCGTAGCGCGGCACGCCGAGCCACTGGACGTGGAGCACGTCGGGCGCCGCGCGCTCGACCTCCTTCGCGAGCTTGCGCGCGTTCGGCGCGTACTCGAGCCCCTTGGCGACGAAGCGCAGCCGCGAGCGCGGCCGGCCCCGGAGCAGCGGCGCGCTGTGCCGGAAGAAGATCTCGTGCTCGCGGTAGCCCTCGGGCGGGGCCAGATCGGCGAACAGGAAGGCGCCGCGGAAGAAGTCGACCTCGTTGCCACGCGCGGCGAGCGCGCCGGCGAGGGCCCGGTCGTAGGGGATCGTGTAGCTCACAGGGTCGGCGAGGCTGACGCGCACGCCATTAGTCTGACGGCCCGTGGCATCTGCGTTTCCCTTCTTCCTCCTCGGCCACGATCGCTCCGGGACGACGATGCTCCGGCTGATCCTCGACCGGGGCGACGTCGCGATCCCGTCCGAGTCGATGTACGTGATCGACGCCGACGTGCGAAAGCCGGCGGAGGACGTCCTCGGAGACATCTGGGCTCATCCGCGCGTGGCGCTGTGGGGCCTCGAAGGCGCCCCGCCACAGGTCCCCGCCGGGCTCGAGCGCGCCGATGCGTACCGCTTCGCCTTCACGGCGCCCTACGTGGCGTACGCCGAGCACGAGGGCAAGACGCGCTGGGGCGACAAGACGCCGGCGTACATCGGCCACGTCGACCGGCTCGCGACGATCTGGCCCGACGCGCGCTTCGTCGTCCTCGTCCGCGACGGCCGCGACGTCGCGCTCTCCGTGATGAAGGTGCCCTTCGGCCCGAACAATGTCTGGGCGGCCGCGCGCTCGTGGGCGCACGCGATTCGCCAGGGGCGGGACGCTGCCGAGCGGTATCCCGGTCGGGTGCTCACCGTCCGCTACGAGGATCTCGTCGAGCGCCCCGAGGAGGAGGTTCGCCGGGTGTGCGGCTTCCTCGAGCTCGAGTACACGCCGGAGCTGCTCGCGATCGAGGAGACCGACCCGTCGAAGGTGGTCGAGGATCAGGCGGCGTGGTTCACGAACGTCTGGGCCGGGATCACCACGGACGCCGTCGGCAAGTGGCGGCGCGAGATGTCGGCCGAGGACGAGGCGCTGTTCGAGAGCGTCGCCGGCGACGAGCTCGACGCGCTCGGTTATCAGACGTTGGGCTACGAGACACGCGGCGACGGGGCGGGCGCCGGCCTACGCGCACCGGGCTACGCAGCGCATGACGCAGCGATGCGGACGGTCAACTTCGTGCGCTTGCGGATCGTCCAGGAGCGTGGCCGCGAGGTTCGTCACGTCCTGCGGCGTAAGCTCGCCCGATGAGGTTCGTTAAACGCGTTGCCGACCCGATCCTCGCGGTCGTCGGGATCATCCTGCTCTCGCCGGTGCTGCTCGCGATCGCGATCTGGATCCTCGTCGAGTCCGGCCGCCCGGTGCTCTTCATCCACGATCGCGCGGGGAAGAACGGCAAGCCGTTCGCGATGTGGAAGTTCCGGACGATGGTCAAGGACGCGGTCGCGGTAGGGCGGGAGCTCGGGATCAGCGCCGACCCGTTCGGCCTCGTCAAGGACGACCCGCGCATCACCCGCTCGGGGGGCTGGCTCCGCCAGACGAGCCTCGACGAGCTCCCGCAACTCTTCAACGTCCTCGTTGGCCGGATGAGCCTCGTCGGACCGCGCGCCGACCTCGTCGAGCAGGCAGCGCACTACACCGACGAGGAACGGCGACGGCTCACGGTGCTTCCCGGCATCACCGGCTGGGCGCAGGTGCACGGCCGCGACTCCGTGCCCTGGAAGGACCGGTTCGCGATGGACCTCTGGTACATCGACCACTGGTCTCTCTGGCTCGACGTGAAGATCGTCTTCATGACGTTCGGCGAGGTGTTCCGCGCCGAGCCCGAGCCGATCGAGGACGAGCTCAACATTGAGCGCGCGCGCGCCGCGGATTCCTCCGACGCGTGAGAGAAGCTCCCGCCGCTGAGTGGGACGCCGTGCTCGCGGAGCTCGAGTGCGCCGACGCCTACCTACCTCCGCGCGTACGTCGAGGCGAGCGCCGTGCTCGATCCCGGCGAGCCCGTACTGCTGCATCACGAGCGCGCAGTGATGGCAGCATCGTCCGCAAGATCCCGGGGAGCGGGCGGGTGGACGTGATCACGCCCTACGGCTACGGCGGGCCGGTCGGAGAAGGGCTCGCGGGGTTCTACGAGGCGTACCGCGAGTGGTGTGCCGAGCGCGGCGTCGTCTCGACCTTCGTGCGCTACCACCCGTTGTTCGAGAACTACCGAGAGGCAGGCACCGACTTCCACGCCGGCGTTCTCGAACGCGACCGTCGGGTGGCCGCTCGACGGCGACCTGCTCGGCGCGCATGCACGGCAAGCACCGAAACACCGTGCGGAAGGCGCTGAAAGCCGGCGTGTCAGTCGAGGCGACGAGGGCACCTAAACTCGAGGAGTTCGTCGCGCGCTACGAGCGGACGATGGAACGGCAGGAGGCGGCGGACTATTACCTCTTCCCTCCCGCGTACTGGGAGAGCCTCACTGCGCTCGGCGACGGGCTCGTCCTCTTCGACGCGCAGCACCAGGACGAGACCGTCGCGTCTGCCCTCTGCCTGCGCGGCGACCGCTGGCTCCACTACCACCTCGGCGCGACCGACGACCGCGCTCGCGACCTCGGCGCGAGCAATCTCCTGCTCTACGAGGCGGCGATCTGGGGACAGGACCAGGGCCTCGAGGAGCTCCACCTCGGCGGCGGAGCCGGCGGCCGCGAGACTCGCTCTTCGCCTTCAAGCAACGCTTCAGCCCGGAGGGCCGCCGCGAGTTCTGGATGGGGAAGGTAGTCCACGACGAGGACGCCTACCGGGCGCCTCTCCGGCGGCGGCTGCGATCGACTACGACGGCTTCTTCCCCGCCTATCGAGGGCTGAACGATCACGTCCGCATGCCAGTCGGAGGAGCCGGCGGCTCACGCACGACTCTCGGACGACCCCAGGGCTTCACGGGCACCTCACCGTCCTCGGACGAAGAGGCAGAGCACGCGCCCCTCGGGTCGCGCGGCGCTCGGTGCGATCAGCCCGGCCCAGCCTTCACGCCACAGCTGCTCGCCGACGCGCTGGTAGGCGGCGCCACGTCTTCCGGCCCGGCAACGGGCGGCTCGAGCCCGATACGGATCAGCCGCCTGCGGCTGCTGAGGTCTGCGACCTCGAGGCCACGCAGGCGGTAGCGCCACACGTCCCGGGGAAGCTGATGCAGCGGCGGGAGGCCGAGCTCGGCGAGGCTGCGGTACCACTCGGCCCACAGCGTCTGCCTCGCCGTCCGCGAGGTAGAGCGCGTCCACGACTGACCCGCGCTGCCAGCGATTGTCGGGGGCGGCGTGGGTCGAACCCGCGGATCCCGGCCGTGCGACGCGTGGCGCAGCCAGGCTGCCGACGACGTCAACCGGATCGACGTCGAGCGTCAGAGCGCTACCTCAGACGGCGCCGGGCGACTCGAGCTCGGAGATCGAGCCTCGCGACCTGCCGCGCCGGCCCGGGCGATCAGCTGGAGCGGTTTCCGGTCGTCGAGCGCCTCGATCGGCTTTCGACATCCAGACGGCGATGTACTCCGGGTCGATCACCGGGTGAGTCGGTCGACGATCTCGGCGAGCTCGGCCACCCGCTCCGCCCGCTGCCCGTGGGCGACGTGCGGCCGCGAAACCAGTCGCGCACGGTGCTCGGGGCCGCACCGCTGCCCTGCGCGATCTGCGAGTCGGAGAGCTCGTCGAGCTCATGGATCCGGATCGCCTCTTGCGCGAATGCCGTGGCCATGCCTCGAGGGTAGCTACTCCGTCGCTATTCCGTCAACATTCCGCGCGCCACTATCGCGTGCCGGGGGCCTTGTCCCACACCGCCGGCACGCCGCGCTCGGCGTAGTTCTTGAGCGACTCGACCGTGCCCCACGTGACGAGCGTGTAGTAGCGCGCGATGCCCGGCCGCCGCGCCGCCTCGGCGAGGAACGCGAGCTGCCCGAGCCACGCGAGCCGGTAGATGCCTCCGCGCCGCGCGAGCAGGAAGCTCGAGCCGAGCAGCGCGAGGTGCAGCACGCCGCTGCCGTAGCGGAGGTGGCGGTGCGAGACGAGCTTCGACGAGGTAGCCCGGGCGGCAGGTTCTCGAGCATTCGGCCCTCGTGGAGCATCAGCCAGCCGTGCTCGAACATCCGCACCTTGCGCCGGTACTCGTCCTCGACGTCCGGCGTCGGCTTCTCGAACGCGAGCGCCTCGGGGTCGTACGCCGCGCGCCGGCCGCGCTGCACCATGAGGTACGGGAACGAGAGGTCGTGGCCGAAGCGCGGGTCGACGTCGACGTAGTCCGAGCGGCGCACGGCGTAGATCGAGCCGTTGCCGCCCGTGATCGAGCCCGTCTCCGACTCCTGCTCGCGCAGCCACGTCTCGAGCTGCCAGTAGGCGCCCTCGACGTTCGTCCCGTCGGCCGTCCTCGAGCACGAGCCGGCCGCAGCACGTACGCCACCTCCGGATCGGCGAACGCGCGCGACGAGCAGGCGCAGCGCATCGGGCGCCCAGCGTCGCGTTCGCGTCCGAGAACGCGACGACGTCGGCCTGCGAGCGCGCGACGGCGAGGTTCTGCGCCGCCACCTTGCCGCCGCGCGGGCACGCGAGCAGCGAGACGCGCGGCTCGCGCGCGGCGATCTCCTCGACGATCGCGTCCGTGCCGTCCGTCGACGCGTCGGAGGCGACGACGATCTCGACGAGCTCGGTCGGGTAGTCGAGCTCGAGCGAGGTTCTCGACGCGGCGCGCGATCACTGTCCTCCTCGTCGTGTGCGGCGACGATGACCGTCACCGTCGGCAGGACGTCCTCGCGCCGCACCGGGCGCGGCGCGACCCGCGCCGCGACGGCCGCCGCCGCCGGATAGCCGACGTGCGTCCACGCGAGCGCCGCGAGGCTGCCCCAGAAGACCTTCCGCATCAGGCGGCGCCAGCTCCCGGAGCACCTGCGGTAGCGGCCGAGCGCGACGCGCGTGTCGGCGTCCTCCGTCGACGTACGCGCGCCCGCGAGCGCCCATCGCGTCGAGGTCGTAGCGGCCTTCGTACGCGTCGCGAATCACCTCGGCGAGCAGCTCCGGCCGGCTGGGCGGGACGACGATGCCGCAGCCGACGCGCTCGACGACCTGCGCCGTCTCGCTGTCCGCGTCGGCCGCGACGACGACCGGGCGGCCGGCGGCCATGATCCCGTACAGCCGGCTCGGAACGACGAAGCCCGCCAGCCCCTCGGCGAGCCCGACGAAGTGGAGGTCGGCGCTCGACAGCGACAGCGGGAGCACATCGCGCGCCTGGTACGGCAGCGAGCGCAGCTTGTCCGGCCTCGAGCCGCGTCGGCGAGACGCACGCAGGTCGAGATAGCGGGCGCCGCCGCCGATGATCACGATCGCGCAGGTCGTCGAGGTCGCGGAGGAACGTCGTCGCGCGGACGAGCGTCTCGAGGTTCTGGGCGTGGCCGATGTTGCCCGGAGTGCATGACGACGAACTTGTCCGTCAGATCTGTTGAGCCGCGCCCACGCGTTGTCTCGCGGTTGCGGCGAGATCGCCTCCGTGTCCACCCAGTTCGGGATCACGCGGATGCGATCGGCCGGCGCGCCCTTCGCCTCGAGCCGCAGGCGCATCGTGTCGCCGATCGCGACGACGCGGTCGGCGCGCTTCAGGTAGAGGCCGATCATCTGGCGCAGCGTCGCCGACGAGCACGCGGTTGTTCAGGCGGCCGAGCTGCGTCGCGATCTCGGGGAAGACGTCCTCGGAGATGACGAGCAGCGGCACGCCGAAGCGCTTCGCGACGGCGAGGCCGACGTCGCCGACCATCGGCGGGTCGGTCATGCAGAGCACGAGGTCGGGGCGTGGGCCGGTGAGCCCGGCGAGCAGCGAGCTGCCGATGTACGAGACGTAGTTGAGCGCGCGCAGGCCGAGGTTCGCGCGCTCGAAGGCCGTCGACGAGACGCGCACGATCTCGACGCCGTTCCGCGCTTCTTGCTTGCGGCGCGCTGCTCGTGACCGCGCAGGACGCCCGTGAGCACGCGGATCTCGTACTCGTCGGCGAGCGCCTCGCAGAGCTCGGTCAGCAGATGCGCCGTCGCCTCGACGCCGGGCCAGTAGTACTGGTTGACGACGAGCAGGCGCGGCTTTCGAGTGTCCGTCACGGCGGCAGAACGCTACCGTCCACCGCTGTGGAGGGCTCACGCCTGCGCATCCTCTTCGCCGCGCCTGCCTGGTGGCCGGCGGTCGCGTTCGGCGGGCCGATCCCGGTCACGCGCGAGCTCTCGGAGCGGCTCGCGGCGCACGGCCACGACGATCGAGGTCGTCACGACGACGCTCGTCGACCTCCATCGGCGACCGAGCGCGCACTCGCGCACCAAGCTCATCGAGGGCGTGCGTGTCCGCTACCTCGCGACGCCGTTCAGCTACCGCTGGATGGGGATCACGCCGACGCTGCCGGTCGCGCTCGAGCGGCTCGAGCGGCCCGACGTCGTCCACGTGCTCGGCTTCCGCGACCTCGTCTCGACCGTCGTCGCCGGCTGGGCGCGCGTCCGCGGGATCCCGTACGTGTTCGAGCCGCTCGGGATGTTCGAGCCACGACTTCGCAAGGTCGGCGCTCAAGCGAGCGCTCGACGCGACGCTCTACCGTGGGGTCGCCGGTGGAGCGGCGGCCGTCGTCGTCAGCTCGGAGCGCGAGGCGGACGACGTCGTCGCGGGCGGCGTCGCCCGCACGCGCGTGCGCGTTCGCGGCAACGGTTTCCCCGACCCGGACTCGATGCCGCCGTCGCACGGAGTGCTCCGGCGTGATCTCGATCATCCCGGCGGACGCGCCGATCGTGCTCTACGTCGGGCGGATCGCGTCCGGAAAGGGGATCGAGCATCTGCTCGCGGCGGCCCGGGCGTTGCCAGAGATCCACCTCGTGCTCGTCGGCCCCGACGACCGCCACGGCGCGATCGACGAGGTGCGCGCGGCCCAGGTGGATCCTCGGACGGCCGGCCGCGTGCACGCGCTCGGAGCGACCGACGAGCCGCCGCTCCACCTGTACCGCGAGGCGACCGTCCTCTGCCTGCCGTCCGCGGGCGAGAGCTTCGGCATGGCCGCGGCGGAGGCGGCAGCCGCCGGAACGCCGGTCGTCGTCACCGACCGCTGCGGCATCGCCAGCTTCTTCGAGGAGAGCGAGGCGCTCGTCGTCCCGTACGACGAGGCGGCCGTGACGGACGCGCTACGACGCATTCTTTCGGACGCGAACCTCCGCGCGTCGCTGTCTGCCGGCAGTCTCGTCGCTGCGCGGCGGACGTCGTGGGAGCACGTGACCGAAGCGCCAGGAGGAGATCTACCGCGAGGCGATCGCCTCGCGGCAAGCGTCGACGAGCGCGTCCACCGACGGCTCGTAACCCCATGCCGCGACGAGCTCGCGCGAACGTGCACCGTAGCGCCGGCGGAGATCCGGATCGAAGAGCCGGCGCAGCGCCTCCGGGCGGCCGTGACGTCGCCGGACGGCACGAGCATCCCGTTCTCGCCGTCCGCCAGCAGGTCGCCGGCAGCGCCGACGCGGTCAGAGAGGACGAGCGGCAGCCCGGCAGCGGCCGCCTCGTTCACGACGACGCCCCACGGCTCGTGGAGCGAGAGCAGTGCGAAGACGTCCGCGGCCGCGTAAGCCTCCGCGACGCGGCCGTGCGCGAGCTCGCCCGTGAAGATCGCGTGCGTGCCTAGGCTCTCGAGTCGGCTGCGCTCGGGCCCGCTGCCGACGACAACGGCACGTGTGCCAGCGGAGTCGCTGGCGCGCAGCAGCGTGTCGAGACCCTTCTCAGGCGCGAGCCGCGCCACGGAGACGACCGCGACCTCGTCCGCCCCAAGCCCGAGCGCCGCCCGAAGATCGAGCCTGCGCGCGAGCAGGCCGTCGACGGCGCTGCGTACTCGCCGACATCGATCGTGTTCGCGAACACGCGGACGCGCGCCGGATCGGCGCCGAGCGCGACGACCGAGTCACCTGCGCGCGAGCCGACGACGAGCACCGAAGCGGCGCCGCGCACGATCGGCGGCACCGCCGTCGTCTTCACCCTGCGGCGCCAGCCCGCCTTCGGCCCCGTGTCGTGGCTCTCGACGAGCAGGACGTACGGCACGCGCCGAGCGCGGCACCACGCGAGCGCGGCCTGCGAGGCGAACGTGCTCCAGCCGGAGACGACGACCACGTCGGGCCGCGCGTCGCCGCAGCGCGCCGAAGATGCCGGGTGTGAGCGGGTAGTCGTGGCGAAGTACGTGGCGCGCGCCGGGGACGGAGACGCCGCGCAGGAACACCGCTTCGTGGTCGAGGTCGACCGCCCACTCCCGTGAAGCAACCGTTCGAGCCGCGTAGATCACCGTCAGCTCGATGTCCGGGTGCGCGGCGACGCGGTCGAGGAGCGGCGCCCGGTACGGCGTCGGCTCCGGCGAGACGAACGCGACCCTCATCGCACGCCCAGCTTCTTCGCGATCCGGTGCAGCTTGAGCTTCCACGCGATCTTCCGCAGCGTTTCGCGCCAGCGCATGAGCGAGGGGTGGTAGCGGCGGAGCTTGCCGCCGCGGAGGACGTGGCTCGCGTCGTGGAGCGTGTAGATGTGCTCCTTGCCGCCGGCGAGCTCGAGGTTCATCGCCGCCTCCTCGCCGTAGTACGCCTCCCTCTTGCCGCCTGCGACGTGGTCGTACGCGTGGGGCTGATGGATCGCGTGCACGGTCGTGCGTCGCGTCGACGACGATGCCGACCTGGCGTGCCTTCCAGACCAGCCAGTTGTCGAAGCGAGCCCGGCCGATCGCAAACGGCGGGAGCTCGCCGAACAGCCCTACCGGGAAGACGAACCAGTCGATCGCAGCAGGCCCGCGCGAGTGCTCGGGCTCGAACGTCTCGCCGACGATGAGGAAACGCTCGGCGCGTGCCCGACACGGCACGCGTAGCCGTCAGCAGGTCCGGGCCGAGGATGACGTCGGCGTTCACGAACGCACGGAGGGGGAAGCGCGCGACCCCGTCGGCGAGCGCGAACGCCGAGTCGAGCCGAGGGGTGCCGTGCTCCGTCAGCGCGAGACCGCCGACGTGCTCGACGCCGAGCTCTCGTGCCGCGTCTGCCACGCCGGGCTCGTCCCCGAGCAGCACGACCTGGACGTCGAGCGCGTGCCAGCTCTCGACCGCCCGCCGCTGGATCCGGCCGATGTAGTCGTCGAACGGCTTCGGCACGGAGAAGAGCGTCAGCATCAGACGAGCTCCTCGCGCTGCCGGACGCCGACGAGCCCGGCCGCCGCGGCGACCACGAACGCGGGTGCGACGGGCAGCGCGAACTCGACAACGGTGAAGATCCCGAGCGCGGTGAAAGCGACAACGGCGACGGCGGCCACGGAAAGGGCGAGCGCGAGCCGGGTCCAGCGCGGCCGACGACACGCGAGCGCGCCGATGGCGAGCACGAGCCACATCCACGGCCGCGGGTACCAGCGTGACGCTCTGTTCAGCCAGGTTCGGACGGTCGCGCTCGTGTCGTAGGCGGGCAGGTCGCGGAGCCAGCCGCCGATCTCCCGCTCGATCTCGGCGTAGCGCCGCGCGTCGGCAGGGTCTCGGAAGACGAGCTCGTGCGCGGTCGGCGACGTCCAGCGCTCGTCGACGCTCCGGTCGCGGGTCGTCGTGTACAGGCCCCAGTGGGCGGCCGGGATCGGCTCCCCTTCGGTCGAGGGTAGACCTGATCCCGTGGCCTTCGCTGGACGCGCTGACCCGGCCTGCGCCGAGGAGACGGCGAATTCGGGCCGCGCGAGCTCCTGCCAGATCGTCCGCGTCACGCCTTTCGCATACGTGCCCGGGTGGGCGCGCAGCGCCTCCCAGGCCGCACGGCGCAGCACGCTGTAGCCGCTGTCCCAGCCCCACACGCGGTCGGAGAGGTTCACGAGGTCCTCGTGCATGCGGATGCTGCCCCGGCGGAAGAACGTGTCCTCGTCGACGCCGTAGGAGCGATACGGCTCGAGCGGCAGGAGGTCGCGGTCGACCGCCCGCGCGAGCTTGCGCGAAGCCGGGCCGTTCTCCGGGCTGACGATGTGGTCGGAGACGTACATGCGGAAGAAGGGGATGAAGGCAGCGCTTCCCCGCACCACCGCGTAGTCGCCGTAGCGGACACCGTTGTGGACAGCCCAGAGGGCGAGCACGCAGACGCCCGCGACGAGGAAGCCGGCGGCCGCCGACAGGCGCCAGCGCCACGACGCGTGGAGCACGAGCGGAAAGAGCGCGAACAGGAGCAGGACCTGGTTCCCGGGCCTGGTGAGCGCGAGCGCTCCCACGAGGAGGCCGGCGGCGACGAACAATGGCACCGATCGACGTACGGTCGCCCGGGAGACGACGAGCGCCCAGCCCGCGAAGACGGCCGCGAAGACCGCGTCGCTCGCGAGTGCGTGGAAGAGGATGCCGTAGCCGGGGAAGACGAGCAGAAGCGCCGCCGTGAGCAGCGCCGATCTCGCGCCGAACACGGCCGCGGTCGCGCTCCAGGCGACGATCGACGCGGCATAGAGGAGGCCCAGCCACACCTGCGCAAGCGCGGCGCCACCCAGGTCGAGCGGCACCCCGACGGCGAACGGCGCGACTGGCGTGCGGAAGAGCATCGCCATCGGCAGCGGCGGGCTCGCGTCGCCGAACTGCGCGTAGTAGCGGAGATACGTGCCGAGATCCCGCCCGGCGACGAGCGGCACGGCGAGGCTCTGGATCGCATACACCGCAAGCGCGGCGAAGAACAGCGCGAGCGCGCCGCGGCGGTTCACCCTCCGCTCGAGCCAGGCCAGCACGCAGCGGAGCCTCTTCATCAGCCGGTCACGCTCGCGTAGAGATCGAGATACGCGTCCACCTGCCGCTCGAGCCCGAAGCGCACGCGCGCGTCCGCGGCGGCCGCCTCGCCCATGCGAGTCCGGCGCTCCGGATCGCGGAGCAGATCGTCGAGCGCGCGCACCAGGGCGTTGACGTCGCCTGGCTCGACGAGCACGCCCGTCTCCTCGGTCAGCTGCTCTGGGATGCCGCCGACGCGCGCCGCGATCACAGGTACGCCGCACGCAAGCGCCTCGAGCACCGCGAGCGGGTGGTTGTCCGCCTTCGTCGCGTGCACGTAGACGTCCGCCCCGCGGAGAGTCTCGGCAACGCGGTCCCGGCTGGCGAAGGGCTCCGAGCGGAGCGTCACCTGGTTGATTCGCTCCTCCTCTCCGGCTTCGCCGAGCGCGATCACGAGCATCCGCTCAGCGGAGAGCAGGCTGACGGCTCGCCGCAGGGTGGAGTAGTCCTTGTACGGGTTCGTCCGCGCGCCCTGTGCCGCGAACACGACGACGGGCTCGTCCTTCTGCCTTGGTGGTCCCGCCGCAAAGAGCTCGAGGTCGATCCCGTTCGGGATCACGCGAGCCGAAGCGATCCCCGGCGCGAGCATCGAGCGCTCGGCCCGCTCGAGCAGCCACGCCGACGGCGCCACGACGTGGAGCTTCGACCGCGCGTAGACGGCGGCCTTCCGCTTCCAGTTCGCCGCCGTCCCGTCCACCTTCAGCGCGGGATACGTGTCGAGGTGCGGGCAGCTGCCGCAGCCGGTCAGCCAGCGCTCGCCGTCGATCGAGTACCCGCAGTGGCCCGTGTAGAGCCACTCGTCGTGCATGGTCACCACCGTCGGCCGCCGGCCGGCCAGCGCGGGCAGAGCCTCCAGGTCGAAGTAGCCGCCGTGGAGGTTGTGGAGATGGAGGACGTCGGGCGGATGCGTCGCCAGCTCGAGCACCCAGTGTGAGGCCGGATGGCGGAAGTCCTCGCGGCCGCGCAGAACGTCGTAGGCGACGCGTGGGTCACGAAGCGCCCGCTCACGGAGGGTCCTGTGCTCGCCGATCGCGACCACGCCCGGCTCGCTCGTCCGCTTCAACCCGACGGCGAGCGTCGCCTCGAGACCGCGGTCGCGATAGGCGCGGTGAAGCTCCAGCCCGACCGCCTCGGCGCCGCCGCCCGAGTCGGACGTGTTCACCTGGAGAATCGACGGCGTCATCGGCCGCGAGCGTACGCCGCGAGCTCCCGTGCGGCGTCTCCGAAGCGGCCGTGCCGGAGGGCGCGCTTCAGCACGAGGCCGTGCGCTTGCCTCCCGAGCGCAGCCCGACCGGGTGCGCCCGGAACGGCCGCCGCGACATCGAGCAGCGCGGCCGCCTCGTCCTCACGCCCGACCCGGCCGAGCGTGGCCGCCCAGTGGACGGCGTCCGAAACGACCGTCCCGTCGAGCGTCGCTCGCGAGACGCCGAGTCGTTCGAGCAGCGACTCGTCGAGCCGCTCGACACCGGCGAGCGGGTCCGGCTCGCCGCGACGGCGCGCGATCGCGGCCGCCCGTACGCAGAGAAAGCCCATCGCCTGGCGCTCGAGCGCCGTGACCGAGAACTGGCCGGGATGGAGGCGATAACGCAGCACGAAGTCGGGAAGGGCGGCGACGCCGCCGCGCTCCTCGAACCTCAGCCAGAGATCGTAGTCCTCGGCCTGGTCGAGCCGGTAGCCGCCGAGCGCGCGAAACGCCTCGGTGCGCATTGCGACCGTCGCATGCGTCAGCTCGTTCCTCGCGAGGAAGTCGAGCTCGGCGCGACCCGGCTCCCGGTCGATCTCCGCGCCCGACTCGTCGACGAGCACGATGCCGCCGCCGAGCAGGGCGACGTCCGGACGCGCGTCGAGGTAGGCGAGCTGCAGCTCGAGCCGGTCGGGGAGCATCACGTCGTCGGCGTCCATCCGCGCGATCACCGGCGCCTGCGCGTGCCCACAGCCGGCGTTGAGCGCGACGGTGAGGCCGCGGGGCTCCTGGCGCTCGACGCGGACACGGCTGTCGCGCTCGGCGCATTCGGCGAGGATCACGGGAGTGGCGTCGGTCGAGCCGTCGTCCACGACGATCAGCTCGAGCTCGGCGACGGTCTGCGCGAGCGTCGACTCGAGCGCCTCGGGGAGAAAGCGCTCGCCGTCGCGGACCGGCATGACGACGGAGACGCGAGGCGTCACGCGGGCCTCGCGTCCACCCACAGCTCGCTCCAGACTTGGATCAGCTCGGCCACCCGCAGGCCCGCCGCCTGGAGCTCGGCTTCGAGCTGCTCAACGTCGTACTCGGTGACATGGGTCTCCTCGCTGAAGTGCGGGAGCCCGAGCTCCTCGCGCAGCGGTACGACCCAGTCGCGTCTGAGCACCGGCACGCGGATCAGCACGCGCGCCGGATGCACCGTCGCCACAACGCGCCGGAGCAGCTCGACCCGCGGCTCGATGTGCTCGAGCACGTTCGACATCACGACTGCGTCGAACGACCCGTCCGGCTCGTAGGTGAGCGCGTCGGCCTCGACGAACGTCAGGCAGGGGTGGACGAAACGCTCGCGCGCGAACGCGAGCGACCACGGGTTGACGTCGATGCCAACGACGACGGCTTCGCCACGCTCCGCCAGGTCGTAGGCGAGCTCGCCTTTCCCGCAGCCGACGTCCAGCACGCGCTCGCCCCGCCGCACGCGTTCGACGAAGAAGTCGTGGTAGCGGGTGAGACGGTGCTTTGCATGGACGCCGCCGTCGTACCGGATCGCCGCGAGGTCGACGCCGTCGTACGCGTCCTGGTGCACCTCGAGCAGCCGACGTGTCGCGCGGCGCGGATCCGGGTCTGCGCCGACGACCGACAGCCAGAAGCGGAAGAACGGCCGCAACACCGGGTAGGGGAGAACGACGCGGAACGGGCGTCGCGGAACCCGCCGGCCGACGCCGGCCGCGATCTGCCCCGGCGTCCGCCTCACGCCAGGAGCTCCTCGAACAGCGCGACGTGCCGTGCCACCCACGGCGCGAGGTCGAAGCGCTCCGCAGCCCGGGCGCGCGCCCGCTCTCGGTAGCCGTCGAGATCCTCGAGGACATCCGTGATCGCCTCGGCGAGCGCCTGCGGCGCGGGCGGCACGTCCTCCTCCCACGATGTCTCCGACGCCACGCCGATGCCGGCGTCGGCGACGAGCTCCGGCGTCCCTCCGGATGCCGAGTGGACGACGGGCACAGCGCAGGCGAGCGCCTCGAGGACGACGTTCGGGCACGGGTCGCCGACCTTCGGATGGAGGAGCACGTGTGCGCGCCTATAGAGATCCGGCGCGTCTCGCTGCGCGTAGCGGCCGACAAGGTCGACCCGGCCCTGGAGACCGAGGTCGCCGATCAGCTCCTCTCCGCCGACGACCGAGCCGGCGACGAGCAGGCGCGCGTCGGGCAGGAGCGCGAGCGTCTCCAGCGCGACCGTCAGGCGGTAGGCCTGCGACTGGTCGCCGCTCAGGAGGAGCACGGGCGGCCCCGGCGGCGGCGTGCCGGCCGGCGCGAACTGCGTCGTGTCGACGCCGTTGTGCAGGATCTCCCAGCTCTCCGGACGCGGGCCGGCGTACCGGTCGGCCGACTCCTTCGAGAACGCGCTCTGGTAGACGACGTGCGCGGCCGATCCCAGCACGAGCCGGTGGCGCGCGTTGATGCGCTCCGTCTCGTCGCCCGCCCAGGCGGGATACGCGACTCCGTCCTGGTTGACGACGATCGGCGCGCCGCGGCGTTGCGCCAGGTCGATCGCAGTCTCGACGTCCGACGGCAGCGAGCTCGACCCGAGGTAGAGGAGGTTGAAGTCACGCGGCCGGTTGGGGAAGGTCGTCTGGAGGCGCTGGAACTTCACCATCCCGCCCTCGACCGGCGCCCCGGGCGCAGGAATGCGCCGATGGCCGTACCAGACCGCCGCGCCGCCCCGTGCGGGGCGTGAGAGGCGAATCATGGCCGACCGCCCTGCCGAGCGGACGCGTCCGGCGACGTGCTTCACGCGGGCGCCAGCTCTACGAAGCCGTCGAGCAGCGAACGCCAAGCCGGCGCAAGCGCCTCGTACGAGCAGGCCTCCGCCGTCGCCCGAGCAGCCGCGACCATGGGCGCGAGCTCTGCCTCGGTCGCGGCGGCGACCCGTGCCGCGGCGGCGGCCACCGCCTCCGCATCGCCGACCTCGACGAGATGGCCGTTCTCACCGTCGCGGACGAGATCCGCCGCCTGGCCGACCCGCGTCGTCACAAGCGGTACACCGGTCGCCATCGACTCGAGCACGGCCTTCGGCCCACCCTCGTCGCGCGAGGTGACGAGACACACGTCGAGCGCGGCGTACGCCCGCGCGACGTCGCCGAGGTCGTCGAGCAGCACGTGGCGGTACGCGACGCCGGTCTGCTCCAGCCCCTCGATCACGTAGCCGCGCGCGGGGCCGGTGAGGAGTACGCAGAGCTCGGGCACCAGCTCGCGCAGGCGCTCGACCGCTGCGAGCAACACGTCCGGGCCTTTGATCAGCTTCGGCTCGAGCCCGTCTCCCCAGCCGACGCCGTCCTTTTGCAGAGAGCCGCCGACGAACGCATCCGCGGGAAGCCCGAGACACCGACGCGCCTCCGTCCGGTCCGCGGCGGTGCGCGGCCGGAAGCGGTCGAGGTCGATGCCGATCGGGATGCGAAACACCTTCTCCCGCGGGACGCCGGCGCCGAGCACGAGCTCCTCCATCGCCCTGGACGGCACCTGGATCCGCTCGATCTCGCCGTGCCGGCGGCGGACGAGCTCGTAGCAGGCATCGAACTCCGGCATCCCCGGCGTCCCGGGGCGGCCGTGGAGGTACGCGAGGCCAAGCCGGTTCTCGCGCTCGAGCTCCGACTCCGCGAGCGAGAATTGGCTCGCGTAGAAGATCGACTGGCCGCGGACGGCTGAGATCCAGCGCTCGTCGCCGACCTCTGCGCCGAGCGTCGCCGCGAGGCGCGCAATCTGGCGGGCGTCATCTGTGATCGCCCACTCCTCGCCATCGCCGGCGACGAACAGCCGCGAGTACTGGGGCCAAGCCCTCGTCCTGCGGCCGATCGCGAACCGGCGGATCGGCCGGCCGATCGGCTGCGCGGCCCGACGCACGGCGCTCACGCGTGCAGTACCTCGAGGTAGCGGTCGGCCGTCTCCGCGAGCGAGGGCACCTCGATCGCAGCGCGGAGGGCGTCCCAGCGCGCGACGACCTCGTCGAGCTTGGCGACGGCATCAGCCGCGTCCGTGAACGCGATCCCGCCGCCCCCCACCACCTCGGCGTTCGACCCGCTGTCCACGTACAGCGCTGGCAGCCCGCAGGCGAGCGCTTCGAGCAGCGCGTTCGAGCATGCCTCGTTCTGGCTGGCGAAGACGAACACGTGGTGCTCCCGTAGCAGCCGCGCAACCTCCGCCGGCGACGTCGGCGGAAGAACGGTCGCATGTGGGAGATCGACCGGAGTCCGTCCGGCGAAGGTCAACGTGAAGCGCGCGGGATCCAGCCGACGATCGAGGTCCGCGAGCACGTCGGCGCCCTTCCTCGGGTTGTCGGACCAGCTCGTCGTGATCAGCTTCACCGGCCCCGAGGCGGGGAGCGCCGCCCGCCCCTCGTCATGGAAGAGCGCGGGGTCCGGCGCGTTGCGGATCACGACCGGATCCCGGAGCTCGAACCCCAGCTCGCGGTGCATCTCGAGGCTGTACCGCGACTGGAACACCGTCGCATCCGCCAGCGCATGGTTCAGCGCGACGATCTCCCGGTCGGTGCCGTCGTCGAACCCGCGGTAGACGCCGATCGGGCCGTCGACGCGATGCACAAGCCGGCAATTGCCACGCGTGAAGCGGCGCAGGCGTCCGGCGTCGAAGTTGAACGAGTTGAAGAGACAGACGGGCGTTCCGCCCGAGATCCGGTTGATCTCGACGGTCAGCTCGCGCCGACGCAGCTCGCCGACCAGCCCGGCCAGGAACTGGTGGCCGCCGCCTCGCGGCGGTGGCACGAACTCATGGAAGACCGCGACGTCGGCGCCCTGTCCTCGCGTACGAAGTCGCGTCGTCTCCGTCTCGACGGCACGCCCGACGGCCGCGAGGGCACCGCAGGCATGGATGTACGCCGCTCGGGGCTTCGTGCGGAGAGCCACGGCCGTCAAAGTAGACGACACGGTGGCTCTCGACGTGCCAAGGGAGGCCGCTAGCGTCGGCGTGCATGCACCGTCAGCGGTCCGGAGCCTCTCCGGCCCGGCGGGCTACGCCGTCGGCTAGAGCTTGCGCAGGCCGGAGACGGCCTCGACGCGGTCGCTCCCGCGCGTCTCCTCGAGCAGCCCGGCGTTCGGTCGCTCGCCCTTCCGCGTCTCGTGCCACAGGTGGAGGAGCGTCCCCTGCGGCCCGGGCCAGCCACAATGCAGCCCGAGGCGGTGCAGGCGGATGGCGAGGTCGACGTCCTCCTCGCCCCAGCCCTCGAAGCGCTGGTCGAACCCGTTCGCGCGCTCGAAGTCCGAGCGCCAGACGCCGAGCAGCGACCCGTAGCGGTTCCCGTGCGGAACGAACTCGGGCAGGCCCGTACTACCGGGCCGCCGCCGGTCGCGCGCGGTCAGCGCCGCGAGCGGGGAGACGTGCGGCCGCTCTCGCGCCCACCGGGCCAGCGACCAGCGCTGGATTGGCAGCCGTTCCGAGAGCACACGGCCGGTCAACGCCTCGTCGAGCTCGAGCCGCTTGCCCGCGACGAACCAGCCCGGCGTCGCGACCTTGCGCATCGACTCGACGAACCCTCGACGCGGCACGGCGTCGCCGTCGATCATCACGAGGACGTCGCTCCGCGACGCACGCGCGCCGACGTTCTTCACACGGGCGAGCCGGAATCCCTGGTCCTCCTGTCTCACGTGCCGCAGCCGTTCTCCGAGCGCCTCATGCCAACGCTCGACGACTGCCGCCGTCTCAGGACCTGAGCCGTCGTCTGCGACGACGAGATCGAAATCCGGATCCGTCTGCTCGGAAAGGCCGAAGAGCACTGCGTCGAGCGCAGCCGGCCACTCGTACGTCGCGACGACGACGCTGATGCTCGTCATCGGAAGAAGGGTGCGACGTCCTTCGTCACGCGCTCGCCCTGGCGGTACTTCTCCTCCTTCCAGGCGGAGGCGACCGGCGCGGGCCGCACCCGGTCGAGAAGCGCCGTCGTGCGCGTCCGCGTCTTCCCACCCAGGTCGATCGGGCTCGGCCTGCCACGAGCCGCGAGCTCCGGCGTGTCGAGGCTCGAACGCGTGAGAAAGCACACGTGGAGGCAGCGGAACGAGCTCTCCTCCCACGGTTGGCGCTCTCCGAGCAGCCCGAGCGACTCGCGGGAGTAGCCCGGCCGGAACGCGATCTCGCCATCGTGCATGTACTGGCGGTAGCACCGCGTCCACGAGTCGATGGCGGCGAAGTTGAACACCTTCGTCACCGAGCGTGACGGCGGGGCAAGGTAGCCGCTCGTCCGGCCGGCCGCGCGATCGAGCTCCGTCACGTGGAGGACGTTGCCCTTCAGGCTGAAGTGCTCCTGGTGCGCTCCGCCGAGCAGGTCTTCGCGGAAGCGCGCGAGGCCGGCGGGATCGTAGACCTCGTCGCCGTCGATGCCGAACACCCAGGTGTCGGTGCCCGCATAGCCCTCGACGAGGGCGTGCGAGTCGCCGGTCGTCCGCACGCGCACGGCGTCGACGTGGTCGAGCTCGCCCGCGAGCGCCTCCACGATCTCCCAGGTCCCGTCGGTCGACATGTGGTCGGCGACGTGGATGCGGTCGCAGAAGCCCGCTGCGTTGCGCAGCGCCCGCTCGACGAACACGTCCTCGTTGTGGACGAGCATGACGCCGACGATCTGCATCGCGCTTCGCGCCTAGCGGCGCTCGGTCGTCCACTCGAGCAACGGCCGCACGGGGCCTCGCAGGTGCCCGGGGAAGCGCGCCCTTCGACGAGTCGCCCTCGCCCGGGTCGTACACGTGGAAGGAGACGGCCTCGAGCGCGCCGGCCTGGTGGACGAGCTTGTGCGCGCCCGACCGTCCAAGGCTGCACACGTCGACGTCGACGGTGTACAGGCCCTCGTTCAGGAGGTTGGCGGGGATCCAGGCCGTCGACGACGTAGTCGCCGACGGCGGGCGGCTCCTCCCACGTGGCGCTCGTGTCGAGCGCGTTGAACGCCGTGTCGCCCTCGCGGTCGTACAGCTTGATCTTCGGGAAGAGCGGCACGTCGTCGCGGAGCACGGTGAACGTCATCTCGATGCCGACCGGCTGCCGGATGTCGACGCTGTCCGTCGTGCTCGCCGTCCTCGTCGACGACACGCACCTCGCGCAGCCGAGCGCGCTTGTCTCCCGGCGCCGTCTCGAGGTCGGGCCAGAAGCGATGCGACGGCGTTCCGGACACGGTCTGGAGGTAGTGCGCGACGACCTCCTCGCTCGGCCCGTCCATCACGATCCGCCCCGTCCTGGAGCAGGATCGCCCGGTCGCAGAGCCGCGCCAGCGTCTGCATGTTGTGCGACACGAAGAGGACGGTCCGGCCCGACTGGCTGAACTCCTCCATCCGCCCGAGGCGATCGCCGCTGGAACTCCGCGTCGCCGACCGAGAGCACCTCGTCGACGAGCAGGATCTCGGGCTCGAGATGGGCGGCGACGGAGAACGCGAGCCGCACGTACATGCCGCTCGAGTAGCGCTTGACGGGCGTGTCGATGAACTTCGCCGACGCCGGCGAAGTCCACGATCTCGGGCAGCTTCCGCGTGATCTCGCGACGGCCCATGCCGAGGATGGCGCCGTTGAGATAGATGTTCTCGCGGCCGGTCAGCTCGGGATGGAAGCCGGTGCCGACCTCGAGCAGGCTGCCGACGCGGCCCCGGATCACGGCCTGTCCTCTCGTCGGCGTCGTGATCCGCGTCAGGATCTTGAGCAGCGTCGACTTCCCGGCGCCGTTCGGGCCGATGATGCCGAGCACCTCGCCCTGCGTCGACCGAGAAGGAGACGTCCTTGAGCGCCCAGATCGTCCTCGGCCGGCGGCCGGTGCTCGCGTCGCGCGAGGCGCCGCGCCGCGTGCGTGAGCGAGTCGCGGAGCGTGTCGTAGCCGCTCTGGAGCTGGCCGATGCGGTACCGCTTCGAGAGCCCGTCGACCTCGATCGGTCGCCGCGCGCCATCAGATCGTGTCCGCGAAGCGCGGCTCGGCGCCGCCGGAAGTACGGCGAGCCCGACGACGAGGAGGACGACGGCCATCACAATGCCGAGCGGCGATCACGGGCGCCGGCGGCGCCGGTGAGCCGAGCACGACCAGCGGAAGCCGGTGATCGCGCCGGTCATCGGATTGAGCGAGACGAGCCACTGACGTACTTGTCTTGAAGGTCTGGATCGTTGATCGACCAGAAGACGGGTGAACAGAAGAGCCAGATCTGGATCACGAACGGGATCGCGTACGGCACGTCGCGGTAGCGGACGTCCCGCTACCGCGAAGAACAGCCCGACAGCGAACGCTGTCACGAGCAGCCAGCAGGACGAAGAGCGGAAAGAGAACGACACTGGGCCGTGATCGGGATGTTGAGCCACAAGACCATTCCCACGAGCACGGGGAACACGACGACGAAGTCGACGAGCGGGGTTGCAACTGCGCCAAGTGGCAGCAGGACTCGCGGAAAGTACACCTTCGTGATCAGCCCCTTGCTGCCAGCGATGCTCCCGCTCGCGCTCGCGAACGCGGGCTGGAAGTACGTCATCCACATGATCACGCCCGTGAAGACGAACACCGGGTACGGCATGCCGTCCGAGTACAGGTTCGCGAACCGCCCGAAGATGACCGTGAAGATGACCGTCGCGAGCATCGGCTGGAGCAGCACCCACGCGACGCCGATCAGCGTCTGCTTGTAGCGCACCTTGAGGTCGCGCCAGACGAAGGCGCCCGCCAGCTCGCGGAAGCGCCAGAGCTCGCGCAGGTCGAGGTTCGGCAGCCGGGTCGCGAGGCGTGATCGTCGTCACGCGCTCGTCCCGCGGCGGCGTCCGCGACGGCCGGCGGCGCCACCGGCTTCTCCGCGCACGCTCATGCACCCAAGGCTAGCGACCGCGTGTGAAGGTTCAGCGCGCTAGCGATCTTGTCCGCGTAGGCCGGGATCGCGAACTCGCTGCGAAAACGCGCGCGGCCCGGCCTCGCCGAGAGCCGCTCGCGAAGCGCCGCGTCGGCCGCGGAGGCGCGCGAGCGCGCTCGAAGCGCGGCAGCGTCGCCTTCGGGCACGAGCACGCCGGCCGGGCCCATGATGTCGGGGATCCCGCCGCTGTCGGACGCGACGATCGGGCACGCCCATCGCGAGACCGTCGACGAGCGTGCTCGCCGACTGCTCCTTCCAGCGAGGCGTCGTCAGCGAGGGCACGGCGAGGCAGTCGAGCGCGGCGTAGAAGCCCCAGAGCTCGTCCTTCGGCAGCAGGCCGAGGTAGTGGACGCGCTCGTCAGCCGCCGCGAGCGCCTCGAGCTCAGCTCGCTCGGTTCCGTCGCCCGCGAGCACGAGCTGCGTGTCTTCCGGCAGGGCGTCGGACCAGCACGCGCCAGCCCTTCTGCTCGACGAGCCGCCCGGCGAAGCCGACGACGAACGAGTCTTCGCGATCGAACGGCAGGCGCATCGGCTCGACCTTGCCCTCCGGCTCGAGGCCGCCGGCGACGAGCGTCGACGCCGGGACCGACGCAGGCATGCCGGCGGCGCGGATGCCCTCGAGCGACGGTCTGCGCAACGGTCAGCAGATGGTCGAGCCGCGGCCAGAGCAGCCGCCGCGCCGTTCGCTCGGCAAGCCGCCGTGGGCGCGGGAAGATGTTCTCGCAGACGGCGGTCGACGATGCGCGGCCGCTTCGAGAAGCGGTACAGCGCGAGCATCTCGAGCAGGAACGGGTCGATCGGCTCCTCCTGCACCCAGATCGCGTCCGGCGAGATCTCTCGGAGCTGGCGCGCGATCCAGGAGAGCCGCGACCTCCGCGAGCCGGGCGGCACGTGCCGCACCTCGATCGGCAGCCGCGAGGCGTCCTCTACCGCGGTGCCGTGCGCCTGATGGACGGTCGGCAGGTCGGCCGGCGGCGCTGCGGCGAGCACGACGGCCTCCGCCTCGTAGCGCCGGACGATCTCCTCGAGAGCGCGAGCCAGTGCACGGGATAGAAGGCGAGCCGGCTGTAGAGGACGAGCGTCGTCATGCGTGCGGCAGCGCGGCGGAGATCGCCGCGACGACCCGCTCGGCCGCTTTGCCGTCGACCGTCGCCGACGAGCTCGGCTGCGATCCGCTCGCGCTCGTCGTCCAAGCTCGACAGGCTCCGCGAGCGCCGCGTCGATCCCGGCCACGAGCTCGTCGAAGTCGTCCGCGCGGAAGAACGCGCCCGAGGTCGGCGAGCTGCCGGTAATGGTCGCCGGCGAGGTTCTGGTCGGCGCAGCGCTCTCCCGGCCGGCGCACCCTCGTCCCAGAGCACGCATACGGTCGGCCGGTCGTTGACGATCGCGTCGAGCAGGATCGTCCCGGCGTTGGTGACCACGGCAGCCGCATGCTGGAGCAGCGTCGCGAGATCCTCGAGGTCCGTGTAGCTCGGCTCCTGCACGGCGATCCCGTCGACGCCGAGCGCAGCGCCGAACCGCTCGCGGCACCCGGCTGTCGCGTGGATGCGGGCGGAAGAGAAGCGAGTAGCGCTCGGACGCACCGCTCTCTCGCCACCAGCGCGATCAGCCGCTCGACGAGCTTGCCCTCGTACGGCGAGTTGTCAGGCGTGTTGCCGGCGAAGAGGACGAGCGGCCTGCGCGGGGTCGAGGCCGAGGCGCGTGAGCAGCGCGGCGTACTCCTCGCGCGAACGGCGGCGGTGATAGACGTCGGTCTGCGGCCAGCCCGTGACCGTGATCTTCGCCGGATCGATTGCCGTGGTAGCGCTCGAGCTCGCCGCGCATCGTCTCGTTCTGGACGACGTAGAGGTCGAGGTGCGGCGAGACGACGCCCTTGCCGACCGTGTGGTCCCAGCTCGCGACGTAGCCGACAACGGGCACGCTGAGCTTGCGCGCTGCGACGAGGTACGGCATCGACACGTGCGCCTGGAGGTTCGTGACGACGAGGCCAGTGCAGCCGCCACGCATCGTCTCGAGCAGCGGCTTTGCGACATAGCGGTACGACGAGAAGAGCCAACGGCTCATCGCGCGGTCGACGATCTCCCAGCGTGGCAGATGCCCTGCCCGGTCGATGTCGAGGAACGCGATCGGGTGCCCGTGCTCCCAGCGCTCGCTGTTGAAGCCCATGCGCAGGCTGTGGCGCACGGCGAGCGGTATGGAAGCCGACGTGGTCGTCGAGGAAGATGTCGGCGCGCCGGACGACGCGCTCGTGCGAGCGGAACGTGCTCCGGGGTCAGCGCCGCCGCCTCGAGCACACGCAGCCCGTCGAGCTCGGGCGAGCCAGGGTTCGATGTGCTTCGGATGGAGCGGGAAGAGCGCCGTGATCCGGTCATCGAACGCGTTGCGAAGGCCCGCAACGATGCCGCAATCGAAGAAGACGCGGTTCGGGAGCGGATCGACGAGAGCGAGCCAGAGCAACGCGCGGAAGGCTAGCGGCCGCTCGAGAGCTCTCCGGCTCGGTGACCATCACGAACGACTCGACGGCAGTGGATACCCGGGAGGGCTCCGGGAGGGTGACCTCGAGCTCGGCTCCCGGATCCTCGCCGTCTGCGACGTGTACGACGCTCTCCTCTCACCACGGGTCTACCGAGGACCCTGGAGCCACGGAGAAGCGCTCGCTCACCTGTGGGAGCACGCGGGCACGGAGTTCGACCGCAATTGCGTCGGCGGACGGCGCCCGTCGTCACGCGCGGAGCGACGCCGGTCGTCGCACCCGCGTCGTAGCCGCTGCACTCCACGTGATAGGAACGGTTCGTGACCCGCGAAGCGCGTGGCGGCACCCTCGATCCTCGGCGGTGGCTTCGCCGGTAGCTGGGTGGCACGCCTGCTCGGCAAGCGCGGCGTCGAGACGACGATCGTCAGCCGCGAGAACTTCATGCTGTTCACGCCGCTCCTGCCCGAAGCGGCCTCCGGCACGCTCGAGCCGCGCCACGTCGTCGTGCCGCTGAGGATGATGTGCCCGCGCTCGGAGCTGATCCTCGGTGGGCTCGCGAACCTCGACACCGCTGAGCGCCACGCCACCGTCGACACGCAGGACGGCTCGCTCGAGATCGCGTACGAGCGGCTCGTCGTCGCGCTCGGCGCCGTCGCGCGGGCGCTGCCCGATCCCGGGCCTCGCCGAGCACGGGCACGGGTTCAAGGATCTCGCCGACGCGATCGCGCTTCGCAACCACGTCCTGCGGCAGGTGGAGGCTGGCGGACGCCGGACGGACGCCGGCGGATGCGCGGCGCCACCTGACCTTCGTCTTCGTGGGCGCCGGCTACGCGGGCGTCGAGGCGCTGGCCGAGCTCTCCGACCTCGTGCGCGACGCGCTCCGCTACTACCCACGACTGCGCGAGGTGCCGTCGCGCTGGGTGCTCGTCGACGCGGCGCCCGTCGATCCTGCCCGAGATCCCGACGAAGCTCGGCGAGTACGCGGCGAAGCGAGCTGACGACGCGGTGTCGACATCCGCGTCGGGACGACCCTCGAGACCTCGACGCGGACGGCGCGACGCTCTCCGGACGGCGAGCGGATCGAGACGAATACGCTCGTCTGGACGGCGGGCGTGCGCGCGAACCCGCTGCTCGCGGAGCTCGGCCTGCCGCTGGACGATCGCGGGCGGATCCGCGTCGACGGCTACCTCCGCGTCGAGGGATGCGAGGACGTGTGGGCGCTCGGCGACTGCGCGCGCAGTGCCGAACGAGGCGACGCCGGGCAAGGCCGACCCGCCGACGTCCCAGCACGCGCTGCGCCAGGCGCGACGGCTCGCGCGCAATCTCACGGGGACGCCCGCGTCCGTATCGCTACCGCATGCTCGGTCAGGTGGCGACGCTCGGGCGCTACAAGGGGATCGCCGACGTCCTCGGCCTGCGCCTCCGCGGCTTTCCCGGCTGGTTCGTGACGCGCACGTACCACCTCAGCCAGCTGCCGCTCTTCTCCCGCAAGCTGCGCGTCGTCACCGACTGGACCGTGGCGCTCTTCTTCCGTCGCGACATCGCCGAGCTGGGCACGCTCGGCCACCCGCGGAGGCTCGGCGAGCCCTAGGACACCTGCTTGAGCGCCGCGCGAGCGACTGGCCGCCCTCGAGAACGCCGGAGAAGAGGTCGCCGTCCTTCGCGACGCGGCGAGGACAACGTCCATCGTGAACGTCGGCGGGTCGAGCCCCGCCTTCACCTCGTCCCAGCGAAGCGGCGTCGACACGGATGCGCCCGGCCGAGGTCGCACCGAGTAGGCCGACGCGATCGTCTTGCCCTCGCCGTTCTGGTTCGCGTCGATGAGCACGCCGCGCCGCTTCGCCTTCACCCACTCGGTCGTGACGAGCCCGCGGTGGGTCGACGCGAGCGTGCGCGCGACGATCTCCGCGAACTCCCGTGCAGCGCAGTACGTCGATCGGCGCGCGATCGGCACGAGCACGTGCATCCCGTCCGCGCCGCTCGTCTTCGGGTAGCCCTCGAGGCCGAGCGCGTCGAGCACCGACTTCACGAGGAGCGCGACCTCGACGACCTCGGCGAAGCCCACGTCTGGCGATGGATCGAGGTCGAAGAGCACCCAGTCCGGGTCGGTCGGGCTTGTCGACGCGGGAGTACCAGGTGTTCATGTCGATGCAGGCCATGTTCACCATCCACAGCAGCGCCGAGCTCGTCGTCGACGAGCGGTGCGTCGATCATGCCGCCGCTGTCCGCGGGCTCTCTCGCGTCGACACCTCGAACGGGCGCGTCGCGATCCAGTCCGGCATGTGCGACGGCGCGTCCTTCTGGAAGAACATCTTCCCCTCGATGCCGTCGGGGTAGCGCTTCATCGTGAACGGCCGCTTGCGGAGATGGGGCACGAGCACCGGCGCAACCTCGCGGTAGTACGCGAGCAGGTCGCCCTTCGTGATCCCCTCCTCCGGCCAGAAGACCTTGTCGAGGTTCGAGAGCTTCAGCGTCCGCTTGCCCTTGCGTGATCTCGGTCGGGAAGGGCTCCTCGCGGCGGACTTCGTTCGGGCCGCTTGTCGTCTCGTAGGCCGAGGAACGTCGGGAAGCGAAGCCTGCCCTCGTGCGTCCATTCGACGAACTCGACCTCGACGACGAGCTCGGGCTCGACCCAGACGACGTCGCTCTGCGCGGACGCGCGGCATCTTCGGGCGCGTCTCACGAACGGGGAGTCGGGGCGCTCGAGCGGCGTCAGGCGGGCGAGCAGCTCGTCGATCGTCGTCGTCGGTGAAGCCCGTGCCGACGTTGCCCGCCCAGCGCAGCCGGCCGTGCTCCCAGATCCCGAGCACGAGGGCGCCGATGCGCTCGCGGCGGCCCTGTCCCTTCGTGTAGCCGGCGACGACGAGCTCCTGCCGCGGGCGCACCTTCACCTTCAGCCAGTGCACGCGAGCGACGCTGCTCGTAGCGGTGAGTCCGCGCGCTTCGCCATCACCCCCTCGAGGCCGTGCTGCCGCGGCCGCGTCGAGCAGCGCCTCTCCGTCGTCGAACGTCTCCGTGAGCACGACCGACTGCGAGCGCCGGTCGACGAGCTTCGCTGAGCCGCTGGCGGCGCTCGGTCGAGTGGCAGGTCGACGAGCGGCTCGCCGTCCTGCTCGAGCACGTCGAAGACGTAGTAGACGAGCGTGCCCGCGCCCTGCTGCATGGCCGAGAAGCTCGCCCGCCCACTCTCGTCGAGGCGGCAGATCTCGCCGTCGAGGACGCAGTCCGGCGTGCGAAGCGCCTTCGGGCATCGTGCTGGCGACTCGGTCGAAGCGCGTCGTCAGATCGTTCTCCCGTCGGCTCTGCAGCTCGACCTCGCCACCGCGGACGTACGCGAGCGCGCGGTAGCCGTCCCACTTGGGCTCGAACAGCCAACCCTCGCCGCGCGGCAGCTGCTTCGTCGGAGTCGCAGCCATCGGCCGGTACGCACCGGGCGGGCTCGAGCATCGGCGCCGTCCGCGCTTGCGCAGGATCAGCCAGTTCTTCTCGTCACCGGAGAGCTGCGCCGGCACGAGCGTCCACGTCCCCTGCAGGCGCTTGCCGTCGAGCCGGAACGGTCAGGCCGCCGTTCTTCTTCTCCTCGAGCAGCTCGTACGTGCCCTGGTCCCAGATCTCGACAGTGCCCGCGCCGTACTCCCCCTTCGGGATCTCACCGTCGAACGTCGCGTACTCGAGCGGATGGTCCTCGACGTGAACGGCGAGGTGGTGCTCACCGGGCTCGAGCGGCATGCCGTTCGGCACCGCCCAGCTGGCGAGCGCGCCGTCGCGCTCGAGCCGGAAGTCGTAGTGGAGCCGGCGCGCGTCGTGGCGCTGGATGACGAAGATCGGTTCTCTGCTGCCGGCGCGCGCCCGGGACCGGCCTCGGGATGGCTTGCCGGCGGGCTCCGAGGTCTTCTTCTCGTCACGCTTGCGCCGATAGTCACGAAGTTCGTCTTGCGAGGACAAACCCGACCTCCGATCAGCAAAAAACGGCTATTTCACGGGATTGCCGCGCGTGGGCCTGAAGGGGAAAAGCCTGTGGAGACTGTGGATTGCGTACTTTGTGGCAGTTCGCCACAAAGAATGCCCCATCCGGCTCACGCGTACACGCCCATGGCGCGGAATTTGGCCCGCCGCTCCCGCCGCAGCTCTTCGGCGGGTGTGCCCTCGATCTCGGACAGCGACTGCTCGAGCGCCTCGCCGAGCAGGCGCGCGGCCTCGTCGTGGTCGGTGTTCGCGCCGCCCGGAGGCTCGGGAACGATCGCGTCGATCACGCCCAGCTCGACGCAGTGGGCGGCATCGGGCTTGAATGCGGCCGCGGCCTTCCGCGCCTCGCCCGCGTCCCGCCAGAGGATCGCCGCGCAGCCCTTCGGGGCGAGATCACCGAGTAGATCGCGTTCTCCTGCATCAGCACGCGGTCGGCGACCGCGATCGCGATCGCACCGCCGGAGCCGCCCTCGCCGATCACGCACGAGACGATCGGCACGCCGAGCCGGGCCATCAACGCCTGCGATCGTGCGATCGCGCCGCCCTGGCCGTGCTGCTCGGCCGAGACGCCCGGATAGGCGCCGGGCGTGTCGACGAGCGTGAACAGCGGAAAGCGGTGCCGGTCGGCGAGCTCCATCACGCGCATCGCCTTCCGGTAGCCCTCCGGATACGCCATCCCGAAGTTCCGCTCCGTGCGCTCCTTGAGGTCGCGGCCCTTCTGGTGGCCGATCAGCGCGACCGTACGGCCGCGGAAGCGTCCGAGCCCCGTGACGAGCGCGTGATCGTCGGCGCGGCTGCGGTCGCCGTGCAGCTCGACGAAGTCGTCGAGAAGACGGTCGACGTAGTCGAGCGTGTACGGACGGTCCGGATGGCGAGCGAGCTCGACCGAGTGCCAGATCTCCTCGTCGGTCGCGTCCTCCCCCATCCGCTCGAGCTGCTGCTCGAGCCGCTCGAGCTCACCCTGGAGCCGCGTCCCGCCGAGCAGCCGGAGCCGCCGCAGGTTCGCGAGCCGCTCGCGCAGCCGGAGCTGCTCGTCAGCGGTCATGGGCAAACAGGCGGAGCAGTCGGGAGACGTACGAGCGGAGCTCCTTGCGCGGAACGATCGCGTCGACGTGGCCGAAGCGGTAGTTCGACTCCGCGAGGCCGAAGTCGTCGGGCAGCTTCTCGCGGGTCGTCTGCTGGACGACGCGGGGGCCGGTGAACGAGAGCAGCGCGCCCGGCTCCGCCACGATCACGTCGCCGAGCGACGCGAAGCTCGCAAGTACGCCCGCCGTCGTCGGGTGCGCCATCACGCTGATCATCGTCCCGCCCGCGTCGTGGAGCTCCTCGACGGCGCACACGGTCTTCGGCAGCTGCATCAGCGAGAGGATCCCCTCCTGCATGCGCGCCCCTCCCGACGCGGTGACGGAGACGAGCGGCAGGCCGGCCTCCGCGGCGCTCTCGCAGGCACGCGCGAACTTCTCGCCGACGGCGCTCCCCATCGATCCGCCCAGGAACGTGAAGTCCATCACCGACAGCTCGCAGGGATGGCGATCGAGCGTCGCGCGGCCGATCACGATCGCCTCTCCGAGCCCCGTCGCGAGCTCTGCCTCGGCGAGCCGCTCGCGATAAGGCCGGAGGTCGAAGAACTCGAGAGGATCGGCCGAGCGGACGTCTTCTGCCTCCTCCTCGAAGGAGCCCGGATCGGAAAGCGACGCGATGCGCTCGTGCGCAGGCATCGGGAAGTGATGGCCGCACTGGCGGCAGACGCGTAGTGCCGACTTCAGCTCGTCGTCGCGGTAGTGCGAGCCGCAGGACGGACACGTGTTCGGATGCCGCTTACCCTCGTCGGGGCGAGGCTCGTCCTTTCGTCTCGATCGAGACGTCGATGCGGCTTTCGGCCACGCAGCCAGTCTAGGCGGTTACAGCCCGAGCGCGGACACGAGCCTCGCCAGCTCGTCGACCGCAGTGTCGGGTGTCGCGCCCGTCAGGCCGACGCCCGCCACGGCCCCGTGGTCGGACACCGTGCGGAGCAGCGACTCCGCCTCGTCGAGCGTCAGGCCGTCCGGCTCCGGCATGAACGACGCTAGCTCGGACACGTCGAGTGCGTCGCAGTCGAAGGCGACGTAGACGGCGTCCGTGTCGGCGAGCGCTGCCTCGACACCGTCGACGCCTCTCGCAAGCTCCGACTCAGCGATGAACTCGTCCTCCGCCGGATCGAGGT
The DNA here is from genome assembly GCA_963705945.1 of uncultured Actinomycetes bacterium. GTDB lineage: Bacteria > Actinomycetota > Thermoleophilia > Gaiellales > Gaiellaceae > PALSA-612. The sequence continues at coordinate 795,954 of CAVPLG010000003.1, read as the reverse complement.
TGCGCGCGCCGATCAGCACCGTGTCCTCGACCTGAACGCCGCCCGAGTCGAGCACCATCCGCAGCGGCATGCCCCACTGGTTGCCCGAGGGCGACGAGTCGTGCGTGTTCAGGTCGCCGTGGGCATCGACCCAGACGAGCGCGAGCCGATCGAACCGCGCCGCCAGGCCCTCGATCACGCCGACGTGCGAGCAGCAGCAACCGCCGAGCACGAGCGGCCGCTCGGGCAGGGCCAGCGCCAGCGCGAGGTTCTGCTCGGACAGCGATTCCTCGGCGACGATCGCCACCTCCGGCCATGCGAGCGGCAGCCGCGCCGCGGCGGCCATCGGCTCGCCGCCGCTGCCCCACGCCCTCGGGACACGGACGAGCCCGGCGCCGAACTCGCTGCCGCACGAATGGCACTCGTAGCTCGGCCCGACGGCGACCGCCGTGAACGTCCCGCAGTACGGGCACTTGGCTCTGAGCACGCTCATGTCAGGGCCTTCTCGAAGGTCACGTGCTCCGACTCGACGCGCATGCCGACACTCTCGTACAGGCGCGTCGCGCCGGTCGGGTTCTCGGAGTCGACGCCGAGCGTCGCGCGGTCCCAGCCACGCAGGCTGAACTCACGGAACGCATGCAGAAGCAGCGCACGGCCAAAGCCCCGACGCCGCCACGGCTTCCGGACGGCGAGCATGCCGATCGAGCCGCCGCCCAGCATGGGCTCGCACCGCGCGAGCGCGGCGATCTCGTCGCCGTCGCGAATCACGAACCACAAGCTCTTGTCGTCATCCTTCCGGAGCGCCCACCACTCGTCGAACGGCAGCGCATGGAAGCCCCACTCCTCCGCGAATGCCTCGCCGGCTGCGGCCTGGAACGCGCGTGCCTCCGCATCCCGGAAGGTGTCGATCGCGAAGCCGTCTGACAGAGCCGGCTCCTCGGGCTCCGAGCTGAGGACGATCGCCATCACGTAGTGACGTCGAGCGGCGCGATACTCGCGCGCCTCGAACAACGCCCGCGCGCCGTTGTCCGCACCGAGCGTGATCTGGCGAAAGCACGTGCCTCCGAGCTCGCGGCCCCGTCGCTCGCCGATGTCGACGAGCATCGATCCGAGCCCCTCGCCTCCTTTGCCTGGCCGGACGACCCCGACCACGACGATGTCGTCGCCGTACTGCTCGAGCCAGCCTAGTGCAACGATCGCGCCGTCGTCCTCGAGCGTCCAGGAGTTCTCGTCGAGCTTCGTCCGGCGCCACCAGCTACGCACGTCGTCCGCAGAGACCGTGCCCGGATAGCCGTGCTCCCGCTCGTCCTCCTCGAGCACCTCGGCGACCGCCGGGGCATCCGCCGAGCCGAGCGGCCGCCAGCCCTCAGGCAGGGACGAGCTCATCGAGCGTCTCCGGTAGGGCTGACAGATCGGGCAGCTCACGCATCGGAGCAAGCCCGTCGGCGCTCTCGTCGAGGCGGTTGATCCAGACGCACGGAATCCCGAGCTCCGTAGTTGGCGCCACGTCGTGGAACAGGCTCGCAGCGACGTGGACGTCGGGCAGCCGGCCACGCCGTTCCTCGAACGCGCGCCAGTGCCCTTCGGAGGGCTTGTACGACCGGATCTCCGAGGCGACGATCGAATCGTTGAACGGAACGCCAATCGAAGCCATCGACGCGTCGATCAGCTCGCGATCGGTGTTCGAGAGGATGCAGAGCTTCCAGGCGCCCGCGTGAGCCTGAGCGAGGGCCCCGGGCACCTCGGGAAACACCCGCCAGCCGGGCAGGGATGCGCCGAGGGCGTTGCGCTCCTCGGGCGGCGCGCCGAGCCGATCGAGCACGCACGCCATTACCTCGCGATACGGAAGCTGCGGATCCTCGTGCTCGACGACCGCCTCCAGCGCGTGGTACTCGGCGAGCTTCGCGTCCGCCTCGTCTTCGCCGAAGATCCGCGCGAGCTCCGTGCGGATCCCGCCGTTCCAGTCGACGAGCGTGCCGTAGCAATCGAACGTCGCCCAGCGCTCCACGCCGCCGACTTTACCGAGACGGTGACGAGGCGTACGATCGCCGCCATGGTGCGGAGGGGCCTCCTGCTCACGGTCTCCACGGCGGCGGCATTGCTGCTCGCAACGTCCGGAAGCCCACGCGCGCTCAAGGAGGGCGGTGCGTTCCGGATGGCGCTGACCCCTGTCGCCCAGTTCGGCACGATCGACCCGGCACTCGCCGGAAACGAGATGCTCGTCTTACAGCCTGCGTGCGCCGCGTTGATGGCATACCCGGATGAGCCGCTGCCAGCCGGCATCGAGCTGGCACCCGACCTGGCGGAAGACTGGCCGGCGATCTCCAAGGATCGTGGGACGTACACCTTCACCGTCCGGAAGGATGCCCGCTTCTCGAACGGGGCTCCCGCGACGGCACAGGCATTCAAGCATGCGCTCGAGCGCATGTTCACCCCAGCAATGCAAACCGGCGCGGAGGGCTTCTTCGGAGACATCGTCGGAGCACGCAAGATGCTCGCCGGCAAGACGACCACTCTTGCGGGCGCCGTCGCGACGGGAAGGGTGCTGCGCCTGCGGCTGACGAAGCCGGTGCCGGACCTGCCCGCCCGCCTGAGCCTGCTCTGCGCCGTGCCGCCGACGCTCCCCGCCGACCCGGAGGGCGCCAAGGCTCCGCTCCCGAGCCCGGCCCCCTACTACGTCTCCAACTACGTTCCGGGCGAGCGCGTCGTCATGGAGCGGAACCGGTTCTATCGCGGCTCACGGCCGCATCATGTCGACAGGATCACGGTTGAGCTGAACGCCGATGCGACAGCGGTCGACCGCGTCGCGAAGGGCGAGCTCGACACGGTCGGGCCGACTCCAGATCTCACGCCGTTCCTCGCAGAGCTGGTTCTGCGGTACGGAATCAACCGGTCACGCCTGTTCCTGCAGCCGTCCACGCTCAGGCGGATGTTCTTCCTCAACACTGCGCGGCCGCTGTTCAGGAACAACGTGAAGCTGCGGCAGGCGCTCAACTTCGCAGTCGATAGAGCGGCCGTGGGGCGTGAGTATGGACGCTACGCCACGACGCCGACCGACCAGTACACGTCGCCGGTCACGCCCGGCTTCCGAAACGAACGCATCTATCCGCTCACAGCCCCTGATCTTCGCCGCGCACGCGCGCTCGCGAAGGGTCGGCTGCGCTCGGGGAAGGCCGTCCTCTACACATGCGCCGAGCAGCAGCGGCCGGACTGCGTCGGCGTGCCGCTGGTCCTGCAGCGCGACCTGAAGGCGATCGGGCTCGATGTCTCCATCAAGAAGTTTCCGTTCCCCGTTCTGATTCAGAAGCTCGCCACGCCGGGCGAGCCGTACGACCTGACATGGCTGGGTGAGATCACGCCCTACAACGACCCCGCGCTGTACTTCCCGCAGATCCAGGAGATCTCGCACTACAGCTCGCCAAAGTACGACCGGCTGCTGGCAGCCGCCGGCCGCCTCTCCGGGCCTGCCCGGTACCGAGCCTTCGGCGTGCTCGACGTCCAGCTCTCTAGGGACGAAGCGCCAGGCATCGCCGTTTTCAACGCGAATGCATGGGCGTTCGTCTCCGCCAGGACGGGCTGCGTCGTGATGAACCCCTCGCTCGACCTGACGGCGGTCTGCCTGAAGTGAACCGGGCGCTCCTCGCCGGCGTCTGCGCGCTCGTAGCCACGCTCGCGCTCGCATCCTCTGGCAGCCCACGGACCCTCAAGGAGGGCGGCACGCTCCGCATGGCGATCCCGGCGGAAGGCTTCGACACAATCGACCCGGCGCTGACCGCGATTGCCGGGACGACCACCATCGTGCGGCTCACGTGCGCGAGCCTCATGGGAGCGCCCGACAAGCCGTTCCCGGCGGGGTCGCGCATCGTCCCCGACCTCGCGACGGGGTATCCGAAGATCACGAACGGCGGGAAGACGTACACGTACACCGTGCGCAAGAACGCACGTTTCAGCACCGGGGCGCCCGTGACGGCGCAGGACGTCGCGCACACGATCAATCGCGTCCTGAATCCCACGCTGCGGGCCTACTACGCGGCGTATCTCAGCGACATCGTCGGCGCGAAGGCCGTGCTGGCCGGCCGGGCAAAGGAGGCAGTGGGTGTTCGGGCGCGCGGCAACCGGTTGACGATCAGGCTCACGAAGCCGCTGGGGGACTTCAACGCCCGCGTCGCCGTCTCCGTCTGCGTCCTGCCGGCCGCCGTGGGCGACGACCCGGAAGGAGTGAAGCCGCCCATCGCCACAGCGGCGCCCTACACGATCACGGAATACGTCCCCGGCGACCGCGTGGTGATCGAGAGGAATCGCTTCTACCACGGCTCCCGGCCGCATCGTGTGGACCGGGTCGTCGTCGACATCTCGCTCGACTCCGCGACCGCAATCGATCGTGTCGATCGGGGCAGTCTCGACTACGCCTGGGTCCCGACGGGCGACTACGCCGATCGCGCAGCGGAGCTCCGGCGCAAGTACGGGATCAACCGGAAGCGCTTCTTCGCCGTGCCGGCGAGCTTCCTCCGGTACTTCGTGCTCAACACGGCGAGCCCGCTCTTCAGGAACAACGACCGCCTACGGCGCGCCGTGAACTTCGCCGTCGATCGGAAGGCGCTGCTCCGCGCGCGGGGACCGCTCGCCGGCTTTCTCACAGACCAGTACCTGCCGCCGGGACTCCCCGGCTACCGGGATGCGCACGTCTACCCGCTCGAGCGACCCGACCTGAAACGGGCGCGGCAGCTCGCGAGCGGCGCTACGCGAAGCGGGAGGGCGATTCTCTACACGCCTGCGCCCACGCTCGGCGTAACGCAGGCGCAGATCGTGAAGGCGAACCTCGCTCGCATAGGGCTCAAGGTCAGGATCAAGACGTTCCCGGGCTCGCTCTATTTCCGGAAGGTCGCCACGCCCGGAGAGCCGTTCGACATCGCGTGGTCCGGCTGGCTCGCGGACCTCCCCGATCCCTCCTTGCTCAACGACCTCTTCGCAGGTGCGAACAGCCCGGATCCGAACTTTTCCCGGTTCGACTCGCCCACGTACAACAGGCGGCTCGATCGAGCATCGCGCCTCGTGGGGCAGCGACGCTACGCCATGTATGGGAGGCTCGACGTCGATCTCGCGCGGGACGCGGCGCCAGCGATCGCGTACGCCTACGACAACGCGCTCACGCTCGTCTCGAAGCGCGTTGGATGCATCGTCCTGAACCCGTATCTCGACCTCGCCGCGGCGTGCCTGAGATAACGCGACTCATCGGAGTGGGAGCGGCGATCATCGCCGCGGCGCTCCTCCTCGCAGCCTCAGGCAGTCCAGGCGGAGTCAGAGACGGCGGCACGTTCCGAGTCGCTATCCCTGGTCCGTCCTTCGACTCGATCGACGCCACGTTGGCCAGCAGTCCCGCGGCCGCCGTGCCCCTCACCGCCGACTGCGCGAGCCTCATGCGTCTTCCCGACAAGCCGTTGCCCGAGGGAGCTCATGTCCAGCCGGAGCTGGCCAGCGGCTTCCCGAAGATCTCGCGCGACGGCAAGACGTACGTGTTCACGATCAGGAAAGGTCTCCGCTTCAGCACCGGCGCGCCCGTGACGGCACGCGATGTCGCGTTCACCATCAACCGGACACTCAGCCCCACTCTCAAATCACCGGCCGCGGGCGTCTACCAACCGATCGTCGGCGCGCAGGCCGTGATCGACGGGAGCGCCACGACTGCCTCCGGCATCGTCGCGAAGGGCAGCACCCTCACGATCCGGCTCACACGCCCGGTCGGGGACTTCGTCAGCGGTCCGGCCTCAGGTCTGTGCGTGCTGCCGGCAGGGCTTCCGATCGACCCAGAGGGAGTGAAAGCGCCGATACCGACCGCGGCACCCTACTACGTCTCCGAGTATACGCCCGGCCAACAGGTCGTCCTGCAACGCAACCGCTTCTACCGGGGCTTGCGGCCACAACATCTGGACCGGATCGTCGTCGATCTCACGCTCGACGACAGCGGCGCCCTCGATGCGGCCGCGAGTGGAAAGGTCGACTACGCGTGGGTGCCCAACCCGGCGTACGCTCAACGCGCCCCGGAGTTCGCACGACGGTTCGGGGTCAACAAGTCGCGCTTCTTCGTCAAGCCCGCGACCTTCGTACGCATGTTCGTCATCAACACACCGCGGCCACTGTTCCGTAACAACGTCGCGCTCAGGCAGGCGATCAACTTCGCGATCGACCGGCCGGCGCTGCTGCGTCAGCTCGGCGGGCCGTACTTCGGGACCCCGACCGACCAGTTCCTCACGCCGCTCCTGCCAGGCTTCAGGAACGCCCACATCTATCCGATCTACAAGCCGGATCTCGCAAGGGCAAGAGCGCTGGCGAAGGGCCACACGCGGAGCGGCAAGCTCGTCCTCTACGTGAGGACCGGCCCCGGGGTGAGCCAGCAGGCGGAGATCGTCAAGCAGAACCTCCAGCAGATCGGCTTGGACGTCGACATCAAGGCGTTTCCCGGGCCAGTTCTCTTCGAGAAGCTCGCCAACCCCGACGAGCCTTTCGACATGGGCTGGATCGGCTGGCTGACACTCGAACCCGACCCGAGGCTCCTGAGCGACATCTTCGACGGCTCCACGATCGGCACCCCCGCGAACACCAACTGGTCGTACTTCAACTCTCCGAAGTACAACCGCCTCCTGCACGAGGCATCCCGATTGACCGGCGAGGAGCGCTATCGGGCGTACGGGGAGCTCGACGTCCAGCTGGCGCAGGACGCGGCTCCGGCGGTCGCCTACGGCATCGACAACGCGCTGACGCTCGTGTCCGCCCGCGCGGGCTGCGTGGTCGTCAACCCGTACCTCGACCTCGGCGCCGTCTGCCTCAAGTGAGGCGAGCGCTCGCCGTCGGCATCTGCGCGCTCGCGGCCACGCTCACGCTCCCGTCGTCCGGAAGTCCCCGCGACTTCGCGACGGGTAACACGTTGCAGATGGCGATTCCAGCGGAGGACTTCGACTCGATCGATCCCGCGCTCACCGATATTGCCGGGACGACCACCATTGTGCGACTCACGTGCGCGAGCCTCATGGGAGCGCCCGACAAGCCGTTGCCCACGGGATCGCGCATCGTCCCCGACCTCGCGACGGGCTTTCCAAGCATCACGAACGGCGGGAGGACGTACACGTACACACTCCGTAAGAACGCACGCTTCAGCACCGGCGCGCCCGTGACGGCCCGCGACGTTCAACACACGATCAATCGAGTTCTAAGTCCGGCGCTCAAGAGCTACTACGCGGCGGATCTGAGCGACATCGTCGGTGCGAAGGCCGTGCTCGCAGGCAAGGCCAATGCGGCAGCCGGTGTCCTGGTGCGCGGCAACCGGCTGACGATCAGGCTCACACGGCCGGTCGGAAACTTCAACGCGCGCATCGCGGTCGCCGTCTGTGTCTTGCCGACGGCGGTGGGCGCGGACCCGGAGGGCGTGAAGCCGCCCGTGCCGACGGCGGCGCCGTACACGATCACCGAGTACGTCCCCGGCGACCGCGTCGTGATCGAGAGGAATCGCTTCTACCACGGCTCCCGGCCACATCGCGTCGCGCGGATCGTCGTCGACATTTCGCTCGACCCGGCGTCGGCGATCGACCGCGTCGATCGGGGCAGCCTCGACTACGCATGGGTCCCGACGGGCGACTACCGCGATCGTGCGACGGAACTCCGGAAGAAATACGGGTTCAACCGGAAGCGCTTCTTCGCCGTGCCGGCGAGCTTCCTCCGGTACTTCGTGCTCAACACGAGCAGCGCGCTCTTCAAGGACAACGAGCGTCTACGCCGTGCGGTGAACTTCGCCATCGACCGGGAGGCGCTTCTGCGCGCACGCGGACCGCTCGCCGGCTTTCTCACCGATCAGTACCTGCCACCGGGCCTGCCCGGCTTCAAGGACGCGCACATCTATCCGCTCGAGCGGCCGGACCTGAGACTGGCCCGACAGTTCGCGAGCGGCGCGACGCGGCGCGGGAACGCGGTGCTCTACGCGCCGGCAAGCACGCTCGGCAGCACGCAGGCGCAGATCGTGAAGGCAAACCTCGCGCGTATCGGGCTCGAGGTCACGATCAAGAAGATCCCGGAATCGCTGTACTTCCAGAAAGTCGCCACGCCTGATGAGCCGTTCGACATCGCCTGGGCCGGATGGCTCGCCGACCTGCCCGATCCGTCGCTCCTCAACGACCTCTTCGCGGGCGAGAACAGCCCGGATCCGAACAACTCCCGCTTCGACTCGCCGGTGTACAACGCGCGGCTCGACCGAGCATCGCGCCTCGTGGGACCGAAGCGCTACGCGACGTACGGAAGGCTCGACATCGATCTCGCCCGCAATGCCGCCCCCGCGATCGCGTATGCATACGACAACGCGCTCACGCTCGTCGGAAAACGTGTCGGGTGCATCGTCGTCAACCCATACCTCGACCTCGCAGCCGCTTGCCTTAAGTAGCTACGCCGGCGCCTGGACGCTGACCCAGACGCGCCCGTCCGAGACGAGCACGCCGACCGGACGCCCGCCGACCGGGATCTTCTTGACGACCTCCCTCGAGGCCGGATCAATCTTCGAGATCGTGCCGTCGTCGGAGTTCGCCACCCAGACCGCGTCCTCGCCGACCGCGATCCCGATCGGCGCAGCGCCGACCGCGATGTTCGTCGAGGACCCCGATCGCGCGTCGTAGCGGGTGACGAGATTGTCGCCGCGGTCCGTGATCCAGACGATCCCATCCGCGACCGCGACACCGCTCGGCTGGCGGCCGACGCTGATCGTCGACACCGTGGTCGCCGTCTCCGGAAGCATCCGCGAGACGGTGTTGTCACCGGAGTTCGCGACCCAGACGGCGCCCTCGCCAACGGCTATCGCAGACGGTGAGCTGCCCGCGATCCCGGTAGTGACAATCGCGTTCGTCCGTGAATCGATCTGACCGAGCACGGAGTTGCCGAACACGGCCCAGATGAAGCCCGCTCCGACGGCAGCGCTTCCGGCACTCGACCGCTGTGTCACATCCACCGTCTTCGCCACGCCGAAGTTCGGGTCGAGTCGCGACACCGTGCCGAGCAGCCCGTTCGCGATCCAGATCGCGCCCGATCCGCTCGCGAGCCCCGTCGGCGTCGCGGTCAACGGATACGTGCGCTCGAGCGATTCCGTCTCGGGGCCGATACGCGACAGGGTCCGATCGTCGCCATTGGCCACCCAGATCGACCCGAAGCCCGCGGCGAGGCTGCCGGGGCGAATGCCCGTTGCGACGGAGCTGACCTTGTCAGAATGTGGATCGATGATCGCAAGGGAGTTCGGCGGGACGTTCGCCGAGCCTCCGCCGGTTCCACCGCTGCCGAACGCGAAGATCGGGATGGCCACGGCCGCAGCGAGCACACCGATCAGAGCCGCGCCCGCGTACAGCCGGCGTCGCTTCTTTGCGAGCTCGACATCGAGTGTCTTCAGCTGCCCGAAGTTGCTCTCCAGGCCCTCGATCACGAGCTGGAACAAGTGCTCGGGGCGTTCGATGTCCTTGAGCCGGCGATCGCCGAGATCGCGGACGGTCACCCCGGGTGGAAGCTCGTCCTCGACGAGGTCGCGCGTCGTCCGCGAGATGAGCACCTGGCCGCCGTGGCCTGCGGCACCGATCCGTGCGGCCTTGTTGACGCCCATGCCGACGTAACGCTCGTCGCCCACCTGCGGCTCGCCGGTGTGCAGACCGATGCGCACCTTGATCACGCCGCCTTCCGGCCAGGCGTGTGATGCGAGGTCCCGCTGGATGGCGACGGCGGCTGCAACGGCGTCCTTCCCCCGCCGGAAGGCGATGAAGAAGGAATCGCCCTGCGTGTCCACCTCGCGCCCGTGGTGGGCGGCGACGGCGGCGCGGACGATCTCCTGGTGCTCGGCCAGCGCGCCCGCGTACGCGGGGCCGAGCCGCTTCAAGAGCTGCGTCGAGCCCTCGATGTCCGTGAACAGGAAGGTGACGGTGCCGGTCGGAAGCTCGGTCATGGCCATCGGAAGCTTGCCTGACGGTCAGACGAGCACCGCGATCGCGTCCCGCTCGGCCTCGAATACCGCCTCGCGCACGTCACCGAGATCCTCGCCGTCCGCCTGGAGCGGCAGCGGGACGTCGCAGACGACCTCGATCCGGTCGAGGTCGTGGCCAGCTAGCACGCCTGGGGCTCCAACCAGCCCCCTGCCGAGCAGAAGCCGCGGTACGAGTCGGGCGAGCGCAGCGCCGGTCACGCGTCCCGGCGCGATGACGTCGAGGCCGAGCTCGAACCGGGCTCCACGCGAGACGCGAAGCGGGATCGGCCCGGCGTACGTGAACACGGCGTCGTTCGAGACGAAGGCAACGGCCGCTCGGCCCAGCCCCCGTATCTCCAGCCGTTCGTCGTAGCCCCTGAGCAAGCGTCCGGTGACGTAGCGCGCGTAGGCGAGGTCACCCGGCCGTTTCCCCTGCTTCGCGCGTTTCACCGTCTCCATCTCACGGACGACGTCGGAGTCGACGCCAATGCCGGCCGCGAAGGCGAAGCGACGCCCGTTGACCCGGCCGACCGAGATGCGTCGCGAGCGGCCACCGAGAGCCCGCGCGAGGACGTTCGAGTGGCCGGCAGCGACGATCCCGAGCGGCACGCCCGGGCGGATGCCGTTCAGCACCTCGTTGACGAGGCCGTCGCCGCCGACAGCCCAGATCTCGTCGCCCTCCGCCGCGGCCGCGAGCTCCGTGGCATGCCCGCGTCGTTCGGTGCGAAGCGTCTCGACGGGCTCGAGCCGCCGTTGCGCCTCGGCGACGCGCGCCGCCGTCACTCGGCTCGCGCCCGGGTTCACGATCAGCGTCCGGCGAGGCATTGCTAGATAACGAACGCCTCGGGTCGCGCCTCACCGCGGGCGAAGCGCTCGACCGCGAACGGCGAGAGGTCGAGGACGGGCGTCCTGGCTGCGACGAGATCAGCGACGTACTCGCCGACCCCGGGCGCCTGCTGGAACCCGTGGCCGGAGAAGCCGGTGGCGTACAGGAAGCGCGACGGCGACTCCGCCTCACCGACGATCGCGTTGTGGTCAGGGCTCACTTCGTAGTAGCCCCACCATGACGACTGCACCGGTAGCTCTGCGAGCAACGGCAGCCGTCGCGACGCGGGCTCGGCCAGCTCCTCGAGGGTCTGTTCCCGCCCACCGAAGACGAGCCCCGGCCCTTCGCGGTGGAAGTAGAAGCTCGTCGAGAAGTCGATCGTCAGCGGCAGCCGCTCGGGGAGACCGCCGTCCGTCGGCGTGAAGTGCATCCAGCGCGGCTCACCTTCGACGGGAATGTCGACGCCGGCCATCGCGCCTACCTCCCGCGACCACGCGCCCGCGCAGCACACCACGGTGTCCGTCGCGATCGGTCCGCTCGTCGTCTCGACGCCGACGATCTTGCCAGCACGAAGGTCGATCCCCATCAGCGCGCAGTGCTGGCGGACGTCGAGGTCACGCGCGTACCACTGGACGACTGCCTCGGGCGTCGCCCAGCCGTCGAGCTCGCAGTACACCGCGGCCAGCAGGCCGTCCGGCGCGAGCTGCGGGACGAGTCCGAGCGCCTCTTCGACCGACAGCTCGCGCGACGGCACGCCGAGCGCGTGCTGGAGAGCGAGCGCCGCCTGGAACCGCTCGACGTCAGGCTCGTTGTCGAGGAGGAACAGGTAGCCGTCCTGCCGGAGGTCGATGCCGTCCATCCTTTCCAGAGCGTCGAGCGACCGCAACGCGATCTGCACGTTCAACGCGTCGGCGAACTGCGTGCGAAAGCCTCCGGCGGACTTGCTCGTCGAGCCTGATGCGAGCTCGTCCCGCTCGAGCAGGACGACGTCGTCGACGCCGAGCCTGTGGAGATGCCACGCGACGCTCGCGCCCATGGCACCCCCACCGACCACAACGACTTCGGCCGTGTCGCGCACGGCCGCATTCTGCTGCTTCGCTAGATGACGACGACGAGGAAGGGCACGTTCATCGGCGGCAGGATGTTGTCCTCCGTGCCCACGCCGCGGAGGGACACGCGGTACCCACCGTCGGGCTGGGGCACGCACGAGACGCTGCCGGCTGAGGCAGACATGCTGCTGGCGACGCAGCTCGCGCCTGAGATCCCGATGAAGCGAACGTCCCACGATCCGGCTCCGGCGCGCTTCACCTGGACCGCCTTGCCGGTGCAATTGAATCTGCGACCGAACGCCTGTCGCTCCGTCGTGTACGTGTCGGGCAGGTTTTCGATGCCGTGCCCCGACACACCGGTGACGACTGCCAGCGCACGTACGGCACCGTTCGCGCACCGGGGTTGCGGGGACGACTTCTGACCGAGCGCGAACGCGGACCCGGTGAGGGCGAAGAGAAGTGCGACTCCGGCGACTACGAGAGCCGGGGAGGGGAGGAGTCGGCGAGATGGCATGGAGCCTCCTTTCGGGCTACTGGAACTATCGCCCGCGCACGGGACGGCAAAACCCCCATCCCGTGCAAACGACTTCAGGAAGCGGTCGAGTAGCCGCGCATCCCGTCGACGAGCAGCGCATAGAAGCGGTCGGCGAGCTCGTCCGTGTCGCGCCCGGGCGTCAGCCACGTGTACGCCCAGTTCGCCGACGAGAGGAAGAGCAGCCCGGCGATCCCGAGGTCGAGGTCCGAGCGCAGCTCGCCGAGATCACGCGCCTCGCGGAAGAGCTCCCGGATCCGCTCCTCGTATCGCCGTCGCTCGGCGACGAATGCCTCGCGACGCTTGTCCTCGAGGTAGCGCCACTCGCGCGTGAACACGGTCGCGACGTCGAGCTGCTCAGCGACGACGCGGAGATGTGCCCGGAGCGCGAGGCGAATCCGCTCGCTCGCCGGCGCGTCGTCGGGCACGGCGCCGAGCGCGGCATGGAACGCTTCGGCGCCCTCGGACGCGATCGTCCAGAGGAGGTCCTGCTTCGAGGCGATGTGCGCGTAGACAGAGCCCTTCTGGACGCCCATCGCCTTTGCGATGTCGCCGATCGACGTGCCGTGATAGCCCTTCTGTGCGAAGAGCTTTGCAGCCTCGCGCGTGAGCTCGGTGCGCCGCGTCGACATGGTACGCTCGTCACCCTAACGATCGTTCGGTTGGGAGGTCGCGTGCGCGCACCGAAGACGGAGCAGGAGTTCCTCGAGCACGTGCAGTCGGGCGGCGCCGTCGAGGCGACGGACTGGATGCCAGACGAGTACCGCGCGCGGCTCGTGAAGTTCATCGAGATGCACGCGAACTCGGAGCTGATGGGCGTGCTCCCCGAGCGCGAGTGGATCCTCCGCGCGCCGACCCTGCAGCGCAAGCTCGCGCTGACAGCGAAGGTCCAGGACGAGGCGGGACACGCGCAGCTGATCTACCGCGTCGTCGAGGATCTCGGCAAGCCACGGGAGCAGTGCCTCGCCGACCTCGTCTCGGGCAAGGCCAAGTTCCACAACGTCTTCCATTACGAGACGCGCAGCTGGGGCGACGTCGGCGTGATCGCCTGGCTCGTCGACGCGGCGGCGATCATCTCCCAGAAGGCGCTGCTCAAGTGCTCGTACGCCCCGTACGCGCGGATCATGAAGAAGATCTGCTGGGAGGAGTCGTTCCACATCCTCCACGGCCGTGACGTGATCCTGACGATGATGCTCGGCACGGACGAGCAGCGGGAGCTCGTGCAGGAGGCGCTGACGCGCTGGTGGGGGCCGCTGATGCAGTTCCACGGCAACCCGATCCCAGCGGACGAGGACCCGACCTACCTCTGGCGGATCAAGAGCCAGGCGAACGAGGAGGCGCGCCAGCAGTTCCTCGACGGCTACGTGCCGCAGATCTGGGAGCTCGGGCTCGAAGTTCCGGACCCGAAGCTCGCGAAGCGCGACGACGGCGTCTGGGAGTACACGGAGCCCGACTGGGACGAGCTGATGCACGTCGTCACGGGGCACGGGCCGAAGACGGAGGAGCGTCTCGGCTTCCGCCGTCTCACCCGCGAGGAGACGGCCTGGGTTCGCGACGTCGTCCTCGCGGACGCAGCGTGAGCGCCGAGCAGGAGCGTCCACCGCAGCTCGACCCGGCGCTCGTCAACGAGTTCGTCTCGAAGGCGCACGGAGACCTCGACGCGCACGGCATCCCTCTCCTTGTCCATGCGCAGCAGGGCGGCGAGCAGGCACAGGCGGTCGTCGAGCTGCTCGAGGGCATCGCGTGATCTACGAGGTTTTTCGCCAGGAACGCGAAGGCAAGGCGTTCGAGCACGCCGGCTCCTTCGTCGCCCCCGACCAGGCGTTCGCGAAGGCCTATGCGCGCGAGTTCTACGGACGGCGAGGGGAGTCGGAAGCGCTCTGGGTCGTGCCTCGCAGCGAAGTGACAGAGATCGGCGACTTCGTCGACGAGCTCGAGCGCAACTATCACCGCGTCGACGGCTACTCCTTGAAGGACAAGCTGGGGAAGGCACGTGAGCGAGCAGGAACTGCTCCTCGAGCTGGCTGACGACGAGCTAGTCCTCGGCTGGCGCGACTCCGAGTGGACGGGCATCGCGCCGTTCCTCGAGGAGGACGTCGCCTTCTCGTCGATCGCGCAGAACGAGATCGGCCACGCGCGGGCCGTCTACGAGCTGCTGGCGGACGACGCCGACGCGCTCGCGTTCGACCGCGAGCCGGGCGAGTACCGGTCGGCGGCGTTCGTCGAGCTTCGCTTCGTGCCCGACTGGGCGCGGACGATCGCGCGCCGCGTCCTCTACGAGGCGGCGGACGAGATCCGCATCGACCGGCTCAAGCGCTCCGGCGACGCCGACGTCGCCGGGCTCGCGGCCAAGATCGACCGCGAGGAGGTCTACCACCGCCTTCACGCGCAGATGTGGAAGGACCGGCTCCGGGAAGAGCCGCGCTTCCTCGACGCCGTCACGGAGCTGCTCCCGTACGCGCTCGGCATCCTCGACGAGGAGGACCGGCCCGCTCTCGTCGAGCGCCTGCCCTGGGACACGGAGGGCGTGGAGGCGGTCGAGCGCGGGACGCACGTCGACGAGTGGGGAACTCTCTGGGACGAGATGACGATGGTGCGCCGCTCCGTGCCAGATGCGGCATGGTGACGGAAGCGGACATCTGGCAGGCGCTCGGGGAGATCCCCGACCCGGAGATCCCCGTCGTGTCGCTCGTCGACCTCGGCGTCGTGCGCGATGTCCGCGTCGACGCTGGTCGCGTCCGCGTCGAGTTCACGCCGACCTTTCTCGGCTGTCCGGCGCTCGAGGTCATGCGCGACGCGATGGCCGCCAGCATCGCCGAGCTCGGCGCGGAGCCAGACGTGATCACGATCACCGACGACTCGTGGTCGACGGATCGGATCACGCCCGCAGGCCGCGAGAAGCTCCGGCAGGCGGGATTCGCCCCGCCCACGCCGCGCGCGGCAGGTGAGACGACCCTGCTTCAGCTCCAGAGCGGGATCTTCCGCTGCCCGTACTGCGGGTCGACCGACACCGCCCTCGAGAACATCTTCGGTCCGACGCCGTGCCGCTCGATCCGCTACTGCAACGCCTGCCACCAGCCGTACGAGCACTTTAAGACGCTCTGAGCCAGGTACCGTCATGGAATGCGCGCGGCCGTCCTCGCAGCGGCTCTCCTCGCGATCGTCGTCTCGCTGCTGGCGGTCGGCTGCGGCGGCGATTCCGCCGCCGCGACGCCACTCTCGCCCGCGCAATGGCGAAGCCAGACGAACCGCATCTGCGAGCGCTACGGACGCGAGATTCAACGCATCCCGCAACCGAAAGCCGATAGCGACATCACGGCGTTCATTGCCGGGGTAGCACCGCTCTGGAAGCAGCAGGCGGCATCGATCCGGGCACTTCGTCCGGCCGCCTCTCTCGCCGACTCAGCAGAGTCGTACGCCATCAACCTCGAGTACCTCGCGAAGTGGCTCGTGGAGCTCCACGTCGCACGCCAGAGAAATGACGGCGGCCGCGCCGGCGCGGCGCTGAACAAGGTCCGGGACTCTGCGCAGAGCGCGGCGGGCTGGGCGAAGACGCTTCGGCTTCGTACCTGCGCGCGCGAGAGAATTCCCTAGCTAGCGCTCGACGCCGACGCCGCGCTCCTTCGCTCGGGCGAGGAGCGCAGCTCCCGCTGCGAGGTCCCACGCCGCGAGACCGTTCGACTTGAAGACGACGATGTCGTCGTCGGACTGCCGTCCCGACAGCGCACCCGCCACGACCTCGGCCAGCTCGTGTACCTCGAGCCAGTCGAGCACGCCCTGCGCGACCGGCTCGATCAGATCGCCCGACTCGAGCTTCGCGTTCTCCTTCGAGTCGCAGCAGACGAACGCCGCTCGCTCGAGGACGGCGTTGTCCAGCTCACGGCGGCTAGCGACGTTTGCCCCGACGGAGCACACGAGGGCGCCGGGACGTAGCCATTCGCCACGCAGCACGGGATCCTTCGACGTCGTGATCGTCACGACGACGTCGTGCTCGGCGGCTTCGCGATGCGTCTCTACGGCCGTCGCCCCGAGCTGCCTGCCGAACTTCTCGCGACGGACGGGATCGCGACAGAACACGTACACCTCGTCGATCGCCGGCACCGCCGCCCGCACGGCCGTCACCTGCGTCGCCGCCTGGCTGCCGCAGCCGATCACACCGAGGGTCTTCGCGCCGTCCCTTGCGAGATGCTTGGCCGCGACGCCGGTCGCCGCACCGGTCCGCAATCGGCCTAGGTAGTCGGCGTCGACGACGGCAAGCAACTCATGGCTGGTCGCGTCGAACAGCACGACGACGAATCGAGCGCCGTTCGCACCCGCCGCATACGTCTTCACGCCGGCGACGCCGATCCCGAGGTCGCAGGCGGCCATCACCGCGAGCTGGCCGCCCTCGAGCCCGATCCGATATCGAGGCCGGTTGTCGATCTCGCCCGCCGCCTGGCGCCGGAACGAGCCCTCGACGGCGTCGACCACATCCTCGATCGAGAGCACGGCCTCGACGTCCTCCTCGGTCAGATAGACGGCCATGTTCGGGAGAGTATGATCGCGCGGCCTTGGAGCCCGAGGAGCTGGCGAGCGTCGAGGTCAGGCGCTGAGCGCCGCAGACTAGACTGGCTCGTGACGCGCCCGTAGCTCAGGGGATAGAGCGCTGCCCTGCGGAGGCAGAGGTCGCACGTTCGAATCGTGCCGGGCGCATCGACCTCACGATCCAACGCCCGACACGCGCGCCGAGCGCCCATCGACGACGACGACGACGTTGTCTGGGACCTCTCGGCGAACGTAGGCGAGAGCGACGACGTGCCCGTCTTCGGGCAGCGCGCTCGTCACGCGACCCACGACCTTGTCGTCGTGGAGCACCTCCGCGTCGTAGGCCGGCGGCTCGGAGCCCTCGATCTCGAGCACGCGCAGCCCACGGTTGGGGTGCCCGCGGTAGTGGAGGCGGGCGATCGGCTCCTGCCCCGGATAGCAGCCCTTCGTGAACGAGATCGCGCGCTCCTCGAGCCCGGCCTCGGCGGGAAGCACGCGCTCGTCGAGCTCGCGACCCCAGCGTGGCGTGCAAGCGCGGATCCGCAGCAGCTCGAGCTCGTCATCGCCGACCGTCGGCGCGAGCTCGGTGTCGAGTACCTCGACGGCCGGAACGCCGTACTCGTCCGTCGGAACACCGTCGCCGGCGCCGAACACGACGTGTGAGGTGTGCTCCTCGGCCTCGACCTCGACCTGCGCCCGCAGGCGCATGCGCTTCAGATGCGCGCGGACGACCTCCCCTAGCCCGGGCTCGGTGAGCAGCAGGAAATCGTCGGCGGCGCGCCGCCAGACGACAAGCGGTGCGATCAGCCGCGCCTTTGGCGTCAGCAGAAGCGCCTCGCAAGGCGCCTCGTTGACGTCGTTCGAGACCATCCGCTGGAGAAAGTCCTCCGCGTCCGGCCCCTTGACGGCCACGTAGGACCTCGGCCGGAGAGCGACACCGTTCATGGTGGCTAGTGTAGGCAGCGTGACCCTGTTCAGATCGCGTGCGGAGCAGAAGGTCGTCGACGCCGGACTCGACCCGACGCGGCTCCCGCCGGGGCAGTACTTCACGGAGAAATGGCCCGTGCTCCACGCGGGCTCGGTGCCGGAGACCGACCTCTCGACGTGGGACTTCATGGTCACGGGCGAGGTCGAGGAGCCGCTCACGCTGAGCTGGGAGGAGCTGCTCGCGCTGCCCGCGACCGAGGTGACGGCCGATATCCACTGCGTCACGCGCTGGAGCCGCTTCGACGTCACGTTCCGCGGGGTCCACTGGCGCGAGCTCGCGGCCCACGTCGGCCCCAAGACGGGGGCGAGGTTCGTCGTCGCGCACTCGGAGCACGACTACACGGCGAACCTCCCGCTCGACGCGATCGAGCTCGACGACTCGTTGATCGCGTACGAGGCGGACGGCGCGCCGCTGACGCCGGACCACGGCTGGCCGCTCCGACTCGTCGTGCCGACGCGGTACTTCTGGAAGAGCGCCAAGTGGCTGCGCGGCCTCGAGCTGGCGAGCGCCGACCGGCCCGGGTTCTGGGAGCGCTACGGCTACCACAACGACGCGCACCCGTTCGCCGAAGAGCGCTACGCGTTCTAGTCGCGCGCGCGAACCCCTCGATCGGGGTACGAGGTAGGGGCGTGCACGTCCGATATCTGGGGTGCCCACCTCCCCATCCTCCAAGATGGCAGTGAAAGGGTCGCCGACCGGCGGCCCTTTTCTGTTGTGGCGTGGGGGAAACCATGTTTCCCCCACGGGCCCCCTTCTTCCGGTCAGGGGTCGGCGACGAAATCCGTGATTCGAATTGGTTCGGTCGTCGAAGGTTCGCTCTAGCGAGGGTGCCGGCTCAGCCGCCACCCTCGTCCATCTGGGTCGAACTCGTCTTCGGCCCGAACACGCCGTAAAGCTTGACCCCCTAACGACGAAGGTGCCGGCTCGGCCGGCACCTTCGCTAGAGCAAACCCATGCTCAAATCCCCTTTCCACATCACCGCGCCGAATCGGCGGCCGACGACGTGAAGGAGGGGGTACACGGGGGAACCATGGGTTCCCCCGTGCCGCTTACATCATGTCCGGCATGCCTCCGGGCATTCCGCCACCGCCGCCGTTCTTCTCCGGCATCTCGGCGACGACTGCCTCGGTCGTGAGGATGTTCTTCGCGATCGAGGCGGCGTTCTGGAGCGCCGAGCGCGTGACCATCGTCGGGTCGATGATCCCCGACTTGACGAGATCCTCGATCTCGCCGGTCTCGACGTTCAGGCCCTCGCCCTTCTTCGCTCCGCGGACCTTGTCGACGACGACCGAGCCCTCGAGGCCAGCGTTGTACGCGAGCTGACGAAGCGGCTCCTCGAGCGCGCGGATGATGATCTGCGCGCCCGTCTGCTCCTCACCCTCGAAGCGTGTCGAGCGTCTTCTTCACGGTGTCCGTCGCATTGAGCAGCGCGACGCCGCCGCCCGATCCGATGCCCTCCTCGAGGGCGGCACGGGTGGCCTTGAGCGCGTCCTCGACGCGGTGCTTCTTCTCCTTGATCTCGACCTCGGTCGCAGCGCCAACCTTGACGACGGCGACGCCGCCCGACAGCTTCGCGAGACGCTCCTGGAGCTTCTCGCGGTCGAAGTCGGAGTCGGTGTTCTCGACCTCGGCCTTCAGCTGCTTGATCCGGCCCTTGATCGCGTCGCTCTCACCTGCGCCGTCGATGATCGTGGTCGTGTCCTTGTCGATGACGATCTTCCGAGCGCGGCCGAGCTGCGAAAGCTTCGTGTTCTCGAGCTTGAGGCCCATCTCCTCGGTGATCACCTCACCACCGGTGACGAATCGCGATGTCCTCGAGCATCCGCTTGCGGCGGTCACCGAAGCCCGGCGCCTTGACGGCGACGGCGGTGAACGTGCCGCGGAGCTTGTTGACGACGATCGTCGCGAGCGACTCGCCCTCGACGTCCTCCGCCACGATCAGCAGCGGACGGCCGGCCTGGATCACCTGCTCGAGCACCGGCAGCACGTCCTTCACGGCACCGACCTTCTGGTTCGCGATCAGGACGTACGGGTCCTCGAGCACGGCCTCCATGCGCTCGGGGTCCGTGATCATGTACGGCGACAGGTAGCCCTTGTCGAACTGCATGCCCTCCGTGAACTCGAGCTCGAGCCCGAACGTCTGGCCCTCCTCGACGTTCACGACGCCGTCCTTGCCGACCTTCTCGATCGCGTCCGCGATCACGTCGCCGATCTCGCGCTCGCGCGAGACGACCGTGCCGACACGGGCGATGTCCTCCTTGCCCGATACCTGCTTCGAGTTCTTCTTCAGGTCCTCGACGACCGCAACGAACGGCATTCTCGATACCGCGCTTGAGGCCCATC
This sequence comes from uncultured Actinomycetes bacterium, assembly GCA_963705945.1. Classification (GTDB taxonomy): domain Bacteria; phylum Actinomycetota; class Thermoleophilia; order Gaiellales; family Gaiellaceae; genus PALSA-612. The sequence goes on along the minus strand of CAVPLG010000003.1, from coordinate 775,737 downwards.
GGGTTCGCGCCCGCGGCCACGTTCTTCAGACCCTCGCGGACGATCGCCTGCGCGAGCACGGTCGCGGTGGTCGTGCCGTCTCCGGCGACGTCATCCGTCGACGTGGCGGCCTCGCGTGCGAGCTGCACACCCTGGTTCTCGAACGGGTCCTCGACCTCGATCTCACGCGCGATCGTGACGCCGTCGTTCGTGATCGTGGGCGCGCCGAACTTCTTGTCGAGCACGACGTAGCGCCCCTTCGGGCCAAGGGTGACCTTGACCGCGTCGGCGAGGACGTTGACACCGCGCTCGATCGCGCGACGTGCGTCCTCGTTGAACTTCAGCTCTTTGTGAGCCATGTTCTCTCCTCTTCTCGTCTTCTTACGCCTTGGCGCCGGCGAGCTCGCGCTTGCCCTTGCTCTTGGCCCTTCTTGGCCGACGACCTTCGCGAGGACGTCCGACTCGCGGAGAATCAGAAGATCGTCGGAGCCGACCTTCACCTCGGTGCCGCCGTACTTCGAGTAGATGATCTCGTCGCCGACCTCGACGTCCATGCGGATGTAGTTCCCGTCCTCGTCACGGCCACCCGGGCCGACCGCGAGCACGCGGCCGCGCTGGGGCTTCTCCTTTGCCGTGTCGGGCAGGACGATCCCGCTCGCCGTCGTCTCCTCCTCTTCGAGGGCCTCGACGATGAGCCGATCTCCTAGTGGTTGCAGATCCATCCGCACTCCTCTCATTCCTGACTTTGTGACACTTGCTGGCACTCTCGTATCAGGAGTGCCAGGCCATTCTACAAGGCTTCCCTACCCAGGCGCAAGGAATCCCGCCAATTCGTCACAATGCCGGTGTGCGGCGGGAGTTCTCGGCAGGAGGCGTGCTCGTCCGGAAGCTGCGCGGCTCGTGGCACGTCGCAGCGATCCGGCCTGCCGGCAAGCGCGACGGCGTTTGGGCGCTTCCGAAGGGCCTCGTCGACCCGGGCGAGGCGCCGGACCAGACTGCGCTGCGCGAGGTTCGCGAGGAGACCGGCGCCAGCGGACGGCTCGCGGGCAAGCTCGGCGACGTTCGCTACACGTACACGTGGGAGGGCGAGCGGGTGTTCAAGATCGTCAGCTTCTACCTCGTCCGCTACAGCCGCGGCCGGCTCGGCGACCTCGACGCGCGGCACCGCCACGAGGTGGCCGATGTGCGCTGGCTTCCGCTCGACGAAGCGCCGCGCCTGCTCGCGTACGGAGGCGAGCGGGAGATGGTCGAGAGAGCCCGAACGAAGCTCGCGGCCGAAGAGCTTATGATGCTCGGGCTGAACGCCGTCCCCGAGCCGATGTACGCCCTCAACTTCTACTCGCCGATCGTCGCGGACCAGCTCCGCACTCACCGCAAGACGGCGACGATCAGGCTCGGCGACAAGTCGCGGAAGTACCGGAAGGGGATGATCGTCCAGGTGCTGTGCGGCTCCCGCTACAGCCCGCGCGACCGGATCTTCGAGGCGGTGATCGACAAGGTCGAGGTCAAGCGCCTCGACGAGCTGTCGCCGAACGAGGTCGAGCACGACAACCCGACCTTGCGTTCCCCCGAGGAGATGGCCGACTTCCTCTCGCGGCTCTACAACCGCGAGGTCGCGCTGGACGACACGGTCACCCTCATCCGCTTCTCCGAGATCCGCTCGTAGGCCGCCGTGGAATCCTGGAGCCTCGCCGTCGTCGCGGCGCTCCTGCTGGCCTACGCAGGTGTCTCCCACCGCCTCGAGCGCACGATCGTCTCGGCGGCGATGGTGTTCACGGCGGCCGGTCTCTTGCTAGGGCCAGAAGTGCTCGACTGGCTGCACTTCGACCTCGGGTCGTCCGAGGTGCGCATCCTCGCCGAGATCACCCTCACGCTCGTCCTCTTTCTCGACGCGTCGCGGATCGACGTCCGGTCCCTGCGCCGCGAGCTCGGATTCCCCGCGCGGCTGCTCGGCATCGGGCTGCCCTTGACGATCGTGGCGGGGACGCTCGTGGGCGCCCTGCTCTTCGACGAGCTCGGGTGGGCGGAGGTGCTCGTACTCGCGATCGTGCTCGCGCCGACCGACGCGGCGCTCGGCCTCCCGGTCGTCACGGACATGCGCCTCCCATCCCGGGTGCGCCAGAGCCTCAACGTCGAGAGTGGGCTCAACGACGGGATCTGCGTGCCACTCCTGTTCATCGCGCTCGCGATCGCCGAGGCCGAGGAGAAGGCGATCGGAGGCGGCCACGCCGCGCGCATCGTCGTTGAGGAGATCGGGTACGGGATCGTCGGCGGCGTGACGGCGGGAATCGCCGGCGCGCTCGTGCTCCGTCTCGCGTCGAAGCACGGGCTTGGAGACGAGATCTGGGCGAAGGTGATCCCCGTGACCGCGGCGGGGCTCGCGTACGGGATCGCGGCACCCCTCGGGGGCAGCGGGTTCATCGCCGCGTTCGTCGGCGGGCTCGTGTACGGGATCGTCCGCGGGACAGGCGAGCTCGCCGCCCCCGAGTCGTCGTCCGTCATGGACGCAGCGGCCGAGGTGTTCGCGGCGTTGACGTTCATCACTTTCGGGTCGGTGGCGCTCGGATGGGCGCTCCACCGCCTCGACTGGCAGGTCGTCGTCTACGCCGTCCTCAGCCTCACGGCGATCCGCATGGTGCCGGTGGCAATCTCGTTCATCGGCTCGGGGGCGAAGCGCGAGACGGTCGCGTATGCCGGATGGTTCGGGCCGCGCGGTCTCGCGTCGATCGTCTTCTCCGTCCTTGTGATCGAGGAGTCTAAGCTGCCGCATGCCGACCTTCTGATCACCGTCTCCGTGATCACCGTCGTTCTCTCCGTGCTGGCCCATGGCGTCAGCGCGCTTCCCCTCACGAACGCTTACGTACGCTGGTTCGGGGGTCAGGAGCTCGAGCCTGCACCCGAGGGCGCACCGGTGCACGAGCATCCGTGGCGACGGCGCGTAACGGCGGAGCAGACCAGATTGTCGTAGATTCCCAGGTAGGTCCAAAGAAAAAGGGAACCGAAAGGAGCAACTGTGCTCGTAGCTGATTACTCGTTCTTGGACGTGCTGTGGTGGATGATCGCGTTCTTCGCGTTCGTGATCTGGTTCTGGCTCCTGATCACGGTCTTCGGCGACATCTTCCGCCGGCACGACACGGGCGGCTTCGCGAAGACATTGTGGATCATCTTCATCATCATCCTGCCGTTCCTCGGCGTCTTCATCTATCTGATCGCGCAACACCAAGGAATGGCCGAGCGCAACATGAAGTCGATGCAGGCGGCACAGGCACAGCAGGAGGCCTACATCAAATCCGTCGCTACTGGCGGCTCCGCGGACGAGATCGAGAAGGCCAAGAAGCTCCTCGACTCCGGCGCGATCACGCAGGCGGAGTTCGACGCGATGAAGGCGAAGGCGCTCGCCTCGTAAGGAATCGTCGCTTCGGGGGCTGCTCCTCGCGGCCCCCGAACGCATCGTCCAGAAAGGAGATCAGATGGCAGACGAGATCGGCCCGGTCGACTACATGATCGTGGGATTCCCGGGCAACAAGTTCAAGGGCGAGATCGCACCCGCACTCGCCGACCTCGTGGATGCGGGCACGATCCGCATCATCGACGTCGCGTTCGTGGGCAAGGACGAGAACGGCGAGGCGCTCGCGTTCGAGCTGACCGAGCTCGACCCCGAAGTCCAGAAGGGGCTCGAGAGCCTGGGCATCGAGGTCGGTGGGCTCTTCAACGAGGACGACCTGGCGGACGCGGCTGACAGCCTCGAGCCGAACTCCTCGGCCGCGCTTCTCGTGTGGGAGAACGTCTGGGCCCGCGAGGTCGCGCAGGCATTTCGGAACGCCGGTGGCGAGCTGCTCGCGTTCGAACGGCTCCCGCACGACGTCGTACAGGCAGCCCGCGACTGGGTGCTCGAGAACGCAGGAAAGGAGAGCTGATGATTGGACGACGAGGACCTGGGTTGGTGCGCATGGCGGCCGGGACGGCGGTCATCGCCGGAACCGCCGGCGCAGTGCGCCACCGTCAGGAAACGAAGTACGCCGCGCAGGACCAGGCGGCGTACGACCAGCAGATGGCGGCCCAGGCCGCGGCGGCTCCACCCGCTCCTGCCGCTCCGGCCGAGCCGGACTACGCGGCCGAGCTCGAGCAGCTGGCCCAGCTGAAGAACCAGGGCATCCTCACGGACGAGGAGTTCGAAGCGAAGAAGAAGCAGATCCTCGGGATCTAGAGGGGGCCTTCTCGGGGGTGTCGGCGCCAGCCGGCGCCCCCAGCGCTCTATCGGCCCGAGACGGGCATCGCAGCCTTCGCCTCGGCAACCTTGGCCCGCCTCGCCTCGGTCAGCTCGCGCACGAAGATCTGGATCGTCGCCGCGAGCGGCACCGCTGTCAGAGCGCCGAGAACGCCCAGCAGCGCCCCGAACAGCGAGACGGCGACGATGATGAAGAACGGCGACAGCTGTACGGCCTTGCCCTGGACCTTCGGCGTGATGATGCTGTTTTCGACCTGCTGGTAGACGAGGACGACAACGACCATGATGATCGCAGCCGTCACGCCCTCCTCCGCCCACAGCGTCGGCACGAGGATGAAGCCGGCCATCGTCGCGCCGATGTTCGGAATCATGTCGAGCAGTCCCGCGATGACGCCCAGGGCGAGCGCGTAGCTCGAGCCGAGAAGCCACGCCGTCAGCCCCTGCGTCGTTCCCGCGATCGACGCGACGACGACCACGCCGATCGCCCAGCGAGACACGGACTCCGTGATCTGGTCCCAGACGGCGAGCCAGCGATCGTCTTCACCGGGCATGATCACGCTCGCCACCGCCGCCCGCAGCTTGCCGATGTCGACGAGCAGGAACAGGCAGACGAAGAGGATCGTGAACCCGGCGAGGAACAGGCTGAAGAAGTCTCCGGCAATGCCGAGGACGGCGCTGATCGTGTCCGGCACCGACGCAGACACGGTGTTTGCGCCCTCCTGGACGTTCTCGGCTGCACCGGTGTCGCCGAGGAAGTCGAGCTCGTCGGAGTTGCGCAACTGTTCGACGAGCTGCGGCAGGTCCTGGAGGAAGTCCCGCACGCTGCCGACGAGCGGTACGAGGAGCAGGAGCGCGAGGAGCGTTACGGCGACGGCGGACCCGAGCACCGTGATCGTCGCCGCGAGCCCACGCGAGAGCCCCGTCTTCGCGATCACGAATCGCAGCGGATACTCGAAGACGAGCGCGAGGAAGATGCCGACGAAGACGATGAGGAATGCCTCCGCGATCGTCGCGAACGCCCACATGACCGCAATCGCGGCTGCGACGAGCAGGATCGTCCGCAGCGGAAGGACGAGCGCTACGCGCCGTGGGGAACGCGTCACCTCCATCGCGCACAAGCGTAGAGTTGGCGCCGGAAGGCCACGTGCGCGAGCTCTGGCCGAGCGCTGACGGCTGTGCGTTACGGTCCGGGCCGTGAGCACCGCCGCCGTCAGCGTCTCACCCCCGCCGTCGCGCGGACAGCGCATGACGAAGGTCTTCGCGTGGCTCGTCGGCATCGCGATCTTCCTCGTGATCCTCAACCTGCTCGGCGTCGAGCGTCGTCGGACTGGCTCCAGAACCTGTGGGATCAGATCAAGGACATCCCCAAGGGCTACCTCGTCGCCGCGCTCTTCTTCCAGACGGCGCAGACGTTCTTCGCCGGGCTCTCGTACTACGGGATCCTCAAGTTCGCCTACAAGGACGAGGTCACGCTCTGGCCGATCATCGCAGCCTATGCCGTCGGCGTTGCGCTGAACGGGTTCCTGCCGGCCAACCTCGGCACGTTCGTGACGCTGATGATGTTCGTCGCCATCATCCCGTCCTGCACGGTGGGCGGCGCGATCGCCGCGTACATCGTGCAGAAGATCTTCTTCACGATCGCCGGGCACGTTCGTCTACCTCTACATGTTCCTGAGCGTGCCCGAACTCGTTCGACGTCAGCTTCGGCGGCAACCTCAAGGCGTACCCGTGGCTCACGATCCTCGATCGTCGCCGGTGGCGCCATGCTGATCGTGATCGTCGGTCGGATCCTCTGGTCGAAGATCAAGAAGCTCTGGGAGCAGGCCAAGCAGGGCGGCGCCATCCTCTCCGAGCCGAAGACGTACCTCAAGCACGCATTCCTACCGTCCTTCCTCGTCCTGGTGCTGCAAGATCGTCGTGACCGGGATCTTCCTCGCTGCCTTCGCCATCCCGGTGACGTTCAACTCGATCATGTGGGTCTTCGGCTCGGGATCGCTCGCGAACGTCGCGTCGTTCACGCCCGGGCGCGGTCGGCGTCACCCAGGCGACGAACGCGCTCGCGCTGAAGACGTGCTGTGACGTCCCGAACAGCGACGGCGATCGACTACTCGACCGCGCAGCAGCTGATCACGACGGCCTGGAACCAGATCGTCGCGCTCGTCCTCGTGGTCATGATCTTCGGGTGGACGGGCGGCAAGCAGCTCGTCACGAGCTCGTACACGGACGCAAAGACGCAGGCCACCGACATGAAGGAGCAGCGCGCCGAGAAGAAGGCGGCCAAGAAGGAGGTGAAGGAGACCGAGAAGGAGGCCAAGCAGCGCCAGCACGGCCCTAAGTGAGCTGGATCTACTCCGAGCTCGTCGTCGTCTCGCTCGCCGCGATGCTCTCCCCGACGACGCTGACGTTCTCGGTCCTTGCGCTCGTGCTCGGCGACCGGCCGCTGCGCACGGGTCTCTTCTTCTACATCGGTGCGCTGACCGCGACGCTCGCGGTCGGCATCGCTGCGGCGTTCGTGCTCGGCGACGTCGCGGCGTCGAAGACGCCGTCGGAGCCCGAAGACATGGGTGGCAGTCCTCGACGTGTCGCCGCCTGCGTCGCGCTGCTCTGGGCGGTGCAGCCTCTGGCCGCCATCCGATCGGCGCCGAGAAGCAGGAGGGGATGATCAACTCAGATGGGCAAGGTCGCCTCGTCACCTGCCGATCGCGGTCGTCGGGCGCAGGCGCCGCTGCTCGCCAACCCCGGCGCCTTCATACCGATCGCGCTGAAGACGATCTCGGAGACCGATCCGTCGACCGCCGGTACGCGGTGCAGTGGCTGTTCTTCGCGCTTGTCTCGCTGCTGCCGCTGCTCGTCGCGATCGTCCTGCTCGTCGTCGCTCCGAGTCTGGGCCGCCGCATCCTCGCCGCCGCCCAGGGCTGGCTCACGCGGCACGCGATTCAGGATCGCGATCGTGATCGTCGTCCTGCTGGCGGTCGCACTGCTCCGTAACGGCATCGCAGGGCTTACGAGCTAGTCGCGAGCGCCGGCTCTCGAGCCGTCGCTCGTCGCCCTTCTCACGGGCGATCGAGATCGCGACTGCGCCGAGCATCGCGAGCGCCAAGCCCACAGACCGCCACGAAGACGTGCCACGCCGGTCGGCTCAGCCGCTCGTCGAAGAGCAGAGTGCCGAGCGCAACCGAGACGATCGGGTTGGACACGGAAACCGTGGCCACCGACGTCGCGAGATAGCCGGCGCTCAGCGAGACCTGCTGGAGCAGCGAACGCCACGATGCCGGTGATCCGGCCATCCCGTAGAACTCCCAGTGCGACAGCACCTCCGACACCCGCCGTCGTGAAGCGCCTCCAGCGTCGGCTTGACGAGACAGGCGGAGACGCCGAAAAGGATGCCGGAGATGACGCCGTAGAACGCGGCCTGGCGCGCGACCGCTCCTGCGAGCGCGAGGCGGAGAGCACGACGCACACGGCGACGACGAGCAGCGCAACGGCCCACTCGTCGTTCGGCGCGTTCTCGTTGCCGCCCGCCGGATCGCCGAAGATCGCGTACATCGCCAAGCCCGAGCGACGACCACCGCGGCGCCGACGATCTGGCGGCGTCCAACCTCCTGCGCGGTCAGGAAGTAGCCGAGCGGTAGCGCAAAGACGACCGTCGTCACGAGCAGCGGCTGGATGATCGCGAGCCTGCCGTGGTCGAGCGCGATCGCCTGCACGACGTAGCCGACGAGCAGCGCGCTCGAACCGACGAGCCACCACTTGCTGGCCGCGAGCTTGGCGAAGGAGCGCAGGCTGTCGGGAGACATGCCGAGCGTCAGCGCGCCCTTCTGCTGGAGCGTGGCGGCGACGGCGAACAGCAACGCTGCGACGAGTGCGAGGATCTCGGCCAGAATCGGGACTCTACGACAGCATGTGATTCGATCCACGTATGGCCGACGAACAGAGCGCCGGAAACGATCGGTGGCGCCCGAGCGAGCCGGTCGTCGTCCTCATCTCGCTGATCCTCGTCGCGGCCGTTGCGAACCTCAACCTCTCGGTCGCGAACGTCGCGCTGCCCGTCATCGGCGCGCACTTCGATGTCGGGCCAAACGATCGCTCAACCTGATCGCTGTCGGCTACTCGCTCGGCCTCGCGGCTCCGTCCTCTGGCTTCGGCGCGATCGGCGATCGCTACGGCCGAAAGCTCATGCTCCTCACTCGGGACTGATCCTCGCCGTTCCGATGTCGCTGCTCGCCGCCTTCGCGCCGTCCGACGACCGTGCTGTTCGTCGCACGTGTCGGCGGCGGCGTGGCTGCGGGCATGGCGTATCCGACGACGCTCGCCCTGATCGCGGCGCTCTGGTCCCCGGTGCCAGCCGCACGAAGTCGATCGCGCTGTGGTCTGGCATCGGCGGTGCGATCGCGGCACTCGGACCGCTGATGCTGCGGGGCTCCTGCTCGAGCACTTCGACTGGGGATCGGTGTTCCTCGCTCACGCTACCGCTCGCGGTCGTCGCGATCCTGATGGCCTGTCTTCTTCGTCCCCGCGCACGTCAACGAGACGACCGAGCCCGTCGACAACCTCGGCGGCATCCTGTCGCTCGTGCATCGTCGGTGCGCTGATCCTCTCGATCAACTTCGCACCCGTGCCGAACGAGACGACGGCGGCGCTCGTGCTCGGCGCGATCGCGCTCGTCGCGCTGGTCGCCTTCTATGTCCGACAGCGCCGGGCTGCGAACCCGCTCTACGACCTCAAGGTCGCAGGCCGGCCGACGTTCTGGGTGGCCGCGCTCGCCGGGATCATCGTCTTCGGCTCGCTCATGGGTGCGATGTTCGTCGGCCAGCAGTTCCTCCAGAACGTTCTCGACTACTCGACGCTCGACGCCGGGCTCGCGATCCTGCCCGCCGCGTTCTGCATGGTGCTCGTCGCACCACGGTCGGCGAAGATCGTCGAGGCCCGAGGCGCGCGCTTCACGCTGCTTCTGGGCTACGTGTTCGTCCTCCTCGGCTTCCTGACGATGCTCCTGCTCTGGAAGGAGGACATCGGCTACTGGCGGATCGCGCTCGGATACGCGTTAGTCGGGATCGGCGTCGGCTTTGCCGGAACCCCCGCGTCCCATTCGCTGACGGGCTCGGTGCCGGTGAGACGCGTCGGGATGGCGTCGGGCACGGCGGATCTCCAGCGCGACCTCGGTGGGGCGATCATGCAGTCGATCTTCGGCGCGCTGCTGACGGCGGGCTACGCCGCCGCGGCCTCGGCGGCGATCGCTGCTTCCGGGAAGCACGTGTCCGACAGCGTCGAGAGCCAGCTCACGAAGTCGTTCGACGGGGCGGAGGCGATCGCGCAGCAGTACCCACCCTCGATCCAGCAGAACATCATCGACGGCGCGAAGACGTCATTCCTCCACGGCGACCAGTGGGCGTATCTCGCCGGGATCGTCGCCGTTCTCGTCGGGGCCACTGTCGTCTTTCTCTTCTTCCCCAAGCGGGACGACGAGCGGCGCCTGCTCGACGAGTACCACGCCCAGGACACCGGCGGTGAAAATCCAAGCGCTGGAGGCGCAGGCTAAGCGAGAAGGCAGGCGTGCGCACACATCGACTTCCTCCCCGCGGGCGGAACCTCAACAAGGAGGCTGGCGGGTACGTGCCGCACATCACTCATCGAGCGGAGTCATCCTCGTTTCGACGCCCTCCGGCGACTTCGGCGCACGTGGTTCCCAGTGCTCGCGGAGGTGTCAGAGCGTGAGAGTCGCTTCGATTCGTTTAAGCCGCTCGTTTATCTCCCGCAACTCCTCCGCAGTCGATGTGCCTGCATCGGGCGGCGTCTGGCGAGATCGCGAGACGAACGTGCTCGTGATTGCAGCGGTGATTACGGTCAAGAAGCCGATCCCCAGCAGCATGACGAGTGCCGCTAGGAGCTGTCCGGAGACAGTCGTCGGAACGTTGTCGCCGTACCCCACCGTCGTCACCGTCTGGACAGCCCACCAGAGCCCTGACCCAAGCGATGGGAAGTTGTCGCCATCCACGACCGTCATGAGGAGACCAGCCACGATGGTTATCGAGGTTGTCACGGTCGCAATCACGACACCCGCCCCGCGCGGTGTCGTCGCGCGGGCGAGCACTCTGTCGAGCCGACGTTCGATTCTCGTGCCGTCTGGCATAGAAGTGACGTTCGCGCTTGCCCACTCGGGGCCTGCTGGCGATCGGGGGATGCCTACTACCGAAGCCGGGGACGATCGACGACGAGTTCGGCGGACTTGCAGCTGCGGCCCCCTTAGTCGTCCCCGTCGTATAGGACCATTGTTCCAGCGAGAAAGTCCGCGAGTCCGCGTCGCCGCCTAGTGAAGAGAACCGGGATGAAGCCGACGAACATCGGGATGATCGAAAGCACCAGCCCGATGAAACGCACAATCGACCGGACCGCCGAAAGACCGCCGCCCTCCGTGGTGCGAACGCGCAGACGCAATAGCCGCATCCCGGGCGTCTGACCCGCAGCGCTCCAAAAGAGCACAAAGTAGGTTCCGCCGACCAGGATCCAGTGCGCCGCGAGCAGGGCGCCGACCAGCCACTGTGGGCGCAGACCTCCGACGAGCGACGCCACCAGCGAGACTACCCCGACCACGATCGTGTAGAGGACGGTGATCACGATCGCGTCGGTTGCGAGAGCGAGTGCCCGCGTCACGAAGCCGGCAAAAACCGAGCGATCGGCGCGATCGCGGCGCTGGACGGAAAGGTCGGCTCGCCCGTCGAGCCGAACGGCGGCTGACCGGACGCCACCCACGATCTCCTCTGCAAACCCCGTCGTCTGCCTGGCGATCGCCTCCCGGACTTCGGGGCTGGAGGCAACCTGTCGCAACGCACGTTGTGTCTCGTCGCTTGCGAGCACCCGGTCTGTGAGCTCAACCGTGCGCGGGCTGGCCAGTGCTGCACTCAGAAGACGCTCAAGCTCGCCGCTCGAGGCGAGCTCTGCGACGACGCGCTCGAGGACGCGGTGGCGGACGACTGAGCGCGCCATTTCTTCCGGCAGCGACCCGGCGAACGCCCGATCAATGACGCGGGCGAGTTCAGGAGCCGACAGCACCTCGTCCACTGCCGCCTCGAACTGGTCCCGCCAGACGCGCGCCGCGGTGCGTGCGGGGAAGAGTGCGGCACGCCCTGTTGCGCCCGCGAGCCCCGAACGCTGTTCCTGCTCAGGCGGCGTCATCACTGGGATTATCGTTCGAGGTTGCTGATCTAGGGAGTTATTTGGCCCAGAGTCGGTTCGTGAACGGCCAAGACCCGCACCCTCGCCTGCTGCCGCGTTTGTTTTTGCACTCGCCAACCGCAGCGGGGAGATGTGGCATGGAGATCCTCGGTCGTTCTGGTCCTCCCCCGAAAGTTATGCGCAATCTTCAGGCTGCGTTCCGGTGGGCCAGGCCGATGGAAGGCATCGCTGTTCACCACTCCGTCATGGCAGTTCTTACCGTCATTGGTTAGGTTGTCGAGGCGGTGCAGCGCTCGTGCCACCCGGCGGCGGCGCTAACGGGGAGAGGTGAATGAACTCCAAGTCTGCGATCGTCGTCGTCGTCCACGGTCTCTGGGATGGGCACAAGTTCGAACAGCGCCTGATGACCGGGCTGCTCTGATGACGGTCAAAGGCAGGCCCCGTGTTCTTGTCCTCGGCGGCGGCTTTGCCGGCGTGGGCGCCGTCAAGAAGCTGAAGAAGGCGAAGGCCGATGTCGTGCTCGTCGACCGGCACGACTACCACACCTTCCAACCGCTCCTCTATCAGCTCGCAACCGGATTGCTCGAGACAACGGCCGTCGGGCACTCACTGCGGGACCTCGTCCACGACCAGGACAACACCACGGTCCATCAGGACAGCGTGACGGCGATCGATCTCGAGAAGCGCGAGGTGCAGTTCGACGCGATCGCACCACTGACGTACGACTACCTCGTCCTCGGACTGGGGGCGGAGGTCAACTTCTTCGGCGCCGAAGGGGCAGCGGACCACGCGTTCCCGATGTACACGCTGCCGCACGCACTGCGCCTGAAGGAACACGTGCTCGAGCGCTGGGAAGCGGCAGACAAGGACCCGAGCCTCGTCGACGACGGCGCGCTCAACGTCGTCGTCGTGGGCGGAGGCCCGACGGGCGTCGAGACTGTCGGAGCGCTGGCGGAGCTGTATCGCTCTGCGCTGGCGAAGGACTACCGCGAGCTGCCGCAGGATCAAGCTCGATTGATCCTCGTCGAGGCTGGGCCGGAGCTTTTCTCGATGTTCAAGCCGAACCTCCAGCGCTACGCCAGAGAGACGCTCGAGAAGCTCACCGTGGAGGTCAAGACCGGCGAGATCGTCAGCTCGGTCACTCCGACGCGGGTCACTCTCAAGTCCGGCACCGAGCTGAAGGCACACACGCTGGTCTGGGGCGCCGGCCTCCAGGGCAATAACCTCGTGCAGTCGCTCGGGGTCGAGCTCGAGCGAGGCAACCGCATCGGCGTAGGCCCGGAGCTCAATCTCACAGACCATCCGGAGGTCTACGTTGTCGGCGACATCGCCGCGATCGTCGACGCCAAGACGGAGGTTGTGCTCCCCCAGCTCGGGTCGGTCGCCCTCCAGTCCGGCGAGCGCGCCGGCGACTCGATCGCGCAGCGCGTGGCGGGAAAGGAGCCGAAGCCTTTCAAGTACCGCGACAAGGGGACGATGGCGACGATCGGCCGCGGCGCAGCGGTCGTCCAGATGCTGGGCGGTCGCACGAAGAAGGGCGTCACCGCGCAGCTCGCCTGGGGCACGGTGCACCTCGCCCTCCTGCCGACGAACGAGGACCGCGCGAAGGCGGTCGTCGACTGGGCGGGCGCAGCACTTACGCATCAACGCACCGGCCGGATCATCACGACGACAAGCGAGGAATAGGGAGATATGACAGACGCCATGACCAGAGTCGTCGATGGACTCGTCGGCCGCGCTGATCCGCGGCTCGAGAACGTGACTGCGACGGTGCGCCTCGACGTGGTCGACGGCCGACGAACGCAGCGCTGGCTGCTCAAGGTGGAGAACGGCGACATCCAGATCTCGCAGGGGAGCGCACCGGCAGACCTCGTCATCCGGTGCGAGCGGGCGCTCGCCGATCGGCTGTTCACGGGTAAGGCGAACGCCATGGCGGCGGTCTTGCGTGGCGAGCTGACCGTGGAAGGCAGCGCGGACCTGCTCGTGCTCGTTCAACGGCTTCTGCCCAGACCGCGCCCAGCGCGTCGAAAGGGCGTCGCCGCCGGCTACGCGAGGGGGTCGCGATGAACGAGGTCAAGATCCTCGACGGCAACACCTTCGTCGTCAGCGACGATCGCGGGGACATCGAGGCGTCGCCCGTCGACGCGACCGGCCTCTTCTCGTTCGACACTCGCTTCCTCTCGAAGTGGGTGCTGACGGTAAACGGAGAGCGGCTCAACGCGCTCTCGGTCGACGATCTCCAGTACTTCGAGACCCGCTTTTTCCTCGTCCCCGGTATGGGCACGGTCTACATCGACGCGAAGCTGTCCGTGATTCGCAGGCGGGCTGTCGGCGGTGGCTTCCACGAGGAACTGACGATCCTCAACCACGACGACAAGCCTGTCGGTCTCACGGTTCGGCTCGATGCGGGTTGCGACTTCGCCGATCTGTTCGAGGTCAAGGACGCGCTGAAGAAGAAAGGCAAGTACTACGCCAAGGTCACGAGCAGCCGCCTGGTGCTCGGGTACGAGCGGAAGACGTTCCGGCGCGAAACGTCCATTTCGGCGTCGACCCCCGCCAAGTTCGATAAGGATGGGCTGACGTTCACGGTTCGGCTAAAGCCTCATGGCTCGTGGAAGACCGACGTGGATGTCGCCACCGTCCTCGGCTCATACTCAAGAGCCGGCGCGCTGACCGCAGCCAAGCGCCGATCAAAGGTGAACATGGAGCAGGACCTCAGGCGGTGGGTCGAAAACGCGCCGCGGGTCGAGTGCGACTGGGAGTCGCTGAAGACCACCTACCGGCGCAGCCTCATCGACATGGCCGCACTCCGCTTCTCGCCGCCTGTCGCCGGTGGCACCAGCCTGCCTGCCGCCGGCCTGCCCTGGTTCATGACGATGTTCGGGCGGGACAGCATCTTCACGAGCCTGCAAGCGCTGCCGTTCGCCCCGGAGCTCGCAGAGACGACGCTGCGGGCGCTCGGAGCCTGGCAGGGGAGCGGGCTGGACGACTTCCGGGACGAGGACCCCGGCCGCATCCTGCACGAGATGCGCTACGGAGAGATGACGGCCTTCGAAGAGCGGCCGCACTCTCCGTACTACGGCTGTGCCGACGCCACCCCGCTCTACGTCGTCTTGCTAGATGAGTACGAGCGCTGGACCGGTGACCGAAAGACCGTCAGGGATCTCGAGCACGAGGCGAGGGCGGCTCTCAACTGGATCGACGAATACGCCGACCTCCTAGGGACCGGCTACATCTGGTACCAGCGCCGCAACGAGAAGACAGGCCTCGAGAACCAGTGCTGGAAGGACTCCTGGGACTCGATCTCCTACCGAGACGGCCGGCTGCCCGGCTTCCCGCGAGCGACGTGCGAGCTCCAGGGCTACGCCTACGACGCGAAGTTGCGCGGTGCCCGCCTGGCGCGCCTCGTCTGGAAGGATCCCGAATTCGCAGACCGGCTGGAGCAGGAGGCCGCGGATCTCAAGCGGCGCTTCAACCGCGACTTCTGGGTCGAGGACGGCGAATTCTTCGCCCTGGCTCTCGACACCGAGGGAAAGCAGGTGGACGCCCTCGCCTCCAACAACGGCCACTTGCTCTGGAGCGGCATCGTCGATCAATCCAAGGCGAAGGCGGTCGCGCGGCAGCTGATGGGCCCGAAGCTCTTCTCCGGTTGGGGCGTGCGAACGCTCGCCGAGGGCGAGGCACGCTACAACCCAATCGGCTACCACGTCGGCACGGTCTGGCCGTTCGACAACTCCTTCATCGCGTGGGGCTTGCGCCGCTACGGGTTCAAGGAGGAGGCCGCCCGCGTGGCCGCAGGCATCCTCGACGCGGCAGACTTCTTCGCCGGGCGCCTGCCCGAGGCGTTCGGCGGCTACCCACGCGAGCAGACGAAGTATCCCGTGCAGTACCCGACGGCATGCAGCCCGCAGGCCTGGTCTACCGGCACGCCTATGCTCCTGATGAGGGCGATGCTGGGCCTCGAGCCCGAGGGCGAGCATCTCGTGATCGACCCGGCGCTGCCGAGCTACATCGGCCGCCTGGAGCTGCTCGACATCCCCGGGCGGTGGGGTCGAATCGACGCATTCGGTCGCGGGCGAGTCGATGTCGACCCGCAGGACAAGCCTCGCTCGCGGGCGAAGCGTCGCCCGAAAAAGAATCTGGGGGCACGCAACTGACCCAGGAGTCCCTTCGCGTGGATCATGGGCAAGGTGCCGGAGACGAAAGGGAAGTCACTGGAGCAGATCCAGGAGGCCTGGGCAAAGCACGACGAGATGCAGAGCGCGGCGAAGACTCCAACGCTCCACGTCGATCTGGATTGAGTGAACGAAAGGGGTGAGCACATGAGCGCAGCAACAGAAGCTCCACAATCGACCGGCGCCACGAGAGACGTCGCTCCGCAGCCGGCCGATGTCCTCGTCATCTTCGGAATCACGGGCGATCTCGCGCGCGTGATGACGTTCCAGTCGCTGTACCGGCTCGAGAAGCGCGGGCTGCTCGACTGCCCCATCGTCGGCGTTGCCTTCGACGACTGGACGCTCGAGCAGCTCGTTCAGCGTGCACGCGACTCCATCGTCGCAACGGGCGAGCAGCTCGACGAGGAGGTCTTCACGCGGTTCGCGAAGCGGCTGTCGTACTGCCACGGAGACTTCACGGACGACGCCACGTACGCGCAGGTAGCGGACGCCATCGAAGGCGCTAAGAGCCCGGTCTTCTACCTCGAGGTCCCGCCGTCCCTGTTCGGCACGGTCGTCGGCGGCCTCGCGAAGGCCGGCGTGACGGCGAACGCGAGAGTCGTCGTCGAGAAGCCGTTCGGGCACGACCAGGCGTCGGCTCACGCTCTCGCCGAGGAGCTGCACCAGTACATCGACGAGTCGCAGCTCCTTCGGATCGACCACTACCTCGGGAAGATGGGCATCGAGGAGATCCTCTACCTCCGCTTCGCGAACACGATGCTCGAGCCGGTCTGGAACCGGAACTACGTCGAGTCCGTCCAGATCACGATGGCAGAGGACTTCGGCGTCGAGGATCGGGGTCACTTCTACGATCCCGTCGGAGCACTGCGCGACGTGGTCGTCAACCACTTGATGCAGGTCGTCGGGATGACGGCGATGGAGCCGCCCGCGGGCGGGGACACGAAGACGCTCAACGAGGCCAAGGTCGCCCTCTACCGCGCGATCAACCCCGCCGACCCGGCGCACTACGTGCGCGGCCAATACGACGGCTACCTCACGATCGACGGCGTTGCGGCCGACTCGACGACCGAGACCTACACTGCGCTCCGGTTGGACATCGACAACTGGCGCTGGTCGGGTGTCCCATTCTTCATTCGAGCCGGCAAGCGGCTTCCGGTGACGCAGACCGAGGTGCGGCTCGTCTTCAAGCATCCACCGAAGCTCGGCTTCGCGGCGTTCGACCGAAGGCCCGACCCGAATCAGCTCGTGATCAAGCTCGATCCGTCCACAGGCGCACGGATCGTCCTCGACGCCCGGCGGGCCGATGCCACCGGCGCAGCGCCGATCCTGTTCGACGTCGAGTTCGCGACGATGGGTGGTGAGGGGGCAACCCCGTACGAGGTCTTGCTGCACGCCGCGCTGGTCGGCGAGAGCACGCGGTTCACACGCCAGGATGGAGTCGAGCAGACGTGGCGGATCATGCAGCCGCTGCTCGACGACCCCCCACCGGTCCACGTCTACGCCCCTGGGTCCTGGGGCCCCGACGCCGCCGACCAGCTCGTCGCCGGCCACGGCCGCTGGCAGGAGCCGTGGATCGAGCCGTGACGTCGGTCAAAGCCGACGAGGACCGCCCGCTGCAGAGTGCCGCGGCGCCTTCGCCGTTCACGCCGATCGCGGACTACGGCTTCATCTCCAACTGCCATACGGGAGCCCTCGTGGCGCCAGACGGTGCCATCGACTGGCTCTGCGTGCCGCGCTTCGACTCTCCGAGCGTGTTCGGCAGTCTCCTCGATCGGGGAGCAGGCATGTTCAGCCTGGCGCCATTCGGCATCAACCACCCGACCGCGCGCGTGTACGAGCCCGGGACGAACGTCCTCGCGACGACCTGGAAGACGCCGAACGGCTGGGTTCTCGTGCGCACCGCGCTGACGATGGGCCTCAAAGATCACGAGGACGAGATCACGCCCCACACGCGGCCGCCGGCCGACGACGACGCAGACCACATGCTGGTCCGGACGGTCGAGTGTCTCGAGGGTCGCGTCGAGGTCGAGCTCATCTGTGAGCCGATGTTCGGCTACGGCCGTGAGCCCGCGACATGGACCTTGGTCGACGACAGCCGCCATACGGCCGACGCGACGGGTGCGGGACAGACCATTCGCCTCCAGACGGACCTCGCGCTCGGCATCGAAGGCGAGCGGGTGAGGGCTCGTCACACGCTCGAGTCAGGCGAGCGGGTCTACTGCGCGCTCTCGTGGGCAGAGCAACTAGCGGTGCCGGCCGACGTCGACGATGCCGACGGGCGAATCACGGCGACGGCGCGGTTCTGGCGTTCCTGGCTGGACAGAGCGCGTATTCCCGACCATCGCTGGCGTGACCCGATCCAGCGTTCGGCCCTCGCGGTAAAGGGACTGACCTACATGCCTACGGGCGCAACCGTAGCGGCGCTCACCACGTCCCTTCCGGAGACGCCCGGCGGAGAGCGGAACTGGGACTACCGCTACACCTGGATCCGAGACTCGACGTTCACGCTGCAGGCACTCCACTACCTGAACCTCGACTGGGAGGCCGACGAGTTCATGGAATTCGTCGCCGACGTGGAGGCGAACGAGGACGGCGGCCTTCAGATCATGTACGGGATCGACGGGCGGCGCGACTTGACGGAGTCGACGCTGGACCACCTCTCCGGCTATGCAGGAGCCCGTCCGGTGCGCATCGGCAACGGCGCATTCGACCAGCGGCAGAACGACGTCTTCGGAGCCGCGCTTGACTCGATCCTCCTGCACACCCGCCGGAGCAAGCGTCTGCCGGCACGGCTGTGGCCGATCATCCAGGCCCAGGCCGAATGCGCAATCAGCGTGTGGCGAGAGCCCGACCAGGGCATCTGGGAAGCACGAGGCGCGCCGCAGCACTACGTCTCGTCAAAGCTCATGTGCTGGGTCGCGCTCGACCGCGCAGCGAAGCTGGCCGAGATCCGAGGCGATCCGGAGATCCAGCAGACCTGGCAGGGAGTCGCCGAAGAGATCCGCTCCGACATCCTCGAGCACGGCGTCAGCGAGCGTGGCGTCTTGCGCCAGCACTACGAGACCGACGCGCTGGATGCGTCCCTGCTGCTGGCGGCCCTGTTCGGGTTCCTGCCCGGGAACGACGATCGCCTGCGCGAGACCGTGCTGGCGGTTGCGGAGGAGCTGACGGACAACGGATTCGCTCTCCGCTATCGAACCGAGGAGACAGACGACGGCCTCTCTGGCGAGGAGGGAACGTTTCTCATCTGCTCTTTCTGGCTCGTCTCCGCCCTCGCGATCGTCGGCGAGCAGCAGCGAGCACACGACCTGATGGAGCGCTTGCTGCGGATTGCCTCGCCTCTCGGCCTGTACGCGGAAGAGTTCGACGTTACGACCGGCCGCCACCTTGGAAACTTCCCGCAGGCCTTCTCGCATCTGGCGCTGATCGAGGCAGCGGGACGGATCATCCTCGCCGAGAGGATGGAGGAAATCTCGTAAGCGAAACGACGGCAGATCTGAACCTGTGACTGCCGCCACGTGAGGAGGGCAAACATGGACGCCTATGACGTGATCATCATCGGCACCGGCGCGGGCGGCGGCACGCTCGCACGGCATCTCGCCCCGTCGGGCAAGCGCATCCTCCTGCTCGAGCGCGGCGACTGGCTGCCGCGCGAGCTCGAGAACTGGTCCGACCAGCACGTTTTTGTGGACAACCGCTACGTCTCGCCGGACACCTGGTACGACGCGAGCGGCAAGCCCTTCCAGCCGGGCGTCCACTACTGTGTCGGAGGAGCGACGAAGCTCTACGGCGCCGCGCTCTACCGGCTCCGGAAAGAGGACTTCGGAGAGCTCCAACACCACGACGGGACGTCTCCGGCCTGGCCGATCGCCTACGAGGACCTGGAGCCGTACTACACGCTCGCCGAGCAGCACTACCACGTGCACGGCGCCCGTGGCGAGGACCCGACGGAGCCACCGGCGAGTGCGCCGTACCCGCACCCGGCCGTCTCCCACGAGCCGCGCATCCAGCAGCTCGCGGACGATCTCGCGGCGGCGGGTCACCACCCCTTCCATGCGCCGTGCGGGATCATGCTCGACGAGTCGAACCCGCCGTTCTCGACCTGCATCCGCTGTGCGACCTGCGACGGCTTCCCCTGCCTCGTGCACGCGAAGTCCGACGCGGAGGTGCTCGGCGTTCGCCCGGCTCTCGAGCATCCAAATGTCACGCTGTTGACGAACGCCAGGGCCACCAAGCTCGAGACGAACGACGGAGGCACGGCCGTCACCGGTGTCGTCGTCGATCGGGACGGGGCGGAGGAGCGGTTCTCCGCCGACGTCGTCGTGGTCGCCTGCGGTGCGGCCAATACGGCCAAGCTGCTCCTGTCGTCGGCGAACGACCGGCACCCGAACGGTCTCGCGAACGGCTCCGACCAGGTCGGTCGCAACTACATGTTCCACGACTCGACCGCCGTCCTCGCGCTATCACGTGAGGAGAACCAGACCGCTTACCAGAAGACCCTCGGGCTCAACGACTTCTATTTCGGGAGCGACGACTTCGAGTACCCGCTGGGGAACGTCCAGATGGTCGGCAAGTCGACGGCGCCGATGTTCCGCGGCGAGCGTCCGGAGGAGACGAAGCTCGCGCCCGAGTGGACGCTGGAGAGGATGGCGCGTCACGCCATCGACTTCTGGCTCTCGACCGAGGACCTGCCGCGCCCTGACAACCGGGTCACCGTCGACGGTGACGGCAAGCTCACGCTCACGTACAAGGAGACGAACGCCGAGGCCAAGAAGCACCTCTACGGGAAGGTCAAGTCGCTGCTCGGAAAGCTCGACATGAATCCCGGCCACCTCATTCACAGGTTCGCGTACATGAAGAACGACATCCCGATCGCCGGTTGCGCCCACCAGGCGGGCACGTGCCGCTTCGGGACGGATCCGTCGACGTCGGCCCTGAATGTGGATTGCCGGGCGCACGAGGTCGACAACCTCTACGTCGTCGACACGAGCGTGTTCCCGAGCATCGGCGCCGTGAACCCGGCGCTGACGGCGATGGCGAACTCGCTCCGCGTCGGTGACCATCTGCTCGAGCGGATGAAGTAGCCGTCCGGGCGGCGAGGGGCGGGCACAGTGGCGACGAAGACGGAGAAGAACGTCGTCTATGCCGCGGGCGTTGTCCAGGGCATCGCGCTTGTCACCTTCCCGGCCGCGAGCACGATCCTGACCGATCCGGCGGAGTACGACCTCTCGAGCACCCAGTACGGCGCGCTCTTCCTGCCCCAGGTGATCACCGCAATCACCGCGGCTCTGCTCGGTGCCGGTCTTGGCGGTCGCTTCGGTACCAAGCGCATCTACCTCGTGGGTCTCACCGCCGAGCCTCGTCTCGATGGTTCTCCTTCTCGTGAGCTCGCTTCCTGACGGACGACCAGTCGCTCGCGTACGGACTGCTGCTCTTGGCCACCGCGTGCCTCGGAGCAGGTTTCGGCTTCACCGTGCCGGCGCTCAACACCCTCACTGCGGCGTTCAACCCGACTGCGGTCGGCCGCTCGATCCTCGTCCTGAACGCGCTGCTCGGGCTTGGAACGGTGCTGGCGCCCGTCTTCGTCGCGATCTTCGACGGGCTCGGGTTCTGGTGGGGTCTTCCGCTGACTGTCGGCGGCTCTACTCGTCGTGCTCATCGTCGTCAGCCTGCGTCTTCCGCTGCAGGTCGCCGTCACCCGTGCCGCCAGGCATCCGCGCGGCTCGCGATCCCGCGACGGTACTGGGTATACGCGTGCTTCGCCGTCCTCTACGGCATCTGCGAGACCGTCAACGGCAACTGGTCGCAGCTCGACATGACGAGCGAGCTCGGTGCTACGACGACGCAAGCGGCGCTGGCGCTGACGGCGTTCTGGGGGATGGTGACACTCGGGCGGGTCGTCTTCGCCGCTGTCCAGCGCGTCGTTCCCGCCAGGCTGACGTACCACGTGCTGCCGTTCGTGCTCGCCGGGGCGTTCGTGCTCATCTGGTTGCTCCCCGATGACGAGCCCGCGCTCGGCATTCTCGCGTTCGGCCTCGCAGGGCTCGGGTGCTCGGCGCTCCTGCCGCTGACGATCAGCTTCGGCCAGGAGGAGCTCACCGCCCTCATCGGCCGCGGTCGCCGGTGGGGTGATCGCCTTCTACCAGCTCGGATACGGGATCGCGGCGTTCGGCGTCGGCCCGCTCCTCGACCACGGCGTCGAGCTCCCCACCGTCTATGCCTTCGCCGCCGTCGTCGCGGCCGCCATGGGTCTGTGGTCCTTCGTCGTCGCCGGCCGAAGGCCGAGCCCTGAGTCCCTCCACCCACGGCCGGGGTAGCCATGGGCCACCCTTCCGGCGAGCAGTTCGAGATCGCGCTGGGCCGGCAGAAGGCGGTCGTCGTCGAGATCGGCGGCGGCCTTCGCACGTACTCGGTGGGAGACCAGAACGTGCTCGACGGCTACGCGGTCGACGAGCCTGCGACATCCGGGCGGGGGCAGGTGCTGATTCCTTGGCCGAACCGCATTCGAGACGGCGTGTACGAGTTCGACGGGCGTCGTCATCAGCTGGAGCTCACCGAGCCCGAGCGGGGAAACGCCATCCACGGGCTCGTACGCAACGCTCCCTGGCGGGCGACCGAACACGACGGGAGCCGTGTCGTCGTGGAGCACGTGCTCGACGAGCAACCGGGCTATCCGTTCTCGCTCGAGCTACGGATCGAATACGCACTCTCTGAGACCGGCCTCAGCGTCACGACGACCGCGACCAACCTCGGCGCCGAGCGATGTCCCTACGGCTGCGGCGCCCATCCGTACCTCACGGCCGGAATCGCCGACGGTCGACACGGCCAGCCTGTCCGTACCCGCCGAGACGGTGCTGCTCTCCGACGAGCGCGGAATCCCGACCGAGGCGATCCCGGTCGGGGGAACGGACTTCGACTTCCGCGAGCCGTCAGCCATCGGGAAGACCGTGCTCGACCACTGCTTCACGGATCTCGAGCGCGACGCGGACGGGCGCGCCGCCGTTCGACTCTCGGACCCCGACGGGCACAGCGTGACGCTCTGGGCCGACGAGAGCTACAGGTACGTGATGGTCTTTACCGGCGACCCGCTTCCGGACGTCGCGCGGCGAAGCCTCGCGGTCGAGCCGATGACCTGCCCGCCGAACGCGTTCCAAACGGAGAAGGACGTGATCGTGCTCGAGCCGAAAGCGTCGTTCTCGAGCACGTGGGGCATCAGCGTGATCGGCGGCGACGCTTTGCGGCCATGGACGGTCCTTCGTAGGATCATGGGCGTGGTACTGGCGTCGACGGTTGACCTGGCGCGGATCCAGTTCGCGACTACTTCGATCTACCACTTCCTCTTCGTGCCGCTGACGCTCGGACTGGGGCCGCTCGTGGCGATCATGCAGACGACGTGGCATCGCACAGGAGACGAGCGGTGGCTGCGGCTGACGCACTTCTTCGGGACGCTCTTCCTGATCAACTTCGCGATCGGCGTTGCCACCGGCCTCGTCCAGGAGTTCGAGTTCGGGATGAACTGGTCGGTGTATGCGAAGTTCGTCGGCAACGTCTTCGGCGCACCGCTCGCGATGGAGGGTCTCGCAGCGTTCATGCTCGAGGCGACGTTCCTCGGTGTCTGGATCTTCGGCTGGAACCGCCTTTCGCCGCGCCTGCACCTGGCAACGCTGTGGATCGCCGTGCTCGGCTCGTGGCTGTCGGGGTACTTCATCCTGGTCGCGAACTCGTGGATGCAACACCCTGTGGGCTACAAGCTCGTAGACGGAGAGGCACAGCTGACCAGCGTCTGGGCGCTTCTGTCCAACGGGTTCGCACTCCGCGCGTACCTGCACACGATGCTCGCCGGCCTGATCTTCGGGTCGATCGTCATGCTGGGGATCTGCTGCTGGAAGTTCCTGCGCGGTCGGGACGTCGACATCTTCCTCAAGGCGGCGAAGCTGGCGCTGATCGTGGCGGTGCCGGCCACGTTCCTCCAGCTCGTCGTCGGCAACCGCTTCGGCGCGGCCGTGACGAGCGCGCAGAGCATGAAGATCGCGGCGTCCGAGGCACAGTGGAACACCTGCCAGCCGTGCGGTTTCTCGCTCATCCAGATCGGCGGGTTCACCGAGCAAGATCAAACCCCCAGCTTCTCGATCACCGTCCCGCGAGTCCTCTCGTACATGGCCACCGGCTCGTTCAACGGTGAAGTGCAGGGTCTCAATCAGCTCCAGACACAGGAGCAGAGACAGTACGGCCGCGGGAACTACATGCCGAACGTGCGCGTGATCTACTGGTCGATGCGGGTGATGGCCTACACGGGGATGCTGATGCTCCTCGTGGCCGTCGTCGGCGCCTGGCTCTACTGGAAACAGAAACTCGAGCGGGCGCGCTGGTTCCACTGGACGGCGATCGTCGCGATCGCGTTTCCGTACATCGCTGCGACGGCGGGTTGGATCCTGACCGAGATGGGCCGGCAGCCGTGGATCGTCCAGGGCCTGCTCAAGACCGCCGACGCGAACTCGCCTGCCGTCTCGTCGACCATGCTCGCGTTCAGCCTCGCCGTGTTCGTCTGCCTCTACCTGCTGCTGCTCGTGCTCAACATCTGGCTGATGCGCCGCTACGCGAAGCTCGACCCGCCCGAGCTCGACCGCGACGAGACCGGAGGGACCCCGATGCCTGCGATCAGATACTGAGATGGACCTCCAAGAGCTCTGGTTCTGTCTGATCGCCTTCTTCTTCGGCGCGTACTTCGTGCTCGAGGGATTCGACTTCGGCGTCGGGCTGCTGCTGCCGTTCCTGCCGCGCAACGAGGAGGAGCGCAGCGCGATGTTCCGCACGATCGGCCCCGTGTGGGACGGCAACGAGGTGTGGCTCGTGATCGCCGGCGCCGCGATGTTCGCGGCCTTCTCGGCCTGGTACGCGACGATGTTCTCCGGCTTCTACATCGCCCTGCTGCTGCTGCTGGCGTTCCTGATCGTGCGCGTGCTCTCGTTCGAGTGGCGCGAACGGCACGAGCAGTCGCGCTGGCTCGGCCTCTGGGCCTGGGCGAACACGATCGGCAGTCTCGGCGCCGCCCTGATCTGGGGTGTCGCGTTCTCGAACCTGCTCTATGGCGTGCCGATCAACTCGAGCGGCGACTTCGACGGCAGCTTCTGGGACCTCTTCAACCTGTACACGCTGCTCGGCGGGGTCGCTGTCGTGCTGCTGTTCGCGTTCCACGGCGCGATCTACCTCACGCTGCGCACGACCGGGGAGCTGTGCCAGCGCGCCGCGGTGGCCGCGAGGTCGGCTCTCGATCGCGACTGCCGTCGTCGGTGCGGGCTTCCTGATCTGGACCGTCGCGGTCGCTGTCGACAAGAACGACAAGGACATCTTCCCGCCCGTGCTGCCGGCCGTGCTCGCGATCGCCGCGCTGCTCGGCGCCGCCGTCTGCGTCCGGCTCGCCCGCGGCGGCTGGGCGTTCGTGCTCACGGCGGCTGGCGCCTTCCTCGTCGTGGCCACGATCTTCACGAGCCTGTACCCGCGCGTCATGGTCTCGAGCTCCGACTTCGCCAACAGCCTCACCATCGACAACGCCTCCTCGGCGCACTACACGCTCAAGGTGATGAGCGTCGTCGCACTGATCTTCATGCCTCTCATCCTGCTCTACCAGGGCTGGACGTACCACGTATTCCGTGCGCGGGTCGGTGGCGACGAGCCACTCGAGAAACCGATCCAGGCCCTGGCACCGGACTCGGACACCACGCCCGCGGGCTAAATGCGGGCGCTCGACCCGCGCCTCCTCGGCCGTGCTCGGTCGGTCCGTGCGCTCGTCGCGGCCGACGTCCTCATCGGACTCGCGACGGCAGCTCTCGTGCTCATCCAGGCGACCCTGCTTGCTCTCGTCATCGCGAGAGCGTTCCACGGCAAGTCGCTCTCCGAGCTGTCGACATATCTCGTGCTTCTGGCCGCGGTTTTCGTGGGCCGGGGGCTCTTGACCTGGTGCTTCGAGGTGGCCGGCCGTCGGGCTGCATCGACCGTGCTCTCCGAGCTGCGGCTGGCACTCGTCGCGCGCCGCCTTCGGGACTCCCCGGCCGCTGTCGACGGTGTTCCGGCAGGCGAGATCGTAGCCGCATCCGTGCAAGGCATCGACGCGCTCGAGGCGTACTTCGCCCGCTATCTCCCGCAGGTCGTCCTCGCGTGCATCGTGCCCGTGGCTGTGCTCATCTGGGTCGCCGCCATCGACCTGGAGTCGGCGGCGTGATCGCTGCTGACACTGCCTCTCGTACCGGTGTTCATGTGGCTGATCGGGCGCTACACGGAGCACCGCACGCGAGAGCGTTGGCAGTCCCTCCGCCTACTTTCCACCCACTTCCTCGACGTCGTTCGCGGCCTCCCGACGCTCCGCGCTTTCAACCGTGGCCCTGCTCAGGCGACGGCGATCGCTGAGGTCAGCGAGCGCCACCGGCGGGCGACCATGGGCACGCTCCGGGCGAGCTTTCTATCGGGATCCGTGCTCGAGCTCGCGGCCACGCTCGGCATCGCGCTCGTCGCGGTCACGGTCGGTGTCCGACTCGTCGACGGAGGTCTTGCGCTCCAGGCCGGGCTCACGGTACTCGTGCTTGCGCCGGAGCTCTATCTCCCTCTCCGTCGACTCGGAGCGGAGTACCACGCGAGCGCCGACGGAGCGGCGGTCGCGGACAGGGTCTTCGCGCTTCTCGACCTGCCGACCGAAAGCCCTCCCGGGGGCGACATCGCGCCGTCCAGCCCGGCGACGGCGCCCGTACGTCTCGAGAGCGTGAGCTTCGAGTATCCCGCGCGCGCCGGCCTCGTCCTCGACGAGATCGACCTCGAGCTCCCCGCGGGCGAGGTGACGGTTCTCCTCGGAGCAACCGGCTCAGGGAAGAGCACGATTTGCTCACTCGTCCTCAGGCTCGTCCAACCGACCTCCGGCCGGATCACCGTCGGCGGGATCGATCTCGCCGACTGCGACACAGCCCGGTGGCGTCAGCTGGTGGCCTGGGTTCCCCAGCGACCCGCGACTCCTGAGAGGAAGCGTGGCGGAGAACCTCCGTCTCGCCGATCCTTCGGCATCCGAGGAGCGCGTGCACCAGGCCGCATTCGTCGCGGGTGCAGACCAGTTCATCGTCGAGCTCCCCGACGGCTACGACACGATCGTCGGCGACGGCGGGCGACCGCTGTCGGCGGGAGAGCACCGCCGCCTCGCGCTCGCGCGCGCTTTTCTCCGCGATGCGCCGCTCGTCATCCTCGACGAGCCGACGGCCGATCTCGATCCGGCCAGCGCCGCCTTCATTCGGGAGAGCGTCGCCAGGCTGCGGCTCGATCGGACGCTGCTGCTCGTCACGCACGACCCGGCACTCGCGGGGATCGCCGACCGAGTCGTTCATCTGGAGCGGGGGAAGGTCGTCGAGGGCGTGTCGACGGAGGCAGCGTGATCGCCACCCTGCGCCGCCTGCTGGTGCTGGCGGACGCGCCGCGACCGCGCATCGCCCTTTCCGTCTCCCTGGGAGCGCTAACGGTGCTCTTCGGCGTCGGGCTGATGGCGACGGCCGGCTACCTCATCTCCAGAGCTGCCGAGCAGCCGGCGATCCTGTCGCTGACAGTCGCGATCGTCGCCGTCCGCTTCTTTGCTCTCGCGCGTCCGATCGCGCGGTACTTCGAGAGGCTTGCCTCACACGATCTCGCCCTGCGCGTCCTCGGTCGGATTCGCGTGCGCGTGTACGAGCGCATCGAGCCGCTCGCGCCAGTTCAGCTCGAGGGCTACCGTCACGGCGATCTCCTCTCGCGCATGGTCGCTGACGTCGACGCGCTCCAGAACCTCCACCTGCGCGGCGTCGGGCCTCCGCTCGTTGCAGCCGCGGCGGGAGTGGTCTCGGTAGCCGTCACGGCGAGCGTGCTCCCGACGGCGGCGATCGTGCTCGCCGTCGGGCTCGCCGTCGGCGGGACGCTCGTGCCCGCGGTCTCGTGCGTTCTCGCGCTTCGAACGGGCGCCCGCCAGGCGGGCGCGCGCGGGGCGATGTCCGCCGAGCTCGCGGACATCCTGCGCGCGGCACCAGAGATCGCGGTCTACGGCCAGGAGGACGCGCTGCTGGCGCAGATCGCGCAGGCGGACATCGAGCTCACGCGTATCGGTCGACGGGATGCCTTTGCCGGAGGCCTCGGCGAGGGGCTCGGCCTCGTCCTGATGGGGCTGACTGTGACCGGTGTCCTTGCCACGGCGATGTCCGCGCACGCGGCGGGCTCCCTCGATCGCACGCTGGTTGCGATGCTCGCGCTCCTCGCCCTCGCGTCCTTCGAGGCCGTTCAGCCTCTGTCGGCCGCAGCGCGTGAGCTGACGGCCACGATCGCCGCCGGCCGGCGGATCCTCGAGCTCGTGGACCGCGAGCCCGCTGTTCGCGACCCGGCTGAGCCGGCGCCGGCGCCCGCGAGCTTCGGCATCACGCTGGAAGACGTCGGTGCGCGCTACGCGGAACGGGAGCCACGCGTGCTGGACGGCGCACAGCTACGGCTCGATCCCGGAAGGCGCATCGCTCTCGTCGGCCCGAGCGGCGCCGGCAAGACGACGATCGTCAACCTCCTCCTTCGCTTCCTCGATCCGGAGCAGGGCCGGGTCACGCTCGGCGGGCGCGATCTACGGGACTACCGCCAGGAGGACGTGCGGCGGGCAATCGCCGTCGCCGGGCAGGACTCGCATCTCTTCTCGACCTCGATTCGTGAGAACGTACGTCTCGCAAGACCCGCCGCGACCGACGCAGAGATCGAGGCCGCTCTCGGGCAGGCGCAGCTGTTGGACTGGGTGACGACGCTTCCTGACGGCATGGACACGCTGGTCGGCGAGGAAGGCCGGGAGCTGTCGGGCGGCCAGCGCCAGCGCCTCGGCATCGCGCGGGCGCTGCTCGCCGATGCTCCCATCCTCGTTCTCGACGAGCCGACTGCACACCTCGATCAGCAGACCGCGAGAAGAGCTCGTGCGCGACGTCCTCGGCGCTGTCGACGACCGATCCGTGCTGCTCATCACGCACCGCCGAGAGGGACTCGACCTCGTCGACGAGGTGGTCGCACTCGAAGAGGGGCAGATCGTTCCGGTAGCCGGCGGCTCCTAGCCGACGGTCCGCACCTCGTACCGCGCGATCCGGCCGTCGCGGATCGTCAGCTCGACGCGGCGGTCGCGCTCGTAGGCAAGTTCTTCGGCCCCTCTTAGCCGGTACATCTGGTGCACGTCGCAGACGACGTGGCCATCACCCTCGTCGATCCAGTCGCCTTCGCCGAACTCGAAATCGAAACCGCCTTCGCCCCGTGAACCCCAGACGCGCCACGCTCTGAGCTCGTCTGTCCCTCGCAGCGTGCGCTGGGGGGTGACCCACTCGATGTCCGCCGCAAGCAGCTCGAGGACCGGCTCGGAGTCACCCGTGCGAACAGCTGCCTCGAGCGCAGCGCGAAAAAGCCGAGCGATCTCCAGGTCACCCGCGGCCATTTCCTCGATCTTAGTGAAGTCCGGTTAGTGTCCCGCCGATGCCTGGCGAGACGGACGAGCCAGTCTTTGTGGAGCCGCGGTGGCCGATTGCGGTCGTCGTCGGGTCGTATCTCGCGCTCATGATCGTGTTGCGGATCTATTCGCCGGACCGGCCGGCGTTCGGTACCCGCTGGCTCGTGCCGGGTATCCTGGGCGGCCTGCTCGTGGCGCTGATCCTCGCCGACCCGGCGAAGATCGAGGGGCGCGCGAGGTGGCTGCGACGCGTGGCGAGCGTCCTGATCCTCTCGCTCGCGGCGGTTGGGCTCGTCGCGACGGCAATCCTCATCGGCGACCTCATCGACGGCGCCGAGGTGGCGGAGAAAGCGTCCACGCTCCTCGTCTCCGGAGCGCTGATCTGGCTGGGAAACTGCCTCATCTTCAGCCTCCTCTACTGGCACTTCGACACCGGTGGCCCACTTGCTCGGTATCGCGGCAACCACGCGTACCGCGACTTCGCGTTCACCCAGCACATGAGTCCGGAGCTCGCGCCCGAGGGCTGGCGTCCGCAGTACGTCGACTACCTGATCCTGGGGCTGACGACGAGCACGGCGTTCAGTCCCACCGACGTCATGCCGATCGCGATCTGGGCCAAGCTGACGATGGCCCTCCAGTCGCTGATCTCGCTCGCGGTCGTCGGGCTGGTGATCGCGCGGGCCGTGAACGTCTTCTCGTGACCGAGAGCGTCGACCGGAGAGCCCACCGCGTCGACCTCTTTGCGACCATTCTCCTCGCCGTTGCCGCCGTCGGCACGGCCTGGAGCACGTACCAGTCGACGCAATGGCGGGGCGAGCAGGCGGTCAACACGAGCAAGGCGACCGCGGCCAGGATCCAGTCGTCGGAGGCGTCGACGCGTGCCGGCCAGCTGACGCAGGTCGACATCGCAACGTTCATCCAGTGGGTCGACGCCGACGTCAAAGGCGACGAGAAGCTCGCGCAGTTCTATCGCAAGCGTTTTCGCGAGGAGTTCCGGCCCGCCTTCGCCGCCTGGCTCGCCGCGGAGCCGAAGACGAACCCCGACGCTCCACTGACGCCGTTCGCGATGCCGCAGTATCGACTCGCGACGGCGAACGAGGCAGAACGGCTGAACACGCTCGCAGGCGCCCGCTCGAACGCGGCCGGCCAGGCTAACCAGCGCGCCGACGACGACATTCTCGCCGTCGTCCTCTTCGCCACGGCGCTGTTCTTCGCGGGCATCTCGACAAAGCTGCACTCCCTGAGGCACCGCGAGATCCTGCTCGGGCTCGGCTGGCTGATCTTCCTGGGGACGGCGATCTGGCTAGCGACGCTCCCGACGACGATCTCGATCTGAGAGGCGCCGACTAGCCGGTCACTGCGGCGGTGCGGAGAAGCAGCACGGCGCCGACGAGGAAGCAGAGACCACCAAGGGCAGTGAACGCGTTCGCAGCTGCGAGGTCGATGATGCTCCCGCTCGACGGTACGACGAACGACGCGATCGCCGAGACACCGAACGCGACGCAACCTGCGAGGTTCACCGCCGCAATTTGCCACTCGACATTTCGGCGTCGCCAACAGGCAAGACTGCCGCAAACTCCGACATACGCGAGGTAGCCGGAGACGAGGAAACAGGCCGAGCCGATCGCGTCTGGTGTCCAGACCAACCGGTCGTATGAGGTGTTGTCGAACCCCGTCTGCAGCGCGTGGAACGTGTCCACGTTGAAGAGGAGCGTCCCCGCAAACTGGACCACGCTGCTCCACCAGTCCATCCAGCCCTCGCCGATCGGCCCGTGGCCGGCGCGGTGTGCCTGAATCGTCTGCAGAGCGGCCGCTGAGGTGAAGAAGATCGAGCCAACGAAGAACACGAGCCCGTCGACAGCCGAGCCGACGAGCTGGACGAAGCCCGGGAAGGGCCCGATGAAGAAGCACGTCGCGCCGATCGCGAACAGAAGGCCGATCCACCACGACAACCGGCTCACGGTGTGTACCCCTCGGCTAGTGGCTGAAGCCGGACGCCGTGGTCACGTCGTGCACCGGCGAAGGCTGCTTCTCGAGCCGCGGTCGCTGGCGCTCGAGGTCGTCGATCAGCATGTCGGCCATGTCATGCGTGAAACCGCGCTTGACGACGACACGGAGCGCTGCGAGATCCGTGCGATTCTCCGGGAACGTGTAGGCGGGCAGCTGCCAGCCGCGCTCGCGGACGGCGTTCGAGACATCGAAGACGGTGTAGTTGTCGATCTCGTCCTTGAGCTTGAAGGCAAACACGGGCAGCTCATCGCCCTTCGTGATCAGCTCGAATGGCCCGAGCTTCGCGATGCCGGCCGACAAGCGCATCGCCACGTCGCGGGCGTAGCCGTGGACGTTTCGATAGCCGGCGAAGCCGAGGCGGAGGAAGTTGTAGTACTGGGCGACGATCTGCGCGCCCGGGCGAGAAAAGTTCAACGCGAACGTCGGCATGTTGTCGCCGAGATAGTTGACCCAGAAGATGAGATCCTCGGGCAGCGCTTCCGCATCGCGCCAGACGATCCAGCCCACGCCCGGATAGACGAGCCCGTACTTGTGCCCCGACGCGTTGATCGAGGCCACCCTCGGTAGCCGGAAGTCCCATTCGAGATCCGGGTCGATGAACGGCGCGACGAACGCCCCGGAGGCGCCGTCGACATGGAGCGGAACGTCGAGACCAGTGTCCGCCTGCAGTGCGTCGAGGCCGCGGCGATCTCCCGCACCGGCTCATACGACCCGTCGAAGGTGGAGCCGAGGATCGCAACGACGCCGATCGTGTTCTCGTCGCAGCGTTTGACGGCCTCCTCGGCGGAGAGGTTGAAGCGATCGCCCTCCATCGGCACGAGCCGCATCTCGACGTCCCAGTAGTTCGCGAACTTCTCCCAGCACACCTGGACGTTGATGCCCATGACGATGTTCGGCTTGTCGGCTGGCTTCCCAGCCGCCGCTCGCGCCTTCTGCCAGCGACGCTTGAGGGCGAGCCCGCCGAGCATCGCCGCCTCGCTCGAGCCCGTCGTCGAGCAACCCGTCGCCTCGTCTGCTTCGGGCGCATGCCAGAGACGGCTGAGGATGTTCACGCAGCGCATCTCGAGCTCGGCGGTCTGCGGATATTCGTCCTTGTCGATCATGTTCTTGTCGAAGCACTCGGTCATCAGCCGTTCCGCCTGGGGCTCCATCCACGTGCTCACGAAGGTCGCGAGGTTGAGCCGCGCATTCCCGTCGAGCATTAGCTCGTCGTGGATGATCTGGTACGCGCTGTCCGGCGCCATCTCGTCGGCGGGCAGCTCGTGACGTGGGATGTGCGCCGACTCGAGATCGAACGTCGGCGCAGGCGAGAGGTCGTGCGCCCTCGCCGCCGGGCGCTTCGGATGCTTCAGCGCCACCTGTCAGCTCCCGCCCGAGGGCACGAACGGATGCAGCTCGTCCTGGCCGGGCTGGACGATGCCGTAACTCGACTCCGGCACCTCATTCCAGGCGCCTTCGAGGTCACGGATCGGCTCGGAGACGACGAGGCGCGACTCATCGCTCACCTCGCCGAGGATCTCGAGCTCGGGATGCAGCTCGCGGAGCGTCGCGACCTTCGTCGAGAAGAAGAGCGAGCGCGACTTCCCCTCGCTCGAGTAGCGGAACGCCCAGAGACGCGTGCCGTCGCTCGTCGCGACCGTCATCTGGATCGGGTGCTCGATACCGTGGTCGCGACCGACCTTCTCGATCAGTCCGACCGCCCGGGCGACCGCAGCCGGTGGGTCGTCCTCCAGGCCGAAGGTCAGCGCGAGGAAGAAGAACACCTCCGAGTCCGTCGAGCCGGCGATCTCGGGCCAGAGCGACGGGTCGACGGCGAAGGCAAGGTCTCGTTTTACGTCCTGGAACTGCGCGATCCCACCGTTGTGCATCCAGAGCCAGCGTCCGTGCCGGAACGGATGGCAGTTCGTCCACTGGATCGGGGTCCCGCTCGAGGCGCGGATATGCGCGAAGACGAGGCCGGAACGGACGTGGCCGGACAGCTCGCGCAGGTTCGCGTCGTTCCAGGCCGGTTCGGTGCTCTTGAAGAGCCCAGGCGTCTCGCTCTCGCCGTACCAGCCGACACCGAAGCCGTCGCCGTTCGTCGTCTCGGCGCCGAGCTTCGAATGGAGGCTCTGATCGATGAGCGAGTGCTCGGGCGTATAGAGCAGGCGCTCGAGGAGAACGGGGGATCCGGAGTAGGCGAGCCAGCGGCACACGTCATACCGTTCATAACACGTTGTCTGGTGACGCCGCCGCCCTGGACTCTCCCTAGGCGACCGCCTAGAGTCGCGCCGGATGAGCTCGTGGGGCACACCGGCGCTCATCGTCGTCTTTCTCGCCGCCGCGCTGGCAACGTGGATCGCCGGGCTCGCGCTCTCGAAGACGACCGACATCCTCGACGATCGCTTCAACCTCGGCGACGCGGTCGGCGGCCTGCTTCTGCTCGGCTTCGCGGGCTCGCTACCCGAGCTGGCGATCACCGCATCGGCCGCCGTCAGCGGCAACCTGCCGCTTGCCGTCGGGAACCTGCTCGGTGGGATCGCGATGCAGACCCTCGTGCTCGTGTTGCTCGACGCTACGTCGCGGAGGAAGCAGCCGCTGACGTCGCTCGCGGACCTCAGCCCGCTGTTCGAGGCGACGCTCGTGATCACCGTATTGGCCATCGCGTTGATGGGCGCCTTCCTTCCGGCGTCGGCGGCGCTAGGCTCGGTGAGCCCGGCCTCGATCGCGATCGTCGTCTTCTTCGTACTCGGCATCTTCGGTATCAACAGGGCGCGGCGGAGGCCTGCGTGGAAGCTCACGGGCGACCCTCTGCCCGAGCCGCGGGAAGGCCCGAACCGCTTCCGGAAATCTGCGACGAAGATCGCCCTGCTCTGGTTCGCCGTCGCCTCGATCGTGACGCTGATCGCCGGTGTCCTGCTCGAGCAGACCGGAAACGAGCTCGCCAATGACTGGGGCATCAACGGCGCAGTGTTCGGCGCGACGATCCTCGCCGCAGTCACTGCGCTGCCCGAGATCTCCAGCGGCATCGAAGCGGTTCGCCTGGGCGACGTCGGTCTGGCGATGAGCGACATCTACGGCGGCAACGCTGTGCAGCTGACGTTGTTCCTGCTCGCCGACTTGCTCGCCGGGGAGCCCGTGCTGCCGACGGCCAGTGCGCAGGCTCTCTGGCTCGGCGCCGTCGGCGCAGTGATGACGGGCATCTTCGCCTACGGCCTCCTGCTCAGACCACAACGAAAGCTGTGGTTGATCGGGCTCGACTCGGCGGTCGTCCTCGCAACATACGTCGCCGCGGTGCTCTTCTTACCCGCGATACCCGGCTGACACGCGGAGCCCCGGAAGGGGCTCCGCGTCGTCGCAATCCCTACGCTGCTGCCATCCCTGCTTTCGCGTCGTCCCAGCGAACGATCAACGCCCAGAGGACGAGCACGTTCAGCGCTACGGCCAGCAAGCTCCAGAGCGAGAAGTCGTATCCCCCGTCGAAGCTGAGGACGGCGAGGAAGTTGAGGCCGATGCCCAGGATCGCCGCCCAGCGGGCCCAGCCCGAGCCGATCAGCAGCCCGTAGCCGATGAGCGCCAGAGCGGCACCCCAAATCATCATCACCCAGCCCCACTGGGAGACGTCGAGCACGAGCGTGCCGTTCTTCCCGTGTACGTAGTACTGGTCCCTGATCACGGCGATCAAACCCTGCAGGATGTCGATGCCGCCGAGGATCATCAGGAGCATGCCGGCGAACGCCACCCAGCCTGCCCAAGCTCCTTTCGAAGCCACATTTCCTCCTTCACTCGAGTTGCGCATAAGTATGTGCGCCCATGCGGACGGTTCTGCGGGTTTAAGCGGTTTCCTCCGGCTAGGCCGGCTGGAGCTGCTGCCGCCAGGCCGAAAGCACCGTGTGCACGTGCTCTGCGCCGATGATCCGCTCGTCCGGCAGCTCCAGCGCAACAGGGTGGAGGATGAACGGCTGGGTCTGCGGCCCGCCGAGGCCGCCGTGGAACGAGATCAGCTCCTCAAACGCGCAGCCCTCATCGAGCTCGGGGTCGTAGAAGCTCCCCGTCATGATGTCCGCCACGTGAGCAAAGCCGTCCGTGCGCAGGAGATGCTGCCCCGCCGTCTCCGAGAAGGTCGCGAGCGGGTCGTCTCCCTCGATGCGGCCGTCTGCGAGATAGCGGGTGCCGCCCGCCCCGAGCGCAACGGGGCCGTGCTCACGCGAGCGCACGAGCAGCCAGCCAACGTGGGGGTGACTCCGGAGCGCGGGGATCAGCTCCGGGTGGCGTTCCTCGATCTCCTCGAGGGTGAGTCGGCGCGTCTCCTCCATCAGGTAGATCAGGCCGAGGTTTCCGGAGCCGAGCACGACGACCTGGCGCTCTCCGACCTCGTTCTTCTTTGGCTTTTGCTTGGAGGCACCCCCGGTCGCTTCGCCGACGGCGAGGCTCGCCATCGACGCCTGCTCGTCTCCGCCTTTGATGCTGTGCACGCGTCCTGACGCGAGCGAGCGTTCGACGAGCTCGTCGAGCCCGTAACCGTTGCGCTGCTTGAACGTCGCGCCCTGCGTCTGGCCGTGATCCGAGAGGACGACGATCTCGTAGGGTCTCGGCGCAAACCGTCGGGCATGGTCGATCCGCCCGAATTGCTGGTCGAGCTTGCGCAGTGCTTCGAGCGTGTCAGAGCGCTCGAGCCCTGAGTGATGGGCGACCTCGTCGTAGCTCGAGAACGTCGCGTAGATCGCGGGTCGACCCCGCATCATGTCCGTAAGCACGCCGTACACGATCAGGTCGCGGACGACGACGCACATCGTCGCACGGAGCATCGGATAGATGCCGCCGCGATGACCGCGCGGGCGCACGTCCCGCCGCTTGGCGCGCATCGACGCTGTCACCTCGAGCACGATCTCCCAGACGAAGAGGACGAGCGAGCGCGTGACGTTGAAGCCGTTCGCGAAGAACGCGCGGTAGCCCGGGTTCGACCTCTTCTCCTCGGAGATCCGGCTGACGGTGAGGATCACCTCTTCCGCCTCGCCTGACAGGAGGTTGCCGCGACTCGAGCCACCATTTATCAGCAGGCCGATGCCCGTCGCACGGTCGCGCTCGATCTCCGCGCAGTCGTCCGGCCCCGAGCAGGCGATGATCCGCCCGCTCGGCTTATCGACCCAGCGGAACGCGGGGATGTCGTCGTTCGAGCCGAGCAGGATCCCCGCCTGGCTGGCGCCCGTCTGCGAAGACAGGTCTGGCTCCCACTCGGCGACCGCGTGGGTTCCCTCCGCGACCCAGCGCGCCATGTTCGGGGCGTTGCCGTCGCGCATCGCCCGGCGCAGAATCGGCAGGGCAAGGCCGTCGATCTCGAGGAAGAGGATCCCCGGCGTGTCGGTGCGGTCGCCGCCGCCCTGGCGCTTCGCCACCCGCTGGACGACCTTGAGCGTGTACGTGTCGTCGTCGTTCGTTCCGAAGACGACATCGAGGACGACGGTCGCGGCCGCGGCGACGAGCGCTGCGAGCAGCGCCCACCCGAAGTTGTCGACGGTGATCCACTCGGGCCTGATCTCCGATACCGCGAGGAGCATAAGCGCGTCGAGCACGAGCACGAGCACGAAGCCGAGCAGCGCCATCAGCGGTAGCCGTAAGGCTGCGATAACCGGCGGCACCAGCGCGTTCAGGATCGCGATCGCCAGCGCGGCAGCGAGGGCACCCCAGAAGCCCTCGACCGAAACGCCGGGGACGATCGTCGCGGCGACGAGCAGCGCGGCGGTGCTGATTAGCCACGCCAGTACGACGTGCAGCGGGCGGTACTTCGGCCGCTCCGGGTGCCACGTCACCGCGTCGCCGAAGGTCGTCTCCGTCATCAGGTGACCCTAACACCGCGTCTCGTAGGCTCTTGCCGTGACGTTGCGCCTCACGTACGTCGGCCACGCGACGGTGCTTGTCGACATGGACGGCGTCCGGCTGCTCACGGATCCCGTGCTGCGCAACCGGGTCCTGCACCTTCGCCGCTCGGCGGCTGCACCTGCCTCGGCGCTCCGCGGGCTGGACGCCACTCTCGTCTCTCACGGGCACTGGGACCATCTCGACTTGCCCTCGCTCGAGCGGCTCGGGCGCGAGCTGCCGATCGTGTGCCCGCGGGGTATCGGGCAGCTTTTGCGGCGGCGGAAGTTCAGCCACGTCGTCGAGGTCGACGAGGGCGAGAGCGTCGCGATCGGAGGCCTGAGCGTGACCGCGACCTTCGCGGAGCACGACGGCTCGCGCGGGCCCCTCGGCGTGCAAGCACCGTCGTTCGGCTATGTCATCGAGGGGTCAAGGCGCGTGTACTTCGCCGGCGACACGGATCTCTTCGAGGGAATGGGTGCTCTCGGGTCGATCGACGTCGCCCTCGTTCCGGTGTCGGGCTGGGGCTCGAAGGTCGGGCCGGGCCACCTCGATCCTGCGCGCGCCGCCGAGGCCGTCGAGCGGCTCCGACCAAAGATCGCGATCCCGATTCACTGGGGCACGTACTCGACGCTCAACCGGCGCCCGACGCGCGAGCCTGCCGATGAGTTCGCCGCCCTCGCCGCGGAGCGCGCACCCGACGTTGAGGTGCGCATCGTCGAGCTCGCGGAGACGCTCGAGCTCGGCTAGGACGTTCCACCCGGCGCCGACGCGGGCGGCAGGGGCCCGCGCACGCCCTTCCAGACGAGGTCGAGCACGACGGCGAGCACCGCGACCGCGATGAGCGCGGCGAAGGTCTCCGGCGCGTTCCGGAGCGTGTCGACAGCGAAGAACGCGAGCACGACGCCGGTGGCAAAGAACCCGACGAGGACAATCGGTCCCATGGCCCTTGTCTCCGAGCGCAGGCGGTAGCCGGCCACGGCGACGAGCATGAACACCACCAGAGAGCACGCGCTCCCGACGGACGCGATCGCAGAGAGATCCACGAGGTTGGCCACGACGAGCACGATCGCGGCGCTGAGCAACATCCCGCTCTTCGGTCCGAGCCGCGTTCCGGGCCCGAAGAAGGGCGGGAACTGGCCGACGCCTGCGAGCATCCCCGTCAGGCCGGACGACGCGTACAGCGTCGCGACGACCGAGCCTGCCATCCCGACCATGCCGGCGATGGAGATCATCGTGAAGCCGGCGTCGCCTAGGGACGGTCTGGCCGCCTCGGCGATCGCCGTCGGCCCGAAGGCGACGACCTCGTCGGCCGTCAGCGTCCCGAAGACTCCTAGGGCGACGAGGACGTAGAGAAGCGTCGTCACGACGAGGGCCCGGTTCATCGCCTTCGGCAGCTCGTTGGCCGGATCGCGCATGTCGCCGACGGCGAACGTGATCACGCTGAAGCCGAGGTACGCGAAGAACGTGAGTGCGACGCTCGCGATGATGTCCGAGACGGGTGGGTAGCCGCTGAATGCGAGCTTGTCGAGGTCGATCTCGAACAGCGTCACCGCGATGAAGACACCGAGGATCCCGAGCAGGACGAAAACGATCAGCGCCTGCGAGCGGGCGACGAGACGCGGCCCGACGAGATTCACGAGCGCCATCGCGACAACGATGGCCGAGGTGAACACGTTGTCCCAGCCGGCCGCGGCGTCATCGCCGAAGAAGAGGGAGACCGCGTAGTCCCCGAACGAGACGGCGCACATCGAGCAGACGATGAGGATCGCCGAGAGATAGCCGAGCCACGAGGCGATCCCGACGAGCCGTCCATTCCCGAAGCCCTCGAGCAGGTACGCGAAGAGGCCGCCCGACGACGGGTAGCGGACGCCGAGCTTGACGACGTTGTAGCCGATCAGCAACGAGATGCAGCCGGCGAGGAGGAACGAGATCCAGACCGCGGAGCCCGCCACCGCTCCCGCCTCCCCGAGGAGCGCGAAGATGCCGGCGCCGACCATGGCGCCGATGCCGAGGAAGGCAGCGCCGCGGACGGTCACGCTATGGCGCTGGTACCGGCACGGGCGGCGCGGGCGTATGGCCGCCGAAGAAGAGCCAGACGATGAGGATGCCCGCCAACGCCGTCACGATCCAGCAGATCTGAAGCGGCAGCTGGAACGAGTGGTCGATCACCCTCTTCCCGAGGCTTGTCGTTCCTGTCGTGTCCGCCTCGGCCGCTGCAATCTGCGTCCCGTTCGCCGGCAGCAAGAGCACGCCGACTACGGCTGTCCACATGGCGATCATGTAGCCGGCGCCGATGCCGAGCGTCAGGCCCAGCGGGACCATCGTTCTCGTCGCCGCAGACTGGCTCGTCGTCAGCCCCGCGACGAGGAAGATGGCGACGGCGATCATGAACGGCCACTTCTCGACGAGGCCGCCGAGGGCGAGGATGATGGCGTCCTCGTTGTTCGCGATGAACGTGTCGGCCATCCAGGCGATGCCGAACAGGGCAATCATCGCCACCATCCCGGACTTGAAGATGCTCATGCCCGGCACGTCCATCGCCTTCACGTGGCAGAAGACGAGGATCAGCGCCGCCGCCGTGAGCATGAACATCTGGATGATCGGCGTCACGGAGAGCGGCTCGACACCGCCGCCCTCGGCGGTCACCGTCGGGCGGAGGCCCTCGAAGAGGCCGAAGACGCAGATCGCCATGACCGCGGTCAGGAAGATCGCGACGCTCCGCTTCGCGTACGGCATGAGCTCGATCTCAGTAGCCGGTGCCGGTGGCTCGATCTCCCCTGCCTCGAGCCGGCGCTGGTACTCCACGTCGTCGTCGAGATCGCGCCCGTGGCGGCTCATGACGAACGCCATCGGGAGGATGCCGATGATGCTCGCGGGAATGGTGATCAGGAGGACGTCGACCAGGCTGTAGTCGTAGACCTCGACGAGCGGCAGCAGGGTCGCCGTCGCAGCGGCCACGGGGCTCGACGTGATCCCAAGCGCGTTCGCGACGGTCGAGCTCGCCAGCGGGCGCTCTGGGCGGATCTTGTTGGCGTAGGAGACTTCGTTGATCACCGGGATGATCGAGTAGAAGGTGTTGCTCGTCCCCGTGAGGATCGTCAGCACGTACGAGATGTAGGGCGCGACGTAGTTGAGCGCCTTCGGCTTCGCACGCAGCGCGCGGCTCGCGACGAGGACCATGTAGTCGACGCCGCCGGCCGCCTGCATGGCGGCCGCCGCGGAGACGACGGCGATGATGATGAGGATCGCGCTGATCGGCGGCTCGCCGGGATCGAGCTGGAATCCGAAGACGAGCACGAGCGTGCCGACGCCGCCCCACAGCCCG
Source organism: uncultured Actinomycetes bacterium (assembly GCA_963705945.1). Taxonomy (GTDB): domain Bacteria; phylum Actinomycetota; class Thermoleophilia; order Gaiellales; family Gaiellaceae; genus PALSA-612. The sequence goes on along the minus strand of CAVPLG010000003.1, from coordinate 735,547 downwards.
AGCCCGACCCCTCCCGAGCGAACGCCGAGGGCGATGAAGCCGATGACGACGAGGCCTTCGAGCGCGACGAGGAGCCAGTCCTGGGTGCTCACGAGCTCGTCTCCTGCTTCAGCTGCTGACAGGTGCTCGAGTCCAGGAAAGCGGCAGCGACCTCCGGATCCGTGCGGACGATCTCGGCGTTCGTCTGCACACCGGACTTCAGCACGTTGCCGATCGCACCGACCGCACCGGCCACCTGGGTAACCGCGTCCTCGAGCGAGTTTGCCTCCTTGTCGAGAGAGTCCTGCGCTGTCTCGAGATCGTCGTGCGCCGAGTCCGCCCAGTCGTTGACGAGCGTCGCCACCTGCTCACCCTGCGGCGTGTCGGGCGTCCCGGCGTTCTCGACGCCGTCGATCAGCACGTCCGTTGCCTGCACAGCCCGCTCGAGCCCTGCCCGTACGAGACCCGTTCGGCCCTGAGGCGTCTCGGACTGGGGCTCCTCGGTCGCCGGACCGCCGAACGCCGGGGGCGTGCGAATGTCCTCGACGATCGCCTGCATCTCGGCCCGCCAGACGCCGACGGCGCCGCACGTGCTCTGCGCCCATGTCCCGGCCGGAACCGTCTCCCCCTTGTCGTCGCGCGCTCCGATCGCCGCCGTCACGACGACGAGCAGCACGATCCCGGCGAGGATGGCCAAGATCCACGCAATGGCGCCCCTCATCGGCGCGATCCTAACGCCTTAGGCTACGAACGTGGCTGCCGACGCAAGTGCGAGCGAGCTCGCAGCGCTCCGCCGCGTCACCGCCGGTCTCCAGGACTTCCTGGGAGCAGTCGGGGCGATCATCGGGATCGCTCTCGGCGTCCTCTGCGGCTATCCGCTGTACCGCTCGCTCGCTCGCTCGGCTGGATCGGCGAGTTCAGAGCTTCATGAAGCTGCCGGCTTCGATAACTCGTCGACGAGCCCGACGAGGAGGCGCCAGAAGCGCTGCACGGTCGGGACGCTCACCCGCTCGTCGGGCGAGTGCGGGAACTCGAGCTGAGGACCGATCGCGATCATGTCCAGCGGCCTGTCGACCTTGCTCCCGATGACGGAGGTCTCGAGCCCGGCGTGCACGGCGGAGACGACGGGCGGCTCGCCGAACAACTCCTCGTAGACGCCGCGGGCGACGGCGAGGACATGGGAGTCGAGATCCGGTCGCCAGCCGTTGTAGTTGTGCTTGACCTCGAGCGCGCCGCCCGCCAGCCTCGCCGCCGCGTCGAGCGTGGCGATCACGTCCGGCATCGCAGAATCGTTCGACGACCGGGACAGGCTATGCAGCACGAGTGTGTCTCCCTCGGTCAGCGCCTCACCGAGCGATGAGCTCGTCTCGACGAGGTCGTCGAAATCGGGGCTGATCGCCAGAGGCCCGGACGGCACGAGCGCGATCAGATCGAGCATCGTGGCTGTCGAGGAATCGGTCCAGGGGTCGGCCTCAGGCTCGGTCGGAGCGACGGCGACCGAGACGCCCGGATCGGTGGTCGAGAAGGCATCCCGGATCGTCGCGGCCGCCGACTCGATCGCCTCCCGAAGCTGCTGTTCGCCGCCCGCCGTGACCGATACGACCGCCGATGCGTCGCGCGGGATCGCGTTGCGGCTCTTGCCGCCGGTCACGGAGACGAGCCGGAAGGGAGCGGATGCGAGCACCGCGCGCAGCGTGCGGCCGAGCACTTTGACGGCGTTCGACCGGCAGGCCGCGATGTTCGCGCCGGAGTGGCCACCCTGCCCGCCCGCCACCGACACCTCGAGCGTCATGGCGTCCGCAACCGGGACTTCGCGGTCGCCCTGGACACGAATCCACGTATCCGTGCTACCCGCGCAGCCGACCGTGAGAACGCCGTCCTCCTCGCTGTCGAGGTTGATCAGCGTCGAGCCGACAAGCAACGAGCCGTCGAGTGCGTTGGCACCCTCGAGCCCGACCTCCTCCGCGACGGTCATCAGGAGCTCCAGCGGCCCGTGCGAGTGCGACTCGTCCTCGACGAGCGCCATCATCGCCGCGATCGCGACGCCGTCGTCGGCGCCGAGCGTCGTTCCGTCTGCGGTCAGCCAGTCGCCGTCACGAACGAGCGCGATCCGTCCTTCCGCCGGGTCGTTCGGGCTCGACGGGTCGCGTTCGCAGACCATGTCGAGGTGACCCTGGAGCGTGAGAACCGGGGCATCCTCGCGGCCGGGGCTCGCCGGCACGCGGACGACGAGATTGCGTCCGCTGTCCTGATCGAGCTCATAGCCGCGTTCCTTCGCCCACGCCTGAACGTGCTCGATCGCCGGTTCCTCGGCGCGCGACGGCCGCGCGATCTTGGTGAGCGCGTCGAAATGCGTCCAAAAGGGTTCTGGCTCGAGCCCGCTGAGCGCAACCGAAAGCACAACGGCACGGGGTGCGCCTGTGCCCTCCATCACGACACGCGATCCTCTCCGCCGACCAACAACCACACGGAACCCAGTCCCACCATCCTAACTTTCACTTTCCGCGGGAGGCCCCTCGATCGACCCCCCGGCTGTGGCGCGTGCCGGGGCAAGCGTCCGCTGCGTTTCAAAAACGGTTCCTGCCGGGACGCGGCGGCGGCGGATCAACTTGCTCGTCTCGACGACGAGCGGCAACAGCGCGGCAAGGCTGAAGCATGCCAGCCACTCGTGGCCGGTGAGCGAGGTCGTGAGCAGGCCCTCCTGCAGGCCGGGCAACTCCGTTGCGAGGAGGACCATCGCGAGCGGCACGAGCGAGATCCCGAGCGCCTTGAGCAGCGGAGGTGACAATCCGGAGGCGGGATCGCGGCGGTTCGTGAGCGCGTTGAAGATCGTCCCGAGGCCCATGACGACGAACGTCATCGTCAGCGAGGCGGTGGGCACATCGGTGCTCGGGTCGTCCGGACCTGCGACGAGCGGAATCAGCGCGGCGGCGAAGAGCGTAAGTGCGTACACGACCCAGAGCCTCACCGCCGTCCGGTTGGTGATCGTCACCTCGGGATCGCGGGGTGGCCGGTGCATCACGTCGGGGGACCCGGGATCGACCGCGATCACGACCACGCCCGCTGCGGTCACGAACACGAGCAGATAAAGGATCTGGAGCGGCGTCAGCGCCACCCCGTCGTTGAGGTCGAACGCGGACGCCGCGATGAATAGGAAGACGAGGGACAGCAGCTGGGTCATCTGATAGCGGACGTACGAGACGACCTTCTCGTAGACGCGGCGACCGATCGCGACGGCGTGTACGAGCGTGCCGAAGTTGTCGTCCGTGAGGATCATCCGACCGGCCTGCTTCGTGACCTCGCTGCCGCTGCCCATCGCCACGCCGATGTCCGCCTGCTTGAGAGCCGCCGCGTCGTTGACCGCGTCTCCGGTCATGGCGACGATCAGCCCCTGCTCCTGCATCAGTCGGGCCAGGCGAAGCTTGTCCTGCGGCGAGACCCTGCCGAAGACGTGCAGGTCGGGCAAGCGGCGGACGAGCTCCTCGTCCGGCAGCGCCTCGAGCTCGCTTCCGCTGATCGCCCCCGGGCGCAGCCCGAGCGTCTCGCCGATGGCTTGCGCGGTGACGGCATGGTCGCCTGTGATCATGCGGACGTCGATGCCGGCGGCGAGCGCCGTCTGGACGGCGTCCTTTGCCTCCGCGCGCAGCGGGTCGATGATCCCGACGAGGCTGACGAACGCCAGGCCGTTCGTCAGCGACATCGGGTCGTCGCCCATCGCGTGCAGCTCGTCGTCCTCGACGAACCGCGCTGCGAACGCCAGAACACGCAGGCCGTCCTTCCCCATCCTCGCGTTCGCGGCGTCGATGTCCGGCCGTGCTTCCTCGATCGGCACCTGTGACGCGCCCAATGGGCCGCCCGCGACGGTGCAGCGCGACAGCACGACGTCAGGGCCACCCTTTACGAGTTGGATCGTGCGCTCGGTTCCGTTCACCGGGACGCGGTGGAACGTCGCCATGAACTTGTAGTCGGAATCGAACGGCACCTCGGCGATGCGTGGGTACGTCCGCCGGGTCTCCTCCGCGTCGACGCCGAGCTTCGCCGCCAGCACGACGAGCGCAGCCTCGGTCGGGTCACCGACAACGCTGCCGTCGTCGCCGACGGAGGCATCGCTGTCGAGGACGAGCCCGTAAGCAAGCCTCGTGAAGTCGGGCACGGACGCGCCAGCGACCGACCGTATCGCGCCACTCTTCCGATAGCCCTCGCCCTCGACCGTGAACCAGGAGTTGTTGGCGTAGATGACCGAGACCATCATCTGGTTCATCGTCAACGTCCCGGTCTTGTCGGTGTTGATCGCGCTCGTTGCTCCAAGGGTCTCGACGTCCGTGAGGTTCTTGACGACCGCCTTCGCCTCTGCGAGCTGCTTTGCGCCGAGGGACAGGAGGCCAGAGACGAACGCGGGCATGCCCGTTGGGATTGCGGATATCGCCATGGCCGTCCCGAGCAGGAGCACATCGCTGAACTTCTCTCCACGAGCGACGCCGACGACGACGATGAACGCGACGGCACCCCACGCGACGAGGCCCAGCACCTTCGTCAGGGAGCCGAGCTCCTTCTGGAGCGGTGACCGTGTGCGCGTGACCGCGGTCAGCATCGTCGCGATCTTCCCCATCTCCGTCTGCATGCCAGTGGCCGTCACGACCATCGCCGCGGTGCCGCGCGTCACCGCCGTGTTCTGGAACAGCATGTTCGACCGGTCGCCGAGCGCGACCTCCGTCGCCTCGAGCACGCCGGCGTCCTTCGCAACGGGAACGCTTTCGCCGGTGAGAGCCGCCTCCTGTGTCTCGAGGGTCGCCGACCGAAGGATCCTCCCGTCGGCGGGGACGATGTCTCCGGCCTCGACCTCGACGAGGTCGCCCGGCACGATGTCCACGGCCGGCACGAGGGCAACCGCGCCGTCGCGCACGACCTTCGACTGCGGCACCTGGAGGTTCGCGAGCGCGTCGATGCTCGCCCGCGCCTTCAGCTCTTGACGCGTCCCGAGAACGACGTTGAGGAGGATGAGCAGAGCGACGATGACCGCAGTGGAAGCCTGACCGATCACGAAACTGACGGCGACGACCGCGATCAGCATGACGTTCATCGGATCGCGCAGCTGCTGCGCTGCGACCGCGGTGAGCGACGGCGGCTTCTCCTTCTCGATCTCGTTCGAGCCGTACCGCGCGAGACGTGCCGACGCCTCCGCGCTCGTCAGACCGGACGCGCTGTCGGACTCCATCGCCGACACGACATCCGCCGGCTCGCGCGCGTACGGCGGAAGCGGCTGTCCTTCAGACACCGTCACACGTTGCGCGACTCGAGCTTCTTCTCGATCTCGGTGAGCCGTTCTTCGAGCCTCTCGAGCGCAGCCGCGAGATTCTGCTCCTGCTGCACGCGGTGCTCGCGCTCCTTCGCCTGACCCTCCTCTTGCTGGGCCGAGACGAAGAACGAGGTCACGGTCGCCGTCAGAAACGCGAGGAATGTCACGCCGAGAACGATCACCACGCTCCCGAGCACCCGCCCCCAGGCGGTATGCGGGACGACGTCGCCGTAGCCCACCGTTGCGAGAGTGACGATCGCCCACCAGACCGCCGTGCCGAAGTGCGGGAAATCCTTCGGATCGGTCAGCGTCACGAGCGCTCCAGATCCGAGCGCGAGTACGAACGTCATTCCCGCGAGGTAGGGGAAGATCCGCCGGCGGCCGACGGCCCTCGCAATCGACCGTTCGAGGCGGCTGCTGAACCGACCTGTCATCGGCCCGCTAGGCGGCGGGCGAAGCGCCCGCGGGGAACTCGCGCACGGTGAGTCGGCGGAACGCTTCGGTGCCGAGCGCGATCAGTCCGCCGAAGATGAGGATCCAGAGGACGTTGCGAAAGGCCGGCGTCGGCCCCCAGAGGATCACGAGCAGGTAGACGAGACCGATCACCGAGTAGACGACCCCCGGGCGGTCTCGCATCGTCGGCGCCAGGTGGCTCCTGACCCATGTCGCGGCGCGTGTCGGGCCGGCGAGGATGGCCGACGCCATCACGAGCACGCCGTAGATGATCGCCGTCCAGGCGATGCCGGCAAGAAGATCCGTGCCGATCAGCCAAGTCTGTCGGGCGGGCGGCTCCGCAGTCGCGCTGTTCGTCAGCGTGTCGACGATCCAGTTCCCCGCGAGCTTCCGCACCACGAGCAGGAGCACGCCGACGACGATGAACGACGTGCCCACGTTGCGCAGCGTCTCGCGCCGGCGGCCCTTCGCGAGGAAGACAGCGAGCGCGAACAGAGCGAGCATGGCGAGCGCGAGGAAGATGGAGAGCGCGCGGATGACCCTCACGCCTTTTTGCGCAGCGTCCAGCTGATCGGAGTGCAGGATCACGATCTTCCCCGCGTCCGGGCCAAGCCGCTGCTGCAGCTTCCCGCCGAGCCCGACCCTGTCGCCGAGCTGCTCGATCAAGGGTCTCAGGTCCAGCACTACGTCACCGTTCGTCGTCGTCAGGCGATCGGTGTGGCCCTCGACGACGTTGATGAGCGCCTCGTGCGCCCTGCGATTTGCCTCCCTCCAGAGCGTTTGGACGCCCGGCCTCGCTAGGAGGCTGTCCGCCGCGCGGACCGAGAGCTCACGCAGACCGCCTGCGATGGGGCCGGCGAGCGGCTTCACGTCGGGTGGCAGCTTTTGCTGAAGCTCGGCGGCGACGTCGACGTTCGCGTACAGCTGATCGACCATGTAGATCGACAGCGCCTGGCGAATCTCGGGATCCTCTAGCAGGCGCGAGCTTGTCGCCACCCACTTGTCGGTCTCGAGCGCCTGCCGCTTCACCCAGACGGTGAGCGCGGAGACGAAACCGATCAGCGCGGCGAGGAGGATGCACGCCCAGACCGCGATGCTGCGGCCCCGAGACAGGTGCTGGCCAGCCACGGAGGGACCCTACTCGATCGCGACGCGTGTCACGCGACCGCGAGCTCCTTCTTCAACCCGCGGAGCCGGAAGGCGAGGATGATGTCCGTGATCCCCTTCGACAGGCACATGACGCCGACGTAGACGACGAGCAGGATCACCTGCTCGTTAAAGTCGCCGGCGACCCAGAACGCCAGGCCGAGCTCGATCAGGCCGACGACGAGCTGGATCCACCAGAGCTCGTTCTCGTGCTTCGTCGCGAAGGCGATGATCACGTCGAACGTTCCCTTGAACAGGAACCACCAGCCGATGATCGCTGCGAGGGCGAGGAAGGTCCACTCGGGGTTGGCGAACGCCACGATCCCGGCGATCACGAAGATCACGCCGAGAATCCCGTGAAACCACTTCCAGCCGCCCTGGACGGCCGCGAGGGAGAGGAACTCGTCGATGCCGGCCGCGATCGCGATCACACCGAACAGGATCGAGATCGCGTACACGGTCGACAGCTCAAGCCGGAAGACGATCAGCGACATGATCAGCCAGGCCACGCCTGCGACGAGGAACACCCACCACGCCTTCGAGACGGTCCGCGCCACGTCCGCTGCGTCATAGCCACCGGTACTCATCGAGCTCCCTCCTTCGTCGTCATGCGCGGATCCTATGGCTTGCGGCGGATCGGGATCCCGAACTGCTCGGCGGGGCGAAGTGCCGCGCCGCACGCCTCGCACGTCACGGCGAAGGCCGAGGAGAAGCGTGCGTCGCAGGCCGGGCAGCGCGACCGGATCTCGCCACGGCACTGCGGGCACGCCTGGGGCAGCTCGCCCTCGAGGCCGTCGAAGTAGCGCTGCGCGAAGCCGCAACGCAGGCAGACGGCGACCCAGTCGCCGAGCACCTTGCGCCGTTCCTCGCGAAGCCAGTCCGCCGCCTTGCCCATGCGGATGACTCTAGTCGAGCTGTCCGGCGCTCAGCCTCGCGCCGCGCGAATCAGTGGCACGGCGAAGACGATGCAGAGGAGCAGCGTGAGAAACAGAGGGTGGACCAAGATCGCAAGCACGATCCCGAGCGCCACCGGGAGGAACAACACGAGCAGGGCGATCGCGAGAATCTTGACGGTCTTCGGGCTCATTGGCGGGCGATCGTACCAGTGTCTGTGCGGCGGCCGGACTCGGATCGCCGACGACCGCGAGCGATAGAGTGTGCGCCCGATGGCGATCGCCCGCGAAGCCGAGCCGGTCGGCTCACTTGCCGAGGTCCGGGAAGCGGGCCTCGACCGCGAGGATCTCCTCGCCATCTACCGCAACATGCTGATCACGCGCGCGATCGAGGAGCGCGGCCACATTCTCTACAAGCAAGGCAAGATTCCCGGGTCGTTCTACACCGGCCGCGGGAACGAGGCGGCCTCTGTCGGCGTCGCGATGGCGATGGGCGCCGACGACGTCGGCACGCCGCTCCACCGTGACATGGGCGTCCACATCACCCGCGGCGTCGAGCCGTGGCGGATCTTCGCCCAGTACATGGGTCGCGCAGGTGGCCCGACCGGGGGCAAGGACGGAAACGTCCACATGGCCGACATGAACCTCGGGATGATCGCGATGGTCAGCCACCTGCCGGCGATGCTGCCGGTGGCGGTCGGCTGTGCGCTCGCCTTCCGGATTCGCGAGGAACGACGCGTCGCCGTCGGCTGGTTCGGCGAGGGCGCCTCCGCGCGCGGCGACTGCCACGAGGCGATGAACTTCGCCGGCGTCCGACGGTTGCCGGTGGTGTTCATCTGCGACAACAACCAGTGGGCATACTCGACGCCCAGCCATCTCGAGTACGGCGTCGAGCACATCGCCGACCGAGCGCAGGCCTACGGCTTCGACGGCGTCGTCGTCGACGGCACGGACGTGCTCGCCGTCTACCGCGAGGCGCGGCATGCGATCGAGAAGGCGCGCGAGGGCGGCGGCCCGACGCTCCTCGAGTGCATCACGCTCCGCATGGAGGGCCACGCGGTCCACGACGACGCGTTCTACGTCCCCAAGGAGCTGTTCGAGGAGTGGGCGCGCCGTGACCCCATCGAGCGCTTCCGCAGCTGGCTCAGGGACAACGCGGCGTTCACGGACGAGGAGGAGGACGAGATCTCGGCCGACGTCAAGCGCCTCCTGAACGACGCGATCCGGATTGCCGAGGAGTCACCGATGCCGGATCCCTCCACGCTCACGACGGGCGTCTATGCGACGCCGGAAGAACTGGATACCCCTCACCACAAGTGAGCGTCTACTCATGGCCGAGCTGACCTATCTCCAGGCGATCTCCGACGGACTCCGGCAGGAGATGCAGCGCGACCGCCGCGTGTTCGTGATCGGCGAGGACGTCGGCGTCTACGGCGGCGCCTTCAAGGTCACCCAGGGCTTCCAGGAGGAGTTCGGGCCCTGGCGCGTGATCGACGCGCCGCTATCCGAGACGGCGATCGTCGGCGGCTGCACCGGCGCGGCGATGATGGGCCTGCGCCCGGTCGCGGAGATGCAGTTCGCGGACTTCGTCTCCTGCGCCTGGGACCACCTCGTCACCGTCGCGGCGAAACAGCGCTATCGCGCCGGGACGCCCGTGCCGATCGTCGTCCGGCTCCCGTCGGGCGGCGGCTTCTCCGGCGGGCCGTTCCACTCGCAGAACCCGGAGAGCTCCTTCGCGCACATTCCCGGACTCAAGTGCGTGTGCCCGGCGACGCCCGAGGACGCGAAGGGGCTGCTCATCTCCGCGATCGAGGACCCGAACCCCGTCCTCTACTTCGAGCACAAGCACCTCTACCGGCGGATCAAGGGCGAGGTGCCCGAGGAGCGCTACACGGTGCCGATCGGTAAGGCGCGCATCCACCGCGAGGGGGACGACGTGTCCGTGATCACCTGGGGCGCGATGGTCTACACGGCCGGCGAGGCCGCAACCCAGCTCGAGTCGGACGGGATCTCTGTCGAGATCGTCGACCTCCGGTCGGTCATGCCGTGGGACAAGGAGGCGGTGCTCGCAAGCGTGCGCAAGACGTCGAAAGCGCTCGTCCTCCACGAGGACACGCACACCGGCGGCTTCGGCGCCGAGATCCTGGCGACGATCGCCGAGGAGGCGTTCGAGGACCTCGACGGGCCCGTGCGGCGGATCACCGCGCCCGACTGCCCGGTCCCGTTCTCGCCGCCGCTCGAGAAGGCGTTCATCCCGCAGGTCGAGGACGTCGTGGCTGGCGTCAGAAAGCTCGCGGAATACTGATGGCCACCACGGTCGTCGACGTCGTCATGCCCCAGATGGGCGTCTCCGTCTCTGAGGGGACGATCCTCAAATGGCTGAAGCAGGTGGGCGACACGATCGCCGCCGACGAGCCCCTGCTCGAGATCTCGACGGACAAGGTCGACACGGAGGTGCCAAGCCCCGGTGCCGGCGTGGTCCGCGAGATCCTCGTCCAGGAGGGCGAGACGGTCGACGTCGGGACCCGGTTGGCCGTGATCGCGCCCGATGGCGCAGAGGTGGAGGCTGAGCCTGGGCCAGAGCCCGAGCCGGAACCGGCACCCGCCGCCGAGGCACCGCAGGCGCCGCCCACTCCGGAATCCACCGCCCCGGCACCAGCGCCTGCCGCGGCCGGCAACGGCGGCGGCGAGCGGACGTTCGTCTCCCCCGTCGTGGCGAGGATCGCCGCCGAGCACGGCGTCGACGTCGGCCAGGTGGCCGGCACCGGCGCCGGCGGGCGCGTGACGAAGAAGGACATCCTCGCCTTCGTCGAGTCGGGCGGCGCTCCCGCACCGGCCGCTGCGCCCCCGGAGACGCCCGTCGAGCCCGCTCCAGCAGCAGAAGCCCCGGCAGCTGCGGCGCCTGCGGCCGCGCCACCACCGCCGCCACCACCGGCTCCTGCCGCCGCCCCGCCGCCACCGGCACCAGCCGTGGCGGCACCCGGGGCCGGCGGAGAGACCCTCGAGCCGATGTCCGCGATGCGCCGCGGCATCGCCGAGCACATGCGGCGCTCGCTCGACACGTCCGCGCACGTGACGAGCGCGATCGAGGTCGACATGTCGACGGTCGTCGCGGTTCGCGAGAAGCTGAAGAAGGAGTACGCCGAGAGCTACGGCGTCAATCCGACGTACCTCTCGTTCGTCGCGCGGGCGACGATCGACACCCTGCGCGAGTACCCGTGGATCAACGGCGAGATCCGCGGCGAGTCGATCGTCACGCGGAGTTACATCAACCTCGGGATCGCCGTCGAGCTCGAGGACGGCAAGGGCCTGATCGTCCCCGTGATCCGGAATGCCGAGGGACTCAACCTGCTGGGGATCGCACGCGCGGTCGTCGACCTCGCCGAGCGCTCCCGGACGAAGAAGCTGCTGCCCGACGACGTTCAGGGCGGCACGTTCACGATCACGAACCCCGGCGGCTACGGAACGTTCCACGGCACGCCGGTGATCAGCCAGCCGCAAGCTGCGATCCTCGGCACGTACGCCGTCGTCAAGCGCCCTTGGGTGATCCAGGACGACCGGGGCGCTGACGTGATCGCGATCCGCCCGATCATGAACCTGACCCTCACGTACGACCACCGGCTCGTCGACGGAGCGCTCGCCGGCCGGTTCCTCCGGGATCTGCGCCAGCGGCTCGAGACCTGGGGCGAAGAGCGCTACTAGGCCAATGTCGCAGCGCATCGTCCCATTCATCGCCTACGAGGACGCCGCCGCCGCAATCGACTGGCTGACGGAGGTCTTCGGCTTCCGCGAGAGCGCCGAGCGCATGACCGACGAAAACGGCGTCGTCGGGCATGCGGAGATGGAGCTCGACGGCGCGCGGATCATGCTCGCCACGCCGAGCCCCGAGTATCGCGGGCCGCGACGCCATGCGGAGGAGTGCGAGCAGGCGCGAAAGTGGCTCGACAACCCATGGGTCGTCGACGGGTTGTTCGTCGAGGTCGGCGACGTCGCCGCGCACCACGAGCGAGCGGTGGCGGGCGGCGCAAAGATGCTCCGCGGGCCGGAGGAGCCCGGCATCGGCTTCCGCATCTACACGGCGGAGGACCTGGAGGGTCACCGCTGGATGTTCGGAGAGCGGATCTGAGGACGGAAGACGCCGCGCGGCACTGGCGCGAGACGTGGGCGCAGGGCTGGCGCGAGCACGACGCCGCGGCGATCGGGGAGCTGTACGCGGACGACGCCTTCTTTCTCTCCCACCCGTTCCGCGAGCCGGAGAACCCGCGCGCATATGTCGAGCGCGTGCTCGGGGAGGAGGAGGCGACGCCGGAGGTCTGGTTCGGGGAGCCCGTGACGTCGGGCGATCGCGCCGCAGTCGAGTACTGGGCGACGATCCACGTGGCGGGAGAGGAGCGGACGCTCGCGGGCGTCTCCTTCCTACGATTCGATCGCGACGGGCTCGTAGTCGAGCACCGAGACGTCTGGGCGGAAGCGGACGGCGCGCGCAGGCGCACGTCCGGCGACCGCTAGATTCACGCCATGGGAGACGTCGGCGGCATGCGCGGGAGCTGTCTCTGCGGAGCCGTCACATTCGAGCTCGGCGAGCCGTTTGTCCGCGTCTCGCACTGCCACTGCACGACGTGCAAGGCGATCGCGGGAGGCGTCGGCACGGTCACGGGCCGCGTGCATACGGATGCGGTCCGCGTGCTGACGGGGCGTGAGCTCGTGACGACGTACCTTCCCGACGGAGGCACCGGCAAGAGCTTCTGCAGCGTCTGCGGCTCGAACCTCTTCGGCTCCGGCTGGCCGGCGTCGGAATACACGGGCGTGCGGCTGAGCGCGCTCGACGAGCCATACCCCAAGAAGCCCGAGATGCACATCTGGGTGCAGTCGGTCGCCTCCTGGGAGACGCTCCCCGACGACGGCGCCGAGCGCTACCCGCAGGGAGCCCCAGGCCCGTGATCGAGCGCCCGTGAAGCCCGCGTACCTCCTCGACCTCGGCGTGACGCCCTACGACGAGGCCTGTGACCTCCAGCGCTCGCTCGCGGCGGCCGTCCTCCACGGCGCGATCCCGGACACGGTGATCATGCTCGAGCACCCGCCGGTGATCACGGTCGGGCGTCGAACGGACGACGGCGAGCTCCACGTGCCGGACGGCGCGGGCGTCGAGGTTCGCGAGACCGACCGTGGCGGCAAGTCGACGTACCACGCGCCGGGACAGCTCGTCTGCTACCCGATCCTCGACCTCAACCGCCACGGGCGCGACGTCAAGAAGTACTGCCGCGACCTCGAGGAGGCGGTGATCCTGACGCTTGCGGAATACACGCTTACTGCGACGCGGATCGACGGGCTGACGGGCGTTTGGCTGACGTCTCCCCCACGAAAGATCTGCTCGATCGGAGTCCATGTGTCGCGCTGGGTGACGACGCACGGGTACGCGCTGAACGTCGATCTCGACCCGGCGCCGTTCACGAGCTGGATCACGGCGTGCGGGCTCGAGGACACGTCTTTCACGACGATGGCGCGCGAGCTCGGCGACGCGCCGACGGTCGCCGATGTCCGTCCGGTCGCCGCAGCGGCGGTCGCCGAGGTGTTCGGCCTCGCGCTCGAAGAGCTGCCCGCCGAGGACGGCGCCGGGCTCTGGCCGCAGCCGGTCCACGAGAAGATCAGCGCCCGGTGAAGGTCGACGTCAGTCCGATTCCGCGGCCCGGCTGGGATCCGCTGCCCGACGAGGGGTGCGTCGGTGTGGTCGGACGCGTGCTCGTCCGCGAGGCCGGCCTCGGCGTCGCGGAGCTGCGCTTCTCTGAGCATGCGACGATCCACGAGCACCTCGGGGAAAACGACGCGATCGTCGTGTGCCTCGCCGGCGAAGGGTTCACATCGATCGGCGGCGACATTGCGCCGCTCCGCGAAGAGGAGTGGGTTCGTTGGCCGAAGGGTGTTCCGCACCTGCTCTGGACCGAGGGCTCGACAATGACGACGCTGATGATCGAGCAAGCTGATTGGCGGGTCGACTAGAGCCGCGTCGGGTGAGGGAGCATGTAGGCCGAAGTGGAGAAGCGGCGGCAGCACGATCGGGCCTTCGGCATAGACTGACGGCGATGGAGCCGTCGCTTCCCGTCGCCGAGCGCCCGCGCCGTCCCGAGTGGATGAAGGTACGCGCGCCGAGCGCCGACACGCGCTACTTCGACGTCAAGAAGCTGATCCACGGCGAGCGCCTGCACACGATCTGCGAGGAGGCGCGCTGCCCGAATATCGCCGAATGCTGGGGGCGCGGCACGGCGACCTTCCAGATCCTCGGCGACACGTGCACCCGCGCGTGCCGCTACTGCTACGTCCACTCGGGCAGGCCCGATGCGCCACCCGACCCGCTCGAGCCGCTCCGACTTGCACACGCGGCGGCGCAGATGGAGCTCAAGCACGTCGTTGTCACCTCCGTCGATCGCGACGACGTCGCCGATCGCGGCGCCGGACATTACGCGGCCACGATCCGCGCGTTGAAGCACAAGCTCCCCGGCTGCTCGGTCGAGGTGCTGACGCCCGACTTCCTCGGCGTCGAGGAGGAGGCGCTCCAGACGGTGCTCGCCGAGCGGCCCGACGTCTTCAACCACAACATCGAGACGGTCCGCCGCCTCCACCCGCGCATGCGCGGCGCGAAGGCTTCGTACGACAAGGCGCTCTGGCTGCTGGGGCGCGCGAAGGAGGTCGCTGACTATCCCGTGCTGACGAAGTCGGGGATCATCGTCGGCCTCGGCGAGACGAACGACGAGGTCGTCGAGACGATGCGCGACCTCCGCGCACACGGCGTCGACGTGGTCACGATCGGCCAGTACCTCCAGCCGTCGGCGAAGCACGCATCGATCGACCGCTGGGTGCACCCCGACGAGTTCCGCTGGTTCCGCGAGCAGGGTGAGGCGCTCGGCTTCGGCTCGGTCTTCTCAGGCCCCCTCGTACGCTCGAGCTATCGCGCGGATGAGCAGCGTCATGCGGCCGAGACGAGCCGCGGCGCCGTCGCGTACTAGTCGACTATTCCTCGGGTCGGGCGCCAGCGTGGACTTCCACGCCGAGCTGCTCCATCAGTCCGAGGTCGTCGCGGTGGTTCCAGATCTCGACCGCCTTGCCGTCCTCGAAGCGCCAGATGTTCGCCGCCGAGAACGTCACATGCCGGCCGGTCGGCTCGAGATCGCCCCATCTTCCGGTGTGCGTGCCCGTCGCCGTCCAGCGCCCGACGACGAAATCTTCCTCACCGACGATGAGGTCGACCGTTACCCGCAGGTCGGGGAACGCAGTCCGGAAGTCATCCGCGATCTGCTTCTGGCCGGCGGGACCCGCGACAGGATCTGAGGCGCGGAAGTCGTGGCGCCCGTAGTCGTCGGCGAACACCTCGAACGCGACTTCGGTATTCCCTCGGTCCCAGACTCCTCGTAAAAGCGGCGAACAAGCGCCTTGTTCGCCTCTGTAGACACGCAACGGATCCTGCCAAAAAAAAATGAGAGGACGGTTACCCGGCCCCTCCGTGTAACTGCTCTACGTTTCGCCCACTTCAGCTCGAGCGGAGGTCACCGGATGCCGGAGTCAAACGAGAACCGGACTCGAGCCGTCCGACCGGCAAGGACTCGTACGAGTCGCGATCGAACCTGAGGCGTCGGCCCACTCGTGTACGACGCGACGATGCGATCGTGATCGCCCGGGTGCAGAAACAACCCGAACGCTGCCATCACGATCCGTGACCACGCGCCTCCGCGCACGCTGGACCCACTCCGCCACATCGCAATACGCACGCCAGCCGCCGGCCCCTCGCACGGATCCTCAGCTGTGCAGACCGGTGAGATCGGGCCACGCACTGCCACGATCTCGACCGCTCCGCGAACGGTGGCCCCCGTACTGGTCACTACGGTGATCGCACGAGCAGCGCACACAGCATCAGCAGGCGTGGAATAGCGCGCAACACAGCCCCCGTACCACAGTACCAACGAGGGCCGCCCAAAGGCGGCCCTCGTTGACGCGGTGACGTCTGGCCCTACGGCGTCAGCTTGCTGAGGTGCGTCGACCAGTTGCCGAGGGCACCCCTGGTCCCGCCGCACTGACCCTGCGGTGCGACGAGGTACTGCGCGTAGGTGCAGGTCTGAGCGACGTACTCGGATGCCGCCCAGACACTGTTGCCGAGAACAGCGGTCGCCCCGTAGTCGCCCCAGCGCGGTCGACCCGAGCCGAAGGCAACGTAGGACGTGAAGCTGTCCCATGGACCTGCACCAGCCTGGGCCACATGGACGTCGCCCATCGACCAGGGACGTCGTCAGGCGGAGCGTACGCCCGCGCCCCTCCGGAGTAGTCGTTGTCACCGGTCAGGCGTGAACGACATCACTCACGGCCGCTTCCGGCACGCCCACCGTCGGGTACGTGAGGTGCGGTCCCCTCGACGCTCGCCTGGCCCTGCCGGGAAGCCGACCAGATTGCCGCCGTGCAGCCCAGCGATGGTTCGACCAGCGTGGCTGAGCGAGTGGCAGGCTGCCCGAGAACGGCGCCGCAGTAGGCGACGGCGTGCCGGACATGATCTGTGCCGACGTTGACCGCAGTACGGCGCGCCCGCACGAGCTTGCCGTTGACGAAGTGTTCACGACCTGCCCGACGACCGCGAGTGCGTTGGAGTGC
The DNA here is from genome assembly GCA_963705945.1 of uncultured Actinomycetes bacterium. Lineage (GTDB taxonomy): Bacteria > Actinomycetota > Thermoleophilia > Gaiellales > Gaiellaceae > PALSA-612. The sequence continues at coordinate 719,149 of CAVPLG010000003.1, read as the reverse complement.
GCCTCCGCGCGCCGTTGCCGACGGGACGAAGACGTCGCGTTGTTGCGTGCGCCGCCTGCGCCGATGCCGGCGACGGCGTGTTGCAGCGTCGCCGGGTCAAGATCACCGTGTCCGCGATGCCTGAGAGAGCGGCGGTCCCTGCCGTCGTCTTCGCCCGCCGCGGCACCGAATACTCGTTCACGGGACGAACTTGATGTCAGGCCGACCGTGCGCGGCGTTGGCCGTGTTCCCGAACGTGACGACCGTGTTCGAGAGCGTCCACAAGAGGATCGCCTGACTCGTCCCTGGGCACGAATACCGCGTTGTCGAGCTGAGGAAGGACTCGACGACTCTGCGTTTGAGACGGGCCGCACCGTGAATCCGGCGCCAATCCGGTCCGAGGCCGAGCGTGTTGATCGATTGCCGACCCGGGTGCCGTACCGGCAACGAGCACCGCGCCTATCTGGATGGCGTAGATCTGCGCGCCATAGAAGCCAGGCCCGGAGAACGCGAACTCGTTCGTGGTCAAGTAGATGCCGTTCACGTCAGCACCGATGTGCGGGTAGTCGCCCAGGCAGAAGCCGCTGCCGCAATTGTGAGAACTACCCGCGAGCGCCGCCGGCACGGCCGCGACGCCCACTACGAGCGCGGCCAGCGCAAGCAGGCGCCAACCGCCTATGACGTTTCTCATCTTCCTCCCCCTTGTGAATTGGGACCAACGACGACCCGACTATTTCAAAGTCCGCTCGGACGCGGCAGCCGTTTCGGCCGGCTTTACACATCCGCCACCACGGCGGAGAGGGCCGGATCCCGGCCCTCTCCCGCACACGAATGACACATGCTCACAGCGATACCTCACCTACGGCGACGTGAAGATGCCGTTCGGTGTCCCCAGGCCCGTGACGTTGTCCCAGCCTGGGCCTGTGGCTGTGTTGGCGATCCAGAGTAGTCATCGAATGTCCGCAGGAAGTCAGACGTGCCTGCGGAGGCGTCGACATCGTTGTTGTAGTTCCGGCGGGCCACGGCGGTCTTCACCGACAGCACGTCGTAGAAGTCGCTGGGATTCGCGTAGAACGCGGGATTCGCAAAGCCGTGCGGCGAGCCGGCCACCTGGTCGGACAGCGCCATCAGGCCTGCGATGATCGGGCTCGAGAGACTCGTCCCGCCGATGCGGTACTCGTCGTAGTACGCGCCGTCCGGAAAGGTCTGCGTCTGCCCCACGAGCAGGCCGGTCTGAGGATCACCGAGCGCCGCGACGTCCGGCACGTGGCGTCCGCTTCCCGGCAGTGCAGCCTGATAGGACGGCTTGGCGAACACCTGGCTGACGCCGCCTCCGGCGCCGTACAGCCAACCGGCGCGCGTGCACACGCGCGTCGTCGGGTTGCAGTTGTACGTGCTCGTGCCCCAGCCGGTCTCGAGCACCCGCGTATTGGCGGCGCTCACGCCGAGGCTCGTGCCACCGACGGCCGTCACCCACGGGCTCGAGGCGGGCCAGTCCGTGACTGGGAACCCGTGGCTCGACGTCTCGTCACCGCTGTCACCCGACGAGAAGTACACGCCGATGCCTTCAGCGGCGGCCTGGATGAAGGTGTCCTCCAGCGGCTTGATGTAGCCCGGTGGTAGGAACTCCGTGGAGTAGCCGTACGAGTTCGTCACGATCTGGGCCAGGTGCCTGTCCACAACGTGGTTCATCGCCGCGTCGAGATCCCGGTAGTTGTTCGGCGCACCGACGAAGACGATCTTGGCCGCCGGCGCCATGCCGTGAACCGCCTCGACGTCCAACGTCTCCTCGCCGTACCAGCCCTGAGGATCCTGGGCCGGGTTCTGCGGACGCCGATAGATGCCGGGCGGCACGACCTGGACGAGCTGCGATGGGCTCATCGTCGGCAGCCCGCGGTTGATCGACCAGTGGTTCACGTCGGCCAGGATCGTGGGCGATGCGTACGCATCGATGATGGCGACCGTCTGGCCTGTCCCGTCATAGGCGGGCGAGATGCCGTAGGCACCCTTGATCTGCGCGGGTGTGTGACCCCTGATCGACCATGGTGCCGTCGGCGGGGCGGCGACATCCGTGTAGCCGGTCGGATAGGGATACAGCGAGACGAGCTGCGCCCAGAAGTCGGACAGCGGCGGAGCGTTCCGGAAGCCCGCGCTCGGTGGCGCGTTCTTGTCGATGACGCTGTCCGGCTGGACGAAATCGGCACTATCGTCGAGCCCGAGGACGCCTTCGACCGTGCTCCCCAATGAGGTCGGGATGGAGACGTCACCGGACGGCGAACGAACGGTCTTACCGTTGACCTTGTACATCGCGAATTGCGTGTCAAACGCTGCCTGCGCCTGAGCGACCGTGCCCTCCGCCGACACATAGTGGTTGTTCGTCGGCGTGTCGTTGATCGAGAAGCCCTGGTCTCGCAACCACGCTTGAACCGCCCCCACCTGCCCCTGCGAGGGCGCGAACTGCTGGCGGAACTGAGCGGGTGTGAGGTAACGGCCGTGCGACGCGCTGCCCGGATCGGATACGGCCTTGGCGAGGGCAATTGCGGCGCTCTCGTTCTGCCAGCCGAGGTAGACCCGAAACCCGACTGCGTCGTTGGGGTCTGCCGTCCCAACGCGATTGTGTGCGTTCGCCCATGCCGGCGCACTGCCCGGCAACGTGGACCTATCAGGTTGAGCAGCCTGGCTCGCGGCGACGCCGAATAGCGCCCCAGCGGCAAGCAAGCTTAGGATCGAAAGCCTTCGAAGCACGCGTTTCCTCCCCACGTTCGTGGCCAGTCCGTCGGTGGCTCACGTACCCAGCGATGTGAGAGTTCAATCGCCTTGTGAAGTCAAAGGCGTGTGGCTGTTGTCAGCTTGCGTGCGGCTTTGCCATGCGGCGGTAGTCGAGCGCCTCGTCGAGCACCTCGTTCGAAACGCCCGCCTCACGGGCGACCTCGCGCAGTGAACGCCCTGACGCCGCTGCTTCCTTGACGATCTCCGTCGCCTTGTCGTACCCGATGTAGGGGTTGAGCGCCGTCGCAGCAGAGAGGGTCAGCTCGGCATAGCGCTCGCACTGCTCGCGGTTAGCCTCGATGCCGTCGACGCACTTCTCGGCGAACAGGCGAGCGGCGCTCGTCAAGAGCTCGATCGAGTCGAGCAGGTTCCGTGCGATCAGCGGTACGAAGACGTTGAGCTCGAAGTGGCCCTGCATGCCACCCGCCGTGATCGCCGCGTCGTTGCCGATCACCTGGGCGGCGACCTGGGTCACGACCTCCGGGATCACCGGGTTGACCTTGCCCGGCATGATCGACGAGCCCTTCTGGAGCTCCGGGAGGAAGATCTCGGCGAGGCCGGCCCGCGGGCCCGAGCCCATCAGCCGCAGGTCGTTGGCGATCTTCGTGAGCGAGACCGCGAGCGTCTTCAGCGCGCCGGAGGTCTCGACGAGCCCGTCGCGAGCGGCCTGGGCCTCGAACGGGTCGGCGGGAGCCGAGATCGTCAGCCCGGTGTCGGCCGAGAGCAGCTCGCGGACACGGGCGGCGAACTCCGGGTGCGTGTTGAGGCCGGTGCCGACGGCCGTGCCGCCGAGCGGAATCTGGCCGAGGCGCGGGCATGCGTCCTCGATCCGGGCGATCCCCTGGCGCACTTGTGCCGCGTAGCCGCCGAGCTCCTGTCCAAGCGTCACGGGGACGGCGTCCATCAAGTGTGTACGGCCGGACTTGACGACGTCGTCGAACTCCTTCGCCTTCGTCTCGAGCGAGGCGGCGAGCGTCGCGAGCGCGGGCAGGAGCTCGTGGACGACCTCGTCGAGGGCCGCCAGATGGACGGCCGAGGGGAACACGTCGTTCGACGACTGACCCATGTTCACGTCGTCGTTCGCGTGCACGTCCTCGCCCGCCAGCGCCGCCATCACCTCGTTCGCGTTCATGTTCGACGACGTGCCCGAGCCGGTCTGGAAGACGTCGATCGGGAACTGGTCGTCGAGCTCGCCGGCCGCGATCCGGTCGCCCGCCGCGGCGATGCGCTCCGCCTTGTCGGTGTCGAGCAAGCCGAGCTCGGCGTTCACCCGGGCCGCCGCGGCCTTGATGCGACCGAGCCAGCGCGCGACCGGCGCCGGGATCGGCTCGCCTGAGACGGGAAAGTTCTCTACCGCCTTCGTCGTCTCACCGCCCCACAGCTGCTGCTGCTCCGTCGCGGCCACGAAGCGAGTCTAGCCACGGGCTGCCGCGAGAAGCTCGTCCCATGACGTCAGCTTGACGCGCGGGCGGCCTTGCGGCTCGCCGCGCGCTCGCTCGGCCTCGTCAATCGCTTCCCAGCCCGCCTGTGTGACCACCGCGACGCCGCGCTCCGAGAGCAGCGCGTCGACATCGGAGGCGGTCGCCTCGCAGCTGCCGAACGCGCCGGCCTCGGCGTCCGCAAGCAACAGTTCGACGGTCTCCGACGCATCCTTTTTGTTCGTTCCGATCACGCCGGTCGGGCCTCGCTTGATCCAGCCGGCGCAGTAGACGCCGCGGAGCGGAGCGCCGTCCTGTCCGAGCACGCGCCCACCGTCGTTCGGCACCGTCCCCGTCGCGTCGTCAAACGGGAGCCCGTCCAGCGGAAGCCCGCGGTAGCCGACGCTCCGGAAGACCGCGCCGCACGCGAGAGTCTCGCGCTCATCGGTGGCAATAGCGCGCACGCTGCCGCGGCCGTCGGGCTCGAGCGCGTTGACAACGAGCTCGATGCCTTCAACGCGCTCGCTCCCGAGGATCGCGACCGGCGAGTGGCGAAAGCGGAGGACGACGCGCCGGAGCTTGCCGGCGGACGGGCGGGCGCCGAATCCCTGGAGCACCTCGAGGTTCCGCTTGACGATATGGTCTGCCGCCTCCAGCTCCGCCGCGCTCACGGCGTCCAGCTCGAGCTCGGACCGGTCGACGACGACATCAGCGCCTGCGAGCTCGCCGAGCTCCGCGAGCTCCGGGGGCGTCCAGGCTGCCTGCACCGGGCCGCGGCGGCCGAGGACTACGATCTCCTCGATCGCGGAGCCGACGATCGCCGCGATCGCGGCGTCCGTCGTGTCCGTCGGCGCGAGCTCCTCCTCGGTCAGCGCCAGCATCCGGGCGACGTCGAGCGCGACGTTGCCGTTGCCGATCACGACGACGCGCTCGACAGCCAGGTCGAAGACGAGATCCTGGAAATCGGGGTGGCCGTTGTACCAGGCGACGAGCTCCGTCGCAGCCCACGAACCAGGGAGCTTCTCCCCAGGGATACCGACGTGCCGGTCGGTCTGAGCCCCGAAGGCGTAGATCACCGCGTCGTAGAGAGCAGCGAGATCCTCGTGCGACAGGTCGCGTCCGACCTCGACGTTGCCGAGGAAGCGATAGCCGGGCGCCCGCGCGGTCTTCTCGAACGCGCGCGAGACCGCCTTGATGTTCGGATGATCGGGCGCAACGCCCAGGCGCACGAGCCCCCACGGCGTCGGCAGCCGATCGAACATGTCCACCTCCGCGTCGGCGGCCAACAGACTCGACGCCGCGTAGAACCCGGCCGGGCCGGACCCGACAACGGCGACGCGCAACGGACGCACGCGATCGCCTAGGACGTCGCTGGGGCGGGCGCGTTCCACGCGCTCCGCGCGAGGAACCCGGAGAGCGCGACGATCACGAATGCGTTGATCGGGTGGAACGCGCCGATCACCGCCGTGTCGGAGCCGAACCAGGCAAGGAGCACCTGGACGACGAGGAGCAGCGCGAGCAGACCCGCAAGCCGATTCCACGGCTTACCCATGCGGGCGATGAACGCAAGGGCGACGAGAATGATCCCGCCGAGGACCACCCCGTAGCCGAACCCCTGGTGCAGGCCCCAGCCGTCCTCGAACTGGTCATGCGTGAGCACGGTGCCCAGATCGTCGACCTTGCCGGCGGTGTAGAAGGCGCCGTAACCGGCGAGCCCGACCTGGAGCACCGCCGCCAGGAAGACGATCACCGCCCAGTACCGGAAGAGCGCCCGCCGTACCTGCACGGCCGCGACTTTACTGGACCGCGTAGACGACTTCTCCGCCGCTCGCGCTAAATGGCGGCCGGGGCGAGCCGGTCGGCGAGTGCCTTCAGGAGCTTCCGCTCGATCCGAGGTGACGTGTCGAGGAGCGCCGAGAACCCGTCGCGGGTGGCCTCGAGCGCGACGACAGGTGAGGTTGTGCGGACTGTCGCCATTCGCGGCGCGTTCGTGATCAGCGCGATCTCGCCCGCGAAGTCGCCGGCGCCGAGGGTGGCGATCCTCCGATTGCCCTTTCGAACCTCGGCGGAGCCCTTTACGAGAACGAAGAAACGGTCACCAGGGTCGCCCTCTCGCATCAGCACCTCTCCGGCCGGCAGGTCGACCTGAACCATGATCGTCGCGACGCGAGCCCGGTCGGCCTGGGAGCAGAGCTGGAAGAGCGGGATGCGAGAGAGGAGCCTGACCTTCTCGTCACGCCTGACGATCACGGCCAGGAGTCTAAGCGCCCTCCACCCGCCTGTCACCTAGGAGGGTAGTAGTTAGTGCGAGCAGCCAGAGCCGCAACCGTACGCGGCGTCGGCAGGCGCTTCGCCCTCCTCGACCTGGAACGAGTGGCCGCAGCCACACGACGAGGCGGCGTTCGGGTTCGAGATCTTGAAGCCGGACTCCTGGATGCCGTTGAGGAAGTCGATCTCGGCTCCGCGGAGGTACGGCGCGCTGAACGGGTCGACGACGACGGTGACTCCGTGCTCCTCGACGACGACGTCCCCCTCCTGGATTCCGCGGTCGAAGCCGAGCGCGTACTCGAAGCCCGAGCAGCCCCCGCCCTGTACCGCGACTCGGAGCACGTCGGCCTCGCCCTTCGGCTCGCCGGCCTGCAGCTCTTTCACCTTCGCGGCCGCCGTCTCCGTGAGGGAGACGAAGACATCCGCGCGCTCGAGGGTCGCCATGAGCCGATGGTAGCAGTGGCCCTCCCCGTCGCCGCACCCTGTCGAACGGGCGACTTTGTGACAGTCGTCGCAGGCACCGTTGAGCCGATTTCACCGCTCCTCGTGCGCTCCTGCGACCTGCTAGGTTCCGCGTGGCGAACGCAGGGAGGCAATTCGCAGTGCTCGACAGCTGGCTTCCGTTCCTGATCTACGGGATCTTCGCGGCAGCCATTCCCGCGTCGATGATCGTCATGTCGTTCCTCTTCTCGACGCGTCCTGCCGCGCGCACCCAGGCGAGAGGCGTGCCCTTCGAGTCCGGCGTCTCGCTCGGCCCGCCTCCGGAGCAGCGCTTCACGGTCAGCTTCTACCTGACGGCGATGCTCTTCATCGTCTTCGACATCGAGATCGTCTTCCTCTACCCACTGGCCGTGGTCCTCGACCAGCTGGCCTGGTTCGGCTTCTCCGAGCTCGTCGTCTTCATCGCCATCCTCGGCCTCGGCTACGTCTACATCTGGCGGAAGGGGGCGCTCGAGTGGCAGTAAACGGGAAGCCTCTTCGCGACTACGGCTTGAAATCCGAGCGCGTGCTCTGGGTCGGCAAAGGCCCCGGCGTCTTCGAGCGCGAGGTGGAGGCGCTCGAGGAGCGGCTGCTCCTGACAACGCTCGACCGCGCCGTCGCCTGGGCGCAGACGAAGTCGATGTGGCCCGACACGTTCGGGCTCGCCTGCTGCGCGATCGAGATGATGTCGATCGTTTCGTCGCGCTACGACATCGCACGCTTCGGGATGGAGGCGTTCCGCGCGTCGCCGCGCCAGGCCGACCTGCTGATCGTCTCGGGCCGCGTCGTCCACAAGATGGCCGGCCCGCTGCGGCAGATCTACGACCAGATGCTCGAGCCGAAGTGGGTGATCGCGATGGGCGCCTGCGCGTCGTCGGGCGGGATGTTCAACAACTACACGACGCTGCAGGGCGTGGACAAGATCGTCCCGGTCGACATCCACGTCCCCGGCTGCCCACCCAGGCCGGAGGCGCTGATGGAGGGAATCGTCCGGCTGCACGAGAAGATCCAGGCCGGTGTCCCGCCGGCGTACGAGATCCGCGGGGTGGCCGAGTGACCTTCGAGTCCGTACCGGGCGTCGTCGAGACGAAGGAGGCCCACGGTGAGACAACCCTCGTCGTCGACTCAGCGCGGCTCGTCGAGGCCTGCACGCACCTGCGCGACGCCCTCGGCTTCAACTTCCTCTCGGACCTCTCGTCGGTCGACTACCTCGGCTGGGGCGAGGAGGAGGTGGCGGGCTACTGGGGCGGCCGCGGCGGGCGCGACCTGAACACGCCCGGCACGTCGGCTCTCGCGCGCAAGCCGGAGCCGAAGCCGAAGCGCTTCGCCGTCAACTATCACCTGCTTCGCGTCGATTCGGGCGCGCGCGAGACGCCCCGCGTCCGCGTCCAGATCTGGCTGAACGACAGCGAGGCCGCGCCGAGCGTCGTCTCCGTCTGGCCGACCGCCGACTGGCACGAGCGTGAGGTCTGGGACCTGATGGGCATTCGGTTCGACGGCCATCCCAACCTCGTCCGGATCCTGATGGACGACGACTGGGCAGGCCACCCGCTCCGGAAGGACTACCCGATCGGCGGCGAGCCCGTCCGCTTCTCCGACGAGGTCTAGACGCGATGGCGATCTCCGAGCAGAAGGGAGCTCCGATCTATCGGGTAACGCGAATCCCCTCGCCGATCCCGACCGTGCTCGAGGTGCCGAAAGACGTCCCGCCCAGCTCGGACATCCTCGAGATCAACTTCGGCCCGAACCATCCCTCGACACACGGCGTGCTGCGGCTCGTCGTCTCGCTCGACGGCGAGCGGGTTGTCGGTGTGCGTGCCGTCATCGGCTACCTTCACACCGGCTTCGAGAAGTCGATGGAGCAGAAGACGTGGTGGAAGGCGATCCCGTACGCGCCGCGGATGGACTACCTCGCGTTCCAGGCGAACGAGCTCGCGTTCGTCCAGGCGGTCGAGAAGATGCTCGGGATCGAGAGTCCGCCGAAGGCGGTCTGGATGCGGACGCTGCTCCTCGAGCTCAACCGGATCCACTCCCACCTCGTCTGGCTCGGGACGTCCGCGCTCGAGCTGGGAGCGATCTCGCCGTTCTGGTACACGTTCCGCGAGCGCGACCGGATTCTCGACCTGTTCGAGCTGGTGACCGGGGTGCGCATGCACACGCGCTACTTTCAGGTCGGCGGCCTCTCCGACGACATCCCGCCGGGGTTCTTCCCGCAGTGCGAGGAGTTCTGCCGTGTGATGCCCGGCGCCGTCGATCAGTACGAGGCGATGCTCGACCAGAACGAGATCTGGCTCGCGCGCACGAAGGGCGTCGGCCTGCTCTCCGCCGACGACGCGATCGCGCTCGGCCAGTCAGGCCCCGTCCTACGCGCCTCGGGCGTCGACTGGGACCTGCGGAAAGCAGCGCCGTACCTCGCCTACGGCGACGTCGAGTTCGACGTCCCCGTGAAGGAGAACGGCGACGTTTGGGATCGCTACAAGGTTCACATGGACGAGATGCGCGAGTCGGTGCGCATCGTCGAGCAGACCCTCGAGGGCATGCCGCCCGGCGCGTGGATCGCTGACGACCGGAAGGTCGTGCTGCCGCCGCGCGAGGAGCTGCACACGTCGATGGAGTCCCTGATCCACCACTTCAAGCTCGTCACCGAGGGCTTCCGCGTGCCCGAGGGTGAGGTGTACGTGGCCGTCGAGTCACCGCGCGGCGAGCTCGGCTGCTACATCTGCTCCGACGGCGGCTCGAGGCCCTGGCGCGTCCGCTTCCGCGCGCCGAGCTTCGTCGCGCTCGAGGCGACGGCGACGTGCATGTCGGACGCGCTCGTCGCGGACATGATCGCCGTCGTCGGCTCCCTCGACACGGTCATGGGCGAGGTGGATAGATGACGTTGGCGACGGACATCAAGGACGTCGCCGCGACCTACCCCGACCGGCAGTCGGCCGTGCTCCCGGCGCTCCGGCTCGCGCAAGAGCGCTACGGCTGGCTGTCGCCGGAAGCACTGCAGGACGTGGCCGACGCGCTCGACTACACGCCTGCGTTCTGCCTTTCCGTCGCCTCGTTTTACGACATGTTCAACCTCGAGCCCGTCGGGCGGCACATGGTCGAGGTCTGCACGAACGTCTCGTGCGCGCTGTCGGGCGCGCAGCAGGTGCTCGAGGCGTTCGAGTCCGAGCTCAGTTGCCGCGCCGGCGAGACGACCGAGGACGGCGAGGTGACGCTCCGCACGATCGAGTGCCTCGGAGGGTGCGGCTGGGCGACCGTTGTCGCAGTCGACCACTCCTACCGCCTCCACGTCCAGGCGGACGACGTGCCCGCGATCGTCGAGGAGCTGCGCGATGGCGGATAAGCCGATGTTGGCACGAAGGGCACTCGTTCTCGGGGGCGCCGACGACCACGACCTGACGAAGCTTTCCGAGTACGAGTCGATCGGCGGCTACCAGGCGCTCTCAAAGGCGCGCGCCATGTCGCCGGACGCGGTGATCGAGGAGCTGAAGGCGTCGCAGCTGCGCGGTCGCGGCGGCGCATTCTTCGCCACCGGCCTCAAGTGGAGCTTCGTCCCGAAGCCGGATGCGATCCCGAAGCCGCACTACCTCGTCGTCAACGCCGACGAGTCGGAGCCGGGCAGCTTCAAGGACAACGAGATCCTCTCGCGCGTCCCCCACCGCTTCATCGAGGGCTGCCTGATCACCGCGCACGCGGTCGAGTCGAAGGCGATCTTCGTCTACGTGCGGGGCGAGTACACGGGCCCTTACGCGATCCTCGTCGCGGCGCTCCAGGAGCTGGAGGAGCGCCCCGACATCCGTGGCGACGTCTCGATCCTCGTCCACCGGGGCGCCGGCGCATACATCTGCGGCGAGGAGACGGCGCTCCTCGAGTCGCTCGAGGGCAAGCGCGGCCAACCGCGGACGAAGCCCCCATTCCCGGCAGTCCAGGGTCTTTACGCGTCGCCGACCGTCGTCAACAACGTCGAGACGATGACGACGGTGCCGCCCGTGATCGAGATCGGCGCGAAGGAGTACGCGGCGCTCGGGGTCGAGAGCTCGACGGGGACGCGCGTCGTCTCGGTCTCGGGGCACGTCGTCAACGGCGGGAACTACGAGATAGAGAACGGGATGTCGCTGCGCGCGATCATCGAGGAGCTCGGAGGCGGCGTGCCGGAGGGGCGGAAGCTGAAGGCGGTGATCCCCGGCGGCTCATCCACCGTGATCCTCACCGGCGACGAGATCGACGTGGGCTACGACTTCGACTCGCTGTCCGCGGCCGGTACGGCGATGGGCTCGGCGGGAATCGTCTGCATCGACGAGCGCGTCTGCATGGTGCAGCTCGGCATCCGCGTCTCCGAGTTCTACGAGCACGAGTCGTGCGGCAAGTGCACGCCGTGCCGCGAGGGGACACGCTGGATGACGGCGATCCTGCGCAAGCTCGAGGCGGGCGACGCGACCCAGGGCGAGCTCGACCTGCTCCTCTCCGTGTGCGACCGGATCATCGGCAAGTGTCTGTGCCCGCTCGGCGACACGGCGGCGATGGCCGTCGCGTCGTACGTCGACAAGTTCCGCGACGAGTTCCAGGCGCACGTCGACCGCGGCGGCTGCCCGTTCGGGGACGCGTCCCCGATCCACGGAATCCTCGCTCCCATCGCCCAGCACGCCCATGCGCACGAGCGAGAGGCGGTGCCGGCGTGAGCGCGCCGGAGATGGTCACCCTCACGATCGACGAGATCGAGATCTCCGTGCCGAAGGGGACCGGGCTCGTCGAAGCGGCTGCGCTGGCGGGCGTCGAGATCCCGATCTTCTGCTACGAGCCGCGGCTCGGGCCACCGGTGGGCGCCTGCCGCATGTGCCTGTGCGAGGTCGCTCCCGGCCCACCGAAGCCGCAAGCCGCGTGCACGCTCACGGCCGCAGACGGGATGGCGGTCAAGACCGCGCACACGTCGGAGCTGGCCAGAGAGGCCCAGAACGCGACGCTCGAGTTCATCCTCGTCAACCACCCGCTCGACTGCCCCGTCTGCGACAAGGGCGGCGAATGCCCGCTCCAGGACCTGACGTTCCGCTACGGGCCAGGCTCGACGCGGATGACGTTCGACAAGCGGACGTTCGACAAGCCGATCCCGATCTCGCCGACGATCGCGCTCGACCGCGAGCGCTGCATCCTCTGCTACCGCTGCACGCGCTTCTCCGAGGACATCGCGGAGGATGGCCAGCTGATCGCGCGGAACCGCGGCGCACAGTCCATGATCGCCACATTCGAGGACGAGGCGTACCGCGCGCCGTTCTCCGGCAACGTGATCGAGCTGTGCCCGGTCGGGGCGCTCACCTCCACCCAGTACCGCTTCGAGGCGCGGCCGTGGGAGATCCAGAACGTCCCCACGGTCTGCGGCCTCTGCCCGGCCGGTTGCAACACGAGCGCCACGATCCGCGAGGGAAAGGTGCGGCGGATCCTCAGCCGCAACCACCCGGAGGTCGACGAGGGCTGGATCTGCGACCGCGGTCGCTTCACCTATCCCGCGCTCTACGCACCCGACCGCGTGACGGCGCCGATGAAGCGCGTCGAGGGCGCCTGGCGCTTCGACGACGTGTCGTGGGGCGAGGCGTTCGACGAGCTCGAGCGACTTGCCAAGCGTGCCGGTGATGCGATCGTGCTCGCGCTCTCGGGCTCGGAGACGGACGAGGTGGCGTACGCGCTTTCCAGGCTCGTGCGTGGGGCGTTCGGGTCGCACCACGTCGTCCTGCCCGAAGAGGTGAGCCCCGAGCTCGACGCCTACCGCGCCCCGCTCTCTTCGATCCGCGACGCCGAGCTCGTCGTCGTGATCGGTGACGACCCGGTCGTCGAGCGAGCGCCGGTCGTCGACCTGTGGATCCGCGCCGCGCGCCGAAACGGCGCGGAGATCGTCACCCTCGGCCCCGCCGGCACGAGCCCACGGCCGCCAGGAGATGGCGCCGCGGTCGCACACGAGCTGGCCGACCGGCGGACTGCGCTCGGCAAGCGTCTGCACTCGGCCAAGCGCGCGGCGATCGTCTGGTCTGGCCCGGGCGGCCACGGCGGGGCCGAGCTGGGACGGCTTGCTCATGCCTGCGGCTTCCACGAGAAGGAGGGCTGCGGCGCTTTCTACCTCCCGGCGACCGCGAACGGCCGCGCTGTCGCGGAAGCCTGGGCGGCCGCCGGCGAAGGTGAGGCCAGCCCGCTCGACCACGTCGGCCTGCTGATCGTCTCTGGCGAGGAGGCGGTCGCCGATCCCGCGGTGCGGGCGCTCGCGGAGCGGGCCGACGCCGTCGTCGCCGTGACGATGTTCTCCGACGACGTGCGTGGCTGGACGCAGCTCGTCCTCCCGGGCACGCACGCGCTCGAGCGGGACGGGACGATGGTCAACCTCGAGGGCCGGGCGCAGCGGACGCGCCGCGCGAGCAACCCGCCGGGACGCGACGACCTCGACTGGATCGCCGAGCTCGCAGGACGCTACGGCATCGACACGAGACCAGCGGCAGGCCTCCCGCTGGTCACCGGCGGGGCGCGTGCCGCGCTTCCTTCACCGCCGGGCGCCACCGCGCCCGAGCGCGGCGAGCACGTGGCGGCGCTCGCACCTGCGGTCGCGCCGAAGCTCCGCCTCCACCGCTACCGCCCCCTCTTCTCCGGCGCACTCGTCGAGCGCGTGCCCCAGCTCGCGTTCCAGCGTCCCGAGGCGGTGATCGAGCTGTCGCCCGAGGACGCGAGCCGCCGCTCGGTCGGAAACGGCGACACGGTGACCGTGCTCGCGAACGGCACGTCGATCGAGCTGCGCGCGCGCATCAACCGGCGTCTCGTCGACGGCGCCGCGCGCGCAGCAGAGGAGCACGTTCGCGATCTGCCCGGCGACCTCGTGGAGGTGCGGCCGTGATCACGTGGCAGGTCTTGATCTATCTCGTCGAGGCGTTCCTCGTGCTCAACGTCCTCCTGCTCTCGTTCGCGTACACGACGCTGCTCGAGCGGAAGGTACTCGGCCGCATGCAGCTCCGCTACGGGCCGAATCGCGCTGGGCCGTTCGGACTGCTCCAGCCGATCGCCGACCTGATCAAGCTGGTCCGCAAGGAGGCGTTCTTCCCGCGCAAGGTCGAGGCGCTGCCGTACATCGTCGCGCCGGCCTTCTCCGCCTTCACGGCCCTACTCGCGTTCAGCGTGATCCCGTTCGGCGCCGGCTGGGAGGTCGACGGCTACCGGATCAACGGCGCCGTCGCCGAGGTGCCGATCGGGCTGATCGTGATCTTCGCCCTCGGCTCGATCGGGGTGTACGGCTTCATCGTCGGCGGGTGGGCTTCCGACTCGAAGTTCTCCCTGCTCGGCTCGATGCGCACGTGCGCGCAGCTCGTCTCGTACGAGGTGTCCCTGTCCCTGTCCGTGATCGGCGTGATCATGATCGCGCGCTCGCTCGACCTGTCCGCGATCGTCGGCAAGCAGATCGACACGATCTGGTTCGTCGTCCCGCAGCTCGTCGGCTTTCTCGTCTTCTTCATCGCCGCCGTCGCCGAGACGGCGCGTGTGCCCTTCGACCTGACCGAGGCCGACTCGGAGATCGTCGCCGGCTACCACACCGAGTACAGCGGCATGCGCTGGGGCCTGTTCCAGATGGCCGAGTACGTGAACATGATCGTCCTCTGCGCCCTCGCCGTGACGCTGTTCTTCGGCGGCTTCGACGGGCCCTGGGAGCCGCTCGGCCCACTCTGGTTCTTGATCAAGCTGTTCCTCGCGATCACGGTGTTCATCTGGATCCGCGCCTCAGTGCCGCGCCTTCGCTACGACCAGCTGATGCGATTCGGGTGGAAGGTGCTGCTCCCGATCGCGACGGTGAACGCCGTCGTCACGGCGGCCGTGGTGGTGGCGACCTGATGCCGAGACCGCTCTCGACGTTCAAGGGGTTCGGCGTCACGTTCCGTCAGCTGTTCAAGAAACCGATCACCGTCCAGTACCCCGAGGTCGTGCGGCCCGTCTACCCACGCTTCCGCGGCCGGCATCGCCTTCACCGCCACGAGAACGGGCTCGAGAAGTGCGTCGGCTGCTCGCTCTGTGCGGCGGCCTGCCCGTCGGACTGCATCCGCGTCGTGGCGGCCGAGAACGAGCCCGGGAACCGCGTCTCGGCCGGCGAGCGGTACGCGCGCATCTACGAGATCAACATGAGCCGCTGCATCTTCTGCGGCTACTGCGAGCTCGCGTGCCCGTTCGACGCGATAACGCTCGGCACGGAGTACGAGATCTCCGAGTACTCGCGCGAGGACCTGATCTACACGAAGGACATCCTGCTCCAGCCGCCGGTGAAGACTGTCCCCGTCGCCGATCCCGCGGAGTACGACACACCCGATCCCTTCTACAAGACGCGCTCGTGAGCGGAGGGCTCTCATGAGCGGGGGCCTGCTCGCGACCTCGGCGTCCGACGTCCTCGTCTGGATCGTCTGGATCGTCGCTGCAGGCGCCTGCCTCGCATCTGGGGTCGCCGTCGTCAGCTTCGCGAACCCCTTCTACTCCGCCCTCGCCCTGATCGGGAACCTTGCGTCGCTCGCGGTGCTCTTCCTGCTCCTGTCCGCAGAGTTCGTGGCGGCTGCGCAGGTCCTGATCTACGCCGGCGCGATCGTCGTCATGTTCCTGTTCGTGATCGCCTATCTCGGCGGCCGCGCCGACACGCCGTGGCGTGGCGGGCCGGCGTGGCAGGCGATCGCGGCCGTCGTCGCAGCGTTCGCGATCCTCGTCGAGGTCGTCGTCGTGATCGGCATCCAGGCCGGAGGCGACCTGCCCGAGGCGAGCGACGTCAGCGGCGCCTTCGGAAGCCCGGCAGCGATCGGAGAGCTTTTCCTCACCGACCACCTGCTCGCCTTCGAGGTGACGTCGGTCGTGCTGCTCGTCGCGGCCGTCGGCGGCGTCATCCTCGGCAGCCACGCGCGTCGCGCCGACGAGGGAGAGGTCTAGTGCTCGGGCCCGGCGTTGGCTGGTATCTGGGTGTCGCGGGCGCCCTGTTCACGATCGGGGTGCTCGGCGTGCTCCTACGCCGCAGCCCGCTGATCGTCCTCCTCTCGCTCGAGCTGATGCTGAACGCGGCCAACCTGACGCTGATCGCCTTCGCGCGCCAGCACGGCTCGCTCGATGGGCAGATCTTCGCGCTCGCCGTGATGGCCGTCGCCGCATCCGAGGTCGTCGTCGGCCTCGGGCTGATCGTCGCCATGGCGAAGCGTCAGCTCGCGCTCGACACCGACCGCCTGACCTCGCTCCACGGGTGAGCAGGTGATCCCCGCCGCCTGGATCTGCCTCGTCCTGCCGCTCGCGAGCGCGGTGCTGATCACGCTGCTCGGCACATCGGTCCCGCGGCGCGCGGCCGCGCTGATCGCGACGGTGTCCGTCGCAGCGTCGTTCGTCGCCGCGCTCGTCGCGTTCCTCGAGATGCTCTCCCGCCCCGTCGCCCTCCGCGGCGAGTCGTCGACCGCATGGAGCTGGCTGACGGCCGGGAACCTCGACTTCGGGCTCACGTTGTACATCGACCAGCTCGCGGTCTTCATGATGCTGATAGTCGCCGGCGTCGGCGCTCTGATCGTCGCGTACTCGATCGGCTACATGGATGCGGTCGACGAGGAGCGCCGCTTCTTCGCATACATGTCGCTGTTCGTCTTCTCGATGCTCCTGCTCGTCGAGAGCGGCAACCTCCTGATTCTGCTCGCGGCGTGGGGCCTCGTCGGGCTCTCCTCATACCTTCTGATCGGGTTCGAGCACGAGCGGCCAGCCGCGATCGCAGCGGCGAAGAAAGCGTTCATCGTCAACGCGTTCGGCGACGCGACGTTTGCCCTCGCGCTGTTCCTCCTCGTCCAGCAGACGGGGACGCTCGACTACGTCCCGGCGTTCGCACAGGCGTCGACCCTGTCGCCGACGGTCGCGACGCTCATCGCGCTCGGGCTGCTCGGCGGCGCGGTCGCGAAGTCGGCCCAGCTGCCGCTCCACACCTGGCTCCCCGACGCGATGGAAGGGCCGACGCCGGTCTCCGCACTGATCCATGCGGCGACGATGGTCGTTGCCGGCGTCTACCTCGTGTTCCGCGCAGCGCCGATCTTCGAGGCGGCGCCCGAGGTGCAGGACACCGTCGCCGTGCTCGGCGCCGTCACGCTCGTCGTCGCCGGGCTGATCGCGCTCGTCCAGACGGACATCAAGCGCGTGATCGCGTACTCGACGATGTCGCAGATCGGCTACATGTTCGTCGCCGTCGGCATCGGCGCCTACGCGACCGGCATGTTCCACCTGCTGACGCACGCCTTCTTCAAGGCGCTCCTCTTCCTCGCTGCCGGCATCCTGATCCACGCGCTCGCAGGAGAGCAGGACCTGCGGCAGATGGGAGGCCTGCGCCGGCTGATGCCGTTCACGTACGGCGCGTTCCTCATCGGCGCGCTCGCGCTCGTCGGCGTGCCGCCGTTCTCGGGCTTCTTCTCGAAGGACCCGATCCTCGCCAACGCGCTCGACGACGGGAACCTCGGCTACGTCCTCTTCGGGCTCGCGGCCTTCGGCGCCTTCCTCACCGGCCTCTACACGTTCCGGATGATCTTCCTCGCCTTCGGCGGCGAGCCGACCGAGGAGCTCCGGGCGCGCTATCACCCGCACGGCGGCAAGGAGGGCCCGTACTCGATGGTCTTCGTCGTCAGCGTCCTCAGCGTCCTCGCGGCCGTAGCCGGCTTCCTCCAGTTCACGCCCTACTGGGACCCGGTCGACACGTTCCTCGACCCGGTCGCCGCGCCGCTCACCGACCCGACGCGCCGGATGGAGGCTGTAGCGAGCATCGTCGCTTTGTCGCTCGGCCTCGCCGGGATTCTCGTCGCGTGGCTCGCCTACTCGGCGAAGAAGATCTCCGTGCCGAGGCCCTCGCGCGTGCTGGAGCACAAGCTCTACTTCGACGAGCTGTACAACGCGGTCTTCTACCGCCCGGCGGTCGCGACCTCGAAGGTGCTGTACGCGCTCGTCGAAGGGCCGCTCGTCGGCGGCTCGCTCTCGGGCATCGGCGACGGGACGAGCCAGCTCGGCAGGTGGGTGCGGGCGCTCCAGACCGGGGTCGTGCGGACGTACGTGCTCGGCGTGGCGGCCGGCTTCGCGATCCTCGTCCTCGTCTTCGTGGCGGTGCGCTGACGTGGCCCACGGCTGGCTCACCGACACCCTGATCCTGCTGCCGATCGGCGCGGCGATCGCGCTCTGGATCCTGCCGTGGCCGCGGCTCGCAACCGCGTTGATCGCCGTCGCCGTCAGCCTCGCCGAGATCGGATTCTGGGTCTACGGTCTCGTGCAGTTCGACTTCTCGAAGGCGACGGGCAGCCCCCAGTTCGATGACACCGCGACGTGGTTCGGCGACCTCGGCATCTCGTACCACGTCGGTTTCATCGGCATCGGCCTGTGGCTCGCCGGCCTCACCGTCGTCGTCCAGGCGGCGGCGATCGTCTACGCCGTCCGCGTCGGCAGAGAGCGTCCGCGGGCGTACTTCGGCCTGATGCTGCTCCTGACGGGCGCGATCGTCGGCGTCTTCGCCGCACAGGACCTCCTCCTTTTCTACGTCTTCTGGGAGGCGATGCTGATCCCGCTCTACCTCCTTGTCGGCGTCTGGGGAGGCGAAGGGCGGCAGCGCGCTACGCTCGTCTTCTTCATCTACACGATGGCGGGCTCGCTGCTGATGCTCGCGTCGATCATCGTCTTCGGCGTCTCGAAAGGGACGTTCGATCTCACGCAGCTGAGAACGGAGGGCACGTCGACCTGGCTGTTCCTCGGCTTTGTCGCGGCCTTCGCCGTCAAGGCGCCGCTCTTCCCATTCCACGGCTGGCTGCGCGACGCATACAGCCAGGCGCCCGCGGAGGTGGCCGGCGTCCTATCCGGCGTCGTCTCGAAAGCCGCCGCGTACGGCTTCCTGTACATCGCGATCGTCCTCTTCCCCGGCCCGGCGGCAGACCTTCGCGTGCCGATCCTCGCGTTCGCCGCGATCGGCCTCGTCTACGGCTCGCTGCTCGCGTTCCGGGCGGGCGACATCAGAGGCGTCATCGCCTATTCGAGCCTCGCTCAGCTCGGGCTGATCGTGCTCGGCGTGTTCGCGACGAACGTCGCCGGCTGGAACGGCGCGCTGCTGCAGATGGTCAACCACGGGCTGCTCTCGGCGACGCTGTTCATGCTCGCCGGCATCGTCGAGCTCCGCACGGGAACCGGCTCGCTCGACCGGCTCGGCGGCATGGCGCGCGGACGGCCGGCGCTGGCGACGGTGCTGATGGTGACAGGCGTGATCGCGCTCGCCGTGCCCGGCTCGACGGCGTTCGCCGGTGAGTTCCTGATCCTCAACGGCGTCTTCGTCTCAGGCTGGGGCTGGGCGGTCGTCGGCGCGATCGCCATCGTCCTCGCCGCCATGTACATGCTGCGGCTGATCTCGGCCGTGCTCCACGAGCGGCAGGGTAGCGCCGTCACGGATGAGGCCCGCGACCTGCGCCCGGTCGAGCTCGCGCTTCTCGTCCCGCTCGTCGCCTGCCTGCTCGCGCTGTCCGCGTGGCCTGCGGCGATCACGAACCACAGCTTCGGCCAGAGCGACCAGACGCCCGGCCTCGGCAACATCCTGGAGCCGTTCGAGTGATCGCGGCGAAGATCGCCACGCCGGCCGTCGACTGGTACGCGCTGACGCCGATCCTCGCGCTACTCGGCGTGACGGCGGCCTGCCTGCTCGTCGCCGTGCTGCTGCCCGCGAGCTGGAAGCGGCCTGTCGCAGCCGTGGTCACGGGTGGAGGATTTGTGGCCGCGTTCGTCCTCTCGGCGTTCCTGTTCGACGACTCCGAGACGCCCGCTGGCATCGTCGCCGGCGCCGTCGTCCGCGACCGGCTCGGCTACTTCACGGCGCTCGTCGTCTGCGGCGCCGGGCTGCTCGCGACCTACGTCTCCTGGCGGAACGGCATGCGCCGCCACGCAGCCGAGTACTACGGCCTGCTGGCGGCGGTCGGCGCCGGGATGATCTTCTTCCTCCAGGCGAACAACCTGATGACGCTCTTCCTCGGGCTCGAATGGTTCTCGATCTCGCTCTACATCCTCTGCGCGATCGACGTCTCCGTCGCCGGCTCGCTCGAGGCCGGGCTCAAGTACCTGATCGTCGGCGGCTTCGGGTCGGCCGTGCTCCTGTTCGGATCGGCCCTCGTTTACGGGGCGACCGGCGTGCTCGACTTCGCGGGCATCGCCCAGGCGACGGCTGCACAGGACCTGAGCCACGACCTGTTCCTCGTCACCGGGCTCGCGATGATCATCGCGGGGCTGGCGTTCAAGGCGTCCGCCGCCCCGTTCCATATGTGGACGCCAGACGTCTACGAGGGCGCGCCGACGCCCGTGACTTCGTTCATGGCGGCAGCGACGAAGGCCGCCGCGCTCGTCGTCACCCTGCGCTTGCTGGCGACCGCATTCGGAGACGAGGCCCAGCTGTGGACGATTGCCCTCGCGGTCATCGCCTGCGTGTCACTCGCGGTCGGCAACCTCGCGGCGATCGTCCAGACGAACGTCAAGCGGCTGCTCGCATACTCGTCGATCGCGCAGGCCGGCTTCATGCTGATCCCGATCGCCGCCGCGAACACGACGGGCGGCAAGGCGCTCCTCTTCTACCTCGTGCCCTACGGCGCGGCCTCACTTGGCGCGTTCGCCGTCGTCGCCGCGCGCGAGCGCGAGCTCGGGCAGCCCGTCACGCTCGAGACGATCGGCGGCATGGGCTGGGAGCGGCCGATGCTCGGCGCCGCGATGTGGGTGTTCATGCTCTCGTTCGCCGGCCTGCCGTTCACGGGCGGCTTCGTCGGGAAATTCTACGCCTTCACCGCTGCGTACGACCGCGGCTGGACCTGGCTGGTGATCGTCGGCGTGATCGCGACGGCGTTCAGCCTCTACTACTACCTTGCCGTGATCCGGGCGATGTACATGCGCGCGATGCCTGCGCGCACCGCGCCCGTCGGCGGCCAGCCGCCGCGCGAGCTCGCGCTGTCCGCTGCGGTCGGCGCGAGCCTCGTGATCGTCGTAGCGACGTTCTTCGCCGTCGAGCCGCTGATCGACCTCTGCGAGAAGGCGGTAGCGGCGATTCCCTTCCCGTACTAGCGACGGGTCTGGAAGCGGCGCGAGGGTAGCGCCGAGGAAGACGCCGATGACGGTCAGAACGACGTTGATGATCGCCGTCCACTCGTAGTCGTTCACCCAGATCACCTCGGTGATGACCACGCTGATCGCTCGTCGAGCTCGTACCCGGCGTGGCAGAGCACCTGCACCTCGGGTGTCAGACACCGGACCGCTCGTCCGAGAACGCTCCCCGTGCCCATGAACCCACGCGCAGGGTACGGCCAGGTTCCGCCTCCCTCCATCACGTAAATGCCGTCGCCCGAATCTTCGAAGCAAACCGGGTGCAGGTCGACCTGGCGGCCGTCCTCATCGAGGAGCACGATGCACGTCGGCAGCCCGCCCTTCGCTACCTCGTAGCCGACGTGCCCGAGAGCCTCGATTAGCCGAGGCGTGTCCTCGAGTGCCTGAACCAGGTCGAGGTCGTCGTGCTCCCGCGTCTGCTCGCCCAGCAAGGCGCCGACACCCCAGCCGCCGTTGAGCCAAACATCCATCGACTCCGCCTCGAAGAGCGCGAGCAGCCGAACGAGGTCATCACCGCTCATCGCTCGCCTCGGGTCGCGCTCGTCGTAAACCGCTCGCTCCATCTATGCGCACGTAGATTAGGCTGCAGCTGATGGCGGGAACCCTGACGTGGCTCGGCCACGCGAGCTTCCGGATCGACTCGCCCGAAGGCAAGCGGATCTACGTCGACCCGTTCCTGAAGGGCAATCCGAAGTGTCCCGAAGGCGAGCTCGAGCCCGAGCGCGTCGACCTGATCGCGATCACCCACGGGCACGAGGACCACGTCGGCGACACCATCGCGTTGTACGAGAAGTTCAAGTGCCGGGTGATCGCCCAGGTCGAGCTTCGAGACCACCTCGCCGGGCTGGGCGTGGGGGACTGGGAGGGCGCAGACCCCTCGAAGGGCGGCACGGTCAACGAGGACGGGGTCAGCATCACGTTCACTGACGCGAACCACTCGAGCTCGTTCGGCGGGACGTACACGGGCGAACCCTGCGGGCTCGTGATCGCGCTCGACGACGACACCCGTGTCTACTTCGCGGGCGACACGAACGTCTTCGGCGACATGGCGCTGATCGCGCGGCTCTACAAGCCGACGGTCGCTGTGCTCCCGATCGGCGGCCACTACACCATGGGCCCGAACGAGGCGGCCGTCGCGCTCGAGCTGCTGGGCGTCGAGCGGTGCGTGCCGTGCCACTTCGGCACGTTCCCGATCCTCAAGGGCACGCCCGCCGAGCTGCGCGCGCTTGTGCCTGCCGGCGTCGAGATCGTGGACTTCGCGCCCGGCGACTCGATCGAGCTTTGATCGCGTGAGGCAGCGCTGGCTCGGCGCAACGGGGCAACGCGTACCCGAGATCGCCGTCGAAGGCGAGCTCGACCTCCCGGAGCAAACGCTCGTGCTCGACGAGCCCGACCTCCAGGCAATGCGGCGGGCCTTCGACGAGGGACGCCCCGTGGCCGTCCGAACCGACTCGGCAGAGGCCGTACGCGCAGCCCTGGCCCGGCCCGAGGTGTCGTGCGCGCTCGTCCCCGCGGATCGGCGACAGCTACTCGAGCTCGACCTGCCCGCACTCACGTATGACTGAGTTGTTCGTCTCCACCTACTCGATCGTCGCCTGCGACCTCGACGCAGAGCAGTGGGGCGTCGCCGTCCAGTCGAAGTTCCTCGCCGTCGGCTCGGTCGTCCCGTGGGCGGAACCGTACACGGGGGCAGTCGCGACGCAGTCCTACGCGAATCCGCGCTACGGGCCGGAGGGGCTCGCGCTGCTGCGCGACGGGCTGGCCGCCTCCGAGGTCGTCCGACGGCTGACCGACCCGGACGACGGCCGCGCCCAACGGCAGCTCGGAGTCGTCGACCGCCACGGCAACGCCGCGACCTACACGGGCGAAGAGTGCAATGCATGGGCAGGCGGCCACACAGGTCCGTGCTACGCCGCCCAGGGCAACATCCTCCGCTCGCAGGCCACCGTCGCCGCGCTCGCTTCGACATTCGAGGAGACGGCGGGCCGATCCCTGACCGAGCGGCTGCTCGACTGCCTCGACGCAGCCCAGCAGGCTGGAGGCGACTCGCGCGGCCAGCAGTCTGCGAGCCTGCTCGTCGTCTCGCCGGGCGGCGGCTATGCCGGGCTCTCCGACTCTGTCGTCGACCTTCGCGTCGACGACCACGAGCTCCCGCTGACGGAGCTCCGGCGCCTCTACGATCTCCACCAGGAGCTGTTCGGACGGACCCCTTCTGAGAAGTGGGTAGAGATGGACGAGGAGCTGACAGCCGAAGTGCAGTACCTGCTCGCCCGGCTCGGCTACACCGGCGACCTGAGCGATGCCTTCCACCGCTGGTGCGGCACCGAGAACCTCGAGGAGCGTGCGAACGGCATCGACCGCATCGATCCCGTCGTGCTCGCGCGGCTGCGAGGCGAATGACCTCCTTCCACGTCATCTCGCTGGACGAGCTCGACCGGCTACCCGTCGGGGACGGCCTCGAGTGGCGGCCGATCCGGCGCCGGCTCGGAATCAAGGCCTTCGGCATCAACGCATACACGGCCGAGAAGGTGGGCGACGTTGTCGTCGAGGAGCACAACGAGGGCTCCGGTCACGAAGAGGTCTACATCGTCGTCCGCGGCCGCGCGCGATTCACGCTCGGCGAGGAGACGATCGATGCGCCCGCCGGCACGCTCGTCTACCTGCCCGATCCCGAGGTCGTACGCGTGGCCCACTCCGCGGAAGAGGGCACGCTCGTGCTCGCGGTCGGCGGCTGGCCGGACAAGGCGTTCGCTCCTTCGGGCTGGGAATGGCCCTTCGAGGCGGCGCCGCTCGCCGACCAGGGCCGTCACGATGAGGCGATCGCGATCATGGAGGAAGGGATCCGCGAGCTCGGAGAGAGCGCGCCGGGCTTCTACCACCTCGCCCGCTTCGAGGCGAAGGGCGAACGGCGGGACGACGCCGTCAGGCATCTCAGGCAGGCGCTCGAGCTTCGCCCCGACCTCCGCGAGCACGCCGAGCAGGACGAGAACCTCGCGCCGCTGCTTGCCGACGTCTAGGAGTCGCCGGGAAGCCTGAGGCCGGCTGCCGCCGACCGGAACGCCGGAACGGGATCCGCCTCCGGCCGCGCGACGATCAGAAGGGCGCCGTACGTGCCCGGAGCCAACGCATCGACGAGCAGCTGCAGGCCCACCGCGAGCGCGAACGCCTTGTATGCCTGCTTGCCGCCGAACGGGACGAGATCATCCGGCAACGCCAGCCCCGCGATCACGTCGCCGTGCGTGACGGCGCCCATCGAGACGTCGGCGACGAGGGGCTTTCCGTCCGAGCTCGGGATCCCGATCGCGAGCGGCATCGTGCCGACGAGCGACTCGGAGCCATCCGGGTGCGCGAGCCGCGAGGGCGACGTCGCCGTCAGCGCGGCCACGAGACCGTCCGCTGCGAGACGACGCACCCAGTAGCCGAGCATCCCCGTCGGGAAGCAGTCGGCGGCGACAATCACTCGCGCCCGCGAAGGCGGATCGGCGAGCTGCGCGTCGCAGATCGCGGCGAGGGTGAGATAGCCGAGCGCGCCGTCTCCCTCCCAGCGCTCGTAGCCGGGCTCGGCGGTCGTTCGCTTCGGCCTCGCGGATGGGTCGAGGCCGGGCACAGACGCGAGCCAGTCCACACGGGCGATCCCATGGCCCCGCTTGCCGCGAGCCTCGGCGTCAAGGAAGTGATCCGCGAGGACGCGGACGTCCTCCTCTGAGAAGCCGAGCCCGCGAAGGCGCTCGACCACTGCGGAGCGATCAGCCGACGAGGGGGAGCTCCTTGACGATCCCGCCGCTGCGCTCGGGCTCGATCGCGAGCACGGCTTCCGCGATCTCGAAGATCGCCCGGCTCGCGGGGGCGTCGGGATCGCTCCAGACGAGCGGCTCTCCACGGTCACCCGCCTCACGCAGCGCGGCATCGAGCGGCACGCAGCCGAGCAGCGGCGCCCCGGTCGCCTCCGCGAGGCGTTCCCCACCACCCGAGCCGAACACCTCCGACGTCATGTTCTCGACGATGCCGAGCAGGCGCATCTCGGTCTTCTGCGCCATCAGCGCCGCGCGCGTCGCCACTTCCTGGGCGAGCGGCTGCGGCGTGGTGACGACGATCGCCTCGGCGCGCGGCAGCAGCTGCCCGAGCGAGATCGCGACGTCGCCCGTCCCCGGGGGCATGTCGACGAGCAACACGTCGAGGTCGCCCCAATGGACATCGGACAGGAACTGCTCTAGCGCTCGGTGGAGCATCGGCCCGCGCCACATCACAGCCGCGTTGTCGTCGAGGAAGAAGCCGATCGACATCAGCTTGATCCCGTTCTTGACCGGGGGCACGATCATCTGGTCGACCGCGACCGGGCGTTGCGAGATCCCGAGCAGGTGGGGGATCGAATAGCCGTAGACATCGGCGTCGACGAGACCGGTGCGCTGGTCGAGCGCAGTGAACGCGGCCGCGAGGTTGGCGGTAAGCGACGACTTGCCGACGCCGCCCTTCCCGCTCGCGATCGCGATCACCCGCGTCGAGCGATCGACGGCGATCCCCTTCGATCTAGCTGCGACGCCTCCGCGCAGCTTCTCCGTCAGCACCGCGCGCTCATCCGCCGTCATCACGTCGAAGCCGACGCGCGTACGCTCGACGCCCGCAACCCGCCCGACATGCTCGGCGACCTGGTCCGAGAAGCTCGAACGGAGCGGGCAGCCCGCGATCGTGAGCGCGATCGTCACCGAAACGTCGCCGCCGTCGATCTCGACGTCCCGCACCATGTCGAGCTCCGTCACGGGCCGTCCGAGCTCGGGATCGATCACGCGCTCGAGCGCCGCGAACACCTCGCTGCGGGAGACCTCCATCGCCCGCAGGGTACCCGTGGGTGGAAGATAGGCGTGTGACGTGGGTTGGGTTCGTCTGGAAGAACCTCCTGCGGCGGCGCGCGAGGACGGCGCTGACCGCGGCCGGCGTCGCGCTCGGCGTCGGGCTGATCGTCGCGCTGCTCTCGATCGCCGCCGGCGTCCGCAAGACGGCGGGCGACCTGATCCACGTCGGGCGAGCGGACTTCGGCGTCTTCCAGGCGGACGCATCCGACCTCACCCGCTCGCTCCTGCCGCAGTCGGCCGAGAAGACGATCGCCGACACGAGCGGCGTCTCCGACGTGGCGGGCATCTTCCTGCGCGTGACGAAGATCCCGAAGCGTGACTCGTTCCTCGTCTTCGGCTACGCGCCGGACGAGTTCCCGTCCCGCCGGCTCGTGATCGTCGAGGGCCGCCGCGCGCGCGGACGCGAGGCGATGCTCGGCGACAGCGCCGCCGGGCCGCTCGGGCTCGGACCGGGCGACGTGCTGACGATCGAAGGGAAGCGCTTCCCGATCGCAGGCCTCTACCACTCGGGCAACCGCTTCGTCGACGGCGGCGCGGTCTTGCCGCTGACCGCGGCTCAGGCCCTCGCCGGTCATCCCGGCGAGGTGACGACGTTCGGCGTTACCGTTCAGCTCGGCAGGAAGCCGAGCGACGTGGCGAAGGTCGTCGAGCAGCGGTTGCCAGGGGCGCTCGCGGTGACCGAGCCCGGCGCAGTCGTCAAGGTCGACACATCGAGCCGCTTGATCATCCGCGCGGGCTGGATCTTCTCCTTCCTGGCACTGATCGTCGGCGGCATCGGCGTCATGAACACGATGGCGATGTCGGTGATCGAGCGGATCCACGAGATCGGGATCATGCGCGCCGTGGGCTGGCGCAAGTGGCGGATCGGCCTGCTGATCCTCTCCGAGGCGATCGGGATCGGTCTGCTCGCACTCGGCGTCGGACTCGCGCTCGGCTACATGGCCGCGGAGCTGTTTACGTCCGAGGGCGGCCTGTCGGAGCTAGCCGAGCCCGACTTCACGGCCGGCGTCTTCGCCTGGGGCCTCGCGTTCGCGCTCGGCGTCGCCGTGATCGGCGCCCTCTATCCCGTCTGGCGTGCGGTGCGGCTCAGGCCGATCGAGGCGTTGCGGCGGGGGTAACGGCTTCGGTCTCGATCCGGCCGTCGCGGATCCGCAGCGTCCGGTCCGCCGCCGCCGCAACCTCGGCGTCGTTCGTCACGAGCAGGATCGTCATCCCACGCTCGTCGCGGAGGCGGTGCAGCAGGTCGACGATCTGGCCGCCGGTCGAAGAGTCGAGCGCGCCGGTCGGCTCGTCCGCGAGCAGGAGCTTCGGGTCGTTCGCAAGCGCCCGCGCGATTGCAACACGCTGGCGCTCTCCACCGGAGAGCGTCTCCGGGCGAGCATCCGCCCGCTGGGCGATCGCGCACGCGCCGAGCAGCTCGTCCGCTTTCGCAACGCGCGCGTGACGCGACAGACCGCGTCCGATCATCGGCACCTGGACGTTCTCGCGGGCGTTCAGCGTCGCGATCAGGTGGTGGAACTGGAATACGAAGCCGACGGTCGCCGCACGGTACTCCGCCGCGTCGCGAAGCTCCCCGAGCTCCGCGCCGCCGACGCGGATCGTCCCCGCGTCCGGTCGGTCGAGCGCGCCGATCAAGTTCAGCAGCGTGCTCTTCCCGCAGCCTGACGGGCCGACGACGGAGACGAAGTCGCCCGGCTCGAGCCTCAACGAGACCTCGTCGAGCGCCTCGATCACGCCGTTGTCGAATGCCTTCGAGACGTGATCGACGGCAACCGCGACGCCGCCGTTTCCCGTCACTTCGGCGTGACCTTGCGCGTGAGCACCTTCGTCCGCACCTTCCCACCGACCTTCGCTTTCACGGCCCAGCGCAGCGTGAGTGGGAATCCCCGCGATTCCGGGGGGAACGTGATGTAGTCGCGGAACGTTCCCTTGAAGGGCCAGTTCGTGATCGGCCTCACCGGCTTCGACGGCCCGTAGGCGATCGGATGAACGCCGCCGATCGGATCCGTGAGCGTCGCGGTCACGGTGCCCTTCAACGGCTGCCCCTTCAGATCCTTGGCCGTGATCGAGTAGAACCACTTGACGTTCACCTTCGGATTGGCGGCAGGCGCTTTCAGCGTCACCCTCCACCCGGTCGCCGCCAAGGCGACGGGGACGACCACGAGACCCAGCACCGCGAGGAACATCCGCAGTCGCACAGCTGCATGGTAGTCGTCGAGATCGTGCGTCAGCGCAGCGCGTCGGCGAGGAGCGCGTACGCGTCCGGGGTCGCCGCAGCGGCGACGCGCGAGCGCTGGCCGAGGTCGAGCGGCGCGTCGAGCAGCGTTCCACCGTCACAGAGCTCCACGATCAGGCCCCGCTCCCGGACGACGAGCTGCGCAGCGGCGATGTCGACCGAGCGGGAAGGGCGGAGGGAGCAGACAGCGTCCACACGGCCGGCAGCGAAGTGACAGAGCGAGAGAGCGAGAGAGCCCATGATCCGCAGGCGCTCGGCAACGCCGACGAGACTCGGCGCCCGCTCGGCCACGAGGTGCGTCTTTGTCGCCTCGAGACCGAGCAGCTCAATCGTCTCCTTCGGCAGCGGAACGTCCAGGGGCGCCCCGTCGAGCGTTGCGCCCTCGCCGAGCACCGCGGCCCACTCCTCGCCGGCGCCGAAGTCGTAGACGTAGCCGAAATGGACATCTCTGATCGCCGGCCCGTCGGCGACCGCGATCGACAGCGAGAAGAAGGGGATGCCCCGCTTGGCGTTGATCGAGCCGTCGATCGGGTCGAGGACGACGGTGACGGGGCTGTCGCCCGACGCCGCGCGGTGCCCGAGCTCCTCCGAGACGAGCGTGAAGTCCCCTCCCAGCTCGTCGAGTCGCTCGACCACCGCGAGCTCGGCCGCCTGGTCGATCGCCGTCGTCTCGTCGCCTCCCTCGCCGTCGCCGACGACCGGCTCGCGCTCGAGGCGCGTCGGCAAGCGCTCGAGGACGTCCTTCACGTCCTCCGTCGCGGCGCGGCAGATCTCGAGCCAGTCGGTCACAGAGGCTGGAAGAGAAGGCCGGAGGGCAGCTTGGGAAAGAAGTAGGTCGATTTCTGCGGCATCGTCTCCCCGCGCCGCGCGGTCTCGAGCACGAGGTCGATCGGCGTCGGGCGGACGAGCAACGCGGCCTCTGCGTCACCGCGATCCACGGCCGCCGTCGCTACGCTCGGATCGGCCGTATACGTCACGCCCTCCGGCCTGAGGCGCTCGACGAGCGCCACGTCCGGCTCGCCCACTTCCCCCGCAACCGTGGTCGCTCCGTCATGCCTGTAGACCACGGCGCCGGAGCGACCGCCGGGAAGCGCGGAGAGCCCAGCTCGAACGGACGCAGCAGGCTCGCCGGCGACGGGGCCGAGTCGCTCCGCGATCCGGTGCGTGGGGAAGATCGTCAGCCCCTCCTGGCCGGTCGGACAGACGACGACCATCATCCAGGAACTTTCCTCCGTCCCGTCCTCCTCGTGGAAAGCGAGGGCGGTCTCGTAGCGATGGTGACCGTCCGCGATCACGAGCTGTTCGTCGGCCAGCGCGTCCGGCACATCCTTGTCGACCCGCCACAGCCGGTTGCGCACGCCGTCGAGCTCGACGTCGAGGTCGGGGTCGCCGGCCGGGCCTTCCAGCCTGCCGTCGTAGAGCAGGAAGATCGGCTCGACCTCGGCGCGTAGAGCGCGGAGCAGCCGCAGGCGACCCTCCTTCGGGCCTGCATGCGTGCGCTCGTGCGGGAGCACGACCCCGTTCGCGTACGGCTCGAGGCGCAGCGCGCAGACGAGCCCGTCCCGCCGTCGCGCGATGCCGTCAGGCCCGACGTAGTCCTGTGCGAGCCACCGTAGAGTCGGCTCGTCGTCCTCCACGAGCGCGCCCTCGGCGAGCCACGCGCGCCACGTCTCCACCGCGGCCGGCTCGCTGTCCGGCAGCGTCAGGTGGACGACGTTGTACGGGCTCGAGGCGAGGTAGCGGGCGCGCGCCGCGGCATCGATCACGTCATACGGAGGAGCGATCGAGGTGGAGATCGGGCCGGCCCTGCGCTCGTCGTAGCGCACGGCGCGAAACGGCTTGACGACGGCCACGAAGCCGGACCCTACCAGCCGCTTCCGGACCTAGACTCGACTCCGTGAGCGCCATCGCCGAGCTTGCGGAAGACCGCGTCGTCGAAGGCGTATACGCCGTCACGCGCAAGCGGCGACTGCGCACGCGTTCGGGCTCGGATTACCTCGCGCTCGAGCTCGTGGACCCGAGCGGGCGCATCGAGGCTCGCGTCTGGCACGACGTCGACCTGCTGGACGGGCGTTTTGCGGAAGGCGACGCCGTCCGCGTCCTCGGGCGGGTCGAGCGGTTCCGAAACAGGCTTCAACTCGACGTCCGGACGATCGAGCCGGCGGAGGAGACGGATCCGGCCGCGCTGGCGCCGACCGTCCGGCGCGATCTCGACGAGCTCGAGGGCTTCCTCGACTTCCTCGCCGGCGAGATCACCCACCCTGGGTTGCAGGCGACCGTGCGCGCGATCGTCGGAGACCAAGCGGTTCGGCAGGCGTTCCGACAGTTCCCGGCGACTGTCGACGGCGCACCACGCCTACGCGGGCGGCTTGCTCGAGCACACGGTCGGCGTGGCGACGATCTGCCGCGAGCTCACCCAGCTCCACCCGCGTCTCCGAGGCGACCTGCTCGGCGTTGCGGCGCTGCTCCATGACGTCGGCAGGACGAAGGAGCTCGGGCCTGCCCCTGCGTACACCCAGACGCCCGAGGGAACCGGCTGCTCGGGCACGTCCACCTCGGCTTGCGACTGATCGAGGAGCGCGCGACGCCCCTGGAGGCAGACGTCCGGGCGGAGCTCCTCCACGCAGTCTCGGCGCACCACGACGCGCGGGCAACACGAACCGCCGAGGCGGCGTGCCTCTACCACGCCAACCAGCTCGACGCAGTCGCAGCCACCCGACCGGTAGACACGCCGGATAGCTAGCCCATAGCGCTACTCTCGAACCGTGTGGGAGGGGCTCGCAGCGACGCTCGGAGGCAGCCGCGTGAACGTCGAGCCACTGGCCACCACGCACGAGCACGACCTCTACGAAGCCGCGCAGGACATGGACTGGTCGCTGATGCCAGTCGACCCGTCTGCCGACGCGGCCGTCTTTCACGCCTGGCTTGGCGAAGCGCTCGCGCTCGCCGCCCGCGGGGAGCAGCAGCCCTTCGCCGTCCTCGACGCGGGCACGGGACGGGCGATCGGCAGCACGCGGTACCTCTCGCTCCGGCCCGAGCACCGCGGGCTCGAGATCGGCTGGACCTGGCTCACCCGCTCGCGCTGGTCGACTCCGGGGTCAACGTCGAGGCGAAGCTCCTTCTCCTCGCCCACGCGTTCGAGCGGGTCGGCTGCATGCGCGTGGAGTTCAAGACCGACGCGCTCAACGAGCGCTCGCGTCGTGCGCTCGCGGCGTTGCCCGCGACCTTCGAGGGTGTCTTCCGCAAGCACATGCTCGTCGGCAACGACGGCACGCGACTGCGCGACTCGGCATGGTTCGCGATCGTCGACGACGACTGGCCGAAGGTGAAGGCAAACCTCGAGCGGCGGCTCGCTACGACGCGGGGCTGAAGCGCACGTTCAACACGTCGCCGTCCTGAACGACGTACTCCTTGCCTTCGAGCCGCTGAAGGCCACGGCGCGACGCCTCCGCGCGTGATCCGCACTCGACGAAGTCGGCGGCCGGGATCACCTCGCAGCGGATGAAGCCCCGGGCGATGTCCGTGTGGATCTCCGCCGCGGCCTCGAGCGCCGTCTGACCGCGCCGAAGCGTCCACGCCCGTGCCTCCGTGTCGCCGGCGGTGAAGAAGACGATCACGCCCAGCGCCTCCTTCAGCTTGGTCACGACGTCCTCGAGCACGGACAGCCCGTCCCGGAAAGCCGAAGCCTCCTCGTCGGAGAGCTCCGCAAGCTCGATCTCGAGGGCGAGATCGATGGCGGCCGGACCGTTCTCGATCGGGATCAGCGGCTTCGTCGTCAGCGGCTCGAGCTCGTCCGGCACGTCGCCGGCGAAGTCTGCGAATCGTCCACCCCCATCGAGATGTGCGAGCAGCGACTCGAGCGTGGATGCCTCGGCCCGCAGCTTGGCGTCGCCCGATTTCGCCTGCGTACGCACCCGCTCCAGACGAGCCTCGACGTGATCACGATCGGCGACGAGCAGCTCCAGCTCGAGCTGCTCGAGGTCACGGCGGGGATCCGATCCTGGTTGGAACGCCGCGGCGACGGCGAGCAGAGCGTCGACGCGACGTAGGTTGCCGAGCAGGGCCGCACCCGTGCCCGGCACGTCCTGCACCCGGATCGCCGCCGGCGTCACCTTCGCCGAGTCCTCGACCGCTGCAACCGCGTCGAGTCGAGCGTCGGCGATCGGCGCCATCCCGACGTGCGGCTTCGCGTCGTGGATCGGCGCGCCGGCGTGGGTGAGGGCGTTGAAGAGGGTGGTCTTTCCGGCCTTCGGCAGCCCGACGATGCCGCCTCGAGACTCAACTCGTGAAGCCGACCCGACCCTCGCGCGCGTACCGCTTCACGTACGAGACCTTGGAGACGGCCACGAGCAGGCTGCCGTCCTCCGCGTCGAGCTCGACGACCTCGTCCGTCCGTGCGCGGAGCGCCGTCTCGAGCGCGTCAGCGCCGGCCGCGGAAACACGTGCGGCGAGCACCTCGCCACCGCGAAAGCCGATGTGGACGAGAATCAGGTCGGCGTCAGGCATTGCTCACGAGCTCGCTGAGCACGCCGTGGATCGAGCGTCGGGTGGAGGAAGGCGACCTGAAGCCCGTACAGACCGGGCCGGGGCTCGCGGTCGACGACATCGACGCCTTCCGCGTCGAGGCGTTCCAGCTCGGAGGCGATGTCGTCGACCTCGTACGCCACGTGGTGCATGCCCGGCCCACGCCGGGCGAGGAAGCGGCCGATCGGCGTGTCCTCGCCGGTCGGAGCGAGCAGCTCGAGCCGGTCGTCTCCGACGAGCAGCGCGGCTGCCTCGGCGCCCTGCGACGGCATCGTCTCGCGTGCCTCGACACGCGCCTCGAACAGCCGCCCGTACGTCGCTACGGCGTCATCGAGGTTCTCGACAGCGAGACCGATGTGGTGGATTCCCCGCGGCGGC
This sequence comes from uncultured Actinomycetes bacterium, assembly GCA_963705945.1. GTDB lineage: Bacteria > Actinomycetota > Thermoleophilia > Gaiellales > Gaiellaceae > PALSA-612. Next base: position 686,135 of record CAVPLG010000003.1, on the reverse strand, counting down.
ACGCCGCGGATGCTAGTCGAGTCGGCCTCAGTCGCCGACCGGAAGAGCGCGGACGGTGCCAACCGTCTCGGAGTTCCGCGATTCCTGCGGCACGCCATCGAGCAGCGCGTCGAGCTGCTTGCGCTCGAGCGTCTCCTTCTCGAGCAGCGCCTGGGCGATCCGGTCGAGCGGAGCGCGGTGCTTCGACGAGCAGCCGCACGGCATCCTCGTACGCCTCGTCGGTCAAACGGCCCTGCTCGCCGTCGCGGACCCGCTTCGTCTCCTCGGACAGCGAGTAGTTGTCGGCGCGCATCGTCCGCGACGCGATCTCAGACATCCCGTAGTCGAACACCATCGCGCGGGCGAGGTCGGTCGCCCGCTCGAGGTCGTTCGCGGCGCCGTTCGTCACGCGTCCGAACACAACCTGCTCCGCCGCCCGGCCGGCGAGGAACACCTTCATCATGTCGCTCAGCTCCTCCTTCGTATGGAGGTAGCGGTCTTCGACCGGGACGTTGAGCGTGTAACCGAGCGCTTGACCGCGCGAAACGATCGTCACCTTGTGAACGGGGAGCGCGCCGCCCATGAGATGGGACATGAGCGCGTGCCCGGCCTCGTGGTAGGCGAGGATGCGCTTCTCCTTCTCCGAGACCACGCGCCGCTGCTGCAGACCGGCGACGACACGCTCCATTGCAGCGTCGAAGTCCTCCGCCGAGATCGTCTGCGCCCGGCGACGGCCGGCGAAGATCGCTGCCTCGTTGGCGATGTTCGCGAGATCGGCGCCCGTCAGGCCGGCCGTCTGGCGCGCGACGACCTCGAGATCGACGTCGGCATCGAGCGGCTTGCCCTTCGTGTGGACGCCGAGGATCTCGATCGCGGCCCTTGAGATCGGGCGGAGGCACGAGCACCTGCCGGTCGAAGCGGCCGGGACGGAGCAGAGCCGGGTCGAGGTCCTGAAGCCGGTTGGACGCGCCCATGACGACGACCTGGGCGCCGGTCGAGAATCCGTCAAGCTCGACGAGCAGCTGGTTCAGCGTCTGGTCCTGCTCGCGGTTGAACCCGTGGCCCGTGCGCGCTGCGCCGACCGCGTCCAGCTCGTCGATGAACACGATCGCAGGCGCATGCTTGCGCGCCTCGTCGAACAGCTTCCGGATGCGCGCGGCCCCGAGGCCCGCGAACATCTCGACGAAGGCCGACGCGCTCTGCGAGTAGAAGGACGCGCCGGACTCGTGGGCGACGGCCTTGGCCAGCAGCGTCTTCCCCGTGCCCGGCGGGCCGTAGAAGAGGATCCCCTTCGGGACGCGCGCGCCGAGCTGCTCGAAGCGCTTCGGGTCGCGGAGGAAGTCGACGACCTCCTGCAGCTCTTCCTTCACCTCCTCCAGGCCGGCGACGTCCGACCAGGAAACAGAGATGTCGAGCGTGTCTCGGCGCGGGAGGTCGATACGCGCGGCGTTAGCTTCACCACGCGCCACAGGAAGTACACCATGAGGCACATGAGGACGAGCGGCAGCCACAGGAGTAGGACCTGGCGGTATCTGGTGGAACAGATCGCCCACGACGCTCGCATCGGCATTCCTCGCCGAAAGCCTTAGGGCGCTTTACGCGTCGTTCGTAACGGGAGACTCGAGCTCGAGGCAGGCGTGGAGCGCCGCCTCGGCGACCTCGATCTGCTCGGACGTCGGCTCGGCGGTGGCGATCCGCTCCTGAAGCTCCTGGCCCGGCTTGGCGAGCGCCTTCGCGACAGGGTGTCTCGGGTTTCGCACCATCCAGCCGAAGACCTCGGTGGCGGCCGCGAGAGCGCCGAACGCTGCGGCGAGCGACGCCGGCCGGCGCAGCTGCGCGGGTGCGCGAGCCGCGAGCGTCGCGCCCGCTGCGCTAGCGAGCAGCAAAGGGCCAACGAGATGCGAGCCGCAGCGTTCGTGCTCCTTCGTCGCGCCGCTCACCGTGCTCGTAGGTCCCGATCGTGACGTGCTCGGCGCCGTGGTAGCCCGCGAGCTCGCCCTGACGAAGCGCCAGCATGGCCGGTGTGAGCGCGAGCCGCGCCGGCGGCCAGCTCCTGCACGGCCGGCGTGAGCCGCGTGCCCCGGATAGCGCGCGTGACGCCGGCGAAAGCGCCATGACGGCGAGCACACGCGGCCGCTGGAAGGCGAACCGCATCTCGGGCAGCGACCGCCGCGCACGAGGCAGGACGAGCAACGACTCGAGCAGCTTGACAGGGCCGCGGAGGAGCGGCTGCTCGGCCGAGAGCACCCGCTTGCGCCCCGATGCGACCTTGAGCCGACCCTCGTCCGTGCGGACGGCGCATGCCCAGGACGTCGGGCCGTGCACGAGCACGCCGTTCTCGAGCGCCATCCCGCCCAGCCGGATCTTCTTCTCGCCCACCAGAGGACAGGCTAGCTACGCAGCGCCGACCGACAGCGCGGCATGGCGCAGGAAGTCGACGCCGAGCTCGACGTCCGAGATCGCTGCTCGCTCGTCAGCCGAGTGGACGAGCCTCGACGCGAGCTCCGCGCTCCATCTCCTTGCATCGGGAAGAACCCGTAGGCAACCGTGCCGAACGCCTCGCGAAGCCAGTGGCTGTCGGTGAAGCCGGGAACGCACGATCGGCAAGACGGTCGCGCCGGGCTCCACACGCGCGACGAACTCCTCGACCGCCCGCCAGAGCGGCGTGTCGACCGACGAGCGCGTGCCGCCCTGTCCGCCACGCCAGACGAGCTCGTAGTCTCCCGGCCCGAGCCATTCGCGGAGCTCGCGGTCGACGTCCTCCTGCGATCTGCCCTGGACAGAAGCCGGCAGTCGATCGCGACCTCGCAGAGGCCCGGGATCACGTTGCGCTTGTGCGAGGCCGTGATCTGCGTCGGCGCGAGACGGTCATCGTCAGCAGCGGCTCGACCACCTCCGCGGCCGCTTCGATCGACGGCACGGGCGGCGTCGAGAGCGCTCTCCGCGGACGGCGCCTCGCCCGTGAGCCTGAGCAGGAGCGCTTCCGTCTCGGGCCCGAGCTGCGGCGGCTCGCGGAACTCCGCGATCCGCTCGATCAACCCGGCGGCCTTGACGAGCGCGTTGTCCGCGATGCCCGGCAGCGATGCGTGGCCGCTCCGTCCGTGCACGACCAGGTTGAACGGAGCGGACATCTTCTCCGCGGGCGCGCACAGGTAGAAGACGCGGCCACCGAGCTCGAGCCGGTCGCCGGCTCCCTCGTTGAGCGCGTAGTCGCAACGCACGGCGTCGGGATGCGTCTCGCACAGCCAGCGAAGCCCGGCGTGCTCGCCCTCGCCGACCTCCTCGTCCGCCGTCGCGCAGAAGATCAGGTCGCCGGCCGGCGCGAACCCCTCCCGCGCAAGCGAGGCAACGGCGACAGCGCTCGCCGCGACCTGGCCTTTCATGTCGAGCGCGCCGCGGCCCCAGATGCAGCCGTCCTTGACCTCTCCCGACCATGGATCGACCGACCACTCCGACGGATCGGCGAGCACCGTGTCCGTGTGCGAGAGCAGGAGCAGCGACGGCCCGGTTCCTTGCCCAGGAATCCGCGCGACGAGGTTCGCGCGGTCCGGGGTGCGCGCGTAGAGCTCGCACGCGACGCCGTTCTTCTCGAGGTACCCGCGCAGCAGCTCGGCCGCGACCGTCTCGTTCCCTGGCGGGTTGACGGTGTCGAGGCGGATCAGATCCCGGAGCAGCGAGACGACCTCGTCGCGAACGGCGGCGGGCATCGCGGGAGCATACTTTCGCCGATGGGCGACCTCTTCTCGGACGCGGCGGAGGAGCGCGCGGCGGTGAGCCGCGCCGCTCGCCGCCCGCGTACGGCCACGGGCTCTCGACGAGCTCGTCGGCCAGCAACACGTTCTTGGCCCGGGGTCGGCGCTGCGCGCAGCGATCGAGGAGGACCGTGTCGGCTCGATGATCCTCTACGGGCCGCCGGGCAGCGGCAAGACGACGCTCGCCCGGATCGTCGCGTCGAGCACCGGCGCCGCGTTCGAGCAGCTGTCGGCCGTCTCCGCGACCGTGTCCGAAGTGCGGGCCGTGATCGCGGGCGGGCGCGAGCGGCTCGGCGCTCACGGTCAGCGGACGATCCTCTTCCTCGACGAGATCCATCGCTTCAACAAAGCCCAGCAGGACGCACTGCTTCCCTCCGTCGAGGAAGGCCTGCTGACGCTGATCGGCGCGACGACGGAGAACCCGTACTTCGAGGTCAACGCCGCCCTGCTCTCGCGCTGCGCCGTCTACGAGCTCGAGCCGCTCTCGCAGGACGACCTGTCGACGATCGTCCGCCGCGGCGCGGAGCTGCTCGGCGCCGACCCGACGGACGAGGTAGTCGAGCTGATCGCGGCGCGGGCGGGCGGTGACGCGCCGAACAACGCTCAACATCCTTGAGCTCGCGGCGCAGACCGCAGCGGCCGCCGGACAGCCGCTCGCCCCGGCGCACGTCGAGGACGCGGCACGAAAGAGGCCGCTCCGTCTACGACCGAGCCGGCGACCAGCACTACGACTTCGCCTCCGCCTTCATCAAGTCGATGCGCGGCTCCGATCCCGACGCGGCCGTCTACTACCTCGCCGCGATGCTCGAGGCCGGCGAGGATGCGCGCTTCATCGCCCGCCGCATGGTGATTCTCGCCTCCGAGGATGTCGGACATCGCCGATCCGAACGCCCTCGTCGTGGCGGTGGCGGCGGCAGGCGCCGTCGAGCACGTCGGCCTGCCGGAGGCGCAGCTGAATCTCGCCGCAGGCCGCCATCTACCTCGCGCTCGCGCCGAAGTCGAACGCCGTGCTGACGGCGCTCGCGGCGGCACGGAAGGACGTCCGCGAGCACGGCAATGCGCGTCCGCCGAAGTCGCTACGCAGCACGGGCCACCCGGGGCAACGGACGCTTGGCCACGGAGAGGGCTACGTCTATCCGCACGACGATCCCGCCGGCTTCGAGGTGGACAATCTCCCCGAGGGGCTAAAGGGCCGCCGCTACTACGACCCGGACTCGAAGAGCTAGAGAATCCGAGCGCCGAGAGCGCTCGCCACGAGCTCGACTGCAAGCTGCGCGGTCTCGTTCTCGCGGTCGAGGATCGGGTTCACCTCGACGACGTCGAGCGACCCGACGAGGCCGGACTCGGCCACGAGCTCCATCGCGAGATGCGCCTCGCGATAGGTCAGCCCGCCGCGGACGGGGGTGCCGACGCCGGGGGCGACGTCGGGATCGACGACGTCGAGATCCAGGCTCACGTGGACGAAGCCGGGGCCTGCGACGTGCGCAAGCGCCTGCCCCATCGCCTGCTCGACTCCGAGTTTGTCGAGGTCGCTCATCGTGAAGACCAGCGCGCCCAGCTCGCCGAGCAGCACGCGCTCCGGCTCGTCGAGCGAGCGAACCCCGACGAGGGCGACGCGAGCCGGGTCGACGGCCGGCAGCGTCCATGACTCGTGCTCGAACGCTGTTCCCCCGAGGCCGAGCGCGGCTGCGAGCACCATGCCGTGGACGTTGCCGGACGCACTCGTCTCCGGCGTGTTCAGGTCACCGTGCGCGTCGACCCAGAGCACCCCGCCCGGCACATCGTCGAGCAGGCCTGCGAGCGTCCCGAGAGCGACAGAGTGGTCCCCGCCGAGAACGAGCGGCAGAGAGCCGGCAGATCGTGCTCGGCGCACGAGCTCGGCGACCTGGACGCAGGTCGCCTTGATCGCCTCGAGGAACCGGAGCTCCTCCGCGCCCTCTGGAACCGCTTCCGCCACGGCCGTGCCAACGTTTCCCCAGTCGTGGCACGCCCGGCCGATCTCCTTGAGCCTCTGGTCGAGGCCCGCGTACCTGATCGCCGAGGGTCCCATGTCGACGCCGCGCCGGTCCTGGCCGAGATCGAGCGGCGCACCGATCACGGCGACCGGTTGCTGTGAGGGCGTTCCGTCCATGGGAGCCTGCGTCGTGAGATGGCGAGGGTCGGAATCGAACCGACGACACCACGGTTTTCAGCCATGTGCTCTACCGACTGAGCTACCTCGCCAGGCGACTCCAGAGTCTAGCCCCGTCCAGTAGCCGGGTGAGTGCACCCTCCGAGTAGGCGTGACCTTCTCGGAGGGAACGTCGCGGCCGGTGCGACCGCGCCGGCGACGCACCAGCACCTTACGATTTGATCGGCGCTGCCGCAAGCGCCGCTCAGCGGCGAACGCGGATGCGCACGGTGTCACCCGGGCGCGCGAGCACCACGGATGCCGCGTCGCCCTCGTTGATGGCAATCGCGATGTTCCGGTAGGAGTCCTCGTAGAGGACGATGTCGCCGGGCCCGACGTCTGCGAACGTCTCGGCGGCGACGGCGTAGAAACGCTCGAGCCCGATGGCGAGCTCGAGCTCGCTCCCGGGCCAGATGCCGAAGCCTTCGACGTCTTCGGTCGTGAGGTTGAGCTGGACGTTCCCGAAGCGATCGACGATCAGCACGTGCGCGGCGATCTCGTCCGGCCCGATCCGGGCCACGGGCAGGTCGATCCTGACGAGCGCGTCTGGATCGATGGCCGTCCCGAGCTCGCTCGGGTCGATGCCGGCAGCAAGATGCGCAGCCGCGGGCGCAAAGACGTCGCGCCCGTGAAAGGTGCGTGAGAGCGGCTCGAGGCTGAACCGGGCATCGCTGATCTCCCACGCCGCGACGATGCCTCCGGTCCGCTCCGCGGCGGGCACGAGCAGGCCGTTGTCAGGCCCGACGAGCAGGCGGCCGTCCCCCGTCTGCACGACAACCGCCTTTCGCTCCGTCCCGACCTGAGGGTCGACGACGGCGAGATGCACGCCCTCCGGCATGTAGGGCAGCGTGTTTGCGAGCACGAGCGAGCCCTGCAGGACCTGTAGCGGCTCGATCGCGTGCGTTATGTCGACGATGTCCGCCTCTGGCGTGATCCGCTTCATTACGCCGTGGCAAGTGCCCACGAAGTCGTCGGCGACACCAAAGTCGGTGAGAAACGTGATCACCGGTCGCGTCACAGCGCGAGCGTAGCGACCGCTGCGACGAGACCGTCGAGGTCGTGCGACTCCGCTTCGGCGATCACGTCGAGACCGGCTGCGCGGGCAGCCGCCGACGTCTGGGGGCCGATCGAGACAACCGGGATCGGCGCACCGAGCAAGCCGAAAGCGCGGGCCGCGGAGGCGGACGCGAGCACGACTACGTCGCCGTCGGGAGGCTCGGGCGAAAGCGGGACGGTGTGGTAGAGGACGACGACGTCGGCGGAGAGCTCGTCGGAGAGCAGCGTGCGCGCGTCCTCGGCCCCGGCGAAGAGCACGCGGCCAGCCGGTTGCGGCAGCTCGGCGAGCAGGCCCTCCTGCGTCGAGACACGAGCGACGAGCTCGGGCAGCCACCCATTTGCCGCCAGCGCGGTCGCCGTTCCCGGACCGACGGCGGCGAGATGCCTCGGTACACCGGACGCACGGCGGGCAAGCTCCGTGGCGCCGTTGGGGCTCGTTACGATCACCCAGTCGTAGCCCGTGACGTCCACAGGCTCGTCGCCCGTCGGCTCGATACGGATCAGTGGGCACAGCACGACTTCGTGCCCGAGCGAACGCAGCCGCCCGGCAAGCGGCTCCGCCTGCTCGGCGGCGCGAGTGACGACTACGCGGGCGATGCGCCTCTCCTCCTCGCCGCCTCGACCAGGGCTCGGGCCAGCGAGCCGGGATCGTCTCCGTGCGCGCGCTCGATCCAGCGCCCTTGTTCGTCGGCAACGAGGGCTTCTAGCTCACGCCCGTCGTGGTACGCAGCGACAGGCGCGAGGCAACCACCGCCGATCTCCGCCACACAGGACCGCTCGGCCTCGACCCGCCGGCGGGACTCGCCGTCGTCGAGTCGCGCCACGAGCTCCTCCTCGCCGGCACGCACCTGTAAGGCCAGCGCTCCTTGGCCTGCCTCGGGCAGCATCACGTCGGTCTCGAGCCTGCAGCCGATCTCCGAGCCGAGACCGAGACGGTCGAGACCGCAGGCGGCGAGCACAATCGCGTCGAGGCCTCGCTCGCGAAGCTTCCTGAGCCGCGTGTCGACGTTCCCGCGCAGCGGCTCGACAGACAGCGACGGCTCCAGCGCGAGCAGCTGGGCCGTGCGCCGTACGGACGCCGTGCCGATCCGCATTCCCGGCTCGATCGTCGCGGCGCCGACGAGCGCGTCGCGAGGATCCTCGCGCGTTGGGTAGGCGCCGACCGCCAGTCCCTCCACGTCGGTCGACGTCATGTCCTTCGCCGAGTGGACGGCGACGTCGATGCGACCGTCGAGCAATGCCTCCTCCAGCTCTTTGACGAAGACGCCGCGGTCGCCGATCTCGCCGAACGGCGAGCGGCGGTCGCGGTCGCCCGTTGTCGTGATCGGAAGCAGCGCAATCTCGACCCCAGCGCCACGCAGCCGTTCCGCCAAGCTGCCGGCCTGGGTGAGCGCGAGCCTACTTCCGCGCGTGCCGACCCGGACGAGCATCGTCGGACGCACGGAGCTCAGCCATCGGCCTGCTCCTTCGCGCGCTTTGCGGCCATCGCAGTCAGCTCCTCGAGATCGCGCTCGAGCCGCCCGAGCTTCGCCGCGATGATGACGATGTACACGAGCAAGAAGGCAAACACGGCGGCATACGCCGCCGCGACGTACTTTTCTTCAGCGCTCATGCGAGCAGCTCGCGGAGCTCGCGCAGGCGGGCGTCGAGCCGCTTGCCGGCGAGCTCGATCCGATACAGCAGGTAGCCGAGCGACAGCATCGCCGCGAGGCAGACACAGAAGGTCGCGAACTGAGAACCGGCCATCTGCGGCCCGTCGCGGGTGAAGGTCACGGGGTGGATCAGGCTGTCCGCAAGCCGGATGGCGAGAAAACTGATCGGGATCAGGACGATGCCGAACAGCGCGTACACGGCCGAGATCGCAGCGCGCTGCCGTCCGGGCTCGATCGAGTAGCGGAGCATGAAGTACGCCGCGTAGAAGAGGAACAGCACGAGGAACAGCACGAGCTGGCGATCACCCCACTCCCACCACTCACCCCAGCTGATCTTCGCCCAGATCGAGCCCGTGACGAGGGTCAACAGCCCGAAGATGACGCCGAGGTGGACGGCGACGTAGCTCTCGAGGTCTCGCGCCTCCTCGTCCTTCCAGAGGTAGAGGAACGCCTTCACGCCCGCAAAACCGAACGCCGCGTAGGCGGTGAGCGCGATCGGGACGTGGAAGTAGAAGATCTTCTGGTTGAGGCCGTCCTGATCGACCGGCGCGTAGAAGAAAACCAGGACGATCGCCGAGACCACGAGCACCGACGCAAGAGCGCCGAGCGCGAGCAGCGGGTTAATCCGAGACGACGTACTCAAAAGAGGCCCACGAGATGATCGCAAAGACGACGTCGTAGAGAACGAGGAAGCCGAGGTACCGCGCGGGATCGTCGGCGATGCTCGCGCCGACGCCGCCGACCACGATCGGCATGGCCAGCGGCACGAACAGCAAGGGCAGCAGCAGCTCTCGCGCGCGGGTCACGGTCGCCATCGCTGCGAGCAACGTGCCGACGGCCGCGATGCCGATGTCCGCGAGCGCCACGCCGGCGACGGTCGCCCAGCCGATCCCGCCGAAGAGCAGCGCGAAGGCCGGAAGCGCCACCACCTCGGCCGCAGCGAGGAAGGCCAGCACGGCCAGTCCTTTCCCGAACCAGATCGCGCTCCGGTCGCACGGCGCGAGCAGCAGGCCGTCCATCAGCCGCTGCTCGCGCTCGGGCACGAACGCGCGCACGAGCCCGAGGAGCGCGGTGAACAGGATCACGATCCAGAGCAGCCCGGCCGTCACGCGATCCGTCGCATCCGCTGGAACTGCGAAGTGGAAGAGCACGAGGCCGCCGAGGACGAACAGCACCATCGCCGGCAGCGTGTCGCGGCCGCGCAGCTCGAGCAGAAGGTCCTTTCGCGCAAGCGTGCCGACATCACGGACGTAGGCGATCACGCGAGCGCGAGCCTTCCACTCGCGAGCCCTTCGAGCCGAGCCGGATCGTGCGTCGCGACGAGGAACGTACCGGCGCCGCGGCGCTCTGCGAGCTCGCGGTCGAGGAGCTCCATCCCCTCGTCGTCGAGCGCCGAATGCGGCTCGTCGAGGATCAGCAGCTCGGGCTCGTGGAGAAGTGCACGGCAGAGCGCGAGCCGCTGTGTCATGCCGCGGGAGAGCGACGCCACGCGGTCGTTTCGCGTCTCCCAGAGCCCGAAGCGCTCGAGGAGCATGCCGACGCGCTCCCTCCGTTCGGGCACGCGGTAGAGCCTGCCGTAGAGATCGAGGTTCTCCAGCGCCGTCAGCTCGCGGTAGCAGAGCGGCTCGTGGCCGAGGAAGCCGATCGCCTCGCGCGGGGCGTCGAGCGCCAGCTCGCCGCCGGAAGGCGTGGACAGACCGGCGCAGAGCCGGAGCAGCGTCGTCTTTCCCGAGCCGTTCGGGCCGGTGACGAGCAGGAACCCGCCTCGCGGCAGGTCAAAGTCGACACCGCGAAGCACGCGCCTGTCGCCGTAGCGCTTGACGAGCCCGCGCGCCTGAATCACGTGGTCACATCCAGGAGCACGAAGCCGAAGAAGACCAGGCTGATCACGCCGTTCATCGTGAAGAACGCCATGTTCAGGCGGCGCTGGTCGCGCGGTGAGACGATCAGCTGCTCGTAGGCCAGCAGCGAGGCCACGGCGCCCGCGCCGAGCCAGTACCAGATGTCGACCGACAGCTCGGCGCCGGCCCAGACGAGCAGGAGGACGGTTGCGAGGTGAAGGGCGCGCGAGAGCCAGAAGGTCGCGGGGACGCCGAAGCGGGCGGGAAACGAGTGCAGCCCCTCCCGCCGGTCGACCTCGAGATCGAACAGCGCGTAGAGCACGTCGAAGCCTGCCACCCAAGTCGCCACCGCGCCCCCGAGCAGCCAGGCCGCGAGCGGCAGCTCTCCCGTCACCGCCACCCAGCCTCCGACCGGGGCGAGGCCGTGCGACCGCGCCTAGCCAGAAGTGCGACAGCCACGTGAAGCGCTTGAGGTACGGGTAGACGAACGAACATCGCGACGGGGATCGGCCAGAGCCAGCGAACGATCGGATCGAGCTGCCAGACGGCGACGAGGAAGACAGCGAGTGACAACAGGCAGAAGACGAGCACCTGCGCGCGGTGCAGAGCACCGCTCGGGAGCTCGCGGCCGGCCGTGCGTGGGTTGCGTGCGTCGATCTCCGCGTCGACGAGCCGGTTCAGCGCCATGGCCAGCGAGCGGGCTCCGACCATCGCCACCGTCAGCCAGAGCAGATCCGCTCCGCTCGGCACGTCGTCGAGAGCCAGGAACGCGCCGACGTACGCGAACGGCAGCGCGAAGACCGTGTGCTCGATCTTGACGAGCGACGCGAACCGTCTCGGATACGAGACGACGGCGTCCATCAGGTCTGCCGGTGCGCCGTCTCCTCGTCGGCGAGGAGCGCGACGGCATGAGCGAGGGCGGGCCGAAGAACGGCGAAGCCGTCGCGGCAGCCGCCCGGCGAGCCGGGAAGGTTGACGACGAGCGTCGAGCCGCGGACGCCGGCCGCTCCACGCGAGAGCAGGCCGTGGGGTGTCTTCGAGAACGAGTCGGCGCGGATCGCCTCGGCGATCCCGGGCGCCGGTCGATCGAGCACTGACGCGGTCGCCTCGGGCGTCACGTCGCGCGGGCCCATGCCGGTGCCTCCCGTCGTCAGCACGACGGCGGAGTCCGCCGCAAGCTCGCGCAGCGCGTCGGCAATCGCGTCTCGCTCGTCCGGCACGACCCGGCGGGTGACGGCGTAGCCGTCCTCCTCGAGCAGAGCAGCCAACGCGTCGCCGCTCGCGTCCTCACGAATGCCGGCGGAGACGCCGTCGGAGACCGTCAGCACGGCTGCGCTCCTCACTCGGCCTCGCGCTTCGTTTTCTCGACGAGCCGAACCTCCTCGATCACGAGCTCGCAGTCGACGCCCTTGGTCATGTCGTAGACGGTCAAGGCGGCGACCGCCGCGGCCGTCAGCGCCTCCATCTCGACGCCCGTCTGCGCGATCGTCTCGACAACCGCCGTGATCTCCACCGCATCGTCTCGCACGTCGGCCGTGACGCTCGCGTGCGTCAACGGCAGCGGATGGCAGAGCGGGATCAGCTCACCCGTCCGCTTCGCGGCCATGATCCCGGCCACCTCGGCGCTCGCCAGCGCATCGCCCTTCGGGAGCGAGCGCAGGCGGTCGACCGTCTCGGCCCGCATGCGTACCGTCGCGCGGGCGACGGCGCGGCGGTGGACGGCGGGCTTCCCGCCTACGTCGACCATGTGCACGCGGCCGGAGGCATCGACGTGCGACAGCTCGTCGCTCATCCGTTGTCCTCCCGGCAAACGCCACCTGTCGCCACGGCGGTCAATCGTAGCCGCGTAGCAGCCGCTGGCACGTCGTCGAGGCCGGCGAGCAGCTCGTCCGCCCAACGGTTGACGTCGTGGCTCGCGCACATGCGCGCGGATGCCCTCGAGTCGGCGCGGCGCTCGTCGGCAGGCAGCTCGAGCGCACGGTGGAGCGCGTCCGCCTGGTCGCCGACGTCGAACGGGCTGACGACGAGCGCCCACGGCGCAAGCTCGTCGGCGGCGCCTGCGTTCTCGGAGAGCACGAGCACGCCGTCGCGCTCGTTCAGCGAGCGGGCCTTCCTTCGCGACGAGGTTGAGGCCGTCGAAGATCGGGTTCACGAACAGCACGTCGTACTCCTTGTACGCGGCAACCGAGAGCGGGAAGTCGTCCGCCGATCCGAAGGTCGACCACCGTCGCGACCGGCCGCGCGTTCACCGCAGCGGCCGCCGCCTCGATCTCCGCCGTGTAGTCCGCGTACTCGGCGATCTCCTGGCGGGAGGGATCGAGCAGCGCGAGCATCCCGACGCGACCCGCGATGCTCCGGATGGCGCTCGAGCAGGAGCTCGAACGCGCGGAAGCCGCGAAGGATGTTCTTCGAAGGGTCGGTGCGGTCGACGCGGACGATCAGCCGTTCGGGGCGATCGTGTCGAAGCTCGGCGTGCCGGGCGACCACGAGCGTCTCGTTGCAAGTGCATCGAACTCGCTCGGCGTCCACCGAGATCGGGCAGGCAACGGTCTGTGTCCTGCGTCCGTCGAGCTCGACGTCCGTCCGATCGCTCGCGCCGAGCAAGCCGACCGCAGCGTCGACGAACGACCAGCGCCAGCGCTCCGTGTGGAAGCCGACGAGGTCGTTCGCGAGCACGCCGGCGTGCACGGCCCGGCGCATGTCGGCCGGCAGCACGCTCCAGCCGTCGGGGCCGACCCACGGGATGTGGACGAAATGCGCGAGCCGCGCCTCCGGACACCGGTCGCGAACGAAGCGCGGCGCGAGATAGAGGTGGTAGTCGTGGAAGAAGACCGTCGCGCCGGGCTCGCGCTCGAGCTCGTCGCCGACCGCGTCGGCGAAGTCGCGGTTGACCGCCGCGTAGCCCGCGTCCCAGGCCTCGCGGAACGCTCTCGTCGATCGACGGGCTCCGCGTCGAGATCCCAGAGCCGGTGCTGGATGAACCACAGCATCGGGTTGGCGACGACGTCGTAGTAGCGGTCGGACGCGTCAGGATCGTGCGCGACGAGACGAAGCCGAAACGGCGATCCGCGCCGCGAGCGCTCGTCGAACGCGTTCGCCGGCCGCCTCCGCGGCGACCGCGCGATCCTCGTCGCTCAATCGCGCTCGCGATCCACGTCACGTCGTAGCGCTCGGCGAGGCTGTCGAGCGCCGTCACGAGGCCGCCGCCGCCACGGCGCGCGACGATCTCTGCCGTCGGCGTCGCGCGCGTGAACGACCGGGCCCCGGTTCGAGACGACGATCAGCCGGCCGCGCTCGCCCACGCCGTCAGCGTATGCGCCCGGCAGGCGCGAGCCGCCGCTACTCGAACCAGACGACCGTCGCGAGCACCGCGTACGTAGCGACGAGCGCGAGCCCCTCGTACACGGTCGCCTCCCCGTCTCCGGTGATCTGCCAGATCGCGAGAGCGGCGAAGACGAGCGCCACAACGAGCACGAGGCCGACGCCGGGCGCACGCGAACGTCAGCCGCTGGTCGAAGAAGAGCGAGATGAGGACGAGCACCGGGTAGAGGAACGCTGCGATCTGGGCGACGGAGTTCTTGACGACCGAGATCGCGACGTCGTATCGCCGCTTCCAGGCGAGCTGGACGCCGACGACGTTCTCGACCGCGTTGCCGGCGATGGCGACGATCACGAGCCCGGTGAACGCCTTCGAGATGCCGAGCTCCTGGACTGCCGGATCGATCGCCGCGACGAACCACTCCGAGATGAACGCGGCCGCGACCCCGGCGATCGCGAGCACGATCGAGCCCGGCGCGGAACGCGAGCGGCGGCCCGTGCTCGTGCTCGATCGCGGGCTCCGCCCGGCTCCTGCGCGGAGATAGCTCGCGAGCCAGGCGCCGTAGACGACAGAGGATGAGCAGCGCGCCGATCGACGAGATCGTCGACGGCATGACTACTCGCCTTGTCGCCGAACGTCAGCGACGTGCTGAGGATCGTGATCATGAACACCACGAGCAGCAGGAGCATCGTCGTGTCGTTCGGGAAGCCGGCGGTGGAAGCGCATGACGCCGTCGTCCGACCGCCACGCGCCGGCGGCGATCGCGAGACCGAGCACGAGCAGCGCGTTCGCGAGCAGCGAGCCGAGGATCGACGTCTGGGCGATGACGATCTCGCCCGCGCGCAGCGCGAAGATGACGATGAAGAGCTCCGGGAGGTTTCCGAGCGTCGACTGGAGCACGCCCGTCATGGCGGCGCCGAAGCGAGCTCCGACGGATTCCGTGCCGACGCCCACCGTCCACGCGAGCATAGCGCGAGCGCGACGATGCCGACGACGAACTGCGTGACGGCACTGACGTCCGCGTGGTGGAGGACCCCGAGGACGACGGCAGCGGCGAACGAGCACGCCGACGCCGATCCAGGTCTTCACGTTACGCCGCTGCGACGATCGTCAGCTCGGTGCCAGCGGTCTCGTCTCCCGAGCAGCCGATTGAAGAGCGCCAGCCAGTCGCGGAGGAGCCGGGGCGTGAGGAAGTGCCTGCGTACGTGCTCCTTTCCACGCAGAGCACGCTCTCGCGCCTGCTGCGGGTCGGCCATGATCTCGAGGCAGGCCTCCGCACACTCGGTCGACGAGTCGACGAGCCAGCCGGTGACACCGTCGTCGATCTGCGTGACGATGCCGCCGACCCGTCCGGCGACGATCGGGCGCGCCTTCCAGAGGCCCTCCGAGACGGTTAGGCCGAATCCCTCGCGGATCGACTTCTGGATCACCGCCTGCCGAGTAGACCTGGAAGGCGTTCACCTCGACAGAGCCGACGTTGTTGAGGTTCGAGAGCACGAAGATGTCCGGATCCTCGCCCGCGTACGCGACCGTCTGGTTGTAGAAGTCCCAGCCCTCGGGATCGTCGTGCGCCATCGAGCCGACGAGAGCGAGCTGCACGCCGGGATGCGTCTCCTTGACGAGGCGGTACGCGTCGATGACGCCGAGCGGGTCCTTCCACGGATCGAAGCGGGAGACCTGCGTGAGCAACGGCCGCGACGTATCGATCCCGAACTGATCGACGATGTAGACGGCCTCCTCAGGCGGAAGCGCCATGTTCTTCGGCGCAAGCGGGTCGATCGCCGGTGGCCAGATGTAGGAGGTCGGAAGGCCAGCGTCCGCCGGGACGTACTCGGGCAGATGGAAGATGGCCGCGTCGTAGCGGCCGACTGACGGAAGCAGGAAGCTCGAGGACGTCACTGTTCGGTGTCGAGAGGTCGATGTGGCAGCGCCAGATCCACCGTGCGGACGACCCGACGGCGGTGTCGATCATCGCGGCCGGCTGCGCGTCGTGGACGACGACGAAGTCGTAGTCGTCGGTCAGCTGGCGCGCATTGACGGCATTGCAGCGCCGGAACGTCCCCCGCTGCTCCTCCGTCAGGCCCTGCGGATTGCCCTGGAGACCGTTGTGGATCGCCTTTGTGACGTCGAAGAAGCCGTCCGTGCCCTCAATGATGCGCCACTCGACGTCGCATCCCGACGTCGGCCATCAATGGCACGAGCGTGTAGTTGATCTCGGCGACGCCGCCGCCGAACGCGGTGGCCGAGAGATGCAGCACGCGCTTCCCCTCGAGCGGCTCCGCGAGAGCCGCGATCTCGTCCATCATCCCGCGCGTAGCGATCGACGCGTAGTCGACGAGCGACTTTCTCCCCACGTTGACGAGACTCAGCATGCTCCAGGCACCCCGGCGCGAGCATACAGACGCACTCGGCGCGCGTTTTCACGTGAAAACGGCTACTTCGGAGCGGACAGCGCAGCCTCCGGCGCCGGCGTCGCAGCCTCCACGGCCTGGAGCGTGAGGACGAACGTCGTCGACCCTGGCGACGACTCGAGCTCGAGCGTCCCACCCATCAGCCGCGCCAGCTCGCGCGCGATGGCGAGCCCGAGACCGCTGCCCGACGCCTGGGTCCCGTCCACCCGGTAGAAGCGGTCGAAGACGTTCGTCGCCTGGCTCGCGTCGATTCCGGGGCCGTCGTCGGCGACTGCGAGGCGCGCAAGACCGCTCTCAGTGGACGTCGACACGCGCACGTGCGTCTCCTTCGGCGTGTGCACGAGAGCGTTCTCGACGAGCACGCGCGCGATCTGCAGCATGCGCTGCTCGTCGCCAACGGCGAGCGTGCCGCCGTCCGCCGAGACGTCGAGCGTGTGGTCCGTCTGCAGCGCAACCGCCGCAAACTCCGCGAGCGCCGTCTGCGCGACCTCGTCGAGCGACACCACCTCGCGCTGCAGGTCGAGGTGGCCAGCGTCGAGTCGGGACAGGTCGAGCAGCTCGGTCGCCAGCTTCTCGAGCCGCAGCACTTGCTCTCGCATCGTCTGCAGGAACTCGCGGCGCGTCTCCTCGTCGAGGTCCTCGTCGTCGAGCAGCTCCAGGAAGCCGCCGAGCGAGAACACCGGCGTGCGCAGCTCGTGCGACGCGTTCGCGATGAACTCCCTGCGCGCGTGCTCGAGCTGCGCGAGCCGGCGCCGCATGCGCTCGAACGCCCGCGCGAGCTCGCCGACCTCGTCGTGACCGAGATCGATGACCGGCTCGTCGAACATCCCGTCGGCGATGCGCTCGGCAGCCCGCTCGAGCCGCCTGATCCGTCGCGCGAACACCCACGAGCCGGCGTAGCCGACGACGAAGACGAGGCAGAGCACGAGGGCGCCCGCGAGCAGCAGCCTGCGCTTGACGAGGTCGACGTCCCCGAGCGCGCGATCGACCGACGCGGACAGGAGGAGCACGCTCCCGTCGTCGCCGACCGGTGCCGCGACCTCGACGAACCGCTCGCCGTTGCGATGCGTCGAGCCGCTCTCCGGAACGAGGAAGAGCGAGGCTTTCTTCGCGATCGGGTCGTCGGCGATGTCCGACGAGCTCGCGCCTCCGCGCGAGTCGGCGGCGACGCTGAGCGCCTGCGGAGACTGCGGACAGCGGGTGGAAGCAGCACGACGCGGGCGTTCGAGGTCGCAGCGGCCGACTCGAAGAAGTCGGGATTGAACGGATGCTCGGCGAGCTGCGCCGCGAGCGTGGGCGCGCTTCGCTCGAGATCGTCCAGCCGTGAGTTGATCAGCCTGCTCTCGAGCGAGGGCGCAACGGCCAGGTAGACGACCGTCAGCGCGCCGACGACGACGAGCAGCAGCGCGAGCGACAGCCGCGCACCGACGCTCCGCAGCGGGTTCACGCGTCCCGGAACCGGTAGCCGACGCCGCGCACAGTCAGGATGAACTCGGGCTCGCTCGGCGTCGACTCGAGCTTCTCGCGCAGATGCCGCACGTGGACGTCGATCGTCCGCGGGTCGCGGTAGTCCGCATCCCCCCAGAGCGCCTCGAGCAGCGCCTGCCGACTGTAAACGCGCCCCGGTCTCGACACGAGCGCTCGACAGGAGCTCGAACTCGACGTACGTCAGCTCGACGGCGTCGCCGTTGAGCTCGACCGCACGCCGCGCGGGATCCACGACGAGGCCGTCGATCGAGATCGTCTCCGAGCCCACCGCCTCGTGTTTGGGCGCCGACGCCCGGCGGAGCGCCGCCTTGACGCGGCTCCGGAACTCCCGAATCGAGAACGGCTTCGTGATGTAGTCGTCGGCGCCGAGCTCGAGCCCGAGCACCTTGTCCACCTCATCGTCGCGCGCCGTGAGGATGATGATCGGCACGTGGCTCGTAGCGCGGAGCCGCTTGCAGACCTCGAGGCCGTCGAGGTGCGGCAGCGCCAGGTCGAGGACGACGAGATCGACGGGCTGCTCGCCGAAGCGCCGGAGCGCCTCGTCGCCGTCGCGTGCGGACACGACGCGATAGCCGTCGCGCTCGAGTGGGTACGTGAGGAGCTTCTGGACGGCCTCCTCGTCGTCCACAAGGAGAATGGTGGCGGGGTTCGGCATGGCCGCGTGTGGGCGCGACCTACTATAGCCGCGCCATTCCTGCCCCTTCCCGTCGACCCTCCCCGCCACCTCGCCGCACCCGCAGCACCGTCGACCGACCGCTGAACGCCCGCCTCTATCGCGTTGGCTGGCTGTTTGTCGTCATCCCGCTCCTCGCGCTCGCATTCACGATCGCACGGCCCGCACCCTGGCCCGATGCGTCGGCGACGCTCGAGTCGACATTCGACGCCGCCTCGGCGCACCGATTGGCCGTCGAGCTCGCAGGCGTCTATCCCGACCGCTCGCCGGGCTCCGATAGCTCGCGCGGGGCGGCGCGCTGGGTCGCAGACGAGCTGCGCGCCCTCGGCCTCGAGACGACGACGACCACGTTCGCGGAGAAGATCCCCGGCCGCGGCAGCACCGACCTTCGCAACGTCACGGCCGTCGTGCCCGGGCACATGCGGGACGCGATCCTCGTCGTCGCCCACCGCGACTCGACACGTGGCGAGCCCGGGATCAACGACAACGCGTCCGGCACGGGAGCGCTGATCGAGCTCGCGCGCGCCTACGCCGCGACACGCACCGGCGCCGCGGGTGGTGTCAGCCCGAATCACACGATCGTCTTCGCGTCGACCGATGCGGGGGCCTACGGCCTGCTGGGGGCGAGGCGCCTGGCAAGAAGCTCGCCCTCTGCGGGGCGGATCGTCGCCGTCGTCGATCTCGACTCGATCGGCTCGCGACACCCGCCTCGGCTCGAGATTGCCGGCCACGGCCCACGGTCACCCGCACCGGGCATCGTCGTGACGGCGAGCGCACAGATCGACGCCGAGTCCGGGCAGGCCGCGAAGACGGCTCCGGTTATCGCCCAGCTGATCGATCTCGCGCTGCCCTTCAGCCTCTACGAACAGGACGCGTTCCTCTCCGAGGGGATCCCCGCCGTCACACTCACGACCGAGGGGGGTCGACCCGGCGAGGGCAGAGCAGCCGACGGGATCGACGAGGCGCAGCTCGGGAGGGTCGGCCGCGCTGCGGAGCGGCTGCTCGGCTCCCTCGACACCCGCGGGCTCGAGCTCGCCCAGGGAACGAGCACGTACGTCTACGCAGGCGGGAGGGTGATCAGGGGCTGGGCGATCGCCTTTCTGTACGTCGTCCTCCTCGTCCCGTTCCTGCTCGCGCTCGTCGACCTCCTCGTGCGGCTGCGTCGGCGCGGCCTCGCCGTCTCCCCGGCCGTCAGGAGCTACGTGAGACGGCTCGCGTTCTGGCTCTGGATAGGGGTCGTGTTCTTCCTCCTCGGACTGGTCGGGGCCTGGCCGTCAGGCGCCGCCGTCGCCGTGAACCCGGCCGCGGAGGCAGCAGGCCACTGGCCGCGCCTCGGCCTCGCGGCGCTCGTCCTGGTCGGCCTGGCGAGCTGGGTCATCGCGCGCGGGCGACTCGTGCGTCGGGGCCTGGTCAGCGACGAGGACGAGATCACCGGGTTGGCCGTCGCGCTCGCAGCGGTCGCCCTGATCAGCTTCGTGCTGATTGCCACAAATATCTACGCGCTGATCTTCGTCCTACCCTCCGCGCATGCGTGGCTCTGGCTGATCGAGCTCCGCGGACGGCGCGCGTTCGTGAAGGGGGTCGTCTACGCCGTCGGGCTTCTCGGTCCAACCGTCCTGCTCCTGTCGTTCGCCGTCCGCTACGGGCTCGGACTCGACGCGCCCTGGTACCTTGCGGAGCTCGTCGCCATCGGCTACGTACCGCACATGGGGGTCGTCCTCTTCCTCTGCTGGCTCGCCGCCGCCGGCCAGGTGCTCGCGGTGATCAGCGAGCGCTACGGGCCCTATCCAGCCCGCGCAGAGCGCCCGGCCCGCGGGCCGATCGGGCGTGTCGTCGCCGCCGCGCGAAGCCACCGTCGCGACGAAGTGATGCCGTCGTGAGAAGACCGCTTCGCATCCTCGGAACGGTCTGCGCGGCCGCGGGCATCCTCGCCGTGCTCTGGGCGCTCGTCGTCTGGCAGTGGCAAGACCCGTTCACGGCGCTCTACACACATCAGCAGCAACGGCGCCTTGCGGTCGCTTTCGAGCGGCAGGCGAACGCCTTTGCGGCCGACTCCGAACCGACGCACCAAAGCTCGCAAACGTCCGTCGCGGCGGAGGAGAAGGCCGTGCTGCGAGCTGCAAAGCGCTACCGCCATCAGTTGGAGACAGGCGCCCCGGTCGGCCGCCTGCGCGTGCCCCGGCTCGGGCTGAACGCGATAGTCGTCGACGGCACGGATCACGACTCGCTCACGAAAGGGCCGGGCCGCTATGAGAAGTCGTACGTTCCCGGCGAAGGGCAGCTCGTGTACATCGCGGGCCACCGCACGACCTACGGCGCGCCGTTCGCTCACATCGAACGGCTCCGGAAAGGAGACTTGGTCACCTTCGAGCTCCCGTACGCGACCTTCTTCTACCGCGTCCGCAACACGGCGATCGTCCCCTCCGACGAGGTCGGGCGGCTGCGCTCGCACAGAAACGAGGTGGTCGTGCTCCAGGCCTGCCATCCTCGCTTCTTCGCGACGGAGCGCTATCTCGTCTATGCAACGCCCGTGCGCGTCGTACCGCGCGGCGAACCCGGCTACGCCGTCCGCACGTAGCGCGCCGGCGACCCGGCGGCCAGGACGCCTTCGCCGCGCTCGACCAGCACGAGCGCATCCGCGGCAGCCGCGCGCGCGATCATGTGCGACTCCTGACCATCGACCGGCTCGAGCCACGCACCCTCGTCATCCGTCGACATCAGCGCCCGCAGCAGCGTGTCGCGGCGCGAATTCCTTCGCACGTCCGAGGCAACCCTGCCGACCTCGAACCGTGGCTCGGGCGCAGCTGCCCCTTGGAGCGCGAGGACAGCAGGACGAACGAACAGCTCGCAGGTGACGAACGACGAGACGGGGTTGCCAGGAAGGCCGAAGGTCAGCGTGTCGCCGCGGTGCCCGAACGACACGGGTTTCCCGGGTCGAACCGCGACGCCCCAGAAGACCTCTTCCACCCCGAGCTCAGCCTCGATCGCCCGCACCAGGTCGTGGGGACCCACCGAGACGCCGCCCGAGGTGACCAGAACGTCGTGCTCGAGACCGGCCTCGATCGCCCCGCGATGCTGCGCCTCGTCGTCGGCGACCGGCGCGAGCACCTCGACGAGCGCGCCCGCGTCACGAAGCTGGGCAGAGAGCATGGCGCCGTTCGCCTCGTAGACGTCGCCCGGGCCTAGCGTGGCGCCGGCGGGTCGCAGCTCCGTACCCGTCGTCAGCACAGCGACACGCGGGCGCCGTGCACAGACGGCCGTCGCGACGCCCGCCGCGGCGAGAGCGGCGATCCTCGCAGCGCCGAGCCGGCTTCCGGCGGGCACGAGCTCCTCGCCGTGCTCGATGTCCTTGCCGACCGCACGGATGTTGCTGCCCTTGTCGACGGCCGCGGGCACCTCGACCTCGGACTCCCGGTCGGCGACCTCCTCGATCGGGACGACGGCGTCGGCGCCCTCGGGCACGACGCCTCCGGTGGCGATGCCCATCGCCTCGCCGGGCCCGAGCGGCCGGTCCGCCGGACGGCCGGCGGCAATCCGGTCCACGACGGACAGCATCCCCGGCGTGTCCGCCGCGCGCAGCGCGAACCCGTCCATGGCAGACGCCGGGAACGGCGGCAGGTCGACCGGGGCGAGCACCGTCTCGGCGAGGAAGCGCCCCGCCGCCTGGGCAACCGGCACCTCCTCAGTGGGCAGTCGCCGGCAATGGGCCAGCACGGCCGCCGTTGCCTCGTCGAGCGAGAGAAGAGCGGCCACGCTCATACCGTATCCCGCATGCTCCGCGGCGAGGCCACGAGCGCCCAGACGAGCGCCGCGTAGCACGCTGCGAAGGCGAGGTTCCGGAGCAGGAGCAGCCAGACGCGATCGCCGACGGCATAGATCGACGCGTAGTGGTGGAACCAGGCCTCTGCGAGCAGGAGGGCCGCTGCCGCCAGAAGCGTCGCCGCCACGCCTGGCGCCCCGGCCGTGAGCGGGACGAGGAACACGAGCCACTCGGCGTACTGCGGGGAGAGAATCTTGCTCGCGGCGAGCACCGCGGCCACGCAGGCGGCCGAGGCGGTGGCCAGTCTCTCCAGCTCCCCCGTCCGTCTGGCGAAGAGAAGCCACGCTGCGACGACTGCGACAAGCAGGACGAGCGACGAGACGGTTGCGAGAGCATCGGGCAACGGTCCGGCGAGATCCCGCGACTTTGCAGCGGTCGAGCCACCGGAGACCGTGGCGTCATAAAGGCCGAGCCGGTCGAGCGCGAGCAAAACGGACGCGCCGAGGCTCTCTACGTGGAGGCCTCGCTCGAGCTGCGAGCGAAAGCTCGACCAGACCCCGCCGGGAGAGAGCGCGACGAACGGCCCGATGACGACGGCGACCGTGACGCCGAATGCCGCGACGCCCTCGACGACTGCGCGCATACCGAGCCGCGCACGGGCGTACAGAGCGGCCGGCACGACGAGGAAGACCGCGTAGACCTTCGCCGCAGCCGCCAGGCCCAGCAGCAAGAAGGCCGGTACCGCAGCACCGAGAGCGAGCGCAAGCAGCGAGCCGGCAGTCAGCGCGGCCGGCCACGCGTCGTACGAGTTGAGCCACACGCTGCCGAGCAGGAGCGGGCTGACGGCGACGAAGCCGAGCGCGAGCGCGAGCCGCCTCGGCTCAGCGCCGAGCTCGACGAGCAGGCGCGCAACGCACCAGAGCCCGCCGAGGGCTACGGCCGCCATCAGGAGCTTGAAGAGGAAGCGGTAGTGGCCCTCGGTCACGAGCGCCGGCGGCAAGAGCACGACGAACGCGCCTGGCGGATACTCGACGAATGTGTCGCGGTACGGGATCGTGCCGTCGAGAAAGCCCTGCGCGTACCGGTGATAGAGCTCGAGGTCGACGTAGGCCCGCCCGCGGAACAGGCCGCCGGCCGGCGCCACCGCGGTCAGCACGTAGACCGGCGCCGCGACGAGCCACGCGCGAAACGCGCGGCGTCCGGCGCTCACCGTCCGGGCGACCTCAATCGTGGCCGCGCGTCGCCGGCGAATCGTCGGCCGTCGCAGGAGGAGGTGGCGGCTCTGCCGGCGCCGTCTCCGTCGTCGTGTCGGTCGTCTCCGTGGTCGACGGCGCGGCCGGCGGCACGTACGGATCGTACGAGAGGCTGTAGGGGCCGCGGTGCCAGGGCGTCCAGGTCGGGAGCTCATCCGGCACCACCCAGTCGCGCGGCGGAGAGGACACGAGCGCCTGCTCCATGAACAGGTGCCAGATCTCGGCGGGGAAGCTGCCGCCGAACACTGCGATGCCGTGCACGTTCTCCATCGGGATCTCGCCCTGCGAATAGCCGACCCAGACCACGGTCGTGAGGTCGGGCGTGTAGCCCGCGAACCACGCGTCGGCGTGGTCGTCGGTCGTGCCGGTCTTTCCCGCCGCCGGCCGCCCGAACGCGGCGGCGGTGCCGGTGCCGTACTGGACGTTCTCCTCGAGGATCTTCGTCACGACGTACGCCTCGCCCTCGGTCAGCACGCGCTTTCGCTGCGGGACGCCCCAGCCCGCCTCCGTGTCGACGCGCCCACCCGGCAGAACGACCTTGCGGATCGCCATCGGCTTCGAGTAGACACCGCGCCCCGCCAGAGTCGCGTAGCCCGAAGCGAGGTCGAGCGGCGAGATAGCGATCGAGCCGAGCCCGAGCGACGGCACGGGAAGCAGCGGCGTCTGCACGCCCATCCGCTTCGCCATCGCCGCGACGTTCGCGGGGCCGAGGTCGACCGTCAGCTGCGCGTAAATCGTGTTGTCGGAGCGCAACGTGGCGCTGCGGATCGACGACCAGCCCGAGTACGAGCCGTCATACGTCGTCACGTCCCATGCGGGGACGTTGGGGTCGGGCTGGTAGTGCCAGGGCGCGGACACGTACGACGTGGAGGACGGGTCGACGCCTCGCGAGACGGCGGTCGCGAGGACGAACATCTTGAACGTAGAGCCCGCCTGGCGACGCGCCTGCGCGACGAGGTTGAACTCGAGGCCCTTCCGTCCCGGGGCGACGGCAGCCATTGCCCGGATCGCTCCGTTCGCCGGATTGATCGAGACGACCGCGGACGCCGGGTCGTCGACCCGGTCGAGCGTGCGCCGGATCGCAACTGCCGCGATCCGCTGATAGCGCGGGTTGATCGTCGTGTAGACCTGGAGCCCCCCTGAGCGAACGGTGTTCGCCCCGTACTGCTCGATCAGCTGGTCGCGCACGTAGCCGAAGAAGTACGGCTCGCGGATCGTCGTGTAGAGCTTGCCGGGGCTGAGGTCGAGCGCGTTCCGGCGGATCGCCCAGTTGAACTGACGCCGCGTGATGTCCCCGTTCGACAGCATCGCCTGCAGAACCTCGTCGCGACGCGCGATCGCTCCTCCGGGATCGACGAAGGGGTCGTAGATCGACGGCGCCTGCGGCAAGCCCGCGAGCAGCGCCGCTTCAGGCAGGTTGAGCGACTTTGCGTGCTTCGAGAAGTACGTCTGGGCGGCCGCCTCGATGCCATACGCGTGATTCCCGAAATAGACGGTGTTCATCCACTCGCGGAGGATCCGGTGCTTCGGCCACTTGCGGCTGAGCTGGATCGCGAGACACGCCTCGCGGAGCTTGCGGCTGACCGTCTGCTCCCTCGAGATGTAGAGGTTTCGCACGAGCTGCTGCGTCAGGGTCGAGCCGCCCTCGACCACCTTTCCCTTCGTCACGTCGTGCCAGAGCGCTCGGGCGATGCCCTCGTAGTCGACGCCGCCGTGGCTGTAGAAACGCCGGTCCTCGATCGCGATCGTCGCCTTTCGCATCCACGGGTTGATCTCGGCGAGCGTCACGGGCTGCCGGTTGCGCTCGGCCGGGATCGAGCCGAGCGGGGTGCCGTCGGCGGCATAGACGAAGCTGTTCTGCCCGATCGGGATCCGCTTGAGCGATGTCAGGTCGCACCTCGATCTGACGAGCCCGGCGGCGGTGAACGTGCCCGCGACGAGCGCGATCGCGGCCCCGATCACGAGCACGCCGAAGACGGCGCCGACTCTCTTACGTCGCTTCGCCCGGCCGGCGCGCCGACGTCGCCGCTTGCGAACGGTGCGGGCGGCGTCGGCACGATTCTGTCTCGAGGGCGGACTCACGGCGGTATCTCGGTACGAGCGGGAATGCTAGCCCGGAGTTCGAGCGCTACGCCGCCCGTCCTCTGCAGTGGGAGAGCAGCGTCGCTCTATGATCGCGAGCGTGTTCTCCGGCCGGCGTGCGGGCGTTCTGGCCACGGTGGCCGTGCTCTTCAGCTTTCTGCTCGCCGCGTGCGGGGAGCGAAGCGAGCCGATCGGAGCCGCCGCGAGCGGCTACCCGCTCACGATCGTCGACGACAGCGATCGCCCGGTGACGATTGCAAAGCCTGCGAGACGGATCGCCCTCCTCGACCCCTCGCTCGAAGCGCTCTTCGTCGCGCTCGGCGCCCGTTCGCAGGTCGCCGGGACGCCCGTGACGCCGGGAGGCGCGCTGCGTGCCGACCGGCTCGCGCGTCTTCGCGCAGATCTCGTCGTCGCACCGGCGGGTGCGGACGACACGCTTCTCTCGCGCGCCCACGCTATCGCGAAGGCGCCCGTATACATCCTCCCTGCGACCTCGATCCGGGACGTGGAGCGAGGGATCACCGAGGCCGGGCTGATCACCGCCCACCCGCTCGCGGCGCGGCGGCTCGTCCACGCGATCGAGCAGACCCGCCGCGCCGTGGCGGCGGAGCTCGACCGCCGTCGGCCGGTGAGCGTCTTCCTCGACCTCGGCGGCTACCAGGGGGCGACCGACCAGTCGCTCGCCGGCGACCTGATCCGCGAGGCCAGAGGGCGCAACGTCTCCGGTCGCGGCGGCATCTCGCCGATAGCCGGCATCTCGGAGATCGTCCGGGCCAATCCAGAGGTCTACGTCGCGGTGGCGAGCAGCGGCACGACGCTCGACACGCTACGGAAGACGAAGGCCAAGCGGCTTACGGCAGTCAGGAACGGGCGAGTCGTGGTCGTCGACGACCGTTTGCTCGAGCCGAGCCCCGCGATCGGCCGTGGGCTCGTTGAGCTCGCGCGAGCACTTCATCCCGAGGCCGTCCCCTAGGCACCCGGCGATGTTCAGCATGCAGAAGCGGCTCGCCGCGTGGCTGACGCTGATCGGCATTTTCATCGTGCTCGCGTACGTGAGCCGTGCCGCCGATGGCAAGCCGCCGAAGGACTCCCTCTACCAGTACGGGACGGCGCTCGGCGGCTTGCTCTGGTACGCGATCTGGCTCGGGCTGATCCTGCTGATCACGCGCGGCCCGTCGCAGCGCGATCTGCTCGCGCTGCGGAGACCTCCAGCGCTCGGGCGCGCAGTCGCACTCGCCGCCGGCGTGATCGTCGCCATCTACGCCGTTTCCGCCGCGATCGAGCCGTTTCTCCAGGGCGGCAAGGAGCAGGGCTACACGCCCGATCACTGGGAGCCCGCGCACGCCGGAGCGTACGCGGCGAACTTCGTCCTGATCGCAGTCGTGGCCCCGATCGTGGAGGAGCTGACGTTCCGCGGAGCAGGGTATTCGCTGCTCGCACCGTACGGACAGATCGTGGCAATCGTTGGCGTCGGGTTGCTGTTCGGTCTCGTGCATGGATTGATCGAAGGACTCCTCGTCCTGTCGATGTTCGGGATCGCCCTCGCGTGGCTCCGCTCGCGGACCGAGAGCGTCTATCCAGGCATGGCCGTCCACAGCCTCTTCAACGCGATCGCGCTTGTCGTGGCGGTGACGGTGTGAGCGCACGGCTAGCCGTCCTCGGCGCGGTGCTGGCATTCGGAGCCCCGGCCGCCGCGGCCTCCCACGAGGCGAAGATGCTGTCGCTCCGCGGCCCCAAGGCGACCACGTACGGGCATCAGGTCGACTTCGTCGGTCGCCTGAGCCCGAAGGCAGACAGCGCGCGGATTCGCCTCTGGCGCGGAGACACGTTGATCGCGGGTACGGACCTCCACGCAGACGGGGCGTATCACTTCACCGTCAGCCTGGGCCACCCGGGGCCATTCCATACGACATACGGGGCGGTCTCGTCGAACCCGATCACCGTCCGCATCTATCCCAGGCTCGTCACCTCGCTCGCCGGCAAGCGCCTCGCTGGCAGCCCGCTCGCGTTCCGGGCGAGGCTCGAGCCGAAGGAGGCGGGAACGCTGCGCGTCCGCGTGATCCGAAGCGGCAAGGAGACCTACCGAGGCGGCTTCGCCGGGCGTGCGCGCGTGAAGCTCGCGACGCAGAACCTCGACCCATTCGAAGTGCGCGCGGAGAGCGTGCCGGCGAAGGGCTACGAGCCGGTGTCGAAGAACGATCCGCATCGCGCTGCGCGCTCCGGCGCTCACCTACGGCTCGACCAGCCCGCTCGTCGCCGGTCTGCTCCGCCGCCTCGCCGAGCTCGGCTACGCGGCCCCTCAGCGAGCGGACGGTGTTCGACGCCGACGTGCTCGCAGGCCGTCTACGCGTTCGAGAAGGCGCAGCGGCTCGCCGCGAACCGGCGTCGCCGACACCGCCTTCTGGCGCCGGCTCGCCCAGCCGGCAGAGATCACGCCGCGCTACACGTCACCCGGCGAACCACATCGAGATCGACAAGCAGCGGCAGATCCTCATCGTCGTGCGCGACGGGAAGGTGGCGCTGGTCTCGCCCGTGTCGACCGCGGGCATCGCCGGCTACTACACGCCGGTCGGCCGGTTCGCGATCGGCCGGAAGATCCCCGGCTACGACACGAGCCCGCTCGGCGTCCTCTACAAGCCGATGTACTTCTACGGCGGCTACGCGATCCACGGCAACCCGTCGGTGCCGCCGTACCCGGCGTCGCACGGCTGCGTCCGCGTGCCGAACTTCGTCGTCGACCGGCTCTTCGAGAGCGAGCCGTACGGCGAGGCCGTGATCGTCTACAACTAGGCGGGCTTCGTCCGGCTCTTCCTCTTCCGGCGCCGCGAACTCGTCCGGCGTCACCTTGTCGAGGAACTTCTTGAACTCGTCGACGAGGTCGTCCTCGTTGACGTCGTCACCCTCGAACTCGATCGCCGACTCCTCGATCACGGTGTCGTCCGCGAAGATCGGCGCGTCCGCCCGGACGGCGAGCGCGATCGCGTCCGACGGCCGCGAGTCGATCTCGAGCTCGGAGCCGTTCTGCCGAATCGTGATCGTGGCGTGGAACGTGCTCTCGCGGAGCTCGGTCACGCAGACGCGGACGACCTGCGCATCGAGCTGCGCCGAGCGCGTTCGTGAAGAGATCGTGCGTGAGCGGGCGCGGCGTCGCCTGTGCCCTGGAGCTTCATGAGGATCGCGGCCGCCTCCGACTGGCCGATCCAGATCGGGAGATAGCGATTCCCGTCGGTCGTCTTGAGCAGCACGATCGGCTGCTTGCCGACGAGATCGAAGCTCACGCCGTAGATGACCATCTCCGTCATCGTCGGTGCGATGGTAGCGGCGGAGGCCTGGGAGATGGCGAAAGGGGGAACCGGGAGGTTCGCCACGAGTGGGCGATCGTGGATTCGAACCGGCGCAGCGCGCCTGTCCGCGAAGCGGACCAGGGGAAGGGGGCCGAGCGGGAGATTGCATGAGCGGCGGCGGGAAGGGGGGAACCGGGAGGTTCCCACGAGTGGGCGATCGTGGATTCGAACCACGGACCTCCGCCTTATCAGAGCGGCGCTCTAACCGACTGAGCTAATCGCCCGCAGGGCGGCGATTCTAGCGAGCGTCTGCAGCCGGCGATGCGCTCGAGCGCCTCGACGATCTCGGCGAGCTCGTGCTCGTCGGCGAACGCGATCTCGATCTTCCCGCGGCCGACCTTCACCGGCTTGCCGAGCACGCGATCTCGCGGCCGCTCGCGTCGCGCTCGAGCGAGGGCCGGGTCGACGGGCGGCGCTCGCTTCGCGGGGGCGCTGCCTCGCCCCGGCCCAGCGCGCAGCCTGCTCGGCGGCTCGCACGGACAGCCCGCGGCGGACGATGAGGCTGCGCGAGCTCCGGCGCTCCTCCTGTCGGGCACCGCCAGCACCGCCCGCGCGTGCCCTTCCGTCAGCTCGCCGCGCTCGACCATGCCGAGCACGTCGTCCGGCAGATCGAGCAGGCGAAGGCGGTTGGCGACCGACAGGCTTCGAGCGGCCGACCTGCTCGGCCACCTCGCCGAGCGAGAGGACGAACTCGTCCATGAGCACGGCGTAGGCACGCGCTTCCTCGACGGGCGACAGCTGCTCGCGCGCGACGTTCTCGACGAGCGCGAGCAGGAGCGAGTCGCGGTCGTCAGCGTGGCGCACGACGGCCGGAACCGTCTTCAGCCCCGCCTCCCGCGCGGCGCGCCACCGGCGCTCGCCGGCGATCAGCTCCCAGCCGCCGGCGGGCCTCGGCCGGACGAGCACCGGCTGGACGACGCCCTGCTGCCGGATCGACGTCGGCCAGCGCCGAAACCGCCTCGCCGTCGATCCGCCGCCGCGGCTGGCGCGGGTTCGGGTGGACGGCGTCGACCGGCAGCGTGCGCGAGATCCTCGGCTGCGTCGCGCCGCCGATCAGGACGTCGAGGCCGCGGCCGAGGCCGCGTCGCGGCGCCGTCGTTCGATTCAGGAACGCTCGGCAAGCTCCATCGCCACCTTCCAGTACGCCTCCGCTCCCGCGGATCGGCGGTCGTAGGCAATCACCGGCAGGCCGTGGCTCGGAGCCTCGGCCAGCCGCACGGACCGCGGCACGGTCGTGTCGAAGACGAGCCCGCCGAGATGGCGGCGAACGTCGGCTCTCGACGTCGGCGGCGAGCCGTGTCCGGCGGTCGACCATCGTCAGCAGCACGCCCGCGACGCGAGCCGCGGGTTCAGCCGCCGGCGCACGAGCTCGACCGAGTCGAGCAGCTGCGCGAGGCCCTCGAGCGCGTAGTACTCGGCCTGCACGGGCACGAGCACCGCGTCGGCCGCGGCGAGCGCGTTCACGGTCAGCGGGCCCGAGCGACGGCGGGCAGTCGAGAAAGACGAAGGAGAAGCTCCGACGTGCGGCCGTTCAGCGCCGCGCGAGGAAGCGCTCGCCGTCCTCGCGCCGCGAAGCTCGACCGCGGCGCCCGCGAGCTCTGGCCGCGACGGGACGAGGTGGAGGTTCCCGAACCGCGTCGGCTTCGCGAGCGAGCTCGAGCGGAGCGCCGTCGAGCAGGTCGTAGCTCGACGTGCCGTTCGCGCGCTCGCCGAGCCCGGACGTCGCGTTCGCCTGCGGGTCGAGGTCGACGACGAGCACCTGCTCGCCGGCGTCGGCGAGACAGGCGGCGAGGTTGACGGCGGTCGTCGTCTTGCCGACGCCGCCCTTCTGGTTCGCAAGCGCGAAGACCGTGCTGGGCACGCGGTCAATTGTCCTCGCGGCGGGCGGACGGTCAGCGATCAGGCCAGCGGGCGCTTGCGCGCCATCCCAGGCCGGCGCGGAAAGCCGGGCGGTGTCGGCGCCACCTTGGGAATGACGAACAGCGCCGGCGCCGCCTCCGGCGCACCGCCTCCCACCTGGCGGCCACGCGCGCTACGGCTGTCCAGAGTCGGCGGTCGGCCCGACGTAGAGGACTACCGCGCCGCCCGTGGCCACACGAGTGGCAGGCACCACTCGGCGGCCACCGGCGGCGGGGCGAGCGCGCGCGCGACGGCGACGCCGTACGTCGTCGACGGCCTGCTCCTCGGCGCGGCCGCGAACGACCGCGACGTTCGGGAAGTCGCGCGGCGACGCGCTCGAGGAACGCCGCCTTTCGCGCATTCGCCTCGAGCAGCGTCACCTCCCGGTCGGGTAGCGCAGCCGCGAGAGGGATGCCGGGCGAGCCGCCGCCCGAGCCGACGTCGACGATCGGCCCGGCGAAGCGCGCGACGCACCGGCAGCGCGGCGAGGCTGCCCTCGACGTGGACGCGGCGCGCCTCGCTCGCGGTCCGCGATCGCCGTCAGTCCCGGCGTCTCGAGCAGCGCGTCGAGCCAGCGCTCGAGCCGCGGGTCGGTCACTCCGGCTGCGGCTGCGCTGCCGGCAGGACGACGACGTACCGCGATCCGGGTCGTCGCCCTCGCTCCGCGTCTCCACGCCCGCGACGTCCTGGAGCGCCAGGTGGACGAGCTTGCGCTCGAGGGACGTCATCGGCTCGAGCGAACACGGCGCTGCCGGTCTCGAGCACGCGGCTGCTCGCGCGTCTGTGCCTCGGCTCGACGCGCTCGCGCCGGCGGCGCTCCCGGTACCCGCCCGCATCCACCTCGACCGCCTTGCCGCCCGCGACCCTCGCGTCCGATAGGCGATCGCCGACACGACGTGCTGCACCGCGTCGATCGTGCGGCCGTTCCGGCCGATGAGAAGCCCGACGTCGGGCGCGGACACGTGACCTGCGACGCGTCTCGTCGTCCTCCGACACGGTCACCTCGCGTCGCGCGCCGAGCTCGTCGGCGATCTCCGCTCGACGAGCTCTCGCGCGAGCTCCGCCGAGCGGCGAGTCGGCTGCGACCGGCCGCTGGCACGCTCGCGCAGATCGGCGGCGCGCTCCGACACGGGCGAGCACGCGCGCCGGCGACGTGCCGACGCCGAGGAGGCCGCGCTCTCCCTCCGTCAGCACCTCGAACGTCACCGCGGTCGCGGTCGAGGCCCGGATGGAGCCGCTCGAGCTCGCGCATCGCCTGCCACTTCGCCTCGCCGATCGTCTCGCCGGAGGCCTCGAGCTCGGCGTGCTCGGCGTCGGCGCTCATCGGCGGGCCGCTGCGCTTCTTCTTCCGCTTCACGCGCTGCGGGGCGTGCGAAGGCTCGCGACAGCGGCGACGGTCGCGGGCTCGGGTCGGGCGCCGTCGCCTTCGCGCCGTTGCCGCTCTCGCCTCGTCGCGCGGTGGCGTCCGCGAGCTCTTCTTCTGGCGGCGCGACCTTCGTCCGCGGCACGAGCCGGCGGGTGACGATGCCCTGGCCGACCGTCCAGAGGTTCGTCGTCGCCCAGTAGAGGACGAGGCCGGCCTTGAAGTGGACGACGAACGGGATGAAGAGGAACGGCAGCGCGAAGAAGATCAGCCGCTGTGTCCGCTCCATCGTCGCCGACATGAAGTACGTCGACGCAAGCTGGCTGCCGATGTAGATGACGAGCAGCAGCGGGCCCCAGCCGACGTTCGCCTTGTCGAGGATGTTGATCAGGCCGAGCCACTCGAGGTTGTCGCCCTGCGTGGTAGTCCGTCGTCGTCGTGAAGTGCTTGAGCACGAAGAAGAGCGAGATGAAGATCGGGATCTGGAAGAGGATGGGCACGCACGACGACGGCCGGGTTGATGCTGTTCTCCTTGTAGAACTTCATCAACTCCTCGTTCATCTTCTGCGGTCGCCCTTGTACTTGCGCTGGATCTCCTTCATCTCCGGCGCATGCCGCTGGAGGTTCTGCATCGAGTGGATCTGCTTGACCGTCAGCGGCACGAGCGCGATCCGCACGATCACCGTCAGCGCGACGATGGCCCAGGCCCACGGCAGGCCGATCGTCGCCGTGCGGCCCGAGCCAGTCGATGATGTCGCGCGAGGATGTTGACGATCGGGTGTGATCGGCTGGCGACGATCATGCGTGGTCCACTCCCCCGTGGCTCCACG
Organism: uncultured Actinomycetes bacterium; assembly: GCA_963705945.1. Classification (GTDB taxonomy): domain Bacteria; phylum Actinomycetota; class Thermoleophilia; order Gaiellales; family Gaiellaceae; genus PALSA-612. Next base: position 653,263 of record CAVPLG010000003.1, on the reverse strand, counting down.
GGTTGCAGCGGAGCGAGTCGCCACGCGGTCTTGAGCGAGCCCTTGATCGGGCCGTGCTTGCGAAGCGCAGTCCGACGCGTACTGGGAGCAGCGTCGGGTGGTACTTGCAGGTCGGCGCGCCGGCCACGCCCGGCGACGGGGCAGAGCGTCCGGAGCACCAGGCTCAGCACCTTCATGCGCGCCGCCTTCCCGATCACGCTCGTCCACGCGCTCGCCGAGCCACGCCGAGCCCTGGGCATCCGCCGCCTCGATCAGTCCGGGTCTCGAACGACGAGCACGTAGTCGTAGCCGCGCGGGACGCTGCTCGAGCCGTGTCCGCCAGAGCTCGCGGAGCCGGCGCTTGATGCGGTTCCGCTGCACGGCGGTCCCGGTGCTCTTCGGCACGGCGAGCCCGAGGCGCGGCTCGTCGTCGGCCTCGTCGCGCGGAAACCAGTAAAGAACGAGGTAGCCGCGTCGACGTCGAGCGGCCCTTGCGGTAGACGGCGTCGAAGTCCTGCGATCGGGTGAGCCGGTGCCGGCGTTGCATCGCCCGTCAGCCTAGACGGGCGAGGAGCTCGAGTCGGGCTCAGGCGGAGAGCCGCTTGCGACCCGAGCGCGGCGGCGCTTGAGGATCGCCCGGCCGGCTCGCGTCGACATGCGGGAGCGGAAGCCGTGCTTCCGCTTCCGGCGGCGCACGTTGGGCTGATAGGTGCGTTTCATGATTCGAGAGGCCCGGTCGAAGATCGCTTCCGGCCGCGGGCCGCGGAGTATAGACAACGAGCTCCGGCCGAAGAAGTTGTCCACAGGCGTCCGGCCGAGCGGCGCGTGCGAGCGAAAGTCCTCGCAGCGAGCCGAGTCGACGCGCGTTGTCGCTACGGACAACCGACAGTATTCCACACCTGTGGAGAGCCGTGTGGATGTTCGCCGAAAATCCCTGCAAATCAGGCATGTTTTTCGACGATTGCCTGGTGCGCTTTTCCAGCCGTTGTAGGCCTAAAGAGCGCGGTGGTATGCTCGACCACCCTGTCGTCGAGACCGAGGAGCCGACCCAGAGGCGTGGAGCAACCGATCGAGCTGACCGCCGATTCGTTGTGGAGCGAGGTCGCCGGTCGGCTCCGGGGCGCTCTGAACGAATCGACCTATCGGACGTGGTTCGGCGAGGTGCGCGCAACGCGAGGAACGGGACGCGCTCGTGCTCGCCGTCCCGAACAACTTCACGCGTGAGTGGATCGAGGGCCACTTCCTCGACCTCATCCGCGCAGCCGCACGCGACGCCTCCGGACGCGATCGCGTCGTCCGGCTCGTCGTCGACGACTCGCTGTCGTGGTGGACGACGAGGCAGCGCCTGCCCCGCAGCCACGCGACGGGCCTCAACCCGAAGTACACGTTCGACCTGTTCGTGATCGGCTCGTCGAACCGCTTCGCGCACGCAGCGGCGCTCGCCGTGGCCGAGACGCCCGCTCGGGCGTACAACCCGCTCTTCATCTACGGCGGCACCGGCCTCGGCAAGACGCACCTGCTCCAGGCGATCGCGCACTACGTCACGGAGCACGCGAGCCGTCTCTCCGTCCGCTACGTCACGAGCGAGACGTTCATGAACGACTTCATCAACTCGCTGCGCGACCGGCGGATCGAGGGCTTCAAGCAGCGCTACCGGAACTACGACGTGCTGCTGATCGACGACGTGCAGTTCTTCGAGCACAAGGAGCGGATCCAGGAGGAGTTCTTCCATACGTTCAACAGCCTCTACGAGAGCGGCAGCCAGATCGTCATCTCCTCCGACCGGCCGCCGCGCGAGATCGCGACCCTCGAGGCGCGGCTGCGCTCGCGGTTCGAGTGGGGCTTGATCACCGACATCCAGCCGCCCGACCTCGAGACGCGGATCGCGATCCTCCGCAAGAAGGTGCACACGGACGGGATCGAGATCTCCGACCCCCAGGTGCTGACGTTCATCGCCAGCCGGATCTCGACGAACATCCGCGAGCTCGAGGGCGCCCTCACGCGGGTCGTCGCCTTCTCGTCGCTCACAGGCCGGCCGATGACGGTCGAGCTCGCACAGGACGTGCTCAAGGACGTCTTCCCGCAAGGAGACGTCGCACAGGTGTCGATCGAGCGGATCCAGGAGGTCGTGTCGCAGCGCTTCGGGCTCAGCATCACCGAGCTCTGCGGCAAGAAGAAGTCGCAGAACATCGTCTATCCGCGGCAGGTCGCGATGTACCTCTCGCGCGAGCTCACCGACTCCTCGCTCCCGAAGATCGGCCGCTCCTTCGGCGGCCGCGACCACACGACCGTGATGCACGCGACGTCGAAGATCGCCAGGCCTGATCAAGCAGGATCGCTCTGTGTACAACCTCGTGCAAGAGCTCACCGCGCGTGTGAAGCAAGTGCAATGAATCCCACAGCCGCGACGTACCGTGCCCGAACCGTGTGTGTACAGCTCGCTCGTCGCCCACACCGCCACCCACACGCCAAAACCCTCCCGGAGCAGGCTTTCTCTGCATGATCCCCGTCGTTCCACACCCCTTACTACTACTACGAGGTTCTTGTATGACTTCAGAAACAGCAGTAGACACAGGTCTGAAGATCCGTGTGCTCGAAGGACGAGCTCGCGGCGCGACTCGGCGTCGTCAGCCGAGGTCTTTCGACGCGCCCGTCGGTGCAGATCTTCGGCGGCGATGCTCCTTCAGGCGTCGGGCGGACAGCCTCGAGCTGTCGGCGACCGACATGGAGCTGTCGGTCGAAGGCGCGGCTCGAGGTCGAGGTGCTCGGTGAAGGGAGCGCCGTCGTGCCGGGCCGGCTGCTGACGGACATCGTTCGCCTGCTGCCGTCGAGCGAGGTCGAGCTCGAGTATCAGCCCGAGGAGAACACGCTTCGCGTGACGGGCGGCTCTGCGGACGTACCGCGTTGCGCACGTACTCGGTCGAGGACTTCCCGCGACTTCCGGAGGCGACGGGCGCGCGCTGTCGGCGGTCGAAGCTGAGCCGTTCCTCGAGACGATCGAATGCGTCGGTCGAGCGGCTGGCCGTGACGAGTCGCGACCCGTGCTGACGGGCATCTTCGCGCGGCTCTCCGGCGGCCGGCTCGTGATGGTCGCGACAGACTCCTACCGGCTGTCGGTGAAGGAGACCGAGGTCGACGCGGCAGGCGCCGAGCTCGAGGCGATCATCCCCGCACGAGCCCTCGACGAGCTGCGCCGGATCGCGACCGGCGGGCAGCCAGATCGAGATCGGGATGCTCGAGAACCACGTCGTCTTCGGCGTCGACGGCGTCTGGCTGACGACGCGGCGGATCGACGGCCAGTTCCCGGACCACACGAAGCTGATCCCGTCCGCCGAGGAGTTCACGATCTCCCTCACGCTTCCCCGCGGCGAGCTGCTCGACGTCGTCAAGAGGATCGCCGTCATGGCGCACCGCGCGTCGCCGCTGCGCCTGAGGCTCGCGGAGGGCGAGCTGACGGTCTCCGCGCAGACGCAGGACGTCGGCGAGGCGCGCGAGTCGCTGCCCGCCGCCCACTCCGGCGACGCCTTCGAGATCGGCTTCAACGCGGACTACCTTCGTGACGGCATCGAATCAGTCGACGGCGACGACGTCGTCCTGAAGCTCATCAACCCGCTGCGGCCCGGTCTGATCCAGGGCTCCGACGAGAGCTTCCGGTACCTGATCATGCCGATCCGCCTCGCCGGCTAGGTCGCGGGAACGCGATCTGATCGTCGCGCGCCTGACGCTCACGGACTTCCGGTCGTACCCCTCGCTCGACCTCGATCTGCCAGCTGGGCTCGTGCTCGCCGTCGGGCCGAACGGGGCTGGCAAGACGAACCTGCTCGAGTCGCTGCACGTGGCGACGCAGGGGATCTCGCCACGGACGCGCGATGACGCGAACCTCGTCCGCTTCGGCAGCGACGCGGCTTCGACGTCGGCGATCGAGGGCGACGGGAGACGCCGGCCCGACTGCGATCGAGGTCGCGCTGGCAGGCGGGCGAGGGAAAGAGCGTGCGCGTGAACGGCGTCGCGCTGCACAGTCGCTCGAACGCGTTGCGGAGCGACACGGCGACGCTCGTCTTCACGCCCGACCGGCTCGCTGTCGTCAAGGCCGGCCCTGCGGTGCGGCGGCTCTACGTCGACCGGGTGCTCGGCCGCACGCACCCGGCGCGCGCGACGCTGTCGGCGGAGTACGCCGACGACGCTCGCCCAGCGGAACGCGGCGCTCCGCCGTGTCGCGGAGGGACGCTGCGGTCTCGGACGCCGTCGAGCCGTGGACCGCGCGGCTGGTCGAGGCGGGAGCGGCTTTGACGTCGGCGCGCGCGATCGACGATCGAGCGCTCTCGCGCTCGCCGTTCGCCGAGCGGGCCGGCGAGCTCGGCCTGGCCGACGCGGTGCTTGCGCTACGAGCCCTCGCCGCGTGACGGCGGACGTGCTCGAGGCGCGGCTCGCGCGTGACGTGCGCAGGGGGACGACGAGCGCGGGCCCGCACCTCGACGAGATCCGGATCACTGCCGGCGAGCGCGAGCTCCGCTCGCACGGGTCGCAGGGCGAGCAGCGCGTGGCCGTGCTCGCGCTGCTGCTCGCGGAGGCGGAGCTGCTCGCGGAGACGCGCCGGGCGTCCGCCGCTGCTGCTCCTCGACGACGTCCTCTCGGAGCTCGACGGCGACCGCCGCGCGGCGCTCGTCGAACGTCTTCGCGGCGGCGGCCAGGTGCTCGTGACGGCCGACGGCACGCGGTGCGCTGCCCGGCGATGTCGGACCCGACTGCTCGACGTGTCGCCCGGGTCGCGTGCGGGTCGCGTGATGGAGCGGCTCGGCGACGGAGTTCGATCGGAGCTTCGCCGGTTCGGCGGACCACGGGCGAGATGCCCGCGATCGTGGGCGCCTGGCCGGCCGCGGTCGGGCCCGAAGTGGCGCGAAACGCGTGGCCCGCCCGCGTCGATCGAGACGGCGTGCTCCACGTCCACACGAGCTCCTCGGCGTGGGCGTTCGAGCTGACGCAGCTCGCCGCCACCGTCGCTCGAGCAGCTGCGCGCGGCCCTCGACGACCGTGCGCCGCAGGGTCTCAGCTTCGCCCCGGGCCTCCTGCCCGAGGCCCGCGTGTCGAGCAGGCGGAAGAGCGGCGACCACGCGTCGAGCCGACGCCGGAAAGCCGCGCGGCGGGCGACGCGAGTGGCCGCTCGGATCGACGACGAGGAGCTCCGAGAACAGGTCGCGAAGGCGGCTGCTCTGAGCCTCGAACCGGCCCGCGCCGACCGCCGTTTCTGATAGACTGGAGAGTGCCCGAAAAGGTTTGATTTGCAGGGCTTTTTTTAATGGCAGAAGCAGCCTATACCGCAAAGGACATCACGGTCCTCGAGGGCCTCGAGCCCGTGCGCTAGCGACCCGGGCATGTACATCGGCTCGACGGGCTCGCGCGGTCTCCACCACCTCGTCTACGAGGTGGTCGACAACGCCGTCGACGAGGCCCTCGCCGGCCGCAACGACCTCGTCGACGTCACGCATCCATCCGGACAACTCCGTCGACGGTCACGCGACGCCGGAGCGGGCATCCCCGTCGACGTGATCGCCGAGCAGGGACTGCCTGCGCTGACGGTCGTGCTCACGAAGCTCCACGCCGGCGGGAAGTTCGGCGGCGACGGCTACAAGGTCTCGGGCGGCCTGCACGGCGTCGGCGTCTCGGTCGTCAACGCGCTGTCCGAGTGGCTGGTCGCGCGAGGTGCGGCGCGACGGCAAGGTGTACCGCCAGGAGTTCGCACGCGGCGAGCCGACGAGCGAGATGGAGGCGATCGGCGTGCGCCGACGGACGAGACCGGCACCACGATCTCGTTCCTTCCCGACCCGGAGGTCTTCGACGAGACCGAGTTCGACGCGCGATGCTGACGCAGCGCCTGCGCGAGACGGCGTTCCTGACGCGCGGGCTGCGCATCGTCGTTCCGCGACGAGCGCGCCGGCGGGGAACGCGACGAGTTCCACTACGAAGGCGGCATCCGCGACTTCGTCGCGCACGTCAACGAGGCGAAGGACCCGGTGCACAAGCACGTCGTGTACTTCGACGGCAGAGGCGAGACGACGAGCAGGGCGCCGTCGAGGTCGCGATGCAGTGGAACAACTCGTACGTCGAGTCGGTCTTCTCCTTCGCGAACAACATCAACACGACCGAGGGCGGCGCCCACCTCACGGGGTTCAAGAGCGGCGCTCACACGGACGCTCAACCATTACGCCCGCGCGAAGGGCCTGCTGAAGGAGAAGGAGGACAACCTCGAGGGCGAGGACGTCCGCGAGGGGCTCGCGGCGGTGCATCTCCGTCAAGCTCCGCGAACCCGCAGTTCGAGGGCCAGACGAAGACGAAGCTCGGAAACCCGGGGGTGGAGGGCCTCGTCGAGCGCAGCCGTGAACCAGAAGCTCGCGGAGTTCCTCGAGGAGAACAACGGCCGACGCGCGGCAGATCATCCAGAAGGCGATCGCGGCGCGCCACGCGCGGCAGGCCGCGCGCAAGGCGCGGGAGCTGACGCGGCGCAAGAGCGCGCTCGAGAGCGCGTCGCTTCCGGGCAAGCTCGCCGACTGCCAGATCAACGACCCCGAGTCGGCCGAGCTCTTCCTCGTCGAGGGCGACTCGGCCGGCGGCTCGGCGAAGGACGCGCGCGACCGCTCTTCCAGGCGATCCTGCCGCTGCGCGGCAAGGTGATCAACGCCGAGAAGAACCGGATCAACAAGGTGCTCTCGAACACCGAGATCCAGGCGATGATCACCGCCATCGGCACGGGTATCGGCGACGAGTTCGACCTCGAGAAGCTCCGCTACCACCGCGTGATCGTCATGACGGACGCCGACGTCGACGGCGCAGCACATCCGCACGCTGATCCTCACGTTCCTCTACCGGCAGATGCCGGAGCTCGTCGAGCGCGGCCACGTCTACATCGCCGTGCCGCCGCTCTACCGCGTGAAGATCGGCAGCCAGGAGCTGTACGTCGAGAAGGAGTCGCAGCTCGAGGACCTGCTCGTCCGCGAACGTGTCAAGGACATGACGGTGACCGCGCGCGACGGGACCGAGACGACGCTCACGGAGAAGCGGTACGGACGCGCTTCGCCCGAGCGCTCGGCGACGTTCGAGGGCTGGGCCGCGCGAGCTGCGTGCGGACTTCGGCCCGCCGCCGCCGACTTCGTGATCGCGCATCGGCTCGTCGAGACCGACGCCGGCGACGGTCGGACGAGGCGGTGCAGGCGATCGACGCCCGCCCGCCAACGGCTACGAGCTCGCGGTCGTCGGAGGAGACGACGGACGAGGTGACGTGCGGGTCGTCGAGACGCGAGACGGGCGCGGCCAGCATGTCCGTCGTGCCCGACGCACTTGCTCGGCTCGCCGATGTACGGACGGTCCGAAGAAGACGTACGCGCGACCTGGTCGAGCGGGTCGGCTTCCCGCCGTTCACCTCGCCCTCGGCAAGAAGCGCGCTCGTGCCGAGACGTTCGCCGAGCTTCGCGAGCGCGCGCTCGACCTCGCGAAGGAGGGCATGCAGGTCAGTCGCGCTTCAAGGGCCTCGGCGAGATGAACGCCGAGCGAGCTCTGGGAGACGACGATGAATCCCGCGAAGCGGATGCTGATCCGCGTCGACGTCGAGGACGCTGCCGCTGCCGACGGGTGTTCTCGATGCTGATGGGCGACCAGGTCGAGCCACGGCGCATCTTCATCGAGCAGAACGCCAAGGACGTGAGATTCCTCGATGTCTGACGTGAAGCGTGTACGAGCCGCTCGAACCCGGGCCGGATCGAGTCGCGCGAGCTCGAGCAGGAGATGCGCTCGAGCTTCCTCGACTACGCGATGAGCGTGATCGTCGGCGCGCGCGCTACCCGACGTGCGCGACGGTCTGAAGCCGGTCCACCGCCGCGTGCTGTACGCGATGCACGACGCCGGGCCTGCAGCCGAACCGGCCGCGCTCAAGTGCGCGCGCGTGGTCGGTGACGTCATGGGCAAGTACCACCCGCACGGCGACGCAGCCGATCTACGACACGCTCGTCCGGATGGCGCAGCCGTTCTCGCTGCGCTACCCGCTCGTCGACGGCCAGGGGAACTTCGGCAACCATCGACGACGACCCGGCCGCGGCCGATGCGCTACACGGAGTGCCGGCTCACGCGGCTCGCCACCGAGATGCTGCGCGACATCGACATGGACACCGTCGACTTCGGATCCCGAACTACGACGAGTCGACGACGGAGCCGTCCGTGCTCGCCGGCGCGCTTCCCGAACCTCCTCGTCAACGGCTCGGCTGGCATCGCCGTCGGCATGGCGACGAACATCCCGCCGCACAACCTCGGCGAAACGATCGACGCCGTGATCGCGCTGATCGACAAGCCGACCGATCAGACGTCGAGGACCTGATGAAGCACGTGAAGGGGCCGGACTTCCCGACCGGCGCGATCGTCGTCGGCCGTGAGGGCATCCGTGACGCATACCGCTCCGGGCGCGGCCGCGTCATCATGCGCGCTCGCGCGCACATCGAGGAGCTGCGCGGCGGCAAGTACGCGATCATCGTCACCGAGCTTCCGTACGGCGTGAAGAAGGGCGGCGACGCCGGCGTGATCAAGAAGATCGCCGACCTCGTCAACGACAAGGTGCTCACCGAGGTCTCGAACCTCGCAGGACCACTCGGACCGGACGGGGATGCGGATTCAGATCGAGCTGAAGCGCGAGGCCGTCCCGCAGGTCGCCCTCAACAAGCTCTTCAAGCACACCGCGCTTCAGACGACGTTCGGCTACAACGCCGTCGCGCTCGTCGACGGCGTCCCGCGGACGCTGTCGCTGCTCGACCTGCTCGTCCACTACCTCGACTTCCAGCGCGAGGTCGATCGTCCGCCGCTCGAAGTTCGAGCTGCGAAAGGCCCAGGAGCGCGCGCACGTCCTCGAGGGCTACCTCATCGCGCTGGACAACCTCGACGAGGTGATCGCGCTGATCCGTGGCTCGGCCGACGACGCCGACGAGGCGCGCGACGGCCTCGATGAAGCGGTTCGAGCTCTCCGAGCTCCAGGCGCAGGCGATCCTCGACCTCCGGCTCCGCGCGCTCACAGGGCTCGAGCGGAAGCGCAGTCGAGGGCGAGTACGCGGACCTCCAGGAGCGGATCACCGAGCTGCGGACGATGCTCGGTGACGAGACGCGGATCGACGGCGTGATCAAGGAGGAGCTGCTCGAGATCAAGCAGATCTACGGCACGAAGCGACGATCGCCGGACCGAGATCGTGGCCGCCGAGAGCGAGCTCGAGCTCGAGGACCTGATCGCCGAGGAGGACATGGTGATCGCGATCACCCGCTCCGGCTACATCAAGCGTCTCCCGGTCACGACGTACCGCGAGCAGCGGCGGGGTGGCGTCGGCGTGATGGGGATGGACCTGAAGGACGAGGACTACATCGAGCACCTGTTCGTGGCCTCGACGCACGACTACATCCTCTTCTTCTCGACGCGCGGGAAGGTCTACCGGCTGAAGGTGCACGAGCTGCCGCTCGGCACGCGCCAGTCCAAGGGCCGCGCGATCGTCAATCTGCTCCCGTTCACGCCAGGACGAGCAGGTGAAGACGGTCATTCGCACGCGCGACTTCTCGGAGGCGAAGTACCTCGTGCTGGCGACGCGGAAGGGGATCGTCAAGAAGACGGAGTTCGCCGAGTACAACACGCCGCTCAAGTCCGAGGGCATCATCGCCATCAATCTCCGCGAGGGCGACGAGCTCGTCGACGCGTTCCTCACCACGGGGACGGACGACGTGCTGCTCGTCTCGCGTAAGGGTCAGGCGATCCGCTTCTCGGAGAGCGCAGGCGCGCCCGATGGGCCGCGCGACCGGCGGCGTGATCGGCATGAAGCTGCGCGCCGAGGACGAGGTGATCGCGGCGCTGATCGCGGACGACAACGCCGACCTGCTCGTCGTCACGGAGAACGGCTACGGCAAGCGCACGCGCATCTCCGAGTACCCGCGGAAGGGCCGGGGCACGATGGGCGTCAAGACCGTCCAGCTGACGGAAGCGAGGGGCCAGCTGGCGGGCGCGCAGGTCGTTCGCGACGGCTATCAGGTGATGCTGATGTCGACGGGCGGCCAGGTGATCCGGATGCCGACGGACGGGCATCCGCCGCGCCGGCCGGGCGACGCAGGGCGTGATCGTGATGCGGCTGCGAGAGGAGGGCGAGAAAGTGTCGAGCCTCGCGCCGGTCGTCGAGGCGGACGAGCCGGACGTCGGCGGCGAGGCAGACGCGGAGCTCCGCCGAGGCGAGGCCGCCGTCGCCGCCGAGCCGGAAGTCGACGCAGAGAGCTAGCTGCCGCGCAGGCGCGCTGCCGCCTCTTCGGGCGGCAGCGGATTCACGTAGATGCCCGGCGCCGAGCTCGATGCCGGCCGCCACTGTCAGGCGCGGGAACAGGTGCGAGGTGCCACCAGGGCCCGTCGTGGAGCCAGAGATTCAGCGGGCACCGCTCGGCCTTCGACCGTCGCGGAGTCGCCGTACGAGCTCCGCGGCCAGTTCGAAGCGCCGCTGCGAGGAGGTCGCTCGCGAACGCTCCGTCCTCTCGCGGCTCGGCGCGACGCGGAGCTCGTAGGGCACGGCCGACGCTGCGGGGCAGATGGCGACTGACGCCTCGCCTGCTCGAAGACGAGCTCGCCGTCGAGCACGCCTTCGCCGGTCTCGGCGGCGACGGCCGGAGGAGGCTCGCGAAGCCACACGAGCTGCGAGTGCGTGTGCGGCGAGGCTTGCGCCGGCGGATCGGCCCTCGTTGACGACGGCGTGGACGTACGGGTAACCCGGCTTCGCCCGCCGCCTGCGACGCGCAGGCGCCACGCCTCGCGCGACGAGGCCGAGCTCGCGGTCGTCGAGCTCGGCGATCGAGCGCCGGTGATCGGGCGCGTGGACGACGACCTCCTGGCGCTCGAAGGCGGGATAGAGGTTCGGGAACGACGCGAACCTGCCAGTCGCCGCCGGCCGGAAGCCGAAGCGTCTCGGGCGGCGTCCGGTCCTCGCGGCCGGCGCAGAACGGGCAGTCGCTCGAGCTCGTCCGGCGTCGGGAGGCGGCTCGAGGTCCGGGAACGCTCCCGGCCGCGAGCGCGCGGCCGGGCGCGACGACCACCAGTCGGCCGGACAGGGGATCGCGGCGCAGCTCGGGCGCCGCGCCGCTCAGCTCGGCTCCTTGGCCTTCTCCGCTCTGCTTTCGGCGTCGGCGCGTTCGAGGAACGGGCGGATCAGGTCGATGGGCGCAGGGAAGACGATCGTCGAGTTGTTGGACGAGCCGATCTCGAGCAGCGTCTGGAGGTAGCGGAGCTGGAGCGCGATCGGCGCCTGCTCCATGACGAGCGCCGCCTCCTTCAGCCGCTCGGCGGCCTGGAACTCGCCCTCGGCGTTGATGATCTTCGCGCGCCGCTCGCGCTCGGCCTCCGCCTGGCGCGCCATCGCCCGCTGCATGTCGCTCGGGATCTCGACGTCCTTCACCTCGACGATCGAGACCTTGATGCCCCAGGGAGCGGTGCTCTCGTCGATGATCCCCTGGAGGATCGCGTTGATCTTCTCGCGCTCGGACAGCAGCTCGTCGAGCGACGTGCTGGCCGAGCACCGACCGCAGCGTCGTCTGCGCGATCTGCGAGGTCGCGACCATGAAGTTCTCGACCTGGACGACCGAGTCGGACGGCGTCGACGACGCGGAAGTAGCAGACGGCGTTCACGCGGACCGGAACGTTGTCCTTCGTGATCACCTCCTGCGGCGGGATCATCAGCGTGATCGTCCGCAGGTCGACGCGCACCATCTTGTCGACGATCGGGATCAGGAAGATCAGCCCCGGCCCTTTCGGCGTCCCGAGCAGGCGGCCGAGCCGGAAGATGACGCCGCGCTCGTACTCGCGGAGGATCTTGATCGCCGCGCTGAGGACGAGCACGAGCAGGACGACGACGATGGCAACGACGATCAGTGCAGCAAGCATCGCGCTCCTTTCCGGGGCTGCGCTCCTTCGGGACTGCAGGGGGATCCTACGCGTGCTCGATGCCGTGCGAGTGGCGCACGACGAGCTTGAGGCCCCGCTCGACCTCCTCGACGACGACCGCCTCGCCGGTCTGTGAGCGGCTCGCCGTCGGCCGAGCGCGCCTGCCAGAGCTCACCCTTCACCGCCACGAGCCCGCCGCGGCGGACGACGCCGGGCGTGCCGACGAGGTTCGACTGTGCCGACGGCCGACCGGCTGCCGGCGGACCTGCACGACCTTCGCGACCACGAAGGCCATGAAGCAGCGCGACATCGACGCCGACGATCGCGATCACGACCGGCACCGACACCTGGTAGGCGGAGCCTGCCGGGTCGAAGAGGAGCAGCGCGCCGAAGACGAACGAGACGGCGCCGGCCAGCGCGAGCGCGCCGTGGCGTCATGACGAACGGCTCCGCCCCCCAGAAGCCGGCGGCGAGCAGCATCAGCAGCACGCCCGCCCAGTTGACGGGCAGCACCTGGAGCCCGTAGAAGGCCGATGATCAGGCAGATGCCGCCGAGCGTCGCCGGGAAGATCAGGCCGGGGTGGTAGAGCTCGACGATGATCCCGAGCACGCCGAGCGACAGCATCAGGGTGATGATGTTCGGGTCGATCAGCGTGTCGAGAATGCGCTTCCAGAGCGACATCTCGCACCTCGGTCACCTCGGCGTCCTTCGTGTCGAGGTCGAGGCCCGCGAGGCACGGTCTTCATGCCGTCGATCCGGTCGAGCAGCGCCGGCAGCGTCGGCGAGACGACGTCGATGACGTTCTGCGCGAGCGCCTCGCGCGCCGTCAGGTTCGACGCCTTGCGCACCGCGGCGTCCGCCCACTGCGACGTTGCGCCCGTGCTCCTTCGCGAGCGCGCGGAGCTGCGCCGCCGCGTCGTTGACGACCTTGCGGCGCAGATCCTTCTGGATGTCCTCACCGCCGATCGAGATCGGCGTCGACGAGCCGATGTTCGTCTGCGGCGCCATCGCGAGGATGTCGGCCGCCTCGCCGATCCAGACGCCGGCCGACGCCGCCCGGGCGCCGTCGGGCGCGACGTAGACGACGACCGGCATCGTCGGACGCGAGCTCCTTCTTGACGATCGTCCGCATCGACTCGGAGAGGCCGCCGGGCGTGTCGAGCACGATGACGACGGCGTCGTAGCCGTCCGTCGTTCGCGCGGTCGATCTCGTCCGTGACGTACGCCGGCGGTAACGGGGTTGATGTCGTTGTCGAGGTTGACCGCGAGCACGCGCGGTGCGGCGGCCGACGCCGGCTGACGCGAGGACGAGAGCGGCGAGCAGTCGCGGCAGCGAGGTGAAAAATCCCCGCAAAACGGCCGGCTGTCACGGCACTCGACAACCTACCATCGCAGGGTCTCTGCGACTTCAAGCCGAACGGGGAGATCGGCCGAGATCATGGTGATGAGAACGGTCTGCATCGCAGCGCTCTTCCTGCTCGCGGCGCCTGCGGCCGCGCTTGCCGCCGATCCGTCGATCTCGCAGCCGCGACGTGCCGCTCGAGCGGCCGGAGCACGGCGGCCTTGTCCGGCGCGACCGAAGCCGTTCGACATGCGTCGGCGTGCACTGGCGCGGCAGCGGGCGCGGTCGAGTTCCGGACGCGGAGCCTCGCCGGCACGTGGAGCGCCTGGCAGCGCGGCTGCGCCCGAGGCCGAGGACCGTCCCGACGCGGGCAGCGAGCAGCGCGCGCGCCGGCTGGCGCCTCGGCAACCCGTGGTGGACGGGCTGGTCGACCGCTTCGAGCTACGGACCCACGGCCGCGTGACGCTGTGCGCGCGCCTGGCTGATCTCGAGCTCGGCTGCGCGCATTCCCGCTTCGCCGCGTGTCGATCGCGGGCTCGCCGCAGATCATCCCGCGACAGCGGTGGGCGGCGAACGAGAAGATCCGCCGCGCTGCGCCGCGCTACGCCCCGGTGCTGCGACTCGCGATCGTCCACCACACGGCCGGCGGCACCGGCTCGGGGCCCGAGGAGTCGGCGGCCATCGTCCGCGGCATCGAGCTCTACCACGTGAAGGCGAACGGCTGGAACGACATCGGCTACAACTTCCTCGTCGACCGCTAGGGCCAGGTCTTCGAGGGCCGCTGCGGCGGGATGACGCAGAACGTGATCGGCGCTCACGCGGAGGGCTTCAACACCGGCTCGGTCGGCATCGCGCTGATCGGCACGTACTCTCGAGGAAGCCGTCGAAGGCGGCGGAGGCCGCGCTCGAGAAGCTGCTCGCGTGGCGGCTCGACGTCGGCACGTCGATCCCGCGTCCTCGGCGATGATCCCGTCGGGCGGCAACCCGCGCTTCCGGGTCGGGCGAGGGCGTCTACCTGCGAGCCATCTCCGGGCACCGCGACACGGGCTTCACGGCGTGTCCCGGCAACGCGCTCTACGCGCGGCTCGGCGCGCTGACCGAGGTCGCGCGCGACGACCGGGCTGCCGAAGCTCTACGAGCCTTCGGCGCGTGGAGCGCTCGGCAAGGTCGTGCGGTTCGCGGCCCGCCTCTCGCAGCCGCTCGCCTGGACCGTGACCGTCACGGCGTCCGACGGGACGCGCGTGGCCGGCAAGATCGGGAGTCGGCGACCGCGATCGCGTGGAGCTGGAACAGCGCCGGGCTCGCGTCCGGTCGCTACACGTGGACGATCGAGGCGGCCGAACGTCCGGCCGGCGCGGGGTGTGATCGGCAAGGCGAAGCCCGCCGTCCGCCTCCGCCCCCGCCGCCGCCGCTACCTCTCCGTCGGGCGTCTCCGTCTCACCCGAGGTCGTCTCACCCGACGAGGACGGCTACGCGGACGTGCCGACTGTCCGCTACCGCGCTCGGCAAGGCTGCGCGCGTGACGGTCGCGCTCGACGACGAGTACGGGCTGCCCGCAGCGACGCTCGCTCTCGACGAGCGCCAGTCCGCGGGCAAGCGCTGCGCTCCCGTGGCTGCTCGACGCGGTGCCCGACGGCCGCTACACGCGTCGTCGTGTCGGTTCGCGCGCGACAGCGGCCAGACCGCGCGGCAGACGCGTCGAGCTGACCGTGATGCGCGCTGCTCGGCTGGGCTCGGGCAGACCCGGCTCGTTCTCGCCGGACGGCGACGGCGTCGACGACACGATCCTCTTCTCGTTCACGGCGACGAAGGCGGTGCAGGTCGCGGTCGAGGTGCGAGCCGGCGGGCTGCCCGCTCGCGCTCGTCGCGTCGGCGTGGTTCGAGGCAGGCTCGCACGCGATCGCGTGGGACGGTCTCCTGCCCGAGCGGGACGATCGCGCCCGGCTCGTACGAGCTGTGGGTGACGCGCGAGCGACGAGATCGGGACGATCTCGAGAGGTCGCCCCGTTCGCCGTCACGCTAGCGGCCTGGCTGACGAGACCGCGATTACACTTGGCCGATCGTGTCTCGGATCCGACGGCGAGTGATGGTCGACGGAGGTCGAGCGCCCCGTTCGGACGCGACGTGATCGAGTCGATCATCCCTCATCGCGATCCGTTCCTCTTCCTCGACGAGGTGCTCGAGCTCGAGCCCGGCGTGCGCGTCGTCGCCGAGTACCGCGTGCCGCGAAGACGAGTGGTTCTTGCGCGGGCACTTTCCCGGGCGGCCGATCGTGCCCGGCGTGATCATGGTCGAGGCGCTCGCCCAGGCGGCCGGCGTCGCCGCGCTGTCGATGCCGGAGCATCGCGGCAAGCTGCGTGCTCTTCGCAGGGATCGACGACGTGCGCTTCAAGCGGATCGTGACGCCCGGAGACGAGCTTGACGCTGGAGTGCGAGATCCACGGCGTCCGCGGCCCGATCGGCAGGGGCAAGGTGGCGGCGCGCGTCGGACGGCGAGCTCGCCGTGCGCGGCAACCTGGTCTTCGCGGCGACGGACGAATCGCGAGCGCCGTGATCGGCTCCGCCAATGGCCACCACGTCTCGATCACCGGCCTCGGCGCGTCCGTTCCGGAGCGGGTGCTGACGAACGACGAGCTGGCGAAGATCGTCGACACGTCCGACGAGTGGATCGTGGCGCGGACGGGCATCCACGAGCGGCGCGTCGCCGGCCCGGACGAGGCGCTGTCCGACATCTCGCCTGCCCGCTGCGCGGGAGCGCCCTCGAGCAGGCGGGCGCTGACCGGCGCTGACATCGACCTCGTCATCGTCGCGACGGTGACGCCGGACATGGCCTTCCCGGCGACGGCGGCGCTGATCGCCGACGAGCTCGGGGCGGCGACGGCGGCCGCCTACGACCTCTCGGCCGGCTGCACGGGCTTCGTCTACGCCGTCGCGCAGGCGTACGCGATGCTCGCCGGCGGGCTCGCGAACCGCGCGCTCGTCGTCGGCGGCGACCTCCTGTCGAAGGTCGTCGACTGGCACGACCGCGCGACGTGCGTGCTGTTCGGCGACGGCGCCGGCGCGGTCGTGCTCGAGC
This sequence comes from uncultured Actinomycetes bacterium, assembly GCA_963705945.1. Taxonomy (GTDB): domain Bacteria; phylum Actinomycetota; class Thermoleophilia; order Gaiellales; family Gaiellaceae; genus PALSA-612. The sequence goes on along the minus strand of CAVPLG010000003.1, from coordinate 636,936 downwards.
GTGTGGACCGCGGCGGGTTCCTCGGCTTCGAGCTCGGCGCCGACGGCGGCGGCGGGATGGACCTGTACCTGACGGCGGGCGGCTCGCGCAGCGCCGGCGACCGCGGAGACGGTCGCCGCCGGCGAGCACTTCGCGCGGATGAACGGCCGCGAGGTGTTCAAGTTCGCGACGCGCGTGCTCGTCTCGTCGGCGAAGCAGCTGCTCGACCAGGTCGGCCTGACGATCGCGGACGTCGACGTCTACGTCCCGCACCAGGCGAACATCCGGATCATCAGCCACGCGGCGGAGAAGCTCGGCATCCCCGAGGAGAAGGTCGTCGTCAACGTCGACCGCTACGGCAACACGTCGTCGGGATCGATCCCGCTCGCGCTCGCGGACGCCGCCGCTGACTGGCATGATCGGCGAGGGCACGATCGTCCTGATGACCGGTATGGGTGCGGGCCTCACCTGGGGCTCGGGCGTGATGGAATGGACGAAGGAGATGGCGGCATGACACGAGGAAAGATCGCATTCTGCTTCCCCGGGCAGGGCTCGCTGGAGCAGGGCATGGGACGTGACATCGCGGAGGCGGTGCCCGAGGCGATGCGCGTCTTCGAGCTCGGCAGCGAGGCGTCGGGGCTCGACCTGCGCGCGCTCTGCTTCGACTCCGACCTCGACGAGCTCGTCGAGACGGACGTCCAGCAGCCGGCGCTCGTCGCGACGAGCCTCGCCGTGCTCGCCGCGCTGAAGGCGCGAGGCATCGAGCCCGACTATGTCGTCGGCCACTCGGTCGGCGAGTTCGCCGCTCTGGCGGCGGCGTCCTCGATCGGCGTCTCGGAGACGATCGCGCCTCGTTCGCGAGCGCGGCCTCGCGATGGCCGAGGCGGCGCGCGAGCATCCCGGGCGCGATGGCCGCGATCCTCGGGCTCGACGACGACGTCGTCGAGCGGATCTGCCGCCGCATCCGCGGCGTGTGGCCGGCGAACTACAACTGCCCGGGGCAGCTCGTCGTCTCGGGCGAGAGCGACGCGGTCGACGAGTGCTGCGCGCGGGCCGAGGAGGCAGGGCGCGCGGCGCACGGTGAAGCTGCGCGTCTCCGGCGCGTTCCACTCGCCGCTCGTCGCGCGCGCCGCGGAGCGGCTGCGTCCGGCTGTCGACAAGGTTCGCTTCGGCGAGCCGATGGCGCCGTTCATGTCGACCGTCACCGCGCGGCTCGAGTCGGCGCCGCGCATCGCGCCGCTGCTCGTCGACCAGCTGACGGCGCCCGTTCGCTTCACGCAGGCCGCGTCCGAGCTCGTCACGGAGGGCGCGCGCACGTTCGTCGAGGTCGGGCCCGGCAACGTGCTCTCCGGGCTCGTCAAGCGCATCGACCGGGGCGTGAAGGCGATCCCGGTCAACAGCCTCGCCGCGCTCGAGCGCGATCGACGAGGCGCTGGCAGCTGCCTGACGTGGACGGCTTCGCAGAGCTCGACGGCAAGCGGGCGCTCGTCACCGGCGGCTCGAGAGGCATCGGCCGCGCGATCGCGATCGAGCTCGCCGGGGCCGGCGCCGAGGTCGTCGTCGGCTACCGCTCCGGGCAAGGACGAGGCGGAGGCGGTGGCCAAGGAGATCGGCGGCCGAGCCGCTCCAGGCCGACGTGTCGGTCGCCGAGGAGGCGGCCGCGGCTCGTCGAGGAGGCAGGTGACCTCGACATCCTCGTCAACAACGCAGGGCTGACGCGCGACGGGCTGATCGCGCGAATGTCCGACGAGGACTGGCACGTCGTGCTCGAACACGAACCTCGGCGGCGTCTTCCACACCTGCCGCGCGGCCGCGCGCGGGATGATGAAGCGGCGCGTCGGGCGCGATCGTCAACCTCACGAGCGTCGTCGGCGTGCACGGCAACCCCGGGCAGACGAACTACGCGGCCTCGAAGGCCGGGATCATCGGCTTCACGAAGTCGCTCGCCCGCGAGCTGGCGTCGCGCAACGTCCGCGCGAACGCGGTCGCGCCGGGCTACATCAAGACGGCGCTCACCGAGGTGCTGCCCGAGCGAGGCGCAGCAGGCGATCCTCCAGAACACGCCGCTCGCAGCGCATGGGCACGCCCGGAGGACGTCGGCGCGGCGGTCCGGTTTCTCTGCTCGGACGCGGCGTCGTTCATCACGGGCGAGGTGCTGCTCGTCGACGGCGGGCTGGGGATGTAGCGATGGCCGAGGCGGAAGAACGGCAGGCGCCGCGTCGTCGTCACCGGTCTCGGGGCCGTGTCGCCGCTCGGCAACGACGTCGAGACGACGCTGGGCGAACGCTGCTCGCCGGCGAGTCCGGCGCCGGGCCGATCACGCACTTCGACTCCACCGACTACTCCGGTCCACTTCGCCTGCGAGGTGAAGGACTTCGATCCTGAGGAGTGGATCGACCGCAAGACGGCGCGGCGCATGGACCGGTTCACCCATCTCGTGCTCGCGGCGGCGCGGCAGGCCGAGGCGGACTCTGGCCTCGACATCGCCGCCGAGTCGCCGCGCATCGGCGCGTCGGTCGCCACCGGCATCGGCGGCCTCCAGTCGTTCCAGGACTGCTACGACACGCTGCGCGACCGCGGGCCCGACCGGGTGAACCCGTTCTCGATCCCCGTCGATCATCCCCAACCTCGGCGCCGGGCTGGGTCTCGATCGAGCTCGGCACGCGCGGGCCGCTGTCCTCGCAGTGCACTGCGTGCGCCGCCTCGAACATGGCGATCGGCGACTCGCTCGACGCGATCAGGCTCGGCCGCGCGGACGCGATGCTGTGCGGAGGCACCGAGGCGCCGGTCGCGGAGGTCGGCATCGCGGGGTTCTCGGCCATGCGCGCGCTGTCGCGGCGTAACGATGATCCCGAGCACGCGAGCCGCCCGTTCGATGCCGAGCGCGACGGGTTCGTGATGGGCGAGGCAGGCGCGATGCTCGTGCTCGAGGAGCTCGAGCACGCGCAGGCGCGCGGGGCGAAGATCTACGCCGAGGTGATCGGCTACGGCGTCTCCTCGGACGCGAACCACATCACGGAGCCCGATCCCGACGGGCCGGGCCGCGCGCTCCGGATGGCGCTCGACGACGCGGGCATCAGCGGGGACGAGATCGACTACATCAACGCCCATGCGACGTCGACGCCGATCGGCGACTCGTCCGAGACGGAGATGCTGAAGCGGGCGCTCGGCGAGGAGAAGGCGTACTCGACGCCCATCTCGTCGACGAAAGGCGCCACGGGCCACTGCCTCGGCGCCGCCGGAGCGGTGGAGGCGATCTTCTCGATCCTCGCCATCCGCGACTCGCAAGCTGCCGCCGACGATCAACCTCGAGGTGCCCGACCCCGAGTGCGATCTCGACTACGTCCCGAACGTCGCCCGCGACGCGGACGTTCGCGTGGCGCTGAACAACTCGTTCGGGTTCGGAGGCCACAACGCGTGCATCGTGCTCCGGCGCTTTGACGGCTAGAGCCGGTCGCGCGGCGCTCGTCGGAGTCGTGCTTGTCGCGCTGGGCGTTGCCGCGGTGGCGGCTCGCTCGTACCGGCCGTTCGGCGGCGACGAGGCGAGTGCGACCGGCCGTGCGCCCTCGACCGCGTTCGTCGATTCGACATTCACGATCGTGCTCTGCCTGATCGGAGGTCTCGCGCTCGTCGCGCTCGTCTCGCTGCCGTCTCTTCGCGGCACGAAGAAGCCGCGCGGCCGCGCGTCCCTGCAGGGGCTGATCACCTACCTCGTGTTCATCGTCCTCGCGGTCGCGATCGGCCAGCACGTCGCGCGCCGCCCCTTCCACGTAGGCCAGGAGGAGGGCAAGGGCGATGCGGTGTTTCCGCCGACCCAGCCGGGAGTACACCAGCAGCCATCGTTCCGTCGGGCACACGCGGTCACCGGAGATCGTGTGGCCGATCGTTATCGGCGCGGGCGTGCTCGCTGCAGTCGTTGTCGATCGCCCTGTACGTCATGTCGCGTCGGCGTAAACAGGCGACCGGGAGCACGACGGGCGCCTTGGAGGCGGCCGCCGCCGAGCTCGACGATGCGATCGACGATCTGCGGCGGGAGCCGGACCCGAGGAAGGCGGTCGTCGCTGCATACGCACGGATGGAATCGGCGCTCACCCTTGTCGGGCTGCCGCGCCGTGCGGCCGAGGCGCCGTTCGAGTATCTCGGGCGCGCAGGCGCGCGAGCTGCAGACGGAGAGCTCGATGGCGTCGCTCACGGAGTCCTTCGAGGAAGCGAAGTTCTCCGAGCACACGATCGGGGAGAGCATGCGCGAGCGCGCGATCGCCGCGCTCACCGCGGTTCGCGACGAGGTACGGTCGAGCGCGTGATCCGAGCGCTCCGCCCGTCAGTCACCCTCGCCGTCCTCGGCGGCCTCGCGGCGCTGACGGCGTGCTGATCGGCGTCGACCGGACCGACCTCGTCCTCGACGCCTATCTCGTCCTCGTCGCCGCTCTGCTCGCGCTCGCAGCAGGGCGTGTGACGGCGCAGGCCTTCCCCCGTCCCCGCGGCGTCGTCCCGGCCACCCTCGCGCTGCGACCGCGCCGGACGGCCCGACCCGACTCACTGCGGACGATCGAGGACATCGTCGCCCTCGCGCAGGCGGACGTCTACGACCTCCACTTCCAGCTCCGCCCGCTGCTGCAGGAGATCGCCGGCGACGGGCTCGCGACGGCGTACGGCGTCGAGCTCGAGGACGAGCCCGCACGAGCGGAGGTGTTGCTGTCGTCCGAGACGTGGGCGCTGCTCCGGCCCGACCGGCCGCGGCCGGAAGGGCCCCATCTGCGCGGAATCTCGACGGCCGAGCTCGACCGCAACTGTCTCCGAGCTCGAGAGGCTGTTGCCGGCGTGATCGCCGTCGCCGAGGTCAAGGCCCACTGCGACCGGATCCTCGACGCGGTCGAGCAGGCGGTCGTCGGCAAGCGCGAGGCGCTCGAGCTCGTCCTGCTCGGGATGCTCGCCGACGGCCACGTCCTGATCGAGGACGTGCCGGGGCTCGCGAAGACGCTCCTCGCGCGATCGTTCGCCGCCGTCACCGACCTTCGCTTCGCGCGGATCCAGTTCACGCCGGACCTGATGCCCTCCGACGTCACCGGTTCGTCGATCTACAACCAGCGGACGAGCGAGTTCGAGTTCTGGCCGGGCCCGGTCTTCGCGAACCTCCTGCTCGGCGACGAGATCAACCGCGCGCCGCCGAAGACGCAGGCTGCTCTGCTCGAGGCGATGCAGGAGCGGCAGGTGACGCTCGAAGGCGAGACGCGGCAGCTCGAGCGGCCGTTTCTCGTGCTCGCGACGCAGAACCCGATCGAGTACGAGGGCACATACCCGCTGCCCGAGGCGCAGCTCGACCGCTTCCTGCTCCGGATCGGCGTCGGCTACCCGTCGCGGGCGGACGAGTGGGAGATGCTCGAGCGACGGCGCGAGCGCCGGACGGACGACGTCGAGCTCGAGCCGGTCGTCGACCGTCAGACCGTGCTCGAGCTCCAGCGGGCGGTCGAGGAGGTGCACGTGTCGGAGAGCATCGGCCTGTACATGGTCGACGTCGTCGCCGCCACGCGTGCGAGCTCGCGCCTCCAGGTCGGCGCGAGCCCGCGGGGCTCGCTCGCGCTGCTCAAGCTCTCGCGGGGCCTGGCGGCGCTCCGCGGCCGCGACTTCGTCACGCCCGAGGACGTCAAGGCGGTGGCCGTTCCCGCGCTCGCGCATCGGCTGACGCTCAACCCCGAGCTGTGGGTGCAGAGGATCCGGGCGGAGGACGTCGTCGCGGAGTGCCTCGACGCCGTGCCGACGCCGCGGGCGGAGGAGCTCGACCGGCATGGCGAACACGAGTGACCCTGTCCTGCAGGCGCCTCGCTGGACGCGTGCAGCAACACCCAAGCTCGCCGGCTACGCGTCGCTCGGCGCTCTCGGTCTCGTCGCCGGCGTCGCGTTCGGCCGCGTCGAGCTCGTCAGCGGTCGCGGCGCCGTTTCTGCTCGTGCTCGCGCTCGGGCTCGCGCTCGCCGGCTCGCTCGAGCTGACGGTCGACTTCTCGACTCGACCGCGACCGGGCGCTCGAGGGTGACGTGCTTCCCGCGACGATCGCACTCGGGGCTGCGAACGGCTGTCGAGCGGCTCGAGATCGCGATCGCAGCGCCGGGTGGAGTTGCGATCGAGGGTGACACGTCGTTCGGGCTCTCGCTCGCGGCGGGGGAGAAGCGGACGCTGGACATGCCGCTGCGCTCTCCCGCTGGGGCGTCTACCGGCTCGGGCGCGTGGGCCTCGCGGCCTTCGATCGGCTCGGCCTGTTCGTCTTCGAGCAGGAGCTGCCGGCGGCTAGCTCGTTGCGCGTCTATCCGCGGCCGGAGCGTCTCCGCGAGATCGTTCGGCCGCACGAGACGCAACCGTACGTCGGGAACATCGTCGCGAGGACAGAAGGCGGAGGGGATCGAGTTCGCAGACCTCCGTCCCTACACCCGCGGCGACCGCGTGCGGCGAGTGAACTGGCGGGCGACCGCGCGGAGCGGCCAGCTGATCGTCAACGAGCAGCATCCGGAGCGGAACTCGGCGACCGTGCTCATGCTCGACTCGTTCGCGGACGCCCGCCTCGGCGAGGAGGGCACGCTCGACCTGGCTGTGCGCGCAGCCGCCGGGCTCGCGGAGACCTACGTGTCGCGCCGTGATCAGGTCGGCCTGCTCAGCTTCGGCGGCAGCGTCAACTGGCTCGAGCCGGCGATGGGCAGCCACCAGCTGTACCGGATCGTGGAGGCGATCCTCGACACCGAGGTCGTCCTCTCGTACGTCTGGCGGGACATTCGCGTGATCCCGGTCCGCGCGCTTCCGCCTCAGGCGCTCGTCGTCGCGTCTGACGCCGCTGCTCGACGATCGGATGGTGGATGCGCTGATCGACGTCCGCGGCCGCGGCGCCGACATCGCGGTCGTCGAGATCACGCCGGACCCGTACGTCGTCGCGGGGCGCTCCGACGCCGACCAGCTCGCGTACCGGATCTGGCAGCTGCGCCGCGCCGCACTCCGCAGCCGCTTCCTGCGTCTCGGCGTTCCGCTCGCGCGCTGGCGCCCGGGCGACCCGCTCGAGCCCGTCGTGGAGGAGGTGACGGCATTCAGGCGCTACGCCAGGGCGATGCGCGCGTAGCCGCCGGTGCGCTGTCCGTCACCGGGGCGCTGCTGCTCGCTGTGTTGGCGCGTGCGACCGCGGACGATGTGCCGCGGCTTGCGGGCTACGTTGCGCTGGCGGGTGTGGGGTGTCTGCTCGCCGGCCTGCTGCTACGGCGGGCCGCCCCGTGCAGCGGTCGGTCTCGCGCTCATCGGCGCCGGCTACGGCATCTCGCTCGCCGGCAAGGCGCTCGATCCGGGAGCACCGCTTGTCGCCGGGGCCTTCCTGCTCGTCGCGGAGCTTGCGTACTGGGCGCTCGAGCCGGGGGCGTCCGTCCGCATCGGGCGGCAGGGCGACGCTGAGACGACTGCTGTTTTCCATCGGGCTCGCGACCGGAGCGGTTGTGCTCGCGGCGCTGCTCCTGGGCGTGGCCTCCGCGCCGCAGGGCGGAGGCGCCTCGCTCGGCATCGCCGGCGTGGCCGCGATCGCCGCCATCGTGGGCGTCGTCTTCTGGCTCGTGCACACGCTCCGCCCGCATAGGCCCGTCCGTTAGCATCGTCTCGCGATGGCCCAGGTCGTTCCGGCTGAGGGCGGTCTACGGCGCGTGATCGGTGACGGCGAGACGCCGGACGCCACCGTCTCCGGCCTCGACGACCGAGACCTTCTCGAGCTGTACCGCCAACTCGTCCTCCTGCGGACGTACGACGAGCGGTCGGTCGTCTACCACCGGCAGGGACGGATCGGGACCTACGCGATCTACTGGGGGCACGAGGCGATGCAGGTCGGTTCGGCGCTACGCGCTCGATCGCGAGTGACTGGATCTTTCCGAGCTATCGCGAGTCGGCGATCGGCCTGCTGCGGGGCATCCCCGTCTCGACTGTGCTCTCGTGGTGGCGCGGCCATCCGGCCGGGTGGTGGAACCCGGCGGACTACGGCGTCGCGTCGATCTGCGTGCCGATCGCGACGCACGTCCCGCACGCCGCCGGGTTCGCGTGGGGGATGCGCCTCCGCGGCGAGCCGGCCTGCGCGATCGCCTACTTCGGTGACGGCGCCACCTCCGAGGGCGCCTTCCACGAGGGCGCCAACTTCGCCGCGGTGATGCGCGCGCCGCTCGTCCTCCTCTGCAACAACAACCAGTGGGCGATCTCGACTCCGATCGAGGCGCAGACGGCGGCCGCGACGCTCGCGGACAAGGCGATCGGCTACGGCATGCCCGGCGTGCGTGTGGACGGCGCCGACGTGCTTGCCGTCTACGAGGCGACGGTCGAGGCGGTCGAGCGAGCGCGGGCAGGAGACGGGCCGACGCTGATCGAGGCGGTCACGTATCGCGCGGCGCCTCACGCAACGGCTGACGACCCGTCGGCGTACATCGACCCGGAGCGTGTCGAAGAGGCGCGCCGGGACGAGTGCGTCGGGCGGTACGAGGCGTACCTCCGCCGCCGCGGACTGCTGACGGACGCGCTCGCCGAGCAGGTTCGCGCGGAGGCGCTGGCGCTGATGAAGGACGGGATCGCGGCCGCCGAGGCCGAGCCGCCGGCCGACCCCGGTGAGGTGTTCGAGCACGCGTACGTCGACCCGCCGCCGGGGATGCGGAATGGCTGAGAAGTCGATCGTCGAGGCGATCAACGACTGCTTCCACGTCGAGCTGGAGCGGGACGAGTCGGTGCTCGTGCTCGGGGAGGACGTCGGCCGGGCAGGCGGCGTGTTCCGTGCGACGGCAGGCCTCCTGGACCGCTTCGGCCCGGATCGCTGCGTCGACACGCCGCTCGCGGAGGCCGGGATCATGGGCACGGCGATCGGCCTGTGCATGGCCGGCTGGCGCCCCGTCTGCGAGATGCAGTACGACGCCTTCAGCTACCCAGCGCTCGACCAGCTGATCAATCACGTGGGGCGCTATCGCTGGCGCACGCGCGGCGGCATGGAGTTCCCGATCACGATCCGCATGCCGTACGGCGGCGGTGTGCGGGCGCCGGAGCTCCACGACGACTCCCCCGAGACGTACTACGTCCACACGCCGGGCGTGAAGGTCGCGATCCCGTCGACGCCCTCCGACGCCAAGGGCCTGCTCGCGGCTGCGATCCGCGATCCCGATCCCGTCGTGATCCTCGAGCCGAAGCTCCACTACCGGACGATCCGCGGCGAGGTGCCCGACGGCGAGCACGTCGTGCCGCTCGGGAAGGCGCGGATCGCGCGCGCGGGAACGGATCTGACGTTCGTCGCCTACGGGTCGATGGTGCCGCTCGCCGAGCAGGCGGCGGAGACGCTGGCGGACGAGGCGTCTGTCGAGGTGCTCGACCTGCGCTCGCTGAAGCCGCTCGACGAGGAGGCGTTGCTCGCGTCCGCCGCGAAGACGGGACGCGTCGTCGTCGTCCAGGAGGCGCCGCGCGTGTGCGGGTTCGCCGCCGAGGTGGCGGCCGTGCTCGCGGAGAAGGCGATCCTCGACCTCCGTGGGCCCGTGCTCCGCGTGACCGGCTACGACGTGCCCTATCCGTTCTGGCAGCTCGAGGACGTGTACATGCCGTCGGAGGCGCGGCTCCTCGAAGCCGCCCGCACGCTGCTCGACTTCGCGTGACCGTCCACGAGCTGCCGCTCGAACGGCGGACGCTTCACGGCCACTTCTCGGCTGACCTCGAGCCCGTGTTGACGGTCGACTCCGGGTGACACGATCGTCATCTCGTGCCTCAACGCCGGCTGGTGGACGCTCGAGAACGAACACTTCCCAGAGCGAGACCAGGAGCTCGACCGCGGACACGCCCTCATCGGGCCGGTCGAGGTGCGCGGAGCGAGGGCAGGACAGACGCTCGAGGTCGGTATCGGGCCGATTCGCGTCGGGCCGTGGGGCGTCACGGAAGCCGGCGGCTTCGCAGACGCCGCTCAACGATCGGCTCGGCGTCGCAGAGCTCGAGCGGTGGTCGCTGCACTGGTCGCTCGACTCGGACGCGGGCATCGGCCGCGATCAGCTACGGCCGGGAGCTGACGCTGCGGCCGTTCCTCGGCGTGCTCGGGATGCCGCCTGCCGAGGCCGGCGTGCACCCGACGTCACCCGCCGCGCACGTCCGGCGGGAACATCGACTGCACGGAGCTCGTGGCCGGGACGACGCTCTACCTGCCGATCCCCGTCGACGGCGCGCTGTTCTCGGCCGGCGACGGTCACGCCGCACAGGGTGACGGCGAGGTCTCGCAGCTAGCGATCGAGTGCCCCGTCGAGCGTGCCGAGCTGACGCTGAGCGCTCGAGACGATCTGCCGCTCGAGTGGCCGGCCGCGCGCATCGACGAGGCGTGGATCACCTTCGGGTTCGACGACGACCTCGACGAGGCGGCTGCGATCGCGATCGACGGGATGCTCGAGCTGATGGGCCAGGGAGCACGGCCTCGAGCGCCGTGACGCGCTCGCGCTCGCGAGCGTCGCTGTCGACCTGCGCGTGACGCAGCTGGTCAACGGCGCTCGCGGCGTGCACGCGATGCTCCGTCACGACGCGATCCGGTTTACGACAATCAGCTGACGATGGCGTACGAGTTCAAGCTGCCGGATCTCGGGGAGGGCCTGACGGAGGGCGAGGTCGCCCGCTGGCTCGTCGCCGAGGGTGCGGAGATCGCCGAGGACGACCCGCTCGTCGAGGTGCAGACGGACAAGGCCACCGTCGAGATCCCGTCTCCCGCCTCCGGCATCGTCTCCAGCATCCTTGTCGCAGAAGGCGAGGTGGTGCCGGTCGGGACCGTGCTCGTCGTGATCGATGGCGACGGCGCTTCCGCGGCGGCCGCTCCTGCGGCGCCCGCTGCTTCGAGGCGCCGGCGCAGGCGGAGGCGAAGGGGCCGCCGAGCGCGCGAGCGCGGGCGACGCCCGTCGTCCGCAAGATCGCGGCGGAGCTCGGCGTCGACATCGAGCACGTCACGGGAACGGGGCCGCAAGGGCGGATCACGGAGGACGACGTCCGCGCTGCGGCGGGGGCTAGTAGCGGTGCAGTCGAGGGTCGGCGGGAGCCGCTTCGCGGCGTGCGGCGCGTGATCGCCGAGCACATGGCCCGGGCTCACCGCGAAGTGCCGCCCGTGACCTGGGTCGAGGAGTGCGACTTCGAGCACGATCGACATGAAGCTGCTCGTGGCCACCGTGGCCAAGGCGTGCGCGGACGACGCTGCCCGCATTCCCGGAGCTGAACGCACGGCTTCGACAGCGACGCGATCGTCTATCTCGACCGCATCGACATCGGCGTCGCCGTGCAGACCGACGCAGGGCCTCGCCGTCCCGGTCGTTCGGGGCTGCGACCGGCTGTCCGTGGAGGAGATCGACCGCGAGCTGGGCCGGCTCGCCGAAGCGGCGCGGCGTCGGCACGCTCAAACCCGAGGAGCTCCGCGGGTCGACGTTCACCGTCACGAGCGCCGGCAAGCTCGGCGGTCTGTTCACGACGCCGATCGTCAACCATCCCGAGGTGGCGATCCTCTCGATCGGCCGCATCGCGCCCAGGCCGGTCGTCGGGACGGCGAGGTAGCCGTTCGGCGCACGGGCACGATCGCCGTCACGTTCGACCACCGTGTGATCGACGGCGCGCGGGCGGCCGAGTTCGGTCTCGCGGTGATCGCGGAGCTCGAACGGTCACCGGGTTGAGCCGCCGCCGACGCCGGTAGGCTGACTCGATGGACCGGGCGCGGGCGTGAACGAATCGAGCGTGCTGCACTCGCGGGCCGGGAAGGCGCTGCGGCGGCCACAGAACTGGATCGCAGCTGCTGAAGTTCTGCACGGTCGGCGCGACGGGGTACGTCCTCAACCTCGCCGTCTACTCGCTGCTCGTTCGCGGCTTCGACGTCCAGTATCTCCTCGCGGCGGTGTGCTCGTTCGTCGTCGCCGTTGCGAACAACTACTTCTGGAACAGGCTCTGGACGTTCCGCGGGTCGCGCGGCCACTTCTTCTACCAGGGACTGAGGTTCTTCCTCGTCTCGTGGTGCGCGCTCGCGGCCAACCTGCTCGTGCTCCGCGCGCTCGTCGCGCTGGGTCTGGACGAGGTCGCGGCGCAGGCGATCGCGATCCTCGTCGTCACGCCGGTGAACTTCCTCGGCAACAAGCTCTGGTCGTTCCGTCGCTAGTAGGAGGGCTTGGCAGAACAGTGACTAAGCCGCCGGGATCGCGCTGGACACTGCGCTCGCGGTGTCCTCGGTCGCCCCAATAGTTCTTCACTATTGGGGCTCCCTGCGTTCTGGCGATCACAGTGTCCATCGCGCCCCGGCAACGAGCACCGTTCCGCCAAGCCCTCCCGATGAGCAAGTGGGCGTGCGTCGCTGCCGTGCTCGGCGCGCTCGCCGTCGCCCAGCCCGCCACGGCCGCTGCGCCTCCACCACCGCGTCTGGACGAACAGAGCGCGATCGCGGCGTTCCTCGCGAAGGGCAAGGTGGCCGACTGGGTCGGTCGCTATCCGAAGGGCTCGCTCGTCAAGCAGGCTTCGTACGACAAGAGGTACGGCGACTGGACGGTTCGCGTCTGGTCAGGACCGGCCGGCGAGATCGCGTTCGGCCGTGTCGACGACCTGACCGGCGTCGTCGAGGAGGCATGGACCGGGCCGCAGGTTGCGTATCCGATGGCCCGCGGCCATGACGGCTCGTTCGGCGGGAAGGCGATCAACAGCTATCCAGTCTGGCTCGGTCTGTGCGCGCTCTTCTTCGTCGGGCTTGCGGATCTCAGGCGTCCGCTTGCGCTCAGGAATCTCGACCTGCTCGTCCTGCTGTCCCTCTCCGTCTCGCTCTGGTACTTCAACGCCGGCCGGATCTTCACGAGCGTCCCGCTTGTCTACCCGGTCCTGCTCTACCTGCTCGCCCGGGTTGCATGGATCGGCTGGCGAGGGCGCGCGGCGCCGGCATCGCGGCCGGTCTGGCCGGTCTGGCTGCTGATCGGCGCGACGGTATTCGTAATGGGGTTCCGCGTTGGCCTCGACGTCGCTGACTCGAACGTGATCGACGTCGGCTACGCGGGCGTGATCGGGGCACAGCGGATCGCGAGCGGTCAGCGGCCGTACGGCCGCTTCCCGCAGGAGGTCGGTACGCCGTGCGCGGCGCCCGATCGCGACGGGCGGCAGACGTTCCGGATCCAGCCGAACGGTCGCTGTGAGTCGGCCAACGCCCACGGGGATACGTACGGCCCGGTTGTCTACGAGGCCTACCTCCCCGGGTACCTCGTTCTCGGCTGGAAGGGGAAGGGCGACCGCCTGAACGCGGCGCGCTTCACGTCGATCCTCTTCGACTTCGCCTGTCTGATCGGGCTTGCGCTCGTCGGGTGGCGCTACGGCGGCAGGAGGCTCGCGGCGACGCTCGCGTTCGCGTGGGCCGCGTATCCGTTCACGCAGTACGTCGCGAGCTCGAACTCGAACGACGCCATCCAGGCGGCGCTGCTCGTGTTCGCGTTCTGGCTCGCATCTTCTGCCTGGGCGCGGGGTGGCCTGTTCGGCCTGGCGGGCTGGACGAAGTTCTCCTCGCTCGTGCTGTTTCCGCTCTGGCTCACGTATCCGCGGCTCGAACGACCGCGGCGGGCTGCCGCTTTCGTCCTGGGGTTCGTCGTCGCGACGCTCGCGGCGTTTTCGATTCTGCTTCTCGACGGGCATCCGATCGGCGCTGTGTCGGCGTTCTGGCACCGCACGGTCGCGAGCCAGGTGACCCGTGACTCGCCCTTCTCGCTCTGGGACTGGCGGCAGTACCACGCCGGGCTGCCGGATCTGCACGTCGTGCAGTGGGTGCTGGAAGCCCTGCTCGTCATCGCGGCGCTCGTGCTCGCGCTCCGGCCGCGCGAGAAGTCACCGCTCCAGCTCGCTGCTTTCAGCGCCGCGTTGCTGATCGGGTTCGAGCTCGTGCTGACGCATTGGTTCTACCTCTACGTCGTGTGGTTCTTTCCCTTGCTCGCGTTCGCGCTGCTTTGCGAGCGCGACGGCTATGCGTCGAGCTGGGGATGCGAGGCGTCGGAGAATTCGCGCAGCTCGCCTGTGATCAGGTAGGCGGTCTGCTCGCCGACGTCGACCGCGTGGTCGCCGATTCGCTCGAGGCACCGAGACACGAGCAGCATCCGAAGGCCCCATTCGCGGAGAGCCTCGTCGCTGCCGAGCTCTAGGACGTGGCGGACGAATCGTCGGTTCGCTCGGTCGATCAGCTCGTCGAGCTCGACGATCGACTCTGCACCGCCGAGGTCGCGCTCGGCGAAAGCGGCCATCGCCGCGCCGATCATCTCCTCGGCGCGCTCGCCCATCTCGTCCATGCTCTCGAGCACTGCGGGGTCGCCCTCGGTGCCGACGACGAGCTTCATCAGCTTTGCGATCGTCACGCAGAGGTCGGCCATCCGCTCGAGGTGGAGATTGACGTGGAGGATCGCGAGCACCAGGCGAAGGTCGCTCGCGACCGGCGTCTGGCGTGCGAGCAGTCCCTCGATCCCCTGCTCGAGCGCGAGGTAGCGCGTGTCGACCTCGTCGTCGAACGCGATCACCTCGTCGGCGAGCTCGACGTCCTGGCTGCGGAGCGCGGTCATGGCGCCGCGGAGCGAGCGGATCACGAGCTGCGACTCTTCCTGGAGATCCGCCTCGAGCCGGTCGAGCTCTTCCTGGAACGTCAGGCGCATCGTCGAGCGAGCATACCCCGGGTTCCGTCGCGCCACCCCCCGTCGCGGAGGCTCGCTGGTGAACGACCGGAAACGAACCGGTTACGCGCGCGCCGCGGGAAAGACGCAGCGGATTTCCAGCCCGCCCTGAGGCGCCCGGCCCGCCTCCGTCGTTCCGCCGGCGGACGTGGCGATGTGCTTGACGATCGCGAGGCCGAGGCCCGTCCCGCGGGACGCCCGCGCACGGTCCGCGCGGTAAAAGCGCTCGAAGAGGCGGGGCAGATCCTCGTCCGTGACGCCGCGGCCGTCGTCCGAGACGGCGAGCACGGTCTCCTCGGCGGGGCCGAGCTCAACGGCGACCTTGCACGTCGTTCCTTCACCGGCGTAGCGAATCGCGTTCTCGACGAGGTTCGACGCAAGCACGTCGAGCATTCGCTGGCGCACGGGGAGATCCACCGTGGCCGGGCAGTCGAGGACGA
This sequence comes from uncultured Actinomycetes bacterium, assembly GCA_963705945.1. Taxonomy (GTDB): domain Bacteria; phylum Actinomycetota; class Thermoleophilia; order Gaiellales; family Gaiellaceae; genus PALSA-612. Next base: position 621,853 of record CAVPLG010000003.1, on the reverse strand, counting down.
TCCCAACGCCGGCCGCCTCCGCTCGCGGGGCGAGCCGGCGGACGACCTGCTCGAGCACACCGAGCGCCGGCGTCGTCCCCAGGCCGACCACCGCACGGCCGCTCTCGAGCTCCGAGAGAAACATCACGTCGTCGATCAGCTCGCCCATCTGCACCACCTCTCCCCGCGCCTCGTCGATCAGCGCGGCCGGGTCCGCGCCCGGTAGCGAAGCGCTGTCGAGCAGCGCCATCAATCGCGCGAGCGGCGTGCGCAGCTCGTGGGAGACAGCAGCGGTGAAGCCGGCCCGTAGCTCCTCGTACGCGGCGAAGTCGCCCGGCGAGCTGAGGTAGAGGAGGGTCTCCGTCCGGCCCCCGACGTCGAGCGGGATCTCGATCGCCGTCCGCCCCAGGCGCGATCCGACCACGTCCTCGGGAAACGGCGCACCCTCGACGAGCCCCTGAACGGCCTCGCGCGCGCGGCGGCTCGCCGCGAGCACGCGGCGATCGGCGTCCAGCACGACGACGCTCTCCCTTGACTCCTCGATCAGGACGCGCGTCCGTTCTGCCTCGTGCGCGTGATCGCCCGTCACGTCGCCATGTTCCGCCTGCGGCCGCCGGCCGAAGAGACGTGTCACCACGTATTCACCAGCTGTTCACCAGAGCCACATCGCAGTCCGGTCTATCGTAGGCGCCGTGGCCAAGGTCCTCATCGTCGAGGACGACGCTGTCATCGCGCGCGGTATGACCGAGCATCTCGGGGCAGCCGGGTTCGACGCGGTCAGCCTCGAACGCGGCGACATAGCGCTAGCGCGGTTGCGGTACGAGAAGCCGGACGTCTGCGTGCTCGACCTGATGGTTCCCGGCCTCGACGGCTGGAGTGTGATCGAGACTGCGAGGGCCGAGGGCATCGGCACGCCGATCGTCGTCGTCTCGGCGCGCGGGACGGAGCACGACCGCGTGCACGCGCTCGAGATCGGCGCCGACGACTACCTCGTCAAGCCGTTCTCGATGAAGGAACTCGTCGCCCGGGTGCGCGCAGCGGCCCGGCGTGGAGTCCGGGCCGAGGAAGTCGCGCGCGGTGAGCCGATCGAGATCGAGGAGCTGCTGATCAATCCGGACGACGTGCAGGCGTACGTCGGAGGCGAGAACGCCGAGCTGACGCCGACGGAGTTCCGCCTGCTGTACGCGCTCGCGCTCGAGCGGGGCCGCGTCGTCACGCGCGACGAGCTGCTCCAGCGTCTCTGGGGGAGGCGTCAGTCGCACCGCGACCGCACGGTCGACGTGTTCGTGCGCCGGCTCCGCGACAAGGTCGACCGGCGGGCGCCGCGGCACACGTTCATCCAGACGCGCTACGGCGTCGGCTACAAGCTCGAAGCCATCCCCAAGGGCTAGCCGACCTCGACGCGGACGGGCGCGACCGCGGTCGCGCGGCCGGTCGCCGGATCGCAGTCGACGGTCACACCTTCGAGTCGAACGCCGCCCTTCGCCGGCGAGAAGCGAACGCGCATGCCGGTCTTCATCCGTGCGATCGCGAGGTCGGCCTCGACGCCGATCACGGAGTCGTGCGGGCCTGTCATGCCAGCGTCGGTGATCGCTGCCGTGCCGCCGGGCTGGATACGCGCATCGGCCGTCTGCACGTGCGTGTGCGTGCCGATCACCGCGGTCACCCGGCCGTCGAGCAGCCGGGAGAGCGCGATCTTCTCGCTCGTCGCCTCGGCGTGGAAGTCGACGACGACGACCTTGGCCTGCTCGGTCGCCTCCGTCACGAGCTCGTCGATCACCTCGAACGGTGTGACAGGAGTCTCGAGGAAGAGCCAGCCCATGAGGTTGCAGACGGCGACGGGCGTCCCGTCGGCCGCGGTGGCGACGGTGAGCCCCCGGCCGGGGAGCCCCGAGGCGAGGTTCGCCGGCCGGATCACGCGCTCGGAGGTTGCGAGGTAGTCGCGGATCTCGTCGCGGGCCCAGACGTGGTTCCCGAGCGTGATCACATCGGCGCCCGAGCAGAGAATCTTGTCGGCGAGGCGAGGCGTGATGCCGCGACCGTCGGCGGCGTTCTCGCCGTTGACGATCGTGAAGTCGACGCTGAGCTCGTCCTTGAGCCGTCCCAGCTCCGTTTCGACTGCGCGACGGCCCGGCGGGCCGAAGACGTCCGCGACGAAGAGGATCCTCACGGCTTAGCGATAGGCGAGTGTCGCAGCTGGCTGCACCGTGAGCGTGACGTGATTGCCAGGGTCGTGCGTGACGCCCGCGAGCGCCTGCTCCTCGACGCGGCGAGAGGTCGACGACGACGCCGATCTTCGACGTGCAGCTTCGTCACGGGGGAGCCGACCGTCAGCGAGGGATCCGCGCGGAGGCGCGTCAGGGAGACGACGACTGACGGCGCTTCGGAGGGAACGATGTCGATGCGCTGGCCGTGGCGCTTGCCCGCGAGGACGAGGTCTCGAATGCTGACCACCGTCCCCGTCACAGGCGCGTACACGGCGGTGCCCGTCGGCGCTCCGACGTCGAGCGCGCCCGTCCGCGACCCTTCGCCGCCGGTCAGCTGGTAGTAGGTGACGCCGCTCTGGTCGTCGCCGACGAGACGGTGATAGATGCGCGAGAGGATGCCCTGGTTGACCTGCCGGCCGACGGGCTCGAGCGGAAGGGCGAACGTGTTCGCGCCGTGGTAGGCGAGCGCTGTCACCGACTGCTGTGAGACGGGAAGCTGGATCGCGAGATCGCCCTGGTGTGCGACGTCGAGGAGCTCGGGCCGGTCGGTCTCGAGCAGCGTCGGGTCCGCCGGCAGGCCGGATTGGAAGGACGGAGTCGGGGCGCTGAAGGCGGCGAGCAGGAGCGTCACCAGCACCGCCGTGCCTGCGAGCACGGCGACGATCTTCCAGCGTCTCCACGTGCGCTGCCGGCGTCTGCGGCTCGCGCGGTCCGACAGCGGCCCTGTGGTCGCACGGGGCGTAGCCATGGGCTCAACGTAGCAGCGACGAAGCGCCGGATCCTCGGGTGGCGGAAGATGCGTAGTCTTCGCGCCGTGCCGTATCCCGCGACACGGCTGAGGCGACTGCGCCGTACGGGGGCGCTGCGCGGCCTCGCCCGCGAGACCGACGTCGTCGTGTCCGACCTCGTGATGCCGCTGTTCGTCGCTGCAGACGCCTGGACGAACGACGGGCTGCCGGCACTCGGCCGGCACACGGTCGACGGGCTGTTACGCGAGGTGGAGACGCTCGTCGAAGCGGGCGTTCCGGCGGTGATCCTGTTCGGCGTGCCGATGGAGAAGGACGACGAGGGTTCGGGCGCCTGGTCGGACGACGGTGTCGTCCAAGAGGCGCTCAGGGCTCTCCGGCCGCGGTTTCCTGAGCTCGTGCTGCTGACCGACGTGTGCCTTTGCTCGTACACGACGCACGGGCACTGCGGCGTCCTCGAGGACGGCGAGATCGCGAACGACGTCACGGTCGAGCTGCTGGCCCGAACGGCGGTCAGCCATGCCGACGCCGGCGCAGACGCGGTCGGCCCGAGCGACATGATGGACGGCCGCGTCGGCGCGATCCGCGCAGCGCTCGACGACGCTGGCCATGCAGAGGTCGGGATCGTCTCGTACGCCGCGAAGTACGCGTCCGCCTTCTACGGCCCGTTCCGCGACACTGCCGACTCGGCCCCCGCCTTCGGCGACCGCCGCAGCTACCAGCTCGACCCGGCGAACGTCCGCGAGGCGCTCCGCGAGTGTGCGCTCGACCTCGAGGAGGGCGCGGACATGCTGATGGTCAAACCCGCTCTGCCCTACCTCGACGTGATCGCGGCCGTCCGTGCGCGGTTCGACTGCCCCGTCGCGGCGTACAACGTCTCGGGCGAGTACGCGATGGTGAAGGCCGCCGCCGCGCCGGCTGGCTGGACGAGCGCGTCGCCGCCCTCGAGTCGCTGACCTCGATCAAGCGGGCGGGCGCTGACGTCGTGATCACGTACTGGGCAAAGGAGGCGGCAGGGTGGCTGTCGTGAGTACGTGCTCCGGCCTCTGCCGCCAGCCGGTGTGACCCTCTGGGACGTGATCGCCGAGGAGGCGCAGCGCGAGAGCCCGCTGTGGGGCGCGGCGCTGCTGCCGCCGGGGAAGCGGCAGCTCGAGCCAGTTTTCTCGCCGCTCGGGCCGGAGCGGACTGCGCTCGGCGTCGAGACGATCTACGAGGGCTACCTTCTCCACTATGGGCGCCCCAGGCTGTTCGCCCCCACCGACGCGGAGGACGGCCTCCTGCTCGGCGACTACCTGTATGCCCACGGTCTCGTTCGCGTCGCCGCGCTCCACGACGTCATGGCCGTCGCGGATCTCGCGGCACTGATCTCCGTCTGTGCTCAACTCCGAGCCGAGGGAGCGGACGGAGACGGCATCGCCTGGGCGGCGACGGCCGCTCTGCTCGGCACGGGCAAGCTGAACGGGGCGCGGGACACGCTCCGCCTGCGCGGCGAGGCGTGGGAGCTGCGTGACCTCGTCGTGCGTGAGGTGGGCGAGGACGCGCTGCACGCGGCGCTCGACGCGCACCGCCGTCGCGTCCGTTAAAGTCGCGGTGTGATCGCTGCGCTCCTCGGGGCCGGAGATGTCGCCAAGGAGGGGAGGGACATCGTCCTCTCGATGCTTGTCGTGGGCCTGATCTTCATCGCCGTGATCGCGATCGGGCAGTTCTTCAAGTGGCTCAGCCATCGCCAGCACTGAGCGCCTCTGACACCGCACGCCCGAGCGCCGGCCAGACAGGTCCGGGCGCGTAGCCGAGCTCCAGCGACGCCTTCTCCGATGAGAACCACATCGGCAGGCGCGCGAGCAGCACCTCGTCGCGGTTCGTGAGGCCGAGCCGAGCCGCTGTTCGCACCGCCCCGTAGGGAAGCCGGATCCGGGGCCGGGCCCGACCCGCGAGCTCGGCGACGACGCCGAAGACCTCCTTGAGGGTCAGGTCGACGCCGCCGAGCAGATATCGCTCCGCGCGCCGGCCCCGCTCGAACGCGAGGACGTGGCCGCGCGCGACGTCGCGGACGTCGACGAGATTGACGCCCGTGTCGACGAACGCGCGGTAGCGGCCGGTTGCGACCCCCTCGATCATCCTGCCGGTCGGTGTCGGCGCACGGTCACCGTCTCCGACGGGGGTCGTCGGGTTGACGACGACGGCGTCGAAACCGTCCTGTGCGGCGGCGAGCACGATGCGCTCCGCGGCAAGCTTCGTCCGCTTGTAGGACACGGCGAGCTCCCATGACGGCGGCCCGTCCTCCTCCGTTGCAGCCCGGCCGCGGACTGGGCCGCACGTCCCGCACGTGCTCGTGTGGACGAGTCGCCGCACGCCGAGCTCGCGGGAGAGCTCGACGATCGTGCGCGTGCCCTCGACGTTGACCCGCTCGTGCTCCACCGCAGGCGCGTCGTACGAGTAGAGCGCCGCGAGGTGGAAGACCGTGTCGCGGCCGGCGATCGCTTGCCGTAGTCGCGCGCGGTCGGAGAGGTCGATCCACTCGTCGCACACGTCGGCGCCGCGTTCGCGGAGCTCGCGGACGACGTGTGAGCCGATGAACCCGCTCGCCCCCGTCACGTAGGCCTTCACCTAGCGATCTTGGCAAGATGCGGCTCATGTCGGAGGGGTTCGCAGACGTCGTGCGGCCGCAGCTCGAAGCTCAGCTCGAGGACGGCGAGACCTTGCGCGGAATCGCTGCAGCCACGCAGCAGAAGACCTTCAGCGGCAGCCTCTACGCCGTCGGCGTCACCGAGCGGCGCCTGCTTCTGCAACCGCTCGACCGGAAGCACCAGCCCAAGGGCGGACTCGTGTCAGTCACGCCGGGCGAGGCGGCTGACGCCGAGCTGGATGGCGCCGGCGGCGGCTGGCTGACCGCGCCTGTTGCCGTACTCGATGCCACGGCGCTCACGCTGAAGCTGAAGGCGGCGGACGGGGAGCGCTACAAGCTGATGATGATGCAAGGAGGCTCGAGCCTCTTTGGCGGCCAGGAGCAGGCCGACGGGGTTCTCGCGCTGGCCGAGTGGCTCGCGGCTGCGCGGACGGCTCCGTAACCCGCGGCAGACGCCGACGTCCATGCGCGAGCTGCCGACCGGCACCGTCACCTTTCTCTTCACCGACGTCGAGCGCTCGACGAAGCTGCTGCACGAGCTGGGCGCCGATGCCTACGCGGATGCGCTGGCCGAGCACCGCCGTGTGATCCGGGAGGCCTGCGCCGCGGCGGGCGGCGTCGAGGTGGACACGCAGGGCGACGCGTTCCTCTTCGCCTTTCCTACGGCGCCGGGTGCGGTCGCTGCGGCCGCGGTGTTCACCGATGATCTGAGCAACGGCCCGATCCGAGTCCGTGTCGGCCTCCACACCGGCACCCCGCTCCTCACCGACGAGGGCTACGTCGGAGGCGACGTGCACCTGGGAGCGCGGGTTGCCGCCTGCGCGCACGGAGGCCAGGTCGTCCTCTCGCGGGCCACCGCAGAGCTGGTCAACGGCGAGCCTGTGGAGCTCGGTGAGCACCGCCTCAAAGACATTGCGCACCCCGTAGCGATCTACCAGCTCGGCGACTACCGCTTCCCACCGCTCAACACCCTCTCGAACACGAACCTCCCTAGCCCGGCCAGCTCGTTCGTCGGTCGCGAGCGCGAGGTCGCGGAGGCTCTTGCTCTCGTGCGCGATGGGGCGCGTCTCGTGACGTTCACGGGCGCGGGAGGATCCGGGAAGACGCGGCTCGCGATCGAGGTCGCGTCCGAGCTCGTGCCCGACTTCCGGAACGCGATCGTCTGGATCCCGCTGGCGACGCTGACGGACGCCGCTCTCCTGCCGGAGACCATCTCGCAGGCGCTCGGGGCGAGCAGGGCCCTCGCCGAGCACGTCGGCCGACGTGAGCTGCTCCTGCTCCTCGACAACTTCGAGCAGGTCGTCGGCGCGGCTCCGGAGCTATCGAGTCTGTTATCCGCCTGCCCGAACCTCCATCTCCTCGTCTCGAGCCGGGAGCTTCTACGCGTCCAGGGGGAGGTGGAGTTCGCGGTGCCGCCGCTGGCCGAGCCTGAGGCGGTCGAGCTCTTCTGTGCGCGAGCGAGCTTCGAGCCCTCGGACGAAGTCGCCGAGCTCTGCCGCAGGCTCGACGATCTCCCACTCGCCGTCGAGCTCGCAGCCGCGCGCGCGAGCGTCCTCACGCCGCGGCAGCTCCTCGACCGCCTCGCGCAGCGGCTCGATCTTCTGAAGGGCGGCAGGGACGCCGAAGCACGTCAACAGACGCTCCGCGCGACGATCGAGTGGTCCCACGACCTCCTTGACGAGCGCGAGAAGCAACTCTTCGCACGACTCCCGGTCTTCGCCGGCGGGTGCACGCTCCGCGCGGCGGAGGACGTGTGTGGCGCGGACCTCGACACGCTCCAGTCGCTCATCGACAAGAGCCTTCTCCGCTTCACGGGTGGGCGCTACTGGATGTTGGAGACGATCCGTGAGTACGCGGTCGAGCGGCTCGAGGGGTCGCCGGAGGCGCTCGCCTTGCGCCGAGCCCACGCCGAGCACTACCTAGCCCTCGCCGCATCCGCTGGCCTTCGAGATGTCGAGTCCGGGGGCGAGCAGCGGATGGATCTCATGATCCCCGAGCACGACAATCTCCGGGCTGCGCTCGGCTGGGCTGCTGAGCAGGACCTCGAGCTCGCTCTCCGCCTCGCCGTCGAGCTGGAGATGTTCTGGAGCGTACGAAGTCCCGAGGAAGGGGTGCACTGGCTGACCGTTCTGCTCGATCGGGCCGGGGGCGCCCCGCTCGAGGTTCGGGCGCATGCCTTGCGTACGCTCGGAAGCACCGCGAATCCCGCGGGCCACGACGCGCTCGCTGAGCGCGCGTACGCGGAAAGTCTCGAGCTGTTCCGCGAGCTCGGCGATGAACGGCAGATCGCGACGCTCGAGCTGCGGCTCGGCTACTCGGCGTTGTACCGCGGCGATCTCGAAGAGGCGCGCCGGCTCGCGGACGCCAGCCTCGAGCATCATCGCGCCAACGGGAACAAGCGCGGCGAGTCGCAAGCGCTCACGCTCGCCGGGGAGATCTTCTATGCAGAGGGCGATCCGGAGCGGGGTCTCGACCTGATCGCACGCGGCGCGAAGCTCGCGGAGGAGTCCGGCTTCAGCTGGTGGCGCGCGCGTTCGCTGCGCACGATGGTTGACTGCACGCTCGAGCTCGGTCGTCATGAGGATGCGGAGCACTGGCTCGCCGAGTCACTCGAGCACTGCCGAAGGCTCGGAGACTCGCGCGGCACGATGTTCGCGCTCGCACGGCTCGCGCGAGTCGAGGTCGAAGGAGGGCGGCAGGAGCGCGCCGGACTCATCTGGGGTGCGATCGAGGCCGAAGAGCGACGCACGACACACGGGAACTGGGATCAGGTCCGCGAGGATCTCGCCGCGCCGGTGCTCGTGCTCGCGGACGAGAGATTCGAAGAGGCGGCGGCCAGGGGCCGGCGCTGGACGCTCGACGAGGCGGTGGGCTACGCGCTCGACTCCATAGACTGATCTCGCCTTGGCTCCGCTGAAGGATCTCCGCGACTGGATCGCTTTGCTCGAGCGCGAGGGTGAGCTCGTGCGCGTCGCGACCGAGGTGGATCCTCATCTCGAGATCACCGAGATCGTCGACCGCGTGGTGAAGGCGCGTGGCCCCGCCCTCCTCTTCGAGCACCCGAAGGGCTCGCAGCACCCGCTCCTGATCAACCAGTTCGGCACCGAGCGCCGTATGTGTCTCGCGTTCGGCGCGCCGACCCTCGATGTGGTCGCGGAGAAGCTTTCCGACGTGCTCGAGATGCAACCGCCGAAGACGATCCGGGAGAAGGTGCGCGGGCTCAAGAAGCTCAAGTCGATCGCCGACTCGCCGCCGAAGGTCGTCTCCAACGGTGAATGCCAGGAAATCGTGCTCACCGGAGACGACGTCGACATCACGAAGCTACCGATCCAGACCTGTTGGCCGGGCGATCCCGCGCCATTCATCACCCTGCCTGCGGTGATCACCGAGGACCCGAGCACGGGTACGCGAAACGTCGGCATGTACCGGATGCAGGTGATCGACGGGCGCTCCACCTACATGCACTGGCAGCTGCACAAGGACGGTCGTGCCGACCTGCTCGCCGCGCAGGACGGCCGTATCCCCGTCGCAGTGGCCCTAGGTGTCGACCCCGTTACTGCCTACTCCGCGAGCGCGCCGCTGCCGCACCACATCGACGAGCTGATGCTCGCGGGTTTCCTTCGCGGGGAGCCGGTCGAGCTCGTCGAGTGCAAGACGATTGATCTCGAGGTGCCGGCCCACGCGGAGATCGTCCTCGAGGGCACGGTCTCGGCCGATGATGTCGGCGTCGAGGGGCCCTTCGGCGATCACACCGGCTACTACTCGCATGCGGAGGAGTTCCCGATCTTTCGCATCAGCGCCGTGACGATGCGCCGTGATGCGATCTACCCGTCCATCGTCGTCGGTAAGCCGCCGGCCGAGGACGCGTGGCTCGGCAAGGCGACGGAGCGCATCTTCCTCCCCGCCGTGCGGATGACGTTGCCGGAGATCGCCGACTACGACCTGCCCGTCGCGGGCGCATTCCACAACTGCGTGATCGTGTCGATCCGCAAGGCGTTCCCCGGCCACGCGCAGAAGGTGATGCATGCGCTCTGGGGCCTAGGGATGCTGTCGTTGTCGAAGGCGATCGTCGTCGTCGACGAGCACGTGAACGTCCACGACTACGAGGATGTGTTCTTTCGCGTCTGCGCGAACGTCGATCCCAAGCGGGACGTGCTGCTGACCGAGGTCCGCTCGACCACCTCGACCACGCGCCGGGGCGGCAGTTCTACGGCGGGAAGATCGGGATCGACGCGACGCACAAGCTGCCGGAGGAAGACGCGCGCCCGTGGCCGGAGGAGATCGAGATGTCGGCGGCCGTGAAGAACCTCGTCGACCGCCGGTGGGGTGAGTACGGCATCGGGGACCGGATTTATCCTGTCCCCGATGCAGACTCTTGATTAGCGACGGCTGTCACCACGTTGACAGCGGGACTAGGGCAGGATTGAATCGAGCGGGCAGCGACGAGGAGGCAATCGCATAGCGGCTGAGCATCCCGAGAGAGGCACGAGCCACGCGCCCGCGTTGAGCATCTGGCCGATCGGCGTCGCCGCCGGTGTGGCCGCCCTTCTCGTCGGGTTGCTCGTCAGCTGGTGGATCGTCGCTGCCGGTGTGATCGCGGTGATCGTGTTCGGCGTCGGGTGGGTGTACGACACGACGCGGGAGCGCAGGCCGGCGGCCGCGCCAGGCCCGCCGGAGGCCGGCGCCCAGGTAAAGCGCGCATCAGTCGGCGAGACACCTGCGTCGCGCGCGACCTTCCTTTCCGGCATGACGCTAGGGCTCGGCGCGGCGATCGGCGCCGTCGTCACGATCCCACCGCTCGTCTTCGCCGGTCTGCCGCCCTTCAAGAAGAACGAGGGCTTCTTCGACATCGACGTCGACCTCGGTCCGCTCGAGAATTTCCCCGAGGGCAAGTGGTTCATCACGAAGTTCAACCTCGCGCCCGTTCCCAACGACGTGTACGACCGCACGGCTTACGTCCGCTTCAACGGCCTGCTCAAGGGCGAGCCGAGCTTCACGATCATCTCCAACCGCTGCGTGCACCTCGGCTGCCCCGTCCAGGCGAATGGCCCGACCGACCCGAAACCGACGGAGGTCGCGGCCGGGAGGCGCAAGGTGATGCTCACAGGCGTGCTCCCGGCCGGCTTCGGCTGTCCGTGCCACGGCGGCCAGTACGACACTGAGGGCAACCGTGTCGCCGGGCCGCCCGTCCGCGCGCTCGACCGCTACGCGTACAAGGTGAAGGACGGCCGCCTCCGCCTCGTCGGCGCCTTCAGCGTCAACGAGGTCGACGGCACCGGCAAGGACGCGATCATGGGCAAGTACCGGCTCGCGCAGCCGGGCGTCCATATCGACGGGATCGAGCAGATCCTCTACCCGTTCATTCCGCCGAGCTAGGCACGCATCGAGATGCCGAAGTCCGACGGACGGAAGAAGGCCGAAGCAGTCGTTACCTATCCGCTCGACTGGATCGAGGAGCGGACGGGGCTCGTCGGCGCGATCAAGTACTTCCTCTTCCGCAAGGTCCCGGGCCGGACGAACTGGTTCCACACGCTCGGCTCGGCGACGCTGACGGCGTTCCTCGTGCAGACGATCACCGGTGTGATCCTCGCCATGTACTACAAGCCGGACCCCGACAACGCGTACGAGTCGATCCAGTTCATCACGAACGACCTCACGTGGGGCTGGCTCGTCCGCGGCATGCACCGCTTCGGCGCCAGCGTCTTCATCATCCTGCTGTTCTTCCACATGGCTCGGGTCTTCCTGTTCGGCGCGTACAAGTACCCGCGCGAAGTCAACTGGATGGTCGGCGCCGCTCTGCTGATTCTCGGGATGTTCGAGGGCTTTACCGGCTACCTGCTCCCGTGGGACCAGACCTCGTACTGGGCATCGGTTGTCGGGATCAACATCACGGGTACGGGGCCTTTCGTCGGGCCCTATATGGCGCAGATACTGAAAGCGGGCGCAGAGATCAACGGCGACACGCTGTCCCGCTTCTACTCCATCCATATGCTCGTCTTACCCGGGGCGATCTTCGCCCTGATCGGGATCCACCTCTACCTCGTGATCCGGCTCGGCGTGTCCAACCCACCGTGGGGACCGCAGCTGGAGGACATGGAAGAGGACGAGACGCCTGCGCGCGAGGGGCTCGTGCAGCCGGCGCCGAGGGGAAACGGGAAGTGAGCGCGTCATGAGCATCGAAGAGAACAGACGCCACTTCGAGGCGTACAAGAAGGACGTGGAGAAGAACGGGAAGTCGTTCTTCCCGCACGCGATGTTCCACGACACGGTGATGAGCCTCGTCGTCGTGTCGGTGATCATCGGGCTCGCCGTCGTCTGGCACGAGACGGCGAACGGCACGGACGCAGGCATCCTCGGGCCGGAGTACGCCGAGAAGGCAGACCCGGGGACGACGAGCTTCATCCCGCGGCCCGACTGGTACTTCTACTTCCTCTTCTACCTCCTGCGGATCTTCAAGTGGCCGAACACCGTCGTCCTCGCGACGGTCGGGATCCCGACGGTGCTGATGATGCTCCTCTTCGCGCTGCCGTTCATCGACCGTCGGCCCGAGCGGAGGCTGTCGCGCCGGCCGGTGGCGATCGTGGCCGCGATCCTCGTCGTGCTGTCGATGGGCATCCTCACGTGGAAGGGCGCGACCGCGAGCGAGTTCCTGGCGAGCGAGGCGTCGACGACGGCCAAGGACATGCAGAAGCAGAACAACCTCCCCGACGCGGCGCTGCCGGGTGCGCAGCTGTTCGCCGAGTCGGGCTGTCTCAACTGCCACACGTATCTGAGCTACGGGAGCTCGAACCTCGGCGCACCTGACCTGACGGCCGAAGGCACGCGGAACCGCGGCATCCAGTGGCAGATCGACCACTTGACGAACCCCGCGAGCAAGACGCCGGGATCGCCGATGCCCTCCTTCGCCCAGCTGGGCCAGGACAACCTGCAGAAGCTCGCGATCTTCCTCGAGGCCTCCAAGGGCGGCAAGTAGCGCCGGCCGCCGGCAGCAGCGCGCATCTTCACGGCAGACTACGGCGATGACGGCCGGCGGCGACACGTCCGCGACGATCGAGTCGGGCACCCTGCCGCCCGAAGGCGTTCGCTCGATGTTCGACCGCATTGCGCCGGTCTACGACCCGATGAACCGCGTGATGACGGCCGGGCTCGACCAGCGCTGGCGGCGGATCACGGCCGAGGCGGTCGTAAAGTCGGGCGACCGCGTGCTCGACGGCTGCTGCGGGACGGGCGATCTGGCGGTCGCCTGCCTGCGCGCCGGCGCCGGCGCCGTCGTCGGCCTCGACTTCTCGCCCCGGATGATCGAGCGGGCGCGCCGCAAGTCGGCGGCCGTCGCCTGGATCGAAGGCGATCTGCTGTCGCTCCCGTTCGAAGACGGGGAGTTCGATAGCGCGACCGTGGGCTTCGGCGTCCGCAACGTCGCCGATCTCGAGCGCGCCCTTTGCGAGCTCGCGCGCGTGCTCGTCAGCGACGGCCGCCTCGGCATCCTCGAGATCACGCAGCCCACCGGGACGCTCGGCGCCCTTCTACCGAGTGTGGTTCGATCGGATCGTGCCGCTGCTCGGACGCCCGCTGAGCGGCGGCTCGGCCTATGCGTACCTGCCCGCGAGCGTTCGCCGATTTCCCGGTAAGGACGACCTCGCCACGCTGATCGAGGCAGCTGGATTTCGTGACGTTCGTTACCGCACGTTCGCGGGCGGCATCGTCGCACTCCATACTGCAAGCGCAAGGTGACCGCGCTCGCCGCCATCCGTGAGATCCCCGGCCTCGTTGCCTACCTCGACGACCTCGAAGAGCGTCTCGAGGCGACGGTTCAGAGCCACCCCGGTACGGTGGCGGCGATCGGCGAGGACGCGCTCGCCGCCGGCGGCAAGCGGCTGCGACCGATGCTCGTCTATCTCTCGTCCGACTCGCCCGAGCCACCGCTCGCGGCGGGCGTTGCGGTGGAGCTGATCCACATGGCGACCCTTGTTCACGACGATCTGATCGACGGCGCGAAATACCGTCGCGGGCGGGAGGCGGCCTGGGCTGCCTACGGACCGGACGGGGCGAAGGCTGCGGGCGACTACCTGTTTGCGCGGGCGTTCGCGATGCTCACGGACACGGGCGACGCTCGCCGCTGTCGAATGGCTCGCCGACGCCACGCTCTGCCTCGCCCGCGGGGAGGCCCTGCAAAGGCGGCAGACGCACGATCCGCAGACGAGCGTCGAAAGCTACCTCGAGCGCTGCGCGCTCAAGACGGGGAAGCTTTTCGAGGCGGCGTGCATGCTCGGCTGCGGCGGGCGCGATCTGTCGCTCGGCGAGTTCGGCGTTGCGCTCGGCATCGCCTTCCAAATCACTGACGACATCCTCGACTGCACGGGTGAGGCGATGGAGACCGGGAAGATCGCCGGCGTCGACCTCCGCGAGGGGACGCCGACGCTGCCACTGCTGCTCGCGGCGCAAGAGGACAGCGTCGTCTACGACGCGCTCGCAGGCGGGCCCCTGGACGGCGCGCTGGCACGGGTCGCCACCACCGACGCGCTCGAGCGCTCGCGGGAGTTCGCGCGCGAGTACGCCGAGCGCGCGCGCGGCTGTCTCGACGAGCAGCTGCACCGCGAGGAGCTCGAGGCGCTCACGTCGCTCGTCGTCGACCGGGAGAGCTAGGCAAGGCATGGCCACGATCGAGCGCATCTCGACGCTGGACACGATCCGCGAGAAGGTCGAGGCGGGCGAGCGGCTCGACGCTGCCGACGGACAGACGCTGTTCGAGACGGACGACTTGCTTGGCCTCGGCGAGCTCGCCGACCTCGCGCGACGCCGACGCGGCGGTGACGACCGCGTCTTCTTCATCCAGAACCTTTACTTGAACCAGACGAACGTCTGCCGCGTGAAGTGCAAGTTCTGCGCGTTCGCCGTCACCCAGAAGGAGGAGGGTGCTTACACGTACACGGCGGAGGAGATCGTCGAGGACGCGCTCCGGCAGCGTGAGATCTCAGGGTTCACAGAGATCCACATGGTCGGCGGCGAGAGCCCACACGTCGACTTCGGCTACTACGTCGAGATCGTCTCGCAGCTCCACGCGGCGCTGCCGGACGTCCACCTCAAGCTGTTCACCGCGAGCGAGGTGCACCACATGTCGAAGCTCGCCGGCACGTCCCACGAGACAGTGCTCCGGGAGCTGAAGGCGGCCGGGCTCGGGTCATTGCCCGGCGGCGGCGCCGAGGTGTTCGCAGATCGCGTCCGGCGCCTCGTGGCGCCCGGGAAGGAGCATCCGGACGAGTGGTTCGACGTGCATCGCACGGCGCACGGGCTCGGCATCCCGACCCATTGCACGATGCTCTACGGACACGTCGAGACGTATGAGGAGCGTGTCGACCACCTCCTCAGGCTCCGCGACCTCCAGGACGAGACCGGAGGCTTCCTCGCCTTTGTCCCGCTTGCCTTCCATCCCGAGAACACCGTCTTCGAGAAGCGCGGCTGGCGACATACGCCGGGCTCCGAGGACCTGAAGGTGATCGCCGTCTCGCGGCTGCTGCTCGACAACGTCGACCACGTGAAGGCTTACTGGATCATGATGGGCATGCCGCTCGCCCAGGTAGCTCTCCACTTCGGTGCGGACGACGTTCAGGGCACCGTCGTGCGCGAGCAGATCTTCCAGGCCGCCGGCGCGACCGCGGGCACGGAGCAGAAGCTCGATGAGCTCGCGCGGTTCATCCGCGAGGCCGGCCGCATCCCGGTTCAGCGGGACACGCTCTACAACGAGCTCCGAAGGTTCGAGGTGGCCGCCGCGTGATCAGGCTCGGCCGGATCGCGTATGTGAACATGGCGCCGGTCTTCTTCCGGCTCACTGCCGACGTGGAGGAGGTGTCGGGCGTTCCGACGGAGCTCAACCGGAGGCTGCTCGACGGCGAGATCGACCTGGCGCCGATCTCCTCGATCGAGTACGCGCGGAACGCCGATCGGCTGCGGCTCCTGCCGCGCCTCTGCGTGTCGTCGGAGGGCGCCGTGGACTCGATCCAGCTCGTCTCCAAGCAGCCGCTCGAGCGGGTGCGGACGATCGCCGTCACGCCCGAGAGCGCGACGTCCGTCGTCTTGACGAAGGTGCTGCTCCCGCACGCAGAGCACGTTCCGTTCGACGCGGAGGCGGACGCGCGGCTCCTGATCGGCGATGCGGCGCTCCGCAGCGCCTTCGAGGACCCGACACCGCACCACGACCTCGGGCGCCTCTGGCTCGAGCGGACGGGGCTGCCGATGGTGTTCGCCGTCTGGGCGGTCCGGGAGCCTGTCATCGATGGCATCGTCGAGCTCGAGGAGGCTCTAGTGTCGTCGGTGAGAGCGGCACGTGACGAGCCGGAGACGCTCGCGCACGAAGCTGCCGACCGCTACGGCTATCCCGCCGGCTTCCTGGCACGCTACTTCGAGAAGCTCCGCTACCGGTTCGGCCCGCGGGAGCGCGCCGGCCTCTACACCTTCCTGGAGCTGGCGCACGGCGCGGGCGAGCTGGCAGCCGTGCCCGAGCTCCGTTTCGTCCGCGAGGAGGCGAAGGTATGACGGTCGCCGAGTCGCCGACGACGGTCGCGGGCGTGCTCGACAAGGCGCTCGACGGCGAGCGGATCTCCGACGCCGACGCGCTCTGCCTGCTCGCGTCGCGCGACCTCGTCGCCGTCGGGCGTGCCGCCAACGAGCTGCGAGCGCGCAGGAGCGACTCCGCGCGCGTCACGTTCATCGTCGACCGGAACGTGAACTACACGAACGTCTGCTACACGGACTGCGACTTCTGCGCCTTCTACCGCGCGCCCGGCGATACGCGCGAGGGCTACCTGCTGCCGAAGGCGGTGATCTTCAAGAAGATCGAGGAGACGCTCGCGATCGGCGGCACCGGGCTCCTCATGCAGGGCGGCCACCATCCCGACCTCGGCGTCGAGTACTACGAGGATCTGTTCTCCTCGATCAAGGCGCGCTACCCGGTTCACCTGCACGCGCTCTCGCCTTCCGAGGTGCAGCACGCGGCCCGGCGCTCCAAGGTGACGGTTCCAGAGGCGCTGACGCGCATGCGCGACGCGGGGCTCGACTCGCTCCCCGGCGGCGGCGCCGAGATCCTCGTTGACCGCGTGCGGGACATCATCTCGCCGAAGAAGACGACATCGGACGAGTGGCTCGACGTCATGCGCCACGCCCAGCGGCTCGGCATGTCGACAACGGCGACGATGATGTACGGCCACGTGGAAACGCTCGCCGAGCGCGTCGAGCACATGCGCCGGATCCGCGAGCTCCAGGACGAGATGCACGGCTTCCGCGCCTTCATCTCGTGGACGTTCCAGGACGACGGCAACCGGCTCGGGGAGCGGGTGCCTCGGGAGACGATGCCGACGTCCTTCGACTACCTCCTCACCCAGGCCGTGTCGCGCATCTACCTCGATAACGTCGACCACATCCAGTCATCGTGGGTCACGCAAGGGCTGAAGATCGGGCAGGTGGCGCTCGCCTTCGGCGCCGACGACATGGGCTCGGTGATGATCGAGGAGAACGTCGTCTCGGCCGCCGGGACGACGTACCGGACGTCGACGGACGAGCTTGTCCACCTGATCAGGTCGATGGGGAAGATCCCCGTGCAGCGCGACACCCTCTATCGCGACGTCAAAGTCTGGAACTGAGCTCTCGCCGCTCTAGCGGGTCGAGAGCACGAAGTACGAGCGCCGGCCGTCCTGGCCGTGGAACTTCACGAGCATCTTCGTGCCTCGGGGAAGCTTCGGGCTGAACGCGACCGTGAACCGCTGATCCGATCGCATCGGCTCCTCGAGCGGGCAGCTAATCAGCCCGCCAGCGAGGTCGCACCACCCGCCAGCGAACGCGCCGCTCGGCTCGATCATCATGAACTGGCTCAACTGCGTGATCGGTAATTGCTCCGAGGCGAGCAGCTTCCCTCCGCGCTCGCCGACGTTTGCTGTCTCACGGTTCGCGGCGCCGATCACGATCTCGTCGACGTACGCGCCGACGGTCGCCGTGAGCGCGGAGTAGGCCTCGAAGCCGGGGACGTTCTCGGTGCTTTGGTTGACGACGAAGCTCGAGAAATCCTTCGAGAGGGGGACGCCGAACGCCGAGCGGGCGGCCGCCGTCAGCGTGATCGCCCTTCGAATCTTGGCGCGGGCCGCGGTGTAGCGCTTCGCGCCGACGTCCGCGCGGGCGCGGCGGAGCAGGCTCGTCGCGTCGCGCAAACCGTTCCGGATCGACGGCACGTCGAGGGCGCCGACCGCGGTTGGCGCGTACTTCGATGCCCGTTCGAGAGCGTCGAGAGCGCCCTCTAGGCCGGTGCGCGCCTTCGCCGTCTTGTCCTTCGAGGGATGGGCGAGCTTCGTGAGCGACGACTTCGAGGTCGTGAGCATGTCCGAGAGGCCGGCGGCGAGATGCTGGTCGGCCGTGAGCGGGCGCGCTGCAGAGGTGAGCGGGACGAGTGAAAGGCCTATGAGGAGAGCCGCCACGGCGGCTGCTCGCATCGCCATTCGCAACGGATATCACGACGTACGGCCGTCCGCAAGCTTCCGCTAGCCTCATCGCGGGTCGTGTCTCGCCGTTTCTCGATCGGCGCGGTTGCCGCGCTCTGCCTTGTCTCAACGGCTGCCGCGCAGCCGAAGCTGCTCATGCCCGGGGTCACATACGACACTCGGGTCGACTTCACGTTTCACGGGCCGGTCGTGCTACACGTCCTGACGATGCCGCGTCCCGGCGGGCTGTGGGCGCTCAAGCCCGTGCTGTCGAACGACGCCATCCTCGGGACGGAGAAAGTGACTGCGATCGAGCAGCGAGTCTCGCCGCTCGCGACCGTCGCCGGCGTCAACGGGGATCGTTTCGCCTCCAACGGTCGCCCGAGCGGCATCCTGATCCGGAACGGGGCGCTCGATCAGGGGCCGGGCTACGCGCGGTCGAGCATCGGGCTGGACGCAACAGGCGCGCTGCGCGTGGAGAAGGTGCGCCTGCTGGCGACCTGGCAGGGAACCGGGCAACGCCAGGCTCTGACCGCCGTCAACAACTCGCCGAGCTCGAGCGGGACATCGCTCTACACGCCGGCCTGGGGCCCTGCTACGCCCGCAGCTCCCGGCTCGGTCGAGGTCGTGCTCGAGCCGTTCCCGCCCGCGACGCCGAACGTCGAGGTGTCCGGCCGGGTGGTCTCGGTCGGAGGCGTCGGCGGGACTCCGATCCCGACGGACGGCGCCGTCCTTGTCGCCCGCGGCGCGGCGGCGACCAACCGCGTCCGGGCAGAGGCGCCCGCCGGCTCGACCGTCCATGTACGGCTGATCCTCCAGCCCGACTGGGCGGGGGTGACTGACGCGCTCGGCGGCGGTCCGGCTCTCGTCAGGCGCGGCAAGGCGATCTTCGATGCGAACGAGGCGTTTGTCGCCAATCAGCTCGCCGTGCCCGAGCCGCGGACAGCGGTCGGGCAGCTCAAGGACGGCCGGATCGTGCTCGTGGCCGCCGACGGGCGGCAGCCCGGCTACAGCACGGGCATGACCAACTTCGAGCTCGCGCTCGCGCTCGTCAAGCTCGGCGTCGTCACGGGCGCCGCGCTCGACGGAGGGGGCTCGACGGCGATGGCGTTCGATGGTCGTCTGCTCAACAAGCCCTCGGACAAGCGCGGCGAGCGTGCCGTGTCGGAAGCGCTGTTGATCGGCTACTCCGGCATCCAGGCGCCCGCTCCAGCTGTCTCCGTGCTCTCGCCGAACGGAGACGGGGTCGCCGAGACCCAGCAGCTCGGGTACAAGGTTGTGCGGCCCTCGACTGTCAACGTCGCGCTGATCGGCCCGGACGGAGTCGCTCGGCAATCGCTCGCGGGGCCGGCTGCGCCAGGGACGTACCCACTCTCGTGGAACGGCCTGACCGCCGAGGGGACGGTCGAGACCGAGGGAACCTGGCGGTGGTCCCTGAGTGCCACCGACGACCTCGGGCGAGCGTCGTCGTTCGAGCGCGTCTTCACGCTGAACGACACGCTCGGCTTCGCAAAGGCGGTACCGCCGTCCCTCTCCGTACCACGTCGCAATGCCCGGGCTGTCGCGCAGGCGACGCTCACGCGGGCGGCGACGTTGACGTCGCGCATCGAGACGATAGGCGGCGCGCTCGTGCGCGATCTGTCGAAGGGCGTCGGGGCACAGCCCGGCACGGTCACGGTCTCGTGGGACGGACGCACGGACCGGGGCGTCGTCGTCCACTCTGGGACCTTCGTAGCGCGGGTGACGGCGAAGAACGAGCTGGGCAGCGTTTCGCTTGCCGCGAAGTTCGGCGTTCGCCGGACCGGAAAGTAGACTCGGCGCCGTTCGTGCTCACCGCGTCGATCACGTCGTCGATCACATCGCTGATCGGCGACCACGGCATCTACGCGATCTTCGTGCTGATGCTCGTCGACGCGGTCTTTCCGGCTTTCAGCGAGCTCGTGATGGTCTACGCGGGCGCGCTCGCCGCCGGGGCCTTTGTCGGCCAGGACGTCGTCGTCTTCGGACACGAGGTCCCCTCGGGCTGGCAGTCGTTTCTCTGCGTCGTCGCCGCCGGCACGATCGGCTACACCATCGGCTCGCTGATGGGCTGGGCGATCGGCGACTACGGTGGCCGGCCGCTCGTCGAACGGCACGGCCGCTGGTTCCATCTCTCGGACGAGCGTTTCGATCGGGCGGAACGCTGGTTCGACCGTTGGGGCGGCTGGGCCGTTTTCCTCGGGCGCATCACGCCCGTCGTCCGCTCCTTCATCTCGATCCCGGCGGGCGTCTTCCGGCATCCCCTTGGCCCGTACACGTTGCTCACATTCATAGGCTCGACGCTCTGGTGCCTTGCGTTCGCTGGCATCGGCTGGGCCGCCGGCTCGAGCTGGGAGCGGTTCCACGAGGACTTCCGCTGGGTCGAGTACGCGATCGTCGCGTTCGTCATCGTCGGCATCGCAGTGCTGCTGCTGAAATGGCGCTCATCTAGACTGAATCAGCGTGCCGAGGATCCCTCTCGTTGACGTGCGGGCGCAGTACGCGCCCCTGATCCCCGAGCTAAAGGAGCGGTTCGCCGACGTTCTGGACGCCGGCGTGTTCATCCTCGGGCCGAACGTCAGCGCCTTCGAGGAGGAGGCGGCCGCTCGTCTCGGCGTGCCGCACGCGATCGGCGTCGGGAACGGCACGGACGCGATCGTGCTCTGTCTCCAGGCGCTCGAGATCGGGTCTGGCGACGAGATCCTCTGCCCGGCGTTCACGTTCTATGCCACTGCGGAGGCGATCGCCAGGTGTGGTGCCACCCCAGTGTTCTGCGACATCGACCCGGTGACGCTGAACATCGATCCTGCGGACGCCGCCCGCAAGGTGACGGAGCGGACGCGCGCGATCATGCCCGTCCATCTCTTCGGGCGCCCGGCGCCGCTCGCCGAGCTGACGCCGCTCGGCGTGCCGATCTTCGAGGACGCGGCGCAGGCGTTCGGCGCGCCCGGGGTCGCATTAACGAGTGTCGTCTCGACCTTTAGCTTCTTCCCGACGAAGAACCTCTTCTGCCTCGGCGACGGAGGGCTCGTAGTCTCAACGGACGATGATGTCGCCGACCGCGTCCGACGGCTGCGCTTCCACGGGTCGCTCGACAAGAGGACGTTCGACTACGTCGGCACCAACTCGCGGCTCGACGAGGTGCAGGCCGCGATGCTTCGGCTCTTCCTCACGCACCTCGACGCGTGGAACGCCTCACGGCGCGAAGCTGCAGCCCGCTATGCCGAGCTCGGTCTCGGTGAGCTCTGCGAGCTCCCGGCCGACGATCCCGGTCACGTCTACCACATGTACGTCGTGCGGAGCCCGGAGCGCGACGCGATCGCAGCCGCCCTCCGCGACGCGGAGATCGACCATGCCGCGTACTACGTGACGCCGCTCCACCTCCAGCCGGCGCTGCGCTATCTCGGCTGGGAGAAGGGATCGCTGCCGGAGACGGAGCGGGCATCGCGCGAGAACCTCGCGCTGCCGCTCTGGGCGGGGATCGACGAGGAGACGCAGGCGCTCGTTGTGAACGCGATCCGGGCGGCGGTGAGCGTGGGAGCAGCGCGTTGATCAACCGCCATCGCCTCTGGCAGCTCGCCGCCGACGCTGCGCTGATCGTCGCTGCGTGGTACCTCGCTTTCCGGCTTCGGTTCGACACGCCGAAGATCCCGCCGTACTACGAGACCCTGCTCTGGCGGTCGCTCCCGATCGTGCTCGTCGTCCAGCTCGGGATCTTCCTCCTCTTCGGCTTCTACAACCGCTGGTGGCGGTACGTCTCGACGCAGGACATGTGGACGGCCATGCGCGGCGTGTCGGTCGCCTGCCTCGCCTCGAGCCTCGTCGTCTATTTCGTCTCGCCCGTCGAGCAGATCCGTCTGCCGCGGTCGATCGCGATCATGGACTGGCTGCTGCTGCTCGCATTCGTTGCCGGCTCGCGGATGCTCGCGCGCACGATCCTCGAGCGCCCGTCGCGCAAGGGCCTCGTCGCGCGTGGCCGGGAGGTGATCGTCGTCGGCGCAGGCGATGCCGCCCAGGTGATCGTCAAGGAGATGCTGAAGTCGCCCGCCGCCGGGACGACGCCGATCGGGCTCGTCGACGACGACCCGCGGAAGCAGGGCCTGCGCGTCCACGGCGTGCGGGTGCTCGGGACGACCTCGCGATCTGTGGCGGATCCTGCGCGAGCAGCACCCGGACGAGGTGCTGATCGCGATGCCGTCCGCGCCTGGCGAGACGCGCCAGCGCGTCGTCGACGCCGCGCGGGCGGCGGGCGTCCCCGTGAAGACGCTGCCCGGCCTGCACGAGCTGATCGCGGGCGACGTCGATCTCACCGGACAGATCCGGCCCGTCCAGGTGGAGGACGTGCTCGGGCGCGAGCAGGTCGAGGTCGACCTCGAGACGGTCGCCAAGTACGTCGTCGACGAGACGGTGCTCGTGACCGGCGCGGGCGGCTCGATCGGCTCCGAGCTCTGCCGCCAGATCGCGCGCATCGGGTGCAAGCGGCTGATCCTCGTCGACCAGGGCGAGACGCCGCTGTTCGAGATCGAGCGCGAGCTCGTCGACCAGCGCGGCTTCCCGCCGAGCGTGCCCGTGCTCGCGGACGTCGGCAACCTTCAGAAGATGCGCCAGGTGTTCGAGCGCTACACGCCGGGCGTCGTCTTCCATGCCGCCGCCTACAAGCACGTGCCGCTGATGGAGGCGAACCCGCTCGAGTCGGTGAGGAACAACTCCCTCGCCACGCGCGACGATCGCGCGACGTGGCGATCGAGTTCGGCGCCAAGCGCTTCGTGCTCGTCTCGACCGACAAGGCCGTCAACCCGAAGACCGTGATGGGCCAGTCGAAGGCGCTCTGCGAATGGATCGTCGAGACGTACGGCCACCGCCTGGACATCGAGACGCGGTTCGTCGCCGTTCGCTTCGGGAACGTGCTCGGCTCCTCGGGCAGCGTGATCCCGATCTTCCGGCGGCAGATCGAGCGCGGCGGTCCCGTGACGGTCACGCATCCCGAGATGACGCGCTTCTTCATGACGATCCCCGAAGCCGTGTCGCTGATCGTTCAGGCTGGCGCGATCGGCGGCCGCGGCGAGATCTTCGTCCTCGACATGGGTGAGCCGGTGCGCATCGTCGATCTCGCGCGGAACATGATCCTGCTCTCGGGCAAGGATCCCGACGCGCGACATCGCGATCGAGTACGTCGGCGCCCGGCCCGGCGAGAAGCTCCACGAGGAGCTGTGGTCGGAGGGCGAGCACGTCGCAGCGACCGGCCATCCGAAGATCCGCCTCGTCACGCGGCCGTCGATCGACGCGTCTGGCTCGACGACGAGCTCGCCGAGCTCGAAGGAATGGTCAAGCGCGGCGAGACGCTCGACCTCGTCGCGCGGCTCGGGTCGATGATGAAGGCGCCGAACCGGCTGCCGGCGGCCGAGCCCCTTCCTGCCGACCTCTGAGGATTCAGCCGCTTCACTATCCCTTGCACCGAGGGGTGGCCGTAGTCGGAGGAGAAGTCACCTGCGGCGGTGGCGAGATAGGTGAACTGCGCCGCGGCCGGTTTGTGCCGCTTGTCCAGGCGCGAGCGACCCCAGCGTCACTGCGGCCGATGACGACACGTCGCGATCGTCCGGCTCGTGGTCAAACCGGTAGCAGCCGCTCGAGCAGGAGCCGCGGATCGCGCCGCACGCGGTCAGTGGCTCGTGCGTCGGCACTTTGCGATCACGAGCTCCGCGGGGTCGCGGAGGACGGCGAGGCGGCCGGTGCGGATCAGCTCCTCGTCGACGCCGCCGAGCCGTCCCGGCGAACAGCGTGTAGACCGGGACTCCGAGCGCGACCGCTTCGCGGTTCATCGTGCCTCCGGCGGACACCACGAGGTCGGCGAGCGCGACGAGGCTCTGCGCGTCGACCGGCCTGCGCGGCGACGATAACGCTCGGCAGCGCGAGCGCGGCGAGGCGCTCTCGCTGCTCGGTGGTACGGGGTAGCACGACGGCGTGCACGTCGTCGCGATGGCCGAGTGCGTCGACCGTGCGCGGGAACAGCTCGTTCCTCGGACCGGTGATAGAGGGACACGTCGGGGGGCGGGCGAAGGACGACCAGCGTGCGTGAGGCGTCGACGCCGACCTCGTCGAGCACGGTCGGCGTCCGGCTCGAAGTCGGCGAGATAGTACTCCTCCTTCAGGCCCGGGTAGCGCCGGAGCTTGGGCGGCCGGAGGCCGTATCGCTTCAGCCGCTCGGCCGGGGATCGCCTCGGGCACGGTCACGCGTGTCGCAGCGCGGCAGCCGAGCTCGTGCTGCGCGAACGCGAACTCGTAGTCGAAGGTCGTCCCGCTCGGGATGCCGAGGCGCCTGGCCGTGAGCGTGAGGTCGTGCGACCCGTGGGCGAGCGCGACGTCGAAGCCGCGGCTACGCGCCCAGCGGTGGAGCGCCTGTAGCCGGGACGCCATCGCGCGCGTCTTCGACAGGCGAGAACGGCCGCCGTGCTCGCCGACGATCGTCGCGTCAAGCCGTGCAGCGCGAGCAGCTCAACCGTTTGGGCATAGGCTCTCGAGGTCAGCTTCGACCTCGTGGCCGTTGTCGCGGAGGATCTCGATCAGCGGCCGAAAGAATGGCACGTGCGGGGAGTTCGTGATGTCGATCCAGACGCGCACCCGGCGACTCTACCGGGCACCTGTGGACGAACCGGCACGCATTTCTCACACCTCCAGTGACAGGCACTGCGACCCAAGTTGGTGCTGATTCGTTGTAAGCGTGCGGCCGTGATATAAGCCAGGTTTATGGAGACGAAGCAGCTTGCTGCATTCTGCGCGGTCGTCGAGCGGCGGAGCTTCTCCCAGGCGGCGGCCTCCCTCGGCGTCACTCAGCCGGCGGTCAGCCAGCAGGTGCGGGCGCTCGAGCGGCGCATCGGGCAGCAGCTGCTCGACCGGTCGGGCCGCCGCGTCGTCCCGACCGACGCAGGCCAGCGGCTCTACCGCTCGGCGCAGCGGATGCTCGCAGCCGAGGAGCAGCTGCTCTTCGGTCTCACCGGCACGGAGGACGGTGAGCTGACGGGGACGCTCGAGATCGGCGCGTCGACGGGCCCGGCCGCGATCGTCGTGCCGCTCCTCCTCGGGGAGTTCGCGCGCGAGCACCAGCGGCTACGCGTCGAGCTCGCCGTGCACGACACGCAGACGGTCGTCTCCCTCGTCGCCGAGCGGGAGCTCGAGCTCGGCATCGTCGGAGCAGCTCGCCGGCACCGGTCGGTCGAGTTCTCACCGTTCTTCAGCGACGCCGTGATCCTAGTCTGCCCACCGGAGCACCGGTTCGCCGGCCGCACCGTCACGCTGGACGAGCTTGGCGACGGGCCGCTGATCGTGATGCAGGAGGGAGCCGGCGTACGTCAGCTCGTCGAGGACGAGCTGCGGCGACAGGGCAAGACGGCTGCGCGACCTGCGGCCCAGCCTCGTACTCGGGCTCCAGGAGTCCGTCCGCTCCGCCGTTGCCGCCGGATACGGCGTCACGTTCATCTCCCGGCGGGCGGTGGAGGCGGACCTCGAGACGGGAAGGCTCGCTGAGGTCCACGTCGAGGGCCTCGATCTCGAGCGAGAAGTCTCGATTGCACGCGCGGCCGGCCGTGTCCCGAGCCGCGCGGCCGAGGCGTTTCTCTCGTTTGCCGCGGAACGCCTCGCGTGATCGTCCGCTGGGGCCTCGGCCAGCTCGAGCCGCTGCTCGCAGAGCTCGACATCGAGCGGCCGTTCCTCGTCACGAGCGTGCGCTGGCAGGAGCTCGATCTGCCCGCTGCGGCGACATGGACCGAGATCCCGTCTCACCGCATCGAAGCTCCGGAAGGCGTCGACGGCGTGCTCGCAGTCGGTGGCGGCAGCTCGATCGACACAGCCAAGGCGGCGTCGGCGGCCACGGGCCTGCTGCTCGTCTCGGTGCCGACCACGTACTCGGGCGCGGAGTGGACGCCGACGTACGGCATTCGCGACCCGGGCAAGCGGATGGTCGGAGGGGGCGGCGGGGCGCTGCCGACCGGCATCGTCTACGAGCCGGAGCTGACCCTCGGCCTGCCACGGCCCGCGTCGGGCGGTACCGCCATGAACGCACTCGCCCACTGTGTGGAGGCTCTCTACCCCGCCGATCTGGAAGTGGCACGCAAGGGCGCGGCGGCGATCGTCGAGTGGCTGCCGCGCGTGCTCGACGACCTCGACGATCTCGACGCGCGAGCACATCTGCTCGAAGGCGCCTGCTTCGCTGGAGAGGCCCTTGCGCTCCACGGTCTAGCGCTCGGGCACGCGATGGCGCAGGCGATCGGTGGGCGGTACGGGCTTCCGCACGGGGCGCTCAACGCGATCTGCCTCCCGGCGGCGATGCGCTTCAACGCCGAGACGGCGCCGGGCTTTCTCGATGTGGTGTCGATCGAGACGGTCGCGCGGCTCGCGCGGCTCGCCGGCTTCACGCGGCTTCGGGATCTCGGCGTGCCGGAGGAGGATCTCGACGAGCTCGCGGTCGCGGCCGAGGCGCGCCCGGGCGCGAAGGCGAATCCGCGACCGGCTACCGTCGAAGAGATCGCCGAGCTGTTGCGATCCGTCTGGTAGCGCCGGCGACGAACGGGTCGGACAGTCGGCTCAGCCAGCCCACGAGCGTCTCGATCGTCGGGCGTCCGAGCGTCGTCACGAGCACGGCGGCGGCAAGACCGGTGGCCGCACCGGCGGCCACGTCGCTCGGGTAGTGGAGCCCGAGCAGGACACGTGAGACGCCGATTGCCGTCGCGCCGAGGAGAAACAGGAGTCCGAGCCTCCGGCTGAAGAACAGCACGGCAAAGGCGATCGCGAACGCAGCCGTCGCGTGGTCGCTCGGAAACGACGGATCGGCGGACCGGTGCGCGACGAGAACGGTCTCGCCGGGATGGGCGACGAACGGCCGGTCGCGAGACCAGAGCGACGAGATCAGCTGGTTGAACAGCAGCCCGATGCCTGCGGCGGCGAGCGCGGACGCGGTCGCGAGCTTCAACCGCGGCGAGCCGCCGGGGCGCGCGAAGAACCAGAGCGCGCAGATCGCGAGCCCGAACAGCGGGGCGCTGAGCGATCCGAAGTGCTGCACGGTGTCCTCGAGCGGGTCGTGCCGGCCCATCGGGCTGTTCAGGAAGTGGAAGAGCGACCAGTCCAGACCATCGATGGTACCGGTGCGGGAGCATAATCTCCCGTTATACGACGAATTAGCAAGTCGGTGGTAGACTCGTGCGGTGGTGCCGCCGCGTGCAATCGACGTCCTCGTCATCGGTTCGGGAGCCTCCGGCCTCGCCGCGGCCGTGAGCGCCCATACCGCCGGCGCTCGGGTGGCGATCGCGACGAAGGGAGCCCTCCAGTCGTCGAACTCGGCGAAGGCGCAGGGCGGCATCCAGGCTGCCTTTGCCGACGACGACTCGCCCGAGATCCACGCCCAAGACGTCTTGACGAGCTCGCACGAGACGGCAAACCCGCGGCTCGTCGAGATCTTGACAACGGAGGCGCCTCAGACCATCCACTGGCTCGAGGAGCAGGGTGTCGAGTTCACGCGCGAGAACGGCGGCTACCGGCTCGCGCGCTGCGGTGGTGCGACGCGCAAGCGACTGCTCCAGGTCGGAGACCGAACCGGACACGCGATCACGACCGCTCTCCGAGAGGCGGCCGAGAGCGCCGGCATCGCGACGTTGGCGAAGTCGCCGCTCCACGAGCTCGCTCCGGTGGAGCACGGCTGGCGCGCGCGATGCGGGGAGCACGAGCTCGAGGCTGGCGCAGTCGTCCTCGCCGCCGGCGGGCGCTGCTACCGGGAGGCGAAGGAGCGCGGGGAGTTGTCGACGAACCACCCCGGCGCGACCGGCGAGACGACGCGGATGGCGGTCGACCTCGGCGCGGAGACGCGTGACCTCGACGCGCTCCAGTACCACCCGAACGGCGGCGCGTGGCCTCGGACGATGCAGGGCTACTCGATCCCGGAGACGACGCGCGCCTACGGTGCGGTGTTGCTCAATGGGGACGGCGAGGAGTTCACGGACTCCCTCGGCCCGCGCGATGTCGTCTCCGACGCGATCTTCGCGGAGGTGGCGAAGGGAAGGGGCGTGAAGACGCCCGACGCCCGCCCCGCCGTCTATCTCGACACGACGAGGATCGCCGAGCCCGACGCGAAAGTCTCCCTCCCGTACATGCTGCGGCGCTACCGCGCCGGCGGCATCGACCCGCTCTCGGAGCCGATCCTCACGTACCCCGTGCTCCACTACCAGAACGGCGGCCTGGTGATCTCAGAGGACGCTGAGACGACGGTCGACGGGCTGTTCGCGTGCGGCGAGATCGCGGGCGGCACGCACGGACGAAACCGGATGATGGGCAACTCGCTCCTCGAGTGCTGCGTCTTCGGCCGGCGTGCCGGACGCGCGGCGGCGGCGAGGGCCGCATGACGGTCGCGACGGATCTTCAGAAGGTCGTCGAGGACGCGGCCGCGCATCTCTACGTCTGGGCGCTCAAGGACATCCCGCAGGATCTTCGCGACGCGCTGGCCAGCGCGGCCGCGCGCGAGACGCACCCGACAGGCAAGAAGGTGCTCGACACGATCCTGAAGAACGTCGAGGTCGCCGAAGAACGCGCGAACCTCGTCTGCCAGGACACGGGCATCGCCGTCTACTACTGCCGCGTCGGCGAGGGCTTCCCCCTGCATCCAGCGCGGATCTACGAGGCGCTCTACGACGGCACCGAGCGCGCGACCGTCGAGCACCCGCTGCGCTCGAACACCGTGCACACGCTGACGCGCGAGAACACCGGCGCGAACGTCGGCTATCGCGTGCCGATCGTCCACTGGGACTTCGTGCCCGGACTGGGACGGGCTCGACGTCAAGTGCGTGCCAAAGGGCTCGGGCTCGGAGAACATGAGCTTTCTCAAGATGTGCGTCCCGGCCGACGGCGTCTCTGGCATCAAGCGCTTCGTTCTCGACTCGATCGTCGGCGCCGGCGGCAAGCCGTGCCCGCCGGGAATCGTCGGCGTCGGCATCGGCGGCTCGGCCGACTACGCCATGCACCTCGCGAAGGAAGCCATTGCCCGCCCGGTCGGCTCCCGGAACGAGGACGCGCTCGTCGCGCAGCTCGAGACCGACCTGACCGATCTGCTGAACGAGACGGGCATCGGGCCGATGGGGCTCGGCGGCGACGTCACCGTGCTCCACGTACACGTCGAGCACGCCGACACGCACATGACGCTGAACCCGGTCGCGGTCAACTACCAGTGCTGGGCGGCGCGGCGCGCAAGCGCGCAGCGTGTCCGCGGACGGCGTCGTCACCTACGACCGCGACGCATGATGGCCGAGCACCGGCTGACATTTCCCGCCTCCGAAGAGGACATCCGCGAGCTCCGCGCGGGCGATCTCGTCACCGTCGACGGCCACATCATCGGCATCCGCGATCGGACGCAGATCCGGATCTTCGACGAGGGTGTCACGCCTCCGTGGGATCTCGCCGGCGCGTTCCTCCTGCACACCGCGCCGAACGTCCGCAAGCTCGGGCCGGGCAAGTACGAGCCGATGTGCGTCGGCACGACCACCTCCGCGCGCATGGTGCGCTTTACGGAGCCGCTCGGGACGCGACTACGGCGTCCGCGCGATCTGCGGTAAGGGCGGCCTGCCCGACGAAGCGATCGAGCCGATGCAGCGCCACGGGATGGTCTACCTCGCGATCGTCGGTGGCGCGGCTGCGCTCGAGACGACGCAGATCGAGGAGATCGAGGAGGTGGCCTGGGAGGAGCTGATGCCCGAGTGCCTCTGGAAGTTCCGGGTCAAGGACTTCGGGCCGCTCTGGGTCGGCATCGACTCGCACGGCAACTCCATGTTCCACGACGTTCAGGTGCAGGCGACGAAGAAGCTGGAGGAGCTTTATGAGCGCATCTGATTTCGATCTTGGTCTTCCCGCCCGCGACGGCGGGCTCACGCACGTGATCGACAAGGGCCTCGGGCCGCGCGCCGTCGAGGACCTGCTCGAGACGGCCGGCGCGTACGTTGACATCGTCAAGCTCGGCTGGGGCACCGGCTACGTGACGCAGAACCTCGAGCGGAAGCTCGCGCTCTACCGCGAAGCGAACATCCCCGTCGTCTGCGGCGGGACGTTCGTCGAGGCGGTGTGGGCGCGCGGACGGCTCGACGAGTTCCGGGCGTGGCTCTCCGGCCACGGGCTCACGCACGTCGAGATCTCCGACGGCGTCGTCGACATGCCGCGCGAGCAGAAGCTCGAGCTGATCGCCGACCTTGCACGCGACTTCACCGTGCTCTCGGAGGTCGGGTCGAAGGACGCCGAGGTCGTGTTCGCTCCGTACCAGTGGGTCGAGTGGATCAAGGAGGAGCTCGACGCCGGCTCCTGGAAGGTGATCACGGAGGGCCGCGAGGGTGGTACCGCAGGCATCTACCGGCCGAGCGGCGAGATGCGAACCGGGACTGATCGACGAGATCGTCCACGACGTCGAAGTCTCGGATCTCGTGTTCGAGGCGCCGACGAAGGCGTCCCAGGCGTGGTTCGTCAAGCAGTTCGGGCCGAACGTCAACCTCGGGAACATTCCGCCCGACGAGGTGATCCCGCTCGAGACGCTCCGCCTCGGGCTCCGGGCCGACACGTTGAAGGAGGTGCTCCTTGGCGATCAGCAGCCCGCCTAGCGACCTCTCGGAGCCGATCGCCCGCGCCGAGGAGATGACGGCCGAGGAGCTGATCCTCGCCGCCTACGCCCGCTTCGGCAAGCGCCTCTGCCTCACGTGCTCTTGGCAGAAGCAGTCGTCGGCGCTCGTCCACCTCGTCTCGGAGCTCGGGATCGGCATCGACGTGATCGAGCTCGACACGCACCTCTTCTTCCGCGAGAGCTACGAGACGCGCGACCGCCTCGTCGAGCGCTACGGCCTGACGCTGATCCGTCCCGAGGTGCCGACCGTCGCCGACCAGCACCGTGAGGAGGGGCCGAACCTCTGGGAGCGGGACCCCGATCGCTGCTGCCACGTGCGGAAGGTCGAGCCGCTCGTCCGCGCCCTGCAGCCGTACGACGCCTGGATCTCCGGGATCCGGCGCGACCAGTCGCCGAGCCGGGTCGACACACCGAAGATGGTGTGGTCCGAGCGCTACCGCGTCTGGAAGCTCCACCCGCTCGCCGACTGGGACGAGAAGCGGGTCTGGGCATACATCGTCGCAAACGAGATCCCCTACAACCCGCTGCACGACACCGGGTACCGTTCGATCGGCTGCATCCCGTGCACTCGGCCGACGGCGCCGAACGAGGAGGAACGAGCCGGCCGCTGGGCAGGGTCGGACAAGCTCGAGTGCGGTATCCATCTCGATGACACGGAAGACCGGACAGGAAAGGACGCATGACTGAGCACATCTACGCGCACGAGCATCCAGAGTCGGAGCGGGCGAGGCCGGGCGGGTTCACCGTCTGGTTCACGGGCCTCTCGGGCGCTGGGAAATCGACGATCGCGCACCTCGTCGGGCCGGAGCTCGACCGGCGTGGCTTCGTCGTCGAGTATCTCGACGGCGACACCGTTCGCACGCATCTCTCGAAAGGTCTCGGCTTCTCGAAGGAGGACCGCGATACGAACATCGAGCGGATCGGCTGGGTCGCGTCGCGGCTGACGCGCCAGGGAGGCGCCGTCCTCGCCGCTGCGATCTCTCCCTACGAGGAGACTCGCCAGAAGGCGCGCGCGATGGTCGAGGAGTGGGGCACGTTCGTCGAGGTGCACGTCGCCGCTTCGGTGGACGAATGCGCGCGTCGCGACGTCAAAGGCCTCTACGAGAAGGCGTTCGCCGGCGAGATCACGGGCTTCACGGGCGTCGACGACCCATACGAAGAGCCGGCCTCCCCGGAGCTCGTGGTCGACACGGAGTCGCGCGACGCCGAGGAGAGCGCTCGGCTCGTCGTCGAGAAGCTCGAGGAGCTCGGGCTCGTGGGCGCCCAGGTGGCGTCGTGAGCGAAGTCGGCCTGATCGCTCCCCACGGGGGAGCCCTCGTCGACAGGACCGGCGAGCGGCCCGACGGCGTCGACGGTCTTGAGCGCGTCACGCTCGCGTCACGCGAGGTATCCGACCTCGAGATGCTCGCCTCGGGCGCGCTGTCGCCACTCGAGGGGTTCATGGGCCAGGCCGACTACGAGGGCGTGGTCGAGTAGATGCATCTCGCGTCCGGTCTCCCGTGGTCGCTGCCCGTCTGTCTCGCGGTCGACGCCGCGCCGAGTGGCGACACGGTCGCGCTCGCGGACGAAGACGGGACATTGCTCGCGACGCTCGAGGTTGGCGAGACGTTCGCGTACGACCCGAAGCGCGAGGCGGCGCAGTGCTTCCGCACGGAGGACGATGCGCACCCGGGTGTCGCGCGGCTCTACGAGCAGAAGCCGCACTACCTGAGCGGCCGCGTCACCGTCTTCCAGCGCCCGGAGCCGCCGTACCCCGCGCTTGCGCGCGATCCCGCGGAGACGCGGCGCGTCTTCGCCGAGCGAGGCTGGCGACGCGTCGTCGGCTTCCAGACGCGGAACCCGATCCACCGTGCGCACGAGTACCTGACGAAGGTGGCGCTCGAGACGGTCGACGGGCTGCTCGTCCACCCGCTGATCGGCGATACGAAGTCGGACGACGTGCCGGCGGACGTGCGGGTCGAGTGCTACGAGACGCTGCTCGGCAAGTACTACCCGGAAGATCGCGTGCTCCTCTCGGCGTTCCCGGCGGCGATGCGCTATGCCGGCCCGCGCGAGGCGATCTGGCACGCGATCTGCCGCAAGAACTACGGCTGCTCGCACTTCATCGTCGGCCGCGACCACGCCGGTGTCGGCGACTACTACGGGACGTACGACGCCCAGCTGATCTTCGACGACTTCGCGCCGCACGAGCTCGACATCGAGCCGATGTTCTTCGAGCACACGTTCTGGTGCAACGTCTGCGGGTCGATGGCCAGCACGAAGTCGTGTCCGCACGGGCCGGAGGACAGGGTCTTCCTCTCGGGGACGAAGGTGCGCGAGATGCTCGGCGCCGGTGAGGTGCCGCCGGTGGAGTTCACGCGGCCCGAGGTCGCGGAGGTGCTGATCGAGGCGTACAGCCACGCGTGAGCTGGCAGTTCGTCCTCGCCGGGCTCCTGATCGGGACGCTCGTCGGCCTGACGGGCATGGGAGGCGGGTCGCTGATGACGCCCGTGCTCGTAATCATGCTCGGCGTCAACCCGTCGGTCGCGATCGGCACGGACATCGCGCACGGTGCGATCTTCAAGACCGTCGGCGCCGTCCAGCACCGGCGGATGGGGAACGTCCGTGCTCAGCTGGCCGGCTGGATGCTCGTCGGCTCGGCGCCGATGTCGCTCGCTCGGCGTCTGGGTGAGCAAACAGATCACGAACCACTACGGCGACGGCGTCGAGTCGCTCATGGGGCAGGTGCTCGGCGCCGCGCTTCTGTTCGGCTGCGCGGGACTGCTCGCGAAGACCTTCGTCAAGGCGAAGGAGATGGAGGACGAGGAAGGCTACTCGCTCGAGCAGACGCGACAAGGTTGCCGCCGTCCTGATCGGACTGTTCGGCGGCTTCATCGTCGGCCTGACGTCCGTCGGCAGCGGCGTCTTCTTCGGCCTGACGCTGCTCGTCGTCTTCCCGCTCAAGGCGCACAAGGTCGTCGGCACGGACATCTTCCACGCTGCCGCGCTCCTCTACGTGGCCGGATTCGGTCACTGGCTGGCGGGCGACATCGACTGGTCGATCGTCGGCTGGCTGCTGCTCGGCTCGATCCCCGGTGTCCTGCTCGGCGGCCACTTGACGTTCTCGATCCCGGAGCAGCCGCTGCGGCTGCTGCTCGCCGGCGTGCTCGGTCTCGCGGGTCTCAAGCTCGTCAACGTGCCCGGTGCGTCGATCATCATCGTCGTCGTGCTCGGTGCCGGCGTAACGGCCCTGCTCGTCTGGCTCGGGCGACACAGCTGGATCCGCATGCCGCGGGCGCTCGGTCGCGCCGTGCGTAAGCGGCCCTCAGGCAGGACCACCAGCCTCCTGTGGACGAACATCCGCACTTCTGCGCGCAGGGACTGTCCCCCGGACATGGCCGGAATAGACGCGGCTGAATCAGATAGGGGACAGTCACTGCGACTGCCCTTAACCTTTCGGGTCTAGAATCCACGCGCCTTGCGGCGCAACGCCACGCTCATCGTCGTCCTCGTCCTGCTGGCCGGGTCGGCGGCTGCATTCGCCGTCGCCGAGCACCTGAAGGTCGAGAAGTCTCCCGTCGCGGCGCCGGACATCGACAAGGTCTTCTCCCCCGTCTGCAACTGTCCGCAGCGGTACGCGAAGATCGCGTTCCGGCTTCGCCGCAGCGACCGATTGACGCTGTCGTTGCTCGACCGCGACGGGCACGAGATCCGCCGCCTCGTCGACCACGTTCCGATGCGGCGCGGGCGCCACGCGTTCTTCTGGAACGGCCGCGACAAGGCGGGACAGCTCGTGCCGGAAGGCAAGTATCGGCCGAAGGTCGAGCTCGGGAACGCCGACCGCACGATCGTGCTGCCGAACCCGATCCGGGTCGACGTGACGCGGCCGGTCGTCAAGGTCGTGTCGATTCGGCCGCGGGTGATCTCGCCCGACGGCGACGGCCGAGGCGACGTGGCGCGCGTGCGCTATCGCGTGAACGAGCGGGCTCGCGCGACGCTGCTCGTTGACGGTGCGCGGCGGGTGACGAGTCGAGGCGCCAGCCGGCCGGCCAGCTCGACTGGCTGGCCCGCGGCGTGGTGCCTGGCTCCTACGACCTCTCGCTCGAAGCGCAGGACCTCGCCGGGAACGTCTCCAGGCCCGCCTGCGGGGAGGGCCTGTCGAGGTGCGCTACCTCGACCTGAGAGCTGTCTCGCCGACCGCGCCCTCACAGTCGCGTGCGCATTCACGCCGACACGGACGCCAGCGAGCGTTCGCTGGGTGCTGCGCAAGGGCTCGAGCGTCGTCGCCTCGGGAACGGGTGGACGGACGATCCGCCTCCGTGCGCCTGCGAAGCCGGGCCGCTACGTGCTCGTCGCCAGCGTCGGCCCGCATCGGGCGCGCACGACGCTCGTCGTCTCGAAGCCGTGAGCGCGCCGCCGCTCTTCGTCCTCGGCGTCCGTCGCTCGGGGACGACGCTGCTGCGCGTGATGCTCGACCGGCACTCCGCGCTCGCGATCCCGGACGAGTCGTACTTCATCCCTCAGCTCGCCGACCGGCACCGCGGCCCGATCGACGTCGCCTCGTTCGTGGACGACCTACGCCGGCTGCCGACCCTGCGCGACTGGGGCATCGAGATCGCCGAGGTCGAGCCGCGGCTCCGACTCGGGGATGACGCCTGGGTGAGGCGATCGGCGCCGTCTACCTCGCCTACGCCGCCGCGCGGGGCAAGGAGCGCTGGGGCGACAAGACGCCGATGTACATGCAGCACCTCGGCACGCTCGAGCGGTCTCTTTCCCGAGGCGCGGGTACGTCCACCTGATCCGGGACGGTCGCGACGCGGCCGTCTCCTTCCTCGAGCATGCCGGAGGGCGTCGTCACGCGCACGTGGGCGCACCCGCGCGACGCGCGCGGCTTCGCCTGCCAGTGGCGCTCGGAGGTGCTCGCGGCGCGCGCGCTCGGGCGCGCGTCGGCGCCGCGCTACCTCGAGGTCCGCTACGAGGAGCTCGTCGCGGAGCCCGAGCGCGTGCTGCGCGAGATCTGTGCGCGACCTGGGCCTCGCGTTCGAGCCCGCGATGCTCGGGTATGCGGGCGAGGTCGACGTCTCGTCCAAGCCGCACCAGCAGAGCCTGCTCCGGCCGCCGACGCCGGGCCTCCGCGACTGGCGCACGGAGCTGCCGGAGGCAGGACGCGCGCGCGTTCGCGTCGGTGGCCGGCGACCTGCTGGCCGAGCTCGGCTATCCGTCGAGCGGACGAGCGGACGGTCGGGCGGGCGGCTGCGCGAGGACGTCTACCGCGCGAAGGTGGCCGCGTGGAACGCGACGCGGCTCTGCGCGTCCGGCGCTCGCCTGCCTGGCGCCGGCGCCACGCGCCGCTCATTTGACCTCCGGCGGGCTGTTCTGCCCGCGGAACGCCACCAGGATCCCGTTCAGCGAGAAGTAGTAGTGGCGGTCGGTCGCGATGCCGGGCGAGTACTTGCCCATCCCGATCTGCCAGTCGACCTTCCCCGTCGACGTGTCTGCGGCGTACGTCCGTTGCTCGAGCGTCGAGAAGAAGACGAGGTTGCCGACGACGACCGGCGCGCCGAGGATGCGGCCCGGGACCGTGCGCCGCCAGAGCTCCTGGCCCGTCTTCGCGCTGTAGGCGCGGAGAGCGCCGTCGAAGCCGCCGACGAACACGCGGCCGGCGGCGACTGCGGGCGTCGTGTAGCCGAGCGAGCCGACGCGGCCGGTCCACAGCGTGTCGCCGTTCGACGCGGAGAGCGCGTAGACCTTGCCCGAGCGTGCGACGCAGAAGATGCGCTTGCCGTCGGTCGAGGGGCTCGCGTAGAAGCTCTCGTAGCGGAAGAAGTCGCGACGGAAGTACTTGCTCCACAGCTTCGTCCCGTTCGGTCCTGTTGAGGCAGAGGATCGATCCCGCGTACGTCGAGATGCAGATGCGGTTGCCCCAGATGGACGGGCTCGAGTTGATACGTCCGCCCGTGTTGTAGGCCCAGCGGACCGATCCGGTCGCGACGTTGACTGCGAACAGGCGTCCGTTCGTCGACGCCGAAGTAGACGGTGTTGCCGAGGCGACGGGCGAGGACTCGACCTTCGCGTTCGTGCGGAGCTGCCAGAGCCGTTGGCCGTTCGGCGCGGTCGAACGCCGTCACCGTGCCGTCGTGCGACGTGACGATCAGCCGCTGCCCTGCGATCGCAGGTGTGGACGCCTTTGGCCGCGCTGCCGCCGTGCGACCAGAGGATCTTCCCGGTCTGCGCGTTCGAGCGACGACCGTCCTGCCGCCGAACGTGTTCACGTACAGCCGCCCGTCGCAGTAGCTCGGCGGATACTCCATGTAGCTGCCCATCGCCCGCGCCCAGAGAGGCTTCGTCGGGCGTGCCGAGGCTGCGAGGCGAGGCGCGAGAGAGAGCGCTGTGGGTCGCCGCCGAACTCCTGCCAGCAGCGGCGGTCGGCCTCCGGCGCCCGATGCGTCGGCTTCGAGACATGCGTGCGCGGCGGGCCGGCACCGTCGTCACGCCCGAGAGGTCGGTCTCGATCCCGCCCGAGGAGGGCGGGGAGGGCACGATCACGACCCAGACGATCGCGAGCCCGCCGGCGATCAGCGCGAGGCAGCCTGCGGCTGCGAGGAGAACACGTTTTGACATCGGAGAGGCGAGGGGCCGCTCTAAGTGTGCCAGCGGCCCTCGACCCGACTGAACAGAGAGGTGGCGATGCCGGCAGGCGGGTCGAGCCTCCAGCCGCCGGCGGCGACGAGGGCGGCGACGGCCACGGCGCCCCACATGATCGGGTCCTCGAAGAAGCCGGAGTAGAAGAGCGAGTGGAGGAAGAGCACGAGGAAGACGACCGAGAGGCCCAGTCCGAGCGCCCGCCGTCGCTTGGTCGTCTCGACGAGGAGGCGCACGGCGCCTGCGAGAAAGAGCAGGTAGAGCGCGAAGCCGATCGACGCCGAGCTCGGCGAAGACGGTCAGCGGCGTCGTGTGCGACGCGTTCTTGTCGGCCGGCCTGCGCGTCTTCACCTCGCGCACGGCGCGGCGAGCGGCTGGCTGCCGATGCCGACGCCGACGACGGGGTGGTTCCGGATCACGGTCGTCGTCAGCGAGACGAGCCGCGAGCGCCCGCTCGTCGCGCGTCGCAGCCCGGTGTCCTTCGCCGACACGAGGGCGAACGCGCCGCCGAGCGATTGCGAACGCGATGGCGACCGCGATCACGAGGTTCCGGCTGCGCCGGTCGGCGAGCAGGATCGTCGCCGTGAGCAGACGATCACGAAGAGCACGACCATGCTCGACTGCGAGTACGAGAAGTACAGGCCGCCGAAGAGAACGGCGACGAGAGCGAGTGCGTATGCGAGGCGCACGCGCGCAAGCCAGAGCAGCACGACGAGCAGCGAGATCGCGAGCACCAGATGACGGCCGTAGATGCTCGGGTCCTTGAACAGCGACGTCACGCGGAAGTACGTCGTGTACGCGTTCGCGACACGGAGGTCCTGCGCGAAGATCAGCGTGTGCGACCAGGCCTGGTAGAGGCCGATCGCCGCGAAGAGCGTTGCGAGCCCGATCAGCGTCACGGCGAGTGCACGCGGCAGCCAGTCGGCGTACGGGCGCGCGGGCGACGACCGCGACGAGGGCTGAGAACGGGAAGACGAAGAACAGGAGCTCGATCGATCCCTGCTCGACGTCGAGCGCCCAGAGCAGCGAGACGGACGCCCACGCGATGAACGCGACCGCGGGCCGGAAAGCCACGGCGAGATCGTGCTCAGCTCGTCTCCGCGCAAGCGAGCGAACGAGTAGACGCGAGGACTGCGCCAGCGAGCACGAGGTAGAGACGGGAGCAGGAGGAACGCGTGCTGGCTGCCGAGATCGACGGGCAGCCGGAATGGCGCGGCCGCGAGCAGGCAGACGGGCACGATCGTCGGCCAGCGGACGAATGCCCATGCCAGCGCAGCCGCGGCGATGGCGCCCGCCACGAGCGCCGCTGCGCCGGGTGCGGACGTGAACCGCTCGAGGTCGTGCCGCGGCAGCAGCGCTGCTGTCAGCATCGCCTCGGCTGCCGCGATCAGCGCCGTCCCGCCGACGATCGCCGCGCGCCGAGGCGGCGGGAGGATGACGAGCGCGGAGCCGGCCGCTCCGAGCAACGCCGCGGTCTGCGCGAGGGCTCCGTGCGTCATCGCCGAGGGGAGGCAAGCCTATCCCGTGAAAGAATCAGCGCATGCTCTCCAATGCACGCCGCGCGCTCGTCCTCGCCCCGCACACGGACGACGGCGAGTTCGGTTGCGGCGGGACGATGGCGCGTCTCGTCGAGGACGGCGTCGAGGTCCGCTACGTCGCGTTCTCGATCGCGACCAAGTCGCTGCCGGAGGGCTTCCCGCCCGACACGCTCGCGAAGGAGGTGCGCGAGGCGACGGCCGAGCTCGGCATCCCCGAGGGCGCACCTCGACGTCCACGACTTCGAGGTGCGGACGTTCCCCGACCGGCGCCAGGACATCCTCGAGCTCCTGATCGCGCTGTGGGAAGAGTGGCAGCCCGACGTTGTCTTCCAGCCGAGCCTGCACGACGTCCACCAGGACCACCAGGTCGGTCGCGTCCGAGGGGCTCCGCGCGTTCAAGCGGACGACGATCCTCGGCTACGAGATCCCCTGGAACAACTTCGACTTCGCGTATCAGGCGTACGTCGCGCTCGAGGAACGGCACATCGAGCGCAAGATCGCGGCGCTCGCGAAGTACGCGTCACAGCAGCACCGGCGCTACGCGGACCCCGAGTACATCAGATCGCTCGCGCGTCTCCACGGTACGAACGTCAGCCGTGGCCTCGCCGAGTGCTTCCAGGTCTACCGGATCGTTGCTTGAGCTGACCTAGCGGACGCCGATCTGGGCCGCGAGCTCGCGCGAGATCGCGTGCTCGGCGCCGTCAGCCGACACCGTCACCGGTCCGTCGAACGGGGCGACGCGGACGATCTCGACGGTCGCGCCCGGAAGGAGCCGGAGCTCGACGAGATAGCGAAGGATGTCGGTGTCGTCGGGGACGCGCCGCACCGTCGAGCGCTCGCCTGGCGAGAGCGCGTGCAGCGGCCGCAGCCGGTCGTCGTCGACGTTGAGCTCGGCGTCCGGTATCGGATCCCCGTGCGGGTCGTGCGTCGGGTAGCCGAGCGAGGCGTCGATCCGTGCCTCGAGCTCCTCCGACAACGCATGCTCGAGCCGGTCGGCCTCCGCGTGCACCTCGTCGATCGGCATGCCGAGGGTCTCCGCGAGGTACTGTTCGAGCAGGCGGTGGTGCCGGATGATCTCGACTGCGGCCTTGCGGCCGGTCGGGGTGAGCGTGACGCCGCGGTAGCGCTCGTGCTCGACAAGCTTCAGCGAGGCGAGCTTCTTCAGCATCGAAGTGACGGACGGTGGCGACACGCCCAATCGCTCCGCGAGCACGGATGTCGTCGCTCGACCCTGCTCGAGCTCGAGCTTGTAGATCTCCTTCAGGTAGTCCTCGGACGTCTGGCTGAGCGGCGCTCGGGACATGATCACTTTCTAATATAGAGTTTTGCCATGTCTAATTGCATGACGTGACCCCACCGCGACTGCGCGACCGCGACGCCCTCGTCCACCCGTTGGACGACGTGCTTCCCGGCGAGGCGCGCGTCCTCGAGGCGGCAGAGGAGTCGCTGAGCGGGCAGCGCCGTGGTGTTGGGCGCTTCGCCCCGTTTCTCGGGCCGGCGTTCATCGCCGCGGTCGCGTACATCGACCCGGGGAACTTCGCGACGAACATGGCCGCCGGCGCGAAGTTCGGCTACCTCCTGCTCTGGGTCGTCCTGATGGCGAACCTGATGGCGATGCTCATCCAGGCGATGAGCGCGAAGCTCGGCATCGCCACGGGGCGGAACCTGCCGGAGATGTGTCGGGAACGCTACTCGCGCCGAACGAGCTTCCTTCTCTGGATCCAGGCCGAGGTGATCGCGATGGCGACCGACCTCGCCGAGTTCACCGGCGCCGCGATCGGTCTCAACCTCCTGTTCGGCATCCCGCTCTTTCCCGCTGCGCTTCTCACGGGTGTCGCGGCCTTCGGGATCCTCGCGCTGCAGACGCGTGGATTCCGGCGTCTCGAGGCGACGATCGCAGGCCTGATCGGCGTCATCGTCGCGGCGTTCGCGCTCCAGGTCGTGATGGCCGACCCGCGACCCGAAGGACGTGGCGGGTGGCTTCGTCCCCGGCTTCGAGGGCAAGGAAAGCGTCCTGCTCGCCGTCGGCATCCTCGGCGCGACCGTCATGCCGCACGTCATCTACCTCCATTCGGCGCTGACCCAGCACCGGCTCGTCGGCGCAACGGAGGAGGCAAAGCGCCGTATCTACCGCTTCGAGCTCGTCGACGTCGTGATTGCGCTCGGAATCGCCGGGCTCATCAACATGTCGATGCTCGTGATCGCCGCGTCGGTCTTCCACGTGCCGGGCCTGACGGAGATCGGTGACCATCTCGACCTGGTCTACAAGCAGCTGGGCATCGAGCTCGGCAACGGCGCCGGCACGCTGTTCGCGATGGCGCTCCTCGCCTCGGGCCTCTCGTCATCGAGCATCGGGACGATGGCCGGGCAGGTGGTCATGCAGGGGTTCATCGATCGCCGCATCCCGCTCTTCGTTCGCCGCCTGATCACGATGGTGCCTGCGCTCGTCCTGATCGGCATCGGGGTCAATGCCTCGCGGGCGCTCGTCGTTCAGCCAGGTTGTGCTCTCGTTCGGCATCCCCTTCGCGCTCGTCCCGCTCGTTCTCTTCTGCAAGAACCGCGGGATCATGGGCTCGCTCGTCAATAAGCGTTCGACGACGGTCGTCGCGACGATCGTGGCGGCCATCATCATCGCGCTCAACCTCTTCCTGCTCGAGCAGACGTTCTTCGGCTGAGATCTCGCGGGGCACGCTGCTCCGTTACGGTTCGACGGCCCACGCAGCGCGCCGAGAGGAGGTCCGAGATGCCGTTCTACGTCCGGCGGGGAGACATCCCGCGAAAGCGCCACATCGTCCATCGCGAGAATGGACTGCTCCTGACCGAGGAGGTGATGGGCCTCGAGGGCTTCACGGGGAACGAGTCGATCCTCTACCACCTCCGGTCGCCGTGCCGCGTGAAGGAGCTGGGCGAGTTCGAGCCGATCGAGCGCGACGAGTGGATTCCCGACGCGCACGCTCACCGGCACTTCGCGACCGCGCCGGTCGCGCCCTCTGGCGACGAGATCAGCGGCCGGCGCGTCCTGATGTGGAACGACGACGTCGAGATCTCGCTCTGTCGGCCCGCGCACACGATGGGCTACTTCTTCCGGAACGGCGAGCACGACGAGATCGTGTTCGTCCACGAGGGGACGGGCACGCTCGAGACGATTTTCGGGGACGTCGCCTACAAGGACGGCGACTACGTCGTCATCCCGCGCGGCACGACGTATCGCTTCGTGCCCGAGGGAGAGCAGCGGCATCTCGTCTTCGAGTCGCC
The DNA here is from genome assembly GCA_963705945.1 of uncultured Actinomycetes bacterium. Taxonomy (GTDB): domain Bacteria; phylum Actinomycetota; class Thermoleophilia; order Gaiellales; family Gaiellaceae; genus PALSA-612. Next base: position 579,765 of record CAVPLG010000003.1, on the reverse strand, counting down.
CGGGCTGATGACGATTCCCTGCCCGGTACCGCAACGAATACGGCCAGCTGCTCGAGGGGGCGCCCTTCTCGAACCGCGACCTCCATCCACCGGGCGAGCTGCAGTCGCATCGCGACGAAGGCGAGTTCGTCGTCAAGGTGCGCGTCCGTGGCGGGTACCAGACGTATGTCGTCGACTATCACCCGTTCGACGTTGTCGGTTGGGACGGCTACCTCTTTCCGTGGACGTTCTCCGTCCACGACTTCGAGCCGATCACCGGCCGCATCCACCAGCCACCGCCGACGCACCAGACGTTCCAGGGGCAGAACTTCGTCATCTGCTCGTTCTGCCCGCGCAAGCTCGACTTCGACCCGGAGGCGATCCCGATCCCTTACCACCACTCGAATCTCCAGTCCGAGGAGATGATCTATTACGTCTCGGGGAACTTCGGCTCGCGGAAGAACATCGAGGTCGGGTCGATCACGCTCCATCCGTCTGGCCTGCCCCACGGGCCGCACCCGGGTCTCGCGGAGAAGTCGATCGGCGTCGCCGAGACGACGGAGCTCGCCGTCATGTGCGACACGTTCCGGCCGCTCAAGCTGTCCACGTTCGCGCGCGAGCTCGACGACGGCCGCTACGCGTACTCGTGGTACGAGCCGGCCGAGGGCGACCCGGGGCTCGCAGGCGTGACGTCCCACCTCTGAGTTTGGCCTTCGAGACGATCATCGAGCCGTTCCGGATCCACTCGGTGGAGCCGCTGCGGCTGACGACGGAGGAGGAGCGGCGCCGGGCGATCGAGGCGGTCGACTTCAACCTCTTCAAGCTGCCGGCGTCGGAGGTGCTCATCGACCTGCTCACCGACTCCGGGACGGGGGCGATGTCACGCGACCAGTGGGCGGCGATCCAGCACGGTGACGAGAGCTATGCCGGCTCGCCATCGTGGTTCCGCTTCCTCGCCGCCGTGCAGGAGCTGTTCCCGTTCCCGCACGTGATCCCGACGCACCAGGGCCGCGCGGCGGAACGGATCCTCTTCTCCGTGATCGGCGGCCCGGGCAAGGTCGTCCCGAACAACACGCACTTCGATACGACTCGTGCGAACGTCGAGTTCACCGGCGCCGAGGCCGTCGACCTGCCGATCCCCGAGGGCCGCGACCCATCCGCGCTCCATCCCTTCAAGGGGAACATGGACGTCGGCGCGCTCGAGGCGTTGCTGGCGGAGCGCGCAGCGGACGTGCCGGCCGTCTTCGTCACGATCACGAACAACTCCGGCGGTGGCCAGCCCGTATCGCTGGAGAACCTCCGCGCCGTGCGTGCGACGTGTGACCGCCACGGCGTTCCGCTCTTCCTGGACGCGTGCCGGTTCGCCGAGAACGCCTGGTTCATCAGGGAGCGCGAGGAGGGCCACAGCAACCGGACGGTGGCCGACATCGTGCGCGAGCTGGCGTCGCTGGCGGACGGGATGACGATGAGCGCGAAGAAGGACCCGCTCGCGAACATCGGCGGCTGGCTCGCGATGCGAGACGACGAGCTCGCGGACCGCTGCCGGACGCTCGAGATCCTCACCGAGGGCTTCCCGACCTATGGGGGTCTGGCCGGCCGGGATCTCGAGGCGATCGCCCAGGGTCTCGTCGAGGCAGTCGACCACGACTACCTCCGCTACCGAACGCGCTCCACGGCCTATCTCGGCGATGGCCTGCTGCGCAACGGGTTCCCGCTCGTGCAGCCGTTCGGCGGCCACGCGATCTACGTCGACGCCCGCGCCCTGCTGCCGCACATCCCGCCGCTCGAGTATCCAGGCCAGTCGCTCTCCGTCGAGCTCTACGCCGTCGGCGGCATTCGCGGCTGCGAGATCGGGACCGTGATGTTCGGCCGCAGGCCGGACGGGACGGAGGCGCCGGCGGCCATGGACCTCGTCCGACTCGCCATCCCGAGACGCACGTACACGCAGAGCCACGTCGACTACGTGATCGAGGTCGCCGAACGCGTCGCCGAGCGGGCGTCGGGCCTTCGTGGCTACCGGATCGTCGAGGAGCCGCCGTCGCTCCGGCACTTCACGGCGCGGTTCGCGCCGCTCGCCGCTTGATCCACGTCAGCTCGCTCGGTAGGTAGAAGCGGAGCGGCCACAGGCAGAGGGGATAGACGACGATCAGCGCGAAGGCCATCGGCAGCGCCACATCGAGCGCCTTGCCGAGGACTGTCAGACCGACGGCGCAGCCGACCACTGTCGCCACACGGCGCCACTGGTAGGGCACCGGGAAGACGCGCTGCGACCACCACGTGATCCCGAGGAACATGACGGTGAACGCCGTCACGTTCGAGATCGCGGCGCCGACCATCCCGTACTTCGGGATCAGGATGAGATTGAGCGTCACGTCGACCAAAGCAGCGGCGCCGGTCACGACCCAGTTGAACTGCGTGCGCTTCGTCCGGCCGAGGGCGATCGAGACGACGATGAACCCGCCGAACGCGACGCCGCCGAACGCGAGCGGCGCGACCACCTCCGCCGAGTCGTGGAACTTCGGCGTCGTCAGCCATTCGACGATCCACGGCGCCAGCAGGCCGAGCGCGAGCGCGGCCCACGATGCAAGGAAGAGCAGGTACGTCAGCACATACGCGTATGAGCGCTTCGCCTCGTCGTCGTCCTCGATCGAGTACGCGAACGCGGGCCACGCGGCGCGGAAGGCCGTCAACAAGAGCACCATCGCCGAGGCGATGCGCGCGCCGATCGAGTAGAGCCCGACCTCGCTCACGTCGCTGAGCTGGAGGATGAAGATGCGGTCGCCGAAGTTCAGGAGCCAGAGCGCGAGCATCGATGGCACGAGTGGGAGGCCAAAACGGTTCATCTTGCGGAGCAGCGGTCGGTCGAACGTGAGCCCGAGCTGCTCTCGGCGGTACGCGACGAGGCCAACCCAGACGGCGAGCGTGCCGGTGAAGTTCCCGACGATCACGCCCGTAGCGCCCCAGTCGAGGCCGACGACGAAGAGCACGGTGGCGCCGACGGTGATCACGAGGTTGACGAGGCTCGCGATCACGAACGCCACGGAGCGCTCCTCAGCCCGGAACAGCGCCGTCAGCTGTTCGTAGTTCATCTGCACCCAGAGCAACACGAAAGCCGAGCGCACGAGGGTCGTGTGGTCGGTCGTGTCGAAGAGCCACTGCGAGATCTCCGACGCGATCGCCATGCCGACGACGAGCCCGATCGTCGCCATCCCCATCGTGAACCAGAAGGACGTGCGGACGACGCGGAGCTTGTGCGCCGGGTCCGGGGAGTCGAAGTAGAAGCGGAAGAAGGCGCTGGCGATGCCGAGTCGCAGGACCGTCGCGAAGATCGCCATCAGCGCGACGAGCGTCTCGACCGCGCCGTAGTCGGCCGGGGTCAGGTACCGCGTGTAGAGCGGGAGGAGCAGGACGGCGACGAAGCGCGAGACGAGGCCGCCGATCCCGTAGATGGCGGAGTGCCTGGCTAGGCGCCCCAGCTGGCTGCCGAGCCCGGTCATCGGTTGCGAACGGCCATCGCGAGAAGCGGCTCCATGCCGAAGCGCTCGTAGAACGGCCGAAGCTCCTCGTCGCAGACGACGTCGATCGAGTACAGGCCCTCCAGCTCCTCGAGCAGTCGCCGGACGAGCTCCGTGCCGATGCCCCGCCCGCGATAGGACCGACGCACCTCGAGCAGTGGCACGAATGCGGAGAGCACGCCGTCCGAGATCGCGTTCACAAAGCCGGCGACCGTGCCCGTCTCTTCATCGAGGGCGATCACGGCGCGGTAGCTGCCACGCAGCGTCGCGAGCTGCCGCTCGGGCGACGGCGGTCTCGGCCAGCTCTCGAAGAAGCCCGTCAGCTGCTCAGGGCGGAGATCGCTGAGATCGGTCGTGTAGCCGATCGGCATCGCGATGAGGGTAGTCCGCGCGGCGGGCGGCCAGTCGCCGCTGCGACCGCCGTGGATCAGGGAACGGCGTTCGCGGCCGCCGGGATCAGCCACGGCGAGAACCGGTTCCAACGGGCGATCTCGCAGCCGTTCCGTCGCCGGAACGACGACCAGACGCGGCCGCCGGCGATCGTGCCCTTGACGACCGCCTTCTGCGGCCCGCCGTAGATCATGCTGCAGAGCATGCCGGTCGGCAGTGGCGCGAACGCCTCGGCGGTCAGTGAGCCGAGCCGCTTGCACGCGGCGCGCCGCGTCGGCAGTGTGCCGCCGCGCGGAAGGCACGTGACGGTCCAGCGTTCGAAGTCCGCGGGCTTCGTCTCGTCGGCCCAGTAGGTGACCGTGAGCGAGACGCGCGGCGTGGAAGAGGCGGTTCGCTGCGGTGACCCGCCGATGCCCACGAGCAGTGCGAGCGCCGCGAGAAGGACAGCCATCGAATCAGGGTAGCGGCCACCTGGCTCCTAGAATCCGCGCGGTGGGGCAGACGCCGAAGCTGAGCCGTGAACGCGTCGCCTCATATGCGGCCGCTCGACCGCAACCACCGGCCGTCGTCTGTGACGTCTCCTTCGTCAACGGGCTGACCGCCGTGCGCTCGCTGGGCCGGATGGGCGTGCCGGTCTTCGCCGTCGACCACCGACCGAGCGCGCTCGGCTTTCGCTCTCGCTACGCGTTTCCGATCCTCTCGCCGGATCCGTTCGCAGAGCCGGACCTCTATGTCGAGCTGCTCCTCGAGCTCGCGAAGGAGCTCGGCACCGGTACGCCGATCCTGCCCACGCACGACCCGTCCCTCAACGCACTGGCCCAGAGCGGCGCCGTTTTCGGTGGCCTGTACGCACGACCCTTTCCTAGTGGGGACGTAGTCACGCGGATCCAGAGCAAGCGTGAGCAGCTCGAACGCGCTGTGCAGGCGGGGGTCGACATCCCGGCTACGGCGCATCCGACGTCAGCCGAGGAGGCGCGCGCAGCGCTCGGCCGAGATCGGCTTCCCCTTGCTCGTCAAGCCGTCGAACCCCGACGGCTTCCGCGCGCGTTTCCGGCGCCAGGCGTTCCGCTGCGAGAGCGTGTGCGAGCTCGACCGCGCCTACGCCGACGCGGAGCCCTTCGCGCCGATGGTGCAGGAGCTGATTCCGGGAGGCGACGACGAGCTGTACACCGTCGGGAGCTACATCGCTGCCGATGGCACCGTGCTCGGGCTGTTCTGCGGTCGAAAGCTCAGGCAGACACCGCCCGGGGTGGGCACGTGTCGTGTCGGAGAGGCACTTTGGGTCGACGAGGTGGTCGACGCAGCGCTCCGGCTGCTCCGTGCCTTCGCCTTCCACGGCATCTCGCAGGTCGAGTTCAAGCGAGATCCCGCGCGACGGCCGCTTCAAGCTGATGGAGATCAACCCGCGGCTCTGGCAGTGGCACGGTCTCGCCGCCGCACTCGGAGTCGACATCCCGCGGATCGCCTATCTCGACCTTCTGCGCCGCCGAAGCGCGGCGGTGACGACGGAAGGACGCACCGGACGGTGGGCGCTGACGCTGCACGCAGGCGAGTCACCTGCTTTCGTGCAGCCGCCCTACGTCGATCCATTGCTGGCCTTCGACGATCCGAAGCCCGGCCTTGCCTATCTCGCCCGCGTCGCGAAGGCCATCGTCCGGTGATCCCGACCGAGATCGAGCGTAGGGCGCGGTGGGTGCTCGACACGATCGGGGCGACAGAGCTCGGCTTCGGCGACGACGTTCCCTACGACGATCGCGCCTGGGAGCAGGTCGCGGAGGGTTTGCAGCCGGAGGGCGACGATGCTGGCCGCGGCGTTCTTCCATCTGGCGCGCCTCGAGGAGCGGGGTGGCCCGCGGGACGCCCACGGCCGGTTTCCCGCCTCCGCTTCCTGTCTCGACCCGCTCGACCCCCCGCTAGAACGCTTGCGGCGCTCGCTCGGCGTCGAGCCGCCTCGGTGGGGCGGCGGCGCCCGCTTTGCCGTTGCGCTGAGCCACGACGTCGACATCCCGTGGCGCTGGACCCGGCAGGGGATCCGCGGCGGCGCGCGCGGCCTGAAGGACGCCGTGCTTGCGCGTGACGGGGGCGAAGCGTGGCACCGAGCCCGGGGGCTCGCGGGTGTTCCGCTCCACAAGCTCCGTGGCACCGACCCGAACTGGAGCTTCGAGCACATCGTCGAGCTCGAGCGCGCCCGCGGCGCCGAGTCGGTCTTCTTCGTTCTTGCCGGGTTCAATGTCCCCCAGGACGGCCCGGCGCCGGAAACCTACGCCCGTCTGCTGCCACGCGTCGTCGAGACGTTGCTCGAGCTCGGCGCGGAGATCGGGCTCCATGCGAGCTACTCGGCGGCCTTCGACGATGCGCCGATCGCCGTGGAGAAGGCAGCGCTCGAGCGGCTCGGCGCCACGCTCCATGGCCAGCGCTACCACTACCTCCGCGTCGACCCGCACACGAACCTTGCGCGACTCGAACAGCTCGGCTTCGCGTACGACTCGAGCCTCGGCTTCTCGGACGCGCTCGGGTTCCGCGCGGGAATCGCGCACCCGTTCCGGCCCTGGAGCACCGAGCACGACCGCCCGCTCGACCTCGTCGAGATCCCGCTCGCAGCGATGGACGTCACGCTCGCGGAGCCGCGATACCTCGGGTTGTCGGTCGCGGACGCCGAGCGACGCCTGCGTCGCGCTCCTCGACTGGGCGGCCGAGCACGGCGGAGGCTTCTCGATTCTCTGGCACCCGGACCGCTTCGACGGCGCCACCGCAGGCGGCTGGGACGCCCTCTACGCGAGGACGATCGACGCGATCCATGCGCGCGGTGGCGTCTGCATCCCTGCACACGAGCTCGCGGCAGAGGCCTTGTAACGCTCGTGCCAAAGGCGTAGAGTCGCTGCCCGTGAGGGGGGTGACCTTACGGTGGTTGGCCACCGGCGCATGCCTCGGAGCCACGCTCGCCTTGGCAGGCAGCGCGCTCGGGCGTAGTACAGCCGACGATCTATCGATACAGGTGCACTTCGTTCGGGACGCGCTCGCAACGACGACGACAGCGCTCGCGAACGACGTCCAGTTCGACATCTTCACCGACGGGCCGGCGCAGACGGTGACCATGACGTATTCGCTGCCTGCCGGCCTCGTGTTCGGTGACGACGTCCCCGATCCGACGGAGAACTGCACGAACGGAGCCACGGTGACCTGCACGATCGCCCTCACGCCGAACAACAACCTCACGGCGGGTTGGAGCTGGCCGGTTATCGCGGCGGGCCCAGGTACCTATGCGATCACGGCGACGGTCGAGGGCGAGAGGCCCGATCCGAACACGGCGAACAACTCGTATCCGTTCACCTTTGAGGTGAAATCCGCGATCGGCGGAGGATCCGCTTCCGTAGTCGTCAGCAGCGCGAAGGCGACAGCCGTCCAAGCCGAAGGCGGGAAGCCCCGTGACCTTCAGCGCGTCGGTCAACGTGGACGGTGAGCCGGCGAAGCCGTCCAAGGTCACGTGTGCTGCGAAGCTCGGCGGCAAGGCGAAGGCGGGAACCTCCCGCGCCGCTACGGGATCGGCGAGCTGCCGCTACGCGACGAAGAAGACCGACAAGGGCAAGACGCTTGCGGGCTCGATGAAGGTGACGGCCGGCGGCAAGTCGTTCACGAAGCGGTTCTCGTCGAGGCTCGGTTGAAGCGCGCAGCAGCTATCGCGACGCTCGCCGTGGCGGCGCTCGCCGTATCCTCGGGCGCGCTTGGAAGGAGCGCGGTGGACGATCTGGCCGTCACCGTGGTGCTCCAGGGCGCAGGGGCCGGCGCGACGTCGATTGCCGGCCCAGCGTTCGGGCTCTCGTACCTGGTCGAGACCGACGGCCCGGTGCAGACGGTGACGATGCGGACGACGATCCCGGACGGTCTCCGCGTGGCCACTCCGCCGCCGGTGTCGGCCGGATGCACGGGGACGACCTCGATCACCTGCGTGACCAAGCTCCAGGACACGAGCATCGTCTTCTTCCAGTACGACTACGGGCTCGTCGCCGATCGCGCGGGCACGTACTCGATTACCGCAACGATCGAGGGCGAGCGACCCGACCCGAACACGGCGAACAATTCCAACACGCTCCAGTTCCAGGTCACCCTGCCGAGCGGCGGCGGCATCCGAGTCCGTCGCGGTCGGCTCGGCGAAGGCGAAGCCGTCCAAGCCGAAGGCAGGAAGCCCCGTGACCTTCAGCGCGTCCGTCAGGGTGGGCGGTGAGCCGGCGAAGCCGTCCAAGGTCACATGCACGGCGAAGCTCGGTGGCAAGGCGAAGGCGGGAACCTCCCGCGCCGCTACGGGATCGGCGAGCTGCCGCTACGCGACGAAGAAGGCGGACAAGGGCAAGACCCTCGCCGGCGCGCTGAAGGTGACCGCTGGCGGCACGACGTTCACGAAGCGGTTCTCGTCGAAGCTCCGCTAGTCACGCGCTGACTTAGACTCGAAGCGGATGACGATCGCGATGACGCTGCTCGCGCGTGAGCCGACGGACACGCTGGAGGCTCAGCTTCGATTCCACCTCGCCGCGGGCGTCGACGCCGTCCTCGTAGCGGATCCTGAGGTCGTCCCGGAGTCGTTCAGAGGCGACGAGCGCGTACGAGTGGTCTCCGGCAGCCTGGCTGCCGCTGCCGCTGGGGCGGACTGGATCGTGCCGGCCGGTCCAGGCCGAGTTCTGGTGGCCTCGCGGTGGGAGCCTCGACGCGATCCTCGGCAAGATCCCACGCGAATACGACGTCGTTCAGGCGCTCGTCCGCCGGTTCCTCCGCGTCGAGAACGGCGACGACGTTCTCGCCGAGCGGATCTACCGGCTTCAGCCTCAGGCGGCGCTCGAGGAGGAAGACGCAAAGCGCGGGACCCGAGCGGCGGATCATCCACCGCGGCGGGGTCGACGTCACGGGGTACGACGGCGGTCTCGTGCCGAGCCGGCTGCGACCGCTTCGCGGGTGGTATCCCGTCGAGGTGCTGGCCTTCGCGGACGGGTTCGCCGAGCCCGCAGAGCGGATCGAACTGGGTCTGCGGGAGGGGGTGGTGAAGGAGGACACCCGTGTGCGTGACGCGCTCCAGACGATCGCCGAGGGGGGCGCGCTCGAGTTCAAGCGGCCGTCGGTCGTCGACAACGCCCTGTTCGCGGTCGATGCGTCCGTGCTCGGGGAGGCGGATGCCTTCCGCCTGCGGGGGGAGCTCGACCAGCTCGAACGGCGGCTCGCCGAGGTGGAGGACAACGTCGCCCTGCGGGCAGCGCGCAAGCTGCAATCGCTTTTGCGGCGCCCGCGGCGCTCCTGATGAAGAGTCGTCATGACCCTCCTCGTCCGGGACGAGGCGGACGTCGTCGACGCGCAGCTGCGCTTCCATCTCGAAAACGGCGTCGATTTCGTGATCGCCACCGACGACCGGTCGGTCGACGGAACGACGGACATCCTTCGCTCCTACGAGCGAGATGGCCGGCTTCGGCTGATCCGGCGGTCAGGTGACGGCTCGAGCAGTCGGCGGTCGTGTCGGGCATGGCCCGCATGGCGGCGACCGAGTTCGGCGCCGACTGGGTGATCAACGGCGACGCGGACGAGTTCTGGTGGCCGCGCGACGGCGACGCTGCACGAGGTGCTCGCATCGGTACCTCGCCAGTACGGCGCGGTGCGTGGCGCCGGTCGCCATTTCGTGCTGCGGCCGGACGGTCCGACGAGCCGTTCTACGAGCGGATGCGCTGGCGACGCAAGCCGAGCGGCGACCCGTCGAGCCCGTACCAGGTCGGGCCTGAAGACCGCCCATCGCGGAGATCCGTCGGTCGTCGTCTCCTACGGGAATCACAACGCCTACGGCCGCCGCCTCACCCCGCTTCGTGAGTGGCTCCCGTTCGAGGTGCTCCACTTTCCCCTCCGCACTCGCGCCCAGGTGGAGCGAAAGATCCGCAGGCTCGAGGCGAATCGCGGTGACGTGGGCAGCTCGAAGCATCAAACGAAGGCAATCGCCGACCTCCGTCGCGACGCCGAGGCGCCCCTACGCAAATCACCTGGTCGACGACGACGCGCTCGCCGACGGGCTCGCCGACGGGTCGCTCGTGCTCGACGACCGGCTGACAGACGCCCTCGCGGTTGCCCGCACGAGCGCCTGGCGACCCACGCTCGACGAGGACGTCGCGCTCGCGGCGGAGTTCGGGACCTTCCTGACTGCGGACTCGATCCCCAGGCTCACGTGGCGGCTCGACGACCTGCGCGGCCGGCTCGAACGGTTGTGGCGCATCCCGGGCCCGGCGCCGTGAAAGATCGTCATGACGCTGCTCGTGCGCGACGAGGCCGACATCGTCGACGAGCAGCTGCGCTTCCACCTCGACCGCGGCGTCGACTTTGTCATCGCGACCGACCATCTGTCCGCCGACGGCACGTCCGAGATCCTCCGCCGCTACGAGCGCGAGGGCTACGCGCACGTGATCCGCGAGGAGCGGAAGGAGCACGCGCAGCCGATCTACGTCACGCGCATGGCGCGGCTCGCGGCCACGGAGTTCGGCGCCGACTGGGTGATCAACGCGGACGCGGACGAGTTCTGGTGGCCGCGGGAGGGCTCGTTCCAGAGAGATCCTCGCGGCCGTCCCGCGGCGCTTCGGGGTCGTGATCGGATCCTGGCGCCACTTCGTTCTTCGCCCCGACTCGGAGGAGCCGTTCTACGAGCGCATGCGCTGGCGCCGGCCGCCTAGCCGCGAGGTGTTCAACCCGTACGGCCCGGGGATCAAGGTCCTGCACCGGGCGGATCCGCACGTGCGCGTCGGCGGCGGCAACCACAAGGCATTCGGCCGCGGGCTCGTGCTCCTCCGAGACTGGGTTCCCGTCGAGATCCTCCACTTCCCGATTCGCAGTCGCGCGCAGCTCGAGCGGAAGTTCTCGAGGACGACGATCGGCCGCGGGCGACCGGGCACCCGCATTGGGTGCAGGCTCGGCGACGGAGCTCGCAGAGGGCGGGTCCTGATCCGATCTACACGCGGTTCGTCGTCGACGACGATCCAGCTCGCTGCGGGGCTCGCGGACGGCTCGTTCACCGAAGACCTGCGCGTCCGCGACGTCCTGCGTGGCGAACATGTCGTGGCCGAGCTGTCTCTCGGCGAGGATGTGGCGATCGCGCGGGAGCTGAGCGAGCACCGCGAGGCCGCGTCGTACGAAGCGCTCAGCTGGCGCATCGACGGCCTCGAACGGCGCCTCGGCGCAGTCGAGGGCTGGTCGAGCTAGCGTCCCGCAACGCGTGATCTCGATCGTCGTCACCCTCTACAACGAGGCCGGCTCGCTCGACGAGCTCTACCGCCGCACCGCCGACGACGCTCGAAGAGCTCGGGCAGGCCGTGGGAGATGATCTTCGTGGACGACGGGTCGACGGACGGCGCCTTCGCCGAGCTCGAGCGTCTGCACGCGGCCGATCGCCGCGTGTCGCGGCCGTTCGCTTCCGGCGGAACTTCGGCCAGCACCCGGCGATGCACGCGGGCCTCGTCAGGGCGCGTGGTGAGATCGTCGTGACGATGGACGGCGACCTCCAGAACTGCGCCGGAGGACATTCCGCTGCTCGTCGCGGCGATCGACGCCGGCGCCGACGTGGCGAGCGGGCGGCGCGTCGCCCGCCGCGACCCGTGGGGGCGGACGCTCCCGTCGAAGCTGATCAACGGCATGCTGCGCCGCTTCACCGGCGTCGCCATCTCCGACTTCGGCTGCGCGTTCAACGCGTATCGCCGCGAGGCGATCGAGCCGATGCTGCCGGCGATCGGCAAGCAGAAGTTCACGAAGGCGCTCGTGCTCTCCGGCGGCGCGAGCGTGACCGAGGTCGACGTCCGGCACGCGGCGCGCGAAGGCTCGTCCCGCTACTCGCCGCTCCGGCTGACGCGGCTGGCGCTCCACGTGCTCGCCGGCTTCTGGCCGCAGCCGATCCAGTGGATCGGCGTGGCGCTCGGCATCGTCTGCTCGCTCGTCGCCGTCGCGCTCGGCATCTACGCGCGTCGTCTACTGGATCGACAAGAACAACTTCCCCGGGCCGCTGTTCGCGCGGCGTGGCGATCCTCTTCGTGCTCGGCGTCCAGGGCTTCATCCTCGCCCTCGTCGGCGAATATCTGGGCAGAATCCAGCGCGACGTGGAAGGACGGCCTCTGTACACGATCGAGAAGGAGCTCTGATGCCGCGCAAGCGGGTGCTCGTCACCGGCGGGGCGGGGTTCATCTCGTCGAACGTCGTCCGCCATCTGCTCGCGGCGACGCCGTACGAGGTCGTGTCGCTCGACGCGCTCACGTATGCGGGGAACCTCGAGAACCTCGCCGACGTGCTGGCGCACGAGCGGCTGTCGTTCGTCCAGGGCGACATCCGCGACGCGGAGCTCGTGCGCGAGGTCGTCGACGGGCGTCGACGTGATCGTGAACGCGGCCGCCGAGTCGCACGTCGAGAAGTCGATCCGTCGAGGGCGCCTCCGAGTTCGTGACGACGAACGTCGAGGGCACGCAGATCCTGCTCGACGCGATTCGCGAGACCCCCGTCGAGCGCTTCGTCCTCATCTCGTCGAGCGAGGTGTACGGGACGGCCGAGGCGGCGCCGATGAACGAGGAGCACCCGCTCAACCCGCGCAGCCCGTATGCCGCGACGAAGGCGGGCGCCGACCGGCTCGCGTACGCGTACCACGTGACGTACGGGCTGCCGATCGTCATCCTCCGGCCGTTCAACAACTACGGGCCGAGGCAGCATCCGGAGAAGGTCGTGCCGCGCTTCATCACGAGCGCGCTCGCGGACGAGCCGCTGACGGTGCACGGAGACGGGACGGCGACGCGCGACTGGCTGTACGTCGACGACGACGCCGAGGCGATCGAGGCGGCGATCGAGGCCGATATCGACACCGTCGCCGGGCGAGGTGATCAACGTCGCCACCGGCGTCGACATCTCCGTCTCCGACATCGCCGACCTCGTGCTCGAGACGCTCGGCAAGCCGGCGTCGCTGAAGATGCACGTCTACGAGCGGCCGGGCCAGGTCGACCGGCACATCGGCTCCACGGACGGCGGCCGAGCGGCTGCTCGGCTGGCAGGCGCGCACCGACTTCGAGGCGGGTCTCGTTCGCACCGTCGCCTGGTACCGCGAGAATGAGGCGTGGTGGAGGGGGGTTCGGGATCGGAGCGGTCGGCGTCTACTCGTCCTAGGGGCGGGTGCGGGACAGCTCGGGCTGCTCCAGGCGGCCCAGGACGAGGGCCTCCACGTGATCGCGGTCGATCGCGATCCGGCCGCGCCGGGCTTCCGCTACGCGGACCGGCGGGCGATCGTGTCGGTCGAGGACGAGCCGGCGATCGACCGGCTGGCGGCGGCCGAGCAGGTGGACGGCGTGATCGCGCCCGGCATCGACTTTCCCGGTCGCGATCGCCGCGCGCATCGCCGAGCGCCACAACCTTCCGCATGCGCTGTCGCCGCGTCGTGGCGCAGCTCGCGACGTCGAAGCTCCGCCAGCGCGAGCGCCTCGCGGAGCGCGGGCGTGCCACACGCCGACTACCGCGTCGTCGCCGGCGCCGAGGAGGCGCGAGCAGGCGGCCGCCGAGCTCGGTCTTCCGTGCGTCGTCAAGCCGCCCGACCGGCAGGGCCAGCGCGGGCTGTCGGTCGTCGACGATCGCCGAGGACGTGGCCGCTGCGGTCGAGCAGGCGCTCGCGGCGGCGCGCGGGCAACGTCGCGCTCGTCGAGAAGCTCGTCGCCGGACCGGAGCTGACCGTCAACGCGTTCAGCCTCGACGGGGAGTTCGTCCCGCTGACCGTGACCGACCGCGTCATCGCCGAGCCGCCGGCCTTCGGCGTCGCGCTCGCCCACGTCTGGCCGAGCGAGCTCGCCGCCGGCGACCGTCGAGGCGGCGATCGACGTCGCGCGCGCGGCAGCCGAGGCGCTCGGGATCGCGAACGGACCGACGTACACGCAGGTGCTCGTCGGGCCGAGACGGCCCCGTGGTCGGCGAGCTCGCCGCGCGGCTCGGAGGCGGCCACGACGCCGAGCTCTGCCTGGCCGCGCTCGGACGTCGACCTCAACGGCCTGGCGCTCGCGGCTGCGCTCGGCGACGAGATTCCCCGCGACGCGCTCGTGCCGGACGAGACCGTGGGCGGCGCGTGCATCCGCTTCCTCGTCGCGCCCGAGGGCGAGCTCGAGGCGGTCGACGGCGTCGAGCGAGGCCGAGGCCGACGACGGCGTCGCCTGGGTGCGCGTCTACCGCGAGCCCGGCGCGGCGATCGGGCCGCTGCGGCACGGATCCGACCGCGTCGGGCGCCGTGCTCGCCGTCGGCGAGAGCCGCGCGGACGCCGTCGCCCGGGGTGAGCGAGCCGCCGGGCGCGTACGCTTTCGGGTCGTCGATGTCCACGCCCCCGTCGAGTCGTAGCAGCACGCGCCGCGAGACCTTCCTCGGCTTTCAGCCGCCCGCGATCGGGGAGGAGGAGATCGCAGCCGTCACGGAGACGCTGCGCTCCGGCTGGCTGACGACCGGCCCGAGCGCGGCCGAGCTCGAACGGCGGTTCGCCGAGTACGCGGGCGCGACGCACGCGCTCGCGGTGGCCTCGGGCACGGCCGCCATGCACCTCGCGCTCGTCGCGCTCGGCATCGGGCCCGGTGACGAGGTGATCACGACGCCGATCACGTGGCCCGCGACGGCAAATGTCGTCGTCCACGCCGGCGCGACGCCGGTCTTCGCGGACGTTCGCCCGGCCGACCTGAACATCGATCCCGACCACGTCGCCGCCCTCGTCGGCCCGCGGACGAAGGCGATCCTGCCCGTCCACCTCGCCGGCCAGCCGGCCGACCTCGACCCGTTGTGGGCTCTCGGCCTGCCGGTGATCGAGGACGCCGCGCACGCCGTCGAGAGCGCGTACCGCGGCCGGAAGATCGGTGCGCTGTCCGAGGCGACGTGCTTCTCGCTCTACGCGACGAAGAACGTCGCCGCGGGCGAGGGCGGGATCGTGACGACGAGCTCCGACGAGGTCGCGCGGGCGATCGAGGAGCTGCGGCTGATGCGGCGCGGGCGACGGGTCGCTCTACGACATCGCCGTGCCCGGCTACAAGGCGAACCTGTCCGACGTACTCGCGGCGATCGCGCTCTGCCAGCTCGACAAGCTCGACCGGCACCGGGAGATCCGCGCCGCGCAGTTCGCGGCCTACGACGAGGCGGTAGCGGACGCTCGACGGGATCGAGCCGCTCGCGCGCGACCGCGCGCGACACGCACGCGCTCCACCTCTACATCGTCCGCATCGACGCCGGAGCGGGCGGGCGCGACGCGCGACGCGTACCAGCAGGCGCTGACCGAGGAGCGGATCGGCACGAGCATCCACTTCCTGCCCGTCCACCGGCTGAGCGCATACCGCGAGCGCTATCCCGAGCAGGTAGCCGCTGCCGGTCGCCGAGCGCGCCGGCGACGAGGTGCTGTCGCTGCCGCTCTCGCCCGCTCACTCGGAGCGACGACATCGAGGACGCGATCGACGCGATCCGCCGCGTGCACGAGCGGTTCACGGGCGGCTAGCGGTGGGCGTCTGGCGCCGCTGGCGCGAGCGCGAATGGTCGGCGTGGCGGCGGAAGAGCACGAGGGTCGCAGCGACGCTCGTCATCACCGGCGGCTCCGTCGCCTACATCCTCTCGAGGATCGATCTCGGCGAGACGCTCGACATCCTCCGGAACGCGGAGCTCGGCTACCTCGTGCGGCGCGATTGCGATCATGACCGTCACCGTCCTGCCGATGGCCTGGCGCTGGCAGCGGCTGCTCGCGCGCTCGCGGGATCGCCGACAACCTGCGGTGGCTGACGCGGGCGTACTTCGTCGGCTACACCGCGGGCCAGGTGCTGCCGACGGCGGTCGGCGGCGACGCGGCGCGGATCTTCGAGACCTCGCGGCGTCATCCGGGCAAGGGTGGCCCGGTCGCCGGCTCGGTGCTGCTCGAGCGCGCCCTAGGCGGTGCCGCGACGCTCGCGCTGGCGGCCGTCGGCTTCGCGCTCGCGCTCGGGGAGTACGACGTCGGCGCCTATCTCTGGATCGAGCTCGCCTTCGTCGTGGCAACCGTCGTCCTCGCCGTCGCCGTCTTCTCGAGACCGCGCGGCGGCCGCTCGTCGCGGACGGTGCCGCTGCTGCGGCGGCTCCGCGTCGAACGGCCCGATGCGGGCCGTGTACGAGGGGATCCACGGCTACCGGCACTACCCGCGCCTCCTGCTCGGGGTGTTCACGCTCACGCTCGCGATCCAGGCCGTGCGCGTGCTCGCGATCTGGCTGACGGGGAAGGCGGTCGGCATCGACCTCTCGCCCGCGTCCGTACTACGTGATGGGCCCCCTGCTCTTCCTCGTCATGCTCGTCCCGTTCACGATCAACGGCCTCGCCGTGCGCGAGGCGTTCTTCGTCTCGCTTCCTCGGCCAGCTCGGGGTGTCCGCGGACGCGGCATTCGCGGCCGGCTTCCTCTTCTTCCTCGTCACGATCGCGCTCGCGCTCCCGGGCGCGGTGCTGCTGCTGTGGGACAGCGTGCGGGGGAGCCGGCGGGCCGAGGCTGGTACGGTTGGCCCGCCTTGACCCCGGCCGGAATCGACGTGCGATGCAGCTCCTGATCACCGGCGGCGCCGGGTTCATCGGCTCCCATCTCGCGGATCGCCTGCTCGAGAGCGGGCACCGTGTGCGCGTCCTCGACTCGCTCGATCCGCAGGTGCACGCGGGAGGCGAGCGCCCCGCATACCTCGACCCGGAGATCGAGCTGGTCGTCGCCGACGTGCGCGACCACGACGCCGTCGCCGCGGCGCTCGACGGCGTCGAGCGCGTCGTCCACTTCGCTGCCGCGGTCGGTGTCGGCCAGTCGATGTACGAGATCGAGCGCTACACGTCCGTGAACTCGCTCGGCTGCGCCGTCGTGCTCGAGGAGGTCGTGAAGCAGCGCGATGCGATCGACAAGGTGCTCGTCGCCTCGTCGATGTCGATCTACGGCGAGGGGCAGCACCGAAATCCGGTGACGGGCGAAGACGGCCTCGCACCGGGCCTCCGCCCCGAGCCGCAGCTCGCGCGCCGCGAGTGGGACGTGCTCGCCGACGACGCGTACGCCGCTCGAGCCCGAGCCGACGGCCGAGACGAAGCCGCTCCGGCCGACCTCCGTCTACGCCGTCGGCAAGCGCGACCACGAGGAGCTGACGCTCGCCGTCGGCGCCGCCTACGAGATCCCGTCCGTCGCGCTTCGCTTCTTCAACGTCTACGGGAGCCGGCAGTCGCTCGGCAACCCCTACACAGGCGTCGCCGCGATCTTCGCCTCCCGACTCATGTCGGGCAACGCGCCGCTCGTGTTCGAGGACGGGCGTCAGACGCGGGACTTCATCGACGTTCGCGACATCACGCGCGCCTGCGAGCTCGCGCTCACTGAGTCCCGGCGCAGACGGCAGGGCCGTGAATCGTCGGCACGGGCACGCCCACGTCGGTGCTCGACGTCGCGACGGTGCTCGCCGACGGCCTCGGGCTCGACATCGAGCCCGAGATCGTCGGGCAGTACCGGGCGGGTGACATCCGTCACTGCTACGCGGACCCGCGCCTGGCGGAGGAGCTGCTCGGCTTCTCGGCGGAGATCTCGTTCGAGGACGGCATGCGTGACCTGCTCGCCTGGCTCTCCGGGCAGGAGGCGGTCGACCGCGTCGACTCGGCGCTCGAAGCGCTGACGTCACGCGGCCTCACCCGGTGACAGGCGCCCCCGGGGCGCCGCCGACGTCTCGGTCTCGATCGTCAACACGTCGAGCCGGGAGCTGCTCCTCGCCTGCCTGGCATCGCTCGAAGCGGACGACGGGCGCAGGATCGACGTCGAGGTGGTTGTCCTCGACAACGCGTCGGACGACGGTTCGGCGGACGCTGTGCGCGAGCGCTTCCCGTCCGTCCGCGTCATCGAGCAGCGGTTCCGGGCCGGCTTCGGAGCGAATCACAACACCGTGATCGGCGAGACGACGGGCCGCTACGTCTACGTGCTGAACGAGGACACGGTCTCCGAGCGAGGCGCGCTCGAGCGCATGGTCGACTACGTCGACGCGCACCCCGGGTGGGTGCGCTCGGTCCGCATGTCGTCTATCCCGACGGGCGCCACCAGCCGTCCGCCTGGCGCTTCCCGACCCCGGGCGCCGCGGCGATCGGGACGCTGACGCTCGGGCGCGCGGGGATCGAGCAATCGTCGGGCGACCGGCCGAAGCGCGTCGACTGGGCGATGGCGTGCGCCCTCCTCGTCAGACGCGCGGCTCTCGACGAGGTCGGGCTGCTTCGACGAGCGCTTCTTCATCTACACGGAGGAGACGGACCTCTGCCGGCGGCTCGGCCGGGCAGGTTGGGAGACGCACTACCTGCCCGAGGTCGAGATCGCGCACCACGTGAGCCAGTTCTCGGCCAACGTCCCCGAGCGGCGGATCGTCGAGCACTGGCGCAGCAGGCGCCGCTACTGGGAGAAGCACCACTCGGTGACTCGCGGCCAGGACCGCGGCCGGGTTGACCGGCTTGCAGTACGCAACCCGCGGCGCGATCTCGTCGGCGCTTCGCCGCCTGCCCGACCGCCGCCGGCCGGCCTTCGCCACGGAAGCTAACGCGGTGTCCCTGCGCCTCCAGGCGCGGAACGCGTGGCACGGTGAGACAGGGCCCGGCCTCGCCGAGCTCGCGGCCGACTGGAACGCCGCGCACGGAGAGCCGTAGTGGACAGCCTGACGGCGCGGGTGCCGTGGGAGCTGCTCGCGATCCCGGCTCTCCTCGTCGCACGGGCGCTGCCGGAGACGGGCGTGGGCCTCTACCTGCGGCTCGATGGTCGCCACCCTGTGCCTGCTGATCCCGGGCTCGCTCGTTGCCCGCGCGCTCGGCTGCCCGAGCGTCTCCGGGCGCCGTCGTCTGGAGCCTGACCGGGCTGACCGTCGCGGCGGGCGTGATGTTCGTCGTCCACGGATCGCTCGCGTTCGCGCTCATCCTCTATCTCGCGATCGCCATTGTGGCGCTCCCCTTCGCCCTGTTTCGCCCGGCGCCGGAGATCGACCGCGAGACGTTGCTCGTCGGCCTGGGCGTGGTCGTCGCGGGGATCGGCTTCGGGATCGCGCTCTGGTCGATCCTCGGCGCGCTCGAGGGAGACGGCCTCTTCCACCTTGCGCGCATTCGCAAGCTCGATGCGTTCGGCAGCCTCTCGCTCCATTCCGTCGACGAGTTCAAGGACGGCGGGCTCCACCCCGGCTACGCGTTCCCGCTCTGGCACGTGTTCGTCGCGCTCGTCTCGCGGCTCGCCGGCGCAGACCCGGGCGCCGTGCTTCTCCACGAGCCGACGGTGCTCGTGCCCGTCGCGTTCGTCGTCGCCTACGAGGCCGGCGTCGCCGTCTTCTGCCGCGGCCTGGGCCGGGCTCGCAGCCGTGCTCGCGCAGGTCGCACTCAGCGGCCTCGCGCAGGGGAGCGGCGGCGCGTATCCCGTGCTCGCGCTGCCTGCGAGCACCGCGCGCCACCTGCTCGCGCCGGCGACGATCGCCGCGTTCTTCTGGTTCGCGGAGCGTCCCGGCTGGCCGACCGGGCTCACCGTCTCCGCGGCCGCCGCTGTCGCTGACGCTCGTCCACCCGACGTACGTGATCTTCGTCGGCATCCCGCTCGTCGCGTACGTCCTCGTGCGCGCGGTGCTGGCGCGCGGCGAGCTCGCCCGAGGGCTGCCGGGCATCGGCTTCCTCTGCCTGCCCGCGCTCGGCGTCGTCCTCTGGCTGGCTCCGATCGTCGAGGACACCGCCTCGCACGATCCCTCCGCGGCCGAGCGCGCGCGGGGTCTTGCGCACTACGTCGGTCAGATCGACGTGTTCTCGCCGACGCGGTTCCGGCTCGCGCCCGAGATGCTCGGGCGCGCCGGCGCCGTCGCGATCGTGGCGCTGCTCGTGCTGCCGCTGGCTGGCTTCGCGTCGCGACGCCGGTGGTCGGCGTACGTCCTCGGCGGCTCGGTCAGCCTGCTCGTGATCCTCCTGTTTGCCGTGCTGTTCACGCCGTTCTCGGACGCCGTGTCGCTGTCGCAGGCGCGGCGCGCCGCCGGCTTCCTGCCGCTGCCGTTCGCCTTCGCCGGCGGGGCGGCCGTCCTCGCGCGGACGCTCTCCTGGGTCGCGCTGCCGGTCGCGCTCGGCGCGGGCATCGCGCTGGAGCTCGTCTACCCCGGCGAGTTCACGTACCGATTCCACGAGGGCAGCCCGGCGATCGTCGCCTGGATCGCGCTGCTCGGCGGAGCCGCGGCGCTCGTCGTCGCCGCCGTGCTCGGCGGCCGCGGGACGCTCGACGACCGGGGGCCGCTGTCCGCAGGCGTCGCCGCGGCGTTCGTGATACCCGTCGCCATCTTCGGGTTCGCGCACTGGAGCACGGCGCCCTTCGAGCCCTCGCCGCTGACGAGCGGCGTCCAGCGGGCGCTCGAGCAGCTTCCCGACGGCTCCGTCGTCTTCTCGGACGACTCGACGAGCTACTGGGTGGCGGCAGCCGCTCCGCTCTACGTCGCCTCCGCCCTGCCCGGCCACGTCGCGGACACGAAGGAGAACCGTCCGTTCGAGCGCCGCGACGACGCGAACCGCTTCGGGCGCACGGGCGATCTATCGATCCCGCGGCGCTACGGCGCGGACTACGTGCTCGTCGCGCGCGACCGCTGGCGCCGGCTCCCGGCGCTGAAGCTCAACCGTCGTCGTACGCGGACGGCCGCTACGTTCTCTACCGCCTCCGATGAAGGTTCTTGCTCGTTCCCATGTACTTCCCGCCGGCCGGCGGAGGCGGCGTCCAGCGCCCGCTGAAGTTCGCCACGTTCCTGCCCGAGCTCGGGATCGAGACGCACGTGCTCGCGCCGGACGACCCGAAGTGGCTGCACCGCGACGACGAGCTCCAGCCGCCGACGCAGGCGTGGATCCATCGTGCGCACTACGTCGGGCCCGAGCGGCGGCCGCCCGGCGGATGAGCTGCACGGGACGACCGGCGTCGAGCGCTACGCGACCCACGCGCGGCTGTTCGGGCGCCGGCTGCTCCTGCCCGACGAGAACGTCAGCTGGGCGCTGACGGCGATCCCCGCGGCGGTGCGGCTCGTCCGTGAGGAGAAGATCGACGCCGTCCTGACCACGTCGCCGCCCGGCTCCGTCCATCTCGTCGGAGCCGCCGTGCAGCGTCTGACCGGGGCGCGCTGGGTCGCCGATCTCCGCGACTCGCTGCTCGCGCATCCGCACCGGCGCGCCGACTCGCTCGCGCTGAAGGCGAAGGAGCGCTCGCGGCAGGTCGGTCGCGGGGCTCGTCGCGCGCCGCGCCGACGCGATCGTCGCTGCGTCGGAGGCGATCGCAGAGGAGACGCGCGGTCTCGATCCGAAGGGGCGCGTCGTGACGATCGCGAACGGCTGCGACTTCGACGACTTCGACGGGCTCGCATACCAAGCCAGCCCAGCGCTTCCGCATCACGCACGCGGGCAGCTTCTTCGGCCGGCGCGACCCGCGGCCGTTCCTGACCGCGCTCGCCGACTCGGGGCTCGACGTCCAGGCTCGCTTCGTCGGCGACTTCCGCGCCGGCCGACCGCGAGTGGGCCGAAGACGCTCGGCCTCGGCGACCGGCTCGAGCTCCACGACTTCGTCCCGCAGGCGCCGTGCGCTCGAGCTCCAGCGCGACTCCGAGGCGCTGCTGCTCCTGATCCCCGAGGCGGACGGCCGTGGCCAGGGCGTGCTGTCCGGCAAGGTCTTCGAGTACCTCGCGACCGAGCGGCCGATCCTCGCCGTCGTGCCCCCGGACGGCGCTGCGGCGGCGCTGATCGACGAGACCGGCGCAGGCGTCGTCGCTTCGCCCGACGATCCCGCGGCGATCGCCGCGGCGCTGACGTCGCTGCACGAGCGCTGGCGAGCCGGCGCGCTCGACGGCACGTCGCTCGGCCCCGAGCTGCGCCGCGAGCTCGACCGGCGCGCCAGAGTGCGGGAGCTCGCCGACCTCCTCCACGACCTCGTATGACCCGATTCCTCTTTCTCGCGACGGTCTTCTCGGTCACCTTCGAGAAGATGCACTGGTACGTCGCCGGGCAGGTGAGCCTCGCCGATGTGCTGGCGATCGGCTTCATCATCAGCTTCTGCGCGGACCGGATCGCCCGCGGCGACGCTCGCCTGCCGCGCACGTCGTTCGTCGCGATGGCGTTCCTCGTCGCTCTTCCTCGTCGTCTATCTCGTCGGCTTCTTCAACCTCGACACGGCCGTGGCGGCCGCGCAGTACGCGAAGGGGATGACGAAGTTCGCCATCCACTTCCTGTTCCTGATCGCCGGCGTCGCGTACCTCGCGCGCTGTGCGCGGACGTTCTACTGGCAGACGCTCGGCGTCTTCACCGCCGGGATGGTGTTCAACGCCGCCTACGGGCTCCTCGAGCTGCTCGCGGCGCGGTCGGGGCGGGACATCGACAAGGCGCTGCTGTCGCCGATCACCGGCGGCGCGAGCTCGATCAACATCTACGGCGCGATCGAGGGCGCGAACATCTACCGGCCGAACGCGCTCACCGGCGATCCCAACCACCTCGGAGTGATGCTCATCATCCCGCTGATCGCGCTCCTGCCCGTGTACCTCCGTCTCGAGCGCGGCCACCGCTGGAAGGTGCCGCTCGCGATCACGCTCGCGCTTTCTGCTTCCTCGTCGAGCTGACGACGCTCTCGCGCAGCGGCCTGCTCGGGCTGATCGTCGGCCTGCTCGTGCTCGCGCTCCCGTACCACCGGCTCTTCTTCACGCGCGCGTTCCTCGTGCCGCTCGGGTGCGGTCGTCGGGCTGCTCGGGATCGTCATCCTGTCGCGGCTCGACTACTTCGAGCGCGTGATCTCGTCGCGGGTGCAGACCGGCGGCAACGCGTCCTCGGCGCACTTCGACGTCTACGGCTTCGTGCCCGACATCCTCCGGTCGAACCCGCTGTTCGGCCTCGGGCTGAACAACTTCTCCGTCTACTACGAGAAGGTGACGGGCAAGACGAACTGGGGCCCGCACTCGTTCTACGTCGCCTCGATCGTCGAGACGGGGCTCGTCGGCACGGCGCTGTTCGGCGTCTTCGTCGCGTATCTCTTCGCGCGGCTCTGGCGCCGCGCGCTCGGTCGGGCACGCGCTCGCCGCAGCGCGGCGACATCGCCGCCGCGCGCGTGATGCCGCTCGCCTGGGGCCTGACGGCCGCGCTCGCGGGCACGCTCGCCTCGAACCTCTTCTACCTCACGATGTCGTTCTACTACGTCTACGTGGTCGCGGTCTTCTGCCTCGCGCTACCGGTCGTCTTCGGCCGTGGCCTGCCTCCGGCCGAGGCCGGCGCGCGCCGCAGCGCGTCAGCCGTGGCGCCTGCCAGCTCGTAGAGCGTGAAGCCGCCGTCGTGGCTCGAGCGTCCACACGGCGCGCCACTGCGACTCGTCGATCAGCGCGGGACAGAGGTGCGCATCGGCGAGCGCGAACCGGAAGCCCGGACGGCGGCGGCGAGCCCGTCGCGGACGTTCCACGGGACGCCCGAGCGCGGCCGAACGCCGAGCGGCAGGCCCTGCTCGCGCCGCACGTAGCCCGCGATTGCGTCGGAGCCTTCCTGGCAGGAGATGAAGACGGGCTCACCGCGCTTCGGCAAGCTGCACGGCCGCCGGCGAGCGGACGAACTCGCCGATGCTCGCGAGCGAGCCGTAGAGCTCGTCCGTGCGCACGCCGTCCAGGTGCAGGCCCAGACGATGCTCGCCGCGAGCGACCGCGTAGGCGAGCGCAGCCGAGCTCGAAGCGCGACACCGCGAGCGCGAACGCCCCGGCGACGACCGGGCGCGATCACCGTGTACAGCCAGCCCTGCCACTGCGCGAAGACGATGACGAAGGCGGCGAACACCGCGAGTCGGGATCAGGTCGAGCCAGAGCGCTCCCGCGGCCGCGGACGGCCCGAGCGATCACGTAGACGGTCCACACGACGGCGAGCGCGCACAGCAGCCAGAAGTGGTGGTCCCGGAGCTGCGTCGAGCACGTTGTCCGTCGAGAAGTCCGACGTGTAGCTCCCGTACCAGGCGACCGCCCGCAGCGCGACGGCGGCGGCGATTCCGATCGCCGTGACGAAGGCGACGCGCGCCCACGACGCCTCGCCGCGATTCCGCTGGTGGAGCGAGGAGCAGCACGAACGCCGGCAGATAGACGACGAACTGCGCCTTCGTCGCCGCGCCGACGCGCGATGACGAGCACGCTGACCGCGTACCACGCCCAGGCCGGAAGCTCGCGGCGCGGCGAGGCGAACCACCAGCAGCGCGAGCGCGGCGCCGAGCATCACCCACTTCTCCTGGTAGCTCGGGAACGCGAACAGGTCGAGCGTCCACGGGAAGACGAACACCGCCGCGCCGTAGAGCGCCGAGGAAGACGGCGCGAGCTCCGTGCATCGCACGCGAAACGCCGACGCGAGCGCGAGGCCGGCCGCGAGCAGCGCCGCGCCTGTCGCGAGCCAGTTGACGAGCGTAGAGCGCCGTCGGCCCTCGGCGCCGATGCGGTACTCCCCGTACGCGAGGCCCCAGTAGAACGGCCGCACCATGCCCCAGCCCGAGATGTCGTTCCAGACGCTGTGGGCGTAGACGGTGCCGAAGTCCCGGTCGCGCGACCTCGGCCACGAGCCCGAGCAGAGACGCGTCGTCGACGATCCCGTAGTACGGGTCGAAGAGCGACGATCGCGAAGAGGACGGCGAGGAACGGGACGCCGAACCCGAGCAGCGGGAGCAGCACGTCGGTCCGCGGCCGCCGCATGGCGGACAGTCTGACAGCCGCTGGCATGCTCCCTCCGTGCGCGTGACCTATCTCACCACCTCGTACCCCCGCGATCACGGACGACGTCGCCGGCGCGTTCGTGCGCGATGCCGTCGAGCACGTGCGCGCGCGCGGCGTCGAGACACGTGTCGTGTCGCCCGCGTCGCTTCCGGCACTTCGGGCTCGCGTACGGCGACGGCATCGCGGGCAACGTCCGCGCCGCAGCCCTGGCGCGCCGCCCTGCTGCCGGCGTTTCTTGCGTCGCGTACGCGCGTGCGGCGCGCGAGGCTGCGCGCGGCGCCGACCTCGTCCACGCCCACTGGCTGCCGTCCGGGATCGCGGCGCTGGCGACGGGGAAGCCGTTCGTCGTGACGGCGTGGGGCACGGACGTCGCGCTCGCGGAGCGCGTGCCGGCGCTCTTCAGGCCGGTCGTCTCCCGCGCGCGCTGCGTGATCTGCTCCGTCGCAGGCGGTCGCCGACGCGGTGCGCGGGCTCGGCGCGCGCGAGGTGGTCGTCGTGCCGGCCGGGGTCGAGATCCCGCAGTCGGTCGGGCCCGCCGACGATCCGCCGCACGTCCTCTACGTCGGGCAGGCTGTCCGAGGAGAAGGGCGTCGAGGAGCTTGCCGAGGCGACGCGCGGGCGTTCCGCGGGTGGTCGTCGGCGACGGGCCGCTCCGGAGCCTCTTTCCCGACGCGGCGGGTTTCGTGCCGCCGCGCGCACTCGGGCCGTACTACGAGCGAGCGGCGATCGTCGTCTGTCCGTCGCGCCGCGAGGGCTACGGCGTCGTCGCGCGCGAGGCGATGGCGCACGGCCGGCCGGTCGTCGCGGCGGCGGTCGGCGGCCTCGTCGACGTCGTCGAGGACGGCGTGACGGGCCTGCTCGTGCCTCCGGGCGACCCGCGGGCGTCTGCGCGTCGCGATCGAGCGGCTGCTCGGCGATGCGCCGCTTCGCGAGCGCCTCGGGCAGGCGGCGCGAGAGCGCGTCGTCGAATGCTGCTCGTGGGAAGCCGGCGACGGACGCGACGCTCGCCGTCTACGGCGACGTCTGCCCGCAGATGCCCGAGCGCCGGTAGAGCCGCCAGCCCGGCTCGTCGAGCGGTACGCGCGTCCATCCCGAGGCGCACGGCACGGTGTCGGAGCCCGGGCGCTTCGACGAGCCAGTCCATGTCGTTCCGCACGCCCTGCTTGCCGACGAAGACGACCTTGCGGTCGAGGTCTGCGCCGAAGTACGGGTAGCTGACGTCGTCCTGACGGATCGCGAGGGCAACCCTGTCGCCCGGCCGGGCCAGCCGGTCGATGGCCGCCACGGCCGCGCCTCCGCCGGGCGCCGCGGAGGCGGCGAACGCCTCGAGCCGTGACTCGTTCCAGATCGAGCGCGGCGCGCTCCCGCCGAGGACGTTGAAGCCGAACGGCTTCTCGTCGTAGTGGACGACGGACAGGAGGAGCGTGACGACGGCGATTGCCCCCGCAGCCCAGACGATCGGTCGCACCGTGGCGACGAGCCCCCAGGTGACGGCAGCGAGCGCGACCACGGAGCATGAAGTAGCGGCCGTGGAACGGGCTGTAGCCGAGCCCCGCCGCCGACGAGCACGAAGTAGCAGAACGGGGCGAGCGGGAGCACGATCGCCCCGCGTCGCAGGCGTCCGCGCTCGGATCTCGCGGACGACGAAGACGAGGCCGGCGAAGGCGAGCAGCACGCCGAGCGGCCCGTACCACGAGACGAACGGAGACGGCGGCCGCGCCGCGCGCGTCTGCGCCGAGGAAGGCGAGCTCGGGACGGTCGATGTGCAGCAGAGCGCGCTGGTAGCCCGCGGAGCAGCCGGTCGTGGGCATACGGCACGAGCAGCGGCACGAGGGCGAGCGCTGGCGGCGACCACGACGGCCACGAGCCCGGCGCCGCGTTCGCCCGCGGCGGACCGCGACGACGCCGAGCACGAGCAGCACGGCGGCGCCGACCGCGTACAGCCAGCGGTCGCGGCCGACGGAGCCTGCAGGGTCGACGGCGTCGATCGCCAGCCGCGCCAGCTGTGCGGGCAGCCGGATGTGCTCGGGCGCGGGGATGCGCTTCTCGTCGAGCGGCGCGAAGCGCGGGATGGCGTTTCCCTTCTCGACGAGGTTGACGGCGTACCAGAACGAGCCGACCAGCGATCGCCGACGATCCCCGCGACGATCGCGAGCCGGAGCCGGCGGCGTCGGGCAGAGCACGGCGGCGATCAGCAGCAGGATCGGCAGGGCGAGCAGCGCCGTCGCCTTCGTCCCGACCGCGAGCGCGAGCGAGAGCGCGCCGAGCGGCAGCGACAGCGCGGCTGTCGCCGAGCGAGGAAGTAGACGGCGACGACGAGGAAGGACGCGACCGTGAGGTCGTTGAGCGGCGTGCCGGCCTGGAGCGAGACGACGGGCAGCGTGGCGAAGAGCAGGGCGCCGAGGAGCGCCGCGCGCCGGTCGAGCCCGATGCGGCGCGCGATGCCAGCGACGCCGACGAGCAGCGCGAGCAGGGCGAGCACCTGGAACAGTGACGCGTAGCGCTCGCTGCCGTCGAGCAC
Source organism: uncultured Actinomycetes bacterium (assembly GCA_963705945.1). Taxonomy (GTDB): domain Bacteria; phylum Actinomycetota; class Thermoleophilia; order Gaiellales; family Gaiellaceae; genus PALSA-612. Next base: position 552,649 of record CAVPLG010000003.1, on the reverse strand, counting down.
CATCGTCCACGCGGAGGTGATCTCGGCGACCGGGGGGAACACGTTCAGCCGGAGGTCGTTCGGCGCCGCGCGATGTACGACGACCGCGTGCTGCTGGCGCCAGAACGCTGCGCGGGCGAGGTGGTACCAGAGAGCGTCGTAGTCGTTCGGCGGCGTCGCGATCGAGAGCACGACCGCGTAGGCGACGGCCAGCGAGACGGCGACGGCGAGCACGGCCACGACCGGATCGCGGCAGGCATCCCGCACGCCGCGATCGCCGGGCGGAGCGACGGCGGCCTCGGCCGGCCGCGGAGCGTGCCAGACAACGACGGCGAGCGCGCACAGCGCCGCGGCGACGACGAGCAGCCCGGCGCGTGTCAGCTCGTGACCGGAGACACGGCGAGGGCGACGATCGTCAGCTCCGGCCGCGCCGATCACGTAGACGGCGAGCAGGAAGTCGACCGCTCGCGCGAGCCGCAAGGACGCGGCGACGAGCGCCGCCGTGAGGGCGACCAGAGCGCAGCCGAGGATGAGAGCGAGGAAGCCCATGACGTCGGAGGAAGCGGCGGCGCGAGGGATTCTCTCCGATGAGCCGGTCCGGCGAGCCCGCGGGGTACCATCGGCGACGCGGCGGCTGCCGCGAGAGCCATGCGCGAACTCGTCATCGACGGCACCCGCATCACGGACGACGGCGACTGCTACGTCATCGCCGAGATCGGCCACAACCACCAGGGCTCGGTGGAGACGGCGCGCAGCAGCTGTTCGTGGCCGCGCGCGACTGCGGTGTCGACGCGGTCAAGCTCCAGAAGCGCGACAACCGCGCGCTCTTCACCCGCAGCCAGTACGAGGCGCCGTACGACAACGAGAACAGCTTCGGTGCCGACGTACGGCGAGCACCGCGAGGCGCTCGAGCTCGACAGCGAGCGCGTACACCGAGCTACTCGCGCTGCGCGAAGGAGCTCGGCGCTGGCGCTGTTCGCGACGGCCTTCGACGAGGCGAGCGCCGATCTGCTCGCCGAGCTCGACCTGCCCGCGTTCAAGATCGCCTCCGGCGACCTCACGAACACGCCGCTGCTCCGACACGTGGCCGCGCTCGGGAAGCCGATGGTCGTGTCGACCGGCGGCGCGACGATCGAGGACGTCGACCGCGCCGTCGAGACGGTGCTGCCGATCAACCCACAGCTCTGCCTGCTCCAGTGCACGGCCACCTACCCGGCCGTCGTCGAGGAGCTCAACCTCGGCGTGATCACGACGCTACCGCGAGCGCTACCCGGACGTCGTCGTCGGCCTCTCCGACCATCAGGACGGGATCGCGATGGCGCTCGTCGCCTACATGCTCGGCGCTCGGGTGATGGAGAAGCACTTCACGCTCAGCCACACGATGAAGGGGACGGACCACGCGTTCTCGCTCATGCCCGAGGGCATGCGGAAGCTCGTGCGCGACCTGCAAGCGCGACCCCGGCCGCGCTCGGCGACGGCGTCAAGCGGCCGCTGCCGTCCGAGGAGGCGGCGCTCCGGAAGATGGGCAAGATGCTCGTCGCCGCGCGCGACCTCGAGGAAGGGACGACGCTTGCCGCCTCCGACCTCGCGGCGAAATCGCCTGCGAACGGCGGGCTGCCGCCCTACGAGCTCGATCGTGTCGTCGGCCGTGCTCTTGGCTCGCCCTCTCCGCGAGGACGAGCCGATCACCGAAGCGGACCTCGTCGGCTCATGACGGACCCGCTGTTCGACCTCTCGGGGCGCGTCGCGGTCGTCACCGGCGGGCTCGGCCAGCTCGGAGCGGCGTACACGCGAGGGGCTCGCGGAGCGGGGCATGCGCGTCGCCGTCTTCGACGTCGCCGCCGAGCCCGGCGCGGACGGCGACTCGGTTCGCCGCTATCGCGTCGACGTCACCGACCGCGCGTCGATCGAGGACGGCGACGGCGGCGGTCGTCGGACGAGTGGGGCGTGCCGCACCTGCTCGTGAACAACGCCGCGCTCGACTCTCCGCCCGACGCGCCGCCGGAGGAGGTCGGGCCGTTCGAGACGTATCCCGAGACGTCGTTCGACGAGGTGATGGACGTGAACGTCAAGGGCGTGCTGCTCTGCTGCCAGGTCGTCGGCGCGCGCGATGGCGGAGGAGGGGCGAGGCTCGATCGTCAACGTCTCGTCGGTCTACGGTCTGCTCTCGCCGCAGCAGGACCTGTACGCGTTCCGCCGCACGCGGCGGCGAGGCGTTCTTCAAGCCGGTGGCGTACTCCGTCTCGAAGTCCGCGCTCTTCAACCTCACGCGCTACCTCGCGACGTACTGGGCGAAGGCCGGCGTGCGCGTGAACACGCTGACGCTGGCGGGCATCTTCAACGACCAGCCGCGGGAGTTCCTCGACGCCTACGAGCCGCGCGTGCCGCTCGGCCGGATGGCCGACGCGCAGGAGGCGCTCGGGCGCGGTCGTCTTCCTCGCCGCCGACGCGTCGTCGTACGTCACGGGCTCGAACGTCGTCGTCGACGGCGGCTGGTCGGCCTGGTAGCCTGCGACCTCCTACAGCCGACCACGAGCACGTCGCGCGGAGCGCGGCAGGCAAGCCTGATCGCGAGCGACCGGCTGAGCACGTGACGCCAGCGGCGACCGCGGCCGACGACGAGGATCTGCGCGCCGATGCGCTCGGCCGCCTCGAGGATCTCGGAGTACGGGTTGCCGCAGGCGGCGACGACGTCGGAGTGGACGCCGTGGCTCGCGAGCACCGATTGCGCTTCCTCCGAGCATGTCGCGCTGCTGTCGCCGCTGCTCGTCGCGTGACGGTCTGCGAGCCTCGAGCCGACCGCCTGCGCTGGGACGACGTTGACGACGGTCACGGTGCCGGAGCGGCCGACGATGTCGGCCGCGTGGACGAGGGCTCGTCGTCCTGCCGGCGAGCCGTCGTACGCGACGAGCACGACCGGCGCTCTCACGGCAGGTGGTAGGGGACGCTCGACAGGAGCACCCGCGGCTCGAACAGGAGCAGCCGCTTGATGTACAGCGCCCGCTGGTTGTGCAGCAGCTTGCGGGCGCCGTTGAAGACGAGCTCCGGCATGATCACGGACACCGCGACGTCGGGATCGGCCGTGATCTCACGGAGGTAGCTGAGCAGGGGGTCGCCGAGGTCGCGGAACGGCGCCTCGACGATCTCGAGCGGAAGCTCGTAACCGGATCGTCCCCAGTCTCTGCGCAGCGCCTCCGCCTCCTCGTGGTCGAAGGCGAAGAAGACCGCCTTCGTGTCCGGCAGACCGAGCGTCGTCGCGTAGTTGACGGCGCGCTCGCGTGGCTGCGTGGACGCCGGAGACGAGCACGCGGCCGGCAGCGCGGGTCGGCTCGGCGGTCGCCTCGGGACCGTCGAGCACCACCGGGACGTCGCAGATGACGACACCTGGCTCGGAGAGGAGGCGGAGCTTGAGCGAGAACGTCGTGCGGCGGCGTATGGCGCTGACGAGCGACGTGTCGGGCGAACGTCTCCGGGAGCACGACGGTGACGAATCGCGACTCCCCGCGCGGCAGCCCCCAGACGTAGTCGAGCACCGCATTCGCGCCGCTCTCGACCGGCTCCAGCGTCTCGACGCGCGGCCCGCCGTTCGAGAAGTCGAACCAGCGCCCACGCGGATCGGCGCTCCCGCGCGCAGGCGCCGCGAACGTGAATCGGGTGGTACGTCCGGCCGGCGATCAGGTCGGCGTACCACGAGGCACGACGCGTCGCCGGATCCAGAGCCTCGACGTAGACGACGGTGGTGTTCGTCGCCGGACCGCTCGACCGGACCGCCGCCATGCCGGCCCGCAGCCGTCGCGCGACCACGCGGTAATGGCGGTTGATGGCGAGGAAGGCGAGGATCAGAAGCGGGATTGCGATCGTCACCATCCACGCGCCCTGGGTGAACTTCGCCTGGATCACGAGCAGCGTCACGAGCCCAGTCGTCGCCGCGCCGAGCGCCGTTGATCGCGGCTCGGCGACGCCAGCCCGGCTCCTTCCCGCGTCGCCAGTGCTGCACCATCCCCGCCTGCGACAGCGTGAACGCGGTGAAGACGCCGATCACGTACAGATGGATCAGCGAGATGACGTCTGCGTGGAAGACCCAGATCAGCACGCGCCGCGATCGCGGCGAGCACGATGACCCCGTTCGAGTAGACGAGCCGGTCGCCGAGGTTCACGAACTGCCGCGGGAAGTAGCGGTCGCGGGCGAGGATCGCCGCCAGCCGCGGGAAGCCCTGGTACGACGTGTTCGCGGCGAGGATCAGGATCGCGAACGTCAGGCCCTGGACGACGTAGTACATCGCCGCGCCGGACGATCCGGTCGGGAAGACGGCGCGCGCGATCTCGGAGACGAGCGAGACGCTCGAGCTCGGCAGTGCGTCGATCGCAACCGCGAGGTACGAGACGCCGAGCAGGAGCGTGATCGCGATCACGCCCGAGGACGGCGAGCGTCGTCGCTGCGTTCCGTCCCTTCGGGGGGCGGAACGCGGTGACGCCGTTCGAGATCGCCTCGACGCCCGTCAGCGCTACCGCCCCGCTTGCGAAGGCGCGCACGAGGAGGAACACCGTCACCGTGCCGGCGCCGGCGGCGACCGGGATTCGGCACCGTGGCGTGCGGGCAGGCGCCCGTCGCGCACTTCCAGACTCCCGTTCCAACGAGCACGTACATCGCGGCGACGAACGCGTACGTCGGCAGTGCGAAGGCGATTCCCGACTCGCGCACGCCGCGGAGGTTGACGACCGTGAGCAGGACGACGAACGCGAGACACAGCCCGACGGTGTGGGGCGTCAGCGCCGGCGCCGCGGACGTGAGCGCGAGCACGCCGGCCGCCACCGACACGGCCACCGTCAGCACGTAGTCGACGAGCAGCGCCGCCGCGCCGACGAGGCTCGGCAACGTGCCGAGATTCTCCTTCGCCACGACGTACGCGCCACCGCTCGTCTGGTACGCCAGCACCGTCTGGCGATAGGAGATGACGACGATCGCGAGCAGTACGCAGATCGCGACGGTGATCGGCAGGATCGTGTGGGCGGCCGCGGCCGACGCGGCGACGAGCACGACGAGCCCGGACTCGGTCGCGTACGCGACCGAAGACAGCGGGTCAGACGCGAAGACAGGAAGGGCGAGCGTCTTCGAGAGGAGCGTGCCCTCCATCTCGTCGCTTGCCCGCGGACGACCGATCAGCGCCCGCTTGACCGCAACTCGGCGTCGGTGTCGTCGACACGACTCCACGCTAGGCGCGGCGCAGGTCAAGAAACGCTCAGGATCTCGGCTGCGCGGCTCAGGAAGCTCTCAAGAGCGCGCGTGCTCGTCGGGATCGACGAAGCGGTAGCCGGCCCGCGGCTCGGTGAGGAGATAGCGTGGGCCGCGTCGGGTCGTCCTCGAGCTTTCGCCGCAGCTGCGAGACATAGACGTGGAGATAGTGCGACTCCGTCTGGTACGCAGGCCCCCAGACGGCGCTCAGGATCGCCCTGTGCGTCAGGAGCTTGCCGGGGTTCTCCATGAACAGGCGCACGAGACGGAGCTCGTGCGGTGTCAGCTGCACCGGCCGGCCCTTCCGTGAGAGCGACTGCTTGTCGACGTCGAGCCGGAGGTCGCCGATCTCGACGACGGGTGATCCTGCGGGGGCGGCGCGTCGGAGCACGGCTCGCAGCCGCGCGAGGATCTCCTCGACGCCGAACGGCTTCGTGACGTAGTCGTCGGCGCCCGCATCGAGCGCCTCCACCTTCATCCGCTCCTCGCCGACGGCGGACAGGATGACGATCGGCACCGGCGTCCACGAGCGCAGCTCCCGGCAGACGTCGACCCCGCTCCGGTCGGGGAGCACGAGATCGAGCACGATCGCATCCGGCGGATGCGCGCCCGCGAGCACGAGCGTCTGCTCGGCCGTAGACGCCGTCTCGACGTCGTAGCCGGCGCCGTGGAGGAGCGAGCGGAGTGCGTGCAGGATCTGCGGCTCGTCGTCGACGACGAGGATCCGCTGGCCCGTCACGCGAGGGCTTCGACTTCCGCCGTCGCCACCGGGAGCGAGACGACGAACACGCTTCCGCCTCCGGGTCGCCGCTCGGCCCAGATGATCCCGCCGTTCGCCTGCGTGAACCCGCGCGCGATCGCAAGCCCGAGACCCGCTCCACGGTTCGCGACGGCGTCCCCGTGCTCGAAGGGCTCGAAGATTCTCGCCTGAGCTCGGCGTCCGTCAACCCAGGGCCGCGATCGAGCACACGAATCGTCAGCTCGTCGTCCTCGAGCCCCGCCAAGAGCTCGACGACGCCGTCCGCGGGCGAGAACTTCAGTGCGTTGTCGATGAGGTTGGCAACGACGCGTGTCACCTGTGCTGCGTCGACCCGCACCGGCTGCAGGCTGGTCGTCGTTTCGACGGTGACTCGATCTGCCCTCTCGCCGACCTCGGCGAGCGTGCGGCCGACGAGATCGTCGACGGTCCAGAGCTCCGGCTCGGGCGGCGAGGCGCCTGCTTCGAGCCTCGACAAGTCCAGGAGATCGTCGACAAGTCGACTGAGACGTCGCGTCTCCGCCGCCACCGTCTCCACGAGCCGTGCCTCGTCGGCCTCGCTCAGCATGACGACCGGGTTCGCCAGCGCCTCGGCAGCGGCCCGGATGGCAGTGAGCGGGGAGCGGAGATCGTGGCTGACGCTGCGCAGGATGGTCGTCTTGGCGGCGTCGCTCCGGCGGAGCGTCTCGACCTCGAGCGCTCGCTGGGCCAGCCGTTCTCGGTCGACCGCAGCGGCGAGCAACGTCGCGAGGGCGGGAAGCACGCGTCCGGCCGCGCCCTCGTCGATACGGACCCTCTCGTCGACGTACAGCGCTCCGACGACCCGGTCCCCCGCTCTCAGTGGCCGTATGTGCTCCGCGGCGCCCCGCGTCCGGGTCTCCGAGCTCGATGTGGGCCGCGTCGAGCCGAGCGTCCGGGCGGCATCGGCGGAGATGCCGCGGAGCTCCTCCTCCACGCGCACGCTCTCGAGCAGCGTGGCAGAGACCCGCGCCAGCAGCGCCGCCTCATGCTCCCGTTGCTCGGCCTCCGCAGCCCGGCGACGCGCGCGGGCAGCGAGCTGGCTGACGACGACGGCGGAGACGAGGTAGACGGCAAGCGCGACCCAGTTCTGTCCGTCGGTGAGCGTGAACGTGTAGAGCGGCTCGAGGAAGAAGAAGTTGAAGGCCAGCATGCTCGCCGACGGCCACCGGGATCGCGTACGCCATTCCCCAGACGACGGCGACCGGCAGCACGACGAAGACGTAGAGCGCGCCGAGGCTGAGCACCGGCGCCCAGGTGTCGAGAAGCGCGATCGCGACCGTGACGACCGCGATGCCGAGAGCACCTGCGACGACGCCGGCCAAACGGAACGCGAGCCTCGCATTCACCGCGAGGACAACGGTACCGTTGCGGCGTGGCGGAGCGCCCCCTTCAGCTCGCGAGCAGCCCTCAGGTGCTCGAGGACGTCCTGAATTTGATCGACGGCCAGGCCGTCGAGCCGGTTTCGGGCGGATGGCTCGAGAAGCTTCGGCCCGCCGACGGGACGCCTGCTCTGCCGGGTAGCTGCGTCGGACGAGACGGATGTCGGCGCGGCGGTCGCGGCCGCACGTCGAGCGCAGGAGCCATGGGCCGACCGCACGGTCGTCGAGCGTGGCGATCTCCTGCGCGAGGTGGCGCTCGCGATGCGCGAGCGGCGCGACGAGCTGGCCGCGATCGTCGGCGAGGAGACGGGCAAGCCGGAGGCGCTCGCCCTGGGCGAGGCGGACGCCGCCGTCGAGATGGGCATGTTCGTGGCGGGGGAAGGCCGGCGCTACTACGGAAAGACGACGACAGCGACCATGCGGCACCGGACCGTGCTGACGGTGCGTCAGCCGGTCGGCGTCGCGGGCTTGCTGATCTCGTTTAACACGCCGCTGCCGAACGTCGCCTGGAAGGTGTTTCCGGCTCTCCTCTGCGGGAATGCGGCCGTGCTCAAGCCGTCGGAGCACACGCCGGCTTCGGCATTTCTGGCCGCGTCGATCTTCCACGACGTCGGCCTTCCGCCCGGCGTCCTCAACGTCGTCCAGGGGCCGGGCCAACCGGTTGGTGCGGCGCTCGTCGAGCACCCGGACGTCGACCTCGTCAGCTTCACCGGCTCGGCCGACACCGGGCGAGGGATCGCGGAGACCGCTGGACGCCGACTCGCAAAGGTGTGCCTCGAGCTCGGGGGGAAGAACGCGCTCGTCGTCTGCGACGACGCAGACCTCGACGACGCGGTTCGCTGGTCGGTGCAGGCCGCCTTCTCGAACGCCGGCCAGCGCTGCGCGGCCGCGAGCCGGATCGTCGTCTTCGACGCCGTCTACGACGAAGTCCGCGAACGCCTCGTCGAAGCCGCGGCCGGCTTCGCCGACACGGGCCCCGTGATCTCGGAGGCGAGCGTCGAGCGTTGCCTTGCCGCAGTGGGGCGCGCGGCCGAGAGCGGCGCGACCGTCCTCACCGGGGGCGAGCGGCTCTCCCAGCCGGGCTGGTGGCTGGCGCCGACCGTGCTCGAAGGGGCGGCGCACGATGCCGAGATCTCGTGCTCCGAGCTGTTCGGGCCCGTCGCTGTCCTCTACCGCGTCCGCGATCTTGAGGAGGCGCTCGCCCTCGTCAACGACTCGCCCTACGGCCTGACGTCGGCGATTCACACGGCGAGCCTTCATCGGGCGATGCGCTTCGCCGAGAAGGCGCAGACCGGCGTCGTCGTCGTCAACGGCGGCACGCACGGCTCGGAGCCGCACATGGGGTTTGGCGGCGTCAAGCAGTCGGGTACAGGTTGGCGCGAGGCGGGCGTCGAGGCGCTTGACGTCTACTCGGAGTGGAAGTACGTGAACCTCGTCGCCGACCCTGCCAGGGCATGACCGTTGCCGTCCTCGGTCCCGGGGCGGTAGGCGGTGCGCTCGGCGTGCGGATGGCGCGTGCCGGAGAGCGCGTCGTGTGCGTCGCGAAGCCGGAAGCGGCCGCCGCGATCGCGAGGGACGGGCTGACGCTCGCAGCCGACGACGACGAGCATCTCGAGCGGCTCGAGGCCCACGAACGGCTCGAAGAGCCTGTCGATCTCCTGCTCGTGACCGTCAAGGCGTACGGCCTCGACGATGCAATCGCGCGCATCGCCGGGGAGCCAGGCATTGTGCTCCCGCTCCTCAACGGCCTCGAGCACATGGCGGCGCTACGAGAGCGGTTCGCGAATGTCCTTGCGGCCACGATCGGCCGCTTCGAGGGGTACAAGGACTCACCAACGCGGATCGTTCAGCAGACGCCGGGCGTGGTGAACGTCGCAGCACGTGAGGCGCCCGGAGCAGCTCGAGCGAGGTGGCATAGCCACGCACGCGGGCGGTAGCGAGGCGGACGTCCTGTGGGAGAAGCTCGCGCGGCAAGGGCCGATCGCCGTCTTGACGTCTGCGACCGGGCAGACGATCGGCGAGCTTAGGTCGGCCTCGGGGCTTCGTCTCGCTGTCGCCGAGGCGTGCGCGGTTGGCGCAGCCGACGGCGCCAGCACGACGTTCGACGAGCAGTGGGCGATCGTCGAGTCGCTGCCGGAGTGGGCCACCTCCTCGACGGCGCGCGACGTGCTTGCCGGCAACCCGTCGGAGCTCGACGCGATCGGCGGGGCCGTCGTTCGCGCCGGCGAACGTCTCGGCGTCCCCACGCCCGTCCTCGAGGAGGCGTTGGCGGCATGCCCAGCGTGATCGCCTTCGTGCCGGCGCGTTCCGGCTCCGAGCGCGTCCCGCACAAGAACGTCCGGCCGCTGGCCGGCCACCCGCTGCTTGCGTACGCGATCGCGACGGCGAAGGAGGCGGGCGTCTTCGATCGCGTCGTCTGCTCGACCGATTCCGAGGAGATCGCCGAGATCGCGCGCTGGTACGGCGCCGAGGTTCCGTTCCTCCGCCCGAGCCGGTTTGCGACGTCGACCTCTCCCGACATCGAATGGCTCACGTACACGCTTGCCGAGCTCGGCGAGCCGTACGACCTGTTCGCGCTGATCCGGGCGACGAACCCGTTTCGCGGAGCAGACGCTGTTCGCCGGGGCCTCGAGCAGCTGCTGGCGACACCCGAGGCGGACTCGATCCGGGCGGTCGAGCTCGTCAAGCAGCACCCGGGGAAGATGTGGGTGCTCGACGAGGAGGAACGGACGATGCGGCCGCTGCTCGAGCAGTCCGAGCTCGAGGTCGCCTGGCATGCGGGCCAGTACCAGACGCTACCTCACGTGTACGTCCAGAACAGCGCGCTCGAGATCGCCTGGAGCCGCGTCGTCACCAGCACTGGCACCCGCGAGGGTCGGATCCTTGCGCCCTTCTTCACCGAGGGTCACGAGGGCTTCAACGTCGACGACGAAGAGGATTGGCGGCGCGCGGAGGCTCTCGTCGCCTCGAAAGAGGCCGTGCTGCCCGCGATCGACCGGGAGCCCTACCCGTATCCTCCCTCGTCATGACTGCGCTGCGGCTCGGGATCCGGACGCGCACGCGGACGGTGGCTGGACGACTCGCCGACCTCCGTCACCGGCCGGCTCTTCGCCGGCTAGGGCGCGGGAAGCCCGACGAATACCGGGAGTACCTCGACGTGCAGCAGCAGCGGACGCTATCGAAACGCGCGAACGACCCGGGTGCGGGCGCGCGGCTCCTCGCCAGCCGCGTCATCGAGCTCGGCGGCCTGTCTTCGGACGCCTCCGTCCTCTGCGTCGGCTGCCGCAACACGATCGAGCTCGATCTCTTCAAGGAGTCCGGCGTGGCCCGCGTCGTCGGCATCGATCTCGTCTCCCAGAGTCCCGAGATCCTCGTCATGGACATGCACGCGATGACCTTCGCGGACAGGGCGTTCGACGCCGTCTACGCGTCCCACTCGCTCGAGCATGCGTATGATGTCCCGCGAGTCGTCTCGGAGATCGCCCGCGTCAGTCGAGCGGCTGCCGTCGTCGGAGTGGAGGTTCCGCTCGGGCCCGGCTCCAGCGACGCTGATCGCGTTACGTTCTCGTCGGTCGAAGACCTGCGGACGGCCGTCCTGCGCGACGGGGACGCCGAGCTCTGGGCCGACGAGCAACCGGCCGGGACGGAGACAAACTCCCAGGGGACGCCGGTCGCGCGCATCGTCTACCGACTCGGCGGGCGGCCGTGAAGGTCGCGAGCGTCGAGACCCGCTTCTGCGACGGCGGCTGGCGGCCGTGGATCTTCGTCAAGGTGACGACGGAGGACGGGCTCGTCGGCTGGTCGGAGGTGACCGACTCGCACGGCTCGCCGCGCGGCCTGGCCGGCATCGTCGAGGATCTTGCGCCGCTCGTCGTCGGCCGCGACCCGCGCACTTGGGAGGCGGTCTACTGGGACCTGTATCGCGCCACGCGGCAGAGCCCGGGCGGCGTCGTCGCGAAGGCGATCGCCGGCATCGAGAACGCGCTCCTCGACGTCGCGGGGAAGACGCTCGGCGTGCCCGTCGTCGAGCTGTTCGGCGGCCCGCTGCGCACGAGCATCCCCGCCTACTGGTCGCATTGCGGCACCACACGCGCCCGCGCCTGGGAGGCGACGGGGACGCCGAAGCTCGCCTCGTATGACGACGTGGCCGCGCTCGGCCGCGAGGTGGTCGACGCGGGGTTCTCGGCCTTCAAGACGAACGTTGTCGTCCCCGGCGACGACCCGCAGGTGCTGCACCCGGGGTTCCATGGGCCTGGCCTCGAGCGGAGCTCGACGCCGGAGGTGGAAGCGGCGCTCGACAAGCTGCTCGACGCGTTCGCGGCCGGCACCGAGGGAAGGGCGGAGCCGATCCTCGACGTCAACTTCAACGTCACGACGGAAGGCGCGCGCCGCATCGCTGCGGCCGTCGAGCGCCACGGCCTCGCCTGGCTCGAGATCGACTGCTTCGACCCGGAGGCGCTCGCGTTTCTCCGCGGTGCGATCTCGATCCCGATCTGCTCGGGAGAGAACCTCTACGGCGTCCGCGGCTTTCGCCCGTTTCTCGAGGCGCAGGCGATGGACGTCGCCTCGGTCGACGTGATCTGGAACGGCTTCGCACAGTCGAAGAAGATCGCCGACCTCGCGGAGACGTACGAGGTGAGCTGTGCGCCGCACAACTACTACAGTCACCTCGCGACGTTCATCTCCGCCCAGTGGTGCGCGGCGATCCCGAACGTTCGCATCCTCGAGGTCGACGTCGACGACGTGCCGTGGAAGGACGAGCTGACGGCGGTGCCGGTGCTCGCGATGGGCGTTGTCGAGATCCCGACTGCTCCCGGGCTGGGGAGCCGAGGTCGACGAGGACGTGCTCGCCGCCCATCCCTGGCCCGCGTAGACCGTGGTCGAGCTGAGCCTCATCCCCGAGCGCGAGTTCGCGCGGGTCCGAGACGCCGCGCTCGACGACGATGCGCGGCTTGCCCTGATCGCCGACATGTGCCGCCTGAATGCGCTGACGGCCGTCAAGCGAGCGGGCTCGGGCCATCTCGGCTCGAGCTTCAGCGCGATGGAGATCGTCGTGCTCCTCCTGTGGGAGCTCCTCGACACGATCGAGCGCGGCTTCGACAACCCGGACCGAGACGTCTACTTCTCGTCGAAGGGCCACGACGTCCCGGGCCTGTACGCCGTGCTCCACTCGCTCGGCGTCGTGTCGGCGGAGAAGCTCCTGCGGCTCCGCCGCTTCGGCGGGCTCGACGGCCACCCGAACGTTGCGCGTCCACGGGATCGAGGCCAACTCCGGCTCCCTCGGCATGGGCATCTCGAAGGGCCGCGGCATCGCGTGGGCAAAACGGCATCTCCGGCGTGGAGGGCGCGTCGTCGTCATGGTCGGCGACGGGGAGCTGCAGGAGGGCCAGAACTTGGGAGGCGCTGCAGGCGGCGGCGCACGAGGGGCTCGGCCGCCTGACCGTCGTCGTCGACCGGAACGATCTCCAGTCGGACAAGCCGACGGAGGAGATCCTGGCGCTCGGCGATCTCGAGGCGAAGCTCGCGGCGTTCGGTTGGGACGTGCGTTCGTGCGACGGGCACGACTTCGGCGCAGCTGCGTGCACGCGTTCGAGGGCTGGCTCGAGCGACCAGCCGTGCATGGTGATCGCGCGCGACGATCAAGGGCCGCGGCGTCTCGTTCATGGAGCACCCGCGCGCGCTCCGCGAAGGCGGCGGCACGTACCGCTGGCACGCGGGCGCGCCGGACGACGAGAGCTTCGTGCGTGCGCGCGACGAGCTGCTCGCCCGAATCGGGCCGGTGGAGCTCGAGCCTGTGCCGCCGCTCGTAGACGCGCTGCCCGCCCCGGCGCTCGAGGCGGAGCCGGAGAGCGGGGCGGGGACGCGAGCGAAGGTGTCGAGCGAGTACGTCGTCGAGGCGTACGGGGAGGCGCTGCGTCGAGCTCGCCGCCGAGCACGAGGATCTCGTCGTCCTCGACGCCGACCTCGCGTCCGACTGCCGTGTCCGCGCGCTTCGAGCTCGCGTACCCGGATCGCTTCGTCGAGTGCGGGATCGCCGAGCAGGACATGGTCTCGACGGCCGGCCGGGCTCGCGCGCCACGGGTCTGCTCCCGGTCGTCAACTCGTTTGCGAGCTTTCTCGCCTCACGCGCGAACGAGCAGATCTACAACCAGGCGAGCGAGGGCTCGAAGGTGATCTACGCCTGCCACTACGCCGGGCTTGATCCCGGCCGGGCCGGGGATGTCGCACCAGAGCCTGCGGGACATCTCGCTGCTCGCGGCTCTGCCGGGGATGACGATCGTCCAGCCGGCGAACGCTGAGGAGACGCAGGCCGTGCTCCGCTGGGCCGTCGAGGAGGCGAAGGGCAACGTCGCGATCCGGCTTGCGATCGGGCCCTCGCCGCGTCTGATCGAGCTGCTCGGCGGCTACCGCGCGATCCCAGGCCGCGGCACGGTGCTTCGCGAGGGCCCGCACGCGATCGTCTTCGCGTACGGGCCGGTGATGCTTCACGAGACGCTGACGGCGGCGGAGCTGCTCGTGGAGCACGGGATCGAGGCGACCGTCGTCGACATGCCCTGGCTCAACCGCGTCGACCGCGAGTGGCTCGACGACGTCGTCCCGGCCGAGCGCCCGTGATCGTCGTCGAGGACCACGCGCCCGTCGGCGGCCTCGGCGACGTTCTTCGTCGTGAGCTGCCCGGTCGAGAGGTGTCGGTCTTCGGCGTCGACGGCTGGCCCGCCTTCGGCACGCCGCCGGAGGCGCTGCGGTTCCATGGCCTCGACGCCGCGTCGATCGCCGGCGGGATCGCGGAGGCGCGAGACCCTCGTCGGCGCGTGAGCGTCCACGCTCGCACCGGAGCTCGCGCTCGTCGTCAGCTTCCACGGCGTCGTCGAGCGGATCGACCACCCGGAGATCCAGGTCAACCACCTCGAGCTCGCATCGTTCGAGCGGATCGTCGACCACATCCGCGAGCGGTTCACGGTCGTTTCGCTCGACGATCTGTCGGCAGCCGCTCGCGGGCGAAGCGCGGCTGCCGGCCCACGCCGCCGTGCTCACGTTCGACGACGGCTATCGCTCGGTTCTCGAGCACGTGGACCCGATCCTCCGCCGCCATGGGCTGCCGTATGCCGTCTTCGTCCCTCCCGGCCTCGTCGACGCGCGCGCACGTGTGCCGACGTACGTGATGCGCACCGCTCTCGAGTTCACGGACGCACGGAGCGTACGGCTGCCGGGAAGCCGTCGAGCGCTCAAGCTCCGTACCCAGGACGACCGCGCAGCGTGCCGCCGACCGGGCCGCGGAGGCTGCTGCGCTCGCTGCCGCGGGCGGAGGCGGACACGATCGCTCGCAGGAGCTCCGCGCGCTTCTGCCCGAGCGCGCGGTGGGCGGAGGTCGACCGGCGCTTCGCGAGCGAGGAGCTGATGGACTGGGCCGAGCTCCAGCCAGCTCGTCCGACGCGCGGTGTCGCGATCGGTTCGCACACACGCGACCACGTCGTGCTCCACGTGCGGCAACCACGCGACGAGGTCATGGCTCAGGTGCAATGCGTCGAAGACGCTGCTCGAGGAGCGGCTCGGCGTCGAATGCCGGCACTTCTGCTACCCGCATGGCAGTCCGCGGGACATCAGCCGGCGACGCCGTCGACGCGGTTCAGGGGCGCGGGCTACAGTTGCGCCGTGATGAACGTCGGCGGCCCGGTGCGCGAGGGCATGGATCCTGTTCTGCTGCCGCGGGTCGCCGTCGTCGGGGAGCCGCCCGAGGCCGCGATCGCGCCACGCGTGCTGCTGAGTCACAGCAAGTGGTACGCGAAGATCGCGGCGGAGCTGGGCGTCGATGGCTGACGCAGGCGCCGGGATCGACCTCCGGCCCCCCACTCCTGACGACCTGCCGGGGATCGGGGAGCTGTATCGCATCGTCAAGGGCAGGCCGAGGCCCGAGCAGGTCACGCGCCATCGCTTCTTCGATACGCCGTGGGGGGACTCGATGTCGTTGATCGCGCTGGACGGCGATCGCGTCGTGTCGGCAGCCCTCGTCTGGCCCGTCGCGCTTCGCGTGGGAAGCGAAGTCGTGCTCGGCGGCCAGGGCACGGACGCGGTGACGCATCCCGACTATCGCGGTCGGCCGAGGCTCTTTCTCTCCCTCGCACGCACCATGAAGAGCCTGCTCCCCGAGCGGGGCATCGACGTCTACTACACGTTTCCGAACGAGCGATCGATCAAGCTGACGAAGTACGTCGGGGGGACGTACCTCGGCGAGGTCGGCGGCTGGGGTCTCGAGCTCGGGAGGCGACGGATCTCCCTTCCACGCCGACGGCGGACGAGCGAGCCGGCATTCGAGGACGCGCAGCTCGGACGAGCTCTCGACGCTGATCGCGGCCGCACATGCCGAGCAGAACGTGATCAGAGTCGACAAGAGCCCGACGTGGCTCACGTGGCGGTACTCGGAAGCGAGCGGCGAAAAGTGCCAATGGCTCACGCTGCGTGAGGATGACCGTCTCGTCGCCGCGGCGTTGATCGGGGAGCGCGACCCCGATCTCTGGGGCCTCGGACTTCGCCGGGCTGTTTCGCGTCCACGAGCTGTTCGCGCTGAGCGAGGCGGCCGGCGAGTCGATCCTGCGTCTGGCGATCGACGCTGCGGCCTCGAAGGACGCTCGGAAGCTCGACATCCTCGTCAAGGATCCAATGCTCGAGCGCGCAGTGGAGCGCGCCGGCTTCGTGCGCGAAAGCGATCGACCGATGACGGCGATCGTGGTCCGTCGCAGGGCTTGCCCTGGACGCGCTCGATTTCAGCCACTGGCGCGTGATCAGCGGCGACCTGGACTTCTTCTGATGCCCGGCGACGCGTCTGGCTCGTCCTCGCCGATCCGCTGACGAGCAAGCTCTTCTTCACGTGCGGCCTCGTGCCGGGTCTACGCGAGCGGCTCGGCGACCGACTCGAGCTCGTCTTCCTGATGTCGCGCGAGCAGGCGTCGCGAGTGGGAGGAGGACGCCCGCGGGATCGCCGTCACGTATCGACGACGAGCTGTTCCCGACCGACGTGCGCGTGTCGGAGAAGGTCGTGCGCCGCGTCGACGCGGAGCTCGAGGAGCGAGCTCGGGTTCTGGCCGCTCGCGATTCGCTTCAACGAGCGGTACGCGTTCCACACGGAGCGGATGGCGCACGGGCACGGCAATCCGTTCCTCGACCTCGACCACGCGACCCGCTGCCGCGCTGGTCGCTGGGTCGAGCGCGGGATCCAGCGCTGGTACTTCAGCCCGCGGCGGTACGTGCCGCGTGCGCTGCTCGCAGCGCGATGCGCGAGCGCTGCGACGCCCTCGTGCTCGGCCAGCCTGCAGACGCCGGCCGTCGTGCCGCTCGTCGCCGGCGCGCGGAGGCTCGGGAAGCCGGTCGTCGGCTACGTCGCAAGCTGGGACCACCCGGTCGGGAAGGGCGTCATCTCGTCGGTATCTCGACGCCTACATCGTCCAGAACGACGTCATGCGGGACGATCTCGCCCGCTACCACGGCGTCGATCCGGCGCGCGTCGTCGTCACCGGCTGGCCGCAGAGCGACTCCTTCTTTCGCGCACCGCCCGCGCGAGGAATTCGACGCGCTTGCTCGGCAGGCTCGGGCTCGACCCGGCGCTCCCGGTCGTGCTCGTGATGGGCAACACGCCGACGAACACGCCGTACGAGCCGGCGTTCTTCGAGCGCCTGCTCGGCTGGTGGGAGTCGTCGCGGCGCGAACGACCGCTTCTCGCTGCTCTTCCGGCCCCACCCGAGAGACCGTCAGTGGCAGGAGCGGTTCGCTGCGGTCGATCGGGCGGAAGGGCGCTGCGGTCGAGCCGCTTCCCGAGGCGAGTATCGAATCGCTCGCGACCATGCTCGCCTACGGCGCATGCGTCGTCTCGAACGCGGGCACGATCCTGCTCGACGCCCTCGTCAACGACCGGCCTGCCGTCTGCGTCCTTTACGACGAGGGCGCTCCGCCGGGCGAGTCATGGGCCACGCTCAACGTGCTCGGCGCGCACTATCGCGAGCTGATGGCCTCGACCGCCTTCTACCGCGCGCAGACGTTCGACGAGGTCGTCGAGAGCATCGAGCGCGCGCTCGCACATCCGGAGGAGCTCGCCGCCGAGCGGCGGCGCGTCGCGCACGAGGTCGTCGGCGAGCTCGACGGCCGCGCCGCCGAGCGGGTCTGCGACGCGATCGTCGCGCGCGACTGCCGACGTACGGGCGCTGACCATCCGGCGGAGGAGGCAGCAGCGCGGCCGCCTTGTCGAGCAGCTCGTTCAGGTTCCCGCACTTCGGCGACTGGACGCAGGACGGGCAACCCGTCTCGCAGGGGCAGCCCGTCGAGCAGCCGTGCCGTGTCCGCCACCCAGTCCTCGAAGCAGCGAACCCGCGCTCCGTGATGCCGACGCCGCCCGGATGGCCGTCGTAGACGAAGACGGTCGGTGCGCCCGTCTGGAAGTGGACGTTCGTCGACAGGCCGCCGATGTCCCAGCGGTCGCACATCGCCCAGAGCGGCAGGAGCGCGATCAGCGCGTGCTCGGCGGCGTGGAGCGCCGAGACGAGCTGCGGCATGCGGTCGATGCCCTCGAGCTTCGACTCCGGCGGGACGAACCAGACGGCCTCGGTCTCGTACGTCGACGGCGGCAGGTCGAGCGGCACGGTCTCCAGCATCGGCTCCGTCGCGCGTCGCCCGCTTCTGGTACGCGACGACGTGCTCGGAGACGGAGACGCGCCCGAACGAGAGCTCGACGCCGCACCGGCTCTCGACGCGCAGGCTCTCCTCGATCGCCGTCTTCGTGTCCTTCTTCGCCTGCGTGTACCAGTCGCCCGAGAACGGCTCGACGAGCGCGATCGCCTGCGTCGAGATCGAGCTCGCTCGACGAGGTACGACTGCCCGAGGTGGAGGTAGACGGCGCCGTCGTGCACCGTCGAGTACGCGCGCTCGCGCTCGACGACGCCGAGCACGGCGCCG
Organism: uncultured Actinomycetes bacterium; assembly: GCA_963705945.1. Lineage (GTDB taxonomy): Bacteria > Actinomycetota > Thermoleophilia > Gaiellales > Gaiellaceae > PALSA-612. The sequence continues at coordinate 534,339 of CAVPLG010000003.1, read as the reverse complement.
TCGTCCGCGCTCGACGACGAGCACCGAGTCGACGCTCGCCGAACGGAGCGACACGCGCGCGGCCGGGTAGTCGCGGCCGGTCCAGATGAAGCCAGCGCCCGTCCGGCGAAGCTCGGGCAGCTCGGGCGCGCGATCGACCGCCTCGTCTCCGAGCGTCGCCCGGTCCTCGTCGTCGATCGGCGCCTCGAACGCGGCGGCGAGCACGTGGCCGTCGAGGACGCGCGTGGTTCGTGTGGTCGAGATCGCCGCCTCGATGCGGCGGCCGAGCAGCGTCTCCGGCTCGCGCATGAAGTACTGGTCGAGCGCGTCCTCGGACGCGACGAGCACTGCGAGGCCGTGACCCTGTCCGCCCTGCTCGGCCCCACTGCTGGCGCAGGCTCGCGACCGTGCCGGGGAAGCCGACCGAGACGACGCAGTCGAGCAGCCCGATGTCGATCCCGAGCTCGAGCGCGTCCGTCGCGGAGACGGCCGAGCAGCTCTCCGGCCGCGAGCCGCTGCTCGATGTCGCGGCGCTGCGCCGGCGTGTAGCCCGCGCGGTACGGGGAGAGCCGGTCTGCGTACTCGCGGCCCAGCCGGTCGAGGGTGAAGCGATGGATCAGCTCCGCCGCCTTGCGGCTCTTCGCGAAGCAGAGCGTCCGCTGCCCTTGCTCGACGAGGCTCGGCGACGATCCGCGCCGCGTCGCCGAGCGCGCTCGCACGCTGGTTGAGCTCGTCGTCGAGTCAGCGGCGGGTTCCACAGCACGACCGTGCGCTCAGCCCGCGGCGCCGCGTCGTCGGAGACGACCGTCGTCTCGAGCCCCGTCAGCTCGAGAGCAAGCTGCGACGGGGTTCGCGATCGTCGCCGAGGCGAGCAGGAACTGCGGTTCCGCGCCGTAGACCGCGCGCGAGCCGCCGCAGGCGGCGCAGGACGTTGCCGACGTGCGATCCGAACACGCCGCGGTACACGTGCGCCTCGTCGACGACGACGTACGCGAGGTTCGCGAGCACGTCTCCCCAGCGGTCGTGGTGGGGAAGGACGCCGATGTGGAGCATGTCCGGGTTCGTGAGGATCGCGTTCGCCCACGTGCGGATCTGGCGTCGCTGCTCGACCGGCGTGTCGCCGTCGTAGATCGCCGGGCGGACGCCCGGCACGCCGATCGCGGAGAGGCCGCGCGCCTGGTCCTGCGCGAGCGCCTTCGTCGGGTAGAGGTAGAGCGCGCGCGTCTTCGGGTCGCGCGCGATCGCGTCGAGCACGGGCAGGTTGAACGCCAGCGTCTTGCCGCTCGCCGTCCCGGTCGTGACGACGACGTGCTCGCCCCGCTGTGCCGCGCCCCACGCCTCCGCCTGGTGGGCGTAGAGCGCCGTCACGCCGTGCCGCTCGAGCGCATCCGTGACGAGAGGGTCGACGCCGGCCGGCAGCGGTGCGAGGCGGGCGGCGCGGGCGGGCTCGAGCGAGACGTAGGCGACCTCCTCGCCCGTGAGCAGCTCGCCCCACGTCGTCGCGACGCTCACGCCTCGGCGACGACCTCGAGCGTTCGCGGCTCGAAGCTCTCCAGCACCTCCTGGAGGCGCGCGACGCGCTCGTGATACCCCGCGGCGGCGCGCCAGTTCTTGACCGCGTCGCCGCTCAGCCAGGGCCCGAAGCTGACGAAGGTGGACGGGCTCTCGGCGTCGCGCAATAGCCGCGCCCGCTGCCCGAGCCCCTGGAGGTGGCTCCACTCGATCCACTCGCTCCACCGCCGGACGAACTCGTCCTCGAGACCCTCCTGCACGCGCCAGGTCGTGTGCGTGTACGTCTCGGCCATTCGTGCCTCCCTCTCCGTCTCGTGATCGTACTGCTACCGTCGCGCCGTGGCCGTGCCCTGCTGCCTGACGATCGCCGGCTCCGACTCCGGCGGCGGCGCCGGCATCCAGGCCGACCTGAAGGCGTTCGCGCGCGCAGGCTGCTTCGGGACGAGCGCGATCGTCGCGCTGACGGCGCAGAACACCCAGGGCGTCACCGCTGTGCACGAGGTGCCGCCGTCGTTCGTGACCGCGCAGCTCGAGGCGGTCTTCTCCGACATCGAGCGTCGCACGCAGCGAAGACGGGGATGCTGTTCTCGCGATCGATCGTCGAGGTTGTCGCGGCGTTCCTCGCACCGCGCCCGCTGCCCCTCGTCGTCGACCCGGTGATGGTCGGCGACGTCGGGTGCACGGCTGCTCGAGGACGATGCCGTCGGAGCGCTCGTGGAGCTCCTCTTTCCTCTGGCGACGGTGGTCACGCCGAACCATCTAGAAGCAGAGGCGCTCGCCGGCCGCAGCGAGAACGAAGCGCGAGCTGGCGGAGGCGATCGTCGCGCTCGGCGCTCGCGCCGTCGTCGTCACCGGTGGCCACGGCGACGAGGCGGTCGACTGGCTCTTCGACGGTCACGGCAGGCACACGCCGCTTCCCGTCGCCCGCGACGAGGCGATTGCCACGCACGGAGCCGGGTGCACGCACTCGGCGACGCTCGCGGCGCTGCTCGCGCAGGGTGCGTCGCTCTCCGAGGCCGCGCGCGGCGCAGCCGAGACGGCAGCCGAAGCGGTGGCGGACGGTCTCGACGAGCTCGGCGCCGGCGAAGGCCCCGTCGACGTCTTCGGCCTCGCGTCTCGTAAAGCTGTCTGGCCGTGAAGCTGTCTGACCTTGGCGAGCTCGGGCTGCTTCGCGAGCTCGAGCGCGCGGCCTCGCCACGGGGATCGAGAACGACGCGGCGCGAGCTCGAGGGCGGGCGTCGTCGTCACGAAGGACGCGCTCGTCGAGGGCGTCCACTTCACGTTCGATCGCATCTCCTGGCGCGACCTCGGCTTCCGGGCGGCGGCCGTCAACCTCTGCGACCTCGCCGCGAGCGGGGCCGTGCGCCGGAGGCGCTCGTCGTCGGCCTCAGCGCTACCCGGCGATACCGAGCTCGACCGACGTGCTCGAGCTCTACGAGGGGATCGCCGAGACCGGCGTCGACGGTCATCGGCGGCGACACGAGCTGCAGCCGCCAACGTCGACGATCTCGGTGACGGCGATCGGCCGTAGCCCTGAGCGCGTTCCCGGCCGGGGCGGCGCACAGTCCGGGCGACCTGCTCGTCGTCACCGGCCCGCTCGGGGCCGCGGGCGCAGCGTTTCGCGACGGACGCCTTGCCCGGCCGCCGATCCGGCTCGACGAAGGCCGCGATGCTCGCCGGCGCACGCGCACGCGCTGCTCGACATCTCGGACGGGATCGCGCGTCGACGCTGGTCACATCGCCGAGCGGTCGGGCTGCCGCGTCGTCGTCGAGCTCGACCGCGTGCCGCTCGCGCCCGGCGCGACGATCGACGACCTCGGGTTCGGCGAGGACTACGAGCTGCTCGCTGCGGTCGTGGAGCCCGGCCGGTTCGCCGTGATCGGTCGCTGCGAGGAGGGCGGAGGCGTGACGCTCCTCCTCGACGGCTCGCCGTACGAGCTCCTCCGGGTGGGAGCACTTCCGATGATCGAGCTCCGTCCGGCGACGGACGAGGACCTCGAGCACCTCAAGCGAGCCCTCGTAACGGCCGTATCCTCTCGCCGTGGCGACGACGGAGACCACGACCTGCTCGACCTGCGGCGCTGCGAACCGGCCCGAGCGGAAGTTCTGTGCCGAATGCGGAACCTCGCTCGGAGCTGTCTGTCCGAGTTGCGGCACGGCGAACGAGCTCGGCGAACGCTTCTGCGGGGAGTGCGGGACGCCGCTCGAGGCTGGCGCGCTGCCTGCCACCACCCCCGCCGTCTCCGTCGAGCGCCGACTCGTCTCCGTCCTCTTCGCCGACCTCGTCGGCTTCACGCCGCTCTCGGAGGACCGCGACGCCGAGGAGGTACGCGACCTCCTCTCACGCTACTTCGAGCTCGCCGCCGAGGTGATCGGTCGCTACGGCGGTGTCGTCGAGAAGTTCATCGGCGATGCGGTGATGGCCGTCTGGGGCACGCCGGTGGCGCAGGAGGACGACGCCGAGCGCGCCGTACGCGCGGCGCTCGAGCTCGTCGCCGCCGTGAGCGCGTTCGGCGGCGAGACGGGGATGCCGGAGCTCGGCGCTCGCGCAGCCGTGCTCACGGGCGAGGCGGCCGTCAACCTCGGCGCCGCAGGACAGGGCATGGTCGCGGGCGACCTCGTCAACGCGGCCTCCCGTGTGCAGGGCGCAGCCGATCCGCACGCGGTGCTCGTCGGCGATCCGACACGGCGGGCGACGGAAGCGGCGATCGCGTACGCCGACGCCGGTCTCCACGAGCTGAAGGGCAAGACAGAGGCGATGCAGCTCTGGCGTGCTGTTCGCGTGACCGCCGGTCGGGCCGGCGGACTGAAGTCGCAGGGCCTCGAGCCGCCGTTCGTCGGCCGTGACCGCGAGCTGCGGCTCGCGAAGGAGCTCTTCCACGCCTCGACGGACGAGCACAAGGCGCATCTGCTCTCGATCACCGGCATCGCCGGCATCGGCAAGTCGCGGCTTGCCTGGGAGCTCTTCAAGTACCTCGACGGCATCACCCAGGACGTCGTCTGGCACCGCGGCCGTTGCCTCGCCTACGGCGACGGCGTGACGTACTGGGCGCTCGCCGAGATGGTCCGGATGCGGCGCAGGCATCGCCGAGGGCGAGGACGATGACGACGGCGTGGTCGAAGCTCGACGCCGTCCTCGAGAGCGCGGTCGAAGACGCCGAGGAACGGGCGTGGATCCGGCCGCGCGTCGCCCAGCTCCTGTCGCTCGAGGGGCGCTCGGACCTCGAGCAGGCCGAGCTGTTCGCCGGGTGGCGTCTCTTCTTCGAACGACTCGCCGAGCGCGACCCGGTCGTACTCGTCTTCGAGGACATGCAATGGGCCGATGCACCGCTGCTCGAGTTCGTCGCGTATCTGCTCGAGTGGTCCCGCAATCACGCGATCCTCGTCGTTGCGCTCACCCGGCCCGGGTCGGCTGAGGGCAAGGCGCAGTGGGCGGCCGGACTCAGGAACGCGACGACGCTGTCTCTCGAGCCCCTGTCGACCGAGGCGATGGAGACGCTGCTCGACGGCTTCGTCCCGGGTCTCTCCGCCGACGCTTCGCACGCAGATCCTCGAGCGCTCGGAAGGAGTTCCCCTCTACGCCGTCGAGACGGTGCGCATGCTCATCGACCGTGGTCTGCTCGAGCAGGTTGGCGACGAGTACCGCCCGACGGGCCCGATCGAGGCGCTCGAAGTACCTGAGACCCTCCAGGCGCTGATCGCCGCTCGCCTCGACGGCCTTGCCCGCTGAGGAGCGCTCCGTCGTCCAGGACGCGGCGGTCCTCGGCAAGACGTTCACCAAGGCGGCGCTCGCGGCCGTGTCCGGCTCAGGCGAAAGTGACCTCGACACGTTGCTAGTGGCGCTCGTGCGGAAGGAGGTCCTCTCGCTTCAGGCTGATCCCCGCTCGCCCGAGCGTGGGCAGCACAGCTTCCTCCAGGATCTCTTGCGCCAAGTCGCCTACGAGACACTGTCGCGGAAGGAGCGCAAGACGAGGCACGTTGCGGCCGCCTCGTATCTCGAGCAGCAGTGGGAGGAGGGCGACGACGAGCTCGTGGAGATCGTCGCCTCGCACTTGTTGTCGGCGCTCGAGCTCGACCCCGACGCAGCCGATGCGCTCGAGCTGCGGACGAACGCCGAGGGCGTGCTCGTCCGTGCAGGCGAACGGGCGGCCACCCTTGGCGCGAACGACAGCGCGCAACGGTACTTCGAGCAGGCGCTCGAGCTCGCCGACAGCCCGCTGCGCGCAGCCGAGCTCCACGAGCGTGCAGGTCAGATGGCGGTCTTCGGCCTTCGCGTGCACCGAGCGCACGTGCGCACTTCGAGGCGGCGATCGAGGGGTTCGAGGGCATCGGGCTCACGCACCCGGCTGCTCGCGTACGGTCGCGTCTCGGGTTGCTCACCTGGCAGCTCGAGGGCGACATCGCGAAGGCGATCGCGTACATGGAGCCCGCCTTCGACGTGCTTGCCGCCGACGAGCGCGACGCCGATCTCGCCCAGCTGGCGGTCTCGCTCGCGCGCCCGCTGCTTCTTCACGCGGCCGCCACGACGAGGCGATGGCGCGCAACGAGCTTGCGCTCGAGATCGCGGAGTCGCTCGAGCTGCCGGAGGTGCTCTCGCACGGCCTGAACACAAAGGGCCTCATCCTCTCGGCGCGGGGGAGGCCCGAAGAGGCCTGGCTGCTGATGCGTCACGCGCTCGAGGTGGCGCTGACGCACGACCTGTCCGAGTGCCGCGATTCGCGCGTACATCAACTCCACGTCATTCGTCGCCATGCGGAACCGGGAGCGCGAGGCTCTCGAGCTGGCCCTCAGGGGCCGGGAGCTTGCACGGAAGGTAGGCGATCGAGACCAGAGGGCTTCCTCGACAACTGGGTCCGCAGCATTCGCTCGGCGCTCGGCGAATGGGACGCTGTCATGGCCGACGACCATTCGCCTGAGGCCGAGGCGCGGAGCGAATGGACGCCTTCCTGCAGGGAGCGTCGTCCCCATACTTGCGGCACGAGGCGAGCTGGAGGAGGCGAGGCGCCGGCTGGAGGCGATTCGGCCGCTTGTCGACCGGAGGAAGCGCAGGATCTCGCGAACTTCAAGGCGATGGACGCGTGGGTGCTCGTCGCCGAAGGCCGGTCGCGAGAGGCGCTCTCTGCGGCCGAGGACGCGATCTCCGTCCGCGAGGACATGGCAGGGGGGCTCGCGCCACTCGGCGGTGGGTACATGATTGCGCTCGAGGCGGCATTTGCCCTCGGTGACGATGCGAAGAATGTCGTCCACCAAACGCTGGAGGCGATGGTGCTCCTGGCCGAGGGCACCGGCGGAGGCGTTGCACGCCGAGGCGCGCTCGAAGGGTTGGCGGCCGTCAGGTCGGGACACGCTTGCGCTCGCAGGCAGCCTTCGAGCTCGGGGACGGCGAGATCGACGAGCTCCTGCCATCGTCGAGCACCTCCCCCCGGCGAGTTGACCCCGTTCTGCGCGCCACCGGTGCCCGCTTCAGCGCGCGGCGGGCGCGTCAGCGACGATGCGGCGGCGGCTGGCCGGGTTCTCCGCCGCCGCCCGGATCTTCCGCGAGATCGAGTACCCGTTCGACCTCGCGGTCGTCCTGCTCGAGCACGCCGAGTGGCTCGCGGAAGAGGGCAGGCTCGACGAGGCCGCACCGCTCGCCGCCGAGGCACGCGAGATCTTCGAGCGCCTGCGCGCGACGCCCTACCTCGAGCGGCTCGATCGGCTGCCGGTGGGCGCTACGGCGCCTGCGGCTGAGCCACTCCGCCCACGCCTGCTCGTAGCGCGAGCGCGGGTACGCGCCCGATCACCTTCTCGCGCTCCTCGCCGCCCTCGAAGAGGATCGCCGTCGGTATCGAGAGCACGCCGTAGCGGCCGGCGGTGGCGAGGTTCTCGTCGATGTTGAGCTTCACGAACCGAACGCGACCCGCGTGCTCGTCGGCGAGCTGCCTCGAAGATCGGCTCGACGGCCCGACACGGCCCGCACCACGGCGCCCAGAAGTCGACGACGACCGGCTCGTCCGCGTCGAGCACCTCCTCCTGGAACGTTGCGTCGGTGACGTCGTCCACGCGCGTTATAGCCGTCCGGCGAGGGCCGCGGGCCGCAGCACAGGCACCTTCCACACCGCCTCGAGGAAGATGCGCTTGCTCATCTTCGACGTGCCCGCCTCGCGGTCGGCGAACGTGATCGGGATCTCGACGACGCGGAACCCGGCGCGGAGCGCGCGGTACGTCGTCTCGATCTGGAACGCGTAGCCGGTCGACGCGATCGGCGTCGAGGTCGATCGCCTCGAGCACCGCCCGCCGGTAGCACTTGAAGCCGCCGGTGAGGTCGCGGACGCCGCACGCCGAGCAGCACGCGCGCGTAGAGCGAGCCGCCGGACGAGACGAAGCGCCGCACGGCGCCCCAGTTCTCGACGCCGCCGCCCGCGACGTAGCGCGAGCCGAGCACGAGGTCGGCGTCTCCGCGGCGGCGAGCAGCCGCGGCACGTCGTGCGGGTCGTGCGAGAAGTCGCAGTCCATCTCGAGGATCGAGCTCGGCGCCGTCGGCGAGCGCGCTGCCGGAACGCCGGCGAGGTACGCCGGCCCGAGCCCTTCCTTGCGCGGCCGGTGGAGCACGTCGACGAAGCCGAGCTCGTGCTGCGAGCTCGTCGGCGAGCTGCCCGGTCCCGTCGGGCGAGCTGTCGTCGACCACGAGCACGCGCGCGTCGTCCGGGAGCACGTCGCCGAGCGCGCGCAGCATCGGCTCGAGGTTCTCGCGCTCGTTGTACGTCGGCAGGCAGACGGTCGCGCGCACGGCCGTATCATCGCGGGCGGATGGCCAGCGCTGCCCACGAACGCCGACGTCGCCGCGCAGTTCGAGCTGCTGGCCGACATCCTCGAGATCGAGGACGTGCAGTCGTTCCGCGTGCTCGCCTACCGGCGGGCCGCGACGCGCGATCCGCGAGACGGGCACCTCGATCGCCCAGATGGCGCTCGACGGCAAGGCGAAGGAGCTCCAGGGCGTCGGCAAGACGATCGAGGAGAAGATCGTCCAGATCGTCGAGGACGGCGAGGTCCACGCGCTGACGAAGCACAAGCAGCTCGTGCCGCCGGAGGTCGTCGAGTTCATGCGCATTCCGGGCCTCGGCGCCGAAGACCGCCCGCCGGATCTGGCACGAGCTCGGCATCACGACGCTCGAGGGGCTGCGCGAGGCGGCCGAGGCGGAGCAGCTGCGCACGCTGTCCGGGCTCGGGCCGAAGGAGCGAGGAGAACGTCCTGCGCGCGCTCGCCGAGGCGAAGGCAGCGAGCGCCGGGCCCGCGCGGAGCGCTGCTCGGCACCGCGCTGCCGACGCTGCTGGACGCGGTCGAGGAGCTGCGCGCGCATCCGGCGGCGGTCAAGGTGTCCGAGGCGGGGAGCGCGCGGCGGCGGCGCGAGACCGTGCGCGACCTCGACATCATCGCGACGGCGCGCGATCCCGACGCGCTGATCGCGCACTTCGCCGAGCCTGCCGTGGGTGGTCGAGGTGGCGGCGCGCGGTGGGACGAAGGCGACCGTCGTCTCGGCACATCGGCGCTCCGCTTCGACCTCCGCGTCGTTCCGCCCGAGTGCTACGGCAACCTGCTCCAGCACTTCACGGGCTCGAAGGAACACAACGTCGCGATGCGCGAGGAGGCGCAGCGGCGCGGGCTTTCGATCTCCGAGTACGGCGTCCTCGTCGCCGAGACCGGCGAGATGATCACGCACCGCGACGAGAAGGCGCTCTACGAGTTCCTCGGCTACCAGTTCATCCCGCCCGAGCTGCGCGAGAACGCCGGCGAGCTCGAGGCGGCGCGCGACGGCGTCGCTGCCGAAGCTCGTCGAGCTCGCGCGAGCTGAAGGGCGACCTCCACGCGCACACGACGTGGTCGGCGGACGGGCACAACACCGTCGAGGAGATGGCGCTCGCGGCGCATCGACCGCGGCTACGAGTACCTCGCGATCACCGACCACTCGCACTACCTGCGCGAGGGCCGGATGGAGGCGCAGGACGCGGAGATCGACGCCGTCTGAACAAGAAGCTCGCGCCGTTCCGGCTGCTGAAGGGCGTCGAGGTCGAACATCCGCGCGGACGGCTCGCTCGACGTCTCCGGACGAGGTGCTCGCGGAGCGCGACTGGGTCGTCGCGTCGCTGCACTCGGCGTTTCACCGAAGATCCCGACCGAGCGCGTCTGTGCGGCGCGATGGAGAACCCGCACGTCGACTGCATCGGCCACCTGACGGCGCGGAAGATCGGCCGCCGTGCAGGGCGCCGCATCGACCTCGGTCGCGTGATCGAGACCGCGGTCGAGACGCGGACCGCGCTCGAGATCAACTCCCAGCCCGACCGGCTCGACATGCCGGATCCGCTCGCGCGCGCTCGCGGGCGAGGAGGGCGTCCTCGTTCCGGTGACGAGCGACGCGCACCGGATCGGCGACGCTCGCCTACGTCGAGATCGGGATCGGCCAGGCGCGCCGCGCCTGGCTGACGAAGAAGCACGTGCTGAACACGCGCTCGTGGGCGCAGATCGAGAAGACGCTGAGCCGATGAGCCCTTCCGCGAGGACGGCGCCGAGGCGCTCGAGTGGGCGGCGCGCTACCTCGAGCGCGTCGGCGAGCTGCCGGTGCTCGCGCAGGTCGAGCCCGGGCTACGTGCGCTCGCGGCTGCCGGCGTCGGCGCCCGAGCAGGGCGAGCCGTTCTCGGCGGTGCTGACGCGACGTCGAGGAGATCCTCCTGCCGGCGATGACGCACTGGCAGTCGCCGCGGTACTTCGCGTACTTCGCGCATCTCGAGCTCCGAGCCCGCGATCCTCGCCGAGCTCCTCGCGGCGACGCTCAACCAGAACGCGATCCTCTGGCGCACGTCGCCGGCGTCGACCGAGCTCGAGGGCGTCGTCCTCGACTGGGTGGCGGAGCTGCTCGGGCTGCCGGCCGGCTGGCACGGGCACATCGAGGACACGGCGTCGACGTCGACGCTCGTCGGCGCTCGCGGCCGCGCGCGAGCTCGCGCCGGACAGGCGGGTCGTCGTCGCGTCCGAGCACGCGCACTCCTCGGTCGAGAAGGCCGTGAAGATCCTCGGGCTCGAGTTGCGGCAAGGCGCCGGTCGACGACGCCTTCCGGCTGCGCCCGGACGCGCTCGACCTCGACGGCGCGTGCGCCGTCGTCGCGACGGTCGGGACGACGTCGACCGCATCGGTCGATCCGGTGCCGGCGATCGCCGACGCGTGCGAGCGCGGCAGGCGTCTGGCTCCACGTCGATGCCGCGTACGCGGGGTCGGCGATGGTGTGCCCGGAGCTGCGCTGGGCGTTCGAGGGCGTCGACCGCGCCGACTCGCTCGTCGTCAACGCGCACAAGTGGATGCTCGTGCCCGTCGACTGCTCGCTCCTCTGGAGCCGTCGGCCGGAGGCGCTGCGCGCGGCGTTCAGCCTCGTGCCCGAGTACCTGCGGACGGCGGACGAGGTCGACAGCCTCGGCGAGTACGGCCCGGCGCTCGGCCGCCGCTTCCGGTCGCTGAAGCTCTGGGCCGTGCTGCGTTGCTACGGGCGGGAGGGGCTCGCAGCGGATGATCCGCGAGCACGTGCGCCTGGCCGAGCTGTTCGAGGGCTGGGTGCGGGCGGAGCCTGGCTGGGAGATCTGCGGCGCCGCGGCACTTCTCGCTCGTCTGCTTCCGGCGGGACGGATCGGACGAGGAGAACGAGGCGCTGCTCGAGCGCGTCAACGCGAGCGGCGAGGCGTTCCTCTCGCACACGAAGCTCGACGGCCGCTACGTGCTGCGGCTCGCGATCGGGCAGGAGCGGACGACGGAGGACGACGTGCGCCGCGCCTGGGACGTGCTGCGCGCGAGGCCGCAGCGCTGAGTCGGCGGCACACAATTGGCACGCTTTCGTCACCCACGGTCGGATTTCCTCAGTACGCTAAACCGGGAGGAGGCGAGGGGTGGCCCCGGGCTCAGCCGCGAGCTGTCAGCGCGGCGTCGTGGAGCGCCACGCGGTAGCGCCAGAGCGCCCGTCCCGTTGCGAGCAGCCGCTCGCGGATCGGGCCGGCGAGCTCGTCCGCCGTGCCCCAGCGAGCCTCGGCGATCTCGGCGTGTCCAGCGGCGCGAGCACGCTCGGCGTCAGTCGTCGCGGAGAAGACGTGCGTCACCCACGGCACCGACCTGTTCGGCGAAGCGGAACACCGCCTCCGCCCGCACGAGGTAGCGCTCGAGCGCGATCGCGACGCCGAGCTCCTCGAGGCCCTCGCGAACGACGCCGTCGACGAAGTCCTCGCCGACGTTGACGCCGCCGCCGGGCGTCCGCCAGATGCCCGGCTCGAAGTGCGGCTTGCGGATCAGCGCCAGTCGCTCGCCGTTCGAAGACGAAGAGCGTGACGTCGTGGCGGCGCCCCGGGCTGTACGTGATCAGCGCCAGCTCGGGATCGGTGACCTCGCCGTCCCAGCGCAGGATCGCGGGCTCGCCGTAGCGCTCGCGGACCGGCGCGAGGAGCGTTCTCGTCGACGTGCATCAGAGCCGGGCGAGGACGGCTCGGCGAGCGCCTTCGGGCCCGTCGACGACGAGATCGGCCGCTCGCCGAGCTCGCTCCGGCGCTTCGTCCGAGCGGACGGCGATCGCGGACGGCGAGCTCGAGGCCGTCGAGCGCCGCGGAACGCGTCGAGGTCGGTCGTGTCGTCGCCCGCGTACAGGGCCCGGTCGGCGGCCGGACTTCGGCGAGCAGCTGCGCGACGGCCGTGCCCTTGTCGGCGTCGATCGGGCGGTCGGATCTCGAGCACCGTCGGCCCCAGCGGGCCGCAGGCCCTCCGGCCAGCGCCCGCTCGGCGACCGCGCGAGCGCCTCGCTCGGCCGCGGCCGCGTCGTCGGCCGTCCGGTAGTGGAACGAGAGCGAGAGCCGCTTGCCCGCCTCGGGCGGCCAGGCGACTGTCCGCGCGAAGCTCGGCGAGCTGTTCGGCCCACGCCTCCGCTTCCGGCGCGAGCTCGAGGCCGTGCTCGCCGACGTAGCGGACGCCGTCGACGCCGACGACGCGCGCCGCGTCCTCGCCCGGACGTCCGCTGAGGCAGGCGACGAGCCCGTAGCGGCCGACGAGCCCGGCGAGGATCTCGCGCGTCTGCCGGCGGCACGCGCGCCTCCTCCGGCCGGTCGACGATCGGCGCCAGCGTGCCGTCGACGTCGAGGAGAACGGCGGCCGCGCGCGGCTGCTCGGCGAGCCGCGCGAGCAGGTGGTCGGCAGTCCACGCTCGTAGAATAGGCCGGTGCGCCTCGTCCTCATCGGCCTCGCGGCGGGGTTCTTCGGGGCGCTGTTCGGTGTCGGCGGCGGGATCATCATCGTGCCGCTGCTCATCCTGCTCGCCGCGTATCCGCGAGCGCTCGGCGATGGCGACGTCACTCGCGGCCATCGGGCTGATCGCCGCTGGAGGGCGCGATCTTCTTCGCGCTGCACGGCGACGTCGAGCCCGGGGCTAGCCGCGCTCGTCGGCATTCCGGCGACGGTGGGCGTGCTCGCTCGGCACGAGCCTCCAGCAGCGGCTCGCGTCGCGCACGCTGACGCTCGCGTTCGCCGTGCGTGCTCGTCGCCGATCGCCGTTCGGCTCCTCGTCTGATGGAGAAGATGGCGCTCGGCGTGCGGCTCTGGGCGTGCTGGCCGGCGTGCTGGCCGGCCTGTTCGGCGTCGGCGGCGGCATCCTCTTCGTGCCGACGCTGTCGCTCGTGCTCGGGCCTCGACCAGCTGCACGCACAGGCGACGTCGCTGCTCGCGATGCTGCCCGTCGTCGCCGTCGGCACCTGGCGCCAGCGGCGCTACGGGAACGTCCGGCTGCGGGCAGCCGTCGTCGCTCGGGCTCGCCGGCGTCGGGCGGCGTGCTGCCGGAGGGACGCTTGCCGAGTCGCTGTCCGACGCACGTGCTCGAGCGGCTGTTCGGCGTGCTCCTCCTGTGCGTCGCCGCCCAGCTCGTGTGGCGCGCTACGCGTCCCAGCGCTACGCGTTGAGTGCGAGCGAGATCGCGAAGATGACGGCGAACCCGGTGACGGTCAACCCGACGCGCCGCCAGGACGGATGCTCGTGCGCCTCGGGCAAGAGGTCGCTCGCGCCCATGTAGAGGAAGAAGCCGGCGTACAGCGCGAGCAGCGTGCCGAGCTGCCGCTCGGAGACGTCGAGCACGAACGTGCCGACGATCGCGCCGAGCAACGGAGCGATCGCGTCGACGGCCAGCCACTGCCGCGCGCGCTCGATCGTCCCGCCCTGGCGCAGGACGAAGCTGACGGTGTTCAGGCCGTCCGCGAAGTCGTGGCTGACGACCGCGACGAACACGAGCAGCCCGGTTGCCGTGCTGAGGTTGAAGGCAAGGCCGATGCCGAGGCCGTCGACGAAGCTGTGGATCGAGAGGCCCGCTGCGCCGAGAGCGCCGACCTGCGCATGGCCCTTCGCCTGCTCGTCGGGGTCGCGATGATGGAGGACGAGCAAGCGGTGCGCGAGGAAGAAGACGAGGAAGCCGAGCCCCGCGAAGCCGCCGACGCGCTGCCCGTCGTCCACCGCGTCGATCGCCTCCGGCAGGACGTCGAAGAGCGCGACTGCCACGACGATGCCTCCCGAAAACGCGATGATCGTGCCGATCCGGTCGCGGAGCCGAAGCGCAAGCAGGCCGCCGGCGAGCGTCGAGACGACCGTCAGCCCTGCGAGCGGGATCGCGATCCAGCTCGTCATACCGTGCAGCGCGCGCAGTGGCCGTAGATGTCGAGATCGTGCGTCTCCGGCACGAACCCGTAGCGCGCGCGGAGCAGCTCGGCCGGCGGCGCCGCGCACAGCTCCGTCTCCTGGACGTCACCGCACTCGAGGCAGACAAGGTGGTGATGGTGCCCGGGATGGCAGCGGATGTACGCAGGCTCCGCGGCCGGTAGCAGTCGCACGGAGCCTGTCTCGCGGAGCAGCTCGACGGTGCGGTACGTCGTCGCGAGACCGAGCTGCGGGTGCGCCCGCTGCGCGCGCATGTGGAGGTCGACGACGGTGAATCTGCCGGGCAGCGTTGCGAGCGCGTCGATCACCGCCTGCCGCTGCGCGGTCAGGCGAATGCCCTCGGGCAAGACGGTCTCTGCGTGCTCGCCGGCGGCCACGACGCCAGCGTAGTTGAGAACGATTCTCAAGACAACTGGAAAGGCGGCTGATCGCCCTGCGATACTCCTGCCTCGGTGGTGGGCCTACGGGGGACGGTCGTCGGGCTGTCCGTCTTTCTCGCGCTCGTATCGCAGGCGGGCGGTGAGACGCGGACGGGAGCGCCCCTGCCTGCGCGCTCGAGCGCATACGGGATCAAGATCCTGCTCCCGAACGCCGAGCCGATCGTCGCCGGCGCGGTCAGCGGCCCGCCGTCCGCGTACGAGAAGGCCGGGAGTTTCGCCTATCCGGCCGACGGCTCGGTCGTGAGCGCGAGCAGCGTCAGCGCTCGCGCCTCGCTCGGCGGCGGCGGCGCTCGCGCGCTCGCGGGGTCAGACCTCCGCAGCGTCGCTCTGTTCGGCGGCGAGATCACCGCCGACGCGGTAATCGCACGGTCGACTGCGCTCGCGTCGGCTGGCGAGGTCCAGTCGGACTACAGCGCCACGCAGATCACGAGCCTCGTCGTGTTCGGCCAGCCCGTGAGCGCATCGGCGGAGCTCCGGGTCGCCCTCGGCGACTGGGGTCACCTGACGCTGCTCCAGGAGCACGAGCGCCGGTTCGGGCGCTACCAGCGCGGGTGGGTGACGGTTCTCGACGTGCAGCTCGACGCCGACCACGCAGGGCTTCCCGTCGGGACGCGGATCCTCGTCGGCTACGCGGACGCGACGGTGCGCGCGCAGCCGGCCGCCTCGTCACTCGCCGCGACGAAGCACGTGACGACGCCGACGAACGCCACACCGGAGCAGCAGGTCGCACCGCTGCCGCGCATCAGCCGGGGCCTCGGGCTGCCGGTCGGCGCGCGCGGGCCGGGCACGCAGGGCCAGCTCCCGCTCGTGCTCGTGCCGCCGAAGGTCACGAGTCGCCTGACCGCCGGCGGCTACGTGTTTCCCGTCTACGGCTCCGTCTCGTACGGCGACAGCTTCGGCGCGCCGCGCGCGGACACGATCTGGCACCACGGCGACGACCTCTTCGCGCCGCTCGGCGCCCCCGTGCTCGCCGTCTCGGATGGCACGGTCTTCTCGGTCGGCCGCAACCCGATCGGCGGAAACCGTTTCTGGCTCCGCGATCTCGCCGGCAACGAGTTCTACTACGCCCACCTCTCGGCGTTCGCGCCCGACGCGCTCAACGGCAACCACGTGCGGGCCGGCGACGTGATCGGCTTCGTCGGCAACACGGGTGACGCCGAGGGCACGCCGTACCACCTGCACTTCGAAGTGCATCCCGCGTCGCTCCTCGTCCACGGCGAGGACGGCGTCGTCAATCCGACGCCGTACCTCCACGCGTGGCAGCACCTCGCGGACGTCGCGTTCCCGACGACGGGCATCTGGGCGCCGACGATCATCGCTGCGCGGAATGCCCCTGCCGTCGGCGCGATGCTCCTTCAGGCAAGCGACATCTCGAGCGCGAACGGCCTCGACCCGGCGTCGCTGACCCGGGCCTTGAGGCCGATTGCCGTCTCACGCGACGGCGTGCTCCTCGGCGCGCGAAGCCGCGCCGGCGCTACGCGTTGATCGGCGACTCGGTCGAGTGCCCGTTGTAGGCGAACTCGCCTCCGGACACGCGGCCCTTCACCCAGCGGCGCGTCTCAGGCCCCGTGAACGGGTTGAACAGCACGCCGATCGCAACGCCGAGCAGGAGCAGGAAGCTCGTGCGGAGGCGGTGCGTCTCGTGCCGCTCGTCCTGTAGCCGGTCTGCGGCGTTGCGCAGCTCTGCCACTGCGCGCTTCAGGTTCTCGTGAACGTCGTCGTCCAGCGCCATCTTGCCGGCGAGGCTCGTCATGCCCTTGGCGGGCACGAGCCCGTCGTAAATCTCCTTCGCGGCCACGAACGCACTCCGCAGGCTCTCGCGGAACTCCTCGTCTGTGAGCGCGCGCTCCAGATACGGGCGGGCAGAATCCGCCGCCGTGCGTACCTTGTCGTTCTTCAACATCCAAATCACCTCTTCCATATCGTTCAGCTTCGAGTGTACGTACCTTCAGCCTGCTTGCGTCGCGGCTCGCTCGCGACGGTCGCGCTGCTCCCGCTCCTGGCCGCAGCCTGCGGCGGGTCGTCGAGCAGCTCGCCATCGACACGGCCCGTCCAGGGCCCCGGATTCGTCTTCCAGGCCCCTTCGAGCGCCGCCGTCACGCGGACGCCGAGGTCGGTGACGGTGCGTCCTGATGCGAAGGAGACCGTCGAGCTCACGTCGGTTACGCGGTTCCCGCTCGCCAAGACGTTCAAACCGAGCCTGTGGCCGAAGGCCAAGGTCGAGCTGGACGGCGTCGCGACGCGTCTTGCGATGGGTCTCGTCGCGAAGCAGACGGAACCCGTGAGGACGGTTCGGCTCGGGAGCATCCAGCACCCGGCGGGTCGGGCTCTCATGGGCCGCCGCTACACGATGGAGTTCGACCAGAACGGAACCGAGGTCACGCAGCGCCTCACCCTGCTTCTCGACCGGCACACGGAGTACCAGCTCCTCTGCCGCTGGCGGACGTCGGACACCGTGCCCGACTCGTGTGGGCTCCTCGAGGAAACCTTCG
The DNA here is from genome assembly GCA_963705945.1 of uncultured Actinomycetes bacterium. Taxonomy (GTDB): domain Bacteria; phylum Actinomycetota; class Thermoleophilia; order Gaiellales; family Gaiellaceae; genus PALSA-612. Next base: position 517,218 of record CAVPLG010000003.1, on the reverse strand, counting down.
CCCGGCTATGAAGGGCGTCATCCTCGCCGGCGGCAGCGGCACGCGCCTCCATCCGCTGACGCGGATCACGAACAAGCACCTGCTGCCGATCTACGACCGGCCGATGGTGACGTACGCGATCGAGGCGCTCGTCGGCGCGGGCGTCGTCCGAGCTGATGCTCGTCACCGGCGGCACGCACGCCGGCGAGTTCTTCCGGCTGCTCGGCAACGGCCACGAGTACGGCATCGACAAGCTCTTCTACGGCTACCAGGAGAAGGCCGGGCGGCATCGCGGACGCGCTCGGGCTCGCCGAGCGGTTCGTCGACCGCGACCGCTGCGTCGTGATGCTCGCCGACAACGTGCTCGAGCGGTCGATCCGGGAGGTCGTCGAGCGGTTCGAGGCGCAGGAGTCCGGCGCGCGCATCGTGCTCGCGCGCGAGTCGGATCCCGAGCACCTGCGCCACCTCGGCGTGCCCGAGCTGGACGGAGACGGTCGCATCGTCCGCATCGACGAGAAGCCGGAGACGCCGGCGTCGGAGTTCGCCGTCACCGGCATCTACTTCTACGACGACGCCGTGTGGGACGTCGTGCCGACGCTCGAGCCCTCGGGTCGCGGCGAGCTCGAGATCACGGACGTCAACAACTGGTACGTCGAGCAGGGGGCGATGGAGTACGACGTGCTCGAGGGCTTCTGGGGAGACGCCGGCGAGTCGATCGACGCGTACTACTCCGTCAACGACTTCGTCCGGGCGAACGGGGCGAACAAGGCGTGATCGAGCGGGATCGTCCGCCTGCCGGCGCTGGTGCACGAGGACGCGCGCGGCTGGTTCGTGGAGCTGCGGCGCGAGTCGCTGCTGCCGAAGCCGACCCGCCAGACGAACGTCTCGTTCTCGCGGCAGGGCGTGATCCGCGGCCTCCACTACCACGAGCGCGGCCAGGACGACCTCTTCTGCTGCATCACCGGCAAGGCTGCGTGTCGTCGTCCTCGACCGCGACACGCGGCGAGACGTTCACCGAGGACATCGGCGACGACAATCCCGTCGCGCTCTACATCCCGGGACGCCACGCGCACGGGTTCGAGGCGCTGACCGACTGTGCTCTTCTTCTACCACGTGACGGAGGAGTACGACCCGGACGACCCGGACGAGCACGGGATCGCCTGGGACGACCCGCGGGTCGTCGACCTCTGGAGCACACGATCGCCGATCCTTTCGCCCAGAGACCAGTCCGCATAACGGGCGCGCGCGGCCAGCTCGGCCGGGCGCTCGTCGACGTGTGGGGGCCGAGCGCCGACTCCGGCGCTCGAGCTCGTCCTCCACACGGCAGCGTGGACGGACGTCGACGGCGCGGAGTCGGACCCGAAGGCGCGGAGCGCCGCGTAACGTCGGGCTCACGCGCGAGGTCGTCGCGCGATGGTCTGCCCGTCGTCTACTTCTCGACGGACTACGTCTTCGACGGCCGGAAGGGCGAGCCGTACGTCGAGTCGGACGCGCCGAGCCCGCTCTCCGTCTACGCGCGGACGAAGCTCGAGGGCGAGCGCGAGATCGAAGGACGGCTGGATCGTCCGCACGTCGTGGCTCTTCGCACCGTGGGGCAAGAACTTCGTGCTGACGATGCTCGCGCTCGGCCGTGAGCGCGACGAGGCTCGGCGTCGTCGACGACCAGCGAGGCTGCCCGACCTATGTCGCCGCACCTGGCCGAGGCGACGCGCGAGCTCGTTGCACTGCCCGTACGGCACGTACCACGTCGCCGCCGACGGCGACTGCACGTGGGCGGACTTCGCTGAGGCGATCTTCGAGGAGGCCGGCATCGACTGCCGCGTCCGGCGCGTGACGACGGACGAGCTCGGCCGGCCCGCGCCACGGCCCGGCGTACTCCGTGCTGCGCTCGGAGAAGCCCGAGACGCCTCGCCTCCCGCACTGGCGTGATGGCCTGCGGGACTGCCTGGCCCGGATCGAGGACTAGGGTGTGACCATGAGGGTCCTCGTCACCGGAGGGGCAGGCTTCATCGGCTCGCACTTCGTCGAAGCGGCTCGCCGCGCGGCGGCGACGAGGTCGTCGTGCTCGACAAGCTCACCTACTCGGGCAACCCGGCGAACCTCGACGGGCGTCGGCTGTCCCGAATTCCATCGAGGGCGACATCTGCGACACGGTCACTGTCATGCCGGCGGCCAAGGGCTGCGACGCGATCGTCAACTTCGCCGCCGAGACTCACGTCGACCGCTCGATCCTCGAGCGGAGGAGTTCATCGAGACGAACGTCCTCGGCACGTACGTCGTCGCTGCGGTGGGCGCAGACCGGCTCGGGATCACGGCTCGTCCAGGTCTCGACGGACGAGGTGTACGGCGACGTCGAGTCGCGCCGCACCGCTGCGGCCGAGAGGCGACATGCTCCGCCCGTCGAGCCCGTACTCGGCCTCGAAGGCCGGTGGCGACTGCAGGTGCTCGCGGCCGTCCGCACGTACGGCGTCGACGCGTGCATCACCCGCGGCGCGAACACGTACGGCCCGAACCAGTATCCCGAGAAGATCATCCCGCTGATGCGTCACGAACGCCTTCGACGGCCTCGAGCTGCCGGTCTACGGCGACGGCCGCCAGATCCGCGAGTGGCTCCACGTCTCAGACCACTGCGCGGCGGTCGACCTCGTCCTCCGCGAGGGCGCGCGGGCGAGGTCTACAACGTCGGCGGCGAGGAGCGCGAGAACCTCGACGTCACGCGGCGCATCGTCGAGCTGACGGGCTGCGATCCGGCGCTCGTCCGGCACGTCGACGACCGGCCCGGCCACGACCGTCGCTACGCGCTCGACGACGCGAAGCTCCGCGGCCTCGGCTGGTCGCCGGCACGTTCCGTTCGACGCAGGGCCTCGCCGACACGGTCGAGTGGTATCGCGACAACCGCGCCTGGTGGGAGCCGATCAAGTCCGGCGACTTCCGCGCGTACTACGAGGAGCAGTACGCGTCTGCGGCTCGCATCGGAATGAGTAGCGGGCTCCGAACGAGAACCGTTCAGCTAGCCTGATTCGTTGCGCCTCGAGGCGCCCGCCCAGATGCTTCGTGCTCTCGATCGCCTGTCTCGTCTGCCTGCCCTGCTCGCAGGGGCGGCGTCGGCGATCCCGACTGCCGACGGAACCGTCATCTCGACGACGTTCGTGATTCGCGGTCGTGGCTGGGGCCACGGCGTCGGCATGGGCCAGTGGGGCGCGTACGGCCAGGCGAAGCGCGGCGTCGACTACGAGAAGATCCTCGCGCACTACTACCCGGGAACGATGCTCGGCGAAGGCGCCCATCGACGTCGGTGCGCGTGCTGCTCCGCGACGGGAAGGGGCCGTTCACGATCGCGTCCGAGGCGCCGTTCCGCGTCGAGGACGGCGACGGGCGAGATCCTACGACCTCGAGCCTGGGAGCTACCCGGTCGGCACCGCGCTCAAGGTCGCCGCTCGATCCGGAACAGTGCCGCCCGAGCCCCTGCCGTCGCCCCTGACCTTCCTGCGCGGCTCGGAGCCGCTCACGCTCGCCGGCCGAAGCCGTATCGCGGAGCGCTCCAGGTTCAGCGCGTCGGCCAGCGGCCGCCTCAGGTCGTCGACGTCGTCTCGGATCGACGCGTACATCCGTGGCGTCGTCAACGAGGAGGTTCCGGACGACTGGCCGCTCGAGGTCGTCAAGGCGCAGGCCGTCGCCGCGCGCTCGTACGCGCTGTCCACGCGGCCGCGACCGCGAGACGCTCTACGCCGACACGCGCAGCCAGGTGTACGGCGGCATCGATGCCGAGTCGAAGTCGGCGACGGGCCGTCGCCGCGACGCAAGCGGCAGGTCCTGAAGTTCGACGGCAAGATCGCGACGACGTTCTTCTTCTCCTCGTCCGGCGGGCGGACGGCGAACGTCGACGGACGTCTTCTCGACGGCCCGATCCGATCCCGTACCTCGTCGTCTGTCCCGGACCCGGACGACAAGTTCTCGCCGTACCACCGCTGGGGGCCGGTCGTGCTGCACGGCGACGAAGGTGTCGCGCGCTGCTCGGCGTTCCGGGCGCGACCGACCTGCGCACCGTTCCGGCCTGCGGCCGCGCCAGGACGATCGTCGTCCACCGACGAAGAACGGGCGAGACGTCGGTGCGCGTCGGCACGTTCCGGCGCGCGCTCGACCTGCGGTCGACGTGGATCACGATCGGCGTGCTGTCGCTGTCGCGACCTGCCGGCTCGTTCGCCGCCGGCTCGCCGATCGACGCTGACCGGGATCGGCGCACCGCGTGAAGGGCCCGATCGAGCTCGAGCAGCGCGAGCCGGCGGACGCCTGGAGCGGACGGACCCGACGTCGAGCTCGACGCCGACCGCTCGTTCTCCGTCGAGGTCGAGCCCGAGGCGACGACGCTCTACCGGCTGACGGCCGCGGACGACGTCGTCTCGGCGCCGCTCCGCGTGCCGGTGGCGGCGACCCGCCGCGACGTCGATCCGTCGACGTCAGCGCCGCGAAGCGCCTCACGCGCGTGCGCGCACCGCCGTTCCTCCCCGACGACCCGCTCGCGTCGCTCCAGTGGTATCTCGACGCGTTCGGGCGTTCGACTTCTGGGCCGACCTGCCGCTTCTCGACCCGGTGACCGTCGGCGATCATCGACACCGGCATCGATCAAGGGCATCCGGACTTCGTCGAGCAAGATCCTCGCCGCGAAGAGCTTCGTCGGCGGAAGGCCGACGACGACTCGGACACGGGACGTTCGTCGCGGGCCTGATCGCCGCCGAGGTGGACAACGCGCGAGGGGATTGCGGGCATCGCATTCCCCGCTCAGCTGCTCGTCGCCAAGGTGGCGCAGTCCGACGGCTCGATCGACACGGACGACGAGGCGCAAGGCGATTCAGCTGGGCGGTCGACCGGGGCGCACGGGTGATCAACCTCTCGATCGGCGGCCTCCGCGACCCGCTGCACGCATCCGCGACACGTATCTCGCAGGTGGAGGCGGACGCCGTCGCCTACGCCGCGCGCAAGGGCGCGGTCGTCGTGGCCGTCGGTCGGGAACGGCGACACGGCGCCGCACATGCCCTGGCCGTACGCGAGCTACCCGTCCGCGCTGCCGCACGTGATCGGCGTCGGCGCGGTCTGCGCCGAACGGCTCCGTGCCCGACTTCTCGAACCGGACGCCGTCTTCAACGACGTCGCCGCGCCGGCGACGGCATCGTCTCGACGCTGCCGCGACGGACTGACTGCCGAACGGCCGTCCTGCGTCGACCAGGGGTACTCGCCGTGCGGGCCGAAGGACTTTCGACGACGGCAGCGGGCACGTCGTTCGCGGCGGCGATCGTGTCGGCGCAGGCGGCGCTCATGCTCGCCGTTCGTCCCGAAGCTCACGCCCGACCAGGTGGCGGCGCTGATCGAGCACTCGACCGGTCGACGCGATCGCCGTCACCGGCTGCATGCCGCTGTGCCGTCGGCCGCGACTGCCGCTCCGGGTGGGGGAGCTCGACGTCCTGCAGCGCTCGAGTCGCTCGTCCGAGAAGCTGCCGCCCGCCGACCGCTACGAGTCGAACGACGACGCGGGCAACCGAGCGGTCAACGCTGTTCGGCCACGCCATCGCACGCGCAAGGCGACGCTCGACTTCTGGGACGATCAGGTCGACGTCTACAGGTCTATCTCGCAGGCGAGGGAGCGAGCCGTCGTCCACCTTGCGCGGCCCGGTCGGTACGCAGACGAACCTCATCCTCTGGCGTCCGGGCACCCAGCACGTCGAGGGCCTGTCACCGAGCTCCAGACTCGGCGCCTCGCCGTGCGCGGCGACTCCCGGCCCGAACGAGCGGCTCGACCAGCGCGGCGGAGACGACCGGCTGGTACTACGTCGAGGTGAAGATGGGCGCCGCCGGGCTCGGGCCGCTACACGCTCCGCATCGACAAGCGTCGATGACGGCAGTCAGGGTCGGCGTCCAGCTCCCGGAGGTCGAGCGCGACGTTCGCTGGCCCGAGTACGTCTCGATGGCGCAGGCGGCCGAGGAGGTCGGCTTCGACTCGATCTGGCTCGGCGATCACCTCCTCTATCGCGGCGACGGCCGTGAGGAGCGCGGGCCGTGGGAGGCGTGGACGCTGCTGTCCGCGCTCGCGACGGTCACGAGCCGCGTCACGCTCGGGCCGCTCGTCGCCTGCGCCTCGCTTCCATCCGCCGGGGCTGATCGCGAAGATGGCGGCGACCGTCGACGAGATCTCGGGCGGTCGCTTCGTCCTCGGGCTCGGCGCCGGCTCGGTCGAGTCGGAGCACGCGATCTTCGGGCTGCCCGATCGAGCGTCGCGTATCGCGGTTCGAGGAGTCGTTCGAGATCGTCCGCCGGCTGCTCGCCGGCGAGCGCGTCACGTTCGAGGGCCGCTACTGCAGCGGCGGACGACGCCGTGCTCCTGCCGAAGCCCGCGCGCCCCGTGCCGCTGATGGCCGGCTAGCATCGGCCCGCGGATGCTCGGGATCACGCTCCCGCACGTCGCTGGTCTGGAACACCTGGTACACGTGGTACGGCAACACGGCCGACGGGCTTCAGGGAGCTGAACGCGACGATCGACGCGGCGGCCGAGGCGGCCGGTCGCGACCCGCGCGAGATCGCGCGCAGCGCCTGCGTCCTCGTCGAGCTCGACTCCGAGGCGGTCACGGCGCCCGCACGACGAGGACACGGTGCCCGTCATCGCCCGACGGACGTCGGCACGCTGCTCGACGAGCTGGCGAGGCGGCCGGTGCTGACGAGGCGATCCTCGTCCTCCGGCCGATCACCGAGGAGTCGATCCGCGCGCTCGGCGAGACGCTCGCGCTCGCGTAGCTAGGGGAGCAGCTCGTCCTCGGGGACGTCGCGGATCACCCGCGCCGGGACGCCGACGACGACCGTTCGCGGCGGCACGTCCTTCGTGACGACCGCGCCGGCGCCGACGAACGCCTCCTCGCCGATCTCGACGCCCGGGCAGAGGATCGCTCCGCCGCCGACGCGCGCACCGCGCCGGATCGTCGGCCCCTTGACGAGCTCGTGGCGCGCTCCGTGCGGCCCATGAAGTTGTCGTTCGTCGTCACGACGCACGGTGCGATGAAGACGTCCTCCTCGACGGTCGAGTACGCCGTCACGTAGGCGCCTGCCTGGATCGTCGTCCGCGCGCCGACCATCGTGTCGTTCTCGACGAGCGAGCCGCGGCCGACGACGACGTCGTCGCCGATCGCGCAGCGCTCGCGAACGCACGACTGGTCGCCGACGATCGTCCGCGCGCCGATCGTCGTGCCCGCGAACACGATCGCGCCCGTCGAGACGACCGCCCCGTCTCCGATCAGGGTCGGCGCCAGCGGCTCGCGCTTCGCGGTCGAGCGCGGCGACAGCACCGGCTGCTTGCCGACGACCGCGTACTCGAGCACGCGCACGCCTTCGCCGAGGACCGTGCCCTCGTGGACGATCGCCGTCGGATGGACGTCAGCTGGCAACGCAGCGACTCCGTCAGCCGCTCGAGCGCGCGGACGACCATCGCGCCGTCGCGCGCGACCTTCCGCCGGTCGCCCTCGCCGCCGACGAGCGCGAGGAAGTGCTCGCACTCGAGTCGCAGCGGCTCGTCCAGCGCCACCGCTGGCTTCGAGACGTCTCCCGGAGACGCCTTCCAGTCGCCCTCGATCCGCTGCGGGCGGCGTTCTCGTACAGCGTCAGCTTCCACTCCGGCTCCATGTCGTCGAAGACGACCTGCTTCTCCGTGCCGACGACCGTCATCTTCCGCAGCTTGTGCGGGTCGAGCCAGGAGAGGTGCATGTGCGCGATCTTCCCCGACGGAAAGCGGAGCGTGCAGAAGACGACGTCCTCGACGCCCGGCTGGAGGAACGCCCGGCCCTCCGCGACCGCCTCGTGCGGCTCCTCGTCGAGCAGGTAGAGGATCACCGACAGGTCGTGGACGCCGAGCGACCACAGCGCGTTCTCGAACGGGCCGGATGACGCCGAAGTTCTGACGCGCTGACCGTAGACGTAGAGCACGTCGCCGAGCTCGCCCGAGTCGACGAGCTCCTTCAGCGTCTGCACGCCGGGGTGGTAGAGCAGCAGATGGCCCGGCATGAGCACGAGGTCGCGCGACTCGGAGAGCGCCGACGAGTTCGTCCATCTCGGAGCCGCGCATCGCCGGTGGCTTCTCGACGAACACGTGCTTGCCCGCCTCGAGCGCGCGCTTGGCCAGGGGGTAGTGCTGCGGCACGTCGGTTGCGATCGCGACCGCGTCGACGCTCTCGTCCTCGAGCAGATCGTCGAACGACTCCGTCCAGCGCGCGTCCGGATGCTGCGCGGCGGCGTGCTCGCCGGTGCTCGGCCTTCGCGTCGCAGAGCCAGGCGAGCTCGGCGAGCTCGTCGAAGTTCCGGGCCACGTTCCGTCCCCACGGCCCGAGGCCCACCTGGCCGAGCTTCAAAGCTTCCAGACCTTGTCGGAGCTCCGGCCCTTCTCCCCGGTCGCGTTCCGGAAGTCGACGACGAGCTGCGCGCGCTCGACGAGGTCGTCGTAGTCGATCCCCGAGTGGTCCGTGACGATCGTGACGCAGTCGTAGGCCGCCGGGTCGAGCGCCACCGACGCGAGACCGAGCTCCGGCACCTCGGGCACGTGCGGGTCGTGGTACGAGACGTCGGCGCCGGCGTTCCGCAGCAGCTCGATGATCTTCAGCGCCGGCGACTCGCGCACGTCCGAGATGTCCGCCTTGTAGGCGACGCCGAGCACGAGCACCTTCGAGCCCTTCAGCGACTTCTGGCTCCCGTGGTTGAGCGCCTGCGAGATGACCGAGCGGCAGTAGTACGGCATGTTCTCGTTCACCTTGCCCGCGAGCTCGATGAACTCCGTGTAGAAGCCGAACTCCCGCGCCTTCCACGTGAGGTAGAAGGGGTCGATCGGGATGCAGTGCCCGCCGAGGCCCGGCCCGGGCTCGAAGCGCATGAAGCCGAACGGCTTCGTCGACGCCGCGTCGACGACCTCCCAGACGTCGATGCCCATCCGGTCGCAGAGCTGCGCGAGCTCGTTGACGAGCGCGATGTTGACCGAGCGGAAGATGTTCTCGAGCAGCTTCGTCAGCTCGGCCGCCTCCGGCGACGACACCGGGTGCACCTGGTCGATCGCGCCCTGGTAGAGGTCGGCCGCGCGCTCGGTGCACGCGTCTGTGATCCCGCCGACGATCTTCGGCACGTTCTCCGGGCGCCACTTCGTGTTGCCGGGGTCGACCCGCTCGGGCGAGAAGGCGAGGTTGAAGTCCCTGCCGACCTCGAGCCCGCTCGTCTCGAGCAGCGGGAGCACGACCTCGCGCGTCGTGCCGGGGTACGTCGTCGACTCGAGCACCACGAGGTGCCCTGGGCGGAGTCGTGCCGCGATCGCGGTGACGGCGTTCCGCGAGGATCGTGATGTCCGGCTCGCGCTGCTTCGAGAGCGGCGTCGGGAGGCAGACGACGATCGCGTCGGCGTCTCGGAGGCCGGTCGTAGTCCGTCGTCGCCGAGATCCGGCCCTCTTCCACGAACGGGCCGAGCATCTCGGACGGGACGTCCTCGATGTGGCTCTCGCCGCGGTTGATCCCGGCGACGATCTCGCTCGGCGACGTCGACGAGCAGCACGGTCTTCCCGGAGCCGCGCGAGGAGCTGCGCGAGCGGCACGCCGACGTAGCCGGCGCCGACGACGGCGACGTCCCACGTCTCGGTCGTCGGCTCGGCTGGCCGCGCTTCCGTGCTCGGCTCGGTCATCGGCCGAAAAGCGTACAGAGAGCCTCCGCGATCCGAGCGGCTGCCTGGCCGTCGCCGTACAGCGCGGGGCGATCCGCTGGCAGCGGCCGCGCCTGCTGCGACGGCGTCGGCGAGCCGCTCGGGATCGTCGTCGACGAGCGTGTTCGCGCCGTGCTCGACCGTGTCCACCCACTCCGTCGACGGGCGCGCCGTCACGCACGGGACGCCGTACCAGTACGCCTCCTTCTGCACGCCGCCGGAGTCGGTCACGATCACGCGAGCCTGCGACGCGAGCGCCATGAAGTCCAGGTACGAGAGCGGCGCGACCAACCGGACCTGTCCGGGGGACAGTCCCTGTGTCGTAATTGCAACGCGAGTGCGCGGATGGGCAGGAAAGACGACGGGCTCTGCGATGCGCCGCAGCCCGTCGAGGATCCGCTCGAGGCGAGGCGCGACGACGTTCGCGTCCCGGTGGATCGTCGCGACGACGTACGTCCCCGGCTCGAGCTCGAGCCGTTCGAGCACGTCGGAACGCTCGCGCGCGACCGGGTGCGAACAGACGGTTCGCGTCCGCCATCACGTCGCCGACGACCTCGATCCGGCCCGGGGACGCCCTCGGCCTCGAGGATCGCGCGCGAGCGCTCGTCCGGGCACAGGAGCAGATCCGCGACGCCGTCGACCTCGATGCGGTTGTGCTCCTCCGGCATCGTCAGGTCGCCCGAGCGCATCCCCGCCTCGACATGGGCGAGCGGGATGCCCGTCTCGCGTGCCGCGCGCGCGCCCGGCGAGCGTCGAGTTCGTGTCGCCGAAGACGACGACCGCGTCCGGCCGCTCGGCCGCGATCGCAGCCACGATTCCGGGCTGCATGGCGTCGACGTCGCGCGTGTGCGCTTCGAGCCGGTAGGCAGGCTCGGCGAGCCCGAGCTCCTCGAAGAAGACGTCGGACAGCTCGCGGTCGTAGTGCTGCCCCGTGTGCAGCACGACCTCGTCGATCCCCGCCTCCCGGAGGGCGACCGAAAGAGGCCCGGACTTCACGAACTGCGGCCGGTTGCCTACGACGGAAAGCACCTTCATCCCGTTGGTAGCCTAGGCGCGAGGGCCGTTAGCTCAGCTGGTAGAGCAGGGGACTCTTAATCCCAAGGTCGAAGGTTCGAGTCCTTCACGGCCCATTCGTCGGTAAGTCACGACGGTGAAGTGGCTTGATTGGCTGAGTTTCGTCGTCGAGCTAACGGGAAGGCCCATGGAGAATGAGCGAGGCAGCGAGCGAGTCCGAATCAGGACCTGAACCCGCGGCCGACTACGAGGTCGTCGTCATCGGAGCGGGCCAGGCAGGCCTGGCCATGGGCTACTACCTCGCCCGCCGAGGCCGACAGTTCATCATCCTCGAGCGTGGCGATTCGATCGCGCCCGCATGGCGTGAGCGCTGGGACTCGCTGACGCTCTTCACGCCGCGGCGTTACAGCAGCCTGCCGGGGCTCCCCTTCCCCGGCGACCCGGACGACTACCCGACTCGCGACGAGGTGATCGCCTACCTCGAGCGCTACGCCGAAGAGTTCGACCTCCCGATCGAGCTCAACAGCACGTGCGCACGCTTTCCCGCGAGGATGGGCGCTTCGTCCTCGAGCTCGACGGGCGGACGATCACCGCCGACCAGGTCGTGGTCGCGACGGGCCCCTTCCAGACGCCCTACGTCCCCAAGCTGGCGGCCGAGCTCGACGCCGACGTCTGGCAGGCGCACAGCACGGGCTACCGACGGCCGGTGACGTCCCCGAGGGAACCGTGCTCGTGGTCGGGGGCGGAAACACCGGCTTCCAGATCGCCAAGGAGCTCTCGACCACTCACAAGGTCGTCCTCTCGGTCGGCTCTCGGCAGAAGCCGCTGCCGCAGCGGCTGGCGGGCCGCGACCTCTTCTGGTGGCTGACGAAGACGCGCCTGATCAACACGACGGTCGAGTCGCGGCTCGGGCGACGGCTGAAAGACCGGGACACGTTGATCGGATCGAGCCCGCGCGAGCTCAAGCGCCGCTACGGCGTTGAGCTGAAGCCGCGCGCGACTCGTGCTTCAGGGCGCACCGTTGCGCTTCGAGGACGGAGGCGAGGTCGAAGTAGACGCGGTCATCTGGGCGACGGGCTACCGGCCCGACTACTCCTGGATCGATCTGCCGATCTTCGACCCGGACGGACGCCTGCGCCACCGGCGTGGCGTAACCGACGTCCCGGGTCTCTACTTCCTCGGTCTCACCTGGCAGCACACGCGCGGCTCCGCCCTGATCGGCTGGGTGAAGGACGATGCGCAGTTCATCGCCGAGCGAATCGCGGCCTTGCAAGAGGCGAAGGCACAAGCCGTGCCCGAGCCCGCGCACGCGAAGAGGCCGGCGTCCGGGCAGGAGCGCGCGCGAGAAGGGTAGGTAGCCATGCACGACCACAGCTCGCACGGGCACACCGACATCGTCGAGTTTCCGAGCTCGACCGAGGGGCTGCCGGACGCGCGCGGCCCCGAAGTCGTCGAGCTCTCCGACGGCGACGAGTTCGATCTCGAGATCGCACCAGTCAGGAAGCAGATCGGGGACGCCACCGTGCGCATGCTTGCCTATAACGGCTCCGTCCCGGGCCCGACGCTGAAAGTGCCCCAGGACGCGACGATCACCGTCCACGTCACGAACCGCGGCGACGTCGATGCGACCGTGCACTGGCACGGACTGCGGCTCGAGAACCGCTACGACGGCACGCACGAGACGCAGGCGCCGATCCCGGTTGGCGAAACCTTCACCTACCAGGTGAACGTGCCTGATCCAGGCGCGTACTGGTACCACCCGCACATCCGCGAGGACTACGGCCAGGAGATGGGCCTCTACGGGAACATCCTCGCCGTCCCGAGCGAGGACGATCACTGGCCGCCTGCCCACCGCGAGCTTCTCGTGACGCTCGACGACGTCCTGATCGAGGAGGGGCGGATCGCGCCCTTCAGCGGGTCCGAGACGACGCACGTCGCGATGGGCCGCTTCGGGAACACGATGCTCATCGCCGGTGAACCGGAGCTCTCGCTCGAGGTCAAGCGCGGTGAGGTCGTGCGCTTCTACTTCACGAACACGGCCAACACGCGGGTCTTCAACGTCACGCTGCCGGGGCTGCGAATGAAGCTCGTCGGCGCCGACAGCGGCCATTACGAACAGGAGGAACTGGTCGAGGAGGTCCTGCTCGCGCCCTCCGAGCGCGTCGTCGTCGACGTCCTCTTCTCAGAGCCCGGAGAGCTCGCGCTCGAACATCGAACGCCAGAGAAGTCCTACCGGCTTGCTGCGATCGAGGTCGTTGACGAGCCGGCCGAGCCCGACCTGACAGAGCAGTTCGAAAACCTGCGCACGAACGAAGACATGAGGGCGCTACGCAAGCGAATCGAGCCGTTCATCGAGTCTTCGCCTGACAAGACGCTCTCCTTCGTCGCCGAGATGGACGAGGTCGGCCCGGCGGGTGGAGTCGACACGGGTGTCTACGCCTGTCCAATGCATCCGGAGATCGTCGCCTCCTGGGCGGGCAAGTGCCCGAAGTGCGGCATGAAGCTCATGCCTGACGCCGGCGGAGACCGAGGCTCCGACCGCCTTCGCCTGTCCCATGCATGCGGAGATCACGGCCACGTGGGCCGCGACCTGCCCGAAGTGCGGGATGACGCTGCGCGCGACGGGAATTGGCGAGGCGGCTGACGGGGACGACGCTGACACGGCCTCGGACGCCGACGAACAGCATCACAGCCATCACGAAGAGGATCACGGGCACCACGACCATCACGGCAGCGGCCATGCGCACGGCGCGGCACAAGGGATCGAGTGGGAAGACGACATGGTCGAGGTCAACCGGATGACGACGCCGGCCAACATGCGCTGGAAGCTGGTCGATCGCGACACCGGGGCCGAAAACGCGCAGATCGACTGGACCTTCCGGGTCGGCGATCAGGTGAAGCTCCGCCTCGTCAACGAGATGGACTCAGACCACCCCATGCCGCACCCCTTCCACGTGCACGGGGCGGGCCGATTTCTCATCCTCGCCAGGGACGGAGTCGTCGAGCCCAACCTCGTCTGGAAGGACACGGTGCTCATCCGCACCGGAGAGACCGTCGACATCCTGCTCGACGTCACCAACCCCGGGCGCTGGATGGCCCACTGCCACATCGCCGAGCACCACGAGAGCGGGATGATGTTCAGCTTCAACGTCGCTCCGGAGTGAGCGTGGCCGGCATTGCGCAGCCGGTCCGCGCAGGGCTGCGAGCGCCGATTCTGTGGGGGCTCGTCGTCGGAGTCGCGCAGGCGGCCACACCGCTTGCTCTCTGGTGGCTTGACACAGCAACTGTCTACGCGCTCGGGCTTGCCGTGATCGCAGCCGTCTACATCGGGTTCGCCGTCGCCGACGGACGCCGCACCGTTCTCGCCGTCGAAAGCGGCGTCGCCAGCATGTTCGTCATCATCGCCGCCGCAGCGATCACCGGCACACCGTGGCTACTTGTCGTTGGCCTTGCCGGCCACGGGCTCAAGGACCTCTGGCAGCACCGCCGTCAGTTCGTTGCGAACACACGGTGGTGGCCTCCGTTCTGTCTTGTGGTCGACTGGGCGGTTGCGGCAATCATCGCCGTTGAGATCGTCGCCGGCGTTCAGTTCCACAGCTAACCGGTCTTCAGCATGCTTGCGCACTCGCGAGCTCGCTGGCTGTGCGAGCGTGCTCTCGCCGGGTTTCTTTGTGTCAAACCGTGACCGTAACGCGCAGGAACGTCGCCGGAATCGACGTCTTGCGCGGATCGTCGCTCGCGTTCTTGCTCGCGAAGAGGTCCTCGAGCTCCCCTTGCAGATCGGCCTCACGGCCGTCGGCTGACGCCGCCTCGTACGCGTTCATGGTCGGCCCGTAGTAGTCCCGGAACGCGGCGACGAACTCCGACGGGGATCCGGCAAAGTCGAAGACCCACGTGGCCGTCTCGCACGAGATCTGCTCTGCGGGGACCCCGGCGCCGGTGAATCGCTCGATCACGTTCTCCTCCACGCCCCAGGTCATCGGGCTGACGAACCCTTCCGGAGGAGGCGGCGAGTACGCGGAGCTGATCTTCAGGATCTGCGCCACGAGAGTCGGATCGTTGGGGATCCAGTTCCCCATCACGATCCGGCCGCCTGGCCGCGTCACGCGAACCATCTCCTTGGCGACGTCGAACGGCTTCGGGGCGAACATCGCACCGAAGACGCTGACGACGAGGTCGAAGCTGTCGTCCTCGAGCTCGTTCAGGTCGGACGCGTCGCCTTGCTGGAACGTGATGTTGGCAAGGCCGAGGCTCTGCGCTCGCGCGTTGCCCGCCTCGACCAGGTTCTCGGCGATGTCAACGCCCAGGACATCCGCCCCGAGGTTCGCCTCCGGTACTGCCGTCGTCCCGTCCCCGCACCCGAGATCCAGAACGTCGAGCCCGGGCGTGATTCCCAACGTCGCGACGAAGGCGTCGCCGCTCTCGCGCATGGCTTCCGCGATGCGCGTGAAATCGCCCTTCTCCCAGAGCGCCTTGTTCGCACTCATTGCGCTTCCTTTCGCCGGTGGGTTTCGATCATGCCCATCCGGGATACAGGTTGCAAACCGCATGGTCAAGGCAAAAACACGTGCAACTGGCCAAATTTCCAGTAGCTGCCCTCCGCAGGCGAGGCCAACTCTGACTACCCTGTGAGCCAGATGGAGGGAAGGGTCCCAGGCGCGCCCCCGGGGGGACGGCGCGTCGGCGGTCGTGCCGTCGTCGTCTCGCTCCTCGCACTCGTCGCGCTGCTCGCGACGCCCGCGGCGATAGCCGTCTCGCCCGGCTGGCTTACCTTCCCCGAAGACCAAGTGGTCGAGGCAACGTCCTCCTCCGGCGCGGTCGTCACGTGGACCAATCCGACAACGGTCGCTCCAGGGCTGGACATCGACTGCGCACCGGAGTCGGGCACCACGTTCCAGATCGGCACGTGGACGGTCACATGCACCGCGACGGACAATCAGGTTGCCGTGCCCGTCGTCGTCCTCTCCGACAGCTTTACCGTGACGGTGGAGGACACGACGCCGCCGACGGTCGATGTGCCCGGCAACATCACGACCCCGGCGACCAGCCCGTCGGGCGCGGTCGTGACGTTCTCCGTCTCTGCCTCGGACGCCGTCGACGCCGAGCCCCAGCGTCTCGTGCGCGCCGCCGTCAGGCAGCACGTTCCCGGTCGGGACGACGACCGTCAACTGCACCGCGACCGACGCGCACAACAACACCGGCTCGGGCTCGTTCTCAGTCACCGTCCAGGACACGACGCCGCCGGTCGTGACCGTGCCCGGGAACATGACCGTCCCAGCGACCGGCCCTGGCGGAGCGGTGGTGACGTACACGGCGAGCGCGGTCGATGCGATCGACCCGACGCCGACGCTCGTCTGCACGCCTCCCTCTGGCAGCACATTCCCGGTTGGGACTACGACCGTGACCTGTACCGCAACGGATGACTCGAACAACTCCGCCTCGGCGTCGTTCACGATCACCGTCAAGGACTCGACGCCGCCGACGCTGACCGTGCCGGGCGACATGACCTCAGAGGCGACCGGCCCCGGCGGAGCGGTCGTGACCTACACAGCGACAGCGTCAGACAACGTCGACCCGAACCCGACCGTGTCGTGTGCGCCGCCGTCCGGCAGCACCTTCCCGATCACGACGACCACCGTCAGCTGCACGGCGAAGGACTCCTCGGGCAACACGAGCGCGCCGAAGACCTTCACGATCACAGTGCGCGACACGACGCCGCCGACGGTGACGGTGCCCGGCGACATCACCCAGGAGGCGTCGGGTGCGAACGGCGCTGCGGTCTCGTACTCCGCGTCGGCGAGCGACATCGTCAGCGGGAACATCACGCCGACATGTACGCCGGGCTCTGGCTCTGTCTTCCCGATCGCCACCACGAACGTCACCTGCACGGCAACGGACGGCAAGGGGAACGGCGCGAGCGCGACCTTCAGGGTCACCGTGCGAGACACGACGGCGCCCGTCTTCAGCCAGGTCCCGGTGGGGCCGGTCGTCGAGGCGGACGGTCCGGGAGGCTCACGGGTCACGTACACGCCGCCGATCGCCGTCGACCTCGTCAACGGGCCGGTGCTCGTCAGCTGCACGCCGGCTCCCGGATCGATCTTCCCCCGTGGCACGACGACCGTCACCTGCTCCGCGAAGGACGCGCGCGGAAACACCGCCGCGGCCTCGTTCCCGGTCAAGGTCGTCGACACGACCAAGCCGGCGCTGAACGTGCCGCAGCCGCAGGATGTGTCGTCGAACGGCGCTCAGACGTTGTCGCGCGACGATCCTCAGGTGCAGACGTTCCTCGCTTCCGCGCAGGCGCGCGACGTCGTCGACGGCAATCTGCCGGTGAAGAACGACGCGCCCGCCGTGCTCCCGCTCGGGAAGACGCGAATCACCTTCACGGCCACCGACTCGTCCGGCAACACGGCCACTGCGCAGGCCGAGCTGAACGTCGTCACCGGCGTCGTGTCGCCGACGAAGCAGGACACGACGCCGCCCAAGGACGTGACCAGGCTGAAGGCGAAGTCGGGCGATCGCTTCGTGGTGCTCACGTGGGTGAAGCCGACGACCGACTTCGACCATCTCCGCATCAGCCGCTCACCGGGGAAGAACGGTGCGCCGGCCACCGTCGTCTACTCGGGAGCGGGAACGCAGCTGAAGGACGCGAAGCTCGCGAACGGCGTCGAGTACCGCTACGTCGTCGTCGCGTACGACAGGGCGGGGAACTTCTCACCCGGCGTCGCCGCCCGCGCGACTCCCGTTCGTCCGCTGCTCTACGCCCCGGCCGCCGGCGAGGCGGTTACGAAGCCGCCCCAACTTCGCTGGGCGGGGGTCGCAGGCGCGACGTACTACAACGTCCAGGTCTATCGAGCTCGGTTGGCGAAGACCATCCAGCCCGGGGTGAAGATCCTCAGCGCTTGGCCGAAAAGACCGCAGCTGGCGCTCACCACCACGTGGAAGTTCAACGGCAAGACGCAGCGCCTGACGGCAGGGACCTACGTCTGGTTCGCCTGGCCGGGATTGGGCCCGAAGGCGCAGAACCGCTACGGGCCCGTGCTCGGCCAGAGCACGTTCGTCGTCAAGCCCTAGCGCAAGCTACGGCGCGCAGCCCGCTTGGACGACGTTGTTCGGCGTATTCAGCGCCACGCCTGCGCCCGGCATGATCGTCAGCCCGCCGCCGCAGACGTTGTAGATGCCGCCGCCATCGACGCTCGCGAGGTTGTGCAGGACGGCTGCGGCCTTGCCGAGCGTGAGACTGGCCGGCCCGGCGGTCGCGTCCTGGAAGATCCCTGCACCGTATCCGGCGCGGTTCGGGTCGATCAGGCCGCGCGACGACGAGATGGCGGTGTTCGAGACCGTAAGGATCGTCTCCCCGCTCTGGCTGACGTTGTAGATCCCGCCACCGAAGCCGCCCCCGGCGTTGTTCCCAAAAAGATGCGATCCGGTGAGGCCGAGCGTCGCCGTGTCCTCCGGGCTGCCGCCGACGTTCGCGATGCCCCCGGCGCCGATCAGGAAGCCTTGCTGTCCCGTCACGGTGTTGAACGAGACGCTCGTGTTCTTGACTGTCAGCTGCGTGCTCGCGCCAGGGCTCACGTTGACGATGCCCCCGCCACCCTCGAGCAGAGCTGTGTTGTGGTCGATGCTCGAGCTGTCGATCGTGAAGCCGAGCGGGAGCGCCGAGGCGCTCGGCCCGGTCGCCCGCGCGGAGCTGCGCGGCGCGCGTCGCATCAGACGGAAAAAGGGAAGGTTCCGGGTCGCCGCGACCGTCGGTGCGTTGAGCTCCTCGACGGATCCGCTCGCGAAGCTCGCGATTCCCCCGGCGAAGTCGGACGCCGTGTTACCGGTCACGCGCGTCCGTAGCAGGGACGCGTTCGAGAACTGAGCAGCGATTCCCCCGCCCATCACGGCGAGGTTGGACGAGATGTTCGCGTTGGTGGCCGTGAGCTCTGCGCCGAATAGGGCGATCCCGCCGCCCGCGTCACCCGATTCGTTGTGGGTGATGGCGCCGCCGCTCACGGTGACGAGAGCGGAGTCCTGCGCGTAGATCCCGCCGCCAGCCTCGTCGGCCGTGTTGCTCGTGACTGTCGAGTTCCGCACCGTGACCGTGGTGTCGAAGTCGGCGAACAGGCCGCCGCCTGCGTCGGAGACGCCGTTTCGGATCGTGAGGTTGCTGACGATTGCCGTCGTGGCGTTCATCACCGTCAGGACGCTGCCCGTGAAGTTGCCGTCCAGCACCGCGCCGCCGCTGCCGGAGAGCGCGACGGGCACCGCGATCGTCCAGTTGCCGAGGCATGTGCCCTTGACGGTCACGATGCCGCCCGCGTCGAGCGCGGTTTGCACAACGGCCTGGTCGGAGGTGCTGTTCGTGCAGGTGATGACGGCCGATGCGCTGGCCGATCCGCCGACGAGACAGAGGCCGACCGCGGCGAGTGCGACGAGTGTGGCGGACATTCGGGCAGGCGTCGAGAAAGTCATGGCGTGGGCATTCGCCGTCACACCGGGTCGCTCCTTCCCGGTTCGAGAACTGCGACGGGCGCCTCTCGGCGCCCGTCGAGCCTCTGGGAGGGAGGTCGGTGCTAGGTGGGAGCTACGTCGAGCTGCTTGATCTTCGCGATCGCCTTCACGGCTGCGACCGTGACGACCTTCGGCATGCCCGCGAAGAGGAGCGGCGGCCCGAACTTCTGGCCCTGTGCCGGAGCGACCGCGTAGGTCAGGAAGCGCTTGAGCATGGCCCCCTTTGAGCGTGCTGAGCGGGACGATCGCGTAGGTGAAGGTCGCGATCGGGTAGCGCTGCCGTCTTCGACTTCGGCGGGTTGACGATCTGGAGCTCGTTGTTCGCCGGCACCTTCGTCACCGTCGCTGCTGCGTTGCTGACGCCCTTCAGGCCGGGAAGCGTGAACTTGCCGGCCTTGTTCTGCATCGCCGCGAACGGGATGCCGTTCTTCTTTGCGAACGCGGTGTCCGCGTAGCCGACTGGCGCCCTCGGTGCGCGAGACGACTCCAGCGACGCCGGCGCTCCCGCGGGCCCCGATTCCGACGTCGAACGGCGGCTGCGTCGTGGTACCGAACTTTGCCTTCGACGTCGGGGCTCACCGCGGACAGATAGTCCGTGAAGTTGTAGCTCGTGCCGCTACCGTCCGAGCGGAATACGGGTGTGATGTCGTGCTCGGCAGGTTGAGGTTGGGATTCAGCTTGCTGATCGCCGGTCGCGTTCCATGCTTGATGTTGCCGAGGTAGATGTTCGCGAGAATCGCGCCCGTCAGCTTGAGCCGCGCGCCGAGACTGGGGATGT
Source organism: uncultured Actinomycetes bacterium (assembly GCA_963705945.1). Taxonomy (GTDB): domain Bacteria; phylum Actinomycetota; class Thermoleophilia; order Gaiellales; family Gaiellaceae; genus PALSA-612. The sequence continues at coordinate 497,238 of CAVPLG010000003.1, read as the reverse complement.
TGTACATGACGGCCGTGCCCGCGAGCGCCCATGGGATCTGACGCAACCGTTGCACGGCCGAAGCCTGATCCGGCGAGAGCGGTGCGTCGCTGGCGCCGAAGTCGACTTGCCGCGTTCGTGATCGCAAGAGATCCCGCGCGCCGGAGCCGTTCGGGTTGTACGTGATCTCGACGCCGGTCTTGGCCGGATAGTCGATTTGCCACTTCGAGATGAGCGGGCTGACGAACGAGCTTCCCGCGCCGGACAGCGAGTCGGCCGTGCTCGAAGCCGGTGACGAGGCTGCCGTCAGCGCGACGAACGCCGTTGCCGTAGCGATGTCCAAGCCCGAGGGCCGTGAGCTTCTTCTTCATGCGTGGTCTCTCCTCACGTCGTACGGAGGTGTCGAGGCGAGCCTGCCTGCGTGGTTGAGCCAAATGGGCTGTCATCCCGTGAATAACTGGTGGAAGAGTTGTGAACGCCGAGAGGAATTCTCAGTGGCCGCCGAGTTTCCGCCGACTGCGCGCCAGTGCAGTGCGCGCCGCGACGCTGAGTACAAGCACGAAGCCGATCAGGATCACGGCCGCTGCCCACGCCTGGTCGTTCAGGTGCTGGTCGGGTGCCTCCGAGTACGATGAAGATCGTCATCGGCAGGCTCGCGATCGGTTGGCGTCACGTCCGTCGAGATGTGGTTCGCGTAAAGCGAGGTCGTGAAGAGCAGCGGCGCCGTCTCGCCTGCGGCGCGGGCGACCGCGAGCACCGTCCCCGTGACGACGCCGCCGAGGACCGACGGCATGACGACGCGGAGCACAGTCCGCCAGCGGCTGACGCCGAGCGCGAAGCTCGCCTCGCGCTGGCTCTCGGGGACGAGCGCGAGCACCTCCATCGTCGCGCGGGCGACGAGCGGGAGCATGATGATCGCGAGCGCGAACGCGCCGGCCCAGGCGCTCTGCTGATGGAGCGGCTGGACGATGAGGGCGAACACGAAGATCCCGATCACGATCGACGGAACGCCGTTCAGGACGTCGAGCGAGAGTCGGATGACGCGCCCACGCTCGTTCGTGGACGAACTCGCTGGACGTAGATGGCGACGAGGACGCCGAACGGCAGCGCCATCAGCGTCGCGAGCCCGACGAGGATCATCGTCCCGACGATTGCGTGACCGATGCCGCCTCCGGTCTCGCCGAACGGCGGCTGCACCTCGGTGAAGAGATCGAGGTTGATCGCAGGGAGTCCACGCTGGAGTACGTTGAAGACGACGATCCCGAGGATCGCGACGGCGCCGAGTGCGGCGACGGCCGCGAGCGCCTCCATCAGGCGGTTGACAGACTTTCGCCGACGCACGCGCCCGCGTGCCTCGAGCGAGATCGGCTTCGTCTCGGCTCCATCACGCCGTCCGTTTCACGGAGAACTTGACGACGATGTACTGCGCGATGACGTTCGTGACCAGCGAGATCACGAGCAGGATCGCGGCGAGGTAGAAGAGCGACGCGACCTGGATGTCCGAGACTGCTCCCTGGTACTGGGCGGCGAGGCGGCTCGCGAGCGTGTCTCCGAGCGAGAAGAAGTCGAAGGTGATGTTGGCCTGGTTGCCGATCACCTGGGTGACGGCGATCGCCTCGCCGATGGCGCGTCCTGTGCCGAGGAGCAGCGCGGCAACGAGCCCTGCCTTCGTGAACGGCAGCATGACGCCGCGCACCATCTCCCAGCGCGTCAGGCCGAGGCCGATCGCTCCCTCCTTTACGTCACGCGGCACCTGGAGGAACAGCTCGCGGCTGATGCTCGACGCGATCGGGGTGATCATGATGCTGAGCACGATCACGGCCGACAGGTAGCTGCTCACCTGCGGCGTTCCCTCGAAGAACGGCGTCCAGCCGAGCAGCGTCTCGAGTACCGGCCCGAGCGTGTGGACGACGAACGGACCGAGCACGAGGATGCCCCAGAGCCCGAGCACGACGCTCGGGATCGCCGCGAGCAGCTCGACGAGCATCCCGATCGGCCCCCGCACGCGATTCGGCGCCAGCTCGCTGAGGAAGAGGCCGATCGCGATCGACACGGGCGCGGCGACGAGCAGCGCGGAGAGCGAGGTGAAGAGCGTGCCGAAGATGAACGCCGCCGCGCCGAACTCGTTCGTCACGACGCTCCAGGCGTTCGTCGTGATGAAGCCGAGGCCGAACTCCTGCATCGCCGGCCATGCGCCCTTGAAGACGCGATAGACGATCAGGCCGATGAGGACGATCGACCCGAGCGCAGCCAGGCCCGTGATCACCTGCATCGCGACGTCCCCGATGCGGTCGCTGAGACGCCTCCCGGAGCCGCTCAGGGTTGGCTGTGGCGCCGAGGACGACTCCATCCGGACGAGCATCGCAGCCGCCGGCGGCCGCACGGTCGCGTGTCACCAGAATGGCACCGATCCGTCACATCATTGCGACCCTCGCGCGGAGACCGGCCGGGACACTGGCAGCGGTGCACGTCGGTGTTCGACCAGGGACCCCGTGAACGTCCTCGATCGCTCGACCGATCTCGAGCGCGAGGTCGTCTTCCAGGTCGACGATCTCGGCGTCCACTACGGACCTGTCGAGGCGCTGTCCGGCGTGAACATGGAGATCTACCGGAACTGCGTGACCGCGATCATCGGCCCGTCGGGCTGCGGCAAGAGCACGTTCATCCGCTGCCTGAACCGGATGAACGACCTCGTGCCGGGCATCCACGTCAGCGGCCACCTCCTCTACCACGGCATCGACCTGCACGGCCCGAAGGTCGATCCGGTCGAGGTGCGGCGTCGGATCGGGATGGTCTTCCAGCGTCCGAACCCGTTTCCCAAGTCGATCTACGACAACGTCGCCTTCGCGCCGCGGATGCTCGGGATGAAGAAGGGCCTCGACGACCGCGTCGAGGAAGCACTGCGCCGAGCCGCTCTCTGGGACGAGGTGCACGATCGGCTCGGAAAGAGCGCGCTCGCGCTCTCAGGCGGTCAGCAGCAGCGCCTGTGCATCGCGCGCGCGCTGGCCGTCGAGCCCGAGGTGATCCTGCTCGACGAGCCCGCGTCGGCGCTCGATCCGATCTCGACGACGGCGATCGAGGACCTGATGCACGAGCTGAAGAAGGAGTACACGCTCGTGATCGTCACGCACAACATGCAGCAGGCGGCCCGCGTCGCCGACAAGACGGCGTTCTTCAACCTCGACGTCTCGAACGGCCGCCGCACGGGAGTCCTCGTCGAGTACGACGACACCGCGAAGATCTTCACGTCACCGAGCAACAAGAAGACCGAGGACTACGTCACCGGCCGGTTCGGCTAGTCGGCGCCTCGCGAGCCTCGAGCCGACGCGCCTCTAGCCTTCGACCAACTCCTTGAGTCCGCGAGGATCGATGACCAGTTCCGTTCGTATTCGTCACGACGCTCGCGGTCCGTGGCGGTGATCCCGCCCTCGAGGTTCGTCTGCACGAGCGTGACCTCCGTGTCGTCGCCGACGTCCTCGAGTGTGATGTCGACCACGTGGCGGTTCGCTGGTTCGTCGGGCGCTCCGCTCATAGAGCTCCAGTGGGAGAAGCACAGACGTGTCTCGCGCTCGACGGCGAGGATCTCGCCCTTGTCCTCGTACGCCTTCCCCTGCCATTCGCCGGACCAGGTGATCGGATGGCCGACAACCCAGTCGGTAGCCACGTGGGCAGCGAAAAAGAACTTCGAGATGTTGTCGAGATCGACGAGGCAGTCCCATACCTCATTCCGGAACGCCCGGATCGTCGTCGAGACTTCCGCTGCAACATCGGCAGTAGCTACGTCAGCCATGGGAACCTCCCAGCTGTCGAAGAGAAACGAGTCGCTCTCTCGAAGTACCCGTGCGACTGGTCGCCAAACGACCTCCGGCGCGCTAGCGGAACATCGACGCGACGCGTTCTGCGATCGCGGCCGTCGTCAGGTTCGTGTTCGCGCGGGGGATCGTGGGCATCACCGATGCGTCGGCGACGACGAGGTTCTCGACGCCGAACACGCGGCACGCGCCGTCGACCACCTCGCCGATCGGGCACGTCCCCGCCGGGTGAAAGTAGTTCCGGGTCGTCATTAGGACGTACTCGTCTGCGCCGATGTCGCCGGGCCGTTGCTCGTCCCCGAGCAGGTCTCGGAGCGGCTCAGAGCGGGCGATCGCCCGTGCGATCTCGATGCCCTCGACGAGCACTGGAAGATCTGCGCCGTTGGAGTGATAGCCGCGCTCGATGTGCGGGGCATCGGTGGGATCGCACGACCGCAGCGAGACGCTGCCGGCCGACCGCGGCTTCATGTGGAAGACGGGAACGGCAACAGCAAAGCGGCCGGGTGTCTCGTCCCGAGCGACCCACGACAGGAGGTGGAGATCGAAGCTCCCGGCGGGGACGGCGGCTCGGCTCGCGGCTCTGGCGTAGACATGCCCCTCGTAGAGCCCTCTGTCCCGTACATGGTCGGCTGTCTCTGCCTGGAGGCGCTCGCTTGCCTCCCAGGCGACGCTCGTCCCGTGGTGGTCGAGCAACCGTTCGCCGACGGGAAGCACGGAGACTACGGAGATCCCCAGCACGCGCAGCTCAGGCTCCGGGCCGATGCCGCTTCGCATGAGGATCGCCGGCGAGAAGTACGCACCTGCTGCGAGCACGATCGTTTCGGCGTGCAAGGAACGGCCGTCAGTGGTCGTCACGCCGGTTGCGCGCGTTCCGTCGAGGACGACGCGGTCGACGATGGTGTCGGCGACGATCGTGAGGTTCTCGCGGCTGCGCGCCGGCCCGAGGTACGCCAGCGCGGCGTTCCAGCGCACGCCTCTCGAGACGTTCGCGGGAAACGGTCGTGCGTCGACGACGCCTGTCGTGCGCTTCGCAGCCTCGAGGAAGCGGAGATGGAACGGCGCCGGCTCGTCGGTGTTCGCCGGGGCTGTTCGCAGAGTCTCCTCCGCGCGGTCGAGAAACGGCGTGAGCGCTGCCGACGACCAGCCGCCTCCCCACTCGTCGTAGTCCGCCTCCGTGCCGCGCACGACGACGCAGGCGTTGCAGGCGGACGACCCGCCGAGCATCCGGCCGCCGAGCGTCCGATCGTCGTCTTCTGCCGGCGGCCAGTTGTGCGACGTGGACAGCGCGCTCGCATCGAGGACGTCCTCGGGCCAGTGGCCGGTGTCGAGCGGACCGTAGTCCGGTCCGGCCTCGAGCAGGCAGACGCTGCGGGCAAGGTCTTCGCTCAGTCGGGCCGCGAGCACCGACCCGGCCGTCCCGCCGCCGACGACGAGAACGTCGAACACGTCCCTACGCCGCGGGCTGCGCGACGCCGATCATCGAGTCGCGCGTGACGAGCGCTGCGAGCTCGGCCTCCGTCAGGTGCTCCGTGCTCTCGGGCCTGCGCGGCACGACGAGGTAGCGGATGTCCGCCGTCGAGTCGACGACGCGGACCTCAACAGCCTCATCGAGCTCGACGCCGAACTCGCGGAGCACGCCCCGCGGATCCGAGACGGCCCGTGAGCGATACGGCAGGCTCTTGTACCAGTCGGGAGGTGGCCCGAGCAGCGCTTTCGGATAGCAGGAGCAGAGTGTGCACACGACCATGTGGTGCACGGTCTCGGTGTTCTTCAGGGCGACGACGATCGGCGAAGGCCCGGGGTCGAGGCCGAGCTCGAGTGCCGCCTCCCGCGCGTCGCCGAGCAGCCGCTCCTCGAACTCGGGGTCGGCCCATGCGCGCGCGACGAGCCTCGCGCCGTCGGCCGGTGCGCGCGAGACGAGCCAGTCGATCCGTCGCCGGACGTCCTCGTGCGTGAGGACACCCTTCTCGACCAGCAGCTCCTCGAGGACGCGCGCCCGCGCCGCCGCGGCGGGCTCATCGCCATTTGTGATCGGGTCGTGGTGCGTGGTCGTGGTCGTGATCGTGGCTCACGGTGCCTCCAGCCAGTGCCCGAACACGTCGACGAGCACGCGGTCGTTCGTCTCACTCGTCAGTGCGACGAGGTAGAGGGGCTGCGCCGGGAGGCCGTTGGTCCCGTAGGCGCGCGTCTCCGGGTTCGTGAACGTCCCGTGGCAGCGCTCGACGCGCCCGACCTGACCCTTGACGTATGCCGGCGTCCGGTGGTGACCGTCGTGGGCACGTGCGGCTATCCGGACCTCGTCTCCGGGCGCGAACCTCATCGCTCGAGCCTCGCGTCGACCTCGCCCGGCTCGAGAACGCCCTTCTCGGTGAGGATCGTCTCCATCGAGTAGACCCACCGCTCGTAGTACCCCGCCCGCTCGTATGCAGCCGGCTCCATGCTCTCGATCCCTCGCCGGAGCTCGTCGACGTTCATGATCCCGTGCGCGCCGAGCGTCCCGACGAGCGCGTCCGTGAGCACCTCCCAATCCTCGAGGGCGTGCTCCCGCGCGGTCGATCGGCTCGTCAGTCTCGAGCCCGCCGCGATCGTGGACTCCGCGCTCCACACATGAGATCGTACGCGCTGACATGGTGCTTCTCGATCCGCAGGCGAAAGCAGTCCTCGACAACATCGACTCGCTCGGCGACCCGCCGCTTTCCGAGACGACGCCCGAGGCCGCCCGCGCCATCCGCAGGTCGCGGCTGCAGCCGTCGGCGATCGAGGTCGAGGAAGTCCGCGCGGTCGACGCGGGCGGCGTCCCGGCGCGCCTGTACCGGCCGACGGCCGGACGAGGGGCTCGGGCTGCTCGTCTACTTCCACGGCGGCGGCTGGGTGGTCGGCGATCTCGACACGCACGACGCGACGTGCCGCGGGCTTGCGGTGTCGAGCGGTCACGCCGTGCTGTCGGTCGACTACCGCCTCGCGCCCGAGCATCCGTTTCCCGCGCCGCTCGACGACGCGCTCTCTGCCACGCGCCTGGGCGTACGCGAACGCCGCGGAGCTCGGCTGCGATCCCGACCGGCTCGCGGTCGGTGGCGACTCCGCCGGCGGCAACCTCGCCGCGCGTCGTCGCGCAGCGCGGCGGCCGTGCCGCTCCGCTTCCAGCTGCTCGTCTATCCGATCGCCGACGCGCGCTGCGGGACGGCGTCGTACGAGGAGTTCGCAGACGGGCCGTTCCTCACGCGCCCGTCGATGGACTGGTTCATCGGGCACTACCTCTCCGGTGGAGCGGGCGCTGCCGACGACCCGCGCGTGTCGCCGCTGCTCGCCGCCGGACGAGGCGCTTGCCGCCTCTCCACCGACGCTCGTCCTCACCGTCGCCGCGGACGTGCTCCGAGACGAGGGCGAGGCGTACGCGTCACGGCTCGCCGAGCGTCGGCGTGCCCGACGAGCACCGCCGCTACGAGGGCATGTTCCACGGCTTCTTCGCGCTGCCGGAGGTGCTCGACGTCGGTCGTGAGGCGGTGGCGTTCGCAGGCGGCCGGCTCGCGCGGCGCGCTCGAGCTAGGTCAGGCGGAGCCCCGGTTCGCGTCGCGATAGCGCTCGGACGCTTCGCGGCTGTACGACCAGACCGACTCGCGATCGTCCTCTCGCACGCGGACGATCTCGACCGCGTGCGGATCCTCGCTGCTCGATCAGATCGAACGCGAAGTCGCGTCGCGTCGAGAAACGAGTCAGAGACGTGCAGCGGCTCCTCGACTGAGCCGGTCCGAGCACCTCGTAGTGCTCCTCGCGCGCCTCGACGTCCGGCTGGATGCGGGATCGAGGTCGGCGCGTTGCCGGCCGTCCTGGTCGGCGAGCGCCTCCTGCGATCTGCTGCCGGCGAGACGTAGCCGCGCTCGATGAGGATGTCGCCGAGGTTGCCGCCCAGCCGCTTCTGAGCGAGCAGCGCGCGCTGGAGGCCGCTCTCCGTCAGCAGGTCTCGCTCGACGAGGATCCGTCCGAGCTGGCGCGATCCCGAGGTCACGCCGCCGGCCGACGTCGTCGGGCGACCGCGCTGGACGGCGAGCGCCGCGGCGACGTCGACGGGCGAGACGACACGGTGCATGACGAGCAGCTCGCCGAGGAGCATGCCGGAGAGCGTCTGCTGCATCAGCCAGTGCTCGAGCTGGACTCGGTCGATGCAGCCCTCGCTCGATCAGGATCTCGCCGAGAGGTCGCCAGCTGGGGTCGGCCATGGACCACGTATCGGCAGTCGCAGCCGGAGACTCAACCGGGCGCAAAGGCACGCCCCTCAGTACAGAATCTCTTCCCTCTGCCGCTCTGCTCGCTTGCGGATCGAGCGGATGATCGCGCCTGCGAGACCGGCGAGCAGCGGGATCGCGGAGAGCACCATCACCTCTTCCCACGCGACGGCGAGCCAGAGCGAGGCCGCTGCGCCGAACAGCGTGACGACGACGACCCGTTGTTCCTCGGGCGGGAGTCGGCTGTACCATTCGATCATGGTCAGACCTCCGTCGGCGGGCGTGGGTCGCGTCCGCCGTGCCGGTTGTGTTTCGTTGTGAGAGGTATCGCGCGTTCGGCCGTTTCAGCGATCCCTCGGCCGGGGGTTCGCGTGCGCCGTCGCGGACGGGAGACCGGTCGATGGAGTAGGCTGCAAACCCGTGCGGTGGAGTCAGATCGTCCAGCTGGCCGTCATCACGGCCATCGTCGCCGCGGCCACCACCGCGGTCGCAGTGCTCATTCCCTGGCTGCCCGTCACCGCGTCCGAGCAGCGCGACCGGCATCGACTTCACCTTCTGGCTGGCGACCGGGATCTGCATCTTCATCTTCGCCGTCGTCGTCTCAGCGTGATCCTCTTCTCGGTCGTGAAGTTCCGGGCGCGGCCCGACGACGACACCGACGGTCCGCCGATCCACGGCCACACGGGGCTCGAGATCGCGTGGACGGCGGTGCCGGCGCTCCTCGTCACGGTGATCGCCATCGCCGCGGCCGTCGTGCTCACGCAGAACGGCAACGCCGGGATCGAACCCGCTGCAGGTGAACGTCACCGCTCAGCAGTTCGCCTGGCAGTTCGACGTACGCGAACGGCGGCGCGACGGGCGGACGGCGCCGATCGCTGCGCCTTCCGCTCGACCGCGCCGTCGAAGCTCGAGCTCCACTCGAAGGACGTCATCCACTCGTTCTGGGTGCCCGCAGTTCGGCCAGAAGATGGACGCGCTGCCGTATATCGAGGAGTTCCCGCATCCGAACGAGCTCGTGATCACGCCGACGAAGCTCGGCACGTACCCGATCATCTGCACGGAGCTCTGCGGCCTCGGCCACTCGCTCATGCGCTCGACGGTGATCGTGATGCGGCCGGCTGACTTCAACGAAGTGGGCGCGAGGGCGCGTCGTGAGGTGGTTCAGCGAACCGGGTCTCGGCCGCTGCCTGTGGATGATCCCGCTCTTCTTCGGGATCGGCGTCGGGATCATGGCGCTCGTCCGCTGGCTCGAGGGCTGGGATCCCGTCTGGCTCGGGCGAGGTCGTCGTGACGTCTCGCTCGTGACGATCCCGATGGGCTTCCTCGCCGGCATCGGCTCGTTCGACTACTGGGCGCGCTACGCGATCGGCCAGCCGACGGAGCCCGAGGACCACTCCGGCCACGGCGCAAGGAGCTGGAAGCGACTACTTCCGCGTCAACACCGACCACAAGGTGATCGGGATCCAGTACATCGTCACGACGCTTCATCTTCTTCCTCGTCGGCGGGCTTGCTGGCGATGATCTTCCGCGCAGAGCTCGCGCAACTCCGGCTCGGAGATCGTCGACAGCCAGACGTTCAACGGCCTCGTCTCCGTCCACGCCGCGCTCCTGATCTTCCTCTTCATCGTGCCCGGTCTTCGCCGGCATCGGGAACTACGTGATCCCGCTGATGATCGGCGCGCCGGACATGGCCTTCCCGCGCCTGAACGCTCTCTCGTTCTGGCTGCTGCCGATCGCCGGCGTGATGATGCTCTCGAGCTTCCTCGTCCCCGGAGGCGCGTTCGCGAGCGGGTGGACGTGCTACGCGCCGCTCTGCACCGACCAGCCGCTCGGCAGCGTGTTCTTCAACATGGGCGTCCAGTGGGCGGGGACGTCGTCGATCATGACGGCGCTCAACTTCCTCGTCACGATCATCACGATGCGTGCGCCGGGCATGACCTTCTGGCGCATGCCGCTTCTCGTCTGGGCGAACTTCACGACGTCAATGCTCGTCGTGCTCGCGACGCCCTTCATCGCCGGGTCGCAGTTCTTCGTCATGTTCGACCGCGTGCTGCACACGAACTTCTTCGTCGCCGACCAGGGCGGCTACCCGCTCGGGTACCAGCACATCTTCTGGTTCTACTCGCACCCGGCCGTCTACATCATGCTCTTACCCGGGTTCGGGATCATCTCCGAGGTGATCTCGACGTTCTCGCGGAAGCCGGTCTTCGGCTACCGGCTGATGGCGCTCTCGCTCGTCGCGATCCTCTTCCTCGGCTTCTCCGTGTGGGCGCACCACATGTTCGTCGCGGGCATGGCGCCGTGGCTGCGCGATCCCGATGATGCTGACGACCCTGCTGATCGCCGTGCCGACGGGGATCAAGGTCTTCTCGTGGTTAGCGACGATGTGGGAGAGGCCGCATCCACTTCACGACGCCCATGCTCTGGGCCGTCGGGTTCATCGCCTGCTTCCTGATCGGCGGGCTGTCCGGCATCTACCTCGGCACGGTGCCGATCGACGTCCACGCGTCTGACACGTACTACATCGTCGCGCACATCCACTACGTGCTCTACGGCGGCTCGGTGTTCACGATCATGGCCGGGCATCTACTACTGGTTCCCGAAGATGACCGGCCGCATGTACTCGGAGCGGCTCGGCAAGTGCGCACTTCTGGCTGACGTTCGTCGCCTTCAACGCGACGTTCTTCCCGATGCACTGGCTCGGCCTCCAGGGCCAGCCGCGCCGCACCGCGGACTACGTCCCGCGCTTCGAGGCACTGGAACCTCTTCATCTCCATCTCGTCCTTCGTGCTCGGCGCCGCGATGCTGATCTTCCTCTACAACATGATCACGAGCTGGGTCGCGCGGACCGCGTCGCACCGGCGAACCCGTGGCGCGCCCACTCGATCGAGTGGCAGGTGTCCTCGCCGCCGCCGCTCTTCAACTTCGACGAGATCCCGCAGATCGTCGGCGGCCCGTACGAGTACGGCGTGCCGGGCGCGCGCCACGCCGTGTTCTCGGAGGACGGCGCGACGAAGCTCGAGGACGTGCCCGCCGAGGCGGAGGAGGTCACGCGTTGACGCGAGCTGACGCACCTGCTCGTGGTTGCCAACGAGACCGTCGCCGGAAAGAGCCTCATCGAGGCGCTCGAGCGCCGTGGCGCACGAGGGGCCGATCCGCATCACCGTCATCTGCCCGGTGTCATCGCCGCGTCACGGCTACGTCGTCTACGAGGACACGCGGCGCGCGTCCGCGCGGCGCCGGCTCGACCGGACGCTCGATCTGCTGCGCACGGACGGCATCGCCGCCGACGGCTTCGTCGTCGACGCCGACCCCGTCGATGTCGTCCGGGACGCGTTCAAGCAGCTCGTGCCGCCGCCGGACGAGGTAATCGTCTCGACGCACCCCGAGTCGACGGTCCGGCTGGCTGCGGCGCGACGTCGTCGAGCGCATCCGAGTCGGCCGTCGACGTCCCCGTCGAGCACGTCGTCGTCGACCTGGCCGCGGAGGACGGCGAGACGAACGTGCTCGTCGTCGCGAACGAGACGGTCGTCGGGGAGCCGCTGCTCGCGGCGATTCGCGAGCGCGCCAGGAAGTCGCCGGCGAGCTTCCTCATCGTCTGCCCGCAGATCGGACCTCGGCATGTCCGGCGATCCCGAGGCCGAGAAGCGGCTCCGACGGCCGTCGGCACGCTGCGCGCGGAGGGGATCGACGTGCACGGGCAGATTGCGCACCCCGACCCGTTCGCGGCCGCCATGCAGGCGATCTACGACGAGCGCTGCGACGAGATCATCGTCTCGACGTTCCCCGGTGCGAGGCGCTCGGGCTGGCTGCGTGGCGATCTCGTCGAGCGGCTCGAGAAGGAGACGAAGCTCCCGGTCACGCACGTCGAGACGGAGCCCGTGCTGGAGGAGGTCTCCGCGTAATGGAAGCCACGCCGCTGCTCACCACCACGCGGATCATCCCCCCGTCGCGAACGTCTCGTCGCGCGTCGACGCGCGCGTGCTCGGGATCCTCCTCTTCATCGGCTCGGAGATCATGCTCTTCGGCTCGTTCTTCACCGCGTACTTCTTCGTTCGCGTCGTCAACGGCTATCCATGGCCGCCCGAGGGCGACGAGCTGCCGAAGTTCGTGGCGGGCGTCAACACCGTCATCCTGATCACCTCGAGCTTCACGATGCACTGGGCACTGCAGTCGATCAAGCGCGGAAACCGCGCGGGACTGAAGGCAGGGCTCGTGCTGACGCTGTTCATGGGCACGACGTTCCTGCTGACGCAGATCGCGGAGTACGCGCGCGTTGGCTTCGCCCCCGAGAACAACGCCTTCGCGACGATCTTCTACTGCCTGACGGGCCTCCACGGCGCGCACGTGTTCGTTGGCCTGACGCTGCTCCTCTTCGCGACGATCCGCGCGTTCCGCGGGCACTACTCGCCCGAGCACCACCACGGTGTCGAGTTGCCGGGCATCTACTGGCACTTCGTCGACGTGATGTGGATCGTCGTCTACACCACGGTCTACATCATCTGACCCGCGCCCGGGCTTCCGACGGATGACCGGTTAGCATCCGGCTGTCAGGAGGTAGCCCATGGCTCGCCGGAACCCGTTTCGCACCGAGGCCGAGGCGTTTCGGCTGCTGTTCGTCACGATCGCGGCCTTCGCGGCGATCGCCGTCGCGAGCCTGGTCGGTGGCTGGAAGCTTGGCGTCCCCGTCTGGATCGTAGTCACGGTGGCCACTATCTGGTACTACCTCCGCCCGCTTCCCGAGGAGACGACGGCGCAGGCGCCTGCACGTGTCCGGGGCGGCGACGAGTGGCGGTTGCTCGTCGTCGCGAACGAGACCGTTGCCGGTCGTGAGCTCCGCGACGCCGTTGGCGCGGCCGTCACCGGGCATCGTGCCCAGGTGCTCGTCGTCTGCCCGGCGCTGAACTCCAAGCTCCGCCACTGGGCCTCGGACGAGGACGGCGCGCGCGTCGCTGCCCAGGCGCGGCTCGGCGAGAGCCTTGCGCGGCTAGCGGAGTCGGGCGTCGCTGCGCAAGGGAAGGTCGGCGACTCGGATCCGCTGCAAGCGATCGAGGACGCGTTACGGACGTTCGGCGCCGACGAGATCATCATCTCGACGCACCCCGAGGGCAGGTCCAACTGGCTCGAGCGAGGCGTGGTCGAATCGGCGAGGCAGCGCTTCGCCGTGCCGATCGCGCACGTCGTCGTCGACCTCGGCAGATAGAACGAGGGCCTCCGAAGAGGCCCTCGTTCGGGTGCAACGATGATGGAAGCTAGACGACGGTCGGGCCACCAGGCTTCGTTGCCTTGGAGGACGTTCCGCACACACACACGGTGTGGTGGTTGCACGCCCCACAATGCGGCAGGCAGACCGTGACGGCACCGCAGGGGTTGGTAGCGTCGAGTGAGACGCAGCTCCAACCGGGCGGGCACTGCTTCGAGGATGCGCAGGTGGGAAGACCGGCACAGAAGGAGTTCTCGAAGCAGAAGCAGCAGCCCTCGACTGTCACTCCGCACGCACAGACCGTGCACGCTGGCCCACACGCGGCGGCCGGCGGGTTCGTCGTGCAACCGCCTGTGCCGATGCAAGCCGTCGACACGGGTGCGGCCGCGCTCGCGGTCGTTGCGGTAAGCATCGACCCGGCACCTAGTGCGGCAGCACCGACGCCGGCGCGTTTCAGCAAGCGTCCTCTCGATACGCGTTCTTCGGTTGCGGCCATGAGTCTAAACCTCCTGACGGGAGTGAACATGTATTGGATCACTGGCGGTAGCCCCCGTCGATACCGCAGACGCGTGAGATCCACCGCTTCGCTTACGTAGCTTCGCTAGCCAGCCCTGATAACACGCAGCAGACAGCAAGAGGGCCTCCGAAGAGGCCCTCTGCGTTGCAAGAGAATGCGGGCCAGGCTAGTTGTTGCCTTGCCTGCTCGTCCTAACACCTTGCGCCGGCGCACCGCCGCACGGGGCCGTGTGCGGGCTGCCCGAACCGCAGTGCGCTACGCACACGCCTGATTGGCCGCAGGTGTTCGCCTGGCACCCCCATCCGGGCGGGCACTGGCTCGAGCTCACACACGTCTTGAGCCCGGAGCAGGTTTGGTCGTCAAAGCAGTTACAGCAGCCTTCGGTGTTGACCGTGCAGTAGCAACAACCGTTGCCACCCGGGCAGGTGTCATATCCGCAACCGACGGAAACGCAGATCGCCGACGTGCCGAGCTTCGCGCTTGCAGTTCCCGCCGTGAGCATGGAGCCTGCACCGAGCGCTGCCGCGCCGACACCCGCTCGCTTCAGCAAGCGTCGCCTCGACACTCGCTCTTGGGATACAGCCATGGGTCCGTATACCTCCTGACGAAAGTGGACAATAGATTCGACCACCGCCCGCGGCCGTTGTCGATACCGCAGACGCGTGAGATCCACGGCTAGGCCTGCGTAGCTTCGCTGGCCAGCCCGCTCAACGTGTGGAGGGCCTCCGAAGAGGCCCTCCACCATCGCGGGATGTCGTCGTAGCCTACGAGCCCGAGAACGTCGTCTGTCCCGCAGGAATGCTTGCTTCGCACGGCACGGCGTGCGGTCCCGTGTACCCGCAGTGCGGCACACAGAAGCCGTGTGTGGGCGTTGCCCCACAACCGCCCGTAGCGCAGGCCCAGCCTGTCGGGCACTGCTTCGAGCTAAAGCATCCCTTGAGCCCTGCGCAGAAGACGTTCTGCATGCAGATGCACTTGGACTCGACCGTCACGACGCAGCCGCAGTTGCACGCACCCTCGCAGGCCTGGAAGCTTCCACAGCCGCCTGCGTCGATGCAGCTCGTCGAGGGAAGGAGATCGGCAGATGCCGTTCCCGCCGTGACCATCGCTCCGACGCCGAGCGCGGCGCCTGCTCCGGCTCGCTTGAGAAGCCGCCCCCGCGTCACACGCGTTTCCGATACAGCCATCAGCACAGTCCTCCTGGTCTCTCGCAGCGGGCGGGCACTACTTGGCCGCCGTCTTGCCGGCCGATGTCGGGCTGGTACCACACGGGAAGACGTGCGCACCGTGGTATCCGCAGTGCGGGATGCACACCCCGCCGGCACCGCAGCCGGTGTTCGGACAGCAGGTCCAGCCCGCGGGACACTGCCCCGAGTTCGAGCAGGTCGGCAGGCCCGCGCACAGGACGTTCTGGCCCGAGAAGCACGTTGCCTCCGTCGTGATGAAGCAGTAGCAGCACGCGCCGTCGGCGGGGTTCGGGAGTCCACCGGACGCGCAGCCTCCCGCCGGGACGCACGAGAGAGATGGGCTTGCGTTTGCGGACGCCGTCGCCGCCGAGATCAGAGAGCCGGCCCCGAGCACGGCCGCGCCGACGCCGGCCCGCTTGAGCAGCTTCTGTCTCGAAACACGATCATCGGTCACAGCCATACAGACAGACCTCCGTTGTAGAGCGGTATTGCGTATTAGCGCACGCGAACGGGGCGTTGTCGATACCGCAGACGCGTGACTCAGCCAGGCGTTCGAGCGTATGCCGCGTCACGCCTTCGTCCCGCGGCTCGCTAGATTCTCAGCGTCCGTGCGTCCTCTGGGCCTTCGCGCTGACCCCCGTCGTGTATGCACACGCCCATCCGCGCGGGCACTGCTTCGAGCTCGTCGCGCAGGACGGAAGCCCTGCGCACGAGACGTTCGCGTACGGCTCCTACGCTGCGACGGAGGCGAGCAGGCCCGTGAGCACGCCCAGGGTCTCCTTCGGCGTCGTCGAGCGGATCTCGAGACACCGGGCATTCGTAACGAGCTCCGCGATCGTCTCGAGCGCCTCGCCTCCCACCTCGGGCAGGTTGAGGATCCGCGCGGCCAGTACGTGAGCCGCCTGGCCTGGCGAGTACGGAAGCACCGACTCCTCCGGGAGACCGAGGAAGCAGACGATGTCGGCCCTCAACGGATCGCCCGGCGCCGCGGGGCTCTCGCCGAACGGCGGCGCGATGCGATCGAGCGCTGCGAACGCGTCTGCCGAGGGGTTGACCGCGGGCCTGGTGTCGACGACAAGGCCCGTCTCGGGCTCGAGCGCGACATAATTCGAGATCGGCAGCGTCAGCCGGGATCGCTCCAGGAGCCGGTGGCCGAGAGTCCTGAGATAGGGCGGAAGAATCGGCGGGACGAGCGCGACAACGCCGTCGAGCGTCACCAGTCCGGCGTCGACGTAGATCGCGTCGCTGCGGCCGCGCGCTGCGACGTGCTCGAACTGCGCGATCAAGCAGTCGTATGCCTCACGGAGATGCAGCGTCTTGACGAGGGCGCGGCTCTCCTCGTAGACGACATGGAAGCGCTTGCCGACGCCGTCGTCGTTCTCCTCGGCGACGCGGATCGAGTAGTACGGCGCTGTCGGCTCGTCGATCTGGAGCTCGCCGAACGTCTCGTCGAGCCACGCCGCGCACTCTTCGGAGTTCGTGCGCACGCCGAATTGCGTGTCGGCGATCTCGTAGGACTGCTCCACCACCCACCCGAGGTGGTCCAGTGAATCCATTCACTCGCTGCGGGGCACTTCGCGGCGCACCTTCGCCCGCTTGTCCTCCTGCTCGCCGCTCTTACGAAGCTTCGTCGCAGCCTCGCCGGGCTCGACGAGGCCGACGGAGATGAAGTTGTCGACGAGAGCCCGGATCGACTCGTCGATCTCGGTCGGCTCGATCTCCTGCGCCTCGGCGAGCTCTGCGATCGTCTCGTCGACCGTCGACGTGCCGTCGCAGAGCTGGAGCACGATCGAGCCCATGGGGTTCAGGTAGTGGACGAGCTTGCTCAGCGGGTCGTAGGCGACCGCTTCCTGGTCTACCTCGACAATCGTGACGTCGTCACGGAGCTTCGGCCTGACCTCCGTCATCGGTTAGGCGGCGGCTTCGGCTTCTTCGAGGTGGGCTGCGAGACCGAACTCGATCACGAACGACGCCGCCTCGAGGCGTGAGTGGATCCCGAGCTTCGTGAGGATGTTCTGGACGTGCGTCCGCGCGGTCTCGCCCGAGATCACGAGCTCCTCGGCGATCTGCGACGACTTCTTGCCGCGCGCCACGAGCGCGAGCACCTGGCGCTCACGCGGAGAGAGCTTGCTCACCCTGAGCAACGCCGCCTCGTGGCCGCGTCGCCGCTCGAGCAGGTCGGACAGCAACGGCCCGAGCATCGCGGGCGGGATCAGCACGTCCCCGCGGGTGACGGCGCGAATCGCGTCGACGAGCTCGGATGGAGAGCAGTCGGTCGTCAGGTAGCCGCTCGCGCCGCAGCCGAGCCCTTCGGTCAGCAGGCGCTGGTCGCGCTTGTCCGCGAGCACGATCACCTTGCAGCTCGGTGCTCGGTCGCGGATGAAGCAGCCCGCGTGGCCGTCGGAGAAGCCGGCTATACCGGAGCTGATGACGACGACCGCCGCCTTCGTTTCCTCGGCGGCCGAGATCGCTTCCTCCGCGCTCGTCGCCTCGCCGACGACGGACAGGTCGTCTTCCTGCTCGATCGCCGAGCGAAGCACCTGGCTGTAGAGCCTGCTCTCGATCGCGATCAGTACGGGGGTGGGGACCGTCATCTGCTCCTCGTCTCGTGGGGCTAGTACAAACGTACTAGCCGCATCGGCCATCCTCTCGCATCCCTTGCGTTCGTGCAAGGGCGGATTCGCCTATTTGCGCTACTTGCCGGCGACCGAGGAGACGTAGTCGGCGACAGCCTGGATCTGTGCGTCCGTGAGCACGCCCTTGAACGGCGGCATCGGGGACTTGCCGTTCGTCACACGCGTCACGACGAGTGGCCTCGGCGGCTTCGCCTGGTCGAGGTTGGGCCCGACGGTGCCCGTCGTACCTGCGTCCGCCAGGGTGTGGCAGCCACCGCAGTTGGCCGTGAAGATGTCCTTGCCGCTCGTCGTCTGGCCGCCGGACGGCGGCTTGGCGGCGCCGGGCTTGCCGGCCACCGAGGCGACGTAGGCGGCGACGGCGTCGACGTCGTCGCCCGTGACGATGTCCGCCGGCATGGCCGGGGAGCCCGTGGACGTGATCGGCTGGCCGTTCTCGTCGACGCGGCCGGTGAGGGACGGCTCTCGGATCTGACCCGCAACGACCTGCTGGATCGAGCTCTGTTCGAAGCCCTGCGCCCGGTCGGAGGCGAACGCGTCGTCGAGATTGGGCCCGATCACCCCCGCGGTAGCAGCCGCGGCGAGCGTGTGGCAACCGCCGCACTTCTCCTTGAACAGCGCCTCGCCGCGGGCTGTGTCTCCGCCCTTCGAGATCCCTCCCGTTCCCGAGTCGCATGCAGCGGAAGCGAGCACGAGGCCGGCTGCGAGAGCGGCGGCGACCATGGCCACTGACCGCCTGCCGCTGAAGAGCGCTCGCACGCGGGCGAGTCTAGACGGTCGATCGGAGACGGTCCGGCGCTGCCGTCTAGGGAGAGTTCTGGCCGCCGGCGCTCGGGACCTGGATCGACGAGTTGCTCTGCGCGATCTGCTTCTCGAGGGCGCGGATCGCCGCCTTTACGTCCCGCACGAGCCCTTCGTCGGGGAACTGCTTGACGAACTGCTTGTAGGCGGCGAGCGCGACCTTCGGTTGCTGCGCGCCCTCAGCCGCCTGTGCGTAGCGGAGGAGGGCCGACGAGTCGCTAGGGGAGAGCCTGGCGAGCTTTCTGAGCACGCCGAGCGCCTGCTTGTTCGCCGCCTGGTATCGGGCGATTGCGGCCTGGTACGCCTGCTCGGCCTGAGTCGAGGCGGCCTGGCCGATCGGGTCGACGAACGAGCCGAGAGCGTCGCCGAGGGCTCCGGACCCGGGTCGGAAGTTCGCCTCGGGGGCGGCGAGGCTCAGCTCGCGGAGCGCCGTGTTGACGGCGTTCCCCGCCTCGCCGGCGACGGTCTGGTAGAGGATCGCGAGGTTGGCGAGCGCGGCTGTGTCCTTGGGCTTCCCGCCGAGGTACGTCTGGTACGCCGCGATCGCCTCTTCCGTGCGACCGTCTCGTTGGAGCGCCGATGCGAGGTCGATGACCGCGGCCCGGCTCTTTGGGTTCTCCGCGACCTTCTGCTGGAGGCTCTCGATCGAAGTCCCCGACGAATGCCCGACCAGCGAGTTGAACACGTCGGAGAGCCCGCCCGCCCCCGTCCCGACGCCAAGGAAGACGAAGCTGAAGCCGAAGACGATCGCGAGCAGCACGAACACCCACTTCGCATGCCCGCGCAGCCGGTTGAAGAAGAGCTCGTCCTCGAGGGACTTCTCGGCCTTCTTGCGTGCGCGCTTCTGATCCGGGGCTACCGCCCCAGGAGCTTGTCGCGTGCCCTGATTCCGCTTTGTCGCAGCTCTCGCCATTCGAACCGATCTCGCTCAAAGCGTACCTTCCCGCCGACGAGGGTCGTCAGTACCCGGTCGGGCGAACCGCCGAGCACGACCGCCGTCGCCGGGTCCTCCCAGGGAACGACCGTCGAGCCCTCGAGGCCGACGACGACGATGTCTGCGGCCTTGCCGGCCTCGAGCGTCCCGACCTCTCCGTCGAGGCCGAGCGCCCGGGCCGATCCAGACGTCGCGAGCTCGAGCGCCTCCGTGCAGGAGAGGGCATCCGGGCGCCGCTCGCGGGCGCGGGCGAACGAGACGGCGGCGCGCAGCTCGTCGAACAGGTCGAAGGAGGGCGCAGATGCCGGGCTGTCGGTGCCCAGGCCGACTATGACGCCCCGGTCGAGGAGCTCGCGGACCGGAGCGATGCCGCAGCCGAGCAGTGCGTTCGAGCGGGGGCAGTGGGCGACGCCGACGCCGTGGCTCGCGAGCAGCTCGATCTCGTCCGGCTCGACCACGACGCAGTGTGCCGCGACCACGTTGGGCGTGAGCGCTCCGATGCCGGCGAGCATCCGCGCGCCGGTGGTGCCTGCCGGCGGCACGAGGAGGTCGTGGAACGACTCCCACGCGCCGCTCCCGTCGTGGAGGTACGCCAGCTCGGAGGCGCTCTCCGAGAGATGGGTGGCTACCGGCACACCGAGGGATGCGCACATCTCGTAGACCGATGCGGTGACGGTGTAGGGCGCGTGCGGCGAGACGCCGGCGACGACGAGCTCCGACAGGCCGGGTTCTGCGACCGCCTTGAGAGACTCGAAGTGCTCGCGTGCGACGAGCGGGTCGCTGCCGAAGACCTCGAGGTAGATGATGCCGCGCAGCCCGACGTCATGGCAGCCGAGCGCCGCTGCGCCGCTGAAGCTGCAGTCGCCGACCGTCGTAACTCCGGAGGCGAGGCACTCGGCGGCGCCGAGCCGGGCGATGTCGACCACATCGTCGAAGGCGAGGCGTTGCTTGCGCTGGATGTGGATCCCGATCCACTCGGCGAAGTCGAGCGTCCCGTCGCCAAACCCCGTGTAGACGGCGTACTCGAGGTGCGAGTGGCAGTTGACGAAGCCGGGGAGGATCGCTGCGCCGTCGTAGTGCGTCCCGCGTCCGAGCTCCGAGGCGGTGCCGACGGCGGCGATGCGGCCGCCCTCGATCGCGACTGCGCCGTTCTCGATCGGGGGGCCAGAGATCGGGAGGACCCAGTCCGCCGAGAGGATGTCCACGGACGTGCGGGTCAGTGGTCTCGGTCGGCGCTCGTGCTGTCGTCTACGTCGATCGACGGCTTCTCGTCCTTGCCGGTGACCGAGTTCTTGAACTCGCGCATCCCGCCACCGACGGCCCGTCCGATCTCCGGGAACCGTTTCGAACCGAACACGAGCAGTACGACGACGACGAGGATGATCAGCTCCATCGGCCCGACGTTCGGCATCGGGCCAAGCGTACCACCCTCGCTCCGCGGGTCGGGGGTGGGGCAGCCATGCCCCCCTGCGGTAGAATCGGTCACGAAAGACGCGTAGTTACGGCTTGTTCTCAGGGAGAAAGGACACACGAACTTGGCTCTGCTCGAGCTAAAGGATCTTCACGTCTGCCTCGACGACGGCACCGAGATCGTCAAGGGCGTCGACCTCTTCGATCAGCCCGAACGAGGTGCACGCAGTCATGGGCCCGAACGGTTCCGGGAAGTCGACGCTCGCGTACGCGCTCATGGGGCACCCGAGCTACGAGATCACCGGTGGCTCGATCTTCTTCGACGGCGAGGACGTCACCGAGCTCGGTGCCGACGAGCGCGCGCAGCGCGGCCTCTTCCTCGCCTTCCAGTACCCGCACGCAATCCCGGGCGTCACCGTGACGAGCTTCCTCCGCTCCGCGATCAACGCGATCCGGAAGGCCAAGGCGGGCGGCACGGATGACCCGGTCCCGATCCCGGAGTTCCGCACGGAGCTGCTCGCTGCGATGGACCGGCTGAAGGTCTCGCGCGAGCTCGCGTCGAGGTACATCAACGACGGCTTCTCGGGCGGAGAGAAGAAGCGCGTCGAGATCCTCCAGATGGCGATGCTGAAGCCGCGCATCGCCGTCCTCGACGAGACCGACTCCGGCCTCGACATCGACGCCCTACGCGTCGTCGCCGAGGGCGTCAGCGCGCTCGTCGGCCCGGACATGGGCGCGCTGCTCATCACCCACTACCAGCGGATTCTCGACTACATCAAGCCCGACTTCGTCCACGTCTTCGTCGACGGCAAGATCGTCGAGGAGGGCGGGGCTGAGCTCGCGCACAGGCTAGAGGCCGAGGGCTACGAGGCGTTCGCGCCGGCGGCCGCAGAGAGCGAGGCGTGATGGCACAGACCGAGACAGAGGTCGTCAAGGGGATCGGCTCCGACTACGAGGTCAAGTACGGCTTCCACGTTGCCGAGGACTACTTCTTCAAGTCGGGCCGCGGACTGTCGCACGAGCTGGTCGACGCGATCTCGAGCCACAAGTCCGAGCCCGACTGGATGCGGAAGTTCCGCCACAAGTCGCTCGAGTACTTCAATGCCCGCCCGCTGCCCCGCTGGGGCGGCGACGTGTCGACGATCGACTTCGACTCGATCTACTACTACATCAGGCCGACCGAGAAGCAGGCGAAGAACTGGGAGGACCTGCCGGCCGACATCCTGGACACGTGGGACAAGCTCGGCATCCCCGAGGCGGAGAAGAAGTACCTCGCAGGAGTCGGCGCCCAGTACGAGTCCGAGGTCGTCTACCACAAGCTCAAGGAAGACCTCGAGCAGCAGGGCGTGCTCTTCCTCGACATGGACTCGGGCCTCCGGGAGCACGAGGACCTCGTCAAGGAGTACTTCGGGAAGATCATCCCGCAGAACGACAACAAGTTCGCCGCGCTCAACTCGGCCGTCTGGTCGGGCGGCTCGTTCATCTACGTGCCGCCGGGCGTTCGGATCGAGATGCCGCTGCAGGCCTACTTCCGCATCAACGCGGAGAACATGGGCCAGTTCGAGCGCACGTTGATCATCGTCGACGAGGGCGCATACGTGCACTACGTCGAGGGCTGCACGGCGCCGATCTACTCCACGGACTCGCTCCACTCGGCCGTCGTCGAGATCATCGTCAAGAAGGGCGGTCGCTGCCGGTACACGACGATCCAGAACTGGTCGACGAACGTCTACAACCTCGTCACGAAGCGCGCCGTCGCCTACGAGGACGCGACGATGGAGTGGGTCGACGGGAACCTCGGCTCGAAGCTGACGATGAAGTACCCGGCGATCTGGCTGCTCGGCAAGGGCGCGCACGGCGAGGTGCTCTCGATCGCGTTCGCCGGCAAGGGCCAGCACCAGGACGCGGGTGGCAAGTGCGTCCACGTCGCCCCGCACACGACGTCCGTGATCACCTCGAAGTCGATCTCGAAGGACGGCGGCCGCGGCGGCTACCGCGGCCTGCTCGAGGTCGGAAAGGGCGCCGTCGGCTCGAAGTCGAAGGTCGTCTGCGACGCGCTGATCCTCGACGAGGACTCGCGCTCCGACACGTACCCGTACATCCGCATCGACGAGTCCGACGTCGACATCGGCCACGAAGCGACGGTCTCGAAGATTGGCGAGGAGCAGCTCTTCTACCTCATGAGCCGCGGGTTGTCCGAGGCCGAGGCGAGCGCGATGATCGTCTCCGGGTTCGTCGAGCCGATCACGAAGGAGCTCCCGCTCGAGTACGCGGTCGAGATGAACCGCTTGATCCAGCTGCAGATGGAAGGGTCTGTTGGCTAGAACTGCCGAAGGCTCTGTTGGGTGATGGCATCGGCGCCTCGCGCGTCGACTTCATCGCCGTCCCCGTCCAAGACCGCGAGCGCGCAGAGAAGTTCTACGGCGAGACGCTCGGGCTCGAGAAGAACCCACTGTCGACCGACTCGTGGGTCGAGTTCGAGACGGGGAACGTGACACTGGCGCTTGTCGATCCCCCGACCGCCGGGCACCCGTTCGCCCCGCTCCCGGTCGGCTCGATCGTGATCCGCGTCCCCGACGTCGAGGCAGCGAAGGCAGCGCTCGAGGCCGCCGGGGTCGAGCTCGTCGGCGAGACGTGGGACTCAGGCGTCTGCAACGGCGCCGTCTTCACGGACTCCGAGGGAAACGGCCTGGCGATCCACCGCCGCTACGCGCCATACGCAGACGGCACGCAGCCCTGATGGACGTCGAGCGCGTCGACTACATCCGCGTCCCGGTGACTGACATCGACGCGGCGAACCGTTTCTACGGCGAGGTGCTCGGGCTCAGGCGGAACCCAAACTCGCCCGCCGACGACTGGGTCGAGTACGAGGCGGGCAACGTGACGCTCGCCGTGATGACGCCCCACTCGCACGACTACGAGTTCATGCCGCTGCCGCCCGCAACGATCGCGCTCCGCGTCCCCGACCTCGAGGCGGCGAGAGAGGAGCTCGTCGCCGCGGGCTACGAGCCGGCTGAGATGTGGGACTCGGGCGCCTGCAACGGGGTCGGCGTCTCGGACCCGGCCGGCAACCGCATCCTCCTCCACCGCCGCTACGCGCCGTACCCCGACGGATCGCAGCCCTGATGGACGTCGAGCACGTCGACTTCGTGGGTTTCCTCACCCGAGACATCGCGCGCGCGAAGGAGTTCTACGCCGGCACGCTCGGGCTCGAGATCGAGACCGAGGGCGAGCACGACATGGAGCTCCGCTGCGGCCAGGTGACGCTCGACATCTTCGACCCGTCGTGCATCGACCAACCGTTCTCCGTCTCCCCGGCAGGCCTCGCGCTGCGGGTCCCCGACGTCGATGAGGCACGGCAAGAGCTCGAGGCGAAGGGTGTCGAGTTCGCCGGCGAGACGATCGTGACCGGCGTCTGCAAGCAGGCGTGGTTCAAGGATCCGGACGGCAATGCGCTCATGCTCCACCGGCGGTTCGACGCGTGATGAAGGTCGCGCAGGTCGACTTCGTGTCGATCGCGTCGCGCGACGTGTCGCGTTCCGTGGCCTGGTACCGCGACGTGCTCGGCCTTACGGAAAGCGACTACAACAACGGAGAGGTGGAGACCGCGAACGTCACGCTCGGCTTCTGGAACCCCGAGTCGGACGGCGAGCCGTTCGTCCCGAATCCCGCCGGCATCGGGCTGCGTGTCGGTGACGTGCACGCTGCGGTCGCGGAAGCAGAACAGGCAGGCGCCGAGGTGATCGGTATCGAGGACACCGGTGTCTGCCACATGGGCTTCGTCAAGGATCCCGACGGGAACGTCGCTGATCCTGCACCGCAGGTACGCGCCGAAGGAGCGGAAGCGTCATGGCGAGAGCTGAGCTGCTCGGGCGCTACCAGGCGCTGCCGCTTCCCGACACGACGCAGGAGGCGTGGCGCTTCACGGACCTGCGCGGCTTCGACCCCGACTCGTTCGCGCTTCCGAACGGCTCACGCATAACGCCGACCACCGTGGCGGGTGACGACCTGCTCGAGATCGACGTCTCCGGCCTCGCAACGGTCGGCGAAGGTGGGATCGAGATCCACTCGGCGCCGCCGAGGGATCGAGTTCACGCGCTCTGGACGAGACCCACGAGCTGCTCGGCACCCTCGTCGGCGCGGACGACAAGTTCACGGCGCACAACGCCGCCTGCTGGCAGAACGGCCTGCTCGTCCGCGATTCCGAAAGGGCGTCGAGCTCGAGCGGCCGCTTCACGTCCGCATCACCGGCTCGACGGGCGAGCGCGCTCTTCTGGCGCCTGCTCGTCGTGGCGGAGGAGGGCAGCCGCTCGACGCTGATCGAGGAGTACTCCTCGGCGACGCCCGAGGCTGGTCGGCTACTCGAACGCCGTCGTCGAGCTGTTCGTCGAGCAGAACGCGAAGCTCGAGTACGTCTCGCTCCAGAACCTCTCCTTCCACACATGGCACTTCGCGACGCACTGGGCCCGCGTCGGGCGCGACGCCGAGCTCGACTGGGTGGCCGGGCGGCTTCGGCTCGTGCAAGGGCAAGATCCGGATCCACAACGACCTGACCGGCCCCGGGGCGACGTCCCGCGTGACGGGCGCGTACTTCGCAGACGGGACGCAGCACCTCGACTACGACACGTTCCAGCAGCACCACGCGCCCAACACGACGTCCGACTTCGCGTTCAAGGGCGTGCTCCGCGAGGCCGCGAGCGTCGTCTGGCGCGGGATGATCCGCGTCGAGCCCGACGCCCAGGGGACGAACGCGTACCAGGAGAACCGCAACCTGATCCTCTCTCCGACGGCGCACGCGGACTCGATCCCCGGTCTCGAGATCCTCGCGAACGACGTCCGCTGCACGCACGGCGCGACGATCAGCCAGGTCGACCGCGACCAGCTCTTCTACGCGATGTCACGCGGCCTCACGCGCAGCGACGCGGAGCGGCTGATCGTGCGAGGCTTCTTCCAGGACGTGCTCGACCGGATCGAGCTCGATCCCGTGCGCGAAGCGCTCGCGGAGAAGCTCGAAGCCCGCATTCCGCGCTAACGCGTCATCTAACACGGCCGAGCTACCCTCGGGCGAGATGGGGGTCGCGCCGTCGCTCTCGGCGCGCTCGCGGTGGTGGTCGCCGCTCTGGCGGGAGGATCAGACCGGGCGGCTGCCGGGTGCAACCCGAATCTCGCCTGGCAGGACCGGTATCCCGCTTGGCAGCGGATCGACGATCGCATTCCAGCGCGAGGAGCGTCGGCTGCGGCGGGCCGGAGCTCGTCGGCCACGGTCCGCCCGACGGCAGCCGACTCGACGCGGTCGGCGCCGGGGTTACGACCCTGCCGTCTCCTCGACTGGGAAGCTCGCGTGGACGAACGAGTTCGGCCGCATCGTCGTCGATGGCGTCGATGTAACCGGCGGCGAGTATCCGGCATGGTCGCCGAGCGGTGATCGTCTCGCGTTCCTGCGCGGTGAGGCGCTCTGGGTCGCGGGAGCTCGGGAGCGGCGCCGAGCGCAGGCTCGCCGACGTGGCCGTCTTCGCGCCGTTCTCCGAGGCGCATGTGACGACGCCGTCCTGGTCGCCTGACGGACGGGAGATCGCCTTCGTCGGCCCGGGCCTGAAGATCTCGCGTCGCTGCAGGCGGACGGGTCCGGCGTTCGGCGGCTCACGTCGGGGCTCGACCGGCAGGTTGCCCCTGCCTGGTCACCCGATGGAGCAGCGGATCGCATTCATGAGCGACCGCGGCGACAGCTTCGACATCTGGACGATCCAGCCGGACGGCTCCGGCAACCGCGCGGCTGACGACGGGCGACGCCGGACGAGTCGCTTCCCGCCTGGTCGCCAAACGGCGGGCGCATCGCGTTCCTCCGGGCCACGGGTCGGGGCTACGGAAAGGCGGCGCTCGTCGTGATGGGCGGCGAGGAGGGCTTCGAGCGGAACGATCGGCGTCGGACGCGCACGGCTTCAGCCAGCCGGCGTGGTCGCTCGACGGGAACGAGCATCGTCTTCTCGTCCGGTCGTGAGTGCGGGCGCTGGGGCCTCTACGTCGTCGAGGCAGCGAGTGGCGCACAGCCGCGCATCACGAACCGTTGCCGCTTCACGGGCTCCGCCGCACCACGACGTGCTTCGAGGAACGCCGTTCCTCGACTTCCTCGACGGGCGTCGGCGGAGACGACGTGCATCCGTGGCCTTGCCGGGGCCGCGACACGGATCTTGGGCGGCCGGGACGCGACGTGCTCGACGGTGGCGACGGGGCCGACTCGATCTATGCGCCGCGACGGCGAGCGGGACATGGTGCTCGGTGGCCGCGGGAAGCGACTCCGCGCAGATCGACCGTGGCCTCGACCGCGTGTCGGGCGTCGAGCGCCTGCTGCCCTAGCTACGCGCCGGCGCCGATGAAGCAGTCCTTCCAGTACTGCTTCGGCACGGTCTCGCGGCAGCTGGCACGCCGGGTGCCCGAGTTCCGCGAGAAGCCGCCGAGGATCGTGCCGATGCCGTTGAAGCAGTACGCGCGCCAGGTCGTCGGCGCCTGCGCGCAGAAGCCGGCCGAGCGCCGCGCGCCGGCGTCCATGCTCGTGATGTCGCGCGCTGCGCCGTAGACGCACTGGTTCGCCTCGTCGCCGGCGAGCGCGCAGATGCGGAGGATCTCCTTCGGGTCTCTGGAGCGATCGGCCCGAGGCGTCGCGGCCGAGCGACTGGAAGCACGTGGCGACCCAGTTCGGCTCCGACTTGCGGCACCACGCGACCGTCTTCGCCCAGTCGCCGCCGTCGACGTCGAGGATGCGCGACGTGACCATCAGGTAGCAGTAGAGCTTGTGCCGCTCCGAGACGATCGTGCACGGGTACGAGCGGGTTGTCGTCCTTCAGCCACTGCGACGTCGTGCCGTACGACGTCTGGAGGTTCTCCATGAACACGCCGCCGGTGCACGACGTCTGGTCCCAGGAGGTCGCGAGCTTGTCGCACGTCGCGAGCGCGAGCGGCAGGTCGTAGCCCGTGTAGATCATCAGCCCGTGTCCGAGCCCGTGGACGCACTGGTAGGCGATGAAGTCGCTTCCGCCGCACCAGAGCGCTCGCGCAGAGCCGCCGCGAGACGGCCGGCATGTCCTCCGTCGACACGCCTGCGAAGGCGCGCTCGAGGATGCCGTGGTAGTAGCCCGACCAGCAGACCGCGTGAGCCGTCGGCGAACGCGGGGCCGACGTTGCCGTGGTAGTAGGCGAGCGCCCCGGCGCCGATCGCGTGCGCGATCCGGTGGCAGACGTGCACCGTCGGGTCGGTGTCGATCATCTTCGGTGAAGACGGCGAGCGCCGCTTCGGCCCCTCGTTGTACGCGAGATTGCCGAACGCCTGCTCGAAGCACTCGTTGTCGCCGTTGCAGTCCGAGAGCTTCGTGTCGTCGGGCTTGAACGCCGGCGGCGACCGACACCGGGCTCTGCGCGGCCGCTGCGGCGACGTACGCGGCCACGTCCGTCGATCTCCTGGTTCGTCAGCTGGCCGTCGAAGGCCGGCATGCCGCGGCCGCCCGCTCGTCACCTGCCGTTCGACGCGGTCGGCGGCAGGCTTCAGCGCGTCGAGGCTCGGGCCGATCGGTGCCCGGTCGAGCCCGCGGCTGCGAGCGTGTGGCAGCCGCCGCAGCCGGCGTCGGCGAAGACGTCGGCGCCCGGCATCGACGCGGCCGATCCCGACGCGCCGCCTGCCGGTGCGGCCACCTTCCGCTGGCCGGAGCAGCCGCCGAGAACGAGCGCCCCGACGAGGAGGCAGAGCGTGACGGACACACGCGTCACGCCACCAGGGTACGGGTTGGCTTACAGTCATGCCATCGCCGGCTGCTGCCCGCCTCGGGGTACGACGAGTTCTTCTCGGCCAGACAGGCTGCTCGCGACGCTGCGCGCTACCGGCGAAGGGGCTCGACCGGGCGTCGCACTGGGTCGTCGACGCCGTCGGCGCGCACGGGGTCGAGGGCAAGACGGTCCTCGAGCCCGGCGGCGGGATCGGTGCGATCGCGATCGAGCTCCTGAAGGCGGGCGCCTCGCACGCCGTCGTGGTCGAGCTCTCGCCCGGCTACGACGAGGTTGCGAGCGAGCTCGCGACGCGAGGCCGGCGTCGCCGAGCGGATCGAGCGCCGCCATCGGCGACTTCGTCGCCGAGCGGCGACCGACGGCGGACGTCGTCGTCCTCCACCGCGTCGTCTGCTGCTACCCGGACTACGAGCGCCTGCTCGGGGCGGCCGCCCGCGAGGCGCGGCACGATGGTCGTCTTCACGTATCCGCCTCGAAACGTCCTCTCGCGGCTCGTGTTCGGCTCGACGAACCTCTGGCTGCGGGTGCGTGGCAACGCGTTCCGCGTGTTCGCGCACGAGCCGGCGGCGATGGTCGACGTCGTGCGGAGCGCCGGGTTCGAAGAGGTCGGGCGGCGCCGGCGCGGCGGCATCTGGCGCGGCGTCGCGTTCGCCCGCCCGGCATGACCTACGATCTAAGAGATCCTACGAGAGGAGGAGACGATGGCAGTCGCCAAGGTGATCGAGCTCACCGCGGGCTCGCCGACGAGCTTCGCGGAAGCCACCAAGGTCGCGGTCGAGAAGGCCGCCGAGTCGATCCACAACATCGAGAGCGCGTGGATCTCCGAGCAGAAGGCGATCGTCGCAGGACGGCAAGGTGGTCGAGTTCCGCGTCACCGCCCGCATCACGTTCATCGTCGACTGAGCGGCGCAGGTGCCCGTGGCTACGATGGAGCCATGGCCGTAAGCACCGAAGCCAAGCTCGACGCGCACGCACTGCGCGAGGACTTCCCGATCTTCCGCCAGGAGTTCCACGGGAAGCCGCTCGCGTACCTCGACTCCGCCGCGAGCTCGCAGAAGCCGCGGCAGATGCTCGACGCGATGCATGCGTTTCTACGAGACGTCGTACGCAAACGTCCACCGTGGCGTCTACGAGCTCGCCGAGCGGGCGACGGAAGGCCTCGAGACGGCGCGCGAGAAGATCCGCGCGCACCTGAACGCGCCCGCGGCGCGCGAGGTGATCTTCGTCCGCAACGCGACCGAGGGCATCAACCTCGTCGCGTACGCGTGGGGGCTGCCGACGCTCGGCCCCGGAGATCTCGTGCTCGTCACCGAGCTCGAGCACCACTCGAACTTCGTCCCCTGGCAGTACATCGCGCAGCGCACCGGCGCCGAGTTCCGCATGATCCCGCTCACCGACGAGGGCGAGCTCGTGCTCGATGGGCTCGACGAGATCGTCGGCGACGGACGCGCCTGAAGGTCGTCGCCCTGAACCTCGTGTCGAACGCGCTCGGCACGGTCAACGCGGTCGAGCAGATCGCCGCGTGGGCGCACGAGCAGGGCGCGATCGTCGTGTGCGATGCCGCGCAGGCTGCGCCGCACCGGGCGGTGGACGTCCAGGAGATCGGCTGCGACTTCGTCGCCATCTCGGGCCACAAGATGTGCGGCGCCGAGCGGGATCGGCGCCGTCTGGGGCCGGGCGCAGCTGCTCGAGCGCATGGAGCCGTTCCTCGTCGGCGGCCACATGATCCGGAAGGTGCAGGCGGACGGCACCACGTGGGGCGAGCTGCCGCACAAGTTCGAGGCCGGCACGGCGCCGATGGCCGAGGCGGTCGGGTTCGGTGCCGCCGTCGACTACCTGAACGGCGGTCGGCCTCGACGCGATCGCGCGGCACGAGCACGATCTGACCGAGTACGCGCTCGGCGGCTCGCCGACATCCCCGGCATCCGCCTCTTCGGCCCGCCGCCCGACGCGGCGTGCGGGCATCGTCTCGTTCGCCTTCGACGACGTTCACCCGCACGACGTGGCGCAGGTGCTCGACTGGGAGGGCGTCGCCGTCCGCGCGGGGCACCACTGCTGCCAGCCGCTGATGGCGAAGCTCGGTGTCGCGGCGACGACGCGCGCGAGCTTCTACCTGTACACGATCCCCGAGGAGATCGACCGCCTCGTCGAGGGCCTCCACCGGGTTCGAAAGGTGTTCGGCTGATGGATCAGCTCTACCGCGAGATCATCCTCGACCACTACAAGAACCCGCGCGGCCACGGGGTGATCGAGGACGCCGACGCGGAGGCCGAGGGCCAGAACCCGCTCTGCGGCGACGAGGTGTCGATCTACGTCGCGTTCGGCGAGGACGGCGAGACGATCGACGACGTGAAGTTCTCCGGCCGCGGGTGCGCGATCAGCCAGGCGGCCACGTCGATGCTGACGGAGATGGTGACCGGGAAGAAGGCCGTCCGACGTTGCCGCGATGCCGAAGGAGCAGCTGCTCGAGGAGCTCGGGCATTCCGCTGACGCCCGTTCGGCTCAAGTGCGCGATCCTCGGCCTGACGACGCTGCGACTCGCCCTCCACAAGGGCAAGGGCACGCCGCTTCCCGACGAGCTGCGACGGCGTCGAAGAAGCTCGAGCTGAGCTAGGTTCCCGCGCATGGCGTGGATCGCGCGTCGTGTCCGCTGGATGAGCTGCCGCCGGGCTCGATGAAGCTCGTCGAGACGCCGGCAGGTCGATGTCGGCGTCTACAACATCGACGGCGAGCTGCGCGCGCTCGAGGATCGCTGCTCGCACGACGACGGGCCGCTGTGCGAGGGCGACTGGGATCCCGAGGAAGGCGTCGTCGTCTGCCCGCGCCACGGCTCGAACTTCGACATCCGCACCGGAGAGCCGCTGACGCTGCCGGCCTTCGAGCCCGTCTCGACGTACGCCGTGCGCGTCGAGGACGGCGTCGTCGAGGTCGAAGTCCCGGACTGACGCGTGCTCGACGACCGCGTCCGCACCGTGCTCGCTCGCCTCGAGGACGAGGACCGGCGCGAGCGCGAGGCGGAGCTGCCGGCGGCGCGTGCGCTCGCGGCAGGTGGCGCGGACGACCGGGCAGTTCCTGTTCTCGCTCGTCGCTCCGTGTGCCTCGGCGTCCGTCCTCGAGATCGGCGGCTCGCGCGGCTACTCGACGATCTGGCTGGCGGCTGCCGCGCGCATCCTCGGCGGGGACGTGACGTCGCTCGAGAGCGACCCGGTCAAGTGCGCGGCCTGGACGGCGAACGTCGCAGAGGCGGGCGTCGAAGAGTTGGCCGTGCTCGTCGAGGGCGACGCGTTCGAGACGCTGCCCGCGCTCGACGACGTGTTCGACGTCGTCTTCCTCGACGCGGAGAAGGACGACTACGAGGCGCTGTTCGCGCTCGCGCGGCGAGAAGGTAGAGCCCGGCGCGCTCGTCGATCGCCGACAACGTGCTCTCGGACCTCGACAGGCTCGGCGCCTACTCGCAGGCGCGCCAGGCGGATCCGACGCTCGTCAGCGTGACCGTTCCGCTCGACCGCGGGCTCGAGCTCGATCGGCGACGATCCTCAGTCCCTGACCTCGCTCATCAGGCCCATGAGGTTCCCGTCCGGGTCGCGGAAGAACGCCATCCAGAGCTCGTGGTCGGGAAGCTTCGCGATCAGATGCGGCTCGTCGACGAACTCGACGCCGCGGCCTCCGCAGCTCCTCGTACGCGGCCTGTAGGTCGGGCACGCGGAAGTAGAGCGTCGAGCTCGGGTGGTCGACCGCTGTCGTTCTCGGGCACCGCGAGCATCAGCCGGACGTCGCCGCACATGAGAAACGCGAGCGGGCCGGCGTCGAACAGGAAGTCGAGGCCCGAGCGTGTCGCGGTAGAAGGCGACCGAAGCCTCGAGGTCGCGGGCACGGATCGCCACCTGGCCGATGTTCTCGATGGGGGTCGTCATGTCGTCCTCCTTCTTCGTATACTTAGCGTTAGCTACCTATATCTTTAGCATGGCTAAGAAACGATGTCAAGCCGCGAGCAGCGCGTCGTCGCCGATCGCCTCCATTCCGCCGCGATCCACCTGCTGCGCCGCCTACGGAAGGTGGACGAGGCGAGCGGGCTGACCGCCGCTCGGCTGTCGGCGCTTTCGGTGCTCGTGTTTGGCGGGTCCGACGACGCTCGGCGAGCTCGCGGCCGCTGAGCAGGTGTCGGCGCCGACGATGAGCCGACTCGTGAGTGGGCTCGAGCGCGACGGCTATGTCGTCCGTGAGCCCGACGAGCGGGACGCACGATCCATCCGCGTGCGCGCGACCGCGCGAGGGCGGCGAGTTCTCCTCCAGGGACGCGAGCGGCGCGTCGCGGAGCTCGTCGGCCTGCTCGAGCAGACGTCGCCGGACGAGCTCGTGACGCTTGGGCGGGCAGCGGAGATCATGGAGCGGCTCCTCTGACGACCGCCGTCTGCCTCGGATCGCGTATGCTGTGCGTACCGCGGAAAGGAGGTGGTCCGATTGGGTGACGACAGTTCGGGCAGTGGAGGTACTCGCCGGTAGAGGCGTGTCCCTGGGACCTCAGGGGAATCGCCTAGCCAGCGTAGGGGACTCGCTGTGAGCGCCGCCGTCTCCGGACGGCAGGAAGCGCCTCTACTAGTACAGGCGGATTACCGGGCATGGGGGTCGCGAAGGCGGCCCCTATGTCGTTCTAGGGCGTCTTGGAGGGCTCCGGCGGGCTCTCGACCTGCATCTTCGGCAGCCACTCGAGCCAGCCCGGCAGATACCAGTTCCAGCGGCCGAGCAGCGTCATCGTTGCCGGCACGAGCACGGAGCGGATGATCGTCGCATCGATCAGGAGGGCGACGGCGACGCCGAAGCCCATCTGCTGAAACATCACCAGGTCGCCCATCGCGAAGCCCAGGAAGACGGCGACGATGATCAGCGCCGCGCCCGTGATCAGGCGGGCGGTCGACGAGACGCCCCAGGACACGGCCTCGTGTGTCTCGCCACGCTCCGTGTAGCGCTCGCGGATCCGGCTGAGCAGGAACACCTGGTAGTCCATCGAGAGTCCGAAGAGAACAGAGAAGAGGAAGAGCGGGACCCACGCCTCGATCACGTCCACCTGCTGGAAGCCGAGCAGGTCGGCGCCCACACCGTGCTCGAAGACGAGCACGAGGAGCCCGTAGGCCGCGCCGACCGACAAGAGGTTGAGCGCCACGCTCGTGGCTGCGACGACGATCGAGCGGAACGCGATCGTGAGCAGAACGAACGTGAGGCCGAGGACGAAGAGGAAGACGTACGGCGCTGGATCGCTTGTCCCATCGAAGTAGTCGACGCTCTCCGAGCTCGTGCCGCCGACGAGTGCCTCCGCGCCCGTCACCGCGAATGCCGCGGGCACGACTCTGTCGCGCAGGTCGCGCACGGAGGAGACGGCGCGTGACCGGCCGGATCGCCGTCGACCGGAACCTCGAGGAGCGCCGCGTCTCCGTCGGCGGAGATGCGAATGGGCGCCGGCGGGCCGAACCGCGCGTCCCGGCCGAGTTGCGTCTGGAGGTTCCGTAGTGCCGCGGACACGGCGGGCTGGTTGTGCCCCGCGGGCACAATGATCCGCACCGGGTCCGTGGTTGCAGCGGGGAAGTCACGCTCGAGCTCGACGAATGCCTGCTTCGAGGAGAAGCGCTCGGGGAGCGTCGTGATCGAGTTGGCGCCGATGTGCATCCCGAGTACCGGGCTGGCCGCGGCGAGGAGGATGGCGGTTGCGAGGCCGAGGCTGATCCAGGGCTGGCGCTGAACGCGTGTGACGACGCCTCCCCAGAACTTGCCCTCGACGTTCGTGTCCTCGATCGAGCGGCTCCCGATGATCGGGATGCGCAGCCGGTTCACGCCGTCGCCGATCAGGCCGAGGAGCGCGGGAAGCAGCGTGAGCGCCCCGAGCACGGAGACGATGCCGACGAGGATCGCCCCGACTGCGAGGCTTCGCATGACGGACGATGGGACGATGAGCATCCCGAACATCGCGACGACGAACGTGCTGCCGCTGAAGAGGACCGCGCGACTCGCTGTCGCGCCGGCCGTGGCGATTGCCGCCTCCTTGTCGCGTCGGTGGCCGCGCTCCTCCCGGTAGCGGGAGACGACGAACAGCGAGTAGTCGATGCCGAGCGCGAGGCCCATCGCGATCAGCATGTTCACGATGAAGACGGAGAGCTCGACAGGTTGCGCAACTAGCGCGGTGAGCCCGAGAGCGACGATGATCGAGACGATCGCCATCAGCAACGGCACGAGCCCGGCGACGACCGCGCCGAACACGAGCAGGAGGACGATCAGCGCCGCAGGCAGGCCGAACTGGAGCTCGCCGGTCTTCAGGTCGTGCTGGGAGAGCTCATTGAAGTCGTGGTCGAGTGTCTCGTCGCCCGTGACGGCGACGAAGAACCGCGGATCGCGGTCAGCGCGCTCGACGACAGGGAGGAGGTCCCCCGCGCCGTCGTCCGTGACGAGCAGCGGCACGATCAGCGCGTGCCGGTCCTTCGAGACGAGCGCCGGGTCGTGGCTGTCGTACCAGTTGTGCGCACCTGCCACGGCGTCAGTGGCCGCGGCCTGCTTGAAGAGCAACAGCACAAAGGCCATGAAGCGCGGGCTGTCGACCGTGTAGCGGTCAGAGCGGATCACGGCTATGTCCGAGACCGTCGTCTGCGGATCGGCTGGGAAGGCCTTCTCGTATGCGTGGAGGGCGCGCCAGGACTCGGGATTGTTCGTCGGCTTGCCCTCCGTCGTCAGGCTTCCCGGGAGGAGCACTGCGACCGATGCGAGCGAGAGGACGATCAGCGCGATCCAAATGCCGATCGCCGCCCATGGATGGCGTGCGCACGCCCCGGCGATGCGCTGCGTCGACGGCTTCCTCACGTCGCCCTGCGAATCTGCTCGTCGACGCCGATCGGCTCGATCCCGAAAGTGGCCACGGCCGGTGCGATGTCGCAGGTCTGGTCGCCGCCCTCGACGAGCATCGTCAGCTGGTCTCTCGTGATCGGCGCGCCAGGCAGCCGGTCCGTCAGCGCCGCGCCCGCGCGCATGACGGAGACGGGGACGTGGACCGTTGCCCGCCTGGCGCCCAGCTTGGCGCGGATGCGCGCGTAGAGGTCGTTCCACGTCAGCGCGTCGGCGCCACCCAGCTCGAACGTCCTGCCCGCAGCATCTGCCTTGTCGATCGCGCGCTGGCGAAGAACGCCGCGACGTCGTCGACCCAGATCGGCTGCAGACGCTGTTCGCCGGAGCCGACGATCGTCGTCACGGGCGACCAGCGGACCTGGCGGACGAACGTCGGCAGCACGCCGCCGTCCCGAGCCGAAGACGAAGCTCGGCCGGAAGACGACGGCTCGACCGTGGAAGCGGCGACCGTCTGCTCCATCGTCCCACTTCGCGTGGAAGTACGGCACGAGCTCGCGGTTCGCCTCGCTCGTCCCGAGCGCGCTCATGAGCACGAAGCGGCGCACACCGGCCTGCCTCCGCGGCCTGCACGAGCGTCGCGCGTCCCGTCTTCCATCACGCGCTCGAAGTCCGCCGGCTTGCCCTTGATCATCGCGACGAGATGGACGACGGCGTCGACGCCGTCGACCGCGCGCCGGAGGCTGTCCACCTCTGTCACGTCTCCCTGGACGAGCTCGCAGCCCCACGCCTCGAGCGTCGTAGCCGCGCTGTTCGGATCGCGCACGAGCGCGCGGACGAGCGAAGCTCGCGGGCCCGAAGCGCGTGGACGATTCTCGTGCCGACGAAACCCGTACCGCCGGTGACGAGGACCGTCATGTCTCCTCGGTCCTCGAAGTTCTTGAAGTAGCGGCTCGGCGTCGGGCCCTTCTGGCCCTGGTACTTCGAGCCGAGGCCGTCGGCGCCGTACGGGGTCGACGCCGGCTCGGTCATCTGGACGAACGACAGCTGGCCGATCTTCATCCCGTAGTAGATCGTGATCGGGAGGTTCGCGACGTTCGAGAGCTCGAGCGTCACGTGACCGTCCCAGCCGGGGTCGATGAAGCCTGCGGTCGAGTGGATGAGCAGGCCGAGGCGGCCGAGCGAGCTCTTCCCCTCGAGCCGCGCGACGAGGTCGTCGGGGAGCCGCACGCGCTCGAGCGTCGAGCCGAGGACGAACTCGCCGGGGTGGAGGATGAACGGCGACTCGTCGTCGATCTCGACGAGCCCGGTCAGGTCCTCCTGCGCCTGCTTGACGTCGATGAACGGGTAGCGCGCGTTGTGGAAGACGCGGAAGTAGCGGTCGACGCGCACGTCCACGCTCGACGGCTGAAGCAGCGAGGGGTCGTACGGATCGATCTCGATCGACCCCTCCTCGAGGCGACGCTGGATCGTGCGGTCGGAGAGAACCATCGACCGATTCTACGAGGCCGACTTAGGCCAGGGACAGTCACTGTGACTGTCCCGGCTACCGTCCGGCCATCTGGCCGACCGCTCGGCTATGCTCGCCCCGGTGGCCGCGACACGATCGATCGAGATGCGTGACCGGCGTCCCCGGCCCTCGCTCCGCCGAGATCCTCCAGCGAAAGGGGCGCCGTCGTCGCCGATGCGCTCTCCGTGCTACGCGCCGGTCGTCGTCTGCCGAGGGCCATGGCGCGACGCTGACCGACGTCGACGGGAACACGTTCATCGACTTCGCCGGCGGCGTCGGCTGCCTCGCTGTCGGCCACGCGCATCCCCGCGTCGTCGCAGCCGTGCAGGAGCAGGCTGCAGCTCTTCACGCACACGGACTTCACGGTCGTGCCGTACGAGGTCTACGTCGACCTCGCCGAGCGGCTCTGCGCGCTGACGCCGATCGACGGCCCGACGAAAGCCGCGTTCTTCAACTCCGGGGCCGAGGCGATCGAGAACGCCGTCAAGTTCGCGCGCGCGTACACCGGAGCGGCCGGCGGTGATCGCGTTCGACGGCGGCTTCCACGGGCGCACGCTGCTCGCACTGTCACTGACTTCGAAGACGCATCCGTACAAGGCGGGCCTTGGCCCGTTCGCGCCCGAGGTCTACCGCGTTCCCGTACCCGAACGACTACCGCGGCCCGGACGTCGGCTACGGCGCTCGCTGCGCTCGAGCGCGCCCTCGTCACGCAGGTCGCAGCCGAGCAGGTGGCGGCGATCGTGATCGAGCCGATCCAGGGCGAGGGCGGCTTCGTCGTCTGCCCGCAGGCGTTCCTCGACGGCGTCGCGGCGGATCTGCGACGAGCACGGCATCGTGCTGATCGTCGACGAGGTGCAGACCGGCTTCGGCCGCACCGGACGGATGTTCGCGATCGAGCACAACGGCGTCGAGCCCGACCTGATGGTGGTCGCGAAGTCGATCGCCGCCGGCCTTCCGCTGTCCGGCGTGCTCGGGCGGGCGGAGATCATGGACGCGCCCGGCGACTCGGCGATCGGCGGCACGTACGTCGGAAACCCCGTCGCGCAGGCGGCCGCGGTCGCCGTGCTCGACGTCTTCGAGGAGGAGGCTCTCGCTCGACCGCGCGAGCCAGATCGGCGAGACGATGCGGGCGCGAATGCTCGCGCTGGCAGGACCGCTTCGCGGCGATCGGCGACGTCCGCGGCGTCGGCGCGATGCTCGCGATCGAGCTCGTTCGCGAGCGGGCGACACGTGAGCCGGCGCCGGAGCTCGCGACGGCGATCTGCGAGCACGCGATGGGCGCAGGGCCTGATCCTGCTGCGCGCGGGCATCCACGGGAACTGCATCCGCGTGCTCGTGCCGCTCGTGATCGGCGACGGCGAGCTCGACGAGGCGCTCGACGTCTGGGAGCACGCGCTCGAAACGTCCTCTCGGGCGTTTCGCGGACGGGCGAGCCCGCTCCCCATCTCGGCGTCGTCGAGCCCGACTGAGCCAGGACTCCGCGCGTCGGCGGACACTAGACTCGACGGGCGATGCTCGAGCACGAGGACAAGGTCGAGCTGCTGCGCACGGTGCCGCTCTTCGGCGGCTGCTCGGAGCGCGAGCTGCAGCAGATCGCTGCGATCGCCGACGAGCTCTCGTTCCGGGAGGGCATCGTGCTCACGAAGCAGGGCCATCCCGGCCGGGAGATGTTCGTGCTGCTCGAGGGCACCGTCGACGTCGTTCGCGACGGCGAGCTCGTCAACCGGCTCGGCCCGGGTGACTTCGTCGGCGAGGGAGCGCTGATGCTGAGCAAGCCGCGTAACGCGACGATCACGGCCACCTCGCCGATCCGCGCGCTCGTCATCACGGACGTCGAACTTCACGCAGTCTGCTCGAGCGAGGATCCGGACATCGCCCGGAGCGTCCAGGAGACGCTCGCTGCGAGAACGCCGCCCGAGGCGTTAGACTCGGCGCGTGAATGCTCCATCGAGATCACCGAGGCAGACGTGCTTCGCCAAGATGCCCGCTCTTCGCCGGCTGCTCGAAGAACGAGCTGCGAAAGATCGCGACGATCGCCGACGAGCTCGACCTCCGGCAGGGGAAGGTGCTGACGAAGCAGGGCGGGCCCGGGCGCGAGTTCTTCGTGCTGCTCGAAGGCAGCGCCGACGTCGTGCG
Organism: uncultured Actinomycetes bacterium; assembly: GCA_963705945.1. GTDB lineage: Bacteria > Actinomycetota > Thermoleophilia > Gaiellales > Gaiellaceae > PALSA-612. Next base: position 458,298 of record CAVPLG010000003.1, on the reverse strand, counting down.
GGACGGCAAGCGCATCGACGACGCTCGGCGCCGGCGACTTCTTCGGCGAGCTCGCGCTCTTTGCGAACGGCCCGCGAACCGCGACGGTCACGGCGACGTCGCCGGTCCGGGCGCTGGTCGTCATCGGCGACGAACTTCCGCGCCTGCTGCGAGAGAACCCGTCGATCGTCGCGTGAAGGTGCTGGAGGCGGTCGCCGAGCGGATGCCGCCCGGCCGACGCACTAGCCCTCCTAGTACACGAGCTGCGAGCGGCGCTCGTGGCGCTCGAGCGCGAGCGTCGATCAGCCGATCGAGAAGCTCGGGGTATCCGATGCCGGACGCCTCGAACAGCTTCGCGTAGACGCTCGTCGCCGTGAAGCCGGGGATCGTGTTCAGCTCGTTCACGAGCACGTCGCCCTCCTCCGTGACGAAGCAGTCGACCCGTGCCATGCCCTCGCACTCCGTGGCGACGAAGGCGGCGACGGACACCTCCTGGACGCGTTCGGCTGCGCTCTCGGAGATGCGCGGCGGGACGATCAGCTCCATGCCGCCCTCGTCGTACTTCGCCGAGTAGTCGTACCAGTCCGTGCCGGAGAAGCCGTGCGCGACGATCTCGCCCGGCAGCGAGGCGATCGGCTCGCTGGTTGCCGAGCACGCCGCACTCGACCTCGATGCCCGTCGCGGCCTCCTCGACGAGCACCTTCTCGTCGTGCCGTCTCGCAAGCGCGACGGCGGCAGCCAGCTCCTCCGTCGGCCGTGCACCTTCGAGATCCCGACGGACGAGCCGAGCCGCGCCGGCTTGACGAACACCGGGTAGTCGAACGGATGCGCCGGCATCGTCGCCGGCTCCGGAGCGTGACGCTGCGCGTGACGGGGATGCCGTTCGCGCGCAGGACGGCCTTCATCAGGTCCTTGTCCATGCAGACGGCCGAGGCGGCGACGCCCGCGCCGACGTAGGGGACGTCGGCGAGCTCGAGCAGCCCTTGCACCGTCCCGTCCTCGCCGAACGGGCCGTGGAGGATCGGCAGCACGACCTCGACGCCGGCCAGCGTCCGCATGACCGCGCCGCCCGATGAGGGCACGGGCAGCGTGTCGCCGCTGCTCGGTCTCGAGCTCGGCTCTGCGCGCTTCCCGCGCCGAGCTCCCAGCGCCCGTCGCGGCCGATCTCGACGGTGACGATCTCGTAGCGCGCCGGGTCGAGCGCGGCGATCACCGAACGGGCAGAGGCGAGCGAGATGTCGTGCTCGCTCGAGCGGCCGCCCATGAGGATGGCGACGCGGCTCACGGCGGCGGGAGCGGCTCGGTCGGGATCGTCGTCGTGTCGGTCGTCGTCGGTGTCGGTCGTCGGCGGTGCGACGAAGCGGCCCACGGTGAGCGTGATCGGTCGCCCGGGGCAGCGTCGATGCCGGCGCCGGGCGACTGGACGAGGACGATGCCGTCCTCGGTCGGATCGTCCGTGTCCGCGAACACGACGATCGACCTTGAAGCCGGCGGCGCTGCAGCGTCGCCCTGGCCGACGACGAGGTCGAGGCCCTCGACGTCCGGTACGGGCGCCTGCGCCGGGCCCTTCGAGACGGTGAGCGTGACGTGGTACCGGGGCGCTGCAGCGATCCGCCTCGCCGGATCCTGCGCGATGACGGTGTTCTCCGGCTTGTCGGAGTTCTCGAAGACGGGCGAGCCGACGACGAACCCGGCCGCCTCGATGGCCGCGATTCGCCTCGTCGATCGTCTGGCCGACGACCGACGGCACCGGCACCTGCTTGATGCCGCGCGAGACGTTGATGCGCACGGTCTCGCCCTCGGCGACCCGCGTGCCAGCGGCCGGGTCTCTGCGCGGTCACCGTCCCCGGCTCCTGCTCGGAGTAGACCTCGTGCACGCTCACCTTGAGATTGGCGGCCGTCAGCGCGGCGACGGCGTCGTCGCGCGTCGTGGTCGACGACATCGGGCACGGTCGTCTTCGCCTTTCCGCTCGAGACGAAGATGACGACCGTCGTCTCCTTGTCGACGCGGGTCCCGGCCGCGGGATCCTGGTCGAACACGCGGCCCGAGTCGACGTTCTCGTTCGGCTGCTTTCGCACCTTCGGTGTCGAGCCCGGCCTCCGTGATCTCCTGGACGGCGAGCTTCTGGAGCTTCCCCTCGACGAAGGGCACCGAGATCGGGCTCGCGCCGGCCAGCTGCTCGTCGATCTCGGTCGTAGACGTAGTACGCCGCGAAGCCGGCCGCCGCGAGCAGGAGCGCCGCCAGCAGCCAGGGCCAGATCGGGCGGCGCCGGACTGGGCGGCTCGTACTCGTAGTAGCGGCTCCTCGGCGGCGTGTAGCCGGGTGGCGTGCGGCGCCGCCGGACGCCATACGCGTGACCGCCGTGGCCGCCGCCGGCGCCCGTGAGCACCGACGTGGCCGCCTCCTCGGTGACGGGCGAGACCGAGAGCCCGGCGGCGACGCGCGCGAGGTCGGCGTCCATCTCCCGCGCGCTCCGGTAGCGCGCCTCGGGGTCCTTCGCGAGCGCCCGCAGGACGACGCGTCGAGCTCGTGCGGGATCTCGGGCCGCTTCGCCGACGGCGGCTCCGGGATCTCCGAGAGGTGCTTCATCGCGACCTCGAGCGGCGTGTCGCCCGGCGAAGGGGACGCTGCCCGTGAGCATCTCGTAGAGCACGACGCCGGTGGAGTAGAGGTCGGCCGCGGGCCCGGCCGCCGCGCCGCGCGCCTGCTCGGGCGACAGGTACTGCGCGGTGCCGATGATCGAGCCCGCCTCCGTCACCTGGCTCGAGCGCGGAGCGGGCGATGCCGAAGTCCATCACCTTGAGGCGCCCGTCGGGCGCGACGACGATGTTGTGCGGCTTGATGTCGCGGTGGACGATGCCGTTGCGGTGCGCGAACTCGAGCGCGGCGAGGATCTGCCGCGCGTAGTCGACGGCGACGCGGATCGGCGTCGGGCCGCGGGAGACGAGCAGCTCCTTGAGCGTCTTGCCCTCGAGGTACTCCATCGCGATGTAGTACGTGCCGTCGGACTCGCCGCGGTCGTAGACGGCGACGATGTTCGGGTGCGAGAGGACGGCGGCGCTCTTCGCCTCGCGGCGGAAGCGCTCGACGAACTGCTCGTCCTGTGCGTGGCGGTCGTCGAGCATCTTGATCGCGACGCGGCGCCCGAGCTCCTGGTCCTCGGCGAGGTAGACGGTCGCCATCCCGCCCGTGCCGAGCTTTCGCATGACGCGGTAGCGACCGTCGAAGACCTCGTCGGGTCTGGATGTCGGAAGAGCTCACGGCTACAGGTTAGGGAGAGGCCTTGCGCCAGAGCGCCGTCTGTCATGATCTCGCTTGCGCGATCGGCGCGGCGGTCGTGCCGCCGGTCCCCGTCTGGTTCTCGAGGGCGACGGCGACGGCGACCTGCGACTCTCAGCGCCGGCGCGAAGCTCGACGAACCAGGTCGTGTTCAGGCTGCGCGACGCCCGTCTCCGCCGTGCCCGTCTTGCCGGCCACCTCGACGCCCGAGATCTGCGCGGCCGTGCCGGTGCCGGCCGAGACGACGGACACCATCATCGCCGTGAGCTCCTGCGGCGGTCGTCGGCTTCATCACGCGCCCGACCTCCTTCGGCTTCGTGCGTCGCAGACCACCTTCCCGTTCGGCCGCAGGATCTGCTCGACGAGGTACGGCTGCATGAGCACGCCGCCGTTCGCGATCGCCGACGCGACCATCGCCATCTGCAGCGGCGTCACGCCGAGCCGCTCCTGGCCGAAGGCGAGCCGGCCGGGGTCGACCTGGTAGTCGTGCTTGGGAAAGAAGAGCCTGCCGCGCCTGGTAGAGACCGCTCGGCCGCTGCTCCGAGCCGGGCGTCTCGAGGCCGGGCTGCGGCGTACATGCCGAAGCGCTTGCCGTACTCGAGGATCTTGAGCGCGCCGAGCTGCTTGCCGACGTCGCAGAAGACGGAGTTGATCGAGTGCTGGAGCGCCTGCTGCGAAGCTCACGCGGCCGAACTGCTCGGGGCCGGACTGGTCGGCGAAGTTGTAGACCGGCTTGCCGTACTCGGTGCAGTAGCCCGCGGTCGTCGAAGCACCGTCTGCGGCGTGACTTCGCCGGTGTCGAGCGCGGCCGCCGCCGTGACGAGCTTGAACGTCGAGCCCGGCGCGTAGAGGCCGGCCGTCGCGCGGTTGAGCGAGCGGCGCGGCCGGCGGGCACGCCGCGCGCGTGCCGACGATGCTCCCGAAGTCGCGCTCGACCTTGTTCGCGTCGTAGCCGGGTGACGTCGCCATCGCGAGCACGCGTCCCGTGGACGGCTCGAGCGCGACCGCGGCGCCGCAGTTCGACCCGCGAGCGCGCGCTGGCGCGGCGCGCTGGACGGCCGGGTCGATCGTGAGCACGAGCGAGTTGCCCTTGATCGTCTTGCCCGTGAGCGCGTTCAGCGTCGTGCTCGAGCACCGTGTGCAGGTTCGCAGTTCGAGCCCGTCAGGTAGTCGTTCAGCGAGCGCTCGAGCCCCGCGCGCGAGCGTGCCCTGCGTCGAGTAGCCGACGATGTTGGACGAGCAGTGCGCCGTGCGGGTAGCGGCGGAGGTAGAACGTCTGCCCGTTCGTCCTGGATCCTCCGGTTCGCGGCGAGCACCGTCCCGTCGGCCGCGTAGATCAGCCCGCGCTTGATCTTGAACTGCGGCGACGCGCTTGATCGCGTTGTCCTGCCGCGCCGCGAGGTCGCCGGCCGCCCACGCCTGCCAGTACGTCGTCCCGACGACGAGCGCGCCGACCAGCGACGAGCGCGACGAAGGCGACGCGGCGGATCTCGGTGTTCATCGCGCGCGCGCCTCCGCGCGGTTCGAGACGAGCAGGAGGCCCGCGAGCATGACGAAGTTCGCGACGACGCTCGAGCCGCCGTAGCTCACGAACGGCAGCGTGATCCCGGTCAGCGGGATCAGGCGGAGCACGCCGCCGACGATGATGAACGTCTGCAGCGCGAAGCCGAACGTGAAGCCGACGGCGAGGAGCTTCGAGAAGCCGTCCTCGGCGAGGATCGCTACGCGGAAGCCGCGCAGGCAGAGCACCATGAAGACGAGCAGGAAGCCGGCGACGCCGACGAGCCCGAGCTCCTGCCCGAGCGCGGCGTAGATGAAGTCCGTGTCGAGGTCCGGGATGTAGGACGTTCCGCCCGGGCTCGTGAACGTTCCGCGCCCGAACCCGGTGCCGCCGAAGCCGCCGTTCGCGATCGAGTACAGGCCCTGCACCGTCTGGTAGCCGCCGCCGTGCGGGTCGGCGAACGGGTCGAGCCACGTGTCGACGCGCTCGCCGACGCGCGAGATCGACTTGTAGGCGACGGCCGCGCCCGCCGCGAAGAGCGCCAGTCCCGACGGCGACGAACAGCGCCCGTCCGGTCGCCGCGTACAGCATCGCGAGGAAGATCCCGAAGTAGAGGAGCGCGCTGCCGAGGTCGTTCGTCTCGACGAGCACGAGCATCGCCGCGCCGAAGAAGAGGAGCAGCGGCCCGAGGTCCTTGAGCCGCGCCTGCGCGAGCACCTCACGCTTCTCGCGCAGGTAGGCGGCGAGGAAGACGATCAGGAGCACCTTCGCGAGCTCGCCGGGCTGGAAGCGGAGCGGCCCGACGTGCGACCCAGAGCCGCGCGCCGTTCACCGTCTGGCCGATCACCGGCAGCGCGGGCAGGACGAGCAGGACGACGGCGGCGACGCCGCAACAGGTACTTGTAGCTCTCGAGCCTGCGGTAGTCGCGCCGCAACGCGATCAGCACGGCGGCCATCGCTGCGATCGCCGACGACGATCCACGTCGTCTGGCGGAGCGCGTCGGTCTGGTCGATGCGGTAGATCTCCGTGACGCCGATCGCCGTCAGGAGCGCGACGAGCGGCAGCAGGTACGGATCGGCGTTCGGCACCGTCACGCGCGCACGACGAGGTGCGCGGCGAGGTAGAGGCAGAGGAAGAACGATCCCGTACGAGAGCGAGGCGGCCGAGATCACGTCCTGGCGCGCGATGTAGACGCTCGCGAAGCCGAAGCCGTGATCAGCGCCGACGACGAGCGAGGCTCAGGAGCTCGCGGTTCCGCATCGTCATCAGGGCACCACGTCCTGCTCGTACGCGTGGAGCTCGGCGAGCGCCTTGTCGCGGCTGATCGAGGTGCGTGGTCGAAGAGCTTGCGGCGCTCGCCGGCGGGAAGTTCGCCGTCACGAGCGGGCTCTCGTAGACGACGCGGTAGAGCTGGATCCCGAAGCCGAGGTCCCACGGTACGCCCTGGTAGACGGCGACGATGGCCGTCCGGCTCGACGCCGACGAAGTGCGAGCGCGAGAGGCCGAAGACGCCGAGCGCGCCGAGCCCGATCACGGCGATGGCGACCGTCGGCGAGCAGGATCGCCAGGCGCGGGCGCCGCGGCGGCCGCGCCGCGGCGCGGCTCGACGCGTCCGTCGCGCAGAGGGGACCGGGACGCCGTGCAGCGTGTCCTCGTCCGTGTCGCGCCGAGCGCGGCGATCTGGCGCCGGCGATCTCGTCCGTGTCGCCGCTCGTCGGCGAGCCTGAAGAGCACGACGGTGACGTTGTCCTCGCCGCCGGCGGCGTTCGCCGTCGTCGACGAGCGCCTTCGCCGCGCGCGCGAGATCGCGTCGGCGCTCCTCGACGAGCGTCGAGGATCGTGGCGTCGTCGACCATCGTCGGTGAGCCCGTCCGAGCAGAGCACGAAGACGTCCTCCGGCTGCGGCCGGCACCGCGATCGTGTCGACCTCGACGTCCGGCTCCGTCCCGAGGGCGCGCGTGATCACCGATCGGTGCGGATGGGTGCCGGCCTCCTCCGGCGGTCAGCCGGCCGGAGCGGACGAGCTCGGCGACGAGCGAGTGGTCCTCGGTCACCTGCTCGAGCGTCTCCGTCGCGGACGAGGTACGCACGGGAGTCGCCGACGTGGCCGATCCAGACGACGTCGTTCTCGACGAGCGCGACCGTCATCGTCGTGCCCATGCCCGAGGCGGACTCGTCCTCTGCCGCGCGCTCGTAGACGCTCCGGTTCGCCTCCTCGATCGAGCGCCACGACCCGGTCGCGTCCGGCGCAGCCCGGCGGTCGCGCGCGTCCGACCGAGGCCGCGGCCAGACGTGACGCGAGCTCGCCCGCCTGGGCGCCGCCCATCCCGTCGGCGATCGCGAACAGCGGCGGCTCGCAGACGTACGCGTCCTCGTTGTGACGTCGGCGCCGGCCGGCGTCGGTGAGGCCTGCAGACTGCGCGATCACGCGTCATCGCTCGAAGCGGAGGTCGGTCTCGCCGACGCGGATCACGTCGCCGGGCGAGAGCTTGCGCGGCGCCGTCAGCGTGACGCCGTTCACGGACGTGCCGTTCGTCGAGCCGACGTCCTCGATCCAGACGCCGTCGCGGCGCGGCTCGACCCGGGCGTGGCGGGTCGACGCGAAGTCGTCGTCGAGCGGGATGTCGTTCGGCGCACCGCGGCCGACGGTGATCGGCCGCCGAGTCGATCGGATAGCACGCCGTTCGGCGTCGCCGGTCCGCGACGAGCACGAGCCGCTCTCGCTCGCTTCTCGGGAGGCAGTGCCTTGCGCACCTTGCTGGGGCGCGAGCACGAAGCTCTCCTGCGGCGTGCGCAGGTCGCGGCTCGCCGTGCGGACGATCCGCCAGATGAAGAGGTAGAGCAACACGAGGAAGCCGATCTTGAGCAGGAGGAGGGCCTCTTCGACCGCGATCGACGCGGTCACGGAGCTGCTCGACTGAAGACGAGCTGCGTCTCGCCGAGCGTGACCGTGTCGCCGTCCTCGAGCTTGCGCCCGCTCCACGCGGCTCCCGTTCACCTCGACGCCGTTCGTCGACCCGAGATCGACGATCCAGTAGGACGTCCCCTGCTGGCGCAGCTCCGCATGGCGCCGCGAGATGTTCGCGTCGTCGAGCCGGATGTCGCATCCCTGCGGACCGGCCGATCACCGTGGTGCGCTTGGCGATCCGGTGCTCGCTTGCCGCCGACGACGAGACGCGATCTGCTCGGCCGCCTTGACCGGCTTCTCCTCGGGCTCGGCCGTCCGGCTCCGGCCGGTAGACCATCGTCTGCGCCGCCCTCGGGCGACGGGATCGCCGTCGAGCGAGCCGTCTGCGCGCACGACCGCTGGACCATGCGCGTGGCGATCCCGAACTCGCCGACGGCGAGATCGTCGTCCGTCGTGATCGCGACCGACCGGCAGGCGAGAGCATCACGTAACCCTCGCGTTTCGCGTGCTGTGCGAGGTACTCCTGCAGCTCGAGCTTGAGCGAGGCCTCGTACGCCTCGAACTGCGCCCGGTCGGCGGTCGAGAGATAGACCGTGTACTCGTTCGGGACGTAGACCCGCGAGACGGAGACCGTGCGGTGGTCGTCCATCTCCTTCGTGAGCTTGCGTGCGAGCTCGACGGGCTGGACGGTCGACTTGAACGCACGGCCGAACACGCCCTCGACGAGCGACTTCGATCTTGTTGCTCGATAGTGCGGAGAATCACGGCGGTCTCCGCCCGTCGAGTCTACCCGTGGCCCGCGACTTCCTGGACGGGTGCCAGCTGCCTGACGACGGTCACCGTCTCGGCCGTCGGGCGTCTGGCTCGCGACGCGAGCCTGGCTCGCACGTACGGCTCTGCGATCAGCCCGAGGCAGAGTCGCCCAGGCGGCAAGGACGATGCGGCAGCGGCGGGCAGCGACGGCGCCGCGATCAGCGTTCCGGCCATCATGAACGCGGCGAGCCCGGCGGCCGCCCACGGCCCACGGCCGCGCGCGAAGGGCAGGACGGCTGCGACGAGGCCGAGCGTCACCGCCTCGACGAGGGTCGCGCGCTCGACGCGCCCGGAAGACGGCGGCGGCCGCTTCGCCCGGCCGGTCCGAGGTCGCGACTCCGAGCCGGTCGATGCGGCTCACGCCCTCGACCGCCGCGACCGCGAAGACGGCTGCCGCCACCTGGAGGCCCCGGCGGATCGGATCCCGAACGAGCAAGCCCGAGCACCGGCACGAAGCCGAGCAGGCCGACGGCGGCGAGCAGCGGCCCAGCCGTCGAGCAGCAGCCCGGCTTCGCGGCTCGCGCCACATCGCGACGAGCCAGACGAGCAGCCGCGATGGCGTAGACGACGGCGAGCCGCGAGGGCGTAGTTTCCGAGCGGCAGCACCGGGACGGCGAGGCGAAGGCGAGCCCGAGCCGCGGGCTCGAGAGAGCGACGAGCGCCGGCGACAGCAGGCCGATCCACGAGCGCCCAGCCGGCGGGGAAGAAGGGCAGTGCGGCGGCGGTCCACGCGGCGAAGAGGAACGGCGGTCGCCGGCGGGCAGTGCTGACGCGCAGGGCCTGATCGGGCGTGAGCGACCGCCGGAGAGGCCGCGGCGCGGCTCGTCTGCGCGCTAGCACGCGACCCTGCGCAGCCGCGTCGGCGAGCGCCGCGGCCGTCGGTCGTCGCGACGGCTCGATGGCGAGCGCCCGGTCGACGCACTCGACGATCGGCCGGTCGAGGTCGGGGCGCACGGAGGCGAGCGACGGCGCGCCGGCCTCGATCCGTCTTCGCGGTGTCGAGCAGCGAGCCGCCCCAGAACGGGTGCTCGCCGGCGAGCGCCTCCCAGAGCAGCACGCCGACCGCCCAGACGTCTGCGGCCGGCCGCGGCGGCTTCGCCGCGTCAGCCGTTCGGGCGAGATGTACGCGAGCGTGCCCGGAATGTCGCCGACCGCCGTCAGCGTCTCCTCCTCGTGCATCACCGCGAGCCCGAAGTCGAAGAGCTTGACGCTCGACGTCCGCGCCCGTCCGACGAGCAGCACGTTCGCCGGCTTGACGTCGCGGTGGACGATGCCGTGCGCGTGAGCGTGGGCGAGCCCGTCGAGGATCTGCGCGCCGGCCTCGAGCGCGGCGGCGTCGGTCAGTTCGCCCGCGCGCATCGCCTCGCGCAGCGTCCGGCCGGGAACGTAGTCGTAGACGATGTACACGTGGCCGGGGTCGCGCGCGAACGCGTGCGCGCGCAGGCAGCGCTCGTGCCGGAGCCGCGCGGCCGCGCTCGCCTCGCGCTCGGCGCGAGCGCGGCGCGTTGCCGTCGCGGGGGACGATCTTGAGCGCGACGTCGCCGCCCGGCTCTCCTCCTCCCGGCGAGCCAGACCGATCCCGAGCCCGCCCGAGCCGAGTGGCCGGATCGGCCGGTAGCGGCCGAGCACGAGCGATCCAGGGGCGACTGCTGTCGGCCGTCCGCGCCATCGAACACCGTTCGTTTGGCCGCGCGGAAGGGAACTCCTCCACGGCTCTGCAGGTGCGGAGAGCGGGAGGATCCCGCCGGTAAATGGGCTACAGTCTGCCGCGTTCCGGTCGCCGGGCCACCTATGAGCGAGCAGTTCCACGACGACGACATCGAGTTCGACTTCTTCGAGGAGGTCGACACGAGCGAGCAGTCGCCGCCGCAACTGGCGCCCGCAGGAGCGGGAGGGAGGCGGGCCCGCCGCCCGCGTCCGCCGCGCCAGTCGCAGGGCGGCATGTCGCCGCGCGCGCGGCTGATCGCGCCTGATCGCCGTCGCGGTGCTTCTCGTGATCGGCCTCGTCTTCCTCATCGTCAGCTGCACCGGGAGACTCGAAGAAGTCGACGTACGAGGGCTACATGGAGGACATGTCCGGTCGTCGCCACCGGCTCGGACAAGATCGGCCGCAAGCTCGACGAAGCGCTGACGACGACCGGGCATCAAGCCCGAACGAGCTGGCGACCAAGCTCGACGGCCTCGCCGATCTCCAGCAGCAGAAGATCTCGGACGCCGAGTGCGATCCACGAGCCGGGCGCCCTCCGCGACGAGCACGCGAGCTGCGCTCGAGGCGCTCGCCTTCCGCATCACGGGCTGCGGCGGCTCGCCGACGTCTTCCGGGCCGACGGGCGGCTCGGACGACGCGTCGGGCGCCGCGCTGCAGCTCGCCGCGCAGGCGCAGCGGCTCGTGACGAGCGACGTCGTCTGGGACGACCTGTTCCGCGCCGCGTCGCTCGCGCAGATGCGCGCCGACGGCGTGTCGGGCGTCCCGGTGCCCGAGTTCGACTTCGTCCAGAACCCCGAGTTCGGCAGCCCCGGCTACTGGGAGCCCGTGTTCGAGCGTGTCAACGGCGCCGCGACGGGCGGCACTCCGACGGGCGGCCTCCACGGAACCGGCATCGTCGAGACGAAGGCGCTGCCGAGCGGCTCCGTCCTCTCGACGGACACGAGAACATCGTCACCGCCGGCACCGACCTCGGCGTTCGCCGTGTCGTCGAGGACACCGGCGACGACCAGGAGGTGCAGGTCAAGGTGACGCTCACGATCGAGCAGCAGCCCTCGCCGATCGTGGCGACGAAGACGATCGACTCGATCAACCCCGGCGAGTCGAAGACCGTCACGTTCAAGAACCTCGGCCAGGTGCAGTTCGCGACGAAGACGACGGTGCAGGTCGACGTGCAGCCGGTGAGGGCGAGGCGAACACGGACAACAACTAGCGCCGAGTACCCGGTCATCTTCTCGCTCGGGTAGCGGCCGTCGCCGCGTGAGCATCTCAACCACGTCGCCGGCTGGATCGCGATCGGCGCCGCGGTCGTGGCGATCGCTCGCGCTCGTGCTCGTCGTCGCGCTGCTGCGCGACCTGCGCCGGCTGCGCTCCGCGCAGCAGCGTGCTGCTCGGCGGCGCGAAGCGCGACCTCGCCGACTTCGCCGTCTCGCTGCAGGGGCGCGTCGACGACCTGCACCGGGCCGTGGACGAGGTCGCGGCGGCGATCGCCCGCGTCGATCGGCGCGCCGACACGACGCTCTCGCCGCATCGGCGGTCGTGCGCTACGACGCCTACGAGGGCGCCGGCGGGCGGCAGTCCGCCTCGGTGGCGCTGCTCGACTCGAACCGCTCCGGCGTCGTGCTGAGCGCGATCCAGGGCCGCGACTACGCGCGGGTCTACGTGAAGGAGCTCGACCAGGGCAAGGCGGTCGATCGCGCTCTCGCCCGAGGAGCAGGAGGCCGTCGAGCGCGCGATGGCGTCCTAGCGTCCCTGGACCGCCTGCGGCTCCGCGCAACGCTCGATACGTGGCAAATCGCCCATGGCTGGGTGGACGCTGCTGGGTACAGTTCCGGCCTGGTGCAGCAGGTTCTCGTCCTCAACGCGAGCTACGAGCCGCTCAACGTCTGCTCGGTCCGGCGGGCGCACGTGCTCGTGCACAAGCAGAAGGCCGAGCTCGTCGAGGTGCTCGACCGGCCGCTGCGATCGGCCGAGGCAAGCGTTCGCCTGGCCGCACGTCGTTCGGCTCGTGACGTACGTGCGCGTGCCGCGCGCTGCCCAGCGCCGCATCTCCCGGCGCGCGCTCTTCGCTCGTGACGGCTGGGAGTGCGTCTACTGCGGCACGACCGGCGTCCGGCTGACGCTCGACCACGTCGTGCCGCGCAGCCGAGGCGGCGACTCCGTCTGGGAGAACGTCGTCACCTCGTGCGCGCCGTGCAACCTCCGCAAGGGCGACCGGCTCGCTCGAGGAGGTCTCGATGGTGCTGCCGAGGCCGCCGCGGCCGCCGACGCCGGCGCTCTTCATCAGGCTCGCGTACGCCGCGCATCCCCACGCGGTGGCGGCCGTATCTCGAGCCGCGCGCCGCGACTGCTGTCGCCTGACGTGTGACACGGCGGCGTCGCGGCGACGTAGTAGACCACACACGTGACGACGAGGAGGAAGCCGATGAGGCTCACTGCGTGATCGCAGCGCTGCGCTCGGCGCCGTGGCGGCCGTGCTCGTGGTCGTCGGTCGCGGGCCGCCGCGCGGCCAGGCCGGCAGCCGGCCGCGACGGCTCGGCACGAACGCTCGACCGTCACGAGCTCCGGCAGCGCGACCGCCGTGCCCGAACCGCGCCGCGTTCTCGTTCGGCGTGACGACGCAGGCGAAGACCGCCGCTGGGGCGCTCAACGGCGAACAACGCCGAGATGCGAGAAGGTGATCGACGCGATCAAGGGCGCCGGTGTCGCCGCGAAGGACGTCCAGACGTCGAGCGGTCTCGCTGTCGCCGCGCTACTCCGGGAACGGCGAGGACATCGTCGGCTACACGGCCTCGAACACCGTCAACGCCGACGATCAAGGGCATCGTCGCGCTCGGCGGCGTGATCGACGCGCCGTGAACGCGGGCGCGAACCAGGTCTACGGCCCGTCCTTCACGCGTGTCCGACGAGACCGTCCTCTACCGGCGCGCGCTGTCGGCGGCCGTCGCCGACGCGCGCGGGAAGGCGCAGTCGCTCGCCGGTGCCGCGCACGTGCGGCTCGGGCCGGTGCGCTCGATCGTCGAGTCGTCGGTCGAGCCCGGTGCCGATCGCGGAGAAGGCGGCGGCCGACGCGACGCCGATCGAGGCCGGGACGCAGCCGATCGAAGCCTCGCGTCACGCGTCGAGTTCGCCATGCGCTAGCGCGTCCTCGGCCGCGATGCCAGCGACGTCCCGAGGACGCTAGCGGCTAGACAGCGTCGAGCGCGGCGCGGAGCGAGGCGACGTACTCGAGGAGGGCCGTCGGGCCCTCCTCTGCGACCTCGACCGCCCGCGAGCCGACGACGACGCCGTCGGCGAGCGCGGCCGCGGCCGCCGCGTGCTCCGGCGTCGAGATGCCGAAGCCGACGTAGAGCGGCTTGGACGTCAGTGCGCCGCGCCCGCTTGACGAGGCCCTCGAGCTCCGGCGAGAGCGTGTCTCGCGCTGCCGGTCGTGCCGGTGAGGCTGACGAGGTAGAGCCAGCCGTCCGTCTGCTCGGCAGCGAGTCGGAGGCGCTCGTCCGTCGACGTCGGCGCGACGAGCTGGATGCGCCGGCAGCTCGGGGTGCGCGCCGGCGGGGAGGTCGGCGACGATCAGGCTCGTCGCGCCGGCGGCCTGCGCGTCGTCCGCGAAGCGCTCGTAGCCGTACGCCTCGAGCAGCGACGCGTACGTCATCGGCACGATAGGCAGCGTCGACACGCGTCGCGCACCGCTGCGAGGCACTCGAGGCACGCCTCGGTGCGCATGCCCGCCGCGAGCGCGCGCTCGGCGGCGCGGCGGATGACGGGACCGTCGGCGAGCGGATCCGAGAACGGGAAGCCGATCTCGATGACGTCGGCGCCGCCCTCGACGGCCGCCTCGGCCAGCGCCGGCGTCTCCGCGCCGGCCATCAGGTAGACGACGAGCGTCTTCACAGCCGCGCGAGCGCCTCGTCGAGGTCCTTGTCGCCGCGGCCGGAGAGGCCGACGAGGACGAGTCTCGGCGTCGACGTCGGCGACCCGCGCGAGTGCGTGGGCGGGCTCGAGCGCGGGGATGATCCCCTCCGTCTCGGCGAGGCGGCGGAAGGCGCCGAGCGCCTCCTCGTCCGTCGCCGTCACGTAGTCGGCGCGGCCGGAGTCGCGCAGGAACGCGTGCTCGGGCCCGACGCCGGGGTAGTCGAGCCCGGCAGAGATCGAGTGCGCGTCCTCGATCTGGCCGTCCGCGTCGGCGAGCAGCGACGACCGTGCGCCGTGGAGGACGCCCGTGCGGCCGCGAGCCGAGGCTCGCCGCGCCCGCTGCCTCGACGCCGACGAGCCGCACGTCGGGGTCGTCGACGAAGCCGGCGAACAGGCCGATCGCGTTCGAGCCGCCGCCGACGCAGGCCACGACCGCCTCCGGCAGCCGGCCCTCGGCGGCCAGGAACTGCTCGCGCGCCTCGCGCCCGATCACCGCCTGCAGCTCGCGCGACGATCGCGGGATACGGGTGCGGCCCGACGCACGAGCCGATCAGGTAGTGCGTCGTGCGGACGTTCGTGATCCAGTCGCGGATCGCCTCGCTCGTCGCCTCCTTCAGCGTCCGCGTGCCGAACTCGACGGGGCGCACCTCGGCGCCGAGCAGGCCGCATGCGCTCGACGTTGGGGCGCTGGCGTCGCATGTCCTCCGAGCCCATGTAGACGACGCACTCGAGGCCGAAGCGCGCGCAGACGGTCGCCGTCGCGACGCCGTGCTGGCCGGCGCCCGTCTCGGCGACGATCCGCCGCTTGCCGAGCCGGCGCGCGAGCACCGCCTGGCCGAGCGCGTTGTTCAGCTTGTGCGCGCCGGTGTGCAGCAGGTCCTCGCGCTTCAGATAGACGCGCATTCCCGGGCAGCGAACCGCTCGGCGAGCGTCAGCGGCGTCGGCCGGCCGGCGTACTCCCTGCCCGAGCGCGTCGAGCTCCGTCGGCGAACGACGGCGTCGCGCCGTCGCCTCGCTGCCAACCGGCCTCGAGCTCGTCGAGCGCCGGGCACGAGCGTCTCCGGCACGTAGCGGCCGCCGTACTCGCCGTAGACCAGCCTTCGGTCATCCGCGCCGCCTGCGACGAACGCGCGCACGCGCTCGTGATCCTTGACGCCCGGCGCCGACTCGAGGCTCGAGCTCGCGTCGACGGCCCACGGCCGCACGGCCTCGATCGCCTCGCGCGACGTTCTCGGGGCCGAGGCCGCCGGCGAGCACAACCGGCCGTCGACCGACGCGCGCGGTCGAGGTGCGTGGGGTCCGCCTCCTCCCACGGCAGGTCGACGACGGTCGCCACGTGCGCGCCGTCGCGGAGCAGCACGGCGTCGCGGCCGCGCACACGCCCCTCCTCGCGCTCGTAGAGCTGGACGAGGTCCGCGTCCGTGTCCGTCCGCCTCGCCGACGAGCACGGCGACGGAGAGCGCGCGCTCTCGCCGACGTCGAGCACCGCGTCGGCCGCGCCGTGGGCTCTCGGCGAGAGATGAACCCGCAGAGGTCGGCGCCCGCCGTCGACCGCGGCGTCGACGTCCTCCTGCCGCGTGAGGCCGCAGACCTTCACGACGGCCGCGCGACGAGGCTCGCGAGCGCAGCGCCGCGGGTCGGCAGCGCGCATCAGGGCGTGCCGACGAGCACGCGTCGGCGCCCGCGAGCTCGGCCTCGAGCGCCGCGGCGCGCGTGTGGATCGCGCTCTCGGCGACGACGACGCGGTCGCGCGGCGCGTCGTGCGACGAGCGCGAGCTGCGCGCTTCGGTCGATGGCGAACGTCTCGAGGTCGCGGGCGTTGATCGCCGATCGGGTCGGCGCCGAGCGCGACGGCGCGGTCGAGCTCGCGGGCATCGTGCGCCTCGACGAGCGCGTCCATCCCGAGCTCGCGCGCGTGGGCCTGGAGCCGGCGCGCCGCCTCGTCGTCGAGGTCGCGGAGCAGCAGGAGGACGGCGTCGGCGCCTGCCCGCCGGAGCTCCGTCAGCTCGTCCTCCGTCGAGAAGAAGCCCTTGGCGAGCAGCGGCAGGCGCGGCCGCGGCACGCGCGGCGCGAAGATCGGCGATCGCTGCCGCCGAAGCGCTCGTCGACGAGCACCGAGACGGCGGCCGCGCCGGACTCCTCGAACGCCGCCGCCAGCCTGGCGGGATCGGCGTCCGGCCGCAGGTCGCCGGCCGACGGCGAGCGGCGCTTGATCTCGGCGATCGCGGCCAGCCCGTCCCCGGCGAGCGCATCCCGGAGCCGTGGCACTAGGCGGCCACCGCCCGTGAGAAAGCCGTCAGGTCCTCGAGCCGCTCCGCGGCTGCGCCCGAGTCGACCGCCTCCGCTGCGATCCGCAGCCCGTCGGCGAGGTCGCCGGCGTGCCCGGCGGCCGCGATCGCGCCTGCGGCGTTGAGGAGGATCGCGTCGCGGCGCGGCCCGGTCTCGCCGCGAAGCACCGCGCGGATCGCCGCCGCGTTCTCCGCCGGCGTGCCCCCGCGCAGGTCGCCGGGTGCGCAGCGTGGGACGCCGAGCTCGACGCGGGTCGATCACGCGCTCAGCGAGACCGCGCCCTCGAACACCTCGCCGACGATGTTCGGCCCGGCCGGCGACAGCTCGTCGATCCCGCGCCGCGCCGTGGACGACGAACGCGCGGCTGGCGCCGAGCCGGCAGAGGACGTCCGCGATCACCGGCACGAGCTCCTCGGCGTAGACGCCGACGATCTGCGCACGCGCGCCCGCCGGGTTCGTGAGCGGCCCGAGCACGTTGAAGACCGTTCGCGTCGCCGAGCTCCCGGCGCACCGGCGCGGCATGGCGGAAGCCCGGGTGGTGCGCCGGCGCGAAGATGAAGCCGAAGCCGAGCTCGTCGATCGAGCGCGCGATCCGCTCGGGCGGCAGCTCGAGCTCGAAGCCGAGCGCCTCGAGCACGTCTGCCGAGCCCGACGCCGAGGAGACCGCGCGGTTGCCGTGCTTCGCGACGCCTGCGCCGGCGGCGGCCGCGACGAGCGCCGCCGCGGTCGAGATGTTGAGCGTCCGCGCGCCGTCGCCTCCCGTGCCGGCCGTGTCGACGAGATCGGTCCGGCGCGGCACGACCGGGACGACGTGCTCGCGCAGTGCGCGCGCGCAGCCCGACGATCTCGTCGGCCGTCTCGCCCTTCGCCCGCAGGGCGACGAGGAAGCCCGCCGTCTGCGCCGTCGTCGCCTCCCCGGCCATGATCTCGTTCATCGCAGCCCTGCGCCTCGCTCTCGTCGAGCGTCGCGGCCGTCGAGCAGCTGGGCGATCGCGTCCTGGATCACTGCGCCCGCTCTCGAGGAAGTTCCGCAGCAGGTCGCGCCCGAGCGGCAGCGTCAGCACCGACTCCGGGTGGAACTGGACGCCGTCGACGGCCAGCGTGCGGTGGCGCACCGCCATCACCTCGCCGTCCTCGCTCGTCGCCGACACCTCGAGCTCGTCGGGGATGCGCGTCGCGGCCAGCGAGTGGTAGCGGCCGGCGCGAGAAGTCCTGCGGCAGCCCCGCGAAGATGCCCCGGCCGTCGTGGTCGATCGTGCTCGCCTTGCCGTGGAGCAGCCGTTGCGCCTGGCCGATCTCGCCACCGAACGCCTCGACGATCGCCTGGTGGCCGAGGCAGACGCCGAGCGTCGGTGTCGTCGGCGCGAGCCGCGCGATCACGTCGAGCGTCGACGCCCGAGTCCTCCGGGCCGGCCCGGGCCCGGCGAGACGACGAGGTGGGTCGGCTCGAGCTGCTCGGCCGCGTCGGCGCGTCGATCGCGTCGTTCCGGCGCACGACGACCTCGGCCGCCGAGCTCCTCGAGCAGGTGCGCGAGGTTGTAGGTGAAGCTGTCGTAGTTGTCGACGAGCAGGAGCGTCATCGGTCGCTCGCCTCCGCGAGGTTGAGGGCCGTCTCGAGCGCGGCGAGCTTGCGCAGGCACTCGTCGTGCTCGGCCGGTGGGCGTCGAGTCGGCGACGATGCCTGCGCCGGCCTGCAGGTGCGCGACGCCGTCCGCGAGGACGATCGTCCGGATCGCGATGCACGTGTCGAGCGAGCCGTCCGGGAAGCGGTAGCCGACGGCGCCGGCGTACGGGCCGCGCCGGTAGCGCTCGAGCTCGGAGATGATCTGCATCGCGCGCACCTTGGGCGCGCCCGAGACCGTTCCCGCCGGGAAGCACGCGCGCAGCAGGTCGAACGCGCCGACGTCCGTCCCGCAGCGTCCCCGCGACCTCCGAGACGAGATGCGTGACGTGCGAGAAGCGCTCGGCCTCGAGGAACCGCTCGACCGTCACCGAGCCCGCCTCGCAGACGCGCGAGAGATCGTTCCGGCCGAGATCGACGAGCATCACGTGCTCGGCGCGGTCCTTCTCCGAGGCGAGCAGCCGCTCGACGTCGCCCGGCGCGCGCGGCACCGTGCCGGCGATCGGGTTGACGCTCGCGCGGCGGCCGTCGAGCCGCACGAGCGTCTCGGGAGACGAGCCGACGAGCGAGACGTCGCCGAGCTCGAGCAGGAAGTTGTACGGCGAAGGGTTGATCCGGCGCAGCGTCCGGTAGATCGCCGATCGCGCTCGCCTGCGTCGGCCGCTCGGCGCGCTGCGAGAGGACGATCTGGAAGGCGTCGCCCGCGCGGATGTGCTCGATCGCCGTCCGCACTCCCCGCTCGTAGTCGAGCCGCGACGGGTAGCGGCGCATGTGCCCGCCCGCCGCTTCTGGCGATCGGCAGCGCGGGTCGTGGCCCTTCGAGTAGCGCCGTCGTCTCGAACGGGTCGCCCCACAGCACCTCGGCGAGGCCGTGCGCGTGGTCGAAGCGGACGAGCGTGGCCGCGACGACGAACCTGCTCTCCGGGAGCGCCGGGCCGTCGGCCGGCAGCGCGACCGTCGGCTCGAGCGTCGCCGCGTGGTCGTAGCCGAGATAGCCGACGACCGGCTCTGCGCGCGCCTCGGCCTCGGCGAACGAGACGAGCTCCGAGCCGCAGCCGACGAACGAGTAGCGGCCGAGCCGCCCGTGCTCGACCGACTCGAGGAGAAAAGCCGCCGGCCCCGTCTCGCGCAGCCGCAGGTACGCCCCGAGCGGGGTGACGAGATCTGTGGGTATGACGGTGGTGGCGTTCATTCGGTTCCCAGAAACGAAAAAGACCTCCCTGCTGGAGGTCTCGGCGAGCGAAGCGGCTGTGCGTCGGTCTCAGACCACGCTTCCGCCCCGCTCGCTGCGCCATGCCCACGCCCACGTCGAGGTCGGAAGAGTCATCGTGGATGGAGAGTAGGGACCGCTTCGCCCGCGCGTCAAGTGACCTCGGGCGAAGGGCAATATTGTTCGCCCGGCGTGACCGCCCAACAATCACCCTCGGCGTCGCCTGGAGGCTCGATCGACGAGAACGGATCGCGCGTCGACCGGCTCGGGAGGATCCCGTTTCGCGTACGCATCGCCGTCGTCGGCCATCGTCTCTTGGACGACAACGAGCGGCTCGCCGAAGCCGTACGCGAGCAGGTGCGCGCGATCGCCGACGGGCTGCTCGGCGTGAAGGGCACGGCCTCCACGCCGCTGGAGCTCGCCGTCGTCTCGTCGCTCGCCGAAGGCGCGGATCGGATCGTCGTCCGTGAGGTGCTAGCTGAGGCCCAGAGCCGGCACGGCCGCGCGCGCCTCGAGGTGATCCTCCCGGACGACCAGGACGCGTACGCCTCGGACCAGGGATTCACGGGGCAGGTGCTCGAGGAGTTCCATCGCCTCCTCGCACAGGCTTCGTCGGTGACCGAGCTGACGGGCAGCCAGTCTCGAAGCGACGCACGGTTCAAGCTCGCCGGTCAGGCAGTGGTCGATCGCTGCGACGTTCTCCTGGCCCTCTGGAGCGGCGATCCAAGCGGCGGGGAGGGAGGGTCCTCCGAGACGCTCCTCTACGCCGCGGCGCGCTGGCGTCCGTGCATCTGGATCTCGACGGACGAGGGCACGCCGGTTAGACACAACCTCGACGACCGCGCAGCCGGTCGATTTCTCAACCAGGTCCGGCCGCGCGTCGGCATCGACCACGACCGGGTGGAGATCGGAGAGGCTCGCGAGCCGGAGCCGGCTTCCGTGCTCGGCCCCCTGATCGAGACCCACGGTTGGGTCAGCCGCTTCAACGACGAGTCTCTACCGGAGGACTTTGGGGCTCGTTGTGAGGAGGAGCTCGCCTCGCCGGGCATCGACGTCAGCTGGGTCGCGGCCCCATACCTGCGTGCGACGCTCGCGGCGAACCGTTACCAGAGGTTGTTCAACTGGGCAACCTGGGCGATGGCCGCGCTCGCCACGCTGATCGCAGCGACGATCGCCTTCAGCATTGCCTTCAGCGTCGTGAGCAAGGTAGTCCTCGCCTGGGTGGAGGTCGGCCTGATCGTGACGTTGTTCGCGCTCTTCCTCTACACGCACTCGCACCTGCGGTTGCACAAGCGCTGGCTCTCCTGCCGCTTCCTCGGGGAACGACTGCGCTCGGCGAAGTACGTGGGCGCGGCGGGCGGCAGCCTCCTGCCCGTCGCCGGGCTGCGGAGCGCGTTCGTCGAGCAGCAGACGGTGGACTGGGTTCAGCGTGCGTTCGAGGAGGTGTGGGACTCGAGGCCGCAGACCGAGACGGCGCACGGCGTCTCGACGGTGCAGCCCGACATCGTGCGCTCGTGGCTCGTCGACGACTGGATCTCGCCGCAGATCGAATACCACCGGCAGGCGGCGGCGATGCACCGCCGCAGGGATCGCTGGCTCGGCGGCCTCGTCACCGCCATGTTCGCTGTGACGCTGGCCGTCGTGCTCGCGCGCGCCGTTCGCGAGATCGTGGGCGGAGCGCACGAGGAGCTGAACGACGTCCTCGTCTTTCTCGCCATCGTCGTGCCCGCGGCGGCAGCGTCGGTCGGAGCGGTAATCACCGTTCGGCAGCATCAGGCGCTCGCCGAGCGGTACCACCGGATGCAGGCGAAGCTGGAAGAGGTGAAGGGGAGGGTGCTCGACGCGGACGAGGACTCGCTCCAGAAGGAGGCGTCGGAAGCCGCGCGCGTGATCGCGGAGGAGAGCGGCGACTGGTTCGGCGCCATGTGGTTCATGGACATCGAGCACCCGCCCTAGCCATGTCTCCGGTCCGCTCTGGACATCACCACACGGATTGGAGATCATTGCCGCGTGCACACGGCCCGAAGGGTTCTCCCTAAGGCGTTTTTCGCAGTCGTAGCCGTCTCATTCGCCGTTGCCCCGACAGCCGCCGACGCCCACGTGGCGCCGACAAGCACTTCGCGGTCCTCGGCGAACAGCACGACGTTCGTCGACGGCCTCGGAGACGCTGCGGCAGGGGGAATGGACATCAAGCAGGTCACGGTGTCGAACAACGACGCGGGCAACATCCATTTCTCGATCGAGATACCGAGCCATCCGACGCTCCTGAAAACGAAGTACATCGGCGTCTACCTTGATGTCGACCTCAACCCCGGCAACAACGACGGAGGCTACGACTACGCGATCTGGATCGACGGGAACGCGAACTCGGTCGGACTACGACGCTGGGATGGTGCTAAATACGTGACCATCGGCTCAGATGTCAGAGGAAATTACTCGGGCGGCGCGACGATCGACCTCAACCGGTCAGGCTTCGGAAGCCCCTCGATCATCGACTTCGCGGTGGAGACGTTCAACTGGAACGGGAGTCAGTTCACCCTGGACGATCGTGGCCCGAACAGCGGAAGCTGGCGCTACAACGTGCTCATCGGTGCGCCGCCACCGCCACCGCCACCGCCGCCGGCTCCGCGGCAGAAGCTCACGGTTTCCGGTTGGTCGCACGGCGCTCCGAGAGCTGGTGACGTTTTCTTGACGGGCCTGAGGGTTCGGGACGGGACGACGAACGCCGTCGTTTCCAATGGCGCCGTTTCGTGTGACGGGCGCATTGGCAGCCGCGGGGTGAAGGGGCATGGTTACTACTCGTTTGACTACGGCGGCTACTTCTGCGCCTGGACGCTCGCCGACCGCGACGTGGAGAAGCAGATCGTCGTCACGGAGACCGTCACGTATCGCGGCGCATCCGTCTCGCGGACGTTCCAAGGCACGATCAAGCCTCCTACCGAGACGCTGAAGATCAGCCGCGTCGAGCACCTGTCGGTCATCGCCGGTTCGAGCTTCCAGGCAACGGTGACTGCTCACATCGTGCGCGCGGGCGGCGTACAGAAATCCATCAAGCCTGCGCGCGCGACCTGCGCGGCGCACGCCGAGGGTGGCGGACCGTTACAGGCCAAGCCTGTCGAGTTGTTTGCCACCGGCGTGCGCTGTGAGTGGTACGTGCCGTCCTCTGCGCGCGGACGGACCGTCACATTCACGGTCACGATCCGCTCGCACAACCAGACGGCGAGGAAGAGCTTCAGCGCACGGGCGCACTAGCGCTGTCTTACGGCCCCGGGATCGGTGACGTCTGCGTGGGTGTCGGCGGCGGCTCGGGCGGAGGAATGGGACTGGGCTCCGGCTGCGGCGTCGGGGCCGGCGGCGCTCCGATCCTGGCGGAAACGCTGCCGCGGGTTGTGTCGCCCTTGGCGCGGAGCGTGATCACGACCCTGAGCGTCTTACCGCCGGTGCCGCTCGGAATCTGCATGCGGCAGACGACGTCGTTGGCGGTGAGGGCCGCGGTCGCGCGGACCGTGAAGCCCGGGACGGTCGCGCGGCAAGTCGCCCGCGTCGTACGACGCTCAACGGGACGCTGCTTGCCGTCGTCTCGGACCCAGCGCCCTTGGAACGCCGCCTGTGCCTCCTGGCCGGCGACCGGCTTCAGAGCGCCCGTGCGGAGGATGACGAGCCGCTCGGGCACCGGGCCGACGCGCGCGCTAAAGACATGCCGCTTCGATAGGCCTTTGTAGGTCACTGTCACGGATCCGGCTAGGCGCTTGCCCGCAGCCGCATACGGGATGTTCCAGCGGCAGCCGGGCTCGCCTCCCTGACGACGGCTGCCCGAAAGGTGGAGCGAGCCGGCGTGCGCGTCGCACGACACGGCGGGACGCGGCACCGGCTCGCCGCTTGCGAGCGTGGCAGTGGCATGCGCTTCGAACGGGCTCCCGGGGACGGGCTTGGCCGGCGCCATGTGCAGTGCGGTGAGGCGGAATGCAGTCTCGGCCGGCGCGGGAGGAGTGGGTGTCGTCGAGGGGGTCGTCGTGCTCGCCTCGTGATGCGAGCTCGAAGACGAGCCGATCGACATGACCGCAGCGATGGTGCCGCCGACGAGGACGAGCACCCCGAGCGCGATCAGCCCTATCACCTTTTGCCGCTTGCGTGTGTCCTGCGCCACGGTAGGCGCCGGCGCCGTGTCCTCTGCCGCGTCGTCGAGCGTCGTCTGCTCGGGATCGCTCTCGAGCGAGCGTCGTGGCCGCCACCATCGCGGGCACCTCGGTCGCGTCCTTCTCGGCCGCCTCGTTCTCTGCCGCCTCTCTCTCGGCGGCCTCTTTCTCCGCCGCCTCTCTCTTCGCCGCTTCGGCTGCCTCTGCTTTCCGCGCCGCTTCCAGCTCGGCGGCCCGGCGTGCTGCAGCGGCCTTCGCCGCTCTCTCCGTTCGCTGCTGCTCGCGCCGCGTGCGCTCCTCCGCCTCGGCCGCCCTCTTCTCGGTCGCCTGGCGCTGGATCTGCTCGAGTAGCTGCACGAGCCGGTCGATGTCGTAGCGCCAGCGCCCGTCGCTGAGGTCGAGCGCGTGCCGCCGCGCGAGCGGCGCCAGCTCCTCGGGAAACTCCTCGGCGTCTGGCATCTCTGTGCCCTGCACGAGCGTCGGGATCACCCGAAGGCCCCGCTTCAGCGCGTTCGCCAGCTCGAGCCGGACGAAGTCGCCCGGATCATCGAGGCGACGCCGCCCGCGGGCATCTGTCGCGTCGATCCACTGGTGCCCGATAACCGCAATCACGACGTCGCACTCGTCGAGCGCCTGGTCGATCACCTCGACGAAGTCGGCCCCGGGCTCGATCGCGTCGATATCCATGAACACCCGCCACGTGTCCGCGCGCGTCGAGAGCGCGTCGTAGAGGCGGCCTGCATACCCACTGGAATCGCCCCGGCGGTAGTTGATGAAGATCCGGAGTGGAGCGAGGTCTCCGCCCGCGGCGGCGACTGCGCCGGCCTCGATGACCGTTGGCGCAAGGAGCCCGCCCTCTCGCACCGTGGCGCCGCTCGCAGGCCCGAGCGCGGCCCGTGCGGCTTCGACGAGCTCACCGGCGCTTCCGTAGCGGTCCTCCGGCGCCTTCGCCATAGCTCGCGCCACGACGCCGTCGAGCGCAACCGGCAGGCCCGTGAGCACCCGGCTCGGCACAGGCGGAGGTTCGTTGAGCTGGGCGTACATGAGCTCGACGTCGGAATTCCGCTCGTAGGGCGACCGGCCCGTCAGGCAGGTGAAGAGGACGCCGCCGAGCGCGTAGACGTCGGCGCGCCCGTCGATCACCTTGCCTTCGATCTGCTCCGGAGGCGCGTAGTCGAGATTCCCGATGAAGTACCCGGTCGTCGTGAGACCGGCGGTGGTAACCGCTCGCGCTACGCCGAAGTCGGCGAGGTATGCGTGGTCGCCGTCCGCAACGAGGACGTTGCGCGGCGTGACGTCGCGATGGATCAGGCCCTCGGCGTGCGCAGCGTCGAGTGCGCTCGCAACCT
Organism: uncultured Actinomycetes bacterium; assembly: GCA_963705945.1. GTDB lineage: Bacteria > Actinomycetota > Thermoleophilia > Gaiellales > Gaiellaceae > PALSA-612. The sequence continues at coordinate 433,593 of CAVPLG010000003.1, read as the reverse complement.
GCTCGACGATCGCCACGGCTCGCGCCGAGGCAAGGGGCCCCTCCTTCCTGATGAGCGACGCGAGATCGGGGCCATCGATCAGCCGCATGAGGATGTAGAGCCGACCCTCGGCTTCCCCGGCATCGAGCACCTCGACGATGTTCGGGTGCTCGATGGCAGCTGCCAACCGCCACTCCCGCTCGAACCGCTCGCGGAAGCTCTCGTCTTTCGCCAGGCGCGGCGGGAGGAGCTTGAGGGCACGCAGCTTGCCCAGCTGCACGTGGCGCGCCCGGTAGACGACGCCCATCCCGCCCTCGCCGATGAGCGCCTCGATCCGGTGCCCGGCGACGACGCGCCCGATCAGGCTGTCGTCGTCGGTTCGTTTAGGGGGCTTCCGAAAACGGATGAGCGCCCCCTGTGATCGTCATGGCTGGGTCGGGCTCGAATACTCCACTGGCTGGTTCGTCACTTCGGGGATGTAGACGGCGTGCCAAGCCGCGAGCTGCCCGTCGTTCGGGCCAATGAGGCACGGCTTTCTCTCGGGATTCTGCTCGTAGTGCGGCTGCACGTTGTTCACGATTCCCGGCGACGCCTCGCCGATGTTGAAGCCGAGGACCTGCGGGAGCCAGAGCGTCCCGCGATAGGCGTAGTAGGCGCTCGCATGCGAGACGACGAGCCAGCGCGCGATGCGGTACGACCAGGAGCGGTACGGCCCGAGACCCTGGTTCTGCGCGTATTCGTCCTCCTGCCGTTGCTGGAAGCTCTGGAGATCCTGCGCTGCAGCGCCTTCCGCCTCCTCGAGCGACGTGTACCCGCGACCGTCGCCGACGAGCTCCGAAAGCGTCACCGGCCCGGATTCGACGACCTCGTTCCCGCCGCCGTCGAGCCCCGCCGGAACTGCGAACCCTGAACCTCCTGCCTCGCCGAAGCCGTTCGCAGCTGCCTGGTAGCTCAAGGGATCCCAGGAGACACAGGCGACCTCGGAGCCTGTCCCCGCGGGCGGGGGGCCGGTCGGCGTCGGTTGCACGGGCTGGGTCGAGGAGCCGGACTGCGCGCTCGTGTTCGATGTCAGCACCGAGACCTTGACTCCGTCGACACTCTTCCTGCTCGGCCCGTAATCGAGGAACAGGTAATAGTCACCGGCCGGGAGCGCCGACCGCGAGCCGACGGGAATCGCGAAGCAGGTCGCGCTCTGCTGGAACGCGTCCTTCCACTGAGTCTGGCCGGCGTCGAGGACCTGCGCCTCGGAGTCCTTGTCCTTCACGTAGTCCCATTCGTACGCCCAGTCCTCGTTCCGTTCCATGCCCGCGATGTCATAGATCGCGAGCAGCTGCGTCGTGCCGGCCGAGTATCCCTTCTCCGCCGACTGGAACTGGCACGACTGGTCCGGCTGCGAGGCGGCCCAGCCCTTGAACGTGAACTTCTCGGCGCCCGTCTCCGCCACGAAGTAGGGGCTTTGCCACGCCTGCCCCTGCATCGCTGTCTCGATCAGCGGCTTGATGAGGTTGATCGGCCGGACCTGGCCGAGCTTTCCACTCTTTGCCGACGCCGACGGGATGCCGACGATGCGGCCGCCGCGGTCGGCCGCGAGCCCGCCGGAGTTGCCGCCGTTGATGTCCGCGTCTGTCTTGATCCACGCACGATTCGTGCTCTTGATGCGCGGATCCGAGGTGAATCCCGACACGATTCCTGCGGATGTGTTGTTGGAGCCCTCGAAGCCCCCGCCGACGCCGGGGTAGCCGATGATGTCGAGCGGCTGGTGCTCCTTGAGGCCATCGGAGTCGCCGAGATCGATCGCGGGCAGGTGGAGCGATCCCGGGTCGCCGCCCCCGACCGTGTGATCGATCTTCAGCACCGCGGCGTCGAGATAGCCGTCAATGGCGAGCACCCTCGCCGTATACGTCTCCTTCGCCGGCTTGTCCTCGCCCTGGAACATCGCGACGACGAGCTTGTCGGGCGACGTCACCCCTTCCTCGGCTGGACCGTACTGGAGCGCCAAGCCGGGCTGGAGCGGATCGCCGACATGGGCGTTCGTCAGGATGATCCCTGTGGGATCGATGATCGTGCCCGAGCCGATGTACTGAAGCTCGCCGTTCACCTCGCCCTTGATCAGTACGGTCGAGCGCTCGAGCCGCTCGACGTCGACGGAGTCTGAGCCGCCGGAGAATGCGCCGACGGCGAACGCCGTGCCGAGGCCTACGGCGGCGAGGATCACCGCCGCGATCGCGACGAGGGCGACGATCGTCGTTCGGCGCAGCGACTGGCGGAGACGGAGGACGGTCGAGCGATGGACCGGTTCCTCAGACTCCGTCGTGGGCGGTGCGGCAGCAGCTTCTTCGGCGCCGGTCGCGACGGCTCCGGTGGGTGCAACGCGGAGAACCGTGCTGCCGACCCGGACCTCCTCACCTCCCTGAAGCGTGACCGGGGCGTCGATCCGTTGCCCGTCGACGCGAGTCCCGTTCGTCGAGCCGAGGTCACGAAGCTCCAGGCTTCCATCCTCGAGCCGTGTGAGGGTGGCGTGCCTGTGCGAGACCAGATCGTCGTCGAGCACGACGTCGCAGCTCGGATCGCGGCCGATCGTGATCTCGTCGGCAGCGAGCTCGACGCTCTCCCCTTCGTGCCGACCGGACTCGATCCCGATCTGCACCGTACGGGTGGAATCTGTCACGCCAGTCGCCTCCTGCCGCCGGAGTACCAGGGGACGGGACGATAACGCCTTGTAACGCAGTGATCAATCTCACTGCTGATTTCGGCGCGTTTAGCGGGTCTCTGCAGGCAGGCCTTTACGCGACCATTCGCTCCACGATCCGGGATAGACGCGGGCATCCGTGCGCCCAGCGAGATGAAGCGCGAGCAGCGGAACGCACGCGGCGACGCCGGAGCCGCAGTAGGTGACGATCTCGTCCGCGTCGAGCAGCTCCGGCGGGACAGTCGCACCGAGGCGGGCCGGCACGCTGATCGCGCCCGGGATGTGGCCCGCGACGGGATCGAGGCCGAGCGCCTCGCCGCGGTAGCGATCGGCCGGGACGCGCATCGACGAGCACGAGGCTCGGGATCGCCGAGCCGCTCGAGGATCTCCTCGGTCGTCGCGACGTCGTCGCTCCGCTCGCGCGGCGACGAACTCGGCCGGCTCGATCGTCTCCTCGCCCTCCGCGAGCGGTCCGAGCCAGGAGGGAAGCGCGCCGCCGAGCACGCCGACGGCCTCGTGGCCGAAGTGGCGGAGCAGCCACCAGAGCCGCGCCGCGCCGCCGCTCATGTCCTCGTCGTAGGCGGCGACGAGCGTGTCCGCGCCGATGCCGGCACGCCCGGCGCTCGCGGCGAACTGCTCTGCCGATCGGCAGCGGGTGGCGGCCGCCGACCTCGGGCGGCACCGAGAGATCAGACAGGTCGGTGTCGAGATCGAGGTACGCCGCGCCCGGGATGTGACCCGCGAGATAGCGTGCGCGGGCGGCGGGCGGATCCGCGAGGTCGTAGCGGCAGTCGGCGAAGCGCACGTCCACGGGCCAAGCCTAGCCTCGGAAATCGCGTGTTGAGCCATCCGGCTTCGGCTGCTAAGGTGGCCGCGCGATGTTGCTCTTCGGCTGACACCCGTCGTCCCGCGCGCCGCCCGGTTCGCCGGGGAGCGCTGCCCGTGTCCCGCCGTTCGAATCTCTTCAGGAGCATCGCATGTACGCAGTCGAAGTCGAAAACTTGCGCAAGGAGTTCCGTCGTCGCCGGCGCGGTCGTCGGCGCGTGTCCTTCCCGGCGCTGAAGGGCCTCTCGTTCACGCTCGACAAGCGGTGAGACCGTCGCCATCCTCGGCCAGAACGGCTCGGGGAAGTCGACGCTCGTCCGGCTGCTCTCGACGCTGCTGCTGCCGGACGGCGGGACGGCGCGCGTCTTCGGGCACGACGTCGTGACGGAGTCAGCGGGCCGTGCGGAAGCTCGTGAACCGGGTGTCGGTCGAGGCCTCCTTCTTCAAGAAGATGTCCGCGGCCGAGAACCTCAGCTACGCGGCGCGCTACTACGGCATGACGTCGCGCCAGACGCGCGGCGAGATCCCGCGCATCCTCGACCGCGTCGGCTTCCCGTCCGAGCGGCGGAACGAGTCGATGGAGAACCTGTCGCGCGGCATGCAGCAGAAGGTCGCGCTCGCGCGCGCGCTGCTCACGTCGCCGGTGCTCCTGCTCCTCGACGAGCCGACGACGGGCCTCGACCCGCGCTCGAAGCTCGAGGTGCAGAAGTTCGTCCGCGAGATCCGGGAGACGCACGAGTCGACGATCCTCCTCTGCACGCACGACCTCGCCGAGGCGGAGTCGCTCGCGGACCGGGTCGGGATCCTCGACCGCGGCGAGCTGCTCTGCCTGCTGCCCGCCGACGAGCTGAGGCGGCTGTACGACGCGGAGACGCTCGAGGAGGCGTTCTTCGCCGCCACCGGCCGGGCGTTCGAGGAGGAGATGGACGAGGACGACGCCGAGAGGGAGGTGTTCGCATGAGAGCCTTGCTGGGATCGATGCGCGCGGAGCTCGTCGGCGCCGGCGGCGTCGTCGAGCGGAACGCGTATCTCACGAAGCGCTACATCTGGTGGGACGTCGCGTGGTTCGTCTGGACCATCGCCAACACGCTCACGATCGTCTTCATCGCGAAGGGCATCGAGGCGTCGGGCGGGACGCTCGACGTCGAGCGAGACGATGACGACGCTCCTGATCGGCGCCGTCGTCTGGGCCTACCTCGGGATCCTGTTCGCGTTCCTGATGGAGACGGTCGCCTGGGAGCGCTGGGAGGGGACGATCGAGTACACGTTCATGGCGCCGCTGTCGCGCGCCATGCACCTGGCCGGCCAGGGCGTGTTCGCGATCATCTACGGGCTGATCCGCGCGCTGTTCCTGTACGCGGTCTGCGCCTTCCTCTTCTTCGATCTCGCCACGCCGGACGCGAACTACTTCGGCGGCGTTCGTGATCCTCGTCGTGTCGTCGATCTCGTTCATCGGCATCGGGATGATGATGTCGGTGCTGCCGCTGATCTCGCCCGAGAAGGGCACGCAGCTCGGGTTCGTCGCGCAGGGGACGCTGCTCGTCGTCTCGGGCGTCTACTACCCGGTCTCGGTGCTGCCCGAGTGGATGCAGTGGCTCGCGAAGTTCTCGCCGGCGACGTATGCGCTCAACGGGATTCGCGCCGCGATCCTCGACGGCGCGGCTCTGAGCACGCTGTGGAGCGACATCTGGCCGCTGCTCCTGATCGGCGTCATCTCGATCCCGCTCGGGCTCTGGATCTTCGCGCGTGGCGAGCGCTACGCGAAGCAGCACGGAAAGCTCAAGCGAAGCGGATGACAGCTGCCGTCCACGTCGACGGGCTCGTCAAGACGTTCTCCGTGCCGGAGCGGGAGGCTGGCCTGCGCCACGCGGCGAAGGGCCTGTTCCGGCGGACGATGCGCGAGGTGCGCGCGGTCGACGGCATCTCGTTCGACATCGAGCCGGGTGAGGTGGTCGGCTTCCTCGGTCCGAACGGCGCCGGCAAGACGACGACGCTGAAGATGCTGTCCGGGCTGCTCTACCCGACCTCGGGCGAGGCGCTCGTGCTCGGCCGCGTGCCGTCGAAGCGCGAACGTGAGCTCCTCCGCTGGATCACGCTCGTCATGGGCAACCGCAACCAGCTCCAGTGGGACCTGCCGGCCCTTGACTCGTTCGAGCTCAACCGCGCCATCTACCGCCTACCACGCGAGCAGTTCACGGAGACGCGCGACGAGCTGATCGAGCTGCTCGACGTCTCAGATCTCGTGAACAAGCCCGTGCGCAACCTCTCGCTCGGCGAACGGATGAAGGTCGAGATCGTCGGCTCGCTGCTCCACCTGCCGCAGGTGCTGTTCCTCGACGAGCCGACGATCGGCCTCGACGTGACGATGCAGAAGCGGATTCGCTCCTTCGTCGCCGAGTACAACCGCCGCCACGGCGCGACGGTGCTGCTTACGAGCCACTACATGGCAGACGTCGAGGCGCTGTGCAAGCGCGTGATCGTCATCCACCACGGCGTGATCCGCTACGACGGCCCGCTCACCGGGTCTGGCGGAGACGTTCGCGGCGTACAAGACGATCGGCGTCGCCCTCGCCAACGGGAAGGCGGATCTCACGGCGTACGGCGACGTCATCCACCGCGACGGTGACTGGGTCACGATGCGCGTGCCCAAGGCCCAGACGTCCGAGGTGGCCGCCCGTCTGCTCTCCGAGCAGCAGGTGCTCGACCTGACAATCGAAGATCCGCCGATCGAAGACGTGATCGAGCTTGTCTTCGCCCAGCCGAAATGAGCACCGCCGCCGCTCCCGCGCGCGTCGGAGAAGCCGGCCGCATCCGCTCGATGGTCGACTTCTACCTGACGACCATGCGGACTGCGATCTCGGCGCAGTTCCAGTACCGCGTCTCCAACTACTTCTACATGCTCGGGATGGTCGCCGAGCCCGTGATCTACCTCGTCGTCTGGTCGACGATCGCCGACCAGTCGGGCGGCTCGGTGCAGGGCATCACGGCGGGCGAGTTCGCCGCGTACTACATCGTCTGGACGCTCGTTCGCAACATGAACATCGTCTTCGCCGCCCCTGCGTGGGAATGGCGGATCCGGGAGGGACAGCTCTCGGGGTGGCTCCTGCGCCCGGTGCAGCCGCTGCACTACGACATCGCGTACTTCGCCGGCATGAAGGTCGTCGTGATCGCGCTCTGGATCCCGATCGGCGTGGCGCTGACGATCATCTTCAATCCCGACGTTCGTGCTGACTTCGGAGAAGATCGGGGTCTTCTTCGTCGCCATCTGGGGCGCCTATCTAATCCGGACGATGTTCATGTCCGCCCTCGGCATGGTGTGTTTCTGGACGACCCGCGGCGCAGCGATCTTCGACCTCTGGATGATGATCGAGCTACTGCTCTCCGGCCGGCTCGTGCCGCTGACGCTGATGCCCGATTGGGTGCAGACGCTGGCCATGTTCCTGCCCTTCCAGTGGACGTTCTACTTCCCGATCGAGTGCCTGGCCGGCGATCTCTCGTCGGTGGAGCTGCTGCGCGGCCTTGGCGTGCAGCTGTTCTGGATCCTGATCGGGTTCGCGGCCTTCCGCCTCGTCTGGCGGCCTGCCATTCGACGCTACTCGGCGGTCGGGAATTGAACACGGCGACGAGTCACCTGGTTGTTCCTCAAGGTCGGCGTGCTGAACGAGCTCCAGTACCGCGTCAACTTCTTCGTCAGCCTGCTCCAGTCTGCGATTCAGGTCGTGACGGGGCTCGTCGTGCTCGCGCTCGTCTACTCGCACACGACTGAGCTGAACGGCTGGACGCAGCCGGAGCTCTTGTGCCTGCTCGGCATCCAGATCCTCCTCGGCGGCGTGATCCGGACGTTCATCCAGCCGAACATGAGTCAGCTGATGGAGGATGTCCAGCAAGGGACGCTCGACTACGCGCTTACGAAGCCGGAGGACGCGCAGGTGCTCGTCAGCGTGCGCCGGTTCCAGATCTGGCAAGCCGTTGACATCGTCTCCGGGCTGATCCTGCTCGCCGTCGGCATTAGCGATCTCACGACCGGCATCGGTCTTGCCAACGTAGCCTCGTTCCTCTTCGCCCTGGTCGTCGGGACGGCGATGATCTACTGCTTCTGGCTCGTGATGACGACCGGCGCGTTCTGGATCGTCCGCATGGAGAACATCGCGGAACTCTTCGACGGCGTCTACCTCACCGGGCGCTTCCCGATCGGCATCTACCCGCCCTGGCTCCGATTTGGCGTGACGTTCCTCGTCCCGATCGCGTTTGCGGTCACGGTTCCCGCTGAGGCGATCACCTCGCGGCTCGACTGGCAGACGATGCTCGTTGCGATCGTCTTCGCCATCGTGCTCGCCGGATTCACGCGCTGGTTCTGGCGCTATGGCCTCAAGAACTACACGGGCGCGAGTGCCTGAAGCGCAAACATGGCATTACGGCCTTGTCGCGCGGTGGTGGGCGGAGTTCAACGTCGACGGACCGGAGATCGACTACTTCCGGCCGTTCGTCGAAGCGGGCCAGCCCGCGCTCGACGCCGGTTGTGGGACCGGCCGCCTCCTCATCCCTTACCTCCGCGACGGGCTCGACGTCGACGGCTGCGACGTCTCACCCGACATGCTGAGGTTCTGCCGCGAACGGGCTGAGAGTGAAGGGCTTCGAGCGCCGAATCTCTACGCCCAGGCGATCCACGAGCTCGACGTGCCGCGCCGGTATCGCACGATCATCGTTTGCGGCGCGCTTGGCCTCGGCGCCTCGGACCTGCCGAGCGCCCTCCGCCGCTTGTACGACCACCTCGAGCCCGGTGGCCTGCTCGTGGCAGACAACGAGGTCCCTTACGCTGCTGTTGGCTGGAAGTACTGGCGCAGGGAAGAACGCGGGGAGCTGCCGCGTCCCTGGCGAGACGAGGGTGACCGACGCCCGCTACCGGACGGCGATCGAGCTCGAGCTTCGCTCGCGGATAGTGGACGTGGATCCGCATGCCCAGCGGGTGTCGCTCGAAATCCGGGCGCTTCTCTGGCGGCACGGCGAACTCGAGGCCGAAGAGGAGCACGCGCTCGACGATGACGAGCTACTTCACCCACGAGCTCGAGCTCGAGCTCGCGGCGGCGGGATTCGTCGATGTCGAGGTCCGCGGCGGCTACGAGGATCGCCCGCCGACGCGAGACGACGACTTCGTCGTCTTCCTGGCGCGAAAGCCTGCCTAGCTCACACGCGCTGGGTCGTGGCGTACACGTCGCCGAAGAACCGACCGTCCCGGGGCAGGCCATCGAGAAGCGCGACGATCGACTCGAACGGTCTCCACCGGTCCCAGATGAGGTGCCACGTCTCTCCCGCGGAGAAGTTGAACCTCGTCATTCCCAGCGACCGCAGGTGGTCGACACAACGGAGCGCGACCTCGGCGTACTCCGGCGTGCACTCGAACGACACGGCCGGCAGCGGCTGCGAGAGCCCTGCGAGGACCTCTCGCTCGTAGCCCTCGACGTCGATCTTGCAGAAGCTCGGAACGCCGTGGCGCGCGATCATCGCGTCGAGCGTGTCGACCCGCACGCTGATCGTCTGGTCCCACTGACGAGCTGCGAACCGGCCGGAAGTGCGGACGCGTTCGATCCACTCGGGGGCCATGCTGGAGAGCACGTCGTGATCGGCGATGTGCATCTCAGCGCGACCGACGGCAGCGCCCAGGCCGATCTCCTCGACGATCAGCCGGGGATCGTCGAACCGCCTCAGTCGCGCGATGCAGGCCGGTTGAGGCTCGACCGCGACGACCGTCGCGCCAAGCGCAAGGAAGATTTCGACTCGCGTGCCGACGTTCGCGCCGACATCGAAGCAGAGCGACCTCCGTCCGACGAACTGGGAGAAGAAGCGCCGGCCGTTCCGTGCGTGTCGGCGACGTCGCAGTGCGCGCGCCCAGTCGGCCCGTGTCTCCATCGCGATGTCGTGGGTGACCCGCACCACGCGAGCACCGAAAGAAGGCCTTCGCGCGCGGTCGATCCTACGCGCCGACTGGGAGGTGGACATCCCGCCGAAGGATGTCTCGCCCATCGGACTGCGGCCCCACCGCCTCCACCTCGATCCGTTCAGCTGGTGACTAAATCGGGTGATGACAGCGTCGCGTCGAGACGCTACACTGCCATCCGTCGTGAGGCGACGTGGCCTCGGGCATCGTGCCCGGGGCTTTTTGCATTTCTGAGAGGAGGTGCTAGATGGTGGAGACGGTGGACAGGGCGACGAGCGATCCGGCGCTTCGCGCCGACGTGCTCAAGCGGATCAAGGACGAGCAGGTCGACTTCGTCCTCCTCTGGTTCACGGACATCGAGGGGCATCTCAAGAGCTTTGCGATCACCCCCGCCGAGATCGAGGACGCTCTCGACGACGGCATGGGCTTCGACGGCTCGTCGATCACGGGTTTCAATGCGATCGAGGAGTCGGACATGGTCGCGATCCCGGACCCGACGACGTTCCAGCTGATGCCGTACTCGGAGGGCGATCGCTCGAAGGTCGCGCGGATGATCTGCGACGTCGTGACGCCGGACGGCGAGCCATACGAGGGAGACCCCCGGCACGTGCTCCGACGCGCGGTCGCGCGCATGATGGAGATGGGCTTCGACACGTTCAACATCGGCCCTGAGCTCGAGTACTTCCTGTTCTCGAGCGCGGACGTGCCGGAGACGCTCGACGAGGGCGGCTACTTCGCGCAGACGACGCTCGACGCGGCGACGGAGCTGCGGCAGGAGACGATCCACGCGCTCGAGTCGATGGGCATTCCGGTCGAGTACGCACACCACGAGGTCGGCCCGTCGCAGCACGAGATCGACATTCGGTTCGCGGACGCGCTGGACATGGCCGATCACGTGCTCACGTACCGGCTGATCGTCAAGGAGATCGCGGCGAAGAACGGCGTCTACGCGACCTTCATGCCGAAGCCGATCTTCGGCGAGAACGGCTCGGGCATGCACACGCACCAGTCGCTGTTCACGGGAGGGCGCAACGCCTTCTTCGACCCGGACGACAAGTGGCACCTGTCGGATGTCGGCAAGGCGTTCATCGCCGGCCAGCTGCGCCACGCGCGCGAGATCTCGGCCGTCTTCGCCCAGTGGGTCAACTCGTACAAGCGGCTCGTCCCGGGCTACGAGGCGCCGGTGTACGTCGCCTGGTCACAGCGGAACCGCTCGGCGCTGATCCGGATCCCGCTCTACAAGCCGGGCTCCGAGCAGGCGACCCGAGCGGAGATTCGCTGTCCGGACCCGTCGTGCAACCCGTACCTCACGTTCGCCTGTCTCCTGCACGCCGGTCTCGAGGGGATCGAGCAGGGCTACGAGCTCCCCGACCCGATGGAGACGAACCTCTACCACCTGACGCCCGAGCAGCGGCGGGAGCGGGGGATCGTCTCGCTGCCGGAGACGCTCGGCGAGGCGACGGACGCGCTCGCACAGTCCGAGCTCGCGCGGAAGGCGCTCGGCAAGCACATCTTCGACCGCTACGTCGAGCTGAAGCGGAAGGAGTGGGACGACTACCGCGTCCAGCTCACAGCCTGGGAGATGGACCGATACCTCGCGACCTTGTAGCGACAGCCGCACAAGCTTGCAGCGTGTTCTAAGATCCGAGTACGCCCCGCCACTTTGCGGCGGCGGGGCTGACTGACGGCCGACTGCGAGCTGCTCTTTGGGCAGCTCGTGGTCGCTCTTGGAGCCGGAGCCGGGACCACCACGAGGGGGCGGGCCCCACCCCGTCCCCTGCGGCTACACACGCGGCCTGTCTAAGAGAGCGGCGTATCTAGAGAAACGTGCGGATCGAGTCGCGCTCGACGCTGAGCTCGATCACGCCGCTTGCGCCGTCGATCTCCTCGATCGCCTCGGCGGGAACGATGCGCCGGCGCGAGAAGATCCCGGATCGAACAGCGAGCGCGTCGGGCTCGTTCGGCTCGGTCCCGTACATCGGGCTCTCGACCCTGCCGACGAGCCGCCCGTGGCGGTCGGCGACGAGGAAGCCGAGAGTCGAGGTCAGGTCGATTGCGAACGAACTCATCCGAGAATCACGCTATTCCCGTTTCGTCAGGAAACACCTCCCCCGTGAGTAAGGCTTTTGTTAAGCGGGCTTCGCGGCCATGAGAAAACGCCACTGAAATGGCCACGCCTGCGACCACGACCGCGAGCACCGCCGTCCAGCGCGCCAGGGTCGGCCGGTCGTGGGCGATCGAGGCGAGGAACGCGAGCGCGATCGACGGCAGGAGCACCGCGGCGTACGCGATCCCCGACGAGACGTTCAGCCAGCGGGCGTCGATGTCCTCCCGGGCCCGCGTCACCTCGCCGAGCACGGCCGTCACGAACGCCGCGACTGCGGCGAGCACCGCGGTTCGCCCGGCTAGCCGTCGCATCGCGCTCGCGGCGAGCGTCGCCGTTGCGAGCAGGCCTCCCACCGTGGCCGCTGCCGCGAGGACGTGGAGAAACACGAGCGTGCTCGAGCGCATCAGGCAGGCTTCCAGATCATGAGCGCGAGCAGCGCGAGCGCCGCCACGAGGCTGCCGTAGTTCAGCGCGAGGGAGACCGGGTCGGCCAGCCTGCGATGAAGCTCGTCGCTCCGTGTGTCGTCGCCGGCCGACAGCCGCTCCGCGAGGTGCCGCGTCGCACGGGCGGACCGCCCGCCGATCGCGCCGAGTACGACGCTCGCCGCCCAGAGCGCGAGCGACAGCGCGATCCACGTGTCGGACAGCGAGCGGTACGGCAGGTGCGAGACAAGAGCTAGGCCGAGCGCGAGGCTCGCGAGGGCTCCGACGGAGACGACCAGCACGCCGATCCTCGACAGCCGGAGCAGCGCCGCGACGTCGCTCGGGCGTCCACTGAGCAACGCTGCGGTGTGCACCACGCCCACCATCACCGCGCCCGAGAGGAACAGCATCGCCGAGACGACGTGGAACCCGAGCAACCACTGGTACGTCGTCACGAGCCCATCCTAAGAGGGCCGGCGGCAGGCTCCTACAATCGGACCGTGGACCAGACCGCCCGTCACCTGAAGCTCCTGACCGAGACGATCGCGGCCGTCAACTCGACGCTCGATCTTGCGGAGGTGCTGGAGCTCGTTGCGCGACGTGTGGCCGACGCGCTCGATGCCGACGCGTGCTTCGTCTACCTCTACGACGAGCAGGCGGACGAGCTCGTCCTACGGGCGACGCACGGGACGCGCGTCGAGGAGATGACGCGAAGACCGCGGATGAAGCCGGGTGAGGGGATCACGGGCGTGGCCGCGCGCTCACGCGCGCCGGTCATGCTCCCTACGCAGGCGCACCTCGATCCGCGCTTCAAGGCGTTCCCCAACCTGCCCGAGGACGAGTACGAGTCGATCCTCGCCGTGCCGATACTCGCGCGCGACAAGCTCGAGGGGGCGCTCAACGTCCGGACGCGCGAGCCGCGCGAGTTCACGCCGAGCGAGATCGACCTGCTCGTCGCGATCGCGTCGCAGGTCGCGTTCTCGATCGACCACGCGAAGCTGTACGACGAGGCGCAGCGGCGGGTCGAGGAGCTCGAGGCGCTCGCGCGTATCTCGGAGGCGGTCTCGGAGTCGCTCTATCTCGAGGAGTCGCTCGAGGCGATCGTCAAGACGACGATGGCGGCGGTCGACGCGACCGGGGCCGCGCTCGTGCTCGAGGACGGGAAGATCGCCTGGCCGGAGGGGAAGGCCGGCGCGTTACGCCGTCCGCATAGCGCTGCGCTGGAAGGGCCGTCAGATCGGTGAGCTCGTGTGCGATCGCGACACGCCTTTCTCGGACGAGGAATCGCCAGCTGCTGACGTCGATCGGGCACCACGCGGCGGTCGCTCTCGAGCACGGGCGGGCGGTGATGCGTGGCGTGCTCGCTCAGGAGATCCATCACCGCGTGAAGAACAACCTGCAGACGGTCGCCTCGCTGCTCAGGCTGCAGGCGCGGGCTGACGGTGTCGATCCGGCCAAGGCGCTCGACGACTCGGTCAACCGCGTGCTGGCGATCGCGGCCGTCCACGAGGTGCTGACGGAGCAGCGCGACGACGACGTCGACCTCGGCGAGCTGCTCGAACGGTTGCGGGCGATGCTCGCCCAGGGGCTCGCGCCGGGGAAGCGGATCGAGGCTTCGTTCCAGCCGGTGTCCGTGGGCGGCAGCCAGGCGACGGCGCTCGCACTCGTCTTCACGGAGCTGCTGCAGAACGCGCTCGAGCACGGGGGGGCCAACGTCGGGGTCGAGCTCGAGGAGCAGAACGGCCACGTCGTGCTCGCGGTCGTCGACGACGGCGCCGGGATCGGCGGCGATGCGAGCGACGGCACGGGGCTGTCGATCGTCCGCGCGCTCGTGCGGGACGAGCTCGGCGGCAGCCTGGCGATCGACTCGAACGGCGGCCTGCGCGTCGAGGTGGCGTTCTCGCCATGACACGTTCGGCGTCGGGGCCACCCCTTGCCTCCACCCGGTTTCACGGTACTGGGAAAGGTGTGGCGTGTCTGTTGCGGGTCTGTGCCGAAAGCGTGCCGAGTTGAGAGTGCTCGTCGCAGAGGACGAGACGATCATCCGCCTCGACCTGCGGGCGATGCTCGAGCAGGCCGGCTACGAGGTCTGCGGCGAGGCGCGCGACGGCATCGAGGCCGTCGAGCTCGCACGGACGCTCGAGCCCGACATCGCGATCATGGACGTGAAGATGCCGCGCCTCGACGGCATCGAAGCCGCCCGGCGCATCCTCGAGGAGCGGCCGCTGCCGATCGTCATCGTCACCGCCTACGGCCAGGAGGAGCTCGTCTCGCGCGCGGTCGAGGCCGGCGTGTTCGGCTATCTCGTCAAGCCGTTCCGCGAGCAGGACCTCCTGCCGGCGATCCACACGGCCCGAGCGCGCCACGACGAGCTGCAGGCGCTGCGCGAGGAGGCGGAGTCGCTGACGGAGGCGCTCGCGGCGCGGAAGTCGATCGAGCGGGCGAAAGGGCTTGCTGATGGCGAAGGAGGGGATCACGGAAGACGAGGCGTTCGATCGCCTGCGCCGCGCGAGCCAGATCTCCGGGCGGCCGCTGAAGGTCGTCGCGGAGGCGCTGATCGCGACGTTCGACGCCAGCTAGGCGAGCACCGGAACCGCGAGCCCTGCCGCGCCGAGCTCCGACATCACCGGCGTCGTAGCCGGACCGTGCGAGCAGCTCGAGGCCGAGGCGTGCGCGGCGGACCCGCTCGCGGCTGAGCGCCACCGTCGTCGCCTCGAGGTGCGAGCCGGCCGGGTAGACGTCGGGCGCGTTTCGCAGCCCGAACTTCACGTACACGGGCGCCGCAACGCGGATCAGCTCCGCGATCTCGTGTAGCCGGACGAAGCCGCCGAGGTTGTCGGGCGCCTCGAGGTAGACGTCGAGCGGGCAGTCGACCGCCCGGCGGATCGCGCGATCTGCGCCGAGCGTCAGGTCGGTGGGAAGATTGATCGTGCTCGCTCCGAGCTGTTCGAGGACACGGGCGGCGGCCGGGTTCGCGGCCGGCAGCATCACGGAGATCTTCGCCTGCATCTCCTGAGGCAGGCTCGCCGCCTCCTTGAGCGCGGAGAAGACGGACAGCACGCCGAGGTCGGCGATCAGGACGCTGCGAAAGCCGTGCTCGGCCGCCCGCCGTACGTCGTCGATGCACGCGACGAGCTGCTCCTGCCCGTGTGCGGACGGCGCCGACAACCGCGCCTGCCGGCGCGCGGGCCGTCGCGGACACGCCCCAGCCGGCGTTCGGCCGCGCGAACAGGCTGACCTCGACGCGCGCGGCGGCGGCCGTCTCGGCCATCGCGTCGAGCTCCGCGTCCGTGTGCAGGAAGACGCCCGACCCCTGGGAGACACGGTGGACGCGGACCTCGAGGCGCTCGGCCTCCTCGAGCACGGCGTCGAGGCACGCGGCCCCTCCGTGCTCGGGATCTCGACGCGGTACTGCGCGCCGTCCGGGAATCGCTTCTCGGACGCCGGCAGCTCGCCGAGATCGCCTGGCGGTAGGCCGAGGTCTTCGATCGCGTCGCGCGTAGAAGCGCACGGCGACGAGTCTAGTGCCCTTCCGATCCCTCTAAAGGGGGAGGCTCGACGAGCCGATGCCATCCCTGACGTGCTGATCGCCGCGTTCGGAGTCGTCATCGCCAACGTGCTCGGCGTCATCGCGCTGCGCTTCTACGTGCGAGCGCGAGCGGCGGAGCGCCGGCTCGCGACGATGGAGGCGTTCGACGAGCGATTTCCCGGCGCCGTGCTCGTCTTCGACCGGCGCCTGCGCCACGTCCGCGCTGGGGCCGCGGACGTCGCGTGCGATCGACGCGCGGCCGGTGGGCAAGACGCTCACCGAGACGGTGCCGCCCGACCTGGCGACGATCTTCGAGCCCGCCTATCGCGCAGCCCTCGAAGGCGACGCGACGCGGATCGAGCTGCCGTTCTCGGACCGCGACTGGCTCGTCACCGTCTCGCCGCTCGGCGAGCGGATGGGCATTGTCGTCGCGCTGGACGTCACGGACCACAAGCGTCGCGAGCGCCGGCTGACGGAGCTCGCGACGCGAGACGCGCTGACCGGGCCTCTGGAATCGGAGGCGTCTCGTCGAGGAGCTCGACTGGCTCGCCCGCGACGCGCGTCCGGGCAGCGTGCTCGTGCTCGATCTCGACGGCTTCAAGCAGGTGAACGACCGCCTCGGCCACGACGCGGGCGACGAGCTGCTGCGTCGGGTGGCACAGACGGTCGGCGGCTGCGTGCGGCGGGCGGACATCGTCGCGCGGCTCGGCGGCGACGAGTTCGCGGTGTTGCTGACGGGCGCGACCCCCGAAGACGCGGCGCGTGTGGCGGAGAACATCGACCGGGCCGTCGACGCGATCTGGCCGATCGGTCTGCGCGGCGGCGTGTCGATCGGCGTCGCGTCGATCGCGGGCGGGGCGACGGAAGCGCTGTCCCGCGCGGACCGGGCGATGTACGCGAAGAAGCGGCGCCGCCTGAGCCCTCCTTTAGGCTAGAGCCCGGGATCTTCGAGCAGGCGCGCGAGCAGCGCGGCGCGGACGGGAATCGAGTCGACGCGGACGTGCTCGTGTCCAGGCGTGCGCGCCTGCGCCCTCGGCGCCGAGACCGTCGAGCACGGGCACGCCGAGCGCGGCGATGAGATTCGCGTCGGAGCCTCCGCCCGGACGACGTCTCGTCGAGCTCGAGCCCGAGCTCGCGCCCGTGCTCGCGCGCCTTCGCGAAGAGCATCGCGCGACTCCGGCGTCGGCTCGAGCGGCGGCCTCGTCCAGTCGCCGTCGACGGTGATCGTCGTGCCCTCGATCGACCGGCTCGAGGGCGCGCGAGCGCGGCTTCGACCGTCGTCAGGTCGTCTGCGCTTCGCGACGCGCACGTCGAGACGTGCCTCTGCTGCGGCGGCGACGACGTTCTCGGTCGTGCCGCCCGAGATCGACGCCGACGTTGACGGAGACGCCGCGCTCGTCGTCCGTCAGCGCGTGCAGGCGGATGATCTGGTGCGCGAGCTCCTCGATCGCGCTCGCCCCGTCGCGCGAGGCTCGTGCCCGCGTGCGCCGGCTTGCCTTCGACCGCGCACGCGGAACCGGCCGAGCCCCTTGCGTGAGGTCTTCAGATGACCGCCCGCGCTCGGCGGCTCGACGACGAAGGCGGCGGCCACGCCGTCGGCCGCTTCGCGCAGCGCATCGCGCGCCGTGCGGCTTCCGTGCTCCTCGTCCGCAGTCAGGAAGACGCGCACGGCGGCGACCCGTCCTGCGATCGTCGATCGGCGGCGACGATCACGACGAGGCACGCCTTCATGTCGTAGACGCCCGGGCCGTACGCGCGACCGTCTTCGACGCGGAACGGCATCGTCGCGAGCGTGCCTTCCGGCCAGACCGTGTCCGTGTGGCCGACGAGCAGCAGCGGCTCGCCGTCGCCCGGGCAGCTCCGCGCGCACGTGGCCTCCTTCGAGGACGGTCGCCTCGCATCCGAGCGCCGCGCAGCGTGTCGGCCATCACCTCGGCGACCTCGCGCGACACCGGGCGAGTACGTGGGCGACTCGATCTCGACCAGCTGCTCGAGGAGCGAGACGGCTTCGTCGAGCTCCATCAGGCTGCCGGCCCGGACGCCGCTCAGCGCCTGTGCGCGCCTCCTCGACGGCCTCGCGCGCGTGCGCGATGCGCTCGGGCTGGTCGGGCCGCCGCTCGCGCTCGACGAGCGCCCGCTCGAACCAGTCGAGCGCCGTCTGCGTAGTCGCCCTCGTCGAAGTAGTCCCAGCCGACGTTGTTGTAGAGCGAGCCGAGCCAGCCGTTGACCTCGGGATCGGACGAGGCCTGTGCGAGCTCGATGCCGCGCTCGGTCCAGGCGAGCCGGGCGTCGAAGTCCGGCGCCGCGATCGCGACCATGTGCGCGGCGTCGACGGCGATGAACTCCTGCCGCATCGGCGAGCGCGAGCTCGTACGCCTCTAGGAAGAGCGGCATCGCCGCCTCGGCGTCGCCCGACGAGCGGCGCAGCCGTCCGCGTTCGAGCATCGACCCGCATCGCGTACGAGCGGCGCCGCGCCGCCGAGCGCCGCGGCCTCGTCGAGCAGCGTGTCACCCGCGTCGAACTGGTCGCGAAGGCCTTCGACCCGAGCGAGCTGCGTGAGCACCTCCGCGCGGCCGACGTCGGTCGGTCTCCTCCTCGAGTGCGCCCGGAAGCGGTCCTCGGTAGCGTCGAGATCGTCGAAGTCCCACAGCGGACGGAGCCGGTCGCCCACGCCGCGAGCGTACTACGCCGTGGTCTGGCCGAAGAGGGCTTCCCAGCGTCTCGAGCAGCGCCTCGAGCTCCTCGCGCGAGCGGCGGTAGGCAGCGGCGGTGTCGACGTTCGCCCAGTCCTCGGCGAGCCGCCGCTCGAGGTCTCGCACCTCGAGCTCCTTCGCCTCGATCTCGGCCTCGAGCCGCTCGACGTCAGGCTGCGACGCCGTTCGGTGCACGAGCGGGTCGCGGGGCCGCTGTGGCCGCCACCTGACGTCGACGGCTCTGGAGCCTGTGCGCCGGACGTGGCTCGTTCGGCGACGGCGCGGGCGTAGTCGGCCCAGCCGCCCTCGTAGTCGCGCAGCGCGTCCGCTCCTCGATCGCGAGCGTGCGGCGCGCGACGGCGTCGAGCACGGCGCGGTCGTGGGAGACGAGCAGCACCGTGCCGGGGAACGCCTCGAGCGCCTCCTCGAGCGCCTCGCGGCTCTCGACGTCGAGGTGGTTCGTCGGCTCGTCGAGCACGAGGAAGTTCGCGCCGGACGCGACGAGGATCGCGAGCGACAGGCGCCGCCGCTCGCCGCCGGACAGAGCGCAGCCACCGGCCGCTCGTGCATCTCCCAGCCCGGAGAAGAGAAAGCGGCCGAGCAGGTTCTGCGCCTGCGGCCGCTTGCAGGCCGGTCGCGCGCTGCGCGCAGTCGAGCACGCTGCCGCGCGTGTCGAGCTCGATTCCCTGCTGCGAGAAGTACGCGGGCACGACGCCGTAGCCGAGCGGCCGGGCGAGGAGCGTCTCGAGCGAGCGTCGTCTTGCCCGCGCCGTTCGGGCCGACGAGCCCGACGTGCTCGCCTCGCTCGATCGCGAACGTCGACGTCCGTGAGCAGCGTCTTGTCGCCCGCGGCCACCGTCAGGCCGTCGACCTCGACGACCGTGCGGCCGGAGCGTGGAGGATCGAGGAAGTCGAAGCCGAGCGACTTCGACCGCGCTGCGTGAGCGAGTCGAGCGTCGTCGGCCTGCTGGCGGCGCTCCTTCTCGAGCCGGCCGATCTGCGTCAGCTTCGCCTGCGCCTGCCTCGCCTTGCTCTTCTTGTAGCGGAACCGCTGCCACGAAGCGCTCGAGGCGGGCGATGTCGGCCTCGTGGCGCGCGAGCTGCTTGCCGGCGGCGATCGCCCGGGACGCCTTCTCGCGCCGCCACTCGTGCCACGGCCCGGCGAAGAAGAGCGAACGGCCGAGGTCGATCTCGAGCACGGCCGTCGCGACGGCTTCCAGGAACCAGCGGTCGTGGGCGACGAGGATCACGGCGGCGTCGATCGAGGTCAGCTTCTCCTCGAGCCACTCGAGGCTCGCGCACGTCGAGGTGGTTCGTCGGCTCGTCGAGCAGCAGCAGGTCGGGATCGCCGGCCAGCGCGCGGGCGAGCGACGCGCGGGTCAGCTCTCCTCCGGAGAACGTGTCCGAGCTGGCGGTCGAGGTCGTCGTCCGCGAAGCCGAGACCGCGCAGGGCCGAGACCGCCCGCTCGCGCCAGTCCCAGCCGCCGGCGTGCTCGAGCCGCGCCTGGCGCCTCGGCGTACCGCGCGAGCGTCGTCGCGTCGTGCGCTCCTCCGCCATCGCCTGCCTCGAGCGCGCGCAGCTCGTCCTCGAGCGAGATCGAGATCCGATGCGCCCGACAAGCGACGTACTCACGCAGCGTCAGGTCTCGCTCGAGCGGAGGACGCTGGTCGTGCAGCGCGATGCGCGTGCCCTTCGAGAACGCGAGCTCGCCGCCGTGGCACCTCCGTCTCACCCGCGAGCATGCGCAGCAGCGTCGTCTTGCCGGCGCCGTTCGGCCCGGTGAGCGCGAGCCGGTCGCGGCGCTCGACGCTGAACGACACGCCGTCGAAGAGCGGCGAGCCGCTCAGCTCTTTGCGTAGACTTGGGGCGATGACGACTGCCATGACGCCGAACAGGGTAGAGAGGGACGCGTGAGCGACGGCATCGTCATCGTCGGCGGCGGCCTCGCGGCCGCGCGAGGCCGTCACGAGCTACCGCGAGGAGGGCGGCACCGACCCGATGCGGCTGCTGACCGTCCGACTTCGTCGTATCCCGTACTTCCGGCCGCCGCTCTCCAAGCGCTACATGCGCGGCGAGATCGACGCCGACGGACACGCTCGTCGAGCCGCCGGCCTTCTACGACGCAGCACGACTGCCGGTGCGAGCTCGAGACGACCGTCGCCGCGGTGCACGACCACGAGGTCGAGCTCGACATCCGGCGATCGCGTGCCGTTCGAACGGCTCGTGATCGCGAGCGGCGGCTCGCCGCGGCCGCTCGACGGTGCCCGGCGCCGACCTCGACGGCGTCCACACGCTGCGCACGCTCGCCGACTGCGACGGAGATCCGCGAGCGCGCCGCGCGAGTCCGCGCGGGCGTTCGTCATCGGCTCGAACTTCATCGGCCTCGAGACGACCGCGTCGCTCACGCAGCTCGGCGTCGACGTCACGCTCGTGCGACCGCGGCGACCAGCTCTTTCCGGCGCTCGCCGTGCCTGCCTACTCGCGGTTCCTCGACGATCTCTACCGCGAGCACGGCGTCGAGCTGCTCTTCGAGGACGAGGTCGCCGAGGTCACGCGGCGACGGCCGGCAGGATCGCCACCGTGAAGACGAAGGGCGGGGAGGAGCGCGAGGCCGACCTGCTCATCGCCGGCATCGGCGTCACGCCGAACACCGCGTTTCTCGAGGGCGCGGGGCTCGACGTCGACGACGGCGTGCTCGTGAACGAGCGCTTCGAGACGCTCACGCCAGGGCGTCTGCGGCGATCGGCGACGTCGCGCGCTTCTTCGATCCCGTCTTCGGGCGCCGCCGCCGGATCGAGCACTGCTCGAACGCGAACTACCAGGGCACGCGAGCTCGGGAAGGTGCTCGCCGGAACGCGGGCCGGGCTACGACACGGTGTCGAGCTTCTTCTCGGAGATCTTCGGCGGCAGGCATCCGCTTCCTCGGCGACTCGACCGGGCCACGACGACGTCGTCGAGCACGGCGACTTCCACGACGGGAACGCGGTCTGCCTCCATACGGCCGACGGCCGCGATCGTCGCCGCGCTCACGATGGGGCAGGAAGACGACGTGCTCGACCGGCTGAAGGAGCTGATCCGCGGAAGGCGCCGGCCGGCGAGTTCGTGCTAGTAGCCTCCTAGGCCGCCGAGCTGGCGCGCCGCTTTCACGATCGCCTCGGCGTCGATGCCCGCGTGCGCCATCGTGTCGGCCGGCGTGCCCGACCGTGGCATCCCCGAACGGCCAGCTTCACCACGCGCGCCTGGACGTTCTCGGCGGCCAGGGCGCCGAGCACGGCGTCCCCGAGACCGCCCTCGGGCCAGTGGTCCTCGACGGTGATCAGCCTGTCGCCCGCCTCGGCCGCGGCGGCAGCGAGCGTCGCGCCGTCGATCGGCTTGATCGAGTAGAGGTCGATGACGCGGGCATCGGATCCCGTCGGCCTGCGAGCTCGTCGGCCGCCTTCAGCGCCTCGTGCACGGTGATGCCGGCGGCGACGAGGCAGACCACGTCGTCGATCGGAGGAGCGCAGGACGCGGCTGCCGCCGATCTCGAACTCCTCGTCCGGGCCGTAGAGCACGGGCGTCGCCGGCCGCAGCGTGCGGAGGTAGGAGATGCCCTCCAGGTCGGCCATCGCGGCCACGAGCTTCGCCGTCTGGTTCGCGTCGCACGGGTGGAGCACGGTCGAGCCGTGGACCGCGCGCAAGCATGGCGATGTCCTCGAGCGCCATCTGCGACGGCCCGTCCTCGCCGATCGAGACGCCCGCGTGCGAGCCGCGACAGGCACATCGTCGCCCGGCTGATCGCGGCCATGCGGACGAAGTCGTAGGCGCGTGAGAGGAACGCCGCGAAGCGTCGACGCGAACGGCCGCCAGCCGCGTGCCTGGAGGCCGACGGCGGCGGCGAGCATCTGCTGCTCGGCGATGTACATCTCGAAGTATCGCTCCGGGATGCGCCTTCGCGAAGACCTCGGCGAACGTCGAGTTCGACACCTCACCGTCGACCGCGACGACGTCGCCGCGCGCCGAGCCGACGCGCTGCGAGCGCCTCGCCGTACGCCTTGCGCGTCGCGACCTCCTCGCCGAGCTCGTAGCGCGGCAGCTCGAGCGGGCCCGGTCTCGAACCGTGCGGCTCGCCGGGCTCCGGGAAGCGCGCCTCGAGCCGGAGGTCGCGGACGCCGCCGAGCTCGGCGATCGCGCGCCTCCGGGATCGTCGAGCGGCTTGCCGTGCCAGCCGTTCTTGTCCTCGACCGCGGCCACGCCCTTGCCCTTCAGCGTTCGCGCGAAGATCGCCGTCGGCCGGCCGGTCAGCGCCTCGGCGTCCGCGTACGCCCTGTCGATCTCCTCGACGTCGTGGCCGTCGATCTCGATCGCGTGCCAGCCGAACGCGCGGGCGCGCTCGGCGAGCACGCCCGTGTCGCCGGCCGACCATCGTCTCGCCGCGCTGGCCGAGCCGGTTGACGTCGACGATCGCGATGAGGTTGTCGAGCGCGTAGTGCGCGGCATGCTCGAACGCCTCCCACATCGAGCCCTCGGCCAGCTCGGAGTCGCCGCAGAGCACCCAGACGCGATAGGGAAGCCGGTCGAGGTACCTGCCGGCGATCGCCATGCCGACGCCGATCGGCAGCCCCTGGCCGAGCGAGCCGGTGGCGACGTCGACCCACGGGAGCACGGGCGTCGGGTGGCCCTCGAGCGTGCTGCCGAACGTCCGGTACGTCGGCGAAGTCGTCGTCGGAGATCACGCCCGCCGCGCGGAAGATCCCGTAGAGGAGCGTCGAGGCGTGGCCCTTGGAGAAGACGAGGCGGTCGTTCGTCGCGCCTGTCCGGGTCCGCCCAGTCGTAGCGGAGGTGGCCGTCCACGAGCACGGCCATCAGATCCGCTGCGGACATGCCCGAGGTCGGATGGCCGGAGCCCGCGATCGCGCTCGGCCGGATCGAGTCGACGCGCAGCTGCTGTCCGAGCTCGCGCCAGCGCTCAGTCGTCGGCCATGGGTGTAACGTAACGGCACATGCCCGACTCGCGCCTGCACAGCGGTCCGGCGCTCGGACAGAGCGTGTGGATCGACTTCCTCTCCCGCGATCTCCTCGAGACGCGGAGAGCTCGAGCGGATGATGCGAGACGACGCGATCTCGCGGCGTGACGTCGAATCCGACGATCTTCCAGAAGGCGATGTCGGAGGGCACGCGCTACGACGAGCAGCTGCGAGCAGCTCTCCGGCTCGAGTGCGGACACCGCGCGAGACTTCTTCGCGCTCGCGTCGCAGGACGTCGGCAACGCATGCGACCTGCATGCGAATCGGTGTGGGACGGCGGCCGCGGGCTCGCGCGGCTACGTCTCGATCGAGGTCGACCCGACGATCGCCTCGACACCGACGCGACGACGCAGCAGGCGCACGAGCTCCACGCGGTCGATCGACAAGCCGAACCTCTACGTGAAGATCCCGGCGACGGAGGCGGGCCTGCCGGCGATCGAGGACATGATCGCCGCCGGCCGCTCGATCAACGTCACGCTCATCTTCTCGCTCGAACGTCACCGCGAGGTGATGGAGGCGTACATCCGCGGGCATCGAGCGGCTCGTCGCGGACGGGCGGCGATCCTCGCGGCCGTCAGCTCCGTCGCGAGCTACTTCGTCTCCCGCGTCGACACCGAGGCCGACAAGCGGCTCGACGAGATCGGCGGCCACGACACGCTGAAGGGCAAGCTCGCGGTCGCGAACGCGAAGCTCGCCTACCGCAACTGGCAGGAGGTGTTCGCCGGCGCGCGCTGGGCGGCGCTCGAGGCGGCCGGCGCGTCGAAGCAGTGGTGCCTCTGGGCGTCGACCTCGACGAAGAACCCGGACGTACTCGCGACGTCCTCTACGTCGAGTCGCTGATCGGGCCGGACACGGTCAACACGATGCCCGAGGAGACGATCCTCGCCTTCCAGGACCACGGGCGAGGTGGCCGCTGACGCTCGACGGAGGGCGTCGACGAGGCGGAGGCAGCTCTTTCGCGCCAGCTCGCCGAGGCGGGCGTCGACTACGACGACGTCACGGACACGCTCGAGCGCGAGGGCGTCGAGAAGTTCTCCGACTCGTTCGCCGAGGCGCTCGACGGGATTCGCGCGAAGCAGGGAGAGCTCGCCTACTGCCTGAGCTCGATCCCGGCGAGCTGTCTCGAGCGGATCTGGGAGCGCGACCCGACCGTCTGGACGGGGCGCGACGAGGCGCACTGGCTGGGCTGGCTCGACGAGCCGCTGCGGATGCGTCAGCGGATCCGCGGAGCTCGATGCGCCTCGTCGAGGTCGCACGGGCGCGAGCGCGTCGTCGTCTGCGGCATGGGAGGCTCGAGCCTCGCGCCGCTCGTCCTCGGCGCGCTCTACGGGGCGCCGCTCGAGGTGCTCGACACGACGCATCCGGCGGCGCTCCGGCGGCTCGAGCTCGACGACGCGCTGTTCGTCGTCTCGTCGAAGTCGGGCTCGACCGTCGAGACCCGCTGTCACTTCGACCACCTCTGGGAGCGGGTCGAGCGGAAGGCCGAGCCGCTTCCTCGTCATCACCGATCCCGGCTCGCCGCTCGAGCAGCTGGCAGCCGAGCGCGGCGTGCAGGTGGTCGCCGGGCGAGCCGACGATCGGCGGCCGCTACTCCGCGCTGTCGGTCGTTCGGGCTCGTCCCGGCGGCGCTCGCCGGTATCGACGTCGGCGCGGCTGCTCGAGCGAGCGCCGAGGAGATGCACGACGCGTGCCGCGTCGCCGACGGGAATCCCGGGCTCGAGCTCGGGCTCGCGCTGGGCTCGGGCTGGGAGGAGGGACGCGACAAGGTCGTCTTCGACGATCCGGGCGGCTTCGGGCTCTGGCTCGAGCAGCTGATCGCCGAGTCGACCGGCAAGGAGGGCAAGGGGCTCGTGCCGGCGGCGGGCGAGTCGGCAGACGGCGTCGACCGGCAGCAGGTCGACGATCGACGTCTCCGAGCCGGACGACCTCGGCGCCGAGTTCTTCCGCTTCGAGCTCGCCGACGCGGTCGCGGGCGCGATCCTCGGCGTCAACCCCTTCGACCAGCCGAACGTCGAGGAGGCGAAGGAGCGAACGCGCGTCCATCCTCGATTCTGGACATGTCCCGGGGACAGTCCCTGGGACAGGACCTGATGCGACCGGAGGCTCTGCTCGCAGGCGTGCCGGCCGGGCGACTACATCGCCATCCAGGCGTTCATCGACCCGGAGCGCGAGCACGAGCTCGAGCCGCTCGTCGAGCGTGCGCGCGCGACGGGCTGCGTCGTCACGGTCGGGCTCGGCCCGCGCTACCTCCACTCGACGGGCCAGCTGCACAAGGGCGGGCCGCCGACCGGCCATCTTCATCCAGGTGGTCGACGACACCGGGCGCAGACGTGGCGATCCCGAAGCGGAAGTTCGGCTTCCGGCGCCTCATCGAGGCGCAGGCTGCGGGAGACTACGAGGCACTGACAGGCGCGCGGGCGTCCCGTCGTGCGCGTCAACACTCGAGGAGGTAGCGCGGATGAATCTGGGCATGGTCGGGCTGGGGACGGATGGGCGGCAACATGACCGAGCGCCTGCGCCGCGCCGAGCACACGGTCGAGACGTACGCGCGCACGGACGCCGGCGCGCACGGCGGGCTCGCTCGTCGAGCTCGTCGGCATGCTCGACCACCCGCGCGTCGTCTGGCTCATGATCCCGGCCGGCGACCCGACCGAGAATGCGTTCCAGACGCTCGTTGCCGCTGCTCGAGGACGGGGACATCATCGTCGACGGCGGCAACTCGAACTTCCGCGACTCCCAGCGGCGCGCCGAGCGCTGGCGGCGCGAGAAGTCGATCCACTTTCTCGACGCCGGCGTCTCGGGCGGCGATCTGGGGGCTCGAGGAGGGCTACTGCATCATGGTCGGCGGCCCCGCCGACGGCTTCGCGCTGATCGAGCCGTTCGTCCGCGACCTCGACCGAGAAGGGCGGCTAGGCGCACGTCGGCGCTCCGGCTCGGGCCACTTCGTGAAGATGGTCCACAACGGCATCGAGTACGGGATGATGCAGGCGCTCGGCGAAGGCTTCGAGATCATGCGCGCGTCGGAGTTCGAGCTCGACCTGCGGCAGCTGGCCGATCTCTGGCAGCACGGCTCGGTCGTCCGCGGCTGGCTGCTCGAGCTGCTCGAGCGGGCGTTCGACGAGGATCCCGACCTCGCCGCGCATCAGCGGCTACGTCGAGGACTCGGGCGAGGGCCGCTGGACGATCCAGACGGCGATCGACGAGAGCGTGCCCGGCGCCGGCGATCACGCTCGCGCTCTTCTCGCGCTTCGCGTCGCGCCAGGACGAGTCGTTCGCGGCGAAGGTGAACGCGGCGCTGCGCAACCAGTTCGGCGGGCACGCGGTGCAGCCGTCGGCCGACGGACGCCGTCAGAAGAAGACCTGACGTGACGCGCGCCGGCCTCGGCGCCGTATAGGAGACGTGTTCGTGGCGGAGACGAGCTTCGCGACACGTCGCCGAGGAGCAGCTCGACGGCGTCTACGCCTTCCTTCGTCTACCTGACGGGAGACCGAGCGTGGCCGAGGACCTGACCGGCGAGACGTTCGAGCGCGCGCTTCGGCCGCTGGAAGCCGCTTCGATCCCGCGCCGGGGAACGGCGAAGACGTGGCTCTGCCAGCTCGCCCGCTCGACGGCGCTCGACCACTTCCGCTCGGAGTCGCGCCGCCGGAGGCGGGAGGAGACGTACGCTGCGGCACCGAGCCGCCGGCTGCCCAGAGCGATGTGTCGGCGACGGGCTGTCCCCGGCGCTCGAATCGGCCGCTCCGCGAGCCTGTCGCGTCGGCGAGCGCGAGGTGATCGCGCTGCGCGTCATCCTCGAGCTCGACGGAGAGACCGCCGCCCGCGTGCTCGGCATCAGCCGCACGGCGTGCTCGACGCGGTTGAGCCGCGCGCTCGCGAAAGCTCGAGGAGAAAGTGAGGGACGATGTCTTCGCCTGACGTGAACCGCGATCGACGAGAAGTTCGACGGGCTCGTGTGCGAGCTTCGAGCGACGGCTCCGGCGGCGCCGCCCGAGCTGCGCCTGCGAGTCCGCGAGTCGCCGAGCGGCCGCGGTCTCGAGGCGGCCCCGATCCGAGCCGCAGCCCGTGCGGCGGCCGCGTCTTGCGTGGGTGCTCGCACCGCTGGGAGCGGCTGCGGTCGCCGCGGGGATCGTCGTGGCGGTCGGCGGCAACCCGTCGTCACACTCGACCGCCGTGCCCCAGCCGTCGGTGGCCGGCGCTCGACCGCACGGCCAAGGCGCCGGAAACGCTCTCCTCCGCGGCGGGCAAGGCGGCGATCGCGCCGGCGAAGCGTGCGCAGCTCTACGAGGCGCAGCTCACGCTTCGCGTCGACGATCTGTCCGACGAAGACGCAGTACGCGCTGCGCGAGACGCGGCGCCTCGGCGGCTACGTACGCTCGGTCGACTACGGAAGCGGCGCGAGGACGGGACGGCGCGACCTCGTCGTGCGTGTCCCGATCGGGCGCGTGCAGCAGGCGATCGTCCGCTTCTCGGAGCTCGGCACGATCCTCGACCAGCACGTCTCCGTGCGGGACGTGCAGACGAGAGCTCGACCGCCGCTTCGCGCGCATCGCCGAGCTGCGGCGCGGAGATTCCGACGCTCGTCGGGTGACGAGCGCGAGCGCGCCGAGGCCGAGCTGGCACGCGCTCGCAGACAGCGCAGGCGCGCGAGCGGCGCCAGCGCACGAGCTTCGCGACCGTCTCGCTCCACCTGCCGACGAAGGAGGCAGCAACCGTCGTCCCGGCGGCGCCGACGCGGATCGAGCGAGCGTTCGAGCGTGCCGGCCGACGTGCTCGCGGCCGAGCTCGTGGCGGTCGTCTACGCCCTGCTCGTCGCCGCGCCGTTCCTCCTGCTCGGCCTGCGTGCTCGCTCATCGCCGTTCCGGGCCGCGCGCGCCAGCCGCGTCGGACAGCGCCTGCGTCGGCTACTAGGGACGTCCGGCACTAGCCGTACACGACGACGATCGCGATGACCGCCGTCATCGCGAGCAGCGCGAGGAAGAAGCCGAACAGCCACAAGCCGAGGACGAGGTTCTTGCGCTCGAGCTCCGGATCCATCAGCTGACCACCCCCATCAGCCGACCACCGGGTCGATCGCGACCGCGACGAAGAGCAGCGCGAGGTAGAGCAGCGAGTAGTGGAAGAGCGTCGAGGCGCGCGCGGGCGTCGGATCGAGCGCCGGAGCAGCACCGCGAGCCACGAGGAAGATGCGCGCCGAGCACGAGCGGCGGAGGCGAGGTAGACGAGCGCCGAACCAGCCGGCCGCGAACGGCACGACCGTGAACGCCACGAGGACGACCGAGTAGAGGACGATCTGCCTCGTCGTCTCGCGGTCGCCGCGCACGACGGGCAGCATCGGGATCCCGGCCGCCGCGTAGTCGCGCTTGATCAGCAGCGCGAGCGCCCAGAAGTGCGGCGGCGTCCAGAGGAAGACGATGAAGAAGAGCGCGATCGCCGGCAGCGCGAGCGAGCCCGTCGCGGCCGCCCAGCCGACGAGCGGCGGGACAGCTCCGGCGGCGCCGCCGATGACGATGTTCTGCGGCGTCGAGCGCTTGAGCCAGCCGGTGTAGACGAGGACGTAGAAGAGGTTGCCGACGAGCGCGAGCGTCGCCGTCAGGACGTTGACGCCGGCGGCGAGGATCGTGAACGAGAACGCCGACAGCGCGAGGCCGAACTCGAGCGCGTGCGTAGCCGAGATCCGGTCCGCGGCCACCGGCCGCGTCCGCGTGCGCTTGCCCATCAGCCGGTCGATGTCGCGGTCGAGCACGTGGTTCAAGGCGCTCGCGCCGCCGCACGCCAGCGCGAGGCCGACCATCGTCGAGACGGTGATCTCCCACGACGGCAGGCCGCCCGCGCCGGCGACGAGGCCGCAGAAGCCCGTGAGCAGGAGCAGCGACATGATCCGCGGCTTCGTCAGCGTGACGTAGTCGCCGAGCCGGCCGAACGGCTCGCGCGCCTCGCGATGGACGAGCGCCGTGAGGACGAGCGTCGCCGCGAAGGCGGCGGCGGCGAGCGCGAGGTGGATTCCCGGCGCGGTGACGAGCGCCGCCACGCCGAACAGTCCGAGGGCGACGAGGGCGGACGGGCAGCAGCTCGCGGTGTCGGAGCCATGCGGCGACGACGATCGCGCAAGTGGCGGCAGCGCGAGCGCTGCCAGCACGTCGTGCGTCGTGCCCGAGCCCGGCGGCGCCGGAGACGACCGCGAGCAGCACGGCCGCCGAGGCGGCGATGGCCGTCAGGCGCAGCCAGCCAGCTCGTCGGGCTAGCCACGCACGCTTCTCCTCAAGCTGCATGCGCAGGTCGCGCAGCGGACGCGGGCTCGACACGTACGGCAGCGGCGCGTCCCAGTTCCCAGGCGGCGGAGGCGAGGTGGCGAACCACTCGAGCGTGTCGCCGACCCACGGGTCGTTGCCGACGCGCGCGTAGCGCCGCGAGCGCAGGACGTTGAACGCGAAGACGAGCATCGCCACCGCCATGACGAACGCGCCGATGGTCGAGATCCGGTTGTAGATCGCCCACGATCCGCCCTCGGAGTACGTGTAGATGCGTCGCGGCATGCCCATCAGGCCGAGGAAGTGCTGCGGCATGAACGTCGAGGTTGAAGCCCGCGAACATGAGCCAGAAGTGCCACTTGCCGAGCCGCTCGTCGAGCCGGCGCCCGAACATCTTCGGCCACCAGTAGTACACGCCGCCGAAGATCGCGAACACCGCGCCGCCGAACAGCGTGTAGTGGAAGTGCGCGACGACGAAGTACGTGTCGTGCACCTGCCAGTCGACGGGGTACGCCGCGACGAAGATGCCCGTCAGCCCGCCGATGATGAAGAGCGAGATGAAGCCGAGAACGAACAGCATCGGCGTGTCGAACGAGATGTTCCCGCGCCAGAGCGTGGCGAGCCAGTTGAAGATCTTGATCCCCGTCGGCACGGCGACGAGCATCGACGCGATCATGAAGTAGCTGTTCAGGCCGGTCGACGTAGCCGACCGTGAACAGGTGGTGCGCCCAGACGAGCATTCCGGCGAACGCGATCCCGAGGCTCGAGAACGCGATCGCCGCGTAGCCGAAGATCGGCTTGCGTGCGAACACGGGGATGATCTCCGAGACCATTCCCATCGCGGGCAGGATCATCACGTAGACCTCGGGGTGGCCGAAGAACCAGAAGACGTTCTGCCAGAGGAGCGCGTTCCCGCCTTCGTCCGGGATGAAGAAGTGCGTTCCCAGCTTGCGGTCGAGGAGGAGCAGCGTCAGCCCGCCGGAGAGGGCGGGCAGGATCACGAGCAGCAGCACGGCGTAGGTGAAGATCGACCAGATGAAGAGCGGCATGCGCATGAACGTCATGCCGGCCGTGCGCATGTTGAGGATCGTGACGAGGAAGTTGATGACGCCGGCGAGCGACGCGAGCGTCAACAGGTGGAGCGACAGGATCCAGAGGTCGACGCCGTTCCCCGGGCTGTACTGGTTCTCGGACAGCGGTGGATACGCCGTCCAGCCGGCGCTCGACGGGCCGCCCTTCGCGAAGAAGCTCCCGTAGAGGACGAGCCCGCCCGCGAGGAACAGCCAGTAGGAGAGAGCGTTGAGCCGCGGGAACGCCATGTCGCGCGCGCCGATCATCAGCGGCACGAGGTAGTTCCCGAAGCCGGCGAGGATCGGGACGACGACGAGGAAGACCATCGCCGTGCCGTGCACCGTGAACAGCTGGTTGTAGGTCTTGCCGGTGACGACAGTGCTGGTTCGGGGCCGCCAGCTGCGTGCGCATGATCAGGGACAGGAGCCCGGCGATGAAGAAGAAGACGAGGCTCGTGCCGATGTAGAGGATCCCGATCCGCTTGTGGTCGGTCGTCGTCAGCCAGCTGGTGACGCCGCCGCGCTTCCAGTCGAGCGAGGGGGCGGCCTGCTCGCTAGCCACTCGCGCCACCACTCGTCGCGTTTGGGCCGATCGCCGAGTTGAGGTAGCGGATGGTCGCGTCGATCTGCGCCTCGCTCCACGTCGCCCCGACCGCCGGCATCTGCTTGCCGCCGTTCCGGATCAGCTCCTTCGTGACGTCGTCGAACGTCCGTCCGGCGATCGGCGGCGCCTCGTCGGTTCCCTGGCCCTGCATGCCGTGGCACTTGGCGCAGACACCCTCGAAGGTCTCCTTGCCGACCGTCCGGCTGCCCTGTGTATGCGTCGCGAGGAATCGCCGGTACTCCGGCTTCGAGACGGCGTCCACGGAGGCGAGCATGAGCGCGTGCTGCGTGCCGCAGAGCTCGGCGCAGCGTCCGGTGAACAGGCCGGGACGGTTGGCCTCGAACCACGTGTGGTTCGTCCGGCCGGGGATGGCGTCGATCTTGCCGCCGAGCGCGGGGATCCACCAGCTGTGGATCACGTCGGAGGCGACGACCTCGAGGTTCACGACCTCGTGCGCCGGGACGACCATGCTTGTCGACCGCCACCTCGGCCGCCCGGATACCGGAAGAGCCAGTAGTACTGATGGCCCTCGACCGTGACCGACTTGGTCGTTCCCGCGGACTCGCGCTCGGCGTGTTGTCGATCTCCGGCAGCTTGACGAACACGAACGCGACGATGGCCGCGAGGATCAGGACGGGGATGATCGTCCAGACGATCTCGAGGTTCGTGTGCCCCCGGACCTGCGGGCCGTCGGCCATCGCGGTCACGGTCTCCGCGCCGGTACTTGAAGAGGAAGAAGACGAGCGTCCCCTCGACGAGGATGAAGATGACGCCCGTGATGGCGAGGATCAGGAGGTAGGCGTCGCGGATCCCCTCGGCATTGTCGGAGGCGGGCGTGACAGGTGTCAGCCCGCCGTTGGCCGCGAACGCCGGAGCCGCGACGAGAAGCGCTCCGAGTGCAACGGCAAAGGCGAGGAAGCGCACGGCTCGGATTCTACGGTGGTCGCCGCGGCACGTGCGCGTCTTCGGAAACGCGCGAGAACCGAGCAGTCCAAGGACGCAGGGAGCGCTCGTATTGGCAATACGGGCGCGACCGAGGACGCCGGAATGCGACGGTTCGCAGCCGTTTGCGACACGCGGACGTGTCGTGGTGGCCACCGTGACCCGAGCGGGCGCGGGTGTCGTGCATGCTTCCGCCGATGGTCGAACGCTCGCGCGTGACGCTCCCCCCGGCCGTCGGCGCCTCGTACGAGGTGTACGTGAACGGCGTCCGGCAGGAGGAGGGCGTCGACTTCGTCCGCATCGGGTCTGACCTCCTGTTCCCGCGGTCTCTGAGGAAGGAAGGACGGCTCGGCACGTGGCGCTGGCTCTCGCTCTTTCTCGGAGTCCACGGCACGTATCGCCAGAACGACTCGGTCGACGTCGTCTTCGAGGCGAACGGCCGACGCGTCGTCGCGACAGGTCTCGAGATCTTCGCCGAAGACGTGCCTCAGAGCGCGTAGAGCGTTCGCTCGCCCTGGGACCGGCGCGCCGCCTGTCCCGCGTGCACGAGGTGCTCGAGGTGCGCCAGCGTCTCGGCGAGGGCGAAGCGGCGAAGCGACGGCGCGAGCGCGTCTGGGAACAGCGTCCGGCAGATCTCGTAGCCCGAGCGCGGCTCGCTCCGAGCGCGGCGCGCGTGCGCTGTAGGCGGTCGTCGTGGTGCTCGCGTGATCTCGTGCGCGCCGCCGACCGGGTCGAGGATTCGCTCGCCGTGGCCCGAGAGCGCTAGCCTCGGTGCGAGCTCGGAGATCCGCTCGAGCGACCGGAGGTAGGCAGGCAAGCGGGTCGGGCTGCGGAGCCGGGCCAGAGGCCGACGTTCGGCGTGATTCCGCCGAGCAGCGCGTCGCCGGCGAGCAGCACGTCGTCGCGAAGCGAGGCCGAGGTGGCCGTCGGCGTGGCCCGGGAGGTGGAGGACGTGCCAGCCGCCGACCGTCTCGCCCGGCTCGAGCCGCTCGGGCTCGTGCGCGTAGTGGACGAAGCGCCCTCAGCTGCTGCTGGTGTTCGCAGGACCGTGCGGCGCCTCGTCTTCCGGCATCCCGTGCTCGAGCAGGTGGTCGAAAGAGCGCTCGGACGCCTCGCCTGTCCACGCGCGCTCGCAGATCTCGTAGTCGAGCGACGCCCTGGTACACGGGAGCGCCGGACAGGCGCGCCACGATCGCGGCGCAGCCCACATGATCGGGATGGAAGTGCGTGATGACGATCCGGTCGGGCGCCCCGGTCTCGCTCGAAGACGCGCTGCCCACTGCTCCTCGGCGCCGGGCAGCCCGAGACCGGTGTCGACGAGCATCGTCGAGCCGTCGTCCGCGGGGACGAGGTACGCGTGCACGTGGTCGATCCCGAGCGGGAGCGGGAACGTGATGCGAACGATCCCGCCGTCGAGCCGCGCGAGCGCCGGCGACGATCTGACCGTCCCGTCGTAAGATGCCCGCCTCGTGGCGATGCTCTCCGTCGAGCACCTCACTCGCCGCTTCGGCGGCGTCGTCGCCCTCGACGACGTCTCCTTCGACGTCCCCGATGGTCAGATCCTCGGCCTGATCGGACCGAACGGCGCCGGCAAGACGACGGCCTTCAACGTCATCACTCGACTCTACAAGCCGGACTCCGGCCAGGTCGTCTACGACGGGGAGAACCTGCTCAAGGTGGCGCCGTACGACATCGTCCGCCGCGGCATCGCGCGGACGTTCCAGAACGTCGAGCTGTTCTCGCGGATGTCCGTGCTCGAGAACGTCCTCGTCGGAGCGCATTCGACGACCGACTGGTTCCGCGAGGAGGACGGCCGCGCACGTGCGCTCGAGGCGCTCGAGCTGACGGGCATCGCTGACCTCGCGCCGCGCATCGCCGCGTCGCTCCCCTACGCGACGCTAAAGCGCATCGAGCTCGCGCGCGCGCTCGTCTCGAAGCCGCGTCTGCTGCTCCTCGACGAGCCGGCGGGCGGCCTCAGCCACGAGGAGGTGCACGAGTTCGGCGACTTCCTGCTCCGCATCAAGAAGGAGCTCGGCCTGACCGTGCTGCTCGTCGAGCACCACATGGGCCTCGTCATGCGTCTCTCCCAGATGATTCACGTGCTCGACTTCGGGAAGCTGATCGCGAGCGGCACGCCGGACGAGGTGCAGGCGCACCCGGCCGTGATCGAGGCCTACCTCGGCACGGACGAGGACGAGGCGGAGGGCGAGTGACGCCGCTGCTCGAGCTCCGACGACGTCGAGGCGCGCTACGGCGCGGTCCAGGCGCTCCACGGCGTGTCGCTCGACGGTGGAGAGACGGCGAGTCCGTCTCGGTGCTCGGGGCGAACGGCGCTGGCAAGACGACGACGCTCCGCGCGATCTCGGGAACGGTGCGGCGGTCGGGCGAGATCCTCTTCGAGGGCAAGCCGATCGGCACGAAAGTCGCCGGAGGCGGTCGCGCGGCTCGGCATCGCGCACGTCCCCGAGGGCCGGGAGATCTACGCCGAGCTGACCGTCTGGGAGAACCTGCTGATCGGCGCCAACCACCGGAAGAACTGGCGCGACGCGAAGCGCGAGTGCGAGAACGTCGCCGGCTACTTCCCGCGGATCGACGGGCGTCGGAACCAGCAGGCGGGCACGCTCTCCGGCGGCGAGCAGCAGATGCTCGCCCTCGCGAGGGCCCTCGTCGCCCAACCCAAGCTGCTCCTACTCGACGAGCCGTCGCTCGGTCTCGCGCCGACGATCGTCAAGGCGTTCTACGAGCTCGTCGGCGAGCTGATCCACGAGATGGGGCTGACGGTGCTCGTGGTCGAGCAGAACGCGAACGTCGCGCTCAAGTCGACGAAGCGCACGTACGTGCTCGAGGTCGGCAAGGTCGTGCTCGAGGGGACGAGCGAGGAGCTCGCCCGCCACGAGGACGTCAGAAAGTCGTACCTGGGCTGATGGCGCCGATCCTCGCCTTCAACTGGGCGGAGCTGGTCGAGCAGACGGTCGCGGGCCTCTCGAACGGCTCGATCTACGCGACGCTCGCGCTGGCGCTCGTGCTCATCCACCGCGCGACCGGCGTGATCAACTTCGCGCAGGGCGAGATGGCGATGTTCTCCACCTACATGGCCTGGGCGCTCGTCACCCACCACGGCTTCGGCTTCTGGATCGCGCTCGCTGTCGTCGCGTCGTCCTCTCGTTCGTCGGCGGGGCCGGGATCTACGGACGCGTGATCCGCCCGCTGTCCACGCTCGGGCGACATCGCGGTCGTGATCGCGACGATCGCGCATCTTCGTGATCGTCAACGCCGTCGCCGGCGTGGATCTGGACGCCGTTTCCCCAGTTCCTCGAGAGCCCGTTCCCGATCGACCCGATCACGATCGGGAGTGTCGCCATCTCGCCGCAGTACATCGGCGTGATCGCCGTCTCGATCGTCTGCGTGTTCGTCGTCTTCTGCTTCTTCAGGTTCACGCGGACCGGCCTCATGATGCGCGCGTCAGCCGTCCGGCCGTCCACCAGCCGGCTGCTCGGCATCCGCGTGACGCTGATGCTCGGCGATCGGCTGGGGGCTCGCAGCCTCGCTCGGTGCGGTGGCCGGGACGATGAACGCGACGCTGACCGGGCTCGAGCCCGGGCTTCATGCAGACGATCCTCGTCTACGCGCTCGCGGCCGCCGTGCTCGGCGGGCTCGACAGCCCGGTCGGCGCCGTCGTCGGCGCCTACATGCTCGGCGTCGGCATCAGCCTGCTCTCGACGTACGTGGACTTCGTCACCGAGTCGCCGGAGCTCGAGCTGCCGATCGCGCTCGGCGTCCTGCTCGCCGTCCTGCTGGTCAAGCCCGCCGGGATCTTCGGGCGCACCGTGACGAGGCGGGTCTAGGGTGGCGCGCCTGCGTGGCCACTACGTCGCCGCGGTCGCGCTCGCGATCGGCATCGTCGTGATCGCGCTCTACCCGCAGTTCCGCTCCGACTACGACACGTCGACCGTGTCGCAGGTCGGCATCTACTTCATCGCCATCATCGGGCTGAACGTCGTCACTGGCTACAACGGGCCAGATCTCGCTCGGCCAGGGAGCGTTCATGGGCATCGGCGCCTACACGACGGCGATCATGGCGGCGGCCACGAGCATCAGCGTCTGGTGGTCGATCCCGGTCGCCGCCGCGGTCGCCGGGGTCGTCGGCTTCGTGTTCGGGTTCCCGGCGCTCAGGCTCCACGGCCCGTATCTCGCGCTCGGCACGTTCGCGCTCGCGATCGCCTTCTTCGAGCTCGCTCCAGTCGGCCAGGCCCGATCTTCGCTGGCTGACGAACGGCGGCCAGACGCGCGTGTTCGGCGAGCCGTCGACGCCGTACTACCAGACGTGGTCGATCGCGCTCGGGCTGCTGCTGCTCGCCTGGCTCCTCCTCTCGGGGAAGCTCGGGCGGTCGTTCCGCGCGGTCCGCGACGCCGAGCTCGCGGCGGTGTCGTCAGGCCTCAACCCCGCGGTCTTCAAGACGCTCGCCTTCGGCATCGCGGCCGCCTACGCGGGCATCGCCGGCGCTCTGCTCGCGATCCAGCTCGGCTCGGTCAACTACCTCACCTTTGTGCCGACTGCTCTCGATCACGCTCCTCGTGGGGGCGGCGATCGGCGGCTTCAGCGCGCTCTTCGGGACGATCGTCGGCGCGCTCTTCATCGTCTACGCGCCGCTGAAGGCGGAGGACTTCTCGAAGAAGGACTGGTGGTCGACGTTCCATCTCCCGAACCCGGAGCAGGCGCCGTCTGTTCTCTACGGGCTCTTCCTCCTGCGGGCTGCTTTTCCTGATGCCCGGAGGTGCTGCGCAGCTGTTCGGCCGCATACGGCCGGCTCTTGAGACCGATAACAAAACGGGTTACACTCGTCCTACCGAAGCGGAGGGAACTACCCCGACAAGGAGCGAGTCATGAAGAAGGCAGCACTCGGAGTACTTGCCGTCGCCGCGGCGCTCACGTTTGGTTTGACGGGCGCATTCGGCGGCGCACAGGCGACGCCGGGCGTATCGGCGAAGCTGATTACGATCGGCGGCACGTTCCCGCTCACCGGGGCCGCGTCGAGCTACACGCCGATCGCGCGTGGCATGCAGGCGTTCTTCAGCTATACGAACGCGACGCGTGGCCCCGACAAGAAGAAGGGCATCGGTGGCCGCCAGATCAAGTTCATCGTCGAGGACGACGGCTACAACCCCGTCCAGACGGTGGCGAAGACGCGCAAGCTCGTCGAGCAGGACCACGTGCTCGCGACGGTGGGCGCGCTCGGCACGGAGCCGCAGCAGGCCGTGCGGGAGTACATGAACTCGAAGAAGGTGCCTCAGCTCTGGGTCTCCACGGGCGCGACGTTCTGGGGTGCAAGCCAGGCCGACTTCCCGTGGTCGCTCGGCTGGCAGCCTGACTACCAGGCCGAAGGCGTGCTGTACGGCCGGCGGATCAAGAACCAGACGCCGGACGCGAAGATCGCCGTCCTCTACCAGAACGACGACTACGGCAAGGACTACATCGCGGGGCTCGAGGCCGGCCTCGGCAAGAACAAGAGCCAGATCATCGCAACACGCGGTTACCAGGTCACGGATCCGACGGTGACGTCGCAGCTGCTCGACCTGCGCAGGTCGGGAGCGAACATCCTCGTCATCCTCGCGACCCCGACGGCCACGATCCGCACGTACGCGACGCTGCCGCGGATCGGCTGGAAGCCGGACCAGATCTACCTGAACTCGGTCTCGGCGACCGACACGTTCATGACGCTCGCCGTCGCGAACGGTGGCGCTGCGATCGTCAACGGCTCGATCTCGACGCAGTACCTGAAGGACCCGGCCTCCCCCGAGTGGGCCAACGACGCCGGAATGAAGAAGTACCAGGCGATCATGGCCAAGTACCTGCCGAGCGCGCAAGGCCACGGACGGCCTCTACCTCTACGGGATGGCGAAGGCCCAGAGCTTCGTCAACCTCGCGCGACAGCGTCGGACCGAAGCTCACGCGCGCGTCGCTGATGAAGGCGGCGCTGACCTGGAAGGAGTCCGACAAGGCGAACCCGTTCTTCCTCCCCGGCGTCTCATCGTCGACGAGTAAGGGCGACAAGTTCCCGATCTCGGCCGAGCGGCTGATCCAGTTCAACAACGGCACGTGGACGGCGATCGGCAATCTCGTCGATCCGCGGCCCACGCCGAAGAAGTAGCGAGCTCGTTCGTAGACCGTTCCGAGGGCCGGCTCAGCCGGCCCTCGGTGCGCCTGGGCCGGTAGCCTGCCGCCGATGGCAGAAGCCGTCATCGTCGCGGCGGCGCGGACGCCGATCGGGCGGGCGAAGAAGGGCTCGCTCGTCGACGTGCGTCCGGACGACCTCGCCGCCTTCGCCGTCCGCTCCGCGCTCGACCAGGTGCCGGAGCTCGACGCGCTCGGAGATCGTCGACGTGATCGTCGGCTGCGGCTTTCCCGAGGCGAAGCAGGGGATGAACCTCGGTCGGCGCGTCGCGCTGCTCGCCGGACTGCCGCCGACGGCGGCCGGCACGACCGTCAACCGCTTCTGCGCCTCGAGCCTGCAGACGATCCGCATGGCGTTCCACGCGATCCGGGCGGGCGAGGGCGACGCGTTCGTCGCCGCCGGCGTCGAGTCGATCTCCCAGGTCGACGGCTATCCGAAGGACGCCGACGAGCTCCATCCCCGGCTGACGGGCTCGGACGAGGGGATCGGGAACGTCTACATCCCGATGGGCCTGACCGCCGAGAACGTCGCCGAGCGGTTCGGCGTCGAGCGCGAGGAGATGGACCGCTTCGCGCAGCGCTCGCAGGAGCGCGCGGTGGCGGCGCAGGAGTCCGGCCACTTCGACCGCGAGATCACGCCGTACGTGAAGGAGGACGGCACGGTCGTGTCGCGCGACGACGGTCCGCGCGCGAGCTCGACGCTCGAGGCGCTCGCCGCCCTCGATCCCGCCTTCCTCCCCGAGGGCAAGGTGACGGC
Organism: uncultured Actinomycetes bacterium; assembly: GCA_963705945.1. Classification (GTDB taxonomy): domain Bacteria; phylum Actinomycetota; class Thermoleophilia; order Gaiellales; family Gaiellaceae; genus PALSA-612. Next base: position 394,612 of record CAVPLG010000003.1, on the reverse strand, counting down.
CGGCAACTCGTGCCCGCTGAACGACGGCGCTGCCGCGGTCGTCGTCATGAGCGAGCAGCGGGCGCGCGAGCTCGGGATCACTCCGACGCGCGCGGATTCGTCGCCTCCTCCGTCTCCGGCCTCGACCCGGAGATCATGGGCGTGGGGCCGATCGAGGCGGTCCGCAGGGTGCTCGCGCACGGCGAGCATGACGATCGACGACGTCGATGTCGATCGAGCTGAACGAGGCGTTCGCCGCCCAGGTGCTGCCCGTGTGCCGGGAGATCGGCATCGACCCGTTCGGCGAGAAGCTCAACCCGCACGGCGGCGCGATCGCGCTCGGCCATCCATACGGCATGACCGGCGCGCGGATCATGTGCACGCTGCTCAACGACCTCGACGCCGTCGACGGCACGATCGGGCTCGAGACGATGTGCGTGGGCGGCGGGCAGGGGATGGCGATGATCGTGGAGCGCCTCTGATCGAGCTGCACGTCGAGGAGCGCGGCGAAGGCTTCCCGCTCCTCCTCATCCAGGGTCTCGGCTGGTCGAAGTGGGGCTCGCGGGCCAGTGGGGTCGACTACGCCGAGCGCAGGCGCGTGCTCGCCTTCGACAACCGCGGGACGGGGCTGTCCGCCAAGCCGAGGGGACGTACACGGTCGAGCAGCTCGCCGACGATGCGGCGTCCGTGCTCGACGCGCGTGGTCTACGCGTCGGCTGACGTCTACGGCCACTCGCTCGGCGGCTTCATCGCGCTCACGCTCGCGGTGCGGCGTCCCGATCTCGTGCGCTCGCTCGTCCTCGTCGGGACGGGCCCGGGCGGGCCGGATCACGAGCCGCTGCCGCCGCGAGACGTCGGAGATCTGGCAGTCGGTCGTCGGGCTGCCGCTCGAGGAGGCGATCAGGCGGACGATGCCGACGTCCTTCGCGCCCGGCTGGATCGACGGCGCATCCGGACGAGTACGAGAGCTACCTCGCCGGCGCGGCTCGATCCTCCGACGCCGCCCGAGGTGCTGGTGGGCGCAGCTCGAGGCGGCGCCGCGCCTATGTCGAGCGACGGTGCTCCGGTCGAGCGGATCGACGGTGCCGCGCTCGTCGTCCACGGCGAGCTCGACCGCGTCGATCCCGGTGGCGAACGGCCGCCTGCTCGCCGAGCGGATGCCGCACGCGGAGCTCGTCGTGCTCCCGGGCGCCGGTCACGTGCCGATGCTCGAGTCAGCCGGCCGAGTTCTCCGCCCTCGTGTGCGCCTTTCTCGACAGACTTGACGCACTTTCAGTGCCTGGCACTGGGGCGTAACAATTGTGTGTCGATCGATCCACAGTCGAGCCGTGCTAGCGCTCAGGACGGGCGCGACGGCCGGTACTGGGCGTACAGCTCCTCCATAGTCGTCAGCCGGGTGCGCGTGTGGAGCGCATCCTCCGGCGCGTAGTCCACGGCGCGAACGATCCAGCCGTCCGGGCCGACATCGAGAACGTTGATGCAGCCGGGCGCCTGCTCGAAGCCGCCGAAGAACGTCTTCTCGCCGGTGAGGGCGTAGGACAGGATCGCTCGGTTGACGCCGCCGTGGAGGACGGCGAGCGCCGTGTCCCACTCGCGGTCGGCGACGAGCCGCTCGAGTGCCGGCACGACGCGGTCGAGGAGCTCCCCGATCGTCTCCCCGAGGAGGAACGTCTTGTCGAGCGACGTCGGCCTGGCGAACGCGCGCGTGAAGATCGCCTCGACCTCCTCCTCGTCGAGGCCGTCGAGCGACGCTGCCTTCAGCTCGCGGAGCTCCGGCCACTCCTCGACCTCCGCCTCGGGAGCGACGATCCGCGCGGTCTCGACGGCGCGCCTCAGGTTGCTCGCGATGACCCGGTCGAACGTGATCTCGCGGAGCGCCTCCGCCGCCGCCCGCGCCTGTCGCCTGCCGGTCTCGTTCAGGCCGACCTCGTCCGGGCGATGCGGCCGGCCGTCGGCGTCGAAGTACGTGACATCGCCGTGGCGCATGACGTAGAGCCGTCGTCTCAAAACGGAGTAAGGGACAGGATGAATCCCGTCCCTCACGCGGATTCCTTCACCTCCAGAGCTGTCCGCGCGAGCAGCGGCACCCCGAGCTCGAAGCGCGCCGCGCTTGCGTCCTCCGCCGCGAGCTCGCCGCGGACGTACCGTCCGTAGATCGCCTCGCAGAAGACGGCGGCCTTCCAGAGCGCGAGCGCCTGGAACCACGCGAGCGGCTCGACGTCACGTCCGCTCCGCTGCGCGGTAGTGGTCGACGAGCTCCTGCTTCGTCGGGAAGCCGGGCGTCGCCGTCACAGGAGAGGCGCCGAGCGGACTCACCTCGCCTCCGGGCTCCGTGTACGTCGCGAGCAGGTAGCCGACGTCGGCGCGGGGGTCGCCGACGGCGCCCATCTCCCAGTCGAGGACGGCGGACGATGCGCGGCTCGCCCGGCGCGACCATCGCGTTGCCGAGCCGGTAGTCGCCGTGGACGACGGCGAGCGGGAGCGGCTCGGGCAGCGCGCTCGGTGAGCCATGCCCCGACCGTCTCCACGTCCGGAAGGTCGCGCGTGCGGTTGATCTCCCAGAGCTGGGTGAAGCGCGTGACCTGCCGCTCGAGATAGCTGCCAGGCCGCACGAACTCGGCGACGCCGTCCGCACCGACGTCAGCCGCGTGGATCTCGACCAGCGCATCGACGAGATCGAGCCCGAGCGCGCGTCGCGCTTCCTCCGCCTCGAGGCCGGCCGGCAGCGTGTCGGTGACGACGTGCCCCTCGAGGAAGTCCATGACGTAGAACGGCACGCCGATCACGCCCTCGTCCTCGCAGACGGCACGGATCGTCGGCAGGCGGATGCCCTGGGGCGCGAGCGCTAGCTGGAGCCGAGCCTCGCGCACCATGTCATGCGCCGAGGGGGGCAGCGGCGGCCGCGGCGGCCGCCGCAGCACATAGCGGTCCTCGCCTCGCTCGAGCAGGAACGAGAAGTTCGAGCCACCGCCCTGGCCGATGCGGCTTGCGCGAACGAGCCCTGAGCCGAGCTCGTGCTCGTCGAGGAAGGCTTCGACGTTCTCGAGGATCAGCAGCGGCGTCTGCTCGGTCAAAGGACGAGCTCGGCCATCGCCCGCAGCGTCTCCTGATCGTGGCTCTGGACGATGAGCGTCGTCACGCCGCAGGCGCGCCAGGCGTCGAGCCGGTCGGCGATCTCCTCGCGTGAGCCGACGAGCGCGACCTCGTCGACGAGCGCGTCGGGCACGCTCGCCGCCGCCTCGAGCTTCTTCCCTCCGAGGTAGAGATCCTGGATCCGCGCGGCTTCCTCCTCGTAGCCGTAGCGGCAGACGAGGTCGTTGTAGAAGTTCGTCCCGCGGGCGCCCATCCCGCCGACGTAGAGAGCGAGGTGGTGCTTGACGTACTCGCGCCCGCCCTCGCGGTCCTTCGTCAGCACGACGTGGACGCCGGCCGCGATGTCGAAGCCCTCGCGCGCGACGGCGAGCGACTCGCCGTAGACGTCGCGGAACCGCTCTGGCGAGACGAAGATCGGGAGCCAGCCGTCCGCGATCTCCGTCGTCAGCGCGACGTTCTTCGGGCCGATCGCGGCGAGATAGACGGGGATGTCGGGCCGAAGCGGCCGCATCATCATCTTCAGGGGAATGCCGAGCCCTGTCGTGCCGTCGCCTCGCAGCGGCACGTCGTAGATCTCGCCGTCGAAATCGACCACCTCGCGGCGGAGCATCCGCCGGACGATCTCCACGTACTCGCGCGTCCGCTTGAGCGGTGGGCCCCACGGCTGCCCGTGCCAGCCCTCGGCGACCTGCGGGCCGGACACCCCGAGGCCGAGCAGGAAGCGCCCGCCGGACATCAGGTCGAGCGTCGCCGCAGTCATCGCCGTCATCCCTGGGCTGCGACCGGGGATCTGCATGATCCCTGCGCCGAGCTTCAGCGTCGTCGTGCGCGCGCCGAGCCAGGAGAGCACGGTGACCACGTCAGTGCCCCAGGCCTCCGCCGCCCACGCGGAGTCGTAGCCGAGCTTCTCTGCCTCGACGGCGAGGTCGACGAGCTCGACGGGGTTCGTGCCGGGCGAGGCGTAGCCGAGGTAGAGGCCGAGACGCACCGGACGATCTTAGGTACGTGGGCGATAATAGGCCGGTGGTCGCAACGGAGCTTCCGTCGAGCGAGGCGTTCGAAGAGCTCCGCGCGACATATCGCGCGTTTCTCGAGGAGCACGTCTATCCGGCCGAGCAGGCGCTGAACCGGGAGGACGACGAGGCCGAGACGCTGATGGCGTCGCTTCGCGCGCGGGCCAAGGCGGAGGGCCTCTGGGCGCCGCACCTCCCGCCCGAGGCTGGCGGCACCGGCCAGGGCTTCCTCGCGTACGCGTACCTGAACGAGGAGATCGGGCGCAGCTTCTGGGGGCAGCTCGTCTTCAACTGCCAGGCGCCGGACGCGGGCAACGGCGAGATCCTCCACATGTTCGGCACAGACGAGCAGAAGGAGCGGTTCCTGCGGCCGCTCGTCGAAGGCGAGACGCGCTCGTTCTTCTCCATGACCGAGCCAGACGTGTCCGGATCCGACCCGACGCTGCTCCGCACGCGCGCGGTGCGCGACGGAGACGACTGGGTGATCGACGGCCGCAAGTGGTTCTCGTCGGGCGCGGAGAGTGCCGGCTTCGGGATCGTGATGGCGATCACCGATCCCGACGGCGACCCGCACCGCCGGGCGACGCAGATCCTCGTGCCGGCCGACACGCCGGGAATCACGGTCGAGCCGGTTCCCGTAATGGGCCACCGCGGCCGCGGCTGGACGACGCATTGCGAGGTCGACGTACGAGGGCGTGCGCGTTCCGGTCGCGAACGCGCTCGGCGAGCCGGGCGACGGCTTTCGGATCGCGCAGAAGCGCCTCGGCCCGGGGCGCATCCACCACGTCATGCGCTGGCTCGGCCAGATGCAGCGTGCCTTCGACCTCATGTGCGAGCGCGCGCTCGACCGAGAGGCGTTCGGCGGCCCGCTCGCCGAGAAGCAGACGGTGCAGAACTGGATCGCCGACTCGGCCGCCGAGATCCACGCGTGCCGCCTGATGACGCTCGACGCCGCGCACAAGATCGACGAGGGCGACGAGGCGCGTGTCGAGATCTCCCTGATCAAGTTCTACGCGGCGCGCGCGCTGAACGACGTCATCGACCGGGCCGTGCAGGTCGCACGGCGCGCTCGGCCTCACCGATCGCTCGCCGCTTTCGATGATGTACGGGATGGCGCGCGGTGGCCGGATCTACGACGGTCCGGACGAGGTGCACCGCATGGTCGTCAGCCGCCGCATTCTCAAGGAGTACGCCGCCGGCGGCTCCTGGCGCTTCTCGTAGCTCGCCAGCCGTCGATGCGCAGCCAGCACGTCGACGAGTTCGACCACACCGGCTACGCGGCGGACTACGACGCCGATGTGATCGACGAGTCGAACCCGATTCGCACCGGCTACGCGGAGCTTCTCCGCTGGACCGTTGAGCGCGCCGAGATCTCCGCGGACAGAGTCGTGGTCGACCTCGGGACGGGCACGGGAAACACCGCCGCGCTCATTCCGGCCGCTCGGCGTATCGTCTGCGTCGACGTCTCCGGCACGATGATGGAACGTGCGCGGCCGAAGCTCTCACACCTCGCGGATGTCGAGTACGTCGAAGCCGACCTGCTCGAGTTCTTCGACACTCCGCGCAGCTTCGACCGGCTTGTTAGCACCTACGCGATCCATCATCTGACCGAGGGCGAGAAGGGCGTGCTGCTCGAGCGCATCGCCTCGTCGCTTCCTCCTGACGGCGTCGTGGTGATCGGCGACCTGATGTTCGAAGACGGCGTGGCCGCCACCGCGCTGGCGGAGAAGTACGCGTCCCTGCCCGACGTCATCGAGTCGTTCGAGGAGGAGTTCTTCTGGCTGCTCGAGGCAGCGGATGCCGTCGCGCGGTCGGTGGGCCTGACGATCTCGGAGACGCGCCGGTTCTCCGACCTCTCGTGGGGGATCCGGCTCGTTCGTACGGGCTAGCGAAGAACGGCCTGCGTCTGCGTCACGCGCGCGACGTGGCGGCCGCCCGCGTCGTGCACGTCTGTCTCGACGACGATCGTCGTCTTTCCGGTGTGGAGCGGGCGCGAGGTGGCCGTCACGTGGCCCTCGCGCACGGCGCCGAAGAAGTTCGTCTTCGACTCGATGGTCGCGGTGCCGTTTGCGTCGTCCGGGAGGTTGAGGAACGCGCAGAGCCCGCCGCCGGAGTCGGCGAGGCTCATGATCGCGCCGCCGTGCAGCACGCCCGCCGCACGTGCACAGGTCTTCCGCCCACGCGAGCCGGACGACGACCTCTTCAGGCGACGCGGTCACGAGCTCGATCCCGAGCCTGCGCCCGAACGGCATCGCCTGGTTGAGCGCCTCCGTGTCCGTCACGACTCCTCGAGGAAGCGGACGATGCGGGCGGCGACCTCCTCGCCCGCGTCCTCCTGGACGAAGTGGCCCGCGTTCGCGACCGTCTCGGCGGGCAGCGCGCCGGGGATGTGGCGGGCGATCGCGTCGGCGACCGGCGGCGGGAAGATCGGGTCGGAGTCGCCGAAGAGGACGAGCGCCGGCTTCTCCCACGCCTTCGAGCGCGTCGCGGATCGCGAGCAGCGGCGTCGCTGTTCGGATGCTCGGGCTCGGTCGGCACCTGCTCGGGGAAGAGCGAGCGCGCCGGCCTTCGCCTCGGGAACGGGAAACGGCGCGTCGTAGCCGGCGCACCCGCCTCCTCCGACAGTCCGCGCACGCACGCCGCGACGGATCAGCCGCGCCGCCTCGAATGTCGCCGCCTGCCTGCCGCACGACCTCCCGGAAGCGGAGCCAGACATCGTTCGGCGGGCGACCGCCGCCGACGCCCGTGTTGAGGATCACGAGTCGCGCGACGCGCTCCGGCTGCTCGACCGCGAGTCGTAGCCCGATCGGCCCGCCCCAGTCCTGGACGACGACCGTCAGCTCGTCGAGGTCGAGCTCCGAGACGAGGCGCGCGATCGACGCCGCAGTGCCGGTCGAACGTGTACCAGACTGGTCGACCGGCTTGTCCGAGCGCCCGAAGCCGAAGTAGTCGGGGCACACGACCCGCGCCGCGCTCGGCGAGCGGCGGGATCATCCGCCGGTAGAGATACGACCACGTCGGCTCGCCGTGGAGGCAGAGCACCGGATCGCCCGAGCCCTCGTCGAGGTAGTGCATCCGCAGCCCGTCCTGGTCGGCGTAGTGCGGCGCGAACGGGTAGCCGTCCACGATCCGGCGAAACGGTCGTCGGGCGTCCGGTAGACGTCTGTCATCGTGGGCCGGGCACCCCGCGGAACCCGTACTGGATCGGCTCTCGCCCAGGCTGCACGACCCATGCCTGACCGGTCTCGTCCGAGCGCGCAGCCTGGAGCACGGCGTCCGCGACCTGCGCTGCTGGATCAGCGGGATGCCTTCGCTCGCGACCCACTCGCGCAGCTCGGGCGTGACGATCGGCGTGTCCGCGAACCCGGGGCAGACCGCGTTGATGCGGAGCCCCTGCTCGGCGAGGTGCGGCGCGATCGCGCGCACGTAGCCGACGACGGCGTGCTTCGTCAGCGTGTAGATCGGATCGTGGGGCATCGGCACGAGGCCGGCGAGCGACGCCGTCGCGACGATCGAGCCGCCGGCGGCCATCATCTGCTCCATCCGCCGCACGCCGAAGACGACGCCGTCGACGTTGGCGCCGATCATTCGCCGGTAGCCCGCGAGGTCGTCCGCTGTTGCCGCCGACGCCGGCGTTGAGGAACGCGAAGTCGGCGCCCTCGACGGTCTCCCAGGCCTCCGGGTCCGAGACGTCGAAGCCGGTCGACGAGATCGAGCACGCGCACGTCCGTGCCCTCGGCCTCGAGCTTCTCGGACGACCGCGGCGCCGATGCCCGAGGCGCCGCCGGTCACGACCGCGGTCTCAAACATCCAGCACGACCTTGCCCACGTGCTCGCCGCTCCTCGATCAGCCGATGAGCGTCGGCCGCCTGCGCGAGCGGGAACTGCGCGCCGACCAGCGGCTGCAGCGCGCCTTCCGCCCAGAGCGCGCCGAGCTCCCCGGCGGCCGCGGCGGACGAGCTCTGGCTGATGGCCCATCAGCCGACCGAGATAGAAGCCCTGGATGCCGATGTTCCGGCCGACGAGAAGTGCCGGGCTCAGGTCCTCCCACCAGCCGCCCGCGGAGCCGAGGCCGACGATCGTCCCAAGGGGCGCCAGCGCCTTGAGGCTCGCCGCGAACACCTCGCCGCCGACGGGGTCGACGATCAGGTCCGGCTGGACGTGCTCGGCGAAGTCGTCGTAGCCGTACGCCGCCTCGGCGCCGGCCTCGACCGCGTAGCGCACGCTTCTCCTCGGTGCTCGCGGTGGCGACGACGCGCGCGCCGAGGTGTCGCGCGATCTGGATCGCAGCGCACCCAACCCCGCCCGAGCCCGCGTGCACGAGCACGGTCTGCCCCGGCTCCAGCCGCACCTGGCGCGTGAGCGGGATCCAGACCGTGAGGTACGTGAGCAGGAAGGAGGCGCCCTCGGCGAACGACGCGTCGTCCGGGCAGCGGGAAGAGCCGCGCCTCGTCCACGGCGACCCGCTCCGCGTAGCCGCCGCCCGTCAGCAGGGCGACGACGCGGCGGCCGTCCTCCGTCTCCCCGGCCACCTCTGCGCCGAGGATCGTCGGCAGCGGCGGCGCCTGCGGGTAGGCGCCCTTGCGGATCAAGAGATCCAGAAAATTCACACCCGCGGCACGAACGTGTACCAGGGACTGTCCCCCGGACAGGTCCGGTTCGGGTACGTCCTGAAGGACGAGCTGCTCGGGGCCGCCGGTCTCGGAGAGGACGATCGCCTTCACGGTGTCACGCGGCGGTCGGCCGGATGATCTGCGTACACCGGCCGGAAGCGAGCAAGCGTGCCCTCGGCGTCGTAGAGCGAGGCTGCGCAGAACATGCCGCGCGCCGCGACTCGTGCACGACCTCGGCCTCGGCGCGCAGCGGCCCTGGCAGTGGCCGAGCGGTAGAACTCGACGTGGAGATCGGCCGTGAGGAACGTCTGTTCCCGGCTCGAGGCGTGCGAGGCACGCGTGACCCATGGCCGTGTCGAGCGAGCGTCGCCACCATGCCGCCGTGCACGATCCGTGCGGTCGCCGTTGGGGAACGCGTACTCGCGCCGGCGCCTCCCACTCGAGCGCGCATCTTCCCGGACGGTGCGTCGCGCGAAGCGGTAGCCGAGGGTGTTCCAGATGTGAACACCGGCACGGGCGCCGCGCGTCCCAGGGTTGCTCTGCGCTCACGCGTGCGATCTTCGCAGAGCCGCGAGCTACGCGGCAGCGAGGGCGAGCCGGGTCTTGACGCCGCGGCGCGCGCGCTCGAGCGCCTCGGGATCGTCGTGGAGCACGAAGGACGCGGTCGCCATCTTCAGCATCGCGTCGAGCTCGAACGCGAGCTGCCCCGCATCCTCGTCGGCCCGGAGCTCGCCGCGCTCCTGCGCGCCGTGCACCTGCTGCTCGAGGTACGCATGCCAGCGGCGCCCGGACTCGCGGAGCTTCTCGCGCACGGCGCCCGGGTGCGTGTCGAACTCCGCCTGCGCGGCGGCGAAGAAGCAGCCGCCGGGGAAGACGCGCCGCTCGAGGTACGAGAGGAACGCGTCGGCGAGCGCCTCGAGCCGCGCGACTCCGCTGGCCGAACGCGCCGGCTCGATCACGTTCGAGACGAACGTCTCGCTCGCCGCGTCGATCGTCGCGAGCTGGAGCTCCTCCTTCGAGCCGAAGTGCGCGTAGAGGCCGCTCTTCGACATGCCGTGTGGTCGGCGAGGTGGCCGATCGAGAGGCCGTCGAGGCCCTCGACGGTCGCGAGCTTCATCGCCGCGTCGAGGATCGCCGCGCGGCTGCGCTCGCCGTCCGAACGCTGGCGCTTGCCCGAGCCGGGGGAGGGAGTCGTGAGCAGCTCGCCCAATTGCACTTGACAAGATAGCACGATCGGTCGTACTATCCACGCATGGAGAACGACCGATCGTGCTAACTAGCGACGAAAGCTCCACGGTCGACGCGAGAGCTGCACGTCGGCGTGGTCCGCGGAGCGGAACGTCGGTGTGCTCGGCGGGCTCTGCGTGGTCGGTCAGTCCGCGGCCGCCGAGCGCCGGCTCGGCGACGAACAGCTCCGCGGAGCGCCGTCTTCTTGAACTTGCCGACGCCCGTCTTCGGGATCTCGTCGACGAACTCGAACCGGTCCGGAATCCACCACTTCGCGCAACTTCCGCGCGAGGAACTCGCGTAGCTCGTCCGCCGGTTGCGGTCTCGCCGGGCTTGCAGGACGACGACGCCGAGCGGCCGCTCCGTCCACTTCTCGTCCGGGATCGCGATCACCGCCGCCTCGGCCACGGCGGGATGGCCCATCAGCGTGTTCTCGAGCTGCAACCGACGAGATCCACTCGCCGCCGGACTTGATCACGTCCTTCGTCCGGTCCTGGATGCGGATGAAGCCGCGCGGATGCATGCGAGACGATGTCGCCGGTCTTGAACCAGCCGTCGTCCGTCCAACGGTCCGCCTGCTCCGGCGTGTCGTAGTACCCGGACGCGACCCACGGCCCGCGGATCTCGAGCTCGCCCATCGCCTCGTCGTCCCACGGGATCTCGTTGCCGTCCCCGTCGCGCGCGCGGAGCTCGACGAACGGGCAGCGCGATGCCCTGCAGCTCGATGTAGTCGAGCTGCGTCGGCCAGTCGGCGTCCTTCAGGTCGCCGATCAGGTCCGAGGTCGACGCGACCGGCGACGTCTCCGTCATGCCCCAGCCGTGGACGACGGCGAGGTCGTGGCGCGTCTTGTAGGCGTCGATCATCGCGCGCGGCGGCGCCGAGCCTCCGCAGAGCATGCCCTTGAGCACGGCGAGGTCCCACTTGCCGGGGTTCGCGTCGAGCTGCGCGAGGATGCCGAGCCAGATCGTCGGCACGCCCGCCGTCCACGTCACCCGCTCCTGCTCGAAGGCGTCGAGCAGGCTCTCGCCGTCGAGGTGCGGGCCGGGGTAGACGAGCTTCGCGCCGAGCATCGTCGCGAGGTACGGGTAGCCCCACGCGTTCGCGTGGAACATCGGCACGACGGGGAGGAACGTGTCGGCCTGCGACAGCGAGAGGCCGAGCGGGGCGCCCGAGGCGACGCCGAGCGTGTGGAGGATCGTCGAGCGGTGCGAGTAGACGACGCCCTTCGGCATGCCGGTCGTGCCGCTCGTGTAGCACATGGCCGCAGCCTGCGTTCTCGTCGAGCTCGGGATCCTTCCAGTCGTCCGGATCGGCCGACGCGAGCAGGTCCTCGTAGTCGTCCTCGACGACGATCACGTGCTCGATCGGCGTGTCGTCCTTGAACTGCTCGAGCAGCGGCAGCAGCGACCGGTCGACGATCACCGCCTTGTCGCCCGCGTGCGTCGCGATGTACGCGAGGTCCGACGGGTGCAGGCGGAGGTTGAGCGTGTGGAGGACGAAGCCGCCGCAGGGGATGCCGAGGTAGCACTCGTGGTGCTGGTAGTGGTTCCAGGCGAGCGTCGCGACGCGGTCGCCGCGCTCGAGGCCGAGGTTCTGGAGGGCGACGGCGAGCTGCTTCGACCGGCGGCACCGAGTCCGCGAACGTGTAGCGGTGGAAGCTCTTGTCGGGAAGCCTCGTGACGATCTGCTTGCTGCGGGAAGTACGTCTCCGCTCGCCGCAGGAGCGGCGGGAGCGTCAGCTGGAAGTCCATCATCTGTCCGCGCATGGGCGGAACGGTAACTCGTACTCAGTCTCCGAGCAACGCCTTGATCAGCACGCGGTCGCGCAGCCGGTCGGGGAGCCGCTCGATCGCCGCTCGGATCTTCGCGTCGCGGCCGACGAGATAGCGCGTCTGCGGCCGCTCGGAGAGGAGCGCGTGCTCGATCGCCGCGCGCCACGATCTCCGGCGGTGCTGCGCTTCCGCCGGCGCGCTTCGCGGCGAGGCGGCGGAACGCCTCCATCCGCCGGCCGTAGCGCTCGATCGCCTCGGCGGGGAGCTCGTCGAGGAGCGGCCGAGGCTTCGTCCAGATCGGCGTCGCGATCGTCCCCGGCTCGACGATCGCGACGTGGATGCCGTCGGCCGCGAGCTCGACGCGCAGCGAGTCGGCCATCGCCTCGAGCGCGTGCTTCGACATCGCGTACGCGCCGAGGAACGGCAGCGCGCTCTTGCCGGCGATCGAGCCGACGATCGACGATCCGGCCCTTCGCCGCCCGGATCGCCGGCAGGAACGCCTGCGTGACGGCGAGCTGGCCGACGACGTTCACCTCGAGCTGATGGCGCAGCGCGTCGAGCGGGAGGTGCTCGAGCGGCGCGGCGACGGCGATGCCCGCGTTGTTCGACGAGCCCGTCGAGGCGGTCGACGGACGCGGCGGCCGCGGCGATCTGCGCCGGCGTCGGTGACGTCGAGGATCAGCTCCTCCGTGCCCGCCGGCGCGTCGCCCGCCTTCCGCACGCCGGCGAGCACGCGGCAGCCGCCGGCCGCGAAGCGGGTCGCGCACGCGGCGCCGATCCCCGTCGACGCCCCCGTGATGAGGACCGTCTTCACGCCGAGGTCTAGTCGAGCAGCAGGCGGCGATCTCTGCGCGCTGCTTCGCGGGATAGCCGCCGAAGGCCTCGATCCACTGCGCCCGCTTGTAGTAGCGGTGGAGCGGGTGCTCCCACGTGAAGCCGATGCCGCCGTGCACCTGGATCGAGCGCTCGCACGCGGCGACGGCGGCCTCGGAAGCCTGCGCCTTCGCCGCGAGCGCCGCGATCGTCGCGTCCGTCCTCGCCCTCGGCCACGCACCACGCCGCCCAGTAGGTGAGCGAGCGCGCGAGCTCGGTCTCGACGTACGTGTCGACGATCGGGTGGGAGACGGCCTGGTAGATGCCGATCGGCTTGCCGAACTGCTCGCGCGACTTCGCGTGCTCGACGGCGAGCTCGAGCGCCTTCTGCGCGATGCCGACCGCCTCGGCGGCGAGCGCCGTGAACGCGCGCGCCTTCGTGACCGGCCCGTCGAGCGAGACCTCGTCCATCTCGTACTTCCGCTCCCCGCGGGCGACGAGCGCCTGCTCGTCGGGCGAGCAGCTGCGGCAGTGCGACGCCGACCGTGGCGAAGTACGGGCCTGGGTAGAGCGCGCGGCCGAGCTCCTCGAAGAGCACGGCCTCCTCGACGAAGCCGAGCCCCGCGCCGCCCGACTCCTCCGGCACGGAGACGCCGAGCCAGCCGAGCTCGGCGAGCTCGTCCCAGCTCGGCTCGCGCTCCTCGAGCAGAGCGCGCGCCTGGCGGCGGAGCTCGTCCTGCTCTTCCGTGAACGCGAAGCGCATCGCTCAGCGGCTCCTCGGGAGGCCGAGCACGCGCTCGGCGATGATGTTGCGGAGGATCTCCGACGTGCCGGCCTCGATCGTGTTGCCGCGCGAGCGGAGCTGCTGGTAGCGCCACCAGCCGTCGCCGTCGACGCCGTCCTCGATCTCGAGCGCGAGCTTCGTCAGCCGCTGGTTCTGCTCCGACCAGTGGAGCTTCGAGACCGAGCCCTCGGGCCCGGGGATGCCCGTCTCGACGAGCTTCGTCAGCGCGCGGTAGTTCGTCAGCTTGAGCGCCTGGAGCTCGATCCACTCGCGCGCGACCATGTCGCGGAGGCGCGAGTCGTTCGACGCCGCGCTCCTTCGCGAGCGCGATCAGCTTGCGGACGGAGACCTCGAGCGTCCCGGTGAGCGCGAAGCCGAGCGTGCCGCGCTCGTGCAGGAGCGTCGTCATCGCGACCGCCCAGCCGTTGCCGATCTCGTCGAGGACGTTCTCGACCGGCACCTCGACGTTCTCGAAGAAGATCTCGTTGAAGTCCGCGTCGCCCGTGATGTGCCGGATCGGCCGCACTTCGACGCCCGGCGAGTGCATGTCGACGACCATGTACGTGAGGCCCGGCGTGGCGCTGCGACTCCGGGTCGGAGCGCGTGACGAGGATGCACCAGTCCGCGATGTGCGCGTACGACGACCAGATCTTCTGGCCGTTCACGACGAAGTGGCCGTCGCGCAGCTCGGCGCTCGTCCGTGCGGCGGACAGGTCGGAGCCCGGCGCCCGGCTCGGAGAAGCCCTGGCACCAGATCTCCTCGCCCGGAGAGGATGTTCGCGAGGTAGCGCTGCTTCTGCTCCTCCGTCCCGTGCGCGATGATCGTCGGCCCGGCCATGCCGAGCCCGATCACCCCGAGGTGGGTCGGCGCCTCGGCGCGCGCCCACTCCTCGAGCAGGATCGCCTGCTCCGCAGTACGAGCCGCCGCCGCCGCCGTACTCCTTCGGCCAGGTGAGCCCCGCGTAGCCCGCGTCGTAGATCTTCCTGCTCCAGGCTTTCTTCGCCTCGGTGTCGGGAAGGCCCTCGAGGCCCGGGTTGTGCTCGTCGAGCCACGCGCGAACCTCCGCGCGGAATGTCGCTTCCTCGGGCGTGTCGCGCAGCTGCACGGCGAAAACCTATACCGCGTCGAGACCGACGGCTGCGAGTCGCTCCCGGAGGCGTGCGGCGAGCATGACGTTTCCCTTGGCGTGCGAGGATCTCCATTGCGTCGTCGCGTGCTCCATCGCCTCGTCGTGCTTCCCGGCGAGAGCGAGTGTCTCGGCGCAAGTACGAGTGCGCGACTGGGCGGGCGTAGACGTAGTCCGTCGTGCTCGGCGAGCTCCGACTGCACCGGCGACTGGCCGCTTCCGCCTCGTCGTAGCTTCCCCCGTGGGCGAGGACAGCCCCCTCGACGCATGTCAATGAAGATGAAGTTGACGATGTCGTCGGCTCCGGTCGTCGCGCGTGCCCGGTCGAGCAGCTGCGGCACCTCGTCGAAGCGATGCCGGTGGAGCAGCACCTACGCGAGCATGACGGCGAACGGTCGGGTAGTAAGACTCGATCGCCGATTCGCTCGAGCAGGTCGAGCCCGTCGCGGAGGATCCGCTCGGCCTGCTCCAGGTCTCCCCGCTCGAACGCGACTTCGGACTCGGCCATGGCACATGCCTCCCGCGGTCACGAGCAGAGCCCGCCTCGGCGAACACCTGGCGGGCGCCGCTCACAGCTCCCGCGCCACGCTCGATCTCGCCCTTCATCCCGAGCAGTCGTCCCTCGACCAGCCGCTGATTCGCATCGACGAGCGGGTGACGTGTCATTCTCGTCGCAGGGCTCGGACCCGCTCGAGCGCCTCGTCGACCGGGAGCGGTGCGTACAGCAGGCGCCACCAAGCGGATACGACGCCAGCTGGCAGGCGGCCGTGCAATGCGTCTGCCCGCGCGAGATGGGCGAGCGCCTGCTCGCACGCGCGGCATCGTGTCCGCTCCCCTGCACGCGACCACGCCTCCCATGCGACCGCCACCCAGTACTCGGCGAGGCCGATGTCGTGGCCTGCGCTCTCAAAGACCGCACGGGCTGTCCTCCCGCAAACGCTCGCGCTCATCTCTCGGAGAGCTCGGCGCGGCCCGCGATCCCCATAGGTGGCACGTGCGACCGAGGCGCGTGCCCTCGTGATCGGGTCGGCCGCACCCAGCGCTGCGTCGAGGACTCGACGACTCTCTCGTCTGCCCGTCTCGTGAGACGCGTTGGCGAGCTCCGGCGCGAGGGCGAGTCGCTCGCTCGTCCTCGAGCGGGAAGCGCATGGTCAGTCGCGCGTTCGAAGAGCGATCTCGCGGCATGGAAGTCGCCGTGGTCGAAGCGCCGCGTGACCCGCCGCGGCGAGATGGCTCGAAGCGCGTCCGCGAGCGCCGGGAGCGCCGTGTCGGCGGGGTCGAGCTCGATGCCGTACCGGTGAGCCTGTTCGAGGTGGTAGCCGAGGATCTCGTCCCGCTCGACGAGCTCGTGATGCTCGAGCCAGTCGGCGAACGCTCGTGGAGCGCGGCGCGAGTCGCCTTGGGCAGCGACTCGTACGCAGCGTCCCGGATCAGGAGGTGGCGAAAGCGGAAACGCTTCGTCCTCCGGGAAACGTCGTGGCGGTCGGGGCGGATCAGCTCCTTTCGCACGAGCGTGGAGAGATGCGACCTCGACCGCCGACTCCGACCGAGTCGGGCGCGAGCTCGCGACCGAGCCGCGGTGGAAGACCTCGCCCTCGACAGAGCCTCGCTCGATGACGACGCGCTCGTCGCCGTTCAGCGTGTCGATTCGGGCCTGGAGCAGCGCGTGGATCGTCGGCGGCACGACGATCTCGTCCCCTCTCGTCGTGCTCGCGCACCATCGCGAGCATCTCCTCGACGTAGAGCGGGTTCCCCGCGGACGTGGCGACGATGCGCTCGCGCGTCTTGGCGTCGAGCGTCGCGTCCGCGAGAAGGTTCTCGATCAGCTCGCGCAGTCGTCTTCTGCGAGCGGCTCCAGCAGGAGCGACGTCGCGTTCAGCTTCCCGCCTCCCCAACCGGGCCGTGCGTCGAGGAGCTCCGTGCGCGCGACGCAGAGGAGGAAGATCGGCGCGTCGCGCGAGAGATCGGCGACGTGCTCGACGAGATCCGCGAAGACGTCGGCTCGGCCCACTGGAGATCGTCGATCACCACCACCTGTGGCCGCTCCGTCGGCCCGCTCCTCGAGCAGTCGGCGGAAGGAGAGCTGCGTCTCGGCCGGCTGACGTCCCGATGACCGTCTCCGGGTCGACTCCGATCGCGATCAGGATCTCGACGAGGGGCCAGTAGGTGATGCCCTCGCCGTAGGAGAGACACCGTCCCCGTAGAACGTCTCGCCGTTGTCGCCGACGTGTTCGAGGAAGTCAGCGACGAGCCGCGACTTGCCGATGCCGGCGGGTCCGAGCAGCGTGAACAGCCGACACGCTCGGTCGGCGACGGCGTCTTCGTAGTCTCGCCACGAGCCGCTGCCGCTCCCGCTCGCGCCCGACGAGTGGCCTCTCGAGATGGCGAGCGACGGGCTCCGCGCCCGCAACCACGTCGACGAGGCGGAACGCCGGGACGGGCTCGGACTTCCCCTTCAGCGTGAGCGGCTCGACGGTCTCGACGCGCACGGCGTCACGCACGAGAAGTGCGTGTCTCGCCGCCGATCAGGATCGTGCCCGGTGCCGCCGCCTGCTCGAGGCGCGCGGCGACATTGACTGCGTCACCCGTGACGAGCGTCTCGCCCTGTCCGCCGACCACGACCTCACCGGTGTTGACGCCGATCCGCGCCTCGAGGCCGTGGACGGCGACTGCATCGCGCATCTCCGACGCCGAGCGCACGGCGCGAAGGGCGTCGTCCTCGTGCGAGACGGGGATGCCGAAGACGGCCATCACCGCGTCGCCGACGAACTTCTCGACTGTGCCGCCGTGCCGCTCGAGGATCGCGCGCAGATCCTCGAAGTAGCGGCGCATCCGCGTCCGGAGCGCCTCGGGGTCGGTGGACTCGCCGAGCGCCGTCGAGCCGACGAGATCGCAGAAGAGCACGGTGACGACCTTGCGCGACTCTCGCGCTCGGGCTCGGCGCTCGCGAGCGGCGCTCCACAGGCGTTGCAGAAGCGCGCGTCGTCGGGGTTGTCCCGGCCACAGCTCGGGCACGCGGTCATGTCGCTACGAGAGGATCGACGGGTCGAGGTCGCGCACCGACGAGAGGCCGGCGAGCGCCATCGTGATGTCCGTCTCTGCCCAGAGCTGGCGGAGCACTTCCTCGACGCCTTCCTTGCCTCCGACCGCGAGCCCGTAGGCGTACGGGCGGCCGACCATGACCGCGTCGGCTCCGAGCGCGAGTGCCTTGACGACGTCAGCGCCGTGGCGAATGCCTCCGTCCATCAACACGGTCGCGTCGGCGCCGAGCGCCTCGCGCACCTCGACGAGCGCGTCGAGCGCCGCGACGCCGCCGTCCACCTGCCGCCCGCCGTGATTCGAGACGATCACGCCCTCGACGCCGGCGTCACGCGCGAGCACGGCGTCCTCGCCCGTGAGCACGCCCTTGACGAGCATCGGCAGGGACGTCAGCTCGCGCAGCCAGGCGAGGTCGTCCCACGTCAGCTGAGAGGTGCGGGAACGTCGCGAGCATCATCGCGGCGGCCGTCAGCTGATCTTCTTCCGGTGGCTTGTCGAGCTTCGCCCGGAAGACGGGGTCGGTGAAGAACTGCGCGCAGCCCTCGCCCTTGATGAACGGGAGGTACGCCTTGCGCAGATCGCGGGGGCGCCAGCCGAGGATCGGCGTGTCGAGCGTGACGACGACTGCCGAGAAGCCGGCCGCCTCCGCGCGCGAGAGGAGGCTCGCGATGATCTCGCGGTCGTTGATCCAGTAGAGCTGGAACCAGCGCGGCGCGTCGCCCATCGCCTCGGCGATCTCCTCGATCGACGTTGACGCCGCGCTCGAGAGGGTGAAGGGGATGCCGAGCTCGGCGGCCGCACGTGCGACGGCGACCTCGCCGTCCGGGTGCGCGATCGAGAGCACGCCGACGGGGGCGAGGAGGAACGGGGCGGGGGAAGTCGTGCCGAGGATCTCGACGCCGAGCTCCCGCTTCGTGTTGCCCGTGAGCATGCGCGGTCGGATGCGCCGGCGCTCGAACGCCTCGCGGTTCGCGCGCATCGTCGACTCGCCACCTGCTCCGCCCGCGATGTAGTCGAACGCGCCCGGATCGAGCTTCTCGCGGGCGAGCGACTCCCACTCGTCGGCCGAGACGGGCCACGGGCACTCGCCCTGGATGTAGATCGCGTTCTGGACCGAAGTGCCGTCGAACGCTCATGCCGCCGACTCCAGCGTGCGCGCTCGTCGTCCGTCAGCGGACGCGAGGTCCGCGCCTCCGAATCCCACGCTGCGAACACGCACTCCGTCTCCGCCGCCACCCGCCCGTCGGACGCGGCCCGCAGCTCGAGGTGCGACGTGACGCTCGACGTGCCGAGCCGTACGAGACGCGCGGTGCCGCGTCACCTGCTCGTCCGTCGAGTCGTAGCTCCGAGCGGTAGTCAGTAGCGAGCCGGACGACGACGTAGTTCCAGACCTCGCGGTCGCCGAGCCCCAGCACCTCCCGGAACCAGTCGTCGACGATCTCCTCGCCATACGTCTGGTAGACGGCCTGGTTGACGTGGCCGAACGCGTCGAGGTCTCGCCAGCGGATGTCGATGCGCTTCTCGGTCAAGCGCAATAGCCTATGCCCCGTGACGAGCGACCGCATCGCCGTGGGAGACGCCTCCGAGCAGATCACGTTCGATGTCGAGAAGGGCGCAATCGTGCGCCTGGCCGAGGCGATCGGCGACGACAATCCGGCGTATCGCGAAGGCAGCATCGCTCCGCCGACCTTCCCGACGACGTTCAACTTCCGGCTGCCGATCCCGTCGCTCCGGACGATCGACCCCGCGCGCTTCATCCACGGCGAGCAGGAGTACGTCTACGAGCGCCCGCTGCGCGCCGGCGAGAGCGTCACCTGTCAGGCGAAGATCGCGAACGTGACCGAGAAGGAGACGAAGCTGGGCACGGCGCGCTTCGTGCTCGTCGAGACGGAGGGCCGCGACGCCGCCGGCGAGCTCGTGTTCACCGGCCGCGCGACCTTGCTGGTCCGATGAAGGTCGGCGACGAGCTGACGCCGCTCGTGAAGGAGCCCGTGACGCGGGTCCAGCTCGTGCAGTACGCGGGCGCGTCGGGCGACTTCAACCCGATCCACTGGGATCCCGAGCGCGGCGCGGAGATGGGGCTCGGCGGCGTGATCGCGCACGGGATGCTGAGCATGGGCTTCCTCGGCCAGTACGCGACGAGCCTCGCGGGGCCTGAGGCAGTCCACCGTCTGAAGGTGCGCTTCGGCGCGATGGTGCGGCCCGGCGACGTGCTCACGTGCAAGGGCGTCGTGCGCGAGGTCGACGGGAGGCGAGCGACGATCGACATCTGGGCGGAGAACGAGCAGGGCGAGAAGGTGACAACCGGCGAGGCGGAGGTGGAGATCGGATGAGGTTCGACGGCAAGGTCGCTCTCGTCACGGGGGGCGCGCGAGGAATCGGGGCGGCCACGGCCGCTCGTTTTGCGGAGGAGGGCGCGAAGGTCGCCGTGACCGACCTCGACTTCGACGACGAGGGGTCGGCGCTGCAGATTCGCTGCGACGCGACGAAGCGCGACGAAGTCGAGGCGGCGGTCGCGCAGACGGTCGACGAGCTCGGCGGGCTCGACATCCTCGTCACCTGCGCGGGCGTGATCCGCGACAACCTCCTCTTCAAGATGTCGGACGACGACTTCGACACTGTGATCGCGACGCACCTCCGCGGGACGTTCCTCGCGGCGCAGGCGGCGCAGGCGCACATGGTCGAGCAGAAGTCGGGCCGGATGGTGCTCATCTCGTCGACCTCCGCCCTCGGCAACCGCGGCCAGACGAACTACTCGGCGGCGAAGGCCGGGATCCAGGGGATGGCGAAGACGTTCGCGATCGAGCTCGGCCCGTTCGGGATCACCGTCAACTGCGTTGCACCGGGGTTCATCGTCACGCGGATGACAGCGCAGACGGCAGAGCGGGTCGGCATGGACTTCGAGGACTTCCAGAAGGCCGCGGCCGCGGAGATCCCCGTCCGGCGCGTCGGTCAGCCGGAGGACGTCGCTGCGACGATCGCGTTCTTCTGCTCAGAGGAGGCCGGGTTCGTCTCCGGCCAGGTGATCTACGTCCGCGGTGGGCCCTAGGTGGCGAAGGCTTTCGGGCTCCTCGTCGTCGCGGCGGCGCTTCTCGCCGCCCCTGCGGGAGCGGTCCAGGCCGGCCCGCCGTATTCCGTCAAGGAGTGCGTGCAGGTGGTGAAGAAGTCGCCGCCGCTCAAGGGCTCGACGCTCGCGGCGACGGTGTTCTGTCTCCGGCCCTCCGCGATCCGGACGAACGCGACGGTGACGTGGACGACGTGCCCGACGACGCCGAAGGGTCAGGGCGAGGGCTGCGACGAGGGGACGTTCGGCGTGACGTTCCGATCGCGCGGCGGGATCGACCTCAACCGCGATGTCGACTCGTGGGGCGGCGAGAGCGTGCCCGGCGCCGGGATCTTCTCGCTGCCGGGCACGGGCAGGTACTCATGCACGGCCACGTACCTCGATCGCGACAGCGGCCTCAAGCACAGCCCGTACAAGAAGTCGGTCGCAGTGCGCGACCAGGGCGTCGGCTTCGCCGCCGTCGGAACGCGGATCAAGGTGGGCTGGTCGGTACATCCGGGCGAGCGTGGGCCGCTCGGTTACAACGTCGACGTCAAGCTCGGGCAGCCGAACACCTGCATCGTCGGCATGGGAAAGACGGTCGAGCACCTGCGTGCCGTCTGGCCGGGAAAGACGATCCCGACGGCCGCGGTCCAGGGCAAGCAGACGACGATCACGAGCTCGGGGAAGAGCAGCTACTCGGTGCCGCTGCCCGAGAGCGAGGGCTTCCTGCCCGGAGTGAAGCTTCAGGCGACGATCAGGTGGACGGCGTCGACGACGATCGTCTCCTCGCTCCTGAAGAAGATCTAGACCGCTTTTCCTCGAGCCCTTCCACGGTCGCCGCGGCGTGCCGTTCGAGCCAGCCGACAAGCGTGTCGCTCGGCATCGGCCGGGCGAGATAGAAGCCCTGGGCCACGTCGCAGCCGAGGCCGGCGAGGTTCCTCCAGATCAGGTTCGACTCGACGCCTTCCGCCACCACCTCGAGCCCGAGGTTGTGCCCGAGATCGATCGCCGAGCGGACGATGACGGCGTCCGACTCGTCGCCTGCCATTCCCAGGACGAAGGACTTGTCGATCTTCAGCACGTCGATCGGGAGCCGCTTCAGGTAGCCGAGGGACGTGTAGCCCGAGCCGAAGTCGTCGATCGCGATTCGCACGCCGAGCTCGCTGAGGCGCGTGAGGACGGCCCGCGCACGCAGTGGATCGGCGAGGATCGTGCTCTCCGTCACCTCGAGCTCGAGCAGGCCGGGCTCGACGTGCCACTTCTCGAGCAGCTCCGCGACCTCCATCGGCAGGGCGATGTCGCAGAGGTCCTGAGCCGAGAGGTTGACCGCGAGCCCGAGGGCGATGCCCTCGGACCGCCACCGCGCGCACTGCTCGAGCGCGCGATCGAGGACGTAGAGCGTCAACGGCCGCATCAGGCCGGTGTGCTCGGCGAACTGAACGAACTCGACCGGCGGCAGCAGGCCGCGCTCGGGGTGCTGCCAACGGACGAGCGCCTCGACGCTGTGCACCCGCCCATCCTCGAGCGACGCCTTCGGCTGGTAGTGGAGGACGAGCTCGCCCTGCTCGATCGCGCGGCGGAGCTCGGCGAGCAGGCCGAGTCGGGCGGGGGAGTAGTGGTCGCGCTCGGCGACATAGAGTTCGATGCCGGCATTCGCCTCCTTTGCGAGGTACATGGCGACGTCGGCGCGGCGAAGCAGCGTGTCGACGTTCTCGCCGTGCTCGGGGAAGAGCGCGATGCCGATGCTCGCCTCCGTCTCGAGCACGAGCTCGTCGACCTCGAACGGCTCCCGCAGCGCCTTCGAGAGCACCTCGGCGAGCTGGACGGCAGCGGTCGCGTCCGAGACGCGCGGCAAGAGCACGCCGAACTCGTCGCCGCCTAGCCTGGCGACCGTGTCGCTCTCGCGGAGAGCGCCCTGCAGCCTCGGCCCGAGCGCCCGGAGCAGGAGGTCACCGCTCTGATGCCCGAGCGTGTCGTTCACGTCCTTGAAGCGGTCGAGGTCGATGAGCATCACGGCTGCCTGGGTCTCGTCGCGCTTGCCGGCCAGCAGCGCCTGGTGGACGCGGTCGTGAAACAGCGTGCGGTTCGGCAGTCCGGTGAGGCCGTCGTGGAGGGCCTGGTGGCGATTCTCCTCGGCCTGGTGGCGCAGGCGCTTCGACGCCCCGGCGACGATGCGGAACAGGGCCGCGTAGAGGAGCCCGAGCCCGGCGAGCAGGAGCAGATAGGCGGTGCGCGTGTCGCTCGCGATCGAGGCGGCGATCGGCTTGTAGGGGAGGTACATCTCGAACGCGCCCGCAGGCTTCGCATTTCTCTGGAAGCGGAGCGGGACGTAGATCTCGAGCGCCTCGCCGAGCTTCAGGTTGCGCTCGTCGACGTTCTCAGCGTCGTCGAGGTGGCTGATGTCGGAGCTCACCTTTCCCGCGAATGCCTCGTCGAGGTCGTCCGCCGGCGGGAACCGCCGCCCGATCGCGTTCTTCGCGTCCGAGTAGACGATCCGACGGTCGAGGTTCCAGACCTTGATCCGCGCGATCTTGTCCCCGACGGAGCTGTTCGCGAGCGCCTCGTCGAGCGCGCGCTCCTTCTCGGCCGAGAGACCGTGCTCGAGGTCCGCGGCCGTCAGATGGGGAAGCAGGCCGACCTCGGACGTGAGGACGGCCACCTCCCTCGCGTTCGCAAGCGCGCGCTGCTCGATCTTCTGCTTCAGGTAGTAGCCAAGCACCACGCCGAGCGCCACGATCGGCACGACGCCGACGAGCGCGAACTTCTGGAGGAGGCTCGGCCTCCATTGCAGGCGTGGTCGTTGCATCCGTCGCATTCCCTCGCTCGAGTATCGGAGGCTCCGCGCGCGTTCTTGAGGCTTCCCAGAAAGCAGTGTCCGCCGACGCGCCTGCGATGATCGCTCCTCCAATGGGGGAGTGGGAGCTGGTGTTCGGGCCGCGGGAGTACGAGCCCGACGAGGGTCGCGACATTCAGGTCGGCTGGGCGTACGGCGTTGAGCGCGACGGCCTTCAGCTCGTGATTCAAGTCGAGGTCGCGCAGTCGCTGGCCGAGGCCGACAAGACGGCGGTGCCGGACTTCGTCCGTGCGGCTCTGCGGACGCGCGGACGCTCGGCGATCGTGCCATTGCTCAACCGCGAGAAGCCACCCCGGCGCGTGCTGCTCACGACGACGGAGATCACCGAGATCGACGCCTAGCTCGCCGGCGGGCTTGACCGGCTCCGCACGATTTGCCAGTGTCGTCCGTATGAGCACTCCCGAAGAGCGGGTGCAGGACGGCATGCGGCTGACGCTTGACGCGCACGTCGAGGGCCGGCTCGAGACGCTCCAGCAACTCCGCGACGTGCTCCTCGAACACGGCCGCGTGGCCGGCGAGATCGTCGAGGCCGACGGCAACGCGACGGAGCGGATGAAGGCGCGTGGCGCCCTCGAGGAGATCGAGAAGCTTCTGGAGCTCGTCGGCGAGCAGATCGACTCGGCCCGCGCGGCACGCCTGACGTAGGCCGCGCGGCTGCCCCGAGGCGCGGGCTAGCCTTGCTGGGTGGAATCCGGCGCCTTCGATCGCACCGAGCTGGACTTCGAACAGGTGGTCGAAAGCGCGGTCGAGTCGCTGCCGCCCGACCTTCGAGCGTCGATGTCGAACGTCGAGATCGTCGTCGAGCAGGAGCCGCCTCGCGGGATGCCGCTTCTCGGCCTGTACGAGGGCGTTCCGCTCACGCGTCGAGGCGCGTTCTACGGCGGTGTCCTTCCCGACAAGATCACGATCTACCGTGGCCCGCTGGAACGGCTGTACGGCGCCGACGGGGGTCGGTTGCGACAGGAGATCCGCCGCGTCGTGCTGCACGAGGTCGCGCACCACTTCGGCATCTCGGACGAGCGGCTGGTCGAGCTCGATCGGTACTGACGTGATCTTCCGCCGGTCAGGTCGCTTCGATGACCTCGTGCGGAGACAGCTCGAGCTCTTTGCGGAGGACGAGGCCGACCTCCTGGCCGAGGCGCAGAGCGCGGACGACGCGTGGACGCAAGCGGGGCGCGACGAGGCCGAGGAGCTCTACGGCGACTACCAGCTCGTCGTCGACGCCATCGGAGACAGTCTCCTCGACCTCCGCGAGACGTACGCGGCCACCCTCGCCGACGACGCCGTCGACGTGTATCGCGTCGCCTTCACACGCGCCGCCACGAAGCGCTTTCCCCGGTACTCGAGCCTTCTGACCTAGTCTTCGGGAGTGTCAGCCCGGACGGCGAGGCTTTCCGAAGGACAGCTCGCCCTGCTTGCCGAGCACGGCGAGGAGCGGCGCGCGGAGGTCGGCGACGTGCTCTTTCGGGTCGGTGACCCGCGCTATCCGCTGATCGCGATCATCGAAGGCGAGGCGGCCATCTTCGACCAGACCGGCGCGGAGATCATCCGGCACGGCGCGTTCGGCTTCCTCGGCGAGACGAACCTGCTCTCGGGACAGACCGTCTTCCTGACGGCCGTCGTGACCGAGCCGATGCGCTACATCGCCGTCGAGCGTGAGGAGCTGCGAGCGCTGATGTTCGAAGACAGCGCGCTCAGTGACCTGCTGCTATGGACCTTCAACGCCCGCCGGGAGGGGCTTCAGGCGCGCGCCGGTGTCGGTGTCGAGATCGTCGGGCCGCATTCGTCGGAGGCAACGCGACAACTCGTCGAGTTCGCGCGCCGCAACCGCCTGCCGTTCACATGGCTGGACACCGATCGCCCGGAGCATGTCGAGGCACGCACCCAGCTGGTCGGGCTTGCGGACAATGAGATCCCGCTCGTGCGCCTGCCGGGAGGGCTCGAGCTGCGGAATCCCTCTGCCGGCGAGGTGTCCCGGGCGCTGGGTATCGGGCTCGACCTCGACCAAGCCGAGACGGTCGACCTGCTCGTCGTCGGAGGCGGCCCGGGCGGGCTTGGAGCCGCCGTCTACGGCGCGTCGGAGGGGCTCGACACGCTCGTGGTCGAGGGCAGCGCTCTCGGCGGGCAGGCGGGGACGTCGCGGAGGATCGAGAACTACCTCGGCTTCCCGGCGGGAATCAGCGGTGCGGAGCTGACGGTCCGCGCGGTCAGCCAGGCGCGGAAGTTCGGCGCCCGCACGGCGACGCCGTATCGCGCCGTCGCGCTGGAGCCCGGCGCCGATCACCACGTCGTGCGGCTCGAGAGCGGACAGGAGATGAGGGCGCGTGCCGTCGTCCTCGCGACCGGAGCCGAGTACCGACGGCTTCCGATTCCGGGGATCGAGGCGTACGAAGGCGTCAGCATCTTCTACGCGGCGGGGCCGCAGGAGGCAAAGAGCTGCGGCGCGACACGGGTCGGTGTTGTCGGCGGGGGGAACTCGGCCGCGCAGGCGGCGATCTGGCTCGCCCGCGGCGGCGCGCTCGTGACGCTGTTCCACCGTCGGGCCCACCTCAGTGAGACAATGTCGGACTACCTGATCCACGACCTCGAGCGCGTCGGCGTCCTGGTCCGTGGACGCAGCCAGATCGACGCGCTACACGGCGCGGACGGGCAGCTCGAGGCGGCGACGCTCAAAGACGGGGAGCGGATTCCGCTCTCGTACCTCTTTCTCTTCCTCGGGGCGACACCGCGCACCGACTGGCTGGGTGGCACGCTCGCACTCGATGACGACGGCTTCGTCGTCACGGGCACGCGAGCCGGTGCCGAGGGCATCCTCGAGACAAGCGTGCCCGGTGTCTTCGCGGTAGGCGATGTTCGCTCCGGTTCGGTCAAGCGTTGCGCCGCGGCGGTCGGCGAGGGCGCAATGGTCGTGCGCTTCGTCCACGAGCGCTTCTCCAGCGACGTCGCCGAGACCTTGCCTGCCGTCGGCAGCTGACACCGGCCCCAGTCACACGAGGAGAGGCCATGCCCCCGGCATGGATCGACCGTGCGCACGCGGCAGGGAAAGTGGCGCGATGAACGTCGCGGTGCCATGATCCGTGGATCCACGGCAGGAAGGCTCGCGCCATGACCCGCAATCGGCTCGTTCGCGTCGGCATTCTCGTCGCCGTCACGGCGGTCGTCGGTGTCGCGATGTTCGTGCCGCTCGGATCGGGCTCATCGTCAGCGCAGAGCGGAACGCCGAGCCCGGCCGCGGCCGTGCATCACTGCATCACGCGAGTCCCGGGAGACGACATTCCCACGAACGACACGGGTGTATGAGACCTCTCGCTCTGCCCTCTGAGTCGGACCTATCCGGACAAGCGGCTGGGCGGTCGATGTCGCAGGCTCGAACCGCGATGACGACGCGCTCGGTGGACGATCTCGCCCGGACGCTTGCGCCGCAGCGTCCGAGCTCGGCCCCTACGTCGTCGATGGACTCTCTCGCGCGTAGCCTGGCGATGCCGATGCCGCGTCGCCGCGCCCTCCGCCTGCTCGGGTCGGCCCTCGTGCTCGCCGCGGTGCCGGCGTTGCGCCCGTCACGTGCGCGGGCGACCGGCGGCGGGGTCGAAGCAGGCCCCAACATCGAAGCCGGCCCCGACATCATCGACCCGCCGGAGGGGCCGTTCGGCCCTCCGGTCAGGTGCGGAGACACCGTCTGCAACCCGGCCTCCAACTGCGTGAAGTGCTGTCCCGCGCAGGGCGGGGGAGGTTCGTGCTGCCCGTGCTACTTCAGTTGCACCACCACCGGCAGCGGTCTCTGCAACAAGCAGGTGGCATGTCCGCCGGACGGCCGTCCGTTCTGCGGACCTCCGGGACATTGCTGCGCGTCGAACGAATCCTGCTACAGGGGCTCCATTTGCCTTCCGATCTGTAAGCCCGGCGAGGAGCTGTGTGAGGACGACTGCTGTCCCAGGGGAACCGAGTGCGCGAACTTGCCGCTGCCTGGCGGCCGCGCCCGCCGAGTCTGTACGGCGAAGTGTCCAGGCGGCAGGACCCGCTGCGGT
Source organism: uncultured Actinomycetes bacterium (assembly GCA_963705945.1). Taxonomy (GTDB): domain Bacteria; phylum Actinomycetota; class Thermoleophilia; order Gaiellales; family Gaiellaceae; genus PALSA-612. The sequence continues at coordinate 367,226 of CAVPLG010000003.1, read as the reverse complement.
CTCACGTGCTGCCCCAAGAGGGGCTGGAAGTGCGTCAACCCGGGTCGCAGCCTGTGCTCCCCGTGCGACATCGGTCAGAAGCCGTGCGGCAGGAGGTGCTGCGCGAGAGGGAGCACTTGCTGCGACCCGCAGAGGGGGCTCTGCTGCAAGAGGAACGAGACCTGCGCGGGTTACGGCGGCGTTGCAAAGTGCTGCCCGAAGGGCACGCGCGCCTGCGAGACCACGTCGGGCAGCGGCAATCCGATCTGCTGCAAGAAGGGCGAGACGTGCGCGCAGGTCGCCGACGGGTCCGGCACTGTGCCGTCCGCGAACCGGCGCAAGTACACGTGCTGCCCCCCAAACCGCGCGGTGTCCTTCGGCGGCGGCGTCGTCGCCGTCTGCTGCCCGGACGGATACCGCTCGCTCGGCGGCAGGTTCATCCTTCCGGCGGGCGGCGGCGGCGGACTGTGCTGTCGTGAGGACAAGCTGTGCGGGGACACATGCTGCGGCACGAATTCCGACCCCGGCATCAATCAAACGTGTTGCAACGGCAGGTGTGTCTCGCTGTTCTTCGACTCCAATAACTGCGGCGGGTGCGGCGCGCGCTGCAGTCCCGGCACCCGTTGTCAGGGGGGCACGTGCCGGCCGGCCTAGCGTCACGAGCTATCTGTTAACGGTAGCGACCGACGGCGCGGGGCAGGGACACGCCCGGCCGCGGCATCACTGCGTCGTCTGCGTTGCGGGAGGCGACACAGGGGACTGACACTCGGGGCTCTGATGTCCATGCCCGGCGGCGGTGATCCGCTCCAGCATTCCGCGAAAGATGTAGTCGTGGATCGGCCAGAGCGAATACCAGTACGCGAGGCCGCCGACACCGGCCGGGTCGAAGATCGCCGTCTGCGTGATGGTCGATCCGCCCTCGCCGTCCGGGTCGACCTCGAACTGGATCCACGCGCGACCGGGCAGCTTCATCTCCGCCGCGAGCCGTAGCAGGCGGTCCTGCTCGAACCTCTCGACGCGCCAGAAGTCGATCGTGTCGCCGACGCGGAGACCGACGGGGTCGCGGCGACCGCGCCTCAGGCCAGGACCTCCCACGAGCGTGTCGAGGATGCCGCGCAGCTTCCACAAGTCATTGCTGACGTACCACCCCGTGTCGCCGCCGATCCGCTGGATCGGTGCGAACGCCTCCGCGGGGGGACGAGGGAGGGTGGCGCTGCGTGAATCGACGAGCCGTGAGCCGTAGCGGGCGCCCCCGTAGCCCCGGGCTCGGGGTGAACGCTTCGTCGGACCAGCGGGTCTCCGCGACCTCGTTGTCCTCGTTGCCGAGTGCGCGGGAGATCGCTTCGGCGAAGGTCCGTGGCCGCACCGAGAACACGTCGAGCGCCCGAGGATCGTTGACGACGGTCTCGTTGCGCAGGCTGTCGACGAGCTCCCGCCCGATCCCGGCGTACACCGGGGTGACCAAACGCAGCCAGAGGCTCGACAGCCGGGGCGTCAGCACCGGCACCGGCACCATCTGTCGCCGCAGACCACGCTGGTCGGCGTACTCGTGCATCAGGTCGAGAAACGAGCAGACGTCGGCGCCGCCGATCTCGAACATCGCGCCGCCGTCCGGTTCGTAGTCGAGCGCTGCAAGGAGGTAGGCGACGACATCTTCGATCGCGATCGGCTGGGTGCGCGTGTTCACCCAGCGTGGCGTGATCATCACCGGCAGCCGCTCGACCAGGGCGCGGAGCATCTCGAACGACGCGCTGCCCGAGCCGATCACGATCGAGGAGCGGAACTCGGTCGTCGCCACACCCGACTCGCGCAACACGCGGCCGACCTCCTGTCGCGAGGCGAGATGCTCGGAGAGGTCGCCCTCGCCGAGCCCGCCGAGGTAGACGATCCTGCGCACACCCGCCGCCCGCGCAGCGCGCCCGAACGCCGCCGCCGCCTTCCGATCGTCCGCCGCGAACGAGCCGCCTGACCCCAGCGAATGGACGAGGTAATACGCAGCCTCGATCCCCTCGAGCACCGGCTGCAGCGTCCTCGGACGGGACAGGTCGGCCTGCACGACCTCGGTGCCTGGCCCGACGCGTCCCTCCAAGTGCTCCGGCCGGCGCGAAAGGCAGCGCACACGCTCCCCGCGCGACTCGAGAGCCCGTAGGAGGCGGCCCCCGATGTAGCCCGTGGCACCCGTCAGCCCGACCAGCCCGCTCACGAAGCGAGGATAGTTCCAACGCCGCGGGCCTAGCGAATCATGCAGGCACGTTACGCTTCGCACGAGCATGCCGGTTCAGGTGCAGGAGCAGAAGAGCTTGACTCTCATCCTCGCCCGGGCGTTCGCGTCGAACCTCTCGATGCCCATTTCGGTACACGATCGGACGGGGAAGATCGTCTTCTACAACGCGGCGGCCGAGGCCGTCTTCGGGGTGAACTTCTCCGAGACGGGCGAGCTGTCCGCAGCCGAGTGGACGGCGCGCTTCTTGCCCGAAGACGCCGACGGGACGCCGGTTCCGCTCGAGGAGCTCCCGGTCGGAGTTGCGCTCACGGAACGGAGGCCGGCTCACAGAACCGTGCACTTCACAAGGCCAGACAAGGTTCGGTACGCAGCGGCGGTGACCGCGTTCCCGTTGATCGGACGCGAGGACGAGTTGTTCGGGGCTATGAGGATCTTCTGGAACGAGGAGGTGGCGTCGTCTCGGGATCCCGTGGTCCGAATGCGGGCCGAGGAAGCCGAAGCCCAAGCCGCTCGACAAGAGGATGCGACACGCCACGGGCGGCCGAAAGGTCTCGCCCTGATACTCTCGCGCGAGTTCGCCTCGAACCTTGCGATGCCGATCTACGTCGCCGACGCGGACGAGACGCTCGTCTACTTCAACGAGTCGGCCGAGAAGATCGCCGGTCGCTCGTTCGCCGAGACGGGGGAGATGCCTGTGCGCCACTGGGCGCGCATGCTCGTGCCTCGCGGCGCAGACGGGTCCGAGCTGAGCCGAGAGGAGATGCCGGGCGGCATCGCGTACTTGGAGCGCCGACCGGCGCACGCCACGCTCCGGATCTCGGCCCTCGACGGCGTCGAGCGGGAGATCGCCACGACGGCGTTCCCGCTGTTCGGGCCGGACGCCGAGTTCCACGGGATCATGGTCATCTTCTGGGAACAGGGCTAGGGATTGGCCGTGCGAGCGCAGATTCGGACGGTGTGATTCGGGATACGCTCGGCGCATGAGTGGGCCAACGCAGCGCGAGCGCATGGTTGCGGGAGAGCTCTACGAAGCCTGGGACTCGGAGCTCATCGACGGCCGAGGACGAGCGCGGCAGCTGACGGCGCGCTTCAACGCGACACCGCAGGAGAACGAAGAGCAACGTTTTGGGTTGATGCGCGAGTTGTTCGCGGAGGTGGGTGCCGGCGCGTGGATCGAACCTCCGTTCCAGTGCGACTATGGATGGAACATCAGTCTTGGCGAGCGGGCGTTCATCAACTTCAATTGCGTGATCCTCGATTGCGCTCCGGTGACGATTGGCGCCCTGACCAAGCTGGGGCCCGCTGTTCAACTGTGCACTGCGACACATCCCGTCGATCCGGATGAACGTGCCACCGGCCGGGAGTACGCGCGTCCGATCACGATCGGGAACAACGTATGGATTGGGGCATCCGTCATCGTAGGCCCGGGTGTGAGGATCCACGACGAGTGCGTGATCGGAGCCGGGAGTGTCGTTCTCAAGGATGTCCCGGCAAGGTCGGTTGCGGCTGGCGCGCCGTGCCGCGTGCTTCGGACGGTTTGAGCCCACCGATCAGTCGGCGACGGTGCCGTCCCTGCGATCCGTTCGGAAACGTCGTGCCCAGTAGCCTGCCGTCGAGTGTCGACAACCCGGGGCGCACACCCGGCGATCAGGCCGCGTGACGTGCGCAGGCCGCGAGCCAGGACGAGCGCCAGACACCGTCCGGGTCATCCGCCATGTCTGCGATCCACTCGTCCGCACTGCGGGCGGATGGCTGAAAGCGCTGGAGCAAGGTCGCCTGCTCGTCCGGTGTGAGATCCCGCCGAACGAGGGTGAGGGCGACTGCGGATTCCTCTCGGGAGAGGATCACGTCGAGCGCTTCGACCGCGAGTGCGCGGCGCTGCCCGTCTGCCCGATCGACAACGCGCACGGCATCTCGTACGCGATCGCCGTGTCGAAGGGCGAGCACGGCGATCACGAGTCGACGCGCCAGGTCGATTTCGTCGTCGAGCGCTCTTTGCAGAGGTCCGTTTCGAGCGGCGATCGACTTGCGGACTACAAGAGCGCGGGCAGCATGCCTGACGGCGTCCTGGAACACATCGTCGAGGACGTCGGGCGGCACGACATCATGGCCGCCGGCCGCCGCATCGAGAGCGTCGAGCGCTGTGAGCTGGATCACGCGATCAGGGTCGTGGAGCGCCGGTGCGATGACAGCAAGGCCGTGGTCCGTCGCCGCCGTCGCGGCCGCATGTATCAGACGCCGACGCCTCTGCCCTTCGGCGTGGGCGAGCGTGGCCGCGAGAAAGCGGGACGGCCACGTCACCGAGGCGGCGAACCGCGCCGCTTGCGTTGCCCACGGTCCGAGGATCTTCGACCGCGGCTACCACGTGGGCGACGACGTTCGGGTCCACGGCGTCCTCGGGGACCACGGCATCGAGGGCCGCCCGTCGCACACTCGAATCGTCGTCCTCGAGAAGCACGACGAGCATGGTCTCGTCGGCGGTGACCGCTGGTGACCCGAGTGCGATTGCTGCCGCGCGCCGTTCGGCCGAGTTGCTGGACCGGGCGAGCTCACGAGCGAGCGCAGCCGCTGCGCTCGCTGCCGGCTCGTCTCCGCCAGCTGCAAGCTGGACGAGGGCCCGCATGCGCAGCTCGGGATCGGCGTGATCCGATGCCTGGCGGAGCGCGCCCGCGGCTGCAGGCGAGGCGGTGCCGGGGAGTAGGTCGAGGCCGAGCCGGACGTCGCGCACATCATCGGAGCCCAGAAGTGCGTGGAGTGCCGCGTCGCCCTCGGCGACCTCGACGCCGGGCGCGACCAGCAAGCCGCTTCGCATCTCGTCGGCCAGCGCTCGTGTGTACGAGCGGTACATCGCAAAGCCGCTCACAGTCCAGACGACGCTCAGTAGGACACCGAACACGATCACGCCGCCCGCTCCCACGCCGAGCGCGTTCATGGCGAGCAAGACGACGCCCGTCGCGCCGATGGCCACAGGCACGCCGATGCCCTCCACGACCGCCTGGACGGCCAGACGTTCCCGGATCGGAACGACCTGGAACGAGGCGTTGAGCGACGTGCGGGTCGTCCCGTCGGTCAGGACGAGGTCGGAGACGCGGGCCATGCCTGCGAGCACGAAGAGGCTGTACGAAGCAGCGCCTGGACCGGCGACGACGAGAGCCATGACTGCCAGCAACCCGGCGACAACTATCGGGTTCAGGACCAGTCCGAGTCGCAGGCCGAAGCGTCGCATCAGCGGACCGGCCAGGAGGGCGAGAAAGAGGATGTCGGCGAGATTCAGCACCGCCGTGAACCCGGACAGGAACCGCGTCAGGTCGTCGCCGCTGTACTGCGCCTGCGCACGGTTGAAGAGCAGGAAGTCCAGCAATTGGGAGCCCATCGCGGACAGCACCTGGTAGACGAGCAGAAGGAGGACGAGACCGGACGCAAACAGCACGCGCGACGATGGCCGGTCGACCTCCGGGGACGCCTGGGCGGGCGCTGCGCGTATCTCCGGGAACCGCTGCTCCGTCACGAGCAGGAGGCCAAGGAACGCGAGTTGCGCGACGGTCGTGGCCAGCAGGAGGTTCTCCGTCGACCCGAGGAGCGAGAGAAGGGGTATGCCGAGGAGCCCGCCGAGGAGAAACCCCGCCGAGAACCCGGTCACGATGCGCGGGAACCGCTCCTTCAACTGCCGCACGTCGAGGAGTCGTCCCGCCTGCCCACCGATGAACACGAACCCCATCTGCAGCGCGATCGGGAACAGCACGAGAAGGAACGCCGACACCCAGACGCCTCCGGCCACGAGAATCAGCCACGACACGGCATAGAGGAGGGCGAGCGCGAGCAGACTCGCGGTTGCGACACGCACGAGTCGCGTCCGGCGGGCCGCCCGCGCGACGAGCGCCGACGCGCCGGATCCGAATCACCGCGATCGCGATGTACGTCACCGGCAGCCACTCCGACCCGTACGCGTCAAGGAACAGCGCGTTGGCGGGGACGACGAGGAGCGCGAGCGTGACGCCGAAGGCGAGCGCCTGCGCGCTCAGGAGAGCGACAACACCGCGCTCCGGCCGGTCGGTCACGGTGTCGGCTCGGTGAACCGTTCGGTCGTCGCGCGTAGACGTGACACGAGCTCGACGATTACGCCGTGGGCGAGCTCGGGCCACTCGACGAGGAGCTCGTCGAGCACCCGCTCGTCGAGCCGCAGCACGAGCGTCGGCTCCAGCGCGGTCACCGATGCGCCGCGCGGCGCAGCCACGAGCACGGCCAGCTCGCCCACCGTGGCGCCCGGACCGAGCTCGGCGACCGTGCGGTCGCCACGGTGCACTCGGACGCGGCCTTCGACAATGGCATAGAAGTGCGCTTCGACGGCGCCCTCCTCCATCAGCACGTCCCCGGGCGGCATGCTCTCCTCCACGGCGGCGCCTGCGCCACCGCTGCGAGAACGCGACCCGGGATGTCGGCGAACAGTCGGACGCGGTGAAGGGCGGCCACGCGCTCGACGAGACCAAGTCGGCCCGTCGACCGAGCGTCAGCCATCGCGGTGAAACGTAACCCAGTCGCGACCTGCGGCCAAGCCGCCACCGGCGTAAACTCGGCGCCCAATGGCCGCCGAGCCGTCATCTCGCGGCGATCGACCGCTACATGTCCGAGGACGTCAGGGCGATCCTCGAAGACAGATTCTGGATCGCGGTGGAAGAGATCTCGACCCTGGAGGCGGTGTCCGTCGACGGCTCGCTGACCGCCGGGTCCGATCTGCACCCTGCCCTCTTCGCCGATCACGGGATCGTCCACGCGCGCGACGTCGCTATCGGAGCCCTCGAACTTGCGGCCTTGGCCGACGGCCCGCTCCTGCCGCCGCGGCCCGATGACCGCCGAGAATTCGTAGCGGGCTCTGGCGGTCCTGCAGGCCTACATCCACGACATCGGGATGCGCGACTCCACGCCGGAAGGCCGCCGGCTCCACGCGCTCCACGCGGCCCAGATTCCGTTCTCGGGGGAGATGGACGACGTCCTCGACCGGCTGTGGGGGAGCGGCGGCCACGTCGTCTCGCGGATCCGATCCGTCAGCGCCTCCGCGCCCTTCCGGGTCCCGGACGACGTCATCCTGCGAGAGCTCACCGCGCTTGCCGTCGGTCACAGCAAGTCGACAGTCCCCGCGGCTCTCTTCGCCGACTTCCCCCGGTTCAGGAGGGTCTTGCAGCATTCCGTCCTCGTCGAGCTCGAGGATCGTCGCCATGCCGGCGGAGCCCTGAGCCCGGACGACGACCTGCCGAGCCAGCCGGGCGCGAACGCGCGCTTCTACGCCGATCCGGGGCGGGACGCTTTCGCCTGGGTCGACTCTCCCCATCCCGCACACCGGGCACTCGCAGAAGACGCGCTCGACGCCGTCCGGCTCGTGCGTGCAGCGGACGCGCTGCGGCAGCGGGGGACGACACTGCGAACCGCTGCTGGGTACGAGATCTTCATCGATGCCGAGACAGGCCAAGCGGTGTTTTCCCTCCGGACCTCCGCAGGCGACCGGCTCTTCCTCCTCCGTCTCGACAGCCCGCTGAGCGCCGGCGAGGCCAACCTCCGGAAGGCGGAAGTGACGCCGAGCGGCGACCTGCGCATCTCGTTCCACCGGGGCCGCTTCAGCTCGACCAGCGCAGCCGAGGTCGCCTCTCACGCGACTGCGCGGGTCGTCGCCGACATCGGCGCCGACGTCCTCGGGGCGTTCGATGTCCGCCGGCCGTCGGACGATCTCCCAGCTCCGGCGCGTGCTCCGGGCTCGATGCGCGTCGAGCTCGAGCGTCCGGCCGACGAACCGGCGTTCGCGGAGACGGTGGCAGCGGCAATCGCTCGCTTCGATCCGCTGCTCGGCGAGCGTGTCTTCGTCGTCGCAGACCTCGACGACGCGTCACCGGCCGAGCGAGCGCGGTACCTCGAGGGGATCCCGATCTCCCCCGACAGCGACGAAGTGAGCGAGATCCTCGGCGAGCTCAACGCTCACGGGATGCGGGTCGCCGGGATCGACCGTCGCAAGGCATTCGAAGACGTGAGGCGCGTGGCCGTGGTCGACGGCGAGGTGCTGATGGAAGCCGGCTCGGACGCGTCATTCGTGTACATCGCGATCGGCTGCAGCGTGCGGATCGAGCAGCGCGGCGGCTACGGCCACATCGAGCTGTCGCCGTGGATTCCGATCGGCGTCACGGGCGTCGTGCGCCGGGCGCCGCGAAACAGCACCGTGGTCGCCACCGAGTCCGGCGAGCTGTTGATCATCCCCGGGGAGCTCTTTGCCCGCGAATGGTTTCGGCCCTACGAGCAGGGCGAGCTCGCGGAGGCGGTCGGCGAGATCGTCCGTGAGTCAGAGGGGTGAAGATGCCCCCGGCATGAATCGAATGCGCACGCGGTTTAGGAATCGGAGACGCGCGAAGCCCGCTTCGAAGCGGGCTTGTAGCACTTCGGAGGGTAGTGCGCTACAGCTCGTGCAACAGTCGGGACCTCGTCTGACGCGAACGAGTGTCTCCCGCGCCCACGCCATGCCTCGGCTCACCGGCGGGATCGTAACGCGCTGCCCCGGCAAGCCATTTTCAACCGTTTCGGATCTTACTCAGCGTGATTGGCTTGGAAGTCCGGGCCGTCGAGCCGGATGGTGTAGCGGGTGAAGTCCAGAGTGGTGCCGCTCTCTATGACGCCGCGAACCTGCCATTGCCGTCCGGCGTCACAACGCGGTCGCCGACGTGGAGTGGCGAGGCGGCCGGGCCGGGAGGCGCTCTCAGACTGTGCGAGTGGGGGTCGGAGGCTGACTCCGGTGCGGCCGCTCGGCTCGGGCCTCCTTCGGTTTCTCGACTTCTGAGAAACTCGACTTCCACGTGTGCGGAGCCGAGCCATTCCTCGTGGGACGGTCGGGCCATCAGTCGCCTCCACCATCCGCTGAGTGTCCCGCGCAGCACGGAGCAAGTATCGGCAGGGAGTCCCTACCAATCGACCGCGACGGGTTTACGCTCGCACAGTGAGCCGCGCCCTCCGCTTCACGCTCGTCAGCCTCGCGGTCGTTATCGTCGCCTGACCATTCAGGATTAGCCGCGTGGGACACGCTAATGCCAAGGGAGACCATGCAGACACTCGTTATGGCAGAGGGGCGGCGCTTGAAGCGCCTCTCCCGCGACCTGTCGCCGCCGGTCTTCGGCGCGGTGATCAACGAGTATCAGTGCTTACTCCGCAACGTCATTGAGCAAACGGGAGGACGTCAGTTTGAGGTCTCTGAAGACACCGCAATCGCTCCGACGGCAATTCCCCACGTAGGGCCTAGACGCCGGGCCGACTCGATCCAAACGCACACGTCCCCTTAGTGGCTAACAGCCCGAACCGGTCGCCGGAGCGGAGCTGGACCGATCACTGCGTCCATAGAGCGGGATGCCCCCGGCATGAATCGAACATGCGCACGCGTTTAGGAAACGTCTCACTTTCCCCATAGCCATACGGGTTTGCGGGCAAGTGGGCAGGAAAGTGGGCAGGTCAGTCCCGAGGAGAAGCGGCAGCTGTCGTGCTTGCGTTCAACGCCGTCTCGGGTAGCGCGACTCCAGCCGGGGCAGGATCGCCGCGACCTACGGGCTTCCACTCGTCTGGGGATCCGTGGGCGACACCCTCGTCTTCTCGACGCGACCGGGGATCGTCAGCCGTGGTCTTTCTGGTCTCCAGGCAACGGGCCACAACGGCTGCGACGCATTCACGGCGTGTGGGAACTGCTGTCGGACAAGGGTGGCGACTGTATGTCGGCGAGTAGTCGCCCGCAGTGGAGGTGAATCGGACCCCACATCAAGTGCGCTTCCACGTCCACGTCCTCCACGGATTCGCCGCCGACGAACCATCCCTGATCGGCGACCCCGATCGGCGTGGCGCACTTGACGCAGCTCAAACCCACCGGCGTAGCGACGTGGTTTCCCAGCAACAACAGAGAGTCGCCCCAGTGTGAGCCAAACCATCGCCGCCGCATCTAAACGCCTCTCTCTTCGAGCTTGTGTCTTCATCGTCTTGTCCTGGGAAAGTTCCGATCCTTCGGCCGAGGGAGATGGCTGAGGGGCAAAGGTTTGCCCCCAAGTGGGGCAGTTTGAACCCAGACTGAGCGGTCTCTAGCGGTCGGTCGGCAGGGTCGCAGGCGCTCTCTCGCATGGCCCGAAACCCCGGCTACTCATACTGTCGAATCTCACCCCCGCCGCCTTTACCTGCCGCGAAAACCCGCATGACTATGGGGAAACAGGCCCAGTCTTGAAAACCGGTGACGGCGCAAGTCGTCCGTGAGTTCGATCGCTGCGCTCTCCGCGAACTCTTTGTTCCCAAATCTGGCCTCAGTGCCTCCCTTTGCCCACAGTGACCTCACCGCGACAAACTCAAACGACACGGTCAACGGTGTCTGCAACGTGGCTTGGCCCTGCCGTGTATGCCGAGGCGATGCACGCGCTCGGCATTACGCCCGTAATCGATCTCTAGAGACTCGGAGTCGCCGTTGTGGTGGGTGGCTCCCAGCGGCGACTCAGCGAGACGACCGAGGGGCCGCGTGAGCGGCCCTCGTCGTTCTCCGGCGATCTACGCCGCACCTGCGATCAGACTCCCGGCGCAGGACGACGCCGAAGACGGCCGTCCTCGGGGGAGCTTGCTTTAGACGGGGTACGGACGCTTAGAGATCCGGACCGCCGAGGTCTGTCCCAGCCTCAGGGCGTGTGGATGGCGTGGACTTCAAGGACCTCCTGCTCAATGCCGGGGACGTTCGGCTTGACGTTCTCGTTGAACCAGCGGTCGTGCTGTTCTTGGCTTTCCCAGATCTCTGAGACGGTGAACGTGCCGTTGTCCACGAAGGCGACGTGGTAGACGAAGCCCGGCTGTGTCTTCAACTTCTCAATCAGCGGAGGCGAGATCTCGTCGTACTGCTCCGCTGTCATTCCGGCAACACGGTGGCGAATGATTATGGGCATTACTGCTGCTCCCTCTGTCGTGGTTATGAAACAACACCCTTGCAGCTAAGCCTCGTCCAGCGCGGCACACGCCTAAGCGACTCGCGCGTCTGAGGGCAAAGGTGGGCCACAAGTGGGCCAGTTGGGCCAGTCCAGAAAGTGGGGCACTCAGCGTTTCAACTCGCTCGCCCCGGGCTACGGTCATCGCGATGGGCGCTTCATCGCTCACGCCGATGTTGACGGTCAAAGACGTAGCGGCGGCGATCGAGTTCTACGGCGCTGCATTCGATGCTGTCGAGCACACGCGCTTCAGAGCGCCAACGGGGCACGTGGTCGCCGAGATGTCGATCGACGGGCTGCGGTTCTTCGTCGTTGACGAGAATCCGCAAGCGTTGAATCTGAGCCCCAGGTCGCTCGACGGAACGACGGTACGTATCAACCTGATCCTCGACGACCCGGATGCCACCGCCGCGCAGGCGGTTCGGGCTGGGGCGACTGAAATCTTTCCGGTCGCCGATCAGCCCTACGGCCTTCGCCAGGGACGCATCGCCGATCCTGACGGCCACCACTGGCTGATCGGGAAGCCGATCGGCGACTCGTAAGGTGGGCAGCAAATGGGCAGCATGGGCAGCTCTCTGAGCCGTCTATAGCGGTTCGGAGTGGTAGGTCGGCTCGGTTGCCAGATGGCCCGCAACCCGTTTGTTTACGCGGGATTTGAGGCTATGAAAGGGAGTGCCCCCGGCATGAATCGAACATGCGCACGCGGTTTAGGAAACCGCTGCTCTATCCACTGAGCTACGGGGGCGCGGGGGCCACGATAGCCGAGCCCCTGGCGGCCGTTCCGACGGTTCGCCGAGACCCGATCCGTTGCGGGAGGAGCCGGGCTTTGCCCGGCGGTAGCCCAGGTGCCAGGTGCGAAGGCTCACACGCGAAGAAGGGGCTCACGGGGGAATCATGGTTTCCCCCGTGCCGAGGACAGCTAGTCTCGGAGCATCCACCGACCCAGGAGGTCGTCATGCCCGAGTACGTACGCGTCGCCAACTTCGACGTCGACGAAGGAGCTCTCGAACAGCTCGTCGATGCGATCAACGCTGAGTCCGGCGCGCCCGAGGGCGTGCCCGCCACGTCCGTCACCGTCCTCGCCGACCGCTCGGCAGGAAAGCTCCGCACCGTCGTCCGTTTCGGCTCGGAGGAAGACCTCCGCGCGGGAAGCGCGACCCTCGACGCGATGAGCCCTCCGCCCGACTCGAACATGCGCCGCACCTCGGTCGAGCAGTGGGAGGTCGTGCTCGAACGAAAGGCCTAGGCGTCGGCTTCGCCGCGGCCGCAGCGGATGCCCGGCCGCTCGCGGTTCGTGAGTAGCGTCGTCGCCGTCGAGCGTCACGCAGTAGATGACGATGTGCGGCTCGCCGAAGTTCACGTTGCAGCGAAAGATCGTCTTGCTCCTCGAACGTCCGCCGCGTGCGCAGGCAGTAGACCCACTCGAAGGAGAGGTGCTTGCCGTCGAGCCGTGCTTCGAGCGCGGCCTTGCACGGCGGCCGGGCTCGTCTCCGCCTTGCCGCCGCAGCCCGCCGCAGGAGTCAGCGCCGCGGCAGCAGCGCGGCCCGCGTCACGGGGTCATGACGATCTTCGTCGCCTCGCGGCTGTCGAAGAGGCGGTAGGCCTCGGCCGCCTCAGCGAGCGGCAGGCGATGCGTGACGACGGCGGGCGGGTCGAGCCGGCCGGCGGCGATCATCTCGATCAGCCGCTGCCGGTGGCCGAGCGAGTCGCCGATCGACCAGCGCATCGTCAGCTCCTTCGCGAACATGCGGCCGTTGTCGAGCGGGAAGTCGGGCTCGAAGTGCGCGCCGACGACGGAGACCATGCCGCGTCCGCGCGCGAGGTCCATGCGCCGCGTCGAGCGCGCCCGGCGAGCCGGCCGCCTCGACGACGACGTCTGCGCCGAGGCCGTCCGTCTCGGCCGCGATCGCGTCCCACGCCTCGTCCGGCTCGAGCGCGCGGGCGCCGAGCCCTTCGGCGAGCGCGCGCCGCTCCTGCGATGCCGTCGACCGCGAACACGGTCGCGCCGAGGTCGAGCGCGACCATCACCGCCATCAGCCCGACGGCGCCGAGGCCGACGACGCAGACGAGGTCGGTCGGCTTCGTCTCGCCGCGGACGACGGCGTCGTAGGCGGTCGGCAGGTTGTCGGCGAGGAAGACCGCCGCTTCGTCCGAGACCTCGTCGGGCAGCGGCGAGAGCACCGTGTCGGCGTGGGGGACGCGGACGAGCTCGGCCTGAGCGCCGTCGAGGCGGGGATAGACGCCCGAGTAGCCGAAGAGCGCGCGGCCGGAGCACTGCGTCGACGCGGCCGGCGCGGCAGGCGGCGCACGTCCCGTCGGCGACGAGGCTCATGTTCACGACGCGGTCGCCGGGCCGGATCAGCGAGACGTCGTCGCCGACTTCGACGACCTTGCCCGCGAACTCGTGCCCCATGATCGTCCCGTACTCGAAGCCGGGGACGTGGCCGTGGAGCGGGCCGAGATCGGCGCCGCAGATCGCCGCCAGGTCGACGCGGACGAGCGCGTCGGTCGGCGCGAGCAGAACGGGATCCGCGACGTCCTCGAGCCGGACGTCGTTCGGGCCGCGGAGGACGACCGCCTTCACGCCGGCTGCTCGATCTCGACGAGGTAGCCGTCGGGGTCGACGCAGAAGAAGCGGCAGCCGCCCCACGGCGGCTCGTACGGCTCGGCGAGGAAGCGCGCTCCCTTGCCTTCGAGCTCGGCGTACATCGGCGCGTGCGTCTTCCACCTCGACCACGAGCACGACGTTGGCCTTCGCTCGGTCCTCGGGCGCGGTCATCGTCACGCCTGGGCGGTCCTCGGCCGGATGTCCCTGCTCGGCGAGCGACAGCCGCGTGCCCGCGAGCACGAGCGTCGCGTACGGCGGGTCGTCGTACGTCGCCTCGACCTCGAAGCCGATCAGGTCGCGGTAGAAGGCGAGCGACCGCTCGACGTCGCGAGACGGCGAGGATCGCGCCGGCCCGCGTCGCCATCAGTTGTGGGACATGCCCGCGTCGGAGACGAGCATCTGCCCCGTGATCCAGCCGGCCTCCTCGGAGGCGAGGAAGGCGACGGCGGGCGCGATGTCGGCGGCGACGCCCCGGCGGGGGATGGCCTGGAGCATCTGGACGAACTCGAACGCCTCCTTGTGCGGGCTCGCCATCACGCCCTCGGTCTCCGTCAGGCCGGGTGCGACCGCGTTGACGGTGATGCCGTACTTGCCGATCTCGCGCGCGAGCGCGCGCGTGAAGCCGAAGATGCCGCCCTTCGAGGCGACGTAGTGGGCGAGGTTCGGCGTCCCGGCGAGCACGACGTTCGAGGCGAGGTTGACGATCCGGCCGTAGCCCGCCTCGCGCATCGGCTTGTGCCCGTAGTGGCACGCGAGGAACGTCCCGTCGAGATTGACGGACATGATCCGCCGCCACTCGGCGAAGTCGATGTCGTCCCAGGCCGTGAAGGGGACGATGGCGGCGTTGTTGACGAGCACGTCGAGCTTCCCGTAGGCGCCGACCGTCTCGTCGACCATCCGCTTGACGTCCGTCCTCCTTCGAGACGTCGATCTCGAGACCCAGGCCGCCCTCCGGCGCCGCGGCCTCCGCGCCCTTGATGTCGGCGACGACGACCGTCGCGCCCTCCTCCGCGAGCTTGTCCGCGATCGCCTTGCCGATCCCCTGCCCGCCGCCGGTGACGATCGCGACCCTGCCGTCCAGCTTGCCCATCGTCCTCCTCCTAGAGCTCGTAGTAGTCGGGTGCGTGCTTGTACGTCGGGAATGCCTCGGGGTCGTGCGAGAAGAAGACGTCCGCGCCGTGCTCGGCGGCGACGTCCTTGACGCGCTGGATCGAGCGCACGCCCGCCCGCGGGTCGATGTGGAAGCCGGGCTGGATGCCCCGCTCCATCGCCGCGCCCGTGTAGACGACGTCGAACGCGAACAGCATCGGCGTCGTGCCCGCGTCGCCGCTGACGAGCAGCGAGTAGTGCCCGATCGTGTGGCCGGGCGTCTCGAACAGCCACAGCCCCTTCGCGAGCTCGACGTCCCCCGACACGGTCCGGAACTGCGCGCCGTCGTGATCCCACGTCTTGTCCGAGTAGCCGAAGAACTCGAACGGCTCGTGGTCGCGCGCCTGCGCGAGCTCCTGCTCGTGGACGACGTTCGGGATGCCCGAGAAGTGCTTGTTGCCGCCGACGTGGTCGAAGTGGAGGTGGGAGTTGACGAGCGTCGTCACGTCGGACGTCGAGAAGCCGGCGAGCTCGAGCTGCGCCGGGGATCGTCTGCTCCGGCGTCTGCTCGGGGAGCTCGAACGGGAGCACGGCGTTCGTGTGCTCGAGGTCGAAGCCCGTGTCGAAGAGGAAGAGCCCGTCGTCGTGCTCGACGAGCACGGCGTACGAGGGGATCCGCACCTGCGGCCCCGGCACGTTCCACATGAACTGCGTGTGCTCGATGACGATCGAGCCGTTGTCGAGCAGCCAGACCTTCATCGCGTCGCCAGCTCCGCCTCGAGCGCCTTGCGCACGGCGACGAGCTTCGCCGCCCGCTCGGCCCGGAGCCGGTCGATGTCCTCGGGCGTGTAGTCGTAGATGCCGCTGCCGGTCTTCATGCCGAGCTTGCCCTCGGCGATCCGGTCCCGGATCGTCGACGAGACCTCGCCCGACGTCGAGAGATCCTGGTTCAGATACGAGCCGACGGCGTGGTAGATGTCGAGGCCGGCCATGTCGAGCAGCTCCATCGGGCCGATCACCGCGAGCTTGTAGCCGATGCCCCAGCGGACGTTGAGGTCGAGTCCCTCGGGGTCGATGATGCCGCGGTCGACGAGGTCGAGGCACTCGCGGAGGATCGCGTAGAGGATGCGGTTCTCGACGAAGCCCGGCACCTCCTTCTCGACCACCGGGTGGTAGCCGATCCGCCGAACGAGGTCGCACGTCGCGTCGACGACGTCCTGCGCGGTCTGCTCGCCCGGGATCACCTCGATCATCGGGATCAGGTGCGGCGGGTTCGACCAGTGCATGCCGACGACGCGCTCCGGGTGGGCGCAGACGGTGGCGATCTTCGTGATCGGGATGCCGGACGTGTTCGACGCGAGCACGGCGTCATCGGCGACGTGCTTCTCGAACTCCGCGAAGACCTCGTGCTTCAGCTCGAGCTTCTCCGGCACCGCCTCGAGCACGAAGTCGGCGCCCTCGAGCGCGGCGGCGAGGTCGGTCTCGAAGCGGAGCGACCCGCCGTCCTCCTGCGCGGCGTCGAGCCGCTCGAGCACGCCCTCGGCCATCGTCACGCCGCCCTTCGCGCGCTCGAGCGCCTCCTCGGAGACGTCGTAGAGCGCCGTCTCGATGCCCGCGCGGGCGAGCACCGCGCCCATGCCCGGGCCCATCGTCCCCGTGCCGATCACCGCTGCGCGTCGTACCTCGGCCATGCTGCCCTCCTTCTTCAGCTCCTGGATTCGCCGCCAGACGCGCTCGGGCGTCAGCGGCAGCTCTGTCATCGGGAACGCCGGCGTCGGCGACCGCCGTCGCCACGGCGGCGGTGACGGCGGCCAGCGCTCCCTCGCCGCAGCCCTTGGCCCCGTAGGGCCCGGGGCCGTCCTCGTTCTCGACGATGATGCAGTGCATCTCGTCCGGGAGGTCCTCGAACGTCGGGCACCCGGTAGTCGAGCAGGGTCTCGTTCAGCAGCAGCCCGTCCTCGTAGACCATCTCCTCGTAGAGCGCGTTGCCGAGGCCCTGCAGCGTGCCGCCCTCGTCCTGGCGCTCGACGAGCTGCGGGTTGATCGCGCGGCCGACGTCGGCGACGGTCGCCGTCTTCAGGACGCGCACGCGGCCCGTCTCCTCGTCGACCGCGACCTCGGCGGCGCCGACGCACACCTCCCAGAAGACCGGTCCCTCCGCGTAGGAGCCGGAGCCCTCGGGCGCGACCTCGCCGCGGCCGATCAGCTCGCCGCCGGCGAGCCCGAAGTGGCGGACGAAGAGCTCCGGGTAGGAGTCCGACTGGACGTCGTCGGAGCCGGCGATCTCGACGAGCTGCGCGCGAACCTGCTCGGCGGCGCGCTTGCACCGCGAGACCGGCGATCGTCGTCGAGCGGCTCGCGCCGGTCGAGCGGTCGTAGGGCGTGTAGCGCGTGTCGGCGCCGCGCACGGTGACGCGCTCCGGCCGGCAGGCTGCAGCTCCTCGGCCGCGATCTGCGCGAAGACGGTGCGCGCGCCCTGGCCGACCTCGGTCGTGCCGACGAGGACGACGGCGTTCCCGTCGGCCTCCATGCGGACGATCGCGCTCGAGACGGGATGCGCGCCGGCGGCGAGCAGGCCGACGGACACGCCCTCGCCCGGTGCCGCGGCTTGCCGCTCGCCGTTCCAGCCGATCGCGGCGGCGACCTTCTCGACGTCCCCGACGAGGTCGGCGTCGAGCGGCTTGCCGCCCGCGCGCAGCTCCTCGCCCGGCGTGCAGAGGTTCTCGCGGCGCACCTCGAGCGGATCGAGGCCGGCGCGGCGCGCGAGCTCGTCCACCTGCAGCTCGCCGATCCACTGGAGGTGCGTCGCGCCGAAGGCGCGGTACGAGCCGGCCGGCGCGGTGTTCGTGTAGACGCAGGCGGCGTCGACGCGGTACGCCTCCCAGCGGTACGGGCCCGGTGCGGCGTCGCCGGCGGTCGCGGTCACGCGCGGGCCGTTGTCCGCGTACGCGCCCGTGTCGAACCAGCACTCGACCTCGCGGCCGAGCAGCCGGCCCTCGGCGCTCATCGCCGTTCGCATGCGGCAGCGCATCCCGTGGCGGCGCGTCGTCACCATCGACTCGGCGACGCGGTTCTGGATCCGCACCGGCCGGCCGGCCTTCCGCGCGAGCGCGACGGTGACCGGCTCCATCTTCGTGTACGACTTCGAGCCGAAGCCGCCGCCGAGGTAGGGGACGACGATGCG
Organism: uncultured Actinomycetes bacterium; assembly: GCA_963705945.1. Classification (GTDB taxonomy): domain Bacteria; phylum Actinomycetota; class Thermoleophilia; order Gaiellales; family Gaiellaceae; genus PALSA-612. The sequence goes on along the minus strand of CAVPLG010000003.1, from coordinate 349,173 downwards.
GACGTTCGCGATCGGCACCTGGAAGAGCGCAGCGATCTCGGCGCGGACGAGGAACGGGTGCTGGCAGGACGCCCAGAGCGTGATCTCGTCGCCCTCGACCTGAGCGACGACCGTGTGCGTCTCCATCGCGTACTGGTAGACGGCCGGGAACGTGTACTCGCCCTCGACGACGTGCTCGGCGTGGGCGAAGACCGCCTCGATCTCGCCGCGGTCGATGCGGTAGCGGTAGCAGACGTTTCCCTCCGCCGGCTTCAGCTCGCCGAGGCCGTGGAAGAGACCCGGGCGCAACGGGCCGTCGTTGACCTGCGGCGCGTCGTCGGCGAGCGCCTGCTCGACCGTGCCGACGACGGGGAGCTCCTCGTAGTCGACGTCGATCCGCTCGAGCGCCGCCAGCGGCGGTCGCCTCGTCCTCGGCTGCGACGGCGGCGACGGGCTCGCCGGCGAAGCGGACGCGGTCGATGGCGACGACCGGCCGGTCGCGGATCGCGTGACCCCAGTACGGGTCGATGTCCGCGAGATCGGCGGCGGTGAGGACGCAGACGACGCCGGGCATGCGCTCTGCCTCCGACGCGTCGATCGGAGACGATCCGCGCGTGCGCGTAGCGGCGAGCGCAGCACCTTCCCGTGGAGCATGCGCGGCACGACGATGTCGCCCGCGAACTGCGCCTGGCCGCGGAGCTTCTCGCCCGCGTCGCGCCGCGGGACGGACTGCCCGACCGCGCCGCGCGACGGTCGTGTCGACCGCTCATGCCGCGACCCCGGCGAGGTCGCAGACCGCCTCGACGATGCCGCGGTAGCCGGTGCAGCGGCAGAGGTTGCCGTTGAGGCTGCGCTTGACCTCCTCCGCGCTCGTCAGCTCGCCCGTCTCGAGGAGCGCGGACACCGTCAGGAGCATCCCGGGCGTGCAGAAGCCGCACTGGAGCGCCGCGTGGCGCGTGAACGCCTCCTCGAGCCGCGCGAACTCCGGCCGCTCGGCGAGCCCCTCGACCGTGAGCACGCTCGCGGCCGTCCGCGTCGGCGGCGAGGAAGCAGCACGAGGACACGGGGCGTCCGTCGACGAGCACCGTGCACGCGCCGCAGACCTGCGTGTCGCACGAGCGCTTCGCGCCGGTCAGCCCGAGACGGTCGCGGAGGACGTCGAGCAGCAGCTCCTGCGGCTCGATCTCGCGAACGACGGGCCGTCCGTTGACGTTGAGCTCGAGCCTCACTGCTGAACCTCATTCGGGGGCATGCCCTCGTCGCCGCCGGCGCGCCGGACGCTGCCGGATCCAGGCCGCCCAGTACTCGTCGACGAAGCGGTCCTGGTACTTGTCGGCGCGCATCCGCTCCGCGTCGTCCTGCGGGATCGGGCGGAGCTCGCCCAGCGTCGTCGCGATCGCCTGCAGCCGCACCGCCCGCTCGAGCGTGATCGCGCTGAGCACGGCCCAGCGCACGTCCGCGTCGGCGACGACGACGCCGTGGTTGCGAAGGATGACGGCGCGGCGATGGCCGAGCGCCTCGGCGACCGCGCGGCCCTGCTCCTCCTCGGTGATCAGCTCGGGCGTCTCCTCGAAGTACGCGACGCCGTCGGCGAACAGGACGGCGTCGTGGGTGAGCAGCTCGAGCTCGGCCGTCGTGGCGCCGAAGGCGGTCACGTAGGGAGGATGGGCGTGGACGATCGCGCCCACGTCGGGCCGCGACGCGTAGATCTCCGTGTGGAGGACGGTCTCCAGGTGGAGGGCCGCCGACGGGTCGTCGACCTCGACGACGTCGTCCGGCGCCGACCTCGTCGAGCGCGAGGCCCTTGCGCTTGATGTAGATGGTCTCGCCGCCGGCGGGCCGTGCGCTGACGTGGCCGAGCGTGAGATCCGAGAAGCCCTCCAGCGCGAGGATGCGGCAGGCCCACGCGACCTGCTCGCGCACCGACTGCGCGGTCGCGGAGATCGTCACCGGCGCTCCGTCGGCGGGTAGTCGGGGTGGGGGAAGCCGAAGACCATGACGACGTCCTCGTCGCCCGTGTTGGCGACCGCGTGCCAGACGCCGGCCGGGATGCGTCAGCGCGTCGCCTTCGGCGAACGGGACGGCGCCGTCGTCGAGCCGGAGCTCGCCCGAGCCGGCGACGACGTAGGCGACCTCCTCGGTCTCGTGGCAGACGGGCTGGAGCACGGTGCCCGGCGTGAAGACGGAGTAGCCGAGCGAGCTCGCGCTCGCCCTTGGCCACCATCCGCGACCAGCTGCCGCCGGGCAGCTCGATCGGCTCGACGTCCGTCGAGGTTGACGATGTCTACGAGAGCACCCACTCGCCGTCCCTCAGGATGTACGTGTCGTCGTCCTCGATCCACATCGTCGCGTTGAGGAAGACGCCGTCGAGGTGGAGCGAGCAGACGTTCTGGCCGCCCGGGTACGCGTTGTGGTTGTCGCCGAGCGCGAGGTGCACCGTGCCGATGCGGCCCTTCTCGGACGGTGTCCCGAACGGCGCCTTCTCGCTCGTGCCGAAGGCGAACTCGCCGACGACCGTCGCGTTCTCGACGCCGTCGATCGCCTTGCGTCAGCCGCTCCGCCTCCTCGCCGCCCTCGATGCTCACGCACTTGCCGCCCTCGAGCGTCCAGCGGATCGGCTCCTTCACCTGGCCCTCGAGGCCGATGCCGAGCATGACGCCGTCGACGACGGCCGTCCCGTGCGTGAAGTCCTCGATCGCCGCGAACGCGACCTCCGTCCACAGCGGGATCGGGCTCATCATCTGGCCGCGCGCCTTGTACGGCGTCAGGCAGAGCGGCGGGCGGCCCTCGATCGAGACGGTGAAGTCGGTGCCGAGCGCCGTCGTCACGCGGACGCGCTTCTTGCCCTCGAGGGCGGCCACCGCGTCCTTCGTCCGCTGCGCGGAGCGCTCGAGATCCTCGCGGGTCAGTCCCCATGCGCCCATGCCCGGCTCGATCGACGCGATCTTCCCGTTCGCCTCGCACGTCTCGCGGACGGCGTTGACGTGCGCGAAGCGGTTCGCCCACTCGAGGTTGCGCGATGATGATCACCTCGTCCGAGCCGACCATCGCGCGGTGGAGGTTCGCCGGCGGCGCCATCGGGAAGCGCACGTCCGCCCGCCCGCGCCGCACCTGCGTCTCGTTGTTCATGATCACCGGCCACGCGCCGCGCTCGACGCAGACGTCGGCGACCGCGGCGGCCTGCGTCGGCGTGGTCGTCGTCGCAGATGATCGTGACGACGTCGCCCTCCTCGACGGAGAAGCACACGTCGACGATCGAGCGCCGCGTCCTTCAGGAGGCTGTCGGGCTCGACCGCCGTTGCCATCTACATCACCCTTTCTCGCTCGCGTGTGAACCGTGGCAGCACCTCGCTCGCGAAGCGCCCGACCTGGTCGAACTGGTCGATGGCGCCGAAGCGGCAGATGAAGTGGTCGACCCCCGCCTCGGCGAACGTCTCGATCCAGTCCGCGATCTGGTCCGGCGTGCCGACCGGCCCCCAGTTCGACAGGTCCATCGCCTGCGACAGCTCGGGGTAGTACTTCGAGATGTAGTCGCCGAAGGCCGTGCGCGCCTCGTCCTCCGAGTCGCCGATGTTCATCGTCACCTGGTAGGAGATGACGAGCCGGTCGAAGTCGGCCTCGAAGCGGTCTGCCGCGCTGCCGCAGCCAGTCGAGCTGGTCGACGAGCTCCTCCGGGTGCTGCGCGCGGCAGCACGTCATCCAGCCGTCGCCGTAGCGGAGGATCCGACGGCGTCGCGGCCTCGAGCCGGCGCTGCATGACGTCCGGCGGGCGCGTCGCCCTTCAGGCGCGGGTTGGAGACGACCCAGATCGGCGGCGGCTGTCTGCACGCGGCATCAGCGGCCCCATCTCCGTGCCCGAGTAGAAGCCGACGTCGTCGTAGTCGAAGAAGCGGCCGTTGAAGCGTCACGCGCGCCCGTCGTCCAGAGCTCGCGCAGGACGGCGAGGCCCTCCTCGAAGAGCGCGCCGCGCCGCACGTAGTCGAGGCCGAGCGCCTCGAACTCGCGGCGGACGCCCTCCTCCGGGTTGCCCATGCCCGTGCCGAAGATCGTGCGGCCGCCCGAGATCTGGTCGAGCGTCGCCCACTCGAGCGCGAGGTAGAGCGGGTTGCGCGTCGACGAGACCATGCAGGCCGTGCCGAGCCTGCACGCGCGACGTGCGCTGCGAGATCGCCGCGAGCAGCGCGATCGGCTCGTAGCGCGGCTTCGAGAAGAGGCTGTCGCCGACCCAGACGGAGTCGAAGCCGGACGCCTCGACGACCTCGGACAGGTCGAGCAGCATCTGGAGGTCGTAGTCGGGCGCGATCAGCGGCTCGCGGTTGTTGAGGTTGACGCCGAACTCCAGGCCGTCGGCGTCACGCGCGTCACCTCCGGCCGGCTGGTGGTCCTCGACGAGCAGCCGGATCTGCGGCACGCGGATGTGCTCGGAGACGAGGTGGACCGCGCGCTCGACGTCGCCTGCCTTCGCCGCGCGGAGGATCGCCTTGTGCTCGGCGATCGAGCGCCGCACGTCGCCGCGCAGCTCGAGCGAGCGCAGCCGGTGGCGGTCGATCTGGCCGCGCAGCTGGCGGTAGAGGTCGGCGAGCATCCGGTTCCCCGCCACGTCGAAGAAGACGAGGTGGAACGCGGTGTTCGCCTCGAAGAACCCCTGGACGTCGCCCGCATTCCCGCAGGCCGCCATCTCGTCGATCGCGTCGCTCGAGCGCGCTCACGTCGCTCGTCCGTGAGCTGCGGCACGGCGAGCCGCACGGCCATCGTCTCGAGCGCCTCGCGCACCTGGTACGCCTCGATGAACTCGTCGCTCGAGAGCGCGCGGACGACGGCGCCTCGTCGCGGCCGGATCGTCACGAGCCCCTCGGTCGCGAGCCGGCCGAGCGCCTCGCGGACCGGGCCGCGGCTGACGCCGAGCGACTCGGCGAGCGCGACCTCGGACAGCTCGGTCCCCGGGGTCAGCCGCCCGGAGAGGATCTCCTCGCGAAGGTGGTCGTGGACGCGCTCCCAGAGCGTGCGGTCGTCGAGCGCGCGGTGCCGCGGTGCGACTCGCTGGAGCTCGCTGTTGGCCGTTTGCATCGAGCGTCGAAGGGTTGTATAAACGCCCCGTTGATTGTCAACAGTCGGCAGCCGACCCTAACACTCGTACGAGGCGATCCGCGGCAACGAGCGACGGGCGCGGCGTGATCTTCGACGCCCACATGCACGTCGGCGACTTCGGGCCGATGTTCAACGTCTCGCTCGACCGGGACGGGCTGGCACGCGATCATCGAGGAGCACGAGTACGAGGGCTGCTGCGTCTTCCACCCGGACAACGAGTACGTGCGCACGGTCGATCGAGTCGATCCCCGAGGCGTACGGGCTCGTCTGGGGAAACCCGCGCGTGCCGGGCTACGTCGAGGAGGTCGAGCGCTTCCTCGACCATCCGAAGTTCCTCGGTCTCAAGCTCCATCCGCTGATCGACGGCTACCTGCCGAACGACCCGTCGGTGCACCCGCTGATGGAGCTGCTCGTCGACCGCGGCAGCCTGCCGGTGCTCGTCCATTCCGGCCACCCGATCTTCACGCTGCCGTGGTCGATCGAGGAGCTGGCGGTCTCGTTTCCCGGCGTGCCGGTGATCATGGGCCACATGGGCCACGGCAACGTCGTCTACATCAACGCATCGATCGACATCGCGGCGCGCAACCCGAACGTCTACCTCGAGACGTCGGGCATGCCGATGCACACGAAGATCAAGGAGGCGGTCGACCGGGTCGGCGTCGAGCGCGTCCTCTACGGCTCGGACGTGCCGTTCCACCATCCGGCGGTGGAGATCCTGCGCGTGCAGGTGAGCGGGCTGGACGACGACGAGCTCGACCGCGTGCTGCGCGCGAACAGCCGCGCGCTCTTCCTCGGCGGACGGGACGAGCCGAGGCGAGGAGGTGCGTAGCGCGGGAGCGCATGGATAATCGCGTTAGTGCAGAGCAGAAGGGACGATCGAACGGACAAGGGAGGAGAGATGGGTAGAGGTCTGAAGGTGAGTGCGGCGGGCTTCCTGCTCGTTGCGTAGCCGCGCTCGTGGTCGTCGCCGGCGGCGCAGCGAAGGCGCCAGAAGGTGACGGAGGTCGGGTTCGCGTCGCCGGAGAAGCCGACCGACTACGGCTGGAACCAGCAGGGCTTCATCGGCGCGAAGAAGGCGGCAGCGGCCACCGGTGCCAAGGTGCTCGACGCGACCGGTGCGGGCTACGAGAACGTCGAGCCGAACCTCAAGCGGCTCGCCCAGCGCGGCGCCGACCTGATCATCGCGCACGCGTCCGGCTACAACGAGGCCGGCGCCGACGATCGCGCAGCAGTTCAACGTGCCCGTCGTCGTCTGGGACGCGAAGGCGGGCGCCGTCAAGAAGGGGCTCGTCTCGAACGTGATCACGAAGGCGCAGGACGGCGCGTACCTCGCCGGCGTCCTCGCCGCGCTGACGACGAAGACCGGCACGCTCGGCATCGTCGTCTCGGCGTCCGACGAGAACTGGTTCAAGCAGTCGGGCGGCTACTGCCAGGGCGCCCGCTCGGTCAACAAGAGCGTGAAGTTCAAGTACGCCCGCATCGGCCAGGCGTCGCTACGCCGACGCAGGCGGGCGGCAAGCGCATCACGTCGACCGTGATCGCGGCCGGCGCGGACGTCGTCTTCGGCATGGGCGACGGCGCGTCGTTCGGGATGCTGCAGGCGGTCTCGACGGCGAAGGCACCGGCCGGGGCGAAGAAGGTCTGGTTCATCGACGTCATCGGTGACAAGCGGAAGATCGACAAGAAGGGCGTGCTGCTCTCGTCCGAGCTCTGGGACTTCGCGCCGATCTACACGCGGGCCATCAAGGCCGTGAACGCGGGCACGTTCGGCACGACGTACACCCTCGACGCGAAGAACGGCCTCTCGCTGCTGAAGACGAACAAGGCGCCGGCCTCCGCCTGGGCGAAGGTCGCCGCTGCGCAGAAGAAGGTCGCCAACGGCTCGGTCAAGGTCGTCTCGACCGCCACCGAGGCGGCGGTCAAGAAGTACTGCAAGGTCGGATAGGTAGCGCGACGGTGGGCGGGGCGGCTCGACCGGGCCGCCCCGCCCGTCCCACGATGGCGATGAGCAGCCTCGACGACATCCGACGCGACGACCGGGCCAGCCGGCGGTCGAGCTGATCGAGATCACGAAGGCAGTTCCCGGGCGTCCTCGCCAACGACCGCATCTCGCTGACCGTCCGCCGCGGCGAGGTGCACTGCCTGCTCGGCGAGAACGGCGCCGGCAAGTCGACGCTGATGAGCATCCTCTCCGGGATGGTGCGCCCGGACGCCGGGCGAGATCCGGCTCGACGGCGCGGACGTCGACATCCACTCGCCGAAGCACGCGATCGAGCTCGGGATCGGCATGGTCTACCAGCACACGTCGCTCGTCCCGCAGCTGACCGTGCTCGAGAACCTCATGCTCGGCGAGGCGCGAGGGCATCCGGCTCAACGCGGCGGCGGCGCGCGAGCGGCTCGCGCGACCTCGGCGGCTCGATCGGCCTCGACGTCGACCCCGACGCGACGACCGGACTGCTCGCACTCGGCCAGCAGCAGCAGCTCGAGATCATCAAGGCGCTCTGGCGCGGCTCGAAGGTGCTCATCCTCGACGAGCCGACGTCGATGCTGACGCCGCAGGGCGTCGCCGAGCTCGAGCAGATCCTCGCGCGCCTCAAGGCCCAGGGGCTGGCCGTCATCTTCATCACGCACAAGCTCCACGAGGCGATCTCGATGGGCGACCGCGTCTCCGTGCTCAGCCAGGGGCGGCTCGTCGGCGCGATCGAGCCCGAGGAGCTGCGCTCGGCGAGCCACGAGCGAGCTCCAGGAGCGGATCGTCGGCGCTCATGTTCGGCGGCCGAGGCGCAGCGAGGCGGCCGGCGTCGTCGAGCTCGACAGACGAGGTCGAGTGGCACGCGCCGCGCCGCACGCTCGACGACGAGCCGGCGCTCGAGCTCGAGGACGTCACGGTCGCAGCCGCGGGCCGGGCGAGATCGGCGTCTACGACGTGTCGCTCGAGCGTGCGGAAGAGCGAGATCATGGGCATCGCCGGCGTCGACGGCAACGGCCAGCGCGAGCTGGCCGAGGCGATCGCGGGACAGCGGTCGGTGGCCGACCGGCGACATCCGCCTCTTCGGCCACTCGATCGCCCGCTTCAAGGTCGCGCAGCGCGAGAAGCTCGGCCTCCGCTACGTCACCGACGACCGGCTGCACGAGGGCACCGTCGGCCCGATGTCGGTGGCGATGAACATCGTGCTCAAGCAGATCGGCAAGCGGCCGTACTGGGAGCGCGGGCGCATCCGCCACGCCGCCATCGCTCGACGAAGGCGCGGGAGCTGATCACGCGCTTCGACATCCGCACGCCGGGCCCGGAGACGCGCGTCGCGCGCGCTCTCGGGCGGCAACATCCAGAAGGTCGTGCTCGCGCGCGAGCTCTCGTTCGACCCCAAGGTCGTCGTCTACAGCAAGCCGACGTACGGCCTCGACGTGAAGACGACGCGAAGCGTGCGCCAGACGATCCGCGAGCAGGCGGCCGAGGGCGTCACGTCGATCGTCATCTCCACCGATCTCGACGAGCTGCTCGATCTCTGCGACCGGATCGCCGTGCTGTCGCGCGGCCGCGTCGCCGGCGTCGTCGACAACGGCCCGGACGCGCACAGCGCGAGATCGGCGAGCTGATGGTCGGCGGGAAGGCGGCCGCGTGACGGACACGACGGCCGTCGCGGCGCGTCCGCGAGCCGCCCCCGAGCGAGGCGGCGAGGCCGCCAGGCCGGGCTCGGGCCGGTCGGCGGACTTCCTCCTGCGCTCGATCCTGCCGCTCGTGCTCGCGCTCGGCACCGGCGCGATCATCCTCGCGGCGATCGGCGTCGACCCGATCCAGTACTACAAGGACATCTGGTCCGGCGGGCTTCGAGTTCGCGGCCTGGCAGGACTCGGCCATGCGGGTCGCGCCGCTGCTGCTGATCGCGGTCGGGCTGATCGTCGTCTTCAAGGCGGGGATCTGGAACCTCGGCATGGACGGACAGTTCCTGCTCGCCGCGGCGGTCATCGCCGGCATCGGCCCGCGGCTCGAGCACCACCTCCCGAACACGATCAACCTCGTCCTCCTCTTCCTCGTCGCCGGCGCCGTCGGCGCGGCGTGGACGATCCCGCCCGCGCTCCTGAAGGCGCGCTACGAGCTGAACGAGATCATCACGACGCTGATGATGAGCTTCATCGGCATCGACCTGGCCGGGATCCTCGTCAAGGGCACGTTCCAGGACCCGACGACGACGACGCCGCAGACCCGCGCCTTCGACTTCAGCGCGCTCCTGCCGTCGATCCCGGGCACGCGAGTCGACTCCGCGCGCGCTGGCCGGGCATCCACATCGGGCTGCTCGTCGCGCTCGCCGCGGCGGTCGTCGTCTGGTTCCTGATGAGCCGGACGTCGTTCGGCCTCCGCCTCGGCGTGCTCGGCGCGTCCGTGCGCTCGGCCCGGCACATGGGCCTCGACGTGCCCCGCCTGATCGTCGTCTCGTTCCTCCTCTCGGGGATGTTCGTCGGCTTCGCGGCGGCGACGGAGATCCTCGGCGTCAAGGGCTACGTGCGAGCCGACTGGAACCCGGCCTTCGGCCTGTGGGTCGTGCCGCTCGTCTTCCTCGCCCGGCTGAACGCGATCGGCGTCATCCCGTACGTCGCGCTCCTCTCGCTCGCCTCGATCGGCGGCGACTACGCGGCGCAGAACGCCGGCCTGACGTCGAAGTTCACGCTCCTGCTCGTCGGGCTGACGCTCCTCTTCATGGCGCTGACCGAGTGGATCGCGCGGCGCGCGCAGCTCGGCGGCAGCTACCTCCCCGGCGCACGGCCGCGCCGCCGGAAGGCGGCGCGGAATGAGCCGGCGCTGCTCGCGAGCGGGGCCTTCTCGGACGCCGGCGCTGACGGCGCTCGTCTCGGGCGCGCTCCTCGTCTGCGTGCCGCTCCTCTTCGCCGGGCTCGGCGAGCTCGTCTCGCGAGCGCGCCGGCGTGCTCAACATCGGCCTCGAGGGGATGATGCTGATCGGCGCCTACGCCGGCTTCGTCGCCGCCTACCACGGCGACAACGAGTGGCTCGGCTTCGGTGCGGGCATGCTCGCCGGCGCCGGCGTCTCCCTCTTCATGGTGCTGTTCTGCGTCCGCTGGGGCCTCGACCAGATCGTCGTCGGCATCGCGATCACGCTCACGTGCGAGGGCGCGACGGCGCTCATCTTCGAGTCCGAGTTCGCGCGAGAGCCGGCCGACGCTCGGCGCGACGGACAAGGTCGCGATCCCCGGCCTCGCCGACCTCCCGGTCGTCGGCGGCAGGGACGAGTCGAACGGGAGCGTCTTCACGCAGCCGCTCGTCGTCTACATCGGGCTCGGCCTGACGGTGATCGTGGCGTGGATGCTGCGTCGCACGCACCTCGGGCTCAACGTCCGTGCCGCCGGCGACGCGCCCGGGCGCCCTCGACGCGGCCGGCGTCAGCGTCTTCGCGACGCGCTCGTGGGCGGTGCTCTTCGCGGGCGCGATGGCCGGGCTCGGCGGCGCCTTCCTGTCCGATCGTCGTCGCCGGAGGCTTCCAGGACACCCTCGTCGGCGGTCGCGGCTTCATCGCCATCGTCTTCGCGATGCTCGCCCGCGGGCGGCCGTTCTGGATCCTCATCGGCACGTTCCTCTTCGGGCTGTCGCTCTCGTTCGCCGACTGGGCGCAGGCGTACGGGATCATCGACATCAACACCGACTACTTCCTCATGCTTCCGTTCGTCGTCATCCTCCTCGTCCTCGTCCTCTTCGGGCGCCGGGCGTACCTGCCCGCCGCGCTCGCGCTCCCCTACGAGCGCGGCTCTCGCTGAAAGGAGACACCACATGCGCGATCCCGACTTCACCCTGAGCGCCGGGCCGACGATGGCCTGGCCGCAGGTGCTCGCCGCGCAGGGCAAGCAGATCACGTACCACTACGACCCCGCGTTCCTCGAGCTGTTCCGGCGTACGGAGCAGAAGGTGGCGGAGATCTTCCTCACGAAGTCAGACGTCCTGCTCATGCAGGGCGAGGCGATCCTCGGCCTCGAGGCGGCGGCGCGCGGGCTCGTCCAGCCGGGAACGCCGGTGCTCAACCTCGTCTCCGGCATCTTCGGCAAGGGGATGGGCTACTGGCTGAAGGACTTCGGCGCCGAGCTCCACGAGCTCGAGGTGCCGTACAACGACTCCGTCGATCCGGCAGACGTCGAGCGGTACCTCGACGAGCATCCCGGAGATCGAGCTCGTGACGGTCGTCCACTCCGAGACGCCGTCCGGGACGCTTCACGACCTCGCGGCGATCGGGCCGATCGCGCACGCGCACGGCGCGATGACGATCGTCGACTGCGTCTCGTCGCTCGGCGGCATCGAGTTCAAGACCGACGAGTGGCAGATCGACATCGCCGTCGCCGCGGCGCAGAAGTGCCTCGGCGGCCCGCCCGGCATCACGCTGATGACGGTCAACGACGCCGCCTGGGAGCGGATCCGCGAGAACCCGGCCGCGCCGCGGGCGTCCTTCCTGTCGATGCTCGACTGGAAGGAGCAGTGGATCGACGGCGACAAGTTCCCCTTCACGCCGTCGGTCGTCGACATGCACGGCATCGAGGCGAGCTGCGACGTCCTGCTCGAGGAGGGTCTCGAGCACGTCGATCGCGCGGCACGACCTCGCGGCGCGCGCCTGCCGCGCGGGCGTGCGCGCGATGGGCCTCGAGCTGTGGCCGCGGAGCGAGGAGGTGACGGCCGCGTGTGTGACGGCGATCACCGTGCCCGGACGGGCTGACGGACATCCAGGTGCGCGCGCACTGCCGCGAGCGCTACGGCGTGATGATCTCGGGCGGCCAGGGCGCGGGCAACCTCGTCCGCATCGGCCACATGGGGCCGACGGCGCGCTCGCTCTACCCCGTCGTCGGGCTGGGCGCGATCGGGCGGACGTTGGCCGACCTCGGCGTCTCCGTGAAGATCGGCGACGGCGTCGATGCGGCGCTCGAGGTGCTCTCGGAGACGGTGCCCGCGATCGCGTGACGCTGCCGCCGTTCGAGCTGCACCGTCCGCACGACGGTCGAGGAGGCGACCGAGCTCGCCACGCGCTACGGCGACGACGCCGCGTTCTACTGCGGCGGCACGGAGCTCCTGCTGCTCCTCAAGCTCGGCTTCGCGTCGTTCGGCCACCTCGTCGACCTGAAGGGGATCGACGAGCTCGCAGGCATGCGCGCGGAGAACGGCGGCGCTCGTCGTCGGCGCGGCGGTCACGCACCGCGAGCTCGAGCGCTCCGGAGCTCGTGCGCGAGCGGCTGCCGGCGCTCGCCGCGATGGAGCGGCAGGTCGCCAACCTCCGCGTGCGCGAGGTCGGCACGCTCGGCGGCAACCTCTGCTTCTCCGATCCGCACTCGGATCCGGCGACGTTCCTGCTCGCGCTCGACGCGGAAGTCGAGTGCCGGCGGGGCGGCGAGCCGTCGCGGCGCGTTGCCGATCGGCGACTTCGTCGTCGGCCCGTACCAGACGAGCCTCGGCGAGGGGGAGCTGCTCACGGCCGTTCACGTCCCGCGCTTGCCGGCGGCGCACGGGTCGCCCACGCGAAGTTCGCGTTCCACGAGCGGCCCGACAGCGACCGTCGCGTGCCTCGCCCGCGTCGAGGACGGCGTCCATCGCCGAGGCGCGCGTCGCCGTCGGCTCGGTCGGCGCGAAGCCCGTGCGCTCGGCCGCTGCAGAGGAGCGGCTCGCGGGCATGCCGGTCGACGAGCTCGACCCCGGTGCCGTCCGCGACGCAGGTGACCGCGCCGCGGAAGACGCGGCGCCCGTCGACGACGCGACCGGCTCGGCGGAGTACAAGGCGCAGCTCGTGCGCGTCCTCGTCGAGCGGACCTTCCGGGAGGCGATCGGATGATCGAACGGCAGCGTGTCCTCGATGCGGTCGCGCCGCAGGCCGCGACGATCCGCGACGTGATCACGTTCGTCCACGCGCATCCCGAGCTCGGGCACGAGGAGCGTCGAGTGCTCGCGCTACCTCTGCGAGGTGCTCGAGGCGGGCCGGGCTCGACGTCGAGCGGCCGCTCGCGGGGATGGAGACGGCATTCCGTGCGACGCGGCGACTGGCGCGGCCGACGGGCCATCCGTCGGCTTCGTCTGCCTCTACGACGCGGTCGCGGCGGTGCGGCCGGACGGACGCACCGAGGCGCGTGCACAGTTGCGGCCACGGGCCGATCGCCGGCGGCGTGACCGGCGCGGCCCTCGCGCTCGCGTCGCTCGCGCGACGAGCTCGCCGGGCTCGGTCGTCGGTCGATCGGCTGCCCCGCGGACGAGATCCACGCCCCGGGAACGATCGTCCGTGGCGGCGGGCAAGGCGCTGACGGCGCGAGGCGGGCGTCTGGGACGGCATGGACGCTGCCCTCTACGCGCACCCGGAGTTCATCGACACCGTCTCGGTCGAGTCGCGCTGGCTGCGCCGCGCGACGGCGATCGTCCCCGGCTCGCGCGTTCTCGCGAGCGCCGACCAGCCGCCGCATGCGGCTGCCGCGGCCGCGCTCGAGGTCGCACGCGCGCACGTCCCGGACAACGTCATGCTCGAGCGACTCGAGCTCGACGGCGACGTCGAGGAGGCGACGGGCCTCGTGACGAAGGCGACCTTCCTCCTCTTCGGCGACGAGGAGGCAGGAGGTCGAGGCGGGGCTGACGGCCGTTCGGACAGCGCTTGCCGGACGCGACCTGGGAGGTCGGTCGCCTCGTACGAGGCGGTGCGGCCGGACGAGCGCGTGACCGCGGCTGTGGCCGGGGCGTTCCGCGCGCTCGGTCGCGACTTCGTCGTCCGACCCGCCGCGGCTCCCGTTCGCGACGGACTTCGGGAACATCTCGCGACGATGTCCGGCGGCGCTGATCGGCGTCGGCCGACAGGGCGGCTGGAAGTTCCACACGGACGAGGGCGCGGCGGAGTTCGCCTCGGCGGACGGCGTCGACGGCCGCGATGACGATCGCGCAGGTGCTCGCGCTCGCGGCGCTCGAGATCCTCGATCCGCCGGACTAACTCCGCCGGAAGAGCTTCGCCCAGAGCGCGCGAAAGAAGAGTCGGATCCCGCCGATCGGCTTCGCCTCCCGGTGGCGACGTGCCGTCGGCGCTCGCGTCGCTCTCGAGCAGTCGCTGCGAGGCACGCGGCGAACTGCCGCGTCAGCTCCTCGGCGACGCTGCCGACGACGGGGCGGCCGTACTGCGCGACGGCGCCCTGGAGCGTCAGCTCGGTGGCGATGTCGACCCGCGTTCCTCCGTCGACCGTCGAGAGCGCCGAGCGGATCGTCGCCTCCGCGCCGCCTCGCCCGCGCACCTCGCGTGCCTTGATCGTGAGCGTTGCGCGCCGCGCCGCCGGGTCGAGCTCTGTTCGCCGCACCTCGGATCGGAACTGGAGCGAGATCGGCCCGAGCTTCACCTGCTGCAGCACCTCCCATGTGCTTTCGTCGACCGTCTTGCTCGAGCGTCGCTCCCGGCATGCACGGCACGACGCGCGGTACGTCGACGAGCAGCGCCCAGGCTGCCTCGGCGCGAGGCATGCCACCTCGAAGCCGTTCTCGATCAGCACGACGCGAATCTAGCGTGCGCGTTTCGAGGCGCGGTAGGCACATGGAGGCTCCACCGTGCGGCGGAGCCTCCATGCGTCGCCGTCAGCTTCCGAACTCTTTCTGGTCCGCGTTGTTGATCTGGCCGCGAATCTCGCCACTCGGGAAGCTCGTCGTGTGAATGTTCGCGTACGCGTGGCCGGCGCGCATCGCCTCGATGATCGCATCGAAGTCGCCGGGAGCGATCCCTTGGCTCGCCGGCCCGATCACGTCGGCTGCGGTGACGTCACCGACGACGGTGCCCTCGCCGTTCGGGCACGCCGGCTTCCCGCCGCCGCCGCAGAGGAAGAACGAGACCCCGCCGCCGAAGCCGACCTGTCCAAAGTGGACATGCGCAAACAGCGTATTGCCGCCCTTGAGTCCGCTGAACGTGAAGACAAAGTGCAGTGTGGCCGGGTCGACGAGCTTCGCGTCGAACTCGCCGCGCCGGCGTCGCGATCGCGGCCTCTCGTGATACCCGTTGAGGCTCGCGTGGAACGACTTCGTGTTTGGCGGGTTCGGCGGCCCGGCGAGCTTTGCTGCCACGGCCAGCGATCCCATCGTCAGTAGCGCCGCGCCCGCAAGCGCCGCGAGCGCATCGACCCGTCGGACCTTCATCCTGCCTCCTTTTCCGTCGGGTCAGAGGTCGCCTACCCGCCCGAAGGCGGGTCAAACAGCGCTGCTGGTCCCTACGCGCCGGTCGAGGCTTCGGATTGGCGCCTTCGGCGCGCGGACGACGGCCGGCTCGCGGAAGAACGGTCGGCCACGCGGAAAGACGCGCGGCTCCTTGGCGTCGTGAGCGATGCAGAACATGCCCATCGCGAGGATCGAGCACGACGGGTCGGCGCACGTACGGAGGATCTTCATGAACGACTTCTCCACGTTAACACTTTGTAAACATCAGCTCGGCTGCGCCTTGCCGGGGCGCGCTCCTTCGGCGGTAGTACTCGCGGACCTTCGCGCGGTTCCCGCAGAGGAGCATCGAGCACCACCTGGCCGACCTGTTCGGCGAGTAGTCGTAGAACGCCCAGCTGCAGTTCGGGCAGGCCTTCAGCCGCTCCCAGCTGCCGTCGATCGACGCTGCGAGAACATGGGCGAGGAGTCGACCGAGCGCGCCGGCCGTCCCGACGCAGCGGGTTCGAGCCACGCGGCGCCACCCGGGTCGAAGCGCATCGTCAGCTGCGCCGCGCCTGCCACGTCGTCGAGCAGCGCCGTCGCTGCTTGGCTCGCCGGTAGCCGCCTCGCGTGCGGACGAGCTCCCGTAGCGCCTCCCTGGTCTCGAGCGACCTCGCGAGATCGGCGCGGGTGACGCGATCGGAGGGGCGCACGAGCGTCGCGTTCCATGAGCCACCCCTTGAGCGCCTCCGGCGAGTCGAGCCACTCGCGGCCGTGCTCCCGGTCTCCGGTGTTGAGGAACTCCTGAACGAGACGGAGCGGCCCGTCCGGCGCCTTCTTGGGAACGTCGTACCGTGGCTCGCGTCGTCGCATACCCTGATCTCCGAGGGCTTGGACGTGTCACACCATCATAATTAGAGTGCCGGTGTGAAGACGACCAGCGCGCGCCGCGCGTGGAGGCGGACCGTGGCGCCCGCGCGCGTCGCCGTCGCGCGCCTACGCTCGAGGCCGGGCCGTAACGCGCTGCTGCTCGCCGGCATCGCGGCGGGCGCCGCGATGCTCGTCGTCGTCATCGGTGCGACGGTCGTCGCGCGCGACCTCTCGCTCCGCCGGCTGGTCCGCGACCTTCCGGCCGACGAGCAGAGCTTCCGCGTCGACGTCGTCGGCCTGCCGAAGCTCGCACGGCGACGAGCGGCCCGGGGTGAGCGCGCGACGGGCGCTCCGCGAGGTGACGCCGGCCGCGCCGATCCACGTGATCGCGTTCCGGGACTTCTGGCTCGAGAACGAGCTGATCCGGCTCGGCGGCATCGACGGCCACCGCGACGAGCTCCGCCTCGTCTCGGGTCGCTTCCCGAGCCGGTGCGACCCGCAGGTCTGCGAGGTGCTCCAGATCGGTAACCGCGGCCAGCCGAGCTGAGCGAGGGCGAGATCCACCTACGTCGCGTCGGCATCGCGGAGCTCGCGCACCCGGCGGCGTTCGGGCCGGCCTTCACGCAAGCTCCGCCGCGTGCGCGCGCAGGCGTCCGTGCGGACGTCCGTGCTGCTGCTCGGGCCGAGTGCGGCCGCCCTCGAGCGGCAGCCGGCGCTCGAGCTCCTCTTCCGGCTCGCGAGCTGGGTGGTGCCGCTCGACGCCGCCCGCCTTCACGCCTGGCAGGTCGGCGGCCTGGTGCGGCGCGAGGCGCGCGCTCAGGCGATCCTCACACAGGCCGATCCGACGTTCGTGCTCGCGGGACCCGACGCCGCGTTCGTCGAGGCGACCGACCGCGGAGCCGCCTACGGGAAGCGGATGGCGCTGATCGGCGCCGAGCATCGTCGTGGCCCTCTTCGGCTTCGCGCTCGTCGCCGCCGCCGGTCTCCGGCGCGGTATCGCCGGCGAGCGGCGACGGCTGGCACAGCGCGGCGCTACGCGCTCGCAGCTCTTCGTCGCCTCGCTGACCGAGGTCGGTGCGATCGCGCTCGCCGGCTGGCTGGTCGGCATCGTCGTCGGCGCGATCGCGATCGCAGCGATCGCGTCCGCCAAGGATCTTCCGGCCGGTGCGACCGTCGAGCACGCGCTGTGGACGAGAGATGCGCTGCTCGTGCTTCCTCTTGCGGCTTCGTCGTCGCCGCTGGCAGTCCTGCTCGCCGTCTCCACCGGCGAGGAGTCGACCGAGCGCCGGTCGCGGGTCCGTGCGCTCGACGTCGTCGCGCTCGGCGCCGTGCTCGCCGTCGCCGTCGGGCGTCAGCCGCGGTGCGTTGCACGCCGGTCCCGGTACCGGCGGCGATACGACGTTCCTGCTCCTGCTGCCCGCGCTCGTCTGCATCGCGGGAGGACTGGTCGCGGCCCGCCTGCTCGGGCCGCTGATGCGGCTGGCCGAGCGTGCGCGCCCGGCGCGCGTCGGTCTCGCTTCGGCTCGCAATGCTTGCGCTTGGCGCGCGCGCCGGCGCGCACG
This sequence comes from uncultured Actinomycetes bacterium, assembly GCA_963705945.1. Classification (GTDB taxonomy): domain Bacteria; phylum Actinomycetota; class Thermoleophilia; order Gaiellales; family Gaiellaceae; genus PALSA-612. The sequence goes on along the minus strand of CAVPLG010000003.1, from coordinate 331,548 downwards.
GCCGCAGCCGGCGCGTTCCTCGTCGTCACCGTCTCGTTGATCGTCTTCGCCGCTGCCTACGCCGCGACGCTCGAGCGCGGCGCCCGCGACGAGGCCGCGTTCGCCGTCCCGCTCGACGTGACCGTCACGAGCGGTGGGAGCCTCGTGCAACCGCTCGACGCGGCGTCCGTCAGCCGCTACGAGCGCGTTGCGAGCGGCGTTCGTGCCTTCCCGGCGCTGCGGACGACCGCTGAGGCCGGCCGGGCGGGGACGGACGCTGCGAGCCCCACCGTGCTCGGCGTCGCGCCGGACGCGCTCGCCCGGATGCGCTGGCGTGGGGACTATGCGAACCGCTCGCGCGCGGCGATCGTGCGCGCCCTCACGCCCGATCGCGACGTCTCGCTGCGGTCCGTGGCGATCCCAGCCGGGACGACGGTGGTCAGCATGAGAACGCAGCTTCGAGGCGAGCCGCTTTCGCTCGCGCTCGTCCTTCGCGACAAGCGCGGACGGATCAGTCGCGCGCCGCTCGGCATCGCCCGTGCCGGAAGCTCGACGCTGACGGCGCGCCTCCGGGCCGGCGCGGGCTCCGTGCTCGGGCTCGAGATCGCGCTCACGCCGTCCGGGCGCGCCTGGCTTCTTCACCTCTACAACGAGGGCCGCCTCGTGCGCGCGCCGTCGGGCGTCGTATCGCTCGGGCGGCTGACAACGGGGGACGGCGACGCGATTACGAATTGGGGGGACTGGGTCCCGCGGGGCCAGACGGCGACGATTCGCGGCCGCTACGCGACGCGGCTCCGGGTCGCGTACGCATTCGAGGAGGCGGAGACGCTGCGACTTCGGCCGCGCCAGCCGACCGACGGCTATGCGCTGCCCGTGCTCGCGAGCCCGGCGGTTGCCGCCGCAGCCGGGCCTGACGGGCGCGTTACGCTCGACTATCTGACGAACCAGGTCGACGGCTCGTGTCGTCGCGGTCGCCAGGCGCTTTCCGACGATCGGCGAGGACGAACAGTTCGCCGTCGTGGACGAGGACGCGCTGCAGACGGCGCTGACCGCGGACGCTCCCGGTACGGGCACGCCCGGCGAGGTCTGGCTGTCGATGCCCGCCGGCCAGCGCGACCGAGCTGCGCAGGCGCTCTCGCGGCGCCCGTTTGCCGCAGCTCGAGCGCACGTCGCGCGAGAGGCTCTACCGGCAGGCGCACGACGACCCTCTCGCCCGGGGCGTTGCCGCCGTGCTCGGCGCGGCCGCTCTCGCAGCGATCCTGCTCGCCGTCGTCGGACTGTGGGCGACGGTGCTCAGCGACCTCCGGGACGAACGCGACACGTTCTTCGATCTCGAGGTGCAGGGCGCCTCACCGGCGACGCTGCGAGCGCATCTCCGGCTACGCGCGCTCTGCCTGCTTGCGTTCGGCGTCGTCGGCGGAGCCGATCCTCGGTTTCCTCCTGTCGCGGCTCGTCGCCTCCGTCGTCCAGGTGACGGGTACCGCGACCGATCCGTTCCCGCCGCTCGTGCTCGACTGGGGCGCCCGCTCCGTGGCGGTCGCGCTCGCGCTACTCGTCGTGCTCTCGGTCGTCGTCGTCGAAGCGACCGTCCGCGGCGCCTTCCGCGCCGAGGCGCCCGAGCGCACCTCGTGGAGCTTCGAATGACGCCGGCCGTCTCCGTTCGGGACGCGTTTCGCATCTACGGAGACGGGCCGCGCGCGGCCGTGGCGCTGCAGGGCCTTACGCTCGACGTCGCCGAGGGGGAGATCGTCGTCGTGCTCGGCCCGAGCGGGTCCGGGAAGACGACGCTGCTTCGTCTCGTCGCAGGACTCGAGCAGCTCTCCGCGGGCTCGGTGCACGCGTTCGGCATCGATGTCGGCCGGCTGACGCGCCGGCAGCTCGGTGCCTATCGGGCGAAGCAGCTCGGCTTCCTCGACCAGCACTACACACGCGCGCTCTCGCCCGAGCTGCGCGTCAGGGAGGCCGTCTCGCTCCAGCTCGAGCTGCGCGGCATGACGACGGCCGAGGCGGGCGGAGCGTGCGCAGGAGCTCCTCGAGCGAGTCGGACTCGCGAATCGCGGCGACGACTGGCCGCGGATGCTCTCGGGAGGCGAGCAGCAGCGTGTGGCCGTCTGCGCCGCGATCGCTCACCGCCCGCGGCTGCTGCTCGTCGACGAGCCGGCAGGCGAGCTCGACGCCGCAACCGCCCAGACCGTCTACGACTCGCTGGCGGAGGTCGCACGGGCCGCCGGCGCCGCTGCGCTCGTCGTCAGCCACGATGCGGCGGCGGCCTCGATCGCCGACCGGCTCGTCCACGTGCGCGACGGCCGCGTCGTCGAGGAGGCCGAGCCCGACGAGGAGCCGGCGCTCGTCGTCTCGACGGGCGGCTGGATCCGGCTGCCGGGCGGTCCTGGGCCGGGGCTCGTCACCGTCGAGCGCGACGGGCGGATCGAACGGCGGCGACTTCACGCCGACGGCGCTCCGGAGGCCCGAGAGACTTCGGCGCTCGGGCCGGCGGCGACCGGTGACGTGCTCGCCGAGCTCCGCGGCGTCTCGAAGGCTTACAACGGACGGGCGGTGCTCTCGGAGCTCGACCTCTCCATCTCGCGCGGCCGGCTGATGGCGGTCGTCGGCCGGTCGGGATCGGGGAAGACAACGCTGCTCCACCTGCTCTCCGGTCTCGTCCGCCCGTCGCCGGTGACGTCGTCGTCTCCGGCGCGGCCCTCGACGAGCGGTCGCGGACCGCGCTCGCCGATCTCCGGCGGCGGACGATCGCCGTCGTCACCCAGGAGCCGGGTCTCGTGCCGCACCTCAGTGCGCGGGAGAACGTGCTGCTCGGCCTCGGCCTGCGCCGGAACGGCGCCCATCCGACGGAGCGGACGAGGCGCTCGAGCTGGTCGGGCTCGCCGATCTCAGCGACCGCCGGGCATCGACGCTCTCGGCCGGCGAGCGACAACGGGTCGCGATCGCCCGTGCGCTCGCCGTAAAGACGCCTCTCCTGCTCGCGGACGAGCCGACTGCGCGTCTCGACGAGGACAACGCCCGGATCGTCGGCGAGCTGCTCGCCCGGGCTACGCGCGAGCGCGAGATCGCTGTCGTCTGCACGACCCACGACCAGGCGCTGATCGACCTCGCCGACGACGTCGTGCGGCTCGAGTCCGCCAAGCCCGCCTAGCGCGCGACCGGGTACTCGCCGTCCGGATCGAGTCGGGCGTGCGCCCACGAGCGCTTCGCCTGCCAGACGTCGAGATCCGCGAGCAGAGTGATCGCGGCGCGAAAGTCTCGCGGGCCTTCGGCGATCGTCACCTCGACGTCGTCGTCTCCTCGCTCGCCCAGCTCGTAGCCCCGACCTTCGAGGAACTCGCAGAGCTCCGGGAGCAGCTCGGGAATGTCGACGCGCACGCGCACCGGCCTCTCGATGCTATCGCGCCTCGGACTCCCGCCGTACTTCGCGGCGGAAGTGATCTGAGGAGCGTGCGAGTCAGAGCTCGCGGAGCCAGGGCAGCGCGGCGCGGAGGCGGGGGAGTGCGTGAGTCACGGCGGCCTCCCCCGCCGGGATGTACCTCTGGCCCTCGCGGAACCTCCGGAGCTTGCCGGGTTGGATCGAGCTCAGCTCCGGTGTGATCGCGACGACCGGCACGGTCCCGGTTTCCGCTTTGATCCGTGTCTGCACTGTTTCAATCGAGCGGACGATCGCGGCGACGACGTTGGGCACCGGCCCGGCGACCTCCTCCGAAACCTCCTCGCCGATGCCCCCGCCGGTGACGAGCCGGACGGCGATGACGACACCGGCACCGAGCGAAGCCGCGGCGCTGGCCGGCACGGGATTGACGATGCCGCCGTCGACGAGCATCCTCGAGCCGATGCGAACCGCCGGGTAGACGCCCGGGATTGCTGAGCTCGCGAACAGCGCAGCCATGGCGCTCCCGCGGCTGAGCACGACCTCCTCGTGGGTGTCCATGTCCGTCGCCACGACCGCTAGCGGGATTGGCATGTCCTCGAGCGAGCGATCCCCGATCGCCTTCCTCACGTGCCGTCGCATGGCTCGCGTCGAAAGCAAGGACCGGCGGGAGACGGTGGGCCGGAACATCCGGGAGCCGAGCTCGTCGAGGAACTCCGTGGCGCGGTCGACGTCGAGGAACGTCGAGTAGAGCCCGGCGACGACGGCGCCGATGCTTGCTCCGGCCAGGTAATCGACGGGTACATGCGCTCGCTCGAGCCCACGCAAGGTGCCAAGATGAGCGTATCCGCGCATGCTTCCGGTGCCGAGAGCCACGCCGACCTCGAGCCCGACGAGCTTGCGGGCCAGCCGCCCAACCGCCCTTCCCGCCTCCGTAGTGGCGGGGATCAGGCCGCGCTCGAGCGCGAGCTCGTCCTTAGCAGAGAGCGGTGGCGTGCGGAGGAGCGAGCCGCGCAGAAAGGGCACTGCTGCATCTGGTGCGACCTCGACTGCGAACCCTCCGACCGGCGCCGTCGACGAACCGAGCCTGACGGTGTTCCCAAGGTTCGGGAGGCCGGCGGACTCGATGCCGGCGAACTCCACCACGACGTCGCTGTAGGTGTGGGTGAGGCGGAGCAGCGTCGACTCGATCCGATCGGGTGCGAACTCGCCTTCCGGGCGGCTGACGATGAGCTCGGCTCCCTGATGCCTCCGCTCCGTGTGCTCGACCGCAGACCGGCGTGCCAATGCTGCGAGCGCCTCAGGTGCCGCGTCGCTCAGCGCGAGGTGCAGCGTTGGTGCCCGCGTGTGCCACGCGATGCTTGAAGAGAGGGCGTAGCCGAGCAGCGGCGGCGGCCCACGGCCGTCGAGCACTGTCAGGCGACCCGGCTGGCGTCCGACCGCGAGCCGGTTGGCTCGGACAAGCCGTTCCGCAATGATCCGCAGCATGTTGCGCTCGAGCTGGGGGAGCTGTTGACCGAGCTCCGCGAGCTCGGTCTCGCCGAGCACGAGCACCTCCGACTCCTCCATGGTGCGCACCGTGGCTGATACGGGCTGCCGCGTCAGGAGAGACATCTCTCCGATCGGCTCGCCAGGGCGGATGTAGCCAACCGTCTGCTTCGCGCCAGTGCGATCCTCGACGTGGACTTCTGCCGACCCGCGGTGAAGGACATACATCTCGCCGGGGATGTCTCCTTCGGCAACGAGCACCGTCCCTTTCGCGATGCCCCGTCGCTCGAGGGCCCCGACGACGCGTGCGACCTCGGCGTCCGTCAGACCCGAGAAAAACGAGGTCGCAACATCCATGCGGCGTGAGCGTACAAAGCTGGGGCGATCTTAGGGACGGACTTGCACCACCGCAGATGCCGGTGGATACTCGAACGCCGATGTGGCTGATCACCCTGCGTGACCTCGAGTGGCGCCGGCGCCGCTTCGCTGTCGCTGTTATCGCCACGGGCGTCGTGCTTGCACTCGCGTTGCTGCTCACCGGTGTCCGGGCGAGCTTCGACAACGAGATCGACCGGACGATCTCGTCGTTTGGAGCCGATCAGTGGTTCGTGGCCGAGGGCGCCGTGGGGCCGTTCACCGCGCCCATCGGCTTTCCGGCATCGCAGGTCGACGCGGTGCGGGGTGCCCCCGGCGTGCGCAGGGCCGACCCGGTGGCCGTGGTGGGCGCAACCGCAGCCACGCCGAACCCGGAGAACGTGAACGTCATCGGCGCCGTGCCGGGCGGAGTCGGGCCGGCGAACGACGCCGGGCGGCTGCTCAGCCGCCCAGGCGCGGCCATCGTGGACGAGCAACTCGGTGTCGACGAGGGTGACACGATCAGTTTGAGCGGGATGGACTTCGAGGTTGTGGCCGAGACGAGCGGCCGGACGTACTTCGCAGGAGTGCCGACGGTCCTCGTCTCGCTCAAGGACGTCCAGCGGCTGGGATTCGACGGCCAGCCGCTGGCAACGGCCGTCGTGGCCGAGGGGACGACAACAGCCGCACCGCCCGGGTTCTCGGTACTGTCGAACGGCGAGGTGGCGCAGGACCTCGATCGGCCGGTCGCGCAGGCGAAGCAGACGATCGGGCTCATTCGCTGGCTGCTCTGGGCTGTCGCAGCCGGGATCGTCGGCGCCATCCTCTACCTGTCGACGCTCGAGCGTGTGCGGGACTTTGCGGTGTTCAAGGCGATCGGTATCTCCACGGGCAGTCTCGCCCGTGGGCTGCTCGGCCAGGCCGTCGTCCTTTCACTCGCCGCAGCCGGGATCGCGATCCTGCTCGAGCTGGCGCTGGCCCCGCTTTCGGCGATGAGGGTGGAGGTGCCGGCAAGGGCTTACGTCGAGCTCGTCGCCGTCGCGGTCGGCGCCGGCGCGATCGCAAGCCTCGCCGCCCTCAGGCGAGCAGTGAAGATCGACCCCGCTCTCGCCTTTGCCGGCTGATCTTCACCTCACCGGTCGCGACCTCGTGGTCGAGTACCGGAGCGGCGACTATGTCGTTCGCCCCATCGAGGGGCTCGGCTTCGAGGTCGGGTCGGGGCAGCTGGCTTTGCTGCTCGGGGCCAGCGGCTGCGGAAAGACGACGTTGCTTTCCATACTCGCGGCAATTCTCAGACCCGCCAGCGGCAGCGTGCAGCTCGGCGGCGTCGAGATCACGACGCTCTCGGGCACGGCACTAACAGACCACCGCAGGCACAAGGTCGGCATCGTCTTCCAGGCCTTCAACCTCGTGCCCAGCCTGACAGCGTCGGAGAACGTCCAGGTCCCCCTGCGCGCGACCGGGCTCGACGGGCGGGCGGCGCGAGAGCGAGCTGCCGGCCTGTTGAGGCAGGTCGACCTCTCGGATCGCGGACATCACCGCCCGGGGGATCTCTCGGGTGGGCAGCAGCAGCGCGTGGCCATCGCACGGGCGATTGCGCTCGACCCCCCGCTCGTGCTTGCGGACGAGCCCACCGCGCACCTGGACTACATCCAGGTCGAGGCCGTGCTGACGCTGCTGCGCGAGATCGCGGACAGCGGCCGCATCGTCGTCGTCTCCACGCACGACGACCGGATGGTCCCGCTCGCCGACAAGGTCGTGTCGATGAGCCCGCGCCCGCACGCGGACGACGGCGGGCCTACGGAGCTTGGCCTGGCCGCACGCGAGGTCCTGTTCCGGCAGGGGGACCCCGGCGATCTCGTCTACATCGTCGACTCGGGTGAGGTGGAGCTCGTTCGCACGCGCGCCGACGGTGACGAAGAGGTGCTGGCAGTGATCGGTCCGGGCAACTACTTCGGCGAGCTGGCGCCGCTGTTCGGCATCCGCCGCTCGGCGACGGCGAGAGCGACGAAGCCCGCGCGTCTCACCGGTATGACGGTGACCGAGTTCCGTCGCAGGACGCGCGGCCAACGTCTCTGGCCTGCGCTGGACGACCTCGAGCCAGGCTCCTAGCGTCGAAGTCTCGCCGCAACTGAGTACCCTGACCACGTGAGCGAGTTCAGCGTTCGGAAGCTGCTCGACGCGCACGCGGACGACGCGCTCGAGCTCCACGCTCGCACGATCAACCCGCAGTACGTGCGGATGCTGCGGACGATCGGCTACGACCGAGCGTGGGCGCGCGCTGAGGGCGCACATCTCTACGACGCCGAGGGCAACCGCTATCTCGACTGGCTCGGCGGGTTCGGGATGTACAACGTCGGCCGCAACAACCCGCGCGTACGCGCGGCGCTCGTCGAGGCGCTCGAGCTCGACACGCCGGGAAAGCTCGCGCTCGGCGTCAACCCGCTCGCCGGCCTGCTCGCCGAGGCGCTGCTCGAGCGGGCGCCGTCCGGGCTCGGCCGCGTGCTCTTCACGAGCTCCGGGACGGAGGCCGTCGAGGCGGCGATCAAGATCGGCCGCGCCGCCACCGGCCGCACGCGCGTCGCTCTCCGTCGAGCGCGGCTTTCACGGCCTGACGCTCGGCGCGCTGTCGGCCTCCGGCGACGCCGCATTCTCCGACCGCTTCGCAGCCGTTCGTGCCGGGCTTCTCGCGGATCCCCTGGGACGACCTCGACGCGCTCGAGCGAGAGCTGCGCGCCGGCGACGTGGCGCTGTTCGTCGTCGAGCCGATCGTCGGTCACGGCGCTCTTCCTCCCGTCGCCCGGCTACCTCGAGGGCGCCCAGGCGCTCTGTCGCGCGCACGGCACGCTCTTCTGCGTCGACGAGGTACAGACCGGGCTCGGGCGCACGGGCCGCTTTCTCGCGCTCGAGCACTGGGGTCTCGAGCCGGACATCGTCACCGTGGCGAAGTCGCTGTCAGGCGGCTACGTGCCCGTCGGGGCGACGCTGTTCCGGCCCGAGGTGTTCGACGCCGTGTTCGACTCGATGGAGCACTCGATGAGCCACGGCTCGACGTTCCAGCCGAACGACCTCGCGATGGTCGCCGGACTCGCGACGCTGCACGAGCTCGACGACGCAGGGCTCGTCGAGCGCTCGGCGCGGCTCGGCGAGCAGCTGCTCGAGCGCACGCGGCCGCTCGTCGAGCGCTACGACGTCGTCAAGGACGTCCGTGGCCTCGGCCTGATGTGGGCGATCGAGCTCGGCGAGCCCGAGCAGCTTCGGGAAGACCGCGTACCGGCTGCTCGAGCGGATGCAGCCCGGCGCTCTTCTCCCAGCTCGTCGTCGTGCCGCTCTTCAACGAGCACCGCATCCTGAGCCAGGTGGCGGGCCACGGCCTGAACGTCATCAAGGGCCTGCCGCCGCTCGTGCTCTCCGACGACGACGTCGACTGGTTCGTGTCGGCGCTCGACGCGACGCTCGCGGAGGCGCAGAAGGTGCCGAGCGCAGCGACCAGTTCGCGTTCCGCGCCGCCCGCAGCCGCGTCTAGCGTCGAGCCCGCTAGCGGTCGCGCGGCTCCCAGCGGAACCAGCGGAGCGCGGCGATCGTGCCGCCGATGCCCCAGACGGCGATCACGGCCACGGCCGTGCCGTTGTCCCAGATGTCCTCGTTCTTCAGCAGCACGTCGCGCGTCAGCTCGATGAAGTACGTCAGCGGGAGGACGTCTGCGATCGCCTCGATCACGGACGGGAACGCGGTCGCCGAGAAGAACGAGCCGGAGATGAAGGCCATCGGCAGGTAGATCGCGTTGACGACCGCCGACGAGCCCTCCGCCGAGCGGATCGACGCCGGTCAACCCGAGCCCGAGCGCGGCGAAGGCCAGGCCGCCGAGCAGGAGCGTCGAGCACGAGCGAGAGCCAGCGGTCCGGAAAGGGAACGTCGAACAGCGCTCGCCCGAGGACGATGAGCGCGACTGCCTCGATCGCGAAGACGAACAGCGTCGAGGCGATCACGGCGGCGAGGTACGCCCAGGCCGGCAGCGGCGTGCCGCGGAGCCGCTTGAGCACTCCCTCCTCGCGGCGGATCACCGTGATGATCGCGAGCCCGGCGAACGCCGTGGCGACGACGCCGTAGCCGAGGATCCCGGCGAGCAGGTAGGCGGAGCCGTCCACGCCGTCGATCTCGTCGTTGCCGTAGACCGAGCCGAGCAGGACGAAGAAGACGATCGGCAGCAGGAACGTGAAGAACGCGAGCTCGCGGCTTCGCCAGTACAGGCGCTGCTCGGTGCGGAACGTGGTGGAGCGCGAGGTTCACGGCTCGTCCTCCGTCAGCGACAGGTAGATCTCCTCGAGCGTCGCGCGCCGGACGTTGAGCCCCTCGAGCTCGCGCCCGGCGGCGAGCGCCTCGGCCGTCAGCTCGTGCAGGACGCGCGTCGGCTCGTCGGTCGAGAGCGACGATGTCGCGTCCGTCGAGGCGGTACCGGATCTCCGTCTCGCGCGCGCCGCCGAGCTCCTCGGGCGTGCCGAGCGCGACGATCTCGCCGTCGCGGAGGACGGCCACGCGGTCGGCGAGCTGCTCGGCCTCGTCGAGGTAGTGCGTCGTCAGCAGCACCGTCTTCCCGAGCGCGCGGAGCGAACGGATCATCTCCCACGCGGCCCGCCGCGCTGCAGGGTCGAACCCCGTCGTCGGCTCGTCGAGGAAGAGGAGCTCGGGGTCGCCGATGAGACCGAGCGCGAGGTCGAGCCTCCGCCGCTGACCGCCCGACAGCGATCTTCACGAGCGCGTCGCGCTTCTCCTGGAGCCCGACGAGCGTGATCACCTCGTCGGGATCGCGCGGCGCCGCGTAGTAGCCGGCGAACAGGCGCGACGTGCTCGAAGCACGCTGAGGCGCGGGTACATCGCGGACGACTGGAGGACGATGCCGATCCGGTCGCGCCAGCCGCCGTCGCCGTCCGCGGGATCGACGCCGAGGACGGACACCTCGCCCGCGTCGCGGCGTCTGTACCCCTCGAGGATCTCGACCGTCGTCGTCTTGCCGGCGCCGTTCGGGCCCGAGCAGGCCGAACACCTCTCCTTCCGCGATGTCGAACGAGATCCCACGGAGGGCGTCCTGCCCTTCGTATGCCTTCGTGAGGCCAGAGACGGCGACGGCGCTCATGGCAAAGGTCTAACATATCTGGTAGATATGTCAAGCATGGAGTTAACGCCAACGGCGAAGGTCATTCTCGGCTTTCTCCGTTTCCGCCCACGCAGCGGCTACGACATCAAACAGGCTGTCGAGATCTCGACGCGCTTCTTCTGGGGCGCGAGCTTCGGTCAGATCTATCCCGAGCTCGACCGCCTGAAGCGGCGTGGGCTCGTGGAGGTCGAGGCGAGCATGGAGAGCGGACGCCGGCGAACGGTATACCGCCTGACCGAGCGCGGCTGGACGGCGCTCCGCGAATGGCTCGGCGGGGACGAACGAGCTCTTCCAGTATCGCGACGAGGGCATGCTCCGGCTCTTCTTCTCCGACTTCGCCGATCCGGAGATCGCGCTCGCGAACGTGCGGCAGATGCGCGCCTGGCGCGAGGAGGCCGCTGCGTTCTTTCGCGCGGAGATCGAGCCACATGCCGACGAGGACGCGGAGCTGGGCTACGTCTTTCCGGCTCGTGCGCTCGAGCTCGGCATTGCGATGCTCGCCGCCCAGGCGGCATGGCTGGCTACGCTCGAGACGGAGCTCGACCGACGAGCTCACAGGTCGGTGACGAAGACGCCGGCCGGCGGGAAGGCCGGCTCGTCGCCTGCGCCGAGCGCGACTGCGATCCGGCCGCAGTCGGGCTGGTGGCCGACGACGACGACGCGCTCGCCGCGGCCGGCGACCGCGTCGAGCACGTCCTTCGCCGTCGCGCCCGGGGACAGCCGGTCGTCGGGCTCGACCTCGACGCCTGCTGCGCGCGCGATCTCCTCCGCGGTCTCGCGGGCGCGGAGCAGCGGGCTCGCGAGCACGGCGTCGGCGGCTCGTCCTCGGCGAGCCGGCGGCCGAGATCCCGGGCCGCCGCGCGGCCGGACGGGCGTCAGGCGGCGAAGCTCGTCGGGGTCGCCGGGGGCCGCCTCCGCGTGGCGAACGAGATAAAGGCGCATCCGTCCAGGATAGGCACCGCGAGCCGTCCCTCGATCGGGTGACGCCGGGAGAGGGGCGACAACTGCGCCGCAATCGATACCCTGGGCCTCACATGAGGCCTATTCGCTCCGCTCTCGTGCTCACGACTGGCTTCTTCGGCGGGTTCATGGCCGCGGCTCAAGTCGTCAAGCGGGCCGTGCCGTCCCGGGGGGATGCCGAGAGCGGCGAGGTCAGCCTCGTGGCCGTGTTCGACGGTGTTCAGCTCGCCAGTAGGGCGAAGGCCTTTCGCGGCGGGTCCATGCTCGCGTGGTACGGCGGCGTCGACGTCGATCTGCGCGAGGCGACGCTCGCGCCGGACGCTAGCCTCGCGGTGACGGCGCTGTTCGGCGGCGTGTCCCTTCGCGTTCCCGCCGACTGGCGCATCGAGTCGAGCGTGCGGTCGATCGCGGGCGGCTTCGACGTCTCCGGCTCGGATCCGGACGATCCGGACGCGCCGGTTCTCCGGATCGACGGCACGGCGCTCTTCGGCGGCGTCGCCGTCAGCAGGAAGCAGGCGCCGGTCGTGGCAAACGCAGCGACCGTCTAGCTGACGTGGCCTTGTTCCGGTACGTCGTCTGCGACGTCTTCACGGACCGGCCGCTCGCGGGTAACCAGCTCGCCGTCTTCACTGATGCCCGGAAGATCCCGGAGGACGTGCTCCAGCCGCTCGCGCGGGAGATGGCGTTCTCGGAGACGGTGTTCGTCTACCCGGCTGAACGCGGGGGGCACGCGAAGCTCCGCATCTTTACGCCCGCGTCCGAGCTGCGGTTCGCCGGACACCCCGTGCTCGGCTCCGCGTTCGTCCTCGCAGGCCCGATGCAGCTCGAGGAGATCAGGCTCGAGACGGGCGCCGGCGTCATCCCCGTGCGGCTCGAGCGAGAGGGCGCAAAGATCGTGTTCGGACGCATGCAGCAGCCCGTACCGACCGTCGAGCCGAGCCCGGTCGACGAGGCGGAGCTGCTCGACGCCCTCGGGGTCGAGGCGTCGCAGGCGCCGATCGAGCTCTACGACAACGGGATGCGAAACGTCTACGTCGTCCTCCGTGACAAGGACGAGGTGGCCGCGCTGACTCCCGATCTCTACCGCCTCGCGCGCCTGCCGGACGTGATCGGCTTCAACTGCTCGGCCGGGGCCGGCAAGAGCTGGAAGACCAGGATGTTTGCGCCGGCCGACGGTGTGCCGGAGGATCCGGCGACCGGCTCGGCGGCCGGTCCTCTCGCCGTCCACCTCGCGCGCCACGGGCTCGCGCCGTTCGGCGAGGAGATCGTCGTCTCGCAGGGCGTCGAGCTCTCCCGGCCGTCGGTGCTCTACGCCACGGTCTGGGGCACGCCGGATCGCATCGATCGCGTCGAGGTGGGCGGCGGCGCCGTGGTCCTCGCCCGGGGCGAGCTCCAGCTCTAGACGACGCGGGCGCGGGGTCCTCTATCCTCCCTGGGATGGTTGCGAGGTTGGCACGCCTCCTCGACTACGGGAGGAGAGCCTTGCCCGTGCTTCTGTGCGCGCTTGCCTCGCACGCCGTCGCCTACCGCTCGTTCGTGCCCGGCGACCCGGTGCACGGCTACCTCGGGATCTACGAGGCCGCCGTCGCGCTCCTCTCCTCGCTCGCGCTTGCCGTCCTCTTGCTGACGGCGCTGCTCGCCGCGCTCGGCCGGCGCGATGGGCTTGCGCGCGCCCTCGCGACACGCGTCGACCCGACGCCGACCGGCTATCGCGTCGTCTCGATCGCGCTCTGGGCCTACGTGCTGCTCGTCGTCCAGGAGACGGCGGAGGCGATCGTCGGCGCGACGCAGGGCGAGGGGCTCGCGTTCGGCCTCGATTCCTGGCTCGTCGCCGTCGCTGCCCTCGCGGCCGCTTCTTTCGTGATCGTCCTCGTCTCGCGCTCGTATCGCCACGTCGTCGGCGCGCTGCTCACGGTCCGCGTGGCCCTGCCGCGCTCGCCCGTCTCCCTGCCCAGGCCTTCGCGCCCGGCGGCTCCTGCTCGCCGCAAGGCGCTGGCCGACTTCCGCGCGCTGCGCGCTCCGCCCGTCTTCGCCTGATCACGCTCGGCGCCGGTTCGGCGCGGGCGAGCGACAGGAGGAGATGAAGTGGTAGACGAGTCACGACATCGCACGCACGACTGGGCCGGGCGGCTCTGTCTCGTCGTGGCCGTGATCGCCGTCTCGCTCGTCGGTGGGTCCGCATCCGCCGGCCCTGAGCGAGCGCTGCACGGCCGCGTGACGGTAGGCAAGGACGGGACGGGCGAGGGACGCGTCACGAGCACGCCCGATGGCATCGACTGCGGTAGTCGCTGCACGTTCAGCTTCATCTCCACGGACGACCCGGCGCGCTACCAGCCGGTCGTCCTGACCGCGAAGGCGGAGCCCGGATCGGCGTTCGACGGGTGGGGAGGCTCCTGCGGAGGCAATGAGACGTGCGAGATCGACCCGGTCCGGCCGGGCGAGATGTACGAGATCACGGCGACGTTCAACCGTGTCCGGCCGTCGCAGTTCCCGCTCACCGTCAGCGTCACCGGGAGCGGGCGCGTGACGAGCGCGCCGGCGGGCATCGCCTGTCCCGGCCGCCTGCTCGGGCCAGTTCGCCGCCGACTCGACGGTGACCCTGACCGCAATCCCGACGCCCGGTTGGTCGTTCGCCGGCTTCAGCGGGCGCGTGCAGCGGCACCGGCCCCTGTGCCGTGTCGATGAACGGGCCGAAGTCGGTGACGGCGACCTTCGCTCCGCCGAACACGATCTACGCGCTCGCCGTTGCGACCGCGGGCGGGACGGTGACGAGCGACGTTCCGGGGATCGACTGCGGGACTAGCTGCGTCGGCGGCTACGGCGCGGGCGTGCCCGTAACGCTGACCCCGTCGGCGTCCCCGGTCGCCTGGGGCGGAGCGTGCTCGGGAAGCGGCGCCTGCGTCGTCCCGATGACGCGCGCGCGTGCCGTGACCGCGTCGATCGGAGGCGCCGTGCTCGGTGAGTCCCCGGTCGCCGTGTCCGTCACCGGTCAGGGAACCGTCGTGAGCACGCCCGCCGGCATCCAGTGCGGGACGGCGTGCGGCGGATCGTTCGCCCGCGGATCGCCGCTCGCGCTCACCGCTGCGCCGGCTCCCGGCGAGGTCTTCGCCGGTTGGGACGGCTCGTGTCGCGGCGTTACGCCGACGTGCCGGACCTCCCTCAAGGGCCCGACCGCTGTCGTCGCGACCTTCGTGAAGACGGGTACGCAATATCCCGTCGCAGTCACGAAGGCCGGGCGCGGGACGGTGAAGAGCACCCCCGGCGGGATCGCCTGCGGCGCGGACTGCGAGGGGCGGTTCGGGGCCGGCACGGACGCCGTTCTCGCCGCGACGCCTGACGAGGGCTGGGCTTTCGTTCGCTGGAGCGGGGCGTGCAAGGGGAAGAAGACGCCCTGCCGGCTCGACATGACCGGGCCTAAGTCCGTGTCGGCGACCTTCGGCCGCGTTGCGGATCCGATCGCGCCGCGCGTCGCTGCGCTGACGAGCACCGCCGAACGCGGCGGCGTCGCGCACCTTCGCTATCGCGTGACCGAGGCCAGTGGGCGCTCGAAGGAGGTCGCCCGGATTCTCCGCGGCCGCCGCGCGATCGCCACGGTGCGCGGGAAGGAGCACGCGGTCGATCCGGACGTTCTCTTCTACTTCCTGCCCTGGCGGGTGAGCCCGAAGCTGCCCGACCAGGCGCTCCGCTTCTGCATCACCTCCACAGATCAAGCGGGGAACCGCTCGAAGCCGAGCTGTGCCCTGCTGCACATCACATGAACAGGAGACAACGATGAGACGATCGATCACTCCCGGCCTGGCGGTCCTCGCCGCCTTGGCCTTTCTCGTCGTCGCGTGCGGCGGGAACGACAGCTCGACGACGACCGGGGCGACGACCACCACCACAACGTCGACGACGACAACCTCTGAGACGGCGACGAACGCCACGCCACCGCCCGCCAACCCGTCGAAGACGATCCGTATCGTCGTCAAGGACGGCAAGGTCGTCGGTGGCCTCAGCCAGACGACGGTCGACAAGAACACGAACGTCACGGTCGTCGTCAGCGCCGACGTGCCCGACGAGGTGCACGTCCACGGCTACGACCTGATGAAGGACGTCGCACCTGGAAAGCCGGCGAAGATCGCGTTCGTGGCCAACATCCCCGGCCGCTTCGAGATCGAGCTCGAGAACCGCGGCCTGCAGATCGCCGGCTTCGAGGTCGGCGCTTGAAAGCACCTGCTGTCGCGATCGCCGCGGTCTGGGCGCTCGTCGTTCCGGATCTTGCCGCGGCTCACGGCCTCGGCGGGATCCGGGACCTGCCCGTTCCGGGCTGGCTTTTCCTCGTCGGCGGCGCGACGGTCCTGATCCTCTCGTTCCTCGCGCTCGGCGCGCTCTGGAAGCGGCCGAAGCTCGTCGACGGCGCGGGCACGTCGCTCCCGGAGGGGCTCCAGCGCTTCGTGCTCTCGGACTGGACGCGGCGCGTCGTCCAGGCGGCGATGCTCTTCCTGTTCGCCGTCCTCTGGTCGGCTGCTGCAGTCGGCTCGGAGCGCGCGAGCGAGAACCTCACCCCGACGTTCATCTACGTCATCTTCTGGGTGGGCATGGTCGTGGTCTGCATCGTGCTCGGAAACGTCTGGTCCGTGCTCAACCCGTGGCGTGCGGCGGCGGACCTCGTTGCCTGGGTCGCCCGGAAGGTGGGTTGGAACCGGGAGACTCGCCCGTATCCGGACCGGCTCGGGCTGTGGCCGGCGATCTTCCTGCTCGGGGCGTTCACGGTGCTCGAGCTCGTCTGGAAGGACCCGGCAAACCCGCGCACGCTCGCCCAGGCGATCGCGGTCTACAGCGTCGCGACGTGGACCGGCATGTTCCTCTACGGGCGGAAGCCGTGGCTTGCAGAACGGCGATGGCTTCTCCGTCTACTTCGGTTTTCTCTCACGCGCGTCGTTGTTCGGCACGCGGGAGCAGGACGGCGGCTCGACGGAAGTGATCCTCCGCAAGCCGTTCTCGGGGCTCGCACACGTGGAGCGACGGGCGGGCGCGGTCGGGTTCTTCGCGCTGATGCTCGGGCAGGTCGCCTTCGACGGCCTGTCGCGCTCCAGCTGGTGGTTCGAGCGCATCTACGACGTCGAGACGTCGTTCTCGAGCCCCGAGGCGGCGGAGCGGGCTGTGATGGCCTTCAACCTCGCCGGCCTGATCCTGATGATCCTCTTCGTCGCTCTCGTGTACACCACCGCCGTCCGAATCGCGGAGGGCGTCGTCGGGGAGGGTGCGGACTTCCGCGGGATCTTCCTCTGCAGCCTCGTGCCGATCGCGATCGTCTACGCCCTCTCGCACTACGTCTCGTTGCTCCTGATCCAGGGCCAGTTCGCCTGGCCGCTCATCTCCGACCCGTACGGGAAGGGGTGGGACCTCTTCGGGACCATCGGCTTCACGCCGAACCTCACGTTCCTGACACCGAACACGACCTGGTACACGCAGGTGACCGTGCTCGTCCTCGGGCACGTCGTCGGGCTAATCGTCGCGCACGACCGCGCGCTAGCGGTTTCCCCGTCACCGAGGATCGCCCTGCGCACGCAGTACGCGATGCTGACGCTGATGGTCCTGTACACCGTGGGCGGAATGTGGCTCTTGTCCCTTGGGTAGCGTGAGGAGCATGAGGTTGGCGTTCGTGGGGGTCGCCGTCGCCGCTGCCTGCGTGCTCGCGGGGTCGGCATCGAGCCGGTCTGCAAGCGACATCTACATCTGGGGGACGGTGCTCGGTCGCGCGAAGAGCTCCGACGCGTCGGTTGTCCAGCTCCGGTGGGCCTACAAGTGCCTCGGCGACAAGCTCGGCTACGCGACGTTCGACTGGAACCTGAAGCTCGAGCGCGACGCGCCGCTGCCCAAGAAGACGACGCTGATCGCGCGCGGCACGTCGAAGCGCGGCCAGATGAACGTCACCCTGCCGCCCGGCGACTACCTGCCACTCTCGGATCCCGTACGAGTGCACGACGGAACGTGGCGCGGGCTACACGAACCGGAGATCGGCGCGCCGTTCACCGTCCCCGACTACTGCGCGTGGTCGGTCTCATCGGTGCGCGGCGCCGTCCAGCTCGAGCACGGCTCCGCCGTGAAGGCCGCGAAGCCGGGCTCGGCTGCCGCGCCAGGCGACGCGCTCGTGACGCCGAAGAGCGGCTCGGCGTCGATGTCGTCGCTCGGCAAGGACGGGACGCTGACGCTGGCCGGCGGGTCGCGGCTCGAGGTGGACAAGTCAGCAGTGCCGGGCGAAGGGTGGCTGGCTCGCTGCGCCTAGGCGACGGGCTCCGCGACCGTCGCCGTCGCGAAGACGGCCACCGCCTCGAAGCGCTACGCCGTACGGACGGACGACGTGACGACCACGGGCGGCGGCGGAGCACGCTGGCAGGTCCGGATCGCGAAGGGCAAGACGACCGTGCACGACTTTTCCGGCAAGGTGCGCGCCGGCAGCGCACTCCTCAAGCCAGGGCAGACGAAGACGTTCGGCTAGTAGAAGGCGACCGCTTCGATGTCCGGCAGCTCGACGGCGAGCGACTCCCAGAAGCGCCCGCCGTCGCGCGAGAGATAGAGGCGGTTCCGTGCCCGCGAAGAGGACGAGGTCGGGCTCGTCCTCGCTGACCGCGACCGCGAAGCCCGGCGGGCAGCCCGCGCCCCGCCTCGCGCCACGTGCTGTCCGGCGTCGTGCGACACGAGCGAGCGGCGGCCTGTGCTCGACGACGGCGACGACGGTCGAGCCGGCCGCAGCGGCCGCGACGACGCGTGGCAGACCCGTCTCCGTGCGCGCCGGCGTGACGTCCTCGCTCGACGGCACGAGCTCGCCGTCTCGAGATCGAGCTCGAATACGCCGTCGACCGTCTGCACGCAGCACGCTGGTCACGCGACGCGTCTCCGGTAGCGCCAGGCGAAGAGCGACGCGAGACACGAACGAGACGGCGAAGCTCGGCAGCGACGCACCGCCGATGTCGTGCGGGGCTGACGTGCGCCACGAGGTCGGTCCACCACGCCGGGCCCGTCGGATGGAGCCACTGGTAGACGGCGAATCCGGCCACCCAGGCGACGACCTGCGCTGGTCGGAAGGACGGCGCCGCGAAGAAGTCCGCGCTCGCGTAGCGCCTTCCAGCCGCGAGCCAGTCAGCGAGCAGCACGCCGAAGAGCGGGACGAACGCCGAGCCGAGCAGGAACAGGAACGGCTCGTACTGCCCGACGTCGATGGCGAGCGCGCCGACGGTCGCGGCCGTCGGCCACGGCCACGATCAGCAGGCGCTGCGGCACCTTCGAGGCGACGTTCTGGAGCGACACGGCCGTCGAGTAGACGTTCGCGAACGCCTCGTCCGTCTCGTCCACGGTCAGCGCGAGCAGCGCGAGCCCCGCGGCGAGCCCGCCGGCGGCGATCGACGTCAGCAGCGATCGGTCGTGTCGCCGTAAGCGCTGTTCGTGAGCACGAGCAGTGCGCCGAGCGCGTACAGCCACGCGTTCGGGACGAGATAGCCGACGGCTGTGCCCGTCGAACGCGATCGCGCTCTGTCCCGCGAGAAGCGCGTGTAGTCGGCGATCAGCGGCAAGCCACGAAGCGGGCAGCGCGATCATCAGGTCGATGCCGTACCACAGCGACTCGCCCTGCCCGGCGCGACCCAGAACGCGCTCGAGGTCGGCGTTGTCGATCGTCCACCAGGTGAGATAGACGAGCGACGCGAGCACGACCCAGAACGCGAAGCGCCGCACGAAGCGGCGCACGACCGCGACCGGCCCGGCGAGCGCCAGCGACGGCCGTGAGCAGCGCCGAAGAGGATCGTCCACAGCCACTTCCCTCGAAGCCGAAGACGCTGGTCGGACAGAGCGCCGCGGCCGCGGCAGCGATCACGATCAGCTCGAAGATCGCCCAGCCGAGGTTCTGGAGGACGTTGAGGGCGGTCGCGAGCGTACGAGCCGCGGCGGCCGAGCGAGCGCCGCATCAGCACCATCGCCGGCACGCGGCGCCTGCGCGCCGATCGCGCCGGCGAGTGCCGAGCATCGTGATTGCCGATCACGCCGCCGATCGCGATCGCGATCAGCGCGTCGCGGAGCGAGAGCGCCGGGACGAGGAACGTCCCGGCGACGAGCACGAGCAGGCTGACGCCGAGATTTGCCCAGAGAAGCGTCGTATCGACGAAGCCGAGCACGCGCAGGCGCTCGGGCACCGGCTCGATGCCCCAGGCTGGTGTCTCTCGCTCCATGATCCGCTCCCTTCGCCGGCATTACCCGGATCAGGTTCGTCGGGTCTGATCTCAGCTCCGCGTGCGCGGAGCACCCCGGTGGCGCGACTCTAGCCGAGCGTCAGCCGTCCTCGGCGTGTCGACGGCAGGAGCCGACCGTCTCCCGAAGCAAACGCCGCAAGTTCTCTCCCCGCGCCTCTGCCTCCCGGTTGGCCCCTGCCGCACTCGCAGCGTGGGTCCGCGCTTGTCGCG
This sequence comes from uncultured Actinomycetes bacterium, assembly GCA_963705945.1. Taxonomy (GTDB): domain Bacteria; phylum Actinomycetota; class Thermoleophilia; order Gaiellales; family Gaiellaceae; genus PALSA-612. The sequence continues at coordinate 311,795 of CAVPLG010000003.1, read as the reverse complement.
GCCAACACCCCCGCATGGGGGATTTCGCTCCCTCGATCGCGGGATCTAGCGAGCCCGCGCGAAGCGGTGTACGGCCTCGAGCAGCTCGTCGCTCTTCGACTGCGGCCGCGGCTGCGTCGCCGGACGCGAGCGCGTCGGCGACGCAGTGGCTGCACGTGGTCGTCGAGGATCGCGGAAGGCGACGCTCTCGAGTGCGGTCGTGACGGCGCTGATCTGCGTGAGGACGTCGATGCAGTAGCGATCCTCCTCGACCATCCGCTCGATGCCGCGCACCTGGCCTTCGATCCGGTGCAGCCGCTTGACGAGCGCGGCCTTGTCCTCGCTAGTAGCCGGGCGTGTCGCTCATGCGGGGGCTCCTCCTCGCGCGGGCTGCGGAACCGACGCAGCCGCAGGCTGTTCGTGACGACGAAGACGCTCGAGAAGGCCATCGCGGCGGCGGCGACGATCGGATTCGAGCAGGCCGGCGACGGCGAGCGGGATCGCGGCGACGTTGTACGCGAACGCCCAGAACAGGTTGCCCTTGATCGTCTTCGAGCGTGCGGCGTGCGAGGCGGATGGCGTCGGCGGCGGCTCGAGATCGCCGGAGACGAGCGTGAGGTCGCGTGGCCTCGATGGCGACGTCGGTGCCCGTGCCGATCGCGATCCCGAGATCGGCCTGGGCGAGCGCCGGCGCGTCGTTGACGCCGTCCCCGACCATTGCGACGACCTCGCCCGGCCTCCTGGAGCCGGCGCACCTCGGCGGCCTTGTCGCCGGGCAGCACCTCGGCGAGCACGCGCTCGATCCCGACCTCGGCGGCGACGCGCTCGCGCCGTCTCCTCGCTGTCGCCGGTGAGCAGCACGGGGGTCAGGCCGAGCGCGCGCAGCTCGCGTACCGCCTCGGCGCTCGTCGGCTTGACCGTGTCGCGCACGACGAGCGTCGCCCGTGGCAGCGCCGTCCCAGCTGACGGTGATCGCGCCGCTCTCGCGCGCCGACCTCGACCTCGTGGCCCTCGACGCGGCCGATCGACGCCGACGCCCGGAACGTTTCGGAAGCCGCTGACCGAAGGAAGCTCACCGAGCTCGGCCCGCGCGGCAGCGGCGACGGCCTGCGCGATCGGGTGCTCGCTCGCCGTCTCGACGGCGCCGGCGAGCCGCAGGACGTCGCCGCGCGTCGCGCCGTTCAGCGGCCGACGTCGACGAGCTCCATGCGGCCCGTCGCGTGACCGTGCCCGTCTTGTCGAGCACGACCGTATCGATCCGGCGTGTGCCCGCTCGAGCACGGCGGGGCCGTCGACGAGGATGCCGAGCTGCGCGCCACGGCCTGTGCCGACCATGAGCGCGGTAGGCGTCGCGAGACCGAGCGCGCACGGGCACGCGATGATGAGCACGGCGACGGCGGCGGTGAACGCTTCCGCCAGCGTCCCCGGTCACGCGCAGCCAGCCGGCGAGCGTGGCAGCGAGAGACGACGAGGACGATCGGAACGAATACGGCCGATACGCGGTCGGCGAGCCGCTGGATCGGCGCCTTGCCGGCCCTGGGCGTCGGCGACGAGGCGCGCGATCTGCGCGAGCGCCGTCTCGGCGCCGACCTTCGTCGCGCGGACGACCAGCCGGCCGTACGTGTTGATCGTCGCCCCCGCCACCTCCGCGCCCGGCCCGACGTCGACCGGCACCGACTCGCCGGTCAGCAGCGACTGGTCGATGGCCGACTCGCCACTCTCGACGATCCCGTCGGTCGCGATCTTCTCGCCCGGCCGCGACGACGAAGAGATCGCCCGGACTGGAGCTCGGCCGACCGGCACGAGCATCTCGGCGCCGTCGCGGAGCACGCGCGCCTCCTTCGCGCCGAGCTCGAGCAGGGACGCGCAGCGCCGCGCCGGCACGGCGCGTTGCCCGGTCCTCGAGGTAGCGTCCGAGAAGGATCAGCGTCGTGATCACGGCGCCGACCTCGAAGTACGTGTCGGCGTCGATGCCGCCGATGAGGACGACCGCCGACCAGCGCCCAGGCGGCGAGCGTGCCGATCGAGATGAGCGTGTCCATCGTTGCCAGCGACGTGGCGCGCGTTCAGCGCGGCCGCCCGGTGGAACGGCCAGCCGGCCCAGAGCACGACCGGCGTCGGCAGGCCGAGCGCCACCCACTCCCAGCCGTCGAACTGCAGCGCGGGCACCATCGCGAGCAGCGTCAGCGGCACGGTCAGCGCGAGCGGCGACGAGTAGCCGGACCGGACGTCCAGGCTCGTGGTGTGCGGTGTGCGCCGTGGACGTGCGCGCCGTATCCGGCCGGCCGAGACCGCCTGTACGAGATCGTCGACCTCGACGCGGTCAGGGTCGTAGACGTACCGTCGCCTCGTCCGTCGCGAAGTTGACGGCGCAGGCGCTGACGCCCTCGACGCCGGAGAGCGTCTTCTCGACGCGCGACGCGCAGCCGGCGCAGGTCATGCCCTCGATGTCGAGCCGCACGCGCTCGCTCGTCACTGTCGTCATGCCGTCAGTATACCCCTACAGGGTATAAGCGTCAGCGTCCGGACAGATCCGGCGGCATGAGCTCGGCGAATGCCCGTCGGGCGGTCTCGCGCTCTGCTGCGTCGCGGGCCACCTCGAGCTCGCGCCGGAGCCCGTCGAGGTAGGCGGCGAGATCGGGTCGGTCGAGGTCGATTCCCCGCCGCTCGAGCCCACAGCCGGCGTCGAGCAGCGCCCCGCCCTCCTCCCAGAACGGGCACCCGCCCTCAGGGCATGGCTCGATTTGGCCGAGCGCGACTCTGATCCGGCAGAGCTCGCTCATGCGAAGCTCCTCAGCCGGACGATCGCGACGGCGGCGACGGCCGTGATCACGATGTCGTTTGCGACACACCAGTGGCAGATCGCATCGATCAGCGCGACCTGGGCGATGAGCAGCCATGCGCTGAACACGACGCCGGTGAGCGCGACGACGGCGCCAACGGCAGCGGCGCTTCTGCCCGAGGCGAACGCCGTCGCGAAGAGCGCGCCGTACGCTGCGAGCCCGAGGAGCGCAACGGGAACGCCGGCCGTCTCCGCGTACCGCGAGCTCTGCACCGTCTCGCAGCCCGAGCCGCCGGAGATGCAGAAAACGCTCTCGTCGGCGTAATGGGTGTAGGTCAGGTACGCGGCGATGGCTGCGCCGACGAGCGCCAGCGCGGCGAGCCCCGAGCGGAGCTGGACGTCGCTCATGCTTCCAGCAGCTGGTCGAGAGCTTGGCGGAAGACGGACGTCGGCAGCGCTCCCTCGATCGTCCTCGAGCCCGTCTCTCCGACCAGGATGAAGGTCGGCGTGGAGCGGACGCCGTCGGTGACGGCGGCCTCCTGCGCGTCGCCGACCGCCCTCTCCACGGCCGCTGAGCTCCGGTCTTCGATCATCGCGTTCGCGTTGAGGCCGGGAACCGCCTCGCCGATCGACCGCAGCAGGCGCTCCGTGACCCAGCCCGAATTCTCCGCGCCCTGGTTCGCATAAACGAGATGCGTGACGTTCCAGAGCCGGTCCTGCCGGGCGGCTGCGAATGCCGCCTGCAACGGCGGCAACGAGTCGGGCCCGACCATCGCGATCCCGCGGAAGACGACCTTGACCCGCCCCGTGCGGACGTAGTCACGGACGAGCGTGGGGAAGGTCTCGCGGGTGAAGCTTGCGCAGTACGGACACTGGAAGTCCGCGTACTCGACGAGCGTCACCGTCGCGCTCGGGCGCCCGAGGGTGTTGCCGCGCTGCGGGATGCCGGCCAGCAGCCGCTGCGTCTCGCCGGCCCCGACGACGGACGCCGACCTGGACGACTCGCGTGACCCGATCGCGCTGACCGCTACGAGGGTCGCACCGAGGGCCGCCGCGACGAGCACGACGACGGCGAGCGTGCGTGCCGACAGACGTGTCACTCTGAGACAGAAGCTAGGTCTCGGCGTGCGGGAAGGCACCCGCGGCGGCACGGAGCGGCGCTCGGTAGGAAGTACGGATCCTCCTGCGAGCTCCGCACGATGCCGTGCGGACCGCGAGCGGCGAGAGTGCCACTATGACCACGATGGTCCCAGCCCGCGACGTCATTCTCCGCGACGGCAGCACACTTCGCCTGCACCCGCCGGAGCAGGAAGACGGGCCTGCGCTGCTCGCGTTCTTCGAGGCGCTGTCGCCCGAGAGCGCCTTTCAGCGCTTCCACGGCTTCCCCTCGCTCGTGCCGGAGCTCGTCGAGCCGTTCCTCGCGCCGGACTGGCGCGAGCGTGGGTCGCTGATCGGCTCGCTGGGCCAGGGGGCAGAGGCGCGCATCGTTGCGCTCGCGAGCTACGTCCGCCTGCGGGACCCCACGTCCGCCGAGGTGGCGTTCGCCGTGGCCGACGAGCTTCAGGGCCACGGCGTCGGGACACGGCTGCTCGAGCAGCTCTCCGCGTTCGCCGCGCGCGAGGGCATCGAGCAGTTCCTCGCGATCGTGATGGCGGGGAACCGCCCGATGCTGCGCGTGTTCGAGGATGCCGGCTTCCGCCACGCCCGCCAGATCGAGGGCGGAGAGATCGAGGTGCGTCTCGACATCGAACCGACGGGCACGTATGTCGCGCACGTGGACGAGCGCGACCACGTCGCGGTGGCGGCCTCGCTGGCGCCCTTCTTTACACCTCGCACGGTCGCCGTCGTCGGGGCGTCGTCGCGGCGCGGCTCGATCGGCGGCGAGCTCTACCGGAACGTGCTCGAGGGCGGGTTCGGAGGCGCTGCCTACCCCGTCAACCTCAAGGGCGAGCCGGTCGCCGGGGTGCACGCGTTCCGGTCGATCGCGGACATCCCGGACGAGATCGACCTCGCTGTGCTCTGCGTCGCCGGAGAGCACGTGCTCGAGGCGGCCGAGGACGCGCTGAGCTCCGGGACGAAGGCGCTCTGCGTGATCTCCGCCGGCTTCGCCGAGGTGGGGTCGGAGGGCGCGAGGCGCCAGGACGCGCTCGTCGCCGCCGTTCGCGCGCACGGGGCGCGGCTGATCGGCCCGAACTGTCTCGGCATCGCGGTCTCGGCCGTCAGCCTGAATGCGACCTTCGGCCCGAGCGCGCTGCCGCCGGGGAGGGTGGCCGTGTCGTCGCAGAGCGGCGCTCTCGGCCTCGCGCTGCTGGAGGCGGCGGACGGTCGTGGGCTAGGGCTGTCGGCGTTCGTCTCGATCGGGAACAAGGCGGACGTCTCGTCGAACGACCTGCTCGAGTTCTGGGAGGACGACCCGCAGACGAGCCTCGTCGTCCTCTACCTCGAGTCGTTCGGGAACCCGCGGAAGTTCGCGCGTCTGGCGCGCCGGGTGGCAAGAACGAAGCCGATCCTGGCGCTCAAGGGCGGACGCACGACCTCTGGCGCCCGCGCGTCTCGCTCGCACACTGCGGCGCTTGCGGGTTCGGAGACCGCGGTCGACGCGCTCTTCCACCAGGCGGGCGTGATCCGCGCGGACACGCTCGAGGAGCTGATCGACGTGGCGGCGCTCCTCTCCACGCAGCCCCTGCCGCGCGGACGCCGCACCGCCCTGCTCACGAACGCCGGCGGGCTCGGGATCCTCGCCGCTGACGCGTGCGAGGCGGCCGGGCTCGAGCTGCCGATGCTGTCCGAGGCGACGCGGGAGGCGCTGTCGTCACTGCTCCCGCGTGAGGCGAGCCTCGCGAACCCCGTCGACATGCTCGGGTCCGCGACGGAGGAGACGTTCGAGGCGGCGTTGCCCCACGTGCTGCGCGATCCGGGCATCGATTCGGTGATCGTGCTCTTTGTCCCACCCGTCGTCGCCGAAGCAGAGGGAGTCGCAGAGGCGGTGGTCGGCGCGGTCGCGCAGGTGGAGAATCTCGACAAGCCCGTGCTCGGCGTCTTCGTGAGCCGCGGGGGGACGCCGGCCGCCTTGCTGCGCGAGCCCCGCCGCGTGGCTGCGTTCCCGTATCCCGAGTCGGCGGCGCACGCGCTGGGCCGGGCGGTCGAGCGCGCCGAGTGGCTCCGAACGCCGGTCGGGCGCAGCCCGGAGCTCGACGGGATCGACCGGACAGCGGCCGCGGATCTCGTCCGCGAGGCGCTCGACGGATCGACGGATGCCTGGCTCCGGCCGGATCAGGTGCGGGCGTTGCTCGAGGCCTACCGGGTGCCGGTCGTAGAGGAGCGGGTCGTCGCCTCGGTGGAGGAGGCGCTCGCCGCCGCCGAGTCGTTCGGCTTCCCCGTCGTCGTCAAGACCGCCGAGGCGGGGGCGCACAAGAGCGACAAGGGCCTCGTTGCCATCGACCTGGCCGACGAGAAGGCCGTGCGCGAGGCCGTCGCGCGCGTCGGCGTCCCCGCGCTCGTGCAGCCGATGGCCCGCGGCGGCGCCGAGCTGCTTGCCGGCGTCGTCCAGGATCCCGTGTTCGGCCCGCTCGTCGCGTTCGGGCCGGGGGGCGTGTTCGCCGAGCTGATCGGCGAGGCGCAGTTCCGCATCGCGCCGCTCACGGACGCGGATGCCGAGACGCTCGTCACCACGGGCAAGGCCGGGCGGCTCGTCGCAGGTTTCCGGGGTGCTCCCCCGTCCGATGTCGCCGCCCTCGCCGACGTCGTCCTGCGCCTCTCCCGGCTCGCCGAGGACTTTCCGGAGGTCGCGGAGCTCGACTGCAACCCCGTGATCGGACGGCCGGACGGGTGCGTCGTCGTGGACGCACGCATCCGCCTGCGCCCCGCCGAGCGGGTCGAGCACTTGAAGACCTGGTAGCGATGGGTCGGCGCGCGCTCGCCCTCGCAGCCCTCTTGGGCGTCTTGGCGGGTGGCGCGCTCCATCTAGCGGGATACCCGTCGGGAGGGAACGCCGCCTGGGCGGTGACGGTCGGCGTGATGCTCATTCCGCTCACGTGGTCGGTGGCGAGATCTCTTCTCCACGGCGACGTCGGAGTGGACGCAATCGCGCTCGTGTCCATGGCCGGAGCGCTCGCCCTTGGCGAATACCTCGCCGGAGCGGTGGTCGCGCTGATGCTCGCGGGCGGGAACGCGCTCGAGGAGGTTGCGGGCCGGCGGGCGCGTCGGGAGCTGACGAAGCTCGTCGAGCGCATGCCGCGGATCGCGCACGTGCGGCGTGGCGACGCGATCTCGGAGGTCGCCATCGACGAGGTGGGTGTCGGCGACGTTGTGGTCGTGCGCGCAGGAGAGGTGATCCCGATCGACGGAATCGTCGTGAGCGGGGATGCCGTGATCGACGAGTCCTCGCTCACGGGCGAGCCGCTGCCGGCGACGTACCAGGCCGGCGGCGCGCTGCTCAGCGGAACGACGAACGCGGGCGACGTCATCGAAGTTCGCGCCCTTCGTCCCGCGGCAGCTAGTGCCTATGCCGCCCTCGTCCGTCTTGTGCGCGATGCCGAATCCCAGCGAGCGCCGTTCGTCCGGCTCGCCGACCGCTACGCGATCTTCTTCCTGCCTCTGACTGCTGGGGTCGCCGCCATGGCGTGGGCAGTGTCCGGCGACCCGATCCGCGCGCTCGCAGTGTTCGTTGTCGCCACACCCTGCCCCTTGATCCTCGCGGCGCCGATCGCGCTGCTCTCGGGTGTGTCCCGGGCGGCTCGGGCCGGCGTGATCGTGAAGGGCGCCGGAGTGATCGAGCGTCTCGGCGAGGTGCGCACGGCGCTCCTCGACAAGACGGGCACGCTGACGCTCGGCACGGCGGAAGTTGAACAGGTCGTCCCGTACGACGGCATCGACCCGGGACGAGCTGCTCCGGCTCGCGGCGTCGCTCGACCAGTTGTCCGTCCACGCGCTTGCCGAGGCGCTCGTCCACGACGCCGAGCGGCGCGGTGCCGTGTTGAGCTTTCCCGACGCGGTGGAGGAGCGGCTCGGGCAAGGCATCGAAGGGACGGTCGACGGACGGCGCATTGCCGTCGGCAGCGCAGCCTGGCTCGCTGAACGCGGGTATGACGGCGACCCTGACGTAGCGGCCCGGACGCTCGACGAGGCGGTCGGAGCAGGACAGGCCAAGATTCTCGTCGGCATCGACGGTCAGCTTGGCCGGCGGGATCGTGATGGCGGATCACCCGCGCGAGGACGCCCCTCAGCTGATCGCATCGCTCCGCGAGGCCGGCGTCCGGCACGTGGCGATGGTCACGGGTGACCGTGCCGCCGTCGCTAACGAGGTCGGCCGTCAACTCGGCGTCGACAAGGTGTACGCCGAGCACACGCCAGAGGAGAAGCTCGAGGTCGTGCGCGCGATGCAGCAGAGCGAGGAGCTCAGCCCCGTGGTGATGGTCGGCGACGGCGTGAACGACGCGCCCGCACTCGCGCTCGCCGACGTCGGCATCGCGATGGGCGCCGCTGGTGCCACCGCGGCATCGGAGACCGCTGACGCGGTGATCGTCGTCGACCGCGTCGACCGCGTTGCCGACGCGATCCGCATCGGCCGGCGGTCGCTCTCGATCGCGCATCAGAGCGTGCGCTTCGGCATGGGCCTGAGCCTGACCGCGATGATCTTCGCAGCGTTCGGGCTGATCGCGCCCGTGTTCGGCGCGCTGCTCCAGGAGGCGATCGATGTTGCGGTGATCCTCAACGCGCTCCGCGCGCTTCGCGGCTGAGCTCATGCGTATTCGCGCTACGGGAGAGCTACGGAACGTGCGAGGATTCCCAGATGCAGGCATTACGCAAGGTTGCGGCGGAAAAAGGCCTCGCGCTCGAAAATGTCCCCGACCCCCGGCCGTCGGCGACGGACGTGATCGTCGAGGTCGAGGCGGCGAGCGTGTGCGGCACGGATCTCCACATCCACCTCTGGGATGGTTGGGCTGCGGGGCGCGTCCAGCCACCGGTCACGCTCGGGCACGAGTTCGCGGGCACGGTCGTCGAGGTGGGGGCGGATGTGCGCCATGTCGTGGTCGGTGACTTCGTCTCCGCGGAGAGCCACATCACCTGTGGCGCCTGTGTCGCGTGCAGGACGGGCAATGCCCATATGTGCGAATGGACGAGCATTCTCGGCGTCGACCGGGACGGCGCCTTCGCGCGTTATGTGAGCGTCCCGGAGAGCGTGATCTGGAAGACGGATCGGACAAAGCTTCCTCCAGAGATCGCGACGCTCCAAGAGCCGTTCGGGAATGCCGTCTTCGCGACGAGCGAGCAGGACCTCTCCGGCCGCACCGTCGCGGTCATCGGCTGCGGGCCCGTTGGCCTGTTCACGATTGCGATCGCCCGCGCATCGGGCGCCGCGTCGGATCCTCGCGTCCGACCTGCATCCGTTCAGACTCGGCCTCGCGCGCACGATGGGCGCAGACGGCATCGTTGACGTCTCGGAGGTAGCCGACGCCGCCGGGTGGTTCGCGGAGCAGACGGACGGTCGCGGGGCGGACGTCGTCTTCGAGATGTCCGGCTCGCCGATCGCGATCGGCGACGCGATCCGGACCGCACGAAACGGCGGCCGGGTGATTCTCTTCGGCATTCCCTCTCGCCACGTCGAGGTCGACGTCGCGACGGCGATCTTCAAGAACCTCACCGTCCAGGCCGTGTCGGGCCGGCGGATCTTCGCGACGTGGTACCGGACACGGTGGCTGCTCGAGAGTGGGGCCGTCGACCTACGGCCACTGATCACGCACGAGTACTCGCTCGACGACTGGGAGCAGGTGTTCACGAAGCTCGAAGCCGGGGAGGCGTGCAAGATCGTCGTCTATCCGGCGGGGTTGCCCGTGCGGGCCGAGGCGGCTGCAGCGGTCGCCGAGATTCACGGATGACGACCGCAGCCGGGGCAGGACCTCGACCGCGCAATCGGCGCCGAGCTCGACTCTCTCCGCGAGGCGGGGACGTACAAGCGGTTCAACACGCTCGTCTCGCCGCAGGGGGCTGTCGTGGAGATGGCCGGGCGGGGTGAGGTCGTCGTCCTCTCGTCGAACAACTACCTCGGGCTTGCAGCACGGCCGGAGGTGGTCGAAGCCGGGATCGAAGGCCTCCGGCGGTACGGCGCCGGCACCGGCTCCGTCCGTTTCATCTGCGGGACGTTCGAGCCGCACCTCGAGCTCGAGCGCGAGCTCGCCGACTTTGTCGGCACCGAGGCCGCGCTCACGTACGTCTCGTGCTGGAACGCGAACGAGGCGGCGATCCCGACGCTCGTCGACGACAGCACGGTGATCCTCTCGGACGAGCTGAACCACGCGTCGATCATCGACGCGATCAGGCTCTCGCGCCCGGCGCGCAAGGTGATCTACGCCCACTCGTCGATGGACGAGCTCGAGGCGGGGCTCGCGTCCTGCGAGCCAGGCCAGCGCAAGCTCGTGATCACGGACGGGGTCTTCTCGATGGAGGGCGACCTCCCGCGGCTGCCCGAGATCGTCGAGCTCGCGCGAGCGCACGACGCGGTCGTCCTCGTCGACGACTCGCACGGGACCGGGGTGCTGGGAGAGACCGGACGGGGGGTTGCCGAGCACTTCGGCCTGCTCGGCGAGATCGACGTGATCACGAGCACGCTCGGGAAGGCGCTCGGCGGGGCCGCAGGCGGCTTCGTCGCCGCGAGCGAGGAGGTCTGCGACCTGCTCGCGCAGCGCTCGCGTCCACAGCTGTTCTCGAATGCGCTGCCGCCGACGGTGGCCTGCTCCGCGCTCGAGTCGGTGCGTGTGCTGCGCCGCGAGCCCGAGCTCGTATCCAGGCTCCGCACGCTCTCGGAGACGTTCCGCATGCGTCTGCGCGAGATCGGCTACGCGCCGCTCGACGGCGAGGCGGCGATCATTCCGATCATCGTCGGCGAGACGGCGTTCGCGATCCGCATGAGCGAGCGGCTCCTCGACGAGGGGGTCTTCGTCACCGGCTTCGGCTTCCCCGTCGTGCCGGAGGGCGCGGCGCGGATCCGCGTGCAGATGTCAGCCGCGCTCGAGGAAGAGCACCTCGAGCGCGCCCTCGACACGTTCGGACGCGTCGGGCGCGAGCTCGGTCTCGTCACCTAGATGACACCTGCGGTCGCCGTCCGCGAGCTGCGGGTGCGGCGCGGCGGCACACTCGTCCTCGACGGGCTCTCGCTCGAGGTGGCCGCGGGAGCCGTGACGGGCTTGCTCGGCCCGAACGGCGCCGGGAAGACGACGCTCATCCGGGCGATCGTCGGCGTCCAGATCGTCGAGTCTGGCGAAGTCTCCGTTCTCGGGCTGCCTGCGGGCGCACCCGACCTGCGCGCGCGTGTCGCGTACGTCACGCAAGCCCCGTCCGTGTACCTCGACCTGACGACGCGCGAGAACCTCGAGTACTTCGCCGCGGTGCTCGGCGCTCCGCCAGGGCGGATCGACGACGTGATCGAAGTCGTGGCGTTGATCCGGTCTGAGAAGAAGCTCGTCGGCCGGCTCTCGGGCGGTCAGCGCGCCCGCGTCTCGCTCGCCACAGCGCTGCTCGGCGCACCGGACGTGCTCGTCCTCGACGAGCCCACCGTTGGGCTCGACCCGGTGCTTCGGAACGAGCTCTGGGAGACGTTCGGCACGCTCGCCGCCGGGGGCACGACCATTCTCGTCTCGAGCCATGTGCTGGACGAAGCGGCACGCTGCGAGAACCTCGTCTTGCTGCGCGACGGCGCGCTCGTTGCCCAGACGACACCGGAAGCGCTCCGTCGTGACACGGGGATCGACGATCTCGAGCAGGCATTCCTCCGCCTCGCAGAGGAGGAGCGGACGTGAGCCTTCAGATCACGCGCGCCACGGCGCTGCGCGTCTTGCGCCAGCTTCGGCACGATCCGCGGACGCTCGCGTTGATCGTGTTCGTCCCGTGTCTTCTGATCACGCTGCTCAAGTACGTATTCCTCGGCAGCTCGGTCTTCGATCGGATCGGCGGGCCGCTCGTCGGGCTTTTCCCGCTCACGTCCATGTTCGTCGTCACGTCGATCACGATGCTCCGAGAGCGGACGACGGGGACGCTCGAGCGGTTGATGTCGATGCCGCTCTCGAAGCTCGACCTGCTGCTCGGGTACGCGGGCGCCTTCGCGCTCGTGGCCGCCGCGCAGGCCGGGATCGTCTCCCTGCTGGCCTTCGGCCTCCTAGGCCTCGACGTCGCCGGAGCGACGTGGGCCGTGATCGGCCTGGCAGTGTTGAATGCGCTGCTCGGGATGGCCCTCGGGCTCTTCGTGTCGGCGTTCGCCCGGAGCGAGTTCCAGGCCGTGCAGTTCCTGCCGGCGGTCATCTTTCCCCAGGTTCTCCTCTGCGGGCTGCTCGCACCGCGGGACGAGATGGCCCAGGCCCTCTACGTCGTCTCCTGGGCGCTGCCGGTCACCTACGCCTATAGCGCCCTCGACCGCGTGACGAAAGGCCTCTACGGATGGGAGCTGGCGGCGTACGTGGGCGTCGTCTGCTGCTTCATTGTCGGGGCGCTCGTGCTCGGGGCGGGAACGCTGAGGCGCCGCACTGCCTAGGCGCTGGCCGGCCGCGGCCTTAGATACACGAACCAGTAGATGGCGCCGACCATGAGCGCGCCGCCGACGATGTTCCCTATCGTCACCGGCACGAGGTTCGCCCAGAGGAAGTCTCCCCACGTGAGATTCGAGAGGTCGGGAAGGCCTGCCTGCGAGGAGACGAAAGCGTCGTTCGACTTCACGAACAGGCCGTAGGGGATGAAGAACATGTTCGCGACCGAGTGCTCGAACCCGGCGGCGACGAAGGCAGCGATCGGCGGGATGATCGCGAGCACCTTGTCCGCCGTCGTGCGCGCGCTGTAGCAGAGCCAGACTGCGAGGCACACGAGCGCGTTGCAGAACGCGCCGAGCAGGACGGCCTGCCACCAACCGTAGCCCGTCTTCGTCGCCGCGATCTGAAGCGCCTGGTCGCCGACCGCGCCTTTGCCGAACTCGTACTGCTTGGCCCCGTAGAGGAGGGCGGCTGTTGCGATGGCGCCCGCGAAGTTCCCGGCGTAGACGATCACCCAGTTGCGCAGCAGCCGGAGCGACGAGACGCGCCGGCTCGCCCACGCCATCACGATCAGGTTGTTGCCGGTGAAGAGCTCTGCGCCGGCGACCACGACGAGGATCAGGCCGAGCGAGAACGTCAGGCCGCCGAGCAGGCGCACAACGCCGAACGGCACCTCGGCAGCCCCGGCCGTGGTCGTTGTAGCGAAGATCGCGCCCATCGCGATGAACGCGCCGGCGAGCACGGCCAGCGCGAACATCGTCAGCGTGTCGAGGCCCGCCTTCGTCACCCCGACCTGCTCCGCTTTTGCCGCCATCTCGGGGGGCGGCAGGGCGTCGAGGCTGGCAGGTGTTAGCTGGTCCGCAGCCATGGGCTTCCGAGTTCAATGCGGCTGTCTCGATACCTTGGTGCTCCTAATCGTCAGGCTCCGCTTCGGAGACTTCGGGCCTGGGCGGCGGCGCGATGTGGATCGACGGCGCAGATGGCCGGGCTGTCCCCAGCACGACGGGGCTCAGCCGGCCGACCCGCTCATGGCTCCCGGTGGCGACGGAGAGCAGCGCGATGTTGGCGCCGATCGCGGCGACGACTACCGCCACCAACAGGAGTCCGAGGCGCGTGTTCGCGGTCAAAGGTTAGGCGGCACGCGCCTCGTCCTCGATCCGGATGACAGTGATGGCGCTGACGGGGCACAGCTCTGCAGCCTCGAGCACGCGTGCGTCGTCCGTCTCGACATGGCTGAACGCGACGTCATCCTCGATCCAGAACACGTCCGGTGCCTCCTTGACACAGCCGGCGTAACCAATGCAGGTGGACTGGTCGATCTCGATGCGATACGTGCTCATGTGGCTGTCCTCCTCGTGGTCGTGGTTGCGGGGGCGTGAGGCTTCCGCTTCCGGCAATGGCGCGCCAGGCCGTGGCGAAGGCGACGGCACCGACCGCGCCCAGATAGATCGGCCGCGCCCAGGGCTGAGCGCTGTCCGTCCCGGCAGCGACCCCGTGCAGGCTCGCGCCGACGAAGATCGCGTACGTCGCCCAGTGCAGGCGCCGCCAGTTTCGCGTGCCGATGCGCTTGCGGAGGGCGAACGAGACGTAGACCAAGATCATCAGCTCGGCAGCGAGAACGCCCACTCCGACGGCGAGCGGCCGGTACGGCGATAGCCCTGGCACGAGCAGGCCGGCGAGAGGCATGCGCACGGTGCGATCTGCGACAAGTGCCAGGCCGTGCCCGGCGAGCGCGAGCAGGCCGAGCAGAGCGAGGAAGCGGTGCGTGTCGGTGACGGAAGCCGGCTTGAGCGAGCGGAAGGGCCGCGACTTGAGCACCAGCCCGGCGAGGACGGACGTCGTCAGCAGGAGGTACGCCGTGAATCCGCTGGCCCGGGCAAGCAGCCAGAAGGTCGGGTCCGTCTTCATTTCAACCCTCCGGCGAGGATCGTTTCCCCCGCACGCGTGACGAGCACCGCCGGCGTTCGTCCCTCGTTCGCCTCACGTTCGGCACGCCGTGTCCCGGCGAGAAACAGCGATTTCGCGAGCACCTCGGCGTCCGCCGCGCTGGGGGCGACAACAGTCACGCGCCAGAGATCTCCATCGGCCGGACGCCCGGTCTCCGGGTCGATCACGTGGTGTGCTTCGCCGCTCGTCGTCGACCAGCGGCGCCGGTCGACGCCCGTGGTGGCGAGCGCGCTGTCCGAGAGCTCGAGCGTGAGCATCCCGCCGGGTGTCTCCACGCCGACGGGCCAGCCCGCGCCGCGGACGGCGATGTCGCCGCCGGCGTCGACCAGGCACGGGCCGCTGCGACCGAGCAGCGTGCACAGCCGGTCGACCGCCCAACCCTTCGCGATGCCGCCGAGGTCGAGATGCGTGCCGGTCTCGAGCTCGATGATGCGTGTTCCCGCGTCGATCGAGATGCGGCCACCGCAGGGGGCCGGGGGTTCGACGACAGCAACCGCTCCCTCGACGTGCTCGAACGACCGGTCGTAGCCGGCCGCGACGAGGGCGTCGTGGACGGTCGGGTCGAAGCGGCCGCCAGTGCACGCCCGGGCCTCGAGTGCGAGCTGTGTGACCTCGAGCAGCTCCGGCCCGGCAACGACTCTGCCGTCCCGATTGAGCGTGGAGAGCTCCGAATCCTCGCGGAACCGGGAGAGGAGGGCCTCGAGCCGCTCCAGCTCCCGCTCGGCGGAGGCAAGGGCGAGGAAGCTCTCCACGCTCGGAGGTGCATCGAGCAAGCAGCTCGACATCCGTGCCCATGGCGCGAAACGTCCTCCGCTCCATCACGACGTCCTCGTGACGACGAGCGGCGGAAGCGTTACGACGCGCACCGGGGCCGGTGCGACCGCTGCGACCTGCCGAGCCTTCCGTGCCTTCTGCGCAGCCACCTTCGCCGCCGCCGCGCGCTGCTGCACGATCGTTCGCACGAGCACGGCCTCGCGGCGGAGCAGCCGCTGACGCTGCGCGAGCCCCGCCAGCCGCGGGTCGGCGGTGGCCGTGCGCCACGGGTGGGCGGCTATCCCCGCCCAGAGGACGAAGAACGTCAGCAGGCCGGCGGCTGCGGCGTAGAGACGGCCAGTGTGGCTAGTCATCGAAGCCCCCGCCTTCGTGCTCGGCTTCGTTTTCGCCGCCCGCGCGGTGCTTATGGACGACGATCGGGGCGGGCCTCACATAGACGACCCGTGCGGAGTGCGGCTTGGGCGCTGCGGTGAGGGCGGCGGCCGGAGCCTGTGGCTTCTTCGCGGCCGCGAGTTGGCGGTGGAGGGAACGCTCGAAGGCGTTCAGCTGCCGCGTCTTCGCGACGACGAGCGCGTCGCCGGCGTGCCGGGATGCCGACCCGAGCTGCACGGTCCGGCTTAGCGCGGTGAAGCCGATTACTGCGGCGAGCGCGAACATTGCGGCGACGGCCAGTGCGTGTCTGCGGGACATGTGTCTCCTCCCGATCGAATGTGCCTCGAGCGTAGGAGCGCCTGGGTTAACGCCGGGCCAAGCCACGGCCAGGATTCGCCGCGCGTGCGTTAAGGAATCCGCAGGCGAACGATCACGTCGAGCCCGCCTGCTCCCGCGGCACGCAGCTCGAGCTCGCCACCGTCGGTGGCCAAGAGACGCTGAGCGATCGAGAGCCCCAATCCGGTGCCCTGGTGCGTGCCGTCGCGCCAGAACCGGTCGAAGGCGCGCGCTCGTTGCGCGACCGTCATCCCAGGTCCCTCGTCCACCACGTGGAGCTCGGCGTACCCTCCATCGAGGCGGCCCTCGATCGTGATGCGCGAGCCACTCGGCGAGACGGCGATCGCGTTAGAGAGCAGATTGTCGAGCACCTGGTCGAGCGCCGCCGGCGTTGCGAGGGCGGTGAGATCGCTCGCCATCGCGCTCACGAGTCGTACCCCCTGGTGGTCGGCTTGCGCGTCCCACGCTCTGAGGCGGTTGGCGACGAGCTCGGGCAGGTCGACAGGCACCGGCCGCGTCTTTGTCGCGTCCGCGCGTGCGAGCGCGAGCAGGCCGTCGACGAGGCGATTGAGACGCTCGACCTCGGCGAGCGCCCGCTCGAGCTGTTCCTGCTCCGCGCTAGACGCGTCCCGCTCCAGGTTCTCGAGCTGGAGACGGAGAGCGGCGAGCGGCGTGCGCAGCTGGTGGGAGGCGTCTGCGACGAAGTCTTCCTGTGAGCGGATGGCAGCATCAAGCTGCTCGACCGTCTCGTTGAACCGCGTCGCGAGTGCGCGGATCTCCGGCGGCCCGGTGTCGGTCGGTGCCCGCGCCGAGAGGTCGCCCTCGCCCACCGCCTCCGCCGCGCTCTCCACCGCAGAGAGCGGGTTGGTCACGGTGCGGGACAGACGACCCCCGGCCACCGTCACCGCCGTGAGCGTGACACCGGCGATGGCCGCGAGCAGGAGCCAGTAGCGCTGTACGCGATGGGTGAGCGCCGAGGTTGGATACGTCACGCGAACGGCTCCGTGGACAGCTCCGCTCGACGCGACCGGAACGGCGACATAGAGGAGATCCGTGCTCAACGTGGTCGAGTGGCGCGTGCCCGACGCGGCCGCGCCTCGAAGAGCAGATGCGATCTCGGGGCGCGACGCGAACGACCGCCTGGTTCTCGAGGCCGTATCGAGAAGGGACGTGCCCCGACGATCGACGACCACGACGCGCCCTCCGGGGCTCTTCGCGTAGCTCCGCGCGACGCGCGAGAGGGCCACCGACGGCGACGTCACGCGGTGCTCGAGGTTGTCTTCCGCGAGCGTCGCGAGCGTGAGGGCATCGACCTTGATCCTGCTCTCGAGATCGTTCCGCTGCGCTCGCCCGTACGTGATGCCGAGCGGGATCTCGAGCGCCGCGAGCACTGCGATCGCAAGCACGAGGTAGGTGAGGAGCAGCTGGCGTCTCACGGCGGCTGCAGGCGCAGGCCGACACCGCGGACGGTCTCGATCCACGCCGGATCTCCGAGCTTGCGGCGGAGAGATGCGACGTGGACGTCGATCGTCTTCGTTCCCCCGTACCACGTGCTTCCCCAGACGTCTTCGAAGATCTGCTGCTTCGTCACGACGGTTCCGGCCTCGCGGGCGAGGAGAAGGAGAAGGTCGAACTCCTTTGGCGTCAGCTCGAGCTCGCTGCCGTCCAGCGCCGCCCGGCGAGCCGGCCCGTCGATCGTGAGCGTCCCCACGCTCACCGCGTGCCGGTCGCCGCCAGGCGAGGTGCGGCGTGTCACGGCACGGATCCGCGCGAGCAGCTCGCGGAAGCCGAACGGCTTGACGACGTAGTCGTCGGCGCCCACCTCGAGGCCGACGACCTTGTCCACCTCCTCACCTTTGGCGGTGATCATGATGATCGGGACGCTCGAGCGTGAGCGCAGCTCCCGGCAGACGGCGAGACCGTCGAGATCGGGAAGGCGGAGGTCGAGCAGGACGAGATCCGCGAGCGGCGCGTCAAGCGCCTCGCGGCCGCTCGCCACGCGCTCGATCTCGAATCCTTCACGGCGGAGCCCCTCGGCGAGCGGCTCCGCTATCGCGTCCTCGTCCTCTACGACGAGAATCTTCATGGTCAAAGGGTGCCTGGACGAGCGTTTGCCCCGCATCAGAAGAAAGCCGTAGGCCCCGTACGGGGATCAGCCGGACTGCGACTCGTCGAGCAACCCGTGGTCGATGGCGTATGCCACGAGCTCGGCACGTGTAGTCAGGCGGAGCTTCTGCATGATGTGCGCGCGGTGCGTCTCGGCCGTGCGGACGGAGATGAAGAGCAGCTTCGCGATCTCCTGGTTCGTGTGGCCGAGTGCGAGCAGCCGCATCACCTCACGCTCCCTGTCGGACAACGGATCGGCGTCTGCGCGACTGTGGGCTGCCGCGTCGGCTGCCGCGAGCTTCGCGCCGAGGGCGGGGTCGACGTAGCTTCCGCCGGCCGCGACCTCGCGGATCGCCGCGACGACCTCTGTGTCGGCTGCCTCCTTGAGGACATAGCCCGACGCACCTGCACCGAACGCTTGGCGCACGTACTGCGGATCGTCCTGCATCGACAGCAGCAGCACCTTTGCCTCCGGCGCCTCCTTCTGGACGAGAGGGATGCCCTCGATGCCGGTCTGGCCCGGCATGACGACGTCCATCAGCACGACGTCGGGTTTTGTGGCCCGTGCCTCGAGCACGGCCTCTCGTACGTCGCCGGCCTCGGCGACGACGTCGAGGTCGTGCTCCTTCTCGAGCAACAGGCGCAGGCCAGAGCGGACGACGGCGTGGTCGTCGACGACGAGGACGCGGATCTTCGCTTTCGCCTTGCTCACAAGACGGGGACCTCGGCCACGATAGTCGTGCCGCCGTCGGGTTGCGACTCGACTCGGAGCTCGCCGTCGATCAGCCCGAGTCGCTCGCGCATGCCGACGAGCCCGATGCCGTCGTCGTCACGGTCGGACGACGAGTCGAAGCCCCGGCCGTCGTCGGTGATCCGCGCCGTGACGAGGCCCGCGCGCTCGGTCAGCGCCACCTCGATGGTCGCCGCACCCGCGTGCTTGACGACGTTCGTCAGCGCTTCCTGGACGATGCGGTAGAGCGCGGTCTCGACCTCGCCGGGGAGGCGCTCGGGCTCGAGGTCGTGTGTGAACGTGACCGCTATCCCCGTCTGCTCTGCGAACGTGTCCGTCAAGCGCTCGAGCGCGGGCACGAGGCCGAAGTCGTCGAGCGCCCGCGGGCGCAGCTCGACGGCCAGGCGACGCACGTCGTGGAGCGTCTCGACGACGAGCTCGCGAAGGGAGACGAGCGCCTCCTGCATCTCCTTGCGGTCGCCGGCGTCCTCGGCGGCCTTCAGCCCCAGCAGGATCGACGTGAGGGCCTGGCCGGTCTCGTCGTGGAGCTCCCGCGCGAGCCGGCGGCGCTCGAGCTCCTGGGCCGTGACGACGCGCCGCAACGCGTCGCGCGCAACCCGCTCGGAGAGGTCGACGGCCACGGCCGCGCGCGCCGCAAAGGCCTCGGCGACGCGCACGTCGTCGTCGGTGAACCGCTGGTCGCTAGCTCGCTTGTCGTGCGCGACGAGGACCCCGATCGCCCGATCGCGCGCGACGAGCGGGATGTAGAGCCCCGTCGTCACTCCGAACGCGCCCGCGATGACGAGATCCACCTCCGGATCGGACGCGAGATCGTCGACCCGCTCGCCCTGGCGGCGGTCGAGGACGCGGCCCGCCTTCGACTCCTCGCGCGAGAACGTCGTCGCGAGGAGCTCGCCTGCCTCGGCCCCGTCGGCCGCCGCGATGCGAAGGCGACCATGCCCTGCCGGGAGTGCGATGAAGACAAGCTGCGCGCCGACAAGCGCTCGCAGCCGGTCCGTCACGAGCGCGAGCAGCCGGTCGAGCTCGAACTCCCCGACGAGCGCGTTCCCGACCTCGTTGAGCGACTCGAGCTGCCGTAGCCACCGCGTCGCCGACTCGAAGAGTCGGGCGTTCTCGATCGCGACCGCCGCCTGGGCCGCGAGCATCGTCACGAGCTCCTCGTCCTCCGCGGTGAAGTCCCCGCCGTCCTGCTTCTCCGTCAGGTAGAGGTTCCCGTAGGCGACTCCGCGGAGCACGATCGGCACGCCCGAGGAACGACCGCATCGGTGGATGGTTCGGCGGGAAGCCGACCGAGCGCGGGTCGTCGTGGAGGTCGTGGAGGCGGAGCGGGTGCGCTTCGCGGATCAGCACTCCGAGGATTCCGCGACCCCGCGGCTCGGGCCCGATCGCCGCACGCGTCTCCTCGTCGACGCCGACCGTGATGAAGCGCTCGAGCCCCGTCTTCGGCTCGTCGAGGACGCCGAGCGCGGCGTAGCGGGCGCCCGGTCAGCGACGCGGCCGTCGCGGTGAGCTTTTCGAGCACAGCGTCGAGGGAGAGCTCGGACGTAACGGCGATACCCGCCTCGACGATTGCGCGGACGCGGTCCTCCACGGATGCATTATCGAGGGACCGGAATGCGTGGGCCGGTGGACGGCCCACGCATCGACCGAGGCTTACCGCACGTAGAAGTCGGCGAACTGACCGGCCGCGTAATGGCCTGGCAGGTTGCAGATCAGGGCGTAGTGGCCCTTCGCGAGCGTGAGCGTCAGCGTCTTCGCCTGACCGGCGGGTATCCCGCCGATCTCGCCAACGTTCCCTGCCTCGTCGGCTTCCTTGCCCTTGAGCAGGTTGCCGGCCGGCTTGGTCGTCTTCAGGACGACGAACTCGTGCTTGAACGTACCGGTGTTCGTGACGATGAACTTCACCTTGCCCTTGGGCGCGCCTTGCGTTGCAGGAAAGACGCTGAACGCGTCCACCTGGACGGCCACGACGGGATTCGACGTCACCGCTGCGCTGGATGACACCCAGACGGAGACGACGGCCACCATGACGGCTGCCACTACGACAGTGAGCTTCCGCACTCGCTCGCTCCTCTCGGTTGATTGCCAATGACGAAATCTCGCAGTCGGTGAGGCCCCGAGGCATCGGGGCTAGCGCGGAACGAGGAGTGCGGGTTTCCCGCTACGTGCTCAGGAGTCGGCGAAGCACGAAGCGGAGGATGCCGCCGTGGCGGAAGTACTCGCGCTCGCGCGGCGTGTCGAGGCGGACGCGGGCGCGGAACTCCGTGTCGTCCGCCGTGCACCGTGACCTCGGTGCGCCTCGCCGCCCTCGACGCCCTCGACCGAGAAGAGCTCGCGGCCCGTCAGCCCGAGCGACTCGCGGCCCTCGCCGTCCATGAACTGGAGCGGGAGCACGCCCATCATCAGGAGGTTCGAGCGGTGGATGCGCTCGTAGCTCTCGGCGAGCACCGCCCGGACGCCGAGCAGCGCCGGCCCCTTCGCCGCCCAGTCCCGCGACGAGCCGGAGCCGTACTCCTTGCCGGCGATGACGACGAGCGGCACGCCCTCCTCGCGGTAGCGCTCCGCCGCCTCGAAGATCGTCATCTCGTCGCCGGAGGGCAACGTGCACGCGTCCACGTCCCCTCCGAGCCGGGGACGAGCGAGGTTGCGGAGCCGGACGTTGGCGAACGTGCCGCGGATCATCACCTCGTGGTTGCCGCGGCGTGAGCCGTACGAGTTGAAGTCGCTTGCGCTCGACTCCGTGCTCGACGAGGTAGCGGCCCGGCCGGGCTGTCCGGCTTGATCGCGCCCGCCGGTGAGATGTGGTCGGTCGTCACCGAGTCGCCGACCATGACGAGGCAACGTGCGCCCGCGATGTCCTCGACGGACGTCCGGCTCGGCGGCCCATGCCGTCGAAGTACGGCGGGCGGCGGATGTACGTCGACGCCGGGTCCCACTCGTAGAGGTGTCCTGACGGGGTTGTCGAGCGCGCGCCAGCGCTCGTCGCCCGTGTACACGTCGGCGTACGTCTGCTCGAACATCTCGCGCCGCAGCGCCGAGCGCGATCACCTCCTGCACCTCCTGCGGGCCGGGCCAGAGGTCTGCGAGGTAGACGTCCGCGCCGTCCGAGTCCCGTCCCGAGCGGCTCGTCGACGAGGTCGATGTCCATGCGGCCCGCGAGCGCGTAGGCGACGACGAGCGGCGGTGACGCGAGGTAGTTCGCCTTCACCTCCGGGATGGATGCGGGCCTCGAAGTTCCGGTTCCCGGAGAGCACCGCGCACGACCGCGAGGTCGCCTTCGACGACCGCCTGCGAGATCTCGTCGGGGAGCGGCCCGGAGTTCCCGATGCACGTCGTGCAGCCGTAGCCGACGGTCTGGAAGCCGAGCTCGTCGAGGTACGGCGTCAGGCCCGCCTCGTCGAGGTACTGCGTGACGACCTTCGACCCCGGCGCGAGGCTCGACTTCACCCATGGCCGGCGCGTGAGCCCGCGCTCGACCGCCTTCTTCGCGAGCAGTCCGGCGGCGACCATCACCTGCGGGTTCGAGGTGTTCGTGCAGCTCGTGATCGCAGCGATCACGACCGCGCCGTGGTCGAGAGGGAAGCGCTCTCCGTCGAGCTCGCACCAGACCGGCTTCCGACCGCTCCCAGACGTCGGGCACGGCCACGGTGGCGGTCGCCTGCGAACTCCTCGTGGCCGGGCGACATGTGCGATCGGCGCATCGCTGGCCGGGAAGCTCTCGGCGATCGCCGCGTCCTCGGCTGTGCCGTAGTCGACGCCGAAGGTCGGCAGCGCAGCGAGGAACGACTCCTTGGCGTCGCGAAGCGGCACGCGGTCCTGCGGCCGCCGCGGACCGGCGAGGCTCGGCTCGACGGTCGCGAGGTCGAGCTCGACGACGGTCGAGTACGTGGGCTCGCCGTCGGCCGGGTCGTGCCAGAGCAGGTTCTCCTTGCAGTACGCCTCGACGAGCGCGACCTGCTCGTCGTCGCGCCCGGTCAGCCGCAGGTACGTCGAGCGTCTCCTCGTCGACCGGGAAGAAGCCGCACGTCGCGCCGTACTCGGGCGACATGTTCCCGAGCGTCGCGCGATCGGCGACCGGCAGGCCAGTGAGGCCGGCGCCGAAGTACTCGACGAACTTCCCGACGACGCCGGTCTCGCGGAGGATCTGCGTCACCGTCAGCACGAGGTCGGTGGCCGTCGAGCCTCCGGCAGCGGCCCGCTGAGCCGGAAGCCGACCACCTGCGGCACGAGCATCGAGACCGCCTCGCCGAGCATCGCCGCCTCCGCCTCGATGCCGCCGACGCCCCAGCCGAGCACGCCGAGGCCGTTGATCATCGTCGTGTGCGAGTCGGTGCCGAGCAGCGTGTCCGGGAACGCCTGGCCGTCGCGCGTCTGGCCACGACGCGCGCGAGGAACTCGAGGTTCACCTGGTGGACGATGCCGGTCGCCGGCGGGCACGACCGTCAGCCCGTCGAACGCCTGCTGGCCGAAGCGGAGGAACGCGTAGCGCTCGCGGTTGCGCTCGAACTCGAGCTCGGTGTTCCGCGACATCGCGCCGCGCGTCGCGAACGCGTCGACCTGGACCGAGTGGTCGATGACGAGGTTCGACGGAAGCTCGGGGTCGACGCGCGTCGGGTCGCCGCCGAGGTCGCGCATCGCGTCGCGCATGGCGACGAGATCGACGACGGCCGGCACGCCCGTGAAGTCCTGGTGGAGGACGCGCGCCGGCGTGAAGCTCAGCTCCTGCGACGGCTCGTCCGTCGCCACCCAGCCGGCGACCGCCTCGACGTCCGCCTCGGTGCCGGTGCGCAGCGCGTTCTCGAGCAGGACGCGCAGCGTGAAGGGGAGCCGCTCGACGTCGTGCGTCGCCTGCAGCGCGTCGAGGCGGAAGATCTCGTACGTCGCGTCGCCGACCCTCAGCGTCGAAGGAAGCGACAGCCATGTCTCGATGCTACGCGAACGTGATCACGCTGCGGATGCCGTCCTGAGCCTCCATCAGCTCGAAGCCGCGGTTCACGTCGTCCAGCGTGAGCCGGTGCGAGATGAGCGACTCGACGTCGATCTCGCCTGCGAGCCAGCGGTCGACGAGCTGCGGGAACGTGCGTCCGTCCCTTCACGCCGCCGAACGACGATCCCGTCACGCGGCGGCCCGTGATGAGCAGCCGCGGCACGACGTCGAGCGTCTCGCCCTTGCCGGCGACGCCGCACATCGTCGCGAGGCCCCACGCCTCGCGCGCGGCCTCGACCGCCTGCCGCATGACGGCGACGTTGCCGGTCGCCTCGAACGTGTAGTCGGCGCCGAAGCCGCCGGTCTCCGAGCGGATCCAGTCGACCGTGTCGTCGGCCGCGAGTCGCGTGTCCGTCGCGCCGTGGCGGCGTCGCTTCCGCGAGCCGCTCCTCGGACAGGTCGACGGCGATGATCCGCTCGGCGCCGGCGAGCCGGCAGCCGATCACCGCTCCGAGGCCGACGAGGCCGCAGCCGAAGACGGCGCAGATCGAGCCGGGCTCCACCCGGGCGGTGAAGAGGCGGCGCCGATGCCCGTCGACAGCCCGCACGCGAACGGCGCGCAGCCTTCCAGCGGCGCCTCCGGATTCACCTTGGCGAGCGCGATCTCCGGCATGACCGTGTACTCCGCGAACGTCGACGTGCCCATGAAGTGCCGGAGCGGCTCGCCGTTCCGGCTGAACCGCGTCGTGCCGTCGGGAAGGTGGCCGAGCCCCTGCTCGTCCCGGATCGCGACGCAGCGGTTCGTGCGCTGCGCTCAGGCAGTGGATGCACTTCGCCGCACTCCGGTGCGAACAGCGTGACCACGTGGTCGCCGGGTGCGACGAGCGTCACGCCGTCGCCCACCGCTCGACGACGCCCGCGCCCTCGTGTCCGAGCACGCACGGCATGTAGCCGCTCGGATCGGCGCCCGACGCGGTGTAGAGGTCCGTGTGGCAGACGCCGCACGCGACGAGCCGGACGAGCGCCTCGCCGGCCTTCGGCTCGGCCAGCTCGACGTCCTGGACGGCGAGCGGCTGGCCGAACTCCTCGAGGACGGCGGCGCGTACCTTCATGCCTCGATCCTACTCCAGCCGAACCGGTGGCGCACGAGTACACGCGTGCCCTCGACTCCGAGCGCGGTGGCGATCACGAGCGCGGCCAGCGGGTCCGCCCACCACCAGCCGAGCCAGTGCGTTTGCGACGAGGGCGCAGCAGCGTGACGGCCGCGAGCGCTGCCGCTGCGAGCGTCAGCACGGCATCGCCGCCCAGGGCGGGGCTCTCGAGCCCGGCCGCGACCTCGCGCTTGCGGAGGCCGAGGACCGGCAGCACGAGGAGCGAGACCGCAGCGAGCACGACGGCGAACGTTGACGTCTCGGCGTGCGATCCGTCGACCAGCGCGCGCACGCCCTGGACGCCGATGTACGCCGCGATCAGGAGCATCGCCGCCCCGATCGCCGCCTGCGCGCGCCGTTCGACCCGTTCCGCCGCCTCCGGGTTCCGCCGCTCGTGCGTGAAGCGCCACACCAGCACGATCGACGCGAACGAGTCGAGGAGCGCGTTGAGGGCGAAGCCCGCGAGGACGAGGCTCCCGGTCGTTATGGCGACGACGAGCGCAGCCGCGCCGACCGCGCCGTTCCACGCGATCGTGAAGTACGACAGGCGGAGCGCGGAGTGGAGCAGAGCCGCGCGGTCGTGCGCTGCCGCTCGGCGCCGCAAATCAGAAGAGCCCGACGGTGCGGCCTTCGTCGTCGATGTCGACGTTGAACGCGGCCGGTGTAGCGCCGAGGCCGGGCATCGTTTGCATGTCGCCGCAGAGCGCGACGAGCCAGCCGGCGCCCGTGTACGCGCGCACCGCCCGCACGGGGACCGTGAAGCCCGTCGGAGCGTTCAGGAGCGCGGGGTCGTGGGAGATCGAGAGGTGGGTCTTCGCCATACAGATCGGCACGTTGCCGAGACCCTGCTCAGTGAACCGCTTGATGTCGTTCTCGGCCGCAGCCAGGAAGTAGACGCCGTCGGCGCCGTACGCCCGCTTCGCGATCGCCTCGATCTTCTCGGCGATCGGCGCGTCGTCGGGATAGAGGTAGTCGAAGCTCGACGGCTGCTCGGCTGCGTCGACGACGGCTTCGGCAAGCTCCGCCGCGCCTGTCGCCGCCGCGCTCGAACGCGTCGTTCATCTCGGCCGCGTGCGCGCCGTGCTCGAGCGCGAGCCGGCGCACCGTGTCGAGCTCCTCGTCCGTGTCGCCGGGAAAGCGATTGACGGCGACGACCGCCTTGAGCCCGAACTCCTCGACGATGGCGAGATGGCGGGCGAGGTTCGCCGCGCCGCGCTCGATTGCGGGCACGCCGCCGTCCGGCTCCCCGCCGTGATGCTCGAGCGCGCGGACGGTCGCGACGAGCACGACGGCGTTCGGACGGATGCCGCCGGCCCGGCAGACGATGTCGAGGAACTTCTCCATGCCCATGTCCGAGCCGAAGCCGCTCTCCGTGACGACGTAGTCGCCGAGCTTGAGCGCGACGAGATCGGCGACGAGCGAGTTGTTCCCGTGCGCGATGTTCGCGAATGGGCCGCAGTGGACGAATGCCGGCTGGCCCTCGAGCGTCTGCACGAGGTTCGGCTTGATCGCGTCCTTGAGCAGCACCGCCATCGCTCCGGCTGCGTGAAGCTGCTCGGCGGTCACGGGCTGCCCGTTCCAGTCGTACGCAGCGGTGATCGCCCCCAGTCGCCTGCGGAGGTCTTGCAGGTCGCGCGCGACGGCCGCGATCGCCATCACCTCCGAGGCCGCGGTGATGTCGAAGCCGGTCTCGCGGACGTAGCCGTTCGCGCGACCGCCCAGCCCGATCACGATCTCGCGAAGCGCGCGGTCGTTCATGTCCATGCAGCGGCGCCAGCTGACGCGCAGCGGGTCGATGCGGCGCGGGTTGAGGTGGAGGATGCTCGCCTCGAGCATCGCGGCGAGGAGGTTGTTAGCGGCGCCGATTGCGTGGATGTCGCCCGTGAAGTGGAGATTCAGATCCTCCATCGGCACGACCTGCGCGTAGCCGCCGCCCGCTGCACCGCCCTTGATCCCGAAAACCGGGCCGAGCGACGCCTCGCGGAGGCAGAGCACGGGTCTCTTGCCGATCTTCCCGAGGCCCTGGGTGAGGGAGACCGACGTCGTCGTCTTCCCTTCGCCGGCCTTCGTCGGCGTGATCGCCGTCACACAGACGAGCTTCGCGTCAGGCGTGCCGGCGAGGCGGTCGAGCACGGCTAGCTTGACCTTGGCCTTGTAGCTCCCGTAGAGCTCGACCTCTTCGGGAAGCAGGTCGAGCTCGTCCGCGATCTCCGCGATCGGCCTGAGCTTCGCGGCCTGGGCGATCTCGAGACTCGACTGCATCGCGCCCATCATCTCAGGACGGCACGCACTGCACTTCCGGACGGGCGACCGGCTATGGGATCGCGACGGCGATGAGACTCCCAAGAGTCAACTCCACACCGGCGAAGGTGTCAACCGTCCTGCGCCGTTGACAGCAGAGCAAACGAACGCCTGCGGCTCGAGGTCGGTCTTCTCCCGGTAACGGATCGTTGCCGCCTTGGCGATGAGTGCGAGCCGGTCCTGCTCTGCAAGCGCAACGACCGCGCCACCGAACCCGGCTCCCGTCAGCCGCGCCCCCAGCGCCCCGGCGTCGAGGAGCGCCCCCACGAGGGCGTCGAGCTCCGGCGTGGAGACGTCGTAGTCTGTTCGCAAGCTCTCGTGGCTTGCGGTCATCAGCTGTCCGAACGTCTCGAGATCGCTTGCTTCAAGCGCCTCGGCAGCAGCTACGACCCGGGCGTTCTCCGTCACCACGTGCCGGCCAAGTGGGTCGTGCCGTACCTGCTCTAGCGTTGCGTCTCGCAGGGCGGGAACCCCGAGCGTCCGTGCGAGCGCCTCACATGCCCGGCGCCGCTCGGCGTATGCGCTCGCAGCGAGCGTCCGCTCCTGCCCCGAGTGGACGACGAGGATTCCCGCCCCTTGCGGGATCGGGACCGCGCGAGTCTCGAGGCTTCGGCAATCGATCAGCTGCGCGCACCCCTCCCGACCCGTGAGGACGACCAGCTGATCCATCACGCCACAGGGCACGCCGGTTGCCCGCTCTTCCGCATTGCGGCACGCGGCGGCCAGCTCGATGCGACCGGGATGCCAGGATGCGAAGCTCGCCAGTGCCACCGCGCAGGCGATCTCGAACGCAGCGCTGGACGACAGGCCTGCACCGATCGGCACATCTGAGGCGATCACTGTCTCGATCCCCACCGGCGGACAGCCGAGCGCGGCGATCTCCAGCACAACTGCTGCGACCAGTCGGCCCCAGGCCACCTCGATGTCGTCGATTTCCCACGGTCCTGTCGCCGCGAGCTCGACTGTCTCCCCCATGTCGAGCGATGTCACACGAACCAGCTCCGAGCGGCTCGCGGCCAGGAGGCACGCGCGATCGATGGCGATCGGAAGCACGAAGCCGTCGTTGTAGTCCGTGTGATCGCCGATGAGGTTGACGCGTCCCGGAGCACGGAACCAAAGAACGTCTCGCCTGCCCGCGAGCGTCGCGGCGATTCGCAGGGCGGCGTCCGGTGCGCTCACGTGATCATTCGTGGTCGGTTCCGTATCTAGCGCAGGACGATGTTGCGGCCTTCATCGTCGACGTCCCCCGTCCATCGTGGGCGGCTTAGTATCCCGCAGACGTGAGGCCACAGGACATCCCGGAGATCGGTGTCGGCATCCTCGGTTACGCGTTCATGGGCAAGGCGCACTCGAACGCGTTCCGGAAGATCGGCTACATGACCTGGCCACCGCCGCTTCGCCCGCGGCTCGTGTCGATCGCAGGGCGAAACGAGGAGGCGGTCTCGGAAGCTGCAGCGCGCTACGGCTACGAGCGCTGGACGACCGACTGGCAGGAGCTCGTGTCCGACCCGGCCATCGGCCTCTTCGACAACGGTGGGCCAAACGACCTCCACGCGGCCCCGACGATCGCCGCGGCGGAGGCTGGCAAGCACGTCGTCTGCGAGAAACCGCTCGGTCGGGACGCTGCCGAGAGCTACGAGATCTGGCAGCGCGTGGAGGCTGCAGGTGTCAAGCACCTTTGCGCCTTCAACTACCGCTTCGTCCCCGCGGTGCGGCTCGCGCGCGAGCTGATCGAGGCCGGCGACCTCGGCGACATCAGGCACTTTCGGGGCCGCTACCTCCAGGACTGGGGCGACACCGACGCCGACAGCTGGCGCTTCGACCGCGGCTCAGCCGGCTCCGGTGCGCTCGGGGATCTTGCCGCGCACGTCGTCGACCTCGCCCGCTACCTCGTCGGCGAGATCGAGGCGGTGGCGGGCCTCACGCGGACGTTCATTCCCGGACGGGAGGTCGACGACGCCGTCGAGGCGACGGTGGAGTTCACTGACGGTGCCGTCGGCACGCTGGAGGCGACGCGGCTCGCCCTCGGCCGGCGGAACGCGTTCCAGTGGGAGATCAACGGGACGAAGGGGTCGCTCGCCTTCGACCTGGAGCGGTTGAACGAGCTCCAGGTCTTTCGCGCCGATGGCGACCGCGCGCGCGGCTTCAAGACCGTCCTCGTCTCGGAGGCCGACCACCCCTTCTGGGAGCACTGGTGGCCGCCCGGCCACATCATCGGCTGGGGCGAGACGTTCGTGCACGAGCTGCACCATTTCCTCGCCGCGGTCGCGGCCGACACGGACGTTGCCCCCCACGGCGCGACGTTCGAGGACGGCTACCGCTGCGCCGAGGTCTGCGACGCGATCGTTCGCTCCGCGGCGAACGGCAAGCGTGAAACCATCGCCTACCGGTAACGATCTCGCTGGCTGAGGGACGCCTGCGCGTGTGCTCGCTCAAGCACGAGGCGGTCGCGGGCTTTCTCACCGGGCGCTTCGGGCGGCCATACGTCTACGTTGAGTCATGTCCGTCGACACAGGAGCTGCTCGCCCCGGACGCGCCGGAGGGCGCCGTCGCGGTCGCAGATGTCCAGACCGCGGGCCGCGGTCGTCAGGGGAGGACGTGGGAGGCGCCGGCCGGCGCCGCGCTTCTCTGCTCGATCGCCCTGAGGCCGCCACCGAGCGCTCGCGTTCCCGAGCTCACGCTCGTCGGTGCAGTTGCCGTCGCGCAGGCTGTCGAGGAGGCTGCCGGTGCTCCCGTGGCGATCAAGTGGCCGAACGACGTCCTGCTCGACGGGCGGAAGGTGGCGGGGATCCTCGGGGAGCTCCGCGACCTGCTCGTCGTCCTCGGGATCGGGGTCAACGTCAACCAGGCGGCCGCCGACCTTCCGTCCGCCGCTCGGGCGCCGGCCGTGTCGATTCGAGCCGTCTCCGGCCGCACCCACGACCGCGCTGCCCTGCTCGGCTCGCTCCTCGGGCGGCTCGAGCCTGCTTATGACCGCTGGCTGGACGGCGGGCTTGCATCCCTCCGCGAGGAGATCGCCGCGCGCGACTTCCTCCGTGGGCGCGAGGTCGAGGTGGAGGGCAGGCGCGGCGTCGCAGTCGGGATCGATGACGAGGGACGGCTCGTGCTCGACGTCGGCGGCGAGCGGATCGCCGTCGGGTCGGGCGAGGTGACTGTCTAACCGAGCCCGGCTTCGGCGAGCGGCCGACGCGCCCAGGCAAAGCGCTTGCGGTACGTCCCTGTGACCGGGACGAGCGCGACGCCCTCGTTCGAGCTGTGGATCATCCAGCCGGAGCCGAGCGCGATGCCCGCGTGGTCGATCTCCGCCGCTTTCGAGCGCGACCCGCGCGGGCCGAAGAAGAGCACGTCGCCAGGCTCGAGATCCTTGAAGCGGACCCGGCTCGCCTTCGGCACGTCGTCACTCATGTCCATCGTCGAGCGCCCCTCGATCGTCTCGGCGAGCGGCGTTCCGACGGCGTACGGAGCGAGCTTGAAAACCCGCCAGACGAAGCCCGAGCAGTCGAAGCCGCCCGGCACCTTCTTCGTAAGCCCTGGTGGTGCCTGCGCACGCTCGGATGTGCCGGCCCAGACGTACGGATAGCCGATCAGCGAGACGGCTTCGCGGAGCACGGTCTGCTGCCAGCCCGACACGGGATCAGGCGTGAACGTGTCGGCGAGGTCGCGGAGGTAGTCCGCCTCTCCGCCCATCCACGCGAGCACCTTCGCCGCCGAGTACGCCGCCTCCGCACGTGTCGCGGTGTCCCTGGGGGAGAGCTCGAGCGAGTCCGTCGAGTGGTCCGTGCGCAGGCCGGCGAGGCGCGCGACCGCCTCGGCGCCGAAGCGCGACGGAGGCGCGAGCCCGGCGGCTCGCGCTGCCGATTGCAGGTCTTTCGCGACGTCTCCGAGACCGAGCCCACGGACAAGCGCCGCGTCGAGACCGGCCATCGTCACAGGCGCCGACGGGTCGGCGGGCGCGACTACGGGCTCGTCGGCGATCCCTCCGACGAGCTTCGCGAGCGCCCCGGCGGTGAGCCGGCCATCCGGGCGGAAGCTCGAGGGATTACCGCCCATCAGGCCGTGGGCCGTGACGACCTTGATCTGCGCGTCCGCCCACGAGCTCTGCGGAGCGGCGGACGACGCGGGCGCCAGCAGGCAGCCAGCGGCGGCAAGTGTGGCCAAGACCCTCATGGTTCCTCGATCGTCTTTCGACGAGAGGAGCTTGAACGCCTACTGACGCTTTACAAACCGAAGCGGGATTCGCACCTCGTGGATGCGCGTGCCGTCCTTCGCGGAGAGCTCGTAGACGACGAGGGTGCCGTCTCCGGTTGCCGAGAACGGCTTCGTCGTGAAGTCAAACGTCCCGCGCGTGCCGCTGCCCGAGGTCGCGGTCACGAAGTCCGTCGCGAGCACCTTGCCGTCAGGGCCAACGACGTCGTAGTCGAACGTCGCCTCGAACGTGTTCGCCGTCCCGGTCGCGCGGATCGGGCTCGACACGGTCTCGTTCGGGAGCGGCGACTCGACGAGGATGATCGGTGTCTCGTCCTCGAAGTCGTGCCGCGCATACCGTCGGCCGTCGATCTCGACCTCGTCGACTGTGGGGAACTGCGTGAGCGTGTAGACGACCTGCGCGAGCCCGGTCCGCGAGAGACCCGCGAGACCGGTCGGTTTCGCGACGCCATTCTCGATTGCGACGCCGGAGCTGCCGGTCGGAACGTCGGACGTCAGGCCAAGGTCGGACTCGGATGCCGTCGGCCCCTTGGCGAGCTGGCCGAGGGCGGCTCGCGCGACGGCCTGGGTCTTCGGCACCCCGCGCGCGACCGGCTGCACCTTGCCGTCGAGAAGGTAGTAGACGCGGAGCGTCGTCGTCTCCGGGACGGTCGTCGTCGCGGTCGTCGACGTGGTGGAGGTCGTCTCCGTCGCGCCGGTGGTCGAGGATGTGCCGTTCCCGCCGCAAGCGGCAGGCAGGAGCAGCAGGCCGATCAGCGAGAATCCGGACAGGATGCGGCCGCTCATCGGGATCACAGCGTACGCAGAGCAGGCGAGCTGGGGCGTCTGGAACGTGCCGGCCGCGCTCGCGCCGCTTGCCTACGTCGAGGCGGTCGAGGCGGCGGGTGGACGGGCGCTCCTCGTCCCGCCGGCGGACGATGCGGTCGACGAGACGCTCGAGGTGCTCGACGGGCTCGTCTTCACGGGCGGGCCCGACCTCGACCCCGATCTGTACGACGCCGAGCCGCACTCCGAGACGAGCAACATCCGTCCCGACCGCGACCGGGCCGAGATCGCGCTGCTGACGGCGGCTCTCGACCGCGATCTGCCGCTGCTCGCGATCTGCCGTGGCTCCCAGGTGCTGAACGTCGCGCTCGGGGGCGACCTCGAGCAGCACGTCCCCGACCTCGTCGGGCACGACGGCCACAAGGAGGTGCCGGGGACGTTCTCGGAGCATCCCGTCGAGGTAGATGCCGGGTCGCGCCTGCACGACGTGATCGGCGATCGCGTGTCGATCAAGTCCCATCATCACCAGGGCTACGGGAAGCTCGGCCGCGGGCTGGTCGCGACCGCGAAGGCGGAGGACGGTACGGTCGAGGCGCTCGAGGAGCCGAGCAAAACGTTCGCGCTCGGCGTCCTCTGGCATCCGGAGGCGGGCAACGACGCTCGGCTATTCGAGGAGCTCGTCGCCGAGGCCAAGGCGTACCGCGAGCTTCGCCGGACGGCCGTGGCCGATCGCTAGAGTCGAAAGGTGGCGTACGGGATCGAGGTCGAGCGGCTCGTCCGCGTCTTCAAGGACGTGCGTGCCGTCGACGGGATCGACCTCGTCGTCTCGGAGGGCGAGATCTACGGTTTCCTCGGACCAAACGGCGCCGGGAAGTCGACCACGGTGCACATGCTGACGACGCTGCTCCCGCCGACCGACGGCCGCGCGCGCGTCGCCGGCTTCGACGTGATCAAGGAGGGGCCGAAGGTGCGTGCGTCGATCGGTGCCGCGCTTCAGGAGGCTGCGCTCGACCCGTTGCTGACGGGTCGTGAGCACCTGCGCCTCCAGACCGCGCTCCACGGGGTTCCGCGCGAGGAGCGTGTCGCACGCGGAAACGAGCTGCTCGAGCGCGTGGGCCTGACGGCGGCCGCCGATCGCAAGGTGCGGACGTATTCAGGCGGGATGAAGCGCCGGCTCGATCTCGCCCTCGCGCTCGTCCATCACCCGCGCATCCTCTTCCTCGACGAGCCGACGACCGGACTCGACCCGCAGTCGCGCACGGCTCTCTGGGCCGAGGTCGGCCGGCTCGCCCGGGAGGACGGCGTGACGGTGTTCCTCACGACGCAGTACCTCGAGGAGGCGGACATCCTTGCCGACCGGGTCGGGATCATCGACCACGGGCGGATCGTCGCCGAGGGCACGCCGTCGACGCTGAAGGCGGAGATCGGACATCCAACGGTCGAGGTGATCCCCGCCGACCCGGAGCAGCGCGCCGAGCTCGCACGCGTGCTCGAGCGGTTCGGTGAGCTCGCCCAGGTCTCGCCAAAGTCGCTCGCAGTTCGCCTGGCGGGAGACGACTTCGGGCTCGCCGATGTCGTGCGTGCGCTCGACGCGGACGAGATCCACGTCGACCATCTCCAGCTCCACGCGCCGAGCCTCGACGACGTTTTCCTTGCCAAGACGGGGCGGACTCTTGAGGGCGCGGGCGCCGAGCAGCCCGAAAGCCTCGTCTCGTGAACTTCCACCACGTCGGCAACATCGCCCGACGTAGCGTCGTGCGCACCTCGCGGCAGCCGGCCTCCTTCCTGCCGCCGCTCCTCTTCCCGACGCTGCTCGTGGCGGTCAATGCTGCCGGCCTGCGATCGTCGACTGTGCTTCCGGGCTTCCCGACCGACTCGTTCCTCGCCTTCGCGATCGCGGTCCCGTTCATCCAGGGCGCGCTGTTCGCGACGATGAACGCGGGCACCGACCTTGCGCGGGACATCCAGACGGGCTTCCTCAACCGACTCGCGCTGACACCCGTCCGGAACAGCGCGATGCTCGCGGGTCACATCGCGGGCGTGATCACGCTCGGCTTTATCCAGGCCGTCTTCTACCTCGCCGTCGCGCTCGCGTTCGGTGTCGACATCGAGTCGGGCGTCCTCGGGGCGGTCGTCCTACTCGTGCTCGCGACGCTGATCTGCGCCGGCTTCGGGATGGTCGGCGCGTTCATGGCGCTTCGCACCGGCTCCGGTGAGGCGATCCAGGTGCTGTTCCCGGTTCTCTTCGTCTTCCTGTTCTTCTCCTCGATGAACGCGCCGCGGAATCTGATGATCGAGGAGTGGTTTCGCACGATCGCGACGATCAACCCGGTCTCATATCTCATCGAGGGCGTGCGTAGCCTGATCATCACGGGCTGGGACGCGGAGGCGCTTGGTCTCGCGTTCTCGATCAGCATCGTCCTGATCATCGTCGCGACCTCCTGCGCGGTCTGGGCCTTCAAGGATCGGATGGTGCGGACATGAGGGCGGAAGACCTTCGCGCCTATCGCACGGTCGCGCTCGGCGTCGCCTGGCGCACGGTCCACAACGCGCTGCTCACGCCGAACATCCTGATTCCGTCGCTGCTCTTTCCTCTTTTCTTCCTGGTCGCCTTCGTCGGCGGCCTCTCCCAGCTGAAGAACGTCCCCGGCTTCGATTTTCCGACCGGGTACACGTCGTTCCAGTTTGTCTTCGTGCTCCTCCAGTCGGCCGCCTTCGGCGGCGTCTTCACCGGCTTCGGGATCGCGCGCGACTTCGAGTACGGCTTTACGAAGCGGTTGCTGCTCGCGGCGCCGCACCGGAGTGCGATCATCGTCGGCTACGCACTCGCCGCCTTCACGCGCTGGGTGGTGACGGCGGTCGTCGTGACCACGGCGGCGTTCATCCTCGGCATGAACGTCACCGGCAACGGGATCGACATGTTCGGCCTCTACCTGTTGGCGGCGATCGTCAACTGCTCGGCGGCGCTGTGGGCCACGGGCGTGGCGGCGCGGCTGCGCACGATCCAGGCCGGGCCGGCGATGCAGATGCCGGTGTTCCTCGCGCTCTTCCTCGCTCCCGTCTACGTTCCGCTGACGCTGCTCACGGGGTGGATCCACGGAGTTGCACGGCTGAACCCCGTCACGTACTTCCTCGAGGCCGGGCGCGGATTCATCTCCGGCGACGCGGTGTACGTCGCGGCCGCATTCGGTGCCGGGCTTTGCCTAGCCGCGCTGTTCGCGATCTGGGCGGTTCGGGGCTTCCATCGCGCCGAAGCCGCCGGCGGCGCCTAGCGGCCCTGGCCGGTCGCTACGCGAGCAGGCCCGCGTCGACAGCGGCCACAAGGCCGGCGACGACGCCGCAGCGTGTGGCGAGTGTCTCCGTCTCGATGTACTCCCAGGGCGTGTGGTCCTCGCCGCCGACCGGACCGAGCCCGTCGAGCGTCGGGATCCCCTGCGACGCTGTCCAGGACCCGTCCGAGACACCGCCCGCGGCCGCCTCGCCGAAGACGTGCCCGAGCTCGGCGCCGAGCGCTATCGCCGCCTCCGCGAGGGTGGCGACGGTCGCAGTGCGTTCGTAGGGCGGGGGCCCGCCGAGATCCTCGAAGTCGAGCTCGACGTCGGGATGCTCGCCGAACGCGAGCACCTCCGTGAGCGCCGCGTCGAGCTCGTCCTGCCGCCATGCGCGGAGATCCGCCGTGAGGAAACCCGAGCTCGGGACGGTGTTCAGGCCCTCACCGGCCTCGAGGCCCGTCACCTGCAGGGTCAGCTCCGGATGCGACTCGTGCAGCGCCGCGATCCTCAGGGCTTCGCTCGCCAGGGCGACCGCGGCATTACGGCCGTCTCCAGGCGCCTCTCCCGCGTGCGCTGCGCGGCCCTTGGCATGGATCCGGAACCAGCGGGCGCCTTTCCGCGAAGAGACGACCTGTCCGTTCGGCCGGCCGCATTCGAGGCAGAGGACGGCGTCCATGTCGAGCAGACGCGCGCCCGTCGGCGGGCCGCCGTCACGAGATTCCTCGTCGGGCACGGACACGACCTCGATCAGGCCGAAGGGACGTGACCCGTCCGCAAGCAGTCGAGCCGTGTGCAACGCGACGGCGACGCCGCCCTTCATATCCGCGACGCCCGGTCCGTAGCAGCGAGCCTCGTCGGTCGAGAACGGGCGCGCGGCAGCGGTGCCGAGCGGAAACACCGTGTCGTGGTGGCCAAGGAGAGCGACCCGCGCCGTGCCCGACCCTCGCAGCGTCGCATGGAGAGCCAGCCCTCCCTTCGTCTCGATCAGCTCGGGCTCGAGCCCGTAGCGCTCGGCCGTCAGCGCGAGCACTCGGGCGAGCCCGTCGAGCGCCGCGCGATCGCCTCCGGGCGTGTCCACGTCGACCCAGGTCGCGAGGTCCGAGAGCACGAGGTCGAGCTCGTCGGCGGCCCGAGGGCCGACACGCCCCGCCTCGGCGATCGCGATCGCAGGCAGCGGCTCTTGGGAAGCCACGTTCGGCTAGGAGGACGAGCTGCCGAACGCGACGCGTCTCTCGACGTCCGCCGGATCCACTATCTGCCCGTCCCGGCCGACATATCCGCCCTTCGCGCCGACGACGAGCAGCACGAGGTCCTCGTCGCCCGCGTTCGAGACCCGACGGTGCGTCGTCGAACGGACGTGGAAGAGGCCGCCTGGCCCGAGCACGCGCGTCTCGTCTCCCACCTCGACGCGCGCCGTGCCACTGTGGACGAAGTACAGCTCGTCCTGCTCGTCGTGGTAGTGATGGAAGCCCTCGTACTGGGGCGGAAAGACGATGGCGTTCACGCCGAACGCGTCGACTCCGAGCGCCTGTCGCACCTTGCGGAACCCGTAGCCTTCACCGAGCTCGTCAAGCGAGCCGAACGCATAGTCGTCGGGCACGAAGCGACGCTATCACGTCGGTCTCCAGGGGCTACACGGAGACTTAACAGTCGGCCAACTCCCACTTAAGCCCTTTCAAACCGACAATTAAGCCCTCGCCGGTAGAAAGAAGCCCATGAATGGACTCCGACGCCTCACGCCGCTGGCGGCGCTCGTCTTTGCGGGCGCTCTCGGAGCAGGCCTCGCCCTCGGTGGCGCGGCACTGCACGGAGATCTCAGCGGCGCCGACACGGTCACCGTCCGCGAGGTAACGGTCGAGGGATCGACGCAGGTCCCGACGACGTTCCCGACGGGCAAGGCGCTGACGATCGCCCAGATCTACAAGCGCACAGCACCCGGTGTCGTCCTGATCACCGCGACGAGCACCGTCTCGACCACGAACAGTGACCCTTTCTTCGGCAACCCCTTTGGCACGCCCGACCAGGAGCAGCAGCGCGCTCTCGGCTCGGGCTTCGTCATCGACAAGTCCGGTTACATCATCACCAACTACCACGTAGTCCAGGGCGCGAAGTCGATCCAGGTCGCCTTCTCGAACAACACGAGCATCAAGGCCAGGCTCGTCGGCTCCGACCCGTCGACCGACATCGCCGTGATCAAGGTGAACACGCCCTCGAGCGCGCTTACTCCCCTGACGCTCGGCAACTCGGACCTCGTCCAGGTCGGCGACTCCGTCGTCGCGATCGGCAACCCGTTCGGCCTCAGCCGCACGGTCACGGCCGGGATCGTCAGCGCGATCCAGCGTGAGATCCAGGCGCCGAACGACTACGAGATCGACCACGTGATCCAGACGGACGCTCCGATCAACCACGGCAACTCCGGCGGCCCGCTGATCAACGCACGCGGCGAGGTGATCGGGGTGAACGCACAGATCGAGACCGGTGGGACGACTGACGGCAACGTGGGCGTCGGGTTCTCGATCCCGTCCAACACGGTCAAGACGGTCGTCGCCCAGCTGATCAAGACCGGCAAGGTCGAGCACGCCGCGATCGGCATCCTCGCGCAGGACCTCACTCCGGACCTCGCAAAGACGTTCCGGCTTCCGGTCAAGAGCGGCGTCCTCGTCGAGACGGTTCAGGCCGGCAGCGGCGCCGCGAAGGCCGGGATCAAGGCCGGCACCGAGAACGTGACGGTCGCCGGCGAGAGCTACAAGCTCGGCGGGGACATCATCGTCGCGGTCGACGGCGGGCCGGTGCACGACCTCGCGGGGCTCCGCGACGCTGTCGCGATGATGAAGCCGGGCGACACGATCACGCTCACGATCTACCGCGGCAGCGAGAAGCTGACCGTGAAGCTCAAGCTTGGACGGCGGCCTTCCTCTCCCTCCGGGTAGCCGTCCATTTCGGCCCCAGCTGAAACGGGGTCGTGCCGCCGGTAGCCGAGTCGCCACGGCCCGGCGGGCGTAAGTGCCAGAGGCCCCGTCCTGCCCGGGGCCTCTGGTAGTTCTGTGGCCGCTAGCCTAGTCGCGTGGCCGAGGAGCCTTCCGAACTGGGGCGCCTGCTCGCCGAGCTCGAGCTTGGCGAATCGATCGACGACGGGGAAGAGCTGTGGACGGACGACGACGCAAATGACCACGCGGGCTGGTCCTGCGTCTCCACCGACCCGTTTCCGTGCCCCGCCGAAGGCTGTTCGTTCGTAGCCGAGTTCATGACGGCGGCGCATCTGATCCTCGTCTGGGAGCGCCGGGACGACCCGAACCTCCTTCGTCACGCAGCGCGCGCGAAGCGCGTCGGCCGCAACCCCCGCGTCGTCGAGTACGAGCCGAGCTTCGGCCCGAGCGCCTCGTACTACGCCTGGGAGGCCGCCGGCCGACCGGTGCACGCCGTTCGCGCCCAGTGATTCGGACCGAGTGAGCTGGGGTAGCTCGCCGCCGTTCTCGCTCGGCGTCGAGGAGGAGCTGTTCCTCGTCGATCCGGAGACGCTCGAGCCGGCGTCGCTGTTCGACCAGGTCGTGCCTGCGCCGAGTGCCCGGTTCAAGCCCGAGGTCTTCGCATGCCTCGTCGAGACGACGACGGGAATCTGCCCCGACGCCGATGCCGTCCTCGCCGAGCTCGCCGACCTCCGCCGAGCAGTTGCTGATCGCGCCGCGCTGATCGCCGCCGGCATGCATCCGTTCGCACGCGGCGAGGATCAGGCAATCGTTCCGCTACCGCGGTACGAGCGGATGCGGAAGGAGCTCGGCCCACTGCTCTCGACGCAGCTCGTGTGCGGGCTCCACGTCCACGTCTCGCTGCCCGACGAAGCTACCGCGCTCCGAGCGTTCGAGGGCGTCGTCCCGTGGCTGCCGACGCTGCTCGCGCTGTCCGCCAACTCACCGTTCGCCGAAGGGGAGGCGACGGGGCTCCGCTCGACGAGGTCGAAGCGGCTGTTGCTGATGCCGACGGGGGGAACGCCGCCGCTGCTTCCCGACTGGGCCTCGTGGGAGCAGGCGACGGCCGGCGACGAGGCGCGCCGTCACTGGGATGCGTGGCCGCGCCCCGAGCACGGGACGCTCGAGGTTCGTGTGCTCGACCAGCAAACGGATGTCCGGCGCTCCGCCGGCTTCGCAGCGATCGTCCAGGGTCTCGTCCGAGCTGTCAGCGAAGGGGAGATCCGGCCGTACGACCGCGAGCTCTATGCGCGCCGGCGCGCGGAAGCGGCTCGCTCTGCGCCAGACCTGGCGGAGGCCGGAGCGCTCGCCGAGCTCATCGAGCCGAGCGAGCTCGTGTCGCATGTCCTCGGCGACCGGCCCGAGGCGGAGCGTCAGCTGGAGCTCGGCCCGGAGCAGGCGCTCTGTGACCTGGCGGTAGCATCCCGGCCGTGACGACCGAGACCGTCCACGTGTCGGGCATCCGGTGCGAGCGCTGCGTCGCGCGGCTCGGCGTGGCCCTGGAAGGGCACGACGGCCTCGCGGCCGCGAACGCGAACCTGATGGGGGATGTCACGTTGACGTGGGACGAGAATCAGACCTCTCGTGCCGCTTTGCTCGAGGCGATGGCGACCGCGGGCTTCCACGAGCTTCCGGCGGACGTCTGACTACGGCGGGAATGAGCACGCGCCGGGCGTCGTTCGAAGCCCTCGTAGGGAAAAGTCGCTGTTAATGTGGCTCGGATGAGCGAGGCAACCTCCGACTCCGAGCCGCGCCAGCTAGCGGCAGAGGCACGAAACCGCGTCCGTTTCGAGGAGGAAGCGCTTGAGCTTGCAGACCAGGTCTACCGCGTCGCCAGGCGCCTCGTCTCGTCCCGAGAGGAAGCCGAGGATCTCGTCCAGGAGACCTACGCTCGAGCGTTCCGGAGCTGGCAGTCGTACACGCCCGGCACGAACATGCGTGCCTGGCTCCTCCGGATCCTCACCAACCTCAATATCGACCGAGGACGGAAGCAGCAGCGCACGCCTGACGCACAACCACTCGAGGAAGGCGACTACTTCCTCTACAACCGGATGCAGCAGACGAGCGGGGCGCCGGCCGAGGAGCGCATCGACCAGAAGCTCTCGCAGGACACGATCGTCACGGCGCTATCCGCCGTTCCACACGACTTCCGCGACGTGATCGTGCTCGTCGACATCGGAGACTTCACCTACGCGGACGCTGCGCAGATCCTCGATATCCCTATTGGAACCGTCATGTCACGCTTGCACCGTGGAAGACGTATCCTCAAGCGCGAGCTGGCCGAACGAGTGGGAGCGTAAATGGGCGAGTACTGTGAGCGCTGCGAAGAGATCATGCAGCCCTTCCTCGACCGTCAGCTGACGACCGAGGAGCAGGGGGCAGCCGAGGCGCATCTCAGCGAGTGTGCGTACTGCAACGTTCGCTACACCTTCGAGAACGAGCTTCGCGTGCTCGTCAAGAAGGCGTGCAACGAGGAGATGTCGCCGGAGCTGAAGGCAAAGCTCGTTTCGCTCAAAGAGACCGGGGCCTGAGCCGCTCAGGCAGGTCTTCGGGGTAGTCGACGTCCCCGGGCGCCCCGAGGTCGTCACACTCGACGAGGACAGGCGCGAGCGACCGCGCTCCCTCGTCGGGCACGGTCGGCCAGGTCGCGCGGCCGAGCAGCACCGGATGGCCTCGCTCTCCGCCGTACGAAGCCGCGAGCACGTCGCCCGCCGAGGCGTGCCACGCGTCGATCACGCGGTCGATCGCGGCGGCTTTCAGCTCGGGGCCGTCGGCGAGGCAGACGACCGCCGCCTCGACACCGGCGCCGAGCGCAGCCAGCCCGCAGCGGAGCGACGCGCCCATGCCGCGCGGCCAGTCCGGGCACTCCACGACGCGCGCATCCGTCTCGAGCGGGTAGGCGCCGGCGACGGCCACGATCTCGTCGACCGAGCTCGCGCTCACAGCGCGAACTACGTCTCCCAGCATCAGCTGCTGCTTCGGTGATCCGAAGCGGCTCGCCTCGCCGGCGGCGAGGATGACGGCGCCGATCACGCCCCCATTCTCGCGCTAACCTGGATCGGTCGATGAGGTTCGCTGGATTGTTGTTGTCATCGCCGCGCTGTCGACGGTCGGCGCCGCAACCGGCGCGAGAGGGACCGCCTCGGCGTGCATCGCAGCTCCGGTGCGCACGACGGCGACGCCGCCGACTGCGGGAGGGCCTAGCCGCGTTCCGTGGATGCGGGCCGGCCGTACGGTCGCCTACCTCTTCGGGTACGGCGAGACGCTTCGCCGGCTCTCGCCCGGGCGCGCCTCCCTGTTCACGGGCGGAACCGGCACGGCAGGGGAGAGCATGAAGATCCTCTGGGCCGTCCGCGACGGCCGGCGAACGGTCTCGATCGTCGGCGACCGGCTCGATGGGGCCGGCTCGTTCGCCGAGTCGTTCCCCGCTGTCGGCGTATCGGACGCCCGGGGCTGGAGTTACTACGCCTCGATCGTGAGCATCCCGACCGCCGGCTGCTGGAGGCTGACCGTGCTGTCGGCAGCAAAGCGCGGACGCTTCGCTGTCGTCGCGATCGATAAGTAGGCCTATGCGCTGTTCTGAAGCGCTGCCCAGAGGCGCGGGGGCGTGATCGGGAGCTTGCGCATGCGTACGCCTGTCGCCGCGGCGATCGCGTTGGCGATCGCGGCCGGGCCCGGCACGACCGGGGCTTCGCCGATCCCCTTCGCACCGAACGGTCCGTCGGGCGCCGGCACCTCGACGATCACGGTGTCGATCGGCGGCACGCGGTCTGCCGTCGGCAGCGCGTAGTCGAGAAAGGAGCCGGAGAGGAGCTGGCCGTCCTCGTCGTGGACGAGCTCCTCGTACAGCGCCCAGCCGATCGCCTGCACTGCGCCGCCGCGCATCTGCCCCTCGACGAGTGCGGGGTTGAGGGCACGCCCGACGTCCTGGACGATCGCGTACCCGAGCAGCTCGACCTCGCCGGTCTCCGGGTCTACGCGAACGTGCGCGAGATGCGCTGAGACGGACGGCGCCTGGCTCGTCTGGGCCGAGCCGCCGTGGCCCTCGATCGGCTCGTACCGGCCGCCGAAGCGGAGAGCCTTGCGGGTGATCTCCTCGACCGTGATCGAGCGGTCGGGCGCTCCCACAGCGCGCACGACGCCGTCGACGACCTCGAGGTCGCCCGGTGCGATCTCGAGCTCCTCGGAGGCCGCCGCGAGCAGCTTCTCCTTCGCCGCCTCGGCCGCGCGCTCGACGGCCTTTCCGACCGTGTACGTGACTTTCGAGCCGCCGCTCGCCCCCGCGTACGGCCCGCTCGCCGTGTCGGCGGTGACCACCCGCACCTTCTCGTGCGGAAGGCCGAACGCCGCAGCGGCGATCGTCGCAAAGCCGGTGTTGACGCCGGTCATGTCCGCCGCGCTCGTGACCACGGTCATCGTCCCGTCGGTGTCGACGCGGCAGACGGCGGCGGCAGGCTCGTTGCCGCCCGGCCAGTAGCCGGCGGCAACGCCGATGCCCTCGTTGTCGGGGAGGCTGTCGCGCGCGGCCCAGAGCTCGTGCTGCTGGGCAGCCTCGATCACCTCGACGGCGCCGAACGTCGGGACGGGGCCGGAGACGCCGGTGTCCCCCTCGACGAGCGCGTTCTTCCGGCGGAGCTCGAGCGGATCGAGCCCGAGCTCGGCCGCGAGCTCGTCGATCAGCGACTCGACGGCGAACGCCGCCGTCGGCGCCCCAGGGCCGCGATAGGCGCCGAACGTGAAGCGGTTCGTCTGCACGCCGTAGCCGTGGATGTCGTGCGCCTCCCAGCGATAGGGGCCGGCGACGAGCAGCGACGTGATCCCCTCGACGCCCCAGCCGGCGTTCGTGCCGCGGTCGACGATCATCCGCCCCTGGATCCCCGTCAGCGTGCCGTCTGAGCGCGCGCCGATCTTCACCTCGGAGACCTGCGCCGAGGCGGGGTTCGTGGCGGCGAAGTCCTCGCGCCTCGTGAAGACGATGCGAACCGGCCGCTTGAGCGCGAGCGTCGCGCCTGCCGCCAGCGGCTCGACGAGCGCGAACTTTCCGCCGAAGGCGCCGCCGAGCGGCTCGGCGATCACGCGGATCCGCTCGAGCGGCAGGCCGAACGCACGCCCTAGCTCGCTGCGGGAGACGAACGAGCCCTGGGTGGCGGTCGAGACGACGAGCGTCCCGTTCGGTTCCAGCCAGGCGGTCGCGACCTGCGGCTCGAGGTACGCCTGATAGACCCACGGTGTCCGGAACGTGGCCGAGACGACCGCGTCGCTCGAGGCGAAGGCCGCCTCGATGTCGCCCGAGCCGCGGTGGATGCGGTCGAGGACGTTGCCGGACATCGGCTCGGCGCTGTCGTCCGCCTCGCCGTGATCGGACCCGGCGTGGATCGACTCGAGGTCGCCTGAGTGCGTGCCCTCCTCGACGCGGCGCGCGAGCGGCGCGCCGACCTCCATCGCAGCCTCGACGTCGACAACCGCCTCGAGCGAGTCGTAGTCGACGAGAACGAGCTCGGCGCCGTCCTGCGCCGCGGCCTCGGTCTCGGCCACGACGAGCGCCACCGGTTGTCCGGCGAACACGACTTCCTCGCGCGCCAGCGGCTCGGCCGTCCGGTCGGTGCCGGTCGTCGCCGTCGGCAGGTCGGCGGCAGTCAGCACGGCGACGACACCCGGAAGCGCAAGCGCGGCCTCCCTGTCGACGGACGTGATCAGCGCGTGCGGCTCGCTCGCGAGCACGAGACGCGCGTGCAGCAGGCCATGGATCTCGCCGTCCGCTGCAAAGCGAGTCTGGCCGGTGACCTTCTCCGGTGCGTCGTCCCGCGGCCGCGAGACCCCGATCACGGTGTCCACGATGCGTCCTCCTTCGCTCGTTGCTCGGCCAGCTCGGTCGCTCGTCCCAGGACGACATGGGCGAGCGCGCGGCGGTAGTCCTCGGGGGCGAAGCGATCGCCGAACATGTCCGCACCATCGATGTCTCCTTCGAGGAGGAACGGCGAGGCGCTGACTCCTGTCAGCCCGACGCGGCGGCTGCCGTCGGCCGCGACGGCGACGGCTGCGCCGGCGAGCGCAAAACCCGATGCTGGATGCTCGACGGCGACGTATGCCGAGCCCGATCCCGGCGCGGGCAGCGGAACACGGATCTCGGTGATCAGCTCGGCGGCGGCGAGCGTCGTCGTGAAGGGGCCGGTGAATAGATCGGCGGCCGGCAGCTCGCGCGAACCGTCGCGCGACCTCACCGTGAGCATTG
Source organism: uncultured Actinomycetes bacterium (assembly GCA_963705945.1). Taxonomy (GTDB): domain Bacteria; phylum Actinomycetota; class Thermoleophilia; order Gaiellales; family Gaiellaceae; genus PALSA-612. The sequence goes on along the minus strand of CAVPLG010000003.1, from coordinate 267,413 downwards.
CGCCGAGCGCGAGCATGACGGCAGGCATGTCGGCGGCCGGGTCGGCGTGCGCCAGCGCGCCGCCGATCGTGCCGAGGTTGCGAATCTGAAGGTCGCCGATCTCCGACGCGCACTCCGAGATCGCCGTCAGCGCGGGCCGCGCGAACGCCGCATGCCCCTCGAGCAGAGACCACGTTGCGAGCGTGCCGATCGCGAGCGCCCCGTTGTCCGCGCCTACCCTGTCGAGGCCGAGCCCGCCGACGTCGACGAGCAGCGCAGGCCGCGCGAGCCTGAGCTTCATCGCCGGCAGCAGCGACTGTCCGCCTGCGAGCACCTTCGAGTCCTCCGTCTCGAGCGCTGCGAGCGCGTCGTCGAGTGACGCCGCGCGGACGTAGTCGACCGACGCCGGGATCATGAAGCGGAAGCCGCGCGCACGGAGTCGACGATCGAGTGGTACCCCGTGCAGCGGCACACGTTGCCGCGCAGCGCCCGACGGATCGCGGCGTCGTCGGGATCGGGAATGCGGGAGAGGAGGTCGACGGTCGAGAGGATCATTCCCGGCGTGCAGAAGCCGCACTGGAGCCCGTGGTGCTCGACGAACGCCTGCTGGACGGGATGGAGCTCGCCGTTATTCGACAGCCCTTCGATGGTGGTTACCTCCGCGCCTGCGGCCTGGAGCGCGAGCATCGTGCAGCTCTTCACGGCGCGGCCGTCGATGAGCACCGTGCACGCGCCGCACTGGCTCGTGTCGCAGCCGATGTGCGCGCCGGTCAGCCCGAGCCCGTCGCGGAGCGCGTGGACGAGCAGCGTGCGTCCGTCGACGTCGAGCGTCCGCTCCTCACCGTTGACCGTGAGCGTGACGTCAGGCACCGGGAGTCACCGAGACGATGTCCGCGACGTGGAGCATGCGGAACGTGAGCCGCGTGGCCTCGATGCGGGCCCGGTCGTCCTCGATCTCGGGCAGCGCCTGCCAGAGATCCCGCGCGCAGGCGATCAGCTCACGGATCTGCTCGAGCTCGAGCTTGTCCGCGGCGCCATTTCGCTCGCCGCAGGCGTTGAGGGCCAGGCCGAGGACGCCGAACGTGTCGGGCTGGCGCATCCAGAGGAGCGGCGTCGCCATCGAGAGATAGCCGTGGATGCGCGCGAAGATCATCGGCTGGGAGAACGTGTCGCTGCCGACCGGGCCGGTCGGCTCGAGCGGCGCCTCGCCGTTCGCGATCCGCTGAACGTTTCCGGCCAGCATGTCCCGGAGCTGGTCGTCCGAGTACCCCGACTGCCGCGCGGTGCGGAGCGCGATCAGGAGCGAGCTCGGCTGCTGTCCGTACGGGTAGTCGGACGCGTAGACGACCTGCTCCGGCGAGACCTGGCGATGGAAGTCGAGAAGGTCGATCGGGCTCCAGGCAGACGTGTCGAAGAAGACGCCGGCCCGGCCGTCGAACACCTCGGCGAGCCCGGCCATGTCGGCGATGCCAGCGTGCGCGATGATCAGCTCGACGCCGGGATGGCGCTCCACAAGCTTGCCCAGGCCCTTGGCGATCGGCGGCAACCCGCGTCCGCCGTGGATCAGGATCGGCACGTGCCGCTCCGCGGCGAGCGCGAACACCGGCTCGAGGCGGTCGTCGGTGAGCAGGAAGCCCTGGGCGCGAGGGTGGAGCTTGATCCCGCGAGCGCCGGCGTCGAGCGAGCGCTCGGCCTCCTCGATCGGTTGCTCTGCGAGGTCGAGCCGGACGAAGGGGATTAGCCGCTCGGGGAACTCGGCGGCCGTTGCCCGCGTGCGATCGTTCGCCGCCGTGAAACCCGGGTGCCGGTCGGGCTCGTCCATGCAAAACGTGAAGGCGCCTGAGATCCCGTAGCGATCCATGATCGCGACGAGCTCGTCCCCGCGCCCGCGCATGCCGTCGATGTCGTCACCGACGTGCGTGTGCGCATCGAAGATCTCGGCGCCCTCGGGAAGCTCACGCGCGAGCTCGCCGTCCCAGTGGTTCGACAGCTCGAGCGCGCGATCGACCGCTTCCTTCACCCCAGCTGAGTCTATTCATGCTTGGGAAGGCGGCTGCCGCGAACGGAGTACGATGCCGCCCGTGCCCGACGTCCTGATCTTCGGAGACACGCTCCGCTCGCCCGAGCTCCGCCACGAGGTCGCCGTTCCCATTCCCGACCCGTTCCTCTACCTCGAGCGGAACGGCCGCCGCGCGGTCGCGATCCATTCGCTCGAGGTGCCGCGTGTGCGCAGAACGGGGCTCGACGTCCTCTCGTGGGACCAGCTCGGCTGGGAGGAGCTCCTCGCGGAGGGGGTGCCCCGCGACGAGCTCTATCTCCACGTGGCCGAACGGGCGTGCCGGTCGGTCGGGATCGAGGAGGCAGTGGTGCCGCCGCTCTTCCCGATCGAGCTCGCCGACCATCTCCGCGGCGCCGGCATCCGGCTGGCTACCGATCGCGAGCAGTTCTCGGCGCGGCGGCGCGTGAAAACGGACGTTCAGCTGGAAGGGATCCGCCGGGCGCAGCGCGCGGCCGAGGCGGCGATGGACCGGGCGCGCGAGCTTCTCCGGAACGCCGACGCGAGCGGCGACATGCTCGTGCTCGACGCAGAGCCGCTCACCGTCGAGCGGATCAAGCAGGAGATCGGCGACGTCTTCACGGCGCACGGCTGCGTCGCCGACGAAATGATCGTCTCCCACGGCGGCCAGAGCGCTGTCGGCCACGAGATGGGCTCTGGGCCGATCGCGCCCGGAGAGCCGATCGTCATCGACCTCTGGCCGAAGGATCGAGACACGGGCTGTCACGCCGACATGACGCGGACCTACTGCGTCGGCGAGCCGCCCGAGGAGCTCGTCGAGTACCACCGGCTGGTCAAGCAGGCCCTCGACGAGGCGATCGCCTCCGTCCGCGCCGGCGCCTCGGGCAACGCTCTCTTCACCGCGACATGCGAGCTGTTCGCGGCGAACGGCTACAAGACGCTGCTCACCAAAGACATGGGCGAGACGCTCGAGGAGGGGTTCTTCCACGGCCTCGGTCACGGTGTCGGGCTCGAGGTGCACGAGGATCCCGGCATGGGGATCGCGCCGGGTGCGCCGCTCGTCGCCGGAGACGTCGTCACGGTCGAGCCCGGGCTCTACCGGCCCGGCTTCGGCGGCTGCAGACTCGAGGATCTCCTGGTCGTCACGGAGGACGGCTACGAGAACCTCACCGACTACCCGTACGACCTGGTGCCCTGATGACTGAGCCGACCGGCATCGAGACTCTGCTCGAGGAGGACCGGCGGTATCCGCCGGATCCGGCGTTCGCGGCGCAGGCGAACGCGCAGCCGGAGATCTACGACGTCCGGCTCGAGGAGTTCTGGGCGCAGGCGGCGCGCGAGCGCGTTACGTGGTTCGAGCGACTTCGAGACGGTGCTCGAGTGGGAGGCGCCGTACGCGAAATGGTTCCTCGGCGGGACGCTGAACGTCTGCTTCAACTGCGTCGACCGGCACGTCGAGGCAGGGCGTGGCGACCGGGTCGCGTTCCACTTCGAGGGCGAGCCGGAGGACGACCGCGAGCCGATCACCTATCAGGCGCTCCTCGATGAGGTCGTCCGCGTCGCGAACGGCCTGAAGGCGCTCGGCGTCGGCAAGGGGACGCCCGTCGGCATCTACATGGGCATGGTGCCGAGCCTTCCCGTCGCGATGCTCGCGTGCGCGCGGCTCGGCGCGCCGCACACGGTCGTCTTCGGCGGCTTCTCGGCCGACGCGCTCTCGGGCCGGCTGACGGACATGGAGTGCGAGGTCGTGATCACGCAGGACGAGGGCTGGCGGCGCGGACAGCGCGTGCCCCTGAAGGCGAACGTCGACGAGGCGATCGAGCACTGTCCGGCGGTACGGAAGGTGATCGTCGCGCAGCGGACGATGGGCGACGTGTCGATGACCGAGGGCCGCGACGTGACGTGGACCGAGCTGGTCGACGACCAGCCGAGCGATCCCACGAGCTGTCCGTGCGAGCCGATGGACTCGGAGGATCTCCTCTATCTCCTGTACACGAGCGGGACGACCGCGAAGCCGAAGGGGATCGTCCACACGACCGGCGGCTACCTCGTCGGCGTGGCGGCGACGCATCACGAGATCTTCGACCTCAAGCCCGACGCGGACGTCTACTGGTGCGCCGCCGACATCGGCTGGGTGACGGGGCACAGCTACATCGTCTACGGGCCGCTCTGCAACGGCGCCACGAGCGTCCTCTACGAGGGCACGCCCGACTTCCCGGACCGCGACCGCTGGTGGGCGATCGTCGAGCGCTACGGAGTGACGATCCTCTACACCGCGCCGACGGCGATCCGCGCACACATGAAGTGGGGGCCGGAGCACGCGGAGAAGCACGACCTCTCGTCGCTCCGGCTGCTCGGGTCGGTCGGCGAGCCGATCAACCCCGAGGCGTGGATGTGGTACCACGAGCACATCGGCGGCGAGCGCTGCCCGATCGTCGACACGTGGTGGCAGACGGAGACGGGCATGATCATGATCACGCCGCTCCCCGGGATCACGACGACGAAGCCCGGCTCCGCGACGCATCCGTTTCCCGGCGTCGACGCCGCCGTCTACGACGACGAGGGAAACGAGGTCGGGCCGGGAGGCGGGGGCTATCTCGTGCTGCGCCGGCCGTGGCCGGCGATGCTGCGCGGCATCTACAAGGACCACGACCGCTACGTCGAGACGTACTGGAGCCGCTACCCAGGCGTCTACTTCGCGGGAGATGGTGCGCGGATCGACGAGGACGGCGACTTCTGGCTGCTCGGCCGCGTCGACGACGTGATGAACGTCTCCGGCCACCGGATCTCGACGATCGAGGTCGAGAGTGCGCTCGTCGACCACCACGCCGTGGCCGAAGCCGCCGTCTGCGGCCGCAAAGACGCGCTGACCGGGCAGGCGATCGTCGCCTTCGTGACGCTGAAGGGGAGCCACGGCGGATCGGTCGAGATGCTCGACGAGCTCCGAGACCACGTGGCGAAGGTGATCGGGCCAATCGCCAAGCCCGCGAACATTCTCTTCACGCCCGAGCTCCCGAAGACGCGCTCCGGGAAGATCATGCGGCGTCTGCTCCGTGACGTGGCCGAGCACCGCCCCCTGGGCGACACGACGACGCTCGCCGACCCGGCGGTCGTCGCCGAGATCGCCGAGCAGGCCGCGCAACAGCCCGCCGAGGACTAGCTCACGGCGCCAGCCGCGGCCAGGTCTAGCGTCGCCGCTTGCTTGCGGCAAGACGCGCAAGCGTGCGATACGCGACACGTCCGGCGAGGACATCTGACGCCGTCCCCACGCCAGCCCCGTACGTCATCACGCTGACGGAGAACACGCCGCCGCGCCAGTAGACAAGCCCTGCGTCGTGCCGCGCGCTCGTGATCCAGCCGGCCTTGTGCATGACCCAGGCGCCGTGCCCCGCTACGAAGCGGTCGAGCTTGCCGTGGTCCGCTGAGTGCGCGAGGAGATAGATGAGATAGCGCGCATCCGAGGGCGTGAAGGCTGAGCCATAGCGCTTCGCGAGCGGCCCCTTGCCCGCCGTCGCCAGGTGGACGAAGCCGAAGAGCTGCGCGAGGTCGTATGCGCTCGTGTGCTTGCCGATCCCGTAGTACGGCTGCTCGTCCACACGTGCCGGAATCGGCACGGATGCCGTCCCGCGCTCGTAGCCCCCGTACATCTCCGTGTCGACGAGGCCAAGGCTTCGCATCAGCGCGTTCACGCGGACGCTGCCGCCGCTCGTCGAGCCCGCGTAGAGGACCTCCAGGTCGTTTGCGGCGCCGTTGTCCGAGTAGATGAGCGCGCGGTGCAGCAGGCTGTCTGCGTAAGAGCCCGGTGCGGGCTTTCCGTGGAGCGAGCGGAGCGTCTCGACCGCGATCGCTAGCTTCAGCGTCGACGCGGCGGGGAACTCGGCACGCGCATTCCACGCGGCGCCGGCTCCCGTGGTCAGGTCGCGGACGTAGACGGCGGACGCGCCGGGGAAGCTTCGGACGAGAAGGACGATTCGTTGGGCGAGTCCTGGATCGAGGTGGCCGAGCGTGCCGCGCGGCCGCGCGGCGCCCGGGAGGCCGAACACGTGCGAGACGGACCGATGGGACTGGCGTCCGCGCTTGGCCGTCGCCGTCACGCGGATCGTCGAGTCGTGGCTAGGGATCGAGACCCAGAGGTCGAAGCGCCGCTTCGAGGGATGGCGGACGGCGACGAGCTTCCCGTTCACGCGCACCGCGATCCGGCGCGTTCCCGGAGGCGCTGTCCCGGCGACGTGGCCGAACGAGACCTCGTACGGCGCGGGCGCGCTAAGAACCGGAGGCGTGAGGTGGTGCGGCGGTCCCGTGATCAGGGGAGGAGCTTCTCGAAGCGCTCGGCGTCGTCGAATGGGCCGATCACCGCGAGCCGCAGCCCCTCGTCCGTGATCAGCTCCTGCGCCACGCGCTGGACATCCTCAGCGGTGACGGCGTCGACGCCGGCGAGCACCTCTGCCGGGTCCGGGTGGGCGTCTTCGAGCACCTCGCGGCGCAACCCGAACATGTTCACCCCCTGCGGCGACTCGAGCGATAGGACGAAGCGTCCCTTCGCGTACGCCTTCGCCTTCCCGAGCTCGTCCGCCGGCACGGGCTCCTCGGCGATCTTGCTGAACTCGCCGACGATCGTCTCGATCGCCTCGTCGACGCGCTTTACGTCAACGCCGGCCTGGGCGAACAGCGAGCCCGTGTCCCGGTAACCCTGGATCATCGCGAGCACGTAGTACGCAAGCCCGCGCCGCTCTCGCACCTCGGTGAAGAGGCGCGAGGACATGCCGCCGCCGAGCACGACGCGGAGCACGTCGACGACGTAGCGGTCTGGGTGGTCGACCTCGTGCGTGCGGACGCCGAGGCAGAGATGGGCCTGGTCGGACTGCTTCGTGAAGAGCCTCGCGCGGCCGCTGGGCGTGCCGTTCAGAGGCTCAGGCGATCCGCGCTCGCCGGCCGGGACGTCGCCGAGCAGCTCGGCGAGCCGCTCGAGGAGGCCCTCCCCGATCGCTCCCGCGACGCCGACCACCATGCGATCGGCTGTGTACCAGCGGTCGAGATACGAGAGGAATGTCTCGCGCGTCGCGGCGTGGATCGTCTCCTTGCGGCCGAGGATGTCCCACCCGAGCGGGTGGTCGCCCCAGACGAGGTCGTCGTACACGCCGGAGATGTAGTCGCGCGGCGTGTCGAAGTACATGTTCATCTCTTCGATGATCACGCCCTTCTCGCGCTCGATCTCCTCCGTGTCGAAGCGGGACTGGCGGAGCATGTCAACGAGCACGTCGAGCGCGATGTCACGGCTCTCGCCGGCGCAGCGGACGTAGTAGCCCGTGATCTCCTTGCCCGTGAAGGCGTTGAACTCCCCGCCGATCGCATCGATCTCGGCCGAGATGTCGCGCGCCGTCGGCCGCTTCTCCGTCCCCTTGAAGAACATGTGCTCCGCGAAGTGCGCAATGCCGTTAGACCCGGCGGTCTCGTAGCGGGAGCCGGCCGCGAGCATCACGAAGCACGAGACGGACTGCGCCTGCGGCATCGGCGCCGTCACGATGCGGAGGCCGTTCGGGAGGACGTGTCGTTCGTACGTGCTCACGCGGCGAGATGGTATAGACGCGGTCATGGCGAACGGTGAGCTGACCCGCGCGGCGATCGCCGCGCAGCCCGAGTGGCTGCGTCAGGTGCCGACTGACCGGCGCCTGCCGGAGGGCCGCGTGCTGTTCACGGGGTGCGGGACGTCGTTCCACGCTGCGCAGACGGGCGGGGACGCGGTGCAGGCGCTCGAGCTCGTGTTGCGGCCGCAGCGGGACGCCGACGTGCTCGTCTGCGTGAGCCACGAGGGGAAGACGATCCTCACCCTCGAGGCTGTTCAGGCGTGGCCGGGGGAGACCTGGCTCGTCACCGGGGCGGCCGAGAGCCCGCTCGCCGACGCGTGCGACGAGGTCGTCGTCTGCACGCCTCAGGTCGAGGAGAGCTGGTGCCACACGGCGAGCTACACGGCTGCCGTCGCGTGCCTGGCAGCGCTGCGGGGTGAGGACGTCGCGTGGCTTCCGGACGCAGTCGAGGGGATCCTCGCGGGTCCGCGCCTGCCCGTGTCCGATCACGAGCGCTGGATCGTTGCAGGCGCCGGGCGCGACTGGCCGACGGCCCAGGAGGCGGTCTTGAAGCTCCGCGAAGGCGTGTACGTCGCGGCCGAGCCGTACGAGACGGAGCAGCTCCTGCACGGCTACCTCGCGGCCGTCGACGAGTCAGTGCGGGCATTCGTGCTCGAGGGTCAGGGCCGCGCCGCGGACCGGGCTCATGCCGCCGCCGCGGCGCTCGAGCGGCTCGGCGCCGACGTGACGCTCGTTCCGACCCGCCATCCGGTGATCGACATCGTGCAGTTCCAGTTGCTGACGGTCGACCTTGCGGAGCACCGCGGCGCCGACCCCGACCGCATCCGTCGCCACGACGAGCGCTGGGCCACAGCGGCCGCAGCGGCGAAGACGTCTCTCGACTAGCTGAACGCTGTCGCGTAGGCGTTCAGCGCCGGCTGTCCGCCGAGGTGCGCGTACAGGACGCGCGACCCGGCCGGGATCCGGCGCCCGCGCACGAGGTCGACGAGCGCGGCGAGCGACTTTCCCTCGTAGACGGGATCGGTGAGCATCCCCTCCACCCGCGCGCCGAGCCGAATCGCGTCGATCGTCCTCTCGTCGGGAATGCCGTAGGTGCCTGCGTGCCATTCGTCGAGGAGGACGATCTCGTCGTTTTCGAGCTCACGCCCGAGCTCGATCTTCTCCGCTGTGGCGCGGGCGATCCGCGCGATCTGCTCCCACGTCTGCTCGACGGTCGCCGAGCCGTCGATGCCGAGCACCGTTCGATCCTCCGGCTGTGCGGCGAAGCCGGCGATCATGCCAGCCTGCGTCGAGCCGGTCACGGAACAGACGACGACCGTGTCGAAGAAGACCCCGAGAGCCTGCTCCTGCTCTGCAAGCTCGCTCGCCCAGCGCGCGAAACCGAGCCCGCCGAGCGGGTGGTCGGACGCTCCGGCGGGGATCGCGTACGGGTTGCCGCCTGCCTCGTGCACGGACGCGAGCGCCTCCTCCCAGCTGGGACGCAGTCCGATGTCGAACCCGGCCGGCGACAGGCGGACGTCGGCGCCCATGATCCGCGAGAGCAGGATGTTGCCGACCGTCTCGTAGCCGGGCTCGTCCCAGTCCACCCAGTGCTCCTGCACGAGCAAGCAGGCGAGTCCGAGGTGCGCAGCGACCGCAGCGACCTGGCGGGTGTGATTCGACTGGACGCCGCCGATCGAGACGAGCGTGTCGCATCCCTGTTCGAGTGCGTCGGCGGCGAGGTACTCGAGCTTCCGGACCTTGTTCCCACCGTAGGCGAGGCCCGAGTTGCAGTCCTCGCGCTTGGCCCAGATCTCGACGTCGCCGCCCAGATGCTCGGTCAGACGGTGGAGGCGGTGAACCGGGGACGGGCCGAAGAGGAGCTCGACGCGAGGAAAATCCTCGAGTGCCACGGCGCGATCCTAGTGGCCGAGGAGCGACTCGATCGTGGTCGAGGGATCCATTGCGGCGTAGTCCACCTCGTCGCCGGCGTGGCGCTCGAAGGCGGCGCGCAGGAGGCGCCTGTGCTCGCCGAGGGCCTCGCGATAGCTATCGGGACAGAGTTCGTCGAGGAGCCGGGTCGACCCCTCGATGTCCGTGAAGGGCAGGGTCACCGTCCCTCCCGGCTGCTCGACCATGGCGGGAGTATCCCGCGTCAGCGTGCGAGCAGCTCGCGCTCGCGCTCGGGCGTGAGGCCGACGCCGTCGACCGGCTTCGCCTGGCGAAGTGCGCCGAGCACCGTCTCGCCGAGCGGGCGGAACGTCAGCCCCGCTGCGAGTGCACGGTCGACGACGACGCGGTTCGCGGCCTGCCAGCCGTCCGTCGCGATCCACAATGGCACACCCATCCATTCCTCGACCCCCTGGGCGAGCAACACCTCGCTCGCCACCCAGGTGAAGCTCGCGTCGCTCCCCGTCGCTCGTCGGCACTCCTCGAGCAGGTCGTCGAACCGCATCGTCTCGCCGGTCGCGTTGTACGTGCCAGAGAGCCCTGACGTCGCTGTGCGCGCGACCCAGTTGGCGAGGTCGCGAACATCGATGAACTGCACCGGATCGTCCGGGGCGCCCGGGGCGAGCACCTCGCCGCCGCGGGCGACGCGGTGCGGCCAATACGTGAAGCGCCCGGTCGGGTCCCAGGGGCCGACGATCAATCCAGGCCGGACGATCAGGCTCGCCCCCCCGAACGCGTCCTCGACGATCCGCTCGCAGGTTGCCTTCCGCGCGCCGTACGTCTCTGGGCTTTCGTCCGTCTCGTCGCCCGGCGCGAGCGCGCTGACGGCGGCGCCTTCGACCGGCGGCACGCTTTGGTCCTCGTAGACCGAGACCGTCGAGACGAACGCATAGCTAGCGACGCTGCTGCGGAGCGCGTCAACCGACCGCCGCGCCTCGTCGGGCAAGTACGCCGCGACGTCGACGACCACGTCCCACTCGCGGCCCTCGAGCGCACCGAGATCCGCTCGGCGGTCGCCGCGCAGCTTCTCGACGGCCGGATAGAGCTCAGCGTTCGTCTGGCCGCGGTTAAACAGCGTCGGCTCGTGCCCCTGCTCGAGCACGGCGTCGACGATCGCGCGCCCGAGGAAGCGCGTCCCGCCGAGGACGAGGATCCTCATCCCGGGTAGCGCTCGAGCGCGCGGAAGACCGCCTCGGCGCCGAAGCGCACCGCATCGGCCGGCACGCGCTCGTCGGCCGCGTGTGCGAGCATCGTCGCCGGGAAGCCCGACGGCAGCTGGAGCGGGAGGAAGCCGTACGTCTGGATGCCGAGCGGCGACAAGTGCCGGGCGTCGGTTACGGCCGGAAGCATCATCGGGATCGGCACGCCCTCGGGATCGAGCTCTCGCAGCACGGCGGCGAGCTCGTCGAAGTACGCGAGGTCGGCGTCCTCCGGTCCCTCGTCGTAGCGGAGCACCTGGAGCTCGATGTCAGTGCCGATGATGGAGGCCAGCTCGCGAAGCAGGTCGTCCGGCCTGTAGCCGGGCAGCAGGCGTCCGTCGAGCTCGACCTCGATCGTCGCCGGGATCACGTTGACAGCGCTCCCGCCCCGGACGATCGTCGCGTTTACCGTGTTCCGGAGCACGCCCTCGAGCGCGCGGCCCTGGTCGCCCATCAGCCGAAGCGCCGCGTCCGTCGTCCGGGGATCGAGCAGTCGGCGAAGAACGGTGCCCTTCGTGCCCGGTAGCGCCTCCGCCATCGACTCGATCATCTGCCGCGCGACGGGCGTCACGTGGACGGGCGTGCGCTTCGGTCGAGAGCGCCAGCATGCGCCCGAGGCGCGCCATCGCGCCGCCGCGCATCGGTCGCGCCGCGTGGCCGCCTGGGCCGCGAACCGTCGCTAGCATGTGGCACATCCGCTTCTCGGCCACCTGGATCGGGTAGAAGCGCTTCCCAGCCACCTCGTAGCGGATGCCGCCGACCTCGCCGAGCGCGTGCTTCACGCCGCCGAGCGCCTCGGGCTGCTGCTCGGCGAGGAACTTCGCGCCGAAGTCGCCGCCGTGCTCCTCGTCGGCGAGCACACAAGGACGCGCCGCCGGGCGGCACGCGGCCCTCGACCTTCGCCCGCACGAAGGCGGTGATCATCATCGCGACGCCCGACTTCATGTCGAGCGCGCCGCGTCCCCAGACGACGCCGTCGACGAGCTCGGCGTCGAACGGTGGATGCGTCCACTGCTGGCCGGCCGTCGGGACGACGTCGACATGGCCGTAGAGAAGGAGCGGCGCGCCACCGTTCTTCCCGTCGAGGCGTGCGACGAGGTTCGGTCGCGCCGTCGTCGCGCGCGTAGCAGCTCGCTCTCGATGCCGGCGCCCGCGAGCAGTCGCCGCACGTGCTCGACGCACGCGGCCTCGTTACCAGGCGGGTTCGTCGTGTCGAAGCGGAGCAGGTCGCGAAGCAGCTCGACCGGGTCGGGAACGCCCTCCGTCACAGCGCTGCTAGGGCCTCGAGCAGCCGGTCGACCTCGCCTTCCGTGTTGTAGTGGACGAACCCCGCGCGGACCGTGCCGCCTGCCTCCTCGAGACCGAGCCGGCGAATCACCTCGAGCGCGTAGTAGTTCCCGGCCCACACGGCGATGCCTTGCTCCCCGAGCCGGGCTGCGACCTCGTCGGGGGTCGTGCCGTCGACCGTGAAGGCGAACGTCGGCACCCGTCCTTCCATCGTCGACCTGCCGTAGAGCGTCACCGAATCGGTCAGGCCCGCGAGGAACCGTTCGCCGAGCGCGCGCTCGTGCGCCTGGATCCCCTCCCAGCCGAGCGACTCCATGTACTTGACGGCGGCGACGAAGCCGGCGAGCAGCTCGAAAGGCTGCGTCCCGGTCTCGAACCTGTGGCCGAGCGGCTCGTCGGACTGCGGGCGCACCTTGTACGGGCGCCAGCGCTCGGCGACCTCGCGTCTCACGTAGGCGATCCCGAGGTGAGGCCCGCAGAACTTGTACGGCGAGCAGAGCAGGACGTCCACGTCCCAGGCGGCGAGGTCCGTCGGCAGGTGCGGCGCGGAGTGGACGGCGTCCGCCCAGGCGAGCGCGCCCACCGAGTGCGCGAGCTCGACGATCCGCGGGACGTCCGTCAGGGTGCCGACGGCGTTCGAGGCGATGGGGAACGCGACGACGCACGTCCGCTCCGAGAGCAGGGTCTCGAGGCTCGCGAGGTCGACGTCGCAGTCGTCCGTGATCTCCGCGAAGCGCACCTCGAGGCCGAGGTCGTGCGCCAGCTCGAGCCACGGCGCGACGTTTCCGTCGTGGTCGAGCCCGGTGACGACGATCTCGTCGCCTGCCTCGAGCTCGCGTGCCACCGTCCGTGAAAGAGCGAAGGAGAGCGATGTCATGTTCGCGCCGAACGTGACCTCGTCTGCCGTGCAGCCGAGGAACCGCCCGGCGGTTGCGCGCGCCTCGTCTACGAGCGCTACGGCGCGTCGGCTCGTCTCGAACGGGCCGCCGAGATTGGCGTTCGAGGTGCGGTAGAACTCGACGACGGCGGCGCCGACCTCGTCCGGAACCTGCGTGCCACCAGGTCCGTCGAAGAGCACGAGATCGCGGTCGAGCGCGCTGAACCGCCGCCGCACAGCCTCGATGTCGAAGGTCGTCGTCGCCACTGCGCGAAACCTACCGCGCATCCCTGCGGCGTCGTCCGGTCCGGGGGATACCGTGGCCCGGCATGGAGGAGCGGCTACGGCCGTTGTCGGAGCGGGAGTGCTACGACCGCCTATATGGCGAGCGCAACCCGCTCGTGACCGTGCTCGGCCCCTTCGGACGGCCCGCCCCCTGGCCCTCCGTCTCGGCCGAAGACGTGCGGCAGGGATTCCTCGCGCGGATGGAGCTTCGCGACGAGGGGGCGGAGATCGAGGAGGCGGCGTGATGACGAGAAAGGCCTGCGTTCGCGTTCGGGCGAGAGCCGGGCAGCCGTCCGGCCGCTCACCGCTGCACGCGATCAGGCTTCGCACCGGCTGCCTGCCCTTCGGCTCCACGAGCTGTCTGCCCCCCTCCTGTCGCACCGCGCAGCCGGTGACGTGCCGCCGGCGGCACGGCTTCCGCTGAGCGCGGTTCCCGACATCCTCGCGCCAGGCCTCGAGGCCGTCTTCTGCGGCATCAACCCGGGTCGCGCCTCGGCGGCGGCCGGAGCAGCGTTCGCGAACCCACGAAACGACTTCTGGCGCTTGCTCCACGAGGCCGGCTTCACGCCGCGGCAACTGGCCCCCGAGGATCAGTTCAGTCTGCTCGACTACGGAATCGGGCTGACGAACGCGGCGCGGCGGACGACACGCGGTTCGAGCGACCTTCGCCGGGCGGACTACGAGGGAACGGCCGAGCGGCTCGAGCAGCTGGCCAACGAGCTCGAGCCGCTCCTCATCGCCTTCGTCGGCAAGGCGGCGTACGAGGGAACGTTCCGCGAGCGGCCCGAGCTGGGCCTTCAGGAACGCCGGTTTCCGAGCACGCTCCTCTACGTGCTGCCGTCGACGTCGCCGGCCAACGCGGCCGTGCCCTACGACGAGCGGCTGCGCTGGTTCTCCGCGCTACACCAGATGCTTGAGCCGGCGCCGCGCCACGCCGTCCGCGCCGCGGTAGTCGACGCGCGCGATCGCCTCCTGCTCTATCGCTTCGTCAGCCCAGGTGGAGTGAGCTTCTGGGCGACGCCTGGCGGGGGCATCGAGGCAGGGGAGTCCGAGGAGGAGGCGATGCGCCGGGAGCTTGGAGAGGAGGTGGGTCTCCACGACGTCGCGCTCGGGCCGTGCATCTGGGAGCGCACCGACAAGTTCATCTGGCGCGGCGTCAACGAGCAGGCCGAGCGGTTCTATCTCGTTCGCGTCGAGTCACACGACGTGGCGCCAGAGGTCGATCTCTCGGAGGAGGGCATGGAGGAGCACCGCTGGTGGACGCTCGACGAGCTCGCGAACATGACGGACGAGATCACCCCGCGCCGGCTACCCGAGCTGTTCGCGTCTCTCCTCGCCGACGGACCGCCGCGTGCGCCCGTCGACGCAGGTCGTTGAGGGCTAGCGACCCGGCAGGGGGGCGCGCTAGTCGCGCCAGCGGTTCGTGATCGGCGTGCGGCGGTCGCGACCGAACGCCTTCGGCCGAAGCTTGACGCCCGGCGGCGCCTGCCGCCGCTTGTACTCCGCGCGGTCGACGAGCTGGACAACGCGCGCCACGACCGCAGCGTCGAAGCCGTCGGCGAGCAGCTCGTCGCGGGAGCGGTCGTGCTCGACGTACGCCTCGAGCACCGGGTCGAGCTCCGCATAGCGCGGTAGCGAGTCCTCGTCGAGCTGGCCCGGCGCCAGCTCGGCGCTCGGGGGCCGGTCGATCACGCTAGCCGGGATCAGCTCCCGCCCCGCGTGCTCGTTCATGTGCCGAGACAGTCTCCACACATCCGTCTTGTAGACGTCCTTGAGCAGCGCGAAACCTCCGGCCATGTCTCCGTAGAGCGTCGCGTAGCCGACGGAGAGCTCCGACTTGTTCCCCGTCGCGACGAGCAGCCAGCCGTGCTTGTTCGAGAGCGCCATCAGCAACGTGCCGCGCACACGCGCCTGGACGTTCTCCTCGGTCGCGTCACGCTCGAGGCCGGCGAAGCTGGGGGAGAGGACGCCCTCGACGGACGCCACGATCGAGTCGATCGGGATCTCGAGGAAGTCGACGCCGAGCGAGCTTGCGACCGCCGCGGCGTCGGAACGCGTCGCGTCGGACGAGAACTGGGACGGCATCGACACGCAGTGAACCCGGCCGGCGCCGAGCGCCTCTGCCGCGAGGCCAGCGGTCAGCGCCGAGTCGATGCCGCCGGAGATGCCGACGACGACATCCGCGAAGCCGTTCTTCTCCACGTAGTCCCGCAGGCCGAGCTCGAGCGCGAGCCGCATCTGCTCGAGATCGTCGAGCTGGGGCGAGATCGGGCCACGTACGGGAACGGCGCCGTCGCACTCGACGACGAGCAGCGCCTCCTCGAACCCGGGCGCGCGGGCGACCACCTCGCCGTCAGCGCGCAGGACGAAGGAGTTCCCGTCGAAGACGAGCTCGTCCTGCCCGCCGACGGCATTGCAGAAGACGACCGCGCAGCCGTTTGCGCGTGCACGCTCGGCGAACATCGCTTCGCGCTCGCGGTCCTTGGCCACGTGGAACGGCGACGCCGACAGGTTGACGAGCATCGTCGCTCCGGCCCCGGCGCTGTCTGTCGCCGGTGGGCCCGGCTCCCAGAGGTCCTCGCACACGGTCAGCCCGAGCCGCGCGCCGCCGAGGTCGAGCACGGCCGTCTCCTGCCCGGGCTCGAAGTAGCGCTCCTCGTCGAAGACGCCGTAGTTCGGGAGCAAGCGCTTGCGGTACACGGCCTGGACGGCGCCGTTCGAGCAGATCGCGCACGCGTTGTACAGACGGCCGTCTTCGGCGTGGGGCGCTCCAACGAGTGCGACGATGCCGTTGGCCTGCGCGGCGATCTCGGCGAGCGCTCGATCGGCTTCGCGCAGGAACCCCTGCCGGAGCAGGAGGTCCTCCGGCGGATAGCCGGTCACGGCGAGCTCGGGGAAGACGACGAGGTCCGCGCCTGCGGCGCGTGCCTCCCCGAGCCGAGCCACGATGCGATCGCGGTTCAAGTCGAGGTCGCCGACGACGGAGTCGATCTGGGCAAGCGCGAGCCGCATAGGTTTTCGACTCTCAGTCTATAACTTGGCTGCGATGGCGGCGAGCGCGTCGGGATTCTCGACGGACGACAGATCGCCCGGATCGTCCCCGAGCGCCGTTGCGCGCACCGCGCGGCGGACGATCTTCGCCGACCGGGTCTTCGGCAGCGCTTCGACGAACACGATTCGGTCGGGGGCGAACGCCTTGCCGAGCTCGTCTGCGACCGTCGCGCGCACGGCCAGCGCGAGCTCGTCGGATCCCTCGCGATCGGGGCGGAGCACGCAGAACACCCAGGCCACCTCGCCCTTCACGTCGTGCGGCACGCCGACCGCGGCTGCCTCCGACACAGCCCCGTGAGCGACAGCCGCCGACTCGAGCTCGGCGGGCCCGATCCGCTTGCCGGCGACGTTCAGCGTGTCGTCGGAGCGTCCGTGGAGGAACCAGTAGCCGTCCTCGTCGACAGACGCCCAGTCGCCGTGCGTCCAGACACCGGGAAAGCGCCGCCAGTACGTCTCGACGAAGCGCTCGTCGTCGCGCCAGAAGCCGCGCGTCATGCCGGGGAACGGGCGGCGGCAGACGAGCTCGCCGACCTTGCCCGTCCCGACGAGCGATTGCCCTTCGTCGTCGACGACGTCCATCGCCATCCCGAGCGCCGGGCCGCCGACCGAGCACTCCTTGATCGGCATCGCGGGCGTCGGCGACAGGAAGCAGGCGCCGACCTCCGTCCCGCCCGAGCAGTTGATGATCGGGCAGCGACCGCCGCCGACCCTCTCGAACAACCAGCGGTAGGGGTCAGGGTTCCACGGCTCGCCGGTCGTGACGATGACTCGCAGCGACGAGAGATCCTGCACCGGCTCGCCGTGTGGGATGAGCGCGCGGATGAATGTCGGCGAGCAGCCGAGGATCGACACGCGCTCCTCCTCGACGAGGCGCCAGAGGCGATCGTTCGGCCAGTCGGGCGCGCCCTCCGCGTAGACGATCGTCGCGCCGATCGCGCCGCCGCCGACGACCGTCCACGGTCCCATGATCCAGCCCATGTCGGTCGCGAAGTGGATCACGTCGCCCGGGCGGGCATCCGCCTGGTAGCAGACCTCGCGCGCGATCGAGACGAGGAAGCCGCCCTGCACGTGGAGGACGCCCTTCGGCTTGCCGGTCGTACCGGACGTGTACGTGAGCAGGTACGGATGCTCCGAGTCGACCGCGAGTGGCTCGAGCGTCCCCGGGCAGTCCGCGAGCAGCTCGTCGAACGGCGCGAGTACGACATGCTCGAGCGACCGCGCCTCGCGGCGCGCCTCCTCCAGCGTCTGGCGCATCTGCACCTCGCGGCCGCGCCGCCGCGACCTCTCGACGGTGATCGCGACCTTCGCCTCGGAGTCCTGGAGCCGTTGCGCCACGGCGGGGGCAGCGAAGCCCGAGAAGACGGGCACCTGGACGGCGCCGACGTGTGCGCACGCGTGGGACGCCACGGCGGCCTCCGGAGACATCGGCAGATAGATCGCGACGCGGTCTCCTGGCTCGACGCCGAGCCGCACGAGCGCCTCGGCGAGCTTCGTCACCTGTTGCGACTCCTCCGCGAACGTCAGCTCGCGGCGCGTGCCGTCCTCGCCCCGGAAGACCGCCGCGATCGCATTCGGACGTTCGCGTGCCCAGCGGTGGACGCAGTTCGTCGCGATGTTCAGCTTCGCGCCGACGAACCATGTCGCCCACTCCGGCCCGCGCGAGTCGTCGCAGACCGTGTGCCACGGCTCGTCGAACTCGAGGGCGAGATCCTCGACCACCGCCGGCCAGAACCAGTCTCGGTCGTCGATCGAGCGGGCCACGAACGCGTGGTAGTCGTCGAAGCCGTGCCGGCGCATGAGGCGCATGACGTTCGCCTCGGCAAGCGTCTCGTCGTCGGGCGTCCAGACCACCTCGGGCACGGCGCCAAGCCTAGTCCCTTCGCCTCGAAGCTAGTGTCTGCTAAGTTAGTGGTTGCTAACGAGCTTGGAGGCCCAGCCTGATGAAAGCCCGTATCGCCGCCCACCTCTTCGACCCCGAGACGCGCAAGTGGTGGACGCTCGCGGCGGTCTCGTTCGGGCTGTTCATGATCATGCTTGACAACACCGTCGTGAACGTCGCGCTGCCGTCGATCCAGCGGTCGTTGAACGCCGGTCAGAGCGAGCTCGAGTGGGTGGTCGTCTCCTACGCGCTGACGTTCGCGACGTTCATGCTCACGGGCGGCAAGCTCGCGGACTACTTCGGGCGGCGGCGCCTGTTCACGATCGGCCTCGTGATCTTCACCTGCGCGTCACTCGCCTGCGGGCTCGCGCCGAGTGCAGGCTTCCTCATCGGCGCCCGCGCAGCCCAGGGAATCGGCGCGGCGATCATGAACCCGGCGACGCTCGGCATCATCACCGCGACATTCCCGCCGCGCCAGCGCGGGATGGCGATCGGCATCTGGGCCGGCGTGTCCGCGATGGCGCTGGCGATCGGACCGATCACCGGCGGCTTCATCGCCGAGAAGCTCGACTGGAGCTGGATCTTCTTCGTCAACATCCCCGTGGGCATCGTCGGGATCGTCGTCGCGCGGTGGGCGATCGACGAGAGCCGCGACATGTCCCGCGAGCAGCGGCTCGACTTCCCGGGCCTCGTGACGTCCGCGGTCGGGCTGTTCTCGCTCACGTACGCGCTGATCGAGTCGAACACATACGGCTGGACGTCGCCCCGCATTCTCGCCCTGTTCGGCATAGCGGCCGTCGCGCTCGTCGCGTTCGTTCTCGTCGAGCGCCACCAGCGCGTGCCGATGCTCGACCTCGCGCTGTTCAAGAACTCGACCTTCACGGGCGCGAACCTCGCGATGTTCCTCGTGGCGCTCGCGATGTTCGGGATCTTCTTCTTCAACTCGCTCTTTCTCCAGAACATCCTCGGCTACTCGCCGATCCAGACCGGCGCGACGTTCCTGCCGATGACGCTGCTGATCATCCTCGTCGCCCCGTGGGCGGGGAAGCTCTCCGACCACGTCGGGTCGCGGTGGTTCATCGGCGTCGGCATGGCGCTCGTCTCGCTCTCGCTCGTCCTCTTCGCGCAACTCGACGTCGATTCGACGTTCTGGAACATCCTGCCCGGCCTCGTCGTCGGCGGCCTCGGGATGGCCCTGACAATGACGCCGACGACGTCGGCGGCGATGGGCGCCGTGCCGAGGGACAAGGCGGGCGTCGGCTCTGCCGTCCTCAACTCGTCCCGCCAGGTGGGCGGCTCGCTCGGGATCGCCGTGATGGGCGCGCTCGTCGCGAGCCAGGTGGACACGACGGTGCTCGGGCCGGCGAGGGTCGACCAGTTCGTCGACGGCTACCACCTCGCACTCTACGTCGCTGCGTGCATCGCGCTCGTGGGCGCCGTCGTTGCCGTCGCAACCGTGCGGAGAGACGTGCACGAGCCGGTCGCGCAGACGGCATGAGCGCCGTTCGTCCGCGGCTCGCCGCCTGTGACCGGCGGGCGTCGATCGTCGAGGTCGCTCTACGCGTGTTCTCCGCCCGGAGCTACCGAGGTGCGACGACGGCCGAGATCGCACGCGAGGCGGGCGTGACCGAGCCCGTCCTCTACCGCCACTTCTCGTCCAAGCGCGCGCTCTTCCTCGCGTGCCTGGACGAGATGTGGCTGCGCCTCCGCGAGGCCGTCGAGGAGGAGATCCGCCGCGAGCCCGACCCCTCGGCATGGGTGCTGGCGGTACCGAAGGGCATGGCCGCCTTGCGCCGTCGGAAGCTGGCGCCGACCCAGCTCTGGCTCCAGGCACTGAGCGAGGCGACGGAGGACGCCGAGATCCGGCGCCACTTCCGCCGCCATCTCCGCGAGGTGCACGACTTTGTCGCCGACGTCCTCCGCCGCTCGCAGATGGCGGGAGGCGTCGCCGACGACCGCGACGTCGAGGCCGAGGCATGGATCGGTCTCGGTATCGGTCTCCTGCGCTCCGTCCAGGAGCGCTTCGGCGGCCTGCTCGGTGACGAGGAGATCGAGGCGATCTCTGCCGCGCGCGTTCACTGGCTGACCGGCGCGGCGTAGAGGCGGCGGGCTCTAGAAACGCGAAACCCCCGGCTGCGGCTACCGGGGGCTCGCCGATCACCTCGCCACCTCTGCAGCGACCTCCTCGACCCCGACCCTGCGGCTCGGCCGGGCGTTTCGGCTGTCGCGCTGTTGGTGGCGCGTACCTCGCGTTGCTGGCTGCGGGCTAGCTCTGCAAGGTGGGACGACCCTAACGGACCTGTCCGAAACTGTCAAGTAGTAAAGTGAAGCAATCTGCGCTACAGTTGATTCACTGAATCGTGGGTAGGGAATCGGGCACGAGGGGAGAACGGGACGTCGTGATGGAGCCGGCGCTGACCGCGCTTTCGGCGGAAACAGAGCCCGTCCTCGGCGATCGCGTCCGGAAGCTCCGGATCGCCGCCGGGCTCACGCAGACCGATCTCGCCGCCGGCCGGTTCACCAAGGAGTACGTGAGCCAGATCGAGCGCTGGAAGACGCGTCCGACCACCGAGACGGTCGGATGGCTCGCCGAGCGGCTCGGCGTCGACGCCGACCTCCTCCTCACCGGCGTCTCGTCGACCGAGCGCGACCGCTGGGAAGGCGCTCTGGCGCGCGCCGAGGCGCTGAGCGAGCAGTACGCTACGTGGAGGCGGCTCCGGAGTTCGCCCGTGTTCTGCTCGAAGCGCGTGCAGCGGGCGCGCATGAGCTCGAGCTCCGCGCGCTCGCCGGCGAAGGCTGGGCCCGACTGCAGGAGGGCGAGCTGAAGGAGGCGGCCGCGCTGCTCCAGGCTGCCCGCTCACTCGCCGAGGACGGGCGCTTCTCCGATCTCGAGCGCGCCGACGTCCTCTTCCGGCTCGGCGCCTGTCGCTACCAGCTGTCGAGCATCACGACCGCGATCGGGCTCTTCGACGCCGCGCTCGAGCTCGCCGACCGCTCCGAGCTGCCGAACGACATCCTGCGCGCGCAGATCTTCCGTTGGCGCTCCCGCTGCTACCGCCGTCAGCGCGACTGGCAGGCCGCCCGCGAGGACGTCGAGCGTGCGCTCGAGCTCGTCGAGCAGCTGTCGGACAACCGCGCCGCCGCCCAGGTGTACTTCCAGGCGTCGCTCGTCGCCGAGCGCGAGGGGCACTGGGTGCTCGCACGTTCGTACGCAGAGCGCGCGCGAGCGTACTACGAGGAGCTTGCCGACCGCGAGAACGTCGGCCGGCTGCTCAACAACCTCGGCGGCCTGACGTACCTCCTCGGCCGCCCCGAGGACGCGATCGACTACCTCAAGGACTCTCTTCGCGTCCTCCTCGACGAGGGCATCGACGAGGAGGCCGCGCACGTCATCTGCTCGCTCGCCGAGATCTATGTCGGAACGGGCCGTTCGGACGACGCCGAGGCGCAGGCTCGGCGCGCGCTCGAGATGCTCGGCGACCGCGCGGACTTCCTCGCCGAGATCGGAACGGCGCAACTCACGCTTGGCAAGGCGCTGCTCGAGCAAGACCGGCTCGACGAGGCTCAAGAAATGCTCGCCGCCGCCGATAGCTGGTTCGAGCAGCTGTCATCGACCAGCCACCGGGCGGCAGCATGGGTTGCGCTCGGGGACGTCGCCGCACGGCGCAGCGACGACCGCGAAGCGGCGCGGCTCTACCGGCGGGCGGCCGAGACGCTGCAGGACTTCCGCTTCTAGCTCCACGGAAAGGAGGTAGCGTCAGTGAGCAAGGCACAGGCGATCTATTGGTTGTCTCTGGCGGTGCTGGCGGCTCCGCTTGGCCTGAAGCTAGGTCTCGGTTTCTTCGACGGCCCCCGCGGCGACTAGTAGCCAGGAAGTAGACCCGCGACCCCGGGCTACACTCGCCCAGTGGGTCGGGGTGTCGCACTGAGGCCGCGGCAACCGCCGCGGCGATCCTCGTCGGTGGCTGCGGCTGCAACGGGGGTACCCCGAACGAGGGAAGTCTGTCAAGCGCTCCGCGGGGTCGGCGGGCGCCATTCTCGCGCGTCCCGGCCCCGACGTCGCCCTCTCGCTTGGAACGTCCGACTTCGCCACAGGGACCGATTCGCGTCGTCGTTCCTCGTCGATCGACTGCCACGGCAAGTCGATCGAGCGGCCCACGGCGCACGTGTGGGTCGCGCGGTCGCTCGACGACAAGCCGTTTCTCGAGACGACCGCGCGCGCGAAGACATCGGCGTGCCCGGCGTCTCCGGGAAGGCGCTCGGCGACGTCACGCAGATCTACGTGGCCCCGTTCCGGTCCCGACGCGCCGGCAAGTACGTGATCGTCGCCGAGCCGGTGGCGGGCGACAGATGCAGGGCGCAGCTCGATCTCGAGGTCGGAGACCACACGACGACGCCGGCTGTTGGGTCGAAGGCGTTTCCGTCCAACACGCCGACGATCGAATCGACGAACGGTGACTTCGCTGCGCTGACGACCGCCGACCCGCCCGACAAGGGGCTGCTGCGCTACTCGGTCGCCGACTCGCTCGCCGCCCACGTGCCGTTCGTCGTCGCTTTCGCGACGCCCGCGTTCTGCTCGAGCAGAACGTGTGGCCCGATCGTTGACGTCGTCGACCACGTCCGCCGGCACCTCGGCGCGCGCGGCGTCCGCTTCATTCACGTCGAGATCTACGAGGACAACCAGCCGCCGAACGTCAACCGCTGGGTCAAGGAGTGGAAGCTCCAACCGAGCCGTGGGTGTTCCTCGTCGGCCGCGACGGCAGGATCAAGGAACGTTTCGAGGGTGCCGTCTCCGCCGACGAGCTCGGGGCTGCCGTCAGCCGCTACCTCGTTCGCTAGGAGCGGACGGGAGACGACGAGCCGACGCGCTCGATCACGACCTCGGGCACTCGGGCGTTCGGTCGCATCCCAGCAGCGCGCCGGACGACCTCGGCGCAGTCCTCGGGCTGGATCATCTCGTCGCCGGGGATGCCGCTCCACTGCGCCATGTCGGTGTCGACGAAGCCGGGGCAGAGTGCGGTCGCGCGCACGCCGTCGGCGTCGAGCTCGTCGTTGAGCGAGCGCGTGAACGAGATCACCGCAGCCTTCGGTCGCGCCGTAGATCGACAGCCCGGGCGTCGACATCGTGCCCGCGATCGACGCGAGGTTGACGATGTGGCCACGTGACGCTTTCAGGAGCGGAATCGCCTCGCGCGTGACGAGGACGAGGCCGCGGAGGTTGACGTCGAGCTGAAGATCGACGTGCTTCGCCTGCAGGTCCTCGACGTGGCCGCCGATGCCGATGCCCGCCGAGTTGACGAGCACGTCGAGGCCGCCGTAGCGCTCCGCGTGCTCGGCGACGAGCCGATCACAATCTTCCTCCTTGCTGACGTCGGCGGCCACGCCGTGCGCGCCGATGTCAGCGGCCGTCTGCTCGACGTTCGCAGCCGTCCGGGACGCGAGCGTCAGCTGCGAAGCCCTCCTCGGCGAGCATGCGAGCGATCGCAAGGCCGATGCCCCGCGACCCTCCGGTGACGAGCGCGCTGCGAGCCACGGAGCCATTCTCGCCGACGCGTACAGTGCGTGCATGGCGAGCGGTGACGTGAGACTGTGCGAGCTCGTGACGGCGGGAGGCTGCGCCGCGAAGTACGCGGCCGGGCGGCTCGAGGAGCTGCTTGCGGGGTTCGTGCCCGCCGGATTCCGACCACCTCCTCGTCGGGCTCGACCCGGCCGACGACGCCGCCGTCTACAGCCTTGACGACGACCGTGCGCTCGTCTTCACCGTCGACTTCTTTCCCCCGCTCGTCGACGACCCCGCGGACTTCGGCGCCATCGCGGCCGCGAACGCGCTCAACGACGTGTTCGCGATGGGCGGATCGCCGCTGCTCGCGCTGTCGATCGCCGCCTTCCCCGAAGAGCTGCCCACGAGTTGCTCGGCGACGTGCTTCGCGGCGCAGACGAGCGCGTGCGCGCGGCGGGGGCGCTGCTCGCCGGTGGGCACACGATCCGCGACGCCGAGCCGAAGTACGGCCTCGCCGTCGTCGGCACCGCGCACCCAGACGCGATCTGGGCCAAGAGCACGGCACGGCCCGGCGATGCGCTCTTCCTCACGAAGCCGCTCGGCACGGGACTCGTGCTCCACGGGCACAAGCGCGGGCTCGCAGGCGACGAGCAGCTCGCAGAGGCGGTTCGGTCGATGCGCGAGCTGAACCGCCAGGCTGCCGACGCCGTTCGGCCTTTCTTACCGAACGCGGTTACAGACGTCACCGGCTTCGGGCTCCTCGGCCACGCGTACGAGATGGCGTCGCGGAGCGGAGTCCGGATCCGGTTCGATGCGACGCGGCTGCCTGCGCTCGTAGGCGCCCTCGACGTCGCAGAAGCCGGGGAGCGAACGGGCGGCGACGGCCGGAACCGGGAGTTCGCGGGCCACGTCGTCACGATCGACGGCGTCCCCGACGAGGTTGTCGCGCTCGCCTGGGACCCGCAGACGTCGGGCGGCCTCCTCGTCGCCGTGCCCGCGGAGCGGGGCGCCGTCCTCGAAGCGGCCTTCCGGCGACGCGGGCCTGTTCGTCGCGCGCGTCGGAAGCGTCGACGAGGGAACGGGCGTCGAGCTGGCCTGAAGGCCGTCCGGCGTAGACTGATCAAATGGCCAGCGAGCTCACGGTCGGCGACCGGCCTTCCCTCTCGCACCCCGTTCTCATCGTCGCGTTCCGTGGCTGGAACGACGGCGGACAAGGCGCGTCACTCGCGGTCGAGCACCTCGTGCGCACGTGGGAGGCCGAGCGCTTCGCCGAGATCGATCCGGAGGGGTTCTTCGACTTCCAGGCGACGCGGCCACGAGTCTCTCTCGTCGAGGGGCTCACGCGCCGCATCGAGTGGCCGGAGAACGCTTTTCTCCACGCCAGCACTGGTGGGACGAGAGACGCCATCGTCCTGCTCGGCAACGAGCCGAACCTCCGCTGGCGGACGTTCACCTCGCTCGTCGTCGACCTGGCGCAGGAGCTCGGCGTCGAGCTCGTCGTGACGCTCGGCGCCCTGCTCGCGGACGTTCCGCACACGCGCCCCGCTCCGGTCACCGGCGCAGGCACCGATCCCGAGCTCGTCGAGCGCCTCGGGCTCCAGGCTTCGCGCTACGAGGGCCCGACGGGGATCGTCGGGGTGCTCCACGACGCATGCCGAGAGGCTCGGTTGCCTTCGGTCAGCCTGTGGGCGGCGGTGCCGCACTACGTCTCGCTTGCGCCCAGTCCGCGGGCGGCGCTCGCCCTGTGCACCCGCCTCTCGTCGATTCTCGACGTGCCCATCGAAGTGGCAGAGCTCGAGGCGATGGTCGACGGCTACACGAACCACGTGAGCGAAGCGGTCTCGTCCGACGACGAGGCAGTCGCCTACGTGGATGAGCTCGAGCAGCGCGCGGACATGATCGAAGAGGAGGACATCCCGAGCGGCGACTCGCTCGCGGCCGAGCTGACGCGGTTCCTGCGCGAGCGCGAGGAAGGCGACACGCCGCCCGATGTCGCCCGTGAGCAGTAGCCCGCCGCCCGACACGCGGCTCCGGTGCGGGTGGGCGCCGGCCGGCGACGAGCTCTATCTCGAGTACCACGACCGCGAGTGGGGCGTGCCGTCCCACGACGACCGCCATCTGTACGAGATGCTCGTGCTCGAGGGAGCGCAGGCAGGGCTGTCGTGGGCGACGATCCTCCACAAGCGGGAGGGCTACCGCCGTGCGTTCCAGGGGTTCGAGCCAGCGGTCGTGGCACGGTTCGGCGACCGCGACGTCGAGCGGCTGCTGGCCGATTCCGGCATCGTGCGGAACCGTCTCAAGGTCGAGTCCGCCGTCTCGAACGCGCGCTGCGTGCTCGAGGTGCAGGAGGCCGACCGGAGCTTTGCCGCGTATCTCTGGAGCTTCGTCGGCGGCGCGCCGATCGTCGGCTCCTGGCGCGACGCTCGCCGAGCTTCCGGCGGAGACCGCCGAGTCACGCGCAATGAGCAAGGACCTCAAGCGGCGCGGGTTCCGCTTCGTCGGCCCGATCGCCTGCTACTCGCTGATGCAGTCGACGGGCATGGCGCAGGACCACGTCGTCGACTGCTTCCGGTTCGCCGAGATCAGCCGAACGTGAAGGCGTAGGCGCCGATGCCTGGCGTCAGCCGGAGCTCGAGCAGGCCTTCGTGCGGGTCGTTGCGCCTGAGCCAACGTATAGAGCCGGTCGCCGTTCACCTTCACGCTCCGCACCCGCTTTCCGTCCACGAGGACGTCGACTGACCCGTGGCCCGTGAGCACGAGGTGGGTGAGCGAGGCGACGAAGTGCATCCGGATCCGCGCGTTGCGCCCGGCGAGGATCTGCTCGGGCCCGACGCGCCACTGACCGCCGTATGCATATCCGTTGAACGCGAGCGTCGGCGGGAAAACGTAGCGCGCCAGCTTCCCCTCCTCGATCGGAGACCCGGCGTAGTCAGCGGAGAGCCGCCTCCAGCCGAGATACGTCTCGGGCGTCTGCGGTTGCGTCGGCGTCAGATCGGGGACGGCGCCGGCCATCGACGACGATCCGACCCCGAGGAGCGTCCGGATCACGTTCTCCGTCCGGTCGTACTCGCTCTCGCCGAAGTGGACGTAACGCACCCGCCCGCGCTTGTCGACGAGGTACGTCGCCGGCCAGTACTGGTTCGCGTAGGCGTTCCACGTGCCGTAGTCGTCGTCGATCGCCACCGGGTAGCGGACGCCTAGGTCGGAAACGGCGCTGCGGACGTTCCCGACCTCGTGCTCGAACGCGAACTCCGGCGTGTGGACGCCGACGACGACGAGCCCGCGCCTGCGATACGCGGCGTCCCAGCTCACGAGGTGGGGAAGCTCGCGCAGGCAGTTGACGCACGTGTACGTCCAGAAGTTGACGAGCACGACATGGCCGCGGAGGGCCTCGAGCGCGAGCGGCTTGCCGTCCGGTGTGTTCAGCCACTCGGTCACCTGCGAGAACGGCGGCGCGGCGCCGAGGTCTGCGAGCGTGTTCGTCTGCTTCGTCCCGGGGCCGTGCTTCGCGCCCGTCAGCTTGGCCAGTTCGCGCTTCGCCAATGCGCTGCCCTCGATGTGGTCCTGCACGGCCTTTGTGTAGCCGGGCACCGCCGTCGTGAATTGCCGGTCGACGTGGAACACGAGCGCGAGCGCCGTCGCGCCGATGACTGCTCCGAACACGCGCCGCACGGCGACCGCGTGGGTGCGGATGAACGTCAGATGCGTCGCCTGGCGCCCGCCGAGGGCGAAAGCGAGCAGCGGCACGGCGATCCCGATCGCGTAGGCAAGCGTGAGGGCAAGCGTCTCGATCCCAACGTCGCGGCTCGCGGCGACGACCGAGATCGCTGCGAGCACCGGTCCCGCGCAGGGAACCATCACGAGGCCGAGGCTCGCGCCAAGCAGCAGACCGCCGCCTAGATCGCCCCCCGGACGGCGCGTGAGGCGCATCAGAGGCCGCTCGAGCGCGACGCCGATCTCGGGGACGAGCAGCGCCGCGGCGACGACGAACAAGAGCGCGATCGCGAGATCGTGGAGGAACGTCGACGGCAGCCCGAGCAGGTCGAGGAACCACGTGGCGAAGAGCACTGAGAGCGTGAAGGTGGCCACGAGCCCGGCGACGATCGCGTACGGCCGTCGCGGGCCGCCCGCCGCGGATCCGGCGAGGACGATCGGAAGCACTGGCAGGATGCACGGGGAGAGCGCCGTCGCGAAGCCGGCGACGAGGCCGATCAGAAGCAGCCCGAGCATCCCCGCGAATCAGCGTAGCGGCCGGGTTATCCGGCGGCTTCGGCGACCGGCGGCGTCTCGGCAGCCGTGCCTTTCACGGCCTCCGGCGTTGCTGTCCCCTGTCCCCGCTTCTTCCGCCGCCGGCGACGCCGGGAGCGGCGCGGCGGCTTCGGCTCGGGGAGGTTCTCGGCGAGCGCGCCGGCCGCCTCCTGCACGGTTCCGAGCTCCTCGCGCGCGGCGTCGAGAAGCTTCGTCGCCCGCGGCGTGTAGCCCTCCGCAGAGGCGAGCAGGGCCGCGGCGACGCGCATCGGCTGATCCTTCGCGGCGGCGACGAGTCGGGCGGCATTCTCCTCGTGGCGATGGCCGCGCGAGTTGGCGAGCGCACCGAGCAAGCGCTTTGCCTCCGGGAACTCGGCGCTTGCGGCGCGGTCCTGCGCCTTGCGCGTCGCGCGGGCAAGGCGCCAGGTCCAGCGCGCGAGGATCTGGTCGGGTGCGTCCGGCTTGTCCTGCGCAATCGCGTACAGGAGCAGACGGGACCCCGCCAGCCGATCCTTCTCCCACGGCGGCGCTCGCTCGATCAGCGTCACGAGGTCGTCGAAGGCCGCCCGGTCGACGCGCATCGAGACGCGATCGGCCAGCGCCATCATCCTCAGCCGGCGGTTGGGGTTCTCGGCGGCACATGTGAACAGGAACTGGCCCAGCGCCTCGTTCCCCGCACGGCCGTCGGTGAACTTCTGCACGAGGTCAGCACGCTCCTCGAAGCGAACCGCTCGGCCGGCCATCGTCGCCCAGAACAGCTGCTCCTCGTCGTCCAGGTACTTCGGGTCGATGCGTTGCCACTCGCGCCCGATCACCGAGAGACGGCGGCGAACGTCCGGTGTCACAGGCACGAGCCATGGCGCCGGCGTCAGGCGCCTGCGCGCGCGCCGCTGCACGCGGCGCCGCGGCGCCGGCGTGACTCGCGCGCCCTCGCGGTAGAAGTCGGAGTCGAGCAGTGAGTGGAGGGTGATCACCTTCTCCGTGTGCGTCGAGCCCTTGTTCACGAAGTCGACGACGATGCCGGCCTCCTTGCGCGGGTGCACGCGCATGACGCGGCCGATCCGCTGCTGGTAGACACGCCGGCTCGCCGTCGGCGCGAGGTGCATGACGACCGTCGCGCGCGGGGAGTTCCAGCCCTCAGCCAGCAGCATGGCGTTGATGAGGACGTTGATCTCGCCGCGCTCGTAGGCGGCGAGCGTCTCGGCGAGCTTCACGGGCGGTGTCTTGCCGGAGACCGCTTCCGCAAGCAGGCCCGTCGCGCGGAACTCCTGAGCGAGGTTGTACGCGTGGTCGACGCCTGCCGCGTAGACGATGCCCGGCGTGTCCTCGAAGCGGTCGCGGTAGAGGCTCGCCGCTGCCTGGTTGAGCGCTTTGTGGTCGAGCACTGCCGCGAGGGCGCGCTCGTCGAAGTCGCCGCCGACGATCGGCACGGAGTTGATGGCGGCGACCGGCGGCACGCGGAGCGAGCGCAGCGGTGCGATCAAGCCCCGACGCGCCGCATCCTGGAGCGGGAGGTCGTCGACGGAGGCAGGAAAGACGTCGGCCACCTGCTTCGCGATCAGCTGCTCGGTCGCGGTCATGCCCACGTACACCGGGTCGGGGAAGCTGCGAATCGCGGCCGAGGTCTTCTCCCCGAGCGCGGTGTGCGCCTCGTCCGCGATCACGAGGTGGTACGCAGTGCGGCTCAGGTCTTTCGCGTGCCGTGCGAACCACGCGTACGTTTGGATCGTGATCGGGTTCGAGGTCGGCGCCGTCGAGCCGGCGAGGATCTCGGGCAGCAGGCGGTCGCCGTAGCCCTCCGCCGTCAGCTCCCGGATGAACTGGGAGACGAGCAGGCGCCGGTGCGTGAGGATGAGGACGCCGGCCGTGCGGGCAGCCTCCACGAAGCCGGCGGCCGCGATCGTCTTCCCAGACGCCGTCGGATGACGGAAGCGATAGCGGCGTACGGCGCCCGGATCAGGGCCGATGTCGGCGACGATCTCCTCGTCGAGCTCGATGTCTACGTGGCCGTTCTCGCCGTTATCCCCGTTGTAGTTGCCCTCGTACTGCTCGTCGTCCGCCGCCAGGGCCTCGAACCCGTTCGCTTCCTCCGCCTCCCGCTGATTCGCCGTGATCAGCGCGGTGAGCATGCCGGCGAGCGCGTCGACCTGGTGGCGGCGCAGCTCGGTCCCCGAGGCGAGATGCGGCGGCTTCTCGCTGAGGATCCGCTCGAGGCCGAGCATGAGCGCGTAGCGCACGCGCCAGGCGTACGACGGCGCGTCGTGACCGAGGGCGATCTCGGCGAGCGCGTCATCGAGGGCTCGCCTTCGCGCAGTTCCTGGCGCGAGCGCGGTCGACGCGTCCTCGTCGGGATGGAGGAACGGCTCGCCCGCCCACCGCTCGGCGGTTGCGGCGTCCGGTCGCAGGCCATCGACCTCCGGGGTTGTCGTGCTCTGGTCTGAGATCTCCTGCATGGGTGCAGCACTCGCGGTGCTGCAGCGCTTCGAGAAGGTTCGCCCAACGGACTGCGCTGGGCTTCAAGAAGGAGGATACCCGAAGTCGCGCACGGTGTGCCCGTCTGCGGAGCCGCTACCGTTTCCGCATGCCGGCCGGGGCTCCATCGCTCACGCGGGAGCAGCTCGCCGAGCTCCGGCGCTGGGCCGACCGCGTGGTCGCGAGCGGCGCCGACGGCGATCTCGAGACGTTCGCTCGCGCGATCGTTCCCCTTGCGGACGAGGCAGAGCAGCTCCGTGACGATCCTTCGGCGGCTGGCCCACCGGCGCCTCCGGGCCTCGAGCAGGTCCGCGCGCGCGCGGAGGCGACCGTTCAGAACGGCGCCTCTGAGGAGGTGCGCGCAGCGGCGCGGGCGGTGCTCATGCTCTACGAGGACATCGATGACTGGAAGACCCCGGTGCGTCCCGAACGACCTCGGCCGAAGCCGGTCATCCGCCGTCGCATCATCGCCGTCGGCGCGGTGGCGGCAGGCGTCGCCGTCGCCGTTTTCTTCTTTTTCGGCGGAGGGTCGGGCGACCTCGACGCGACCGGGCCGACCCGATCGCTGCTCGGCGCCGACGATGTCAAGAAGCTCTCGTTCTCGGTGTCCGGCGACAGGGACGATCTCTCTTCGACCGCCTGGACGCTCGATGCCAGCGCGGTGACAAGCGGGGTCAGAGCTCGCGGCGACCGGATCGTCTACCGGCCGGGCCGCGTCGCGGACGGGGACCACACCGTCGGGGTGACGCGGGGCGGCGGAATGGGGCCGCGCTCTGCGAGGTGGACATTCACGGTCGACACGAAGGCGCCGGTGATCCGCGTCACGAAGGCGACACGTGACGCCGCGCGCGGCGAGCCGTACGCCGTCGCCGGCGCGGTCGAGCCCGGGACCAGCCTCGCGGTCGACGGCCGCAACGCTGTGGTCGACGCCAGCGGTCGCTTCTCGATGCCGTTCGCACACGTGCCGCGGCGCGCGGTGATCCTGCTTGCGCAGGACGCGGCGGGGAACACGACCGACAGCAGGCTTGTGGTCGGCACGGCGCCACGGCTGCCCGCAAATCCCGTTCGTGCGGTGCACGTCTCGGCCGACGCGTGGGCCGACGACGGGCTGCGGGAGGGCGTGCTCGGTCTGCTCGCCCAGCACCGGATCAATGCCGTCGAGCTCGACCTCAAGGACGAGCTGGGGGAGATCGGCTGGGAGACCGGGGTCCCGCTGGCCCGGCGGATCAGCGCCGAGCAGGGGCTGTTCGACCTCCGCTCGGCCGTCGCGCTCCTCCACGCGCGCGGCGCGCGTGTGATCGGGCGGATCGTCGCCTTCCGCGATCCGATCCTCGCCCAGTGGGCGTGGACGCACGGGAAGAAGCAGCTCGTGATCCAGGCGCCGAACGGCACCGCGTACTCGGGTTACGGAGGCTTCACGAACTTCTCGAGCCCCGTCGTCCAGAAGTACAACGTCGACATCGCGACCGCAGCAGCCCGCGCCGGCGTCGACGACGTCCTCTACGACTACGTCCGCCGCCCGGACGGACCGATGTCGACGATGGTCGTCCCGGGTCTCGCCGGGAACCCGTCGAGTGCGATCACCGGCTTCCTCGCCCGCGCTCGCTCCGCCCTCGGTAAGCACGGCACGTTCCTCGGTGCGTCCGTGTTCGGGATCGCGGCAACCAGGCCCGACGAGATCGCGCAGGACGTGCCGTCGATAGCCCGCGAGGTGGACTACGTGGCGCCGATGGTCTACCCCTCGCATTGGGGCCCGGACGAGTACGGCGTCGCGAATCCCGATGCGCAGCCGTTCGCGATCGTGCGCCGATCGCTCGCCGATTTCCGGCGCGCCGTACGGGGCACAGGCGCACGCCTCGTCCCGTGGCTCCAGGACTTCTCGCTCGGCGTCGACTACGGGCCGAAGGAGGTCAAGGCGCAGATCGACGCCGCCGGCGCCGACGGCATCGACGAGTTCCTGCTCTGGGACCCGCGCGTGACGTACACGAAACGGGCGCTCGACACGTCGGCCGCGCTTCCGACCATGGGGCTGAGGAAGACGGTGACGGGCGGGGTGGGGCTCGCCGCCCTACGCCCGTCGGTCTCGCCGGACGCGCCCGTGGTCGACGGCCTGCAGCCGAATGAGCTCGGCGGCGTGCCCGTGATCATGTACCACCGCCTGAGCGCGGAAGGCGGCGAGTACGACCTGACGCCCGACCAGTTCCGCGCGGAGCTCCAGCGGCTGCTCCGCGGCCACTACCGCCCGATCACCGCCTCCGCATACGTCCGCGGCGACTTCGACGTCCCGCGGGGGACGACCCCCGTCGTGCTCACGTTCGACGACTCGACGACGAGCCAGGCGGCTCTCCTGCCGAACGACTCGATCGACCCGACCTCTGCGGTCGGGATCATGATCGGCTTCGCCCGCGCGCATCCGGAGTTCCGGCCCGCCGGGACGCTGTACGTGAACCGGGACCCGTTCGGGGGCGACCCGCGCGCCGCCCAGCTCGCCCGCGCCCTCGCTGCTCACGGGTTCGAGCTTGCGAATCACACGTACAGCCACGCCCGGCTCGACGAGCTTGACGATGCCGGCGTCCAGCGTGAGATCGTCCGCGGGAGCCGCGTCATCCATGATCTTCTGCCGGGAGCACCCATCGACACGATCGCGCTGCCGTTCGGGCTCGAGCCGAACGACGCGGGGCTTGCGCTCGAGGGCTCGTGGAACGGGGACCGCTACCGCTTCCGCGCGGCGTTTCTCGCGGGTGCGGAGCCTGCGCCATCGCCGTTCTCCTCGTCGTTCCACCCCGGCGCCGTTCCGCGCATCCGGAGCGATCCCGGCGCACTGCTGAACGGCTCGTCCGACTGGCTCCGCCGGCTGCAGACGGATCCCGACGCACGCTACGTCTCGGACGGCGATCCGAAACGGATCACGTACCCCGTGGCGCTCGCCCGTCAGCTCAACGAGAAGTACCGCGCCCGCGGCTACGCGCGGTAGGTCGTCCAGAATCGGCCAAGTGGCGCCGCGGCCGCCTTGTCGGCGAAAGTCACAGCTTTGGCACACGTCAGTGCCTGGCACTGGGGTGTGGCAATTCTGTGTCGATGCTTCCCCAAAGACTTCGACTTGTTTGGTCGGCTGTGGCTAGCCGCCTAGTCCGCCGAAGACGGCGAAGGGATTTTGGGGCATGACCTCCCAAACGAGCTCGCCTCCGGCCTCGACCTCGCCGTGGACGCGGGCTGCGAGCGCCTCCGCCTCCTCCCGCGTCGCGACGCCGACGACGAGGTAGGTCCAGCGCCGCTCGATCTCGTAGCCCTCGGTCTCGAGCGAGTCGGCGAGCTGATCGGCTTCGTCGTGGGACGCGCACTCGACCCGTACCTCCCACGGCGCGTAGCCGCGAGCAGCGAGCTCCTCTTCGACGTCCGGCGCCTCGGGCTCGTCGTCCCAGCGGTCGTCGTCCGTGAGCCAGTGCTCGACGCGGAGCACGAGCGGCTGGAGGCCGAGCTCACTGAGCTCCGCCTCGACGACCTTCCGCGCCTGCTCGGCCTCGCGGCCAGTGGAGGTATAGACGAACACCGTGTCGTCGTCGCGCGAGACGGGCAGCCGCCGCTCGGCGAGCTCGCGGGCGAGATCCTTCGCCTCCGCGCTGATGTCGAGGCCGATGCGGTCGAGGAACGTGTGCGCGTCCTCCAGCTCGACGCGGACTCTCCAGTCGTCTCGGGCCATCGGCGGAGCCTAGCCCGTGGCCTCGAAGAGAGGCGACTCGAGGCGCTCCGCGAGGCCGGAGTCATGGCGTCGGATCTCGTCGACGAGGCAGCGGGTGACGGCCCGGAGCGCCCGCCGGAGCTCTACCTCCTCGTTGCCGGACGCGAACGAGCTCTCGAGCGGCGCTGTCACCTCCGGCGGCAGCCGGTCGACTGCACGCGCGTACGCCGTCGGCAGGCCGAGGCGCAGGCAGGCGAGCGCGAGCGTCTGATCCCTGACCGCCGCAACCCAGTGCGCGGCCTCCCAGCGTTTGTCCCGCTCGATCGCCGTGCGTGCATGGAGTGCGCCGAGCCAGGCGAGCCCGGCGAGATCCTGGAAGCGGGGCGGGTCGGGGGGATCGAGCTCGACCGGGTCGCCGAACAGCGGGTGGAAGCTCGACCCACCCGGGCCGAATGACGAGCCAGGCGTAAAGGCGACGTCGACCTGGAGCCCGCTCGCGAGCAGAAACACGCGGTACAGCCCGGCGGGGGCGCGCACGTCGAAGTGGTGGATCGCGCCTGCGTCACGGTAGACCGCCTCCGTCCAGTCCCGCACGACCTCGTCGATGTCCGTCGTGTCGTCGACACCGAGGAAGAGGTCGACGTCCGACCAGCGGTCCTCCTCGCCGCGGACGACGGAGCCCGTCAGCGCCGCGCCGGTGATGCGGGGATCCTCGTGTGCGCGCTTGACGAGCGCCGCGCGGACGCGCTCGCGCTCCTCAGGCGTGAACACGCTCGCCGCCGAGCTCGGCGAGCGGACGGCCGACGACCCGCTCCGAGATCCCCGTCTGGTCGAGATGCTTCGTGACCCCGCCGAGGAAGAACGGGAAGCCGGCGCCGAGCAGCAGGCACGTGTCGATGTCCTTGGCGCTCGCGACGACTCCGTCGTCGAGGATGTGCCGGCACTCGTCGGCGAGCGCCTCGAGCGCGGCGTTCGTGATCTCCTCGACGGTGCGCGGGTCGTCCTCCGAGACGGCGATCTCGTCGCGACCGTCGGCGTAGTTCGCGAGCGTCTGCGAGAGGGGGAACCGATCGGGGTACGCCGCGTTCAGCGTCTCGAGCACGTGGTTCGCGACGCGCGGGCCGACCATCTGGAGAAGCACGGAGGGCGCCATCGGCAGGCCGAGCGCCATGATCCCCGCATCGGCCTCCCCGACCGAGTTGCCGCGCTCGAGCGAGCCGACGACGACGCCCGTCATGCGCGTCAGGAGCCGGTTGACGACGAACGCCGGCGCGTCGCGCACGAGCACCGGCGTCTTACCGAGCTTGCGCGCCACGTCGTCGGCGGTCGCGAGCTCGGCGTCGCTCGTCCCCGGTGTGTTGATCAGCTCGACGAGCGGCATCAGCGCGACGGGATTGAAGAAGTGCATGCCGACGTCGGCGCCCATCTCCTCGACGGAGAGCGACGACGTGTTCGTCGCGAGCACGCAGTCCGTCTTCGTCACGTCCCGAAGCTCCGAGAGCACCTGCTGCTTGACGGCCAGCTCCTCGACGACCGCCTCGAGCACTAGGTCGCAGTCATCGAAACCGTCGTACGTCGTCGAGCCGGTCGCGATCGACGCGAGGAAGCGCGCCTTGTCCTCGGTCAGGCGCCCGCGTGCTGCGGCGCTTTCGAGCTCGGATCGGATCGACGCGAGGGCGCGGTCGACGATCTCCTGATCGAGGTCGCGGAAGACGACCGGCACCTCGAGCCTGCGGACGAACAGCGCGCCCAGCTGCGCTGCCATCAAGCCCGCCCCGACGATGCCGACCTTCCGCACCGGCCGCGGCTCGGCGCCGAGCTCGGGCCGGCGTTTTGCGCGCCGCTCGACGAGGCCGAAGGCGTAGATCGATGCCTGCGCCTGATTTCCCGGCAGCAGCTCGGCGATCGCCTGCTCCTCTCGCCGGTGGCCCTCCTCAGCGCTCCACGTGGCCGCGCCCTCGATTAGGTCGAGCGCGGTGTACGGCGCGGGAGTCGCGCCGTGGACGGCGTCCTCGACGTCGTTCCGGGCTCGGCGCATGATCGTCTCGAGCTCCGACCAGTCGGGCTCGGCTCGCTCGAGCGGGTGGCCGACGAGCTCGAGCGCGAACGCGATCGACTCGTCGACGAGCTCGACGGACTCGAGCACGCGGTCGGCGAGGCCGAGCTCGACCGCATCCTTCGCCCGCAGCAGGCGATTCTGGCGCAGCGGGTTCTCGACGATCAGCTGAACCGCCGCCTGCGGGCCGATCAGCTGCGGTGTCACCTGGGTCCCAGCCCACGCGGGAAAGAGGCCGAGGAACACTTCCGGGAAGCCGAGATGCCGCACCGTGCTCGCGACCGTGCGGGCAGTGCAGTGGAGCGCGAGTTCGAGCCCACCCCCGAGGCAGGCCCCGTTGATCGCAGCGACGGTGGGAAACGGCAGCCGGGCAATCCGCGCAAAGAGCACGTGGCCGGCTCGGCTGCCCTCGGCCGCGATCTCCGGCGAGATCGCGGGGAACTCGTCGATGTCGGCGCCGGCGCAGAACCAGAACGGCTTGCCAGTGAAGACCGCCGCGATCCAGTCGCCGCCCTCGAGCTCGGGGAGCAGTCGCTCGGCAGACGCGAACGCGGACCGGCCGAGCGAGGGCGGTTTCGTCCAGTCCTCGCCGTTGTCGATCGTGACGAGCGCGAGTGGCCCGGCCGCGGTGTCCACCGCGCGCAAGTGGAAGACGGTGTCAGGCATCTGCGCGCTCCCAGACGATCGCGGCGCCCATGCCGAGCCCGATGCAGAGGGCGGTCAGGCCGTAGCGCGCCTTCGTCCGCTCGCGGAACCTGTACGCGAGCTGCGCCACGAGCCGGACGCCGGTCGCCGCCAGCGGGTGGCCGCAGGCGATCGCGCCGCCGTAGGGGTTGAGACGTTCGTCCTCGGGGTCGACGCCGAGCTCGTGGCACCAGCTGAGCACCTGGACGGCGAACGGCTCGTTCAGCTCGAAGAGGTCGATGTCGGCGATAGCCAGGCCCGCCTGCGCGAGCGCTCGCTCGGTCGCGGGCACCGGGCCGATGCCCATCAGCTCGGGCTCGACGCCGGCGTACGCGAAGGAGACGAGGCGAAGTCGCGGCTCGAGCCCGAGCTCCGCCACGGCGTCGCCGGACGCGAGCAGCGCGGCCGTGGCGCCGTCCGTCAGGCCGGCCGAGTTACCGGCGGTGACGCGGCCGCCGGGCCGGAAGGGCGTTGGCAGGCCGGCGAGCGCCTCGAGCGTCGTCTCCGGCCGGAGAAACTCGTCGCGGTCTGCCATCGACCAACCGCTGTCCGTGAACACGGACATCGGCACGACCGTCTCGGCCATCACGCCGTTCTGCCAGGCCGCCCCTGCGCGCTGCTGGGAGCGGAGCGCGAAGCGGTCGGCGTCGTCGCGCGTCAGCGCAGGGAACCGATCGTGGAGGTTCTCCGCCGTCTGGCCCATGACGGCGGCACTCTCGTCGACGATCCGCTCGGACAGGTAGCGGGGATTGAAGTCGACCTCGGCGCCCATCACGTGATGGCCCATGTGCTCGACGCCGCCCGCGATTACGAGGTCGGCGGCGCCCATCGCGATCTCGCCCGCTCCGGTCGTGATCGCCGTCAACGCGCCGGCGCACATGCGGTCGACGGCGAAGCCCGGAACCGTGTGCGGAAGACCGGCGAGCAACGCGACGTCGCGGCCGAGGGTCAGTCCCTGGTCGCCCACCTGCGCGGTGGCGGCCATGATCACATCGCCTACGCGCTCGGGCGGGAGGGACGGGTTGCGCCGGAGGAGCTCGCGGACGACCTTGACCGCCATGTCATCCGCGCGCGTGCGCCAGAAGATCCCCTTCTCGCCGGCGCGGCCGAACGCGGTCCGCACCCCGTCGACGAAGTAGACCTCCCGTAACTCGCGCGCCATCGCGCGAGCGTAGTCGCTAGCCCGTCCGGACGCCGATGCCGACCGGGCAGCTGACGCCGGTGCCGCCGAGCCCGCAGTAACCGCTCGGGTTCTTCGCGAGGTACTGCTGGTGGTACTCCTCGGCGTAGTAGAACGGCGTCGCATCGGCTATCTCGGTCGTGATCGCGCCGTAGCCGTTCGCGGTCAGCTCGCGCTGGAACATCTCACGGGAGGCTTCGGCTGCCGCTCGCTGCTCGGGCGAGTGGACGTGGACGAGCGACCGGTACTGCGTGCCCACGTCGTTGCCCTGACGCATCCCCTGGGTGGGGTCGTGGCCCTCCCAGAAGATCCGCAGCAGCTCCTCGTAGCTCGTCTTCTCGGGATCGAAGACCGCGAGCACGACCTCGACGTGGCCCGTGCGGCCGGAGCAGACTTCCCTGTATGTCGGCTCGGCTACGGTGCCACCCGCGTAGCCGGCCGCGGTTGTCCATACGCCGGGCACCTGCCAGAACATCCGCTCGGCTCCCCAGAAGCACCCCATGCCGAACACGGCCCGCTCGTAACCCTCCGGAAACGGCGGAACGAACTGCGTGCCGAGGACGGCATGGACGCTGGCGTCGGACATGGCCCAAGCGTACCGTTCGGCCGCGCTCCCACCTGGGTCCGCGCAGCTCACCGGTGGCTCGGCAGAAGCTCCGCGTGCCCCGTCTACTATCTGCCGGCTATGGCGGTCGATCAGGGGAGCACGATCACCCGCGGGTTTCTCTTCGCGGATCTCAGGGGCTACACCGACTTCGTGGAGCAGCGCGGTGCCGCCGCCGCGGCGGAGCTTCTGACGCAGTACCGTGCGCTCGCCCGGGAAGCGATCGGGGAGTTCGGCGGCGCGGAGATCAAGACCGAGGGCGACAGCTTTTACGTCGTCTTCGACTCCGTGAGCAGCGCAGTCCGGTGCGGCCTTGCGATCACGACCGCCGCATCGGCCGCGACCGACCAGCCGATACGCGTCGGTGTCGGCATTCACGCGGGCGAGACGATCGAGGCCGACGGCGGGTACGTCGGGTCACCCGTCAACATCGCCGCGCGGATCTGCGCCCAGGCCGGCCCGGGCGAGGTCCTGGTCAGCGAGTCCGTCCGCGCTCTCACGACGACCGTCCTACCGGTCCAGTTCAAGTCGCGAGGCCGACGTCAGCTGAAGGGCATCGCCGAGCCGATCGAGCTGTTCGCGGTAGTGGAGGCGGCCGCAGGGGCGACCGCATGGCCGTCGAGAGGTCGTCGACGGCTCTCGCGGCGGGCGCGTGCCGCTATTGCCGGTGGCGTGGCGCTCGTGGTGGCCGCCTCCGCGGCTGGCGGCTGGCTGGCGCTCCGCCCGTCCACGGGGCTCCCACCGGGGCTCTGGACGATCGGCGTGCACATGCCGCTGAGTGGCCCCTCGCCCGGTGCATCGGAGGGCATCGCTGTCCGCAACGCCGTGCGGCTTGCCATCGACCGGACGAACGAGGCCGGCCGCCTCGCCGGCGTGGAGTTGGGCTTGAAGGCATACGACACACGCAACGCCGATCCATCTCGGGCCGCCGCCGCCGTACGCGACATGACCGGCGATCCTCGAACGATTGCCGCCGTCGGCCCGTTCACGTCTCCTGAGGCCGGGAGCACGATCCCGATCACGAACCGGGCCGGACTGCTCGAGTGCAGCCCGTCTACCACGTATGGTGGCTTGACGGAGCCCGAGCGCGGCGCCCTCGAGTTCCGGGCGGCACATCCGAATCGCATCAACTACGTCCGACTCTCTCCGGTCGACGACGTGCAATCGCGGGCACTGGCAGCGTTCATCACACACGATCTCGACGCCGAGTCGGCTCTGGTCATCGTCGATCCGGATTGGCAGGACGATGCCACCAACTTCGTAAAAGCCTTCACCGCACTTGGTGGACAGGTCGCTCAAGCGAAGCTGAAGCCCGGCACGAGCCCGGCCGCCGCCCTCGAACCGTTGGACGACGCGTCCGCTCCCGACGTCGTTGTGTTCATAGGCGATACTCACTCCGGCGCTGCCGAGGTTCGCCGGGCCATGCGCGAGGCGGGGCACGAATCCACCCCCTTCGTCTCTTCGCGCATATGCGGTCGATCCCGACCATCGCTTCGAAACCGCCATCGGCACCGTGGGCTTCGACGCCAACGGCGACTCGACGCAGCAGATGGTGTCGTTCCTCCGCGTGGACCCTCAGGCGGCCGACGGAGCGGGCGACTGGGTGCTCTTGAAGCAGCAGGACTTCGGCCCGCCCCAGTAGTCGCATGACCGACTGGGACGCGCACGTCGCGCGGGAGGTGGGGCGCTACGAGGACGGTAAGGCGAGACTGCCGCATCTGGTTGATGCCGACGACCGGCAGCGGCAGCTGACCCGCATGGGGAACGCGGCCGGCGGAGCGGGCCTCGCGCTGCTCATGGGCGGACTGGGCGACGAGGCTGCCGGCTGGTTCGCGCGCGCTGCCGGGCGCTACCGCGAGAGCTTCACCGATGCGCCGCCGGGGAGCTGGGGCCGCCCGATCGGGGCGATGAAGGCACGTCTACTCGCGGGCGATTGGCCGGGTGCCGAGAGCGACGCCGATTGGGCGCTTGAAACGGGTTGCGCGGAGGCCGAGTCGCCGATCGGCCGCTACGCCGCGTGCCTCGCGCTGCTCGTGCTCGGGCGGGACGAAGAGGCGGGGCAGCTCGCGGCGACGATCCAGCGCCGCGACGACTTTCCGCGCGACGTCGCCGACGCGCTCGCCGCGATCGCGACCGACGATGCCCAGGCGTACGAACGCGCCGCCCTGTCGGTGCTCGCGTCGTTCGAGGCTCGAGACGACTACCTCGAGGACGTCCCGATCGCTGACACGGTCCTCGTGCTGCAGGCGCTCGCGGCGGCCCGCGGGCTCGCCGTCGAGCTCAAGTCCAATCTGCTGCCGTAGGTCGCCTCAAGCAACGCGCCGCGTACGTCGACATCTATCGCGTGATCTGGGCGATTGTGACCTCGACCGGATTCGCCGTCGGACTCCTCGTCGGGCGCTGGTGGGCGCTCGTCGCGGCGCCGCTGTTCGGCGCCTGGGTCGGAGCGACGACGGGCGTCGACGAGGTGCCGCCGTGGTTCCTCGGGCTCGTCTACGGCCTCGTTGGTGCGATGGGCATCGCCTCCGGCGTGCTTCTCCGCCGGCGAACGCGTAGGCGAGCTCTCTAGTCCTCACCGCCGGCGAGCTCGCGCGAGCGCTCCATCGCCGCCTGGATCGCGTTCAGGAACGCAGCACGCACGCCTGCCTGCTCGAGCTCGTGGATGGCGCGGATCGTCGTGCCGCCGGGCGACGTGACCGCCTCCCGCAGCTCGACCGGGATGCATCTTCTCGTCGCGGAGGAGGACGCCCGTGCCGAGCATCGTCTGCACGACCAGCTGCGTCGAGACCTCGCGCGAGAGACCGAGCAGGATGCCCGCCTCGATCATCGCCTCGGCGAGCAGCGCGAAGTACGCCGGGCCCGAGCCCGAGACGGCCGTGACGGCGTCCATGTACCGCTCCGGCAGGCGGACGACTGCGCCGAGATGGGATAGGCACTCCTCGGCCAGCGCGAGGTGCTCGTCGGCGGCGTGCGCTCCGGCGCAGATGCCGGCGATCCCCTCGTGGACGGTGGCCGGGGCGTTCGGCATCGCGCGCACGACGGGCACGCCGTCAGCGAGCTGTGCCTCGATGGCGGAGGTGGGAATGGCTGCCGCGACGGAGAGCACGGTCTGCTTCGGACGTCAGCGCCGCGCCGATCTCGCGACAGCAGCGCCTCGAGGTCCTGCGGCTTCACGGCGACGACGACGAGCCCGGCGCCCGCGACGGCCTCGGCGTTCGCGAGCGTCGCCTCGATGCCGTGCCGCTCGCGCAGCTCGTCGGCGCGCTCCTGGCGACGCGCGGTGACGACGATCTCGCCCTTCTTCCGCCAGCCGGACGACGAGCAGGCCGGCGACGAGCGCCTCGCCGATCTTCCCGCAGCCGAGGATCGCGATCCGCCGCGCCATGCTCCGAGTCTAGGCTGCGCGCGCGGCGGGCACGGGCACGAGGCCGCGCGCCCAGCCGGCCGAGCAGGTAGACGGAGGCGAGCCCCGCCCACTCGCCGTACGGGCGCGAGCAGCTCCTCCGTCTCCCAGCCCTCGACCCGCCGCCCGCGTCAGCGCGCCGAGCAGCTTCACGAGCCCGAGGTCGCCGACGAGGCCGTGATCCCAGCGGCCGAGGCCCTCGAGCGAGACGACGCCGAGCGACCAGGGGCCGAGGCCGCGCTCGCGGAGCAGGCGCGCTGCGACGTCCGCGGACGGCACGTCGCGCAGCCGCTCGAGGTCGAGCGAGCGGCAGAGGCGAACGAGCGTCGCGCCGCGCCGCGCGTGGAGACCGAGCCGGCGCAGCTCGGCCGGCGACAGCGCGCCGAGCGCCTGCGCTGAGCGGCGGCGCGTGGAAGCGGTCGAGCGCCGGCGTCGCCGCCCGGATCGATCGCGGCGCTCGATCTGCCGCGCCTCGCTCGACGTGATCAGCTGGCCGCAGAACGCGCGCAGCAGCGCGTGGGCGACGGTGGCGACGCGCATCGGGCGCAGCCCGGCCAGATGGCTCGTCGAACGCCCGAGCAGCGGATCGCCGCGGAAGCGGCGGAGGAACTCCGAGTGGTCGTCGTCGACCGCGAGGCAGAAGCGCAGCCGCTCCAGCCCGTCCTGCGCTGCCGGCCGACGACGTGCACGCGCCCGTCCGGAAACTGGCGCGCGAACGCGCGCTCGAGCCCGCCGTCCACCTCGAGCGTTGCCGATGAAGACCCCGTCGCGGAACGTCCTCGTCGCGTCGCCCGCGTGGCGCGCCGAGAGCGACAGCATGTACGGGCCGGCCGGCCGCACGATGGCTTCGACCATCGGCACCTAACCTCTGAGACGTACCCTCTGCCGGTGTCCGGGCGACGAGATGAGGGCGACGTGGGACGCGGCGGCGGCGTCCGACCGCGTCGACGAGTTCGTCGGCGACCCGGCGACCGCGCGAGCCGAGCTCGAAGGCCTGTTCGGCCGGCTCGGACGCCGATCCGCGAGGCGGCATCTGCGTCGAGGTCGGCTGCGGACCGGGCGCATGACCGCCGTGCTCGCAGAGCGGCTTCGACCGCGTCGTCGCCGTCGACGTCTCGCGCGGGATGCTCGAGCGCGCGCGCGCGGCCGTACACGGCGCCGAACGTCGACTTCCGCCTCGTCGAGCGGCGACCGGCTCGACTCCGTCGAGGACGGGATCGCGGACACGCTCGTCTGCTACCTCGTGCTCCAGCACCTGCCCGAGCGGCGGCGTCGTGCTGCGCTACCTCGCGGAGTTCGCGCGCGTGCTCTCGCCGGAAGGCAGCGCGTTCGTGCAGCTGCCCGTGCTGCGACGAGCGGCCTCCGCCCCGCGCCTGGCGGCTCGCCCGCACGCGTCGCGCGTGCCGCTGTCGGCCGTCTTCCGCGCGCGACGTCACCGACCGAGCCGCCTACCGCGGGCA
The DNA here is from genome assembly GCA_963705945.1 of uncultured Actinomycetes bacterium. GTDB lineage: Bacteria > Actinomycetota > Thermoleophilia > Gaiellales > Gaiellaceae > PALSA-612. Next base: position 224,039 of record CAVPLG010000003.1, on the reverse strand, counting down.
CGCGGCTCACGGAAGCTGAGCTCCAGGACGGGCTGCGCCGCCGCCGGGCTGCGCGCGGCCGCCCGCGACGAGAGCCCCGACGTCGCCCTACCGCTACGCGCGCGAGGTGTTCCTGCGGCTGGAGCGCGTCGCGTGACGCCGCTCGTCCTCGTCGCTCTACGGCGTCGCTGCTCGCGGTCGGCGGCGGTCGCCGTCTGGCGGCGCCCGATCGTCGCGCTCTACGTCTTCATCGTCGGGCTGGCGCTGCACAACCTCGTGCTGGCGCTGCTCTACGACGCCGGCGCTGCGCGGCGGGGCGATCGACGCCGTGCAGGCGTGGAAGGAGGTGCTGCTCGCCGTGGCCGTCGCGCGCGTGGCGTTCGACGCGATCCGCGAGCGCCGGCTGCCCTTCCGCCCGCGGTCGTCGACTGGCTCGCGCTCGCGTTCGCGGCCGTCGTCTGCCTCTACGCGCTCATCCCGCAGGACGTGCTCGACGGCGAGGCCGGCGCGCAAGGCCATCCTCTACGGCCTCCGCCACGGGCTCGTCCCGGTCGTCGCGTACTTCCTCGGCCGCTCGCTGATCCTCGACCGCGATCGAGCTGCGCCGGCATCGGCTGGACGCTGCTCGGCGGCGGGCGCCGCGCTCGCCGTCGGCGGGCTCGATCGACCTCTACGCCGTCGACGTCGAGTGGTGGCGCGGCTCCGGCGCCGTCGGCTACTTCCGCTACGAGCTCGGCTTCGACTACCACGGCCCCGGCGGCCTGCCCGACAACTGGGCGTTCAACACCGAGGACGGGCTGTTCCGGCGGCTCGTCTCGAGCTTCATCAGCCCGCTCGCGACGGCGTTCGCGCTCGTCGTCGCGCTGCTCTTCGCCGGCATCGCCTGGCAGGACCGCCGTCGCCGGCCGCTCGCCGTCGGCGCTCGTCGCACTCTGCGCGGCCGCGCTCCTCTTCACGCTCTCGCGCTCGTCGCTGCTCGCGCTCGCCGGCGCCTTCGTCGTGCTCGCGGTCGCGCTGCGGCGCTGGTGGCCGGTCGTCGGCGACCGCTGTCGTGCTCGCGGCCGGCGTCGGCTTCGCCTTCGCCTTCACGTCTGTCGCGCCCGAGACGCACTTCTTCCCGGCAGGACCTGCCCGTACCAGGAGGAGCAGGCGCGCAAGCACGGCGACCTGCCCGGCGGCAGCTCGCTCGCCCTCAACCCGGGCGAGCCGTCGCTCCGCAGCCACTGGCGGAGCCTCCGCGACGGGATCGAGACGGTCTTCGAGCATCCCGCAGGGCTACGGGCTCGGCAACGCCGGCGCGATCGCGCGTTCGCTTCGGCGTGCCGCTCCGCGCCGGTGAGTCGAACTACACGGAGACCGGCGTCGAGACGGGGCTCGCCGGCGCGCTGCTGCTCATCGCGTGGAGCCTCGCGCTGCTCGTCGCGCTCGTGCGCTCGGCGTGGGCTGCCGACGGACGCCACCTACCGGGTCGCCGCGGCAGGCGCCGCAGCCGCCCTCGCGGCCGTGCTCGCGCTCGCCGTCCAGACCGACGCGTACGGCGTGCCCTGGCTCGCGTACTGCCTCTGGTGGCTCTGCGGGTCGCTTGTCGAGCCTGCGGCGGTACCGTTCGTCGATGGAGCCGCAGCTGACCCCCGCGTACGCGTCGGCCACGGTCGACCTGAGGTCGCCGCCTCGACGCGCGATCGCCTTCTACCGCGACGTGCTCGGGTTCGACCTGATGCCGGCTGGTTCGAGTCGGCGCGTTCCTCTCGGCGGGGGGCTACCGCCACCACGTCGGGCTGAACACCTGGGAGTCGCGCGGCGGGTCTCCCCCGCCGCCGAGCACGACCGGCCTGTCCCACTCGGCATTCCTGTTTCCGACGCGTCGCGACCTCGCGCAGGCGCTCCAGCGTGTGCTCGCCGCCGGCATCCCGCTCGACGGCGCCTCCGACCACGGAGTTTCCGAGGCTCTCTACCTCCGCGACCCGGACGGTAACGGTGTCGAGCGTACTACGACCGGCCGCGGGATGAGTGGCCGCTCGAGCCCGGCGGCAGCGTGTCGATGTTCACCGCTCCGCTCGACCTCCAGTCGCTGCTCGCCGAGGCCTGACCGGAGCGGTTGACACACCGGCGCCCGCCGATCGATGCGGCCGTCAGTTGTGCTCGCGGACGAACAGCTCTGCCTTCATGTCCTTCCAAAGCTCTTTCCGACGAGCGAGCTTGTAGCCGCCGGCCGCAAGCGCTTGTCGGACGAACGACGGGGCGTCTTGCGGGTGATCGGCAGTCAGTCCAAGCCCGGCTCCGCGGCGCCCACGCAGATCGTCGTCGCCACGCCTCGGCCGCCTGCAGGATCTCGTCGAGCGGTCGCCTCGTGAAGCTCGACGATCGTCGCGGATCGCAGTCGTCGCCGCGGTCGACGCCATCGAGGACATACCGCGTCAGCGCGCTCCAGTCTTGAATCGGCGCCTGTTGTACCAGGCGCGGATCGGCGCGACTGACGAAGGTCGCGCGGTGAGTAGAGCGGCGCCGACCAGCGCGTCCGACGGTGACCGCCACGCCTCCCGCGAAGATGCCGAGCGCGGCGAGACACGCGATGAGGTCTTCGGGAGAACATCGGCTTCAGCTCTGACACCGAGAACGACGGGCGACCGGGATGAGAACCGCACGCCGGAAAGGCGAGCCGGCGCCGAGCTCGGAGGACTGAAAGCCGACAAGAGCCCGAGAACGCGGTGACCACGAAGGCCGGAGCAACCAGTTGCTCTCCCCAGCGAGCTGTGTCACCGCGGAGCGCAGATCTGACCGTCGGAATCGGGAATCCAGTCGATCTGTGCCGACGAGGCCCGCACTGACGCAACGGCGATCGGCCGGCAAAGTACGCCTATGGCGGCGTACTGCCACAACCAGGCTCGAGCACGAGCCTTGTGCCGCGCGAAGAGCGCGAGTCTGCGCGCTGGGCAACGTGTCGCAGCGAAGAAGTCCGTGGATCGCGACCGCGCTCGCCCGCGGACCGGCCTGAGCACCGCGCGTCCGCTTGCCGTCGAGCTGCGCACGGAGACATGTCGACAGGGTCACGAGCAGCGTGACGAGCGCGTGCCTCGAACCTCCTGCGCTCGGGAGAACGCGTCACGAACGCTCGTCGCAACGACGTCGCGGCGTCGCGGCCTCGACCTGACCGGATCATCACCGCACGTGCATCAACTTTCTGCCACGACCCCGCCGAGAGTGCCTCGACGACAAGGGCTACGTCGCACTCGTGTCGGCTCGCACGGGAAGACCGAGCCGGCCGCGGTGGAAGCGCGTATCACGCTCGTGCTCCCGCGAGCAGCAGGCCGACGTCGAAGCCGTGTGGCGAGCGCCTCGGCCATCGCGAGCAGTTCGAGCGCGAAGGCATGCGCGTCGGCCAAGGCGCGAAGCTCGTGTACACGAGCCGGCGCGGCCGCCGGTCACGCTGGTAGGACCGGCTCCACCAGCAGCGTAAGCCCGTCGAGGCCGACGATCCGGACGATGTCGCCGGCGTCGGCGCCCGCCTCGCAGCGCGCGCGCCAGATCTCGCCGCGCACGCGCACCTCGCCGAGCGGGCGGCAGGCTCTGCGCACCGCGACCTCCCGTCCCGATCAGCGCCTCCACGCCGACCTTGGCCGCATCGCCGCTGTGACCACCAGAGGCCGCCGAGCGCCGTCGCCAGCTCCCAGAGCGCCGCCGCCGATCACTGCGACGAGGTTCCAGGGCGTCGGCAGCACGAAGAGCGCGAGCGCGAGGGCGATGATGAGCGCTCACGTCACCGATCGTAGGCCGCGCCGTCAGTGCGCTATACCTTGAAGGCGATGGCGAAGTCCATCGAGCAGGTCGAGCAGGTCACGATCCGCTTCGCGGGCGACTCCGGCGACGGCATGCAGCTGACCGGGGCGCAGTTCACGAGCGAGACGGCCGCGATCGGCAACGACCTCTCGACGCTCCCCGACTTCCCGGCCGAGATCCGCGCCCCCGCCGGCTCGCTGCCGGGCGTCTCCGGCTTCCAGATCCACTTCGCCGACCACGACATCCTCACGCCGGGCGACCAGCCGGACGTGCTCGTGGCCATGAACCCGGCCGCGCTGAAGACGAACCTCGCGGACCTCCGCGAGCGCGGCACGCTGATCGTCAACCGCGACGCGTTCAACGGACAGGAACCTCCAGAAGGCCGGCTATGCGGCGAACCCGCTCGAGGACGGCACGCTCGAGCGCGTACAACGTGCACGCGGTCCCGCTGACCACGATGACGGTCGAGGCGCTCAAGGAGATCGAGGGCATCACGCCGCGCGAGGCGGAGCGCTCGAAGAACTTCTTCGCGCTCGGGCTCATGTCGTGGCTGTACGGCCGGCCGATCGAGACGCACGCTCGACTTCATCGAGACGAAGTTCGCGGGCCGGCCGGAGCTCGTCGACGGCAACACGCGCGCGTTCAAGGCGGGCTACAACTACGGCGAGACGAGCGAGGACTTCGTCGTCTCCGTACGAGGTGCGGCCGGCGAAGCTCGCGCCGGGCGTCTACCGGAACATCACGGGCAACCAGGCGCTGTCGCTCGGCCTCGTCGCCGCCAGCGTCCAGAGCGGGCTCGACCTCTTCCTCGGCGCGTACCCGATCACGCCGGCCTCCGGCATCCTCGAGGAGCTCGCGCGCTACAAGCACTTCGGCGTCCGCACGTTCCAGGCCGAGGACGAGATCGCGGCCGCGGCGCGGCGCTCGGCGCCTCGTTCGGCGGCGCGCTCGGCGTGACGACGTCGGCCGGCCCGGGCATCGTGCTGAAGTCCGAGACCGTGGGGCTCGCGGTCGCGCTCGAGCTGCCGCTCGTGATCATCGACGTGCAGCGCGCCGGGCCCTCGACGGGCATGCCGACGAAGCCGGAGCAGGCCGACCTGCTGATGGTGCTGTTCGGGCGCAACTCCGAGTCGCCCGGTGCCGGTGCTCGCCGCCTCGACGGCCGGGCGACTGCTTCGACGTGGCGCTCGAGGCCTGCCGGATCGCGCTCACGTACCGCACGCCCGTCTACCTGCTCTCCGACGCGTACCTCGCGAACGGCTCCGAGCCGTGGCTGATCCCGGACGTCGAGACGCTGCCCGATCGCTCGCGTCGAGTTCGCGACGAAGCCGAACTCCGAGGGCCGCTTCCTGCCCTACGTGCGCGATCCGGAGACGCTCGCGCGCCAGTGGGCGCTCCCCGGGACGCCGGGCCTCGAGCACCGCATCGGCGGCCTCGAGAAGGAGGACGTGACCGGCAACATCTCGTACGACCCGGACAACCACGACGCAATGATCCGGCTGCGCGCGCAGAAGGTGGCGGGCATCGCGCCGGCATCCCCGAGCTCGAGGTCGACGACCCGGACGGCGCGTCGCTGCTCGTGCTCGGCTGGGGCGGCACGTACGGCTCGATCGCGGCCGGCGTCCGGCGCGTGCGCGCGGACGGCGGCAACGTCGCCCACGCGCACCTGCGCTACCTCAACCCGTTCCCGCGCAACACGCGGCGAGGTGCTCGGGCGCTACGACCGCGTGCTCATCCCCGAGATGAACCTCGGCCAGCTGCTGAAGCTCGTGCGCGCCGAGTTCCTCGTCGACGCGGTCGGCTACAACCGCGTGCGCGGCGTCCCCTTCCGCGCGAGCGAGCTCGCCGACGCGATCGGAGCGATGCTTGTGACCGAGGGCAACGGCAACGGCAAGCTGACGCTGACCGCGAAGGACTTCAAGTCCGACCAGGAGGTCCGCTGGTGCCCGGGCTGCGGCGACTACGCGATCCTCGCCACCGTCCAGCAGTTCATGCCCGAGCTCGGCATCCCGCGCGAGCGCATCGTCTTCGTCTCCGGCATCGGCTGCGCCGCCCGCTTCCCGTACTACATGGAGACGTACGGGATGCACTCGATCCACGGTCGCGCGCCGGCGATCGCGACCGGGCTCGCCACGTCGCGTCCCGACCTCTCCGTCTGGGTCGTGACCGGCGACGGCGACGCGCTCTCGATCGGCGGCAACCACCTGATCCACGCGCTGCGGCGCAACGTGAACATCACGATCCTGCTCTTCAACAACGAGGTCTACGGGCTGACGAAGGGCCAGTACTCGCCGACGAGCCCGCGCGGCCAGCGGTCGGGCTCGACGCCGATGGGCTCGATCGACCAGCCGTTCAACCCGCTCGGCGTCGCCATCGGCGCCGAGGCGAGCTTCGTCGCGCGCGCGATCGACACCGACCGCAAGCACGTGGCCGAAGTGCTGCGGCGGGCCGCCGCGCACCGCGGCGCGTCCTTCGTCGAGATCCTCCAGAACTGCAACATCTACAACGACGGCGCCTTCGACGCGGTGCGCGAGGACGAGGAGAACCGCATCTACCTGCGGCACGGCGAGCCCGTGCGCTTCGGCGCCGACGGTGAGCGCGGCGTGCGCGTCCGCGACGACGGCTCCGCCGAGATCGTCGCGGTCGCGGACGTGGGGGAGGACGCGCTGCTCGTCCACGACGAGCACCACCCGGAGCCGAGCCTCGCGTTCGCGCTCAGCCGGCTGACGCTGTCGCACGTCGGCGTCGCGCCCGTCGGCGTCTTCCGCGACGTCGAGCAGCCCGTGTACGACGACCTGCTCCAGGGGCAGATCGACGAGGCGCGGTCGCAGCGCGGAGAGGGCGATCTCGCCGCCCTGCTCCACGCCGGCGACACCTGGACTATCTCGTCCTAGCCGAAGAACGCGCGGGCGACCGCGTACCAGTCGCGCGGCACCGTCTTCCGCTCGGCGACGGCATCGGCGAGCGGCACGTCGACGATCGCATCGCCGTGCAGCGCTGCCATCGTGCCCGAAGCGCCCTTCGTGCACGAGATCGGCCGCGCGCAGGCCGAAGCGCGTCGCCAGCACGCGATCGCGGGCGGTGGGCGAGCCGCCGCGCTGGACGTGCCCGAGCACGGTGTAGCGCGTCTCGAACCCGGTGCGCTCCTCGATCTCCTTGGCCAGCTCGGCGCCGATGCCGCCCAGGCGCACGTGCCCGAACTCGTCGGTGCGTCAGCTCCTGCACGACGGCCCGCTCCTCGCCGGACTCGAACGTGCAGCGTGTAGCCCTCCGACACGACGATGATCGAGAAGTCCTTGCGGCGGTGGCGGCTCTCGAGCTCCGCGCACGTCTCCTCGACCGTGAGCGGATGCTCGGGGATGAGGATCACGTCCGCGCCGCCGGCGATGCCGCTCATCACGGCGATCCAGCCCGTGTAGCGGCCCATCACCTCCACCACCATCACGCGGTTGTGCGACTCGGCGGTCGTGTGCAGGCGGTCGATGGCCTCGGTGCAGACGGCGACGGCGGTGTCGAAGCCGAACGTGTAGTCGGTCGCCGAGAGGTCGTTGTCGATCGTCTTCGGCACCCCGACGACGGGCAGGTCGTGCTCCGCCCACAGCGACTGCGCGACTCCGAGCGTGTCTTCGCCGCCGACCGCGACGAGGCCGTCGAGACGCTGTGCCGCGAAGTTCCGCAGGACGCTGTCGACGCCGCCTTCGCACGCGGTACGGGATTCGTCCGCTGACGTGCCGATGATCGTCCCGCCGCGGGGCAGGATCCCGGAGACCTCGCGTAGCCCGAGCTCCGAGACCCGGCCGTCGATCAGCCCCTGCCAGCCGTCCAGCACGCCCACGACCTCGCTTCCCAGCGCCTGCGCTGCGCCGGACGACGGCTCGGATGACGGCGTTCAGCCCGGGCAGTCGCCGCCGCCCGTGAGGATGCCGATCCGCTCGACATGCCAGCCTCGCTAGCGGTAGGCGAAGGCCGCCTGCCGGAACGCGTCCGCCGACTGCGCGGCGAGGCGAGCACGAACACCGAGACGGGTCGGCCGCGGACGAACGACGTCGAGACGTAGTCGGCGAGCATCAGGCCGAGGCGCGTGCGGGCGATCGAGTCGAGGCTCGATCGGCTCGGCCGTGAGCCGCTGCTGCTTCGACCACGTCGCGCCGCCGTCCGTCGACGTCGTGCTGGAAGACGTCGATGCCGCGGGCACCGGCGACGTTGGCGCAGTTGTCGGGGATCGAGTGGTAGACGAGCGCGAGCCTGCCCGATGGTCGCAGGGTTGGCGCCGATGCCCGGGGAGGAAGTGGTCGACCGCCGGCGCCGCCGTCGGTCACCGCCTGCGCGGGGTCCACGTCACGCCGTCGACCGAGGTGGTCATGACGATGCGGCTCGCCGAGCAGCGATCGTCCCCGGGACAACCCTCCCAGACGACGTACATGCGGCCGGCGGCGTCGACCTCGGCCGACGCGAGCGCGAACGTTCGCATCGCCGGAATCGCCGCCGTCGAGAGGAGCGCGACGCGACGCACGGGCGCCGAGAACGATCGCCCCGCCGTCTGTCGAGCGTGTCGCGTGCGATCTCGCTGCGGGTCACCGGAGCTGGTCGTCGCCCGCCGACGAAGCCGTGTAGACGACGACGAGCGTGCCGTTCGGGAGCACGAGCGGCTGTGCGCCGTTGAAGTCGACCCCGTCGCGGCGGCACCGGCGAGCTCGCGACCGGCTGCGCTCCAGGTCAGCGCCCCCGTCCGTCGACGTCGTCGTGCGGATCTCGCCCGAGCCGACGTGGAAGTACGAGAGGTAGCAGTGGCCGCGAAACGGGCTCGCGGCCCCGTTGTCGCACGTGATCCACTCCTTGTCGAGGTCGCCCGTTCCGGCCCGGTGACAGCGGCGACGGGCGGCGCTCCACGTGCAGCCCGTCGGAGGAGCGGTTGACGTAGAGGTAGAAGGAGCTCGTTCGCTCGGGAGATGCCGAGCGTCGCCGCGAGCCACGTGCCGTGGACCGCGTCGTACGCGATCGACGGGTCGCTCGCCCGCTCGGCCGACGCCCGGCTGCGGAGACGAGTCGGTGACGCCCGGTAGCAGGCCCGCCTTCCACGTCGTCCCCGTCGTCGGTCGACGTGGAGAAGCCGATGGCGACCGCGCCACCGCTCGAAGACGCGACCGACCTGAAACACCGAGACGATGGTCGAGCCGAAGGCGAACGTGTCGGGCTCCACCTGCGTCGCGTGCTGACCGATCGGGGTCGTCGTGCGGTCGCTCGAGATCTGTCGGCGAGACGACCTCGCAGTCGCGCGGGACGACGTCGTTCCGCTCGGCCGTGACGATGTCGCGACCGGCGCCGCAGCGAATCCGGTCGCGCGGCGCCGTCGCCGTGGGCGGGGACGCGGTCGTCGCCGCTCGCCGCCGTCGACCGTGTCGCGCCCGGGCCCGCCCGAGGAACGTCGGCGCCGGCGAGGCCCGCGAGCGTGTCGTTGCCCGCGCGGCCGTCGAGCGACGTCGGCTCGCGGCGTTCCGGTGAGGCGGTCTGCCGCGAGGCGTGCCGGTGACGGTCGCCGCAGCCGGCGAGGCCGGTGAGACAGCGCCCGAGGCGAATCCGGCGGCGACGAAGCGCACGCCGGCGACGGTAGCTGGAACGACCGTGGCGCGAAACGCCAGGGGACAGTCACTGTGACTGTCCCCTGGCGGTTTCGAGACGGCTAGTCCTCGTCCTCCTCGGCGAGCTGCGCCGGCGGTCGGAACGACGATCTTCACGACCTCGCAGTCGCGAACGCGGTAGAGGCCGCGCTCCATCTGGTTGAGCCATGCGACGTCCTGGCCCGGCGCCGCAGTCGAGCACGTCCAGCTGGTCGTCGTCGGCGAGCGCGTGGAGGACGTCGTCGCCCGGTCCGCCGAACTGCCTGTCCGGCGCCGCGGCCGGCCCACATCGCAGTCCGGGCCGCCCCCGCCGTACGACTGGTCGTCGCCGGCTCCCGCCCTTGATGCGGTCCGCCGTCGCTTGCCGTTGATCTCGTCTCGCCGCCGCGTGCGCGGATCGAGTCGTTGCCGCCTCGCCGGCGTAGATCTGGTCGGCCGTCGGCGTGCCGACGAGCGTGTCGTCCCCGCGGGGTGCCGACGATGAGCGCTCCGTAGCTGTTGCCGCGAGCGCTGAGCGCCGCGACAAGCGCGACGAGCCGTGCCTTGCCTGCCATCTGACCTCCCTCCTGGTCGATGCCTGCCTTTGAACGTGCGCCGCATCCTGCGCGCTCACGTCACGACGGCGCGCTGCAATGCTCCGCGACGAAGAGGTCGATCAGGTACGCGTAAAGGTGAAGCCCGACGAGCCCGCAGACGCGGGACTCGCCCGAGGCGACGAACGCGACGCCGGTCGCGACGAGCGTCACCGTGCCGCCGACGGCGAACGCGAGCGACGTGCCGCCGGTGTCCGCGAGCCAGCCGGAGACCAGTCCGCCGATCGGCTGCAGGCCGAGGAACGCGTAGAAGTACAGCCCGAGCACGCGTCCCCGGATCGCAGTCGGGCACGCGCGAGCTGGAGCGACGAGTTGGCGTTCGACGTCCAGACGCGTGAAGCAGAGCCCGGCTGACGAAGAGCAGGCCGCGGCCAGGGCGAGCGTCTGCGCAGGCGCGAGCAGAAGCTCCGCGAGCCCGAAGCCCGCCGTTCCCAGGAGCAGGAGCTTGAAGCTCGCCCGGGCGATCGTCGCGGAGAGCAACGCGCCGACGAGCGCGCCCGCCCCGAAGCGTCGCGCTGAGGATCCCGAACACCTCCGGGCCGGCGTCGAGCGTCTCGCCTCGCCAGCACCGGCAGCAGCACGTTGAAGTTGAACGCGAACGTGCTGACGACGGCACGAGCAGCGAGCACGATGCCGACGCGCCGCGACGCGGCGTGCGTAGCGAACCGCCTCCCACGTGCCGGCGAAGATCGCCGGCCGCTCGCCGTCCCGCTTGAGCGGAACGAGGTCTGGAGCGCTCATCGCCGCCAGGGCGACGAGCACCGCAAGGAAGCTCACGGCGTTGGCGGCGAAGCAGAAGCCCGGGCCCGAAGGCGGCGACGATCACGCCGCCGACCGCCGGCCCGACGACCCGCGCGGCGTTGAAGAGCGACGAGTTGAGCGCGACCGCGTTCGGGAGCTCTGCCGGCCCGACCATCTGGTACGTGAACGCCTGCCGCGCCGGTGCGTCGAACACGAGCACGCATGCCGCGCAGCGCGGCGAGCACGTACACCTGCCAGGGCTCGATGTCGCCGAGCAAGCGTGAGCACGGCGAGCACCGTCGCAAGCGACCATCGCGGCCGCCTGTGTCGCCATCACGAGCCGGCGCGGGTCGAGTCGGTCGGCGAAGACGCCGGCAGAAGAGGCCGAGCACGCTGAACGGAAGGAACTGGCAAAGGACGAGGATGCCGACGGCGACCGGCGATCCGGTCAGGTCGAGCACGAGCCACGCCATCGCGACGTTCTGCATCCACGTGCCCGTGACCGAGACGATCTGCCCGAGAAGAACAGCCGGTAGTTGCGGTACCTGAGGCTCGCGAACGTGCGCTTCGGTTGAGGCGAACGAAGGCGCGCGTCATCGCTCGGCAAGGAGCGCTCGGAGCGGCTCGAGCGCGTCCTCGATCGCTGCGAGCGCGTCATCGTCGAGCGTCCGCGAGCTGGGCGATGAGCCACGCCGTTCGACGCGAGCGCACGAGCCGAGGACGCGATCCGCCTCCTCAGTCAGCTCGAGCGCGACCCGACGCCGGTCTCCGCCGGCGCCGGTCGATGCGCCGGACGAGCCCGCTCGACGAGCCGCGAGACATGTCTCGACATCGCCGCCGGCGAGACGCCCTCCCTCGCGGCGAGCTCCCGGACGCCCACTTCCGTGCGACTGCGCTGATCGCCACGAGCAGCGACACCTGGCCTCCCGTCACCCCGAGCGGGTGCACCTCGCGGCGCAGCTCACGGGCGAGCTGCAGGAGCACGGGACGCAGCCGGTTCGCGACCGTCAGAGGGTCCAGCGACTATCGCAGTCGTTCCCAAAGTCGTTAACCAGGTTAACAAATCCGCCGTGGGTGGCGGTGGCGCGTTAGCCTTCGGCCGAGCGTGAACGCGACAACGTTCGCAACGCAGAAGAGCCTCGCGCTCATCCGGGCCCGGGAAGTCGCGACGAACCTCTCGCTTCCGATCGTCGTGCTCGACCCGGAGGGGACGATCGTCTTCTACAACGCCGCTGCCGAGAAGATGCTCGGCGGCCGCCGGTTCGAGGAGGCCGGCGAGCTGTCGGGCGAGGAGTGGGCCGCCGCTTTCCGACCCGAGCGCCTCGACGGCACGCCGGCCGCCCTCGAATGCTGCCCGCGGGCGTCGCGCTTCTCGAGCACCGCCCTGACCACGAGCTGATCCGCTTCACAGGCCTCGACGGAGTGCGCCGCGAGGTCGCGATCACCGCCTTTCCGCTCATGGGGCGCGAGGAGGAGCTGTTCGGCGCCTTCACGATCTTCTGGCTCGGTCGCTAAGGGTGGGTCGCGGCGCCGTTTCGGAGATGATGCGCGCCGAGGAAGGAGAGCATGACCACGCGAGGCGCGTCGGAGCAGCAGGCGACAACCAATCGTCGGCAGAAGAGCCTTGTGCTCATCCTCGCGCGCGAGTTCGCGTCGAACCTCGCGATGCCCATCTACATCGCTGACGCCGACGAGACGCTCGTGTACTTCAACGAGCCTGCCGAGCAGATCGCCGGGCGGTCGTTCGCCGAGACCGGCGAGATGCCCGTCCGCCACTGGACGCGGATGCTCGCTGCCGCGAGAGCGCCGACGGCTAGCCGAGGTGAGCCGCGAGGAGATGCCAGGCGGCATCGCCTTCACCGAGCGTCGGCCGGCCCACGGCATCCCTGCGCATCACCGGCCTCGACGGCGCCGAGCGCGAGGTTGCGACGACCGCCTTGCCCGCTGCTCGGGCCCGACGAGCGAGTTCCACGGGATCATGGTCATCTTCTGGGAGGCATAGGCGCGCGATGCGCGTGAAGATCTGGGGCTGCCGCGGGTCGCTCGCGACACCCGGGCCGGAGACGGTTGCGCACCGGCGGGAACACGACCTGCGTCGAGGTGTCGGCGAACGGGACCCGCGTCATCCTCGACGCCGGCACCGGCATCCGTGCGCTCGGCCGCGAGCTCGCCGAGAACGGGCCGCACTCGATCCACATCTGCCTCACGCACCTCCACCTCGACCACATCGAGGGGCTCGGCTTCTTCGCGCCGTTCTACGACCCGGATCGCGAGGTCTGCGTCTGGGGCCCGCCGTCGTCCGTGCGCACGCTGAAGGAGCGGATCAGCCGCTACCTGTCTTCGCCGCTCTTCCCGATCGAGGTCTCGGATCTGCCGGCGCGAGTGCTCGTTCCGTGACGTCCCGCCGGAGCCGTGGGAGATCGGCGGGCCTCCGCGTCCTCGGCCATCCGGTGTCGCACCCGGGGACGACGCTCGGCTACCGAGTCGAGGCCGACGGCGCGCTCGCTGGCCTTCATCCCCGACCACGAGCCGGCGCTCGGCTTCGACCTCGAGTACGCTGACGAGCGACTGGATCTCCGGCTTTCCGCGTCGCCGATGGCGCCGACCTCCTGCTTCACGACGCGCAGTACACGGAAGACGAGTACGAGCGAGCGCATCGGCTGGGGCCACTCGTCGGTGCGCGCAGGCCGTCTCCTTCGCCTCGATGACCGGCGCCGAGACGGCTGTTGCTCTTCCACCACGATCCCGCGTTCACACGGACGACGACCTCGACGCTCCACTGCGACCGTGCGCACGAGCTCTGGCAGGAGCAACGGGCCCGCGCCAGAGCTCGCGCGCGAGGGCATGCAGATCGAGTCTAGCTAGCGAGCTGCTAGCCGTTCGATCGCCTTCGGTGTCGGCGAGTCGTCGAGCACGAAGTCCGCGGCGTTGTCGTTCGTGTCGTCGCCGTCGGGCTTACGCCCGGCGCTCGTCCCGGGAGCGGCGGTCGTCGGCGGTGCCGCGGCCGCCGTGCCTTCCACGAGGGCGTTCGTCGCCGTTCCCCAGCCGACCGAGTCGACGAGCGTCGCCGTCAGCGTCTCGGATGCCCACGCCGCCGCCCGTTGCTGCGATGCTCGTCGAGAAGCTCTGGTCGGCTGCCGGCCCGCCCGACGTAGCCGCTGCGCCACCGAAGAGGTAGAAGCCTCCCGCCGCCAGCATCGTGCCGTCGGGAATCGTCGCGAGCACGACGTCGCTCGTTCCTGCTGCCGAGCGGTAGACGAGCTTCCAGCCGCGATAGATCCGCCGACGCCGTCCCGGTGTTCACGATCTCGACGAACTCGTTCGTCGCGGCGCCGGTGACGCCGGTCATGAACTCGTTGACGGTCACGGCTGCCGAACCGCCACCGCCACCACCGCCGCCCGAGCGACGCACGTGAGCACTGCGAGGCCGGACGTCGTCGTAGGCGACGTCGAGGGTTCCCGCGCCGTCGTTGCACGTCAGTCCCGTCGAGCGCGTCGAGCGACGTCGAGGCCGGCTCCGGCGGTCCGGCGAGGCCCTGCGGACCGGCTGGCCCGGCGGGCCCTGCTGGCCCGGTTGCGCCCGCGGGGCCAGCTGGGCCTGCGGCCCCTGCGCCCGCAGGCCCTGCCGGACCTGTAGGCCCTCGTGTGTTCCAGCTCAGGGCCTGTTCGTGCTTGCGGCAGCTCGGTCGGGCCGTGAACGACGCGGAGCAGCCCGCTTCGGCACGTGCTCGGCACGCGTAGATCGTCGAGGTTTCCGATCCGCGAGCATCCCCGCGTGCGCGAGGGCCGCCGCCGAAAGGCAGAGCAGCGAGGCAGCGCGCCGATCGGCACTGCTCGCCGGCGCGTGATCCGGAGTCCGGTGCATGAGCAACTCCTTCCGTTCGTGGACGATGTCCCCGACGGGATAGCCCGAGCGCTCGCGCACCGGAAGGCGCCAGAACAGGTCTGGCGCTCTCTTCGTGCACTTCGGCAACACCTGGGCGTCCGAGTGACGAGAGAGCGCCGACTTCGTGCTAAGCGCGCCAAATCCGCGTCGGGCGCTGGTCGTCGCTACCTTCGTTGTCAGTCTAGAAGACAAGGAGGAGTGATGACGAGAGCCCGAAGATGGGGAGGCAGACGGTCGTTGGCGGGAGTCGTCGGCGTCGTCTGGGCGCGACCATCTGCACCGCGTTGCTCGCCACGCATGTCGACGCGTCGACCCGCGCCACCCCCGCCGGCGCGTCAGTGGAGGTTGGGTTGCGCGACGTGCTCCACTCGCCGCCTCTGCTGTTGGAGCGGGGCAGGCCCGTGAACCTGCGCTACGAAGTCGTTTGCGAGTCGGATGCGTTCGGCGCAGCCGTGCGCGCTCACCGGCAGACCTGTACGTCCGCGCCTCCGGCCGAGTCGGCGTTCGCGCGGATCCCGCTCGTCACGAGAGTCGGACTCCGCGCTCGAGGCGACCTTGCCGGCGACGATCGCGACAGCGGGCGCGTTCGCCTACTACGCCGTGATCCGTGACGGCCAGGGAGAGACGTTCACCCTGCCCGGGGCGGAGCGCTCCGGACCGGAGCGTGGATCGTTTCTCGACGACTGCCGCGGTCGATCTCGGTGACGCATCGCGTTCGGGCAGCCCGCGTCCCCGACGCCACGGCTGTTCGGCGTCGTGGGGATCGGCACCGAATTCGCTCGGGCTGCTGAGCGCGCGGAGCCAGGCGACGATCGGCCCGTCCGCGTTCGACGTTGCGGCGGACGGCTCCGTGGTCGTGCTCGATCAGGTCAACCGTCGCCTCGCGACGTACGCGAGGGACGGTGCAGCGCCTCGCTATTCCACGATCCCGTTCGCCGGAGGCGAGGGGGATATCGCTGTCGGGGCCGATGGCGTCACCTACGTCCTCGACTCCGTGGCGAGCGCTCCGGTCGTTCGCGCCTTCGCGCCGGGCAATTCCTCCCCTTCGCCCCTCGCCGTCGCCGCTTCCGGTGCGGACATGGTTCGCACGGGACCGTCGGGCGCCTACGTGCACGGGTATCCCGGGAGATGTCTGGCTTCCCGTGACCCGGCTCGGCGCTCCGCTGTCTGCGGCGGCCCAGGCCGCGGCGGCAACTGCGGGACGATCGCTGGCCGATGGAGCGCGAGATCGTCGTCCGTGGCTCGGCGACCTCCGCGCTCGTCGCCCTCGTACAGGGCGATTACGTGCTGCGGCGCGTGGCGGGTGTCGAGCTGCCACGCCACTCGGGGAGATCCAGCTCGCGGAGCCCTTCGGTGACGGCGTCCTCGCTGTCGTTCGGGTGTGGACGAACGATCGAGCGGAGTTCGAAGCGCTCGAGCTCTCGCCGACGGGCCTGGACAAGTCGTTTGCGATCGACTCGATCGAGTGGGCGGAGTCGGCCGCGCTCGGCCGCTTTCGCCTTCACGGGAACGGGCTCTACCAGCTCCGCTCGGGCCGCGCGGGGGCGGAAGTCGTCACATTCGACCTCGGAGGTGGAAGATGATCCTCGATCGACGCACACTCGCGACGTTCGCGACGGCGGCCTTCGCCGGCGGCGTGCTTGCTCTCGCCACCGCTGCGCCAGGCGCTGAGGCGTACCACACCAACTTCCAGGGGTCCTGCACCAACGACTACTACGCGACGAGCGGCGTCAACCGCGCACAGGCTCGCATCTACGCCGAGATCGGCGCCAACGAGGGCTACCAGTGGGCTGGGGGTTGCTGGAACGACAACAACCGCGACGATGCCTCCGGTGACCCCACGGAGAACCCGAACACGCGCGGCGAAGGCGGAGATTGCTCGGGCTTCACCTACAAGTCGTGGTACGAGCGCTACGACACGACCGACCCGGGATTCAACTACCACTACCGCATGCGGCTCATCCATGGGCCGTTCACTGCGGAGGCGTTCAAGAACGGCTCAGGCATCCAGAACATGGTCCTGTCCAAAACGGTCGCGATCGAAATGGACGCCTTGGCCTCCGCGAATCACGTGGGCATGATCTACCAGGCAAACACGGCCTACAACACCGATCGAATCGTGGAAGCGAAGTGCGAGGCATGCGGGACGGGTATCTGGAGTCGTACTTATCGAGGAGACCCTTCCTACGGCGGGGTCCGACGCTATGGCTGGTCTCATTGAGCAGGCTCGCAGCGGTCCTGGCAGCGTCCGTTGCGCTCGCGGGCTGTGGGGGAGACAGCACTGCCCCGCAGCTCGCGGACGGCTCGGCGCCGCCGGCCATTCCTGCAGCGCTCTCCGACGTTGACGGGGCGGTGATGACCCGCGTCGCCGTGCTCCCCGCCGCCGACATCGGCCCGGCGAAGCGGAGGGCGTGTCCGGACCTCCCGCTCGAAGGCAATCCGCGCGTCGTCGAGCGGGTCGGTCTCGACGGGAGCAGCTTGACCGTTGCAAATGGTTCCTCGCTCCACGCGTGCGACGCGATCCCGAACCCGTTTCCCGATCCCGACCTCAAGGGGGACGGTGGATGTGGAAGCGCGGTGGGTCGGCTCCAGGGCGGGACCTTGCGGGACCCGCGGCTCACCCTCTGCACCAACGAGGGCCATGGGGTGACGGCGTTCGCCTGGGTCGATCCGCCGCCGGCTGCAACATGGGTCTCGGCGAAGACGCAGGGATTCACGCAGATCTTCGAGACCACAGGCGGTCCGGTGCGTGTGACCACGTCCGATGACGTCGACCCCGAGGGAGCTGCGACGTTCGAGATCACGGAGTACGGAAGAGACGGGGAACAGCTGCGCGAGTACGACCTCCGCGCATCCGTCGCCGGCTGACGCCGCCACTCAAGTCCTGAACCGCACAAGCCGACCACTGAAGAGTGGATCAGGTAACGCTGGACCCGCCAACGAGCGGAATCGAGCCTGCGCCCTCCCAGCCGATCGCGGTCGCGGCTCGGGCGTTCGGCGACGCGTACCCGCCGCTCGCCGGTCAATGGCGCGTCCGCGTGGCCGGCATCGTGCTGGTGGCGGCGACCGCGTTCTATCTGCCGTGGATGCTCCGGTCGCTCGACGTGGCGACGCCGTGGCTGTCGTACCCGTTTCTCGTCGCGAACCTGTTCACGCTCGCCGCCGGCCTGCTGGCGGTCTTCAACGGGTGGTCGAGGCTCGTGCCGGAGCGCCGTCCGCTCCCGCGTGGGAACGAGCCGCGCGTGGCCGTGATCGTGCCAACGTGCAACGAGCCAGTGCCATTGATCCTCCGGACGATCGAGTCCCTCTACGAGCAGGACTGGCCGGACGACTGCCTCCTCGTCGTGGTGTCGGACGACGGCCACGACCCCGAGCTCGAGGCTGCCGTTGCACGCTTCCCAGTGCTCTATCACTCTCCGCCTCCGCGTTTCTCGCCCGGGCGTGACGGTGCCGCGAAGGCGGGGAACCTCAACTCTGCGCTCGCGCTCATCGATGGCGAGTTTCCAGGCATCCGCTACATCGAGACCCGGGATGCCGACGACGAGCTTCCTTCGACCGGGTTCCTCCGAGAGGTGATCGGCCAGCTGGAGGCAGATCCGAAGCTCGCCTTCGTCCAGACGATCAAGGAGGCACAGGTCTCCTCCGGCGACCCGTTCAACAACCGCGAGTCGATCTTCTACCGCGGCCAGATGCTCACGCGGAACGCGGCCAACGCCGTCTTCCCGTGCGGTTCCGGCGTCGTCTGGCGCCGCAGCGCGCTTGCCGACATCGGTGAGTTCCCGACGTGGAATCTCGTCGAGGATCTCCAGTCGGGCGTCGAAGCGCTGCGTCGGGGGTGGCGAGGCATCTACCTGCCGATCGTCGGCGCCGTGCCGCAGCACGCGCCCGAAGATGTCCCGAGCGTGTACAAGCAGCGCGGCACTTGGGCGCTCGACAGCGTGCGGCTGATGATCTGGGGCGACCTCCGGGGGCTGAGTCTCCGGCAGAGGGCGCACTTCATCGAGCTCCTTTTCTTCTACCTCGCGAGCTTCACCGTCTTCGTGTACGTGATCACGCTCGCCTGCTCGCTGCTCGGCTGGGTGCCGATCGACTCGGGCTCAGGCGGGTACGTCGTGCACCTTCTCCCGCTCGTGCTCGCGACCGAGATCTGGCTGCTCGAGCTCAACCGTCCCTACAACGACCGCCGGCACAGACAGCGGGACCAGTACCGAGCGCTCTGGCACGTACGCACGATGTGGGCGGGGCTTGCGCCCGTGTTCGCCAACGCGAGCATGCAGGCGATCGTCAGCGGTCCGAATCGTAAGCCGACGTACCAGGTGACGCGCAAGCTCGACGATCACCGCTGGCACTGGCGTCACACGCTGCCCCAGACGACGATCGTCGTCTTCGTCGTCGCGGTCGCCGTCTACGGGCTGCGGTTCGGGACGCTTCCGGACCCGGTGCTGCTCGCCGCGAGCGTCTACTGGGGCGGCCTGAACATCATCCTGCTCAGCAACTTCGTCACGCGAAGCTGGTACGGCCTCACGTCGCCGGGTCGGACGCTCTTCCGCCTCGGCGCCGAGCCGTCCTGACCGAAGGATGGAAGAGCGGCACGTCGGGCTTCCAGCCTTTGCGTAGCACGGCGACGAGGGAGGGTGGCGTGATCAGCGCGACCTGAACGTCGAGCCGAGGCGCGGGCTCCGCGTACCCGGCCGGCGTCCAGCGCAGCAGCGCGTCCTCGAAGACGATGTACGGCTCGTCCGCGAGCAGGACGAAAGCGCCGTTCGGAAGCGCGCCGCCCGCGGCCTCGTGCAGCCGCCGCTCCGACCTGTCCTGGCGGAGGCGCTCGGCGTGGAGCCGAGCGTCGATCGCGTCGGCGCCTGCTTCGCCAGGATGGAGCCCGCTCCAGATCTCGCCGAACCGAACGTAGTCCTCGCGGCGGCAGAGCGCGCACGGGCGGTGACCGGCGGCGAACGCCGTCGCCTCATCGAGGAAGAAGAGCTCTGTGAAACGGCCGGCGCGCATCAGCGGCCCCCGCTGCCAGCCACGGAACTCCAATCTGCACGCGATCCAGCGTCTGCCGTTGTACCGCCGCTGGATCCGCCCTTCGGCATCGTGCAGGCAGCCGCGGTTCCCGTAGACGAGTCCGCGCGCCGGATCGGCGACGAGGTCGCCGAGCGGCGTCACGCGGTTCTGAAGGGTCACGACCTCACGCTGCCTCGGCGGCGGCTAGACCGTTGCCGCGACGCGGCACGCTTCGCCCGACGCCTCAGTCGCGCGGGCCACGACCGTGTCGGAGCCGAGCCAGTTCGGCACCCGGCGGCGCACACGAAGCGTGCCGTCGGTCGCGGATCCAACGGTGCCCCGATAGACGATCCGGCGTTCGTGGAGCAGGATGACGGCCCACTTACCGCCGTGGCGGCCGTGCTCGATCTCGAGCTCGATGCGGATCCACTCGTCGTCCGCACGCAGGCGCAGCGTAGCCTCGCCCGACCGTGTGCACGATGCTGTGCGTCGCATCTCCTTCCGCCCACCGCCGTCTCCGTCGTCCGCGCGCGCCGCAACTGGCGCCGCGACGAGCGCGCACGCTGCGAGCGCAAAAGCAACCCAGCTCCGTGGAGACGTCATGCGTCGATCGTGCCGCCGGGTGCGGAAAACCGCAATCGGACATCGGTCCTAGGACCCTTCGCCCTCGATTCCTTCCCGTTCGGCCCATAGGGCGGCCTGTGTGCGATCGGTGACGCCGATCTGCTTGTAGATGCTCGTGAGATGGGTCTTCACGGTCTTCTCGCTGATCTCGAGCCGTCGGGCGATGAGCTTGTTCGGAAGCCCCGCCCGTACCATCGCCAGCACCTCCCGCTCCCGCGGCGAGAGCTGGCCTGACGCCTGAGGCACGCGGCGGGCGCTGAGTAGGGCGCTCGCCGCTCTTGGGTCGAGTGGCGCCTCGCCGCGCGCCGCTGCGGCGATCGCGCGTGAGAGCTCGTTGGGCTCCGCATCCTTGAGGACGTAGCCGGCCGCGCCGGCATCGAGCGCGCGGACGATGCGATCGCGGTCCGAGAACGACGTGAGGATGACGACGGCGGTTTCCGGAAGCTCCTCCTTGATCGCGCTCGTCGCCTCGATGCCGTCGAGCATCGGCATCTCGAGATCCATGAGCACGACGTCCGGACGCTCGGCAAGGCAGAGATCGACGGCCTCCCGTCCGTCCGCTGCGACGCCGACGAGCTCGACGTCCTCGAACGTCCCGAGGAGCTGCGTCAGGCCGGCCCGGACGACGCCATGGTCGTCTGCGACTACGACGCGGATCACGCGGCCGGCACCTCGAGCACGAACGACGTTCCCTCGCCCGGCGTGGAGCGGACCTCGACCGTGCCGCCCTCACGCGGCGCGACCTCCTCGAGAAGCGAGAGGCCGACGTGACCCTCGGCTCTGCTCCGCTCGCGGTCGTCCTCGTTGAAGCCGATGCCATCGTCCACGATCTCGAGCCGCCCCCATCCGCCGCGTCGCGAGAGCCGCACCGAGATGCGCGTCGCACGGGCGTGGCGCTCGGCGTTACGGATCGCCTCGCCGGCCGAGCGATAGACGAGCAGCTCTCGCTCGTCTGTGAGGACGAGCTCCGGATCGACATCGAGTGCGACGTCGAGCCCGCGCGAACGCAGCGGACTGACGAGATCTCCGAGCGCAGCCTCGAGCCCGGCCGCGCGGAGGTTCGGCGGGTGGATGTCGACGAGGAGAGAGCGGATGCGGCGCATCGTGTCACGCGTGCGGTCGGCCGCATCGCGAAAGATCGAGCGGGCGGACGGCGACAGCTGGGTGTCCGGCTTGTCCGCTGCGGCATCGAGCGTGTATGAAAGGCCGGCGAGATCCTGGACGACTCCGTCGTGGAGCTCGGCCGCGATCCTCCGCCGTTCGTCGGCAGAGGCCTCGACAGCTCGGACGAGCAGTGCCTCCCGCTCCTCCTGACTGCGACGCAACCGTCGTGCGAGCCTCCACGCGAGCGGCACTTGCACGAGCCAGAGGAGGAAGAGGCTCGCGAGGAGGAGGCCGGCGAACGGGAGCCAGATCCGGCGTCCCGTCTGCGCGACGGATGCTCCTCGCTGGTACGTCTCGAACAGGACGGGGGTGCCGTTCGGGGCGCGAATCGGCAAGTACACCTCGTACAGGCTGCCGGCGCCGCGCTCGAAGCGGTTCTCGGCGCCGCTGAGATCGCTCCGCTCTGCGCGGACGCTGCCCGTTCGCAGCACGGCTAGCTTCGAGTCCTCGAGCGGGAACGTGCCCCCGATCAGCCGCGGCTCGTCCGAATAGAGAACGCGGCCCTGCGCGCTCCAGATCTTGACGCGGACGACGCGGTCGCCGAGCACGCGCTCCTGGACGAGCCGGTCGAGGCGCTGGAGAGTCGCGGGATCCGAACGGAGCACTCCGTTGCGAAGCGCGGGCTCGACGATGCCCTGGCCGGCGATGACCGCGTACTGCCGGGCGTCGCGGAGCGCCTCGCTGCGGCCGAAGCTCCGGAACACGAGCACCGACCCGACGAGGAAGAGGCCGAGCACGGCGAGCCCGGTGATCGCGAACTGCGCGACCGCTCGCGCGATCGAAGGCGCGTCGGGCACCGCTTTCGCGCCGGGTCCTGCAGCCGTTTCCTCCACGAGTCTCCTCCCTCGCCGCCTGCTGCGCTCTGGATATCACGCAGTCCCCGGTCTGCCTATGGGCTTACGACCAATGTCCCATTGCGGTTCGGACCTGCGTTGCGCGAGCGTGGTCGAGGCAACGGCATACGTTCGAAGGGGGCTGACGATGAGGAGCATGAAGGTAGGAATCGCGGCTGCGCTGGCCGCGCTGACGGTGGGAATCGCTGCCGCCCAGGCCGTCGCGACGAAGGGCAGTCCTCAGATCCGGGCTCGAGGAACGTGCACGGGCTCGAGCACGTCCAAGTTGAAGTTGAAGGGCGAGGACGGTCGCATCGAGGTCGAGTTCGAGGTCGACCAGAACCGAAACGGCGTCCGCTGGAACGTGTCGATCTTCCAGAACGGCGGGCGAATCGCGAAGCTCACGCGGGTGACGCATGCGCCGAGCGGGTCGTTCGACGCCCGCGTGATCGCGTCGAACAAAGCCGGGGCGGATGCGTTCCGCGCCCGCGCGACGAGGACGTCCGGGGAGGTCTGCACGGCCAGTGCGTCGTTCTAGCCCGCTTCCAGGCGCTCCGGAGGGGCTCGGGACGCCCCTCCGGAGGGCCGTTGGGCGCGGGAGGCGCACCGTCAGACCGTGACGACGATCTTTCCCTGAGCATGCCCTTCGCCGAGATACGCGAGCGCGTCGCGGATCTCGGCGAGCTCGTACCGGCGGTCGATCACGGGCGTCACCTTCCCGTTCTCGACAAGCTGCCGCACGAAGGCGAGGTCGTCGCGGTCGATCTTCGTGATGAAGAACATCGCCTTGCGGCTTCCGGGAATCGAGGCGACGATCGTCCGCACCACCTTTCCGAGCGGGCCGATCAACCGGTTGCGCTTGGGGCCGCCGACGATCACTAGCCGCCCGTGATCGGCAAGAACCCGCTTGAGCTCACGCCACGAGTGGTTGCCGGCGATGTCGAGCACGAGGTCGTAACGCTGTCCGCCACGCGTGAAGTCGGCCCGCGTGTAGTCGATCACGTCGTCGGCGCCGAGCCCGCGTGCTGTGTCGACGTTTCGCGTGCTGCAGACCGCGGTCACCTCCGCGCCGAGCGCCTTCGCGATCTGGACGGCGAACGTGCCGACCCCGCCCGAGGCGCCGTTGATCAACACCTTCTGCCCCGTCTCGAGCTTCCCCTTCGTGCGAAGGCCCTGGAGGGCGGTCAGCGCCGCCACGGGCACCGACGCTGCCTGCTCGAACGTGACGTTCGGCGGTTTCGGCACGATCGCCCGGTCCTCGCGGGCGTTGACGTATTCGGCGAAGGCGCCGGTTCGTGCGCCGAACACCTCGTCGCCGGGCTTGAAGCGGGTGACGTCCTTGCCGACGGCCTCGACCGTTCCCGCGTAGTCGACGCCGCACGCGGCGCTCTTCGGCCGGCGCAGGCCGGCACCGAGCCGCGCGATCAGGGGCTCGCCCGTGATCATGTGCCACTCGACGGGGTTGACCGACGTCGCATGGATGCGCACGAGCACACCGCCGTCCGTCAGCTCGGGCCTGTCGACCTGCTCGATCTCGAGCAGGGTGGGCGGCCCGTAGCGTCGGTGGAGGACTGCCTTCATCGAGCTCCCATCCGCTCCCATCTGGATCATCTCCCCGCCTAGGTGTACAGTGTAAACTTACGGCGTACGTTAAACGTACGCTGTAAGGTTGTCAAGGAGATGGCGGAGACGACACAGACTGCGGAGCCCCGGGCGCCGCTCACGCGGGAGCGTGTCCTCGAGGCGGCGATCCGGCTCGCGGACGGCGGCGGGTTCGAGTCCTTGACGATGCGCAAGCTCGGGCGCGAGCTCGGTGTCGAGGCGATGTCCCTCTACAACCACGTCGCGAACAAGGACGAGATCCGGGACGGGATCGTCGAGATCGTCATGGAGGAGATCGAGGTGCCCGAGCGGAGCGCTGACTGGAAGGCGGCGATCCGCGCGAGCGCGATCTCCGCCCACGAGGTGCTGCTCGGCCATCCCTGGGCGTGCAGCCTGATGATGCAGACGACGACCGTGAGCCCCGCCCGCCTCCAGTGGATGGAAGGCGTGCTCGGGAGCCTCCGCACCGGCGGGTTCTCGGCGGAGCTGACACATCACGCCTACCACGTGCTCGACAGCCACATCACGGGCTTCACGCTCTGGCAGGTGAACTTTCCGTTCGAGACGGCGGCGGAGCTCGCCGAACTCGCCGAGCGCTTCCTCCGCGAGCTCCCGAGGGACGAGTACCCCTACCTCGCCGAGCACATCGAGTACCACATCGAGGAAGCCCGCTCGCCGGACGACGGCACCGGCGAGGGCGAGTTCGAGTTCGGGCTCGATCTGATCCTCGACGGCCTCGAACGGCTGCGGGATGCGGGCTGATCCGATCCCTACGCGCCGCGGGTCACGTCACCGAGGATCAGCCCGACGAGCGACCAGAGCGCTGCATAGGGAATCGCGTACGCGACCGATCCCAGGAAGATTCTTCTCCGACCGATCGGCCGTCCGTTCATCGGCCGGGCAAGAGCCGCGATGAGGATCGGATTGGCCAGGGCCGCCGCCAGTGCGTACCAGCGGTCCGAGCCGCGCTGAATCCAGGCGACGGGATGCGCCATCAGGCGGCTCGATCGCATCTGCGCGAGCCGCCGCTCGACGCGCATCGCATTGCGCGAGGAGGACTCGTCCCACCGTCGGTCGACCCAGGTGCAGCAGGCGATGCTCAAGAAGCTGACTGCCACGGCTGCAGTGATGAAGACGAACGACGGTCGCAGCATGGACGCGAGCGCCGCGATCGGCATCCCGAGCAGAAGTGCGTCGAAGCACGCCAAGGCCGCCACGATCCCGCCGACGAGACCGGTCCGTGCGGCACGGCCGACGCGGCGCATCGACTTCGGCGGTGAGACCATCTCGAGAACTCATCGGCAAGCGCCCAGTCGCGGGCGAGCACCGTATGTGTGAGCTGCCGAGCGATGCGATAGGCGGGAGCGACGGGACTCGAACCCGCGACCTCCGGCGTGACAGGCCGGCGTTCTAACCGACTGAACTACGCCCCCGTTCGGCGGACAGTCTAGCCGGGCTGGTCCGCGCCGTCGTAGGGGGACCGCTCAGGGAGCGGCCCACCTGCTCCGGGGACGGTCGAGCAGTCGACGGTACCCGAGCGCACCCGAGCGACGACCTGCTTGAACGCCTGGTACGAGGGCTTGCGCGTGCCGTCCTCCCACATCACACCCGACTGCCACCCGGCCAAGCGCTCCTCGTCCATCAGCTCGAAGTTGAAGTACGCGGCGACCTCGGGCTGGCAGTAGGCAAGGAGCAACGCGTCGCGGAGCTGGCCAGCCTGATCGACCGTGCCCGCGACGGAACCGGTCGGCGCGACGGGAGGGAGCGCTCGTGGATCGGTCTCCTCGCCGCTGTAGTCCGTCCGCTTCGACGGAGGGATCATGGTCTGAAAGCCGTTCTCGAGGTACCAGACCGACGGTCTTCCCGGTCCCCGGCAGCGGCTGGCCGGTGCCCCCGAAGGCGTCGTCGATCGCCCGAGCAGGCGCGGGAGGTCACCCTCGCCGATCGTCGTATCTCCGTCGTGCTTCAGCCACGGAGGCTCGGCAGAGTGATCCGGATACGGGTTGTGGCCGAAGGTGCGCACGAGTGGACGGAGGCGGCCGCTCTTCCGATAGGCCTCGCCAACCGCCCGGATGAACGCGGCCGGGTCGTAGTGCGCGGCCGTTGTCGAGATCAGGTTGACCCCAGGCTGAACCGTGCGCAGGCGGTCCCAGCAGCGGGCGAGGAGCGCCTCGTACGCGGCGGGGCCGGCGCTCGCCGGCCAGAACTGCGGCGAGTTGGCCTCGTTCCAGACGACGACGTCGCGGATCGGGATCCGCGTGACGACGTGATGGAGGAACGTGCAGTAGAACCCTCGCTGCCTGTCGTCGACCGGCGCCTGCCACGGCTGTCCGTAGACGGCGAGCACGACTCGCTCGCCGCGCGCGACCATCTGCGCGGCGCGATGGAGGTAGATCCCCGCCTCGCGCGTCGGCCGGTTCTGTCCTCGCTGCCACGGGATCGTGACGCGCACGGCGTCGAGGCCGAGATCGCGGTACGTGGCCATTAGCCGGTCGGGGCGCGTGCGCCACTTCGCCGTGTCGTCGTCGACGCCGACGAGGAGCGTGCGTTCTGGCGGAAGTGAGGAGGCGACCGTCGCGGCAGGGAGCGCGCAGGCGAGCACGGCGAGCAACCCCGCACACGCACAACCAACGATTCTCCCCCGCCCCACGTGGGCGCAAACTCTCTCATCTGGGCCGGACGCATGCAATAGCTGAGGAGAGGGTCAGTCGCGCAAGCACGTCGAGCGCGGCGAGCGGCCGCCGGAACGGCGTCGCGATGTAGACGCCGTCGACCCGGGAGCGGAGCTCGTCGATGAGCGTTCGTGCATGTGCGAGCCCGATCGCAGCCGCGTCGGAGCCGGCGTCGCGGAGCGCATCCTGAAGGGTGTCCGGGACGACGATGCCCGGCACCTCGTTGTGGAGCCGCAGCGCGAGCCGGTAGGTCGAAAGCGGAAACATCCCGACGAGGACGGGGATCGGCCAGGAGCCGCCGAGGCGATCGAGAGAAGCTCGTCGAGGTGACGGAGGTCGAAGAGGATCTGCGTCATCGCGAAGCGTGCGCCCGCTTCCACCTTCTGCCAGAAGCGCTCGACCTCGAGCCCCAGGTCGTCGGCGGTCGGGTTGAGCGCGACGCCGACGAAGAACGAGGTCGGCGCGTCGATCGGCTTGCCCGCATAGCTTTCTCCGGTGTTCAGATGCGTGATCAGGTGCGTGAGCCCGATCGCGTCCACCTCGTAGATCCCCTTGCTACCCGGGTAGTCGCCGACCTCCGGAGGATCGCCGGTCACGGCGAGGACGTTGCGCACACCTTCTGCGTGCCCGCCGAGCAGGAGTGCCTCGAGCCCGAGGACGGAGTAATCGCGGGTCGTGAGGTGCGGAATCGTCTCGATGCCGACCTGCCGCTCGATGGCGGCAGCCATCATCATCGCGCTCAGCTTTGCGCTCGCCGTCGCGTTGTCGTTGATGTCGACGTAGCCCGCCGAGCCGGACTCGCGAATCGCGGTGACGGTGTCGATCAGGCCCGTGTAGTCGCCGCCGAGCGGCGGGTCGATCTGCACCGACACGACGAAGCGGCCATCGCGGAGGTCCCGGGCAAGCTGCGTCTCCTCCTGTGCAGGCGCCATCGATCGGACGACGAGCTCGCGCTCGACGACGTCGAAGGAGGCGCTCGGCGCCCGCTCCTCATCGAGCGCGCCGCGAATGGCGACGATCTCGATCGGCGTCGTGCCGCAGCAGCCGCCGATCAAGCCGGCGCCGAGGCTGCGCGCCTGCGCAGCGAACTCGGCGAAGTACTCAGGCGTCGCGTGCGGATAGATCACGCGCCCGCCGGCGAGGCTCGCGAGGCCGAGGTTCGGTAGCGCCGCGAGCGGTGGCCCGTCGCCGGCCATCTCTTCGAGGGCCGCCAGCGCCGCCTGGAGCCCTGCGCCGTGGTTCGCGCCCATCGCCGCCACGTCGAGCTGGCGGAGGCGCTCGGCCGCCGCCGCGGCCTTCACTCCGCCGAGCGTCTCGGCGTCCTCGTCGAAGGTCATCAGCGCGACCACCGGCAGAGGAGACACGCTGCGCACGGCCCCGATTGCGAGCTCGAGCTCGTCCAGGTCGTAGAACGTCTCGACCATGAACAGGTCGACGCCGCGTCCGGCGAGCACGGACGCCTGCTCTGCGAGCTCGTCGAACCGCCTGTCCTCCGCGTCGCCGACGTCACCGAGCGGCCCGATCGAGCCGGCGATGAAGACCTCCTTGCCGGAGATCTCGCGCGCGTCGCGTGCGAGCTTCACGCCTGCGGAATTGATCGCCTCGAGCTCGTGTCTCGAGAAAGTGGCTCGCGAGCTTGCGGCGGTTGCGCGCCGAACGTGTTCGTCTCGATCAGCTCGGCGCCCGCGCGGATGAAGCCGAGATGGAGGTCGACGACGCTCTCCGGCGCGCGTACGTTCGCCTCCTCGGGGCAGCGAAGGCGTCCGCACGGCGCTCGCGATCAGGGCGCCCATGCCACCGTCGCAGCGATCGGAGGCCCCTTCGCGAGCCGTTCGACGAACGTGTGCGCCACGTTGGCCACTTTACGTTTCAGCGCTAAAGATCGACGGGAGGGATGCCGATAGGGACGACGAACTCCTCTTCGCGCCGGGGGACTAACGGCAAAGTTTCCTGCGGCACGTAGGAGTCGAGCGGCGGGCTACGGCCCGCCGTTTCGCGGTCCGGCAACGTCCGGAGACCGCGCCTTCCCGGGACCGAAACGAGTTCTTCACAAACGGCCGCGCCGTTTGTACTATCCACTGCCCCAACCTGAAGGTGAGCCGGACACCGAGCAAGACGTTCCGGTTTTTTTCGTGTCGGTAGGTCAACCCCGTCCCGCCAACTGCGAGAAAGCCGAGGTGCCGTGCTCACCGTAGACATCGCTCTTCCGGACGTAGAGGAGCTTCACAAGCTCGTCGCCGAGGGCATCGACAAGGGCTTCCTCACCTACGACGAGATCGTCCAGGGCCTCGAAGAGGTGGAGCTCACGAAGGAGCAGGTCGAGGACTTCTACACGTATCTGATCGATCACGGCATCGAGCTGATGGAGGGTGAGCAGCACAAGCACCCGCCCCACGAGCAGCCGCAGCTCGCAGAGGACGAGAAGACCATGCCGAAGCTCGACCTCACCGTCGAGCCCTCGCTCGACTCGCTGCGGCTCTATCTGCGTGAGATCGGCAAGGTGGCGCTCCTGACGGCGGACCAGGAGGTCTACCTCGCGAAGCGCATCGAGCGCGGCGACATGGAAGCGAAGCGGCAGATGACCGAGGCGAACCTCCGCCTCGTCGTCTCGATTGCAAAGGCTTATCTCGGCCGCGGGCTGTCCTTCCTCGACCTGATCCAGGAAGGCTCGCTCGGCCTGATCCGAGCGGTCGAGAAGTTTGACTACCGGCGCGGCTACAAGTTCTCGACGTATGCCACATGGTGGATCCGCCAGGCGGTGACGAGGGCGATCGCGGACAAAGCACGGACGATCCGCATCCCGGTGCACATGGTCGAGAAGCTGAACAAGGTCGTGCACATCGAGCGCCAGCTCGTGCAGCGGCTCGGCCGCGAGCCGCGGCCGGACGAGATCGCGGAGGAGCTCGAGATCACGACAGAGGAGGTGCGCGAGATCCTGCGAATGGCGCAGCACCCCGTCTCGCTCGAGAAGCCGATCGGCGAGGAGGAGGAGTCCGAGCTCGGGGACTTCGTCCAGGACGACCAGGCCGAGTCGCCGTTCGACACGGCCTCGCTCTCGCTCCGTCGCGAGGACATCGAGCGTGCGCTCCACTCGCTGCCCGACCGGGAGCGGAAGGTGATCGAGCTGCGCTACGGGCTGAACGGCGAGCCGCCGTGCACGCTCGAGGAGGTCGGTCAGGCCTTCGGGGTCACGCGCGAGCGGATCCGCCAGATCGAGAACAACACGCTCAAGAAGCTCGAGTCACTGCCCGAGGCGCAAGGGCTGAAGGACTGTATCTAGCGGCGATCACGGCGCAGACGACCGGCACGACGGCAGGGTCGAACTGCGTGCCGGCGTTGCGGCGGAGAACGGAGACGGCCTGCTCGATCGAAAGCCGGGCGCGATAGGGCCGCTCTGCGGTCATCGCCTCGAACGCGTCGCAGACGAAGATGATCCGTGCCGCGAGCGGGATCTCGGCTCCCTTTAGCCGGTCGACGTAACCAGTGCCGTCCCATCGCTCGTGGCTTGCGCGGATCACGCGTGACACGTCGCGGAGGGCGGGCGAGGCGGCGACGATGCGTTCGCCGACGACCGTGTGCCGCTGAACGAACGCCCACTCGTCGGTGCTCAGCGGACCGGGCTTCTCGAGGATCGCGTCGGGGATGGCCAGCTTGCCCACGTCGTGCAGCTCGGCGGCGATGCGGAGATCCTCGACGGCGGACTCGCTCAGGCCCATGCGCCGGCCGACGTCGACGGACAGCTCGGCCACGGCCCGGCAATGATCCAGCAGGCTCGGCTCGCGCTCGGAGATCGCCTGGAGCAGCACCTCGTGCGGACGGCTGCGGAGGAACTCCGCCGCGTGCTTGTGCGCGTAGAGCCGGTGGTCGGCGAGCCGTAGGGCCTCGCTCCCCGTCGCTGCCTCGTCCGGTAGGAAGACCGCGCCGAGGGACGTCGTCACGGTGAAGCCCTCGCTCTCCTCCGTCAGCGCCTCCGTCGTCGCGTCGAGGAGCGCCCCGGGCCCGCCGTCGGGCACGACGGCGAGCACGCAGAACTCGTCCCCGCCGAGCCGGTACGCGGCGCCGTGCGGCTTGGCGGCCTCGTTGAGCTGATCGCTCAACCGGCGGAGCAGCTGGTCGCCTGACGGATGGCCGAAGGTGTCGTTGTAGCGCTTGAAACCGTTCAGGTCGAAGATGATGAGGATCCGCTCGGTGCCCTCGCCGGCGGCTTCGAGCGCGCGGTCGAGGTCGGTGACGAGGCTCCTCCGGTTTCCGAGCCGGGTCAGCGGATCAGTGATCGCCTGCCGGTGGATGCGCTCGAGCATGCGGCCGTTCTCGCGGAAGGTCAGTCCCGCCCGCGCCATGACCACGACCAGCGTGAGCACGGACAGCGAAAGCGCGAGCGAGTTCAGCCGGTGGAAGTGGTCGTAGACGAGGACACCGATCGCGATCAGGCCTGCGACGGCCGGCGTCGCGAGCCACGGCTTCGCCTCGCGTGCTCTTGCATTCGCCCGCGGCGCCTGCCAGGCAGACCAGGCGATCAGAAGGAGCGCGGCCGGCCAGAACGCGTCGAAGACCGTTCCTGGGACGTAGGTCCCCGCCGCCGACTGGAAGAGGAACGCCGCGTCGGCGATCGCCGAGCAGCCGAACCCGAGCCCGATGTAGAGCCACGTGCTGCCCGGGCGCCAGCCCGAGAGCGCGAAGACGCCGATCACGAGGGAGAGGAGCAGCACGTCGCCAATCGGATAGGCGATGTTCGTGATCACCGTCGACGGCGGGCCCTCCGTGCTCTCGAGCACAACCTGGACGAGCACCGCCGCGCCGAGCGCCGCCGAGCCAAGGGCAGCTGTCAGCCCATCGAGCCAGAGGCTGCGGTTGAAGTCGGCCACGTGCGCGCGCACGAGAAGTAGCAGTCCGACGTAGCAGAGCGGATAGAAGGCGAGGTAGAAGACGTCCGCGATGGACGGAAACGGCGGGTCGTTGGCGTAGGCGAAGGAGAAGAGCAGGTCGGCGAGTGTCCACGAGCCGACCGCTGCGGTCAGCAGCCCCCACGCGAGCCGGTCGGCGCGGACGTACGCGACGCGAAGGAGGCAGAGCACGAAGGCCGCCACCTCGATCACGCTGTAGACGTAGTTGTTGAAGATCGAGTCGGCTCTCGGCCCGCCGAAGCCGACCACCGTGTACGCGAAGAACGCGCCGAAGCCCGCGAGCGACGCGGCGCCGAGCAGTAGCACCGCGCGGCGCGCGCGCGGAGTCGGTCCGGACGACAGCAGGTTCGTTGGCACCAGGGGGTTATCGGCCCCGTTCAGCCGCCACTCAAGGGGTGAGGGAAGCCCGTAGAGCGGCATCGGAAAACCCGCACCGAGATCAGAAGACGCGCTGATGGCTCACGGCGATCGCCGCCCGACACTACGCCCTGACATCCACGCACAGGAGGCAGGACGATGAAGAGCAACACATTCAGAAGGGTTCTCGAGATCGGGGGCATCGTCGCCGGTGTCGTGCTGATCGCATTCGGCATCGCTGCCCTCTGGCTGGGCGCCGACGGACGCTCGACCGTGCAGTCCAACCTCGCGAATGAGTACATCGTCGGCACGCCCGACATGACGCCGTCGGAGATCTCGAAGGAGACGCCGGCGATCCTCGCGGCACAGGCGAAGATCGCGGCGGCGCGCAAGCAGGCCGGCGCCGAGGCGATCGACTTCACGCCGGTGAAGGCCCCGAGCTGCTCGGTCGCGAACGAAGCGGTCGACAACGGCAACAACGCCCGCTGCTTCGCGGAGTACATGAGGATCCACGCGCTCAGCTCCTCGAGCGGACTGACGTACGCGCAGATGGGCCGGTTCATGGCGAAGCCCAACGCGCCTGCTGCCCAGACGGACTTCAACGGGGGAACGAACAACGAGGAGTTCGCGGTCGTCGACACGGCGACGGGGCAGACGGTCTCGAACGGTGCACGCAACCTCTGGGTGACGCAGACGTCGCTCGCGTCGGCCCTCAACCTCGCCTACACGGCGGAGCAGATCTCGCTCTTCGGGATCGTGGTCGGAATCGCTCTGCTGCTGACGGGCATCGGCCTCCTGATTCTCGCCGTGGCGGTGCTCCACCGCGCACCGGCGACTGCCGTCGAGCGGGAGAAGGAGCCTGCTCCGAGCGTTCAGGCGACCGCCGCACACTGACGGCGGCTCGATCGCCAGAGGGACGGTCCCCCGCCGTCCCTCTGGCGATTTCACGTCCCTTTCACGCGTCGCTTACACGGCGCTTTCCCATTTCGGTCACGTTCGGCCGACACTCGCGCCCAGTTGGGCAGGCAGGTCGGTTGGGCAGGCAGGTCGAAGGCAGGCAATCGAAAGGGGAGCAGATGCGCATCACCCGTAGGCGACTCGGATTGGGGCGACTCGGATTGGGGCGACTCGGAGTGGGGATCGGGCTAGCAGGTCTCGTCGTCGCGTCGATCGCCATTGTGGCGCCGGCCGCGATCGCAAAGAAGCCAGGCGCCACGGGCGCGAGCGGCGGAGGGAAGACCTCGCTCCGCCGGCTCCAGGGCGTGAACTTCGTGGGCAGCTGCCGTTTCAGCCACGAGGCGCCGGACGACCCGATCGTGTTCTTCCAGAAAGCGGGAGCGTCCCACGACCATACGTTCGTGGGCAACACGACAACGAACGCGTACTCGACGGTCGACTCGCTGCTGAGCGGCTCGACCACCTGCAAGAGGCGCGGTGAGACGGCGGCGTACTGGATGCCGACGCTGCTCGTCGATGGCAGTCCGACGATGCCCGAGGGCGCGACGATCTACTACCGCCGGAAGACGCTGCAGGCGGTGACGGCTCCACCGTCCGGCTTCAAGATGATCGCGGGCAGCGCGCTCGCGACGTCGCCGCAGCCGATGTCGGTCACGTACTGGAACTGTGGGGTCAACGGCGGCGTGCGCCCGTCGAGCACTCCGCCGGCGTGCCCCGCCGGCCGCGGTACCGGCCTCCGCTTGCACGTGACGTTCCCGTCGTGCTGGAACGGTGTGACGCTCGACAGCCCGGATCACAAGGAGCATGTCGCGTATCCGATGAACGGCCGCTGCCCGTCGGGCTACGGCACGGCGATCCCGCAGATCACGCTCATCTACCGGTACCCGGTGAGCGGCGAGCACAGCTTCGACCTCGCGTCGAAGGGCGTCTACTCCGCCCACGCCGACTTCTTCAACGCGTGGAACCAGGTGACGCTCGACCGGCTCGTGGACACGTGCCTGAACGCGTTGCGCCACTGCGGTCAGGGACGCTGAACCAGACAGTGTTGGTGAGGTAGCCGAAGGGCCGGCCGGCGGGCGGCCCTTCGTGCCTTGTAGCTACCGGACGAGCGGCTCGCCCGGTGAGATGTAGAGCTGGCCGAGCCGGGCTGCTGCGCTGAGCACGAGGCAGGCGGCAAGGACGTACGCCAGGCGGCGTGGGAGGGAGACGAGCCCGGCGCCGATTGCGAGAGCCATCGCCGGCGCGGCGGCGAGGATGTAGCGCGCCTCGAACGCGGGCTGCGCGATCGAGGCGAGCAGTGTCGCGACGAGCGGCGCAACGAGCCAGACTACGACGAGCGCCGCCTTCCAGCGCGCCGCGCGTGGGACGGCCTCGCGGCAGAGCTGCACGACGCCGATCGCGAGCGCTAGCACGGCGATCGGGTTCCGGTTCGTCCAGTCCCAGACGCCGACGGCGACGTGGTACGGCGTCGGCGTAGGAATCCAGTCGAGCTGACCGTTGTCCCCCTGTGCGACGAGCACGACCTGCGGCAGCACGAGCGCGACCGCGCCGGCGAGTGCGAGCCAAGCGTGTCGAAGGGGAGGCGGAGGTCGCATGAGCACAAGGGCGGCGACGTGGGCGGCGACGACGGAGAAGGCGAACAGGTTGATCCAGCCGGCCGCGGCAAGGCTAAGCGCCCACGCGATCCACCATGCGGTCGCGTCCTCCTCGCTGGCACGCACAAAGGCGTACGTAGCGACGACGGCGAGCAGCACGGCGAGCGTGTAGCCGCGCGCCTGCTGCTCCCACGAAACGTAGAAGGAGCCTGCGGCGAGCGCGACACCGGAGACGAGTCCGGCCAGCTGTCCGAACAGTCGCCTGCCGAGGATCGCGGTCATGCCGGCGGCGAGCGCGCCGAAGAGCGCGGACGGGAAGCGCACGGCCCACGCCGACGTCCCAGTGACAGCCAGCCACGGCTTCATCAGCCCGTAGTAGACGAGATGCGGCGCCTCGGTCGCGCGCGCGGCGTGCCAAATGCCGCTCCACGAGCCAGTAGCGGTCGCGATCGTGACCTGCTCGTCGTACCAGGTCGCCTGCGATCCCAGGCGGATCAGGCCGAGCGTAAGCGCGAGGGCGAAGACGCCTGCGGGCATGAGGCGCCAGGCCACGCGCCGAGCCTACCGAGCGCTGACGCCGGCGCGGCCCGACGACCGCTCGCTCGCCGATGCGCCGCCTATCTTCACGACCGGTGGTACCCGAGCATCCGCGGCAGGATCCGCTTGACAACCCGCTCGAGCGGCTGGAGCTGCTGGCGGGCGACGACAACGCGATCGCGTCGTTCCTCGACGAGATCGACGTACGCAGTCCGCGCGAGCGGGAGCTGCTCGGCGAGCTTGCACGTCCGGGCCCGGTGGCGCGGCCGGAGCGCCTCGCCGCCGATCACCGCAAGGCGGTCGTCGCGCTCGAGAGCCTCCGGCGGCACGGCTTCCACGGCTCACGTGCGGGCCGCCGCCTCGGGCCGATCCGCAGCGTCGTCCGCTGGATGATCGAGCTCGTCGCTCGCTGGATCGTCGTCTCGTACGTGAAGTCGGTCGTGTCCAACCTCCGCAACCTTTACTGGCTGCGCGAGATCGAGGCGCCCGACGACTCGCTCGAGCTGAAGCTCCTGCGCCCGCTGCGCATGGACGGCGACTCGCTTGTCGAGATCGCACGCTCTCGTGAGCTAGGCGTGCCGACGTTTGTGATCGGCGCGCTCCTGATTCCGCTGGGTGCGACGATCTACCGACTTACGACGGGGTTCGCGTTCCAGCGCTGGCAGGCGGCGGCGATCGTCGGCGCGGTCGGTATCGCGATCGGGCTCGGCGTCTCGTGGATCGTGCTCCGCGGGACGGCGATGGCGGGCCGGCGGATCCGGCTCTCGGCCCGGGCGCCGCTCGAGGAGGTATGGAAGTCGGTCGGCTACTGCGGGAAGCCGCCGAAGGACCGCTCGCGAAACTTCGCGATCGTCGCGATCACGCTGACGATCGGCGTCTGGATCATCCTGCCGACGATCGTCGGCATCGCCATCACCCGCTAGCTGCAACCCCGCGCCGCCGGGGCCACGGTTCATCGCGACCCCGACGGCCAGCCACGCCGTGCCCTGCGCCGGCATCGGCGCCCTGTGGCGGTCAGGGCATCCCGGTCTCGACCTTCACCACCTCGAAGGCCTTGCTCACGTAGACGGTCGCCGGCGTGCCGTCCGACTGGACGACGTGAGCCTCGTAGGCCGCGTTCCCGTCGGCGTCGGTCTCGACGCGGATCACCGTCGCCCCCGGAAGCTTGCCGAGCGCGAGCTGCTTGACCTTCTCAGCGTCGGATCCGGTCAGCGGCGTCTCGTCGCTTCGCTGGCCTCCCCAGGGCTGCGCCGGCTGTGCGGCTGCGGTCAGGGCCGACGAGCCGCCTGTGCTCGAGCTGTTCGAGCCGCTCGCAGCGTTCGCGATCCCGTAGCCGCCGGCGGCGATGCCGAAGGCGAGCGCCCCGATCACGACCAGCCGTTCGAGCGGCCAGCGTTTCTCCCGTGTGTCCATTGGTGGTCTCCTCTCTCTTTGGGTTGACGCCCGGTCCGGGCGTGCGACCACCGTCGCAGGGAGACCTGGGAAAACCGTGTGACGGGGCTAAGAAGCTGCTAAGAGTCGCCGAGCCAGGCCTTCGCCGCGTCGAGCTCCGACGGCTCGTAGATGCGGAGCTCACCAGGGCTGATCCAGCCGAAGGCGCTGATCGCGTGGCGCATCCAGTCCTTGTCAGTGACGACCGCGCACCTCTCCCACGAGGAGCGGTGGCCGAGTCCGATCGATGCGCCCGCTTTCACGTCCTCCCAGAGCGCACCGGCGTCGAGGCCGTGGAAGTCGGACGCGGTCTCGACGAGGTAGCGCAACTTCTCGCCGCGATCGAGGGCCTCTCGGACGGGGTCGACCAGCTCGTGGTACTCGTCTCGGGTGATCTTCCCGGAGATGCGGAATCCGATAACGCCCGCCGGGAGATCGGCGATCTTCTCGACCACCGTACGAGGTTAGTCGGGCTTGCCCGCCATCGCCCAGATGGCAACGACGTAGGCGACGAGCAGAACGAACGACAGGATGAGCGTCGCCTTCAGGAAGCCCTCGCCCTTGTCCTTCCGCATACGCCGCATGCCGATCCCGCCGAAAATGAGTGCGAGCAGGAGCACGAGCGCACCGATGTCCGCGATCGCGTAGCCGATGCCCACCCACGTCGGGTCGTCTGGGAGATCGCCGAGATGCTCTTTGGAGTAGATCCACTCGGCGCCGATGCGCATGATCAGGTAGCCGGGCAAAGCGACTGTGAGCAGCGACCAGTAGCCGAGCCTGAGCGAGCGCGTGTCGCCGCGCGCGAGCGTGAGCACTGTTGCGCCGGCGAGCGTTCCGCCGACGAGGATCATCGCGCCGAGTACGTGGACGAACAGCGGAAAGTCGAGGCTGCTCGTGCGCGAGGCGGCGACGATGCTCATGCTCCGGGCTTCCAGATCATGTCGATGAGGATCAGGAGTACCGCGACTGAAGCGAGCATGTGGAGCACGACGCCTCTCGACGTGCGGTTGAGCGCCCCGAGCTCGGCGCTCGCCTCGGTCTGCCCGGCCGTCGTGAGCTCTCGCGCCTTCTCCATCCCGCGCTCGTACTCCTGCCCCGTTCGCCTCCCGACCTCGACCGCGATCACCCAGAGGACGATTGCCGCGATCAGCCAGCCGTTCCAGACCTCGTAGCGGTCGAGGACGATCGCGAGCCAGATCCCGAAGACGATCGTCCCGATCGAGCCGACGCCGACGACGGCACCGCCGACCTTCACGGGTGGGCCGAGCCGTAGCGTCGCGTCGGGCGTGTCGACTCGACGGATGGCGACGACGAGGACCCAGAGCAGGACAAGGGCGGCAACGAGGGCGAACGCTGCCAGGACGTGGAACACGAGCAGCCAGTCGTGGAACGTCACGGCGCGATCCTATGACACCGCCGCCGGCGAATCCATCGGATCGCGATCGATGGTTCCGGTATAGATCAGGGAAGTGGGGGGACCGTGACCGACGCGGGCCAGCAGGAGCGACTGACGGGGCGGGCGCTCTGGACGGTCTTTGGTGCCCTGATGCTCGGGATGTTCCTCGCAGCGCTCGACCAGACGATCGTCTCGACGGCGCTGCCGACGATCGTCGGCGACCTTGGCGGGCTCAACCACCTGTCCTGGGTCGTCACCGCCTATCTGCTCGCGTCGACGATCTCGACGCCGCTGTACGGGAAGCTCGGCGACATGCGCGGGCGGAAGCCGGTCTTCCTGGCCGCGATCGTGATCTTCCTCGTCGGCTCGATGCTCGCCGGGCTCTCGCAGTCGATGGGGCAGCTGATCGGCTTTCGCGCGCTCCAGGGGATCGGCGCCGGGGGCTTGATGGTCGGCGCGCAGGCGATTATCGGGGACATCGTCCCGCCGAGGGAGCGCGGCCGGTACATGGGCCTGATCGGATCCGTCTTCGGCGTTGCGTCTGTCGCCGGGCCGCTGCTCGGCGGCTTCATCGTCGACAACCTCTCGTGGCGCTGGGTCTTCTACGTCAACCTGCCCGTCGGGCTCGTCGCGCTCGCGATCGTCGGCTTCAAGCTCCACCTGGCGAAGCGGCGCACGCCTCACCGGATCGACTATCTCGGCGCGGGTCTGCTGGCCGGCGGCGTTGCCGCTCTGATCCTCGTCGCCACCTGGGGCGGGAATCAGTACGCGTGGGCCTCGAAGCCCATCGTCGGCATGGCCGTCGCCGGTGTGGTGCTCATCGCGGCGTTCGTCTGGCAGGAGCGCCGTGCGACGGAGCCCGTGATCCCGCTCGATCTCTTCCGCTCGCGGGTGTTCAACGTCGCGAGCGCGATGGGGTTCACGATCGGGATGGCGATGTTCGGAGCGATCGTCTTCATCCCCCTGTTCCTCCAACTCGTCTACGGCGCCAGCCCGACCGCCTCGGGCCTGCGGATGTTGCCGCTGATGATCGGCCTGCTCGTGGCCGCCGTCGCGTCGGGGCGCATCATCAGCCACATCGGCCGCTACAGGCTGTTCCCGATTACCGGCACGGCGGTGCTGGTAACCGGCATGTTCCTCCTATCGAGGCTCGGCGTCAGTACGGCGCCGTGGCTCGCCTCGATCTACATGCTGATCGTCGGCGTCGGGATCGGGCTGACCATGCAGGTGCTGGTGCTCGTCGTCCAGAACGACGCGAAACCCGAGAACATGGGTGTCGCCACCTCGACCGCGACGTTCTTCCGCTCCGTCGGCGGCTCGTTCGGCGTCGCGATCTTCGGCGCCATCTTCGCGTCGCGGTTGACGGACAAGCTCGAGGCGCTTCCACCGTCAGTGCGGGAGCGGATCGGAAGCGGCGTCCACCTCAACCCGGCGGAGATCCGCCACCTGCCCCCGAAGGTGCACGAGTTCTTCCTGACCGCGTTCTCCGACTCCCTCCACGGCGTCTTCCTGTGGGGGATGGCGATCGCGGTGATCCCGTTCGGGCTCTCGTGGCTTCTTCAGGAGATCCCGCTCAGGTCGACGCTCGACCATCCCGCCGAACCAACGGCGGAGCCAATCGTCTAGAAGCGCTTCAGGGAGAGGTCGTCGACCTGCGCCTTCTGGCTCGTCGTCAGAGAGGCAAGAATCTCGATGCCGAGCGACGTGCCGCCGTATGCAGCCGCGGTCTTGAGGGAGAGCTGCCGCCAGGCGCCGTTGCCGGACACGGTCACCATCCACGAGCGGATCAGCGTCGACCCGTAGTACTCGCGCAGGCGAAGGCGCACCGAGCTTCCGGCCGGCGCCCGCACCCATGCCGACGCCGAATACGGCGCGCCCTTGACGGTCGACGCGACGGTGTTCGGCGAGTCGCCCAGCACGGCGTCTCC
Organism: uncultured Actinomycetes bacterium; assembly: GCA_963705945.1. GTDB lineage: Bacteria > Actinomycetota > Thermoleophilia > Gaiellales > Gaiellaceae > PALSA-612. The sequence continues at coordinate 184,441 of CAVPLG010000003.1, read as the reverse complement.
TGACGACTGCGTGCGGCCGAGCTCGGCCGCGCACGAGCCGCTGTGTGCCACGGCACATGTCCGCGCGAGGGCCGTCCTCGCGTTTCCGACTCCCCAGCCGGCGACGCTCGTCTCGAACGCAGGGTTGGAGACGAGCTCACCCAGAGGCGGCGGCGGCGGAGGCGGCGGAGGCGGTGGGGGAGGAGGCGGAGGGGGTGGCGGTGGTGGGGGAGGCGGCGGAGGAGGCGGTGGAGGAGGAGGCGGCGGCGGGGGCGAGCCGCCCGCGATCGCGTACGAGCTGTTCGAGATCTTGAGCGACGACACGTCGACCGCCTCGAACGCCGAGCCGGGAACGCTCTTCAGGCGGTTGAGATCGTCGTTATCCCAGCCGGGGTCAGGCGCGCCGCTCATGTACCAGGCCGACCCGTTGTCGGCCACGACCATGCCGTGCTTCTTGAGAGCGCGCAGGATCACTTGGTTCGTCTGCGAGAAGCCGCTGATGTCGAAGCTCGCCTTCAGCCGGAACCACGTGCCCATCGGCGGGTCCGACGTGGTGCCCGAGCCGGCCTTGTGGCTCGCCGGCCAGACGTAGGCGTTCTGCGTCTTCGGCACGGTGAAGCGGATCACGTGGTCGACCTCGCCCGAGGCCACCTCGTCGTAGCGGACGAGGCCCGGGAGGATCGGGAGGCCTGCCGCGTCCCCCGACGTCCAGCCGAGCGTGCGCATCGCGTTCGAGCTGAGGCTCCAGGTCGCGCCCGAGCCTGCGGTCCATGACGTGCCGCCGTTCTGGGGGTAGGCGGCGTAGAGCTCCCACAGGCGGCAGGCGTCGCGGTCGACGACCAGGACGTGCCGGTCGCCCGACGAGCTCGGGCCGCCCTCGATCGGGGCGTTAGGTGGCACGGGGTAGGGGCCGGGGTCGCTCTCGTCGGCGTAGCCGAACGAGACCGGCACCTTCGGCTGGGTGCCCGGCACCGTCGTGAAGGGAATGCCGATCGGGGCGTTCTCCCACAAGCCGGAGCCGAAGTCCGCCTTCAGGCCCGCCGTCGGTCCGATCCGCGACACGTACGTGGCCGACTGCGAGAGGACGGGAAGCTGTGAGACGTCTGCATGCCAGAACGAGTCCGCGGGTGTCATAGGGCAGGACGGCGCGCCCGGCACCGGCTTGCTCTGCGCAGCGGCGGCAGGAATCAGCGCGACCAGGCAAAGCAAGATGACGCAAAGGGCCCGCGGATTCCTGATCACTTCCTCAGGGTTCCTCGGCCGCCGGACGCCAAACGTCCATCGCCAGAACGGGTGCGGGGCTATCGGGCTACGCGTCGGCGATCGGACGCCCGACGACGAGCACGTCCAGGAGCTCGGGCTCGAGCTCGGCGAGCTCCGCGTCGGCGCGGACGTCGAGCGCGTCGAGCGTCTTCGCGAAGAAGCAGCGCGCAGCAGCAGCGAGTACGACACCCATGATCTCCGTCTCAGAGAGGTCGAGCTCCCGCAGCCGCTCGAAGTCGGCATCGCCGATCGACGTCGCGTCGTCGACCACGCGCTCCGCGAGGTCCATCACCGCGACGTCGATCTCGTCGAGCCCGGCCGTGCGGCGGTCGAGGGCGATCTCACGCACCGGCTCGCCGAACCGCTCGGCGAGCACGCGTCCGTGCATCAGGCAGCAGTAGCTCGAACGCAGGCGCTGCGCGGCGGCGAGCGTGGCCAGCTCGTACCGGCGGAGGTCCATGCCGGCCTTGATCGCGCCGTTCAGCTCCGCCCAGGCGGCGTATACCTCGGGCCGCGCGGCGAATGCCCGTTCGAAGTTCGTGGGCATGGCGCGCATTCTGCCGATCGCGCCGTGCTCGTCCACGACGAGCGTCGGAGACGAGCTCGTCGTCCTGGAATCGGCCGTGTAACGCGGCTCCGGAACACTCGCTCGGTCGGCGAGCCCAACGGCTTCGGAGAGCGATCTACGATGCGCTCGTGACCCTCGTGCATCGGGAGCGTGCCGCGGCGGGCGAGCCTGCCGGCATCCTCGTCCTCCATCACGGACGGGGAGCCGACGAGAACGATCTGCTCGGTCTGGCCGATCTGCTCGACCCGCAACACCGCCTCCACGTCGTCAGCCCCCGCGCGCCGCTCACGCTTCCTAGCTTTCCCGGCTACCACTGGTACGTCGTGCCCCGCGTCGGCTACCCCGACCCCGAGACCTTCCACGCCGCGTACGCCGAGCTCGCCCGCTTTCACGACGAGCTGTGGAAGCGCACGGGAATTGGCCCGGAGCGCACGGTGCTCGGCGGCTTCTCGATGGGCTCCGTGATGAGCTACGCGGCAGGCTTGGGGGGCGATCGGCCGGCCCCTGCAGGGGTAATGGCGTTCTCGGGCTTCGTTCCGACCGTCGAGGGCTGGCAGCCGTCGCTCGACGACCGCGTCGGGTTGCCGGTGTTCATCGCGCACGGCCGGCGCGATCCGGTGATCGAGGTCGCGTTCGCGCGGCAGGCGAAGGCGCTGCTCGAAACGGGTGGGCTCTCGGTCGAGTACCACGAGGCGGATGCAGCGCACCACATCGACCCGGCGGACGTCCCGACCGCCGCCGCCTGGCTCTCGAAGGTCGTCAGCCGATAGCCGGGTGACGGGCCTTCCAGCTGGAAGGCACCGACGTGCTGCGCTCTCTTCTCGCCAGGACGACCCGCGCGCGACGATTCTTCTCATCCCGGGGCCCGTACCTCCCGATAACGAAAGCGTGACACAAACGTCGAACGACGCCCGGCACGGCGCGGATACGGTCAGGAGTCTTCGCCACACCCCGGCCCTGGACGGCTTACGGGGCGTTGCGATCGCACTGGTCTTGGCCGGTCATGCCGGGGGCCTGCGCGGAGGCGGGCTCGGCGTCGACCTGTTCTTCGCGCTCAGCGGGTTCCTGATCACGTCGCTGCTCGTCGGCGAGTGGGCTACCCGAGGCCGCGTCGACCGTCGCGCCTTCTACGTGCGGCGCGCTCGTCGCCTGATCCCGGCCCTGGTGGGAGTACTGATCTGGTTCACGCTCCTCGGCCTGATCAGTGGTAACCCACAGGTGCTCTTCCAGGTGTTGATCGGGGCCACGTACGTCTCGAATGTCGTTCAGGCGGTGACGCCGCAGCCGGAGCTGTTCTCACACCTCTGGTCGCTCGCCGAGGAGGAGCAGTTCTATGTTCTGTGGCCGCTTGCCCTGATCTGGCTTCTCCGTCGGCGGGTGCGGCCCCCGCGGATCGTCATCGGCCTGGTGCTTGTCGCCGGCGTCTCGATCGTCGAGAGTGCCGCGCTTGCGGCTGATGGTTCCTCCTTGCGCCGACTCTGGTTCGCGCCCGACACTCACGCCGCCTCGATCGTTCTCGGCTGCGCTGCGGGCATGGCGTGGGCGTGGCAGGTGTGGCGTGTTCCCGCCTTCGTCGGCTACGCGGGCGCGCTCACGCTGGCCGTCGTCGTCGGCGTGTGCAGCCTCGACGATCGGGCGCTCTACCTCGGCCCGCTGGCCCTGTTCTCCGCTGCATCGGCAGCGACAGTGATCGCGATCGTCGAAAACCCGGCGAGTCGGCTGGCTCGCGCGCTCGGGCATCGGGTGTTGCGATGGCTCGGCAAGATCAGTTACGGGCTCTACCTGTGGCACCTGCCGTTGTTCGTGCTCGCCGGCCCACTCGTCGGGAGCGCGCTGGCGATCGGTGCGGCGGTGCTGTCGTACCGCTACGTGGAGCAACCGATTCTGCGGCGCGGCCGTCGCCGTCCATCTGTTCGGGATCGGGGGCCGTTCGTTCTCCCGGCGCCGGTCGGCGAGGCGCCCGGGGCGAGCAGCACCTGAGCCTCAGTTCTCGCGTCTGGCAGCCGTACCGGAGACCGTGAGGACCTTCATGAAGTCGGTGCAGAATTTGGGTGCCGTCGCATGCCCCCGTCTCTTAACCTCCAGCACGCTGGCCTGAGGTCGCGACCCATCGACTTAAGTCCGTGCGACCCGGCTCAGGCTCCAACTCACCTCAACACTCACCACACCGCCCTCACCATGAGGGCCGGAGCCCGGCGAACGGCCCGGTTGAGCCAAGCCCTCTGACGGACTCGAACCGTCGACCCCCTCCTTACCATGGAGGTGCTCTACCAACTGAGCTAAGAGGGCAGAGTGCCCAGTCTAGCCTCGTGGTTTGCGGCTCCGTTTCCGTCTAGGGCAGCTTGGCGAGGACCTCGTCGGGGGGGACCGTCCAGTCGCCTTCCTTCCATCGCCGGCGCAGAAGCTCCGAGAGCGGAGGCGCGTGTGGCTCGTGCGCCTCTGATTCGGCGCGTCTACGCATCGCGAGCTCGTGACTCCCCGATTCCCAGCTGCGCACTGCTGCGAGGGCCTGCCAGGCGGTACTGCAGCGCTCAGGACACAGCGCCTCCTCCGGCTCTCGGACAGAGCTCGCAAGCAGGTCGACCTGCTCGTGACCGCAAAGGGGACAGAACGCCCAGCGGCGACGGCGCGCGTCGTGCGAAGTGCTGGGGGCCGGCCGGCCGGTCATCGGGGATCGGCGTAACCCATGCACGCCTCCTTGCATCTGGGTACGGAAGGCGTGGGCGCGCGATCTGTCTTCGTCCCTGTGGACAGACATTGTAGCCGGAGCCGCCGAGGCCCAGGTCAGGGCGTCGGCGTAAAGAGGCGCTTCTCGGTACCGAGGTGCGGTGTCCACTCGAGGCGTTCCGCGCCCGCGAAGCGGAGATATGCGCGGAGCGCGTCTCTCATCGCGTCTACGAAGCCTTCCGCACGGCGCGGCGCGAATCCGTCCTGCCACCAGACGTCGAGCACCTGCACCCGAGCGACTTCGCGGTCGATCCGCGGCTCGATCCGGCCGACGAAACTGTCTCGGAAGACAATCGGCAGTACATACCAACCCCACCGTCGCTTGTCGGGAGGGTGGAACAGCTCCCAGACGTAGTCGAAGCCGAACAGGCTCCCGAGCAGCTTGCGGTCCCAGACGAGCGCATCGAAGGGGGAGAGGAACGCAACGGACGTCGCCGGCTCGGGCGGGGCGTCGAGGAGCGCGACCTCTTCGCGGACGACGAAGCGCTTGCCGCTCACGCCATCGACCTTGACCACGACGAGCTCTCCCGCCTCGACGAGCTCCTCGCGCAACGCGTTCCGTCCGGGATAACCAGGAAGCCGGGGGTCGGGCTTTGCAGGGCCGATGCCGCTGAAGATGTCGCCCGCGCCGCTGACGCCGAGCAGGCCGTGCGCGCGGTACCGGGACAGAAGCTTGTACCGGAGCTGCTCGATCAACGGGAGCTCGTGCGCGAGGACATCGGCCGGGAGCAACCGCTCGAGGAGGTCGTAGTACCGACGGTTCCCGTCGCGCCTCGCGAGGCCGAGCACGCCTGTGACGGCGTACGCCTCGAGCACGGCACGCACCGTGTTCGTCCGCGCTCCGAACCAATCGGTCGTCGGCCCGCTCTTGCGCTCGAAGTCGAGCGATGAGAGCGGCCCATCCGCGCGGATCCGCTCGAGCACGTACGCGGCCACCTCGGGGTTCTCGTCGAGGAGCCGCGCTGGACTCCGGCTCAACGTGCCACGGAACCACGGGAACGCGCTCGTCGGTACGAAGGAGAGCCCCTTGTTGTACGCCTCGAAGATCTCACGGCGCTCGTAGAGCAGGTCGGCCCACGCGGGCTCGTAGTCCGCCACGCGAGCGTGCAGCACGAGGTCGTGGCTCCGGCCGGCGACCGCGATCGGGTCGAACTGGAGCGAGCCGAGCCGGCGCATGACCTCGAGCACGGCCGTCGGCCCTCCCTTGATCGACCGCGCCGGCGAGAGCATCTGATGCGCGACGAGAAAGCGCCGCGCGGCTTCTGCGGACACGTTCATCGACAGGACGGTACCGTGCGTCAGGAGGCGGCCCTATAGTCGCAAGCGTGGGACGGGTTGCCGCCGCCGCCGCCGTCCTCGCCTTGCTCGCGGGGGCGGGCCGTGCGAATGCCGCATTACCGAGCGTCACCATCTCCGCGACCGCGAGGGAGGGTGCAGCGCCGCTCGTGGTGACATTCAACGCGCACGGCGACGCCGCCTCGTATCACTGGGAGCTCGGCAACGGGCAAACGGCGGAAGGCCCCATCGCGAGTGCGACGTACGGCCCCGGCTCATGGACTGCGTCGGTGATCGCGACAGCCTCTGACGGCACGTCGACCCAGGCGTCGGTCGACGTGCGCTCCGTGGCGATCAGGTTGCGTCGGGCGCTCGGGAGCCGCTACGGAGAGCCGGCGCTCTTTCGCGGCAGCGTCGTGCCTGCCTTGACCGGCGAGCCGATCGCGCTGTACGCGCGGGGAAGCGGGGTTGTCGGCACCCGCGCGGCATCCGACGGCACCTTCCAGCTGCGCGTGCGGCACCTGCGCACTCCGGGCCCCTATGAGGCCCGGTCGCCGCTCGCCTCGTCGACGCCGGTCTTCCTGAAGGTGCATCCAGTGCTGCAGGTGTCGTTCGTTGGTGCGCGCGGCATCGGGGCACGGCTCGTCGCACGCGTTCAGCCGGCTGCCGCGGGCGGGCTCCGCGCCCGCATCTACTGCGCTGGGGAGCTCGTGGATGGGGTGCGTGCCGAGGCCGAGGCGACGCTGGCTGTCGCCACCGACTGTCCGGCCGGCTACCGCGCCGTCGTGCAGCTGCGTCCGGCGCACGGGTGGTTCGCGAAGGCGCAGGCTGTCCGCGCGACGGTCGTCAGCGCGAGCCGCGCACTCGGCGTGCAGGATGTGAGCGACCGGAGTGTTGTGTTCCGGTACTACCCCGGGCTTGGGTACCGGTTCCAGCCGCTGCTGAGCTTCGCGGCGCTGAACCAGAACGTTTCCCAGCGGCGGCCTTACGCCGCGCGACGGATCGCCGCGGCGCTGCTCGGACGTGCCGTTCGAAGCGGCGACGCTCTCTACTGGGAGTACGACTTCCCCTACCAGGGCGGCCCGGTGCCTTGGAGGTCGGGGTTCGCGCAGGCAGTGGCCGCCCAGGGACTTGCACGCGCGGGCGCCTTGCTCCATGAGCCGTTGCTCGGGGCCGCAGCGGTCGCGGCGTTTCGCGGCCTCCGCAGGACGTTGTTGTTGCCGATCGCGGGCGGCTTGTGGATCCGTGAGTACGGCTTCACGCAACAGGTCATTCTCAACGCGCAGCTGCAATCGATCATCTCGCTCGAGTCGTACGCGAAGACAACCGAGAGCGCCGCTGCGCGCCGCGTTGTACGGGAGCTGATCGTCGCGACGCGGAGGCTATTGCCGCTCTTCGACGTGGGTTGCTGGGCGCGCTATCAACTCGCTGGCCCCCCCGCCAGCCTCGACTACCAGATCTATCACGTCGACCTGTTGCGCCGGCTCGCCGCGACGCGCGCGGAACCGATCTGGCGCAAGACATACGCACGCTGGGTTCGTTGCCTGCCTTAAAGCAGCGAGCAGGGCGGGTGCGAGCATTGCCCGTCCTTGTCGTGCGGAGGGCGGCTCCGCCAACCCTCGGGATGACTGGCCGGTGCGAGGTGGGGGCGGGAGGATTCGAACCTCCGTAGGCTGAGCCGGCGGTTTTACAGACCGCTCCCTTTGGCCGCTCGGGCACACCCCCGGGGCGAGACAGTGTAGCCGCGAGCTTTTCACGCGACAGACGGTTCCGAGGCCGTGAAGTGGGAACACTCGGACCTAGATGCGCTCGCGCTTCGAGATCATCCGCCCGCTCGGCCACGGCGGCATGGCGACCGTCTACCTCGCATACGACGAAGAACACGGGCGCAACGTTGCACTGAAGGTGCTCGCGAGCAACCTCGCCGCTGATGACGTGTACCGCGCCCGCTTCCTCCGCGAGGCGAAGCTCGCCGCCCACGTCAACCATCCGAACGTCGTGAGCGTGTACGGAGTGGGCGAGGACGAGCGCGGCCCGTTCATCGCCATGGAGGTCGTCGAGGGCCCGACGCTCGCGGACGAGATCACCCGTCGCGGACGGTTTGCTCCCGCTGACGCTGCACACATGGCGGCAGAGCTCGCTTCGGCGCTTGCCGAGCTCCATGCATCCCAGCTCGTGCACCGCGACGTCACACCGAGAAACGTCCTCCTCGACGGTGAGGGAACGCCGAAGCTCGCCGACTTCGGAATCGCGCGGCTCCTAGACGGCACGCGGCTCACCGAGCACGGGACGATCATGGGCACGGCCGCGTACGCTGCGCCGGAGCAGGCCCGCGGCGAGGTTGTGACGTCTTCTGCGGACGTGTACTCGCTCGGCGCGGTGCTCTACGAGCTTCTCACGGGGCGGCCGCCGTTCGAGGCGGATGCACTTCCGGCGCTCCTGCTTCAGCTGGAGAACGACGCCGTCGTTCCGCCGCGCGAGCTGGCGCCAGACGTCCCGCAAGAGCTCGAACGAACGGTCCTGCGGACGCTGGAGCGCGAGCCGCAGGACCGGCCGTCTGCGGCCGCGCTCGGCGCGATGCTCGCCATTCCCCTCGACGAACGGACAACGCGCGTGCTTCCGGCCGCATCGTTGACGCAGGTGCTGCGAAGGCCAGAGCGCTGGAGCCGCACCCGAAGGCACGCGATCGTCGCAGCCGCAGCGGCCGCTGCGGCTGCCCTGCTCGCGACGAGCATCGTCCGCGCGACCGAGGGCGGATCGTCAGCCGGCTCACCGCCGGTCGCGCCACCGCCTCGGACGATCCTCTCTTCGCCCGTTGTGCCGCCGCTGTCTCCACCGTCTGCGTCACGTCCGTCGCCTGTCCCGGCGGTCCACAAGATGCCGCGCGGGCAGCATGTTGCCCCGCAGGTGTTACACCACGGCAGGGGCAAGAAGAAAGGCCACGAGAAGCACGGAAAAGACGAGGACGGCGACCGCTAGCGGCTAACGCCGTGCTCGCGGCACTACGATCCAGGGTCGTGAAGCGTTACGACGCCATCGTCGTCGGCGCCGGGCCTGCCGGCTCGGCGACGGCCATCCGCCTCGCCCGCCGTGGCGCACGCGTGCTCGTCGTCGACAAGGCGCGCTTCCCCCGCGACAAGCCATGCGGTGGCGGTCTGACGCTCCGCGCTGTCCGCGAGCTGCCCGTCTCGGTCGAGCCCGTCGTCGAGCACGTCGTCGACCGCTTCGGCCTCAGGCTCCGCTACGGCACCCGCATCGAGAGAAAGAGCCGCGAGCCGCTCGTTCTGATGACGCAGCGCATCCGACTCGACCAGCACCTGCTCGAGCAAGCGGGCGTGGCCGGAGCGGAAGTCCGGGACGGCGTGAAGGTGACGGACGTCTCTGTCGACTCGAATGGCGTCTCGGTCTCGATCGGCGGCGCGCCGGTCCACGCGGACGTGCTCGTCGGCGCCGACGGCGTCAACGGGCTCGTGCGAAAGACGCTCGGGCTTGGCGGCGACTACGTGCTCGGCGTCGCGATCGAGGGCAACGTCGCGAACGAGGTGGTCGGAGACCGGTATCGGGGGATCGCCGAGCTCGTGCTCGCGGTCGTTCCCGGCGGCTACGGCTGGGTGTTCCCGAAGGGCGACCACGTCAATGTCGGCGTCGGCGGTTGGGAGCGCGAAGGCCCGACGCTTCGCGATCGCCTGGCCGAGCTCTGCCGGCACTACGCGATCCCACTCGACCGCGTGGAGTCGATCCGCGGCCACAGGCTTCCGCTCCGCCGGCCCGACTCGGTCGCCGCGCGCGGCCGGGCGCTGCTGGTGGGCGACGCCGCGGGCCTCGTCGATCCGCTGTCGGGAGACGGGATGTACGAGGCGTTCGTCAGCGCGCGGCTCGCGTCGGACGCGATTCTCGAGCTGGTTGCGGGACGGGCCAACAGCCTCGACGCGTACGGGCAGGCGATTCGCGCGGCGCTCTCGTCGCTTCAGTCGGCCTCGTGGGGCGCGAAGATCGCGCTCGACCGCTACCCGCGAGCGACCTTCGCACTCGGGCGCTCGGCGCTCGCGTGGCGGGTGATGGAGCGAATGATGCGTGGAGAGATCAAGGCTCCGTCCGACGCGCGCGGACTGATGCGAGTGCCGATGAGGGGCATCGAGGCGCTCGCGCGCCGCGCCGGTGACCCGGGCAGCGCGTACAGGCTCGAGTCGAAGCCCGCCTAAACCACCGGCGTCCTGCTGCCGAGAACGGTGGGGTGACCGTGCTCGCCGCCGTTGTCGGCCGCTCCCTGCCGTCTGCGAAGGACGCACCAGCGCGGCTGGCTTCGCTCGGGTACCAGGTACTGAGCGTCGTCGCAGTCGGCCTAGCGATCGCGTCCTTCGCCGTCTTCGGCCTGACGCTCGAAGGCGCCGCGGCGGCTGTCTTCTGCCTTGCGCTCGTCATTGTCAGCGCCGCCGATCTCGCCTACCGCCTGATCCCGAACCGCGTCGTGCTTCCGGCGACTGCGATCGTGCTCGTCCTGATGACGTCAGGTGAGCCGAGCCCTGAGTGGGCTCTCGCCGCGGTCGGGGCGGGCCTAGCGCTCTTCGCCCTCGCCTTCATCTATCCGGCCGGGATGGGGATGGGCGACGTGAAGCTCGCTCTGCTGATGGGCGCCGCGCTGGGACGCGGCGTTCTCGCGGCGATCATGCTCGCGTTCGTGCTCGCGGCGATTCCCGCGATCGGCATACTCATCCGGCACGGCCGCGCCGGCGCGAAAATGGGCCTGCCCTTCGGGCCGTTCCTCGCGCTCGGCTCCCTCGTCGTGCTCTTTCTAGGGGCTTAGGCTCTGCAAAGGACTTTCATCACCCGATGGAGGGTCACTCCCCCGGGGGCCGAAAGCCGATCCACCTGAGGTGTCTCAGCTGAATGGCCCCATCGTTCGTGCCCAGCGGGGCGTGATCTCGCCCGTCGAGGCGATCATGCTCGCCGCCATGGCGGCGATCGTCGTCGCGATCGCGATCCCGTCCTATACGGCGATGCAGCAACGCTCGCAGGACTCCAACGCCCGCGCGCTCGTCACGCAGGGAGCAGATGCGGCCGAGGCATACCGCTCCGACCACGGTTCGTACACCGGCATGAACCCTGCTGCGCTACGGCGGTACGACCCGTCGCTCGACGCGTCGAGCTACCGGCTGGTCGGGCTCGGCCCCAAGGGTTACTGCATCCAGGCGAACTCCGGCGGTCGCACCTGGCACGTCGGAAATCCGGCCGGCCAGCTCGCCCGCGGCAGCTGTCCGTAGCGCAAGGCCAGGAACGGGACGGCTGCTACACTCGTGCCCGCGGGGCGGCGTAGCTCAGTTGGTTAGAGCAGCGGAATCATAATCCGCGTGTCGCAGGTTCGAGTCCTGCCGCCGCTATCGTCCTGCACAGAGTCGGAGAGACATGGCAACCGGAGTCAGAGTCGGAATTACGCTCGCCTGCACGGAGTGCAAGCGCCGGAACTATCAGACGCAGAAGTCGAAGCGAAACTCGCCGGACCGCGTCGAGTTCAAGAAGTACTGCCGCTGGTGCGGTAGGCACACGCCGCATCGCGAGACGAGGTAGCGGAGAGACCCATGGCACGGATGACCCGATCGCAGCGCCGCGCCCGGCGCCAGGCGCAGGCCGCCTCCGCAGCGGGGCAGAGCGGCGGCGCGGGCGCCTCGGCGCGCGTCGCGCAGGTCCGGCCGCAGCAGGTCCCGACGAAGTCGCAGACGGGCGCGAAACGCAAGGACGAGAAGGGGTCGCGCCGCTTCATCGCCGAGTGCTGGGGGGAGCTGAAGAAGGTCGAGTGGCCGACGCAATCGCACCTGATCCAAGGTACGGTCGTCGTCCTCGTCGCGTGCATCATCGTGGGCTTCTACATCTGGGTCTGCGACATCATCTCGAAGAACGTCGTCCAGGACATCTTCCTCAGGTAGCCCGTGTTCCACTGGTACGTCATCAACACCTACTCGGGCCACGAGAAGAAGGTCAAGGCCAACCTCGAGCACCGCATCGACTCGATGGGGCAGCAGCAGCGGTTCCGCCGCGTCGTCGTCCCCACGGAGCAGGTGATCGAGAACAAGGACGGTCAGAAGGTGCAGACGGAGAAGCGGATCCTTCCCGGCTACGTGCTCGTGAACATGAACCTCACGGACGACAGCTGGACCGTCGTCAAGAACACGCCCGGCGTGACAGGGTTTGCTGGCCCGGCGGGCAAGCCTGTGCCTCTCTCCCAGTCGGACGTCGACCGCCTCCTGCACACGGGCGTCGCGGCGGCCGACCGGCCGCGCTCGCAGGTCGAGTTCGCGCTCGGCGAGTCCGTAAAGGTAACCTCCGGCCCGCTCTCCGACTTCGACGGCGAGATCGTCGACGTGAACCCGGAGCAACAGAAGCTGAAGGTGCTCGTCGACATCTTCGAGCGCCAGGTCCCGGTCGAGCTCGCGTTCGACCAGGTCAAGAAGATCGACTGAACGCGCACCCATGGCCAAGAAAGTCCTGACACTCATCAAGCTGCAGATCCCCGGCGGGCAGGCGAACCCCGCGCCGCCGGTCGGGCCTGCGCTCGGCCAGCACGGCGTCAACATCATGGAGTTCTGCAAGGCGTTCAACGTCCAGACGCAGCACGAGAACGGGCGGATCATCCCGGCGGAGATCACCGTCTACGAGGACCGCTCCTTCACGTTCATCACGAAGACGCCACCGGCTGCCGTCCTGATCAAGGAGGCGCTGTCGATTCAGAAGGGCTCAGGCGAGCCGAACCGCGAGAAGGTCGGCAGGCTCACGCAGGCCCAGGTGCGCCAGATCGCCGAGACGAAGCTCGTCGATCTGAACGCGCGCGACGTCGAGCAGGCGATGAAGGTGATCGCCGGCACTGCGCGCTCGATGGGCGTCGAGGTGGAAGGGATGCCCGTCTGATGGCTCACGGCAAGACATACCGAGCGTCACGCGACCAGATCGACCGCGAGCGACAGTACTCGCCCGTCGAGGCGTTCGAGCTCCTGAAGAGCTTCGAGGGCCCGACCTTCGACGAGACAGTGGAGGCGCACTTCCGCCTCGGTCTCAACGTCCGCCACGCCGACCAGCAGCTCCGCGGGACGCTGATGCTTCCGCACGGCACCGGCAAGTTCGTGCGCGTCGCCGTGTTCGCAGAGGGCGAGAAGGCCAAAGAGGCCGAAGAGGCCGGTGCTGACATCGTCGGCTCTGCAGACCTCGCCTCGAAGATCGAGGAGGGATTCGACGACTTCGACGTCGCCGTCGCCACACCGGACATGATGGGTGTCGTCGGCAAGCTCGGACGGATCCTCGGCCCGCGCGGCAAGATGCCGAACCCGAAGACCGGCACGGTGACCTTCGACGTCGGCAAGGCCGTCGGCGACGTGAAGGGCGGCAAGCTCGAGTACCGCACCGATCGCGGCGCGAACGTTCACCTCTCGATCGGCAAGAAGAGCTTCGACGTCCGCCGCCTCGTCGAGAACTACGCGGCTGTGATCGAGGAGATCGTTCGCGCGAAGCCATCCGCAGCGAAGGGTCGTTACATCGAGACGATCACGATCGCGACGACGATGGGCCCCGGGATTCACGTAGACCCGACGAAGACACGGGACATCGCAGAAGACCTGGAGGCAGCTACAGTTACGGCCTAGACACGTTGACCGCCGAAGACCGCTGGCGGCGCGCTCTGTCCTCATGGGGGAGAGGGCGCAGAAGTCCAGCCGAGGTGTGTCGTTCCGGGCGCTCACGCGCTCGTTCCGGCCCGCCTCGCGCGGGTCGAACCGTTCGAGGAGCAAAAATGCTGAGAGAGAACAAGGAGCAGATCGTCGCTGACCTGACCGAGAGGCTGAAGGCGACGGACACCCTCATCGTCGCGGACTACCGCGGGCTGACGATGAAGGAGATCGACGCGCTGCGCGGAGAGCTGCTCCAGCACGGGGCGCGCTTCACCGTCGTCAAGAACTCGCTTACACGCCGTGCGGCCGAAGCTGCGGGGGCGGACGTCGTGCTGACGCTGCTCGACGGGCCGACCGCGATCGCCTTCCTCGACTCGGATGGCGACCCGGTCGCCGTTGCCAAGGCGTTCGCCGACACGGCACGGACGACGAAGGTGCTCACGGTTCGCGGCGGCATCCTCGAGGGCCAGGCGATGTCCGGTGAGGCGGTCGAGGAGCTCGCGAAGCTGCCGCCGGCCGACGTGCTTCGCGGACAGGTACTCGGCGCGATCGCCGCGCCGCTGTACGGGATCGTCGGGCTGTTCACCGCGCCGCTCCAGGATCTCCATGGCCTGCTCACGGCTCGGATCGAGCAGCTCGGAGGCGACAGCGAAGAGGCGGAAGCAGCCGAGGCGCCTGCCCCCGAGGCGAGCGCGGAGCCAGAGCCCGAGGGAGAGCCGGTCGAAGAGCCAGCAGACGAAGAGAGAGCCGAAGAAGACGTGGCCGACGAAGTGACGGCCGACGAAGAGATGACCGAGGCGGCCGAGGAGCCGGCCGAGGCAGAACCCGAGGAGGAAAGCTAGATGGCTGCTGCAAGCGGAGTCGACAAGGTGTTCACGGAGCTCGGGAAAATGTCCGTCCTGGAGCTCGTCGAACTGAAGAAGAAGATCGAGGAGGAGTGGGGCATCACCGCCGCAGCTCCCATGGCCGTCGCGGCGCCAGGCGTCGCAGCGGGCGCTGCCGCAGGCGAGGCGGCCGAGGAGCAGACCGCGTTCGACGTCATGCTGACCGGCACAGGCGACAAGAAGATCCAGGTGATCAAGGTCGTCCGCGCCGTCACGGGTCTCGGCTTGAAAGAGGCGAAGGACCTCGTCGACGGCGCGCCGAGCGCCGTCAAGGAGGCCGTCGCCAAGGATGAGGCGGACTCGATCAAGGCGCAGCTCGAGGAAGCCGGCGCCTCTGTCGAGGTCAAGTAGCGAAGCCCGTCGCCGGAGGGTCTCGAGCGAGGCCCTCCGGCACCTTCACCGAGGGGTCGCAGAGAGTTGCACGACCCTTGACCGATCAGGTATTCTTCCGAGTTCCGCCGACGTCCGGCAGTTTCGCCTGCGATCACGACTATCTCACACGGGAGGCGCCAAAGTTGAGCAGCACCCTCGCTGCGCCTAGCGCGCGCAAGTCTTTTTCGCGCCTGAAGCACGTCCTCGATCTACCGAACCTGATCGACATTCAAAAGGCCTCCTTCAAGTGGTTCATGGAGGAGGGGCTCCGCGAGACGATCGCGGACATTTCGCCGATCGAGGACTACACAGGCACGCTCGCCGTCGAGTTCGACGAGTACGAATTCGGCGAGCCGCAGTTCTCGATCAAGGAGTGCCGTGAGAAGGACCTGACGTATCAGGTCCCGCTCTCGATCATCGTCCGCTTCGTCAACACGGAGACGGGCGAGATCCGCGAGCAGCGCGTCTTCATGGGCGACTTCCCGATGATGAGTGAGCACGGCACGTTCATCATCAACGGCACTGAGCGCGTGATCGTCACACAGCTCGTCCGCAGCCCCGGCGCTTACCTCATGGAGCCGAAGGACCCGACGAAGCAGGTCTTCACGGCCAACCTGATGCCTGCGCGCGGCTCGTGGCTCGAGCTCGAGATCGACAAGAAAGGGATCGTCTACGCGCGCATCGACCGCAAGCGCAAGCTGCCCGTGACGACGCTCCTGCGGGCGCTGCCCGCCGAGGACCCGTCGACGGGCTTCGCGCTCGACACGTCGACGAACGAGAAGATCCTCGAGCTGTTCGGGAACTCGCTCTACATCGCGAACACGCTCGAGAAGGACCCCTCGACACGCGAGGAGGAGGCGCTGATCGAGGTCTTCAAGAAGCAGCGCCCCGGCGAGCCGCCGACGCTCGAGAACGCGCGCAATCTCCTCAAGTCGCTGTTCTTCGACCCCAAGCGCTACGACCTGACGAAGGTCGGCCGCTACAAGCTGAACCAGCGACTCGAGGTCGACGTTCCGGACGGCACCCGCGTCCTGACGACGCAGGACATCGTCGCGCTCGTGCGGCGGCTCGTCGACCTGCCGAAGCAGCTCGGCGTCCCCGAGGACGCGAAGGACTTCGCAGCGGAGGCGATCGGCCTCTCGCGCGATGCGATCCGCGGCGAGCTCGACGAGTACGAGGACTTCGGCAACCGCCGCCTGCGCACGGTCGGAGAGCTGATCCAGGAGGCGTTCCGGGTCGGCCTCTACCGCATGGAGCGCGTCGTCCGGGAGCGGATGACGACAGAGGACGTCGACGCGATCACGCCGCAGACGATCATCAACATCCGCCCGGTCGTGGCCGCGCTCAAGGAGTTCTTCGGCTCCTCACAGCTCTCGCAGTTCATGGACCAGACGAACTCGCTCGCCGGCCTCACGCACCGGCGGCGGCTGTCGGCGCTCGGCGCCGGCGGCCTCACGCGCGAGCGCGCGCCGATCGAGGTGCGCGACGTGCACCCGACGCACTACGGGCGCATGTGCCCGATCGAGACGCCGGAGGGCCCGAACATCGGCCTGATCGGCTCGCTCGCGTCGTACGCGACGGTCTCTGAGTTCGGCTTCGTCCAGACGCCGTACCGCAAGGTTGCGGGCGGCAAGGTAACGGACGAGATCGTCTACCTCGACGCGGCCGAGGAAGGGCAGTACACGATCGCCCAGGCGTCGGAGCGTTTCGACCTGAAGACGGGGAAGTTCTTCTCGGAGCAGGTGCTCTGCCGCTCCCGCGAGGGCGAGGCCGTCATGTCCGACCCGAAGTCCGTGGACTACATGGACGTCGACCCCGCGCAGATCGTCTCCGTGGCGACGGCGCTGATCCCGTTCCTCGAGCACAACGACGCGAACCGCGCGCTCATGGGCTCGAACATGCAGCGGCAGGCGGTGCCCCTCCTGATCACGGACCCACCCCTGATCGGCACGGGCCTCGAGTACCGCGCGGCCGTCGACACGGGTGACGTCGTTCTCGCCGAGGAGGCGGGCACGGTGTCCGATGTAGACGCCGAGCGCATCGTCGTCACGACGAAGGACGGAACGAAGACGGACTACGACCTCGTGAAGTTCATGCGGTCGAACCAGGGCACGCTCATCCACCAGCGGCCGATCGTCAAGCTCGGCGACAGGGTGCGTGCGAGTGACGTGCTCGCGGACGGGTCCTCGACGAAGGACGGCGAGCTCGCGCTCGGCAAGAACCTTCTCGTGGCGTTCATGTCGTGGGAGGGCTACAACTTCGAGGACGCGATCGTCATCTCCGAGAAGCTCGTGAAGGAGGACATGCTGTCCTCGATCCACATCCACGAGTACGAGATCGACGCGCGCGCGACGAAGCTCGGCGACGAGGAGATCACGCGCGACATTCCGAACCGCTCCGAGGAGTCGCTCAAGGACCTCGACGAGCGCGGCATCGTCCGTATCGGCGCCGAGGTGGCGTCGGGCGACCTGCTCGTTGGCAAGGTGACGCCCAAGGGCGAGACTGAGCTGACCGCCGAGGAGAAGCTGATCCGCGCGATCTTCAAGGAGAAGGCGAAGGAGGTCCGCGACACCTCGCTCAAGGTTCCGCACGGCGAGGGCGGCAAGGTGATCGACGTGAAGACGTTCGAGCGCTCGGCCGGCGACGACCTGCCGCCGGGTGTGAACGAGCTCGTCCGCGTCTACGTCGCGAAGAAGCGCAAGATCGCAGAGGGCGACAAGCTCGCCGGGCGCCACGGCAACAAGGGCGTGATCGCGAAGATCGTCCCCGAGGAGGACATGCCGTACCTCGAGGACGGCACGCCCGTCGAGGTCATCCTCAGCCCGCTCGGCGTGCCGAGCCGGATGAACATCGGCCAGATCCTCGAGACGCACCTCGGCTGGGCGGCTGCGCACGGCGTCTTCGGCGAGGACGGCAAGTCGGACGGGCCAACGCCCATCGCGTCGCCTGTCTTCGACGGCGCCACGCCGGAGGACGTCGACGACGCGCTCGTCGCCTGGGTCGAACAGAACCCCGATTCGCCGATCAAGATGAAGGTCGACCGGAGCCGACCCGTCGGGCGAAAGAGCTCGGGCAAGGTGCGGCTGCTGGACGGCCGCACGGGTGAGCCCTTCGAGCAGAAGGTGACCGTCGGCTACATGTACATCCTCAAGCTGCTCCACCTCGTCGACGACAAGATCCACGCGCGCTCGACGGGTCCCTACTCCCTCGTCACGCAGCAGCCGCTAGGCGGCAAGGCGCAGTTCGGCGGCCAGCGCTTCGGGGAGATGGAGGTCTGGGCGCTCGAGGCGTACGGCGCCGCGTACACGCTCCAGGAGATGCTCACGATCAAGTCCGACGACACGGTCGGGCGCGTGAAGGCGTACGAGGCGATCGTCAAGGGCGAGAACATCGCCGAGCCCTCGATCCCCGAGTCGTTCAAGGTGCTGCTCAAGGAGATGCAGTCGCTCTCCCTCGACGTTCACGTGCTCTCGGAGGAGGGCACGGAGGTGGACGTCCGCGAGGAGGACGACGAGCTGCTCCGGGCCGCCGAGGAGCTCGGGATCGACCTCACGCCAGGCTCGGCTCGCGTCGCCGCGCGCGAGCTCACGGCCGAGGAGGCAGAAGAGGGCGCGGAGCGCGTCGACGAGTCCGGCGAGCTGACCGTGCCGACGGACGAGCTGCTCCCCGAGGTCGCCGAGGCGGTCGTCGCGACGGAGAAGGATGGCGAGCCGGTCGAGGCCGACCTGGCGGACGTCGAGGCAGAGGAATGACGGACCGGAGATCGATGACCACACCGGCCACCACAGGAAACGGAGTCGGGGACAGGATGAACCCTGTCCCACGACGCAGATCTCACGAAAGGCGCGAACTGACGTGACGCAGATCGACATCAACGACTTCGACGCGATCCGCATCGGCCTCGCTTCGGCGAAGCAGATCCGCGACTGGTCTCACGGCGAGGTCACGAAGCCCGAGACGATCAACTACCGCACGCTCAAGCCCGAGCGTGACGGCCTCTTCTGCGAGCGCATCTTCGGTCCGACGAAGGACTGGGAGTGCTATTGCGGCAAGTACAAGCGCGTCCGCTACAAGGGCATCATCTGCGAGCGCTGCGGCGTCGAGGTGACGCGGCAGAAGGTCCGCCGTGAGCGCATGGGCCACATCGACCTGGCGGCGCCGGTCTCGCACATCTGGTTCTTCAAGGGCGTCCCGTCGCGGATCGGCTATCTCCTGGACATCGCCCCGCGCGAGCTCGAGAAGGTGCTCTACTTCGCCGCCTCGATCGTCACCGACGTCGACAAGGAGGCGCGGCAGAAGGATCTCGCCGACCTCGAGGACAAGGTGCGTATTGAGTACGACGCCCTCGACGTCGACCGCGAGGAGCAGCTCGCGGGCCTCGAGCAGCGGCTCACCCGCCGGCGCAACTACCTGACGAAGGGCGCCGACCGGGGCTTCGACGAGGACGACGAGTTCTGGGTCCGCGGCCTCGGCAACTGGGCGGAGGAGCAGGAGATGCCCACGCTCGAGGAAGCGCGAGATCTCGTCGGCGGCCTGTTCAAGGAGATCGTCCCGAAGATGTCGACGGAGGACGCGAAGAAGATCCGCGAGCTCGTCCGCTCGACGGCGATCCGCGACGACCGCCGCCTCCAGCCCCGCGAGGTCGAGAATGTCGCCCAGACCGCGCTCGAGATCCAGACGGCGCTCGTGCCGCTCTACAAGGATCTCGCGAAGGCGACCGGCTCGAAGAAGGGCGCTGTCACGAAGCATGTGAACCGCATCCTCGACGGGCTGCTCGGCGGGGGTGAGCTGAACGAGGAGGACTCCGCTCTCGTCGCCTCCGTCGACAAGAAGAAGCTCGACACGGCCCGCGGCCTCGGCAAAGGGCTGCTCAAGGACGTCATCGCCGCGGCTGAGCCGGGTGCAGACGACACGGCGCTCCGCGAGCTCGCGAACGACCTCTGCCTGAAGACGGACGGGAAGATCAGGAAGGAGGATCTCGACGCGATCATCGCCTGGCTGATGAAGGTGCGCGAGATGTACCTCGATATCGAGCAGCGGCGCGAGGACGCGCGCGAGGCCGGCGTCGAGGCGCGCGCGCGCCTTGAGCAGACCTGGGCGCTGTTCAAGGAGCTCGAGCCGAAGATGGTCGTCAACGACGAGCAGATCTTCCGGGAGATGAAGGACCGGTTCGGGTCGCCGTACGGCTTCGGCGTCTACTTCCGCGGCGGCATGGGCGCGGAGGCGATCCGCGACCTCCTGCGCGAGCTCGATCTCGATGCCGAGGCCGAGTCGCTCCGCGAGGTGATCGCGACGTCGAAGGGGCAGAAGCAGGCACGCGGGATCAAGCGGCTGAAGGTCGTCAACGCGTTCATCAAGTCGGAGAACAAGCCCGAGTGGATGATCCTCGAGGCGGTGCCGGTGATCCCGCCCGAGCTGCGGCCGATGGTCCAGCTCGACGGTGGCCGGTTCGCGACGAGCGACCTCAACGACCTCTACCGGCGCGTGATCAACCGGAACAACCGCCTGAAGCGGCTGCTCGACCTCGGTGCGCCGGAGATCATCGTCAACAACGAGAAGCGGATGCTCCAGGAGGCGGTCGACGCACTGTTCGACAACGGCCGCCGTGGGCGCGCGGTCACCGGGCCCGGCAACCGCGCCCTGAAGTCGCTCTCGGACATGCTCAAGGGCAAGCAGGGCCGCTTCCGCCAGAACCTGCTCGGCAAGCGCGTCGACTACTCGGGACGGTCGGTGATCGTCTCCGGCCCGAACCTCAAGCTCTACCAGTGCGGGCTGCCGAAGCTGATGGCGCTCGAGCTCTTCAAGCCGTTCATCATGAGCCGGCTCGTCGAGCGGAAGATCGTTCAGAACATCAAGGCGGCGAAGAAGTACGTCGACTCGATGGAGCCGGAGGTCTGGGACATCCTCGAGGAGGTGATCGCCGAGCATCCGGTGCTCCTGAACCGCGCGCCGACGCTCCACCGCCTCGGTATCCAGGCGTTCGAGCCTGTGCTCGTCGAGGGCAAGGCGATCCAGGTGCACCCGCTCGTCTGCCACGCGTTCAACGCCGACTTCGACGGCGACCAGATGGCCGTCCATGTGCCGCTGTCGGCGGAGGCGCAGGCCGAGGCCCGCATCCTCATGCTGTCGTCGAACAACATCCTCTCGCCGGCGCACGGCCTCCCGCTGACAACGCCAGCGCAGGACATGGTGCTCGGGCTCTACTTCCTCACGTACTCCGGGGTCCAGGACATGGCGGCGCTCGACGTCACGAAGCTCAAGCCTCGGCCGAAGCGCTTCGCGTCGGAGGAGGAGGTCGAGCAGTCCCTCCACGCCGGCCAGGTGAAGCTCCAGGACACGATCGAGTACCGCCGTGACGGCGAGCTCGTCCTGACGACGCCGGGACGCGTGATCTTCAACGAGGAGATCGCTCGCTCGATCACCGAAGTGCTCAACGATCCGAAGGTGACGGTGGACCTGCCGTTCATCAACCAGACGCTCGCGAAGAAGGAGATGGACGAGTTCATCGTCGACCTCGGCGAGCGCTATGGCTCATCTGTGCTCGCGGCCGTGATGGACACGATCAAGACGCTCGGGTTCCACCACGCGACGAAGGCCGGGATCACCGTGTCCAAGAACGACATCGTCGTTCCGGCCGACAAGGACGAGATCCTTGCCGCCTACGAAGAGCGGGTCGGCGCCGTCGTCGGCCACTTCGAGACCGGGCTGATCACCGAGGCCGAGCGCCACGAGCAGATCACGGAAATCTGGACCGAGGCGACGGACACGGTCGCAGCGGCGATGGAGAAGACGCTCTACGAGCTGAACCCGATCTACATGATGGCCAACTCGGGCGCCCGTGGCTCCTTCAAGCAGATCCGCCAGCTGGCGGGGATGCGCGGGCTGATGGCCAACCCGAAGGGTGAGATCATCGAGCGCCCGATCAAGGCCAACTTCATGGAGGGCCTGTCGGTGCTCGAGTACTTCATCTCGACTCACGGCGCCCGCAAGGGCCTGGCCGACACGGCGCTTCGCACCGCGGACTCCGGCTACCTCACGCGGCGTCTCGTCGACGTCGCGCAGGACGTGATCATCCGCGAGGAGAACTGCGGCACGAAGGAGTTCATCACTGCGCCGCTGTTTCACCCCGAAGGGCTCAACCGCTCGGCGGCCGGCCGGGTGCTCGCCGAGGACGTGTACAAGCCGCTCAAGGACGGCAAGCCGGGCAAGACAAAGCTCGCGTCGAAGGGTGAGGAGCTCACGCCCTCACGGCTGCGCGAGGTCGTCGAGGAGCTCGCCGAGTTCGCCAGCGAGGCGACGCTCAGCGTGCGGTCGGTGCTCAAGTGCAAGAGCGACTTCGGCGTGTGCCGCGCGTGCTACGGGACGTTCCTCGCCACCGGAGAGCAGGCCGAGATCGGCGATGCGGTCGGCATCGTCGCGGCACAGTCGATCGGCGAGCCTGGCACGCAGCTGACGATGCGGACGTTCCACACCGGCGGTGTCGCCGGCGCGGACATCACGCACGGTCTGCCGCGTGTCGTCGAGATCTTCGAGGCGCGGAACCCGAAGGGCGCCGCCCGTCTCGCCGAGGTCTCGGGCATCGTCGACATCGAGCAGGCGGAGCGCGGCCCGAAGGTCGTCATCGTCCCGGACGCGGACGGGAAGGGCGACGAGGCGCCGGAGCCGATCGAGTACCAGCTCCCGCGCCGTTCCCGGCTACTCGTCGAGAAGGGCCAGCGCGTCGAGCCGGGCGATCCCCTCCATGACGGCTCGCTGACGCCTGTCGAGCTGCTTGAGCTGCACGCACGCTCGGGCAAGGGGTCGACCCCGACCGAGCTGTACCTCGTCGGCGAGGTGCAGAAGGTCTACAAGTCGCAGGGCGTCGACATCCACGACAAGCACATCGAGCTGATCGTGCGCCAGATGCTGAAGAAGGTGCGGATTCTGACCTCCGGAGACACGGACTTCCTCCCGGGCCAGATGGTCGACCGGACGGCGCTGTTGCGCGAGAACGCACGCGTGAAGTCGGAGAAGGGGGCGCAGGCGACGCACGAGCCGATGATCCTCGGGATCACGAAGGCCTCGCTCGCGACCGAGTCGTTCCTCTCGGCCGCCTCCTTCCAGGAGACGACGAAGGTCCTGACCGACGCGGCGATCGAGGGCAAGGTCGACCGGCTGCTCGGTCTGAAGGAGAACGTCATCATCGGCAAGCTGATCCCTGCCGCCACCGGGCTCAAGCGCTACCGGTCGATCACCATCGGGCCGTCCGAGAGCGTTCCGAAGGAGCTCTACGAGCGTGAAGCGGTGCTGGCGGCGCTCGAGGAGATCGAGTCGGACGGCGGGGCGGGCATCGACCTAGCGTCGCTCGGGATCGACCTCGCCGACGAGTCGGCGGACGGCGACGGCCGCGCGCCGGAGGCGGAAGCACCCGAAAAATGAGGCGGAGGGGGCTCCCTGCGAGCCCCCCTCGCTACCCTGTTTCGCCGTGAGGAAGCTCGCCGTCGCCCTCATCGCGGTCGCCGCCTGTGTTATCGGCGCGACGCAGTCGTCGCCCGCCGCCAGAACGGCGCAGTGCGGGCTGCCCGACACGAAGCCGCTCTGGCTCGACTACGCAGAGGGGTCCGTGTCGTTCCGGAACGACGTCTTCGCCCGGCCGGGCGTGATCGCGGCGACGTCCGGCGTGCAGAACGCCACTGATCTTCGGGCCGGCGGCGCCCAGACGGTGTACTGGTGGATGAAGCTGAACAGGCTGGCGGGCACGCCTTCGGCACCGCTCGATCCCGCCACCATCCCTGACGCCGTCGCAGACATGTTCTCGAAGGCCGTCGCCGCCACCGGTTGCGAGACGCCGCTGATCGTGCTCAACGAGCTGAACAGCGCGGGGACGACGACCCCGTGGACGGACACGAACGCGCAGTATCGGGCGAACGTGCTCGACGTGCTCCGGCGCCTCGTCGAACGGGGCGCGCTGCCCGTGCTCTTGATCTCCGCGCGCCCGTACGCGGGCGGGGATGCGGTTGGGTGGTGGCAGCAGGCCAGCCAGTCGGCGGTGCTCGTGCGAGAGGTGTACTTCCCGGCGCCGCCGGTGATGCGCGCGGGCGCGGTCGTCGGCAGCCGCACGATGCGCCAGCGCTTCCGCGACGGCGTCGCGCCCCTGAGAGCGATCGGCATCCGGGCCGATCGTCTTGGTGTCGTCGTCGGGTTCCAGTCAGGACCGGGCAAGGGCGGGCGCGAGGGCCTCAAGCCGACGACGGCCTGGCTGCGACTCGTGAAGCTCGAGACGCTGGCCGCAAAGCAGGTTGCGGCCGAGCTCGGGCTGGGAACGGTCGTCAGCTGGGGGTGGGGGACGTTCGACCAGGCGGGAGCAGACGCGGACAAGCCGAAGGCGGCGTGCGTCTACCTCTGGGCGCGCGACCCTGCGCTCTGCGCCGGCCAGGCTGCGGCCGGTCCCGGCTTCAGGGCGTCCGTCGACGAGGGGCAGATCGCGCTCCCGGCCGGCGAGCGCTGCTCCGTCGACGGTCTCGCGATCGCGCAGTCGGACGTCTCGGCGCTCGCGCGGGTGACGGGCGACACGCAAGTTGCGTTGAGCGCCCTGTTCGCGCGGACGATGGAGAGCGCTGGCCATCCGGTCTCGAGCGCCCGCGTGGTTGCGCTCGAGCAGAGCATCGTCGACGTTCGGTTCCACGGCCGCCGGTCGGCCTACGCCTCCGCCCTTCGGGCAAGACACGCGTCCGTGACGCTCGCACGGGAGGTGATCGCCGACCAGCTGCGCAGGCGCGCGATCGCGCGCGGGCTCCGGATCGAGGCGCCGACGTCGGCGCAGGTCGCTCTCTACTACCGCCTCTACAGCATGCTGCCGGTGCGCCAGGTGAGGGCAGACCGGTCGCCGACCTGGCTCGGCGGGCGACGGCGAGGCTTCGCGCTCGTGCCGCCCGGGCCCAGCGAGCTGCTCTCACTGCCGAGCGACGTGACGACGAGCATCGTCACAGGGGATGGCTCCCTGCGCGTAACGCCGCTCGACGAGTCGCAGCCGCTCGGGGTCGTGCCCGCCTCGCTCGCGGCGCCCGCGGTTCGAGCCGCGCTCGTCGCGCAGGCGCGTGTGCAGGCCTACGAGGCCTGGACGTCACGCGCCCAGGGCAACGCGCTCAGCCGGATCCGCTGCGTCCGCGACGTGCTTCCGGCCGCGGCAGCCGTCGACCTTGCGACATTCCTACCGTTCCTCGCGCTCGATACGTGAGATTGCGGTCGACGGACTGCGAATCCCCCGCCTGAGGGAGTGCGTCGCCGTCTTATCGGTCAACAATTAGGGTGCTCGGGATTCGACAGGATCGGGGAGACGAGGTGCGGCATTCTGTGGCTGACAGGCCCGCGGCGGGGCCGCTGATGAGCATGCATGGGTCCGGCTGGAGGCCGCCGCGTTGACGATTGCACTGGTCGTAGTTCTCGCCGCGACCTTGGCGATTGCCGTGGCGACGCTCGTGCTGGCGTTTCGTCCCCGGGACGTTCGCCGCCCTGCCGAGAAGGGAGACGCAGACGCAGTAGCGCCGGACGAGGTCGAAGCGGAGCTTCAACGAACGCGCGACGAGCTACGGCGCGCACGGCAGCTCGTGAACCTCGCGGAGACGCTAGATCTGGACGAAGTGCTCGCCCGTGTGCTCCAGAGCGCAGCGGTACTCGCGGAGGCTGACGCAGCCGCCGTCGTGCTCTTCGAGGAAGGTCAGCGCCCTTTCGTAAAAGCAATGAACCTTTCCGCTCAGGAGGCGTTGCCTCTTCTCGGCGGCTGGCATCAGGAGGGACGGGCACGGGCAATGACGATCCGGTACAGCCCAGCGTCCGAGGGTGCGGCGGCCACGTCGAACTCAATCCACATCGGAATTCTCCTGCCGCTGACTGCGGAGCAGGAACTGCCCCTTGGCACGCTCGGCGTCTTCTGGAGGCGCGACGTTCAAGAACCGACGGAGGGGCAGGTGGCTGTCATCGAGGAGTTGGCTGCGAACGCCGGGCGAGCGCTCGAGAATGCACGCCGCTTCCACGAGCTCGTGGAGCTCTCCGTGCGCGACCCGCTCACGGGCCTCTACAACCGCCACTACTTCCACGAGACACTGGCACAGGAGGTAAAGCGGGCTCACCGGTACGACCGGCGGCTCGCGCTCATCTTCTTCGACATCGACGACTTCAAAGCCATCAACGACGAAATCGGGCACCTCGGGGGAGATTCCGTTCTCGCCGAGGTCGCTCAGCGCCTGAGGTCTGTCGTGCGCGGCGCCGACCTTCCTTGCCGCGTGGGTGGAGACGAGTTTGCCGTCGTGCTGCCGGAGTCCTCCCTCGACGATGCACGGCGACTGTTTCAGCGGCTGCAGCTGGCTATCCAGGCGCAGCCGATCGCGGGCGCTTCGACGGTGCGCGTCTCAGCGGGCATCGCCGAACTGGGACGAGACGACGACGGCACGTCGCTCTTCAGTCGCGTCGACCAGGGGCTGTATCGCGCAAAGCGCTCCGGCAAGGGAACGGTCGTGGAGGCGGAGGAGGAAAGCGAGTAGAGGTCGACGTCTGCCTAGGGCTTCTTGCCCTTGCCCCCGTTGCCGCCGTTGCCGCCGTTGCCCTGACCGTTGCCGCCGTTGCCGCCGTTGCCCTGACCGTTGCCGCCGTTGCCCTGACCGTTGCCGCCGTTGCCGCCGTTGCCCTGACCGTTGCCGCCGTTGCCGCCGTTGCCCTGACCGTTGCCGCCGTTGCCCTGACCGTTGCCGCCGTTGCCCTGACCGTTGCCGCCGTTGCCCGACCGTTGCCGCCGTTGCCCTGACCGTTGCCGCCGTTGCCCTGACCGTTCCCGCCGTCTTGACCGGGCTTCTCTGGCGGATTCCCCCCGCTCGGGCTTCCTGGCGTCGTGTTGCTTCGGCCTTCGTCTGAGGGTGTCGGCGTCTGCTCCTTCGGCGGAACGGCAGGGACGGCCGGTGTGGCCGCTGGACTTGAGCGCGGCTTCGGCTCGTCTCGCCGCCCTTTCCCGTCAGCCGGAACGGCAGGAACTGCCGGGTTGGCGCCCTTCTTCTTGTCCTTCTTCTCTTTCTTCTCTTTCTTGTCCTTCTTCTCTTTCTTGTCTTTCTTCTGCTTCTCCGTCGGGGGTGGCGGGGGAGGAGGTGGCGGAGGTGACGGTGGGGGTGGTGGGGGTGGTGGGGGTGGCGGAGGAGGAGGCGGCGGCGGGTGCTGCGGAGGCGGCGGAGGAGGAGGAGGAGGAGGAGGAGGCTGGTGCTGCGGAGGAGGAGGAGGAGGTGAAGGAGACGGAGGAGGCGGCGGCGTCGGGTGATCACCCCCGGGGGTGGGAGGAGGAGCTGGTGGTGGGGATCCACCCGACGGCCCGGGCCCCGCGGACGGCGGTGGATTTTCGCCCGCAGGCGGCAGGCCCGGCTCGGGCGGTGGGCCAGCGGGAGACGGTCCTCCGGTAGGCTCCGCGGCCCCGCCATCGTCGCTGCCTGATGGGCGTGGCGTGGTCGGTGTTTCGCTCGGGGACGCGGCCGACGATTCTGACCCCTGAGCGGGTGCCTCTCGTCCGTCGATGAGTGCGAAGAGCTCCGGTCCCACCGACGGCGCGCTACCCGCAGCGCTCGCCCCCGGAGCTGTCGCTGGTACCGGAGACGTGCCGTCGGAGGATTTGTGGGCCTGGGACGAAGATTGGGACTGCGGAGCGGCCGCCGTAAGTGCGGGCCTGTCGCGCCCAAGCGTTCCTGACCACAGCAGGAGGGAGCTCGTCGTTCCCACGGCGATGAGGCTCAACCCCGCAGCCACGGCCGCTGGAGAGGCGATGAACGGCACTGCAAACGCCGCTGCAAGTCGGCGTCGCGGTACCACAGGTGGGGCAGCCTTGGGGCTGAGTGCAACGATGTCGATCGTCGGCAAGAGGATGGGGGCTGCGACACCGGCAAGGGCCGCCGGCGCCCGGCGGGCGCAGCCGATGGTGTCGTACGGATCGGGACTCGACGCGACGAAGACGGCAAACCGCGCGTCAAACTCCCGCCGGCAGACGGGGCACTCGTACACGCTTCTCATATAGCGATCGCGGCGGACGGTCCTACGGAGCGGACACGTCCAAAGAACATCGCAGAGAGCCTTTTCTGCGCGTGACGCTGCAGGCCCTGTCGAACTTTCGGTAACATTGGCCCGTGGTTGGCGGGCTCCGCCCTGCCAGCCTTGTCGTGTGTAAACCCTCTTCCGGAGTCCGTATGCCGACTGCTAGTCAACTCGTGAGGAAAGGCCGTGTCACTAAGCGTGCGCGCACGAAGACGCCTGCGCTCCGCGGCGCACCGCAGAAGCGCGGCGTGTGCACGCGCGTGTACACGACGACGCCGAAGAAGCCGAACTCGGCGCTTCGCAAGGTCGCGCGTGTCCGGCTCACGAACGGCATGGAGGTCACGAGCTACATTCCGGGCGAGGGGCACAATCTGCAGGAGCACTCCGTCGTCCTGATCCGCGGCGGTCGCGTCCGCGACCTGCCGGGGATCCGCTACAAGGTGATTCGCGCAGCTCTCGACGCGGCCGGCGTCCCCGACCGTCGCCAGGGCCGCTCGAAGTACGGCGCGAAGAAGGGCTAGGAGCGTTCGGTGCCCCGCCGTGCAGACATTCAGCCGCGCACGCTTGTAGAAGATCCGGTCTACACCTCCCGCCTCGTCACCCAGATCGTCAACTGCGTGATGCTCGACGGCAAGAAGTCGACGGCCGAGATCCTCGTCTACAAGGCGCTCGACCGTGTCGGTGAGCGCACTGGTCGGCCTCCCGTCGAGGTGCTCGAGCAGGCCGTGAAGACGGTGACGCCCGTGCTCGAGGTCCGCTCGCGCCGCGTCGGCGGGTCGAACTACCAGGTGCCCGTCGAGGTTCCTCAGCGCAGGGCGCGCACGCTGGCCGTGCGCTGGCTCGTCACGTTCGCGCGCGAGCGCCGCGAGAAGCACATGGACGAGAAGCTCGCCGGCGAGATCCTCGACGCGCTCGACCAGCAGGGCGGCGCGTACAAGAAGAAGGACGACCTCTACCGCATGGCGCAGGCGAACAAGGCCTTCGCGCACTACCGCTGGTGAGCGTGAGCACGATGGAGATGACCAAGGGAGCAGTCGCGCTCGACCGGGTGCGCAACATCGGGATCATGGCGCACATCGACGCCGGCAAGACGACGACGACCGAGCGGATTCTCTACTACACCGGCCGCACGTACAAGATGGGCGAGGTCCACGAGGGCGCCGCCGTCATGGACTGGATGGTGCAGGAGCAGGAGCGCGGGATCACGATCACGTCGGCTGCGACGACGGCGTTCTGGCGCGACGTTCGCGTGAACATCATCGATACGCCCGGGCACGTGGACTTTACCGTTGAGGTGGAGCGCTCGCTCCGCGTCCTCGACGGCGCGGTGGCGGTGTTCGATGCCGTCGCCGGTGTCGAGCCGCAGTCCGAGACCGTCTGGCGCCAGGCAGACCGCTACAGCGTCCCCCGCATCGCCTTCATGAACAAGATGGACCGCGTCGGCGCGGACTTCTTCACGTCCGTGCAGTCGATGGTCGACCGGCTCGGCGCGCGGGCGGTGCCCGTGCAGCTGCCGATCGGCCAGGAGGAGCACTTCCGCGGCGTCGTCGACCTCGTCGAGATGCGCGCGTACGTGTGGACCGACTCGCTCGGCACGCAGCTGGACACGGAGGACGTTCCCGCCGAGCTCCTCGAGCAGGCGGCCGAGTACCACCACCAGCTGATCGACGCGGTCGCCGACCACGACGACGAGCTGATGGAGACCTACCTCGAGAATGAGGAGGCCGTCACGCCGGACATGCTGCGCCGCGCGCTCCGCGCCGCGACGCTCGACCTCTCCATCGTGCCGGTGCTCTGCGGCTCGGCGTTTAAGAACAAGGGCATTCAGCCGCTCCTCGACGGGGTCGTCGAGTACCTCCCGAGCCCGCTCGACGTGCCGCCGATCCACGGCATCGACCCGCGGACGGAGCACGAGCTTTCAAGGCGGCCGATGCTCGACGAGCCGTTCGCGGCGCTCGCGTTCAAGGTCATGACCGACCCGTACGTCGGCAAGCTGACGTACGTCCGCGTCTACTCGGGCCAGCTGAAGCAGGGCGACAAGGTCCTGAACACGACGACGGGCAAGACGGAGCGTGTCGGCCGCATCCTCCAGATGCACGCGAATCACCGCGAGGAGCGCGACGAGATCGGCGCGGGCGAGATCGCGGCGCTCGTCGGCCTCAAGCAGACGACGACCGGCGAGACGCTCGCCGTCGACACGGCGCCGATCCGCCTCGAGTCGATGATCTTCCCCGACCCCGTGATCTCCGTCGCGATCGAGCCGAAGACGAAGGCCGATCAGGACAAGCTCGCAACCGCGCTCCAGCGGCTCGTCGAGGAGGACCCGACGTTCCGCGTCCGCTCGGACGAGGAGACCGGGCAGACGCTGATCGCGGGCATGGGCGAGCTGCACCTCGAGATCATCGTCGACCGGCTGCTGCGCGAGTTCTCCGTCGACGCGAACGTCGGGCGCCCGCAAGTCGCGTACCGCGAGACGGTCGGTAAGGCGGTCGAGAAGATCGAGGGCAAGTTCGTTCGCCAGACCGGTGGCCGTGGCCAGTACGGCCACGTCGTCATCAACCTCGAGCCGGCCGAGCCGGGCGGAGGCTACGAGTTCATCGACAAGATCGTCGGCGGCAAGATCCCGCGGGAGTACATCCCCTCCGTCGACCTCGGCATCCAGGAGGCGATGGAGTCGGGCATCCTTGCCGGCTACCCCGTCGTCGACGTCCGCGTGATCCTCGTCGAGGGCTCGTACCACGACGTCGACTCGAGCGAGATCGCCTTCAAGGTCGCAGGCTCGATGGCCTTCAAGACGGCCATGCAGCGCGCGAAGCCGAAGCTGCTCGAGCCGATGATGGCGGTCGAGGTGGTCACGCCCGAGGAGTACCTCGGCGACGTGATCGGTGACCTGAACCAGCGGCGCGGACAGATCGAAGGCTTCGAGCCGCGCGGAAACGCCCAGGCGATCAAGGCGCGCGTCCCGCTCGCCACCATGTTCGGCTACGCAACGGACCTGCGCTCGACGACGCAGGGCCGCGCAACGTTCACGATGCAGTTCGATCGCTACGAGGACGTACCTCAGTCGATCGCGGGCGAGGTCGTCGCCGCCCAGGCGTAAACGGGAAGAAACCGGAGGAAGAGAAGACATGGCCAAGCAGAAGTTCGAGCGCACCAAGCCGCACGTCAACGTCGGCACCATCGGTCACATCGACCACGGCAAGACGACGCTCACGGCCGCGATCACGAAGGTGCTCGCGGACAAGGGTGAGAACACCGAGTACCGCGACTTCGACTCGATCGACAAGGCGCCCGAAGAGCGCCAGCGCGGCATCACAATCAACACGTCGCACGTCGAGTACGAGACGGAGAACCGGCACTACGCCCACGTCGACTGCCCGGGGCACGCCGACTACATCAAGAACATGATCACGGGCGCCGCCCAGATGGACGGCGCGATCCTGGTCGTCTCCGCTGCCGACGGCCCGATGCCCCAGACGCGCGAGCACGTGCTGCTCGCCCGCCAGGTGAACGTGCCGTACATCGTCGTCGCGCTGAACAAGGCCGACATGGTCGACGATCCCGAGCTGCTCGAGCTCGTCGAGATGGAGGTACGCGAGCTGCTGTCGAAGTATGAGTTCCCGGGTGACGACATTCCCGTCATCCAGGTCTCGGCTCTGAAGGCGCTCGAGGGTGACGAGGCGTGGGTCGAGAAGATCCTCGAGCTCACGGCCGCTCTCGACGCGTACATCCCGGAGCCCGTCCGCGACACGGACAAGCCGTTCCTGATGCCGATCGAGGACGTGTTCACGATCACGGGCCGCGGCACGGTCGTCACCGGCCGGATCGAGCAGGGCCAGATCAACTCGGGCGAGGAGATCGAGATGATCGGCATCCACGACGAGATCTCGAAGACCGTCGTCACGGGTCTCGAGATGTTCAACAAGGTGCTCGACTTCGCGCAGGCCGGCGACAACGCTGGAGTCCTCCTGCGCGGTACGAAGCGTGAGGAAGTGGAGCGCGGCCAGGTGCTCGCGAAGCCAGGGTCGATCACTCCGCACACGCACTTCAAGGCCGAGGTCTACGTCCTGTCGAAGGACGAAGGCGGCCGCCACACGCCGTTCTTCAACGGCTACCGGCCGCAGTTCTACTTCCGGACGACGGACGTCACCGGCTCGATCGCGCTGCCCGAGGGCCAGGAGATGGTGATGCCGGGCGACAACACGAACATGGAGGTCGAGCTGATCCAGCCGATCGCCATGGACCAGGGCCTCCGGTTCGCGATCCGCGAAGGCGGGCGCACCGTCGGCGCCGGCGTCGTCACCGAGATCATCAAGTAGGACGAGAAAGACGGAGGGAAGAGGGCACGTGGCTCAACAGAAGATCCGCATCCGGCTTCGCGGCTACGACCACAACCAGGTCGACCGCGCTGCGCGAGACATCGTCGACAACGCGGAGCGCACCGGTGCCACGATCACCGGGCCCGTCCCCCTGCCCACCGAACGGAACGTCTACACCGTGATCCGCAGCCCGTTCAAGGACAAGGACTCGCGGGAGCAGTTCGAGGTGCGGACGCACAAGCGCCTGATCGACATCCATAGCCCCACGCCGAAGACGGTCGACTCGCTGATGAGGCTCGACCTGCCCGCCGGCGTCGACATCGAGATCAAGCTGTGAAGGGCATTCTCGGCAGGAAGCTCGGCATGACCCAGGTCTTCGATTCGGAAACGGGGGTGGTGACCGCTGTGACGGTGATCGAGGCAGGGCCGTGCCCAGTCGTCCAGGTGAAGACGGACGAGAAGGACGGCTACGAGGCCGTCCAGCTCGCGTTCGACGAGGTGAAAGAGCGGAAGCTCTCGAAGGGAGAGCTCGGCCATCTCGAGAAGGCGGGTGTGACGCCGCACAGGCGGCTCGTCGAGTTCCGCGGGCCCACCGAGCTGACGCCGGGGGACACTGTCACGGTCGAGGTCTTCGAGCCCGGCGACGCGGTCAAGGTCGCCGGCATCTCGATCGGGAAGGGGTTCGCCGGAACCATCAAGCGACACAACTTCAGCCGCGGGCCGAAGACGCACGGATCCCACAACATCCGCAAGCGCGGCTCCGTCGGCGCGTCGGCCACACCGTCACGTGTCTTCAAGGGGATGCGCATGGCCGGTCAGACGGGCGCCAAGCGGCGTACGCAGCTCGGGCTCGTCGTCCACGAGGTCGATCCGGAGCGGAACCTCCTGCTCGTCAAGGGCGCGGTTCCCGGTCCCAAGAACAGCATCGTCGAGATCAGGGAGGAGAGGGCGCATAGCCGCCACCACCGCCACCAGTAAGGCGCCGAAGGCGCCCCTGCTCGACGGCGCCGGCAAGGCCTCGAAGCAGGTCTCGCTCGACGCAACCGTCTTCGGTGCGGAGCCTCGCCCACATCTCGTCCACGAGGCGGTGCGAGCAGAGATGGCTGCCGCCCGCGCGGGCACGCGCGGGGCGAAGAGCCGCGGCCTCGTCGCCGGCGGCCGGGCAAAGCCCTGGCGCCAGAAGGGGACAGGACGTGCTCGCCAGGGCACGACACGCGCGCCGCAGTGGGTTGGTGGAGGCGTGGCGTTCCCGCCGACGATGCGTGACTTCTCGTTCAAGGTCAACCGCAAGGAGCGCCGCGCTGCGATGCGCATCGCGCTCAGCGCGCACGCGCAGGAGGGCACGCTCGCTGTCTTCTCGGCCAATGCATTCGAGCAGCCGTCGACCAAGGCGGCGGTCAGCTTCCTCGACGCGTTCGGCAAGGAGGCGCCCGTCGTTGTCGTCGTCACGGGCGACGAGGAGTCAGCGGTCAAGTCCTTCCGAAACCTGCCGCGCGTGGCCGTGTCGACGCCGGAGGACCTCGAGGTGACCGCGGTCGTCTGGGCTCGGTCGCTGCTCGTGTCCGAGACTGCGCTGCCGATCGTCCAGGCGCGCGCGACGAACGCGACGCGAGGCGGTGAGGCGTCATGAGCCTCCATCCGAACGAGGTGCTGCTCGCGCCGATCGTGTCCGAGAAGAGCTACAGCCTGATCGGCGACCGGAAGTACACGTTCCGTGTCCACGGTGACGCGCACAAGACCCAGATCCGACAGGCCGTCGAGGAGCTGTTCGAGGTCCACGTCGAGTCCGTCAACGTCGTCCAGGTGCGCTCGAAGCCGAAGCGCCGCGGGATGACGCGCGGCCGTAGGCCCGGCTGGAAGAAGGCCATCGTGCAGGTGCGCGAGGGCGAGACGATCCCGATCTTCGAAGGGGCTCAGGTCTAGGAGGCGTCATGCCTGTTCGCAAGTACAAGCCGACAAGCCCCGGGCGTCGCTGGATGAGCGTCTCGACGTTCGACGAGATCACGAAGTCGGAGCCCGAGAAGAGCCTCGTCGAGCCGGTGACGAAGAAGGGCGGCCGCAACGTCCACGGCCGGATCACGACGCGCCACCGCGGCGGCGGGCACAAGCGCCGCTACCGCATCGTCGACTTCAAGCGGACGAAGGACGGCGTGCCGGCGAAGGTGGCGGCGATCGAGTACGACCCGAACCGGTCGGCGCGGATCGCACTGCTCCACTACGCCGACGGCGAGAAGGCCTACATCCTCGCCCCGGCGGGCCTGCGCGCGGGCGCGACCGTCGAGTCCGGCCCGGACGCCGACATCAAGCCGGGCAACGCGTTGCCTCTCCAGCGGATCCCGACGGGCACGCTCATCCACAACGTCGAGCTGAAGCCTGGGCGCGGCGGCCAGATGGCGCGGAGCGCCGGCTCGTCCGTCCAGCTCGTGGCGAAGGATGACCCGTACGCCGTGCTGCGCCTTCCCTCAGGGGAGCTCAGGCGCGTGCTGCTAACGTGCCGCGCGACGGTCGGGCAGGTCGGGAACCTCGACCACCAGAACGTCACGGGAGGCAAGGCCGGTCGCAGCAGGTGGCGCGGCCGCCGACCGACGGTGCGTGGCTCGGCGATGAACCCTGTCGACCATCCGCACGGCGGCGGTGAGGGCAAGTCGAAGGGCGGCCGTCATCCCGTCACTCCGTGGGGCGTGCCGACGCTCGGCAAGCGCACGCGAAAGAAGCACAAGCATTCCGACAAGCTCATCGTCCGCGGCCGGCGCCGCGGCAAGGACAAGAGGTAGAGGTAAATGGGACGCTCGACCAAGAAGGGGCCGTTCGTGGAAGCCCGGCTGATGAGCCGGATCGAGGCTATGAACGCCTCGGGCTCGAAGCAGATGATCCGTACGTGGTCTCGCTCCTCGACCGTCTTTCCGGAGATGGTCGGCCACACGATCGCCGTCCACGACGGGCGCAAGCACGTGCCCGTCTTCGTGACGGAGCAGATGGTCGGGCACAAGCTCGGCGAGTTCGCGCCGACGCGGACCTTTCGCGGCCACGCAGGCGACCGGCAGGCACAGGTGAAGAAGCGTGCCTGAGCACGCCACCCAAGAGGTGCAGGCCGTCGCCAAGTGGGTGCGCACGTCGCCCCGCAAGGCGAGGCTGGTCGTGGAGCACATCCGCGGCCGCCGCGTGCCCGAGGCTCGCACGGTGCTCGCGTTCACGACGCGTGCCGCAGCGCGCGACGTCGAGAAGGTGCTGCGATCTGCGATCGCGAACGCCGAGGCGAACCACGGATTGATCGGCGACGAGCTCTACGTGAGCGCGGCGTTCGTCGACGAGGGTCCGACGCTCAAGCGCTGGCGCGCACGCGCGCGCGGGCGCGCGGCGCGGATCCGGAAGCACACGTGCCACATCACGGTCAAGGTGGCGCCGCTGCCGGAGACGCTCGCGAAGCCGAAGCCTCCTGGGACGACCGAGAAGCCGAAGGCTCGCGCGCGGAGGGCTCCGGCGAAGCCGAAGGCGGAAGCAGCCGTGACCACGCCAAAGCCGGAGTCGACCGAGGAGACCGCACAGGCGGAGCCGACGGAAAAGCCTAAGCGCGCGCGCACGCCGCGCCGCAAGAAGACCGAGACGACCGAGGGGAGCGAGTAATGGGCCAGAAAGTCCATCCCGGCGGCCTTCGCGTCGGCATCATCCACGACTGGAAGTCGAACTGGTACACGTCGAACAAGGACTTCGCCGGCGCGCTGCTGGAGGACGTCAAGATCCGCGAGCACATTTACGGCAAGCTCGCCCACGCGGGTCTGTCGGACATCCTGATCCGCAAGGACAAGCAGCGGATCATCATCGACGTCTACACCGCGCGCCCCGGCATCGTGATCGGGAAGTCGGGCGTCGAGGTCGACGCGCTGCGCCGCGAGGTGCACGCGATGACGCAGAAGAACGTCCAGATCAATATCAACGAGATCAAGCGGCCCGAGCTCGACGCAAAGCTCGTCGCCCAGTCGATCGCCGAGCAGCTCGAGAACCGAGTCAGCTTCCGCCGTGCGATGAAGCGCTCGCTCGCGTCGGCGATGCGCTCGGGGGCGCACGGCGTCAAGGTGATGTGTGGCGGTCGCCTCGGCGGCACCGAGATGAGCCGTTCCGAGAAGTACTCGGAGGGCCGCGTGCCGCTGCACACGCTGCGGGCAGACATCGACTACGGGTTCGCGGAGGCGAAGACGACCTTCGGCCGGATCGGTGTCAAGGTCTGGATCAACAAGGGCGAGATCATGCCCGAGGGCTACGAGGGTGCAGGCGCCGAGCGCGAGGTTCGCTTGTCCGAACAGGACCAGGCGCGGCGCCGCGGCACGCGGCCCGAGGGCCTCGGCCAGCGCGAGGGTCGCCGCGGCCCGGACCGCGAGGGTCTCGGTCCCGTGCGTCGCCGCCGGCCCGATCGCGGACGCGGTCGTAAGAAGCCTCAGGACGGCGACGCGGCAGAAGCCGTCGAGCCGACGGAGGAGACACCGGTAGAGCCCACCGCGGAGGCGGCGCCCACCGCACAGGCCGCGCCCACCGAGCCGACAGCGGAGGCCGAGCCCACCGCCGAGGCGGCGCCGACCGAGGAGGCGAGCGAGTAATGCTGATGCCGCGCAAGACGAAGTTCCGCAAGCACCACCGCGGACGCAGGCGGGGCACGGCCAAGGGCCAGCTCACCGTCCAGTACGGCGACTTCGGGCTCAAGTCGCTCGAGGCGGCCTGGCTCACGAACCGGCAGATCGAGGCAGCCCGAATCGCCATGACGCGCAAGATCAAGCGTGGCGGCAAGGTCTGGATCAACCTGTTTCCGGACAAGCCGTTCACGAAGAAGCCGGCGGAGACGCGGATGGGATCCGGCAAGGGCTCCCCGGAAGGCTGGGTGGCCGTCGTCAAGCCGGGCCGGGTGATGTTCGAGCTCACCGGCGTCGCCGAGCCGCTCGCTCGCGAAGCGCTCCGGCTCGCCGGCAACAAGCTTCCTGTCAAGACCAAGATCGTCAAGCGCGAAGGCGAGCTCTTCGAGTAGCGAGGACATGGGATGAGAG
This sequence comes from uncultured Actinomycetes bacterium, assembly GCA_963705945.1. GTDB lineage: Bacteria > Actinomycetota > Thermoleophilia > Gaiellales > Gaiellaceae > PALSA-612. The sequence continues at coordinate 147,328 of CAVPLG010000003.1, read as the reverse complement.
CCAGACAACTTCGAGACATGACCGACGACGAGCTGCAGCGGAAGCTCGCCGAGACGAGGCAGGAGCTCTTCAACCTGCGCTTCCAGTCGGCGACCGGCGCGCTCGACAACACCGCCCGGCTGAAGCTCGCGAAGCGGGAGATCGCGCGGATCCTGACGGTCCAGAGCGAGCGCGGGGCGATGGCGGAGAGCGCCTGATGGCCGACGAGACGACAGAGAGCGACGAGACGACAGAGAGCACGGAGATGGACGAGACGACACCCGAAGAGACCGAAGCGCCGGCCGAAGAGCCGACAGAGGAACCGACCGCCGAGGCCGACGAAGCGCCGGCGGACGAGACGCCGGAGCCTGCCGAGGCAGAGCCTGCCGAGGCGGAGGCTCCGGTCGAGGCTGCCGCCGAGACGGAGGCCGGCGATGAGCCCGAGGCCGCAGAGGCGGCTGCCGAGGCGGAGACGCCCGAGGCGCCGCCTGCGAAGAAGAAGCGCAAGCGCGTGCCCCGCTCCGAGCGGCGCCAACGGAAGAAGCCGGCCCGGGAGAAGCCGGGAGAGCGAACGCCGCTGACCCGTCTGCCCAAGCCGTCGGGGGACCGTGGCCGCACGGTCGAGCGGCGCGGCGTCGTCGTCTCGAGCGCGATGGACAAGACGATCGTCGTCCGCGTCGAGACGCTCAAGGCGCACCCGCGCTACAAGAAGATCATCCGCCGGTCGACGAAGTTCCACGCCCACGACGAGCGGAACGAGGCGAACGTCGGCGACGTCGTGCGCATCGTCGAGGCGCGCCCGCTCTCGAAGACGAAGCGCTGGCGCCTCGCCGAGGTGGTGGAGGCGGCCAAGTGATTCAGCAGGAGACACGTGTCCGCGTCGCCGACAACACGGGAGCCCGCGAGCTCCTCTGCATCCGCGTGCTCGGAGGCTCGCATCGCCGCTACGCCCGCGTCGGCGACATCATCGTCGGCACGGTCAAGACCGCGACGCCGCAGGGCCAGGTCAAGAAGGGTGAGGTCGTGCGGGCAGTAGTCGTCCGGACGCGGAAGCCGCAGGGACGCGAGGACGGAACGTCGATCGCGTTCGACGAGAATGCGGCCGTCATCATCGACTCCGCCCAGAACCCGCGCGGGACGCGCATCTTCGGGCCGGTCGCCCGCGAGCTGCGCGAGAAGAACTTCATGAAGATCGTCTCGCTCGCTCCGGAGGTTCTCTGATGGCCGCCACCATGCGCGTGAAGAAGGGCGACATCGTCCACGTGATCACAGGCAAGGACCGCGGCAAGCAAGGCCGCGTGCTCGAGGCACGCCCCGGCGAGGGCCGCGTGATCGTCGAGAACCTGAACATCGTCAAGCGGCACACGAAGCCCCGGCCGATGAAGGACGCAAACCGCATGGGCGGGCCGACGATCCAGCCGGGCGGCGTGATCGACAAGCCGGCGCCGATCGCGATCTCGAACGTCATGCTCGTCTGTCCCGTCTGCAACCGGCCGACGCGCGTCGCGATGGCGTTCAAGGAGATCAAGGGCGAGCAGGTGAAGGTCCGTGTCTGCAAGCGCGCCGACTGTCACCAGGAGATCGACGGGGGTGACCACCGGTGAGCGACGGCAACGGCTACACGCCACGCCTGAAGACGCTCTACGAGCAGGAGCTCCGTCCGCGGTTGAAGGACGAGCTCGGCGTCGCCTCGATCATGGAGGTGCCGAGGATCTCGAAGATCACGCTCAACATGGGCGTCGGCGAGGCGAAGACCGACGCGAAGACTCTGGACGCCGCGATGGACGAGCTGACGCAGATCGCGGGGCAGCGGGCGCAGCTCCGGCGCGCACGCACCTCGATCGCCGGCTTCAAGATCCGCACCGGCATGCCCGTCGGCACGAAGGTGACGCTGCGCGGCGCCCGCATGTACGAGTTCCTCGACCGCCTCGTGTCGATCGCGCTGCCGCGCATCCGGGACTTTCGCGGCTTGAGCGTGCGGTCGTTCGACGGGCGCGGCAACTACTCGATCGGCCTGCGCGAGCAGATCATCTTTCCCGAGATCGACTACGACGACGTCGCCCAGATCCGTGGGCTCGACGTGACGATCACGACGACGGCGAAGACCGACGACACCGCGCACACCCTGCTGGTCGGACTCGGGCTCCCGTTTGCGCAGACAGACCAAGGAGAGGGTTCCTGATGGCCAAGAAGTCCATGATCGTGAAGTCGCAGCGGCCGACGAAGCACAAGACGCAGGCCCACCGCCGCTGCAACCGCTGCGGCCGGCCGCGCGCCGTCTACCGCAAGTTCGGCCTCTGCCGAATCTGTCTTCGCGAGCTCGCGCACCAGGGGATGATCCCCGGCATGACGAAGGCGTCCTGGTAGGCGGCACGGATGCTCACTGACCCGATTGCCGACATGCTCGCCCGCATTCGCAACGCGAACAAGGCGATGCACGACACCGTCTCGATGCCGACCTCGAAGGCCAAGGTCGAGATCGCGCGCCTCTTGAAGGACGAGGGCTACATTCGCGACTACCGCATCGAGGAGGGTGAGAGCTTCAACCTGCTCGTGATCGAGCTGAAGTACGGCCGTAACCGCGAGCGCATCATCACGGGGCTGAAGCGCATCTCCAAGCCGGGTCGCCGCGTGTACGCTCGTAAGGACCGGCTGCCGCGGGTGCTCGGCGGCATGGGTACGGCGATCCTGTCCACCTCGAACGGCGTGATGACGAGCCGCACGGCCGAGCAAAAGGGCATCGGCGGCGAGGTCATCTGCTTCGTCTGGTGACGAGAAGAGAGCGATGAGTCGAATCGGCAGACAGCCCATCGAGTTGCCCGCAGGCGTCAACGTCGCCATCTCGCCTGGCCGCGTCCAGGTCAACGGGCCGCTCGGCGAGCTCGCGCAGAACGTGCCGGCCCGCATGGAGATCGCCCACGAGGACGGTGTGGTCACCGTCACGCGGCCGACCGAGCGTGGCGAGGACCGCGCGCTCCACGGGCTCACCCGGACGCTCGTCGCGAACATGGTCGAGGGAGTGACGAAGGGCTTCGAGAAGCGCCTGGAGATCCAGGGCGTCGGGTACCGCGCCGGTCTCCGCGGCTCAGACCTCGAGCTCAGCGTCGGCTACTCGCACACGGTCGTCGTCTCGCCGCGGGCGGGGATCACGTTCGACGTGCCCTCGCCGACCGAGGTGGTGGTCAAGGGCATCGACAAGCAGCTCGTCGGCCAGACCGCGGCTGAGGTGCGCAAGGTGCGGCCGCCCGAGCCGTACAAGGGCAAGGGCATCCGCTACGAGGGTGAGCACGTCCGCCGGAAGGTGGGCAAGCGCGCATGAGCCTCTCGACGCGTGAGGCACGCAAGCGGCGCCACCGACGCGTACGCGGGAAGATCACCGGCACGGCCGCGCGGCCGCGCCTTGCCGTGTTCCGCTCGAACCTCGGCATCTACGCGCAGCTCGTCGACGACGTCGGCGGCCGGACGGTCGCCGCAGCGTCGTGGCACGACCTGCCGAAGAGCTTCAAGGGCACGAAGACCGAGCAGGCCAACGACGTCGGCAAGCGTCTCGCCGCAGCGGCCTCGAACGCCGAAGTCGAGTCATGCGTGTTCGATCGGGCCGGCTATCTCTACCACGGACGTGTGAAGGCGCTCGCCGAGGGTGCCCGCGAAGGAGGCCTGAGCTTTTGACCCCGAGAGACTTCCAGGAAGGCCGCGAGCTGAAGGAGCGCGTGGTCGAGATCAACCGTGTGGCCAAGGTCGTCAAGGGCGGCCGGCGCTTCTCCTTCACCGCGCTCGTCGTGATCGGTGACGAGACCGACAAGGTCGGCCTCGGCTACGGGAAGGCGCGCGAGGTCCCGCTCGCAATCTCGAAGGCCGTCGAGGACGCAAAGAAGAACATGTTCATCGTGCCGCGCAAGGGCACGACGATCACGCACGAGATCATCGGCGAGTTCGGCGCTGCGCGCGTGCTCCTGCGCCCCGCGAGCGAGGGGACGGGCGTGATCGCGGGCGGCGGCGTTCGCGCGGTGCTCGAGCTCGGCGGCGTCCGCGACATCCTCGCGAAGAGCCTTGGTACGACGAACCCGATCAACATGCTGAAGGCGACCGTGAACGGTCTGCAGCGGCTGCGGACGCCGGAGGACGTCGCGCTTGCGCGCGGCCTGACGGTCGCGCAGGTGCTGCCCATCCCGAAGCGGAAAGCGGTGGCGGAGCCGCCCGTCTCGGACAGCGGGTCGGTCGAGACGAACGGCGACGCTCCGTCGGAGACTGACGAGGTGCCGTCAGCGTGAAGAAGGTCAAGATCACGCAGGTCCGGAGCAAGATCGGTCAGTCCGAGAAGCACCGCGGCACGCTGCGCGCGCTCGGGCTCGGCAAGATCGGCCGCTCCGCGGAGCACACGGAGAGCCCTCAGCTCGCCGGTATGCTGAGAAAGGTTCGCCACCTCGTCCGGGTCGAGGACGCCTAGTGCCTTCCGAGCTCAATCTCTCGTCGCTCAAGCCAGCCCAGAAGCGCGCCGACCGGAAGCGCGTCGGCCGCGGCATGGGCTCGGGCAAGGGCCGCCATGCCGGTCGCGGGCTCAAGGGTCAGAAGTCCCGCTCGGGCTCGCACATGATGCGCGCCGGCTTCGAGGGCGGGCAGATGCCGCTCTACATGCGCCTCGGCAAGCTGCCCGGCGCGACGTCGAAGGACGCGATGCCGATCGGTCCGTTCCGGACGCACACGCAGGGCGTGAACGTCCGCGACCTCGAGCGCGTGTTCGACGCCGGGAGCGAGGTGACGCCGGAGTCCCTGAAGGCGACGCGCCTGATCCGATCGATTCGCATCGACGTGAAGATCCTCGGCGAGGGTGATCTGACGAAGAAGCTCACGGTCTCTGCGCACGGCTTCTCCAAGACTGCGCGCGAGAAGATCGAGGGCGCCGGCGGGACGGCGACGCTGCTCCGGGAGCCGAAGCTGAAGAAGCGGAAGCGCGGCAAGAAGGCGGCGCCGAGCTCGGCGGAGGTCGACCTTGACGACGCCGAGACGACCGCCGACGAGCCAGAGGCGGACGCAGGGCCTGAAGCAGAGCCTGAGCCCGACCCAGACGGGGAGTAGGCGACCGAGCCATGATGTCCTGGCTGACGAACGCGTGGCGCATCCCGGAGCTCCGGAAGCGCGTCCTCTTCACGGCGATGATCATCGGCCTCTACCGGCTCGGCTCCTGGATGCCGGCGCCGGGCGTCGACTCGGAGCAGATCAAGAGCTACTTCTCGGGCCAGAGCGGAACCGTGCTCGGCCTCCTCAATCTCTTCTCGGGCGGCGCCCTGTCGCAGTTCTCGCTCTTCGCGCTCGGGATCATGCCGTACGTCACGGCGTCGATCATCATCCAGCTTTTGACCGTCGTCATCCCGTCGCTCGAGCGGCTGCAGAAGGAGGGCGAGGCGGGCTACGCGAAGATCAACCAGTACACGCGCTACTCGACGGTCGCGCTCGCGGCGGTGCAGTCTCTCGGCTACGCGTACCTGTTCAAGCGGCAGAACGCGCTCCAGGCCGACACGGGCCGCGTCGTGCTGATCGTAATCACGCTCACAGCGGGCACGACGATGCTGATGTGGATGGGCGAGCTGATCACGAAGCGCGGCGTCGGCAACGGCATCTCGATCATCATCTTCTGCTCGATCATCGCGGACGCTCCGACGACGATCCGCTCGTGGCTCAACGGCGGGCCGACGGAGAAGCTCTTCTACCCGCTCATCTTCCTCGGGGTCACGGTCGCCGTCGTCTTCATCCAGGAGGGCCAGCGCCGGATTCCGGTGCAGTACGCGCGCCGCGTTGTCGGTCGCCGCGTCACGTCGGGCGGATCGACCTACATGCCGCTCCGCGTGAACATGGCCGGCGTGATCCCAATCATCTTCGCAGCTGCGGTGCTCGCGTTCCCGCCCACGATCGCGCAGTTCTTCCCACAGACGCAGGAGTTCATCAACAGCTGGTTCACGCCGAGCGACTTCCCGTACCTGATGCTCGAGGCGTTCCTGATCATCATCTTCACGTACTTCTACACCGCGGTCCAGTTCAACCCGATCGATCAGGCGGACAATCTGCGCAAGCACGGCGGCTACATCCCGGGCATACGGCCGGGCCCGCCGACGGCGCAGTACCTCGACCGCGTGCTCAGCCGGCTGACTCTGCCCGGCTCGATCTACCTTGCGCTCGTCGCGATCCTGCCGACGGTGTTCGTCCGCTTCTTCGACTTCTCGACGGCGTCACGTAGCTTCATCGGCGGCACGTCGCTTCTGATCCTCGTCGGTGTCGCGCTCGACACCATGCGTCAGATGGAGTCGCAGATGATGATGCGCTCCTACGAGGGCTTCCTGAAGTGAACGTGCTCCTTCTCGGGCCGCAAGGCTCGGGGAAGGGGACGCAGGCAAAGCGGATCGCGGCCGAATACGGCGTACCCCACATCGCCACCGGAGACATGTTCCGCGCCGCGATCGCGGCCGGGTCGCCGCTCGGGCGGGAGGTCGAGCCGATCCTCGCCTCGGGAGCGCTCGTGCCCGACGAGCTGACGATCGCGCTCATTCGCGAGCGGCTGTCGCAAGAAGACACATCGGCTGGCTTCGTGCTCGACGGCTTCCCGCGGAACGCCGCTCAGGCAGAGGCGCTGGACACGCTGCTCGGCGAGCTCGGCCGCCCACTCGATGTCGTGCTCGAGCTGCAGGTGTCGGACGAGCTCTGCCTCGAGCGGCTGCTTGCGCGGGCGGGCGCCGAGGGCCGCGTCGACGACTCGCCGGAGGTGATCGCGCGACGCCTCGCCATCTACCACGAGGAGACCGCGCCACTCGTCGCCTACTACCTCCCGACCGGTAACGTCGTCGGCATCCACGGCGAAGGAGCAATCGACGGGGTGTGGGCAGAGATCCAGGGCGCGCTGGAGCGCGTGAGCGAGCGCCTGCCTCAGGGGGCCGAGTGATCGTCCTCAAGTCACCGGCCGAGATCGAGCAGATGGCCGAAGCCGGCCAGATCGTCTCCGACACACTCGCGCTGATCGGCGAGGCCGTTCGGCCCGGCGTGACGACAGCCGAGCTCGACGTTGCCGCTGACGAGTTCATCCGCTCGCAAGGCGGCATCCCGACCTTCATGGGCTATCGCGGCTACCCGGCCTCGACATGCCTCTCGCCAAACGCGATGGTCGTCCACGGGATCCCCGGCGACTACCGCCTCGAGGAGGGGGACATCCTCTCGGCCGACGTCGGCGTCACGCTCGGCGGGTTCGTCGCCGACTCGGCGTACACCTTCGCCGTCGGGGAGATCTCCTCCGAAGCCGAGCGGCTGCTCGAGGCGTGCGCGGAAGCGCTCGACGCGGGCATCGAGCGCTGTCGCCTGGGCAGCCACCTCTCCGACATCTCGAACGCCGTGCAGACGGTCGCCGAGGAGGCTGGCTTCACCGTCATCCGGGAGCTCTCGGGGCACGGCGTCGGACGCTCGATGCACGAGGACCCTCAGATCCCGAACTTTGGCCAGCCGGGCCGCGGACCGTCGCTCGCGGAGGGGATGACCTTCGCTATCGAGCCGATGATCAGCGCCGGTCTCCCGGAGATCTACGTCCACGACGACCGCTGGTCGATCTCGACGCGTGACGGGTCGCTCGCCGCCCATTTCGAGCACACGGTCGCGGTCACAGCGTCCGGTCCGAGGATCCTGACCGCAACACCCGTTTTGCTACGATAGGGCCCTGCGGCGCAGCCGTGCTGTGCCGTCTTTCTGTGCGTCGCGACCCGTTCGGTCGGAAGATCGAGCTCAAGGAGAGAATGCCGGTCAAGGAAGAGAAGATCGAGGTCGAAGGAGAGGTCGTCGAGGCGCTGCCGAGCCTGATGTTTCGCATTCAGCTCGACGGCGGCGACCACAAGGTCCTCGCGAAGATCTCGGGGAAGATGCGCAAGAACTACATCCGCATCCTCCCCGGCGATCGCGTGAAGGTCGAGCTCTCTCCGTACGACCTCACTCGAGGCCGCATCACCTATCGATACAAGTGAAAGTCCGACCTTCCGTCAAGCCGATGTGCGAGCGCTGCCGCGTGATCAAGCGGCACGGCGTGACCAGGGTCATCTGCACGAACCCGCGCCACAAGCAGCGGCAGGGATAGGAAAGCCATGGCACGCATCGCCGGAGTCAACCTGCCGAACCAGAAACGCCTCGAGGTCGGTCTGACCTACATCTACGGGATCGGCCGCACGACGGCGCTCAAGGTGTGCTCGGACCTCGGCCTGTCGCCCGACACGAAGGTCAAGGACCTGACGGACGAGGAGACGACGAAGCTCCAGCGTCACATTGACGCAAGCCTCGAGGTCGAGGGAGACCTCAGGCGCGAGCGCTCCCAGGCGATCAAGCGGCTGCAGGAGATCGGCGCCTACCGCGGTGTGCGCCACCGGCGCGGCCTGCCTGTGAACGGACAGCGCACGAAGACGAACGCGCGCACGCGCAAGGGGCCTGCGAAGGCCGTCGGCCGCGGCAAGAAGAAGGCGTCCTAGCGCATGGCACCCCCCAGAAAAGCGGCCAAGGGCCGCGGACGCCGCCGCGTCAAGAAGAACATCGCGATCGGCCAGGCGCACATCAAGGCGTCCTTCAACAACACGATCGTCGCGCTGACGGACAAGGAGGGCAACGTCATCGTCTGGGAGTCGGCAGGCTCCGCCGGGTTCAAGGGCTCGCGTAAGTCGACGCCCTTCGCCGCACAGGTGACGGCCGACTCGGTCGCGCGCAAGGGCATGGAACACGGCCTTCAGAAGGTCGAGGTCTTCGTCAAGGGCCCGGGCTCCGGGCGCGAGACGGCGATCCGCTCGCTCCAAGCCGCCGGCCTCGAGATCCTCGGCGTCCGTGACGTGACGCCGCAGGCGCACAACGGCGTCCGCCCGAAGAAGCGGAAGCGAGGCTAGCGATGGCGAGGTACACGGGACCGAGCTGCAAGCTGTGCCGCCGTGAAGGCATGAAGCTGTTCTTGAAGGGCGAGCGCTGCCTGACGGAGAAGTGCGCGATCGAGCGCCGCTCGTATCCGCCGGGCGAGCACGGCCGCGGTCGGATCAAGCAGTCGGAGTACCTGCTCCAGCTCCGCGAGAAGCAGAAGGCTCGCCGGTACTACGGCCTCCTCGAGCGCCAGTTCCGCAACTACTACCAGAAGGCTGCACGGGGATCGGGCGTCACGGGTGACAACCTCCTGCGCATGCTCGAGATCCGACTTGACAACGTCATCTACAGGCTCGGTTTCGCGACCTCACGCGCCCAGGCGCGCCAGCTCGTGCGCCATGGACATTTCCAGGTCAATGGCCGGCGCGTGAACATCCCGAGCTATCAGGTACGACCGAACGACATCATCACGCTCAAGAACGGCAGCTCGGCGGAGCAGGTCGTGCGCGACGCGACCGATCTCACCGCATCCGTCGCGCCCTGGATCCAGGCCGATCACGACGGCTTGACGGGGAAGATCCTCAAGTGGCCCGATCGGGTCGAGATCGACACCCCGGTCCAGGAGTCGCTGATCGTCGAGCTTTACTCGAAGTAGCGCCGAGCGCGCACCGAAGGAAGGAGAAACGTGGCAACCCGTACCAGCCTCATGGAGTTTCAGATTCCGCGAATCGTGCACGAGGAGGTCTCGGAGACGCGCGGCATCTTCAACATCGAGCCGCTTGACCGTGGCTTCGGCTACACGTTCGGTAACTCGCTTCGGCGCGTGCTCCTGTCGTCGATCGAGGGCGCGGCCGTGACGTCAGTGAAGTTCGAGGGCGTTGCGCACGAGTTCACGACGCTGCCCGGCGTTCGCGAGGACGTCACGGACATCCTGCTCAACCTCAAGAACCTCGTCTGCCGCCTGCACGGCGAGTCTCCAGAGATCGAGGTCCGGCTCCAAAAGAAGGGCGCCGGCGCCGTTACGGCCGCCGACATCCAGGTTCCGGCCGACCTCGAGATCCTCAACCCGGAGCTCGAGATCGCGCACGTCGCCGAGAAGGGCAAGCTCGAGCTGACGATGTTCATCGGTCGCGGCCGCGGTTACGTGCCGGCGGAGATGAACCGCGGGCCCGAGCACACGATCGGTGTCATTCCGATCGACTCGATCTTCTCGCCTGTCCGGCGCGTGTCGTACGAGGTCGAGGCCGCCCGTGTCGGGCAGCGCACCGACTACGACAAGCTCGTGCTCGACGTGACGACGGACGGATCGATCGACCCGCGCGAGGCGATCGCGCAGGGCGCGGAGATCCTGATCCGCCAGCTCGCGATCTTCACGGACATCGAGCGCATCGAGGGCTTCGGAGAGGCGGCTGCCGAGGTCGCCGCCGAGCCGTCGCTTGCGCACGGGATGGAGAACTTCCCGATCGAGGAGCTCGAGCTCGGCGTGCGCTCGTACAACTGCCTCAAGCGCGTCGGCATCGAGACGATCGGCGACCTCGTGTCGAAGACCGAGATCGAGCTGGCCGCGATCCCGAACTTCGGGCGCAAGTCGATCGAAGAGGTCAAGGAGACGCTCGCCGCCCACGGCCTCACGCTCCGCGGCGGGGAGGAGAGCATCGGCTGATGCGCCACCAGCGCTCCGGCAAGAAGCTCGGGCGGGACGCCCCGCACCGCAAGGCGCTCTACGCGAACCTCGCAGGCGCGCTGATCATCCATGGTCGCGTGAAGACGACCGTCGCGAAAGCGAAGGCGGTGCGGCCGGTCGCGGAGAAGATGATCACGCTCGGCCGGCGTGGGGACCTCCACGCGCGGCGCCAGGCGATGGCGTACCTGCGCTCGCAGGAGGTCGTGCACCAGCTGTTTGCCGATGTCGCTCCTCGCTTCACTGACCGCCCCGGTGGCTACACGCGGATCGTCAAGATCGGCCCGCGGCCGGGCGATTCCGCACCGATGGCGTACCTCGAGTTCGTCGACCACGTCCCGCGCGCGCCGGTCGTTCGCGCTGCCGCTCCAGCCGAGGCAGAGGCGGAGACGGCGACCGCCTCGGCGTAGTCTCCGGCGCGTCGGAATCCCGTACCCTCGGGCGCGTGAAGCGCGCCCTCGTCGTCGCCGCGATCTGCGGAGCCCTCGCGGCGGGCGTCTCCGCGGCCGCGCCGAGCTCGTTGACATTCCGCCGCGCGGACGGCTCTGCGATCGCCTTCGCGGGCAAGATCTACGTCTGGTGCGGCCGCTGGGAGCCCGACGTGGCAGAGCCTGCCGTCCACGCACTCCTCGTGCCGCCGCGCCGGCGGCGCTTGTCGTACTGGCTCCTGTCTGGCGTCCTCCGCGACGTCCGGAAACAGCCCCGCGTCCGGTTCCCGATCGGCTTCGCCTGGAACAAGCCGCGCGGTGGCCAGCTCTTCGTCTACGACGCGCGGACGAAGAACGAGGCGAGCTCGGAGACGGAAGAGGCACGGGGGACGATCTTGTTCTCGAAGCTCACCTGCGGGAAGGGAAGCGCAGTACAGATCGACGTGAGTGGCGTCTTGGGCAGCGAGTTCTCGGACGGGAAGCCGGTCCGCGTCAGAGGCACATTCCGCGGCGTCGTCGGACGGCCGCCCCCGGGTCTCCGCTAGCCGATGCGGCTCAAGCTGACACTGGAGTATGAGGGCACCGCCTTTCACGGCTGGGCGACGCAACCTGGCCTCCGGACGGTCGAAAACGTCCTCCGGGAAGGGCTCGAGTCCGTCTACGGGGCCGTCGAGGATCTCGCCGTCGCCGGCCGCACGGACGCTGGCGTGCACGCGCTGGGAAACGTCGTCAGCGTCGACGTAGGCGGTGGAGCCCCGCCCGAGCGCGCAGCGGAGGCGCTCAATGCGGTCCTGTCCGACGACGTGGCCGTGATTCACGGCGAGGCGGCTCCGGCCGACTTCCATGCGCGCCACTCGGCGACGACGCGCCGCTATCGCTACCGCGTCCATCGCCGCGGCTCGCGGTCGCCGTTCGAGCTGCGCCGCAGCTGGTGGCACCCGCACCGGCTCGACCTCTCGGCGCTCGCGGAGAGCGCCGAGCTGCTGCTGGGCGAGCACGACTTCCGGGCCTTCACTCCGACCGAGACCCAGCACACGGTCTTCGTCCGGCAGGTGATCGCCGCCGGCTGGCACGAGCGCGGGGACTTCCTCGAGCTCGAGATCGCCGCCGACTCGTTCCTCCGCAACATGGTGCGCACGCTCGTCGGGACGATGGTCGAGCGGAGGCCAGAGGAGATCGCGCGCCTGCTCGAAGGCCAACCGCGCAGCGAGGCGGGATCGACCGCCCCGCCATGGGGGCTATACCTCGTCGGGGTCGACTATTGAGACGGAACCGGGCACAGGATAAGTCCCGTCCCTGGTGCAGCACTCTCTAGGATCGAGCTGTGCGCTCGTCCGTCTGCCTGTTCGACCTCGACGGGACGCTCATCGACTCCGGGCCGATGATCATCTCGTCGATGAAGCACGCTGCGCTGACCGTGCTCGGGCGCGACATTCCCGAGGAAGTGCTCGCCGCCGCCGTCGGTGGACCGGGCCTGGTCGCGCAGATGGAGGCGCTCGATCCGGGCCGCGTGAATGACCTCGTCGAGGCGTACCGGGAGCACAACGTGCCTCTCCACTCCGAGCTGGAGGCGTTCTGGGAGGTGGTCGAGGTGCTGCCACGCTTGCGGGCCGAGGGAAGGCGCCTCGGGATCGTGACGGCGAAGCGGCACGCGTCGGTCCAGCTTGCTTTCGAGCAGCTGCCCGGGCTCGAGGCGAACTTCGACGTGGTCGTCGGCGCCGAGGACACGACACGTCACAAGCCCGATCCAGAGCCTCTGCTCGCCGCTCTCGATCGGCTCGACGCGTCGAGCGCGGACGCCGCCTACGTCGGCGATTCGCCGTTCGACATCCGCGCGGCCAAGGCCGCGGGCGTGCGGGCGGTTGCAGTCGCCTGGGGCGGGATCCACGGCACGGATGCGCTGACGGCGGAGGAGCCCGACGCGCTTGTCCACCGCGCGGAGGAGCTCCTTGCCGTCCTCTGACGCCAAGCGGGCAGAGGAGCTGCGCGAGCAGCTGAATCGCGCCTTGATCGCGTACCACGCCGACGACGACCCCGTGATCACGGATGCCGAGTACGACCGCCTCTACGACGAGCTGGTGGCGCTCGAGGAGGCGCATCCCGAGCTCGTGACGGCGGACTCGCCGACGCACCGTGTCGGAGCGCCGCCGTCGGACCGCTTCCAGAAGGTGCGCCATCTCGAGCAGATGGGCTCACTCGACAAGGTGACGACCGACGAGGGCCTCCTCAAGTGGGCGGACGACGTCCGCAAGCGGCTCGGGACAGACGAGCCCGTCGCGTTCGTGATCGAGCCGAAGATCGATGGATTGGCCGTCAACCTCACGTACGAGAACGGCCTCTTCGTCCGCGGTGCGACGCGCGGCGACAGCGTCCAGGGAGAGGACGTGACGCCCAACCTCCGCACGATCCGAGCGATCCCGCTCCGCATGCGTGGCGGCGGGTCGCCGCCGGCCCTACTCGAGGTGCGGGGCGAGGTCTACCTTCCGCTGTCCGGGTTTCGGGAGTTGAACGCACGGCTCGCCGGGACGAATCAGAAGCTCGCCCCGAATCCGCGCAACGCAGCGGCCGGCTCGGTGCGGCAGAAGAGCTCGATGATCACCGCCGACCGACCGCTGTCCGTCTGGATCTACGGAACGGGCCACGCCGAGGGGATCGAGTTCGGTGGACAGTTCGAGATGCTCGAGTGGCTGCGCGAGCGCGGCTTTCCCACGAACCCGTTCGCCGAGCGGCTCGAAGCAGTCGAAGACGTCGCCGAGGCGTGCCGCGGATGGGAGACGCGCCGCGTCGAGCTCGACTACGAGATCGACGGGATCGTGATCAAGGTCGACTCGCTCGACCAACAGCGCCGGCTCGGGGTGCTCCACGGGCGGCCGCGCTGGGCGCGAGCGTTCAAGTGGGCGCCGATGACGGCGCAGACGAAGCTGCTCGCGATTCGCATCCGGGTCGGCCGCACGGGAGCACTCAACCCGTGGGCGATCCTCGAGCCGGTCGAGGTCGGAGGCGTCACCGTCTCGCGCGCGACGCTCCACAACGAGGAGGACATCAACCGGAAGGAGATCCGCGAGGGCGACGTCGTCATCGTCCAGCGGGCGGGCGACGTGATCCCCCAGATCGTCGGGCCGGCTGGCGAGCACCAGCCGGGGACAAAGGTCTTCCGGATGCCGAAGAAGTGCCCGCTCTGCGGCTTCGTGGTGGTCAAGCCGGAGGGGGAGGCGATGCACCGGTGCCCAAACCGCGCCTGCCCGTCACGCGGCCTCGAGACGCTGATCAACTGGACCGGGATCGCCGACATCGAGGGGGTCGGGGAGCAGACGATCCGGCTGCTCTGGGAGCGCGGCCTCGTCCGATCACTGCCCGACCTCTATCGATTGTCCAAGGAGCAGCTGCTCGAGCTGGACGGCTTTGCCGACATCTCCGCGACGGCGGCGATCGGGGCGATCGAGAGGTCGAAGCAGGTGCCGTTCTCGCGCGTCCTGCTCGGCCTCAACATCTCGAAGGTGGGCTGGGTGCTCGCACAGAACCTCGCGCGCCAGTTCGGGGACGTCGATCGCCTTGCGGCGGCGACCCAGGAGGAGGTCGAGGAAGCCGAGGGATTCGGCCCCGACCGCGCGGAGATCGTCGTCGAGTGGTTCGCGGACGCCCAGAACCGAGCGCTCGTGCAGGAGCTGCGCGAGCTCGGCCTGCGTTTCGAGGTGGGCGAGGAGGACCGGCTCGTCGAGGGGCGCCTGACCGGCTCGACGTACGTGATCACGGGCACGCTCGAGAAGTACTCGCGCGAGGAGGCGGCGGCCGCGCTCGAGGCCCTCGGCGCGAAGGTGACGAGCTCGGTGTCGTCAAAGACGACCGGCCTGATCGTCGGAGAGGAGCCCGGATCGTCGAAGCTGTCGAAGGCACAGAAGACCGGCGTACCGCTGCTCGCCGATGCGGATCTCGACGCGTTGCTTGCGTCTTAGGAGCTCAGTGCAAAGTGATCGTGACCGTCTGCCAGTTCCACTGAGCGGCCTGGGCGGCGCTCGGCACCCAGACGTCGATCCGTAGGCCCTTGATGCCGCTGCCGGTGTCGGCGGCGACGCCTTCCCCGTAGCCGGGGATCGTCATTCTCGTTCCGAGGGGGATCACGCTCGGATCGACGGCGACGACGCCGGGACCCGTGGGAATGCCCGTCGCAGTCGTGCCGCGGATCGTGTAGGCCGTGGCAACGACGGTGAGCTGCCGGCCGTTCTTCGTCACGGGCGCCTGCGGCGTGGGCGACGGCTGCGGCTGCGGCTGCGGCTCGGCGGCGGGGGGCGGCGGCTGAGCGACGGCGTCGGCGCCGATCGACGAGATGCTCGGCGCCACCTCCGCCTTGGCCGTCTCGATGGAGGCGGCCGCGTTCGCGGTCTCCGCGGCCGCGAGGGCCTGTGCGATCTGCTGCTCGTTCAGCACCTGCTGGTCGCGCAGGTCCGCGATGTACGACACGCGGCTCGCCTGCGCCTGCTCGAGCTCGCTGGCGCGCGCCGCGGCCGCCGACCGGAGCGATCGCAGCTCTACGCGCCGCGCGGTCAGCGACCGCAGCAGCCGCGCGATCTTCCGTCGCGCCGCCTTTGCCTGCTCGAGGACGGAGTTCGTCGCGTCGGTCGTCCGCTGGAGGTTGTCCACGTCGTCGAGCGCCGCCTCGATCGACGAGGCGCCGAGGAAGACCGCCAGCACGTCCGGCTGCTCCTCGACGTACAGCGCGCGCACCTGATCGCCGAGGCGCCGCTCGGATGCCGACAACGTGCGCTTGGCTGCATGCAGCTCTTTGCGCGAGGTCGCCCGCTCGCGCTCGACCGCGCCAAGCCGCTGCTCGACCCCGGCAAGCGCCGTCCGTGCCGAATCGAGCCGTCGCTCGAGGGCGAAAAGCTCGAGCTGCGCCGACTTCTCCGCGGCGGCGAGCTCAGCGCCTTGAGCCTGAAGGGCAGCCGGATCATCGGCCAGGCCCGTCGCCGGGACGACGAGGAGAGCGAGAGTGACGACGACGAGACCGAGGGGGGAAGCGGCCTTCCTGCGAACGAGCACGACGCGTTGAACGTATCAGAGTGTCGTTCTAGCCATGAAGAGATGTGGCTGTTTTGCAGCATTTTTGTGTAGCCATATGAGACGGTTGTCGCTGCAGGCATCCGTAGACACTGGTAGGGTGCCGCGCAGTGACGTACCGGCCCCTCCCGGTGCGCCCTCGGTTGTGCGGGCTTAAAACCCGAATCGCGGGTCGTCGCGCGACTTTTGTAGGGCTCCTCGTTGCCGTAGCCGGCGTGGCGCTGCTTGCTTCCGTTCCCGCGTTCGCCGACCCGCGCATAGATCAGAAGGAAGCCGAGGCGCGACAGGTGCTCGAGGAGATCCAGACGCTCGACTCGCAGCTAGAGAAGTCCGTCGAGGCGTACGACGCCGCAAACGTGAAGCTCGGCGAGATCAAGACGCAGCTCAGCCTCAACCGGCGCGAGATGAAGATCGCGAGAGCGAACCTCGGCGTCGCGCAGGATCGCCTCGCCCGGCGGCTGCGCGACCTGTACGTCGGCGGCGAGTCGGCCTCGACGCTCGAGCTCTTCCTCGGCGCGTCGAGCTTCGAGGATCTGATCAACCGCCTCGACACGATCGATCGTGTTTCGAGCGAGGACACGCAGGTGCTCGACGAGGTGAAGAGGTTCCGCCGCGAGGTGACGACGCGCGGCGCCGCCCTTCGGGTGGCGCATACCCGGCAGGTGCAGGTGGTCGCCGAGCGGGCGCAGGCGAAGCGCCAGATAGAGGCGGGTCTCGCCGAGAAGGAGCGGCTCGTGTCGCAGATCAAGGGTGAGATCGCGAAGCTCAGGGCGCAGGAGGCGGCGCAGCAGGCATATCTCCAGCGCCAGGCACAGGCCCGGCTCGCGACGCAGCAGGCGGCGGCTAGCCAGGCGCTCTCACAGACGATCGTCGGCGCGGCGGTCGAGACGCCCGAGATCGCGATCGCACCTCCCTCGCGCTTCTCCGGCGTCGTCGGGATCGCGATGCAGTACCTCGGGACGTCGTACGTGTGGGGCGGCTCCTCGCCTGGCGGGTTCGATTGCTCCGGGTTCGTCATGTACGTCTTCGCCCAGATGGGCGTCTCACTGCCGCACCACGCGGCCTCGCAGTACAGCTACGGCGTCCCCGTCTCCCGGGACCAGCTCGAGCCCGGTGACCTTGTCTTCTTCGACGGCCTTGGCCACGTCGGGATCTACATCGGCGGCGGCCAGTTCATCCACTCGCCGCACACAGGCGATGTCGTCAAGATCTCGAGCCTCTCGGACAGCTGGTACGCCGCCACCTACGTCGGCGCCCGCCGCATCATCTGAGCTGCTCTGGTCGCTAGTCCGGGTCCGCCGCGAGTCTGCGCGGGCGGGAGTACAGCTCTTCGATCTCGGTCGCGAAGTGCTCCGCGCACACGCGGCGGCGGAGCTTGAGCGTCGGCGTCACCTCGCCGTCGGTGGCCGTGAAGTCGCGCGGGAGGAGGGCGAACTGCTTGATCTGCTCGTAGCGCGAGTGGCGTACGTTCACCTCGTCGACGACGCTTTGGATCAGCGCGACGACGGCCGGGTCCTTCACGACCTCAGCCAGCTCGGCGTCGAGCCCGTGCTCATGCGCCCATGACGCGAGCTCGACCGGATCGAGAGTGATCAGCGCGGCGACGAACGGCCTCTTGTCGCCGACGACGAGCGCCTGCGAGACGTACTTCGAGCCCTTGAGCTCGTTCTCGAGGTTCTGAGGAGCGACGTTCTTGCCGCCGGCGGTGACGAGGATGTCCTTCTTCCGGTCCGTGATCGTCACGAAGCCGTCACCGTCGATCGACGCAATGTCCCCGGTGGCCAGCCAGCCGTCGTCTCCGAGGATCGCGCGCGTCGCCTCCTCGTCCTTGAGGTAGCCGGCGAACACGGTCGGGCTCCGTATGAGCAGCTCGCCGTCTCCGGCGAGCCTCAGCTCCCAGCCCGGCAGCGCCTGCCCGACGGTGCCGAATCGGAAGCGGGTCGTCTGGTTCGAGGCGGCGGCGGTCGTGCACTCTGTGAGCCCATAGCCCTCGAGGATCAGGATGTCGAGCGAGTGGAAGAAGCGGAGCAGGTCGGGTGCGAGCGGGGCGCCGCCGGACAGCGCGATCCGCAGCCGTCCGCCGAGCCGCTCCTTCACCTTCGCGTAGACGAGCCTGTTCGCTAGGCGGTGCTGGGTGGCGAGGCCGCGGGGTACCTGCCGCTGGTCCTCTCGGAGGGCGGAGACGCGCTCGCCGACGTCGAGGGCCCAGTCGACCAGCCGGCGCTTGACGCCTGTGGCTTCGTCGAAAGCCGCGACGACCGCTCCGTGGATCTTCTCGTAGATGCGTGGGACGCTCGGAAAGACCGTCGGCCGGACGGCCAGCAGTGCGTCGCCGACCTTGTACGGGTCGACGCAGAACGCAAGCGTGAAGCCTGCGTATGGGCCCGAGAGGTGAACGAGGCGGCCGAAGTTGTGCGCGAGCGGCAGGTAGAGGAGCAGGACGTCGCCGGGGCCGGCGTTGTCGTCCATCTGGTCGCGGACCGCGACCATCGCGTAGTAGTTGCGGTGGCGGATCATGCAGCCCTTTGGGGGGCCGGTCGTGCCCGACGTGTAGATGTAGGTGAAGAGGTCGTCCTCCGAGACCGAGCTCTCGGCCTCGGCGAGAGCCGTCGGGTTCTCAGCGGCGAACTCGCGGCCCCGCGCTGCGAGATCGTCGAGCCCCTCGACCGTCACCACGTGCTCCAGCGTGGGAAGCTCGGCGCGGACCGCGTCGATCTTCGCGAGCTGGTCGTCGTCCTCGACGAGCACACCCACCGACTCCGAGTGGCCGAGGACGTACGTGCAGTCCGCGGGCGAGGAGCTCGCATACACCGGCGCCGTGACCGCACCGACGAGCGCGAGCGCGAAGTCGAACTGCGCCCACTCCATCCGCGTGCCGACGAGGATGCCGAACGCGTCTCCCTTCCTGACGCCGAGAGCGAGCAGGCCGTTGGCGAGATCGTCGACGCGACGAGCCGCGTCGTCCCAAGACACCTCCTGCCAGCCGCTCTCCCGCTCGGCGAGGTACGGAGGCGAGCTGTGACGAGCCGCGACAGCGTCTCGCCAGAGCCGTCCGATCGTCCGCTCCTGCGTCGACACGATTGAAGCCTACGCGGGAGGGAATAGACGCCGGAGGGAGAAGAAACGCGGTCCGCTACTAAACTTTCTGACGAATGAGAACTACCTGGAACGGCGCGATCAGCTTCGGGCTGGTCAGCATCCCCGTCGGCCTGGCGCCGGCGACGAAGCCGTCTGCCCGGCAATCGGACGTCTCGTTCCGCCTTCTTCATCGAGAGTGCAAGACGCCGATCAAGCAGAAGCGCTGGTGCCCGTTCCACGAGCAAGACGTCGGCCCCGACGAGATCGTCCGCGGCTGGGAGGTCTCGAAGGGCGAGTTCGTGATCGTGGAGGACGCCGATCTCGAGGCGATCGATAGCGACTCGACGTCGCGCTCGATCGACATCACGAGCTTCGTGCCTGCGTCGGAGGTCGATCCGATCTACTTCGACCGCACGTACTTCCTCGTTCCCGCGACGGCGCCGGCTCAGCAACGCCCGTACGTGCTCTTGCTCCAGGCGATGCGAGAGACGGAGACCGCGGCCCTCGGCAGCTTCGTTCTCGCCGGCAAGGAGAAGCTCGCCCTGATCCGCGTTCGTGACGACGCGCTCGTCCTCGAGACGCTGTTCGTCGCGGAGGACGTGTACTCCGACGCCGAGATCGAGGAGGCGGTGGGCGACGCGAAGACGAAGAAGCCCGAGGTCGCGCTCGCGCTCCAGGTGATCGAGAGCCTTGCGGGCGAGTTCGATCCAAGGCGCTCGTCAGCGACTACCGGCGAGATCTGCGGGCCCTGCTCGAGGAGAAGCTCTCAGGCGCTCCGCCTGCGAAGCCCGAGGCGGTCGAAGAGGAAGACGCGCCGGTGATCGACCTGATGGACGCTCTCAGGAAGAGCGTCGCGGACGCGAAGAAGCAGAAGACGAAGGCCGAGCCTGACGCGAAGGCGACGCCCGCGGCGAAGCGCACGAGCTCGCGCGCGAAGGTCGCCGCGAAGAAGCGCTGACGAGCGGCGGTTAGCTTTTCAGCGAGGCGGACGCCTCGAGCTGCGCCTGGAAAAGAGTCTTGTCGATCTTGCCCTGGTAGATCGGCACGCCCTCCTCGACGCAGAACCGGACGACGTCCTCCCGTTCCATGCCGACCTCCTTCGAGAGCTCCTCAGGCGTCAGGTGGTTGGGCATTCTCCCTCCTCTTCGTCAATGAGAAAGCCCGCCGGCCGTCGAGGCGCGCGCGGGCTTGAGCGGTGCACGTAGGTCTCGAGTCGCGGGACTCATCGGGCCCGCGCCGCAACGACAATCATCAATCGGAGAATACTCCCGTTATCGCACGTGCCGCAACGGGTCAGACGGGATTCGTGAGCTCGATGAAGCGGGAATCGATGTCGAACCTCTCGGCGATGCGCGTCGCGAGCGCCTGGACGCCGAGCCTTTCGGTGGCGTAGTGGCCGGCGGCGACGAAGTGGATGCCGAGCTCCCGCGCGGCCATCATCGTCGGCTCGGCCGGCTCACCGGTCAGGAACAGGTCGTAGCCCGCCGCCGCGGCGGTGGTAAGGCGGGAAGCCCCGCCTCCCGAGATGATTGCGACGCGCCGGATCTCGTCTGGCCCCGACGGGAACACAAGTGGGTCTTTACCGAGCCTGTCGCGGACGAGCGCGGTGAACGCCTCCGCCGTGGTCGGGTCCGCCAGCGGCCCGCCGACGCCGATGCCGTCGAACTGCTCCTCGATCTCGACGCCGAGCTCGCGCGCAAGCAGCGCGTTGTTGCCGATCTCGCGGTGGGCGTCGAGTGCCAGGTGATAGGCCGCAAGCGTGATGTCTGCGTCGAACAGCACGCGGAGCCGTCCTCTCATCGGCGCGTCGACGATCCGCGGGTCTGCGTCCCAGAAGAGCCCGTGGTGGACGACGAGCAGCTCGGCCCCGATCGCTGCCGTGTGCTCGAACAGCTCGCGCGAGGCTGAGACGCCGCAGGCGACCGTCGTCACCTCGTCGGCGCCGACGACCTGGAGGCCCATCGGCCCGTAGTCCGGGTACGACGAGACGTCGAGCAGCTCGTCGGCAAAAGCGATGATCGCGTCCCGTGACGCCACGACGCCCGAGTGTAGGTTGGTGGCCCTTGCGGCGCTAGGCCGCGGCCGGTGCGAACGGCACCTCTGCGGCCTCCTCTCCTGATGGCGACGAGAGGAACTCGACCCGGTTCGCCACGACCTCGAGGGCGCTCCGCCGCGTGCCGTCGGCGTCCTCCCACGACCGGCTGCGCAGTCGGCCGTCGAGCCCAACGCGCTTTCCCTTTGCGAGGTAGCGGTCGCAGAGCTCGGCCTGCCGATCCCAGACCGCGACGCGAACGAAGTCCGCGCCACCGTCCTTCGAGGCGCGGTCCACCGCCAGCACGAAGCTCGCGACACGCTTGCTCTCGCCGACGCTCTTCACCTCGACGTCCGTAGCCAGGTTTCCGATCAGCGTCACGACGTTCATACATCGACGGTAGACGGCGAGTTGCAACGTGTCTGTGCCGGATCCGTACCGAATTCACGGAGCGACCAGGACAGCAGGCTCGCGGGGGAAGCCCCGCAAGCCTGTCTTCATCGAGAATATCGGGGTGCCCAGATTTGAACTGGGGACCTCTCCGACCCGAACGGAGCGCGCTACCAGGCTGCGCCACACCCCGAGCGAGCACAGATTAGCGGCTGTCGCGTGGGCGCTCTTCCGCTCGCGTGCCGCGGCGGGTGAGCGAACGAAGCCACTCGCGAAACGAGGTGGCGCGTGTCCGTCGCAGGGCGGCTTCGCGCTCGGCTTGCTGCCGGACCCACGCTTTGTGCCTGCTGCCTCTCGAGCCGTAGCGCGGCTTCCAGTAGACGGGGCTCATTGCACCATCATGCCGCCTCGCGCACCGAGCGCACGAACAGCGGCACGGCCCACATCAGCCCGGCGAGGGTGAAGCCGACAGTGAGCATGGTCGCCGGCTCGACCGACCGCGACACGACGGCCGTGAGCGCGTACCCGAGCGGCACGAGCCCGATCGCGCCGAAGAAGTCGAGGCTCGTCACGCGCGCGAGCTTCGTATCGGGCACCCACTCCATCATCAGCGTCGACCAGAGCGCGATCGCATACCCGATCAACGTCCCGCGCACGACCATCAGCGCCGCGGCGACCTCGTACGAGTCCTGACGCGTCATCAGCACGGCGAAGAGGTCGTTGAGCGCGAGGAAGCCGAAGATCTGCCAGATCCGACGACTGCGCGGGTTCACCTGGCCGAAAACGACCGTGCCGACCGTCATTCCGAGCGCCTCGAACGCGAAGAGCAGGCCATACGCGCCGACGCCCTGGCCGAAGTGGTCGGCGACGAATGTCGGCGCGAGCGCCTGGAAGGGCGCCATCGCCACCATTAGCACGGCCGACGTGACTGCGATGCCGACCCATAGCCACGGCACGCCGGCGACGTAGCGGATCCCCTCGGCGATCGCGTGCCACGTGCCTTCGCTCGGCTCTGCCTGGAACGACCGCGGTCGCGTGCCGAACAAGAACGCTGCCGAGACGAGGAACGTCACAGCGTCGAAGCCAAAGACCGTGGCCGACCCGGCTAGGCCGTAGATCGTGCCCGCGAGCGCCGGCCCGATCACGAACGCGCCCTGGCGCGACACCCCGATCAGCGTGTTCGCGGAGGCGAGCTCGTGGGACTCCACGACGAGCGGCACGATGCCGCCGGCCGCCGGGTAGAAGAACCCGTCGGCGAGGCCGAAGCCGACGGCGAACACGAGCAGCAAGGAAAACGAGAGCCCGCCGCCGGCGTCGACGACGGTCAGTGCGCCGATGATCACAAAGCGCGCGACGTCGGACGCGATCATCAGCATCCGGCGCGAGTAGCGGTCGGCCAGCGCGCCTCCCACGAGCAGTGTCGTCAGGAGGGCGAGTGAGTGAGCCATCAGCACGATCGCGAGCGAGGTCGCTGATCCCGTCAGCGTCGTCGTCCGCCAGCCGAGCGCGATCAGGAATGCGCCGTCCCCGACCAGGGAGATCGTGCGCGCCGTCCAGAGCCGGCGGAAGTCGGCGCTACGAAACGCCTGGAGCGCCTGTGCGCCTGCCAAGAGCCGGCGGTCCTCGGCCACGGACCAAAGCTATCCTCGCACGGTGACCGGGGTCGTTCGGGGCGTGGTGTTCGACGTCGACTTCACGCTCGTCCGCCCGGGGCCGGAGCTCGGCCCTCACGGCTACGCGGAGCTAGGGCAAGAGCACGGGCTCGCGCTCGACACGGAGCGCTACTCCGGCGCGCGCAGGGCGGCCGTCGCCGACTTGCAGGCGCATCCCGAGCTTGACCACGACGAGGAGCTGTGGGTGCGCTTCACGGTGGACGTCGTGCGGGGGATGGGCGGCGACGGCCCGGAGGTCGAGAACGTCGCGCGCGCGATCGTGGGCCGCTGGGAGCACGCCCACCACTTCGAGCTGTACGACGACGCTCTGCCCACGCTCGCGACGCTCCGCGACGCTGGCTTCCGGCTCGGCCTGCTCTCCAACACGAGTCGCGACCTCGACGCGTTCGTTCGCCATCACGCGATCGAGGTCGACGCGTGGCTGTCGTCGGGCACGCACGGGAAGGTGAAGCCGAGCCCCGCGATCTTCGCGGCCGCCCTCGACCTCGTCGGCGTCCTGGCGGCGGAGGCGGTGATGGTCGGCGACTCGCCAGAGGACGACATCCGCGGCGCGCGGGCGTGCGGGATGCGCGCGATCCTCGTCGACCGGGCCGGCGAGCATCCCGACGAGCCGGAGCGCATCCGATCCCTGTCGGAGCTCCCCGCGCTGCTTCGCTGATGGCGGGCGCGCACGTCGTCTCCCCCGCGGAGAGCGTGGACGATGTCGAGGCCGTGCGCGAGCTGTTTCGTGAGTACCAGGCGGCGCTCGGCGTCGATCTCGCCTTCCAGGGCTTCGACCGCGAGCTCGCCGGGCTGCCGGGCACGTATGTGCCGCCCCGCGGCCTGCTGCTCCTCGCCCGCTCGCGTGAAGGGCAGCCGGTCGGCTGCGTCGGGCTGCACGAGCTGGCGCCCGGCGTCTGCGAGATGAAGCGGCTGTACGTACGGCCGGCCCACCGCGGCCACGGGCTCGGGCGCGACCTCGTCGAGCGTGTGCTCGCGGCCGCTCGCGAGCGCGGCTACAGGTCGATGCGGCTCGACACGCTGCCCTCGATGGTCGAGGCGGCGCCGCTCTACGCGTCGTTCAGCTTTCGCGAGATCGAGCCGTACTACGAGAGCCCCGTCAGCGGCACGCGCTTCCTCGAGCTCGAGCTCTGACGATCAGCGGGCGGCTGTGTGCCGCGCGCGCGCCTCGACCATGTCATCGCCGATCGCCTTCACGATCTCCGGCCGCTCGAGCAGGCGCGCGATCTCGTCCTTCGAGAGCCGGTTGGCGACGTACGGGTCGTCGAGGATGTCGTCCAGCGTTCGGCCGCGATCGTGCTCGCGGATCACGTAGGCCGCGCAGCGCTCCTCCGAGCTCTTGGTCGTGAACAGGAAGGAGAAGGGGTTCCGAAAGAACGAGCCGAGCCGAGACACCGGAGCGATTGTATCCTCGCCTCGTGAGGCCGACGTCGCAGCCCGGGCGCTACGCCGAGCGGGTGCTCGACGGGTTCGACGAGGCCGGCGCGCCGGAGCGGGTCGTGCTCTGGCTCGAGCGGAAGGACGGCGGCATCTGGGCCGTCGGCCGGGCCGTGAACCCCCAGCATCGCCAGAGCGCCGAGCCGCGCCCAGACGACTTCCTCTGCGAGACGTACGAGCTCGACGACGCGCTCGAGCAGGCGAACGCGGCGCTCGAGGACGACGTCGTCGTGCTCGAGACGGACGGGGAGCTCGCCACTCGCGTCGCGCCGTTCACGCGCAAGGAGATCGTGCCTCGGCTCGAGCAGGCGTTCTTCCGCGGCACCTGATCGCCGCGCAGGCCGAACTGCGACCGCTTCGAACCACCATTGATAGGGTCGCGCCTCGCTCATGCACATCCGACTCGGACACAGCC
This sequence comes from uncultured Actinomycetes bacterium, assembly GCA_963705945.1. Classification (GTDB taxonomy): domain Bacteria; phylum Actinomycetota; class Thermoleophilia; order Gaiellales; family Gaiellaceae; genus PALSA-612. The sequence continues at coordinate 122,298 of CAVPLG010000003.1, read as the reverse complement.
CCGACGCAGACGACGCGTTCATGTTCTGGGCCCTCGCGGCGGGCAAGGTCGACACGCGCGGGTTCGAGTTCGAGCACGTGCTCCGCGACATTCAGACGCTGAACGAGTGGGCGCTCGACGGGAAGCTCGAGACGACGGCAATCTCGCTCCACGCGTACCCGTTCGTCCAGGAGCGCTACGTCCTGCTGCCTCACGGCGCGTCGATGGGCGCCGGCTACGGCCCGCTCGTCGTCGCGCGCGAGCCACTCTCGCTCGACGACCTGACGGAGCTCGAGATCGCGATTCCCGGACGGATGACGACGGCGTTCCTCGTTCTCCGGATGGCGATCGGCGACTTCCGCTTCCGCGAGGTGCCTTTCGACGAGATCCTCGACCAGGTGAAGTCCGGCGAGGCGGACGCGGGGCTGATCATCCACGAGGGCCAGCTGACGTATGAGGCCGAGGGCCTGACGAAGGTGCTCGACCTCGGTGAGTGGTGGCTGCTCGAGACGGGGCTGCCGCTGCCGCTCGGCGCGAACGTCGCCCGCCGCGATCTCGGCGAGGACGTGCTCCACGAGCTCTCGGCCGTGCTCCAGGAGTCGATCAGAGCTGGGCTAGACAACCGGAGCGAGGCGATGGCCTACGCGATGGAGTTCAGCCGCGGGCTCGAGCCTCATCTCGCCGACCGATTCGTCGGCATGTACGTCAATGATCTGACGTGCGACTACGGCGAGGAGGGCCGCACTGCGGTCGAGGAGCTCCTGCGCCGCGCCGAGGCGCTCGGGGCCTATGAGCACCCGGTCAGAGTCGAATTCGTAGCCTGACGCGACGACCGTAGACTTCTTGCCCGTGGCGCGGGCAGTCATCCTCTCAGCGGTTCGCACGCCGGTCGGGCGCTACGGCGGCGGGCTCTCGGGCGTCCGTCCCGACGATCTCGGTGCGGTCGCGATCGCTGCGGCCGTCGAGCGGGCCGGCGTTCCGCCGGAGGAGATCGAGGACGTCCGCTTCGGCTGCGCGAACCAGGCGGGCGAGGACAACAGGAACGTCGCGCGGATGGCGGCGTTGCTGGCGGGCCTGCCCGACTCGGTGCCTGGGGTGACGCTGAACCGGCTGTGCGCGTCGGGGTTATCCGCAGTCGTCTCCGCCTGTCACTCGGTCGTCGCCGGCGCGGGCGAACTGTTCGTGGCCGGCGGCGTCGAGTCGATGAGCCGCGCACCGCTCGCGATCCCGAAGGCGGATGGGCCATTTCCGCGTGGCAACCAGACGGCCTGGGACACGACGCTCGGCTGGCGGTTCCCGAACCCGCGTCTCGAGGCGATGTTCCCGCTCGAGTCGATGGGGGAGACCGGTGAGAACGTCGCTGAGCGCTGGGGCATCTCGCGTGAGGACCAGGATGCGTTCGCGCTCGAGTCGCAGCGGCGCTGGGCGGCGGCCGACGCAGCGGGTCTGTTTGCCGACGAGCTCGTTCCTGTCGAGGAGCTCGAGCGGGACGAGCATCCGCGGCCCGACACGAGCGCCGCGAAGCTCGCGACGCTCAAGCCCGCTTTCCGCCAGAACGGGACAGTTACCGCCGGCAACGCGAGCGGCCTGAACGACGGTGCCGCCGCGCTCGTGATCGCGAGCGAGGAGAAGGCGAAGGAGCTCGGCGCTGAGCCGATCGGCGCCTTCGTCGCGGACGCCGCGGTCGGGGTGGACCCTCGCGTGATGGGGGTCGGTCCAATCGGAGCCGTCGAGAAAGTGCTCCAGCGCGCGGGGATCGGCGTCGGCGACCTCGACCTCGTCGAGCTGAACGAGGCCTTCGCCTCGCAGAGCCTCGCGGTGATACGGGAGCTCGGTCTCGACGCCGCACGCGTGAACGTCAACGGCGGCGCGATCGCCATCGGCCACCCGCTCGGGATGAGCGGGGCCAGGCTCGTGGTTTCACTGCTCCACGAGCTCGGGCGGCGCGGCGGCCGCTACGGCCTCGCGACGCTGTGCGTCGGGGTCGGCCAGGGCCAGGCGGCTCTCTTCGAACGCTGATCCTGCAGAAACGCGGCCTTTGAGCCGATAGAGGCTCTGTGAACCCTCTTTCCCCGTACGCGCCGCGGCTGACGTGGCTCGTCGCTGCGTTCGTGACCGCGTTCTGTGCCCTGATGGCGACCGTCGGCGCCGATGCTCACTGGCTCGCTGCGCTCGGCGGCTGGGTCGTGAAGCTCGGCGACATCCCGCCAGGCGTGCCGTATGCCGCCGCGCCGTCGGACGGATGGTCGAACGTTCCCATCCTCGGCGAGCTTGTCTTCCACGCGCTCGAATCCGGCCTCGGCGACCGCGGCCTCGTGCTCGCTCTCGTCGGTGCGATAGCCCTCGCGCTCGGCTTCATCGCCTTCGACATGCGGCGTGATGATGTGGCCGACGCGCCGTCTGCCCTCGTCCTGATGCTGGTCGCAGTCGGGGCGGCCTCCTCGCTCCTGATCGTGCGCGGACAGATCTTCTCGCTCGCGCTGTTTCCGGTACTCCTCTTCATCCTGCGGAGCCAGGTGCGCGTGCCCGGCAACGGGATCTGGCTCGTCGTTGCGCTGTTCGCGCTCTGGTCGAACCTCCACGGCGGGGTGCTCGTCGGCGTTGCCGTCGCCGGCGCGTACCTGTTGTTCTACCGCCTCTCGCGTACGCCGCTCGAAGCGCTCGGCGTGCTTGCCGCTTCGCTCGTCGCCCTGTTCCTGACGCCGGCGCTGCTCGACACCGGCGCCTACTACCGCGGCGTGCTCGGCAGCGAGGCCGCCTCCGGTCGAGAGGGCCTCTGGGCGCCGCTCTCGTTCGGGAGCCCGCTCGACCTTGCCTTCCTGGCCGTCGCGATCCCGCTGCTCGTCGCGGCGCTGCTCTCCCGGCCGAAGCTCTGGGAGCTCGTCGCGATCGCAGGGCTCGCCACGCTGACGGTTCAGTCGGCGCGTAACGGCGTTTGGCTCGTGATCTTTCTCGCGACGCCCGCGGGCCGCTGGCTGACGGGCTCTCGCGAGTGGCGGATCCGGCTCCCGGCGAAGCTGACCGCGGCGGTGGCAGCCGTCTTCGTGTGCCTGCTCACGCTCGGGCTCGTCAAGACCCCTGTGCCGTCGGCGGCGAGCGTAGAGCTTCGCGCGAAGGCAGCGGCGGCCGCGCACGGCGGGCCGATCCTCGCCGACGACCTCAACGCCGAAGCGCTGGCGGTGGACGGAAAGCGGGTATGGATCGCGAATCCGCTCGATGCCTTCCCCAAGCCCGACCAGCGCAACTACCTCGACTGGAGCGCGGGTCGCTCCTCAGGCGATCTGCTGCTCCGGCTGTTCGCCGTCGCACTCGTCACGAAGGACAGCGACGCCGCCCGCCGACTCGAGCACAGCGCCGGCTGGAAGGCGGCTGCTCACGACGAGCGGGCCGTTCTCTTCGTCAAGCACGCGCGCTGAAGATCCGCTCACGGCGCCCTCTGAGCCAGACGGTCTGGCCACGCCAGAGCTCGAGCTCGTCGAACCGGGAACGCGGGACGAGAGCGACGACCTCGCCGCCGTCGTCCGTATGCAGCTCGACCTTCGCCTCGCGGCCGAGCACCGTCATGCGGACGACCATCGCGGGCGTGGCGCCCTCGTCCGGCTCCTCGAGGATCTCGACCTCGTGCGGGCGGATCAGCCTCCCGTCGACGTCGTTCGCGTCCCCGACGAAGCGCATCACGAACTCCGTCTTCGGGTTGTCGTAGAGCTCGCGCGGCGACCCGACCTGCTCGATCCGCCCGTTGTTCAAGACGGCGATCTGGTCGGCGACCTCCATCGCCTCCTCCTGGTCGTGCGTGACGAAGACGGTCGTCACGTGCACGATGTCGTGGAGCTGGCGGAGCCAGTCGCGGAGCTCCGCACGCACGCGTGCGTCGAGTGCGCCGAACGGCTCGTCGAGGAGCAGCACCTCCGGCTCCGGCGCGAGCGCACGGGCGAGGCCCATGCGCTGCCGCTGGCCGCCGGAGAGCTGCGCGGGGTAGCGATCGCCGAGCCCGTCGAGCTGGACGAGGTTGAGCAACTCGTCAACGCGATCGCGGACCTCGGATTTCGGTCGTTTCCGCACCTCGAGCCCGAACGCGATGTTCTTCGCGACCGTCATGTGCTTGAACGCTGCGTAGTGCTGGAAGACGAAGCCGACGTTCCGCTTCTGAGGCGAGAGGTTCGTCGCGTTCCTGCCCGCAAGCACGACGTCGCCGGTATCGGGAATCTCGAGCCCGGCAATGATCCGGAGCAGCGTCGACTTGCCGGATCCGCTCGGTCCGAGGAGCGCGGTCAGGGAGCCTGAGTCGACGTCGAGCGAGACGTCGTCGAGCGCGACGAAGTCGCCGAACCGCTTCGTGATGTGCTGCGCCTGGATCGACATCAGTTCGCGTGCTCTCTCGGCCGGATCGCCGTCATCGCGACGAGGACGAGAATCGCGATGAGTGCGAGCACGATCGAGATCGCGTACGCGCCGGCGAGGTTGAAGTTGTCGTACGCATCCTGGATGCGGAGCGTCGCCGTCTCCGTCTGGCCCTGGATCCGGCCGGAGACGACCGCGACCGCGCCGTACTCCCCGAGACAACGCGCGGTCGTGAGGATGACGCCGTACGCGACGGCCCAGCGGATCGAGGGCAGCGTGATCCGCCAGAACGTCTTCCAGCCACTCGCCCCGAGCGTGCTCGCGGCCTGCTCTTGCTCGTTGCCGACCTCCTGAAGCGTCGGAATCACCTCGCGAGCGACGAACGGCAGGGAGACGAAGATGGTCGCGATCACCATCGACGGCAGCGCGAAGAGCACCTGGATCCCGTGGTCGTCGAGCCAGCCGCCGAGCCAGCCGTTCTGGCCGTAGAGGAGGTAGAGCGCGAGGCCGACGACCACCGGCGAGAGCGCGAGCGGAAGATCGATGAACGCGCTGAGGACGCTCTTGCCGCGGAACGAGCGGCGGACGATGGCGAGCGCGCAGACGATCCCGAACACGGTGTTCACGGGCACGGCGATGGCTGTGATGACGAGCGTGAGCTTGAACGCATGGACTGTATCCGGCTCGGAAAGCGTGTCCCACACCGGCCCGAGCCCGCCCTGGAACGTCCGCCAGAAGACGATGGCGAGCGGTCCGGCGAGGATCGCGACGAGGTAGAGGAGCGCCGTGCCTCGGAGCGCGAGCCTCGTCATCGGTCGTGCCTCGTCGCGAAGTGCCGGACGCCGCCGATCGCGAGGAGCGCGAGGAACGAGATCGCGAGCAGCACGACCGCCACGGCCGCCGCGCTGGCGGAGTCGCCGCTCTCGATCCGTCCGAAGATGTAGACCGACGAGACCTCCGTCTTGAAGGGGAGGTTGCCCGTGATGATCACCAGCGATCCGAACTCGCCGACCGCCTTCGCGAACGCGAGGGCGACACCGGACAGAACGCCGGGCAGGATCGAGGGCAGGATGATCCTCCGGAACGTCGTCCAGCCGCCGGCGCCGAGGGAGTGCGCGGCCTGCTCGAGCTCGGGATCGATCTCGATGAGCAGGGGCTGCACGGTTCTGACCACGAACGGAAGCGTCACGAACAGCAGGCAGAGCGCGATCGCCGACCGCGTGTACGCGACGTCGATACCGATCGGCGACTTCGGCCCGTAGAGCGCGAGCAGCGTCAGCCCCGCGACGATCGTCGGCAGGGCGAACGGGAGGTCGATGACGGCGTTGACCACGCTCTTGCCGCGGAACTCGTCACGGACGAGCACCCACGCGGTCAGCGTCCCGAGCACCGCGTTCAGGAGCGCCACGAGAACCGAGGCGACGAGCGTGAGCTTGAGCGCGGCGACCGCCTGCGGGTTCGAGATCGCGTCCCAGAACGACTGCGAGCCCTCGCTCGTCGCTTTCCAGACAAGCGCCGCCATCGGCAGCAGGACGAGGATCGAGAGAAAGGTCGTGACAAAGCCGAGGGACAGGCCCGTTGCGGCCCTGTCCCTCGAGTGCGACCCGCGCCGGGCCGCCGGCGCCGCTAGCGTCTCAGCCGGTGCCGCCACCGACCTGCTTCTCAATGCGCGCCATGATCCCCGTGTCGGGGTCGAAGAAGCGCTTCTGCGCCTTCGCCCAGCCGCCGATCGACGGCGCGTCGATCGTGAACATGTTCGGCCGGGCCGGGAACTTCTTCCTATTCGCCTTGAGGACGCTCGGCACGACCGGCCGGTAGCCGTTGTTCGCCCAGATCTGCTGGGCGGCGGGCGTGACGAGGAACTTCGTGAACGCGTTCGCCGCGCCGGCGCTCTCCGTCGTCCGTGTCACCGCGACCGGATTCTCGATCAGGATCGTCGAGCGCGGGATGATGAACTGGACCGGCTGTCCGGCTGCCTTCGCGAGCAGCGCCTCGCTCTCGTAGGCGAGCATGACGTCGCCCTTGCCGGCGAGGAACGTGTTCAGGGCGTCGCGCGCGCTCTTGTCCTGGACGACGACGTTCCTGAACAACTTCAGGAGGTTCGCCTGAGCCTCCTTGTCCTTCTTCCCTTCGCGCCGCCACGCCCCGTACGCGGCCATGATGTTCCAGCGGGCGCCGCCGGACGTGAAGGGATTGGGCGTCACGATCTGGACGCCTGGCTTCACGAGGTCGGTCCACGTCTTGACGTGCTTCGGGTTCCCGTCGCGGAGGACGAAGACGACGGTGGAGTCCGTGACCATGCCGTGGTAGGGCTTCTTCTTCCAGCCCTTGAAGACGATGTTCGCCTTCACGAGGTCGTCGACGTCGGGCGCGAGTGAGAGATTGACGACGTCCGCCTTCAGCCCGGCGGCTACGGCGCGCGCCTGATCACCCGAGGCGCCGTACGACTGCGTGAAGCTCACGTCCTTTCCTGCCCCGGTCTTCTGGAAAGCGGGGATCAGCTGGCCGTACGCGGCGCGCGGCGTGGAGTAAGCGACGAGGCTGAGCTGCGTCGAGTTGACGCGCGCGGCCCCGGCCGGCGCCAGGGCGACTGCGACGGCGGTGACAGCAAGGGCTGCCGCGACGACGCCGATGGATCCTGGGCGATGTATCCATCTTAGTCCTCTCTGTATTGTTTACAAACAAAGTAAACTTTACGAATAAGTCTGCAACTTAGAGGTTGTTCTGATCTCATGTCAAGTCCGACCCGACAACGAGGTGACGTATGTGGGTGTCCCGGAGAACCGATTACGCGACGAGAGCGGTGCTCGCGCTCGCCCTCGAAGGCGGCGGACCCTTGAAGCTCGAGGAGCTTGCGCGCAGGACGGCCGTGCCGCAGTCCGTGCTCGAGCAGGTGATGCCGACGATGAGGACAGCCGGCATCGTCCGCTCCGAACGCGGTCCGAGCGGCGGCTACCGTCTGAACAAGCAGCCGGAGGAGATCACGCTCGAGCGGATCGTCCGGCTGTTCCAGGGGCAGCTCGCGCCGATCAGCTGCGCGACGCGGCATTCGCCCGAGCCCTGCCCGATGACGGTCGGCTGCACGCTGCGCGAGGTCTGGGAAGAGGTGCGCGACGCGACGATCGAGATTCTCGGCCGCGCAACCTTCGCCGATCTCGCCAAGAGAGCAGGCGGGCCTTGGACCGACCCGAGCCTGCTCACGATCGCGCCTGCGCCCCAGCCCGCCGGATAGATTCCGGCCGATGAGCGCGACGAGCGTCGCCGACCGGCTCGAGGAGCTCTACGTGATCGGCGGTGGGCCCGGCGCGAATCGCCCTCATCCCGGTCCAGGCGAGGATGCGGCGCACGAGCTGGCTCGCGCCTGGCTCCGCGACGCGGGGCTGACGGTCGAGATCGACGCCCACGGCAACCTGCTCGGGCGGTCGGGCTCGCGCGACGAGATCTGGGTCGGTTCGCACCTCGACTCGGTCCCTCAGGGCGGGAGATTCGACGGCGCGCTCGGCGTGGTCGCGGCGATCGAGGCGGTGACGACAGCCGGGCGCGGCACGGTCGCCGTCTTCCGAGGGGAGGAGGTCGGCTGCGTCGGTAGCCACGCACTCTGCGAGGAGAGCGAGCTGCCGGCGGCGTTCCTCGAGCTCCACATCGAACAGGGGCCTGTGCTCGCAGCAGCGGGCGCGCCGCTCGGCATCGTCACCGCGATCGTCGGCTACGCGAGCGGCGAGCTCGTGTTCCAGGGGAGCGCGGGTCACGCGGGGACGACGCCGATGGCGGGGCGCGACGACGCTCTCGTCGAGGCGGCCGCCGCCGTACTCCGGATCCGCGACGCCGCACGAGCCATTCCCGGCGCCGTGGCGACCGTCGGGCAGATCGAGGTCAAGCCGGGCGGCGCCAACGTCGTCCCGGGCCGCGCGCGCATCTCGATCGACGCGCGCGCGCCCGACTTGGCGAGCCTCGACGAGCTGATCGCAGCGATCGGCTTCGAGCCGAAGACGCGCACCGAGCCCGTCGCGCTCGGAGCGGGAACGCAGGCGGCGTTGAAGGCGGAGATCGAGGAACGGGGTCTGCCCGTCGTCGAGCTGCCCTCGGGCGCCGGTCACGACGCGGGGATCCTCGCCGCCGCCGGCGTCGACGCGGGAATGCTGTTCGTCCGCAGCCTGAACGGGGGCGTGAGCCATTCGCCGGACGAGCTCTCGTCTCCCGCTGACATCGCGCTGGCCATCGAGGTGTTCACCGGCGCCCTCGAGCGGCTCTCGTGAGCCGGTGCTTCGCCTACGGGCCTAGGTCGGCTCGCCGTCGAAGTAGTCGAGATTCTCCAGGCGTGCGATGACGCCGACGCCCCGGAAATTGATCTTGTTCGAGCGCGGGTAGTAGGCGATGTCGTTGGGGTCGCGAGTGCCGTAGGCGAGGAAGGTGAACGTCTCGTCTTCGGCCCTGAAGGAGTGCGCGACCCGGGTCGCCGCAGGGCGCGACACGACATGACCCGCGCGTAGTCGGTGCACCTCCTTCTCCGCGTCCGGGCGCAGGCGCAGCGCGCCCGGCGTCGGCCAGAGCTCGAGCACGCCCACGCCGTCGAGCACGATGAAGATCTCCTCTTCGAGGGAGTGGCAGTGCGGCGGCGCACCCTCTGCTCCAGGGCGCAGCGCGATGTAGTTCAGGCCCGTTCGTTCCGACCCCGCGGGCGTCGCCAGGTCCCAGTACATGCCGTCGAACTCGCTCTCGACCGCGTCTCGGTGCACGACGTTCGGGGGACGGGGGCTCGGTTCCGGCAGCTCGAGGTCTCCCGCGTCCGCTTCGAGGTCCCAGGGATGGCGCTCCTCGGCGACCTTCACCGTCGCGTCCATGCGAAGAACGCCCGCACGCGTGAGATAGGAGGCGGTGGCGTTCGTTCGCTCGCCGAAGGCAAGGACGTCGAGCCCATCGGGCCCTGCGATCAGCGTGTGATCCTCCTCGGCGACGCGGTGGACGATCGTGTCGCCCGCACGCACCTCGTACGTCTTGCCGTCTTGCCACGAGAGCCCGGAGCCTGCGAGCACGTAGAAGACCTCCTCCTCGTCGAGCTCGACGTGGACGGGCGAGGAGCGTCCATCCGGATCGATCCGGAGGCGCGCGACGCCGACGCGCTTCGTGCCGGCCGCGTGACCGAGGTCGATGCGGTCGAGCTGCATCGGGCCACGGCGGAGGTCTCGCGGCTCGACGTCGTCCCAGTGGACGAGCCCGGGCGTCATGACTCGACGAAACGGATCGGTTGCGCGCCTTCCCAGAGCACGCGCAGGCCGATCTCCTCGAGATGATCGCGGCCTTCGACAACGGTGGCGAAGTGGTTGCCTGCGAGCTGGCCCGCCTTGCTGGCGAAGCAGGTCTGGCCGTAGGGGAAGAGGATCTCCGTCTCGCTGACGCCGCCAGGGTAGATCAGGAGCTCACCTGGCCCGGGATAGCTCGTCGGGTCCTCGAACCCGATCCCGAGATCTAGGTCGCCGAAAGGGATCCAGGCAGCCTGACCCGACCAGCGCGCCTGGATCAGCTGCGAGTCGAGCGGGAGCAGCCGGCGGAAGGCGGCGACCGTCTGCGGCGCTCGCTCCTCCTCGAGGCGCGCGGTCAGCTCGAACGCCGCGACGGTGATCCTCAGCATCGGCGGGAGCCTACTTCGTGGGCGCGCCCTGCCGGATCCATCGGCCGAGGAGCTGCCGCTCCGCGTCGGTCATGTGCGTCGCGTTCCCGAGCGGCATCACCTTCGTCAGCACGGCGACCTTCTCGATCATGTCGGCCACGGCGGCGATCTCGTCCGGGGTCTCGAGGCGGATGCCCTTCGGCGCTGTGGCGCCTGCGTGGCACGCGAGGCAGCGGTTCTCGACGATCGTCTGCACCTCCGCGATCGTCACGGCAGGCCCGGCCGCGGAGCCGCCTGCGTCAGGCGGGCGGATCCAGATCGCGATGCCGGCGAGCGCCGCCGCGGCGACGACCGGCATCCACCAGTGCGTCCGACCTGCGTGGCGCAGGTTGAAGAAGAGGCGGATCCAGGCGCCGATCGCCATCAGGAAGACGAGGACGAGCCAGCCGTCCGCGTTGCCGTAGGCGACTGCGAAGTGGCCGCCGAGCATCGCGATCAGCACGGGGAGCGTGAGGTAGTTGTTGTGGACCGAGCGCTGCTTGCCGCGGATCCCGGCCGCCGGGTCGGGCTCGCGACCCGCCTCCTTCGCCCGGATCAGCTCCCAGTGGGCGGGAATGACCACGAAAAAGACGTTCGCGACCATGATCGTGCCGAGCATCGCCCCGAGCTGGAGCCAGACGGCGCGGTCCGTGTAGACGAGGCTGAGCCCGTAGGCGGTGACCGTAGTGAGCGCGATGAGGACGGCCGCGAGGACGAGCTCGTTCCGGAGCACGCGGCAGAGCGTGTCGTAGACGAGCCAGGCGATGGCCAGGAGTGCGATCGAGAGCACGATGCCCCACGTCTCGCCGAGGCTCGACTGGACGAGGTTGACGTCCGCGTCGACGTAGTAGAGGACACACATGAGCGCGAAGCCCGAGAGCCACGTCGTGTAGGCCTCCCACTTGAACCAGTAGAGCGGCTCCGGAAGCGTCTTCGGTGCGACCTTCAACTTCTGGACGAGATAGAAGCCGCCGCCGTGCACCTCCCACGCCTCGCCCGCGATCCCGGCCTCGACGTCCTCGGGGCGTGCCGGTGGATGGAGGTGGTTGTCGAGCGCGACGAAGTAGAACGACGTCCCGATCCAGACGATCCCCGCGATCACGTGGAGCCAGCGGAGGAGGAAGTCGAGCCAGTCGATCAGGTACGGATCGACGGCGACGGTCATCCGCGCCGCCAGCGGTCGGTCGCGATCGCGACGAGCTCTGCCATCGCCGTGTCGAGCTCCAAGTCACGTGGACGGTCGAGACGTTCCTGGAGCACCGGGACGATCTCGCGCCGGGGCCGGCCGTTGACGAAGACGACGAAGCGGAAGCCGAACCGGGCCTCGTAGGCGCGGTTCAGCTCGGCGAGCTGGGCCAGCACCCCGGGATCGTCGTCTGACCCTTGCTCGGCCCTGCTTCGCGCCGAGAGCCCGGTGCGCTGACCGATCGCGGGATGCGCCGCGAGCGCCTCGAGCTTCTCCGCCTCCGTCAGCTCTGCGATCGCGGAGTCAGCGTGGCCGAACGGGTCGTCGGTCTCTGCGAGCCGCTCGACGAGTCTCGTCTTTCCTTCGAAGAGCTCGGCGAGCTCCTCGACCGTCAGCTTCCGCGGTAGCTCGCGCACGCGTACGGCGAGACGAGAAGCGGCACGTGGTAGTGGCGGTCGGGATCGTCGATCGCGACCTCGAGCTCGACGCGGCGGAAGAACGTCGACGGCGGGTGGAAGACGAGCCGGTAGGTCCCCTCTTCGATCCCGTCCGGCGCGAGCTCGGTCACCCGGCCGTCGGCATCGGTCTGCGCGGCCATCAGCAGCGTGTCGCCGCGGAAGAGCTCGACGATGATCCCGGCCGCCGGCTCGCCGCGTTCCGTGTCGAGGACGTGCGTGGAGATCACGTGACGGAGGATCTCACGTCAGCCCCAGCGACGAAAGCCGCCTTCGGAGTCGATCACCTGGCCCGTGACCCACTCCCTTCGTCGGAGCAGAGCCAGGCAATCAGGCGAGCAGCGTCGTCGGGTTGGCCCCAGCGGCCGAGCGGGAACCGGCTCGCATCCAACCCGGCGGCCCAACCGGTATCGGTCGGGCCGGGATTGACTGCGTTGACCGTGATCCCTCGGCCGATGAGCGTGTCGGAGAGCGTCCTCGTGATCTGGTGCAAGGCTCCTTTTGACGCTGCGTACGCAACTTCCGACCACATCGGCCCCAGATGCTGTCCGGACGTCAGCAGGACAACCCGGCCGCCAGGACGTCCGTCGTGCTGCGCGGCGAAGTTCTGCACGAGCAACAGCGAGGCGCGAACGTTCACGTGCAGGTGGGCATCGATGTCTTTGGCTGTGAGCTCATCGAGGGCGCCGAGCCGGCTCAGCGTGTGGTTGACGACGAGGATGTCGACATGGGTCAGAGCCTCCCGCGCGGCTTCCATCACCCTCGCGGGCGCCTCGGGATCCTCGAAGTCCGCGTCGACGTGCGCAACCGGGCCGCCGACCTGCTCGAGCTCGGCGAGCACCGCCTTCAGCCCACCGGGATCCGGGCGCTCGTCCTCGGCCGCCCACGAGTGAACGAGCACACCGTTTCCGGCCTCGAGCAGCCGTCGAGCAACGGCGAAGCCGATCCCGTTTCGCCGGCTGGCGCCGGTGACGACGGCTGCGCGCGTCACGCCGGCGTCAGCCTCTGTGCCTGGATACGGTGCTCGCGAGCGATCACGGCCTCGTCCGCGTGCACGAGGTGGCCGTCGCGGACGACGTCGGCGCCGCCGACGATCAACCGGTCGACCCGATGCGGCGCCGACAGCACGAGCCCGGCGACAGGATCCTCTGCTCCGCCGAGCTCGAGCCCGTCCGTCCGCCAGATAGCGAGGTCGGTGCACTTGCCGGCCTCGATCGAGCCGATGTCCGTGCGGCCGAGCACGTCGGCGCCGCCGCGCGTTCCGATGCGAAGCGCTTCCCGGCACGTCAACGCCGCGGGACCACCACGGCCGCGCGCGACGAGGAGCGCCTGCTTGACGTCGAAGAGCAGGTCCGAGCGCTCGTTCGACGCGGATCCGTCGACGCCGAGCCCGACGGGCGCCCCGGCGTCGAGGAGCGCGCGGACCGGCGCGACTCCTGCCCCGAGCCGGAGGTTCGAGGTCGGGCAGTGCGCGACGCCGATTCCCGCCCGCCCGAACTGCGCGACGTCCGCGTCGGAGAGATGGACGCAATGCGCGCACCAGACGTCGGAGGCCGTCCAGCCGAGCTCCTCCAGGTACTCGAGCGGCGTGCAGTCGAACAGCTCGCGGCAGTAGGCATCCTCCTCGACCGTCTCTGCGAGGTGCGTGTGGAGCCGAAGTCCGTGGCGCCGGGCGAGCTCGGCCGACTCGGTCATCAGCCGCTTCGTGACGGAGAACGGCGAGCAAGGCGCGACTGCGATCTGCACCATCGCGCCTGCTCCCGCGTCGTGCACCGTCGTCGCCAGCCGCTCTGTGTCGGCGAGCACGGCGTCGAGCTCCTCGACGACCGAATCAGGCGGCAGGCCCCCGTCCGACTCGCCGAGATCCATCGATCCTCGGGAGGCGACGATGCGGATGCCGAGCTCCGACGCCGCCTGCACCTCGGCCTCGAGCACGCCGTTCTGCCCGCGCGGAAAGACGTAGTGGTGGTCGAAGACGGTCGAGCAGCCGGAGAGCGCGAGCTCCGCGATGCCCGTGCGCGCCGCCGCGTACTCGGCCTCGGCGTTGAGTCTCGCCCACAGCGGGTACAGCTCCCGCAGCCACGTGAAGAGATCCGCCTCTTGCGCTCGCGCCCGCGTGAGCGTCTGGAACAGGTGATGGTGGGTGTTGACGAGCCCCGGCGTGACGACCGCGCCCGCGAGATCATCGACCTCGTCCGCCGCGGGCAGCTCGCCGTTGCCGACTCCCGCAACAAGGCCGTCCTCGACGAGCACCCACCCGGCCGGATGCTCGGATCCGGCGTCGTCCATCGTCACGACCCACCCGTTTTTCAGTAGCCGTCGCACCCTCGCTTCCGACCCTACTACTGGCATATAGTCGAACCTCTATTTGGTGGCCGACGGGAGGATGAGCATGCACAGGAAGCGCATCGCGATCTGGACGCTCGTGGTCGGCGTAGCGGCGCTCGGAATGATCTTCGCCACAGCCGCCGGTTCGAGCACGAAGGTCGAGCCGTACAAGGTCGCGTGGATCTATCCAGGCCCGCACCAAGACCATGGCTGGTCGCAGGCACACGACGCGGGGCGACTGTATGTGATGAAGAAGCTGGGCTCGCGCGTCCAGACGACGTACAAGGAGAGCATCTTCTCCAACGCGCAGATTCCGCAGGTCGTCGCCGGGCTCGTCCGCGACGGCTACAAGATGATCTTCGGCTGCTCGTTCGGGAACTTCTCGAACGGCGTCAACGGGCAGCTGTACGCGAAGTACCCGGACGTCAAGTTCGAGGAGGCGACGGGCACGCAGATCAAGAAGAACCAGTCCCAGTACTTCGGGGCAGGCGAGGACACGATCTACCTGTCCGGGATGGCGGCCGGCGCCGCGAGCAAGAAGGGGCTGATCGGCTACACCGCCCCGTTCGGTACGCCGGAAGTGGTCCGCCACATCAACGCGTTCACCCTTGGCGCCCAGGCCACACACCCGGGCGCGAAGGTGAAGCTGATCTGGACGAACGCGTGGTACTCGCCGCCCAAGGAGACGCAGGCAGCCGAGAACCTCGTCAAGTCCGGCGTTGACGTTCTCGGTCAGAACGTCGACAGCGACGCGACGGGTGTCTACGCAGAGAAGCACGGCGTGCCGTGGGCGGGCTACGACTCGAACGCGCAGACGTCGGCTCCGAAGCAGTGGCTGACCGCGGCGGTCTACAACTGGGGTCCGTATTACCTGCGGCGCGTCAAGGCCGCGATCAACGGCACGTGGAAGCCCGGCTTCTACTACGGCACGATGAACGACGGCTTCACGAGCATCGCGCCGTTCGGGCCGAAGGTGTCCGCGAAGACGAAGGCGGCGATCGCCGCAAAGCGCAAGGCGATCATGTCCGGCAAGTTCAACGTCTTCCAGGGCCCGCTCTACGACCAGAAGGGCAAGCTAATGGTGCCCAAGGGCAAGACGCTCAAGGTGCTGCCCGACCTGTACTCGATGCAGTGGCTCGTCAAGGGCGTGATCGGGAAAGTCTCCTCGGTCCAGCCTCCTGGTTGAGCCCGGTGGGGGAAGCTGCCCCACTCGGTGACGTGAGAGAAAGAGGCGCCGGTCCGTCCGGCGCCTCTCCTCCTCCGGCCGTCCGCATGGCCGGGATCTCCAAGCGGTTCCCCGGCGTCGTCGCGAACGACGACGTCACGTTCGAGGCAGGCGCAGGCGAGGTGCACGCGCTGCTCGGAGAGAACGGCGCAGGCAAGACAACCCTCTCGAACATCCTCACTGGCCTCTATCGCCCGGACGAGGGGGAGATCGAGCTCTATGGCGAGCGTGTGCACTTCCACTCTCCACGCGACGCGCTCGACGCGGGGATCTGCATGGTGCACCAGCACTTCCGACTCGTTGCGCCGTTCACCGTGGCCGAGAACGTCGTCCTCGGCGACCACCGGGCCGAGGGCAAGTCGATGCTCGTCCGCCACGGAAAGATCGAGAGCGCCGTCGCTCACCTCGGTGACCGTTATGGGCTCGGCGTCGATCCGACCGCGCGCATCTGGCAGCTGTCCGTTGGCGAGCAGCAGCGGGTGGAGATCTTGAAAGCGCTCTACCGCGAGGCGCGGATCCTGATCATGGACGAGCCGACCGCGGTGCTCACGCCGCAGGAGGCGGAGGAGCTCTTCAAGACACTGCGCGCGATGGCCGCCGACGGCAAGACGGTGATCTTCATCTCGCACAAGCTCCACGAGGTGATGGCGGTGGCAGATCGCGTGACCGTGCTTCGTGCAGGCAAGACGGTGACGACCGTCGACCGGGTCAAGGTGTCCGCGCGCTCCCTCGCGGCGCTCATGGTCGGACGCGAGGTCGACGCCTCGGCAAGGCAGGAACGGTCGGCAGCCCATCGTGAGGACGTTGCTCTTTCCGTAACAGGGCTCTTCGCGCACGGGGATCGCGGCGGCGAAGCGTTACGCGACGTCTCGCTCCGAGTCCGGGCCGGCGAGATCGTAGCGATCGTCGGCGTGGCCGGGAACGGCCAGCGGGAGCTCGCGGAGACGGTCTCCGGGATGCGTGCTCCTTCAGCCGGGACGATCGATGTCGGCGGGCGAAAGCTGCGAGGCGGCGATCCTCGCCAGGCAATTTCCGCCGGCGTCGCGCACGTCCCTGAAGACCGGCTCGGGACCGGCCTCGCACCCTCGATCAGCATCTCGCGGAACGCCGTCCTGAAGTCGTATCGCTCGCCGCCCGCCTCGCGCGGCCCGTTTCTCGCCCTCAGGCGGATCAGGGACCACGCGCGCTCGCTGATGGAACGGTACGACGTCAAGGCGCCCGGGCCGGACACACCGGCGAGGAATCTCTCGGGGGGCAACCTCCAGAAGCTCGTGCTCGGCCGGGAGTTCGAGGGCGACCCGAAGGTGCTGATCGCTGCGCAGCCGACACGAGGGCTCGACGTGGGCGCCATCGAGACCGTTCACGCCTATCTCCGGCAGGCGGCGGCCGGCGGAGTGGCGGTGCTGCTCGTCAGCGAAGACCTCGACGAGGCCCTTGCTCTGGCCGACCGGCTCGTCGTCATGTACGAGGGCCGGATCGTTGGCGAGGTGGACGCGGGCGCGGCGACCGTCGAGGAGATCGGCTATCTGATGGCCGGCGGGCGGCAAGAGGCATGAGGCTCGAGCGTCGGCTCGAGCAGCCGTGGTGGCTGTCGGTCGCGGTTCCTCTGGGTTCACTCGCGGTCGCGTTCGGGATCATGGCGGTCGTCCTGGCAGCGACGGGCCACGACCCGGGGTCGACGTTCCACGACATCGTCGACGCCGGCTTCACGGGCCACGGCGCGCTGACGTACACGCTCGTCTCCGCGACGCCGATCCTGTTCACGGGGCTCGCCGCCGCCGCCGCGTTCCGGATGCAGCTGTTCAACATCGGCGCCGAGGGCCAGCTCTACCTGGGGGCGATCGGCGCCGCGTGGATCGCGCTGAAGCTGGGCGATCACGGTGTCGTCTCGACGCCGCTCTACGTCGTCCTCATGTGTGTCGCGGCCGGGGTGCTTGGGGGCCTCTGGGCGTTGATCCCCGGTGTCCTGCGGGCCTTCGCGAACACGAACGAGATCATCACCTCGCTGATGCTCAACTACGTCGCCGGCTATCTCCTCACCTACCTCATCTTCGACAGCTCGTCCTACTGGCGCGACACATCTTCGCTCCAGGCGCGGTCCTTTCCGCAGGGGAAGCCGATGCCCGAGGCGTCGAATTGGTACGCGTTCGGCTCGTCCGTCGTCGTGCCGCTTGGATTCCTGATCGGGCTCGGCGCCGCGACGGTGATCTGGATCCTCTACTCGCGAACGCGTTTTGGCTTCGAGGTGAGCGTGATCGCCGACTCGCCGCGCGCTGCGCGGTACGCCGGTATGCGAACCAGGCGGAAGATCCTCGCGGTGATGGCGTTGTCAGGTGCCGTCGCAGGGCTTGGCGGAGCGAGCCAGATCGGGGAGTTTGCGCACACGCTCGACGGCAGCCCGAGCGGGCTCCAGGCCGCAGCATTCGGCTACACGGGGATCGTCGTCGCCGCTCTCGCGCGCTACAACCCGTTCGCCGTCTGCGTCGTCGCAGTCCTGATCGGCGGACTGCTGAACGCAGGCTCGTTCCTCCAGGGGCCTGACTTCCCGTCGGGGCTCGTCGGGGTGATGCAGGGGATCATCCTCTTCTGCGCGCTCGGCGGAGAGCTTTTCATCCGCTACCGGCTGCGTTTCACCCGCCATGCTCGAGGTGAAGCAGCCACGCCGGAGCCCGCAGGATGAGCGTGAACAATGCACTGCTCGTCGTCGTGCTTGCACAGGCAGTGCAGTACGGCACGCCGCTGCTGTATGCGGCGCTCGGAGAGCTGCTCGCCGAGCGCTCCGGTGTCCTCAACCTCGGTGTCGAGGGGATGATGTTGTTCGGGGCGGCCACGGGGTACTGGGCCACGCAGCGGGTGCGCGGTTCGGATGCGGCCGTGCTCCTGTTCGCCGTCCTCGCCGCGGGCGTGGGTGGTGCGGCGATGGCCGCGATCCATGCGTTTCTCACGATCACGATGCGCGCGAGCCAGATCGTGTCGGGGCTCGCGCTGACGATCTTCGCCGGCGGCCTCGGCCTGTCCGCGTACTTCGGAAACGACGTGCATCTCGCAGACTCGCCGCCGGCGCACCAGTTCGGCGCGATCGACGTCTTCGGGCTGAAGGATCTCTGGGTGTTCGGCCCGATCCTGCTCAACCAGTCGGCGCTCGTCTACGCGTCATGGGCGCTGACGGCTGGGATTGCGTTCTACCTCGCCCGAACGCGGTGGGGGCTGAACGTCCGCGCTGTCGGCGAGGCGCCTGCCTCGGCCGACGCGATGGGCATCAACGTCAAGCTCTATCGCTACGTCCACGTTCTCGCAGGCGGCTTCCTCGCCGGCGTCGCGGGCTCGTGCTACAGCCTTTCGATCACGCCCGGCTGGACGGCGGGCGACACCCTCATCGGCGGGGCAGGGTGGATCGCGATCGCCCTCGTCATCTTCGCGTTCTGGCGCGCCGAGCTCTGCCTCGTCGGCGCCTATCTCTTCGGCGGGCTCGCGGCGCTCCCGTTCGCGCTGCAGGCGCACGAGGTGCAGGTCACGCCCGAGTTCCTCAATGCCCTGCCGTACGTGATGACGATCGTCGTGCTAGTGATCGTGTCGACGAGCTTCGCTAAGAGGCGGCTCGGCGCGCCGGCGGCTCTCGGCGTGCCCTACGTGCGCGAAGAGCGGTAGAACTCGACGGTGGACGTTCAGCGCCCGCAGTCGTTCGACGAGGCGCTCGAGCTGCGCGCCGAGCGCCCGGATGCGCTCGTGATCCGCGGCGGGACGGACGTCATGGTCGCGCTCAACTTCGACCGCGTGCGGCCATCGGCGATCCTCGATCTCGGCGAAGTCCCCGAGCTGGGCAGCTGGTCGCGCGAGGACGGCACGCTCCGCCTCGGCGCCGGGCTCACCTACGCGGAGATCGAGCGCGGCGAGCTAGCCGCCGAGCTGCCCGCGCTCGCCGAGGCGGCGCGCACGGTCGGCTCGCCGCAGATCAGAAACCGCGGCACGATCGGCGGGAACCTCGGCACGGCATCGCCGGCTGGAGATGCACTGCCGCCGCTGCTCGTCGAGGGGGCAGAGGTCGAGCTCGCGACCGTCGCCGGATCGCGGCGGCTTCCACTGACGGAGTTCCTAGTCGGCCCGAAGCGGAATGCCCTTCGCGAGGACGAGCTGATCGCAGCAGTCGTCGTCCGTCCATCGGGCGCCCCGCAGACGTTCCTCAAGGTCGGCCCGCGGAACGCGATGGTGATCGCGGTCTGCTCGCTCGCGCTCGTTGTCGACCGCGAGCGGGGCGAGATCCGGGCCGCATTCGGCTCGGCCGGTCCGGTGACCGGGCTCGTACGGATACCGCTCGACGACGTCGAGCGCGTCGGCGAGGCGGTCGCGGCAGCGGCTTCGCCGATCGACGACGTACGCGGAACGGCGGTCTACAGGCGCCACGCCCTTGCCGTGCTCGCGCGCCGGGCGGCGGAGAGGTGCCTCGTCGCATGAGGATCGTGGTGCGCGTCAACGGTGAGCGTGCCGAGGCGGACGTCTGGCCCGGCGAGAGCCTGCTCTTCGCGCTCCGGGAGCGGCTCGGGTTCCCGGGCTCGAAGAACGCCTGCGAGCAGGGCGAGTGCGGCTCCTGCTCGGTGCTGCTCGACGGGACGCTCGTCTGCTCGTGTCTCGTGCTCGCCGTCCAGGCGGACGGCCACGACGTGTTGACGGTAGAAGGGCTCGGCGCGGACGACGCCCTGCACCCCGTGCAGGAGGCGTTCGTCGAGGCGGGCGCGGTGCAGTGCGGCTTCTGCACGCCTGGGCTCGTCGTCGCCGCTGCAGATCTCCTCGCACGGACGCCCGGTCCGTCGGAGGACGAGATCCGCGAGGCGCTCTCCGGCAACCTCTGCCGCTGCACCGGGTACCAGAAGATCGTGGAGGCGGTTCAACTGGCGGCTGAGAGGCAATGAGCGACGCGCACACGACCGGCGAGCAGGTCGTCGTCACGCCGCGCCGGCTCGAGCACGGCCGCGTCGGGGAGAGCATCCAGCGCGCCGACGGCGTCCCGAAGGTAAAGGGCGAGTTCCTCTACGCGAGCGACCTCGATGCGCCGGGCATGCTCTGGGGCCACACGCTCCGCAGCCCGCACGCGCACGCGGCAATCACGAGCACCGACCTCTCCGAGGCGCTCGCGATGCCGGGCGTGCACGCCGTCCTCACGCACGCCGACGTCCGCGGCCAGAAGACGTACGGCCTCGAGTTTCCCGACCAGCCCGTGCTCGCGATCGACCGCGTCCGCTACTACGGCGAGCCGGTGGCGATCGTGGCCGCCGACGACCCGGAGCAGGCGCGGCGCGCCGCCGAGCGAGTCCGCGTCGACTACGAGCCGCTCGAGCCGGTGAGCGATCCCGAGCGCGCGACCGAGCAGGAGCCGCTCCATCCGGATCGACCGACGATGGGGCATGGGTACCGCGACGATCCCCGCCCGAACGTCGTCCGCTCGATCGTCATCCACCGCGGCGATCCGGACGCCGGGGGCGACGTGACCGTGACGGGCGTCTACGACATCGGCACGCAGGACCAGGCGTTCCTCGGCCCCGAGTCCGGTCTTGCGGTCCCAGACGGCGAGGGAGGCGTCGACATCTACGTTGCGACCCAGTGGACGCACGTCGACCGAGACCAGGTCGCGCCGTGCCTCGGGCTCGACGCCAGCCAGGTGCGCATTCATCTCGCCGGCGTTGGCGGGGCGTTCGGCGGCAGAGAGGACCTCTCAATCCAGATCCACGCGGCGCTGCTTGCGCTCCACACGGAGCGCCCGGTGAAGATGGTCTACAACCGTGAGGAGTCGTTCACGGGCCATGTGCACCGTCATCCCGCGCGCATCTGGGCGGAGCACCGCGCGACGCGCGAAGGACGCCTGCTCTGCGTGCGCGCGCGGGTGCTGCTCGACGGAGGCGCATACGCGTCGAGCTCCGCGGCTGTGCTCGCGAATGCCTGCTGCTTCGCCGCCGGTCCCTATCGCGTCGACAACGTCCTCGTCGAGGGCATGTGCGTCTACACGAACAACCCGCCGTGCGGCGCGATGCGCGGATTCGGCGCCGTGCAGGGCTGCTTCGCGCACGAGGCGCAGATGGACAAGCTCGCCGCCGCGCTCGACATCTCGCCGGTAGAGCTGCGCCTGCTGAACGCGATCGCGCCCGGCGACACGCTTCCGACCGGCCAGGTGATCACCGGCTCCGCGCCCGTGGCCGAGGTGATCCGACGCTGCGCCGCGCTCGATCCGCCCGAGCCCGAGGAGCTCCCCCGCGACCCGATCCGCCTCCCGGGAGGCTCGGGGAACACGACGCGCGGCGAGGGCGTGCGCCGCGGCGTCGGCTTCGCGGTCGGGATCAAGAACATCGGCTTCTCCGAGGGATTCGATGACGCGACCTCGGCGCGCGTGCGCCTCTTCCTACGGCCGACGGGCGAGCTCGCCGCCGAGGTGCTGTGCGCCGCGGCCGAGGTCGGCCAGGGCGTGATCGACGTGATCGGCCAGGTCGCGCGCACCGAGCTCGGCACGGACGACGTGATCGTCACGATCGCGTCGACGGCGGAGGTCGGTTCGGCCGGCTCCTCATCCGCGTCGCGAATGACGTGGATGGCGGCGGGCGCGGTCCAGCTCGCGTGCCGCGACGCGCTCGCGGAGCGCGAGCGAACGGGCGACGACGTCGACCTCGAGCGGACGTATCGGCATCGTGAGACGTTCCCGCTCGATCCGGCGAACGGGCAGGTGCTCGGAGAGCGGGCGCACGTCGCGTTCGCGTGCGCGGCGATGAAGGTCGTGGCAGAGGTCGACGTCGACCTTGGCCTGACACGCATCGTCTGGATCGGCACCGCACAGGACGTCGGCAAGGCGCTCAACCCGCTCGCTGTCCATGGTCAGATCGAGGGCGGCACGGCGCAGGGGATCGGCCTCGCATTGATGGAACAGATCCAGACGAAGGACGGGCTGATCACGAACGCGAGCTTCACCGACTACCTGATCCCGACGGCGCTCGACGTGCCGCCGATCGAGGCGGTGCTGATCGAGGATCCCGAGCCCGACGGCCCCTACGGCCTGAAGGGCGTCGGTGAGCCGCCGACCGTCGTCTCGACGGCCGCAGTGGTCGCGGCACTCCGTGACGCGACCACCAAGGAGCTGGCGCGCGTCCCCGTCCGTCCCGACGACATCGTCGGCCTGTGAACGACCTCGCGCGCCGGATCGCAGTCGCGCGGGGTGACGAGCCCGCCGATCTCGTCGTGCGCGGCGGCCGCGTCCTGTCCGTCTTCACCCGCGAGTGGCTCGAGGTGGACGTCGCCGTCTGTGACGGCTACGTCGCCGGGCTTGGCGAGTACGAGGGCGCGGAAACGCTCGATGTCACCGAGAAGTACGTCGTGCCAGGGTTCATCGACGCGCATCTCCACCTCGAGTCGCCGAAGCTGATGGTGGACGAGCTCGCGCGGCTCGTGCTGCCGATGGGGACGACGGCGGTCGTCGCCGACCCCCACGAGATCGCGAACGTCCTCGGAACCGACGGCATCCACTGGCTGCTCGATGTCTGCGCCGGCCTGCCGCTCGACGTCTTCTTCATGGCCTCGTCGTGCGTGCCCGCGTCGCCGTACGAGTCGCCGCGCCGATCGCTAACGCCCGGCGATCTCCAGGGTCTGCTCAGGCGCCGCCGCGTGATCGGCCTGGCCGAGATGATGAACTTCCCGGGCGTGATCGCCGGCGATCCCGCCGAGCTCGAGAAGCTCGCGCTCGAGGGCGCCGAGCACGTCGACGGGCATGCACCCGGCGTGCTGGGCAGGCAGCTCAATGCGTACGCCGCCTCCGGCATCCGCTCCGACCACGAGGCGCGGACGGTCGAAGAGGGTCGGGAGCGACTGCGCGCGGGCATGTGGCTCCTGATCCGCGAGGCGTCGATGGCGCGCAATCTGGTCGACCTCCTCCCGCTCGTCGAGGAGTTCGGCACGGCGCGAATGGCTTTCTGCACGGACGACCGGGATCCCGAGGACATCGCCGACTCCGGGCACATCAACGAGATGGTGCGGAAGGCTGTCGCGGCCGGCGTCGCGCCAGAGGATGCCGTCGTGCTTGCTTCGCTGAATCCCGCGACGTGGCATCGACTCGATCACCTCGGCGCGATCGCGCCCGGCTACCAGGCGGATCTCGTCGTGGTGCCGGACCTCGAGTCCTTCGCCCCCGAGCTCGTGCTCAAGAAAGGGCGCCCGGTCGCGGAGATCCCGGAGCCCGAGGTGCCCGACTGGGTCAAGCACACGGTCCGGACCCAGCCGATCTCCGCCGGCGACTTCCAGATCCCCTGGGCGGAGGGGAAGGCGCGCGCGATCGGGCTCGTCCCGGACCAGGTCGTGACGGAGGAGCTGATCGTCGAGCCGCTGGTCGAGGACGGCGCCGTCGTCTCGGACGCATCCCGGGATCTCGCGAAGATCGCCGTCGTCGAGCGACATCACGGCACGGGCCGCATCGGGCTCGGGCTCGTCTGCGGCTTCGGCCTGCGCACGGGCGCGCTCGCGTCGACCGTCGCCCACGACGCGCACAACATCGTCGTCGTCGGCATGGACGACAACGACATGGCGCGTGCGGTCCAGCGGCTCGTCGAGCTCGGCGGAGGGATCGTTGTCGTCGAGTCGCGGGGCGTGCGCGCGGAGCTGCCGCTGCCGGTAGCCGGCCTGCTCTCCGACGCACCTCTCGCCGAGGTCGTCGAGCGGAGCCGGGCGTGCAACGAGGCGGCGGTCGCGCTCGGCTGCACCGTGGCGACGCCGTTCCTGACACTGTCTTTCCTCGCGCTATCCGTGATTCCCAAGCTCAAGATCACCGATCGCGGCCTCGTCGACGTCGACCGCTTCGAGATCGTCCCGCTCGCCGCCGACTGACAAACTCCGCCCTATGGAGCCGTCCGAGGAGATTCGCCGCGTCATCGAGCGCTGGATGGTCGCGAATGCCGAAGGCGAGGGCGACGCCGTCCTCGGGAGGGTGTCGGATCATCCGGGCATCCTGGCGATCGGCACCGACGCCGATGAATGGTGGCGCGGCCACGAGCGTGCAGTCTGGCGTCATCAACTGGAGGAGACGGGCGGGTTCCCCGTCACCTGGGAAGCGATCGAGGCCTGGGAGGAAGGGACCGTCGGGTGGGCAGGGTTGAAACTGACCTTTCACGGCCCCGAGCAGAGCTTCGACGGTCGTGGGACGTTTGTGCTCCACCTCGAGCGGGGAGAGCGGAAGATCGTTCAGGTGCACTGGTCACTGCCCATCGCAAACGTCGAGGTCTTAGGGAGGGCCTTGACCGTCAGTCTCGAAGAGCTCGAGAAGGCGATCCAGCGAGACCAGCCCGACCTTTCGAGCACGCTCGCCGCCGACGGCACGGTGACGATCGTCTTCACCGACATCGTGGACTCGACCGTTCTCCTCGGCCGGCTCGGTGACCACGCGTGGCGCGAGGTTCTCCGGCGGCATGACGCCGTGATCGTGGACACCACCGCGGCGCACGGCGGGACCGTGGTCGAGACCCAGGGCGATGGATCGATGCTCGCGTTCTCGAGCGCGCGGCGGGCGATCGCCTGCGCGCAAGCAATCCAGCGTGAGATCGCCACGGTCTATGCGGACGACTCGCCGCCTATCCGCGTCAGGATCGGCATGCACACGGGTGACGCGCTCCACGAGGGCGACCGCTTCTACGGCACAAGCGTGCACTACGCGGCGCGCGTCGCCAGCCAAGCGCTGGGGGGCGAAGTGCTCGTCTCGAACCTCGTGCGCGAACTGGTGGCCGGGTCGGGCGTCGGCTTCCTCGAGAGCCGGGAGGTGGAGCTGAAGGGGCTCGACGGCTCGCACCGGCTCTCCGCGGTCGACCTCACCTGAGGGTAGCCGGCTTTTGAGTAGGGTCCGCCGCGTGACGGAGCCTTCGTCGCCGGAGCCTCGGACCCCCGACGAGCTCGGCTTCGAGCGGATCATCTACGACAAGGCGCCGCCTCGCGCGACGATCACGCTCAACCGGCCCGAGCGGCTCAACGCCTTCGACTTCAAGATGCTGCGGGAGATTGCGCGCGCGTGCGAGGACGCGTCCTGGGACGACGAGATCCGCGTCGTCGTGATCACCGGCGCCGGGCGTGCATTCTGCGTCGGCGCCGACCTCAAGGAATGGTCTGAGGAGTACCTCGGCAATCCGAAGCGCTACTGGAAGTGGTTCGGCGCCTTCCAGGACGCACACGACCGGCTGCGCGAGATCGGCAAGCCGACGCTGGCGCGCGTCAACGGCATCTGCGTCGGCGGCGGCAACGAGCTGCAGATGGCGTGCGATCTGGCGGTGATGGTCGACGATGCGTACATCCGCCACGTCGGGCTCGAGCACGGATCTGTGCCCGCGGGCGGGGCGACGCAGTGGCTGCCGATCATGGTCGGCGAGCGCCGCGCGCGCGAGATCATCCTGCTCTGCGAGGAGATCTCGGCCGAGCAGGCTGTCGCCTGGGGGCTCGTCAACCGCACCGCTCCCGCGGCCGAGCTCGACGCGACGGTCGACGAGCTCGTCGAGAAGCTCGCTGCGAAGCTTCCCCAGACGACGCGCTACGCGAAGCACCAGCTCAACTACTGGCGCGATCTTTCCTGGAACGCGACCGTCGGCCACGCGCGCGACTGGCTCGCGCTGTCGATGCTCGGCGAGGAGGCACAGGGCGCCGTTCGGCGCTTCGTGGAGAAGCACGATGACTGACGAGCCGCTCGCCCTCGTCGAGCGGGCGGAGTCGATGGCGACGGTCACCCTCAACCGGCCCGAGCAGCTGAACGCGCTCTCTTCGGAGCTGATGTCGGAGCTCGTCTCGGCGCTCCAGGAGCTCGACGCAGATCCCGCGGTCCGCTGCATCGTCGTTGCGGGATCCGAGCGCGCCTTCGCCGCCGGCGCCGATATCGGCGAGCTCGCGTCGATGTCCGCGGTCGAGATGTACGTCGCCAGCAGTGTCGACGCGTGGGACGCGGTGCGTGCCGTGCGAACGCCACTCGTTGCCGCTGTCTCCGGGTTCTGCCTGGGCGGCGGCTGCGAGCTCGCGATGCTCTGCGACCTGATCGTCGCCTCCGAGACGGCGGTCTTCGGGCAGCCGGAGACGGGGCTCGGCATCATCCCGGGCGCCGGAGGCACGCAGCGCCTGACGCGCGCCGTCGGCAAGGCGCTCGCGATGGACGTCATCCTCTCCGGCCGGCGGCTGACCGCGCGCGAGGCGCTCGCCGCCGGGCTGGTCGCCCGCGTCGTCGCCAAGGAGGCCTGGCTCGCCGAAGCAGAGCGGGTAGCGGCGGAGATCGCGTCCAAAGGGCCAGTCGCGAACCGGCTCGCAAAGGACGCCGTCGTGCGTGCGGACGAGTCGCCCCTGGCGCTCGGCGTCGACTACGAGCGCCGCCTCCTGTACCTCGCGTTCTCGTCCGACGACGCGCGAGAGGGCCTTACGGCCTTCGTGGAGAAGCGGCCGCCCCGGTTCGAAGGCAGGTAGGCTCGACGTCCCCATGGACGAGGCGAATGCACCGCGGCCGCGTCGAGACGTCGACGCCGGTGTCCGGCGCATCCTCGTCGCGACGGATCGCTCAGAGACGGCCGAGCACGCCGTGCGCTTTGCCGCCGACATGGCGCTCCGCTTCGAGGCGGAGCTCTTTCTCTGTCAGGTCGTCGTGCCACCCGTCCAGGCTTCGCCGCATGCAAAGGAAGAGCTGCTCGAGTACGGCCGTGAGTTCGTCGGGGAGCTCGCCCGCGCCGTGATCGGCGTGGGCGAGGATCCTGCTCAGGCGATCGTCGACACGGCCGAGGCTGAGGACGTCGACGTCCTCGTCGTGGGAAACGTCGGCATGAGCGGGCGCAAGGAGTTCCTGCTCGGCAACGTACCGAACCGTGTCTCGCACAACTCGCATCGAACGGTCGTGATCGTCAACACGCGTCAGCGGATCGCAGAGGCGCAGAAGAAGAGGGGGTGGTTCGGCCGATGAGCGACACACGAGAGGCGGATCTCGGCCTGCTCGGGCGAGCTGCGCGGATCGGCACGGTGTTGACGAGGTACGGCCTCGGCGAGCGTGGCGCAGCGGACGTCCCGCTCGAGGAGCGCGCAAAGAGCCTCCGTGCGGCTCTCGAGGAGCTCGGTCCGACCTTCGCGAAGCTCGGCCAGATCCTCTCCACGCGCCCCGACCTTCTCCCACCGGAGTTCATCGCCGAACTGTCGACCCTCCAGGACCAGGTGCCGCCGATGACCGAGGCGGAGGTGGTCGAGGTGATGGAGGGCGAGCTCCGTGTCCCGTGGGAGGACGTCTTCGATCACATCGACCCGGAGCCTCTCGCTGCAGGCACGATCGGCCAGGTCCACGCGGCGACGCTCGAGAACGGCGACCGCGTCGTCGTGAAGGTGCAGCGGCTCGGCGCGGAGGAGGAGATCATGCGCGATCTCGGCCTCCTCGAGCTCTTCGCGGAGAAGGCGGAGAATCGTGCCGGCCTGCGGCGGCTCGTCGACTTCCCATCTGTGATCCGTCACCTGTCTGAGTCGCTCAAGCGGGAGCTCGACTTCCGAATGGAAGCGGCGAACGTCGACCGCCTCGGCGAGGTGCTCGAACGCTACTCACGGCTCGCAGTGCCATCCGTGTACCACGAGCTCTCGAGCAAGCGGCTGCTCGTCCTTAGCTTCGTCGACGGCGTCCCCATCCGCGACACGCCGGACGTTCCCGAGCGCTACCAGGCCGCGCGGCAGCTGATCGAGTCGTACTACCGGCAGGTGCTCGTCGACGGGTTCTTCCACGCCGACCCGCACCCCGGCAACCTGCTCTGGTCGGACGGCTCTGTCTACTTCCTCGATTGCGGCATGGTCGGCGAGGTGGATCCGCGGATCCGCGAGCTCGTGCTGCTGCTCGTGATGGCGTTCTGGCAGGAGGACGACGAGTTCCTCGCGGAGATCGTGCTCCAGCTCGCCGATCAGGAGCTGCCCGACACCTTCGACATGACTAGGTTCGAGCACGAGCTGGCGCAGCTCCTGTCAGGTGTGCGAGGACAGTCGTTGCAGGAGATCCAGCTAGGCCCGATCCTCCAGGGGATCACCGAGATCGCTGCCCGGCACGATGTGCGGCTCCCCGCGGAGCTGGCGCTGACGGGGAAAGCGCTGGCGCAGATGCAGCTCGCAGCCACCGTTCTCGACCCCGATCTCGATCCGTTCTCCGTCGTCGGCCGTTTCCTCGCGAAGCGCCTGTTCGAGCGCAGCCGCAACGCGATCGACCCGAAGCGCGCGTTCTACGAGGTGCAGAAGGTGAAGGTGAGGCTGTCGGGGCTCGTCGAGGCGGTCGAACGGCTCGTCGGCGCGCGGCCGGGCCCGCGCTTCCAGGTCGACATGAAAGGGATGGGCAGTCTCGAGAACACGATCAGGCGCTCGACCAGGCGCATCTCGCTGGCTATCACGGCCGCCGCCGCGATTATCTCCAGCGGGTTTACTCTCGGCCAGAGCGGCGTCTCGACGTGGGTGCCGGCGCTGTTCGGCAGCATCGGGCTGGTGCTGCTCTTTCTGATGCTCGTCGACCTGTTCTGGAAACGAGGCAACCCTAGGTCTTCTTGAGCATCTTCGCGATCCGTCGCTCGAGGAAGAAGGCGATCATCGTCATCGCCACGCCCAGCAGGGCGCGCTCGGTCTTCCGGACGATGCGCGGCGCCACGGCGGCCACGCTACCAGCGAGTTGGCGATAGGGTGAGCGCGGCCATGGCCGAGGTCGACGTCAGCCGCGACGGCGCGGTGCTCACGCTTACGCTCAACCGGCCGGACGTGCTGAACGCCTTCAACGGCGCGATGCACGAAGCGTTCCAGGCCGGGCTCAAGGAGGCGCAGTCCGACGACGTGCGGGCTGTCGTCGTCACCGGCGCCGGGCGCGGCTTCTGCGTCGGCCAGGACCTGACGGAGTTCTCGGACGCGCCAACCGACATCGGCGACCGGCTCCGCTCCGGGTACCACAAGAACATCCTCGCCATCCGCGGCCTCGAGAAGCCGGTGATTGCCGCAGTCAACGGGCCGGCGGCGGGAGCGGGCCTCTCGCTTGCGTGTGCCTGCGACATCCGTATCGCGGCCGAGTCGGCCGTTTTCATCCCGGCCTTCATCGGCATCGGTCTCGTTCCCGACTCGGGCGGCTCGTACTTCGTCGCGCGCCTGCTCGGAATCGCGCGTGCCTTCGCCTGGATGACGTCAAACCGGAAGCTGACGGCCGCCGAGGCGCGTGAGTGGGGCCTTGTCTGGGACGTGATCGCCGATGACGCCCTCGCAGGACGGACGGCAGAGCTCGCGGCGACGTACGCGGCAGCCCCGACGCGCGCGATCGGCATGACGAAGCGGCTCTTCGACTCGACCCACCATGCGACGCTCGACGAGCAGTTGGAGCTCGAAGCGCAGCTGCAGGCGGCCGCCACGCAGACGGAGGACTTCCGGGAGGGCGTGACGGCCTTTCTCGAGAAGCGGCCGTCGAGCTTCGCCGGCCGCTGAACCGTCTCGTGCAGCCGTTGCCCGTTACGGCCGTGTCCCAGGGACAGTCCCCAAACTCGTCCCCAAGAGCCGAGACGGGACGAACACGGCGCAGGGCTGATCCCGATGTGCAGGCGATTCGCGGGACGGCCCGGGCGTTCGTTTCCGCTTCGGACCTGTCCGAGGGACTGTCCCTCGGACAGGTCCGAAAGCGGGGGGTTCTAGGCTGATGATGACCGTCTTAGCGGTCGATTACCACACCGGCGGAGAGCCGTTCCGGATCGTCACCGGAGGCGTCAAGCCGCTTCCCGGGCGGACGATCCTCGACAAGCGACGGTATGCGCTCGAAGAGCTCGACGACATCCGGAAGCTGCTCGTCTACGAGCCGCGCGGCCATGCGGACATGTACGGCTGCTTCGTGACCGAGCCGGAGGACGAGGGTGCCGACCTCGGCGTCGTCTTCTTCCACAACGCCGGCTATTCGACCGCCTGTGGCCACGGGACGATCGCGCTCGTCACCTGGGCGCTCGAGTCCGGCGTGGTCGGGGCGGTCGAGCCGGCGACGCGCGTCGTCGTCGACTGCCCCTCCGGGCGCCTCGAGACGGTCGCTAGCGTGGAGGCAGGAGACGTTCGCTCCGTCCGCTTCCGGAACGTGCCGTCGTACGTGCACGCGCGGGGGCTCGAAGCGGCGGGCCGCACGGTCGACGTAGCGTTCGGCGGCGCCTTCTACGCCTTCCTTCCCGAGCGCGTCGCCCCCGAGGAGCTGCCGCGGCTGATCGAGCTGGGACGAGAGATCAAGCACGACCTCGAGGTGGCACACGAGATCGTCCACCCGGAGGAGCCGGAGATCCGAGACGTCTACGGCGTCGTCTTCTGGGAGCACGAGGCGGACGGCCCGCCTCTCGTACAGCGCAACGTGACGGTGTTCGCCGACGGTGAAGTCGACCGCTCGCCGTGTGGTAGCGCGACATCCGCGCGGATGGCCCTCCTCGACGTGCCGGAGCTTCGCCACCGCAGCATCGTCGGCAGCGAGTTTCGCGCCTGGATCGTCGGCCGTACCTACGTCGCGGGGGCTCCGGCCGTGATCACCGACGTCGAGGGCTCGGCGCATAAGACGGGCGCCCACGAGTTCGTGCTCGAGCCCGCCGACGAGATCGGCACCGGCTTCCTGCTGCGCTAGCGCAGTAGCGTGGGCGCTACGGCGCGCCGAACTCGGCTGCCGCCTCCTCGAGCGTCGAGACGGGGCCGACGCAGACGTCCTCGTCGTCGAACAGCGCGAGCCAGTCGGCGAGCGTCCGCGCGCGGAATACCTCGGCGAGGTCGGTCGCCGCCGACGGGTCGTAGTGGCGCTCGACGAGGTCGGGCCGCTCGATCAGCTCGCAGAGGCGCAGCCAGAACTTCGGCTCGAGCGCGCCGACCGTGAGATGCCGCCCGTCGGCCGTTCCGTAGACGCGGAAGCACGGTGGCCCGCCGGTGAGGAGCTTCGGGATCGATTCGCCGCCGAGCCGGTGCGCGGCCAGCCTGTGCGCGCCGTGCGTCATCGAGATCGTGATCCGCGTCCCAGAGCTCGTCCGCTCCCGCTCGAGCAAGGCGGCGAGGATCTCGACGAGCGCACCGAGAGCGCCGGCGGCGAGGTCGGCGACCTGCGTTGGCGGAACGGCCGGCGCGGTATCGGCGAGCAGCCCTGCCCACCCGACGTAGTTGATGTCGTGGCCCGCGCGTCGCGCGTGCCGGCCCTCCGTACCGAAGCCGGTGATCGCGCAGAAGACGGCACAGGCCGGGACCTGCAGCCCGAGACGCTCGAAGACGCCGGGGCGGAAGCCGTCGAGGATCACGTCCGCCTCGTTGCAGAGCGCTTGCGCCTCCGCGAGGCCGGCGGCTTCCTTGAGATCGAGCCGGACGACCTCCTTGCCGGCGTTGATCGCGTCGTACCACGACGGCGCGCCCAGCTGCATCGAATCGCCGTCCGGCGGCTCGATCTTCACAACACGTGCTCCGAGCCTAAGCAGCTCCCTGCTCGCGTACGGCCCCGGCAGCTGGCGGGTGAAGTCGACGACGAGGTGGCCCTCGAGCGGTTGCACGGTGCCGGAACGTACCACTAGCCTTGGCCCCTTGACTGACCGGTCAATCGCACAGGAGGAGAAGCGTCGGCAGATCCTCGACGCGGCCGTCCGCACGTTCGCGAGGAACGGATACCACGCCACGAGGGTGGGCGACATCGCGGAGGACGCAGGCGTCGCGTACGGCCTCGTCTACCACTACTTCTCGTCGAAGGAGGACGTCCTCGAGTCGATCTTCCGTGAGACGTGGGCCGAGCTGCTCGCCGCGATCCGCGATGTCGAAGAGACAGAGGAAGCTGCGACGGAGCAGCTGCGCCAGGTGACGGCGATCCTGCTTCGCTCGTGGCGGCGCCAGCCGGATCTCGTGCGCGTCCTCGTGCGGGAGGTCGCGCGGAGCCCGGAGGTGCAGCGCCGTGTCGACGAGATCGGCGCGGTGTTCTCCGCGCTCGAGCGCATCGTCGCCCGCGGTCAGGCGTTGGGGGAGTTTCGCCCGGACGTCGACGCGCGACTCGCGAGCTGGCTCCTCTACGGCGCGATCGAGGAGATCCTCACCGGCTGGGTGCTCGGCCAATTGCCGGACGGGGACGAAGAGGTCGCGAAGGCCGAGCGCACGGTCGTCTCGCTCGTGACGGACGGGCTGGCGCCGCGATGAGGTCGAATCGCTCGCTCGTCTGGCTCCTCGGCCTCGGCGCGTTCGGGCTCGCTTTCTCGATCACGACCACGTCTGCCTATCTCGCGCCGCTGCTCGAGAAGTTCACGGACTCCCAGACGCTGATCGCGGCGGTGATCGCGGCCGAGGGCCTGTTCGCATTGACCGTGCCGCTCGTCATCGGGCCCTGGAGCGACACGTTCCACACGCCGATGGGCCGGCGCCGGCCGTTCATGCTGGCGGCGCTCCCGGTCTTTGCCTTCTGCCTCGCGCTCCTCGCCTTCATGCCGACGATCTGGATGGCCGCGTTGACGGTCGCGGCGTTCTACGGGGCTTACTACGTCTACGAGCCGCCCTATCGCGGCCTCTATCCGGACCTTCTCCACGAGGATGCGTTTGGGCGCTCCCAAGGCGTCCAGCACATCCTGCGCGGGATCGCTCTCGGCATCGCGCTCGTCGGCGGCGGCTTCCTGTTCAAGGTCTGGCACCCGGCGCCGTTCCTGCTCGCGGCCGTCGTGACGACCGCCGCCTGCGGAGCGGTCGTCCGCTTCGTCAAAGAGGACGGCGGCGGCGAGGGACACGTCTACAAGGGCATCCGTGCGTACGTGCGGACGAGCTGGGACATCTTCCGCCACCTGCCGAACGTCCGGATGTTCCTGTTCGCGATGGTGTTGTGGGAAGCGACGTTCGCGGCCATGCGGACCTTCGTGATCCTCTACATCACGAAGGGCCTCGACGAGTCGCTGACGGTCTCCTCGCTCGTGCTGCTCGTGGTCGCGGCCGGATACACCCTCGCCGCCGTGCTTGCAGGCCCGTTCGGCGACCGGTTCGGGACGTCTCGCGTCGTCTTCTGGGCCGCGACCGTCTACGGGAGCGGTCTCCTGATCGGCGGCTTCGCCCAGTCATGGCACGGCTGGTACTACGCGATCATCTTCCCGGTTGCCGTCGCCGGCGGGATGGTGATGACGCTCTCCTGGGCGCTGCTCTTCACGCTGATGCCGCCCGAGCAGCGGGGTGCGATCTCGGGCATCGCGACGACGACGAAGGGCTGGGCGCTGATCTTCGGCCCGCTCGTCGCCGGCGCGTTGATCGACGCGCTCGGGCCACACCTCGAGGCGACGGAGGGCTATCAGGTGCTGTGGCCGTTCTGCGCGCTGCTCGTGCTCGCGTCGATCCCGATCGTCGCCCGTGTGTGGCGGACATCGCAGGCGACGGACGTCGCGCTACCCGTTAGCGGAACGCCTGCCGGCCGGTAAGCGCGCCGCCGACGACGAGGGTGTGCACCTCGTGCGTTCCCTCGTACGTCAGCACGGACTCGAGGTTGTTCATGTGGCGGATGACCGGGTATTCGAGCGTGATCCCGTTCCCGCCGAGGATCGTGCGCGCCGTGCGGCAGACCTCGAGCGCGCCGCGGACGTTCCCCATCTTGCCCATGCTCACGTGCTCGGGCCTGAGCGTGCCCGCGTCCTTCATCCGCCCGAGGTGGAGCGCGACGAGAGTGCCGCGGTTCACCTCGAGCGCCATCTCCGCCAGCTTCTGCTGGGTCAGCTGGTAGCCGGAGATCGGCTTGCCGAACACGAGGCGCTCCTGTGCGTACTCGAGCGCTGCCTCGAAGCAGGCGCGCGCGGCGCCCACCGATCCCCACACGATCCCGTGGCGCGCCTCGTCGAGGCAGGACAGCGGGCCGCGGAGCGTCGTTGCCCCGGGCAGGAGGTTCTCGTCGGGCACTCGGACGTCCTCGAGCACGAGCTCAGAGGTGACGGAAGCGCGGAGCGAGAGCTTGCGGTGGATGTCCGGAGCGGTGAACCCCTTGGAGCCCTTCTCGACGACGAACCCGCGGATCTCGCCTTCGTCCGTGCGCGCCCAGACGACCGCGAGGTCTGCGATCGAGCCGTTCGTGATCCACATCTTCGTCCCGTTCAACACCCAGTCGGAGCCGTCGCGGCGCGCATGTGTGCGCATCGAGCCGGGATCGGAGCCCGCGTCCGGCTCGGTCAGGCCGAAGCAGCCGATCAGCTCGCCGCGGTGCATCGCAGGAAGCCAGCGCTCCTTCTGCTCGTCCGAGCCCCAGCGCCAGATCGCGAACATCGCGAGCGAGCCCTGGACCGAGACGGCGCTGCGCACACCAGAGTCGCCAGCCTCGAGCTCCATGCAGGTGATGCCGTAGGCGACGGAGCTCGCGCCGGGCAGGCCGTAGCCCTCGAGGTGCATGCCCATCAGGCCGAGGCCCGCAAGCTCGGTGTAGATCTCCCGCGGCAGCAAGCCCTGCTCGAACCACTCGCCGATCTCGGGCAGGACGCGCTCGCGGACGAACTGGCGGACCGTGTCCCGGATCGTGCGCTCCTCCTCGGTGAGGAGAGCGTCGATGGCGAGGAAGTCGCGGGGGTCGAGCTCGGCCGGTGCGGACGTCTTCGTCGCGATGCGAAAGAGCCTAGCTCAGCCCGCGAGCGCCGCGAGCGCGGCGTCGACGTTGTCCTCCGTGTTGTAGAGATGGAACGACGCGCGTAGCGCGCCGCCGCGCACTGACGTGCGGACGCCGGCACGCGCGAGCCGCTCCTCGGCGCCCGGGAGGTCGACCGAGACGATCGCCGAGTCGCCGGCCTCGAGCTCGAGCCCGGCGCGGAAGCGGTTCGCGAGCGAGACGTCGTGTGCGTGGATCGCCTCGACGCCGACGTCGGCGACGATACGGAGGGCGGGCTCCGTGCCCACCCACGAGAACCAGGCGGGGGAGAGGTCTAGGCGGCGCGCGTCGGCGGCGAGGCGTAGCTCGGGGTCGTAGTAGCGGCCGAAGGGATCGTCTGCCGCGAACCAGTTGGCGGCAATCGCAACTGTCTGCTCGAGAGCGCGCTCGCTGAGCGTCATCAGCGCCGTGCCGCGCGGGGACATCAGCCACTTGTACGCAGCACAGGCGGCGGCGTCGAAGCGGCTCGCGTCGAAGGGCAGCCAGCCGATCGCGTGTGTCGCGTCGACGAGTGAGAAAGCGTCGTGCGCGGCCGCCGCGTCCGCGATCGCGTCGATGTCGGCGACGGCGCCGGTCGACGACTGGACGGCGCTGAAGGCAACGACGTCGGTCGTGTCGTCGATCGCCGCCGCGAGACTCGCGAGGGGCGCAAAGCGCACGTCGAAGCGGCCGCCGTGGACGAGGAACGGCCACGTGAGCGAGCTGTAGTCGATCTCCGGCACGAGTACCGTGGCGCCTTCGGGCACGGACGTCGCGACGAGCCCGACGAGGTACGAGACGCTGGCGCCGGTCGCGACGCGCTCGGCGGGAACGCCGACGAGCGACCCGAACAGCTCCCGCGAGTTGGTCGTCGCGTCGCACCACTGCTCCCAGCTCGTGCGGCCGTGATGCCAGTCCGCGAGCGCGACCTGGAGCGCATCCCAGGCGGGCCGCGGCGGCAGGCCGAACGTGGCGGTGTTCAGATAGTGGCCGGCCGGCTCCCAGAGCCCGCGCGCTTCTTCGATCGACGGCATCGGGCAATAAAACCAGCCTTGACGACCTGCAGCTCCTGCTCGTACCATTGACTGACTAGTCAATCGACGCGAAGGGACGAACCATGACCGCCGTCGAGCACGCAACCGGCGTGGGGCCGTCGTTCGAGCTGTCTGACGAGCAGAAGGCCCTGCGCGAGCTTGCACACGCGTTCGCCGAGAGTGAGATCCGACCGAAGGCGGCCGAGTACGACGAGCACGCCACCCATCCCGCCGAGATCCTCGCCAGGGCGCACGAGGTCGGGCTGATGAACCTCCACATTCCGCCGGAGTACGGTGGGCCCGGCCTCTCGCTGTTCGAGGGCACGATCATCAACGAGGAGCTGTGCTGGGGCTGTGCCGGGATCGGCACGTCGATCACTTGCACGGGTCTCGGCGCCGGTCCAGTGCTCGTCGCGGGCACGGACGAGCAGAAGCGGAAGTGGCTGACGCCGCTGATCGAGGAACCGATCCTCTGCTCGTTCGGGCTGACCGAGCCCGACGCCGGCTCGGACGTCGCGCGGATGAAGTCGACCGCGGTGCGGAAGGGCGACGAGTACGTCTTGAACGGATCGAAGACGTTCATCACGAACGCGGGCCACGCCGAATGGATCGTCGTCTTCGCAAAGACGAACCCAGCCACCGACCATCGCGGCATCTCCGCCTTCATCGTCCCGATGGACACCGAGGGTGTGACGATCGAGAAGCACCTGGACAAGATGGGCCAGCGCGCGACCGACACGTCGGCGTTCGCGCTCTCGGACGTCGTCGTTCCGGCCGAGAACCTGCTCGGCGGGGAGGGCGACGGCTTCAAGATCGCGATGCAGACGCTCGACACGACCCGGCCCGGAACGGCCATCGGCGGCGTCGGCGTCGCGCGTGCAGCGTTCGAGTACGCATGCGAGTACTCGAAGGAGCGCGTCACCTTCGGCCAGCCGATCGCGATGAACCAGGGCGTGAGCTTCCTGATCGCGGACATGGCGACGAACATCGAGGCGGCCCGGCTGCTCTGCTGGCAGGCGGCGTGGATGCTCGACTTCGGCTACGGGCGGAAGGCCACGCTCTACTCGTCGATGGCGAAGCGCTTCGCCGCCGACATCGCGATGGAAGTGACCACCGACGCCGTCCAGATCTTCGGCGGCTACGGCTACATCAAGGAGTACCCGGTCGAGAAGCTGATGCGGGACGCGAAGCTCTACCAGATCTACGAGGGCACCTCGCAGATCCAGCGGCTCGTGATCGCCCGGGACATACTCCTCCCCCGTGGCGATTGAGATCGACCTCAGCGGGCGCGTCGCGCTCGTCACCGGCGGCTCCCGCGGCCTCGGCCGCGCGGACGCCCTCGCGCTCGCGCGCGCCGGCGCGGACGTCGTCATCGCCGACATCCAGATCGAGTCGGACGAGTCGGGCGATGCAGAATCGTTCGGCCCGCTGGCGCAGGTGGCCAGGGCGCAGGGCCTCGTCTACTCCGAGCAGACGGCGCACGAGATCGGAGAGCTCGGTCGCCGGGCACTCGCACTCAAGTGCGACGTCACGGACCGGACACAGGTCGACGCCACCGTGGCGCGGGCGGTCTCGGAGCTCGGCTCCTTAGACATCCTCGTCAACAACGCCGGCACGCTCGACCACGTTGCCCAGCTCGGAGACCAGTCGCTCGAGCTCTGGGAGCGCGATCTCCGCGTCAATCTCACCGGCGCCTTCAACTGCGCGCAGGCCGTCTGGCCGCACATGATCGAGCGCGAGTGGGGGCGGATCGTGAACATGGCCTCCGTCGCCGGCACGCTGGGGGGCTTCGGTCAGGCGAGCTACTCGACGACGAAGGCGGGCCTGCTCGGCCTCACGCGGACCCTCGCGCTCGAGGGCGCACGGCACGGGATCACGGCCAACGCAATAGTGCCGGGCGTGATCGGCACCGAGGTCTTCTCGTTCGGGAACCCGGTGATGAACGAGCGGATGGTGAAGCGCACGGCGATGCGGCGTCCTGGGGAGCCCGACGAGATCGCGAACGTGATCGCGTTCCTCTGCTCAGATCTCGCCTCGTACGTCACCGGCGTCGGCCTCGAGGTCGACGGCGGGATCTCGCTGTTCACCTTCTAAATCCGTCGGCGGGGCCTGATGAGGCAACACCGGCCACGCTAGAATCGCTCAGGCCGTGCACGTCGAGGCCTGGGAAACGGAAGCGCGTCTCGCGCAGCTTCACGCGCGCCGGAAGCGGCAGGCGCGTACGCGTCTGGTCCGCCGCGCCGGGCTTGTGGCGATCGGAGCGCTCGCACTCGTCTTCGTGGCTGGCATCTTCGTCTATGCCGGCTCGCCGAGTCGGCTTGCCGACGGCGTCACGATCGCGGGGGTCGACGTCGGCGGGCTGTCCTCCGGCCAGGCAGAGGCGCTGCTCGATCGGCGCGCAGCCGCTCAGGCGCGGCTGCCGCTGCAGGCGACCGCCGGGGGCCAGACGTACCGGATCGAAGCGTCGGGTCTCGGCGTCAATGTCGACTGGCGCTCGGCCGTCAGCGAGGCGCAGGATCGCGTCGACGGCTTCCGGCCGATTCGCGGGCTGAGGCGGCTCGGCGTCAGGCTGTTCGGGTCCGACGTCACGCCCGACGCGACGGCGCGCCCGGCGGCGCTCGCGCGCCTGTTCGACCGGATGGCGCGAGATGACCACCCTCATCGGGATGCCGCGATCCGGCTGGCCGGTCTCCGTGCGGTGGTCGTGCCTGACCGCACCGGACGCGTGCTCGACAGGCGGGCGGCCGACGCACTGGTGCTCGGTGCCTTCGCCACCCTCGACCGGACGCCGATTGCGATCCCCTCACGCGTCGACGAGCCGAAGGTGACGGCCGACGATCTCGGCCCGTCGCTCGCCAAGGTACGCACGGCCGTGTCGCGCCCGGTCGTGCTTAAGCTCGGCTCCACGCGCTACCGCGTCTCGCGAGGTGGCATCGGCCGCCTCCTCGTGTTGCCCGCGCGCGGAGAGCGCTCGGTGCAGATTGGCGGCGCAGACGCGAACCGGTATTTCAAGCAATTGGCAGCGAAGGTGAACACGCCGCCGCGCAACGCGGCGTTCGTCGTCGTTCCGGGCGGCCGCGTGATCGTACGGCCGGCCGCGACCTCGCGCGCGCTCGACGTGCCCCGCACCGCGGACAACCTGCTCCGCGCCGTGCTCTCGCCGACGCGTCGCGTCGCGACCGTGGTCGTCGGCCGCAGGCAGCCCGAGCGCTCGACCGAGGACGCGAAGAAGATGGGTGTCACGGGCCTGGTCTCGAGCTACACGACGATCTACGGCGGCGATGCGAACCGCGTCCACAACGTCCAGCTCGTCGCACGGCTGATCGACGGCACGCTCGTCGCACCCGGCCACGTCTTCTCCTTCAATGGCACCACGGGAGAGCGGAACGAGTCGAAGGGGTTCCTCGAGGCGCCGGTGATCATCAACGGGGAGCTCGAGACAGGGCTCGGCGGCGGCGTGTGCCAGGTCTCGACGACGGTGTTCAACGCGGCGTACGAGGCCGGCCTGAACATCACCGCGCGGACGAATCACGCCCTCTACATCAGCCACTACCCGCAGGGACGCGATGCGACGGTGAATTACCCCGACACGGACCTGAAGTTCGTGAACGACACGGATCACTGGCTGCTCGTCCGGACGTTCGTCGGCTCGAGCTCGCTGACGGTCAACATCTACGGCACGCCGCAGCACCGCCGGGTCGAGACCGAGGTGGCGCCGCTCGTCGTCACGGGCGCGCCGCCCGTGACGTGGCGGAAGGACGCGAGCCTGTTCAAGGGGCAAAAGGTCGTGGAGTCGTCGGGCTCGCCTTCGCGCTCCACGAGCGTCCACCGACGCGTGTACGACGCGAACGGCAAGCTCCTGTACGACAGCGTCTGGTACTCGTCGTATCGCGGCGAGAAGAAGATCGTCCTCGTCGGGACGAAGCCGAAGCCCGAGCCCGAGAAGAAGAAGTCGAAGCCGCCGGCGGACGACCAGGCGCCCGCGGACGCGGCTCCCAGTCCCGGCGTCTAGCCTCTAGCCAGCCTCCGCCTCGGCGATCGCGTCGGCGAGCCACGACGGGAACCGCGTCGGGCGGAGCGTCGCCCGGTCGACGACCGCGTGGCGCGTCCAGCCGTCGGCGACGAGCTCGTCGCCGCGTGTGAGCGCGTAGTCGTAGGAGAAGCGAGCTCCGCGCACATTGCCGCAGCGAGCGTGGATCGCGATCCGGTCGTCGAAGAACACGGGCTTCACGTAGCGGACGTGGCTCTCGGTCGTCAGCGCCTCGTAGCCTTGCTCCTGGAGGTGCTTGTACCCGTTCGCATAGCGCGCGAGGTAGTCGATACGGGCGACCTCGAACCAGACGAGGTACGACGCGTTGTGCGCGACGCCCTGGGCATCCGTCTCCGCGAACCGGACCGTGACCTCGGTCGAGAAGGCGAAGCCGTCCACGGCACGTACTATCGCGATCGTGAGCGCCGGACGCATCGCGAGCGCGGTGGCGTGCTTCCTCGCCGCAGCGGCCGCCGCTGCCGGTTGCGGCGAGACCGGGCAGCGTGAGTTCGCTCCGCCGCCGCCTCCACCTCCACCGCCGGCGGCCGTCCTGCCGCCGTCCGTCCTGGCACCGCCGCCGCCCGCGCCGGTCGGCGCGTCGTTCTGTCTCGATCACGGCGCCGTCCACGACGTCGGAAGCGAAGACCTGACCTACGTCGCTGTTGGGAAGCGGCCGACCGAGGCGCGGCGCGCGCCTTCGGGCCGGACGTTCGCTTCCTTCGGGCTCCAGAACGACAACGGCCACACGATGGTCTTCGAGATCCGCGGCGTGGTCGACGACGGCTGCGGACGGACGTGGTACGACGCATCGCTTCCGGCAAGGCCCAACGGCGTTAGAGGTTTCGTCGCTGCGCGAGACGTCGATGTCTATGCCGTGCACACCCGAATCTCCGTCGACCTGTCCGAGCGGAGGCTCGTGTTCTTCAAGTGGGGGAAGAAGGCACTCGAAGCCGCGGTCGCCATCGGCGCCCCGGCCACACCCACGCCGACCGGGCGGTACTACGTGAACCAGCGGCTGATCGCCCCAGACCCGTCGGGCCCGTGGGGCCCCGCGGCGATTGGCATCTCCGCGTTCTCGGACGTGCTCCAGGAGTGGTCGCAGGGCGGGCCGATCGCGATCCACGGGACGAACGAGCCCGGGAGCATCGGTGAGGCGGTCTCCCACGGCTGCATCCGGCTGCCGAACGCGACGCTCCGAAGGCTGTTCGCCGCCACGCCTGCGGGCACACCTGTCATGATTCACCCGTAGATGCCGCAGACGACCAAGACAGCGGACAAGGATCTCGTGGCCAGGCTCACGGGAGCGGGCGAGGACGCGGTGCAGCGCCTCGGTGAGCTGCCGATGGGTAAGGCTCTCCTCGACACCGCGCAGTCGTTCCGCGAGCGGCTCGACGAAGTCGCCATGCGGATCCGGGCCATCGACCCGCTCGAGAAGCGCGTGACGGAGCTCGAACAGCGGCTCGCTGCGCTCGAGGGGAAGCCGAAGCCGAAGCGCGCCCCGGCAAAGCCGAAGGCGCCGCCGAAGCCGGACGCCTAGGAGGCCTTGGCGAAACAGTGGCTAAGTCGCCGGAATCGCGCTCGACGCTGCGCTCGCTTCGTCCTCAGTCGCCCCGATAGTTCTTCACTATTGAGGCTCACTGCGTCCTGGCGATCACAGCGTCGATCGGCGACGAGCACCGTTCCACCAAGGCCTCCTAGAGCCGCGGCACGCGCAGGCGGAGTGCCTTCGGCAGCACGTCGAAGCGCGCAGGCGTCGTCCCGGGCTGCTCGCCGTCGAGCTCGACGGGCAGGTCGACATCAGCATCGACCGTGACGACGGCGCCGCGCAGCAGCTCCGCCTTTGGATGCGGGAGGTGCGTCCCGCGGTAGATCTTCGGCATCGTTCGCACGAGATCTCGCTTCGTGACGTCGCCGATTAGCAGCGTGTCGAAGAGCCCGTCGTCCGGTTCCGCGTCCGGGCAGATCTTCATTCCGGCTCCGAAGTAGCGGCAGTTGGCGACGATCACGTCGTGCATCGGGCCGCTCCGATCCTCGGCGTCGACCGAGACGCGCACCTCGGTGTTCTGCCAACGCGCGAACACCGACAGCGTGGCCATCAGGTACGAGGCCTTGGCAAGCCCGCGCTCGGACTCGTTGACCCGCTTCGCGATCGCGCCGCTCATGCCCGCGCTCGCGACGTTCGCAAAGCACGACTCCTCGTCCGTGCCGCTCCACGCGCGATAGGTGCAGCGTCCGAGGTCGATCGTGCGCACCCCGCCCGAGACGGCGGCCGCAACCGCGCCCTCGAGCTTCGACGGGATGCCGAACGTGCGGACGAAGTCGACGCCCGTGCCGCGCGGGATC
Source organism: uncultured Actinomycetes bacterium (assembly GCA_963705945.1). GTDB lineage: Bacteria > Actinomycetota > Thermoleophilia > Gaiellales > Gaiellaceae > PALSA-612. Next base: position 80,154 of record CAVPLG010000003.1, on the reverse strand, counting down.
ACAGCGAGATCGGCGCCGGTCGTGTCGACGAGGCCATTGACGACCTCGTTCACCGTACCGTCGCCGCCTACGGCGACCAGCAGCGTTGCGCCGCCGGCGACGGCATCGTGCGCGAGCTCGCGGAGATGGAGTCGCGCCTCGGAGAAGAGCGCGTCGCCCTCGAGGCCGAGCTCAGCTGCGCGCCGTGCGATCTCTGACCAGCGCTTTCCCGTCGAGCCGCCGGCCGACGCCGGATTGACGAGAAAGACGGTGGCGGCGCTAATGGTCCGCCGTGACCGTCGTCAGCGCGAGCTCGGTCATCTGGTCGACGGCCACGCGCATCTCCTCGTCCGAGATGCGTACGAACTCGCCTTCGACGACGACGTCCGAGACCGTCAGCAGACAGCCGGCCTGAATTCCCTTCAACGCTCCGAGCGTGAATAGCACGGCCGCTTCCATCTCGACCGCCAGGATCCCTCGCGCCGACCAGCGGGCGTACTGGCCGGCGTCCGGGTTGTAGAAGAGGTCGCTCGAGACGATCGGGCCGACGCGCACCGGCTTGCCGAGCTCCTTCGCCGCGTGCACGGCGCCGTGCACGAGCTGCCAGTCGGCGGTCGGGGTGTGCGGCTCGGGGACGAGATGGGTCGCTGTCGAGTCGGCGGGAATCGCGCTGATCGCGACGATCAGGTCGCCGAGCGCCATGTCGGGCTGAAGCCCGCCGCAGGTCCCGACGCGCAGGATGCACTTGACGCCGAGCGTCCCCAGCTCCTCGATCACGATCGCGGCCGACGGACAGCCCATCCCGCTCGCCTGCACGGACACGGGCCGTCCGCGGAAGACGCCGGTGAAGCCGAGCATGCCTCGCTCGCGGTTCACCTCCCGCGCGTCCTCGAAGAACGTCTCGGCGATGTACTGCGCGCGGAGCGGGTCCCCGGGAAGCAAACACGCCTCGGCGTAGTCGCCGGGCTCGGCTCGGAGGTGAATCGGCATCGGCGACATACTCTTTCACAGCGGATGTTCCGGGCACCGCGCATCTGTCGGCCCTCCGTCGACGAGATCCTCGACTTCTGCCGCGAGGATCCGGTCGAGCGCGTCTACCTCGAGGACGCGGCCCGGCGGTCGATCGGACGGTTTGCTGGGCTCCGCGCGAACGGTCGGCTGGTCGCCCTCTGCCATGTCGGCGCGAACCTCGTTCCATCGGGCGAAGGTTGCGGCGGGCTCGCCGCCGTCGCGGCGGCCGCCCGGGCGAGCATGGTGATTGGCGAGGAGCGGGCCGTCTCTGACCTGTGGGACGCCGCTGCCGCGATCCTCCCCGACCCGCGTGAGGATCGCCCCGGCCAGCCCGTCTACGTGCTGGAGGAGAGGGTCGGGCCGGGTGACACGGGCCTGCGCCCGGCGACGCGCGACGATCTCGAGCTGCTCCTGCCCGTCTGCGCCCGAGCGTACGCTCAGGAGGTCGGCGTCGATCCGCTCGCGAGCGATCCCGACGGCTTTCGCTGGCGCACGCGGTCGCAGATCGACGAGGGGCGGTCGTGGCTCTGGACGGAGGGTGACACGATCCTGTTCAAGGCAGAGGCCTCTGCCTGGACACCGCACGCAGTGCAGCTGCAGCAGGTGTGGGTCGACCCCGACGCTCGGGGAAGTGGTTACGGCCAGCGCGGTCTGCGCGATCTCTGCAACCGGCTGCTCGCGAGCGTACCTCGCGTCTGCCTCTTCGTCCGCGCCGACAACGCGGCCGCGATCCATCTCTACGAGCGGATCGGGATGCGACGAGTGCTGTCCTATCGCACTCTCATCCTGTAACGGTCCGCGACGTTGACGTAGCCTAGTGTCCGCGGAGACGGGCGATCGTGATCCGCACGGGCACGGAATAGTCGGCGGCGAACGACGCCGGTGTCCAGCCGTTCCGCTCGACGAAGGCCGCGTACTTCTCGACGTACTCGGGCACTTCGTGCGCGGGCGGGTCGTCGGACACGCCCGCCCGGCCTTGGCAGACGACGATGTCACCGCCGCGGCCGTTGCCGTCGAGATGGAGCGTCACGCGAGGATTCTGCGTGATGTTTCGAAGCTTTGGCGTGTCCGGCCTGCTGTAGAGGAGGATGCTCTCCGCGCCATCCCAGAGGAACCAGACAGGGACGGGCGTCGGGGCGCCCGCGGACGAAACGGTCGTCAGCCACGCCACGTGCTCCTCACGGAGACGCCGCGCCGCGCGGGCGCCGAACTCCGTAGTCTCGTCTATCACCTCACCAGGCTAGACGGTCGAGGAGGCACGAAAGCAGGAAAGCGCGATTTGACGGCGCAATGGGTGGTCCGCACACTCATGAAGCCATCAGTCAACGTCGATACGACCCCGAGTGGTCGAGTCGAGGAGGTACACATGATGTTCAGCCGCAAACGGCTCGCGCTCGGCGGGGCCGTCATCGCCGCACTAGCGATCGCCGTTCCGGTCGCTCTGTCGGCTGTGACGGCGACCGGGACGCTCAGCCACTATGACAAGCAGATGCACGACCGCCTGTTCCGGGGCGGGGGGCCGCAGGACTGCCACGGGACGAAGGCGAACCCAGGCCTCTTCGACGACGGAGGGGCGACCCGCTCGTACGACAAGTACTCGTTCAAGAACAGCTCGTCCGCCTCGAAGTGCGGGCACGTCTTTCTGCGGCAGGCGTGCGTGAACAGCATCGGGGACAACGCGCTCGCGGTTGCCTACTCGTCGTTCAGCTTCGCTGATCCGAGCCTCAACTACCTGGGCGACTTCGGCGCGAGCGACACGACGCAGAGCTTCTCCTTCCCGGTCGCAGGCGGTCAGTCGTTCGACGTGGTCGTCGGCGCGGTCGACAACGAAGCTGAGGGCGGCATCCTGCCGTGCCCCTACGCGCTCACGGTGACGATCGGCGGCGTGCAGCAGCCGCCACCGTCGGGCGCCAGCGGCAGCTTGGCGAACCGCGACTAGCACGCGCTTCATCGCTTCGTCGACGGCCCGGCGAAAGCTGGGCCGTCGTCGTTCAGAATGACGGTCGTGGACGCGCGGGCTCTCAGGAGCAGGGTGGAACGGTTGATTCGCCGGCACGAGCTCATCGAGCCCGGCGGCGAAGTGACGTGCCTCGTCTCGGGAGGGCCCGACTCGACGTGCCTCTGGTACGTGCTCTCCGAGCTCGGGTATCGCGTGTCGGCGCTGCACGTCGACCACGGGCTCCGTGGAGAGGAGTCCGAGGCGGACGCCTCGTTCTGCCGCGACGCCCTCGGAGCGGAGGTCGTCGTCGCGCCGCCGGCCGAATCGGAGGCGGCGCTGCGGGACCTCCGGTATGCGTACCTCCACGACCGGCTGCGCGCGACCGGACACACTGCGTCGGATCAGGTCGAGACCGTTCTCTATCGGTTGCTCTCTAGCGGACGGCCCGGTGGGATCAAGCGCCGCCGCGAAGACGGGATCGTACGCCCGCTGCTTCGGCTCTGGCGCGAGGAGACCGAGGAGTACTGCCGTACGGTCGGTATCGAGCCGCGCCGGGACTCGTCGAACCCGACGACGATTCGCGGTCGGATCCGCGGCGAACTCATGCCGGTGCTCGAGGGGATCGAGCCTCGCGCGCGGGCAAACCTGCTCGCGCTGGCTGAGCAGGAAGGCGAACCGCGCCTGCCGCGCACGCTCGAGCGGACGCTGCTCGACCTGCTCGCCTCGACGGACGGCACGCAGGAGGCAGATCTCGGCCGCGGCATCCGCGCGGTGCGGGAATACGTCGCGCTGACGCTCGAGCGAGGGCCGGTGACCGTCGGCCGCTGGACGATCGCATCGGACCTGCCGGGCCTAGTCGTCAGACCCTGGCGAGCTGGCGATCGTCTCGCCGGCAGGACCCGGAAGGTGCAGGACGTCTTCACCGACGCGAAGGTTCCGAGACGGCAGCGCGCGGCGTGGCCCGTCGTCGTGCGAGGGGACGAGGTTGTCGCGATCCCCGGAATCGTGGAAACTCCAGGGGTGCGCGCCGTTCCCACCTCGGAGGCCGGGTGAGCCAGACGACTGAGCTCGAACGAGGGGTGGGTGAGGTCCTGATCGACGCCGAGTCGCTCCGCGCACGCGTCGCGGAGCTGGGCGAGGAGATCTCCGAGTTCTATTCCGGCCGCGATCTGCTGCTGGTGGGCGTGCTCAAGGGCGCCGTGTTCTTCATGGCCGACCTAATGCGCCACGTCGCGGTTCCCTGCGAGGTCGACTTCATGGCGATCACGAGCTACGGCGCGTCCACCGACTCGTCCGGCGTCGTGCGGATCCTCAAGGACCTCGACATCAACATCGAGGGCCGCCACGTGCTCGTCGTCGAGGACATCGTCGACTCGGGGCTGACGCTCTCCTACTTGATCCGGAACCTCGAGTCGCGCGAGCCCGCGTCGCTCGAGGTCTGTGCGCTGATGACGAAGCCCGCCAGGAGAGAGATCGAGGTGCCTGTCCGCTGGATCGGCTTCGAGATACCAAACAAGTTCGTGATCGGATACGGCCTCGACTTCGCCGAGCGTTACAGGAACCTGCCGTACGTCGGCGTATTGAGCGAAGATCTCGTTCCCGAAGGCGCCTAACCAGCGGACGATCCCGTCTGCTGGGCGAGAAAAGCCTGGCTGCTACGCTGATCTGCAGGAGATTTCTGGATGACCCGATTCTTCCGCAGCGCCCTCTTTCCGCTCATTGCAATCGTGCTGCTCGTCTTCCTGGCGAGCAAGACGCTGATCCCACAGCAGAAGAGCGCGAAGAAGGAAACCTACTCGGAGCTGATCACGCGCGTCCAGCAGGACCCGAAGTCGGTCGACAACATCGTCTTCACGCCGACGAAGCAGCAGATCACGGCGACGCTCTCCGACGAGAAGGGGACGAAGGTCAAGGTCCACTACCCGACGCCGCAGTCGCAGATCGAGTTCCAGAACCTCCTGCAGCGGAAGGACGTGGCCTTCGACTCGAAGGGCACGGGCTCCTCGACGTGGTGGGGGATCCTCGGGACGCTGCTTCCGTTCGCGCTGCTGCTGCTCTTCTGGCTCTTCATCATGAACCAGGTTCAGGGCGGCGGCTCGAAGGTGATGAGCTTCGGCAAGAGCCGCGCGAAGCGGATGTCGCCCGATTCTCCGAAGGTCACGTTCAAGGACGTCGCGGGGTGTGACGAGGCGGTCGAGGAGCTCCAGGAGATCAAGGAGTTCCTCGAGAACCCGAAGAAGTTCCAGGCGCTCGGCGCGCGCATCCCGAAGGGAGTTCTCCTCTACGGCCCGCCCGGAACCGGCAAGACGCTGCTCGCAAGGGCCGTCGCCGGCGAGGCGGGCGTGCCGTTCTTCTCGATCTCCGGCTCGGACTTCGTCGAGATGTTCGTCGGCGTCGGCGCGAGCCGAGTGCGCGACCTCTTCGAGCAGGCGAAGCAGGCGTCGCCGTGCATCGTATTCATGGACGAGATCGACGCCGTCGGCCGCCACCGCGGCGCGGGGCTCGGCGGTGGCCACGACGAGCGCGAGCAGACGCTGAACCAGCTCCTCGTCGAGATGGACGGGTTCGAGCTGAAGGACAACATCATTCTCGTCGCGGCCACGAACCGCCCCGACATCCTCGACCCGGCGCTACTCCGGCCCGGCCGCTTCGACCGGCAGATCGTCGTCGATCGTCCGGACCGGATCGGCCGCCGCAAGATTCTCGAGGTGCACACGAAGGGAAAGCCGCTCGCATCCGAGATCGACCTCGACACACTGGCGGCGGGCACGCCCGGGTTCACGGGTGCCGACCTCGCGAACCTCGTCAACGAGGCCGCGCTGCTCGCCGCGAGGAAGGGGAAGAAGGTCGTGGAGCAGGACGAGCTCGAGGAAGGGATCATGCGCGTGATCGCCGGCCCCGAGAAGAAGACGCGCCTCCTCTCCGAGAACGAGCGGAAGATCACCGCCTACCACGAGATGGGCCACGCGCTCGTCGGGCACTACCTCGACGAGACGGACGAGGTGCACAAGATCTCGATCATCAGCCGCGGCCAGGCGCTCGGCTACACCATCTCGCTCCCGCGGGAGGACCGCTACTTGACGACCAAGGCGTCCCTCATGTCGCAGATGGCGATGACGCTCGGCGGGCGCGCAGCCGAGGAGCTGGTCTTCAGCGAGGTCACGACCGGCGCGGCGAACGACATCGAGAAGATCACGCACACCGCCAAGCAGATGATCATGCGCTTCGGCATGTCCGAGAAGCTCGGTCCGCGCGTCCTGGGGCGGAACCACGACCTGCCGTTCCTCGGCCGCGAGATGGCCGCTGAGCCTGACTACTCCGAGGAGATGGCACGGGAGATCGACGACGAGATCCGGCGCGTGATCGAGGAGTCGCACGAGACGGCGCTCTCCGTGCTTCGCGAGCACATGACCGAGCTCCACCGGCTGTCGGGGATCCTCATCGAGCGAGAGACGATCGACAAGGAACAGTTCGAGCGGCTGCTGGCCGGCGACGAGGAGGCGGTCGTGTTCGCGGAGGAGCCGCCGCCCGCCCCGGCCGTGCCGCCCGCCGAAGAGCCGAAGGTGCGCCCGCAGCCGAAGCCCAAGCCGTTCCCGCTGCCTGGTGCGACGATGCAGCCTCCGCCGCCCGAGCCCTCCGGCTCGTAGCTGCGGTACCCGGTTTAGGCACCCTGGCCGGTCTATAAGCTACGCCGCCGGTCGAGCATGCTCGACCTTCAGAGACCTATGACAAGGCCGACGCTGACGCGGGCGGCCGGAAAAGGATGCGATGAAATCCAGGACACTTGTCTTGCTGTCGGGAGTGGCGATCGCAGCGACCGTCATCGCCGGCGGCGCAGTTGCCGGCACCGGGCAGCGCACGGCGGTGACGACGGTGAAAGCCGTCTCTGGTCCGCCGGCGATCAAGGTCAACCGTTATCTCCAGGACAACCTGCGCTGGAACAGGGACGTCTACAAGGTGCAGTCGGGCGGGACGATTCACGTGGTGAACATGGCCGCCGACGAGGGGCCGCACACCTTCACGATCGTGAAGAAGGCCGACGCACCGAGAACGGGCCTTCAGGCTGTCAACTGCCGTGTCTGCAACAAGCTTGCGATCGCGCACGGGGCGAACCCGAACAGCGAGGCGCCGCCGAAGTTCCCGTTCCTCGAGGACGGCGTCGGACAGCAGACCGTGCCCAACGTGGACAAGCCCGGCGACTCGGGCATCACGGGTAAGGGCAAGAAGGGCGAGTCGATCGACCTGCCCGTCACGGCCGCGCCCGGAACGAAGCTCTGGATGATGTGCCTGATCCACCCGTGGATGCAGGCGGAGATCGACGTCAACTGAGCACCCGCTCGAACGCGAGCCGGATCGCAAGGGTGTGGGCGATCGCCTGCGCCCTTGCGGCCGTCGCGTTCCTCACAGGCGCCACGTCTAGCGGTGCTCGTCCGTCGGGCCGGACGCTCGACTACTGGATCGCCGCCGTACCCGTGACCTGGAACGTCGTGCCGAACGGGCGCGACGGGATCACGGGCATGCCCGTTCCCAGGGAGGAGGCGATCCTCGACACGGTCGTCTACCGCCGCTATACGGCGAACTGGCGCAAGCCGCTCGATAATGCGCCCCGGGACAGCGCCGACGGATTGCTGATCCCGGGGCCGCTGATCCGCGCCCGCCTGGGAGACCGGCTGCGGATCCACTTCAAGAACATGGACACGTTGCGGAACGACCCGCACTCGATGCATTTCCACGGCGTCCACTACAAGCCGACGTCGGACGGCGCATATGTCCCCGGCTTCTCCGGGAAGGACGCCAACGTGAAGCCGGGCCAGAGCTACACGTACGAGCTGACGGCCGGTGAGGACTCCGCCGGCGTATGGCCGTACCACGACCACTCGCCGACGATGATGGATTCGATCGACGGCGGCATGTACGGGATGCTCTCGATCCTCGGCCGGAACGAGCGGGCTCCCGATCACGAGTTCGAGGTCGCGCTCGCGCCGATGGGCAAGCTGATGACGATCGACGGGCGCGCGTTCGTCGGCAACACGCCGGTGTTTCGCGCAAAGGTTGGCGACGTCGTGCAGTGGGACGTGATGGCGATGGGCTCGGACTTCCACACGTTCCACGTCCACGGGCACCGCTGGCTCACCCCGGGGAGCGTTCCCCGCGACACGCAGACCGTGGGGCCGGCGGAGTCCTTCAAGATCCGCTGGACCGAGGATGCGCCGGGGACCTGGCTCTACCATTGCCATGTCGAGGACCACATGATGCGCGGCATGATCGGCATCTACCGGGTCTCGCCGTGAGCCGCGCGCTCGCCGCTGCGCTCGTCGCCGGCCTTGTCGTCCTCGTGCCGTCGAGCGGCGGGGCGCCACCGTCGCCGGAGGTGAGCATCGAGTTCTCGAACTACAGGCCGTCCCAGATCGACGTCCTCCCGGGCGAGACCGTGTCGTGGACGAACGTCAGCACGCGAACCCACACCGTCACGTCGGACACCGGCCTCTTCGACTCGGGCACGGTCGACAGCGGCGGTCACTTCGCACATCGATTCGACGCCGTCGGGCTGTACGCGTACCACTGCGTCATCCATCCGAGCATCACGGGCGAGATCGACGTGCGGCCAGTGACACTGGACCCGCTGCCGCCGGCCGCCGTGCCCGTCGGAAAGCTCGTCGAGTTCACCGGACGAACGGCAGACCCAGGGGCTGGGGTGGGGATCCAGCGGCTGGACGACGGGAAGTGGTCGACGGTCGCGAGTGCGACGCCTGCCCCCGACGGAAGCTGGACCACGACCTTGAAGGCCGATTCGACCGGTGACTACCGCGCGGTGTCCGGCGCCGACGTGAGCGAGACGCGCAGGCTGCTCGTCAGCCTCTGGAAGGTCGCGATCAGGCCGACGAAGACAGGCGTGAGCGTGACGGTCACGCCGAGCACGCCCTACGCTCCGTTTCTCGTCGAGCTCCTGCTCCGGGAGCGCTTCGGATGGTGGCCAGCGACGCGTGGGAAGCTCGACTACGTCTCGTCTGCCGATGTCCGCATCAAGCGACCGGCGCGCGTGCGCGTCGTCCTCGTGGACAAGGACGGATGGACGCCGCTCGCGACGAGCCGCGTCGTCACCTTGCGTCGCCCCTGACGCACGCGCCCGGGCAGGGCTTACGCTCCACACATGAAGCCGATCGGGCAGCGCTTTCCCCGGCCGTCCGTGATGGGGATCGTGAACGTGACGCCGGATTCGTTCTTCGACGGAGGGAGTCACGTGACGCCGGAGGACGCGATCGACCATGCACGGCGGCTCCACGCGGAGGGCGCCGCGATCGTCGACGTCGGCGGGGAGTCGACGCGCCCGGAGTCGGAGGGGGTGACGCTCGACGAGGAGCTTCGGCGCGTGCTGCCGGTGCTCGAGGAGCTCGGCGGTGATGTCCCGCTCTCTATCGACACGTCGAAGGCCGAGGTCGCGCGGAGAGCGCTCGCAGCGGGCGCGGAGCTCGTCAACGACGTCACCGCGCTGCGCGGCGATCCCGAGCTGGCCGGTGTCGTCGCCGGGGCCGACGCCTATCTCTGCCTGATGCACATGCTGGGCGAGCCGCGCACGATGCAGGAGTCCCCGCGCTACGACGACGTTGTCTCCGACGTCGCGGCGTTCCTCGAGGAGCGTCTCGCGACAGCCGTCGACGCCGGCATCCCGGAGGAGCGGATCTGCCTCGATCCCGGGATCGGCTTCGGCAAGACGGTCGACCAGAACGCCGAGCTCGTGCGGCGTCTCGACGTGCTCCTCGGACTGGGGCGGCCCGTGCTCGTCGGTTTCTCGCGCAAGCGCTCGCTCGGGCGGATGCTTGGCGATCCGGATGCGACGACCGGCTCGCTCGCCGCCAGCCTGGCGGCAGCCGTCGCCGCGCATGCGAACGGTGCGACTATCCATCGCGTGCACGACGTCAAGGAGACGGTCGAGGCGCTGACAGTGGTGGAGACGCTGCTCGCATGATCACGATCGAACTGCACGGGCTCGAGCTGCACGGCTTTCACGGCGTGCTCGGCGAGGAGCAGCGTTTGGGCCAGCCGTTCCTCTTCGACGTGTGGCTCGACGCCGCGGAGCCCGGCGCGGATCGCATCGAGGACGCGCTCGACTACCGCGATGTCGCGACCTGCGTCGCCGACGTGTCGAGCGGCGCGAGCTTCCAGCTCCTCGAGTCGCTCGCGGCGGCGGTCGCCGATGAGCTGATGGTGCGGTTTCGGCCTTCACGGGCGCGCGTCCGCGTCCGAAAGCCGGAGGTACGGCTCGACGCACCGGTCGAGTTTTCGGCCGTCACCGTCGAGCGGCCGTGACGCGCGCGTTTGTTGGCGTCGGTGCGAACCTCGGTCACCGGCAGGCGACGATCGAGCGAGCGATCGACCTGCTACGCGCGCAGCTCGACGTCGTCGCCATCTCGACGCTTCGCGAGACCGCTCCCTGGGGGTACACAGACCAGCCGCCCTTTCTGAACGGTGCGCTCGAGGTCCAGACCGAGCTCTCTGCAAGAGCGCTGCTCGATGTCCTGCTCGGCGTCGAGCAGGAGCTCGGCCGGGTGCGCGAGGGCGGCCCGCGCTACGGGCCGCGCACGATCGACCTCGACCTTCTCGTCTTCGGGGAAGAGCTCGTCGACGAGCCCGGCTTGGCCGTTCCGCACCCGCGGCTTCCCGAGCGCGCATTTGCGCTCGAGCCGCTCGCGGAGCTCGATCCTGCGCTCGTCATACCGGGTCATGGCCGGGTTTCGGACCTGCTCGCGGCGCTACACTGATTCCTATGTCTCACCTCGACGAGCTCGACGAATACGAGGCCCAGCTCGAGCTCACGCTCAAGAAGGAGTACACGGCCGTCTTTGGGCTCTTCCGCTACTGCGTGCTGACGCAGGACGCGACGTACCTCTGCAACAAGCTCGACCTCAACTACGTCCCGCAGCCCTCGTACCCGTTCTTCCACGTGAAGATGGAGGACGTCTGGGTGTGGGACAAGAACCGCCCGACGCGAATGATCCCGCGCGCCGAGGTGTACACGTCGAGCGACGTGACGGTCGAGGAGCTCCGCGGTGAGGGCGAGGAGCCGACCCTGACCGCCGAGGCGCTCGCCGAGCGAATCGGCGAGCCGCTGCCGCAGGACGACGACACGTAGACGTTCCAGTCGCCGGTAGGCTCGCTGGCCCATGACGCTGCTCGCGGTCGACGTCGGCAACACGCAGACCGTCTTCGGCCTGTTTGAGGGCGCTACGCTCGAGGAGCACTGGCGCGTCGCCACCGAGGCGCACCGAACGGGTGACGAGCTCGGTGCGCTCGTTGGCCGTTTCATCGACCTCGGGGTCGTCGACGGGGTCTGCGTCTCCTCGACCGTCCCCGCGCTCGTTCGCGAGTACGAGGTGTTCGCCGACCGCTGGGCGAAGGCACGTTTGCTCCTGATGGGGCCGGGCGTGCGCACGGGGATCCCGATTCGCTACGACGACCCGCGTGAGGTCGGTCCCGACCGTATCGCGAACGCGGTCGCTGCAAAGGAGCGCCACGGCGCGCCGTGCATCGTCGTCGACTTCGGCACGTCGACGAACTTCGACGTCGTCTCACCCGCCGGCGAGTACGTCGGCGGCGTCCTCGCGCCCGGCATCGAGGTCTCGATGGACGCGCTCTTCCAGCGGGCCGCCAGGCTCGTGAAAGTGGACTACGTCGAGCCGGAGACAGCGATCGGCAAGACGACGCAGACCGCCCTGCAGTCAGGGATCGTCTATGGCTTCGCCGGCCAGGTGGACGGCATCGTCGCCGCGATCCGCCGTGAGCTCGGCGTCGAGGCTCAGGTCGTCGCGACGGGCGGCCTCGCGACGCTGATCGCGCCGCACTCGATCACGATCGGAGAGATCGACCCGTTCCTCACGCTGCAGGGCCTCCGGCTCGTCTGGGAGCTGAACAGCTAGCCGCCGCCGTACGCGGAGATCGGCAGCGGCACGACGGTGCCCTCGAGCTCTGGCAGCTCGCTCCCGAGCCGCTCGAGCGCGTCGACCGCGGCCGGTTCGGCGACGAGCAGCCGATCGACCACGGCGTCTGTCGAGTCGAGCCGGACGAGCTCCTGGACGAACGCACGAGGGAAGCGACCGCGCCTGAGGTACCAGCCGTAGAACTTCTTGAGGAAACCGACCGCGCGGCGCTCGCCGAGCTCGCTCACGGTCTCGCCCATGAAGACGATCAGCTCCGCCGCCACCTCCGCTCGAGCCGGCTCCTCCGCCTCTCCTTTGAGGATCTCGCGGAGCGCCCACGGGTTGCCCTGTGCCGCCCGGCCGATCATCACGGCGCTCGCGCCCGTCGTCCGCAGGATCTCCGTCGCGCGGGCGTGCGACGTCACGTCGCCCGACGCCACGACGGGGACGGGGACGCAATCGACGAGCTCTGCCGTCAGCGTGTGGTCGGCGAAGCCCGTGTACATCTGGCGGGCAGAGCGCGGGTGGAGCGTGAGGCTCGCGGCGCCGGCTTCGACGAGTCTCGGGCCGAGTGAGAGGCACGTCCGGGAGCCGTCCTCGAGCCCTCGGCGCATCTTCACCGTCACAGGAACGTCGACCGCGCGGGCGACCGCGTCGACGATGCGGCACGCACGCTCGGGATCCTCGAGCAATGTCGCGCCTGCGCCCGTCTTGGTCACCTTGCGCACCGGGCAACCGAAGTTGATGTCGACGACGTCGGCGCCCGCAGCCTCAACCGTCGCCGCGGCCTCCGCGATGATCGCCGCGTCGGAACCGAAGATCTGGACGGCGAGCGGCCGCTCGTCCGAGGCGATCCGCAGATAGCCAAGCGTCCGCTCGTTGCCGTGGTGGATGCCGGCGCAGCTGACCATCTCCGAGCAGACGAGCCCCGCTCCGAAGCGTCGTCCCTGGCGCCTGAACGCCTGCACGCTGACGCCCGCCATCGGCGCGAGGACGAGCCGCGTCGGCACCCCGACCGGCCCGATCTGCCAAGACTCGGAGAGTTTCACCTGCACAGAGCGGGAATTTTAGGCGACTCCGGGGATTGCGCAGGGTTATCCGGGTTGGCTACAATGCGCGCCCGCGGCGCAGGTAGCCCGCGATTTTTTCTTAGGAGAGCGCTCTTGAAGGAAGTCATCCTCACTAAGCAAGGGTACGAGAAGCTCAAGCGAGAGATCGAGTACCTGTCGACCGACAAGCGCCGTGAGGTCGCCGACCGCATCCGTCACGCGCGGGAGTTCGGCGACATCACGGAGAACGCGGAGTACGACGACGCGAAGAACGAGCAGGCGATGCTCGAGCACCGCATCGCGACGCTCGAGGAGCGTCTGCGCTTGGCGCGCGTGCTCGAGAAGAAGGACATCGCGAAGGACGTCGTCTCGATCGGTTCGCTCGTCCGCCTGAAGGACATGGCCGCGAACAAGACGACCGAGTACACGATCGTCGGCTCGGCCGAGGCGAACGCGCTGGAGAACAAGCTGTCGAACGAATCACCGGTCGGCGCAGCCATCCTCGGCCGGAAGAAGGGCGAGATCGTCGAGGTGGCCGCCCCGCGCGGTGCGCTGAAGTTCAAGATCATCGCCATCAAGGCCGCGTAGCCCCGACGCGCGGGGTCGTAGACTCGGCCCGATGACGGGGCTCCCGAAGCGCTTTCCGGACCGGCGCGAGCTCGCGTCCGTGCGCGCAGAGTCGGACGCGCTCGAGGCCGGTGCGGAAGGCTCCGGCTCGGCACGCGTCGCGGGCCGCGTGCTCGGTCGGCGTGCGATGGGGAAGGTCGTCTTCCTCGACATCGTCGACCAGTCGGGCAGGCTGCAGCTCGTCTGCTCCGCCGACCGCGCCGGCGCCGTCGACGTCGACCTTGGCGACATCGTCGGGGCCTCCGGGGCGCCGACGAAGACCAAGCGCGGCGAGCCCTCGCTCGCGGTCGACGAGCTCATCCTGCTTGCGAAGAACCGCCGTCCGCTCCCCGACACCTTCCACGGCCTCAAGGATCAGGAGCTCCGTTACCGGCAGCGCCACCTCGACCTGCTGATGAACGAGGAGACGCGGGCCACGTTCGTCGCGCGGGCGCGGGTCGTGGCGGCGATTCGCGCCTATCTCGACGCGGAGGGCTTCGTCGAAGTAGAGACGCCGGTGCTTCAGCCTCGGTACGGAGGCGCCTTCGCGCGCCCGTTCGTAACGCACCACAACGAGCACGATGCCGACTACTACCTTCGCATCGCGACCGAGCTCTATCTCAAGCGGCTGATCGTCGGTGGGCTCGACAAGGTATACGAGCTCGGCAAGGACTTCCGCAACGAAGGCGTCTCGTTCAAGCACAACCCCGAGTTCACGATGCTCGAGTGGTACGAGGCGTACGCGGACTACCGGGACACGATGACGCGGATCGAGCAGCTGCTCGCGCATGTCGCAAGGGAGGTCACGGGCGGAACGACGGTGGCTTTCCGAGACGTCGAGCTCGACCTCTCCCCGCCGTGGGAGCGCATCCGGTTCGTGGATGCCCTCGAGCAGCACGAGCTCTGGACGCGCGACGCCGACGAGCTGCGCGCGTGGCTGACCGAGCGCAGCGTACCGACAGAGCAGGACTCAGACTGGGCGCAGCTGATCGACCACGCGTTCTCACACTTCGTCGAGCCGGGCCTGGTTCAGCCGACGATCGTCTACGACTACCCCGTCGAGATCTCGCCCTTCGCACGGGCGACCGACGAAGACCCGACCCTGACCGAACGGTTCGAGTACTTCGCCGGAGGCATGGAGCTCGGCAACGCCTTCACGGAGATCAACGACGCCGACGAGCAGGCGGCGCGCTTCGAGCAGCAGTCCGTGCACGTCGAGGGCGAACGCGGCGACCCGGACTACGTGGAGGCGCTTTCCTACGGGATGCCGCCGACGGGCGGGATCGGGCTTGGCATTGACCGACTGACGATGCTGCTCACCGGCCGCGAGACGATCCGGGACGTGATTCTGTTTCCGGCCCTCAGACGGCGCGACGGGGACAGCTAGGACTTACCGATCCCGCGCCGGACGGTGCTCGCGACGCGCCCGCGGATCTGCACGCGTCGCGCGGCGGCGGTGTCCGTTGCCGGCACCTCGACCACCGTCACCCCGCCGCCGACGACGAGCTCGCCGAGCGGCGACGGGTCACCGTCTGCAAGAGCGAGGTAGTCGGCTCCGATCGACCGGGCGAACAGCTCGAGATCCGGACAAGAGATCGCGACTCCGACCGGCCGGCCGGTGCGGCGCAGCTGCTGCGCGCGGATCAGCCCGAGCTGCCGGTCGACGAGAACGAGCACCGTCACGGGCAGCCGTTCCCGCACGGCGGTCACGAGCTCTGTCCCGTTGATGTTGAAGCCGCCGTCGCCGACGATGGCGACGGCAGGACCGCACACCGCCGCCGCGCCGACTGCGGTCGGGATCCCGAAGCCCATCGACTGGAAGTCGGCCGGGCAGAGCAGGGTCCTCGGAGCGATCACGGGAAGATGGGCGCGTACGAGATACTGATGGAGGCCCGAGTCTGTGGCGACCGGGGTCGCGGCGGGAATGACCTCGCGCACGCGCCTGAAGAACTCCCTGGCGGGCTGGCCCCCAAGGAGTGGCTCGACAAACGTGGGCAGGCTCTCCACCGCCAGCTGCTCCCTCCAGGACGCAATCTCAGCGACGCTCCAGGTCGAGGCGCCGCGCTCTCGCTCGAGCGCGTCCGCGGCCAGGTGCACCAGGCGCTCTGCGTCACCGACGATCTCTAGGCGCGCGGGATAGCGACCGCCGAGCACGTCCGGCGACGCGTCGATGCGCACGAGGGTCGACTCGGGGAGGACGAGCACGCCTCCACGCGTGCCGTTGTCGGAAAGCCTGGCGCCGACCACCAGCACGAGGTCGCAGTCCCGGATCAGCTCGTTCAGGGGCTTGACGTCGGCCCCGACGGCGTCGTCCGGGAGGCTGAGTGGGTGCGACTCCGGAATCACGCCTCTTCCGGAGGTCGTCGTCAGCACCGGGGCAGTGAGTGCCTCCGCGAGGCGTGTGACGTGGTCGGTCGCGCCGGCGACGCCGCTTCCGCAGAAGAGAAGCGGTCGAGTCGCCCGCCGGAGCTCGTCGACGAGCTGAGCGACGTGGCCTGGGTGCGGGGCGGTGGCCGGCGCAGCCACAGCCCCGTCTTCGCCTGCGACCGCCGAGCCGAGGAGCGCTGGCGTGACCTGAACGAGCACGGGGCCGGGCTCGCCCGACGTTGCGCTTGCGAGTGCCTCACCTAACGCACGAGAGACCTCGACCGGCTCGGTCGGTTCGAAGACGGCCTTGTAGATCAGCCGTGCGACGTCGCCCTGGCGCAGCTCCCCGGCAGGTCCCGGAGCGACGCGGCGCGCGCCGCTCGCGACGTGGACCAGCGGCACCGAGTCCAGCAGCGACTCGACGACGCCCGGAACCGCGAAGGCAAAGCCCGGCTCGCCGATCGTCACGAGCGCGCCCGGGCGGCCGGTCGCGCGCGCGAGGCCTCCCGCCATGAACGCAGCCCCGAGCTCGCTCGTCGCCACGACAGTACGGAGCCCGCTCGTGCGCAAGGCCTCCCAGAGGTCTAGCGTCTGCGTGCCGGGCAGGCCGAACACGACCTCGACGCCGGAGTCCTCGAGCATCGAGCAGATCGAGCCCGCGACGGTGCGGCGCACGGTCAGGGTCCCCGCCGCGCCAGGCGCCGTCCAGCTTCGAAGGCACGGAAGCGCGCCGACTCCGGCCGGCTTGCGACGAGAGACAGGGTCAGGTCCGCGCCGAGCTGGCTCTTGAAGTGGCTGACGCTGCCGAGTGTCGCGTCCGTCAGGTCGTTGGCCGCGTAGCCGTTCTCGGCCAGCCACGCGAAGACACGCCAGCGAAGGAACGGACTGGCGCCGAGGCGCTGGTGCTCGGCAGCCGTCGCCGCGCTGACCGTGTGCGTCACCGGATGGCCGACGAGGACGAGCTGCGACGCCGCCACCCGGCCGTCCGATAGCCGCGCGTGGAACAGATGGCACAGCCCCGCCTCGGAGAGGCGCGTGTAGTAGCGGCGGAACGGCTCGCGGTCGAGATACAGCGGAGCTCCTTTGCGTGCATGGGTCTCCGCATGCAGCTCGTAGAACGCATCGAAGTCCCTGTCCACCTCGAGCGTCAGGCCGGCGGCCTGCGCGCGCTCGATCAGACGCCGTAGGTTCCGCTCGATCCGGGCCCACTGCGCCTCGAGGTCCGTCAGCGGCACGACGTAGGAGTACGTCGGTGCGACGCGCCACCCGGCAGCGACCAGAGGGCGGGCGTCGCGCAGCGCGTCCCGACTTCGCAGCTCGAGGCGGCCGTACTCCTCGGCCGTGAGCGCCTCCGCGAGCGCTGCGAGGGTCTCCACCTCCCGCGCCGAGCGGTCGGACGGGTACCGCGTGTCGTAGTCGCGGAGGACGAAACCGTTGTAGTAGAGGAGCAGACGCGGGGAGACGAACGGGCCGGCTTTCGCTTCCTGCGCGAAGACGCCGACCCCGCCTGCCAGCTCGTCTCCGCGGAACGCACCGAGTACGTGGCTCCGCCCGCCTGTCGCCTCGACCAGAGCGTCGAGGTAGGCGTGAAGGCTGTAGGCGCTCCCGGCCGGCGCGTCCCGGACGAAGTCGCGCCAGAGACCCTCCTCTGCCGGGGAGAGCCGTCGCACCGTCAGCGCGCTCGACTCAGACACCTGTCTTCGCTGTCCGCAGCCGCCGTGCGACGTTGCGACGCCCGATCTCGGCGAGCGAGGCGAGTGTCGGCAGCGGATCGTCGGCCTCGAAAGTCGACGACGTCGCGCGGCCCCAGGAGCCAACCCAGTCCGCGAAGCTCAGCTCCCCCGACCCCCGCAGTGCGCGGTATGCCTTGATGTCGTCGACGAGCACGCCGCAGCGCTCCCCGATGGCGTAGCCGTCGACGGTCGCGATGTCGAGGCCGAGCGCATCTTGGTAGATCATCAGGCTGACGTCGATGCCGCAATGGGCGGCGAAGTCGATGAACCACCACGGACGGCAGTTCATCTCGATCAGCTTCGCGACACCGTCCCGGGGGTCGCGCTTGAACTCCGCGTTGAACGCGCCGCGGTACCGCAGGCCGGTCAGCAGCGTGTCGAGGCTCTCGAGCGCATCGCTGGCTGTGTCCGGCGAGACGGTGACCGTCATCGAGCTGTTCCCGAAGTCGACAGGGAACATCCGCAGGCGCCCGCGCACGAGCCGGCCGCGACAGACGCCCTTGCGGTCGACGAAGCCGTCGACGAAGAAGTGTGCGCTTGGCGGGCCGGGAACGTACTCCTGGAGCACCGCCGAGTATCCCGCTCGAGCCATTGCTCGGAATGCCTCGACGGCATCGTCGCGATCGCGGAAGCGCACGGCCTTCCTCTTGAACGCGTCGAAGAAGTGGCCCGAGCTCCGCGGCTTCAGGAAGATCGGCGGCGTGGCATCGGACAGCTGCGCCTCGTTGGTGAGCTCGTAGGTGGCCGGGTGCGGCACGCCGAGCTCTTCGAGCTTGCGCGAGAGCAGCCACTTGTCGAGGAGCAGCTCGACGGTTTCACGGCTCGGCATGCTTGTGGGGTACCGCTGCATTGCGGATTCCGGGAGCTCGACGACCCCGTGGCACCAGGGGTCCGTGCACGGGATCAGCACCGCCGATTCGAGCCTCGACGCGGTCAGTTCCCGAACGAGCGACGCGATGTCGAGCGTGTCCTCGAGCTCCAGCGTCCGTCCGCGCACCCACCGCGAGCGGGCGGCGAAGTCGCCCGGCTCGCACACGAGGTGCGGGTAGAGGCGGGCCTTACCGAGGCTGCGGACGACGCCGAGCCCCGTGATCCCGCCTCCGAGGACTACCGGCGGCAGCTTCATCACGGCGTCCGGCTCCCCGGTCGGGTCAACGCCATAGCCGGAGCCCGTAGCGCACGACCTTGCGCGCGGTCCGTGGGAGCAGATGGCGCATGAGAGGCTCGTAGCGGCCGTCGCGCTTGAGCCGGAGGCCGACCATGGTCGTGTAGTTGTCGATCCCCTCTCTCGGCAAGTTGAACGGATCCGACCATACGCCCTCCTTCGTTCCGCAGGCGGCGGCGAAGCCCGCGTCGATGCATGCCGCGATGGTGTCCTCGTTCGCGCTCCCGTACGGGTATGCCGCCACAGTCACCTTTTCGTCGAGGATCTCTTCGAGGTGCGCCTTGGAACGCCGGAGCTCGTCGGTCGCTTCCGCCCTGCTCAGCGACGTCAGGTCTGGGTGACTGACGGTGTGCGCACCGATCTCCACGCCCGCTGCGCGAAGGCGCCGAAGCTCGTCGTCGGTCACGATCCGCGCTCGCGGGAGATAGGGCGTCGCCTTCCCGAGCCAGCCCGAGACGACGAACACCGTCGCGGTGGCACGCTCCTCCGCGAGGATCGGGACGAGCGTCTCGAGGTTGTCCACGTACCCGTCGTCGAAGGTCAGTGTCACGTAGCCGGCGGCGTCGCCGGCCCGAACCCGCTGGGCCCAGTCGCCGAATTGGGCGAACTCGTAGCCCCACGAGCGAAGCCGCTGCAGCTGTCTTCTGAGGTCGACCGGACGCACGAAAAGGCCGTGCGGATCCGCTGCAGGCGGCACCCTCGCGATCCCGTGATAGAGCAGCGCGAGCGGTTGAGGGCGCGGCCTCACCTCGAGGATCCTGGCAGACCAGGCGGCCGGATCGGCTTCTACACTGAGAATGCCCGTGGAGTCGCGACGAAACCACACTGGGCGCGGTCTCACGGTGTCGGCGGTCATCCTCCACTACCACCGCGAGGAGCTCCTGTCTGCGCTGCTCGCGCGTCTCCGCACGATGCCGGTCGACGAGGTCGTCGTCGTCGACAACGGCTCCGCAGGCGGCCTGGCGGCGATCGTTGCCCCGTTCGACCGCGTCCGGCTGGTCGAGCCCGGGCGGAACCTCGGCGTCGCGGGGCGAACGGTCGCTGCGCGAGAGGCCAGCGGCGACCTCCTGCTGATGCTCGACGACGACGCGTTCCCCCTCCCCGGGGCGGTCGAAGCTGCGCGAGCAGCTTTCGAGCGCTTGCCGCGACTCGGCGTCGTCGGCGGGCTGGTGCGGGACGTCGACGCCACCGGGAGAGTCATCGACGTCGACAGCGTAGGGGGTTTCGACTGGCTGCTCAGAGCGGGCCAGCAGGGACCACCGCCAGCAGAGGGCTTCCCGGCGTTCTTCTTCCCGGAAGGCGCCTCGTTCGTTCGCCGTGATGCGTATCTGGAAGCGGGCGGCTACGTCGACGAGTTCGTCACGGCCGCCGAGCTCGATCTCGCCACGAGGCTGCTCGGACGCGGGTGGGACGTTCGCTACCTGCCGACGGCGGTCTTCGATCATCAGAAGACGACGCTCGCCGGCGAGCGTCTCAGCGAACGGCTGCGGCTCAGGGTGCGGAACCAGGTCTGGTACTTCTGGCTTCGCTTTCCGCCCTGGCTCGCGGCTCTTCGCATCCCTGCCTATCTCACCTTCGACCTCGTCGAATGCGCCTACAGAGGCGAGATCCCGGCGTGGCGCGACGGCGTGGTGGATGCCTGGCGTGAACGGGCCGCGGTGCGGCGGCTCCGGCATCCGCTGCCGCGCCGGACGCTGCGGCGCGCGGAGCTGAACCGCGGGCGCATGCACGCTCGCCTGCTGGCCGGGAAGCTGACCAAAAAGCTGTCGGCGCGCTGATGCGCGACAAGCCGAGCAGCATCCTCACGAACGCGACTTACCGGGTGGTCGCAGATGTGTTCGCGAAGGCTGCGTCCGTCGTCCTCTACATCGTCATGGCACGCAAGCTCGGCGTCGCCGAGTTCGGCGTGTTTGCCTTCGGCCTCTCGTTCGTCACGCTCGTCACCGTCTTTGCCGATTTCGGGCAGAGCGCCATCCTCACGCGAGAGGTGGCGCGGGACCACCGCCTCGTCGACCGCTACTTCGCGAACACGATCGTGCTCAAGCTCGTGCTGGCGCTCCCGGCGCTCGTCGTCTCGATCGGGATCCTGAGCGTGTTCGCGGAGCCGCAGACCCGGAACGTAGCGCTCCTCCTTGGGATCGCCGTCGTCGCCGAACAGATGATGAACACCTGCTTTGCCACGTACCAGGCGTTCGAGCGGCTGGTCTACATCCCAGTTGCGCTCCTGACGCAGCGGTTCCTGATGACGGCGATCGGCTGCGCGGCGCTGCTCGCCGGCGCCGGCGTCGTCGCCGTCTCGATCGTCTACCTCGCCTGTGCCCTCGTGGGGCTCGGCGTCGCCCTCTGGCTGCTCTTCGCCTACGTTGCCCGCCCACGCTTCCAGGTGCGCCCGCGTGTCTGGCGCGGGCTGATGTGGGCGGCATTCCCAATCGGGGTCGCGAGCGTCTTCTCGACCATCCTCTTTCGCGCCGACATGGCGATGCTCGCGGTGATGAAGTCGGCGGAGGCGGTCGGCGAGTATGCCGCCGCGTATCGCCTGCTGGAGACGACGCTCTTCCTCAGCTGGGGCGTCGGGTCGGCCGTCTATCCCGTCTACTCGCGTCTCGGCCCGGGCAGATCCCCCGAAGTGCTCCTCGTCTTCGAGCGGAGCCTGAAGCTGCTCGTGGCGCTGACGCTTCCGCTCGCGATCGGCGCGGTGATCCTCGCCGATCCGCTCATGGACGTGCTCTACGGGCCGGCGTACGACGCGTCGGCGAACGCTCTCGTCCTGCTCGCGCCGGCGATCGCGCTCTACCCGTTCGCGTACGTGGCCGGCATGATGCTCGTCTCGCAGCATCGCCAGCGCGTCCTCGCCCCGATCTACGCCGCGGTCGCAGCCGAGAACATCCTGCTCAACCTCGTGTTGATCCCGACGCACTCCCTCTACGGCGCCGCGATCGGCACGTCGTTGTCGCAGCTTCTCGTCACGTTGCCGCTGATGGTCTTCTGCACGCACGCGCTCGGCCGGCCCAGCTGGCTGCGGATGGTGGGGGGCCCGGTGACCGCAAGCGTCCTCGCTGGAGTGGTGATGGCCGTGCTCCGCGACGACTTCGCGGCAGCTCTCATCGCCGCCAGCGTGGTTTACATGGCAAGCCTCTTCGTGTTCGAGCGTCTCGTGTACCCGCGCGACGCAGAAGCGGTGCTCGATCTGATCCCGGGACGCCGTCTGAGCAGGCGAACAGCCTGAGGGATAGAACCTCCGTCGCGATGACCGGTAGCGCAGCGATGTTCGAGGCTCTCGACCCACCCGACGTCCCGGGCGACCTCGAGGCGAGCTTCGCTGCGCGCGGCGGCTCGATGATCCGGATCGTCCGGCACGGGCACAAGGTCTCGCGGCTCGAGCGGCCGATCTCCCCGCCCGCTGCGGCCGGCGAGACGTGGAGCCGGGTCCTCCGCCGGCGTTTCGAGCTGCAGCGCGTGCGCTATGCCGTCGTCACCAGGCTCCGCGCCCGAACGCCATGACCGAGCGCATCGCGGTCATCATTCCGTGCTTCAACGACGGGCCGCTGCTTGCGGAGACCATCGCCTCGATCGACGAGCGCGAGCCGCTCGATCTCGTCGTCGTCGACGACGGCTCGACAGACTCGAAGACGGTGGACACCGTCGATCGCCTCGAGGCCGACGGCGTGCGCGTCGTCAGGCACGAAGTGAACCGCGGGCTCGTCTATGCGCGCGCGACCGGGCTCGATGTGACGACGGCGCCGTTCGTCTTCCCGCTCGATTCGGACGACCTCGCCGTACCCGGGGCGTTCGGGCGGATGGCAGATCGGCTCGACGGTGTTCCGGAGGCTGTCGTCTGCTACGGGGACTACGAGGAATTCGGTACGCACGAGCTCATTCGAGCTGTCCCCTCCACGATCGATCCTTACCGGGTTGCGTACGCGAACGAGTACCCGGTCTCGGCCCTCTTCCGGCGCAGCGTGTTCGACGAGGCCAGCGCCTGGAAGCTCCCACAGCGCGGCTACGAGGACTGGAGCCTCTGGATGGCGATCGCCGAGCGCGGACTGCCCGGCGTCTATCTCGGTGCTGGCGAGCCGACCTTTCGCAAGCGCTTCCATGGGGAGCGGATGCTCCACCAGGCAAAGCGTGAGCATCGGGAGCTCTACCGCGAGCTGCGCACGCTTCACCCCAGGTTGTTCGCCGAGATTTCCGAGCACCGGCGGCGCTCGGATTTGCCGGTTCACCGGAAGCTCCTGTACCCGATCGTCTACGGGGGCCGGCGGCGGTTCGCCGTCGAACGGCACGTCAAGGACTGGCTCGACCGGACGGGCGTGTGGACGCTGACCCGATGACGCATGCCGTCCCCGTCGCCTTCGTGTCCTCCCATGCTGGCAGAGGCGGTTCCGAGCGCTATCTCGGCCTCCTCCTCGAGCACCTTCCCCGCGACTGGGTGGCGACGGTCGTCTGCCTCCAGGATGGACCGTTCGCGGGCGATCTCAGCGACAGGGGCTTCTCCGTCGAGGTGATCGAGACGGGCCGCGGGGCGACCGACCTTGCTCGCGCTGCGAGGCGGCTCCGCGGTGTGTTCAAGCGTAGCGCCCCTGCAGTCGTCCACGCGAACGGGCTGAAGGCAGCGCTCGTGGCGGAGCTCGCCGCGTTCGGTGGCCAGCCGCCCGTGATCTGGTTCAAGCACGACGTCGCCCGCGACGGCTGGCTCGCCCTAGTCGCCGCCCGCCGGGCAGCACGCGTGATCGGCGTGAGCTCCGCTGTGACCGAGGCCGTCGCCGGCTCGGCTCGGGGGAAGATCGAGGTAGTTCATTGCCAGATCCCGGATCCAGCGGTGGACGCGGCGGTCGCGCGGGCCCTCGTGCTCGAGGAGTTCGCGCCCGAGGAGCCGGAGCTCGTCGTCGTGCTCGTCGGCCGTCTCGACCCCTTCAAGGGCCAAGCTGAGGTGATCAGCGCATTGCCCTCAGTTCTCGAACGCTCTCCCGGCGTGCGGGTGCTCTTCGTCGGGGGAGAGGACCCGGCGCATCCCGGCCGCCGCGCCGAGCTCGGCCTTGACATCGCCGATCGCGGGCTGGGCGACGCGATTCGCTTCACGGGCTTCAGGTCGGATGCGACGCACCTGATCGCAGGCTCGGACGTGCTCGTGATTCCCAGCATCGCGAAGGACGGATTCGGAAAGGAGGGGTTCCCGTACGTCGGTCTCGAGGCTCTCGCTGCCAGGACGCCGATCGTTTGCTACGCGCACGGCGGGCTTCCCGAGCAGGTCGGAGAGTGCGGCGTGCTCGTCTCGCCGGGCGACCGGGCAGGCCTGGCGGACGCGATCGTCGAGCTGGCGGAGAGCCCGCGCACGCGTGAGCGCCTCGCCGCCTGCGGGCGCGAGCGTTTCTCGAAGCTCTTCGCCTGGTCGACGCTCGCCGACGACGTTGCCGAGCGCTACCGCACCGTGGCGGGAGCACGGGCATGACGCGGGCGGCCGCCACGCTGCGTCCGCCTCGCGACACGGCGATCGGCGTGTCGCTCGTCGTCGCGTCGGTCGTCGTCGGCTTCGCCGCCGTTGCCCTCGTCGAGCGAATCGGCCCGCGAACAGCGCCGGCGCTCCTCGTCGCCCTCGCGATCCTCCCGGCAGTCGCTCTGGCGGTGCTCTATCGGCCGCTCCTCGGGGTCGCGGCCGTGTTCCTGGCGTTCCCCATCGGCTCCGTTAGCGTGCCGATCCCTCTCGGTGGGATCGCTCCGCCGCTCGTCGAGCTCACCGTGCTCGCTGTGGCCGCCCTCGTCGCTCTGCGTCGGCTCGCGCTCGGAGAGACGCCGCTCCGCTGGCCCGACTCCCTTTGGTGGGCGCTGGGGCTGCTCGCGTGGACGCTCATCTCGTTCGCCTCAGCTGAGGACCAGGTGCTCGCGTTGAAGCAGATCTCGGTGCTCGCCGGCGGGATCGTGTTCGCTTGCCTCGTGTACACGGTCGTCGAGTCGATGAACGACCTCCGCCGGATCTGCGGGGCCTACATCGCTGTGGCCATCGGCCTCTCGGTCGCAGCCGTCGGGTCGGGAACGCACTTTCAGGACCAGTTCGGCGGCGAGGTGGTCTCCGGCCGGCTGACCGGCGCATTCAACCACCCGAACCAGCTCGGCCTGTACGCAGTGATCGCAGTTTGCCTCTCGACGGGGCTCGCGTTCGGCGCACAGTCGCGCGCAGCGAAGATCACCGCGACCTGCGCCGCCGGCTTCATGCTCGTGCCGCTCCTGCTCTCGCTGTCCCGCGGCGCCTGGATCGGCTGCGGCCTCGCTTTCCTCTACCTGCTTGTCTCGCTGCGCGAGGCTCGCCGGGCGCTGATCGTCGTAGGTGTTCCGGTCATGATCGTGGCCGCGATCGTCGGGTCGTTCGCGCCGTCGAACCCGGAGATCCGGATCATCGGCGAGCGCGCCCGCGCGATCACGGCGATCAGCCCGTATGACGATCGCCCGGCGATCTACCGGGAAGCCGAGCGCCAGATCCGCGCCAACCCGATCGTCGGCGTCGGGCCTGGAAACTATCCCGTGGCCAGTGCGAGAGCCCTGTTCGCAGACGCCACCGTGGCGAACGACCATGCACACAACCTCTGGCTGACCTGGGCGGCCGAGAGCGGGCTGCCTTCGGTGATGCTGATCCTCGCGCTCGTCATCTCGGTGGGCCGCGTCGCGCATCGAGCCGGGAAGATCGCGGGAGCGCGTTCGCGGCTAGACCGGGCCGTGCTCGCCGGCATCGTCGCCTCGTTGCTCGCGGTCCTCGGCCAGGGCATCTTCGACTACCTACTTCGGAACGCGGTCCTGTTCATGACGGTCTGGATGCTGATCGGAGCGGCGCTCGCTTGCGGCCGGATCTATCGGGACCCGGAGGGGCGCGGCGCCTGACTAGCTCGACTTGATGTAGTTCTTGAGCGCCGTGTAGACGGGCTTAGGTGCGAGCGACGACGTGAGGAGGCCGTAGTTGTCGTACTGAACCTGGCCGGTCGACCGGTCACGCTCCGTGTACCAGATCATGTTCGTCACGTACGGATAGTTGTTGCGCGCGAAGTCGATCGCGCGGACGAGGTAGTCGGCCTGCTGTGACTCGGTGACGCCGCGGTTCCAGTTCTCGATGCCCGGATAGTTGGGGTGGGAGGACCAGCCGAACTCGGTGAACCAGATCGGCTTCGCTCCGTCGCCGTTCGCGACCATCACCTTGCGGACGGCGGGCAGGTGCGTGAACCACCAGCGATTGCCGTCGTCAGCCTTCTCCGGCGGCGCGTCCGCCAGGCCCTGGTACGGGTGCGTCGCCATCACATCGAAGTAGCCTTTCGCGCCCGCGGTGTATGCCGCTGAGATAAATCCGTCGTCGTTCGACGACGGTCCGCCGAAGACGACGAGCGCGTTCGGGTCGCCGGACTTGACAGCCGGGTAGGCGGCCTTCAGCAGCCGGACGTACTGGCCGACGCTGCCCTGCCAGAAGCTCTGCGCAGGGTCGGGCTCGTTCCAGATCTCCCACGCCTGGACCTTCCCGCGGTAGCGGGCGGCGGCCCAGTTTGCGATCGACGCGTAGTCGGAGACGTCCTTCGGCGGCACGTATACGTCCTGGCCGCCGTTCGCCCAGCCGGGCGTGCGGAAGAGCATGCCGAGCACCTTGATTCCACGTTCGTTGGCCATGCCGACGCACTTGTCGGCGAGCGACACGTACCACGGGCTGAACTGTCCCCGAGCGCTCTCCTGCAACGAGGACCAGCCGATGTCGATCCGCACCCACTGGACGCCGGCTGCCTGCAGGCTGTCGAAGATCGCTGCGCGCTGGGCATCCGAATAGTCGAGCCACGTGCAGTGGAACATCGTCCCGAGATCCGGTCGCGACGCGGGCGGTGGTGCAGGTGGTGGTGAAGGTGGAGGCGGCGGGGTCGGAGGGGGCGGCGACTTCGGCGGCGGCGGAGGAGTCGGCGGCGGCCCGGGGCCGGCGGAGACGACTGCCGTCTGAAGTGAGAGCGCTGCCGCCGACCCGTATGCGTTGCGCGCGAGCACAGCGAAGCGGAGGGTCGAGCCCGCGTCCGCCGAGGAGACCCTGTACGTGGCAAGGCTCTGGCCCGTGATCGGCGCGCAGGCGGCGCCGGCGGCGTTGCAGCGAAGCCATTGGAACACGTAGGAGATCGGCTGGGCGCCGGCCCAGTGCGGGTTCGTGCCGGCCATCGACGAGCCGATGCCGGCGATGCCGATGATCGTCGGCAGGCCGAAACTGGACGGCGCTCCACTCTGACCGCTTCCCCCGCCTTCAAGAGCAACACCGCCCTCGAGGGCGGGCGCAGCGCCCGACGCCCCGGCTGTGGCAAGCGCGAACACGGCGAGCGAAAGCAGGACGAGACCGCGTCCCCGGCGAACACGTCGCTCCATGCTTTACGTACTCGGGACTCCGCTCCGCCGAGGCCATCACTGGATTGCGGTACCCCCATCGCGGGGCGCTTCGCAGCGGCGCTTGCTGCCACAATGGTGTGAGGGCGCCAACCGGCGACCTGGCCCACCCGAGAGGAACCTTTGGTGAACGGCGCCGGCGGTCTTTCCGAGCTTCTCGATGTCATACGCCATCGCTGGCTGCTGATCGTCGGTATCACGCTCGGCGTCCTCGTCGGAGCCGGTGCCTACGTCTACTCGCTCCCGTCGGAGTACGACGGGGAGGCGATCGTCGCCATCTCCCCGCGCCCGAGCATCCCCGGCTCGAGCAGCGACTTCGTGCGCATCCTCGGTCCGAAGTACGTGTCGTACATCTCCGCCCGCTCGACCGTGAGGCAAGTAGCGAAGACCCTCGGCGAGGATCCGAAGACGCTCTCCGACGCACTGACGGCAAGCCTTGCGCGCGATACGGGAACGGTGACGATCACCGCGCGGCGCAAGGAGCCGGTGCTCGCCGCAAGGGACGCGAACGCGCTCGCCCGCCAGCTCGTCACGTTCGGCGCGAGAGACAAGCTGATGTCGGCACAACTCGTCGCCCCGGCGCTTCCTCCCACGCAGCCCGCCGCGCCACAGCGAAAGCTGCTGATGGGCGCCGCCCTCGTCCTCGGGCTGCTCCTTGCGATCGGCGTCGCAGTGCTCCTCGAGCGCGGCCGGCCGCGGGTGCGCAGCTGGCGCGACATGGCCGACCTCACCGGCTACCCCGTCCTCGGGCGGATCCCGTCGTCTCGGTCGCTACGGACGAAGCCGAGCGCCGCCTTCGCCGACCCGGCCGTCGGCGCGTCCGTACGCACGCTCCGGGCGAACCTTGAGCCGATCCTGCGGGAGCGCGGGGTCAAGCTTGTCGTCGTCACGTCGCCCGCGGCCACCGACGGCAAGACGACGGTCGCCGCCCTCCTCGCTGAGTCGTTCAGCAGGCTCGGTGCGCGGACCCTGCTCGTCGACGCGGACCTCCGGCGACCACGTGTCGCAGAGGTCGCCTCGCTCGAGCGGCACCGCGGCCTCGCGGGGGTGCTCCGCGATGGCACGCCGCTCGCGCGCGCTATCGAGCCCGGATGGCTCGACGACCTCTACGTGCTGCCGACCGTGTCGGACGAGGACGCGGGCGATCTCCTGGCCAGGAGCTTCGGCGCCCTCGCTCCGCAGATGACGGATGCCTTCGACTTCGTCGTCGTCGATACCCCGCCGGTGCTCGGCACCGACGACACGCGCACGATTGTCTCGAACGCGAACGGCCACGGCGTGCTGCTCGTCGTCTCGGCCGGGTCGCCGTCGCAACCGGTCCACGAGGCGGTACTGGCGATGGAGGCGCTCAAGGCGCCGGTGCTCGGCGTGGTCGGGAACCGTGTGAAGGAGTCGGCGACCTACTCGTACACCCAGGCGTAGAGGTCGGTCACGGCCGCAGCTGCACGACGCGCGTCGTAAAAACGCTCTGCAAGCCCTCGCCCGCGCGCTCCCTCGGTCGTGGCGAGCTCCCGGTCGAGGAGGCGGGTCACGAGCGCCTCGGCGAGCGCGGCCGGGTTCTCCTGTGGCACCACGGCTCCGGCCTCCCCGCGCAGCGCTTCGCGGGCGCCCGAGACGTCGGTGGCAACGACGCTGCGGCCGCGTGCCATGGCCTCGAGCATGGTCAGCGCCATGCCTTCCCA
This sequence comes from uncultured Actinomycetes bacterium, assembly GCA_963705945.1. Lineage (GTDB taxonomy): Bacteria > Actinomycetota > Thermoleophilia > Gaiellales > Gaiellaceae > PALSA-612. Next base: position 51,320 of record CAVPLG010000003.1, on the reverse strand, counting down.
GCGTGACGGCAGCGCCACGACGTCCGCGGCGGCGAGCCAGTCCGCGACATCGTCCCGTGCGCCGACGAGCGAGACGCCCTGCACTCGGCGTGCGACGAGGTGCGCTCGGTCGGGGCCGTCTCCGACGAGCACGAGCTCCGCCTCCGGAACACGGGCAAGCACGTCCGGCCAGGCGTCGAGCAGGACGTCCTGACCCTTCTGGCGCGTAAGACGGCCGATGCATAGGACGACGGCTCCGGAGCCCAGCCCGAGCCGCGCTCTCGCCTCGGAACGCTCCGCCTCGCCGGCGGGCGTGAGCTCGCTCACGTCGACGCCGTTCGGCACCACGCTCCACTCCGCACGGATCCCGAGGCTCTCTCCGCGCGCCCGTTCGTCCTGGCTCACGCAGACGACAACCGCTGCCCACCGCGCAGCGAAGCGCTCCCATGCGAGCGCCCCGCGGCGCTCGAGCCCGTCCGTCGCCTCGAACGACCAGCCGTTCGGCTGGAAGACCGTCGGCCGTCTGCCGCGCACCGCGAGCCGACCCGCGAGCCCCGCTTTCGACGAATGGAGGTGAACGATGTTCGGATCGACTTCGTCGACGATCCGAGCCAGGCGCCGCGTCTCCCCGGGCACGCGTACGCCGGGTGCCTGGACCGCTTCCCAGTCGATGGGCTTCACGCCGAGCGCCTCGGCGCGCGGCACGAGCGTGCTCCTGCCAGGGCACGCGAGAGAGATGCGGAGACCGCGCTCGACCTGCTCCTCGAGCAGCTGGGCGACGCACGTCGGCACGCCCGCGTCGGTCGGCTGGGCGACGTGGAGCACCGACAGCCCCGGCGGGGGCGCCGAAACGTCGCGCACTATGGTCTGGCCATGATCGACCTCCACTCGCACATCTTGCCGGGGCTCGACGACGGGGCTCGCTCGCTCGAGGAGGCGCGGGAGATCGGACGCAGTGCGGCCGAGGAAGGCATCACGGCGATCGCCGCCACGCCGCACGTCCGCGACGACTACCCGACGCGTCCCGGGACGATGGAGGCTGCTGTCGAGGCGCTCCGCCGCGATTTCGATGCCAACGGAGTCCAGATCGAGGTGCTGAGAGGAGGGGAGGTCTCGATCGACGCCGTGTGGGAGCTCTCAGCTTCCGAGCTCCGCCGCTTCGCTCTCGGCGGATCGGCGCGCTACCTCCTGCTCGAGTTTCCGTACGCCGGCTGGCCGCCTGCGCTCGACCTCGCGATCACGACCGTGCTCGGCCACGGGCTGACGCCGGTGCTCGCCCATCCGGAGCGAAACCCCCAGGTGCAGGACCGCCCGGACCGGCTGCTGACCGCCGTCGAGCGAGGCGCCGTCGTCCAGGTGACCGCGGCTTCGGTCGACGGACGGCTCGGCGCCGCTCCTCGCGTCGCCTCGGAGCGCCTGTTCGAGCTCAAGGCCGTTCATCTGATCGCGACCGACGTGCACGGGCCCCACATCCGCCGCGAGGGCATGCGCGCCGCCGCAGAGGCGGTCGGCGACGCCGTCCTCGCTGAGCATCTGACGACGGGCGTGCCGGCGGCGATCGTCGCCGGGGAGCCGCTGCCCGAGCTCTCGGCGGCCATCGCCGAGGCGGCGCTCGGCCCGGCCGCCGGGCCGGTGCATCTGCTGTTCGTCCCCTCCGCGAGCGGCTACATGGTCGTGGAGCGCGGAGGGCCTGCGCCGGAGCGCGGCGCCGCGCTGACCGTGCCGGGCCGCGACCGAGAGACGTTCGCCGTCGCGAAGATCGCCCGTTCCCCGTACCCAGGGGACCCGCGGCTCTACGTCTACCTCGTCGCGCTCTAGCCGGTCGTCACGACGCGGCCGAGCGCTCCTTCGTGAAGGCGATCACGTCCGCCAGGATCTCGGCGAGATCGAGCGTGGGCTGCCAGCCGATCGCCGCGTGGATCTTCTCCGTCGACGGGATGCGGTGGAGCATGTCCTCGATCCCGACGCCGTAGACGTCCTTGAACGGCACGGCGACCGTCGTCGAGCTCGACTCCGTCGCGTCGATCACGCGCTGTGCGAGATCGAAGATCGAGATCTGCTCCGTCGAGCCGACGTTGTAGATCTCGCCTGCGGTCTCGTGCCGCATCAGCCCGTGGAGGGCGCGGATCGTGTCGCGGACGTGGCAGAAGCAGCGCGTCTGCTGGCCGTCGCCGAAGATCTCGAGCGGCTCGTCGGCGAGCGCCCGCTCGACGAAACGGGGAACCACCATCCCGTACTGGCCGGACTGACGCGGGCCGACGGTGTTGAACAGGCGCACGATGATGCAGTCGAGGCCGCCCTCCTGGTGGTGGGCAAGGGCCAGGAACTCGTCCATCGCCTTCGAGTCCGCGTACGCCCAGCGCCGCTGCGTGGTCGGCCCGTAGACGCGCCGCGACGTCTCGTCGAGCGGCGTCTCGTCGCGATGGTCGCCGTAGACCTCTGAGGTGGACGCGATCAGGACGCGCTTGCCGAAGCGGTTGCAATGGTCGAGCACGACCTCCGTCCCCTCGAGGTTCGTGACGAGCGTGTGGACGGGGCGCTCGACGATCAGGCGCACACCGACCGCGGCGGCTAGGTGGTAGACGACGTCGCACTTGTGCACGAGCTCGTTGACGACGGCGCGGTTCAGGACCGAGTCGACGACGAGATGGAACTCCGATCGGTTGCCGAACCGCTCGACGTTTGCGAGCGACCCCGTGGAGAGGTCGTCGAGCGCCCAGACCTCGTCGCCGGCGTCGAGCAACAGCTCGCACAGATGCGAGCCGATAAAGCCGGCCCCACCTGTTACGAGCACCTTGGACACGGGCGCGAGGATACCCGCGCCGGCGGCCCGTTCGGTCTCGAGCTCCGCGCGACTTCGGAGCATTCCGTAAACCTTCGTTGACGAGGCGTTAAGCCGCCTGGCGGCGACTGGGGTCATCCGATGCCCGTGGGGTACGATGGCGCCACGGTGTTCGAGCGATTCACAGAACGCGCCAGACAGGTCGTCGTCCTCGCCCAGGACGAGGCGCGGGCGCTCAAGCACAACTACATCGGCACGGAGCACATCCTTCTTGGCTTGCTCCGGGAAGAGGAAGGGCTCGCCGCCCGCGTGCTCGAGTCCCTCGACATCACGGTCGAGGAGGTGCGCGCCCAGGTCGCGCGGATCGTGGGCCAGGGCGATGAGGTGACGAGCGGGCAGATCCCGTTCACGCCCCGGGCGAAGAAGGTGCTCGAGCTTGCGCTCCGCGAGGCGCTCTCGCTCGGCCACAACTACATCGGCACGGAGCACATCCTCCTCGGTCTCGTGCGCGAGAACGAGGGCGTTGCAGCACGGATCCTGCTCGACTTCGACGCCGACGCGGAGAAGATCCGCAACGAGATCATCCGCATGCTCTCAGGGCCCGGCCGCCGCCAGCAGGGGCAGGCGCCGTCCGAGAAGTCGAAGAGCTCGAAGCTGCTCGACCAGTTCGGCCGCAACTTCACGAAGCAGGCCTCGGAGGGCAAACTCGACCCCGTCGTCGGGCGCCAGACCGAGATCGAGAGGATCATGCAGATCCTCTCCCGCCGGACGAAGAACAACCCCGTGCTCGTCGGCGAGCCCGGCGTCGGCAAGACCGCCGTCGTCGAGGGTCTCGCGCAGCGGATCGCGTCTGGGAACGTCCCCGAGCTCCTGAAGGGCAAGCAGATCTACAGTCTCGACCTGGCCGCGCTCGTCGCCGGATCGAAGTACCGGGGCGAGTTCGAGGAGCGCCTGAAGAAGGTCATGAAGGAGATCTCCCAGCGCGGCGACATCATCCTGTTCATCGACGAGCTCCACAACCTCGTCGGCGCCGGCGCCGCCGAGGGTGCGATCGACGCGGCGTCGATCCTCAAGCCTGCCCTCGCCCGCGGTGAGCTGCAGACGATCGGCGCGACGACGCTCGACGAGTACCGCAAGTACCTCGAGCGCGACGCCGCCCTCGAGCGCCGGTTCCAGCAGATCCGCGTCGAGGAGCCCTCCGTCGACGAGACGATCCAGATCCTGCGCGGCCTCCGCGACCGGTACGAGGCGCACCACCGCTGCAAGATCTCCGACGAGGCGCTCTACGCCGCCGGCACGCTCGCGGACCGCTACATCCAGGACCGGCATCTGCCCGACAAGGCGATCGACCTGATCGACGAGGCGGCGTCACGGATGCGCATCCGCACGATGACCGCACCCCCTCGATACCGCGAGCTCGAGGAAGAGATCGAGAAGGTCCGCAAGGAGAAGGAAGACGCGATCGAGGCGCAGGAGTTCGAGAAGGCCGCGAGCCTCCGCGACAAGGAGCGCAAGCTGTCGCAGAAGAAGCGAGAGCTCGAGGAGCAGTGGCGCTCGGACGAGGGCGAGGAGCAGCCGCAGATCGGCGAGGACGAGATCGCGGACGTCGTCTCGATGTGGACGGGCATCCCCGTCTTCAAGCTGACCGAGGCGGAGACGGAGAAGCTCGTGCGGATGGAGGACGAGCTGCACAAGCGCGTGATCGGCCAGCACGAGGCGATCGTCTCCGTGTCGAAGGCGATCCGCCGGGCCCGCGCGGGCATCAAGGACCCGAAGCGCCCGACCGGCTCGTTCATCTTCCTCGGCCCCTCGGGCGTCGGCAAGACCGAGCTCGCCCGTACGCTCGCCGAGTTCCTGTTCGGCGACGAGGATGCGCTGATCCAGGTCGACATGTCCGAGTACATGGAGAAGCACTCCGTGTCCCGGCTCGTCGGCTCCCCGCCCGGCTACGTGGGCTACGACGAGGGCGGCCAGCTGACCGAGGCCGTGCGCCGGAAGCCCTACTCCGTGCTGCTGCTCGACGAGATCGAGAAGGCGCACCCGGACGTGTTCAACATTCTCCTCCAGATCCTCGAGGACGGGCGACTGACGGACGCCCAGGGCCGCAAGGTCGACTTCCGGAACACGATCGTGATCATGACCTCGAACATCGGCGCCGCAGCCATCTCGAAGAACCAGACGCTCGGCTTCAGCGTGGGCGACGAGGCCGGGCTCTCGTACGACGACATGAAAGAGCGCGTGATGGGCGAGCTGAAGAAGATCTTCCGCCCCGAGCTTTTGAACCGGATCGACGAGGTGATCGTCTTCCACAAGCTCGCGAAGGAGGAGATCCTCCAGATCGTCGAGCTGATGATGCGCCGCGTGCGCGAGCAGATCTCGACGCACGAGGTGGCGATCGAGCTCTCCGACTCGGCGAAGGAGCTGCTGGTCGAGAAGGGCTACGACCCGGCGATGGGCGCACGGCCTCTCCGCCGCGCGATCCAGCGCTACATCGAGGACCCGCTCGCGGACTTCGTGCTCGGCTCCGACCTCAAGCCCGGCGTCACGATCGTCGTCGACCGCCAGGCGGACGGCGAGGAGGTGTCGATCACCCTCGCCGGTGGTGCTCGAAAGCGCGAGAAGGTGACCGTCCCCGCCGCGCCGGACGAGACGCCGGCGGACGACGCGGGGGATGCCCCCGAGGCATAGCGCTCCCGGGGCGCGTTCGCCCTGGGCAGATCTCGAAGCCGACGTCACCGTCCTCGTCAAGACGTTCGAGCGGCCGGATGCGCTGCGACGGCTGCTCGCCTCGATTCGCAGCTTCTACCCGCGTATGCCGATCGTCGTCGTCGACGACTCGGCGGCAAAACTCGAGTCGGTGCCCGAGTCGATCACCCGCTACGTCCACGCGCCGTACAACTCGCTCGGCGCCGCCGCGGGACGCAACCTCGGGCTGACCTACGTCGAGACGCCGTACGTCCTCGTCTCGGACGACGACATGGTCTTCGAGCGGCGCACGGACGTCGGCCGGATGCTCTTCCGGCTCGAGACGTCGAGCTTCGACGTCGTCTCGTGCGTCTGGCTCGACTACGACCCCTGGCGCGGGATCTGCCGCGGCGTCCGCCGTTTCGAGGGGACGCTCGACATCGAGGACGGTGTGCTGGTGCACAGGCTCGGGGCGACGCGCGGCGAGCTCGACGGCCTGCCAGTGTACGACGTCGTCCACCAGTTCTTCGTTGCCTCCGTCGAGCGCCTCGGCGCGGCGCCGTGGGACGCCGAGCTCAACCTCTCGGAGCACTACGAGCTCTTCCTCTCCCTGAAGGAGCGCGGCCTCCGCTGCACCCGGCTCCCGGACGTCGTCGTCCAGCATCGCCAGGAGCTCCCGCCTACGTATCAGGGCATCCGCGAGGACACCGGGCGTTATGTCTCGCTCTGGCACGAGAAGCGCGGCCTGCGCGGGCGCCGCGAGGAAGGCGCGCTGTTCCGGGCGACGGACAGCGTCCGCTACCGGCTGCCAGGCACCGCCGCGTTCACCGCGCGCCGCGTCTCGCGCGCCGGCACGCGGCTGCTCCGCGAAGGACGCCTCCGGGCCTGACGCGGAGATTCTGCACAGAGCCGGCACGGACCGGCGTCAGACGCCGGTCCTAGACTCGGAGCATGGCGAAGGCCAAGGCAGCCGTTCTCTATGCGTGCACCGAGTGCGGTCACTCGTCCGCCCGCTGGTTCGGCAAGTGCCCGGGCTGCGGGTCGTTCGGCACCCTCGTCGAGGAGCGTGCCGCCGATGTGGCGGCGATCTCGTCCGGCCGGCCGCCGCTCCGCCTCATCGAGGTCGAGAACTCGCAGGCCGACCGGATCCCGACCGGCGTCTCCGAGCTCGATCGCGTGCTCGGGGGCGGGCTCGTCCCCGCGTCGCTCGTCCTCGTCGGGGGAGAGCCCGGCGTCGGCAAGTCGACGCTGCTGCTGATGGCGCTGCGGGCGATGAGCCTGGAGCGCCCCGTCCTCCTCGTCACCGGGGAGGAGTCGGCGGCGCAGGTGAAGATGCGTGCAGACCGGCTCGGCGGCGCCGCGGCGATCGAGATCCTCGCGGAGACGGGTCTCGAGACCGTCTGCGCGACGCTCGACGCCGAGCGTCCCGAGGTGTGCGTGATCGACTCGATTCAGACGCTTCATTCGCCGGAGGTGGGCTCGGCGCCCGGTTCCGTCTCACAGGTGCGCGAGGCGGCCGCGCGACTCCTGCGCGTGGCGAAGGAGGCGGGGGTGGCCATCTTCCTCGTCGGCCATGTCACAAAGGACGGCTCCGTGGCCGGCCCGCGCGTCCTCGAGCATCTCGTCGACTGCGTGCTCCAGTTCGAGGGCGACCGCTACCGCGAGCACCGCGTCCTTCGCGCCGTCAAGAACCGGTTCGGCTCGACGAACGAGATCGGTGTCTTCGAGATGACCTCCGCGGGCCTCGTCGGCGTGCCCGACCCCTCGGCGCTGTTCGGACAGGCGGAGAGCGGCGAGATCGGCTCGGCTGTCACGTGCACGCTCGAAGGGACACGCCCGATCCTGCTCGAGATCCAGGCGCTGGTTTCGCAGACCGACCTCGCGATGCCGAGGCGCGTCGCTACCGGGGTCGACCCGAAGCGGCTGGCGATGCTCGTAGCGGTTCTCGCCCGGCACGCTCGCATCCCGCTCGGGCAGGCCGACGTCTTCGTCAACGTTGCCGGCGGCGTGCGGATCGAGGAGCCAGGCGCCGATCTCGCCGTCTGCCTGGCGGTCGCGTCGGCCGCCCGGGGCACACCCGTCCTCGACGGACTGGCCGCGTTCGGCGAGGTCGGGCTGACCGGTCGCCTGCGCCCCGTGACGCAGGCGGAACGCCGGCTCGAGGAGTGCGCGAAGCTCGGCCTCGGCCCGGTGTTCCTTCCGGCGGAGGCAGCCGGCACGACACACGAACGCGCTCTCGTGGCGCGGACTGTGCGCGAGGCGCTCGTCGCGGCCCTCGAAAAAGCGCCTGCCGCGACCGACTAGTCCGCTCTGAGCAGGGACTTTTCGCGGAGAGGCCGCGAAAACCCCTGGAAACGTCGCGTTTTTCCGCTCGTTCGTGCTATAGTGTCAGCCGTTCGCCGGCGGATTTCTCACCCGCCGGCGTCTTGGTGAAACGCGGCGGCCGAGGGGAGGCGCGGTTGTACAAAGTAGGCGACAAGGTCGTGTATCCGCACCATGGCGCGGGAAGCGTCGTGAAGAAGGAAGTGCGGGAGATACTCGGCCAGAAGCGCGAATATCTCACGATCAAGATCACCCACAACGAGATGGTCGTGAACGTGCCGACGGAGAACGCCGAGCGTGTGGGGCTCAGGCGAGTGATCAACGAGAAGATGGTCCACGAGGTCGTAAAAGCGCTTACGGGCTCGGGGACCCAAATGCCGAAGAACTGGAACCGGCGGTTCAAGCACAACCGGGACAAGATGAAGACCGGTGACGTGCTCGAGCTCGCCGAGGTAGTCCGGAACCTCGCTCTTCGCGATCACGAGAAGGGCCTGTCGACGGGCGAGAAGCAGATGTTCGTCAAGGCGAAGAAGATCCTCGCGTCCGAGTTGATGTACGCGAAGCAGATGGACGAGGAGAAGACGCATATCTGGCTCGACGACGTGCTCTCCGGCGTCGACAAGAACGGCAAGCGGCGCGCGAAGACCCGAGTCAGCGTCACCGCGTAGAGCACTTCTCTCATGAGCACCTGGGCGGTCGTCGTCGCAGCTGGAAGCGGCGAACGGCTGGCCCAGGCTGTCCCGAAAGCGTTCGCACCGCTCGGCGGCAGGCCGCTGCTGGCCGAGAGCGTCGAGCGTCTCGATGCCTCCGATTGGATCGATGCGCTCGTGGTCGTCGTGCCTGAGGGCTGGGAGGAGCCCGCGATCCTGCTCGCCGAGGAGCTCGGCGCTGCCAAGGTCGCCCAGGCGGTCCCAGGCGGTCAGACGCGCGCCGAGTCGGTGCGGCTGGGCGTGGCCGAGGTGCCCGAAGGGGCCGTCGCTCTTGTGATCCACGACGCGGCGCGACCGCTCGTCTCCGAGCCGGTCCTCGAGCGCGTGCTGACGGCGCTCGGAGAAGGCTGGGACGGCGCCGTGCCGGGGCTCCCTCTCGCCGACACGATCAAGCGTGTCGAAGGCGACGCCGTGGCCGGGACGCTCGAGCGCGAGGGCTTGGTCGCCGTGCAGACACCGCAGGCGTTCGCGGCGACGGCGCTCCGCTCTGCCCTCGCCGGCGACGTTGCCGGCGCTACCGACTGCGCCTCGCTCATCGAGCGGTGGGGAGGGCGTGTAAAGGTCGTCGAGGGCGATCCTCGGCTCCTTAAGGTGACGTCCGCCGACGATCTCGTGCTCGCCGAGCGCCTGCTGGCGGAGGGCGCATCCGCGTGATCGTCGACTACCACGTCCATCTGCGCGACGATGCCGGCGATATCGCCCATCGCGCCGATGCGGTCGCGCCTTTCGTCGAGACCGCGCTCGCGCGCGGCGTCGACGAGATCGGCTTCACGGAGCACGTCTACTACTTCACGCAGACCGCGGAGATCTGGGAGGTGCCCTATCTCTCTGACCGCTGCGTGTATGACCTCGACGCGTACTGTGAGGCGGTGACGGCGGCCAAGGGGGCCGGGCTGCCCGTGAAGCTCGGGATCGAGGTCGACTACGTCGGCCCGAAGCAAGGGCGCCTGGCGGAGCTGCTCGCCGGGTATCCGTGGGACTTCAAGCTCGGCTCCGTTCACTGGCTCGACGGCGAGGCCGTTGACATGTCACCCGGCGTCTGGGACGTGATGACGGTCGACGACGTCTGGCGCGGCTACGTCGACGCCCTTTGCGAGCTGGCGGCAGGAGGGCATGTGGACGCGCTCGCGCACCCGGACCTCGCGAAGATCTTCGGCAAGCGGCCGGAGGAGCCGCTGCTCGGCTCGCTCCACGAGAAGGCGGCGCTGACGATCGCGGCTGCCGGCGTTGCGGTCGAGATCTCGACCGCCGGGCTCCGGAAGCCGGTCGGCGAGCTCTACCCGGACGTCGCCTTTCTCGAGGCATGCGTCCGCGCCGGCGCGTCGATCACGCTCGCTTCGGACGCGCACGAGCCGGATCTCGTCGGCGTCGACTTCGACCAGGCGCTTGTACTCGCTAAGGAAGCAGGCTGCGAGACGGTCACGGTCTTCGAAGGCGGACGTGCCCGCCAGGAGCCGCTCGGCTGATGGGATTCCGCGTCGGCATCGGCGTCGACGCCCACGCGTTCGGAGAGGGCGGGCGCCTCGTGCTCGGCGGTGTTGAGATCGACCACTCGCGCGGGCTCGTGGGCCATTCGGACGGAGACGTGCTGGCGCACGCGCTCACCGACGCGTTGCTCGGTGCGGCTGGTCTCGAGGACATCGGCGCGCTGTTTCCGTCCGACGACGAGCGCTACCGCGATGCCGACTCCGTCGAGCTGCTCGGGGAGGCGTACGGGCACGTACAGGGCGCGGGCTACGAGCTCGTGAACGCCGACTGTGTCCTGATCGGCGAGGAGCCCCGCATCGCCGCTCACCGGGACACAATGAGAGCCAGGCTCGCGTCGGTGCTCGGCGTCGAGCCGCAGCAGGTCGCGGTTCGGGCCACGACCACGGACCGGCTGGGCTTCACCGGTCGCGGTGAGGGTCTCGCCGCGCAGGCGGTCGCGTTACTCAGGCAGGCGGGCTAGCCCGCCCTCGATCTCGACGAGCCCGTCTTGCGCAAGCGCGTCCACGACGCCCCGGTCGAGCTCCGACACGGGCCGAGGGCGGCTCGCGATCGCGCTGAGCGTGGCGGCGCGGCGCTCTCTGAACGAGCCCTCGAAACGCGGTTGGCTGCGCGTCGCCGTGAACCGGCGTCCCTTCGACGGGCAACGGATCGCGAGCGGGCAGCGGCCGCAGCGTGGGATTCGTGCGAGACAGACGCGCTTGCCCAGGCGCATCAGCGCCTCCGCGCACTCGTGGTCGAACGCGAGCCCGGTCCGCTCCTGGACGCGCCGCACGTTGACGTCCACCGGGAGCACCGGCTCACCGTAGGAGAAGTTGGCGACCGCGTCGGCTGTATAGGGGCCGACGCCGGGGAGCGACGTCAGGTCGTCGGGCCAGCCATTCTCGAGGATCGTGCGACACGCACGATGCAGGTTGACGGCTCGCCGGTTGTAACCGAGCCCCTGCCACGCGCGAATGACATCGGCGAGGGGGGCGGCGGCGAGCGCCTCCACGGTCGGCCAGCGCTCGATCCACGTGACCCAGTAGTCGACGACCCGCTCGACCTGGGTCTGCTGCAGCATCACCTCGCGGACGAGGATCGCGTACGGATCGACGACGCCCTGCCAGGGGAGGTCACGCTCGTCCTCCCGGTACCAGGAGAGGAGCGCGCGCTTCGCCCGTGCCTCAGCGCTTGCCACCGAGCCCAAAGACTGCGTGCAACGACCAGTTGACGACCGTGACCACGAGCGTCGCCCAGATCGCAGCCATGAACGACTGAAGCTCGAAGCCCGGCACGATCCACGATGTGACGTAGAGCATCAGCAGGTTGACGAAGAACAGTGCGATCCCGAGGGTGAGGATCACGACCGGCAGGGCGAGCAGCTTCACGACCGGCTTCACCAGCAGGTTGACGAGGCTGAAGACGAGCCCGGCGACGATCAGGATCCAGAAGTCGTCGGAGTAGTCGACGCCGTCGATGAAGAGCGACGCGATCCAGATGGCAGCGACGTTGACGATCCACGAGTAGAGGACCCGTCTCAGCATCGGTGGATCCTACGGCGCGCGGCGTTCGACGCTGTCCTTGGCCCCGACGAGGATCTCGGAGACGAGCGACGGCGGAAACAGCCCGTGGCCGACGACGCCTGCAAAGGCGTCGAGCTCTTCTGCGGCCCGGTCGAGCTCGCCGACCGGCCCCACGAGGTCCGCAAGGATCCCGCCGTCGGGCGTGCGCGGAGCTGCTCGCAGCTCGACCGCGCCGATCAACCGCATGGTCGCCGCGAGGCCGAACGGCGCCAGCTCTACGGGAATCGGAGGCCCGATTCGCTCGACGAGCTTGTCGGAGGAGACGATGACGACGAAGCGCTCGGCCGCCGTGGCGACGATCTTCTCGCGCGTGTGCGCACCGCCGCCGCCTTTGACGAGCCATCCGTCCGGCGCAACCTGGTCGGCGCCGTCAACGGCGAGATCGAGGCGGTCGAGCTCGTCGAAGGGATCGAGCCGCAGCCCGAGCTCCCGCGCCGCCTGCTCCGTCGCCGTGGACGTCGCAACACAGACGACGTCGAGCCCGCGCGCCGCCAGCGCGAAGAGAAAGTGCGCGACGGTCGTACCCGTGCCGAGGCCGATCGCCATCCCGTTTTCCGCGAGCGCCGCGGCTGCCCCGGCTGCGAGCCGCTTTTCGTCGTCGATCCCCACGGGGATACTGTAAGCCGGTGGGCTGGAGGGAGTGGACTGGGGGGACGCGACGGGTGGAGCCGTCGATCTATGCCGCCGACTTCTCGCAGCTTGGCGACCAGCTCGACGGGCTGCTCGCCGCCGGCGCGCGCATCTTCCACTTCGACGTCGGGGACGGTCACTTCGTCTCCGAGATCACGATCGGGCCGGTCGTCCTTCGCTCGATCTCGAAACGCGCACACGCGGCCGGCGGCGTGCTCGACTGCCACCTGATGGTCTCCGACCCGGAGGCGCAGTTCGAGCGGATCAAGGAGGCAGGTGGCGACAGCGTCACGTTCCACGCGGAGGTGGTCGACGACGCTGCGGAGGTTGCCGCACGCGCGCGGTCGCTCGGGCTCGCGGTCGGCGTCGCCTTCAACCCGGAGACGGACGTCCAGCGGGCGGCAGCCGCTGCCGAGGAGGCTGCCGCAGACGTGGCGCTCTGCATGAGCATCCACCCGGGGCTCTCGGGACAGGCGTTCATGCCGGAAGCGCTCGGCCGGATCAGAGAGCTTCGCTCGCTCGTGCCGGACGCGACGCTCGTCCAGGTCGACGGCGGCATCTCACGAGACAACGCAGCGGCGGTCGCCGAAGCGGGCGCCGACCTGCTCGTGGCGGGAAGCGCAGTCTTCTGGCACGACGATCCGGGCGCTGCCTATCGCGGCCTCGAGGAGACCGTTCAGGAGGTGATGGCGTGACGCCGGACGCCCGGCGCCGGCCCGACGATCACGTGATCGTCCTCTTCGGTGCGACCGGAGACCTGGCGCGGCGCAAGCTACTGCCGGGGCTCTTCAACCTTCATTGCGCAGGATTGATCCCGGAGCACTATCGCGTGATCGGCGTCGCCCGTCCCGGGAGCGCGCTCTCGGACGAGGAGTTCCGGCAGCGGGCGCACGACGCGGTCGAGGAACGCGGCATGCGCAAGCCGGAGGGACCGGACTGGGATGCCTTCGTCGGCAACCTCTCGTTCGCCCCGGCCGACGTCGGCGACCCGGACGCGCTCGTCGCCGCGGTCGACGAGGCCGAGCAGGAGATCGGAGGTAGTCCACGCCGCCTCTACCACCTGGCGATCCCGCCCGCGGCGTTCCCCGCCGTCGTCAAGATGCTCGGCGACTCGAAGCTCGACGAGCGCGCGCGTGTGATCGTCGAGAAGCCGTTCGGCACCGACCTGGCGTCGGCCGAGGCGCTCAACGCTGCCGTCCATGCCGTGTTCCCCGAGCAGGATGTCTTCCGGATCGACCACTTCCTCGGCAAGGAGTCGGTCGAGAACATCCTCGCGCTCCGCTTCGCGAATGGCCTCTTCGAGCCGATCTGGAACCGCGACCATGTCGATCACGTGCAAATCGACGTGCCGGAGACCTTGACGGTCGCCGGCCGGGCCGGCTTTTACGAGCCGACGGGCGCCTTCCGCGACATGATCGTCACTCACCTGTTCCAGGTGCTCGGCTTCATCGCGATGGAGCCGCCGACGTCGCTGACGCAGAAGGCAGTGCGCGACGAGACGGCGAAGGTCTTCGACTCGATGAAGCCGCTCGATCCCAGCCAGGTCGTGCGAGGCCAGTACGACGGCTACCGCTCGGAGGACGGCGTCGACCCGAAGTCGAAGACGGAGACGTTCGTCGCGCTCGAGGTCGAGATCGACAACTGGCGCTGGGCCGGCGTGCCGTTCTTCCTCCGGACGGGGAAGTCGCTCGCGCAGAGCTGCCAGGTGATCACGCTCGCCTTCCACGAGCCGCCGCTCCGGATGTTCAACCTCGTAGGCGAGTCTCCCGGCGACTCGCGCCCGAACGAGCTCGTGATCGACTTCAAGGATCCGGGCTCGATCTCCGCGTTCTTCCTAGCGAAGGAGCCCGGGCCAGACGTGAACCTCCGCGAGGTGGCGATGACCTTCGACTACGACAGCGCGTTCGCTCGCAGCGAGCTCGAGGGCTACGAGCGCCTCGTGCACGACGCGATGCTCGGCGACCAGACGCTGTTCACCCGCGGCGACGGAATCGAGCGCCTCTGGGAGGTGGCGACGCCGCTGCTCGACGATCCGCCGAAGCTCGAGCCCTACGCGACTGGCTCGTGGGGGCCGGAGAGCGCGACCGAGCTGATCGCGCCGCGGACGTGGCATCTGCCCGAGCCGGACGTCCGCCGCTAGCCGTGTCGGAACAGGCTTGGAAAGCCACGGTCACGGCCGTCGCGGGGCTGGCGATCCTCCTGATCCTGCGCGTCGTGCTCACGCACGCGATCAATCGGTACGTCGAACGGGCCTCGGCCCGCCGCACGCCGGACTCGATCGCGCGCCTCCGGACGCGGCTCGTCGTGTTGCGGCGGGTCGTGCTCGCGTTCGTGTTCGTGGTTGTCGTCTGGAGCGTGCTCGAGATCTTCCCGTCGACCGAGCAGCTCGCCCGCACGTTGCTCGCTTCAGGTGCGGTTGTCGCGCTGTTCATCGGCGTCGCGTTCAGCATCCCGCTCGGGAACATCGGCGCGGGGATCCTGCTCAGCATCTCCCAACCGGTTCGGCTGGGTGACCGGATCAGCGTCGGAGACGTGACGGGGCTCGTCGACGAGATCACGCTGCTGAACACGGTCGTGCGCACGGACGAGGGGAGAACGGCGTTCGTCCCCAACTCGCAGATGGTGACGTCGACCGTCGTCAACCGTTCGCTCGAGGACCGGCGGCGGCGGATTTCGGTGCGGCTGCCGATCGGGATCATGCGGTCCGTCGAGGAGGCGCGCCGGGTGCTGCTCCAGACCGCAGCCGGGATCGGCACGAGCCACCTCGAGGACGCGAGCGTGCTCGTCGACGACGTCGGCGAGCGCGTGACGTGGCTCGTCGTCACGGGCTATTCGCCTCAGGGCGCCGAGGTCGAGCGCGTCGCCGCCGAGCTGCGTGAGCACGGGCTCGCGGCACTCGCGCGCGAGGGCCTGCTGCCCGCGTAGATACTGGCGCCATGAAGCGCGTCCGGTTCGCTCCCAGCCCGACCGGGTCGCTGCACGTGGGAAACGCGCTGACGGCCGTCGCGAACAGGGCGTTTGGCGACTGGTTCCTGCTTCGCATCGACGACACCGACGCGACCCGGAACGTCCCGGATGGGGAGCAGGAGATCGAGCGCGACCTGGCGTGGCTCGGGATCGCCTGGGATGAGGGCCCGGTGCATCAGAGCAAACGCCAGGACGCCTACCGTGCAGCCGTCGAGCGGCTGGGCGTGGAGCGCTTCGGGAAGATCACGCTCCTTCGTCCCGACGGCACAGCCACATATCACCTCGCGTCGGTCGTCGACGACATCGAGTTCGAGATCACGCACGTGATCCGCGGCTCCGACCATCGGCCGAACGAGGACCTCCACCGCCGGTTGACGGAGGCGCTCGGAGCGACGCCGCCCGAGTACGTGCATCACGGGCTCGTGCTCGGACCGGATGGCCGCAAGCTCTCCAAGCGGGCGCCTCTGTCCTCGATCGTCGATCTTCGCAACGAGGGGATCCCCGCAGAAGCCGTGCGCGCGTACCTCGACGAGCTTGGCCTTCCACGCCACGACGTCCATCTCGACCCGGCACGGATCCACCGGCTCGCCGTCGAGGCGATCGCTGCCATGTCGGATGAGGAGCTCGCTGAGCGCGTCGGCGTTGACGTCGCGCTCGCGCCCGCGCTCCGCGGGGCACGCGACCTCGTCGAGGCGAGGGAGTTCGCGACCCAGATCCTCGAGCCCGAGGCCGTCACCCTCTCGGAGGAGGCCCGCCCGACACTCGAGCGCTTCAAGGAGCTCGTGGACGCCGATCCGCGCACGGCCGTCCGCGAGCTGAAGGCGGCCGGCGGCGACCTCAAAGTTCTCCGGCTAGCGCTGACAGGAGGCGAGCGGGGTCCCGAGCTCTGGGCAGTGATCCACGCGCTCCCACGTGAGGAGCGGCTGCGAAGGGTCGACGCCGCCCTCGCGAGCGTCTAGGCCAGCCGGCACCGGGATACGCTTGGAGCGCGATGAGGCTCTACGACACCCTGACCCGGACGAAGGTCGAGCTGCCCGCGCCGCCGGGGCCGATTCGCATGTACTTCTGCGGGCCGACCGTCTACCAGCGCATCCACGTCGGCAACGCGCGGCCGTTCGTGATCTCGATGTGGCTTCGACGCTGGCTGGAGCTCTCGGGGTACGACGTGCGACTCGTCGAGAACATCACGGACATCAACGACAAGATCTACGACGCGGCCCCCGGGCGGAGCGCCGAGCTGGCGAGCGATGCGACGGACTGGTACCTCGAGGACACGGGCGACCTCGGGCTCGGGCGGCCGGACGTCGAGCCGCGTGCGACCGAGTCCGTCACGGCCATCGTCTCGGCGATCGAGGAGCTCGTTGGCTGCGACGCCGCCTACGCGGTCGACGGAGATGTCTACTTCCGCGTCGCGCGCTATCCGGAGTACGGGCAGCTCTCGCGTCAGCGCCCGGGCGAGATGGCGGAGGAGGAGACGAACCCGCGCAAGGAGAATCCGCGTGATTTTGCCCTGTGGAAGGCGACAAAGGAAGGCGAGGACACGTCGTGGCCGTCTCCGTGGGGACCCGGGCGCCCCGGCTGGCACATCGAATGCTCGGTGATGGCCGAGCAGCACCTCGGGCCGGCGTTCGAGATCCACGGCGGAGGGCTCGATCTCGTCTTTCCTCATCACGAGAACGAGATCGCGCAGTCGCGCACGCTCGGCCACGACTTCGCACGGATCTGGATGCACAACGGGATGCTCGAGTTCGTCGGCGAGAAGATGTCGAAGTCGCTCGGGAACGTCGTCTCGCTGAGGAGCGCAATCGACGAGTGGGGGAGCGAGACGCTGCTCGTCTACTTCCTGACCGGCCACTGGCGAAAGCCGATCGACCTCACGGACGGCGTGCTCGAGCAGGCGGCCGCCCAGGCGGAGGCCTTCCGCAACGTCTTCCGCGGCCCCTCGTCGCCTGAGCACGACGGTGCGTGGCGCCAGTTTGCGGCGTGCCTGGACGACGACTTCAACACGCCGGATGCGCTGGCCGTTCTCCACGGCTGGCGTGACCACGAGCTCCTGAGCCGCGCTCTCGACGTCTTCGGGCTCGCATCGCTCGCGGACGTGGTCGACGCGCCCGCAGACGTCGTCGAGCTCGCCGAGGAGCGCGAGCGGGCACGCGCGTGCAAGGACTTCGCCGAATCGGACCGGCTGCGGGACGAGATCACCGCGCTCGGCTGGGAGGTCAGGGACTCCGACGCCGGCTTCCAGCTCGTCCCTCGATGACGCCCGACCTCGTCTACGGCCGTCGTGCCGTGCGCGAGGCGGTTCGCGGCCCGCGGGCCGTGCTCGAGCTGTACGCGAGCGAGCGAGCGCTTGCAGCGGAGCCGTGGCTCGCGGACGAGCGGGTGCGCGTCGAGCCCGAGCGTGCGCTGAGCGAGCGTGCGGGCACGTCCGACCACCAGGGCGTCGTCGCCGTCTGCGAGCCGTACCGCTACGCGGATGCCTACGAGCTGGCTCGGAAGCCGAATCCACTGCTCGTCTGCCTCGACGGCGTCACCGACCCGCACAACCTCGGCGCCGTCTGCCGTAGCGTGGAGGGCGCCGGCGCGACCGGCGTCGTGCTCCCGGCTCATCGAGCCGCAGGCGTGACGCCGGCCGTCTGCCGAACCTCCGCCGGCGCGGTCGAGCACCTGCCGGTGGCGGTCGTCACGAATCTCGCGCGCTATCTGAACGACGTGAAGGGTCCGCAGCTCTGGGTCTACGGCGTCGCGTCGGAGGCGAAGACCACGCTGTGGGATGCCGATCTGACCGGCGGCGTCGCGCTCGTACTCGGGGCCGAGGGGAAGGGGATCCGGCCGCTCGTTCGCCGCGCGTGCGACGCGGAGATCGGGATCCCGCTGGCCGGGCTCGTCGACTCGCTCAACGTCAGCGTCGCCGCTGCTCTCGCGCTGTTCGAGGCGGTCAGGCAGAGGTCGGCCGTTGCCTGACCCGACGCTCTATCTGTTCGACGGCTACAACCTGCTCCACGCGGGCACGTTCGCGGGCCGGGACGAGCTCGTCGACCTGCTCGCGAGCTTTGTGGCGATGAAGGGCGCGCGCGGGATAGCCGTCTTCGACGGTGGCGGAGAAGAGCGCGAGATCGGAGCGCTGTCAGTCCGCTTCGCCCCCCACGCGGACGCGCTGCTCGAGCGGCTCGCCGCCGAGCACCGCGCCAAGGAGATCGTCTTCCTCGTTTCGTCCGACGCCGTGCTTCGCGGCACGTCGGGCCACGAGGTTCGCAAGCGCACCTCGGCCGGGTTCCTCTCGGACCTCGAGCCGGCGCGCCACGAGGAACGGAGCTCGTCACGCGTCGAGGAGCGTGTCGACGACGAGACGAGAGCTGCGCTCGAGCGTCTGCGGCGCAACGAAGACTAGCTTCTTGCATTTTTGCAAGGACCCTTGTAACGCAGGGCGGACCCTGCTATCTTTGCGCCTCAACTTGAGGGTGAGACTTCCGCGGCAGGCCGAAACGCGGAGGAGCAGCCCGGCGACAGGGGGAGAGCGCATGGCAGCCCGGATGCAACCCGCGGTTCGCACGGCGCAGAAAGCGAGGCGCGAGCTCGAGGATCTCCAGCTCGTGATGCGCGTCCGGAACGGGGACGAAGGCGCCCGGGAGCAACTCATCCGTCGCTACACGGGATTCGTCCGCATGAAGGCAAGCTCGTACTTCCTTGCGGGCGGCGAGTCGGAAGACCTGATCCAGGAGGGCCTGATCGGCCTCTGGAAGGCGGTTCGGGACTTCCGCCCCGACAAGGAGACCTCGTTCCGCAGCTTTGCCGAGCTTTGCGTGACGCGCCAGATCATCACCGCCATCAAGACGGCGACGCGGTACAAGCACCAGGCGCTGAACAGCTACGTGTCGTTCAGCCACACCCCGGCTGGGCAGGAGCCCGACTCGGATTGCACGCTCGGCGACGCCCTCCCCGGGTCTCACGTCGACGAGCCGTCCGTCCAGGTGATCTCGACCGAGGAGCTGCAGAGCCTCGTCTTCTGCCTCGGCAGCGGGCTCTCGAACCTCGAGGCGGACGCGCTCAGGCTCTATCTCGAGGGCAACTCGTACGACGAGATGGCCGAGGAGCTCGGCTGTGACACGAAGACGATCGACAACGCCCTCCAGCGCGTGAAGCGGAAGATCGTCCAGCACCAGCAGTCCCGCGCGGTTCTGACCTGAGTCTGCCTTCCTAGCCAGCTACCCTGGCGCTCCAATGGGGTGGGCGTTCCAGTGAAGCGGGGCTTGCCGGGAACGGCGATCGCAGTCGCGTGCCTGCTCGTCGCGGGCGGGTCCGCCGGCGGCTCCGCGGCGAAGCCGAAGCCCAAGCCGAAGCGCAAGCCGCTGCCTGCGATCCGGGTCAACGCTGCGGATCCCTCCTCCCTCGTCCTCACGGCGCCGGGCTATCGGCTGACGCTGAGCAAGGCGAACGGGGAGGTGATCGACCTCCTCGACCGGCGAAACGGCGTCCACGTGCTGCGCGGGCAGAACGGCTGCATGTGGAGCGCGAAGCAGACAACGGGCGTCGTCTCGAACGGCTGTGGATACGGGCCGGGCGCCGACGGCCGCTTCTCGTATCGCTGGTCGCAGGTGGCGAAGACACTGACGCTCTCGTACGACGGCGCAGATACGACGCCCGGGGTCGACGCCACCGTGACGATCGTGGCAGCTGCGTCGGCCTTCGATCTCAGGATCTCGCTGTCGAGCAACGTCGAGTACCCCCTCTCCGCGGTGCTGTTCCCGGCTGACCTGCTCGGCAACGCGAATCGCGTCGACGCCGGCTACGCGCCGACGTTCCTGCCCGGCGTCCGGTTTGGCAAGAGCTTCTTCACGAGCCCGCACCGAAACGTCGAGACGTATCCCTCGCGCTGGATGTTCGCCGACTTTCTCGCCGCCGACCTCGGTCCGAGCCACCTCGCCCTCTATTCGGTCAACCCCGCGCCGAGCCCCGTCGCGCCGGTGGATCTCGGCTTCGTGAGGAACTCGGCGCCGTCGGCGTGCTCGGACACCTCGTTCTGCGTGACGCACGTGTTCCAGACCTGGGTCGAGCACGGGAAGAGCTGGACGAGCCCTGTCGTCAGGATCCGTGTCGGCGGCACGATCGAGGACTCGCTCCTCGCCTACCGCGACGACAACGACATCGACGACTACCCGTCGCTCGCCGACAAGCTCGGCGCGCGGCTCGACACGCTTGCGCGGGCGCCGCTGATCAAGGCCGACCTCTGGAAGGGGCTCCCCGAGTTCCGAGACTGGGCGCCGGCGCTCGCACAGCTGCCGCGGCCCGCGCTCGTTCACCCGGTCGCCTTCCAGGGCGGTGGCTTCGACGAGAGCTACCCGGACTTCCTGCCCCCGGACCCGCGGTGGGGCGAGACGCAGGACCTCAACAACATGGTCGCCTCATCGCACGTGCTCGGCGACCTCGTGATGCCGTACCTGAACGCGAGCTGGTGGGACACGCAGAGCTCGAGCGTCCACTCGCTGCCGCCGCCGATGGAGCCGAAGGACGTCGCCGTCTTTGCGCGCAACGGCACGCCGGCGACGGAGTCGTTCGGCGACAAGGACGGCTACATCGTCTCTCCCGCCGTGCCCGCCGTGCGCAGCCGCATCAACCGCCTGTTCGACGAGTGGCGAACGGATGCGCCGGTCGACTGCCTGTTCTTCGACCAGCTCGGCGCCCGGCCGTGGCGGCGCGACTTCAACCCCGCCTCGCCGACGCCGCTCGCGTACTACGACGGCTGGCTGTCGCTGTTTGCCCCGTATGCGAACCGCTGCGTGATGGCCGAGGACGGCTGGGACCGGCTGGCGGCGTCGTTCTCCGGGTTCCACGGCGGCGTGATGTTGATGGCGCGCGAGTTCGACTGGCCCGGCGCGCACTGGGGCGACGGCAACTGGGAGCCGTACCCGATCGCGGACTTCCTGTTCCACGACAAGGTGCTCATGTACCAGCACGACCTGTACGAGGACACGATGACCGACGATCCGGCGGTGCTGACGTTCAACCTCGCGTTCGGGCTCGTGCAGTCGTACTCGTGGGAAGGCGACTCCCTCTCTAGCTCGTGGCTCGGGCTCGCCGGATCGATCCAGCGGACGCTCGGGCCGCTCTACGCCGGCCGCAAGCTGCTCGACTACCGCGACGTCGCAGACAACATCACGAAATCCGTGTTCGAGGGTGGGCTGACCGTGACGGCGAACTGGAGCGGCTCGGCGGCGACCGTCGACGGCCGCACGATCGCGCCGCATGGGTTCGTCGCGCAGACGGCGGACGGGTCGGTCCTGGCGGCGGCGCTCGGGAACGCCTGGAGCGGCGTTACCTTCCCCGGAGGGTCACGCTAGGCTGAGCTCGAGGCCGGAGTAGCTCAGCTGGTAGAGCAGCTGATTTGTAATCAGCAGGCCGTGGGTTCGAGTCCCTCCTCCGGCTCTAGGAGGGTTTGGCGGAACGGTGCTCGTTGCCGGGGCGCGATCGACGCTGTGATCGCCAGGACGCAGGGAGCCCCAATAGTGAGAGGTATTGGGGCGACCGAGGACGCCGGGAGCGCGGTGTCGAGCGCGATTCCGGCGGCTCAGCGACTGTTTTGCCAAACCCTCCTTAACCGGCGCGCGCGAGCGCTTGCTCGAGGTCGGCCCAGATAGCCGCGACGTCCTCGACTCCGACGCTCAGCCGGATCAGCCCCTCCGGCACGCGCTCGCCTTCCCAGCGCCGCCGCGCCTCGAGCGTCGAGTGGACGCCGCCGAGGCTCGTCGCGTTCGTGATCAGCTCGAGCGAGCGCTCGACCGCCCCGGGGTCTCCGTGCACGTCGAACGACAGCATGCCGCCGAAGCCGCCGTCGAGATAGCGCGCTGCGAGTGGATCCGGCTCGAGACCGGGGTAGCGCACGCGCTCGACCGTTGGGTGCGCCGAGAGCCGTCTTGCGATCTCGAGCGCGGTCTCCGACTGGCGCCGGACGCGGAGCTCGAGCGTCGCCAGGCTACGGAGCAGCAGGTAGGCGGCGTCGGGAGAGGCGACGGCGCCGGTGCGCGTGCGCAGGCGAAGCAGCCGGTCGCGGGTCTCCAGGTCGCGGCAGACGAGCGCCCCGAGCAGGACGTCGTGGTGTCCCCCGAGGTACTTCGTTGCGCTGTGGAGGACGACGTCCGCGCCGTGCTCGAGCGAACGCAGGAGCACGGGCGTTGAGGCGGTCGCGTCGACGAGGACAGGCGCGGGATGCGCGGCCGCCGCGTCGAGGTCGGGAAAGGTGAGGAAGGGGTTCGACGGCGCCTCGAGCCAGACGAGATCGACGCCGGCCGGCGGCGCCTCGGTCTGGTCGAACTCGACCACTGACAGACCCCAGCCTTCGAGATCCTCGAAGAGGAGCCGGATGCCGTAGTACGCCCCTTTCGCGATCGCGACGCTATTACCGGGCTCGAGCAAGCCGAGCGCCGCCGCCGTCGCCGCCGCCATACCCGATGCGAAGAGGAGCGCGTGCCCGCCCTCGAGCTCGCCGAGCGCCTGCTCCGCCGAGACGCCGGTCGGGTGCGCGTCCCGCACGTAGGCGTATTCCCCCTCGGCGCCATCCACGTGCGGCCAGATGGTCGAGCGATCGATGGTGGGCCAGCGAGCCAGGTCTGAGACTATAGGCGCGCCATGGCAGCCGGGAAGGACTCGACACGGGCGAAGCTCGAGCGTCTCGACGAGATGCGCGAGGGCGCGCTCCACCCGGGAACGGAGAAGGCGGTCGAGCGGCAGCGCTCGCAGGGCAAGCTCCTCGCTCGCGAGCGGCTCGAGCGGCTGCTCGACCCCGGGACCTTCGTCGAGCTCGACCGCTACGTGCGGCATCGCGAGGTCGAGTTCGGGATGCGCGACCGGCGCCCGTGGGGGGATGCGGTCGTCACGGGGTACGGAAACGTCCTCGGCCGCAAGGTCTTCGTCTTCTCGCAGGACTTCACGATCTTCGGCGGCTCGCTGTCCGAGGTCTTCGCGGAGAAGGTCTGCAAGGTGATGGACCTCGCCGTCAAGTACGGCTGCCCCGTGATCGGGATCAACGACTCCGGCGGCGCGCGGATCCAGGAGGGCGTCGTCTCGCTGGCCGGCTACGCGGACATCTTCTGGCGCAATGTCCAGGCGTCGGGCGTCGTGCCGCAGGTCAGCCTCGTCATGGGGCCCTGCGCGGGCGGCGCCGTCTACTCGCCCGCGATCACCGACTTCGTGCTGATGGTCGAGGAGTCGTCGTACATGTTCATCACCGGCCCGGACGTGGTGAAAACGGTTACCGGCGAGGAGGTCACGTTCGAGGAGCTCGGCGGCGCGGCGACGCACGCTGCGAAGTCCGGGGTCGCGCACTTCACGAGCGCGGACGAGGAGGCATGCCTCGAGGACGCGCGCTACCTGCTCTCCTTCCTTCCCCAGAACAACCTCGAGCAGCCGCCGTACTTCGAGCCAACGGACAATCGCGACCGCGAGGCTCCGGAGCTCGACACGCTCGTCCCCGACGATCCCGCCCATCCGTACGACATCAAGCGGGCGATCGAGCTCGTCGTCGACGACGGCGCCTTCCTCGAGGTCTCGGAGCGCTACGCGGAGAACATCGTCTGCGGGCTCGCTCGACTGGGAGGCAACGTCGTCGGCATCGTCGGAAACCAGCCGCGCGCGCTCGCCGGCGTGCTCGACATCGACTCGTCGGTGAAGGCGGCGCGCTTCGTGCGCACGTGTGACGCCTTCAACATCCCGCTCGTGACCTTCGTCGACGTCCCGGGCTTCCTGCCGGGCACGGACCAGGAGTGGCGCGGCATCATCCGCCACGGCGCGAAGCTCCTCTACGCGTACGCCGAGGCGACGGTCCCGAAGCTCGCCGTGATCACACGGAAGGCGTACGGCGGCGCCTACGACGTCATGAGCTCGAAGCACATCGGCGGCGACTTCAACTTCGCCTGGCCGACCGCGGAAGTGGCGGTGATGGGTCCCGAGGGGGCGGTCAACATCGTCTTCCGGCACGAGCTCGAGGGCGACGATGCCGCTGCACGGCGCGCGGAGCTGATCGACGACTACCGGGAGCGGTTCGCCAACCCGTACGTCGCCGCCGAACGGGGCTACGTCGACGACGTGATCGAGCCTCGGCACACGCGGGCAGTGCTGATCGATGCGCTCGAGACCGCGTCGACGAAGCGCGAGGCGCGGCCGAAGCGCAAGCACGGAAACATCCCGCTATAGCGCGACGATGGTCTCCGCGGCCCGCGACTTTCTGCACCACGCGTCCGGCGTCCGCGCCTTTCTTCGAGCGCCGGTGACCGACGGCGAGTGCGTCGAGCGGGTCGAGCGCGGCCTTGCAAACCGCGAGCAGGCCCTCGTTTCGACCATCGAACGCGGCGTCTTCCGGCGAGTGTCCAGCCCCTACCGGCCGCTGTTCGACCAGGCCGGCATCGAGCTCGGCGACGTCGAACGCCTCGTGCAGGACGCCGGAGTCGACGGCACGCTCGAGCGGCTCTACGAGGCGGGCGTCCGCATCTCCGTCGGCGAGTTCCGCGGGCTCGCGCCGATCGAACGGGATGGCCTCTCGTACGCGGCCCGCGACACCGATTTCGACAACCCGCTCGCGGCGGCCTGGCCTGCGTCGACAGGCGGCTCGCGCAGCATGGGGCGGAAGGTGCTCCTCAACACCGATCATCTCGAGCAGAGCGTCGTCTACTACGGGCTCTTCCTGCTCGCACACGAGGCGGCGGGCAGGCCGGAGGCGATCTGGCGGCCGTTCCCGACCCGCACCGCGGTGAACAACGCTCTCCGCAGTGCAAAGCAACGGCGCCCGATCGAGCGCTGGTTCTCGCAGACGAAGGTCGCCGAACGTCCGTTCCGGGCCGGAGACGCGCTGCTCGCGAGCTACGCGATCGCCGCGAGCCGGATCTGGGGCGCTCCCCTGCCGAGGCCCGAGCACGTGCCGTTCTCGGCCGCGGTGCGCGTCGCGCGCTGGCTCGAGACCAAGGTTCGTCGCGGATCGCCCGCCTTGCTCAGCGCGACGGTCGGCGCGGCTGCACGCGTCTGCGCCGCGGCGACGGAGCACGGGGTCGACGTCACGGGCACGCTCTTTCGCACCGGCGGGGAGGCGCTGACGCCCGGTCGAGCGGCATTGATCGAGGCGACCGGAGGCATCGTCGTCGGCGACTACAGCATGGCCGAGCTTGGTCGCGCGGGCGTCTCCTGCGCGGCGCCGACCGCCGTCGGCGACGTGCACCTGATGCTCGACAAGGTGGGCCTCGTCCAGCGGCCGCGCGTCGTGCCGACGACGGGGGAGACGGTCGGCGCGCTCTTCTACACCACGCTCCTGCCCAGCGCCCCTAAGCTGATGATCAACGTCGAGACCGACGACTACGCCGTCGTCGAGGACCGCCAGTGCGGCTGTCTGATCGGCGAGCTCGGCTTCACGCGCCACCTGCACGGGATCCGGAGCTACGAGAAGCTGACGAGCGAGGGAGTCACGCTCCGCGGATCGGACGTGCTCACGCTGCTCGAACGGACGCTGCCCGGCCGGTTCGGAGGCGTTCCGACGGACTACCAGCTCGTCGAGGAGGTGGACGGCGACGGTGCCGACGCTGTCCGTCGTCGTCAGCCCGCGCCTCGGTGAGATCGACGATCGCGCCGTCGCCGACGTCGTGCTCTCGACTCTTGCGGAAGGCGGCGCCCAGTCGGCGGAGGTGTCGAAGATCTGGCGTAGCGCGGGAACGCTACGCGTCGTCCGCCGCGAGCCCTACGCGACGTCCGCGTCGAAGATCCTGCCCATCCACGTCAAGGTCGATGGGCGACGCTAGCTGCTGTCCGGGCCGACCTTGCCGAGTCGCACGAGCTGCTCGTACTTCTTCGTCCAATCGTCCTCGTGCGCGACGTAGTCGGGGACGTCCATCGCGACGTGACCGATCGAGGGTGGGACGCTGAGGTCCTTGCGGGCGGGGGTGAGGAAGAAGTCGTCGAACTTCTTCTGCCCCTCGTCGAGGACGTAAGTCGGCGTAGAGGAGAGCGGCGGCAGGATGCTCGGCGTCCTTGACGACGGCGATCCCGTCCGGCCGCGTCACGAGCGGCTCGACCGCGGGCTCCCAGGCGATCGGCGCGCCCTTCTCGATCAGGCCCTTGACGGTGTGGAGGTAGGAGTCGAGGGAGACGTCGAACTCACCGGCCGCCACGAGGTCGGCCATCAACGAGTGACCATTGACGAACGCCGTGTTCTTCGCGATCCCCTCGAAGATCTTGTCGGCCTCGGCCGGTGTCTTCCCCGAGTCCACGACCGACTGCCAGATCGTCTTGTACCAGTCGGAGTCGTCCGTCTCCATCACGAGCCGGCCCTTCCACTTCGGGTCGGCGAGCTCCTCGATCGACTTCGGCTCCTCGCCCTTCGGGACGCGCTTCGTGTTCCATGCAACGACGAACGTGTTCGACTTGTCGCCGATCCAGCTCTTCCCGACCGATCCCGGGACGAGCTTGTCGACGTTCGGCGACGCGTATGGCACGAGGAGGCCCTCGTCGTCGAGGGCGATCAGCCCCGGGGTGTTCGTCTCGACGATGTCGGAGCCGTGAAAGCCTGCCTTCTGCTCCTCGACCATGCGCTCGACGAGCGCCTCGCTGCTCGTCTTGTAGAGCGAGGCGTCGACATCGGTCGCGTCGGAGAAGTCGTCGGACAGCTCGGTCATGTAGTCGATCGAGCTCGACGTGTAGACGTTCAGCTCGCCGCCTTCCTCGTCGGCGAGCGCCGCCAGCTTGTCCGCCCGCGCCTTCCCCGACAGCCCCTGGACGGCCGCGAGCACGTCGTCGAGGCTCTGCTGGGCGCCGGTCGAGCCCTTCGAGCCGCCGCAGGATGCGAGCAAAACGGCCCCGAGAACGGCGGCGACGGCAAGGAGGATTGAGGTGGCCTTGCGCGAGATGGGACAGCCTACACCGGGCCAGGTCGTGCGTCCGCGCAAGCGCGAGCGGCGCGTCCGGATCCGTCTCGAGCACGCCCTCGTCGCCGTTGTCGTGCTCGTCCTCGCGTACCTCGCGCTCGTCCCGATTGGCTACCTCCTGTGGCGCACCTTCGTCGTCGACGGCTCGTTCACGTTCGACAGCTTCCGCGACGCGTACGGCGCCTTCGGCCTCGGCGAGATGGCGCTCAACTCGCTCGCGTTCGCGGTCGGCACGACGCTGATCGGCGTCGGCGTCGGCACGGCGCTCGCCTACCTCGTCGTCCGCACCGACCTTCCCGGCCGCAAGCGTCATCGTCGGGCTGACGCTCGTCCAGCTGCTCATCCCCGGCGTGCTCTACACGATCTCCTGGATCTTCCTCGCGAGCCCGCGCGACGGGCCTCGCTCAACCGCCTGCTCGAGCCGATCGCGGGCGCAGGGAGCGCTCGAACGTGTTCGGAATGGGCGGGATGATCTTCGTCGAAGGGCTGCATCTCGTTCCGATCGTGTTCCTGCTGATGGCTGCCGCGTTCAGCGCAATCGACCCGTCGCTCGAGGAGTCCGCGCTTCGCGAGCGGCGCGCGCCTGCCGTCGGTCGTCCGGCGCGTGACGCTCCCGCTCGTCCGTCCGGCGCTGCTCGCGGCGTGCTGCTCGTCGCGATCCGCGCGCTCGAGGCGTTCGAGGTGCCGGCGCTGCTCGGCATTCCGGGCGGCGTCTGGGTCTTCACCTCGCGCATCTGGCGTTCGCTGAACTCGTACCCGGCCGACCTCGGCCAGGCGGGCGCATACGCACTGTCGCTGCTCGTGGTGACGGCGATCGGCGTGTTCCTCCTGTCCCGGCTCGCCGACGCCGCGCGGCGGTTCCAGACGATCACCGGGCGGGCAAGCGGCAGTCCGGGCGCGCGTAGACCTCGGTCGCTGGCGGTGGCCCGTCGCGACCGTCGCGTTCGCGTACCTCGCCGTAGCCGCAGTGCTGCCGCTGCTGATCCTGCGTCTACGCGTCGACGCAGCCGTTCTACTCGCCGCCCACACGTCGAGTCGCTCTCCCGAGCATGAGCCTCGCGAACTACGCGGACGTCCTCGACGACGAGTCGACGCTGCGGTCGGTCTGGAACACGCTCATGCTCGCTGCCGGAACAGCGACGATCGTCCTGGTGCTTGCCGCCGTAGCGGCTTGGCTCGTCGTCCGCACGCGTGTTCGCGGGCGCTGGATGGTCGACGGGCTCGCCTTCGTGCCGATCGCGATTCCAGGGCTCGTGCTCGGGCGTCTCGTTGCTCGTCGTCTACCTCCGCGTGCCGATCCCGATCTACGGCACGCTGTGGATCCTGCTCATCGCCTACGTGACGAGCGAGATGGCGTACGGGATTCGCTTCGCCTCGGCGCCCATGCACCAGGTCGGCGACGAGCTCGAGGAGTCCGCGCAGACGAGCGGCGCGAGCTGGTGGCAGACCTTCCGGCGGGTGCTATTGCCGCTCTTGCTACCGGCGCTGCTAGCCGGCTGGCTCTACGTCTTCGTGGCCTCCGCGCGCGAGCTGTCGAGCTCGATCCTGCTCTACTCTCCGGGCAACGAGGTGGTCTCGATTCGGATCTGGGAGCTGTATCAGCAGGGCTATCTGACGCAGCTCGCGGCGCTCGGCGTGATGATGGTCGTCGTGCTCGTCGGGCTCGATTGCGGTCGCCTACCGCATCGGCGGGACGCTCGGGATCAGACAGCTATGACGCACGACTCGCTGCTTGTCGTCGATCGGCTGTCGAAGAGCTTCCCCGACCGGCACGGCGCCGCAAAAGGGCGAATCGTCGCGGTCGACGACGTCTCGTTCGCAGTGCGGCCAGGAGAGCTGTTCACGCTCCTCGGGCCTTCGGGCTGCGGAAAGACGACGATCCTGCGCTGCGATCGCCGGCGCTCGAGACGCCCGACGAGGGCGAGATCACCGTCGCCGGCCGCGTGCTCTTCTCGTCCACTCGCAGCACGCGCGTGCGCGCGAACGAGCGCGGGCTCGGGATGGTCTTCCAGTCGTACGCGATCTGGCCGCACATGAGCGTCTACGACAACGTCGCCTTTCCGCTGACAGTCGTGCCGCGAATGCGACGGCTCTCACGCGCCTCGATTAGATCCCGGGTCGAGGGGCTGCTCTCGCTCGTCAGGCTCGAAGGCCTCGGCGCCCGTCCGGCGACCGATCTCTCGGGAGGCCAGCAGCAGCGGCTCGCGCTCGCGCGCGCTCTCGTCACGGAGCCTCCGCTGCTCCTGCTCGACGAGCCGCTGTCGAGCATCGACGCCAAGCTTCGGGCCGAGATGTGCTTCGAGCTTACGCGTCTCCAACAGGTGCTCGGCGTGACGACCGTCTACGTCACGCACGACCAGGAGGAGGCGCTCGCGATGTCGAGCGTGATCGGCGTCATGGAGGAAGGCCGCATCGCGCAGGTTGGCACGCCCCGTGAGATCTACGCGACGCCGTCGACCCCGTTCGTCGCGGAGTTCATCGGCGTCTCGAACCTGCTTCGGGGCGTGATCGAAGAGCGGCAAAACGGAAGGCGGCTCGTCCGCACCCTCGATGGCGTCCTCCTGACGTCGAACGACGACGGGTATCCGGCTGGTGCAGAGGTCGTCGTCGTCGTGCGCGCCGAAGAGCTCGGTCTCGAGCCTGCGAATGGAGAGCCAGGCCCGAATCGCTGGCGCGGCGTCGTCCGTACACCGGCATTCCGCGGGGACAGCGTGGACCACGAGATCGTCGTCGGCGAGACCCGCGTACGCGTGCGCACGGATCCGGCTCGCGCGGCGGCCGCCGGGGACGAGGTGACGGTGGTGTTCCCGGACAAGGCGCTCGTGCTCTTCGCTGCCGATGCCTGACGGCGGTTCCGAGCTCGAGATCGTTCCCGAGCCGAGCGCGGAGGAGCGCGCCGCGGTCGAGGCGGCGCTGCGGGCGCTTGCCGCACGGCGGGAAGGTGATTCGAGCCCGTGGTGGGAGGCGGGTGTCCGGGAGGGCGTCGGCGACGCCGATCAGGACGTGCCGTTGTCCGCCGACCCTCCCTAGCCCGCGGGCCGGCTCCGGAGCAGCGCGGGCGCCGCCCGCGCGTAGTCGATGCCGGAGACCCACGTGAACACGAGCGCGACGAGAAGTGCCCACCAGGCGACGTCGTCGTTCCATGCGCCTGCCGCGACGAGGCCGCCGATCGTTGCAGCGATCGCCTGCACCCACGTCTTCAGCTTCGCGAGATCTCGCGCCGGGATCACGACGCCGCGCTCGATGGCCGCGAGACGAAGGCCCGAGACGAGGAACTCGCGGGCGACGATCAGCGCCACCATCCAGGCAGGGAACACGCCGGCGCCGACGACCATGATCAGCATCGCAACGACGAGGATCTTGTCCGCGACGGGGTCGAGCACGGACCCGAGCGCCGAGCTCTTGCCCTGGCGCCGCGCGAGCCACCCGTCGACCTGATCCGTCGCCATGGCGGCGGCGAAGACGGCGGTCGCCCAGTACTCCGCGTGCTCCAGTCCCGACTGAAAGAGAATGATCACGACGACGACCGCGGCGGCCCGGGCAACCGTCAGCTGGTCGGCGAGGCTCATCTCTCGGAGAGAATAGGCGGTGTGACCCCATTCTCCCGCGTGCTTGTCGCCAACCGAGGCGAGATCGCGATCCGGATCTTCCGGACGCTCCGAGAGCTGGGCATCGGCACGGTCGCCGTCTACTCCGAGGCCGACCGCGGAGCGCTGCACACACGCGTCGCCGACGAAGCTTTCCTCATCGGCCCCCCGCCCGCGGCAGCGAGCTATCTCGACATGGACCGTCTGATCGAGACCGCTAGGCGCGCCGGCGCTGAGGCCGTGCACCCCGGCTACGGCTTCCTGGCCGAGAACGCGGCCTTCGCGCGCGCCGTCGAAGAGGCAGGGCTCGTGTGGATCGGCCCGCCACCGGAAGCCATCGAGCTGATGGGGTCGAAGACAGCAGCGCGGACAGCGATGAAGGCCGCCGGCGTTCCCGTCGTCCCGGGAACGACCGAGCCCGCGACGTCGGCCGAGGACGTTCTCGCTGCGGCCGAGCAGATCGGGTGGCCGATCGCGATCAAGGCGTCGGCCGGTGGCGGGGGCAAGGGGCTCAAGATCGTCCACTCGCCCGCCGACGTGGAGGACGCGTTCGAGTCGGCGAGTCGCGAGGGCGAGGCGTACTTCGCCGATGCCGCCGTCTACGTCGAGCGTTACCTCGACGACCCTCGTCACATCGAAGTGCAGGTGCTCGCCGATGCTCACGGACACGTAATCCACCTCGGCGAACGCGAGTGCACGATCCAGCGGCGGCACCAGAAGCTCGTCGAGGAGACGCCGTCAGCCGCAGTCGACGACGACCTCCGGGCCAGAATCGGCGCGATCGCCGTCGACGCCGCGCGCGCGGCCGGTTACCGATCTGCAGGGACGATCGAGGGCCTGCTCTCCCACGACGGGGAGTACTTCTTCCTCGAGATGAACACCCGCATCCAGGTCGAGCACACGGTCACGGAGCTCGTCACGGGACTCGACCTCGTGCGGGAGCAGGTGCTGATCGCGGCCGGCGAGCCGCTCTCGATCGCACAAGAGGACGTGTCTCTGCGAGGCCACGCGATCGAGTGTCGGATCAATGCGGAGGATCCCTCACAGGGGTTCCTCCCTACGCCCGGGCGGATCGCGAGCTACCGCGAGCCGGCCGGGCCAGGCGTACGCGTCGACTCCGGCGTCGAGGTGGGGGCGGAGGTCGGAGGGCACTACGATCCGCTCGTCGCCAAGCTCGTCGTGCTCGGGGCCGACCGCGAGCACGCGCGACACCGCATGCTGAGAGCGCTGGACGAGTACGAGATCGGCGGCCTGACGACGCTGCTCGGCTTCCACCGTGCTCTGCTTCGCCATCCGTGCTTCATCGAGGCGGGTACGTGCCGGGGCGTTGTCGAGTCCGAGGAGCTGGTGAACGAAGCGGCGCAGTTGTCTCATGAGACAACGGTAGCCGCCGCGTCGGACGGTCGCCTGCGGCCGCTCGTCGTGCCCGTCGAGATCGACGGGCGCCGCCTCGACGTCCGGGTGTTGGAGCCGGAGCCGCCGTTCATGGAGCTCGCTCGACGACGGCACGAGCGTGTCTCGTCGCGCGGACGGTCGGGCGCGGCCGCGCATGCCGTGACGAGCCCGATGCAAGGCACCGTGCTCGAGGTGCGTGTCGGCGACGGCGAGCGCGTGTCCGCCGGTGACGTGATCTGCATCGTCGAGGCGATGAAGATGGAGAACGAGATCCGCGCTCACCGCGACGGCCTCGTCGCGTCGCTCGGGGTCGTCTCGGGCCAGGCGATCGCGGCCGGCCATGTCATCTGCACGGTCGAGGCGGAGGAGAAACCCGCTTGACCTGCAGCGCGCTGTCCGCCGGCGAGCCACTCGCCGGCACGGCGACGACTGCGCAGCGCTTCCTCATGCTCGAGCACCGCGGCCGGTGGGGGCACGACGCGTTAGAGGACACGCCGCTCGAAGCCGGCGACGACGAGGTGGTCGCGGCGTTCGACGGACGGGTGCTGCTGATCAGGCGGCCGGACCGGCGCGGCAGCACGCGGAGCATGTACTACGCAGATGTGACGCCGGACGGCGGCGCTCTCTATCGCGGCCGCGGCTCGAGCGAGCGTGATCGCGTCGACGGATCGCTCCTGCTCGTCTGCACCCACGGACGGCGCGATCCATGCTGCGCCCGCCTCGGCCCGGCTGTCTTCGACGCGCTGGCCAAGAAGCTCGGGGAGGAAAGCGTGTGGCAGTCCTCACATCAGGGTGGTCACCGGTTCGCCGCGAACGTCCTCGTCCTCCCGAGCGGCGTGCAGCTCGGGCGCGTGGCGCCCGAAGCGGCAGGGGAGGTGTCCGCCGCCGTCGCCGAGGGCCGAATCCCGCTTCGCTTCTACCGCGGCCGGACGATCGATTCGCCACGCGAGCAAGCTGCGGACGCGGCCGTCCGCCACGCGCTCACGCTCGACGGGATCCGTGACGTCCGTGCCGTCGGCGACGACGGCCAGGTCGTCGAGGTGGCCCTCGCGAAGGGCGTCGCGCGGGTGAGGGTGGAGGAGGTCGCCGGGCCTTTGCTGCCCGCAAGTTGCGGCGCCGACCCGAAGCCCTCGACCCGCTTCGTGGCGGAGATCGACGAGATCCGCTGAGCGCCGTCCGTCCGGTTCAGCGCTGGTAGGTTGCGCGGCCGTGGACCTCTACGAGCACCAGGGCAAGGAGCTGTTCGCCCGGTTCGGGATCCCGGTCTCGGACGGCCGCGTGGCGACCTCTCCCGACGAGGCGTTCAACGCGGCACAGGAGCTCGGCGGCGAGGTCGTCGTCAAGGCCCAGGTTCTGACCGGCGGCCGTGGCAAGGCCGGAGGCATCAAGCTCGCCGCCTCACCGGAGGAGGCGAAGGAGCACGCGGCGGCGATCATCGACATGGACATCAACGGGCACGTCGTGCGCCGGCTCTGGATCGAGAACGCGTCCGACATCGAGCGCGAGTACTACCTCTCGCTCACCTTCGACCGAGGGGAGAAGAAGCCGCTCTACATGTTCACCACGCAGGGCGGCGTCGACATCGAGGAGGTCGCAGCGTCGAGCCCGGAGAGCCTCGTCCACCTGCACGTCGACCCCCTGGAAGGCTTCCAGCCGTGGCACGGCCGCGCGCTCGTGTTCCGTGCGGGCATCGAGGACGCCGAGGAGCAGAGGCAGGTGGCGGCGATCGCGGGTCGCCTCTACGAGTGCTTCGTCGAGTGCGACGCGATGCTCTGCGAGATCAATCCGCTGATCGTCACGCTCGAGGGCGAGGTGCGCGCGCTCGACTCGAAGTTCACGATCGACGACAACGCCCTCTTCCGCCATCCGGACATCGCCGAGATGCGGGACCTCGAGGCATACCCGGCCGAAGAGAGGGCCGCGCGCGCGAAGGACGTGACATACGTCAAGCTCGACGGCGAGGTCGGGATCCTCGGCAACGGCGCCGGTCTCGTGATGTCGACGCTGGACGTCGTCGGCCTCGCCGGCGGGCGAGCGGCGAACTTCTGCGATCTCGGCGGCGGTGGGGACGCGCAAGGAGTCGTCGACGCGCTGGGAGTGATCACCGCCGATCCACAGGTGCGCTCGATCCTCTTCAACGTTTTCGGAGGCATCACCCGCTGCGACGAGGTCGCCCGCGGCATCCTCCAGGCGCTGTCCCAGATGTCGATCGACCTTCCGATCGTCGTGCGGCTCGACGGCACGAACGCCGAGGAGGCGCGCCGGCTGCTCGCCGCGGCCGCGCCTCCGAACGTCCACGTGGAGCCGACGATGCTCGAGGCGGCGAAGCGCGCCGTGGAGCTGGCCGCATGAGCGAGGTGTGGAGCGCACGCGCGCCGCTCTACCGCCGCGCGGCCGAGCACGCGTCGGGTGACGATCTCGATCTCGTCGTCGCCTGGTGTGGGGCCGGCACGGGCGTCACCGTTCTCGACGTGGCGACCGGTGGCGGGCACACGGCTCGAGCTCTGCGCAAGGCGGGGTGCAGGGTCGTGACGGCGGACTCGGCGCGCGGCATGCAGCCCGACGTCGTCTGCTCCGCCGAGCAGCTCCCGTTTGCGGACGGCAGCTTCGACTCGGTCGTCTCGCGCATCGCGCCGCACCACTTCGAGGACGTTCAGGCGGCCGTCGCGGAGATGGCGCGCGTCGCGCGCAGCACCGTCGTCGTCGAGGACACCGTGTTTCGCAGCGAGGCAGCCGAGGAGGCGGAGCGGCTCCGTGACCCGACGCACGTCCGCGCGTACACCGAGGAGGAGTGGCGCGCACTGTTCCGGGAAGCGAGCCTCGACGTCGACGAGGTCGCGTTCGTCGACAAGCGACGTCCCGTGGACGAGTGGCTGCTCCGCACGGGTTGCGTCGGCGAGGAGGCGAACCGCGTTCGGGGCCTGCTCGGCGACGCTCTCGACGGCGAGGACTACATAGACACGAAGATCCTGCTCCGCGGGACGGTGCGCTGATGGCGATCGTCGTCGACCGCGAGACGCGCCTCGTCGTCCAGGGGCTCACCGGTCGCGAGGGCTCGTTCCACGCGGGTCGCAACAACGCCTACGGGACGAATCTCGTCGCGGGCGTCACGCCGGGAAAGGGCGGGGAGGACGTCGACGGCATGCCGGTCTTCGACACGGTCGCGGAGGCTGTCGCCGAGCGTGGCGCCAACACGGCCCTCGTCTTCGTGCCCGCCCGGTTCGCCGCGGATGCGATCTACGAAGCGGTCGACGCCGGCGTCGGAACGATCATCTGCGTCACCGAGGGCGTCCCCGCGCACGACATGCTCGCCGCGTACGCGTACTTCAAGCTGCGCGGCGTCACGATGATCGGCCCCAACTGTCCGGGCGTCCTCTCGCCGGGCAAGGCGAACGTGGGGATCATCCCGGCCGAGATCTTCTCCGAGGGCTCTGTCGGCCTAGTGTCGCGCTCGGGCACGCTCACCTACCAGATCGGGCACGAACTCACGCAGCTCGGCCTCGGCAACTCGACAATCGTCGGCATCGGCGGCGATCCCGTCGTCGGCTCGTCCTTCGTCGACATCCTCGAGACATTTCGAGGCGGACGACGAGACGGAGATCGTCGTCCTCGTCGGCGAGATCGGCGGCGACGAGGAGGAGAAGGCCGCACGCTTCGTCGAGGCCGACATGACGAAGCCGGTCGTGTCGTACATCGCCGGCTTCACGGCGCCTCCCGGCAAGACGATGGGCCACGCGGGCGCCATCATCTCCGGCTCCTCGGGCACGGCGCAGGCCAAGAAGGAGGTCCTCGAGTCCTGCGGGATCCGCGTCGGCACGACTCCGACCGAGACGGCGCAGCTCGTCGCCGAGATCGCCGCTACGCTCGCCTAGGCAGCTGGCCCGGTGCAGACGATCTCGCTCTCCCGCGGCGTGCCGGCGCCGGAGTGCCGCTACCTCCGAGCTCGCCGACTGCGCGAGGGAGGTTCTCGAGCGAGACGGCGCCGCGCTGCTCAACTACGGTCCGGTCGGCGGCTATGG
Organism: uncultured Actinomycetes bacterium; assembly: GCA_963705945.1. Classification (GTDB taxonomy): domain Bacteria; phylum Actinomycetota; class Thermoleophilia; order Gaiellales; family Gaiellaceae; genus PALSA-612. Next base: position 15,297 of record CAVPLG010000003.1, on the reverse strand, counting down.
GCCGCTACGTGAGTGGCTGGCCGAGCGCCACGGCGTTGCACCGGGTGAGATCCTGATCACGAACGGCTCGCTGCAAGGCTTCGACCTCGTCGTCTGCCGCTACGCCGCCGAACGGCGCATGCTCGTCGAGGCGCCGACGTACGACCGCGCGCTCGTGATCGCCGAGCGTCACGGCGCCGAGCTGAACGCCGTCCCGCACGACGCCGAGGGCATCGACCCGGACGCGCTCGAGCTGGAGCTCGGTCGTGACCCGCGCACCGGCCTTCCTCTACCTCCTGCCGACGTTCCAGAACCCGACCGGCCGAACGATCTCCCTCGAGCGCCGCCGGCGCCTGCTCGAGCTCGCCTCGAAGCACGACCTCGTCGTGCTCGAGGACGACCCGTACCGGCTCGTGCGCTTCGAAGGCGACGACGTGCCGTCGCTCTGCGAGCTCGCGTCCGGCGAGTCCGTTCTCTACTCGTCGTCGTTCTCGAAGATCGTCGCGCCGGGCCTCCGCGTCGGCTACCTCGTCGCTGCCACGAGCGCTCGGCGGTCGAGCTGGAGGAACGAGCCGTCAGCACGTATCTCGCCCCGACTTTTCCCACACAGGCGATCGTCTTCGAGTTTCTCCGCCGCGGGCTCCTCGACGCCGAACGTCGCGCGCATCTGCGAGCTCCTGCGAGAGCGGCGCGACGCGCTGCTCTCAGCGCTCGAGCGCGAGCTGCCGGACGCATCCTGGACGCGCCCCGACGGCGGGTACTTCCTCTGGCTCGAGCTTCCGCAGGGCGTGAACGCGCGTGCGCTGCTCGGCGACGCAGAGGCTGCCGGGATGACGTTCGTCGCGGGCGACGACTTCTTTGCGGGAGCGGGCGGCGGCCGCTCGGCGGCGCGCCTCGCCTTCAGCTTACGCGTCGCCGGACGAGATCGACGAAGGCGGTCGGCCGGCTCGCCGGCGCGGTCGGGAGCGGGCTTCAGGCCGCGGCCGGCTGAGCGACGAGCAGCGGCCGAACGACCTCGTCGAGCGGCCGCGGCGTCAGGCGGCGCTGCGGCTGCATCGAAGCAAGCGCGCCGATGCCGTGATGGCGAAATGTCGGGCACGGCTCGTCGAGTCGGAGTGCGCAGAGGACGGCGCATCGAAAATAGCAATCCTCACAAGTTACTCTAGGTTTGTTGTCTTCCATCTCCCCTGCTCTAGTGCCTGCGACGTGCTGACAAGGGTCGATACTAGGCCGCCGGAGTCCGGATGCAAGGGGTAGCGACGACAGATTTCCCGCTATTTCCGGCGTATTCTCTTCAGGCGACGGTCAGGCAGTCGGGCTCTTCGCGGGCAGCGTTGCCAGCACGTGCAACGCTTCGTCGAGGCTCCTGACGGCGACGATGCGCATGCCGTGTGCGTTCTTCCTTGCCTCGGCGAAGTTGTCGACCGGCACGAGGAAGACGTCGACGCGCGCATCGCGCGCGCCGATCGTCTTCTGCTTGATGCCGCCGATCGGCCCGACCGAGCCGTCGAGCGCGAGCTCGCCGGTGGCAGCGACCCTATGGCCGTGGTCGACGTCGCGGCCGAGCTTCTCCATCACGTCGAGCGCGAACGCGAGGCCGGCCGACGGGCCGCCGATGTTGCCTGCGTCGATCCGGACGTCGAACGGCAGCGTGATGTCGGCAGCCGGCTCGACGAGCACGCCGATCACGGATCGCTGCGCGTCGTCGGGGTTGGCGGCCGTCCTCAGCACGAGCGTGCGTCGCGTCTGGTTGTCGCGCAGCGTCAGCGTTAGCGGCGTCCCGGGCCTCTTCGGCGAGATGAGCGTTGCGAAGGTCGATCGTCGAGCGGACGGGCTGGCCGTCGACGGCGACGATCACCTCGCCGACCTGCACCTTTCCCTCCGCCGGCAGATCGCTGTACACGGCGACGACGAAAGCGCCGTTCTCCTGCACCCGCACGTCGTAGCCCAGCTCCTGCAGCGCGACCGCCGCGGCGATCTCCTGCGAGCGGGCCATCTGGCCGAGGCCCACGCGCCGGACGGAGCTCGGCGACGCCGTGCGGGTTCACCTCCGAGCCGGGGAACGAGCGTCGAGCCGTCCGGAGCTCGGGAAAGATGCTCTCGAGCAGCGACGCCTTGCGCTCGATGAGGTCGACGAAGTAGATCCCGTCGGCTCCGCCGCCGCGCTTCGGCTTCTCGACCGTGACGAGCGGCGCCACCGGATGCGCCTTGTCCGGCAGCAGGAGGTAGTCGCTCGACGGCGCGAGCCAGAGCACGCCGAACGTGATCACGGCGAGGATGGCGCCGGCCAGCAGCAGGCGCCCGGGCGTGAAGAGCTTTCGCACTAGCGTCTGCGCACCTACGGGATCGAGCGGAGCAGTCCGCCGTCGACGGGGATCGTGGCGCCGGAGACGTACGCGCCGCGATCCGAGCAGAGAAACGCGACGAGATCGCCGATCTCGGACGGCTGTCCGAGCCGCCCGAGCGGGATCGTCGCGAGATCGTCGGGCGTCGGCCCGTCCGGATAGACCTCGCGGATGCGCTCGGTGTCGATGCGACCGGGTGCGATGCAGTTGACGGTGATCCCCTTCGGGCCGAGCTCGCGCGCGAGCGTCTTCGACCAGCCGACGACGCCGGGCCGGACGGCGTTCGAGAGCGCGAGGTTGTCGACCGGCTCCCTCACGGTGCTCGAGGTGACCGTGACGATGCGGCCGTCGTCCGAGCGCTCGAGGTAGGGAAGGCAGAGCGCGGTCAGGCGCACGGCCGAGACGAGCAGGAGCTGCACGGCGGCCTCGATGTTCTCCTCGTTCATCTCGAGCGCGGTCGTCCGTGGCGGGCCGCCCGAGTTGTGGACGACGACGTCGACGCCGCCGAAGGCCTCGACCGTCCGCTCGACGAGCCGCTCGAGGTCGTCCGGGACTGTCACGTCGCCGCGGACGGCGAGCGCGCCGAGCCGATCTGCCTCGCGCTCGAGAACGTCGCGGCGCCTGGCGAACATCGCGACGTTCGCGCCCTCGCTCGGCCAGCGCCTCGGCGATGCCGAGCCCGATGCCGGCCGACGCGCCGCAGACGATCGCCGTCCGGCCGTTGAGCCCGAGATCCACGGCTACGGAGGGTAGCTGGCCGCGCGTGTGGGCGGCTACTTGTGCGTGAGGACGGAGACGACGTCGCGGACGGCGGCGGCCGATGCCTTCAGCGCCTTCTTCTCGTCCGCAGACAGGCGGAGCTTCGACGATCTCCTCGATTCCGGCCGCGCCGAGCTTCACCGGCACGCCCATGTACAGGCCGTCGATCCCGTACTCGCCCTCGAGCAGCGCCGTGCACGGGAGGATGCGCTTCTCGTCGAGCAGGATCGCGTCGACCATCTGCGCCGCCGCAGCGCCGGGCGCGTACCACGCGGACGTGCCGAGGAGGTTGACGATCTCGCCGCCGCCGACGCGTGTCCGCTGCACCATCTTCGCGATCCGCGCCTTCGAGGCGAGCTCCGTGAGCGGCACGCCGCCGACGGTCGTTGCCGAGACGACCGGCACCATCTGGTCGCCGTGGCCGCCGAGCACCATCGTCTGCACGTCCTTGATCGACGCCCCCGTCTCCCAGGCGATGAACGCGCGGAAGCGGGCGGTGTCGAGGATGCCGGCCATGCCGACGACGCGCTCGCGCGGGAGCTTCGAGACCGCCTTCGCGACGTGGCACATCGCGTCGAGCGGGTTCGAGACGACGACGACGATCGCCTTCGGCGAGCGCTTGACCGCGTCCTTCGTGACCGCGGCGACGATCGCCTCGTTCGTCGTCACGAGGTCGTCGCGGCTCATGCCGGGCGCGCGCGGCCTGCCGGCCGTGACCACGATCACGTCCGAGCCCGTCGGTCTCCTCGTAGTCGTTCGTGCCGGTGATGTTCGGCTCGTACGAGAGCACGGCCGCCGCCTGGTTCATGTCGAGAGCCTTGCCCTGCGGGAAGTTCGGGATGATGTCGACGAGGACGACGTCGGCGTAGTCGCGGCGCGCGATCTCCTGCGCGCACGTGGCGCCGACGTTGCCGGCGCCGATGACCGTGACCTTCCGTCTCACGTGACGAGCGCTCCGAGCTTCTCGATGATCGCGTCGGCGACCTCGCTCGTCCCGACGGCGGTCGGGTCGTCGCGGTGCGGCTTCATGTCGTACGTGAGGCTCTTCCCCTCGGCGATCGACGGCGGCGACGGCCTCCTCCAGCCGCGCGGCCGCATCCGGTCTCGCCGAGATGGTCGAGCATGAGCTTCCCGGAGAGGATCATCGCGATCGGGTTGACCTTGTTCTGGCCCGTGTACTTCGGCGCCGAGCCGTGCGTCGCCTCGAAGACGGCTGCGTCCGCGCCGATGTTCGCGCCGGGCGCGACGCCGAGGCCGCCGACGAGGCCGGCGGCGAGATCGGAGACGATGTCGCCGTAGAGGTTCGGCAGCACGAGCACGTCGTACTCCTCCGGCCGCTGCACGAGCCCCATGCAGAGCGCGTCGACGAGGTTCTCGCGCGGCTCGATGTCGGAGTACTCGGCGCGCGACGTGCCGGAAGACGTCGAGGAAGAGCCCATCCGTGTGCTTCATGATGTTCGCCTTCGTGACGCAGTGGACGGCGCGGCGGCCGTGCTGCGCGCGCGTACTCGAAGGCGAAGCGGATGATCCGCTCGGAGGCCTCGGGGCTGATCGGCTTGATCGAGATGCCGGACTTCGTCGCGATCTGCTTCGGCTGGAGCCGGCCGAGGGTCGCGATCAGCTCCTGTGCGCCTCGCTCCCGGACTCGAACTCGATGCCCGCGTAGAGGTCCTCCGTGTTCTCGCGGACGATGACGACGTCGACCGCCTCGTAGCGTGAGCGGACGCCGGGGTACGTCTTGCAGGGCCGCAGGCACGCGTAGAGGTTCGAGCTCGTGGCGGAGCGCGACGTTCACCGAGCGGAAGCCGGTGCCGATCGGCGTCGTGATCGGGCCCTTGAGCGCGACCCCGTTCTCGCGGATCGACGCGAGCGTCTCCGGCGGAAGCGGATTGCCTCCGGTTCGCTCCATCACGTCCGCGCCGGCCTCGCGCAGGTCCCACTCGAACGCGACGCCCGTCGCCTCGAGCACGCGGCGCGTCGCCTCGGTCAGCTCGGGCCCCGTGCCGTCGCCGGGGATGAGGGTCACGCGGTGGGCCACGGCGACGGACTCTAGCCGAGCCCGGCCGCAGGCGCCGTTGGGGTAGATTCCGACGCGATGACCGACTTCCAGCCTGGGCTCGAAGGCGTCGTCGCCGTCGAGACCGAGATCGCCGAGCCCGACCGCGAAGGCGGCGTGCTCCGCTACCGCGGAGATCGACATCGAGGAGCTCGTCGGCCACTACCCGTACGAGAACGTGTGGGGCCTGCTCGTCGACGACGACCTCGACTCCGTGATGCCGCAGCCCGAGCCCTACGAGCCGGCGCGGCTGACGGGCAATGCGCCGGCCGACCTCCAGGCCGAGACGGCGCGGCTCGCCGGCGACTGGAAGCTCGGCAAGCTGAACGAGATCTCCGACGAGCAGGCGACGCGACGACCTCGGCCGGCTCTCCTCCCAGATGATGGGCATCGTCGCGCGCTCGGCGCGGCTCGCAGACGGGCACGAGGACGCCGTGCCGGACGACGTCGTCGCGCGCGGCCAGACGGCTGCCGAGAAGTTCCTGCTCCGGTGGCGCGGCGAGGCCGACCCGCGGCACGTCAAGGCGATCGACACGTACTGGATCTGCACGGCCGAGCACGGCCTCAACGCCTCGACCTTCACGGCCCGCGTCACGGCCTCGACCGGCGCGGACTGCGGAGCCTCGCTCTCCTCGGCCGTCGGCGCGCTGTCCGGGCCGCTCCACGGCGGCGCGCCCGCGTACGTCAAGCCGATGCTCGAGGAGGTCGCCGCCATGGGCGATCCCGAGAAGTGGGTAAGCGACACCCTCGACTCCGGCAAGCGGATCATGGGCTTCGGCCACCGGGTCTACCGCGCGGAGGATCCGCGCTCGCGCATCCTCAAGCGGACGGCACGCGAGCTCGGCTCGCCCCAGATCGAGATCGCCGAGCAACTCGAGGAGGCCGCGCTCGCCGAGCTCGAGCGGCGGCACCCCGAGCGTCCGCTGAAGACGAACGTCGAGTACTACTCGGCGCTCGTGCTCGACGTCGCAGAGATCCCGCCCCCGCTCGCGCCCGCGATGTTCGCGTGCTCGCGTGTCGCCGGCTGGTCGGCGCACATCCTCGAGCAGAAGCGCACCGGGCGCCTGTTCCGTCCGTCGGCCCGCTACGTCGGGCCGCCGAGCCGGTCTCTCGAAGCGGTTTCGTGACGCCGAGGTCGCTGGCCGAGGCTGCGGCCGAGGCCGACGCGTTCGCCGAAGGGGGTCAGGAGCGCGACGCTGGCCAATCTCCGCCGCGAGTGGGAGGACGAGCTCGAGGCGGACGTGCGCAACGCCGACTACCGCGAGCGAGCGGTCGCGTACCGCGCGATCGGCCAGTTCCGCTTCCGGCAGAAGACCGAGCTGCTGCGCCGCGGGCTCGAAGACGAGAGCCCCGCCTGCCGTGGCTCGGCGCTCATCTCGCTCGAGCTGCTCTCTCGCGACGGGCCGGCGGCGGTCAACTCCGCGCGGCCGCTGCTGCATCGCCTTGTCTCGGCTGACGACAACGACGCCGTGCGGCGGCTCGCGGTCGTCTGCCTCCGCAACGGCTCGCCGACGCGCGACACGATCGTGCTGCTGAACGGCCTCGCCGACGACGACGAGGCCGACGCGAGCTGCGCGAAGTCGCCGCAAAGGTCGCCACAGGCCTTCAGAAGAAGGCGAACACCCGCTAGCCAATTCTTTCGACGCCGGGCGTGGGGATGGGCTGCGAAGTACGTCTCGCGCCGGCGCTGGTCCGTGACGTGGGTGTAGAGCTCGGTCGTGGCGAGATCTGCGTGCCCGAGCATCTCCTGGACGCTGCGGAGGTCGGCGCCGCCCTCGAGCAGGTGCGTCGCGAACGAGTGGCGGAGGAGATGCGGGTGGACGCGAGCCGGGCTCGAGACCTGCCTTCTCGGCGAGCCGGCGCAGGAGGAGGAAGGCGCCGGCGCGGGTCAGCGGCCCGCCCTTCGCGTTCAAGAAGAGCTCGGGGCGGTGCCGGCGGTCGAGGTACGGACGCCCGCGTGACAGGTATCGCCGCACGGCGTCCGCCGCCTGCGGCCGATCGGGACGATGCGCTCCTTGCCGCCCTTGCCGATGCAAACGACGAGTCGCTCGTCGAGGTCGACCGCGGCGCGTCGAGCCCGACTGCCTCCGTGACGCGCAGGCCCGCTCCGTAGAGCAGCTCGACGAGGGCGGCGTCGCGCAACGCACGCGGCGTCGTGCCGGCTGCAGCCTCGATGAGCCGCTCGGCCTCCGATGCCGAGAGCGTGCGCGGCAAGCGCCGGACGCGGCGAGGAGCGGGGATCTCGGCCGCGGGATTGTCGAGGCGAGCGCCGATCAGCTGCTCGTGGCGGTAAAACGAGCGCAGCGCGGCGAGCCGGCGGGCGATCGTCGACCCGGCGAGACCGTCGGCACGAAGCTCCGCGAGGTAGCGCTCGATCGCCTCCCGGTCGGCCGCTTCCGGCCCTGATTCACCGAGCCAGCGCCCGAAGTGCTCGAGGTCGCGACGGTAGCTCTCGACCGTTCTCGGAGCGAGCCGTGTCCGAGACAGCGCCAGGAATCGCTCGACCGCCGCGCTCGGCGAGCCGCTCACGTGCTCTGCGTGCGCGCCCGCATGCGCATGCCGTGCGTCGTCGCCCCCGCGTGCCGTGCCCAGATCCGCGCCAGCGGGAGGAGCGCGAGCGCCTGGATCACGGCCAGCGCGCCCACGGTGATTGCCGTGTCGAGCCAGAAGCGGTCCGGATAGAGGCGCCGCAGCGTCTCCGTCTCGTCGAACCGCCAGCTGTTTCCATCGAAGAAAGAGCCGTGGAACGTCGTTTCGAAGACGTCGTAGCGCGTAGCTGAGACGATCGCGACGACGAGGGCGATCCCGACCGTGAGCACCGCCCCGCGCGCGAGCGCAACCGGCACGACCGCACGCGTGGACGCGCTCACGCCCAGGAGCAGCGCAAGGACGCCGATCGCGACGAGGAGCACCAGCTGGAGGCGGTAGGCGTGCGAGACGAGCGTCCGCACGTCCGCCATGTGGCGCAGCTCACGTTGGTTGAAAGCGGGGACGCCGTTCGGCAAGCGCGCCTCGCGCAGGACGTCGATGCCGTCGGGCGACGATGGCAGGATCGACCGGAGCCCGGTCTCTGCAAGCCGCGCGCGCTGCGCCTCCGTGAGGCCGTAGCGGTCGCCCGGGATGCCTCCGTGATCGTAGAGCGCCTGCACGTACTCGTCGTGCGTCACGACCCGGATGCCCGTGACGGCGAGGACGATGGGAACCGCGAGCGTGACGGCGATCCCGAGTGCGAGCGTGAGGATTCTCATGGCTCAGGAGCGAGGATGCGCCCGATCGTAGACGCGGCGCAGCCCCCGGCCGTCGACGTGGCTGTAGACCTGCGTCGTGGCGAGCGAGCTGTGGCCGAGCAGCTCCTGGATCACGCGGAGATCGGCGCCGCCCTCGAGGAGGTGCGTGGCAAACGCGTGGCGGAGGCGATGCGGGTGGGGGAGGACGCGGCGGAGCGTGCTCGTGTCGAGTCTGCGCCCGCGAACCGAGAGAAACAACGCCTCCTCAGCTCCGTGCACGAGCAGCGGGCGGCTCTCGCGCAGGTAACGGCCGAGCCAGCTCGAGGCCTCCTCTCCGAGCGGGACGACCCGCTCCTTGTCGCCCTTGCCGCGGACGCGCACGAGCTCCTGCTCGAAATCGACGTCTCCCGAGGTCGAGGTCAACCGCCTCGCGGCTCCGGAGCCCTGCGGAATACACGAGCTCCGCGAGCGCGCGGTTCCGAAGGTGGATCGGGTCGTCGCCCTCGAGCGCGGCGAGCTCGCGGTCGATGTCGTCCGGCTTCTGCACCTGCGGCAGCCGACGGACGCGCCGTGGCGCGAGCGAGACGTCGGGCACACGGCCCTCGCCGAGAGAGAAGCGGAGGAGGGAGCGGACGGCTGCGAGCTTGCGGGCGATCGTCGCCGGGGCGAGCCGCCGAGGCCGCCCGCGCCCGAGCTCCGTCGCGTAGTCCGTGAGCACGACGACGTCGACATCGTCGAGCCCGAGCCCGCGCCGCCCGAGCCACGCTGCGAACGGCTCCAGGTCGAAGCGATAGGCCCTGCGGGTGGCGTCCGACAGGGCCGGCGAGGCGAGGAAGCGCTCGATCTCCGTCTTCGGGCTCACTCTCCCCGTTGTTCGACCCGCGCCGCGCGGCGCCTGCCGCGCGAGCCCTCCATCAGCGGCCCGTGGCCCCCGCGCCAGTAGACCGCCGCGCAGATGAACGTAACGATGAGCGCAGAGATCAGCAGGCCGGCGGAGGTGCCGCCGCCGTTCAGCTCGTTGTTCGTGACCCCCCTGATCCAGTGCGGGCCACCCCACGAGATGTCGAACGCGTGCGACGTGACCACGTGCACCCACAGGATCCACGCCAGCAGCCGAAACGTGCCGTAGAACGCGGATGTTCGATAGAGGGCAAGCAGGACAGGCTCGGGAGCCCGCTTCCCCGCCCAGGCCCAGAACTTGTCGTTGGGGGCCACGACGGTGTGGAAGTAATCCCGTGTCAGCACACGCCACGAGAGCGCTACTAAGACGACCCAGAGACAGTCCCACACGACCGCCGGGCCGCTGAAGTACGCGGCGCCGTCGCCGAGCCTTCCCGCCTCGGCGGCGTACTTCCAGAGGCCGATCGAGAAGATGTGCGTCGAGAACGGGAAGAGGAGCATCGTGCCGACCGTGTCCGTCACGTCCGTGAACGCGTGCGCCCACTGGCCGATCATGAAGCTGAACGCCCAGAGCTTGTTGCCGGTCGCTGCGATAACGACGAGCGCCACGAGCACGCCGAAGAGCGGCGAGTGCGTGAAGCCGACGCCCGGCCATCCACGGTGGAAGCGGGCGGGATCACCGGCTGCGACGCGATAGCCGAAGACGTGGGTGCCGTAGACGACCCACTTCGTCGCGAGATCAGGCGCATACGAGCCGAGCAGGAGCGGCACGAACATCACGCGCCTGCCCATGAACCGCTGGATCACGTAGGGCTCGAGGTCGTGTGACGCCCAGCTCATGTCCGTTCCCTCATCGCCGTCTGAGGCGGCGGACGACCGCGGGCACGACAAACACCCAGGTCACGAGGAAGGCGGCGGCGACGACCCAGGAGAAGAGGAACGCGGGGACGAAGGCGCCGATCGTGACGTACACGACTCCGGCGGCGGCGTAGAGCAGCAGGTCGCGCCGGTCGTCCCCCATCTGGCGGCCAGTCTACGGACGGGGTTCGTCGCGCAGCAGCGAGTACAGGACGTAGTCGACGCGCCGCTCCTGGCGGCGGCTGTAGCTGACCGAGCGGAGCACCCCTTCCCGCTGGAAGCCGGCGCGTTCGGCTACGCGCTGCGAGGCGACGTTGAGCGAGTCGGCGCGGAGCTGGAGCCGCGCGACGCCGCACTCGTCGAACACCCACTGCGAGGCGAGCTCGACGGCGCGCGTCGCGACGCCGCGACCCCTGTCGCCGGACCGCACCCAGTAGCCGATCTCCGCGACGGCGTTCGGACGGTCTTGCCAGCCGACGCCGCACGACCCGAGCACGTCGCCCGTCTCCGTATCCGTGACCGCGAACGTCCACAGCGAGCCGTCCTTCCATCCCCGCCGTGCCGTGGCGATGTATGCGCGGGCGTCCCGGCGCGTGTAGGGGGAGGGCACGGCGTCGAGCCAGCGGGTGATCTCCGGGTCGCGACAGGCCGCCGCGACCGCGTCCGCGTCGGCTTCCATCCAGGGCCGCAGCGTCACCACCCCGTCGGACAGCGGCGGATCGGGCGCTCTGATCCTCACTCGCCGAGCCTAACGCGCGCGCGTAGGATTAAGGCCCCGCGATGGCGATCACGACCGACATCGAGCTGCGGGGCCCGATCGGCCTCGACGCGCACGGCCTGGCGCCGTCCGGTGGCGTGCACTGGAACCCGACGCACGTCGCTGCTCTACAGCCATGCGCTGCTGCGTGGCGAGGCGCAGCTCGCCGAGGGCGGCGCCGCTCGTCGTCGACACCGGCGAGCACACCGGCCGCTCGCCGCTCGACAAGTTCGTCGTGCACGAGCCCGGCTCCGAGGACCGGATCGACTGGGGAAGCGTCAACCAGCCGATCGAGGAGGACCGCTTCGAGGGGCTGCGCGCGAAGGTCGTCTCCTTCCTCGACGAGCAGGACGTCTACGTCGTCGACGCGTTCGCCGGCGCCGATCCGGCGCACCGGCTCGCGCTGCGGGTCGTGACGTACAGCCCGTGGCACGCGCTCTTCGCGAAGACGCTCTTCATCGACCCGACGGAGGAGGAGATCGCCGCCGCACGAGCCCGAGGCGCTCGTGCTGCACGCGCCGGCCGTCGAGGCCGATCCGGAGACGGACGGCACGCGCTCCGGCACGTTCGTCGTGCCTCCATCCCTCGCGCTCCGAGGTGCTGATCGGCGGCACGTACTACGCGGGCGAGATCAAGAAGTCGATCTTCACGCGTGATGAACGACCGCCTGCCGCTGCGCGGCGTGATGCCGATGCACTGCTCGGCGAACGTCGGCGACGACGGCCGCGTGGCGGTGTTCTTCGGGCTCTCGGGCACCGGCAAGACGACGCTCTCGGCCGATCCCGAGCGGCATCTGATCGGCGACGACGAGCACGGCTGGTCGGACAACGGCATCTTCAACTTCGAAGGTGGCTGCTACGCGAAGGTGATCCGGCTGTCCGCGGAGGCCGAGCCCGAGATCTACCGCACGACGCGGCGCGTTCGGCACCGTGCTCGAGAACGTCGTCATGGACGAGCGCGGCGTGCTCGACCTCGACGACGACACGAAGACGGAGAACACGCGCGCCGCGTACAAGCTCGAGCAGATCGCGAATCACCTGCCGACGAAGCGGGCCGGGCATCCGGTCTCGGTCGTGATGCTGACCGCCGACGCCTTCGGCGTGCTGCCGCCGATCGCACGGCTGACGCGCGAGCAGGCGCTCTTCTACTTCCTCTCCGGCTACACGGCGAAGGTGGCGGGCACCGAGATCGGCGTCACCGAGCCGCAGGCGACGTTCTCGGCGTGCTTCGGCGCCCCGTTCCTGCCGCAGTCGCCCGGCCGTGTACGCGGAGCTGCTCGGCGAGCGGCTCGACGGCCACGGCTCGACGGTCTGGCTCGTGAACACCGGCTGGACGGGCGGCCCGTACGGCGAGGGCGAGCGGATGCCGATCGCGCGCCACGCGGGCGATGCTCCACGCGGCGCTCTCGGGCGAGCTCGAGAGCGGCGCGTTCCGCACGGATCGAGGTCTTCGGCTTCGAGGTGCCGGACGAGGTGCCCGGTGTCGAGACGAGCCTGCTCGATCCGCGCTCGACGTGGCGGGACCCGGACGCGTACGACGAGCAGGCGCGAAGCTCGCGCGATGTTCGCCGACAACTTTGCCCGGTTTGCAGGAACTATCGACGGGGCAATCTCCGCAGCAGGGCCGCAGACCTAGTACCCTCTCCGATTCCTCTGGATCCGAAAGGAGCACGCAATGCGTAGATTTCGCCCGCGCGGGGTGCGTGTGACGCCCGCGCTTGTCATCTCGATGATCGCCCTGTTCGTAGCTCTTGCCGAGCAGCGGAGTAGCGGCGAGCATCGTCCCACTCGCCAAGCGCGCGGTCACCGCCGACCACGCGAAGACAGCCAATACGGCCAAGACGGCCGCGAACGCGCTCAAGCTCAATGGCCTGACCGCCGAGCAGGTCGCGGCGACGCCTGGCCCGGCGACAGATGCCGCGACGCTGAACGGCCAGACGGCGGCGCAGATAGCCGCCACGCCGAGGCCGACCAGCTCGCTCGCGTCCGGCCTGTTCACGCTTCGCTCCACCGGCTGGAGCATCCAGTCCGAGCGCGACAAGACGGACGCCCGCGCGCTCTGCGTATCGGGTGAGAAGGCGATCGCCGGCGGCTGGGACCAGGCGAACGGCGCTGCGTACGTTCTCGTCGATCGACCGATTCCGGACGGCTCGGGTTGGTTCTTCCGTGTCTGGGCTGACAGCGGTGACACCGTCCCCGCGAACGGCTCCGTCTGGGTCATCTGCGCCAAGGTCTCCTAGCCATGAGCGGTACATCGAACGAGAGGCATCAGAGCCCACATGAGGCGCGAGCTGCCCGCGATCGTCATCGCGTCGATCGCGCTCTTCGTCGCGCTCTCGAGCACGGGGTTGGCCGCGGGGATCGTGCCGCCTCTTGCCAAGCGTGCGTTGAACGCCGATCACGCGAAGAAGGCGAACACCGCGAAGGTCGCGGCGAACGCATTGAAGGTGAACGGTGCAACGGCGACGCAGATCGCGTCGATTCCGGGGCCTGGGACGGACGCGGCGACCTTGAACGGCTTGACCGCTGCTCAGATCGCGGCCACGCCGGGGCCGACGGGCTCGCTGTCGGCCAGCCTCTTCACCTACCGGCAGGACTCCTTCGAGCTCGACGCGGAGGGCGCGTACAGCCGAGTCACGGCCATGTGCCAGTCCGGCGAGAAGGCGGTCGGAGGAGGGTGGGACCAGGTCGACGGGGCGGGCTACGTGCTCCAGGACGGCCCGAACTCCGACGACACCGGTTGGCGTTTCGTGATCTGGGGCGAGAGCGGCAATAACCTCGCCGCAGTCGGCAACGTCTGGGTCACCTGCGCCAAGGTCTCGTAGCGACTGACTAACGCTGGGGGACAGGGTTACACCCTGTCCCCCAGCGCTCCTTAACCGGCCCGAAGGAAGGCGAGCACGGCCTGGACGCGACGGTGCTCGTCGGTCGTCGGCGGCAACCGAAGCTTTCCGAAGATGTTGTGGACGTGCGTCTCGATGGTCTTCGGGCTGAGGAAGAGCCGCCGGCAGATGCCCTGGCTGGACAACCCCTCGGCCATGAGCGCAAGCACCTCGCGCTCGCGTTTGGTGAGGTCGGAGAGCGGGTGATCGGTCATCTTGCGACCCATCAGCTGACTGACCACCTTGGGGTCGAGGACATCGGGCTTCCACTCGTCGACCGCATGCTTCAGCTCGAACGCGTCGCCGGCCTGGGCCACGATCTCGAAGCCCCTGTCGGCGAGGACGCGAGCCACGCCCTCGCGGAGCAGGGCGGAAGAGCCGTGACTAGGGGGTAAACGCTGAGCCGGCCAGGCGAGACGTTGAGCGCCTCTCTCGATACTAGAGAAAAGCCCTGATATTTCGTCTACGAGAATTCCTGGTTCTTATCGACAACAGGTCGAGATAAAGCCCGAGGAAAGCTAGACCGCAGATTTCTAGCTTCGACGCAGAGATCCATGCTGCGTCGGAGCGCCCATATCCCCGCATTTCTCATGACCGATTCGCACGGCGTGAGCGAACGATTGGCGAGCCGTGAGGGCGGCGTTTGCCGGCTCTCCGAACGTGCCCGGCGCACAGCAACTCCGGAAAGGAGGGAGACATGCGCCGGATCACGCACACAAGCCGCACGCTCGTCGTGACAGCGGTGATGGTCGCGTCGGTCGTGCTCGCAGCGGCGTTTCCGCTGATCGCGCTGGCCGACAATGGCCCGACGGGCCACTAGTCCGACCACTAGCACACAGTGCACGGAGGCCGGATGGCCTCCGTGCACTGTGGTTGCACTATGCGTGCGCGTTGGCACGGAGCAACTCGAGCGCCCGGTTCCGGCCGCACACGTTGCCCTTGAGGTCGAACAGTCGCTTGGCCTCTTCGCACAACGTCCCCGCCTCGCCCGCCTGTCCCAGGTGCACGAGGATCTCGGAGAGATCGAGCCTGATCTTTGCCTGCGCGTTGAGCCAGTCGGTGGCGCCGGCGAGGCGGAGCGCCTCTCGAGCAAGCGCCTCGGCTTCCGCCGTTTGCCCGCTTCTCGCGAGGGTCTTCGCAAGCACAGGTCGCCACAGCAAGTGCGCGTGTGCGTCGTCGGTCGCGGAGAGGTCGCGGGAGCGGAGCGCCCAGTCCATGGCCTCGTCGACGCGGCCCTGGCAGTAGATCGCCTCGGCCAGCTCGGCCGCACGGGGGGCAAGATGGCCTCGGTCGCCCATCGATTCGTAGAAGTTGCAAGACGGCGCAGCAGGCGCTCGGCTCCGGCGTAGTCATCGGCGAGGAGCTCGATGTGTGCGGACACCATGCCGACGCGCATCGGGGCCTCCACATGACCCAGCTCCTCGTAGATCGCCTGTGAGACCGCCACGAGCTCGCGACCGCGCTCGAAGTCGCCCAGTTGAGCCTCGAGCCCTCCCATCAGGTGCAGCACGCTCGCCCGGCTGGAAAGATCGTTC
>CAVPLG010000002.1:0-85349 GCA_963705945.1 uncultured Actinomycetes bacterium | reverse complement strand
CCGGTTACGCCTCGCCCAAGGCGCGGAGTCACAGTTCGATACGACCGTCATCGCAGCGTTCGAAGCGATCCTCGCTGGTGCTGACGAGGACTACAGGCTCGCCAGGGGAGACGACTTCACGCTCTTGGCGCAAGACACATATTCGGAGGCCGCGCCAGAACCCGAATCCGCACTGGTAGCTCTGAGTCGCTGACTCGCAACCGACCGATCCCAACTGCTGAGTGTACGGCGCCTGCGAGCTACGCCATCTTCAACGCGGGATTGCGGACGAAGCTCGCATCGTGCCCGCGCGCATTCGCCGCCTGCAACTCGACCTCATCGAGGGCGCCGATTCGCAGGAGGAGCTCGAGCTCGTCGCGGAGGTGCGTACGCATCATCTCCGGCCCGTCCGTCGCGATCGTGAACGGCACGTCGTGGTCGACGAAGGCGCGGAACGTGTCGCGAAGCGCTTGCTCGTTCGGCAGCGCTCTTGTCAGCAGGTTCGAGGTCGGACAGATCTCGAGCACGATCCCTGCTTCGCCGAGCGTCGCCATCAGATCCTCGTCCCCGGCAGCGAGGATCCCGTGCCCGATTCGCTCGGGTCGGAGTGTCTCTGCAACGGCCCACGTCTCGGCGAGGCCGTGCTCGCCGCCTTCCTCGCCGACATGGATCGTGACCCCTAGCCCGGCGCTCCGCGCCTCCTCCACGAGCGGCGCAAGCTCGGCGTACGGGTAGCGACCACCAGGCCGCGGCCCCGCGATGTCGATGCCGACTATGCCCCGCGAAGCCCAGCGGATCGCCTTCTCGACGATGATCGCGTTCTGCCGCTCCGTGAAGGTGCGATCCATCATCAGGATCAGCCCGGCGCGCACGTGTGGATATTCGAGCGCTGCGAGGTCGAGCCCGCGGACGGCGGCGAGAATGATGTGATCGAGGTCGCGCTCGCCGCCGCGGTTTCGCTTCATCGGGTTGAAGCGGATCTCGAGCGTCGTGATCCCCTGCGAGCGGTAGGCGCCGCCGATCGCCGCGTGGACCGAGCGCTCGACCGCGAGCGGGCTCGACTGGATCAGCTCGGTCCAGCGGTAGATCTCGTTCAGCGCGTCGAGGTTCTCGACGCCACGCGGGTCGGAGACGGTGACGAGGCGGTCGAACTCCCAGAAGTCCTTCACGGGAAGGGCGATGCCCTGCTCGTGAGCCAGGCTCCACATGATCTCCGAGGCGACCGAGCCGCCGAGGTGCGTGTGGAGCTCGGCGAGTCCCTCGGGGAAGTCCACCGGCCGAGTCTACTTCGAGCTACGTGCCCGCCTTAGGATTGGCGCGTGAAGGTCGGAATCGTTGTCCCCTTCTCGTGGTCGTTCTCCGGTGGTGTTAACGAGCACGCGGAGCTCCAGTCCGCGGCGTTGCGCTCGCTCGGCCTTGATGTCCGAACGGTGATCGGCAACGATCCCCCGGGGACGTTCACGCGGGCTCTCCACCCGCGCTACGGCCGGCACGACGATCCGCCCGAGGACGTGATCCCGGTCGGACGTTCGGTGATCGTGCCCGCCAACGGATCGCTGCCGAACATCGTGCTGACGGCGAGAGTCCGGCGAAAGGTGCGGAGGGCACTCGCCCGCGAGCAGTTCGACATCCTGCACCTCCACGAGCCGATGACGCCTGCCATCTGCGTCGCGGCGCTCGCAGCCGCCGAGTGCCCCGTGGTGGCGACGTTCCATGCCTCCGGCGAGCTCAAGTGGTACGGCCCCGGTCGAGCGGGCTGGGGCTTCCTGATGAACCGGATCGACTACAGGATCGCCGTCTCGGAGCAGGCGCGCATCTCGGCGGCGCGCTGGCTACCCGGCGAGTACGACGTGATCCCGAACGGCGCGCTGATCCCCCCGCACGCGGATGCGGCCGACCGCGAGCACCGGGTCGTGTTTATCGGCCGCCACGATCCGCGGAAGGGATTATCCGTTCTGCTTGCCGCGTGGCCCGCAATCCATGCGCGGACGGGCGCTCGCCTCCGGGTCGTCGGCGCGGACCCACTCGCCGTGCGCCTGCTTCTCTCGCGTGACCGGCTGCCGGACACCGGCATCGACATCCTCGGCTTTCTGAGCCAGGACGCATTGACCGACGAGCTGCTCCGCGCGAAGCTTCTCGTCGCACCGTCGGTAGGGATGGAGAGCTTCGGCATGGTGCTCACGCGGGCGTTTGCCTGCGCAGTGCCGGTTGTCGCGTCGGACATTGCGGGATACAGAGACGTGATGGAAGACGAGATCGGGACGCTCGTGCCTCCCGGCGACGCAGACGCGCTCGAGGACGCCGTCGTCTCCATGCTCGGAGACGAGGAGCGACGGGCGCGGCTCGGCGCCTCGGCGCGCCAGGTCGCGCTCGACCGCTACTCCTGGGACGCGATCGGCCAGCGACTCCTCGAGATCTATGAGCTCGTGCTCGCCCGGGCGGGCAGGAGCACGGCGGTCACCTGATGCAGGCTCTGCGGCGGCTGACCCGCAACCCGTGGGTGCGGATCGGCGCCGTCGCCGCCCTGCTCGCCGGCGCGGCTGCGGCCGTCTACTTCGGCGGCCCGGAGTGGGGACAGGTTGCGGACGCTTTCCGCGCCGTCGAGTGGGAATGGATCGCGGTCGCCATCGGGCTCAACCTCTTGTCCGTGCTGTCTCGCTCGTTGTCGTGGAACACGATCATCGACCAGGCGGTGCCGCCGCCGCATCCGCGCTTCCTGCACGTCTTCTCCGCGTTCTCGATCGGGTTGCTCGCGAACGCGACGATGCCCGGGCGGGTCGGGGAGCTGGCGCGGGTCGCCGTGCTCACGCGCCACATGCCGCGGCTGAAGGGCGCTTGGGCGACGCTCGTCGGCACGGTCTTCGCGCACCGCGTGTTCGACTTCGTGCCCGCGGCGTTCCTCGTTGTCTGGGTGCTCGCAACGGCCGAGATCCCGCACTGGGCCGTGACGAGCTTGATCATCCTCTTCTCGATCGGCGCCGTCCTGCTCGTGATCGCGTTCATGAGCGCGCGCCACCACCAGCGGAGCCATCACGTCGACAGCGTCCACGCCACCCGCAGGGTCGTGACCATGGCGCGCCACGGGCTCGGAGTCATGCGTCAACCCGTCTCCGCCGTCACGGCGATCGGGTTCCAATTCATCGGCTGGATCTGCCAGCTGTTCGCGGTCTGGGCGACGATGGAGGCGTTCTCGATCGACCTCGACCTCTCGGCGGCCGGGCTCGTGCTTGTGCTGATGAACCTCGCGGCGATCATCCCACTGTGGCCGGGCAACGTCGGCCTGCTCCAGGTGGCGATCGCGACGCCGCTCGTCGGCTACGGCGTTCCGTACGCACAAGGGTTTGCGTTCGGACTTGGCCTACAGGCGATCGAGGCGTCGGTTGGGATCGGGTTCGGGCTCCTCTTCCTCGGCCGCGAGGGACTCTCCTACGCGACGCTTCGACGCATGCCTCCGGCCGTCGATGCGCTCGAGAAGGACGAGGGCGAGGGGGCTGCCGATGAGGCTGCAGAGGACGTCGTCGAGGAGCCCGAGCGGGCCGAGGCGCTGAGCGGCTAGGACTCGAGCTGCTCGTCGAGCTCGCGCGTGGCGAGCCGAACGTACCCCGCCAGGATCCTCGCAAGGTTCCACGCAACGGTGGCGTTCGTCTCGGCGATCGGGCGGAACTCCCACGCCGAGAGGCCCCAGCACTTGAGCTCTGTCTCTGCGGTGACCGTGGCCGACCGCGTGCCCTCGTCGACGAGCGCGACTTCGCCGAAGGACGAGCCCGGTCCGAGCGTGCCGATCTCGAGGTCTCCGTGCTTGGCCTTCGCGGTGCCGGACTCGACAACGAAGAAGCCAATGCCCTGCGAGCCCTCCAGGGCGATCGTCGTGCCGGCGACGAATGTCCGCTCCTTGAACGATTTTGCGATCGAGTCGAGCGCTTTCGGCTCGACGTTGTGGAACAACTTGACCTGCCTGAGGAGATCGGTGGGAGCGCTCATGGTTGGATTCTATGCAGAAGGCTTGGCGGCCTGCACGCGTTTGGCCAGCTCTTCCACCTTGCCCTCGGCCGCCTCGAGACGCGCGCGGCAGATCGCGTAGAGCGCTTCGCCACGCTCCCAGAGCACGATCGCCTCGTCGACGTCGACGTTGCCAGACTCGAGGCGTTCGATGATCGTGCGCAGCTCGCGCTCGGCAGCCTCGAACGAGAGCTCCTCCGCGCTCACGGCGTCACCTCCTCGACCCGTGCCGCGAACGATCCCTGCGAGAGCTCGACGTCGACCCGGTCTCGAGCGGCGAGCGTGCCGGCTCGTCGCACGACGTCATCCTGCGAACGCACGATCGCGTAGCCGCGGGCGAGCGTCGCGCGCGGCGAGAGCGTCCGGAGGCTGCGGTCGAGCTCCTCCAGTCGAGCACGCCGCCGCTCGACAAGCAGCCGCCCGCCCCTCCGAAGGCGGTCGGCGTCCCGTTCGAGGAGCTCGTGCCGGCGTCCGACGACCAGCCGTACGCCGCGCTGGATCGATCCGCGCGCCCGGTCGAGCGACGCGATCAACTCGTCGAGGTCTGGAACGACGAGCCGTGCCGCCGCCGTCGGCGTCGCAGCGCGTACGTCAGCGGCGAGATCGCAAAGGGGCGTGTCCTGCTCATGGCCGATCGCAGAGACCACGGGCGCCGGGCTCGCTGCAACGGCACGCACGAGCCGCTCGTCGCTGAACGGGAGGAGATCCTCGAAGCTGCCACCGCCACGGCTGAGGATGATCACGTCGACGCCGGGCTCCGCGCCGACGGTGCGGAGAGCGTCGATGACGGAGACTGCGGCGCGCGGTCCCTGGACGAGCGTCTCGGCGACGAGCAGGCGCGCGGGCGGGAAGCGTGCGGTCACAGCCGTGATCACGTCCCGCTTCGCGGCCGCGTCGTTTCCGGTGACGAGACCGATCCGGCGTGGGAGGCGGGGGAGTGGCCGCTTGCGCTCCGCGGCGAACAAGCCCTCGGCGGCGAGCTTCCGCTTCAGCCGCTCGAGCGCCGCCAGATGATCTCCCTGGCCGAAGCGCTCGATCGTCAGCGCCTTCAGCCGAAACTCGCCGGTCCGCTGCCAGAGCTCCGATCGGCCGTACACGTGCACGCGTTCGCCGTTCTCGAGCCCGAGGTCGAGCGCATCGAACTGGACCACGGGCCATGGCCGCCTGGATGCACTCGGGGCCGGTGATGTCGCGGAGCGTGAAGAACACCTGCTGCCAGCGGTCCTGACGGCGAAGCTCCGAGATCTCGCCTTCCACCCACACCGACGGCAGTCGTTCGAGGTACCCCGCCACGCCGCTCACGAACGCCGAAACGGGATAGACGGACCGGTCGCCGTAGTCGATCGCCTCGACCTTCGCCACAGGGCGATGGTACGCGCCGCTCGGCTGGGCTATTGCGTCAGAGGAGTATTTCCGTCGCCAGCTCGGGCTGGCAGCCGGCTTGAACGAGCTCGACGGCCTGGTGGAGATCGGCTTGCGAGTGGGCGAGGCGCTCGGCGAGCGGGAGCGGATAGCCCGCCTCGATCAGTACGTGCAGGCGCCAGCTCTCGACCTTCAATCGTTCGCTGTAATCGGTCTCGATCGTCTGGGTCATCTCACTCACGCGTTCCGGTTCGTGCTGACAAAGACGAACCCTTCTGGGGGAAGTTGGAAACGATTACGGAACATTTACGAACGGCAACGGGCGCCAATCGGGCGCGTCCTGCCGGCGCCGTGCAACTCTATGACTCGCCGTCCGACGAGCTCTGCCGCGAAGCGACTTCCTGGAACACCCTCGGGCTCTCGCGCGCGAACGCCTCGACTGCCCGGTCGAGCTCGCGCGAAAGGCGACGCGCAGCCTCTTCCCGCGCGGCCCGGACGGCGGCGTCGAATTCAACCGTCGCGGTCTCGACGATGCGGTTCGCCTCGCGTTCGAGCGACCGCGCGAGACGTTCCGCCTGGCGTCGTTCCACGTCGGCAAAGCTCGCAGCGAGTCTCTGCGCTGCTTCGGCCTCCTCGCGATCGATCTGCTCACGGAGCTCCCGCTCACGTCTTCGCAGGCGCTCGCCGACCTCGTGCAGCGCGCGTCGGCGCTCAGCCGCCATCTGCTCGAGCTCTGCCGTGGCCGTCTGCACCGCTTCGGACGCACTGTGCTGGATCTCGTCGCGAAGGCGCGCGACGGCGATTCGCTGGTCGTCCGCCTCGGACCGGAACGCGTCGGCTTCCTGCGAGAGAGAGCGCTCGAGCTGCGCGAGCCGCTCCTTCTGCCGAGCCTCCAGCTGTGTCACCTGAGCTTCGACCTGACCGGTTGTCCGCTCGAGGTCCTGCGTCCACGCCGTCAGCCGGTCCTCCACGCGCTTCTGTACCTGGACGAGGCGCATCGAGTACTCCGCGGCAGCGTCGCGCTCGCGCTCAGCGAACTCGCCCCGGCGCTCCTCCGCGAGCCGCCGTGCCTCGTCTGCGAGCGCAGCGGTCAGCTCGGATCTCGCCACGGCCAGCTGCCGCTTTAGCTCTGCCGCCCGCTCCTGGTATTCGTCGTCGAGGAGGCTCGCCAGCCGTGCTCGCTCTTCCTCGAGAGCCGTGTCCGATCGCGAGCGCCGCAGCACGGTTCCATCGTAGTCAGACCCGGGCGAGCACGAGCGCGACCGAGATCGCGATCGTCGCCACGGTCATCGCGCGCAGGGCGAGCTCCGAGGGCTGCGTCAAGACCTCACGGGTGATCGGAAGCTCCCGCGAGTCGGCGAGCTGGAACGTGCCCGAGACGTGGCGCACCTCCCGGCGCAGCCGGCGTACCGGCGTTGAGAGGCACCGTTGTGCGTAGCTCAGGGAAGCGGCGAAGATCGCCGCAGCTGCCGCGGCCCAGGAGAGCCGCTCGGCGGCGGCCAGGTACGCCGCGAGCACGGGAAGCGCGCCCCAGCCGACGGCGAACCAGGCGTCGCCATGGAACACCCCGCCGAAGAGCTCGAGGTTGTAGGCGATGACGATGAAGCCGCCGAAGCCAACGAAGGCGAGCAGCCACGGAGTCCAGGCGAGCGCCGCGAGGATGCCGATCACGATCGCGCCGGCTACGGATGCCGCCGCTAGGCCCCAGAGGACCGACGCGGGAATCTGGGTCGCGAGCGGCCGGCCCTGCAGCTCGTCGAGCGCGTGCGCGCCGATCCCGAGCGCAAGGAAGAACGCCACGAGCGCGATGACGAGCCTGTTGGGGAGCCACGCCGGAGCCAGGGCGGCGCCGATCACGACGTAGCTCAGATGCCAGAGCGTGTACGGGACGTGCAACAGCGTGACGTAGTCGCGCCAGCCGCCCGCGGGGAGGGCATAGAACGCCGGCCGAGGCCCATCCTTCACGCCCGGCGGCCCCAGACGACGATACCGGCGCCGAGCGTGAGGCGCCGAACACGGATGTTCGCGATCCCCGCCTCTTCCCACCACGCGAGCTGCGCTTCCAGCGGGTAGCGCTGCCAGAACGATTCGATGCTCGTGCCGAGGAAGCGGCCGACGTCCTCCCACCCGCGCCCGACCGCGCGTCCTGCGAGCGGGAGACCGACACCGACGTATGCGTCCCACACGACACGGGCGGCGGCGTTCTCCGGCACGCCGAACTCGAGGCTGGCGATCGTGCCGCCGGGCTTGATGACGCGGGCGAGCTCGCGCAGCGTCGCGGCCGGATCGTCGACGTAGCGAAGGAGGTAGGTGAACGTCAGGCCGTCGAAGAAGGCGTCGTCGAACGGGAGCGACTGCGCATCTCCCTGCACGAGCTCCACCCCAGGCGGAAGCGTCCGCTGCGCCTCTTCGAGCATCGCTGCGCTCTGGTCGAGGCCGACGACCCGACAGCTGCGGCGGCGAAGGAGCTCGCGCGCTACCGCGCCGGTGCCGGTTGCGACGTCGAGCACCGTGTCTCCGGGGCCAACGGCGACCCTGTCTACGAGGAATCGCCGCCAGCGTGGATCCTCCCCGAACGAGAGCAGCTGCCCGACGCGCTCGTAGGTCGGCCCGAGCGGCTCGAAGAGCGCAAGCGCATGGCGCTGCCGCTCGGAGTCCACGACCACGGCTCGAGTCTAAGCTCCTCCCGTGTCCCTCGGCGACGAGCTCGAGCAGATCGCCGACGTGGCGCGCGAGCACGCGGACGAAGGAGAGGAGCTCGCTGTCGTGATCCCTGCCGAGCCAGCCGCCGGGACACGCGTGTACCTCTGCGCGTTTTCGGCCGACGCGGATCGCCGGAGCTGGATCGGGCTCGACGCGTCGGGCAGCGTGATCTCGGATCGGGCGCTCATTCACGACACCGTGACGATCGCCGCCCTCTGCGAGCTCGCGGAGGAGAGCGCGGCCGGCGGCGACGTCGATGGCCTCGACGCGCGGCTTACGGAGCTTGCTGAGACGGAGGGTGTCGAGCTAGTAGCGGACGCGCAGGCGGCGCTCGGCGAGCTGCGCGCGATCCTCGTGGCGCCTCCACGCGTTGCCTCGCCGGTCTACCTCGACCGCATCGGGCTCGCCACACGCCGCTTCGAGCAGGAGCTCGGTGAGGTCGGCTCCTCGCCGTTCGCCGAGGCGATGAAGCAGGGAGCGACCGCGGTCGAGGGGCTCGCGGCCGAGGTCGAAGGGAGCTACAAGGTCCCGCTCGGCTGATCGCCGGCGGATACTCTGCCAGCATGGAAGAAGGCGGCTTCAGCTTCCCGTTCGGCGGCGATCCCGACGATCTGCTGCGTGGGTTGCGCGAGTTCGCGGAGCAGCAAGCGGAGTCGGTCGCCGACGCACAGCGTGAGCAGTTCGCGACGCTGACGCTCAATACGGCTGTCGACCTGACGGCGGCGGCGCTCCGCCGGGTCGAGCCGACGGGATCCGTCGACGAGCAGGCGATCGCCCTTCGAGATGCGATGCGGGTGCTCTTCCCCGAGGCGGTGGCCCTGGTGTCGGCCGCACGGCAGGGCTTCATGCGCGAGGGCGGCTAGGCCAACAGCGAGAACCCCCCGTCGACGACGAGGATCTGGCCTCGGATCATCTCCGCCCCGGGTGAGCAGAGGAAGGACACGGCAGCGGCGACGTCCTCTGGCGTAACGAGCTTGCCCGCCGGCGTTCGCGCGACCGACCACGAGAGCATCTGCTCGCGGTTCGGGAACGCCTCGAGCGCGTCGGTCTCGACGACGCCCGCGGACACGGCATTGGCGCGGATGCCACGCGGTGCCAGTTCGACCGCCAGGTAGCGGACGATCGCCTCGAGAGCCGCCTTCGAGGCGCCGACGAGGACGTAGTTGTCGAGAACGCGCTCCGATCCGAGGCTCGAGAGCGCGACGATCGAGCTGCCTTCGGGCATTGCCGGCGCGGCCACCCGCGCAAGCGCGATGAGGGCGCGGGCGTTCGCGCTCATCGTCCAGTCGAAGTGCTTGTCCTCCGTCTCGAGCGCCGGTCGCGCGACGCCCGTGGCGGCATTGTGGACGAGGACGTCGAGCGGGCCCAGAGCCGCCACCTGGTCGGCGACCTTCGTGGACGAGATGTTGCCGCGGACGAGCGTCACTCGTGTGCCGAGCTCTTCGATCTCGGCCGCCGTTTCTTCGGCTGCCCTGTCGTTCCGGAGATAGCCGATCGCCACCTTCGCCGCGCCATCCTTCGCGAAGCGGGTGGCGATCGCGCGGCCGATGCCTCGCGACCCCCCCGTGACGAGGACGGACTTGCCCTCGAAGGGCTGCGTCATCGGCGCTTCGGAAGCGGTGCAGAGGCCGGCGCGGAAGACGGAATCTCCGGCCAACCGATCCGGCTTCTGGGCTCGGGCTCCCCCTCCGCCGCCTTCGACGACGCGTGCCCCAGCCGGTCGAGCAGCGCCATCTGCTCCTCACCGTAGCGCCGCGTCGGATGATCGGCGGGCAAATCCTCGACCAATTCGAGGATGCGCGCGCGAAGCTGGTACGCAAAATGCGGCGTCGCCGCGCCGACGAGGCGGTCGATCTCCTGCACCGTCGCGTCGGCCACGGCGAAAGCCTAGTCGACGGATAGGGTCGAAACATGCGGCGCCGGTTCAGCTCCACGGACGGTCTGCTGCTGCTGACCGTCGTCATCTGGTCGCTGAACATCACGGTCACGAAGTACATCCTCACGCACGGCCTGCAGCCCCTCGCATACGCCGCCGTGCGCTACGGGATCGCGACGACGATCTTTGCGGCGATCACGTACGTCCTCGAGCGGTCGTTCCGGATCGGCGGGCGGCGTCAGCTCGTGACGGTGGGCATTGCCGCTGTGATGTTGCTCGCGAATCAGATCTGCCTCGTCTACTCGCTGCGCCTCACCAACGCGACGACGGTCGCGCTGATTCTCGGGACGATGCCGATCTTCACTGGGCTGTTCTCGTCGCTCACGGGGATCGAGCATCCGACGCGCCGCTTCTGGCTCGCCGCCGCAGTGTCGTTCGGCGGAGTCACCTTCGTCGCTGTCGGCGCAGGCAGCTCGTTCACGGGGGAGCTCGGCGGCGTCCTCGTCGCGATGGGCATGTCGGCGACCTGGGCAGCGTACTCGGTCGCAATCGCGCCCCTCATGCGCGAGTATTCGCCTTACCGCATCTCGACGGCTGTTCTCGTGCTGATGTGGCTCCCGCTCGTGCTGCTCGCGAGCAAGCAGCTGTCGAACCAGGAATGGGATCTCGACTGGCTCGTGTGGGCGGGCGTTGCGTTTGCGATCGTCGGGCCGCTGATATTGACGAACGTCCTCTGGTTCACGGCCGTGCACCGCGTCGGCCCTGGGCGGGCGACGCTGTTCTCCAACCTCCAGCCGTTCCTCGGCGCGCTGTTCGCCGTCGTGCTGCTCTCGGAGCCGCTCACGCTCTCGGAGATCCTCGGCGGCGCGCTCATCGCCGTGGCGATCTTGGTCGCCGGTCCGCGATCGACTCCTCCCGCGACCGCGGAGTAAGATCAGCTCGTGGCGCCCGAGCAGGACTTCATGCCGATCGAGGGCTGGGATCACATCGAGCTCTGGGTCGGGAACGCGAAGCAGGCGGCGCATTTCTACGAGATGGCGTTCGGCTTCACGCCCGTGGCTTATGCCGGCCCGGAGACGGGCGTTCGCGACCGCGCCTCCTACGTCCTCGACCAGAGCCACATCCGGCTCGTGGTCACGAGCGGCCTCCGCGCCGACAGCGAGATCGCCCGCTATGCGCACGCGCACGGCGACGGCGTGAAGGATGTCGCGCTGACCGTGCCCGACGCGGTCGAGGCGTACCGCCAGGCGATCCAGCGCGGCGGCGTCTCCGTGCACGAGCCGAGCACAGTGGAGGACGAAGACGGCCGCGTCGCCACGGCTACGATCGCGACGTACGGCGAGACCGTCCACACGTTCGTCGACCGGTCGGAGTACACGGGCACGTATCTCCCCGGGTACGTCTCGTTTGCGAGCAACGGCTCGACCCGAGGCGATGTCGGGCTGCGGGCGATCGACCACGTCGTCGGCAACGTCGAGCTCGGCCGCATGAACCACTGGGTCGGGTACTACGAGAAGACGATGGGAATGACGGAGATGATCCACTTCTCGGACGAGGACATCTCCACCGAGTACTCGGCGCTCATGTCGAAGGTGATGACGGGTGGCCACGGGAAGATCAAGTTCCCGATCAACGAGCCGGCGGAGGGCCGCAGGAAGAGCCAGATCGAGGAGTACCTCGACTTCTACGGCGGGCCGGGCGTCCAGCACATCGCTCTTCTCTCAGCCGACATCGTGGCGACGGTCGACGCGTTGAAGGAACGCGGCGTCCGCTTCCTCGAGACGCCGGAGGCGTACTACGAGGATGTTGGAGACCGAGTGGGCGAGATCGACGAAAGCTGGGACGAGCTGCGACGACTGAAGATCCTGGCCGACCGTGACGACGACGGCTATTTGCTCCAGATCTTCACGAAGCCCGTCGAGGACCGGCCGACGCTCTTCTTCGAGGTGATCGAGCGGCACGGCGCGCGCGGCTTCGGGCAGGGCAACTTCAAGGCGCTGTTCGAGGCGATCGAGCGCGAGCAGGCCCTCCGCGGCAACCTCTAGCCGCCTCGTGGCCCTGGCCGAGACGCAGTACGCCCGCAGCGGCGACGCGGACATCGCCTACCAGGTGATCGGCGACGGCCCGTGTGACGTGATCGTCATGTTGGACTGGGCCAGCCATCTCGAAGAGGTCGCCGCACAGCCGCTGTTCAGCGAGTTCATCGGGGCGATAGCGCGCTTCTCGCGCCTGCTGTGGTTCGACATGCGAGGGATTGGGATGTCCGGCCGCGTCGCGGAGGGCATCAGCCCGATCGAGTCGTGGATGGGAGACCTGCTCGCCGTCATGGACGCCGCCGGGTCTGAGCGCGCGACGTTGCTCGCGCAGGGCCAGGCGGTGCAGATGGCGGTGATGGCTGCGGCCACACATCGCGAGCGCGTGACGTCGCTTGTGCTCGTCAACGGCTTTGCGCGCTTGTCGCGAGCCGACGACTACCCGGCAGGGATGCCCGAGAAGGCCCAGGCCGTCTATCTCGAGCTCGTGGAGTCGCAATGGGGACGGGGCACTCTTGCCGCCGTTCTCGGGCCGTCGGTAGCCGGAAGGCCCGGTGTCATGGACTGGTGGGGGAAGCTCGAGCGCTACGGCGCGACGCCCGGCATCGCGAGAGCAAGGGCCGAGTCGACTCTCGAGCTCGATGTGCGCGAACTGCTGCCTCTCGTCGACGTTCCGACGCTGGTCGTGCACAACCGCGACAACGACTTCGTCCGTGTCGGTCATGGGCGCTACCTCGCGGAGCACATCCGTGGAGCGCAGCTCGTCGAGCGGGAGAGCCCCGACCACTGGCCACTACCCGAGCCGGATCTGCTCGCGACGATCGAGGAGTTCGTCACGGGCGAACGGCCGGACCTCCAGGACACGGATCGCGTGCTCGCGACCGTGCTGTTCATGGACGTCGTCAGCTCCACCGAGCGGGTGAGCGAGCTCGGCGACTACGAGTGGCGTCGAGCTCTCGATCTGTTCGAGCAGACCGTGCGCGACGGGCTCGCGCGTTACGCCGGGTCGCTCAGCAACACTGCCGGCGACGGAATCCTGGCGACGTTCGACGGTCCCGCGCGGGCGATCCGTTGTGCCTGGGACGTTCGCGACCAGCTTGCGCGGAACGGGCTCGAGGTGCGCACCGGCCTTCATGCCGGCGAGGTGACGAAGCGGGGCCACGATGTCGCCGGCATCGCCGTGCACATCGGTGCACGGGTCTCGGCGCTCGCTGCGCCTGGGGAGGTGCTCGTCACCCGCACGGTCCGGGACCTCGTCGCCGGCTCGGGGATCTCGTTCGAGGAGCGCGGCGAGCACGAGCTCAAGGGCGTGCCCGACCGGTGGACCCTGTACGCGGCCGCGAACTAGCGGCCGAGGTTTGATGTCCGCGTCGGCGCGGTGTCGCAGTCGAGCAACAAGCCCATTCCACACAAGCACGTCAGTCACGAAACGACCTTGGAGATCGCGGCGACCGACGTGGCGGGCCGCTCTGCCCTTGCCGGCCGAGCAGCGATGTGATCGGCGACGCGTTCGGCATCCCTTCCCGTCCCGGCGATGAGCATCGACGCGAATGAGTGCAGGAAGAGCAGCCCGACGAAGTAGAGCCCTGGAGCAGACGCGACCACTCCCCGGTACTGGACCGGATAGCTGTCCTCGTCGACATCGAACGGAACCTGGATCCACGAAAAGTCACGCTGGAACCCGGTGCACCAGATCACGTTCTGGACGTCAAGGACTCGCCCATCCTCGAGCGCGGGGAGGCCGTCTTGCACGCCCACGACTCGGGCCAGAACGCGCTCGACCCCTGCGGCGCGCAGATCCTTCTTCCGGTAGCGCAGGAGCGGTGCACCACCGTGCCGGATGTGCGGGCGCATCTTGCGGCCCAGCGGGGTGTCCATCGTGAGGATGTGCGAGCCGACGAAGAGCATCAGGCGGAATCCGGCACGCCCACGGCGCGTCTCGACCGACGCGGGTATCTGACCCGTGTCCGGTCCCGACAGGATGGTCTCGTGCTTGGTGGCCGCTTCGTAGGCGATGTCGGCCCCCGAGTGGCTGGCGCCGACAACGAGAACGCAGCCTTCCTGTAGCTGCGAGAGATTCCGGTAGTCGTTCGAATGGAGCTGCCTGATGCGGGGGTCGAGCTCCGGCGCGAAGCTCGGGACGAATGGCTTCTGCATCACGCCCGTCGCGACGACGACATTGTCCGCCTCGAACGTCTGTGCTCCCGTCGAGACGACGTAACGGCCCCCGTGCTGGTCCAGCGTCTCGACCGCTGTCCGCAAGCGCACGGGAAGCTCGAAGCGACTTGCGTATGCATCGAGGTAGTCGCCCATCTCGTGCGCCGTGGGGAAGGAGGCTCGCGGCGCAGGAAAGCGCATGCCCGGGAGCCCGTCGTACCTCGCAGGGGAGTACAACTTCAGCGACTCCCAACGCTGGCGCCAGGGATCTCCGATGCGCTCGTTCGCATCCAGAATCACGAAAGACCGACCCTGTCTGGCCAGGTGGTACCCGGTCGCGAGCCCCGCCTGACCCCCGCCGACGATCACCGTCTCGAATGTCTCTACCTGACGTGCCATCTCATCCTCCTCGTACGGGTTCCTCGAGGGTAGGACAGGCGCGCCGGCCCGGCATCGCGCGGATCCACCAACTTGTGGCGAGAGCTCGTGGTCAGTTCTGACCACGAGGACGCTCAGACGAGGTCGTGCTCGAAGGCGAACGCGGTCGCCGCCGCGCGCGAGGAGACCCTCAGCTTCGCAAAGATGTTCTGGACGTGCCGCGCAACCGTGTGCTGGCTGATTACGAGCTCGGAAGCGATCTCGCGGTTGCTCATCCCCGAGGCGACGAGTCGCAGGACCTCGACCTCCCTCCGGGAGAGACCGTGTGCGTCGGTCGCTCGGGCACTGAGCCGTGCGAGATCCGGCTTAGCGCCGAGGCGCTCGAACATGCTCCTCGCCGCCTCGACCTCCAGCGCCGCGGTCTCCTCGTCCCCAAGTGCCCGACACGCCTCTGCGGCCAGCACGCGCGTCCGCGCTATCTCGTACGGCGCCTCGAGAGCGTGCCAGGTCTCGTGCGCGCTGCGCAAGGCGACGAGTGCCGCCTGTGCGTCCCCTTCGGCAAGGTGGACGGCGCCCTGCGCATGGGCTACCAGGGCGGTCAGCATCGGGCTGTCGAAGCCTCGTGCAAGCTCTTCGAGCTCGGCACACGCCTGGCGGGCGCTCTCGGTCTCGCCCACCGCGAGCATGATCTCGACTAGCGCTGGCAGCAGGCGCGCACGCTCGATCGGGAGCGAGGTCGCCGACGTCGCCCGGCGGATCGCGGCCGCTGCCGCCTTCACCCGTCCCTGCGTGAGCCGTAACTGCGCGAGCCCCGGCTGCGGCTCCCAGCCGAGCCGATTCGCATCCTTATAGGCCGTCTCCGCAGCCCCGAACTCGCCTTGTAGCCGGAGGAGCTCTCCCTGCCGATACCGCGCCAGACCTGCCGCCGGATTCTTCGTCTCGACGAAACGCTCACCCGCTCGACGCGCCTCTGCCAACGCGTCAGCCCAAGAGCCGTCCAGCTGGAGGATCTCGGCCCGGTGTATGAGGCACCGGCCCGTGAACGCAACCATCTCCGGCTGTAGCGCCCACCAATCCGAGAGCGCTCTCGTCCACTCGCGCGCGCGCTGCACCTCGTAGACCTCCTGGCAGGCGAGGATTACCCCGCAGTAGACGATCCCGGTGACGATCGGCGAAAGCTCCTCGGCGGTGATTGCCACCATGGCTTCGTCGAGTAGGGCAAGACCGTCGGCTACCCGCCCGTCCTTCATCAGCATGTAGCCCTGACCGTGAATCGCGAGTGCGAAGAGGTCGCGATCACCGAAGCGCTCACCGATGCGAGCAGCTTCGCCTGCGGTCGCGGCAGCCTCAGCGAAGTCCCCGGCGGCCTCGTGCTGGAACATCAGCGGCAAGAGCAGGTAGCCGCGCTCAGCGCAGTCACCCTCGTTCTCGAGAAGCCGCTGTGCACGGCCGAGCCACCCAGTCGCGGGGCCGATCTGGCCATGGGAGGCGAGGTTCAAGCCGATCCACACCGCACAGTTGACTCCGCGCAGCGTCTGCCCTTGCTCGATATATCTCTGATGCGCCTGTCCGAGCCACGCCGTCGACTCGTCGTCGCGGCCGAGCATGTAGGTCGCCAGTGCGAGCAGCTCGAGGTCCGGCGCGGCGAGAGGCGAGTCCTCGTGCGCAGCCGCCAGTGACTCGTACGACTCGAGCCACGCCCGGCGCGCGGATGCCTCACGACCTCGCCCGAGCTCATCGACTCGATCCCGCACGCGGCGGCCCACGGTTGCCGAACCCTATCGCCGGTGAGTCTGCTAGCGCTGAAATCTGCAAAGAGGCCGTGGACATCGTCATAGCCATCTAGCCTTCCGCCGTGACGCCGCAGCGGCGGACAGCGCTCGTCTCGGTCGGCGCCGCCTGCGCGCTGATCGCGCTCAAGCTGACGACGGGTCTCGCCAGCGGCAGCCTCGGCCTGATCTCCGAAGCGGTCCACTCCGGCACGGACCTGATCGCCGCGCTGCTGACCTTCTTCGCGGTCGGCGTCGCGACGCGACCCGCAGACCGCGGTCACCCGTACGGCCACGGGAAGGCCGAGCACCTGGCGGCGCTCGCCGAGGCGGCCGCGCTCGTCCTCGTCTCGATCGGCGTGGCCGT
This sequence comes from uncultured Actinomycetes bacterium, assembly GCA_963705945.1. Classification (GTDB taxonomy): domain Bacteria; phylum Actinomycetota; class Thermoleophilia; order Gaiellales; family Gaiellaceae; genus PALSA-612. The sequence continues at coordinate 68,726 of CAVPLG010000002.1, read as the reverse complement.
GTTCGCGGTCCTCCGCTTGACGGGTGTGATCGAGACGGAGGTCGACGCTACGTGGTGGGCGTTCGTGGTTGTCGTGGCGGTGATCGTCATCGACATCTCGCGGACGGCCGTCTCGCTGCGCGCGGCGCGGCGCTATTCGAGCGCCGCGCTGCTCTCGAACGCGCTGCACTTCGGAAGCGATCTGATGGGCACGGTTGCCGTCCTCGCAGGGCTCACTGCTGCTGCCCTCGGCTGGCCGCAGGGCGACTCGGTGGCGGCGCTCTTCGTTGCCGTCCTCGTCGTCACCGCGGCGATCAGGCTGATCCGGCGGAACGTCGACGTGCTCATGGACCGCGCGCCTGCCGACGCGACCGCGGCCGCGCGCCAGGCGATCCGCGAGCAGGTACCCGGTGTCTCCCTGCGCCGGCTGCGACTGCGGCAGGCGGCAGGGCGGCACTTTGTCGACGTCGTGATCGGGGTCGCGCCCGGCGCGGCCGTCGCGCAAGGTCATGCAGCGGCAAACGACGTCGAGGAAGCCGTGCGCCGCGCGCTCCCCGAGTCCGATGTCGTCGTCCACGTCGAGCCGCAGGCCGCAGAGGATGCTGAGATCCGCGAGCGGGCCCAGGACGCGGCGCTTCACGTGCCGAACGTGCGCGAGGTGCACAACGTCAACGTGCTGACGGTCGACGGCCGGACGGAGATCTCCCTCCACCTCAAGCTTCCCGGCACGCTCAGCCTCGACAACGCGCATGCGGTCGCCGAGCAGGTGGAGCGCTCGATTCTCGACTCCGTACCGGAAGCCGCGGCCGTGCAGACGCATCTCGAACCACTCGCCGAAGTGGCGGACGGCTGGCGCCCGGGCGCCGGGGAGGTCGAGCAGGACGCGGAATCGGTGTTGCGCATCGTCCGCGAGGAGACCGGCACATCGCCGCGCGCTCTTCGGGTGCTCGGCACTGAGGACGGCTTGCTCGTCTTCCTCACGTTGGGGCTCGACCCGGGCACCGAGCTGGCCGATGCCCATCGCACGGCAAGCGCGGTCGAGGAGCGCATCCGTCGCGAACGACCGGACATCGCCGACGTCCACGTGCACACGGAGCCCTGAGCGCACGACCCCTCAACCAGCGACCCCCTTAACCAGCGACATAGGGTTCGACCGTGAAGCTCTGCATGTTCAGCCCGAAGGACCGGGACCTGCCGCGCGGGTGGCCGGGCCGCATCGAGGGCGACCGCGTGATTCAGCTCGCCGCGCAGACGCTGCAGGCGTTCTTCACGGGCGGAGGGACGGCGCGAGAGCACGCGGAGTACCGCCTCGAGGACGTCCGCCTGCTCTCACCCGTGCAGCGACCGCCATCGATCCGCGACTTCTATGCCTTCGAGCAGCATGTCCAGCGAGCACGCGATCTGCGGGGCGCGGGCCCGCCTCCTCCCGAGTGGTACGAGATCCCCGTCTTCTACTTCTCCAATCCGTCCGCGATCTTTGGCCCGGAGGCGGAGATCCCGTATCCCGAGGGCTCCGAGGAGCTCGACTACGAGCTCGAGCTCGCCGCCGTGATCGGCGACGAGGGGCGCATTGCCGGGTTCACGATCATGAACGACTGGTCGGCGCGGGATCTGCAGCGCGCCGAGATGGCCGTCGGGCTCGGACCGGCGAAGGCGAAAGACTTCGCGACAAGCCTCGGGCCGGTCCTCGTCACCACGGACGAGCTCGACGGCACCAGCGCGGAGATGGTGGCGCGGGTGAACGGCGACGAGTGCTCGCGGGGGAACGCGCGCGACATGCACCACTCCTGGGCGGCGATCGTCGCTCAGGCGGCGAAGAACACGCGGCTGCTGCCGGGTGACGTGCTGGGCTCGGGCACGGTCGGGTCCGGCTGCATCCTCGAGGCCGGCCATGGACGTTGGCTCCGACCCGGCGACGTCGTCGAGCTGGAGATCGAGGGGATCGGCGTGCTGCGGAACACGATCGGCGTTCGCGGCAAGTGACGTCCCCCACCGCGGTCGTCCTCGACTTCGACGGGACGATCACCGAGGAGGATGTGCTGCAGCAGATGTCGCGGCGCTTTGGCGACCCTGACGTCGTGCACGAGGTGGAGGGCGCGCTCCGCGAGGGCAGGATCACGCTTCAGGAGGAGATCACGCGGGAGTTCGCACCGGTCACGGCGCCGATCGACGAGGTCGTCGCGTGGGTGCTCGAGCGGTCGAGGTTGCGCGCGGGCCTCTCGGAGCTCGTCGCTTTCGCACGCGAGCGCGGCTGGCAGGTCCGCGTGCTCTCGAGCGGGTTCGTCGAGACGATTCGGCCCGTGCTCGCGAGCGTCGGTCTCGGCGATCTCGAGATCGTCGCCAACACCGTCGACACGCGGCCAGACGGCTGGCGCGTTCAGTGGCGGGACGACGCTGTCTGCGCGGTCTGCGGCGAGCCGTGCAAGCGCGCGAGCCTGCCGGAGGGCCACAAAGTCGTCTACATCGGAGACGGGATCTCCGATCGCTGCGCCGCGCTCGCGTCGGACCGGGTGTTTGCGACCCGAGGCCTCGCGCGATACCTCGACGAGATCGGCGAGCCGTACGAGCCTTTTGACACCTTCTTCGACGTCCTCGCTGCGCTGTCGCGCCCGTAAGCTGACGGCATGCCGAGCGTTCGGCCCGCGACGAAGGACGACCTCGAGATCCTGTCCGCGCTCTGGCGCGCGTTCGAGGGCGAGCAGCCACGGCCGGTGTATGAGGAGGTCGACGAGGCGCAGGAGCTCTCGGAGATCGCCGAGTACGTCGAGTCTCACGTGGCGCTGATCGCGGAGGAGAACGACGAGCCGATCGGGTTCGTCCTCGCCCGCATGCGTGGCGCGAGGCTCGGCTGGATCAGCGATCTCTACGTCGCCCCCGGATCACGCCGCGGCGGCATGGCCGGGACTCTTGCCCGGGAGGCCACGGCTCAGCTGCGCGCTCACGGGGCGGAGGTGATCGAGCTCGAGGTTCAGGCGTCGAACGCCGACGCGCGGGCTGTCTACGAGCGCTGGGGACTCCGTGAGAGCAAGCTGACCCTGGCGGCGGCGGCCGGCGAGCTCGAAGAGCGGCTGTCACGTGACGGCCTGCCGCCGTCGCGCGGGCTCGTGTTCGCACAGACGGACGAGGAGCAGATGGTCGATCGGGCAGTGCGCACGTTCCTCCCGCGGCTCGGATCGTCGCCGCGGACGGACGTCCACGCGCCGAAGAACGGCTGGGTCGCGGTCGACGACGAGCTTTGCAGCGCCGACCCACAGCTCCTCCGCCGACTCGCGCAGGAGCTTTCCTATCGCACGGGAGGCGTCGTGCTGGCGCTCGGCCTCGAGCAGGGCGCTGTCGTCCGCTACATCCTCTTCGAGCGCGGCTCGATTGCCGACGAGTACGCGTCACTGCCCGAGTACGACGGCCCGCTCCCACCCGGAGACGTCGTGGCGCTCAACGCGAACCCGACGGTCGCTTCGCGCTTGACCGGCGCGGACGCCGGCCGTGTGCGCGCGGTCGCGCGGACGGCGAGCACCGTTGCCGACCTGCCGCCGGCGGATGAGCTGTTCCGAGAGGTGGCGGACGTGCTAGGGGTATCGGTGCCGTGATCACGCTCTACGACGCCGACCGCTGCCCGTACTGCGCCCGCGTGCGCATCTACCTGGCCGAGAAGGGCGTCCCGCACGAGGTCGTCGGGGTCGATCTCTCCGATCGCCCCGCGTGGCTCTACGAGAAGAATCCGGTCGGAAAGGTGCCCGTGCTCGAGGAGGACGACGTCTGCGTCCCCGAGTCGGCCGTGATCATGGAGCTGCTCGAGGAGCGCTATCCGGAGCCTCCGCTCCTGCCGGTGGACCCGCTCGACCGCGCCCTCGCTCGGCTGTACGTCTGGAACCACGACACGGCCTTCACGAACGCGTACTACGCCGCCCGTCGCGGGGAGGATGGCGCCGACGAGCGGCTGGCCGGCAATCTCGACGCGCTCGACTCGACGCTCGCGGCTCGGCCTTACCTCAACGGCTCCGAGTACGGCTTCGCCGACATCGCCTGGTTCCCCTGGCTGCCGCGGGCGCAGGCGTATCTCGATCTCGACCTGGGTCGATACCCGGCGGTCGCGGACTGGCTCGATCGGCTGGCCGAGCGGCCGGGGATCGCGGCCGAGCTGGAGATCGTCTCGGCGATGGTCGCGTGACGAGCGGGAGCGAGCTGCCTCCCGTCGTCGACGGGGGCTGGCTCGCGGAGCACCTCGGCGAAGACGATCTCGTCCTCGCGGACGTCCGCGGGCCGAACGCGCACGCGCGCGGCCACCTGCCAGGAGCGATCCCGCTCGTCGTCGGCGCGCCCGGGCAGTTCACGGACGAGGAGGTTGTCCGGGCGTTCGCGCTCGAGGCAGGCCTTCGCCTTCGTCGCCACGGGATCACGGGCGACGAGCGGCTGGTCGTCTACGACGACGGCCGCTGCGTGTCGGCTGCGTCGGCGGCGCAGGTGATCGAGCTCGCCGGCCATCCGAGCGTCGCGGTGCTAGCCGGCGGGATCGCCGGCTGGGACGGGGAGCTCGAGACGGGCTCTGCCGTGCTCGAGAAGACGCGCGTCGAGCTCGAGCCCCGTCTCGAAGCCGTGCCGACGCGCGTCGAGATCGAAGCCCGGCTCTCGGACCCGGAGCTCGCGATCGTCGATGTCAGGCGGCCGGAGGAGTACGGAGGTCGGAACGGCGCGCCGTGCGATCCACGACAGGGCCATATCCCCGGCGCGCTGAACGTCGAGGTCTCGACGTTGTTCGCGGGCCCGGGCATCCCGCGGCCGCCGGACGAGGTACGCAGCATCGTCGGCCTGCCCGAAGCCGCGCAGGTCGTCGCGTACTGCCACTCCGGATCGCGGTCGGCGCTCGCCACCGTCGCGCTTCGCGCAGCCGGTTACCGGGCGCGGAACTACGTCGGCTCGTGGCACGAGTGGTCGCGCTTCGCCGAACTGCCGCTCGAGCGCTAGGCCTGTCTCTTAGGCCGTCACGGCGACGCGCTCGGCGGCCTCGACGAAGCTTCCGCAGAGCTGGGCCCCGAGCGCCTGCCACTCCTCGGCGCGCTCGTCGAAGGCCGCAAGAAACTCTTCCGCGCCGGCGATCTCATCCGCCTCGGCGAGCCAGGTCTCGAGGATGGGTCGTGTGATCTCGGGGTGGAACTGGACGCCCCACGCGACCTCTCCGAGCCGGAAGGCCTGGGCGCAGCCGTCGCTGCGCGCGAGCTCGACGCCGCCGGCAGGGACGTCGAATCCGTAGAAGTGCCACTGGAAGGCCGAGAACCTCTCGGGAAGCGCCGAGAACACCGGGTCGTCCGCGGCCTCCTCCGTCAGCTCGATGTCGATCCAGCCGACCTCTGGCATCGCGAGCGCACCGACGGGCGCGTGGGCTGCCTTCGCGATCAGCTGGCTGCCGAGACAGACGCCGAGCAGCGGCATGTGCAGGTCGAGCAGGCGCTGGAGGAAGAGCTGCTCGTCACGGAGCCACGGATGGTGGTCGTCCTGGTCCGCGTGCATCGAGCCGCCAAAGATCATCACCGCGCCGTAGTCGTCGATCGGGCGCGGCGGCGGGGAGCCCCAGGCGAGCGACCACTCGTCCACCTCGTGGCCCCGCCGTTCCAGCTCAGTGCGAAACGCACCGGGTGGGCAATTCGCCCCGTGGACGACCGCGAGGACGTTCACTGGTCGAAAGATAGCTGGCCTTGCTTCGCGGGCTCGATCCCGCCGGACGCGTCGAGGCCGGCGGCGTCCAGCAGGCGCCTGAGCAGCTGCGCTCCCTGCGGCGCGAAGTCGTCGCGATTGTTGTTGAACATCGCGTAGACCTCCTCCGCCTCGCCGGCGAGCACGGTCAGCGGCTCCACCCACTCCTCCAGCTCGCTCTCGGAGTAGAGCCAGTCGAAGCGCTCGGCGGACGTCTTCGCACCGCGGATGTTCCACGTTTTCCAGTTGCGGCCGTGGAAGCGGACGTACGCGACGGGATGGGTGGCTGCCGGGATCGTGGGGATGACGTTCGAGGCGCGCGTCCGCGGAGCGTCGACCGTGACGTAGGCGCAGCCGTGCTGCTCGAGGAAGCGAAGCGTGTCGGCGCGCTCGTCCTCCTCGAGCCAGGAGCGATGGCGGAACTCGACGAGCGGCACGAGCGGGTCGAGCAGGTCTCGTGCGGCGGCGATCTCGGCCAGTGCCTCGCGCGACTTTTTGACCCGCGGGTGGTACTGGAGCAGCACACCGCGGAGCTTGCCCGAGCGCTCGAGTGGCGCAAGCGCCTCGCGGAAGTCGCGGAACGCAGGCTCACGCTCCCCCTCGCGGTGCCCGGTCATCTCGCCGCTCGCCTTCACGTGGAACATGAAGTCATCCGGCGTTCGTTCCGCCCACTTCGCCGACACCTCGGGCGCGGGCAGTCGGTAGAACGGCGAGTCAGCCTCGACGACGTCGTAGTGCTGCGCGTAGTAGCCGAGCCGCTCCGCTGCGCCCCGCACCGCGGACGGGTACCAGTGCTTCGTCATGCCCTCGTCCGCCCACGAGCAGATGCCGATGCGGACGGTGGTCACTTCCTGAACGTGACCCGGACGATCGGGCTCGCGACCGCGAAGGCGCCGACCGTCGAGCTCACGCATGTGGGCAACAGCCCGACGGGCAAGGTCGCGCAGAGCCCTGGTTGGTTCACCGCCGGCGTCGCGAACCGCACCTGGTAGTACGTCGTTCCGGCGATCGTTCTCGCGGCCGCGTACGTCCCGTTGTCGGTCGTCGCCGAGGTCGAGCCTGACCGCCTGAGCGTCGTCTTGCTGCGGCCGGCGTAAAGCGGCAGCTTGGTGCCAGCGAATGCGGAGAACCGGCCGGAGAGCAGAGCGGACCTCCTCGCCTTCGCATACGAGCCCCTGAGGGAGAGCGAAATGGGGAGAGAGTTGACGGAGACGGCCGACACCGCGCCCGCCGTGTTCACCGTCGCGGAACCCGGAACGTAGGGCGTCCAGATCGACGACCAGAGGTACGCCCCACGCTTCGCCGCATTTGTGAACGTCCTGGGGAACGTGAGCTTGGCATCGACGAGCTTGATCCCGAGGGGCGAGCGGCCCGGGGTGCCCGACGGCACGTCATCGGGCGGGAAGCAGAGCGTGAGCTTCGAGGACCCGAGCGACGCTTCGGGCCCGGTGGTCGCATCGAGGAATGTCGCCAGCTCCACCGTCTGGCCCTGGGCGAAGACCCTGACCACCCAGTACGCCGCGTGAGTCGTCGTTCCGGTGCAGCTGAGCGCAAGCATCGAGAGCGGAACCGGTGTCGTCCCCATCACCGCCACGCCGGTCGGGTCGCGGACCCCGATCGTCCCGTCCACGGGGATGGTCACACCACCGAAGTCGGCGACCCGGATCGTTGCCTTCGCGGTGCCGATCGTCGTGCCGGGGGTCCCTGGGCTGACGGAAAAGCGGGTCGGCGCAAACAGCACGAGCCGTGCGGTCGTGTCGTCGGTCGCTCCGACCGCGAAGTGGATGGTCGTCTTTCCCGTCGTGCCGAGCGTGTTCGGTACGGAGACGTCGAGACGCGGCGCAAAGGCCGCCGCCGCCGGGCCTGCAAGCGTCATCGCCAGCGCAGCGGCGGCGGCGAATACCACAAGCCGCAGGAGCCTCCTCGCCAGCGCGGTCATCCGGAGATCGCCTTCTTCAACACGGGTACCCGGAGTGTGACCGGACCTAGCGCCACACGTGCGCCGGTCGGCATCGGCAGGTCCAGATAGAGCAGGTTCGTCCGGGTCCTGAGCCGTGGAGGAGGACGCGATCGTGACGGTGAAGCGGGAGCCCTTCGGGACAAAGGTCGCCTGGTTCGCGAGGCGGATGTAGTACGGGTGCGAGCCGGATCGCGTGGGGACGCCGCCGTCCGAGACGACGATCTCTTTGCCCTGGCGCGTTCGAGCTGAGAGCACTGCGATGAGACGACTCCAGCCTCGACGCGCTGTCGCCGTTACCCGCACCTCCGGGGAGCCGAAGATCTCGAGCGCGGAGGCGGTCGGTGCCGTGCGGCGCACGAGCTTGCCGGCTTGCTTCAGCTCCGTGCGCCCGGCCAGCGGGAACGCCACCGTCTTCGTCGGCGGCAGCCCGCTGTACGACTGCGTTGTCGTTCGCCCCTCCCGGGCGACGCGGACGGGGGGCCCGACCTCGGCGGGGAGCCCGCGGAGATAGCGGTCGAACCATCGCCTGCCCGCTATTAACATCGCAGGGGTGTCGACGGCGGGAAACGTCGACGGCGCGTGACCGTGGTTGCCGATCCACAACGCTTTCGGGCCCGCGAGCGCCCGGTACGCGTCCGTCGCCTGGTCGATCCCGAACAGGGAGTCGCGGCGTCCCTGCATCATGAACACGGGCGTGTTCACGGACGAGAGGCGCGAGAGCGAGGAGCGTGCGGCCGAGTACGCCCGGAGCGCCGGGAGGTTCGTCGAGGCGAGGGACCAATCGCGGAACTGCTCGATCTCGGGTGGGAGGGCGTCCGTTGGGACCTCGGTGAACAGGCGAGCGACAGCGCCGGACTTCGAGAGGTCCTGCGGGAAGAGCGCAGAGTAGAGGTCGGTCCACGTCTGGCACGTCTCGGCGGCCGCGAAGGGGACGCCGGCGGCGAGAGCGTTCCAGATGGCACCGCCTCCGTAGGAGATGCCCCACGCGCCGATGCGGTCGTCCGCGATATCGGGTCGAGCGGCGAGCCATGCGAACGCCTCCCTGACGTCGGCCACCTCACGCGGCCCGTCGAGGGTGAAGAGACCGCCGGTTTCGCCGTGGCCCCGCGCGTCGAACGTCAGAACCGCGTACTCCTCTCCCGGCAGAAACGCGAGCTCGGCGAGCGTGTTCATGTCCTCGCGGTCACCGCCGAGGCCGTGGAGAAGCATGATCGCGGGCCAGCCTCCGGTGGGTGGCTGCCCATCCGGGAGGTACAGCGTCGACGCAAGCTCGCACCCCGTCGCTCGTAGGGATCGCTACGTCCTGCTTCGTCCAGGCTCGAGCCAGGCCAGGCCAGGCGAGCGACGCACAGGCGACGAGGAGGATCAGGCGGCGCAAACGCGTGGCAAGGGTAGCGCTCCGTGCGCGTTCGTAGAATCGCTTCGGTGGACGCGCGGCCGGTAGGGGTGTTCGACTCGGGCATGGGAGGGCTCACCGTCCTCCACGAGTGCCTCGTCACCCTTCCGCACGAGAACTTCACCTATGTCGGCGACGGCGCGCGCCTGCCCTACGGCCCACGGCCGTCGGAGGAGATCCGCCGCTTCGCGGGCGAGATCGCGACGTATCTCGAGGGCCAGGGCGTGAAGCTGATCGTCGCGGCGTGCAACTCGGCCACCTCCGCGGCGCTTCCGGACCTGCAGGAGCGCTTGTCCGTTCCGATCGTCGGCGTGATCACGCCGGAGGCGCACGCGGCCGTCCAGGCGACGCGGAACCGGCGAATCGGGCTGCTCGCAACGGAGGCGACCGTGGCGAGCGGTCGCTACGAGCGAGCTCGTCCGGACGCTCGACGCGGGCGTGCGGATGACCGCCGTTCCCTGTCCGGAGCTCGTGCCGCTGATCGAGAGCGACGACCCCTTCGGCCGCAACGGTCGAAGCCGTGCGTGCCGTACGCGGCGCCCCTCAAGGACGCGGGCGTCGACACGGTGATCCTCGGCTGCACGCACTATCCGCTGATCCGCCCGATCTTCCAGCGTGTGTTCGGCCGCGCCGTGACGCTCGTCTTCTCGGCGGAGGAGACCGCCCGCGAGGTGGCGGAGACCCTCGCCCGGAAGGGGATCGAGAATGACGGGCGGCGCGAGGGCGGCTACCGGTTCGCGACGACGGGCGACCCCGAGCTCTTCCGTTTGATGGGCGCGCGTTTCCTTCAGTTGCCGATCGGCGAAGTGGAGCGGCTCGACGCTCGCCGACCTCGAGCAGGTGGCTGCATGAGGGCAGACGGACGGAGACCGGACGAGCTGCGCCCGCTCGAGATCGTCCCCGACTACCTCGAGCAGCCGCACGGCTGCGGCGCTCGTCATCCAGGGCAAGACGCGCGTGCTCTGCACGGCCTCGATCGAGGAACGCATCCCCCGCTGGCTCATGGGACAGGGGAAGGGCTGGATGACGGCCGAGTACTCGCTGCTTGCCCGCATCGACCGGCGAGCGCACCGCGCGGGAGGCGCGGACCGGCAGGCAGCAGGGGCGCACGGTCGAGATCCAGCGCCTCATCGGCCGGGCTGTGCGCGCGGCGGCCGACTTCGAGGCGCTCGGCGAGCGCACGCTCTGGCTCGACTGCGACGTCCTGCAGGCCGACGGCGGCACGCGCTGCGCTGCGATCAGCGGCGTCTGGGTGGCCGCACACCGGGCGCTCGACCGCTTCGGGCTCGCGAAGGCGCTGCCCGGCGCCGTCGCGGCGGTCTCCGTCGGCATCGTCGACGGCGAGCCGCTGCTCGACCTCGACTACTCGGAGGACTCGACGGCGGACGTCGACCTGAACGTCGTGATGACGGGCGACGGGCGCTTCGTCGACGTCCAGGCGACGGCCGAGCGAGAGCCGTTCTCGCGCGACGAGCTCGACGAGCTGCTCGCGCTCGCGGTCGGGGGCATCGAGCGGATCCGTGCCGAGCAGGAGCGCGTCGTCCAGGCCGAACGTGCCTGACATCAGCCACCTGGGAGATCGTCGTACGGCTGGTGGCCGCGGCCGCGCTCGGTGGAGCGATCGGCATCGAGCGCGAGCTGCGCGAGCGCGAGGCGGGTTTTCGGACGCACGTGCTCGTATCCGTCGGGTCGGCGCTCTTCACCCTCATCTCGGCGTACGCATGGACGGACTTCAACTTCGGCGCGGACTACGGCATCTCGTTCGACCCGACCCGGATCGCCGCGCAGGTCGTGACCGGGATCGGCTTTCTCGGCGCGGGCGCGATCATCCGTCACGGGTTGACCGTGCGCGGGCTGACGACGGCTGCGACGCTCTGGATCGTCGCCGCGTCGGCATGGCCTGCGGCGCAGGCTTCTACTGGGCGGCGGTGATCGGCACGGCGCTCGCCCTCGTCACGCTCGGTCCGCTCCGCCTCGTCTACCGGCTGCTCCTTGACAAGCCGCGCCGCAGGCGGCTGAGCGTCGAGCTCCGACAGGGGGCCGGTGCCGCAGCAGTGCTGAGCGAGATCGAAGAGCTCGGAGTGGACGTCCAGTCGTTCCAGCTCGCTGACTCGGGCGGTCGACGGCTCGCCGAGGTCGACGTCGACCTTCCACACGGCGCCCGACCCGAAGCGGTGGTCGTCCGGCTCGGTGCGCTCGACGACGTCATCGCCGCGCGGTGGACTCCCTGACGATCACGCTCTGCTCGCAGAACGAGCACAAGCGGCTCGAGCTCGAACGTGTGCTCGAGGGCTGGCGGATCGAGCTGCTCGACGCGGATGCCTATCCCGAGGAGACGGGCGAGACGTTCTACGAGAACGCGCGCGGCGAAGGCGCGCTTCGGGCGGGATGTCGGGCCCGTCGGGCGCCTGGATGCTCGGCGAGGACTCCGGGCTCGAGATCACGGCACTCGACGGACGGCCGGGCGTCGCAGACCGCGCGCTGGGCCGAGGGGCGGCACGTAGAGCGCGCGCTGATGCGCTCGACGGTCAGACGGAGCGCTCGGCGCGCTACGTCTGTGAGCTCGTCGCGCTGTCGCCCGACGGACGTCGAGCTCCGGGGCACCGGCACGCTCGAAGGGCTGATCGCCCACGATGCGCGCGGTAGCGAGGGTTTCGGGTTCGACCCCGTCTTCGTGCCTGCGGCTGAGTCGAGGACGGTCGCCGAGCTCGGCGACGCCTGGAAGGCGGCGAACTCGCACAGGACGCGCGCAGCTCGCGCGCTACGCGCTGCGCTGGACGCCGCGGGTGTTGGGTAGCTCGGAGACCATCCGCCGCTCGCGGCGTCGGGCCATCCACCAGTTGATCTCGGCCCCGAAGACGATGACGTTCGCCATGACGTAGAGCCAGACGAGCAGGATCACTGGCCCGCCGAAGGCCTGGAGCACCGGTGAGCCCCGTGCGAGGTCGAGGTAGATCGGCAGCACCTGGAAGGTGACGCAGAGCACGATCGTGCCCGCGACCGCTCCCGGCAGCACGTCCTCGAGGCGTGTGTGGGACGTTAGTCAGCAGGAAGTACGAGACGAAGAGGAAGACGAAGGACGCGAGCGGACGACGCGACCAGTGACAGTGTCCAGGCGACGATTCCATTCCCTGCGACGCCGGGCGCGTGCCTCGATAGCTGCTCGTGGCCGAAACCCGCCGCGACGAGCCCGAGGAAGAGGACGACGAGCAGCCCGATCATCAGCACGGCTGCGAGCCGCCTTGCTCCGGAAGAACGTTCGGTTGGGCCGGTCGTAGACGATGTTGAAGGCGGACTCGAGCGCGCCGAAGAGGCCGAGCGACGACCAGAGCAGCACGAGCAGGCCGATGATCCCGATCGCCGTCGAAGTTCTCGCGAATCGCGTCGACCGCCCTCACGATCGTCGACACCGAGCTCTGCGGGAACATCCGCGACAGCTCCTGTACGAGATACGTCGACTCGTCCGCACGTCCGAAGACGGCGAGGATCGAGACGTGAGGAACGTGAGCGGGACGAAGGCGAGGAGCGCGTAGTACGCGATCATCGCCGCGAGCTGCGTCCCCGGTCAGCCTGGTACTTCACGAACAGCTCGCGCTTCCGGACGCGCATCGGGTTCAAGTAAACACTCTGGTAGGGTCGCGCGGTGGAGGCGGCCGCAGGCGCTTGCGGGACCTGACGGAGATCTCGTCGCAGATCGAGGCCGCGGTCCTCCTGTCCGCCGACGGGACAGCACCTCGCGTCGACGCTCGACGACGATGCGCGCTACGAGGCGGCTGTCGACGCGGCCGTCGGGGCTCGTCGACGCCGCGGCTAGCGTGCCGCATGTGTTGCCGGACGGAGAAGGTCTCGTGCAGCTCGAGGCGGCGACGAGCGAAGGCAGCCTCTTCGTCGTGCGGGACGATGAGCGCGCCGTCGCGGCCGTGACGAACGTCCAGCCGACAGCGGGCCTCGTCTTCTTCGACCTCAAGAGCTGCCTGCGGGCGGCTGCGGCCAGAAACGGCGACGGCAAGCCGCGGCCGAAGCCGCGGCCGCGCGGGAGCCACGGCGGCCGAGGGACGACGATGACAGTTCTTCGTAGGCTGTTCGGGTTTGTCGCTTCGCCGCGGTCGCGGTCGGTGCCGCGATCGTCGTGCGCCGCCGCGCTCGGGTGCGCCGCGAGCGGGTCGACCTCTACTACGAGGACGGGTCGATGGCGACTCTTACGCACGATGCTCCGGACGCCGAACGGCTGCTCGGCTACGCTCGCGACGCGGTGACGGCGGCGCGCAGCGCCTAGGGCTGGCCGTGCCGACGCCGAGCTCGACGCGGGCGCATCCGCGAGCGCGCCTACCTCGAAGGCGACTTCGTCCTGCGCTCGGGGCAGCGCTCGTCGCTTCTATCTCGACAAGTACCGCTTCTCGACCGAGCCCGGACCTGCTCGAGCGCGATCGGCGGCGCGGATCGCGGCGACCGTCTCCGAGGCGGAGCCGGACGCGCAGTTCGGCTCGCCGCCCCTGAGCTCGGCGCGGTGCCGCTCGCGGCGGCCGCGTCGCTCGCCTCGCGCCTGCCGTTCCTGATCGTCCGCGGCGAGGCGAAGGAGTACGGGACCGCGAACCGCATCGAGGGGCACGTTCGCCCCGGGGGAGCAGGGTCTGCCTTGTCGAGGACGTCGTCACGACCGGCGGCGCGGCAGTCGAGGCGATCCAGGCGCTGCGGGAGGCCGGGCTCGAGTGCTCGGACGGCGGTCTGCGTCGTCGACCGCGAGGAGGGCGGCGCGGACGCGCTGGCGCGTGTCGGCGTTCGCTTGTGGACGATCTTCCGCGCCGCCGAGATTCATCGGACGCCTCGAAAATCCCCGCAAAACCCGCATGGTTGAGCCGATCCGACGCGGGTGTTACGCTGACCGAGCCTGAAACGACCCCGAGGGGAGGAGTAGCTGGTGACGAAGCAGGAGTTCGTGGACGAGGTGGCGGGCCGCGTCAGGTCTCAGCAAGGCAGACGCCGCAAAGGCCGTTGACGCCTTCTTGGACTCGATCGAGGCGGTAGCTGAAGGGCGGCGGCCAGGTGAACTTCACCGGCTTCGGCAAGTTCTCGACGTCGACCCGCGCGGCGCGCATGGGGGTCAACCCGCGCACCGGCGAGAAGGTGCACATCGCAGCAGACGACGGTGCCCAAGTTCTCGGCAGGCAGCAAGCTCAAGGCGACGGTCAAGGCGGGTGGCGGCGGCGGCAGCTACTAGCGCGAGCCGAAATGCAGTCTTCGAGGGGGTCGCATCCGCGGCCCCCTTCTCGTTGCGCCGTGCCGTTTCGGGCTAGCCTTGTGAGACGATGGACGAGCCGGCCGCCGCAACGCCGTTCGCTGACCGGCTCGCGGCCGCCGTCATCGGAGCGGCGCAGCCAGCTCGTCGTGGGCCTCGACCCGCGCCTCGAGCTGCTGCCGCTCGAGCTCTCGCGGCGACGCGCACATGGACCGAGCGGCGGCGGCCGCGGCGTTTCACGCGTTCTGCCGCGGCCTGATCGACGCCGTCTGCCCGTACGTCGTCGCGGTCAAGCCGCAGGCTGCGTGCTTCGAGGCGCTCGGCGCGGATGGCATGCGCGCGCTCGAGGAGGTGTGCGAGTACGCGCGCGACGGCTGGGCCTCGCTCGTGATCGTCGACGCGAAGCGGGGCGACATCGGTCACACCGCGCGCGCGTACGCGGCCGCCTACCTCGAGCCACGCAACGGCGACGGCCCACTCGCCGACGCGATGACCGTGAACACGTACCTCGGACGCGACTCGCTCGAGCCGTTCGTCGCCTCGTGCCGCCGCTCCGGCGGCGGGATCTTCTGCCTCGTGAAGACATCGAATCGCAGGTGGCACCGACGTCCAGGACTTGACGCTGACGGACGGCGCCAGGTCTGGCAGCACGTCGCGAAGTCTCGTCGCCGAGCTCGGCGACGACGTCGTCGGCGAGTGCGGCCTCTCGAGCATCGGCGCCGTCGTCGGCGCGACGTACCCGCGCGCGGTCAGCGAGGCGCGGAAGCTCCTGCCGAAGTCGATCCTCCTGCTTGCCGGGTGTCGGCGCGCAGGGTGCGACGCCAGCCGACGTCGCGCGAGCGTTCACGAGCGGGCCGGCGAGCGCGCTCGTCACCGTGTCGCGATCCGTCATCTATGCCTTCCGCTTCGAGGGGGACGACTGGCGCTGGCCGCGGGCGCCGAGGCTGCCCGGCTGCGGGACGAAGTGTGGGCCGTCTCGGGCTGGTAGACCGGCGCCGGCGTCGCGCGCGGTACGGAGCGCCGCTCGCGTTCCTCGCCGCCGTGACGGTCGCCGTCCTGCTCGTCCGCGCGGGCCTCGACGAGGGATCGAAGCTCGGAGGCCGCGCTCGCCGCCGCCCGCAGCCACGAGCGACGACTCCGGCGATGCGGCGCGGCCGCTTCTACCGCATCCGCGCGGGCGACACGCTCGCCGTGATCGCGCCGCGCTTCGGCCTCACGGAGGCCGAGCTCGTCGTGCTCAATCCCGGGCATCGAGCCGACGGCTCTCCGCATCGGCCAGCGAATACGCGTGAGATAGCATCGCCGCCGTGAAGCTGCGGATCGCTCTGCTGTGCAGCGTTCCTCACGCTCGCCGCGCCGGCGCTCGCCTCGGCTCCGCAGGTCGGAGGCCGTGCCTACCTCGTGAAGAACGCGACGACGGGCGACGTCGTTGCTGGCACGAAACGCCGACGAGCGCGTGCCGATGGCGAGCATCACGAAGCTGATGACCGTCCTCGTGACGCTCGAGCACGCCAACCTCGACGACATCGTCACCGTCTCGCGAGCGGCGCGGCAGCGCGTCGGCGAGTCGACGATCTTCCTCCGTCCCGGCGAGCAGCTGACGGTGCGCGAGCTCGATCGAGGCGGCGCTCATCCAGAGCGCGAACGACGCGGCCGCCGCGCTCGCCGACTACGTCGGCGGTGGCAACCGGGCCGCGTTCGTGGCGCTGATGAACGCGAAGGCGCAGGAGCTCGGGCTCCGCGACACCCACTTTGCGAACCCGGACGGGCTCGACGCAGCCGGGCCACTACTCGTCCGCCCGCGACGTGACGCGGCTGGCACGAGACGGCGATGCGAGAGCCCGGTCGTCCGACGCATCGTGCGAACGACGGAGACGACGATCTCCGGCGGCAGACGACTGGAAACATGGAACGACCTGCTCTACACCTTCCCGCGGCCTGCTCGGCGTGAAGACGGGCCACACGAGCGGCGCCGGCTGGTCCGAGGTCGCAGCGGCACGCGGGCCGGGCTTCGTCGTCTACGCGACGCTGCTCGGAGAGCCCACGCGCCAGCAACGAAACGACGATCTCAGCCCGCCTGCTCGCCTGGGGGATCTCCCGCTACCGCGTGCTGCCGCTCGTCGAAGCGTACGACCTACGCGACGGCACGCGCTTCCGTACGGGAAGGGGCAAGCTCGAGCTCGTCGCGCGCCGCCCGGCGATGCGTGTCGTCCGGCTCGGCGGCCGCTCGTCGAGCGGGTCGTCGCGCCGCGGACGGTGGGGCTTCCCGTCTCCAAGCGGCCAGCGACTCGGCGCGGTGCGGGTGTACCGGGAGCGGCCGGCTGATAGCGTCGTCGCCGCTCGTCGCGTCACGAGCCGTCGCCGCGCCGGGCTTCCTCGGTCGCGTCGGCTGGTATGCGGGGGAGACCGTCGACAACGTCTTGGGCTGGGTCACGTAGGAGCATGAGGACGCCGTGATCGTCACCGTCACCATGAACGCCGCGCTCGACCGGATCGCTCACCGTGCCGAACTTCCAGCGCGGGCAGCGTCACCGCGCGAGCGAGAAGCTGACGCTCGCAGGCGGCAAGGGGATCACGGTCGCGCGCGCGCTGAAGCGTCTCGGCGTGCCGGTCGTCGCGACCGGCCTAGCCGGCGGACGCAACGGCCGGCGCATCCTCGAGGAGCTCGCGGAGGAGGCGATCCTCAACGACTTCGTCCGCATCGAGGACGAGTCGCGAACGTCGACGGCCGTCGTCCGATCCGACCTCGGGCGACGTTCACGGAGGTCATGGAGTGGGGGCCGCTCGTCCAGCCGGCGGAGCTCGAGATCCTGCTCGAGAAGGTCGACTACCTCTCGCGCGGCGCCGAGATGGTCGTGTTCGCCGGCTCGCTGCCGCGCGGTGTCGACGACGACTTCTACGCCGAGGCGATCCGCGACGCTCAACCGGCGCGGCGTTCTGACGGTGCTCGACTCCGAAGGCGAGCCGCTTCGGTTGGGGCTCGACGCAGAGCCATTCCTCGTCTCCCCGAACCAGCAACGAGGCCGAGGCCGTGGTCGGCCAGGAGTTCCTCGAGGACGGCGACTTCCTCGAGGCGCTCGACGCGGCTCGACGAGCTGGGCGCGCGCAACGTCCTGATCACGTATCGAGCACGGCTGCTTCGCGTCGGTGCGGGGAGAACGGGGACAGCCGCAAGCCGCTACCGCGCCGAGTCGCCGCACCTCGAGGCCGTGTCACGCGCGGGTGCCGGGGCGACCCTGCTCGCCGGCTTCATCGCGGCCTGGCTCGAGGACACGACGCCCGAACTCGTGCTCCGGAAGGCCGTGGCGACGGGCGCCGCGTCGACGCTCGAGGTCGGCGCCGGCCGGTTCGATCCGCGGGACGTCGGCCGCATCCTCCCCGACGTCCAGGTCGACGAGCTCGAGTCGGCCACCACGCACTGAGGCGCTCGTTAGGAGGGCTCGGCGTCGAGGGACGCTGCTAGCCTTCGTCAGCACTTGACGGATCAGGTGCGCACCGAGCTGGAGCTGGGACGAATCGAGCAGCTGCTTGCGCTCGAGGACAAGTTCTCGCGCGAGGGTCTGACGTTTGACGACGTCCTGCTCGTCCCGGCCGAGTCCCACGTGCTACCGAACGACGTCTCGACGGCGACGCGCTTCAGCCGCTCGATCTCGCTCGCGATCCCGGTCTGCTCCGCAGCCATGGACACGGTCACCGAGGCGCGAATGGCGATCGCCGTCGCGCGGCTCGGCGGCATCGGCGTCGTCCACCGAAACCTGTCGATCGCCGACCAGGTGGCCGAGGTCGATCGGGTCAAGCGCTCGGAGTCGGGGATGATCGTCGACCCGATCACGCTCCCGCCGACGGCGGACGTCGCTCAGGCGCTCGAGCTGATGGAGCGCTACCGCATCTCCGGCATCCCGATCACCGACGGGCAGGGCCGCCTCGTCGGCATCCTCACGAACCGCGACCTCCGCTTCGACAAGGATCCCGCGCGGCCGGTCTCGGAGCTGATGACGAGCGGCGACCTCGTGACGGCGGCCGTCGGGACGACGCTCGAGCAGGCAGAGGAGATCCTCCATCACCACAAGATCGAGAAGCTGCCCGTCGTCGACGAGACAGGCGTGCTCCGTGGGCTGATCACCGTCAAGGACATCTCGAAGCGCATCGAGTACCCATCGGCGACGAAGGACGCGCAGGGCCGACTCCGCGTTGCCGCCGCCGTCGGCGTCGGGCCTGATGCGCTCGAGCGCGCAGACGCCCTCGTACGCGCCGGCGCCGACGTCCTCGTGCTCGACACGGCGCACGGCCACTCGGGGAACGTGCTCGCGATGACGGCGAAGCTGAAGGACCGCTTCGAGGTCGATCTTGTCGTCGGCAACGTCTCGACCGCCGAGGCGGCCGAGGCGCTGCTCGAGGCCGGAGCGGACGCGGTCAAGGTCGGCCAGGGACCCGGCTCGATCTGCACGACGCGTGTAGTCGCCGGGGTCGGCATGCCGCAGGTCACCGCCGTCCACGACTGCGCCCAGGCGGCGGCCGCGCACGGCGTGCCCGTGATCGCCGACGGCGGCCTGCGATCTTCCGGCGACGTCGCCAAGGCGATCGCTGCCGGCGCGGACTCGGTGATGGCTGGCTCGCTGTTCGCCGGCACGGACGAGGCGCCCGGCGACGTCGTGCTCGCGCACGGCGAACGGGTGAAGGAGTACCGCGGCATGGGCTCGCTCGGCGCGATGAAGGCCCGGGGGTTCTCGAAGGACCGCTACTTCCAGGGCGACGTCGAGGACGTCGACAAGCTCGTGCCGGAGGGGATCGAGGGGCGCGTGCCGTACAAGGGCCCCGTCGAGACCGTGGTCGACCAGCTCGTGGGAGGACTGCGCCAGGCGATGGGGTACTGCGGCGCCGCCACGATCGACGAGCTGAAGCACGCGCGGTTCGTGCGGATCACCGCGGCCGGCCTTCGCGAGAGCCATCCGCACGACATCACGATCACGAAAGACGCTCCGAACTACCGTCGCCCGTGACGAACGTCGCGCCGCTGCCGGCTCCCACCTCCGACATCGAGGAGGCGGGGAGGCCGGTTCTCGTCCTCGACCTCGGCGGTCAGTACGCCCAGCTGATCGCGCGCCGGATCCGCGAGTGCCGCGTGTACTCCGAGCTGATCCGCCACGACGTCTCGGCGGCGGAGGTCAGGCTCCGCAACCCGCTCGCCATCGTGCTCAGCGGAGGACCTGCATCCGTCTACGCGGAGGACGCGCCGCGCGTCGACCCCGAGCTGTTCTCGCTCGGGATCCCGGCGCTCGGCATCTGCTACGGCGCACAGCTGATGGCGCTCGAGCTCGGCGGCTCGGTCGAGCGGACCGGCGTGTCGGAGTTCGGGAAGACGTCGCTCCACGTCGACGGCGGCGAGCTGTTCGCCGGGCTGCCCGCCGAGCAGGTCTGCTGGATGAGCCATCGCGACACCGTGACCGCCCCGCCCGAGGGCGCGGCTGTGACGGCTGGCTCGCCGTCGACGCCGGTCGCCGCGTTCGAGGCGCCGGCCCGGGCGCTGTACGGAGTCCAGTTCCACCCGGAGGTCGTCCACACGCCCCACGGCCAGGCCGTCCTCGAGAACTTCCTCTGGGCGTCGCCGGGGCTCAGGCGACCTGGACGGCAGCCGCCGTCATCGACGAGCAGGTGGCGCGCATCCGCGCACAGATCGGGGCAGAGCAGGTGCTCTGTGGGCTCTCTGGCGGCGTCGACTCGGCGGTGGCGGCGCTGCTCGTGCACCGCGCGGTCGGCGACCAGCTGACCTGCGTCTTCGTCGACCACGGCCTCCTACGCAAGGACGAGGCGGCGCAGGTCGTCGAGACGTTCGACGACCACTTCCACGTCCCGCTCGTCCACGTCGACGCCGCCGACCGGTTCCTCGCCCGCCTCGAGGGCATCAGCGACCCGGAGGAGAAGCGACGGCGGATCGGCGAGGAGTTCATCCGCGTCTTCGAGCAGGAGGCCGCGCGACTCGGCGACGTGCGTTTCCTCGTCCAGGGAACGCTCTACTCGGACGTGATCGAGTCCGGCGGCGAGGCGGGCGTCGCGGCGCGGATCAAGTCGCACCACAATGTCGGCGGCCTGCCAGAAGACATGGCGATGGAGCTCGTCGAGCCGCTGCGGCAGCTGTTCAAGGACGAGGTGCGGCGTGTCGGCGAGGAGCTCGGGCTGCCCGAGGCGATCGTGTGGCGCCACCCGTTCCCCGGCCCGGGCCTCGCCGTACGCATCATCGGCGAGGTCACTCGCGAGCGGCTCGAGATCCTCCGCGAGGCGGACGCGATCCTGCTCGAGGAGGTGCGTCGCGCGGACCTCGAGCGGGAGCTCTGGCAGTGCTTCTGCGTCCTACCGGCGATCCGCTCGGTCGGCGTTCAGGGCGACGAGCGGACGTACGGCTACCCGATCGTCGATCCGCGCGGTGACGAGCGAGGACGCGATGACGGCCGACTGGGCGCGGCTTCCCTTCGACGTGCTCGAGACGATCTCGGGCCGCATCGTCAACGAGATGCCCGCCGTCAACCGCGTCGTCTACGACATCACCTCGAAGCCGCCGTCCACGATCGAGTGGGAATAGTCAGTCCGCGAGCGTGAAGCGCGGATACCGCGCGTGGACGCCGTCGATGAAGGCGGCCAGCCGTTCGGCGAGCGAGGCGTCGTGGATCTCGAGCATGTCCTCCGCGTTGCGCTCGCCCGAGCGCGAGAGGTTGAACGAGCCGCAGAAGACGACATCGTCGGCGACCGTCACCTTGGCGTGCATGAAGTCGTGGAGGCGACCCTGGCGCCCACGGCGTGGAGTTCTTCCCCGAGAACGGCGCTCGCTCGAAGATCGTCTCGAGCAGCGGGATCTTCCAGAGCGAAACCTTCTCGCCGCCCACTGCTGGTGCACCTGTCGCGACCTGCGTCGCATCGACGCAGCCGGCCACCGACGACCTTCCCTTCGCTCGCGACCTGGGCGAGCGTCGCGAGCACCGGGCCAGCGGAGATCACCGGCGAGCAGATGCGCACCCGCCGGCGCGCTCGCCCGATCGCCTTCGCCACTCGGTGTGACAGCGCATCGCCGTACCCGGGGCAGAACCACGGCCGGATCGAACGCCGCCGTCCTCGACGGGCCGCGGCTCGACGTGCCCGACGTCCATCACCGGTCGGCCCGACCAGAGCTGCTCGAACGCGATCGAATAGGCCTCGGCGAGCGCCGGCGACTCGACAGTGAGCATGACGTTCTCCTGCCGCGTCCACGAGTCGCTCGTCCAGTTCGTCGAGCCCGTGAGCACGGTCGTCCGGTCGCGAACGGCGAACTTGTGGTGCATGAGATCCGGGATGCCCGAGACGGACGGCGTCGGCACGGGGAGCGCCGCGACGTCCTCCGGGACGCACGACGGCGGTGGCGGCACGGGGATCGGGTTCGGGTGGTCGACGTTGTATGCGAGCCGGACCGCGACGCCCCGCTGCGAGGCGGCGACGATCGCGCCCGCGACGGTCTGCTCGATCTCGGGGCCGAGGTCGAAGTCGTAAAGAGCGAGGTCGAGGCTCGTCGAAGCCGCCCCGACGAACGCCGCGATCTCGGTGGCGATCTCGGTCACGGTCTGCCCGCCGTCGGTCAGCGTCCGGCATGTGATCATGGACGCCATCATGGACTTCGCCGACGTCCTGCGGCGCCGCAAGGCGGTTCGGAGCTACCTGACGAGCCGATCCCCCGCGAGACGCTCGAGCGGATTGTCGCGCGCGGGCGAAAGATTCCGAGCGCCGGGCACAGCCAGGGGCTGCGACTCGTCGTCGTCACGGACGAAGCGACGAAGCAGGCGATCGCTGACCTCGCCGGTGAGCCACAGTACGTCGAGCTCGGTCTCGAGCCGTGGATCTCGAATGCCGCGGCGCACGTCGTCGTCTGTGTTCGCGAGGAGGACTATCGCGATCGCTATCGCGAGCCCGACAAGACTCACGGGCGACGGCGGAGGAGATCGCATGGCCCGTGCCCTACTGGTGGGTCGACGCGGGCGCTGCGGTGATGCTGATCTGGCTCGCGGCGATCGACGAGGGGCTTGCCGTGGCGTCTTCGGCGTGCCGCGGTGGAGCGACGTGCGCGACCTGCTGGGGATCCCGGACGACGTGACGCCGGTCGGCATCCTCACGATCGGCAAGCCAGCCGCTGAGACCGCCCAGGGCTCTGCAAGGCGCGGCTGGAAGCCGCTCGACGACGTCGTCCACTGGGAGCGCTGGGGCTGAGAGCGCTCGTCGAGCAGCTCGCGGCCGCCCACATCGGGAGGACGTTCAACCAGTACCGGGGATCGAGCCTCCGACGCGCCCGCCTCGAGATCTACCTCGAGCGTCGCAAGGACGCGCCGCTTCTGCTCGTCGGCGAAGCGCCCGGCTACCGCGGCGCACGCCTGTCGGGCGTGCCGTTCACGTCCGAACGCCAGCTGACGGGAAGCGGCCCTGCAGAGGCGAGCGCGACGATCGTCCATCGCGTGCTGGCCGAGCTCGGGATCGAGGACGACGTCCTGCTCTGGAACGTCGTGCCCACGCACCCGGGCACGGAGACGTCGAACAGGAGACCGACGGCCGCCGAGGTCGATGCGAGCCGTCCGTTCCTGCACGCCGTCTCGGTGGGTCGCCGCGTCGTCGCCGCTGG
Organism: uncultured Actinomycetes bacterium; assembly: GCA_963705945.1. Taxonomy (GTDB): domain Bacteria; phylum Actinomycetota; class Thermoleophilia; order Gaiellales; family Gaiellaceae; genus PALSA-612. The sequence continues at coordinate 45,835 of CAVPLG010000002.1, read as the reverse complement.
ACGCCTGGCTGCGGCCGTCACCGGGGCTCCGTACGTCCGCCATCCGTCGCGCGGCGGCGCGGCCGCCTTCCGAGCAGGGCTGGTTGAATGGCTGGAAGCGTGAGACGGTTCCCGATCCGTCGCAACACCCTGCTCCTCGCGGCCGGCCTGGCCGCATCCGGCGGGATGCTGCAGGTCGCGGTCGCCGTGGGGACGACGACACTCGTCATCGTCACCGGCGTCCGCAGCATCGTCGGGCTCGGGCCGGCGATCTTCCTCTCGCACGGCGGCGCTCGCGGCGCTTCCGGCGGGCCGGGCGATGGACCGGTTCGGGCGAATGCCGGTCATCTCCGGCGGCTTCGCGACTGGCATCGTCGCCACGTGCACAGTCGCGTTCGGCTGTGCCTGGTCGTCGACGGCGCTCGTCGTCCTCGGGCTCGCGCTCGTCGGCGCCGCGTCCGGCACGGTGATCCTCTCGCGCGCGGCGGCCGCCGACATGTACCCGGCCGACCGGCGCGCTCGCGGCATCTCGCTCGTCCTCTTCGGCGCAGTGTTCGGCGCGGCGCTCGGCCCGCTCATCTTCCGGCCGCTGTTCGGTGACAAGCACGACGTCGACGCCGACTCGCTCGTCGTCCCGTGGCTCGTGGCCGGCGTGATCATGGTCGCGGGCTTCGTGATCTCGCGCTTCGTCAGGCCGGATCCGAAGCGGATCGGCGAGGCGCTCGGCTACGGCGTCACGGCGGCGACGGAGGACGGACGGGCGGCGCCGCTCGCCACGATCCTCCGGCGGCCCGGGGTCGTGCCGGCGCTCGTCGCCGCCGTCGCGAGCTTCGGCGTCATGGTGTCCGTGATGAACCTCTCCGGCTACGTCGTCGTCGGGCACGGACACAGCCAGGGGGACACGTTCTGGGTGATCAGCGCCCACATCGTCGGCATGTACGGCCTCGTGCTCGTCGTCGGCGACGCGATCGACCACGTCGGCCGGCGGCCGGCGCTCATCGGCGGCCTGCTCGTGATGGGCGTATCGACGATCGCGATCGTGTGGATCGCCAGCCTGCCGGCGATGAGCCTCGCGCTCTTCGGGCTCGGGCTCGGCTGGGCGTTCTCGTATGTCGCCGCGACGACGGAGCTCGTCGACCGAGCCGCGCTCTCCGAGCGAGGACGTCTCGTCGGCTTCTCCGACCTGTTGTCGGGCTTCACGGGCGCCGCGCTCGCGCTCCTCGGAGGCGTCGCCTACAACGAGATCGGCGTCGGCGCGGTCGGCGTCGGCGCCACGGTCGCCGTCGTACTCCCCGCGCTGGTAATCCTCTTCGTCGGGCGGCGTCCCGCGCGCGGTGAAGGCGTGCTCGAGCCAGTGGGCTGAGACTCGCCGCTGCTTGCTAGACTGCAGCGTCCGGCGGACGTCTCTGTCCGCCCCTTTTTTCGTGAAATGAGAGCGGGAACAAAGACCTGGAACGCGAAGCCCGGCGAGATCGAGCGCCGGTGGTTCGTCGTGGACGCCGAGGGCAAGAACCTCGGCCGTCTGGCGACGCAGATCGCCGACACGCTCCGCGGAAAGAACAAGCCCGAGTACACGCCGCACGTCGACACCGGCGACTTCGTCGTCGTCGTCAACGCGGAGAAGATCGCCGTCACCGGCAAGAAGCTCGACGACAAGATCTACTACCGCCACTCCGGCTACCCGGGCGGGCTGCGGAGCCGCACGCTGCGCGAGCAGCTCGAGCGCCGCCCGACAGAGGTGCTGCGGAAGGCCGTCAAGGGCATGCTGCCGCGCAACCGCCTCGGCCGCGCCCAGATCGTCAAGCTCAAGATCTACGCCGGCCCGGCGCATCCGCACGAGGCCCAGGCGCCGCAGCCGCTCGAGGAGCGCGCATGAGCGAGCTGGCGCAGTACCGCGGCACGGGCAAGCGCAAGACGTCGGTCGCGCGCGTGATCCTCCGCCCGGGCGACGGCTCGTGGTGGATCAACGGCCGAACGCTCGACGACTACTTCCCGCGCGTCGTCCACCGCACGCAGGTGGTCGCGCCGCTGAAGGTCGCCGAGGCGGAGGGACGTACGACGTCCGCATTCGCGTCCACGGCGGCGGCCCGACCGGCCAGGCCGGAGCCGTCCGCCACGGCGTCGCGCGCGCGCTCGTCGAAGCCGATCCCGAGCTGCGCATCCCGCTCAAGCGCGAAGGCTTCCTCGCCCGCGACGCTCGCATGGTCGAGCGGAAGAAGGCCGGGCTCAAGAAGGCCCGCAAAGCACCTCAGTGGGCTAAGAGGTAGCTTCGCGCCTGATGGGGCGCCGATACTTCGGTACCGACGGCGTGCGGGGCGTCGTCGGGGAGACGCTCACTCCCGAGCTCGTCGAGCGGGTCGGGCGCGCGGCGACGATCTGGGCAGACGGCGGCGCGGTGCTCATCGGCCGCGACACGCGCGCGTCGGGCCGCGAGCTCGAGCGAGCGTTCGCCTCGGGTGTCGCGTCGGCAGGCGGTCACGCCGTGCTCGCCGGCATCCTGCCGACGCCCGCCGTCGCGCTGCTCTCGCTCGACCTCGGCGCCGTCATCTCCGCGTCGCACAACCCGCCTGAGTACAACGGCGTCAAGCTCTTCGACGGAGACGGCGAGAAGCTCACGGACGCGGTCGAGGAGGAGATCGAGAGCCACTTCGACGACGCGCCGCAGGGCGCAGAGGAAGGGGGCATCGACAACCTCGAGGTGATCGGCTCGAGCTACGTCCGCCACGTCGTCGAGCGTTTCGGCAGCGATCTCTCGAAGCTCACGATCGCCGTCGACTGCGCGAACGGCGCGTACTCGGCGCATCGCGCCCAAGGCGTTCGACCGAGCTCGGCGCCGACGTGGTCGCGATCGGCGACCAGCCCGACGGGACGAACATCAACGTCGGCTGCGGCGCCACCGACCTCCGCGCTGTTGCAGGAGACCGTCCGCAGCGAAGGCTGCGACCTCGGCGTCGCCTTCGACGGCGACGGCGACCGGATGCTTGCGGTCGACGAGCGCGGCGAGGTCGTCGACGGTGACGCGATCATCGCGGTGCTCGCGCTCGACCTCGGCGTCGAGCTCGTCGCAGTCACGCAGATGACGAACCTCGGCTTCCACCGGCTCATGGCGGAGCGGGGGATCCGCGTCGTGACGACCGACGTCGGCGACCGCTACGTCCTCGAGGCGCTCAAGCGCGAGGGCGGGGTGCTCGGCGGCGAGCAGTCCGGCCACATCATCTAGCTCGACGGCCACGTGACCGGAGACGGGCTCGTCGCGGCGCTGCTGCTCTGTCGCGCGATCGACGGCACGAGAGCTGTCCGAGGCCGTGTCCGTCATGGAGCGCTACCCGCAGGCGACCGAGAACGTTGCCGTCGACGGGCGCGCCGAGCTGACCGATGCCCTCCGCGACGATGTCGAGCGCGCCAACGACGAGCTCGGCGAGGACGGCCGCGTTCTCGTGCGTCCGTCGGGCACCGAGCCTGTCGTGCGCGTGCTCGCGGAAGCCTCGACGCAGGAGGCCGCAAACGGCCTCTGTGCTAGCATCGCGGCGCTCGTCGCAAGGAGCTCGGCTGACCGCACCCGACGCTGGATGCGGGAGGAGGCCGGGCTCGTCGTGCTTCTCGGGGGAGGAATTTTCCGCCGAAACGGGCAATAATCGGACAGGGGACGTAAATGTGCGGGATCATCGGATACGTCGGAGCCTCGCCCGTGTAAGCCGCTCCTCCTATACGGCCTCGAGCGGCTCGAGTACCGCGGCTACGACTCTGCCGGCCTCGCGCTCGTCGACGAACGACGGATTCGACGACATCCGTGCAGTCGGCAACCTCCAGTGTCTGAAGGACGAGGCTGCGTCGATGACATCCGACGCGACGACCGGCGTCGGGCACACGCGCTGGGCCACGCACGGCCGCGTCTGCGACGAGAACGCACACCCGCTGACGGGTTGCCAGCACGGCGACATCGACCCTCGTCCTCAACGGGATCGTCGAGAACTACCGCGAGCTGAAGGCGTCGCTCGTCGAGGAGGGCCATCGTTTCTCGTCCGAGACGGACGCCGAGGTGATCTCGCACCTCGTCGAGCGCCACTACAAAGGCGATCTCGTCGAGGCTGTCCGCGCCGCCTACGCGCGAGCTGGAGGGGCACTTCGCGTTCGTCGTCCCCACCGCGAGCACCCGAAGCTGCTCGTCGGCGCGCGCCACCAGTGCCCGCTGCTCGTGGGCGTCGGCAACGGTAGAGATGTTCCTCGCCTCGACGGCGGCCGCCTTCCTCCGCGACACGAGGACGCGTCCAGATCATCGAGGACGACGAGATCGTCGCCGTCACCGCCGGACGGCGCCACCTTCTCGACGGTTGACGGCGACGAGGTCGACCGGACCGTCGACGAGGTCGACTGGGACGACGAGGCGGCCGAGAAGGGCGGCTTCGAGACGTTCATGCTCAAGGAGATCTACGAGCAGCCGGACGCGATCGAGGAGACGATCGGCGACCGGATCCGCCACGGGCGGCTCGAGCTCGACGGGCTCGGCCTCGACGACGAGGAGATCCGCAACCTCCGGCGCATCGTCATCGTCGCCTGCGGCACCGCGTACCACTCGGGCGTCGTCGCGCGGTACGCGATCGAGGAATGGGCGCGCATCCCCGTCGAGCACGACATCGCGAGCGAGTGGCGCTACCGCAACCCCGTCCTCTCGAGGGACACGCTCGTCATCGGCATCACGCAATCGGGCGAGACCGCCGACACGCTGGCCGCGATGCGTCTCGCGCGGGAGTCGCGCGCCCACACGCTCGCCGATCACGAACATGATGGGCACGCAGATCACGCGCGAGGTGGACTCGGTGCTCTACACGCGGGCCGGCCTCGAGATGAGTGTCGCCGCGACGAAGACGTTCACTGCCCAGGTCTCGCTCCTCTACCTCGTCGCGCTCAAGCTCGCGCAGGTGCGCAAGTCGCTGCCCGACGACGAGATCGCTGCACTGCTCGAGGAGGTGCACGAGCTGCCGGCGAAGATGGCGTACTTCCTTGCCGGCGACCACCCGATCGACGAGGTCGCGCAGCGCCACTACGACAAGCCGTTCTTCCTCTACCTCGGGCGCCACATGGGCCTTCCCGTCTGCCTCGAGGGCGCGCTGAAGCTCAAGGAGATCTCGTACATCCCGACCGAGGCGTACTCCGCCGGCGAGATGAAGCACGGGCCGATCGCGCTGCTCGACGAGCAGACGCCCGTCGTCTGCGTCGCGACCGACTCGCCCGTCTACGACAAGGTCGTGTCGAACATCCAGGAGGTGCGCGCGCGCGGTGCGAACGTGATCGCGATCGCAACTGACGGCAACGAGGACATCCAGCACCACGCCGACGACGTCATCTTCGTCCCGCGGACGCACCCGTTGCTCCAGGCGCCGCTCGCGGTCGTGCCGCTTCAGCTGCTCGCCTACAAGATCGCCCGCCTCCGCGGCCTCAACATCGACCAGCCGCGGAACCTCGCGAAGACGGTCACGGTCGAGTAAGCGTTCGCTCTGCGCTTCGTCGTGACCCTGAAGAGCGCCAGCCGCGCAAAGGCGACCGCGACGCAGATCCTCCGCGCGCCGTAGCGCTACCCGAGCTCGAGGCGGTCTCCCTCGGACACGCCCACGTGTGTGCAGCGCCCGGCGGGCAGCTCGAGCACTGCTTTGGCGCCTCGCTTCGACGCCATCCGCCACGGCTTCAACCCGGCGGCGACGCGAAGCACGCGAAGCTCCCTGTCGAGGAACACGGCGTCGATCGGGAAGCGCATGAAGAACATGTGGATCGACGACCCTGGCCGGAGCAGGATGCCCTCGTCGTCTCGGAGGGACGATCGGCCGAGCAGGCCCTTTGTGCGGAGCCACGCGGAATCGGCGACGACGCAGTTCGCGCAGACGACCGTTCCGTCTTCCTTCTGGACTACTGCCACGTCGAGAGCCTAGAGGCGGAGCACCTAATACCCCACATGAATGTGGTCGTAATGATCCGGCAGCCGGAAGGAGGGCCCCGAGAGGTCGAGTAGGGAGATCACCTGCCTCGGCTGGAGCACACCTGGCAGGGAGAGGATCTCCTCGATGGCGCGGTCGGTGACCCCACCGGGCTGCTGGTTGCCGAGGATCGGGATTCCGCCCAGACTCCAGATGTCGACCGCGTGGCCCGAGATGTGAGCTGACACGTGCCGCGGCTCCTTTGCCTTCTTCTCGGCCTTCGTCTGCGCGACGAAGCGCGAATGGCCTGTGATCAGGCACGAGACGCCCACTTGGCCGTGCGCCTCTGCGAGGTAGCGAAGAAGAGCGAGGATGCGCGGGTCGACGCGGCCTGACGCAACGTCGCTACGTCCGGCCGCGGTGAGGTCGATCCGCGTGTCGGCCAGCACGCGCTGGGCGAGGCTTGAAGAGGACTGGAGCACGAGCTGCTCGATCGAGTCCGCTCCGACTGCCGTGGCGTAGCGCGCGAGCGCGACCTCGCTCGCGTCGGCCGACACGGCCACGGCACGCGTCGGCGTGGGGATCAGGTCCGGCCCTGCGCGGCGTGACGCGATCCCCGCGAGCTGGAGCCGGCCGAGCAAGAGCTCGCGGTCGGCCTCGTTGCGCGCTGCCTCCGCCTTGGCCGCTGCGGACGGCGAAAGCTGCTCCGCGTGCGCCTTTTGCCCCGACCAGACGACACCGGCGAAGAGGAAGACGGCAGCGGCGAAGAGCCAGAAGAAATGCACTGGCAGGGTCGCAGAGGTAGGACGGGGAAGGCGCACGACTCCCCCTCTCATCGGACGGCGCGGCCGTCCCCCTTTACCCGTCAGAGGGATGCGCGACGAGCGCCGACGAAGATCCCTCCCTCGGGTCACGAGAATCACCCGGCCGGGGGATGAGGACCGGCAGTGCCCAACCCATCGTGTGCTCATGGGCGGGTGGGCTCCTTCCTTCAAGGCACTCCGGTGCGAGCGCGGGCAGACGATGGTCGAGTTCACGATCGTCCTGCCGATCTTCCTCCTGCTCCTGCTGGGCATCGCCCAGCTTGGCACCGCGTTCAACCATCACACGCAGCTGACCGACGCGACTCGCGTCGGTGCGCGCTTCGGCGCGCCGCTCGGCTGCAGCGGAACCTGCGACCGGTCGAGCCTGGTCGTCTCGAAGGTGAAAGCGTCCGCCGCCAACCTCGATCAGTCGAAGCTGGGCGTGACGGTGACTTCGACCTGGCAGCCGGGCACGGACCTCAAGGTCTGCGCCACGTACCCGTACTCGGTCAACCTCATCGGTCTCGTCGTCAGCGCGGGAGACCTCAACTCATGCACAACGGAGCGTGTCGAATGACGAAGCGGCGTCTCTCTCCAGCAGCGGAGCGCGGTCAGATGGTGGCTGTTGTTGCCGTCTCGGCCGTCGCACTCATCGCGATGGGCGCGTTCGTGATGGACGTCGGATCGTGGATTCGGGCTCACCGTGCGACGCAGAGCGCGGCGGATGCGTCCGCCCTCGCAGCGGCGCAGGCGCTCCCGGACAACACGACCACGGCGACGACGTTCGGTCTCGACTACGCCGGCAAGAACGACGGCGGCGTCTCCTCGGGCGACATCACGTATAGCTCGTACACCGTTGCCAACGACACGGTCACGGTCACCGCGCGGCGCACCGCGCCCGGCTTTCTGTCGCGCGCGATCGGTATCAGCTCGGTCAATCTCGAGGCGACAGCCGTCGCACGCGCCTACAACCTGGCAAGCCCCATGTACGCGGCGCCCTTCGGCATCTCGAAGAGCGAGCCTTTCCTGAGCGGCGGGGGGTGTCCCTGCTACGGGACGCCCACGAGCTTCGACCTGAACAAGGCCGGGCCCGGGGGCTTCAAGGTGATCGACATCGACGGCTCGAGCGGCGGTATCGGGCAGACCACGCTCGCAAGTTGGATCCTCGGCGGCTACTCGGGTCCGATGGGGCTCGGCTGGTACTACTCCGACCCCGGCGCGAAGTTCAACCCGTCGCAGGTGCAGAGCGCGATGGATGCCCGCGTCAACTCGGTGCTGCTCTTCCCGATCTACGACGCGACGCAGGGAACCGGTTCGAACATGCAGTATCGGGTCGTCGGCTGGGCCGGCTTCTATGTGACGGGCTGGACCGCGCAGGGCATCAACGCGACGATCACGGGCTATCTCCAGAAGGTCTCCTGGGAGGGCCAGGAGGCCCCGTCGTTCACGGATTACTACGGCGCCTCGGTGGTCAAGCTCGTCGGCTGATCCCGCCTACGCGCGGAACGGACCGGCGCACGCTCCCCCTTCGGGGGGATGAGGTTTGCCCACTCCGAGACGATCATGGGTGAAGTCGAATCGGAGTGAGGCGAGAGGACCATGACGAAGGGGTGCAGGTCGATTCGTGAGCAGCGCGGTCAGACGATGGTGGAGTTCACCATCGTTCTTCCGATTCTGCTGCTGCTCATCCTCGGCATCGCTCAGCTCGGTCTCACCTTCAACAACTACCTAGCGCTCACGGATGGCGTCCGAGCTGGCGCCCGCTACGGCGCCGTGCTCCGCACGTCGCCGACACACGACGCGCAAACGACCGCGAAGGTCGAGCAATCGGCGGCGAATCTCAACCAGAGCGATATCACCACCACGATCACGTCGACCTGGCAGGCCGGCGCCGATCTGACCGTCTGTGCGACCTACCCGTACTCGATCAATCTCATCGGCCTCGTCGTGAAATCGGGGAACCTGAACTCGTGTACGACGAACCGGGTCGAATGAGGCGGACCGAGATTCCACTGCGAGCGCAAAGGATGATCGCCATGACACTCAGCCGTACCACCGGATCCCTCCGCCGCTTCGCACTACGGTGCAAGCTTCGGGGCGATGCAGGCCAAGTCCTGGCGCTGATGGCTGTCGGAGCGGTGGCGCTGATCGGCATGGGCGCGTTCGTGATCGACGTGGGCGGCGGCTTCCGCCAGCAGCGGAAGGCACAGTCGGCTGCGGACGGATCCGCGTTGGCGGCGGCGCAGCAGCTGCCGCTGAGCACGTCGGCGGCTAGTGCAGCCTCAGCAGCAGTGAAGGCGAAGAACTTGCCCGACGGCACCGTCGCGACCACCTTCGCATCGACGTACGTCGCGAACGACACCGCTATCAGCCAGGCCGACACCACCTCACCGAGCTTCTTCGCGAAGGTGCTCGGTTTCTCGATCTTCTCGGAATCCGCCAGCGCCAAGGCGATCGCGGGAAGCTACACCGGCTGGTCGAAGGGAATGTCTCCGTGGGTGACGGACAAGGACTCGATCAAGTGGGGTCAGATCATCCAGTTCAAGGTGAAATCCGGAGACCAGGCGAGCTCGGGCAACTTCGGCGCCGCGCGGCTTCCGATCAACGAGGACAACTGCAACCTGTCCAGCGGCGGCAGCGACTACAAGAACCTGATCGCGGGCTCGAAGAACTCCTGCATGGTGAGCGTCGGCAACAAGCTCGACCCCGAGACGGGGAACCTCACGGGGCCGACCGGGCAGGGCCTGTCCGCCCGCGGCGTGATCCAGAACTTCGATCCGTACTCGATCCTCGCCCCGCAGGCGGACGGCTCGTACGCCCTGACGACGTACTCGCACCCGAATCTCATCGTCATCCCCGTGATCGACCAGTTCAACAACGGGAACTCGAACCCGTTCACCGTCGTCGGCTTCGCCTGGTTCATCATCACGACCTACACGAGCAACCAGGTCAACGGGATGTTCATCGGCTCCTGGGCTCCGGGTGGAGCTCAGTGCTCGACCGGCGGGTCGACGACCTCCTGCCCGGTCGGCGGATACTCGCCGTACGGCTTCAAGGTCATCCAGCTCATCGGCTGAGGCTCCACCGACAAAAGCTTGCCGACGGGGCGCCGACAGGCGCCTCGTCGCGTGTGACAGCTGTCTCGAGGCCTCTTCTTTGACCGAATCCCAGACGATCTTCAAGTGACCGTAAAGGTCGTGGGGGCGTCTGCCGATGAACCCCCCAGCGATCCTCGACCCAAGGACAGGAGCCATGACGTATCGACTTCGCAATATTCTCATCGCAGTTGGCCTGGCGGTTGTCGCTGCGCTGCTCACGGTCTTCTACGTCTCGAACTACAAGAGCAGCGTTCGTGCGGACTCCGAGACCGTCCGTGTCCTCGTCGCGGCACGCGACATCCCGCTCGGCACGCTTGGCTCCGACGTCATTGGCGAGAAGATGCTGACGACGCAGGAGATCCCGCGGAAGGCGATCGTCGCCGGCACGATCTCGAAGCCCGAGGACGTGCAGGGTCTAATCGCGACCCAGCCGATCTACATCGGCGAGCAGGTGACCGCGCGCCGTTTCGGCCCGATCGAGGAAGCAGGCGTGCGCACGCAGCTCAAGGGCACGTACCGTGCAATCCAGATCCCGGGCAACCCGAACCAGCTTCTCTCCGGCGTCATCAAGGCCGGCGACCACGTGGACCTCGTCGCCAGCATCAAGTACCCGTCGGAGCAGGGTTCGAAGCACTTCTCGAAAGTCGTTCTCCAGGACGTTCTCGTCCTGCGGACGTCGGGCGACACGAGCTCCACGGCAAGCGTCGTCGACCCGAATGGTGGCGACGGCTGGATCATGCTCCGGCTTACCGATGCCCAGTCGCAAAGGCTCTACTTCGTCTACGCAAACGAGGACTGGTGGCTCGCCCTGCGACCCGGCCTCAACGACGCAAACAGCCCGGGCGCCGCACTGATCGACGACGCGGTGAGCATCCTCAAGACCGGTCTCGGACGCCCGGACAACGCCAAGGGCCGCCTGAACGGAGGGAAGTGAGCATGACTGACGAGACCCAGAACGACTCACGCGACCGGCTGCGCGTCTTCGTCACGGGATCCTGCGACGGCCTCGCCGAGGTTGCCCAGGCGCTCGACGCGAACGACGAGCTCGAGCTGGTCGGCTCCACAGAGAGTGTCCAGGAGGCATCGACGGCCCTCGCCGGCGGCCACCTCGAGGCGGTGCTCCACGCGACGCGCGGTCCTGCCTACCCGGCCGAAGAGCTCGCTGCGATTCGCGAGTTCACGCGGGCGCCGATCATCGTGCTCGCCTCGGGCGACTCCTCCGCGCTTCTCGAGGAGGCACTCGAGGACGGCGTCGCCGACCTGATCCCCCTGCCGCAGCTGACGGAGAACATCGTCTTCGCCATCCGCAAGGCCTGCCACCACGGTCGCCGTGCACAGCAGGCCGAAGGTGGACGCGGACGTGTGATCACCGTCTTCAGCCCCAAGGGCGGTGTCGGCAAGACCGTCGTCTCGACGAACCTCTCCGCGACGCTCGCGAAGACGATGGGCAAGCGCACGCTGCTTCTCGACCTCGACCTGCAGTTCGGCGACGCGGCGATCATGCTCGGCCTCCAGCCCGACAAGACGATCTACGACCTCGTCGTCGCGCCGGGTGAGCTCGACTCCGAGAAGCTCGCCGGCTACACGCTCGCGCACACCTGTGGCGTCGACGTCCTGCCGGCACCGCTCCAGCCCGAGGACGCCGAGCTCGTGACCGAGGGCAAGCTCGCCCGACTGCTCGAAGTCGCGCGAGGCTCGTACGACGTGATCGTCGTCGACACCTCGCCGTTCTTCCACGGGCCGATGCTGGCGACGCTCGACCGGACGGACGACCTGCTCCTGCTCTGCGGGCTCGACGTGCCGACGATCAAGAACGTCCGGCTGAGCCTCCAGACGCTCGAGCTGCTCTCGTTCCCGACGCGAGCGCGTCGGCGTGATCCTCAACCGCTCGAACACGAACGTCGGCATCCAGCGCGCCGAGGTCGAGCGGGCCCTCGAAACGAAGATCAGTGCCGACCTGCCGTCCGACCGTGCCGTGCCGCTCGGTGTCAATCGCGGTAAGCCGGTTGCTCTGCAACGATCCTGGCTCGGACTTCTCGAAGGCGATCGCCGAGCTCGCGAAGAGCCTCATCGCCGCCGGTCCGGGCGGCAAGAAGAAGGCGTCGGCTCGCAAGGGCATCTCTCCCGCATCGGAGCTAGCGATGGGCCTCCACGATCGCATCAATGGCCCTGTCGGGGCCCGTCGGAGCCGAAGGAACGGTTCCGAGGCGACTCCGCTCGCGTCCCGCGAGGGCCGCAGACGGCCGGCCGAAGCAGGTCGACCCGTACGCCGAGCTGAAGACACGGGTCCACCACGCATGCATCGCGCAGCTCGGCCCTGAGCTGTTCGCGACCGAGTCGACGCAGGACCTCGAACGAGCGCGTGATGCGCTCGGTCATGGAGCAGCTCGCTCTCGACCGGACGCCGCTGACGCGCGAGGAGCGCCGGCAGATCGTCGCCGACATCGCCGACGACATCCTCGGCTACGGGCCGCTCGAGCCGTTCCTCCGCGACGACACCGTGACGGAGATCATGGTCAACGGCGCCGAACAAGGTCTACGTCGAGCGCACAGGCAAGATCGAGCCGACGGACGCGACGTTCGTCGACGACGCGCACGTGATGCGCATCATCGACAAGATCGTGTCGCAGATCGGCCGGCGCATCGACGAGTCGTCGCCGATGGTCGACGCCCGCCTCCCGGACGGGAGCCGTGTCAACGCGATCATCCCGCCGCTCGCGCTCAAGGGGCCGACGCTCACGATCCGGAAGTTCTCCCGCGACCCGTACACGATGGACGACCTGATCGAGTTCGGCTCGATCACGAGCCGCGGTGCGCACTTCCTGGCCGCGTGCGTCAAGGGGAAGCTCAACATCCTCATCTCCGGAGGTACCGGTACCGGTAAGACGACGCTGCTGAACGCGATGTCCGCGTATGTCCCGTCAGACGAGCGGATCGTCACGATCGAGGACGCCGCTGAGCTCCAGCTCCAGCAGGACCACGTGATCACGCTCGAGTCGCGTCCGGCGAACATCGAGGGCACCGGCGAGATCCGCATCCGCGAGCTCGTCCGCAACTCCCTGCGCATGCGCCCCGACCGCATCATCGTGGGTGAGGTCCGTGGCGCCGAGACGGTCGACATGCTCCAGGCGATGAACACGGGCCACGAGGGCTCGCTGACGACGATCCACGCGAACTCCCCGCGCGACTCGCTCGCCCGGCTCGAGACGCTGGTGCTCACCGCCGGCGTCGAGCTGCCGCTGCGCGCGATTCGCGAGCAGATCTCGAGCGCCTTCGACCTGCTCGTCCAGATCGCTCGCCTCGTCGACGGAGCCGCGCGCATCACGCACATCACCGAGGTGCTGCGCATGGAGTCCGACGTCGTGACGCTTCAGGACGTCTTCGTTGCAAAGCCGCCGGACGAGGAGACCGCGCAGGCGCAGCACGCGATGCGTCTGCTCGGCGCCCTCCACTGCTCCGGTCTCAAGCCACACTTCCTCGAGAAGATGGCCGCGAACGGCGTCTCCCTGCCGCCGACGTTCTTCGAAGCCGAAGACGACTCGGGCCTGGCTGCGCCAGAGCTTCGCCGCCGGTAGCTTCGGCGGGAGCCCTCGCGGATGAAGCGTTCGCCGCCGGCTCCTCTGCCGGCGGTGCTGGGCCTCTCGCGCGCCCGCCGTTGCCGGGGCGGCGTCGACATCGCGGCGTCGACGCGACCGCTATCCGCGCGCGCAGGCGACCGTCGTCACGTCGAAGCCGTCAAAGCTCCCGCCGCAGCTGATCGAGAACGGGCGCGCCGGCCTCCGGTGTGCTCGCCCAGAACCTCGGAGCGGCGCGAAGCATCTGCCTCGCCGTCGACCGCTCGCGTTCCATGAGGGGGGCGCCGCTCGAGCAGGCGACCGCCGCCGCGAGCGCCTTTGTCGCCGCGAAGCTGCCGACGGACCGGATCTGCGTGACGTCCTTCGCAACGAAGCCGCTGCTCCTCGTGCCGTTCACGGAGGCGGGGCGCGAGGCCGGCGCCGCGCTCTCAGGGCATCAGGGTCGACCCGATCAAGGGCACGACGCTCTACGACGACATCGTGCTCGCCTCGCAGACGCTCGCCGAGAGAACAACCGCGCGCGGATCATCATCATCGTCACCGACGGTAACGAGACGCGCAGCTCAGCGACGCTCGCGGACGCGATCAAGGCGGCGAGGCGAGGCGGAGACGACCGTCTACGTCGTCGCCATCGAGAGCAAGGCGTTCACGCCCGGCCCGCTGCAGGTACCTCGCCAAGCGAACGGGAGGCCGGTACTACGGCACGCCGTCGCCCGCTGCTCTCAAGGGCATCTACGCCGAGCTCGCTAACGAGCTGAAGCGCACGTGGCGCCTCGACTACATCACGTCGGGTCGGCCGGGAGAGTCTCCGAAGCTCGTCGCGCAGGTGCCCGGGCTCGGCCGAGACTCCGCGCGCGCCCCGATCCCCGCGACGGCGGAGGTGGAGAAGTCCGGCGGGCTGCTGCCTGCGGCCGCCTACGGCCGGGGCGGCTCGATGGGCCTTGGGCTGCTCGTCGGCTTGCTCGTGCTCCTGGCGCTCATTCTCGTCTTCACGTCCGCGGGCGCCGACCGGGTGCGCTCCGCACGTGCAGCGGCACGTCGCGCCGAAGCCGAAGCGATCGAGAAGACGAAGGAGAAGAAGGAGCGTCTCCAGGCGCTCGCCGGCCTGTTCCGCCTCACGGAGAACGCGCTCGGCGAAACGCGTCTCTGGCTCCGCCTCCGGCGCCTCATCGAGCGCGCCGACCTGCCGCTGAAGACGGCGGAGCTCGCCTACATGATGGTCGGCGCCGCGCATTCTGGTCGGGCTGCTGATGACGGTGATCGCGTCGTCGACGCTGATCTCGCTCCTCGGCCTGGCCGGCGGCGCGATGCTCCCGGTCGGCTGGGTCTGGCTGAAGGCGCACCGTCGCCTCCAGGCGTTCGAGAACCAGCTGCCGGACCTCCTCATCGGCGTCGCGGCGTCGCTCAAGGCGGGCCACAGCTTCAAGCAGGCGCTCCAGGCGATCGTCGACGACGGCGCCGAGCCGGCCGCGCAAGGAGTTCAACCGCGTGCTCACGGAGACGAGGCTCGGCCGTCCGCTCGACGACGCGCTGAACGACATGGCGGAGCGGGTCGGCTCGAAGAACCTCTCGTTCATCGTCACCGCGATCGCCGTCCAGAGCCAGGTCGGTGGCTCGCTCGCGTCGCTCTTCGACATGGTCGCGGACACCGTGCGCAACCGACAGCAGTTCGCGCGGAAGATCAAGGCGCTGACGGCGATGGGCCGCATGTCGGCCTACGTGCTCATCGGGCTGCCGTTCTTCCTCGCGGGGCACTGACGCTCCTGAACCCTGGCTACATGGCGCCGCTCTTCGGCACCTCCGCGGGTCACAAGATGATCATGCTCAGCCTCGTGATGATGGCCGTCGGGTCCCTGCTCCTCAAGAAGATCGTCTCGTTCAAGGGGTGACGTGATGCTGATGCTCGTGGTCGCGCTGCTGTGTCTCGCCGGATCGGTGTACCTCGTCGCCGAGTACGTGAGCCTCCTCCGGAGAAAGAGCGCATGCTCTCGTTCCGCCGGGCAGCCGCGTACGGCAGGCGAAGCCGGAAGAAGGACGTTTCGCTCCAGGGGTCTTTGCGGACTCGCGCGCTCATGCCCGCCATGGAGCACGCCGCTCGCACCGTCCTCCGAATGAACCCGAAGATGACGGTCGAGGCCGTGCAGCTGCGGCTGCAGTCGGCCGGTCTAAGCCGGCGGTGCTTCCGATCGTGATCATTCCGTTCTCCTCTCTCGGGGGAAATTCGCTCGCTGCGCCAAGCTAGCTGCGAGCCGCCGAGCTGTCTTCTCGAAACGTGCTGTTTTGCGGGCGTGCATACGCTCGCAGTACGCAGGCCGGGATCAAGGCGTGCTCCGCGGCGGGCGGGAACGCGGCGCGATAGGTGGTCGGCGAGATTCCGTAGCTGCGGGTGAAACTGCTCGTGAACGACCCGACGCTCTTCAGCCCGACCGCGAAACAGATTTCGGCGACCGACTGGTCGGTGTTCCGAAGCAGCGCCGCGGCGCGCTCGAGCCGGCGGGTCAGCAGGTAGGAGTGCGGCGGCTCGCCGAACGTCCGCCGGAACTCACGGCTGAAATGAGCCGGCGAGAGCCCCGCCGCCGCGGCCATGTCCTCGACCCGCAGCGGCTCGAAGTAGCGCGCGTCGGCGAGGTCGCGAGCGCGCTGCAGGTGTCGTGCCGGCGGAGCGAAGGCCATCAGCTCTCAGACCGGGCGGCCTGGTCGTATTCATCGTGGCGCCGGATCCAGAAATCGGAGTCCTTGTCCTCGTCGCGCCCCTTGGGGACGCGGTCGAGCAGGGGATAGAAGCCCATCATGATCTCGAGCCCGCGCGCGCCCGTCGAGTAGGTCTGGAACACCTCGCCGTCATCGAGCGCGAACACGGTCAGCCCAGGGGCCTCGGTCAGATAGCCGCCGGGGTCGGTGCCGCACGCCGCGGCGTTGAGCTCGACGGCCGGCGGCACACCGCCCTCGACCAGCGCCGCCGCTTGCTCGTCGGTTTGTGAGACCTGAAAGTCGAAGTTGAAGTCGCTGCCCTCCGACGAGGCCCAGGGAAAGCTCCAGCCCATCCGCTTGCGGTAGGCGAGCAGCCGATCGAGCGGCGCCCGCGAGATGCAGGTGAAGGTGACGTCGCGAGCGTTCAGATGCGCAAACGCGCCGTCGTAGGTGTCGGCGCCCGAGGAGCACACCGGGCAGCCCGCGTCGTACTTCGGCCCGAACATGAAGTGGTAGACGAACAGCTGCGAGCGGCCGTCGAACAGCTCGGCGAGCGACCTGGTCCCGGATTCGGTCTTAAAGCCGTACTCCTCGTCGATCCTCACCCACGGCAGCTCGCGCCGCCGGCGGGCGAGCTCGTCGGCCTGCCTGGTGTGCTCCTTCTCAAGCGCGAGCAGCTCGTCGCGCTCCTTCTGCCATTCCTCTCGCGGCACGACCCTGTGATCCGTCATCCGTCTGCCTCCTTTGCGCTCTTGCCCGGGTGAATCGATTGTCCCGATCGCGGCGCGTCGGCATGAGCCGGCGGTACGCGGCCCGGATCGCCAGCACGATCGCGACCGGGATCGCGAGCACGATCAGCGGGACGGCGAGCGGCAGCAGGGCGGCCAGGGTAAGGATCAGGATCGGCAGCGCGAGCGGGGCGAGCGCAAGGGTCACCACGCCGAGCCCGGTGAGCGTGGCGAAAGCTCCGAGCGCGCCGTCGGACCCGATGAAGCTCTGCGAGTTGTGTTCCATGGCCATCGATCTCCTTCATAGGTCGACTCGATTGCGTCCGTCACCTCTATGACGAACGGCGACGACCGGATGTGACAGTCGACGAGCGATCAGCCGAGATCGATCCGGTGGATCGAGACCACGCCGCTCTGCCGCGTCGCCAGCGACCATCGGCGCCGCGCCTGTTCGAGGAACGCCTCGGCCCCCGGCCGGCCGGGGTCGGCGATCCACGCCTCCGGCGCGAGCCGCGGCAACAACGACAGCAGCGCGGCGACGCTCGGGCGCTCGTACAGAACGTCCGCGGCGAGCACGACGTCGAACGGCCCACGGCCGATCAACTCTTCCGCAGCGTTCCAATCGACGATTGCGGTGTCGAGGCGGACCTCGTTGCGCTCCGCGTTGCGGGCGGCGAGCGCCAGCGCCTCCGGGTCTGAGTCGGTGGCGAGGACGTCGGCGCCGGCGCGGGCCGCCATGAGGCTGGGCAGCGCCAAACCGCAGCCGATCTCGGTCACCCGGCGGGCCGCGAGGTCGACCCGGCCGAGCTCGCGGGCGAGGGCGACGCCGCTGCGCCAGAGCACCGACCAGTAGGGCGCGATCGGCGCCCATTCGATCGCGCCGTCGTCGGGCAGCCGCGCCGACTCGCGCGGCTGAAGGAGCCGGAGCGGACCGCCGGGGAGGTCGATCGACTGGGTGAGCAGTGGCTCGCCGATCCGAGCGATCGTACGGGTAACCGCACACCGAGTTGGGGGTCGGCCACATTGATGAGGCGCCGAGGGAGGGGGACGATCGTCGCCGGAGACCACGACCCCACGAGGCATCGACGATGACCACTTCCCCTGTGCTCGAGACCATCGACCAGCAGCTCGGCCCCGACTTCGCCGGACGGGCGATCATCCCGGGCGAAGGCGATTACGACGAGACCCGGACCGTGTTCCCGGGCGGGATCGACCGCCACCCGGCGGCGATCCTGAGGCCGCTCGACGCATACGAGGTCGCCCGGGTCGTCTCGGTCGCCCGAGAGGCAGGGGCGGAGCTGTCGGTGCGCGGCGGCGGTCACAGCGCCGCCGGTTTCGGCGTCAACGACGGCGGGCTCGTCGTCGACCTTCGCGACATGCGCGGGCTCGATATCGACGTCGCCGCCGGCACGGCATGGGCCGACGCCGGACTGACCGCCGGTGAGTACACCGAGGCCGCCGCGATGCATGGCCTGGCGACCGGGTTCGGCGACGCCGGCACGGTCGGGATCGGAGGGATCACGCTCGGTGGTGGCGTCGGCTATCTGAGCCGCGCCCATGGGATGACGATCGACAACCTGCTCGCCGCCGAGGTCGTCACCGCCGACGGCGAGATCCTCGAGGTGGACGACCAGCGCCACCCGGACCTCTTCTGGGCGATCCGCGGCGGCGGCGGCAACTTCGGCGTCGCGACCCGACTGAAGTTCCGGCTCCACGAGGTCGACGAGGTCGTCGGCGGGATGCTGATGCTGCCGGCGACGGCCGAGACCTTGAGCGGGTTCGTCGCCGCGGCCGACGCCGCGGCCGACGAGCTGTCGACGATCGCCAACGTCGTCCCGGCGCCGCCGCTGCCGTTCGTCCCCGCCGAGCGTCACGGCGAGCTCGTGATCATGGCCCTCCTCTGCCACTGCGGCTTGCGGGAGGAGGGCGAAGCGGCGCTCGAGCCGTTCCGTTCGCTCGCCGAGCCGGTCGTGGACACGCTCGCGCCGATCCCGTATCCGAAGATGTATCCGCCCGAGCAGGAGGACTACCACCCGAGCGCGGTGATCAGGACGATGTTCCTCGACCGGGTCGATGAGGCGACGGCGGGCACGATTGTCGACCGGTTGCGATCGTCGGACGCCGCGATGCGGGTGACGCAGCTCCGCGTCCTCGGCGGCGCCATCGCCCGGGTGCAGGCCGACGCCACTGCGTTTGCCCATCGAGACTCGAGGGTGATGTGCAACGTCGTCGTCGTTGTATGAGGGCGCCGACGACAAGCCGCGCCGCCAGGCCTGGGTCGAGGAGGTTGCAGCCGAGATCGAGCAGGACGACCCCGGCGCCTACGTCAACTTCATGGACGACGGCGGCGCCGAGCGGATCCGTGCGGCCTATCCCGGCGCCACCTGGGACCGGCTGACCGCGATCAAGGCGCGTTACGACCCCGAAAACCTCTTCCGGGGAAACCAGAACATCCCGCCGGCCGCCGCGTAGCCGGCGGGCGCAGGCGGCGTCCATTTCACCGCCGCCCGTTCGTCCACCTGTCAGACGCACCGAATGACTGGAGGAACGGACATGCAGCAGCACAGCAAGCGGATCGCGGTCGCCGGAGCGACCGGTCGGGTCGGGAGCCAAGTCGCCGACGTCCTGCGCGAGCGCGGCCATGACGTCGTCTCGATCTCGCGCTCGACCGGCGTCGACGTCGTCACCGGCGACGGTCTCGCCGAGGCGCTCGACGGGGTCGAGGTCGTGATCGACACCGCCACCGGCGCCTCACCCGATCGCGACGCGGCGACCGAGTTCTTCACCGCTGCGACAGCCAACCTGCAACATGCCGGCACGACGGCCGGGGTCGAGAAGATCGTCGTCGTGTCGATCATCTCCACCGACCGGTTCGCCGGCGGCTACGGCCTCGCCAAGCAGGCTCACGAGCGGGCGGCGCTGGCCGGCCCGGTCCCGGCCCAGATCCTGCGCGCGGCGCAGTTTCACGAATTCGTGCCGTGAGCTGATCGGCTGGGGGCGCCAAGGCGAGGTCAGCCTCGTCCCACGGATGCGCACCCAGGTGGTCGCCGCGCGGACGGTCGCCGAGGCGCTTGCCGATCTGGCGACCGCGGGCGGGGAGGTCGATAACGACCCGATCCCCGAGATCGCCGGGCCGCGCGAGGAGAGCCTGATCGAGCTCGCCCGGCGCTACGCCGACCGGGTCGGCGATCCGGAGCGAGTCGACGAGGTGAGCGACTCCGACGACCCTGACCGGGAGCTGAACTCAAACGGCGGCCTGCTTCCGCGCCCGCACGCCGTCCTCGCCGGGCCGACGTTCGAGGAGTGGCTGGACTCCAAGCGTCCGCGCTGATCGGGGCTCAGTCGTCGAAGGTCGCGCGCAGTGCCGCGAGGCTGTCGAAGCGCGGGCTCCAGCCGAGCTCGCCCTTCGCCTTGCTCGCGTCGATGATCGCCGGGTGGCTCGCCGCCTCGGCCCACTCGGCGGCCGGAGGTGCGAACGGAAGCGCGGCGATCGCCCGGGCGACAGCCTTGGTTGGGCCCGTCGGCACCGGGACCGGCAGGAGCCCGAACTCGCGGGCGACGTCCCGCATCGACAGCACGCCGTCGCCGGTGATGTTGTATTCGCCCGGCGGCCCGGCGCCGACGATGCAGAGCGCGAACGCCTGCCCGACGTCGTCCTCGTGGATGAACTGGACCGGCAGGTCCGGCACCGGCGCCGGGGCTCCGACCGGCGCCCGCCTCAGGGCTCCGATCAGCCTCCCCGCAAAGCCGGAGAGCGGGCCGGGCAGGACGTCCTTGGCGCCGACCGCGTGCGGGCCGACGACGATCGGCGGGCGGAGCAGGTAGAGGTCGAGGTCGGATCGGTCGGCCTCGCGCCGCAGGACGTCCTCGATCTCCGCCTTCTCCTGCGCGTAGAACAGGTGATCGGCGGGCCGGACCGGCCACTCCTCGGTCATCCCGATCGGGTTGTCGCGGTGAAAACCGTAGGCGGCCACCGATGACGCGTAGACGAACCGCCTCGCTCCCGCGGTCGCGGCGGCGCGGAAGGCGTTCACCGTCCCCTCGACGTTGATCTCGCGGATCGTCTCCCGCGCCGCGGTGCCGGTGATCAGGAATGCGAGATGGACGACGACGTCGGCGCCCTCGAACGCCCGCGTGAGCTCGACGATGTCGCGGACGTCGCCGCGCCGGTAGTCCATCTTCGTCCAGCCGTGCGCGGCCGGGTCGAACGGGCGGCGGGCGATGCCGACGACCTTCCCGATCCGATCGTCGTCCTCGAGCAGCGGGATCAGGCCGAAGCCGAACGTACCGGTCGGCCCGGTGACGGCGACCGTGAGCTTCGTCTGCTCGGTGGCCACCAGACCTTTCTACCCGACGCAGGTTCACCTCGGCCGGCGCGCCAGAGTTCGTTAGCGAACGCTCGCAATGACCGTGCAAGTGGTTAATATCCACCCGCTCGATAACCGGTAAAGCCGAATCCCGCGCCCTCTCGGGCTGCGGGAGCGGGGGAACCAGTCGTTGGGGCTAACTCGCCGCCTGGCGAGGGCGCAGGCTCTTTCAGCGCCAGCCCGTCAGCTAACCCCGCAGGCCGACGAAAGGGATAGATCGGATGACTCGACGGGCGTTCGCGCAGACCGCGGCGGTGGTCGCGATGGGCATGGCGATTCTCGGAGGCAGCGCCGTGGCCGCGTTTGCGGCCGGCAGCGGCGGGGTCGGACCCGGCGGTGGCGGCGCGACCACGACCGCGGCGCCGGCGACGACCGCGGGCGGCACGTTCCCGGTGCGCGGGCGACACACCTTCGGCGATGGCATCGGCGCCGGCCGCGGCCACCAGGGCCAGGACATCCTGGCCAAGTGCGGTAAGCCGGTGGTCGCCGCCCTGTCCGGCCGGGTGAGCTACGTCTCCTACCAGGCCGCCGCCGGTAACTACGTCGTCATCCATGGTGCGAAGGGCCGGCCCGACACCGTCTACATGCACCTGCTCCACCGAGCGTCCGCCCGCACCGGCGAGCGGGTCGCCGCCGGCGATCGACTCGGCCTCGTCGGCCAGACGGGAGACGCAACCGCGTGCCACCTGCACTTCGAGATGTGGTCGGCTCCCGGGTGGGAGAAGGGCGGCGGCCTGCTCAATCCGCTGCCGTACCTGAAGCGCTGGGATCGCAGCAGCTGATCGCCGGCAGGACCGGCGCTATCGGCTGACGGCTGCCACCGCCGCGTCGATCTGCTCCGGCGAGCCGGTGCCGACCGGCCGTTTGCCACCGGGTCCTTCGACGAGGAAGGAGGGCGTTCCGCTAAACCCGTCTCGGGTCGCCTCCGCATCGACGCGGTCGAGCGCCGAGCTCCAGTTGGACGTCGCCCGGTCGGCGTTCCACCTCGCGATGTCGGGGACCCCGGCCGCCCGAGCGATCCCCTCGAGGAAGTCGCCGGTCGCGTAGCCCGAGTTCTCCCGGCCCTGGTTTCGGTAGAAGAGCTCGATGAAGCTCCAGTAGCGCCCCTGCTTGGCGGCGGCGAGCGCGGCGGCCGCGGCATCGCTCGACTGCGGGCCGATGATCGTCCAGTTGCGGAACTCGAGCTTTGCCTCACCGCTGCGGACCTGGTCGGCGATCAGCCGCGGGATCACCGAGGCGGAGTATTCGCGGCACACCGGGCACTGAAGGTCCCCGAACTCGACGATCGTCACCTTGGCGCTCGGGTCGCCGAGCGCAAGCCCGCGCTGGTCGAGACCGCGCAATTGCTGCTCGACGGCGCTCGCGCCGCCGATAGTCGTGTCGCCGCCGGACCCCGAGCTCCCGGACTGGCTGATCGCGATCAGCGCCGCAACCACGATCGCCGCGACGAAGGCGGCCGCCGCCCCGAGCTGGATCATCCTCCGTCGCCGCTCGGCGGCTGCCTCGGCCGCCTGCCGGCGCAGGCGCTTGTCGCGGGCCGACAGCCCTCCTGCGACGCTCATCGGAGGCTTGCCTCGAGGTGCGTGATCTCGCTGCCGGCGAAGCGCATGGCCCGCGATCCGGCGACGACCGCGATCAGGGTCATGAGGACGGCGCTCGCCACGCACCACTGACAGACCGCGTCGATCACGAACAGCTCCAGGTAGGTCAGGTAGAGACTGAACCCGAAGCCGACGAGGGCGAGGGCCAGGCCGGTGAACCTGCCACGGTCCCCGCTCAATAGCGCCGCGCCCAGCAGCAACGCGTAGCCGGCGATTCCGATCACCGACACGTCGATTCCGGCGAGCCGCGAGTAGGAGCTGTCGGCGACGGTCTCACAGCCGCCGCCCCCTGCGAGGCACGCCGGGGCGCCTCCGCTCGAGTCGGCGATCGTGATGTAGGCGGCGATCGCGATCCCGATCGCGGCGAGGATGACCTGGGCTCGCCGCAGCGCCGGCTCGCTGGCGAACTTGAACACGCAATCAGCCAAGCATTGCCTGCTAATCCAAAGCTAAGGAGCTCCGAGCGCTAGGTCGTCAGAGTCACCTTGCTCAGTCCGTGGGGTCGGTCGACGTCGACGCCGCGCAGCTCGGCGAGCCGCAGCGCCGCGGCCTGGGCCGGGATCACGGCGACGATCGCTGCTACCCATTCCGGCAGGCACTCAGGTAGCGGTACCGCCACCGATGCGAGCGCCAGCGCCCGCCGATCGGCCGCGACCGCGACCGTGAACCCGGTGCGGGCCCGGATCTGCGCCAACGCCGTGAGCGCGTCCGCCTCCGCGTCGGCTGCGCCGCTCACGATCCAGAGCCCGGCGTCGCGGTCGAGGGCTCCGAGCGGCCCGTGAATCAGGTCCGGCGGGGAGAACGCCTCGGCCGGGATGCCGCTCAGCTCCCGCAGCTTCAGCGCCGACTCACATGCGGTCGCGAAGTCGAGTCCGCGACCGACCGCGGTCAGCGGCCGGCAACCCGCGAGCGGATCGAAGCGGTCTCGTCCCGCCAACTGGTCGGCGACGACCGCCGAGGCGACCTCGGGGAGCCTTTCGATCCAGTCGCGCGGGACCCTGGCCGGAGCCAGGCCCGCGGCGATCAGGGCGAGCGCCTGCACGGAGGCGAGATAGGTCTTGCTGGCGGCGACCGAGCGCTCGGGCCCGACGCCGAGCTCGATTACCGCGTCGGCCTCGGCCGTGAGCGCGGAATCGCAATCGTTGGTGATGGCGATCGTCGGCCTGCACTGGGCGCGTGATGCGGACAACACACCGACGACGTCAGGCGAGCTCCCCGACTGCGAGATCCCGAGCACCGCTGCTCCCTCGAGCCGGGGAGCCTGACGACCCGGCCGAAACAGCCACGGGGTCGCCAGCCCGACACTGAGCCCGGCCGCCGCCCCGAGCAGGTACTGGCCGTAGCGGGCGGCGTTGTCGGAGCTCCCGCGGGCGGCGATGAGCAGGTGCGTGACGTCGGCGAGTCGGAGGATCTCGGTGGCCGAGGCGACGCCCGGGGCGCTGGCCGTCGCGCTGCGAGCGAGCGCGTCACCCTGGTCGCGAAGCTCTTGTTCAAACAGCGTTTGGGGCGTTGTGTTTGTGAACCTTACTATAGGTCTGCTGTATCAGGCGTGAGTGTGCGGGTTGACACCAGTGGCGCGAGCCGATACGGTCGGTTTCGATAGGGTTCCTAACCAGATCGGGAGAGGTGCATTGGGATGAAGCGGACCGCGATTGTGACCGCGCTAGTCGCGCTGCTGTGCGCGCTGGGACTCGCCGCCTGCGGAGGCGGTGACAGCACGAGCAGCGGCGACGCGCAGACCTTCGATCCGAACAACAAGGTGACGCTGACCATCTGGAGCGGGTTCTCGAGCCGCGAGCTCGATCTTCTCAACGGCATCCTCGACCAGTTCGAAAAGAAGTACCCGAACGTAACGGTCGACAGCGTCGGCAGCGTCAACGACGACAAGCTCGTCGCCGCCCTCCGCGGTGGCAACGCCCCCGACGTCGCCCTCTCGTTCAGCACCGACAACACCGGCGCGTTCTGCTCGTCCGGTGGCTGGATCGACCTGACGCCATACATCGAGCGCGACAACGTCGACATCGGCCAGTTCCCGCAGGCCGTCCAGGACTACACGCAGTACAAGGGCACACGCTGCGCGATGCCGCTGCTCGCCGACGACTACGGCCTCTACTACAACACCGACATGTTTGCGGCGGCCGGTATCAGCGAGCCGCCGACGACGATCTCCGAGCTCGACGCGGACGCTAAGAAGCTCACCCAGCGCGCCGCCGATGGCTCGATCGACGTCGCCGGATACGTCTCGAACTCCGGGTTCTACGAGAGCGTGCCCGCGCATTACGCTCCGAATTGGGACGCGCAATGGCAGGACGCCGACGGTAAGTCGAGTCTCGCCACGGACCCGGCGTGGACCGACTATCTCGAGTGGGACAAGAACCTGATCGACTGGTACGGCTACGACGAGCTGACCACGTTCCTGGCCGGCGCCGGGGCCGAGTTCTCCGCCTCGAACGCGTTCGAGACCGGCAAGGTCGCGATGATGCTCGACGGCGAGTACCGGACCGCGTTCATCGCCGACGAGCACCCGGAGCTCAACTACGGCACGGCTCCGTTCCCGGTTGCCGACGGACAGGAGGACCGCTATGGCGCCGGCTACGTCACCGGGAGCATCATCGGCATCCCCCGCGACAGCGAAAATCAGGCCGCCGCATGGGAGCTGGTCAAGTACCTGACCACCGACACCAACGCGCTGGTGACCCTGGCCAACGGGCTCGCCAACGTGCCGACCACGCCCGCCGCGGCGCAGTCGCCGAAGCTGGACCTCGGGCCGGAGTTCGACCCGTTCATCCAGATCTTCAAGAGCCCCGACACGCAGACCACCCCGATCACCGCCTCCGGCGGCGCCAACCAGGACCTGTTCCAGTCGTTCATCTCCAAGTACGAGGCCGGCCAGGTCGACGACCTGCAGACCGGACTCGAGGATCTCGACGCGCAGATCGACGCTCAGGAGGAGAACGCTTCCGGAGGGGTGCCCTGAGCCGCGGCAGAGTCAGATGAGCGTCGCGGAAGCGGTCGGGGGCGCGAGGCCGAGGCCGGTTCCGAGCCCGGAGCGGTTGGCGGCGAGGAGGAAGGCGACCTGGCGCCGCCGCCGCCTCGTGCTGCTGCTGATGAGCCCGTGGATCCTCGGGGTGTCGATCTTCTTCGTCTTCCCGCTGATCACCACCGCGCTGCTCTCCTTCACCCATTACGACCTGCTCTCGTCCCCGCGCTGGGTCGGCTTCGCCAACTACGACTACCTGTTCAACACCGACAAGCAGATCTGGCCCGCGGTCTACAACACCTTCTGGCTGATCCTGATCGCGGTCCCGATCCAGGTCACGTTCGCGTTCTCGCTCGCCTGGATGATCACCCGGGCCAGGGCGGGGGTCGGGCTCTTCCGCACGGTCTTCTACTTGCCGACGATGGCGCCCGCGGTCGCTGCCACCCTCGGCTTCGTCTACCTGTTCAACCCGGCCACCGGGCCGGTGAACACGATTCTCGGATGGGTCGGGATCCACGGCCCGCTGTGGTTCCAGTCGCCGCACTGGTCGAAGCCCTCGCTGACCCTGCTCGGGATGTGGGGGATCGGCAACACGATGATCATCTTCCTGGCGGCGCTGCTCGACGTGCCCAAGCATCTGTACGAGTCGGCCGGATCGACGGCGCCGGCGCGTGGCAGCGGCTGCGCTGGGTGACCCTGCCGACGATCAGCCCGGTGATCCTGTTCGCGGTCGTGATCGGCGTGATCGAGGCGCTTGCGTACTTCACCGAGGCCTACGTCGCCAGCACGATTGCCGCGCCCGGTGCGGCCGGCCAGGCCGGCGACGTCACCAACGACCTCGGCTACCCCCAGGACTCGACCCTGTTCTACCCGGTGCTGCTCTATCAGCAGGGGTTCCGCTACTTCAACATGGGCTACGCGTCGGCGATGGCGGTGTTGCTGCTGTTCGTCGCGCTCGCCGTGACCCTGGTGATCCTGCGCCACTCGCGCCGCTGGGTCCACTACGCCGGAGGCCTGAGGTAGATGGAGGCCGCCACTCAACCGCTCCCCGCTGGGGCGGCCGCGCCGCCGGCGCCGCGGGTCGCTCGGCGCCCGCCGCGCTCGGTCCGCCGCAAGAAGCTGCTGATCACGATCGCCGACCACTCGATCCTGATCGTGCTGGCGATCATGTTCCTGGCGCCGTTCGTGTTCATCGTGATGACGTCGCTGATGACCACCGACCAGGCGCTGTCGCCGCGGCTGTGGCCGGACCCGCTGCACCTCAAGAACTACTCGGACGTCTTCGACGCGGCGCCGATCCTCACCTATGGGCTGAACTCGTTCATCTACGCGGGCCTGGCCACCGTCGGCGTGATCGTCTCCAGCGTGCCGGTCGCCTACGCACTCGCCAGGCTTCGCTGGCGCGGCAGGAACGTCGCCTTCATCGTGGTGCTGGCGACGATGATGCTCCCGGCGCAGGTGACGATCGTGCCGCTCTACGTGCTGTTCTCGAAGCTTCACCTGGTCGGCACGCTGACGCCGCTGATCATCCCCAACTTCCTCGGCGACGCCTTCTCGATCTTCCTGCTGCGCCAGTTCTTCATGACGATCCCCGAGGAGTACGCCGATGCGGCGCGGGTCGACGGCGCCGGCGAGCTGCGAGTGATGCTGCTCGTGGTCGCCCGCCTGGCGAGGCCGGCGATCGCCGCTGTCGCCCTGTTCGCCTTCCTGTACGCGTGGAACGACTTCTTCGGGCCGCTGCTGTACACGGGGGAGAACGAGTCGCACTGGACGCTCTCGGTGGGGCTCTCGCAGTTCCACACGATCCACCAGGTGCAGTGGAACCTGACGATGGCCGCGACGCTGCTGTTCATGGCGCCGGTGATCGCGCTGTTCTTCGCGGCCCAGAAAGCGTTCGTCGAGGGCGTCACGTTGACCGGGGTGAAGGGATGAGCGCGCTCAAGATCGCGGTGATTGGCGGCGGCTCGACCTACACCCCCGAGCTGGTCTCGGGCCTGTCGAGCGAGCGAGGCAGGATCGAGGTCGGCGAGCTGGTGCTCCAGGACATCGACGCGGAGCGACGGGCCGCGGTCGGCGGCCTCGCGGGGCGGATGCTCGACCGTCAGGGCTTCGACGGACGGCTGTCGGTCACCGACGAGCTCGACGCCGCCCTCGACGGCGCCGACGTCGTGCTGATCCAGATCCGGGTCGGCGGCCAGGCGTCGCGGTACGGCGACGAGACGGTTCCCCTGGCCTGTGGCTGCATCGGCCAGGAGACGACCGGTGCCGGAGGCTTTGCGAAGGCGATGCGGACGGTGCCGATGGTGCTCGAAATCGCCGAGCGGGCCCGGCAGCTGGCGGCGCACGGCGCCTGGATCATCGACTTCACCAACCCGGTCGGGATCGTCACCAGGGCGCTCCTCGACGCCGGGCATCGCGCGGTCGGCCTCTGCAACGTGGCGATCGGAGTCCAGCGCGAGGTGGCGGCGATCCTGGAAGCCGAGCCCGAGCGGATCGCGATCGACCAGGTCGGGCTCAACCACCTGACGTGGGTGCGAGCCGCCCGCCTCGACGGCGAGGACGTGCTGCCTGTGCTGCTGGCCGAGCACGGCAGATCGGCTCGCCGAGCACGCCGCGCTACCGGTCGACCTGCTGCGCGAGCTCGGCGCGATTCCCGTCCTACTACCTGCGCTACTTCTACGAGCACGACCGCGTGCTCGCCGAGCAGCGTGTCGGGCTGCCGCGCGCCGAGCGCGTCGCGGAGATCGAGCGCGAGTCTGCTCGACCTCTACCGCGACCCGGCGCTCGACTCGAAGCCGGCGCTGCTCGAGCAGCGAGGCGGCGCCTACTACAGCGAGGCGGCGACGGCGCTCGTCGTCGCCCTGCACACCGACAGCGGCGAGCTCCAGGTCGTCGACGGGCGCAACGGCGAGACGCTCGCCGGGCTGGCGCCCGACGACGTGGTCGAGGTCCCGGCACGGATCGGTCGTGATGGGCCGGTGCCGATCGCCCAGGAGCCGCTCGCCCCGGAGCTGCTCGGGCTCGTCCAGCACGTGGCCGCATACGAGCGGCTGACCGCCGAAGTCGGCGGTGTCGCGCGACCCGAGGACCGCCCGGCTGGCGCTGCTCGCCCACCCGCTGGTCGGGCAATGGGACCTCAGCGGCGAGCTGCTGGATCGGCTGGCCGCCGCCGAGGCGTCGGGCGTGCCGCTGCCGGAGTTCGAGGGGGTGGCCGATGAGGCGGAGTCCGAGAGGACGAAGCCGCGTTCGGGCCGTTGAGGCCGCTACGTGAGCGAGCCGATCGGCATCGCCGTCGACGGCGGCAACTCGAAGACGCATCTCGCCCTCGTAAGGCGCGACGGGAGGTGCTGGCACTCGTCCGCGGTCCCGAAGCTCGCCGCACCGGATCGGCCTCGACGGCTGCCTCGACGTCCTCGGCGAGATGTTCGGCGAGGCGGTCCGCGACGCTCAGGCAGGGCGACCGGCGACGGCGCGCTGGCCGAGGTCGGCTGGGTCCTGCTGGCCGGCGCGGACCTGCCCGCCGAAGAACAGGCGTTGCAGGACGCGCTGTCGGCGCGGCGCTGGGCGCGGCGAATGACGGTCGCCAACGACACCTTCGGCGTGCTGCGGGCCGGAAGCGACCGGGGTGGGGGGTGGCCGTCGTCTGCGGTGCCGGTGTCAATTGCGTCGGCGTCGCGCCCGACGGGCGCGAGACCCGATTCCCGGCCCTCGGGCTGATCACCGGAGACTGGGGCGGAGGTGACGACGTTGGTCCGGCCGGACTGGCGGCCGCGGCGCGCGGGGCCGACGGCCGCGGGCAGCCGACCAGCCTCCAGGCAGCGATCCCCGCCCACTTCGGACTCGAGACGCCCGAGGAGCTCGCGGAGGCGATCCACTTCGGCCGGATCCGCGACCGACCGGCTGGTCGAGGTCGCGCCGATCGTCCTCGCCGAGGCAGAATCCGACGCGGTCGCCCGCGAGATCGTCGACCGGCTGGCGGACGAGATCGTCGCCTTCGCCCGCGTCGCGCTCACCGGCTCGAGCTGCTCGACCAGCCGGTCGAGGTCGTGCTGGGCGGCGGCCTGATCCGATCCGGGCGCGGCGGCCTGGTCAGGGCGGTCGGCAGCCGAGCTTGCGGCAGATCGCGCCGTCGGCGGGGCTGCGCACGGTCGAGGTGGCCCCGGTCGTCGGCGCCGCCTTGCTCGCGCTCGACGAGCTCGGCGCCGACGAGGCCGCCAAGCCCCGTCTGCGCGAGGAGATGGCGGCGGCCGAAATGCCACTGGTGAGCGCTCCGGTCGGAGGTCCCGATGTCTGAGATCCGCTTCGAGCGAACCACCGTGATCTACCCCGGCAGCGAGATGCCGGCCCTCGACGACCTCGACCTCGACGATCGTCGACGGTGAGCTGATGGTGCTCGTCGGCCCGTCGGGCTCTGGTAAGTCGACCGCGCTGCGGGCGCTCGCCGGGCTGGAGGAGGTCTACGCCGGCGCCGTCTACATCGACGGTGAGGACATCACCGACGAACAGCCGAAGGATCGCGACATCGCAATGGTCTTTCCAGAACTACGCGCTGTACCCGTACCTGACCGTCGCCGACAACATCGCCTTTCCGCTGCGGATGGCGAAGGTCCCGAAGACGGAGCGGGCGACGCGGGTTCGCGAGGCGGCCGAGATGCTCGAGCTCACCGAGCTGCTGGAGCGAAAGCCCGCGCAGCTCTCGGGCGGACAGCGTCAGCGGGTGGCGATGGGTCGGGCGATCGTCCGCCAGCCGAAGGCGTTCCTGATGGACGAGCCGCTCTCGAACCTCGACGCGAAGCTACGGGTGGCGATGCGCTCCGACATCGCCGCCATGCAGCGACGCCTCGGGGTGACCACCGTCTACGTCACCCACGACCAGGTCGAGGCGATGACGATGGGCGAGCGGGTCGCGGTGCTTCGCGACGGGCGGCTGCAACAGTGCGGCGCTCCGCGCGAGCTCTACGACCGGCCGCGCAACCGATTCGTCGCCGGCTTCATCGGCTCCCCCGCCATGAACCTCTGCCAAGCACCGCTCAACCGGGACGGCAGCGCCGACCTCGACGGGGTCTGGATCGAGCTCGGGCCGGCGGCCGCAGCGGCCGCGGCGGACGGCCTGCGCGAGGTCGTCGTCGGCCTGCGGCCGGAAGCTCTGCAACCCGCCGCCGAAGGGATCGGGACGCGGGTCGAAGTGGTCGAGGAGCTCGGCTCGGACGCGTACGCCGTCTGCATCGCCGAGCTCCCGACCGGGGAGACGAAATTCACCGTTCGGGTCGATCCGTGGCGTGCGCCGACCCCCGGCGAGCGGCTCAAGCTCGCTCCGCGGCCGGGTGAAGGGCACGCGTTTCACCCCGAGACCGGAGACCGGATCGGCCCCTGGGACACGGCCGGGGTCAGCGAATGACACCGCCGGTCCCGCGCGCCGCGGCGACGCCGCCACTGCTTCGCCACCTCAACGAGCGCACGGTGCTGGAGGCGATCCGCGAGCAGGCGCCGATCTCGCGGGCCGAGATCTCGCGCACCGTCGGGGATCTCGAAGCCGACCGTGTCGCTGGCGCTCCAATCCCTGCTCGCCGCGGGTCTGGTTCGCGAGGCGCAGCCGGCGCCGGGCCGCCCGAAGCACGGCGCGACGTTCTTCGAGCCGGTCCCGGACGCCGCCCTCGTGCTCGGGCTCGACTTCGGGGCCCGGTTCCTGCGTGGCGCCGTGTGCAACCTGCTCGGCGAGGTCAGGACGCGCGAGGACCTTGAGCTCGCGGGCGCGGACGCGACCCGCGCCATCGAGATGGCCACCGACCTCGCCGGCCGCCTCACCGAACCCGGTGGGCTCGGCTCGGATGCGATCGACCGCGCCGTCGTCGGGGTGCCGGGCGTCGTCGCCTCGGGCGGCGATCGCGTCACCCTCGCCGAGAGCATCGCGGGGCTCGAGGGACTCAGCGTCGGCTCCGAGCTCGAACGGCGCCTCGGTGTTCGCGTCAGGGTGGAGAACGACGTCAATCTCGCCGCGCTCGGTGAGCAGTGGCGCGGCGTGGCGCGCGGCGTCGAGGACTTCGTCTTCCTCCAGATCGGCACCGGACTCGGGGCTGGGGTCGTCCTCGGGGGCTCGCTTCACCGCGGCCGAAACGGCGCCGCGGGCGAGGTCGACTACGCGCTCGGCGTCGGCCTCGAGCGCGAGTCCGATCCCTGCGCCAACGCGCTGTCGGCGTACGCTGAGCGCCTCGCGTCCGAGCGGACGGCGACACGGTGCTGGGGCCGCCCTTCGACGTCCCGTCCGTCTTCGCCGCGGCGCGCGCCGGGGACACGCTCGCCAGGGAGGTGGTCGGCGAGGAGGCACGCCGGATCTCGCGCCACATCGCCCCGCTGGCCGCGGTCGTCGACGTCGAGCTGGTCGTGATCGGCGGCGGCATCGGCGTCAACGGGGATCTGCTGCTCGACCCGATCCGCGAGCGGCTGGACCGCTACCTGCCGTACGCGCCGCGGATCGAGATCTCGAGCCTCGGCGACGCCGCCGTGCTCACCGGGGCGCTCGCCGTCGGCCGTGACGCGGCGCTCGAGAGCGTGTTCGAAAACCGCGCCGTCGCACGGGTGGCGACCGGACCATGAGGCGGTGGGCAGCGCTCGGCCTGCTCGCCCTAGCGGCCGGCCCGCGGCGGCCGCCGCCGCCGCGCCCGCCGAAGATCCGCGTCGGCGGCCCGAGCGCGCCGCCGGAGAGCAAGGTCGCGATCGTCGGAACCGACCGCGCACTGGCCGGCAATCGCTTCGTCGTCAGGGATTCGAGCGGGCACATCGTGCTTCGAGGCACGCTGCGATCGCACCCCCGGCCGCCCCGACCCCTGGCGCCACGCCTACGCCGCGGACCTCACCGCGGTCACCGAGCCCGGCGCGTACCGCGTCGAGGTCGGCCGGCTCCGATCTCGGCCGTGGAAGGTCGTCGAATCCGGATCGCGCTCCGCGCTCACCGCGATCCTCGGCTTTTTCGAGGCCAACCGCGACGGCGCCGAGCCGTCCCCGATCCATCGGCCCGCGCACCTTCACGACGCGGTCATCCATCCGGCGGCGCCGGCGCACGGTGGCGAGCGGATCGAGATCACCGGCGGGCTGGATGGACGCCGGCGACACGCTTCACTTCACCCAGACGACGGCGTTCGCCACCGCCCTGCTCCAGGCCTCGGCGCTGCTCGACCCAGCGGACGCCGCGGCGCTGAACGCCGAGGCCGACGTCGGTGTCCGTTGGCTCGCCGAAGCCCATCCGTTCCCGGACGTCTTCATCGCCCAGGTCGGCGACGAGCGCGACCACAACCGGGGCTTCGCCGACCCGGCCGGCGACGACGCCTCGAAGAAACCCGGGATCGGAACGCGGTTCGCCTACACCGGTATCGGCGGCGACACCGGCGGCAAGGCGGCGACCGCGCTCGCCCAGGCGTACCGGCGCACCGGCGACCCGGATCTGCTCGGGCTCGCCAAGCAGTGGTACGCGGCCGGCGTCGCCGCCGACCATGCGCTGGTACCGCTGCGGCGAGCCGGCTATCCGCACTACGCGGCCAACTTCTACACCGGCTCGAGCTTCGAGGACTCGCTTGCCGCCGGGCGCGGTCGAGCTCTACCGCGCGACCTGCATGGCAGGCGCCTGCGACGGCTCTTACCTCACCGACTTCACCGCGTTCATCGGCGGTCGCCAGTCGGTACCGCGAGGGGGACCTCGGTGTTGTCGACTCGTTCGGATCGTTTGCCGCCGCCGATGCCTGCGGTGCGTTCGGCGACCCGCCCCTCCCAGGCGAGGCTGGCGACCGCGGCTGCGACGTGCTGCGGCGAAACGGCAGGATCGCGGTCCGCCGGGCGCGCGCGAACGCGTTCGGGATGCCCGGCTTCTTCACCTGGGGGACGACCGCTACCAACGGCGGCAGCGGGGCCTTGGCGGCGCTCGCCACCGTGGCCCCGAACGGGCTTGCCGACGGTTGCGCCGTCGCCGCCGGCGCCCGCGACTACCTGCTCGGCCGCAACCCGTTCGGCCGCAGCCTCGTCGTCGGCTACGGGCCGCGCGCGGCGCGGCATCCGCACACCTGGGCCTCGGTGTTCGGCACCGGGCTGCCGACCGGCGCGGTCGTCGGGGGCCCGGCGCCGCGCAGTACCGTGACCGGCCAGGACTTCGAGGCGGCCAGTCCGCTGAACACCCGCTTCGCGACCTACGAGGACCGGCGCGACGATTACGTCACCTCCGAGCCGGCGCTCGACTACGCCGCCGACTCGGTGCTCCTGCTGGCCGCGCTCGCGGCTCACTGCGGCGGTTGACGAGCGCGGCGATGGGACTTAGGGTGGTCGATGCAAGCGAGCCCCGGGGGTGACGATGAACGCGAACGGTCAAACGCCGTGGCGCCTGACTGGACACCACGCCGGGTCGTGCAACTGCGACTGGGCGTGTCCGTGTCAGTTCAACGACCTGCCCACCCACGGCTACTGCGAGGCACTGCTCGCCTGGGAGATCAACGAGGGGACGTTCGGCGACGTGTCGCTCGACGGCGTCCGCTTCGGTTTCGCCGTCCATTGGCCCGGCCCGATCCACGAGGGGAAGGGCGTCGGCCAGCCGGTGGTCGACGAGCGCGCGAGCGACGAGCAGCGCGACGCCGTCCTGGCGATCACCAGCGGCCAGCACGGCGGCACCTTCTTCGAGATCATCTCCGCGGTCGTCTCCGAGGTTCGAGACCCGATCGTCGCTCCGATCGAGCTCGACGTCGACCGCGACGCCCGCCGTGGCCACCTTCCAGCTCGAGGGCGTCGGCGAGAGCCGGGTCGAGCCGATCGTCAACCCCGAGATCCCCGACAGCGGCGAGCACCGGGTGCGAATCGACCTCCCGGACGGCTTCGAGTACAAGCTCGCCGAGATCGGCAACAGCGCCGAGTGGAAAGTGGACTCCGGACGATCCGCTGTCGTTCTCGCACGAGAACACGTACGCCCAGATGTACGAGTTCGAGTGGAGTAACGACTGAGGACGAACTCGCCGGTTGCGTAGCCTTCGGCGGGTGTCGCTGACCGCCGCCGAGCTCCTCGTCCGCTGCCTCGCGGAGGAGGGCGTGCGCCACGTCTTCGGGATCCCGGGCGAGGAGACCCTGGACCTGAACGCCGCCCTCGCCGCCAGCGAGATCGAGTTCGTCCCGGTTCGACACGAGCAGGGCGGCGCCTACATCGCCGACGTCTACGGGCGGCTCACCGGGCCACGCCGGCGTCTGCCTCGGGACGCTCGGCCCCGGCGCGACCAACCTGGTGACCCCGGTCGCCGACGCGTACCTCGACCGTGCGCCGCTCGTCGCGCTCACGGGACAGGCCGAGATGGAGCGGATGCACAAGGAGTCGCATCAGCACATCGACATCGTCGGCTTGATGGCCCCGATCACGAAGTGGAACGCGCGCCTCTCGGAGCCGTCGATCACCGCCGAGGTCGTTCGCAAGGCGTTCAAGGTCGCCGAGTCCGAGAAGCCCGGAGCGACCCACCTCGAGCTTCCCGAGGACGTGATGGCGGCGGAGGTGCCCGCCGGAGGCGCCGCGCGAGCCGCTGCGGCGCTCGCCGGTGCCGACGGTCGAGCCGCCGGCTCGCCTGCTGCTCGACGCGGCGGCGATCATCAACGGGTCCGAGCGGGCGATCATCCTCGCGGGAAACGGGGTAGCGCGGGCGCGTGCGGCGCCGGCGCTGCGCGAGTTCTCCCGCGCCACCGAGATCCCGGTCGCCGAGACGTTCATGGGCAAGGGGCTAATCGACGCCGACTCCGAGCGGGCGCTGGGTGCCGTCGGCCTCCAGGCCGGGGACTTCGACATGGCCGGGTTCGACGACGCGGACCTGGTGATCGCGGTCGGCTACGACCTCGTCGAACACTCACCCGAGCTCTGGAA
The DNA here is from genome assembly GCA_963705945.1 of uncultured Actinomycetes bacterium. Classification (GTDB taxonomy): domain Bacteria; phylum Actinomycetota; class Thermoleophilia; order Gaiellales; family Gaiellaceae; genus PALSA-612. Next base: position 10,230 of record CAVPLG010000002.1, on the reverse strand, counting down.
CCCGAACCGCGACCGGCGAATCGTCTGCGTCGACTCGGTTCCCGCCGAGACCGACGAATTCTTCATCCCGGAGGTCGAGCTGGTCGGCGACATCTACACGACGGTCTCGCGGCTGACCGAGGAGTGCCGCCAGACGACCTCCGGCGGCGGCTCGGACCGCCTGCGCGAGGCGGTGATCGGCCGGCTCGAGGTCGCCGGCGAGGACGACTCGTTCCCGATCCGTCCGCCGCGGGCACTGCTCGAGATCCGCCGGCTGCTCGGGCGCGAGGACATCCTGGTCTCCGACGTCGGGCTGCACAAGCTCTGGATCGGGCGGCTGTGGCCGGCGCACGAGCCGAACACCGTGCTGATCGCCAACGGGCTCGCGGGAATGGGATTCGCGGTCCCGGCGGCGATCGCCGCGAAGCTCGTCAGACCGAATCGAAACGTCGTCGCGGTGTCCGGCGACGGCGGCTTCCTGATGAACGCCCAGAGCTCGAGACCGGCGAAGCGGCTGCGGACCGGGTTCGTCAACGTCGTCTGGGAGGAACGGCAGTTCGGGTCGATCGTCTGGAAGCAGGACAAGAAGTTCGGCCGTCACTTCGGAACCGACTTCTCAACCCGACTTCGTCGGCCTCGCCGAGTCCTTCGGGATGCCCGCCTGGCGCTGCGAGTCGGTCGAGGACTACTCCCGCAGCCTCAGGCGGGCGCTCGCCACCGACGGACCGTCGCTCGTGGTCGTCCCGATCGACTACTCGCCAGAGATCGCGATCGCCGCCGAGCTCGGCGCCGAGACTGTGCGGATATAACGGCGCGTCGACGCGCTCAGTCGTGTGGCGCGACCGAGACCTGAAGGGGGGAGACGGTCTGCGCCGGCGCGCCTCTGGCCGTTCACCCGCCCGGGCGTAGTCGAAGAACAGCGTGCGGGTCGCCTCGAGGGTGTTGCAGGCGCCGATCGTGGGTCGGTGTTCGGTATCGCCTGGTCGATCAGGGACCGCTTGACCCGTAGGCGGTGGCATCGCCCGTGCACCGCCTGCTCCGACGAGCCCGTGGGGTTCTTCTGGTCGAGGTAGTAGGAGCTCCAGTTCAACCCGGGGATGTCGCTGGCGACCTGCTGTGCGATCGAGAGCCCTCCCTGCGGGCCGTTCACGGTCTCCCAGGTGATCTTCCCCGGGGTCAGCGCATCGGGGGGTCCCATCGATCGTCACATTGGCCAAACCGCTGCCAATCAACGAGAAGGCAGCGACGGGTTCGAGTGCGATGCCGGCAACGTCCATACCCTGCCTCGACAGCGAATGTGCGATGCCCACGGTTGAGATCTCGCTCGGATCGCAAATCGCAACCCTGGCTGACGGGAGCCTCACGTTCCATCAGTTGGAGCCGCCTCTTTCAAGGTGGTAGACCTGCTACTTCGTCTCTAACGTACGTGCCTCGTGCGTATTGGTCAACATGATCTGGCTTATGGTCAATCTCCGAACGCTGCACACACCGCCTGTGCGACCTCGCGCAACGGCCTCCCGGTCTGCTGGCTGGCGCCGCGCAGACGCGCGAACGCCTCCCCCTCGCTGAGCCCGTCCTTCTCCATCAGCAGGCCCTTGGCGCGCTCGATCAGCTTGCGCGCCTCCAGCGCGTCGCGCAGCGATCCCGCCTCGTCGCGCAGAGCCTGTAGCTCGGCGTGGCGGGCCCGCGCTGCCTCGATGGCCGGTAACAGGTCGCTCTCGCGAAACGGCTTCACCAGGTAGCCGAACACGCCGGCGTTGACGGCACGGCCTGCACCAGCGCGCTTCGAGAACGCTGTCAGCATCACGATCTGGATCTGCCGCTGTCAGCATCTGGCGGGCGGCCTCGATGCCGTCAAGCTTCTGGCACTTGACGCCCATCACCGCCAGGTCGGCCGGCGCCGCGCGGCCAGCGCCACCGCCTCGCGACCGTCCCTGGCCTTGGCCACCACCTCGAACCGGCCTGCTCCAGCACTGCCTGCACGTCCAGTCGGAGAACGGTCGGTCTCGCGGATCAGGACACGGCCGGAGATCTCGCACCACCGCCTTCCCTCGGAGGCTCAATGCCTGCGCAGCCCCTCGCGCAGGAGCGCTGAGCGATCGTCAGGCCCAGCCCCCCGCGCGGCCCGGCGGCGGCCCTGACCCTCGTCGCCAACGCTCATGCATGATGCTGCTGCTGCTCGCGCACGCAGCTCCACCGAGATGCGCCCGCGGCCGTGCTCGAGCGTGTTTTGGAACAGTCTGGAAGACCAGCGCCATGCCGTCGCCCGTGGCTGGTAGCACCACCGGCTGCAGCCGCTTTCCACCTCGCGCCCTCCCAGGCCCTGCCCAGCATCGCCTCCAGCCGCCCATCAGCCCGTGATAGTCGACGTCGTCGTGATGCCAGGTGGTCAGCAGGTCGCGCACGGCCCCGCGCACGACAGGATCCGGCGCACGCTCTCGTCGAGCGCCCGCTCGGCGGCCGGATCGTCGATCGCGCGCGCCTGCAGGCGCAGCAGCGAGGCCACGGCTTGCAGGTTGCGGTCCGGACCCGGTGGTGATCTCCTGGACGGCCAGCGACTCCAGCTCGACACCCGCGCACGCGTCTGCTCGTACAGCTTCGCGTTCTCGATGGCCTGCCCGACCTGCCCTGCGATGGCGGTCAGCAGCGCCACCTGATCCTCTCCGAGGTGCGGGCAGCCGCGTGCGCACGTTCAGCGCCCCCTCCAGGGCGGTCGCGCGCGAGCAGCGGCATGGCCAGGATCACCGGCAACGCCCTTCGGCATAGGTTGGGCAGCGACGAAGCGCGCGTCCAGGTGGGCCGCCTCGGCGATCATGACCGGATGGCCCTCGGCCGCCGACGTCCCGGCGATGCCCTCGCCCAGGTGCATGCGCGGGCGGTGGCTGGGGTCGCCGAAGCGTCCGTCGTGTGTGGCGCGCAGCTCGAGCACGTCGTCCGTCTCGTCGTACAGGTAGACGAAGCAGGCGTCGGCCTCGAGCGCGGAGGTTACCTTGGCGGCGATCCGCTCGAACACGACGTCGAGGTCGAGCGAGGCGTCGACCGCTCGCGATCGTGTCGGTCAGCAGCTCGAGGGCGCCCAGCCGTACGGTTGGTGGCGGCCATACGTGAGTGTGCAAGAAATGCGGGTTCTGTTTTATACGGTGAGTGCCCTTATGAACACTTCCAGTCAAGCGACTCGATCAAGCCCCAGCTGGCCAAGCCCATGGACGAGCTGCCCAGGGCGAGGTGGGGCAAGCCCGAGCCTACGGATTCCGCACGATCGTCTTTCGTCGACGGCGACTCGCACCTGCTGCAGTCGCGGAACGGCAAGCCGATCTACCGCTACTTCCCCAGCTGCGCTTCCTGCCTGGCTGCTACGTGCTGGACGGCGAGCTGATCATCCCGGACTGGCGAGGCGAAGACTTCGAGCACTCCAGCACCCGTACCACCCGGCCGCCTTGCGCGAGAAGACGCTGGCCGAGCACATGCTCGGCGCTTCGTCGCGTTCGACCTGCTCGCGAACGAGGACACCGTCACCCTCGACGAGGAGCTGGCCGCACGGCGGGCGCTGCTGGAGCGGGTGGTGGCCGACCCGGTGATCCTGATCGACCAGACCACCGACCGGAAGCGCGCGGCCCGCTGGCTGCAGGAGCGGGAGGGCGTCGTCGCCAAGGTGGACGACGCTCCCTACCGCCCGGGTGAGCGCGTGGGCATGGTGAAGGTGCGCCGGCAGCGCACGATCGACGCCGTCGCGATCGGCTGGCGCGAGCGCAAGGCCGGCGGCGCCGTCGGGATCGCTGATCCTGGCCCTCTATGACAAGGACGGGGAGATGCGGCACGTGGGGGACAGACATCCGGTTTCACGGCCAAGCGGGCGCGCGAGCTGCTCGACGTGGTCAGGCCGCTCGAGACCGGCGAGCACGGCGAGCCCGGGCCCAACCGCTGGACGGGCGAGCGCGACACCGCCTGGCACAGCCTGCGGCCGGAGCTGGTCTGCGAGGTGCAGATCGAGCACACCAGCGGCGGGCGCATCCGCCACGGCGCGAAGCTGCTGCGCTTCCGCGACGACAAGCTCCCAGAGTGCCTCGTCGACCAGATCGATCGATGAGCGCGCCCGAGCCGCCCGCGATCATCCTCGCGCACCTGTCCGACCTGCACTTCGGCACCGAGGACTGGACGATGGCGGCGCGGCTGCTGGACGACATCGCGGAGCTGCGTCCGCGCCTGACCGTGGTCAGCGGCGACCTCACGCAGCGCGCCCGGCGCCGCCAGTTCGCGGCCGCCGGGTGTACCTCGACCGGCTGGGCCCGCTGCTGGTCGTGCCCGGCAACCACGACATACCGCTCTACGACGTCACCCGGCGGGCGCTGTCACCGATGGGCCGCTACCGATCGATGCTGACCGACGAGCTGAACCCCTTCCACGTGGATAACGACCTGGCCGTGCTGGGGCTGAACACGACCCGGCCGGCGCGCTGGAAGGAGGGCGGCATCTCACCGGCCCAGGTGCAGCTGATCCGCATCCAACTTCGCCGGCGCCGCTGCCGCGTGCCCTGGCGGGTGCTGGTCACCCACCACCCGTTCCTGCCGCCGCCGTCGCTGCCCAAGGCGATCGCGGTACACTGCCGCGAGGCGGCGCTTCGGCCATCCGCGACGCGGGCGTGGAGCTGCTGCTGGCCGGCCACCTGCACGGTGGGCTGCGCCGACGTGGTCGGCGGCGACGGCGGGCCGTCGGTGCAGGGCCGGAACCGCGTTCGCGCCGGCGCCGCGGGCAGCCCAACGCCAGCAACGTGATCACGCTCAACGCGGAAGGCGTGCACGTGCAGCCGCAAGTCTGGGACGGCGACGGGTTCCGGCCGGCGGCCGGGCCGGGCGCCCCGCAGGGAACGCATGACCTGGGCCTGGCCGATCCACGGCTACAGCATCGGCAGGTAGCGGTCGAGCTCCCAGGCCGACAGCTGCACCCGGTACTCGTCCCACTCGCGCCGCTTCAGCGCCAGCAGCCGGTCTCGGTGGAGCTCGGGCCGAAGCGTCCTCCATCACCTCGACTCCTCGGCGGCCGCGATCGCCTCGCCGAGGCTCTCGGGCAGCGACTCGATGCCCAGCGACCTGCGCTCGGGCGCCGTCAGCTCGTAGAGGTTGGTCTCCATCGGATCGGGCAGCTCGTAGCCGCGCTCGATCCCCTCCAGCCCGGCGTGCAGCAGGCCGGCAAACGCGAGATACGGGTTGCAGGCGGGATCGGACAGCGGATCTCGGCGCGAGTCGCCTTCTCCCTTACCGGGGTGGTACAGCGGCACCCTGATCAGCGCGGAGCGGTTGCGCCGCGACCAGGCCACGTACACCGGCGCCTCGTAGCCCGGAACCAGCCGCTTGTAGCTGTTCACCCACTGCGCGAACAACAGCGAGATCTCCCGGGCGTGCCGCAGCTGGCCGGCGATGAAGCTCTTGGCCACATCGGACAGGTACCAGGGGTCGTCGGCGTCGAAGAAGGCGTTCGAGTCGCCGACGAACAGCGACTGGTGCATGCCGAGCTGTTCTCGCCTGAAGCAGCGGCTTGGGCATGAAGGTGGCGCGCAGCCCGTCGCTGCGCCACCTCCTTCACCAGCGAGCGGCACGTCATGCAGTGGTCGGCCATCAGCGTGTCGCGCAGCGGATGTCGATTTCACGCTGGTGGGCCGACCTCGCGGCGCAGGCACCTCGATGGGCATGCCGATCTCCAGCGCGAGCACCATCTCCTTGCGCAGGTTACTGCGGCGTCCATGGTCGTGCTTCGAAGTAGCCGGCGCGTCGAGCGCGCGGTCGGCCATGTCCATCCGAAACAGGAAGAACTCGAGCTCGGGCCGATCTTGAAGCTGTCGAAGCCGAGCCCGGCCATGCGGTCAGCGGCTTTGAGCACCTGCCGGAGTTCGGCCTCGTACGGCTCCCCGTCGGGGTGCGGATGCCGCAGAACATCGGCGCCGATGCGTGCTCGCCGACTCCCGGCGACCACCGGAAGGCCTGCACCGGGCATCGCGATCATGTCGGACTCCTCGATCGCGTTGAAGCCTGTCACCGACGACCCGTCGAAGCCCATCCCGGTGCTCAAGGGCGGATGCCAGCTCGTCACGCGTGATCGCGAAGCTCTTGAGCCTCCCGACCAGATCGGTGAACCACAGCCGCACGAACTCACTCCGCCTCGCCGACCTGGCCAGCAACCTGCTGGCGCAGCCTGGGCGACCCCGCCGTGGTGGTGTCGATCGTCTCCATCGTGTCCTCGCCGGCTTCGGGTAGACAAAACCGCTTGAGGTGGCTCCTGAGCCGGCCGCCATCGCCGTCGGTGCTGTTGCCGACCGCATGACGCCGACAGCCATGGCGGCAGTGGGGGCGCCGTGGCTGTGGGTGAGGGTGTAGCTGGTCGGCGGCGATGACAGAGCGGGCAAGTACGTCCACGAACCGCGGGTTGAGCCGCCGAAGCGCGCAGCCTCCTGGGATCGCCTCTGTGCATGATGGCGCCTCGCGGTAGACGGTGCCGGTGGGCATCGTGCCACGCACTGGCAGGCGAGGATGACGGCGCCCCCAGCGGGACTCGGCCTTGGCGATCACCAGCTCCGCCGCGCCGGCCAGCGCCCGCACCGGCTCCAGGATCTGCGCGCCCAGCTGCGGATGCGTCTTCATCACCGCCCACTCAGACGCCGTCAGCGGGGCCGGCTTGTTGAGGATCTCGGCCGGGATCCCGATCTTGCCGATGTCGTGCAGGGCCGCGGCCACACTGATGTCGCGCAGCTCGGAGCCGGAGACTCCCAGCCGGTCGGCGACCGCCGTGCACAGGCCGACCAAGGCCTGGGCGTGGTCGTTGGTGTAGGCATCCTTCGCGTCCAGCGCGTTGCCGAGGGCCTGCAAGGTGGCCAGGAACGACGTGTCGAGCTCGTCGTAGAGGGCCCGGTTCGTGATCGCCAGCAGCGCCTGGTCGGCGATGCCGAGCAGCATCCGCTGGTCGCGCGGAGAGATCGGCCCGCGGCGCGGCCCCCGCTGCACGATCACGGCGCCGCGGTTGCGCGACCGCTCGCCGATCGCGATCACCGCATAGCTGGTGCCGGCCGGCGCGGCGTCCAGGCATCCGGTCAGGGCCGGTGTCTGGTCGAGATCGAGCGATGCGATGCCGCGGCCCGAGAGCGCCGCCGCCAGCGGCTGGTCGGTGACGCGCAGCCTGGCGCGCATCAGGCGGTGCGCCTCGCGGGGCGTGTAGCTGACCGTCGTCGCGGGCACCAGCATGTCTCCGTCGCGCTCCCAGATCGAGATGCCGGCGCACTCGACCAGCCGGTCGATCGCTATCGCCAGCATGGACGCGATGCCCTCGACGTTCTCCTGCAGCGACAGTGCCGCGCCCAGCTCGAGCAGTGCCTCTGAGATGTCAGCCGCCTCCTGCTGCTCCGCGATCAGGCGCACGTTCTCGCAGGCGATGGCGGCGTGCGCCGCGATCACCTCGAGCAGGCGTCGTCGTCGTCGAGACCGGGCCAGGCCCTCCTTGCTGAGCACGATCACGCCCACCGATCCGTGCTCGGACACCATCGGCGCCACCAGCATCGACTCGTCGATCGGTTCGGTGCCCGGGATCTCGACGCTGAAGGGCACGGCCGACGCGTCGTCGATCCGCAAGGGCTTCCTGGTCTGGAACACGCGGCCGGTGATGCCCTCGCCGACGGCCACGACCAGATCCTCGACATCCTCGCCGGCGTAGACCTCGCCCACGCCCATCAGGGCGGCGGGAAGCAGCAGGTCTCCGTCCTGCGAGACGACGTAGAACCGGCAAGAGTGGTAGTCGATCAGCGTGTGCAGCTGCCCGACGACGATCCGCCCCACCTCGGGCAGCGACCGCACCCCGATGAAGGCTCCGGCCAGCGATCGCACGAGCTGCATCTGCTCGAGCGCGCGGTCGCCGCGGGCGGTCTGACCGGGTGCCATCGCCTGCTCCAGCAGCATGTACTCGCGCGCGGCCGACACTGCGGCCACCATCTCCAGACAGGAGGCCAGATGCGCGGCCAGGGCGGCGGCGCAGGCCTGGTCGGCCTCGGACAGGTCGCGGCCGGGATGGGCGGTGGCGGCGATCACGTGGCTGACCGCGCCCTCGGACACGATCGGCACCGCGACCAGCTGAAGCCGGCCGAACGCGCCCTGCGTGACCCCGCTGCCATGGCCATCGCAGAGCTCGACGGCGGCGGCCATGCGGGCATCGCCGACCCGGGCGGGCCGGGCGCCGGAGCGGGCCCAGCGGCCCTCACAGGCGAGGCCGGTCTCGGTCAGCCTGACCACAGCCACGGCGTCCAGTGCGAGCAGGCGCCCGAAGGCGGCGCATCCCGCCTCGAGCAGCGCGGCACGGTCGCGTTTGGAGCTGAGCTCGGCGAGGGTCGCCACCAGGTCCAGCGAGGCGTCGGACGCGTCGGCCGGGACGGCGGTGACCCGAGTACGGTGAGGCATCTGCAGGGAACCTAGGCGATGACGCCGAAGATATGCAATCCCCAGTTCCGGGTAACGGCTCTACTGCAAACGTGACACCCGCTGCTGGAGCCGTCGCAAGAGGCCGAAATTGGCTCGGCGGCGGGCTCTGCCGTCCGGCCACCTGTTGATACTGCAACGACCGCCGCCGTGAACGATCGCATCACTGCCACCCCGGTACATCCCGCCAACGGCGCCGGCAACGCCACGTCGCCGGCGGCTGCCTGGTGCGACTGGTGGCCCTGGCTGTTCGCGATCGACCCGCAGCGCCCCTGGTCGAACCGAACGCCGCTACCGCCGGTTTCGGTCTCGACCGATACCCACTAGCCTGATAGGCGGCATGGCGCACGCCCACCACCACGGGCACCACCACCCTCAGCTCGATCGCGAACGCGGTCGCCGCGGGCTGACGTTCGCCCTGGGGCTGACGCTGGCCGTGTTCGCAGCGGAGGTGCTGGGCGGCCTGGTGGGCGGCAGCCTGGCGCTGCTGGCCGACGCGGGCCACATGCTGACCGACGCGGCGGCGCTCTTGCCTGGCGCTGCTGGCCGGATGGATGGCGAGCCGTCCGGCCCGCGGCCGGCACACCTTCGGCTGGCAGCGAGCCGAGATACTGGCCGCGCTGGCCAACGGCCTGGTGCTGGTGCTGATCGCGGCCGCGACGCTGTATGCGGCACTGCAGAGGATGTCCGACCCGCCCACGGTCAAGGGCGGGATCACGCTGCTGGTGGCGACCGCCGGTCTCATCTTTCAACCTGGCGTCAGGTGGGGTGCTGATGCGCTCGGGCGGGGGCCTGAACGTGCGGGCGGCGCTGCGCCACGTGCTGGCCGACGCGCTGTCCTCGTTCGGCGTGATCCTGGCGGCGCTTTGCATCATCTTCTTCGGCTGGCAGATCGCCGACCCCCTGGTCAGCATCGCGATCGCGGTGATGATCCTGCTGGCCGCCATCTCGATCGTGCGCGAGTCGCTGGACGTGCTGCTGGAGGCGGCGCCGGCCGGCATCGACGTGGAGCGGATGGGGCAGGCGATGGCCGGTGTGGACGGCGTCATCGAGGTGCACGACCTGCCGTGTGGACGGTCGCGTCCGGCTTCGCCGCGGTCGCCGCGCACGTGACGGTGGCTGCGAGCGCGGAACCGTCGCTGGTGCGGCGCCGGATGGCCGAGATGCTGGAGCGGCACTTCGGCGTAACCACTCCACGCTGCAGGTGGAGCGGGAGGGAGCCGAGCACGCGCTGCTGCAGATCCGCCGCGGCGACGACGCCGTCGGCGGCAACGGCGGCTGAACGAACCTACAAAGCCGTGGCCTGCTCCAGAGCGCGGGTCTCCTCCGGCGACAGCTCCAGGTCGCTCTCGCCCGCGGTCACCTGCTTGATGTAGATGCGCGCGTACTCGCGATCCTGGATGGCCGTCGTCAGGATCATTCCGTTGGAGCCCGCATCCAGCAGCGCCAGCGACACCGACTGGCGCCCGCCGGTGCCCTCGAGCGCGTCGTAGCGCAGCAGCGCCCAGCGCTGCAGGACGCCGTCGAGGCGCCCCGTCACCTGCTGCAGCCCCTGCTCGACGTGGTCGGCGCGCGACTCGACGTGCTCGACCCGCGCCAGCAGCCCCACGGCGTACTCGACCAGGTCCTGCTGGTCTGCGCCCAGCAGCAGCCGCTGACCGCGCCGCATCCGGCGCAGCTGCACGATCAGGTAGATCGTGGCCAGCCCCAGCAGGACGGCCAGCGCGCAGGCGACGGCGGCCACCAGCAGGGCGGTGTCGGCGGTGCTCACAGGCTGAAGATGACTTGATACGTCTGCGAG
>CAVPLG010000001.1:0-1190187 GCA_963705945.1 uncultured Actinomycetes bacterium | reverse complement strand
TCCGGCTGCCGGTTCGCGGCGCGCTGCCCGTTCGTGAGCGACATCTGCATCGCAACGCCGCCGCCGCTGACGATGCTCACGCCCGGCCACGCCTCGCGCTGCATCAGGGCGCCACTGGAGAGGCTGGTGTCATGACCGCGCTGCTCGAGGTCGAAGGCCTGGTCAAGCATTTCGTCGCCACACGTTCGGTGTTCGGCAGAGCGACTGCTTTTGTAAAGGCCGTCGACGGCGTCAGCTTCCGCGTCGAGGCCGGCAAGACGCTGGCGCTGGTGGGCAAATCCGGCTGCGGCAAATCCACCGTGAGCCGACTGGTGTTGCGGCTGATCGAGCCTGACGCCGGCCAAATTCGTTTCGAGGGACGCGATCTGCTGTCGCTCGATACCGATGCGTTGCGTACCTTCCGCCGGGATGCCCAGATCATTTTCCAGGACCCCTACGCCTCGCTCAATCCGCGGATGACCGTTAGCCAGATCCTGACCGAGCCGCTGGCATTGCATGACCTGGTGCCGGCCCCGCGGCGCCGCGAACGGGTCGAGGAACTGCTGCGGCTGGTCGGCCTCGAGCCACGCTTCGCGCGCCGCTATCCGCATGAGTTTTCCGGCGGCCAGCGCCAGCGCATCGCGATCGCACGGGCGCTCGCGGTGGAACCGAAGCTGATCATCTGCGACGAGCCGGTTTCCGCCCTCGACGTCTCGATCCGCTCGGCCGTTCGACGCCGAGGCCGCGAAGTTCTTGCTCGAGCGCCACATGAACATGCAGGGTTCGTTCCGCAAGCCGGACCTCGGCCCGGTCGACAAGGTGGAGGTGGTCGATCCGCTGACCGTGCGCCTCGTCCTGAAGGCGCCGTCCTCGCCGCTGATCGCGCAGCTCACCGACCGCGCCGGCATGATGGTGAGCCCGAAGGCCGCGAAGGAAGACGGCGACAAGTTCGGCCTCAAGCCGGTCTGCGCCGGCCCGTACAAGTTCGTCGAGCGGGTGCAGCAGGACCGCATCGTGGTCGAGAAGTTCGCCGACTACTGGAACAAGGACAACGTCCACATCGACCGCATCACCTACCTGCCGATCGTCGACGCCACGGTGCGGCTCGCCAACCTGAAGTCCGGCGGGCTCGACCTGCTCGAGCGCCTGCTCGCGACCGACATCAAGGACGTGAAGTCGGATTCGCGGCTCAAGCTGAACGCCGCGCCGGAACTCCGCTACAGGGCATAACCATCAACGTGGCGAAGACCGACAAGGCGAAGAACCCACTCGGCCAGAACGCCAAGGTGCGCCAGGCGCTCGAGCTTGCGATCGATCGCGACGCGATCAACCAGGTGGTGTTCAACGGCGAGTTCGTGCCGAGCAACCAGTGGGTCGGGCAGAATAATTCCTACTATCAGAAGAGCGTTCCGATTTCGAAGCGCGACATCGCCAAGGCCAAGGCGCTGATCAAGGAGGCGGGCGTTCCGACGCCGATCGTGGTCGACTTCATGGTGCCGCAGGGCGCCGAGAACAAGGCGATCTCCGAGGTGGTGCAGGCGATGGCGGCGGAAGCCGGCTTCGACATGAAGATCCGCGTCACCGAGTTCGCGACCTCGCTCAAGATGGGCGAGACCGGCGACTACCAAGCCTATCTGATCGGCTGGAGCGGCCGTACCGATCCGGACGGCAATCTGTATACGTTCCACGCCTGCAATGCGCCGAACAACAACGGCGGCTACTGCAACGCCGAGGTCGACAAGCTGATGAACGAGGCGCGCACCTATTCGGACCCGGCCAAGCGCAAGCCGGTGTACGAGAAGGTGGCGAAGGCGCTGCTCACCGAGGGCCAGGGCCACATCATCTATCTGTATCAGCGCCAGGCGCTGATCGCGCACACCACCAAGCTCGACGGCTTCGTGCCGGTGCCGGACGGGTTGTTGCGCGTGGTGGGGCTGAGGTTCAAGTGAGGCCGCATACTCCATCGCTACCCTCCCCCTTGCGGGGAGGGGTCGACGCGATGCGTCAGCATCGCGTCGGGGTGGGGGTCGATGTTATCGGCTCAACTCCACCCGAAACTCCGACCCCCACCCCTACCCCTCCCCGCAAGGGGGAGGGGAACGGAGAGGCCGGAGCTAGATGCTCACCTTCCTCGCCAAGCGCATGCTGCAGCTGATCCCGACGCTGTTCTTCGTGTCGGTGCTGATCTTCTCGCTGCAGCAATTGCTGCCGGGCGATCCCGCGATGATCATGGCGGGCGAGGACCGCGACCCCGCCGTGATCGAGCAGATCCGCAAGCAGTATCGCCTCGATCAGCCGATCCCGGTGCAATACGTGTTCTGGGTCAAGGGCGTGCTCTCCGGCGACCTCGGCGAGTCGATGCGCAACAAGCAGAAGGTGCTCGACCTGGTGCTGCAGAAGCTGCCGGTGACGATGCAACTCGCCTCGATGGCGATCGTGATCGCGCTCACGATCGGGATTTCGGCCGGGATCGTGTCGGCGGTGATGAAGGACACCGTGTGGGACTATGCGGCGAATGTCTTTTCGCTCTGGGGCCTGTCGACGCCGAACTTCTGGCTTGGCATCATGCTGATCTTCCTGTTCTCGGTGCAGTTGGGCTGGCTGCCGCCCTCGGCTACGTGCCGCTGACCGAGAACTTCAAGCAGAGCCTCGCCACCACCATCATGCCGGCCTTCGTGCTCGGCAACGCGATCGCCGCGATCCTGATGCGCCACACCCGCAGCGCCATGCTGCAGGCGCTGAACAGTGATTATGTCCGGACGGCGCGCGCAAAAGGGCTGCTCGAGCGCTCGGTGATCCTCAAGCACGCGATGCGCAACGCGCTGACCCCGGTGATCACGCTCGGCGCGCTCGAATTCGGCACGCTGCTGTCCGGCGCGGTCCTGACCGAGCAGATCTTCACCATTCCGGGCTTCGGCAAGCTGATCATCGACGCGGTGTTCAACCGCGACTATGCGGTGGTGCAGGGCGTCGTGCTGGTGACGGCGACGACCTACATCATGCTCAACCTGATCGCCGACGTGCTCTACGTCCTGGTCAATCCGCGGCTGAGGGGGTGGCGCATGACCGACAGCCCTGATAGCGCCCTGGTCGTCGCGCCGACGAGCGGGAGAGCCCGATGCGCCGGGCGTTGCGCCGGCTCAAGCGCCGCAAGGGCGCGGTGGTCGGCCTGGTGGTGATCGCGCTGTTCGTCATCCTGGCGGTGTTCGCGCCGCTGATCGCGCCCTACGACCCGGGCGGCCAGAGCTGGACCTGGTGCGCAAGCCCCGACCGCCGCGCACTGGTTCGGCACCGACGACGTCGGACGCGACGTGCTGGCGCGCATCATCTTCGGCGCGCGCGCTTCGCTGCTTGCCGGCGTCATTTCTGTCGCGATCGCTCTCGGTCGGCGTGCCGGTGGGCTTGGCGGCCGGCTATGCGGCGGCTGGTTCGACGCGCTGATCAGCCGAATCACCGGACGCGATGCTGGCAGTGCCGTTCCTGATCCTCGCGATCGCGCTCGCGGCTTTTCTCGGCCCAAGCCTCACCAATGCGATGATCGCGATCGGCGTCACCACCACCCCCATTTTCGTGCGGCTCACGCGCGGGCAGGTGATGGCGGTGAAGGTCGAGGACTATGTCGAGGCCGCGCGTGCGATCGGCAATCCGCGCTGGCGCATCGCGCTGTTTCATATTCTGCCGAACATCATGCCGGCGCTGCTGGTGCAGGCGACGCTCTCGATTGCGGCCGCCATCATCGCCGAGGCCGCGCTCTCCTTCCTCGGCCTCGGCCAGCAGCCGCCCGCGCCCTCCTGGGGCTCGATGCTCAACTCGGCGCAGCGCTTCCTCACCAACGCGCCCTGGATGGCGGTATGGCCCGGCATCGCGATCTTCATCACGGTGCTGTCGTTCAACCTGGTGGGCGACGGGCTGAGAGATGCGCTCGACCCAAGGGAGAGGTGATTCTCGCCGGTTTCTATCGTCGTCATTGCGAGCGAAGCGAAGCAGATCATCTCTCGGCATAACGGATCGATCAAAAGATTGCTTCGTCGCTTCGCTGCTCGCAATGACGGAATCTGACGCTCAGATCACCAGCTCCCGCAGCACCCTCCGGCGATCCATCTCGTATTCGAGGTCGATCACGGGGGACGGGCGAAATGCCCGGGTCAGGAGACCCGATCGCGCGGCGCCGCGGCGGACCAGTTCATCGGCGAACACCGCATGGAAATCATGGATGGTGTAGGTCTCCGCCTCCATCACGTCCCTCCAGCCAAAACCAAACTCGCTCATGCGTTTCTCCATCACGCCGACGACGTAACGGACCTTCTCCGCAATGCCTGCCGGGCTGATGTCGCGGTAGCGCACAGTACGCTCCAGTCGCTCGCGTTTGCCTTCCTGGAACTTCGCCGCTGCCGCAATAGCGAAGCTTTCAGACCGTGCTCCTCGCTCGGGCGCGTGAACGAGGAATACGTAGAACGACCAGCTCGGCCAGCAGATCGATCTCGGGGCAGAGCATTGCTGCGCGCCACCGGGTTGGTCTTGCCGTCGTCGATTCCCCATTCGCCGAGCGTCTTGACGTAGTGCAGGTTGAAATTCCGGAGACCCTCGTCGGTGAATGCCGCCGGCGAGCGCAGCTCGCAGGCGCAGAACGACGTCAGCGGCCTGCCCGCTGCCTGGAGACCTCGCGATTCTTCCGAAGCCCTCGGCCAGCGCCACGGGACGATCGAACCGGCGCCCGTTCGATTTCGAAACCGGGACTCGCCGCGGCTCGGCGGAATACTGGAACACGCCCGGAATAAACCAGTAATTGCCGCCGGAAATCGCTCGTCATGTGTCTCCCCCGTTTCTTGTTGCTTTTTCGTCCAGTTGCATGCGGACGCCCTTGGCGCCGTTGAGCAGCCGCTTCAGATGATGACCCCCGCCGAGCGCGTCGTCGCATGGGTACCAGCCAGCGCCGCGAAGGCCGGCATCACGCGGATCGGCCGGCTTCGAGCTTGGCGAAGGCTTC
Organism: uncultured Actinomycetes bacterium; assembly: GCA_963705945.1. GTDB lineage: Bacteria > Actinomycetota > Thermoleophilia > Gaiellales > Gaiellaceae > PALSA-612. The sequence continues at coordinate 1,185,221 of CAVPLG010000001.1, read as the reverse complement.
GGTATATTGCGACGTCGCAGCTCGAACGCCGCTTCCGTCGAGCGGCTCGTCGCGAAGCAGTTCGCTCCCGGCCGCGCAGCACGAGATCGCCGACCGGGCGGCCGCGAAAACCGACGGTGGCGTCGGCGACCGCCGCGCTGACGCGAATGCGCGTGCCGATCTTGTTGGCGGCCTCGAGCCTTGAAGCGGTGTTAATGATGTCGCAGTAGGCGGTGTAATGAGAAGAAGCGGTTCCCGCCGAAATTACCCACCATCGCCGGGCCGGCGTGAACGCCGACCGGGTTGTGCCAAATTTCCCTTTCGCCTTCCAGCGTTCACGGAATTGCTGGGCCCAGACATCGAGGTCATGCGCGCATGCGATCGCCCGCGTCGCATCGTGCGGCTGGTCACCGGCACATTGAAGAGATGTTGAATTCCATCACCGATGACTTTCGCAACCGTGCCTTCATGCGCGAAGATCACTTCCGTCATGCCGCCAATATTCATAAGAGCGGCGCCGAACACTTCAGGCGCTACAGTTTTTCCACCAGTGTGCTGAAGCTGGTGGCATCTAGGTGAAGATGACCACGATCCTTGCGCCGATGCACGGTCATACCGTCGGCCTCGCCGTCGCAGGCAAGCTGGGAGGCGATTGCGGCGAGAAAACCGCGACAGCGATGCGTGCGCCCGCTCGGCCTCAGCCTGGCGGTCGCACGCCTCGCGCGTCGTCTGGACGTGGCGGGCGGACGGTCTTGTCGATCGTCATTTCCAGATCGCCGAAATCGATGGGCTTCGTCGAAATGGAAACGCCCCACGGTTCATCGCGGTGCGTATGTGCTGATGTCGCCGTGGGCCGAGACGATGATGGTCGATTTTCTTGTTCTTCGCCTTCCTGCAGCTTCGCCGGCGCAGCGACGGCCCGTAGTCCGCCGGCATGTTGATCCTCGGACACCACCATGTCGACATGCGGTACGCCTCGATGAGGCCAATGCCTCGATCCCGTCATGGGCGAGCAGAAGCTGACCGTCCCGTCGCGGATCTGGCGACGAAGCTCTTCAGCACCAGGGCCTCGAGATCGGGTTCGTCATCGACGACGAGGATGGTCGCGGTCATGCAGCCTGCCCCGAGCCTGGTATCGATCTCGTGACGCAGCAGCGCGAAGTCGATCGGCTTGGTCGAACAGGCCGACCGCGCCGCGTTCGATCGCCTTGCGGCGCGTTTCCGCGTCGCCATAGGGCGTGATCATGATCACGGGAACGTCCAGCCGCTCCGCGCGCACCTTCGGCAGCATTTCCAGCCCGCTCATGCGGCATGTGGATCTGGGACCAGGATCAGGATCAGCGACAGGTCCCTGATCTCGGCGATACCGGCCCAGCGCGTGAACCACCGACGCGAAGCTCCATGGTGAAGCGTCCGGATTTCAGGTCGCGCCGGAACTGCTGGAACAGCGCCTGGACAGTCGGGCTCATTCATCCACGACGAGTATGTAAACGCTCAATTGCTGCCTCCAGTATATTTGCGCACGATCCCGTTCTGGATCATGTCTTGACCTGTGCAGCGCCCTCTACGCGGCAATCTAATGATCGATACGGTCAGTGCGCCGGCTCAGTATCGACGTCGATTGTGCCGGCATGTTGTTCACGACGATGTCGTGGCTCATCAGAAAGGCCCAGGCCGTTGCCTTTCGCCCGCCGGCTTTGTCGGTGAAGAAGGGATTGAACATTTTCTCCTTCACTTCCAACGGGATACCCGTGCCATTGTCGCGGGTCCGGATTTCCGCCTTGTTGCCGAGGCTCTTGTCGTGGCGCTCAACGTCGGGTCGAAGCCCTCCTCGCCGGTCTCCTTCGCCTTGTTCGCCGGCATAGAAGCCGTTCGAAATCAGGTTGAGGAACACCCGCGTGATCTCCTCAGGTAAAGATCGATGACGCCGCCTCGGGGTCGAACGCGCGCTTGAGCGTGATGTTGAAACCAGATTTTCCGCCCGCGCGCCGTGATAGGCGAGGTTGAACTCTCCTCGATGATCAGCGTTGATGTCGGCGGGACGGTGCTCGCCCGCGCCCTCGCGCGAATGCAGCAGCATGTTCTTGACGATGATCGGCGCGCTTGCCGTGCTGCACCACCTTCTCGAGATGCCCTTCAGCATTGTGGGTCAGTTCGTCGATCTCCTCGCGGACCTTGTCGTCGAGCGCGGCGGGCTTGAGCACCTCGCCGAGTTCGTCGACGAGTCCGCGGACAGCGTCGAAAAATTGTTCACGAAGTTCAGCGGGTTCTTGATCTCGTGGGCGATGCCGGCGGTGAGTTGGCCGAGCGAGGCGAGTTTCTCCGTCTGGACGAGGCGATCCGCGCGGTGCGCAAATCGTCGAGCGAGGCGGTCATTCCTGGTGCGTGCCTGCACCTCGTCGAACAGCCGCGCGTTCTCGATCGCGATGACGGCCTGATCGGCGAAGGTTTGTCACGACCGGTCGACATGGCGTTGGCTGAACGGTCCAGGGCACCGAGCGTCCGAGCAGCAGCACGCCTTCGACCGCGCCGTCGCGCATCAGCGGCACGGCGAGCACCGCCCGGTATTCGCCAAGCACCGGCGCCGGGCCGAATTGTACTAGGCGTCGGTCTGCACGTCCGGAACATCGGCACGCTCCGTCCATGAAGACCGGCCGGTCAGCGTGTCGCGGCTCGGCCTGATCGGGTTGGCATTCATGAAGTCGACGAAGGCCGGGGGACAGCCGATTCGGCCTGCAACCGCATCACATCGCCGTCGCGGAGCGTAATGATGCCAAGCGACGCGCCGCACAGCGCCTTCACCGATCCGTGCGGCGTGACCAGCACCGATTTCAGATCGAATTCCAGACGCTGATCACCTTCAGCACGTCGGCGGTGGCAGTGCTGTTGCAGCGATTCGCTCAGATCGTCGGTGCGTTCGCGCAGTTCCCTGAGCAGGCGCGTATTCTCGATGGCGATCACGGCCTGGTTTGCGAGAAATTGCTCGCTACCGCGATCTGCTTGTCGGTGAAGGGCCGGATCTCCTGACGGAAGATGGCGATTGCTCCGATCGACTCATTTTCCTTGAGCATCGGGACCGCGACTACGGTGCCGGCTCCTGCGAGATCGGACGACGCGCGGACCGCAGGATCGCTTCACAGTAGGCGCTTAGTCCTGACATCATCGACTTGAACGACCTGCTTGGTCCTGGCCACGTACCAGCACGCTTTCGGGATGAGGCCGGAACAACAGGACCTGGGACGCGGCAGAGTACTTCAGCAGCACGTTGTCGACCCCAACCTGCAGCCCCTGGTCTCCTTCGAACAGCTTCATCGTACCGATTTACCGCAGATACGCGTCGCGTTCTCCAGCATCTTCTGGAAAACCGGCTCCAGCTCGCCGGCCGAAGAGCTGATCAACCTCCGAGACACCCCTCGGATGTCACGGTTTGTTGTTCCAGCGATTCGCTCAAATCGTCGGTGCGCTGGCGCAATTCCTTGAGCAACCGTGTTTCTCGATGGCGATCACGGCTTGCTCGGTGAAATTCTCGACCAATGTGATCTGTTTGGTAAAGGACGAACTTCCTGGCGAAAGATTGTGATAGCGCCCACGAGTTCGTCTTTCCTTCAACATGGGCACGGCCATGATGGTTCGCGCCGGCGACATCGGCCATCCGCACCACCATCAGAACACCAGCAAGATCGCCGGACTTTCCCTCAAGTCGCGAATCTCGGCTGCCTGATCGTCCTGACGACGGCTTCGAGCGATGTACTGGGAAGTGGCCGAACTGCGTGTTCCTTCCGGTAAGCTGCGAACTCGGGCGGGATATTTGATCAGCAACGATATGAATTTCTCACCGTCCCATAGGTTCATAATGCCAGATTTTGCCTCGCAGACGCGCGTAGCATTCTCGAGCATCTTCCGGAACCGCGCTGTATGCGGTCGGCTACGACTTCGTCGTCTCGATCGAGCACGAGGATCGGGGCTTCGAAGGCGATCCGGAGCTCGTCAAGCGCGGCTTCCTCCTCTCCCGCAACGTCCTCCAGCCGCTCCTCGTCTAGAAGAGCCTGTCCGGGGGACAGTCCCTGTAACGCAACTGCTACGGCGAAGGGGACACGTCCCACTGGCGGCAGCGCGCGACCAGCTCGTCGTCGATGTTCCGGCCGGTGACGACCAGGACGATGGCGCCGTCGGCTTCGATCTGCGGAAGGGCGGCGAGCGCGGCAGCGGCTGCTGGCTCGGCGCGGATACCGGCGTCGTCGAACGCGACGACGGCAGAGGCGATCTCGCGCTCCGAGACCTCGAGCATCGCGTCGGCTGAAGTATTCAGCCACTCGACCGCCATCGGGATCGCGACGCGAACAGCGAGACCGTCGGCGATCGTCGCACAACGGTCCGTCTCGATAGCCCGGCCCGCACGCCACGAGAGCGCCATCACCGGTGCGTCCTCAGAGACGATGCCAACGCGCCGCGTGCCCGGTGCGCGTTCGCCGAGCGAACGGCCAATGCCGGCGAGCAACGCCCCGTTTCCCACAGGCACGACGACCGCAGCGGGCTCTTCGGCGAGCTGGTCGAGGATCTCCGTGCCGATCGCGGCATAACCGTCGAGCTGTCCCGGCTCCGCGCCGTCCTCGAAGAACGGCAGCCCGGCCTCGGTCGCGAACGCGAGCCCCGCCTGCTTCGCGTCATCCACGTCCGCACCGACCTGCACGAGCCGGGCGCCGAGCCATTCGAGATGATCGAGCTTCGTCCGGCTCGTCACCTCGGGGCGTAGACGGTCGCCGCGAGACCGACCTTTGCACCAGCCCACGCCGTCGCCGCGCCGTGATTCCCCGTCGACGCGGTGACAACGCCGCGCGCCCCCTCGGCCGCGTACCGCTGGAGCACCGGAAGCGCCGCACGCCACTTGAAGGCACCGAGCTCGTGGACGTCCTCGCGCTTGAGATAGACGGAGCGACCCGGTGTCAGCGCGTCCGGAGCCCGCTCGAGAGGGGTCGGAGCCGACATCGTCCGTAGAGTCTCGCGCATGGAGCGCGTGCAGCTGTTCGCGACGTGCCTGGGCGATCTCGTGTTGCCGGACGCGGTCGCGGACGCGGAGACGCTCTTGCGTGAGGCGGGGTGCGAGGTCGTGTTTCCGGCCGACCAGGTGTGCTGCGGGCAGCCGGCCTTCAACGCCGGTCACCGCGCCGCCGCCCGCCGGGTTGCGCGGACGTTCTCGCGCGCCTTCTCGCGCGAGCTGCCGATCGTCTGCCCGTCGGGCTCCTGCGCGACGATGGCGAGCCACTACCTGCCGAAGCTGCTCGATACCGATCCGTATGAGGTGTGGGAGCTGTCTGCGTTCCTGGCGTCCCGCGACGTAGAGCCTGTGCGGAGGAACGAAGGACGGCGCGTCGCTTACCACGATTCGTGCCACATGCTCCGCGAGCTGCGGATCCACGACGAGCCCAGGCGCCTGCTCGAGCGCTCGGGCGCCGAGATCGTCCCGCTCGCGCGTCCGGATCTCTGTTGCGGCTTCGGCGGGACATTTTCCGTCCGCCAGCCCGAGCTGTCGACGGCGATGGCCGACGACAAGCTCGCGAGCGCCGGCTCGGTCGACGCGCTCGTCACCGCGGACCCAGGCTGCCTGATGCACCTGCGCGGCCGCTCAGAGCACGCCGGCACGGGCGTGCGCATCGTCCACCTCGCAACGGCGCTGGCGCGGGGGATCGACGGGTGAGCGGCGTCACGCGGGAGCGCGGCACGTTCCGCGAGATCGCTCGCCTCAAGCTCGCGGACGCGCACGTGACGGGCGCTCTCGACTCGTCGACACGGCGCCTGATGAGCCACAGGCAAGAGGCCTGGGGCGCGCTCCCGGATGTGGAGGTGCTGCGCGACCGCGCGCACGACGCGCGCATGCGCGTGATCGACGATCTCGAAGCCCACGTAGCGCAATTCCGCGCTGCGGTCGAGCGGAACGGCGGCCAGACGGTGATCGCGCGGACTGCCGCGGACGCAAACGCCTACATCGCAGACGTCTGCACGCGCCACGGCGCGAAGCTCGCGGTCAAGTCGAAGTCGATGGCGACGGAGGAGATCGGCCTCAACGCCGCGCTCGAGGCTTCCGGCGTGCGCGTGGTCGAGACCGATCTCGGCGAGTACATCCTCCAGCTCGCGGGCGAGCACCCCGTCCACATCGTCGCGCCCGCGATCGAGAAGACCAAGGAGGACGTCGCCGTGCTGCTCTCGCGCGTCGACGGCAAGCCGGTACTTCCAGATCTCCAGGAGTTGACGCGCGCAGCGCGGCGCCAGCTTCGCGAGACCTTCCTGGCCGCCGACGTCGGGATCACCGGCGCGAACTTCGGCGTCTGCGACACCGGGTCAGTCGTCCTCGTCACGAACGAGGGCAACGGGAGGCTCGTCTCGAGCCTGCCGCGCGTTCACGTCGCGCTGATCGGCATCGAGCGGCTGGTCGCCTCACTCGCCGATCTCTCCGTGCTGCTGAAGCTGCTGGGCCGCAGCGGCACGGGCCAGCGACTGACGACGTACACGACCGTGATCAGCGGGCCGCGGCGCGAGGGGGAGGAGGACGGGCCGGACGAGCTGCATGTCGTGATCCTCGACAACGGGCGGACGAAGGTCGTTGGTGGCAGGTACCGCGAGATGCTTGCGTGTATTCGTTGCGGTGCCTGCCTGAACGTCTGTCCCGTGTATCGGAGGACCGGGGGCGCCGCGTACGGGCCTGTGTACTCGGGCCCGATGGGAGCGGTGCTCGTGCCGCTGCTCGCCGAGCTCGAGCGGGCGCCCGACCTTCCTCACGCTTCGTCTCTGTGCGGAGCTTGTACCGATGCTTGCCCGGTCAAGATCCCTCTCCACGAGCTGCTGCTCGAGCTGCGCAACGATCTCGTCGAGACGCATGTCGCGTCGTGGTGGGAGCGGCTCGCGTTCCGGCTCTGGTCGTATGCATGGTCGTCGCCGGTCGGTTATCGCGTGTCGACACGCCTCGCGCGCCTGGGACAGCCGCTGGCCGGAGTCGCCGGGCCGGGGCGGACGTGGCGCAAGGGCCGCCGGCTGCCGAAGCTCGGCCGTCGTTTTCGGGATCGGCGATGAGTCTCGTCGAAGAGTTCGCCGCGAACGCGGAGCTTGCAGGGTTCGTCGTCCATCGAGGCGTCGCGCCGGAGATCGAGGGCGCCGGCGTCTCCACCGCCATCCACGGCCTCGCGGAGACGGGCAGCGTCGTGCTCGCGGCGGCGCCCGACGAGCCTCGGGGGCGCTCGTTGCTGCCGGACGTTCACATCACGCTGCTTTCCGAGGACAGGCTCCTTCAGGGGCTCGAGGAGCTGTTCGCGGCCGTCGGCAATGCGCTGCCCAGCGCGCTCGCGATCGTGACCGGCCCGAGCCGGAGCGCGGACATCGAGCAGACGCTCGTGGTCGGCGTCCACGGCCCCGGCGAGGTGCACGTCGTCTTGCTCCCGACCCCCTAGTCTCGTCGCTGCCTCATTGCGCCGCGTCCCAGGGACAGTCCCTCGCATGTCCCAAACAGCCACGCTGTCGAGCCGTGGCCAGCTCCAGATCCAATCCCGCGAGTCGTGGCAAACCCCGGCTGCGACCGGGTTCTGAACGACGTAGTGGATGGCGGCGTGGAGGTGCTCGTCGGACTCGATGACCCACGCAGCGAACCTCTCTTCGAACAGATGGCCACGCCTTCCGTGACGCTTGTTGAACCGCTGCGCGTAGATCCCGTTCAGTCGATGCATCGCCCGCGAAAGCTGCTCGCGCCGACATTCGACAACGAGGTGAAAGTGAGTGCCGAGCAGGCACCAGGCGAAGACAGTGATCTCGTAGAGCTCCATTGCCTGCCCGAGCAACCACGCAAACGCTCCGCGATCGATGTCGTCGACAAAGATCATCGTCCCACCGGTTCCTCGCGCCGTCACGTGATAGACGCCGTCGGGAAGTTCGTAGCGAGGCCGGCGGGGCATTGCCTCGAAGGTAGCCCGCCGCTCCCAGTGAGATGGCCGAAGTCACACTCTTGTTGCAGGGACTGTCCCTGGTACATGTCCGTTAGGGTCATGGGGTGCTGCCGATCGAGCGCCCACAGAAGATCATCTGCGTCGGCCTCAACTACCGCGACCACGCTGAGGAGCAGGGCGGTGATCTGCCGGAGCGGCCGCTCCTGTTCGCGAAGTGGCCGAACACGCTGATCGGCCCCGGCGACCCGATCGTGCTTCCCTCGATCTCGACGAAGGTCGACTACGAGGCGGAGCTCGGGGTCGTCATCGGCTCGCGCGCTCGAGGTGTTTCCGTCGAGAACGCGCTCGAGGCCGTCGCTGGTTACATCTGCGTTAACGACGTCTCGGGCCGCGATCTCCAGTTCTCCGACGGTCAGTGGGTGCGCGGCAAGTCGCTCGACACGTTCTGCCCTGTCGGGCCTGCGCTCGTTCCGGCGTCAGAGATACCCGACCCGCAGGCCCTCGGCATCCGGGCGATCCTGAACGGCGAGGTGATGCAGGACTCGACGACGGCGAACATGGTGTTCGGCGTCGCCGAGATCGTTGCCTTCATCTCCCAGGCGATCACGCTCGAGCCGGGCGACCTGATCGCGACGGGGACGCCCGCCGGGGTCGGTGTCTTTCGCGACCCTCAGGTGCTCCTGAAGCCGGGCGACGAGATCACGATCGAGATCGACGGCATCGGCGCGTTGACGAACCCCGTTGTCGGGGAAGAGGGGAGATAGCGTTGGGATTCGTGCTCGTGGCAAAATGGACAGCGAAAGAAGGGCAGGGCGACGCGGTGCAGGACGCGCTCGAGCGTCTTGCCGTGCCCTCCCGCGACGAGCCGGGCTGCCGCTTCTACCAGCCTTGTCGCGACCCCGATCACCCCGACGCGTTCCTCATCTTCGAGATCTACGACGACCAGGCGGCCTTCGAGGCCCACGGGGCGTCCGAGCACTTCCAGGAGATCGCCGTCGGCGGCGCCTTCGATCTGCTCGAGAGTCGCGAGCGGACGTTCTACGAGACGATCTGACCCGCAACGTCGCCGGCTCGAGCTCCTCGCGAGCCTGTTCCTCGCTGCCCTCGCGCTTCGCCCGCAGCTCGTCTGGCGGCCACGTACTACGGGTTGAACGCGTGGCTCCCCGATGCCTACGTCGAGCGAGGGGCGCGCCGGAGCCCTCATCGCCGTGCTCAACCTGGCGTCGCTCGCGACGACGATAACCGTGCCCTACCTGGCCGACCGCACGGGCCCTCGCCGGGCGTATCTCGTCACCCTTGCAGCGTGCCTCGTTGCCTCGATCGTCGCGCTTCAGCTCGCGCCCGGCGGCGCCTGGATCCTCGTGGCTGCCATCGGCCTCGCCTTCGGAGGACTGTTCCCGCTCCTGATGACCCTGCCGCTCGACGTCGGGCATCGACCGTCGGACGTCGGCGCCGTCGCGGCGATGATGCTGCTCGTCGGCTACATCATCGGGGCGTTCGCGCCGCTCGGCCTGGGTGCGGCGCGTGACCTGACCGGCTCGTTCACGACGACGATCTGGCTCATCGCCGCATCCGCGACCGGCCTGCTCGTGCTCTGCCCCGCCCTCTCGCGGGAGCGGCTCCGGGCCGGCGCGATTGGCCGGCCCGTCGAGCCTTAAGACGCTGCCGTCTTATGCGTCCGGGGTGTCCGGTGCCTCTGTTGCGGCCTCTGTTGCGGCCGGTGTCGCCGGTACTTCAGGCGTGCCCGCCGTGACTGCGGGAGTCGCCGCTGCATCGTCCGTGACCGCCGTTGCCCAGTAGTCGTTGAGCCGGCCCTGCACCTTGAACAGCCAGACAATCCCGCCAACGAGAGGCACGAGAGCCCACAAGCCGGCAAGGCCGGTGATCGGCTTCGGCTTCCCCGACTCTGCGTACATGTCCCCGACGTGCGAAGGCAGGAGGAAGATGGACACGGGAATCAGCGCGAGCAGGAGCCCCACGATTCCGCTTGTGCCCTTGCCGCGATGCGCCTTCACCTCGGCGAAGGTGATGTAGATCCAATAGAGCAGATAGATCCCGAGCGTCAGGATCGTCCACAAGAGGACAGCCCAGGGATTGCGGTGCCTTCCGACCATATGAACCTCTCTCCGGAGCGGCGGGCTACGCGGTAGCGCCCTTCGACTCCCAGTACGTGTTGAGCGAGCGCTGGATCTTCACGAACCAGACGATCGCGGGGATGATGAGGATGATTCCGGGGAAGTACCAGAGGCCCGTCAGCCCGGTCACCGGCCGCTCACGGCCGTCCCTTGCGTACATCGTCCCGATCTCGGACGGGATCACGAAGCCACTGACCGGCGACAGAAGGATCCAGACGACAAGCCCGACGACGCCGCCGAGGCCGTCACCGACGTGCTGCTTCGTCTCCTCTTGCGTCTTGTAGACCCAGTACCAACCGTAGAAGCCGAAGGTGACGATGAACAGGAGGATGCCGAAGCCGACTCCACGGGGCCGCCCGAGCGGGCCTGTGTTGCCTGGTGATTGCGCTGCCATCGCCTCTCCGATGGTCCGACTCAAGCAGGCCGGCCGGATGGCGTCAAGCGGCCCTGTAGTGCTCGACGGTGGCGTGCACTCCCTCGGCGAGCGGCGTCACCGGTGCGTCGAAGCGCTCTCCAGGAAGCTGCTCCGGAAACGGGAGGGGCGCGTCGTCGTACGCGATCGCTGCTCCCGGCACGGCGGCTTCGATGGCGGCGACGATGTCGGCCATGTGATCGGGCGAGCCGGCGATGTCGTAGACGGCAGCGCCAGCCGGCGGCCGACGGGCGGCGCGGATGAAGGCGCGGGCGACGTCGGCCGCGTAATGGAGCTCCGTCCGGCCACCGAAGCCGATGCGGTACGGCTCGCCGGCCGCCGCCGCGCGCATCGCGTGCGTCGGGTCTGCGGTCAGGCCCTGGTCTCGTCCCGGGCCGTAGACGACGAACGGGCGGAGACCGATGCTGGCGATGGCGTCGTCCGCCTCGTACACGCGCGCTGTCTGCTCGTTCGCGAGCTTGAACGCGCCGTAGAGCGTCGTCGGCTGGATCGCGCCGGCCGCGTCGTAGACAGCGGCCGAGCTCGCATACGCGAGCGTCGTCTCGAGCCCGAGGCGCTTGACGGCCTCGAAGACGTTCACCGTGCCGACGACGTTGACGCGCGCGCCGCGTGGCGGATCAGCCTTGCAGAAAGGGACCTGGAGCGCGGCGAGGTGCACCAGGTGTGAGATGGCGTGCTCCGACATCGTCTCCACGATCCCGTCGAGATCGGTCACGTCGCCGCGGGCGAACGTGACGCGCTCGAGCTCCTTGGGCGCAGCGATCTCACGGAGGCGGTAGGGATCGTCGCCCAGATCGAACGCCACGACCGGGATGCCTTCCTCGGCGAGGAGCTTGCACGTCCACGCTCCGAGACAGCCCAGCGCGCCAGTGACCAGAAACCGCTCGTCCATTACGCCGTCACACTCTTGTTGCAGGGACTGTCCCCCGGACAAGTCGGATGGAGGCGGGGCTGGAAGTCACACGTCCTCGTAGACGGTGACGACGTCTGTGTAGAACTCGAGCGCGGCGCGGCCCTGCTCGTGGGGGCCGAAGCCGGAGCCCTTGATGCCGCCGAAGGGCACGTGGACGTCGGCGCCGGCCGTCTGGCCGTTGACCCGCACGATGCCCGCCTGGATCGTGTCGACGAACGTGCGTGCGGCGGCAAGGCTCGACGTGAAGATCGCGGCCGAGAGCCCGAAGCGGACGGCATTCGCCCGCTCGAGCGCCTCGTCGAGCGTCGAGAAGCGGTAGAGGGACGTCACCGGCCCGAAGACCTCCTCGCATGAGAGGAACGCGTCGTCGGCGAGCCCCTCGAACAGCGCCGGCGCTAGAAGGTACGCCTCGTCGTCGAGCCGCTCTCCGCCGGCGAGCAGCGCGCCGCCGTCGGCCTTGCCCCGCGCGATTCCGGCCAGCACCTCGTCAAGCTGCGCCTCGTTGACGATCGGTCCGACTTCGGTCTCGGGGTCGCTCGGGTCGCCCACGACCCCTCGCTCCATGCGCGCGAGCAGCCGAGCCCTGAACTCGTCATAGATCGAGCCCTCGGCGTAGATCCGGCGGGTGGCCGTGCACTTCTGGCCTGCGGACCAGAACGCTCCCGCGTACGCCGCCTCCGCTGAACGATCGAGGTCGGCGTCCGCCATCACGATCAGCGGGTTGTGGCCGCCGAGCTCGAGCTGGACTCGCTTGCCCGAAGCGGTTCCCTCCTTTCGCACCTGCTCGCCGACAGGAACCGAGCCGGTGAAGGAGATTGCCCGCACCGACGGGTGCGAGACGAGCGGGGTTCCGACCGTCGAGCCGCGGCCGACGACGATGTTGAAGACTCCGGCGGGAAGCTCGGCCTCGTCGAAGCACGCCGCTAGGTGGAGACCCGTGAGCGGTGCTTCCTGCGCGAGCTTCATGACCACGGCGTTCCCGTACGCGAGCGCGGGGGCGCCTTCCACGCCGGGATCGCGGCGGGGAAGTTCCACGGGGTGATCTGCGCCACGACGCCGACCGAGCGCCGCGTCGTGTAGACGACGCTTCCGGTGGCCGCCTGCTCGTAGCGTTCGCCGGTCGCGCGCAGCCCCTCGCCGCCGAAGAAGCGCAGGATCTGCGCCATCCGCGCAGCCTCCATGCGGGCCTCCCGGATCGGCTTGCCCATCTCGAGCGTCATGTCCTGTGCGACCTGCTCGACGCGGCGGTCGACCGCGTCCGCTGCGCGCATCAGCGCCGCACCGCGCTGCGCGGCCGGAAGCCGACCCCAGCCGGGCGCCGCCGCCTCGGCGGCAGCTACCGCGGCGTCGACCTCCTCCTGCGCCAGATGCCGGGAACTCTCCGATCACCTCGGAGGGTCGCCACGGCCCGCGCTTCTCGTACGTGTCCTTCGCGGGCAGCCACTCGCCCCCGACGTAGTTGGCGAACGCGGGGCGTGTTGGCGCTTCGAGGATTTCAGACATGGGCTTCACTCCTTGTGCTTTCGTGGATGAGGTCGGCCGCGTTGCCGACGGGATTTCGCAGGATGCCGATGCCGGGAACTCGGATCTCGACGATGTCTCCCGGCTCGAGCGTGAAGTCGGTCGGCGGCACGAGACCCGTGCCGGTCAAGAGGACGCTGCCCGCCGGGACAGGGTTCTCGCGAACGAGCCAGTCGGCGAGCTCGGCATACGAGCGGCGCATCTGCGCGGTCGACGTGTCGCCGGCGAAGCGCTCGGCGCCCGCCGCGTCGGTGACCGTCATGCGGATCGGGAACGGCTGATCGAGGTCGTCGGGCACGAGCACGGCAGGCCCGAGCGCGCATGCGCCCGCGAAGATCTTCGCCTGCGGAAGGTAGAGGGGGTTCACGCCCTCGATCGAGCGCGAGGAGACGTCGTTGCCGATCGTCACGCCCGCGATCGTGCCGCGCTCGCCGAGCACGAGCGCCAGCTCCGGCTCCGGTACATCCCACGTCGAGTCGGAGCGGACGCCGATCGTGCCGCCCGGCCCGACCATGCGCCGGCCCGCCGCGTCCTTGAGGAACAGCTCGGGTCGCTCTGCCTCGTAGACGAGGGTGTAGAGATCCTTCGCTTCGGACTCCTCGACGCGGGCGTCCCGGCTTCGCTCGTAGGTGACCCCGGCGCCCCAGATCTCCGGCGGCTCGACCGGCGCGAGCAGCTCGTACGGCGCGGGGAGCTCCAGGGTCTCTTCATCGAGCGGCTGCACGGGGAGCTCGTCGACGCCGAGCGTCGCCACCCCGTCGGGGCCACGAAAGCGCACGATGCGGCGGCCTCTACCCATGCGGGAACCATCGTATTGCGCTGACTCGGCCCCGTGCCGTCCGCTACGCTGTGGCCGTCATCAGAACGAGTATCGGTTGCGTCAACGCTTCCCTACACGTTCGTGAGTACGTAAGGGAGGTGTTTCATAGTGGCAACCGGAACCGTGAAGTGGTTCAACGACGCGAAGGGGTATGGCTTCATCACCCCGTCGGAAGGTGGGGAGGACTTGTTCGTCCACCACACCGGCATCGCCGGCACCGGCTTCAAGACCCTCGCCGAAGGCGCGACGGTCGAGTACGAGGCCGCCGAGGGCCCGAAGGGCCCGCAGGCGACGAACGTCGTCGAGATCCGCGGCTAGACGCCCCTCTCGGAACTGTGTCGGGGACAGGAGTCATCCTGTCCCCGACCTTTCCTAGTAGACCGCTCGTCCGCCGGAGATGTCGTACGTCGCGCCCGTCGAAAACGAGCAGTCCTCGCTCGCCAGCCAGGCGACGAGGTTCGCAACCTCTTCCGCCGTGCCCATGCGCCCGAGCGGGATCCGCTCGACCATGTAGTCGATGTGGTGCTGCGAGAGGCCGGCGAGGATCGGCGTCTCGATCACTGCGGGCGCGATGCAGTTGACGAGGACGCCCGTGCCGGCGACGTCCTTCCCGACCGCCTTCGTCAGCGCGATCACCGCCGCCTTCGAGGCGGAGTAGGCGGCCGCCATCGGGTTGCCGTCCTTGCCGGCGATCGACGCGACTAGGACGATGCGGCCGTAGCCGCGCTCGATCATCCCGGGTAACGCGGCGCGGCAGGCGTAGAAGCTGCCGCTCGCGTTGATCGCGAGCACGCGCTCCCACTCCTCGTCGGTGACGTCGACCGTTCGCAGTGACTCGCCGGGGACGCCGGCGGAGTTGACGAGGACGTCGAGCCGCCCGTGCTGCTCCTCCGCGTAACGGACGGCTGCGTCGAGGTCCGCCGAGCGTGCCATGTCGCCGGAGACATCGGCTCCGGGATCGCGATCGAAGGTGACCATCTCCGCGCCTCCCGCACGGAGCTTCTCGGCCACGGCAGCGCCGATGCCGCTGACGCCGCCCGTGACAAGCGCCACCCGTCCGGAAAAGTCGTAGCTGTTCACGATGGAGACTCTAAGCTCCGAACGTGGGCTTCGATCCCGTAGCCGACTATCCGCTTGGTCAGAAGCGGCCCGACCTCGTGCGGACGCCGTCCGGTCTCGCGCTCGACGACGTCACGCTGGAGGCGATGCGCGCGGGACGGCTTGCGTGGGAAGACCTGCGCGCGACGCCAGAGACGCTGCGCGCGCAGGCGGCGGTTGCGGGCGCCGCCGAACGGCCTGCGCTCGCCGAGAACCTCGAGCGGGCAGCCGAGCTGTCGACCTTGCCGGCCGCGCTGATTCTCGAGATCTACACGGCGCTCCGGCCGCACCGCTCAACGGGCGAGGAGCTCGAGGAGTGGGCGGCACGGCTCGACGGCGCCGGCGCCACCTCCACCGCGGCCTTCGTGCGCGAGGCGGCGGACGTCTATGCGAAGCGAGGGTTGCTTGCCGGAGCCGGACGCACGGTCTAAGCGCTTCGAGGCGAGAGAGCAGCGCGGCCTACGCAAAGAGCTGCTCGTCGCTCCGGCACCGGCGCTCGGCCTCGTCGCAATGGACGGGCCGAACGACCCGGAGCCGAGCCTCGTCGTCGAGGACGGTCGCGTCGTCGAGATCGACGGGCGCGGCGAAGCGGACTTCGACGTCCTCGACTGGTTCCTCGCGCGCAGGGGGATAGACCTCGAAGCAGCCGCGGAGGCGGCGACGCTGGACGACGCGGAGATCGCCCGCCGGCTCGTCGACGTCGACTGCCCGCGCGACGAGCTCGTCCACCTGAGCCGCGGGCTGACGCCCGCGCGCCTCTCCCGGATCGCGGCCCGCCTCGACCCGGTCGAGGCGATGTTCGCACTCAAGAAGCTCCGCGCGCGCCGCGCGCCGGCGAACCAGGCCCACGTCACGAATCTCAAGGAGAGCCCGGCGCTGCTCGCCGCCGATGCGGCCGAGGCGGCCGCGCGCGGGTTCGCCGAGCTCGAGACGACGGTCGGCGTCTCACGCTACGCACCGCTGAACGCGATCGCGCTGCTCGTCGGCTCGCAGGTGGGGCGCCCTGGCGTGATGACCCAGTGTGCCGTCGAGGAGCGGCGGAACCTTCAGCTCGCGATCCAGGGCCTAGTCACCTACGCCGAGACGCTCTCCGTGTACGGGACGGAGCCCGTCTTCGTCGACGGCGACGACACGCCGTGGTCGAAGGCGTTCCTCGCCTCGGCGTACGCGTCGCGCGGCGTGAAGGTGCGCTTCACCTCGGGCGGCGGCTCGGAGGCCCTGATGGGGCACGCGGAGGGCAAGTCGATGCTCTATCTCGAAGCCCGCTGCCTCGCTGCCGTGCGCGCGGCCGGCTCGCAGGGCGTACAGAACGGGTCGATCTCCTGCGTCGCGCTCGTGCTCGCGGTGCCGGCAGGCACGAAGGAGATCCTCGCGGAGAACCTGCTCGCCGCCTGGCTCGATCTCGAGGTCGCCTCCGGCAACGACGCGATCGCCTCCCACTCGGAGATCCGGAAGACGGCGAAGCTGATGGGCCAGCTGCTGCCGGGCACGGACTTCGTCACCTCCGGCTACTCGGTGATGCCGCGCGAGGACAACATGTTCGGGGGCGGAAACTACGACGCCGACGACATCGACGAGTGGCTGACGGTGCAACGCGACTGGCAGGTTGACGCGGGCATCGAGCCCGTGCCCGAAGACGACGTGCTGCGTGTGCGTGAGCGGGGCGCGCGCGCGATCCAGGCTGTCTTCGAAGGCCTCGGCTTCCCGCTTGTCACGGAGGCCGAGGTCGGGGCCGCCACCCACGGCTACTCGAGCCGTGACCTGCCTGACCGCGACCGCGCCGCCGACGTGCTCGCGGCCGACCGCGTACTCGACGACGCGATCTCCGGCCTCGACGTCGCGCGGGCGCTCGACGAACGCGGCTTCGAGGACGTCGCCGCGGCGATCATCGGCATGCAGCGGCAGCGGGTGTGCGCGGACTATCTCCAGACGTCGGCGATCATCGACGAGAGCTGGGCGGTGCACTCGGCCGTCAACGACCCGAACGCCTACGCCGGTCCCGGCACGGGCTATCGCCTCGAGGGTGACCGCTGGCAGCTGCTCCAGTCGCTGCCTCATGCGATTGACCCGAGCGACCTAGATTGGTTCGTCGCTCACGCTGCCGCCGTCGAAGAGCTCGGCCCTGCGGAGGCGGGCTCCGCCGAGGACGAGGTGGTGATCGCAGTCGGGCCGGCCTTCGGCGACGTCCTCTCGGCGACGATCAACGACCTGCCGCACGATGAGGTGCTCGGCGCGCTCGTCCGGGGTGTTGAGCAGGGAGGCGCGACGCCGCGCCTCGTCCGCGTTCGGCGCGTCGCAGACGTCGCCTTCATCGGCCACGACGGCGCGGCGCTCGCCGGGTCGAAGGTGGCGATCGGGCTGCAGTCGAAGGGGACGGCCGTCATCCACCGCGCCGACCTCGAGCCTCTCGACAACCTGGAGCTGTTCGGGATGTCTCCGCTCTACACGCTCGAGTCCTACGAGGCGATCGGCCGCAACGCGGCCGGGTACGCGCTGGGGCACGACGTGGGCCCGGTGCCGACGATGCTGGACAACTTCGCGCGGGCGAAGCTGATCGTTCGGACGACGCTGCTCCACGCGCGCGAGGCGGCAGTCGTCGTGCCCGGCGCGGGGCCCGTGGAGCTCCGGCGCATCGCGTCGCCCGTTCACGCGTCGTGAAGGTGGAGCTGTTCTTCTGGGCGGGCTGCCCGTCGCACCCGGAGGCGCTCGCGCTGCTCCGCGACGTGATCGAGGAGCGTGGAGTCTCCGCCTCGGTCGAGCTGCACGAGGTCTTCACCCAAGAGGAGGCCGTGGAGCTCGCGTTCCCCGGCTCGCCGACGATCCGGGTCGACGGCGTGGACATCGACCTTGCGAACGCGAGCGCTCGGCCTGCCCTGACCTGTCGTGTGTACCGTCTGCCCGATGGGCGACCGTCGCCCGTTCCCAGTCGCGAGCAACTCGAGGAGGCCCTGACGTGAGCGCTACCACCGCCGCACCGAGCTTCGATCTTCCCGGCGTCGACGGCCGCAACCACACGCTCGAGGAGTACGCCGACGCGCCGGTGCTTGTCCTCGTCCAGTCGTGCAACCACTGCCCGTACGTGCTCGCCTGGGAGGGCCGGATCAACGAGCTCCAGCGGGAGCTCGCCGACCGCGGTGTCCGGATAGTCGCAATCAACTCGAACGACGAGGTCTCGCATCCGACCGACTCCTTCGAAGCGATGGTCGAGCACGCGCGCGAGTCGGCGTACGTCTTCGACTACCTCCGCGACGAGACGCAGGAGATCGCGCGCATGCTCGGCTCCGAGAGGACGCCGGAGGCGTTCGTCTACGACGCCGACCGCCGGCTCGTCTACCACGGTGCTGTCGACGACGACCGCGACGAGGAGAACGTCACCGAGCACTACCTCCGAGACGCGATCGAGGCTGCGCTGGCGGGGGAGACGCCTCCCGTCGCCGACACGCCTCCCGTCGGCTGCTCCGTGAAGTGGAAGAGCTAGTCGAAGGAGCTAGCTCGGCCGCGATCTGAGCGCCATCGTCGTCGTCGTGACTGCGATCGGTCGCTCCTCGTCCCCATCGACGGCGACCACCTCACCGCGGCACACGGAGAGGCGGCGACCCTTGCGCACGACCCGCCCGCGAGCGATGAACCTCGCTCCTACGGCCGGCTCGAGGAGGTTGATCTTGAACTCGACGGTCAGGACGTCGGTCTCGCCTTCTCCGGTCGAGTACGCGGCGTAGCCACACGCACTGTCGACGACCGCGGCCACGACGCCTGCGTGGAGGAAGCCGTGTTGCTGCGTCAGACGCTCGTCGAACGCGAACGCGAGGTCGACCTCGCCGGGGGCGACGTGAACGACCCGGACGCCGAGGAGCGACATGAACGGCTGCTTTGCGACCGCATCGCGGACGCGACGCTCTAGATCCGGAGTCGCCACTCGGGCCGCTAGGCGGGCGGCATCTGATCGGCGGGCATCGGCGCCCCGCCGAATCCCCAGTTCTTGGGCGAGTGGCCCTCGACGATCACCCAGGTGTGCTCGCGCATGCCTTCATTCGTCGCTGCGCAGAGCGCGTCGGTGAGACCCGCGATGAGCTTCGCGCTTGTCTCCTCATTCACCCGGAAATCGAACAGGTCAACTTTGATCAGCGGCATCTTCCCTCCGTTCCTCGACGTGTCAACGCGGCGACGATAACGAGCGCGGCAGCGAGCTGCAGCCACGCCGGGAGCGCGCCCTCGCGGTGCCAGCCTTCGACGCGGTGGGAGGGATACAGATCGCGTCCGCCCGGCTTCGGCAACGGGAGGACGTGCTCGAGATCCGGCGCCGCACAGGCTGCGGCGCCGAGGACGGCCGGGTCGAACAGACCGCGCCGCAGCGCCAGCCAGGCGAGCAGCGCGCATCCGGAGGCGGCCTCGAAGCCGTGCGAGTGGATGTCCTCGTGCGGAACGGCGTCCTGGGCCCCGTGCAGCGCGAACCCGGCCACGATCGCACCGCCGCGCGATCCCAGCAGCTGCACCCGCCGCAGCTCCGACGGCTACATGCGCCGCGACGATCACTCCGGCGGAAAGCCGGGTGGGCTCGTGACGGCGAACGGCCGGCTCGCCACCGGGTCAGCGTCGATCGAGAGCTTCCACTCGTAGCCGCCCGCCTCGAGCACGAGGCCGGCGAATGTCCAGACGAACGGCGCGTTGAGGGAGCTGCCCGGCTTGATGCCGGGCGGCCGGCCGAGCTCGAACTCGCCGGTGACCGCGATCGTCTCCTCCTCGATCTCGACCGGGCCGCCGTCCTCGGTCAGGAGCTCGAGCGTCAGCTCATGCTTGCGGTTCGTCTGGTCCCACGGCACGGCGACGACGGCCGCGCACGGACATCGTCACCGGCTGTCCGGGCGCGAACAGGACGTTCCAGCCGCCGCCCATCACGTAGAGCTTCCCGTTGACCGCTTCTGCGAAGTCGCACAGGAGAAGCGTGACGTTCACGCGCCTATCGCTCCACGTGCAGCGCGCCGCCGTCAGGACCGAGCACGAGGTCGCGTTCGCGGTCGGGCACGTGATCGAGCGGAACGGGGCGAGCGCCTCGATGAAGACGAGGCCGTTCTCGGAGTAGAGCTCGTGCTCGACACCGCGGTTCACGACGGCGACGTCGCCGGGCCCGAGCGTCTTCGTCTCGTCGCCGATCGTCATCGTCACGTCGCCCTCGGCGATCAGCATCAGCTGCTCCGTGTCGTCGTGCGCGTGTCGGGCGACCGTCGTGCCGGGCTCGTAGACGACGCGGCAGAGCAGCACCTGCTCGCCGCCGATCGCGTGGATGTCGACCGTCGGGAAGATCCGGAACGGCTCGACGCCGTTCCACGTCCTGAACGGGGACGTCACGCGGGAACGTCGAAGCGAAAGATGCTGTCCGCGTGAGCGAGCGTGTTGACCGAGAGCTCCTCGTCGAAGATCACGCGCTTGCCCTCGCGGCGTCGGACCGTCCTCGCCGCCCCGCTTCTTCTCGAGGGCGCGCAGCACGCGCTCCGGCGTGATCGGGAGCTCTGTCACCCAGACGCCGATCGCGTCGTAGACGGCCGCGGCGATGGCGGGTGGCTGTGGGTTGTTCGCCATCTCGCTGATCCCCTTCGCGCCGAACGGCCCGTCGGCTGATGGGTTCTCGATCAGAATCGTCTGGACGTCGGGGAGGTCCTCGATGCCGGGCGCAATGTATGCGCCGAACTCGGAACCGCGGTGCTCGACGCTCGGGTAGTACGGGTAGCAGGTCTCGAGCACTGCCAGACCGAGCCCCATGATGCCGCCGCCTTCGATCTGTCCCTCGACGAGCGTCGGGTTGATCGCCCGGCCGACGTCGAAGCACTGCCAGAGATGCGTGACGTGGACCTCGCCCGTCTCGTCGTCCACTTCGACCTCTGCCGCGCAGGTGGCGTACGAGATGGCAGAGTGGGGCGGCGATGCGACGGCGCCGGTCGTCGGGGTCCTCGATCGGCACCAACGGCTTCAGCTGGGCGCCCGTGCCGGTGATCAGCTCGCCGTGACCCCAGGTGGCCGCGGCGGCCACGTCGGGCACCGAGATCTTCTTCTGGGGCGCACCCTTCGCGATTACCTCGCCGTCGACGACGTCGAGGTCGGACGGGTCGATCTCGAGCTCCTTGCCGGCGATCTCGAGCAGCTTCTCGCGCGCGGAGAGCGCGGCCTTGCGTACGGCCTCGCCAGCGACGAACGTCGCGCGCGAGGCGAACGTCCCGGTGCAAAGCGGGGAGGAGTCGGTGTTCGAGTTGTCGTACGTGATCCACTCGTACGGGACGCCGAGCGCTTCGGCGACGATCTGGCTCTGGATCGTCTTCGAGCCGTTACCGATGTCGGATGTCCCAGAGAAGACGTCGACGCGGCCGTCGGGCTTGATCTTGATCCACGCCTGCGACGGGTCGCCGTTCTGGTTCATGCCCGTCGGGTACTCGATCGAGGAGTAGCCCCTGCCCTTGTGCCTGGCCATCAGTGAGCCCCCTTCATCAGTGCGACTCCGGGTCGCCGACCTGCGCGAGCAGATGCTCGGGCAGCAGATCGTCCTGGCGAGGACCGCGGGTCATGCTGCGGTAGTCAGCCGAGAGCTCGTGCCCGACCTCCTCGGCCATGACGTGGATCGTCTGGACGGTGGACGGGTCCGTATAGACGACGCCGTTCGGCGACGTGTCGCCGATCCGGTTCGCGTTCTTGAGCCGGATCTCGAACGGATCGATCCCGAGCTCCGCCGCGATCCGGTTCATGTGCGTCTCGACGGCGAACGACACCGACGTGACGCCGAAGCCGCGCATCGCCGTCGACGGCGTGCGGTTCGTGAACACGACGAAGCCGTCGAAGGAGAGGTTCGGGATCGTGTACGCGCCCGTGTGGTGGAACGAGTGCTTCGTCAGGCCGTAGGGCGAGAAGCGCGCGTAGGCGCCCGAGTCGTGAAGGGTCAGCATCTTGCGACCGAGGATCCAGCCGTCGCTCGTCACGGCGTCGGCGATCTCCATGTGCCAGGCCGCTCGGGTGGACGAGCAGAGGAACTCCTCCTCGCGCGTCCAGCGCCACTTCACGGGTCGGCCCGATTTCATCGCGAGGAGCGCGGTGATCGTCTCGGTCGCCGTGTCCACCTTGCCGCCGAAGCCGCCGCCGACAGTGCCCCCGACCAGCTTGAGCTTGTTCGACGGTACTTCGAGGTGAGCGGCGACGACGCCCAGCGAGAAATAGAGGGCTTGCGAGCACGTGTGGATCGTCAGCCGGCCATCGGGCTCGGGAATGACAAGGCAGACCTGCGTCTCGACCGGGCAGTGCTCGATCGCGGCCGGCCGATACACGCCCTGGACGATCACGTCGGCCTGCTCGAACGCCTGGTCGATGTCGCCCTTGCGGATCTGCCGCCGGTCCATCTCGCCTTCGAAGTGTGGGTACCAGTTGCCCCAATGGTGGATGACCGGCGCGTCCGGATCGGCGCCCAGGCGCACGTCGAAGAACGCGGGCTTCTCCGCGAACTCGACCTCGATCGCCTCGACCGCAGCCATCGCCGTCTCCTCGTCTTCGGCGGCGACGACGGCGATCGGCTGGCCCTGGTAGCGGACGTCGTCCTTCGCGAGCAACGGCTCGTCGGCGGGGATGCCGAGCCCCGACAGGTGCCCGTACTCGAGCAATGGCACGTCCGCGTGTGTAATCACCGCGCGGACGCCAGTCATCGCTTCGGCCTTTGACGTGTCGAGCCTCGTGATGTCGGCGTGATGAACCGGCGAGCGCAGTGCCTTTGCCCAGATCGTCCCCGGCGCCCGGAAGTCGTCGACGAACATCGTGCGCCCGGTGACGTGCGCCATGCCGTCGTAGCGCGGAAGCCTGGCGCCGACCGCTTTCACTCTGTCGCTCCCGCAACGAACGTGGTTGTCGGCGTGCCGGTCATCATCTTCAGATCGAAGCTCTCACCCCGCACGGCCGCTCCCACGGCGGCAAGGATCTTGACGTACCCCGTGCAGCGGCAGACGTGGCCCGCGAGCGCCTCGGAGATCGCGTCCCTGTCGTCCGTTCCCCCGCTCGTGATGTACGCGTGAGCGGCGAGGAGCATCCCGGGCGTGCAAAAGCCGCACTGCATCCCGTAGTGGTGGACGAACGCCTGCTGGACGGGCGCGAGATGCTCGGCCGTGCCGATGCCCTCCAACGTCGTGACCGCGGCGCCGTTGACCGCTGCGACGGGCATCAGGCACGAGCGCATCGGCTCGCCGTCGATCAGCACCGTGCACGCGCCGCAGCCGCCCTGCTGACACCCGGCCTTCGGGCTGGTGATGCCCAGCTCCTCGCGGAGGACGCCGAGCAGTGGCGTGAGCAGAGGGCTCTGTATCTCATGCTCGACGCCGTTGACGGTCAGCTTCATTCGGTCCTCCCTAATCGGACATCACTGGCCGAGATCGTTGAGCACGCGGGACACGAGGGTTGGCAGCACGGCCTTGCGGTACCACGCGGACGCGAGTGCGTCGTCTGGCGGGTCGACGTCGGCGAGCGCGTCCTCCGCCGAGCCGCTCTGCTCGACCGACGCCAGCCGCACGGCCTGTGGAGCGGCGCCGGTGACGGCGATCCGGAGCTCGTCGCCAGCCTTCGCGCCGGCGACGGCCAGGATCGAGTAGTGGTGCGTGTGCGGCCGCCAGACAGCAGCGTAGGCGGTCTTGCGGTCCACCTCGTCGTAGGCAACGTCGAGCAACAGACGCCCGCTGGCGCCTCCGGCGAGGAAGTCCTCGACCGGCTCGGTTCGCTCGCCGCCCTTGCCGATCGAGCGGACACGGGCGTCGAGCACGATCAGCGGCGCCTGCAGGTCGCCACGAGGCGCGTCTGCTCCGGGGCCGGCACAGAGATTTCCGCCGAGTGTCGCCTGTGCGCGGATCTCTCGGTCTGCGATGTGGCGTGCGGCGGTCGCAAGCGGCTCGTCCAGCTCCTGAAGCGCCGCCACCGAGCACGCGGCGCCGATCGTCACCGTTCCGCCGTCGCGCTCGATCGTGTCGAGGCCGCTGCGCGCGAGCATCAGCACCTTGTCCGGCTTCAGGCGCCCGTGCGTGAGCTCCGGCATGACGATCGTACCGCCGGCGAGGACGGTCACGCCGTCGCCGTCCCCGAATGCGGTGACCGCCTCGGCAGGCGAGGTCGGGATGACGACGTCGAGCACTCCCCCGGGCATTGCGTGCGATTCTAACGCTGCGCAGGCGGGCGGTACCAGACGCTCGTCGGCTCGACGAGGTATGTCACGCGCCGCTCGCCGGGCTGGAGGAACGGATACGTCTCGACGCCCATGTACTTCGTCGCCAGGGCGTCGATGTCGTGGAGCGCCTCGGGGCCTTCGATCGTCTCTACTACCGTTCCCTGGATGGAGACGTTCGAGTACGGGTGCTCGGGATCCGCTAGCGAGAGCGAGACGCGCGGGTCGTGCGCGAGGTTGCGCGGCTTGATCCGGCCGTAGGCGGTGTTGAAGAGGATCCGGCCGTTACGTCGATCGGCCCACATGACCGTGGAATGGGGCGACCCGTCGGGATTGATCGTGGCGAGGTGCCAGAAGTTCGACGCGTCGAGCAGCGCTTTCACCTCGTCGGGGAGCCGGACGGGCATGAACGCAGCCTACTCACTCCAATGGGGTACCCCGGACGCGTGTCGCAGTGCGGCAAGCCGTCGTCACAGCTGATATACGCTCCACACGATGGGGGGAGTTGCACGTGGATTCAAGGTCGCAGGGCTTGCGGCTCTTGTCGCACTCGTGATCGGAGTGACGGCCGCACTCGCGGCGATCACGTTCGACGGCTCGCCGGGGACCGCCGCCCCGCCCGCGACGCTGGGCGGCTACACGATGACGAAGTTCGCGGCCGACCCGCAGGGGCTGTTCGCGAACGTCTCGAGCGTCACCGCTCCCACGGGTACGGTCGGCTTCAGCCCCAGCCTCAGTCACCGCAAGGTGGGAATGGGGTGGCTCACGTGGAGCCACGGCTACACGGGCGACGTCTACGCGACTTCGGGCACGAGCGCAACGCTGACGCTGCCCGCGAACACCTTCGCCTTCTACCTCTACGTCGAGCCGAACATCCATTCGAGCGCCAACGTCACGGCGACCTCTAACGGCGGCGTCACGTCGGGGGCCGTCAACGTCAACGGGAATGCCGGCGCGAGGTACTTCGGCTTCTACGCGACGGGGAGCGACACCCTGACATCGATCACGATCAGCGTCCCGGCCCCGGCTCTCGGCTTCGGGATCGGCGAGTTCGGCATCGCCTACAAGGTCGTTCCGCCGCCAACGAACCGTCCCCCCGACTGCTCGAAGGTGAAGCCCGACAAGCTGTACCTCTGGCCGCCGCTCCACCAGCTCGTCAACGTCGCGCTCAGCGGGCTCACGGATCCCGACGGAGACCCGACGACGCTGACGATCAACGGCGTCACGCAGGACGAGCCGATCAACGGCCTCGGCGACGGTGACGTGGGGCCCGACGCGGCTACCGGGGCGAGCTCGAGCCAAGTCAAGCTCCGCGCGGAGCGAAGCGGCAAGGGCAACGGTCGCGTCTACGCGATCAGCTTCACCGGCGCCGACAACCGCGGCGGGAGCTGCACCGGCGTCGTGCGGGTCGTCGTTCCGCACAGCCCCGGCAAGATGCCCGTCGACTCCGGCCAGAACTACAACTCCTTCGGCCCGTAGGACCACCGCGGGAGCGCAGATGCCCCCACGCTGGCGTGCGTTCTTGCTCGCGTACAGTTGAGAGATGACGTTCGGTTCGATCGACGAGCTCGAAGGCGGCCTCGGGGACGCGAGCTACCTCCCGGACCGCGGCCTCGCGACCGCGCTCTACCTCTCGCTCACGCTCGAGAAGCCGCTGCTGCTCGAAGGCGAGGCGGGCGTGGGGAAGACCGAGGCCGCGAAGGCGCTGTCGCGCAGCCTCGGCGCGCGGCTGATCCGGCTCCAGTGCTACGAGGGCCTCGACGTCGCGCACGCCGTCTACGAGTGGAACTACTCCCGGCAGCTGCTCCACATCCGCGCGGCGCAGGAAGGCACGGTGTCCGAGCAGGAGCTGTTCGGACCGGAGTTCCTCATCCGGCGGCCCCTGCTCGAGGCGATCGAGTCGACGGAAAAGGTCGTCTTGCTGATCGACGAGATCGACCGTGCGGACGAGGAGTTCGAGGCGTTCCTGCTCGAGGTGCTCTCGGACTTCCAGATCACGATCCCGGAGATCGGGACGGTGAGCGCCGAGGCGCACAAGCCGGCGGTCGTGCTGACGTCGAACCGCACGCGCGAGCTCCACGACGCGCTGAAGCGGCGCTGTCTCTACCACTGGATCGGCCACCCCGGGCTCGAGCGCGAGGTGGCGATCGTCAAGCTCAGGGTTCCCGGCGTACCCGATCGGCTCGCGGCGCAGGCGGCGGCGTTCGTCCAGGGCCTGCGCGCGCTCGACCTCGCCAAGCCGCCCGGTGTCGCGGAGACGATCGACTGGGCGAACGCGCTGACGGCGCTCGGTCGCCAGGAGCTCGACGCGGAGGTCGTCGAGCAGACGCTCGGCTCGGTGCTGAAGTACCACGAGGACGTGCTCGCGATCCGCGACGAGACCCTCCTGGGGCTCGTCGAGGAAGCGCGGGCGGCGGCAGAGGCCTAGGGCGGCGCCCGTGGCGGACGCAGTCGCGACGCACGTCGTCACGTTCGGCCGCGTGCTGCGCGAGGCAGGCCTCGAGGTCGGCCCGGGCCGGCTCGTCGACGCGCTGACCGGCCTCGACCGCGTCGATTTGACGAGGCAGGACGACGTCTACTGGACGCTCCGGCAGACGCTCGTCTCGCGCCACGACGATCTCGAGGCGTTCGACCTCGCATTCCGCGCCTGGTTCCTCCGCGCGCCGACCGCGCCCGTCTTCCGGCACGAGACCGAGGCGCAGTCACTGCGGCTGCTGCGGCGTACGTCGGACCCGAAGGCGGGCGACGATGGCGCGGACGGAAGCGGGGAGACGACGATCGGCTACAGCGCCGAGGAGCTGCTCCGGCAGCGCGACTTCGCGGACCTCACGCGCGCCGAGTTCGACGACGTCGGGCGGCTCGTTGCGCAGATCGCGGCGGGCCGTCCGCGCCGCCGCTCCCGGCGCCTGCGTCCGCACCACCGCGGGCGGAACCTCGACATGCGCCGGCTCGTGCGCGCCTCGCTCGGCACCGGCGGCGAGACGATCGAGCGGACGTTCCGCAGTCGCGTGGAGGTGCCGCGCAAGCTCGTCGTGCTCTGTGACGTCTCCGGCTCGATGGAGGCGTACTCGCGCGCGCTCGTCCTCTTTCTTCACGCGCTGATGCGCACGGGGCGCGGCGTCGAGGCGTTCGCCTTCGGGACGCGCCTGACTCGGCTGACGCCGGATCTCGAGGGCTGCGACCCGGAGACCGCGCTGCGCAATGCGGCCGCCCGCGTCAGCGACTGGTCGGGCGGCACCCGGATCGGCGCGTCCCTGAAGAGCTTCAACGACGAGTGGGGGCGTCGCGCCCTGACGCGCGGCGCGGTGGTCGTGATCGCGTCCGACGGCTGGGAGCGCGAGGAGGCGTCGGTCGTCGGGCACGAGATGGCGCGGCTCGCGCGGCAGGCCTATGCGGTCGTCTGGGTCAACCCGCTCAAGGGACATCCCGACTACCAGCCACTCGCCGGCGGCATGCGCGCGGCATTGCCGTACGTCGACCGTTTCCTCTCAGGGCACAATCTGTCGAGCCTCGAAGAGCTCGCTGAGGTTCTCACCGGCATCGAAAGGAGGCATGCGGCGTGAAGGAGATCCTGGACGACGTCGAGCGCTGGCGCTCGGAGGGCAAGAAGGTGGCGATCGCGACGGTCGTGGCGACGCGCCGCTCGGCGCCGCGTCCCGTCGGCGCGAAGCTCGCGATCTCGGACGCGGGAGAGCTGTGCGGGTCCGTGTCCGGCGGCTGCGTCGAGTCGGACGTCTACGAGAACGCCCGCGAGGTGCTCGAGACCGGGAAACCCAAGCTTCTCTCGTACGGCATCGGCGACGAGGAGGCGTGGGAGGTAGGCCTGCCCTGCGGCGGCGAGATCGACGTCTTCGTCGAGCCGCTCGAGTGAGCGTCACGGACCGCCTGCTCGAGGTCGTCGACGGCGAGGAGCGCGCCGTCCTGTTCACCGTCATCGAAGGCGAGCCGCTCGGCGCGCACGCGCTCGTGCTCGAGGGCGGCGAGCAGGTCGGAGACGGCGTGCCGGACGAGGCGGTCGCGCAGGCGGACCAGCTGATCCGCGAGCATCGCGAACCGGATCCTCGAGCTCGAGGGCGATCCGAAGGTATTCGCGGAGATCTACGGCCCGCCGCCGCGCCTCCTCGTCTACGGCGCCGTCGACACGGCCGAGGCGATGTGCAAGGCGGCGAAGCTCCTCGGCTGGCGGGCGATCGTCGCCGACGCGCGGCAGAAGTTCGCGACGAAGGAGCGGATCCCGAGCGCCGACGAGATCATCGTCGAGTGGCCGGAGGAGGCGATCGCGCAGGTCGCGCCCGATCACGCGACGGCGATCGTCGTCCTCACCCACGACGACAAATTCGATGTCCCGGCGCTGAAGGCCGCGCTCGAGACCGAGGCGTTCTACATCGGCGCGCTCGGCTCCCGCCGCAACCAGGAGCGGCGCCGGGAACGCCTGCTCGAGGCAGGAGTCGACGAGGAGGCGCTCGAGCGCATCAACGGTCCGTGCGGCCTCGACATCGGAGCCGAGACGCAGCCCGAAACGGCACTGTCGATCCTGGCCGAGGCGCTTGCCATCCGCATGGGCCGCGACGGAGGCAAATTGAAGGAGTCGAAGAAGCGCATCCACGTCGAGGAGGTCCCCTCGTGACGAATCGGGTAGAGAAGACAGACGAGCAGTGGAAGGCAGAGCTCGACGAAGACCGCTACGCCGTGCTCCGGTGTGGAGCAACAGAGGCGCCGTGGTCCGGCGAGCTGAACGTCGTCCACGACGACGGGATGTTCCGCTGCGGCGCGTGTGGCGCCGCGCTCTTCTCCTCCGATACGAAGTTCGACTCCGGATCGGGCTGGCCGAGCTTCTTTGCGCCGCTCTCCGAGGAGACGGTCGAGCTCGAGGAGGACATGAGCCACGGCATGCGTCGCACGGAGGTGCGCTGCGCCGCCTGTGACTCGCACCTCGGCCACGTGTTCCCGGACGGCCCGCAGCCGACGGGGCTCAGGTACTGCATCAACTCGCTCGCGCTCGATTTCGAGCCGCAGGACGGCTGATTCGCCGGCCAAGTCCGGCGTCGCCGCGGCTTCGACCTAGGCGTTCGAGACGCTGACGCGCACCGTGTGCCCGTGCGGCACGAATGCAGTGTCCGACTCCAAGAAGCCGGTGACGATCTCGAACAGGAGCGCCTCGCCTGGTGCCTCGGCTGCGTCGAGGCGACGTTGCCTGACATAGGTGGCGGCCTCCGCGAAGCAACCGAGCACGGCGAAGACCGCAGCTTTGACCTCCCCGACGCTTGCGTCCGCTTGTGTGCAGCTCAGTCGAAGCTCGAACGTCCCATCCGCGGATGTGCTGGTCCCGAGAACCTGAAGCGGCAAGGACTCACACGCGCTCTCGATGTGCGCGAGCAGATGGACGTCGGGCTGTTCGGCTACCCACGTGCGATGGCCCATCGCTTCGGTGAGCTCGGCGGCGCCGGCCACAAATGCCGTCGCATCCCCGATGCCCTCGCCGCGGTCGTCTCCGTCCCAACGTCCGGTCATTGACTCGGGGGTAGGTCGAAGCGAGCGATGATTCCGTTGTCGCCGCCCTCGGGCGCCGGACGTTCGGGATGGCGGGTCGCCACCCATGCGACGCCTCGCTCCGGGTAAGCGACAACGTCGGGAAATCGCTTGGAGGAGATGGCGAGGAGCCGAGCCGGCTCGCCGGTCGGGTTCGAGAAGTCGTGCAGCCCGTCCGGGCCTTCAGGGAAGTACACGACATCTCCGGGCGAGAGCTGCTCTTCGCCCTCGGGAGTGCGCACGTTCGGTGTGCCAGAGAGGACGAAGAACATTTCCTCCACGCCGTAGTGCATGTGCAACGGGCCTCCTGGCGAGCCTGGCAGAAGCTCGCGCAGTGAGGCGCCAAGGATGTCCGCTCCAAACGGGTGCCCGAACCAACGGGCGCGCACCCGATCGTCGTCGCTCACCTCGTCCCAGGGCTCGTCGGCCAGGAAGTTCAAGCGATGCATGGCTCCTCCGTCTCAATCGCCGCCGGTACCAGGGACAGTAATGCCGCCGGCGAAACCTGGCTTCGCTGCTCCGTCATGCCCGCCAGATGCGAGGGATGGGAAGGAGCACCTGGAAGGTCGCGCCGCCGTCTGAGTCCTTGAGTCGCAGGTCGCCGCGGTGCCGCGCGACGATGCGCTTCGCGATGTCGAGGCCGAGCCCCGTCCCTTCGCCCGGCTCCTTCGTCGTGAAGAACGCATCGAAGACGCGATCGCGCACGTCCGCGGGCACGCCGGGCCCGTCGTCCTCCAGCTCGACGCAGAAGTAGTCGCCGGACCGCCGGGTACGGACCGTCACGGTGCCGCCGTCCCCGCTCGCGGAAATCGCGTTGTCGATCAGGTTCGTCCACACCTGGTTGAGCTCGGCCGCGTGAACCTGCACACGGGGCAGGGTCCGGTCGTAGTCCCGAACGACGGTCGTGCCTCGTTCGGAGAGCTTGTGGCCGAGGACGGCAAGCGTGCTCTCGAGGCCGTCGTGGATGTCGATCTCCTGGAGCGGCGCCTGGTCGAGGTACGAGTACTCGCGGACGGCCTGGATCAGCTGTGTGATGCGAGACGTCGCATCCTCGAGCTCGCGCGTGATGCGCGCCGAGGTGACACGGGATGTCACCCAGGCCAGGACATCGGCGGGCTCTAGCGGCGCGACGTCCGCAAGCACCCGATCGGCCCAACTCTCGTCCAGCCCCGCATCGACGAGGACTGCCGCCGCGCCGTGGCCGTCCTTCACGCCGTGTGTCCCGAGCCATTCAGTGATCGCCGTCTCACGGTCTGCGCGGTCGAGCGCATCGACGGGCTGCGCGCTCGCGGAGATCTGGAGAGCGTCGGCCGTGAACGCGCAGAGGCGCCCCATCGCCTCTGCTCCGAGACCCTTCGCCGCGAGCGTCGCGAGCGCTGCCTGGGCAGTCTCGTCCGCGGCGCGCAACTCCGCGGCCGCGCGCTGCGCGGCGGCAGCGGGGTTGTTCAGCTCGTGCGCGAGCCCGGCCGCAAGCGAGCCCAGCGCGAGCAGCTTCTCGCGGTCTCGCTCGATCGCGGTCATGTCCGAGATCACCGGAACGAAGACGCTCATCACCGTCGTGAACACGGTCGGCTCGGCGACGAGCAGCTGCCGGAACGCATCTGGCTCGACGAGGAACAGGCTGCTCGGCGCCGCCGCCCGAGTCGAGCCGCGGTAAGGCTCGCCCGTGACCAGCGAGATCGCGCCGAGGAAACCGCCCGGGGAGTGATGGAGAAGCGGCAGCTCGTCCCCACCGATGCTGACCGTCGTCTCGAGCTCTCCCTCGAGCAGGAGCGACCACCACTCCGCCTGCTCGTCCGAGTGGAAGAGGTATTCGCCGGCCGCGAGCTTCCGCTCTTCACCGTGCGCAGCGAGGTCGGCGAGGCGCTCGTCAGGCAGCTCCCGCAGCAGGTCGATCCGGCGAAGCTCGCCGGGGTCCATCGTGCTAGACGTCCTTCAGGTACTGGTGGATCAGGAGCACGGCCATCGATCCCTCGCCGACCGCGGAGGCCACGCGCTTGATCGACTGGTCGCGGACGTCGCCGGCTGCGAACACGCCGGGCAGGTTCGTCTCGAGCGGGAACGGATGACGGTCGAGCGACCAGTGCGCGCAGCCCGACGGCACCTCGATCACCTGTGAGCCCGTGAGCACGAACCCGCGCTCCGAGCGTGCGATCGAGTCTCCGATCCACTCCGTGTGCGGCTCGGCGCCGACGAAGACGAAGACGGCCGTTGCGGGGATGCGCGACTGGACGCCAGCCTCGTCGATCGTGATCTCCTCGAGGCTCTCCTCGCCGTGAGCCTCGACGACGTTCGCGTTCAGGCGGACCGTGATGTCGGACGACTCCTCGATCCGCTCGACGAGGTACTGCGACATCGACTTCGCGAGGCTGTCGCCGCGGTAGAGGATCGTCACCTTCGTCGCCTGCGAGAGGTGGAGGGCGGCCTGCCCGGCGGAGTTCGCCCCGCCGACGACGAACGCCTCTTTCCCGTCGAGCAGCGCGGCGTCGCCAGTGGAGGCCGTGCCGTACAAGATCCCGCGTCCCGTCAGGATGTCCGCGCCCTTCGCCTCGAGCCGCCGGTAGGAGACGCCGGTGGCGAGCAGGACCGTGTGCGACGCGACGTCGGAGCCGTCCGAGAGGCGCACGATGCGCGTCGTGCCGCTCCAGTCGAGGCCGACGGCGCCGCGTGCCGTCAGCAGCTCGGCGCCGAAGCGGCGTGCCTGCGTCGTCGCCCTGTGCGCGAGGTCGGCGCCCGAGAGCCCGGCGGGGAAGCCGAGGTAGTTCTCGATCCGCGAGCTCTGTCCGGCCTGGCCGCCGGCCGACTCCCGCTCGACGACGATCGTCCGCAGGCCCTCCGACGCGCCGTACACGGCAGCAGCCAGACCGGCGGGGCCTCCGCCGACGACGACGAGGTCGTAGAACGCAAGATCGGCCCGGGTCTGGAGCCCGACGCGCTCGGCGACCGCCGCCGGGTCGGGCCCGACGAGCGGGTCGCCGTCCGGGAAGAGCACGACGGGGAGCTTCGGGCCAGTGATCGAAGCGGCCTCGAGCAAGCGCGCCCCCTCGTCCGTCTCCACCTCGAGCCAGCGATACGGCACCTGGCTGTGCGCGAGCAGGTCGCGGACGCGCTGCGAGTCCTCCGACCAGCGGTGGCCAATGATCGTCACGCGCTCGTTGTCGGCCGCGGGCCGCCGGGCGCCCTCCGTCGCTCGCCAGTCGGCGAGCAGGTCGTCGAGCACGGGATAGAGCCGCTCCTCCGGCGGATGCCACGGCTTCATCAGGTAGTGGTCGACGCGGATCTCGTTGATGGCGCGGATCGCCACCTCCGTGTCCGCGTAGGCCGTCAGCAGCACGCGCCGCGCGCCCGGCGCGATGTCGGCGCCCTTCGCGAGCAGCTCGATGCCCGTCATCTGAGGCATGCGCTGGTCGGACAGGAGCAGCGCGACGGCATCGCCGCGCTCCGACAGCCGTTCGAGCAGATCGAGCGCGCCAGGACCGGACTCGGCCGTGAGCACGGTGAAGCCCTGCGCGTAGCGCGCGCGAAGATCTCGCTCGACGGCGCGCACGACGTCGCGGTCGTCGTCGACGGCGAGGAGAACCGGCTTGCGGTCGGCCATCGGCTCTCCAACTCTAAAGCTGTTAGGTTCGCGCTCGCATTCCTTCACCGTTGAAAGGAGCCGGCGTGGCCGTAGACGTCAAGTCCGAGAAGCTGACCGAGCTCGTCGATCCGAACGTCGAGATCGAGCAGCTCGGCACCGGCTTCACCTTCACGGAGGGGCCGATCTGGCACCCGACCGAGCACCACCTCCTCTTCTCCGACATGCCCGGCGACGTGCGCCGCAAGTGGAGCGCGGATGGCGGCGTCGTCGAGATGAAGAACTTCTCGAACAAGGGCAACGGGATGACCTACGACGCCGACCTCAACCTGCTCGTCTGCGAGCACGTAACCAGCTGCGTCGTCCGCGAGAGCCCCGACGGGTCGCGCGAGATGATCGCCCAGGAGTTCGAGGGCGACGAGCTCAACTCGCCGAACGACGTGATCGTCCACTCGAGCGGCGCCATCTACTTCAGCGATCCCTGGTACGGCCGCATGCCCGGCTTCGGGCACCCGCGCAAGCGTCGGCTCGGCTTTCAGGGCGTCTACCGGATTCCGCCGGGTGGCGGCGATCTCGAGCTAGTCGTCGGGCGCGACGAGTTCGAGATGCCGAACGGCCTCTGCTTCTCGCCGGACGAGTCGCTGCTCTACATCAATGACACCCCGGGCGCGTTCATCAACGTCTACGACGTGAACGCCGATGGGACGCTCGCGAACGGGCGCCGCTTCGCGGAGGGGATCGGCACGGGCGACCTCGAGGCGGGTGGGCTCGTCGACGGCATGAAGTGCGACGAGCAGGGAAGCATCTGGGTGACGGGGCCTGACGGCGTGTGGGTGTTCGGTTCGGACGGAGAGCACCTCGGTGTGGTCGAGATCCCAGAGAGCGTCGGCAACCTCGCCTGGGGCGGGACGGACTGGCACACGCTCTTCGTGCCGGCGTCCTCGTCTCTCTACGCGGTCAAGACGAAGGTCGGGCCGCGCCTCGAGCCCTACATGCACTAAGGAGGAGAGAAATGGCTGAAGAAGCCTTGAGCCTGGATGCCGGCCGCTGCGCGCTCATCGTCCAGGACCTGCAGAACGACGTGATCACGGAGGGCGGAGCGTTCGCCGAATCGGGCTCGCCCGAGCACGCGAAGTCGCAGAACGTCGTCGAGAACGTCAAGGCGCTCGCCGAGACCTGTCGCGCGAACGGCGTCCCGGTGATCCACGTCCACTACATCGTCGAGGAGGGTGCGCCGGGCCTGAAGCTCAACGCGCCGCTGTTCGAGGGCGTCAAGGACACGGGCGCGCTCGTCCGCGGGTCCTGGGGAGCCGCCCCCGCCGACGGCCTGGAGCCCCAGGACGACGACCACGTGGTCGAGAAGATGCGGATGAGCGCGTGGCACGACACGACCCTCGAGTCGCTGCTCGAGGAGCTCGGCCGCGACACGGTGATCGTCACCGGCGCGTGGACGAACATGTCGATCGAGCACACGTCTCGTACTGGAGCTGACAAGGGCTACTTCATGGTCGTGCCCGAGGACGGCTGCTCGACGATGAACGCCGACTGGCACGACGCGTCGATCAACTTCGCGCTCCAGAACGTCGCGACGGTGACGGACTGCGCCTCCGTTACGCGGGCCCTCGGTTAGCCGATGCGTACGCGAGCGGCTGTCTTTCACGAGGCAGGGCAGCCGCTCGAGCTCGCGGAGATCGAGCTCGACGAGCCGCGCGCGGGCGAGGTGCTCGTCCGCATGGCCACGGTCGGCATCTGTGGCACGGATCTCCATGTGATCAAGGACGAGTGGCAGCGCCCGCGGCCGATGGTGCTCGGGCACGAGGGCGCCGGGATCGTCGAGGCCGTGGGGGAGGGAGTCGAGAGCGTCGCGGAAGGAGATTCCGTTGTGCTCTCGTGGGCGCCATCGTGCGGGGTCTGTCCCGACTGCCGGCGCGGCCGGCCAGCCGCGTGCCTCCCGCTCCAGTACGCGATCGGCGCCGGCACGCTGATCGACGGCACGACGGGGATGACGCTCGGTGGGGAGACGCTCTATCGCGGCACGGCGACCGGAGCGCTTGCCGAGCGGCTCGTCGTCTCCGAGCGGGTCGCCCTCCCGCTCGGCGATGCGGCGCCCCTCGACCAGGCGGCGCTGCTCGGCTGCGCCGCGCTGACAGGGGTCGGCGCCGTGCTCTTCGCAGCGGGCGTCGAGGAAGGCTCGACGGTGCTCGTGATCGGGGCGGGCGGCGTCGGCCAGTTCGTCGTCCAGGGCGCGAGGATCGCCGGGGCGTCCGAGATCGTCTGCTGCGATCCGGTCTCCGAGCGGCTCGAGCTCGCGGAACGGCTCGGCGCGACGCGCGTGGTTCATCCGGACGAGCTCTCGGAACGGGCGAAGGAGCACTTCGCAGAGGGCTTCGACTACGCGTTCGACGCCGTCGGCAACCCGGAGACGACCAAGGCGGCATTCCGCTGGACGCGCAACGGCGGCCTCTGCATGATCGTCGGCCTGCCCGCGGCGGGCGCGCGTCTCGATCTCGACCCGACCGAGTTCATCCGCCGCGAGAAGCGGCTGACGGGGACGATCTACGGCTCCGAGGATCCGGCGGTCGCTCTCCCGATCCTGCTCGACCACGTCGGCGCCGGACGCCTCGACCTCGCGACGCAGGTCGGCCCGTCGTTCTCGCTCGACGACGTCAACGACGCCATCGCCGCGGCGCTCGGCGGTGTCGCCGGTCGCGTGCTCGTGCAGCTCTGATGGCCGCCGAGCAGGTCTGGAGCGGCCGCGTGCAGTGGGTCGATACGGACGCCGGCGGACGGATCCACTTCACCGCCGCGTTCCGGTGGGCGGAGGCGGCGGAGACGGCGCTGATGCGCCGGATCGGGCTCCTGGATGGGTGGGGCGACTATCCGCGGAAGCACGTCGAGGCGCAGTTCCATCGCGTGCTCCGCTTTGAGGACGAGTTCGACGTGCGCCTCCGCGTCGAGTCGGTTGGCAGGACGTCGATCACGTATGTCTGGACGATCGAGAAGGCGGGCGAGGCGGCGATCGAGGGCCGCCACACGGTTGTCCATGTCGATGCGGGCGGCACGCCGGACTCCGTGCCTGACGCGATCCGTGCGGCCCTCTCGGCATAGAGCGGCTAGCCCTCGCTCTCCCAGCGCTCTTGGTAGTCCTCGCGGACGGGCTGGAAGACGTCGAGCACGAGGGCGCCGTCCGGCCCGCAGTAGGCCGAATGCTCGACCCCGCCGGGGATCACGTAGCCCTCCATTGGCCCCAGCTCGTGCGGCTCGCCGTCGACGACGAGCGCCTGCATGCCGCGGAGGACGAGGCCGAGCTGCTCGTGCGGGTGGCTGTGGAGCGGTACGGTGGCGCCCGGCTCGAACTCGATCACGTTCAGCATCGCGCCCTCACCGAAGAGTGGGCGTCCGGAGACGCCGGTGGCGAGCTCGAAGGCCCGAACGTCGTCGAAATGGACGAAGCGCGCGCTGCTCATGGCGCGATTATCGACGACGTCACGCAGCTTCGACGACAGCCCTGATCGCATCCGCGAAGTTGGCCACGTGTGCCGGAACCACTCGAGCGTTCTCTGCGCGAGGACGCCGAAGAGGGCGGCGGCGGGGTTCGGAAGCTGAGCTCGCTCTCGATCCGGATCGTGCCGGGCTGGTCGTTCGTGCGCGGTCCCTCTCACAAGGCGTCAAGCAGGCGCCTGCGGACGGGGTTCGCGAGCGCGTCTAGGGTTCAGGCGTGATCCTCGAGCAGCGCGACTACCACGTCACGACCGGGAAGCTGCCCGATCTGGTCCGCCTCTACGAGACGGAGGGCATCGAGATCCAGGAGCGCCACCTCGGCGGTTTCGTCGGTGCGTTCACGACGGACGTCGGGGCGCTCTCGACGTACACGTCGCTCTGGCGCTACGACTCGTACGCCGAGCGGGAAGAGCGGCGCGCGCTGCTGCAGGCGGACGACGGGTGGAAGGCGTTTCTTGCCAAGATCCAGCCGCTGATCCACACGCAGGTCAACCGGATCCTCGTGCCGACGTCGTTCTCGCCGCTCAAGTAGTGGGCATGCTCGACGGCAAGGTCGCGATCGTCACGGGCGGCGCGCAGGGGATCGGGCGCGCGATCGCAGACGCCCTCTCGGCGGATGGCGCGGAGGTCGTGATCGCGGACCTGGATCCGCCTGAGGGCGGCGTTCGCGCGGACGTGTCGTCGGAGGAGGACGTCGTGCGCATGGTCGACGGCGTCGGCGGCAGCCACGGCCGGATCGACATTCTCGTGAACAATGCCGGTCTCTACGCGTCGCTCGCGATGCGGCCGTTCACGGAGATCCCGCTCGAGGAATGGCGGCACGTGATGGACGTCAACGTCGCGTCGATGTTCCTCACCTGCCGCGCGGTCGTGCCGGTGATGCGCGCGAACGGGGGCGGCAAGATCGTCAACATCTCGTCCGGGACGCCATTTCGTGGTGTGCCGTTCCTCCTCCACTACGTGACGAGCAAGGGCGCGATCGTCGCGCTCACGCGTGCGCTCGCGAAGGAGCTCGGCAAGGACGGGATCCACGTGAACTGCGTCGCGCCCGGTTTTACGATGTCTGACGGGGTGAAAGCGAACCCCGAGGTGGTCGAGAAGCTCCGCGACGCGTCCGTGGCAGCGCGGACGCTGCAGCGCGACCAGGTGCCCGAGGACGTCGCGGGGGCCGTCGTCTTCCTTTGCACGCCGGCGGCCGACTTCATCACCGGCCAGACGATGGTCATCGACGGCGGCCAATTCTTCCACTGATCGTCCTTCTTCCACTGATCGCCCCTCGCTGGATACCTCCCGACTCTGTGGATCGATCGGCACGGAATTGCAACCGCTCAGTGCCAGGCACTGACTGAGTGACAAGTGTGAAACATGTCTGCGCCGTTAGGCTCGCGGCGTGATCCTCGAGATCTCGGAGCATCCCGATGGCGTGGTGACGGAGCCGGGCAGCCGGATCGTCTACGACCTGACGGAAAACGACGCGTACGCGGGCGCAGCGCGTATCGCTGGCCCGGCGGTCGTGTGGCAGCTGATCGGCGATCCCGGGCCAGGTGACTGGATCCTCCGCTGCGACCGCGTCGACTTCCCGCCGGGCGGCGTCGCCTATCGCCACGTCCACCCGGGTTCCGGGATCCGCCGGATCCTCTTCGGCGAGCTGACGATTGACTCGCCGGACGGTGTCGAGACCTACCGCGAGGGCGAGTGGTGGCACGAGGGCGCGGAGCATCCGGTGCTCGCGACGGCGTCCGCGACGGAAGAGACCGCGTTCGTGCGCGTGATGGTGCTGCCGGCCGAGTGGGCGGGCAAGCGCACGATCCGCTATCTCGACCCGGCCGACGAGGAGAAGCCGAAGTTCCAGCGCGCGACGATCTTCCTCGAAGCACCGCTCGAGAGATGACCCGCTCCGGCGGTAAGGCGCTCGTCGACCAGCTCGAGCTCCACGGCGTCGAGCTCGCATTCTGCGTCCCGGGGGAGAGCTACCTCCCGATCCTCGATGCGCTCCACGACTCGCCGATCCGCCTGATCACGTGCCGGCACGAAGCGGCGGCCGCGAACATGGCGGAGGCGTACGGCAAGCTGACGGGGAGGCCCGGCATCTGCTTCGTCACACGCGGCCCTGGGTCGACGCACGCGGCGACCGGCGTGCACACGGCCGACCAGGACTCGACGCCGATGATCCTCTTCGTCGGCCAGGTGCCGCGGGCGCACCTCGGTCGCGACGCGTTCCAGGAGCTCGACTACCCGGTTGTCTTCGGCTCGATGACGAAGTGGACGGCGCAGGTGGACGACGCCGATCGCATCCCGGAGCACGTGTCGCGCGCGTTCTCGTCGGCACTCTCGGCGCGCCAGGGCCCGGTCGTGCTCGCGCTGCCCGAGGACGTGCTGTTCGACGAGACGGATGCCGTGGACGCCGCCGTGGCCGAGGTGCCTCGGGCTGTACCCACGGACGACCAGCTGCGCCGGCTCGGAGAGCTCCTAGGCGCCGCCGAGCGGCCGCTCGTGATCGTCGGCGAGGGCGGCTGGAGCGCGCAGGCGGGAGCGGCCGTGACCACCTTCTGCGAGGAGCATCGGGTTCCGGTCGCGTCCTCGTTCCGCTGCCAGGATTACGTCGACAACCGCTCGGAGAGCTACGCGGGGCCGCTGACGATCGGCATGGATCCCGCCCTCGCGCGACGGGTGGAGGACGCCGACCTCCTGCTCGCGATCGGCGGAAGACTCGGCGACGTGACGACGAGGGGCTACACGCTGCTCGACGTACCGCGGCCGCGGCAGAAGCTCGTCCACGTCCACCCGGATCCGGGAGAGCTCGGCCGGCTGTACGAGACGGACCTGGCGATCCTCGGCGACGTCACCGAGCTCGCGACCGCGCTCGCGCGCGTGCTGCCGCGAGAGGAGCCGCCGTGGCTCGAGTGGACGCGTGAGGCGCGGGCCGACTACCTGGCAAACCTCGAGCATCGCCGACTTCCGGGGGAGCTCGACATGGGGGACGTGATGGCCTTCCTGCGCCGCCGGCTTCCGGGCAACGCGGTGCTGACGTGCGGGGCCGGCAACTTCACCGTCTGGGCGCACCGCTTTTACGAGTTCTCGGAGTACGGCACGCAGCTTGCGCCGCAGTCCGGCGCGATGGGCTACGGCCTCCCGGCCGCGCTCGCGGCCAAATGCGTCGACCGGGAGCGGATCGTGGTGTGCATTGCCGGCGACGGCGACTTCCTGATGGCATCGTCGGAGCTCGCGACGGCAATGCAGCATGATCTGCCGGTGGTCGTCCTCATCGTCGACAACGGCATGTACGGGACGATCCGGATGCACCAGGAGAGCCTGTATCCGGGACGCGTCTCGGGTACCGAGCTCGTGAACCCGGACTTCGCGGAGTACGCGCGCTCCTTTGGCTGCTTCGGCGAATCGGTCGAGCGCGGAGCAGACGTCGAGCCGGCCTTCGAGCGCGCGCTCGCGTCGGGACACCCCGCCGTCGTCTCGCTCCGCGTCGAGCAGGAGGCGATCAGCCCCCGCCGGACGATCTCCGAGCTGCAGGAGGGCGCCGGGTGAAACGTCAGGAGTACCGGGTCGAGGGGCTGTCCGAGCCGATCTCTCACTACACGGACGCCGTTCGGGCAGGAGACCTGCTCTTCGTCTCCGGCATCGTGCCCGTGGACGGCAATGGCGCGCTCGTCGGGGGAGACGACGTCGCCGCCCAGGCGGAGGCCGTTTTCTCGACGTTCGGGAGAGTGCTCGCGGAGGCCGGCGCGAGCGCTGCCGACGTCGTCAAGGTGACGGTCTTCCTCACGGACGTCGACGACCGTCCGTCGATCAACCCGGTGCGGCAGCGGTTCTTCGGCGACACGCGACCGGCGTCGACACTCGTCGAGGTCTCCCGGTTGGCGATCCCGGGGGCGAAGCTCGAGGTGGAGGCGGTGGCAGTTCTGCCGTGACCGGCCCGGCCGAGAACGCCGTGATCACCTGGGTCGACGAGCCTGCTGAGCCTTTGCCGGGTCCGCTTGCGGGCCGCCGGCTGCTCGTCAAGGACCTGATCGACACCGCGGGCGTTCGGACGACATACGGCTCGAAGATCTACGGCGAGCACGTCCCGGCGCGAACGGCGTCGTGCGTCGAGCGGCTCGTCGCTGCCGGCGCAGTCGTGATCGGGAAGGCCAATCTGCCGGAGTTCGCGTGGTCGGTGATCGGCCAGAACCCGTGGTACGGAACCGTCTCCAACCCCGCGCTGCCGGGGCGTACGACGGGCGGCTCCTCGAGCGGGAACGCCGCCGCGCTCGCGGCCGGGGTCTGCGAGCTCGGGCTCGGCAGCGACACGGGCGGCTCGATCCGGCTGCCGTCAGCCTGCTGCGCCGTCGTCGGCCTCAAGCCGCAGTGGGGCGCGATCGCGATCGACGGCGTCTTCCCGCTCTGCCCGACGCTCGACACGGTCGGGCCGATGGCGCGGACGGTGTCCGA
Source organism: uncultured Actinomycetes bacterium (assembly GCA_963705945.1). Classification (GTDB taxonomy): domain Bacteria; phylum Actinomycetota; class Thermoleophilia; order Gaiellales; family Gaiellaceae; genus PALSA-612. The sequence continues at coordinate 1,144,172 of CAVPLG010000001.1, read as the reverse complement.
GGTCGCCGACGCGTGGGCGGTGCTTAAGGGCAAGCCGGCGCCGGAGCCGCGCCTCGACGGCCTGACCGTCGGCCTCCTGCGCCAGGCTCCGAGCGTGGGCGGCTACGACCCGGAGCCGACGGATCTCGCCGAAGCCTGGGTTGCCGACCTAGAACGGCTGGGCGCAACCGTCGTCGAGGCGACGATTCCCGAACCTGTCGCAAACACCTGGGCGCTGTTCGAGCACGAGGCTGTGATCTCGCATGCCGCGACGTTCCCCTCCCGTGCCGAGGACTACGGTCCCGTCGTCCGCGCGAAGCTCGAGAGCGCGCACCGCGTCCAGCAGGACGACGTCGAGAGTGCGTACGAGGCCGTGCGGGCGTGGCGGGCATACGAGCCGCCGGTAGACCTCTACGTGCTGCCCTGCGTGTCGATCGACCTCCCGCCGGAGGACGTCGACGAGCGCGAGATCCGCTTCGAGCTCTCGGCCTACGTCCGCTGGGTCAACCTGATCGGCTGGGCGGGTCTCGCGATCGGCAACGTCCAGCTGGTGGCGCCACACGACGAGACGGTGCTCGCGGCCGGACTCGCGTGGGAACGCGGCTAGGAGGGTTCGGGTCCACTGCGAAGCGGGCCCCGAGGGCCCGCTTCGCCTGCATCGAGCGAACCAGCTCTAGGAGGTGGTGAGCTGTCCGCCTCTGTGGCGCACCGCTACTGCGCCCAGGCCGGTGAGGAGGAGAACTGCGGCGAGCATTGCGGCCGCGCCGACCCCGAACTCTTCCCACGCGAAGCCCGTGCTGGACGAAGCCGAAATGGGAGCCGCTGCGACGGAGGTCGTCAGTGGCCGGCTGACGTCCTGGGCGGTTACGTCGATCAGCCCGATGCTCGCCATGGGTGTCGGCTTTGCGTCGCGGAACCAGTCGTCGACGAGGCGATCCGCGACGGCTGCCGTGGCCAGCGGGCGGCTGACCTCCTGCGCCGTGACGTCGATCAGCCCGATGCTCGCCATGGGCGCCGGCTTTGCGTCGCGGAACCAGTCATCCACGAGGCCGTCGTTCGCGAGTGCGAGCGGTGCCGTCAATGCCATGGCGACGACGACGACGAGGAGGGCCAGTCCGATGATGTGGGTCTTGCGGAACATCCGTGCCTCCTTGTCCTGCGACCGACTCGTGTTCGGCCGTCTGCCCCACTTGACACTCAGGCGCCTAAGCGATGGCTGCGCGCCGGTAAAGCGGCGCTTAAGCGCCCATTGACGCCGTTGCGACCGGTGCTAGCGTCGCCGGGCATGGCGACGGAGTTCCGGATCCTTGGCCCGCTGGAGGTCATCGAGGACGGGACTGTCCTGGAGCTCGGCGCGCAGAAGCAGCGAACTGTGCTCGCCGTCCTGCTGCTGCACGCGAACGCGGTGGTCTCGACGGACCGGCTCATCGACGCCGTCTGGGAGGACGATCCGCCGGCGCGGGCCGACAAGGCGCTGCAGGTGTACGTCTCCCATCTGCGTAAGGTCGTGGGCAAGGAGCGCTTGCTCACGCGTGCGCCCGGCTACGTCCTGACCGTGGCAGACGGAGAGCTCGACCTCAGCCGCTTTGAGTCGTTGCTGTCCGACGGCCGGCCACGGGATGCGCTCGCGCTCTGGCGCGGCCCGCCTCTCGCGGACGTCGGCTACAGCCGGTTCGCTCAGCCGGCCATCGCTCGTCTCGAGGAATTACGCGTGGCGGCGCTCGAAGCCTGCCTGGACGAGGATCTCGCCGCCGGCCGCTACACGCAGCTGATCGGGGAGCTCGATCGTCTCGTCCGTGAATATCCATCGCGGGAGCGCCTGCGCGAACAGCTGATGCTCGCCCTGTACCGCGGGGGTCGCCAGGCGGACGCGCTCGAGGTCTACCAGCAGGGCCGCCGCCTGCTGTCGGACGAGCTTGGGCTCGAGCCGGGAGAGGCGCTGAAGGATCTCCAGCGCGCGATTCTCGCCCATGACCCGTCACTGGAGGCGTCCGTCTCGGTCGACGTGCCAGGCGATGCGGACCGCAGCGTATTCGTAGGCCGCGAGGCGGAGCTCGACCAGCTCCTCTCGCTGCTCGACGAGGCTCAGGCGGGGCGGGGACGCATCGCGCTGCTCGTTGGCGAACCGGGCATCGGAAAGAGCCGTCTCGCCGACGAGGTGATGAACACGGCACGAGCGAGGGGGGCCGTCGTGCTGATCGGCCGCTGCTGGGAGGCGGGTGGCGCACCTGCGTACTGGCCGTGGGTGCAGTCCCTGCGCGCCCTAGTGCGCGAGACGAGGGCGGACCTCCTGCGCGAGCAAATTAGGTCCGGCGCGGCAGAGCTCGCTCAGCTCGTACCCGAGATCGGCGAGCTCGTTCCCGTCGAGCGTGACCAACCGACGCTAGACGCCGGAAGTGCTCGCTTTCGCCTCTTCGAGGCCGTCTCGTCGTTCCTCAGCGCCGCTGCGCGCTCGAGATCGCTCGTGCTCGTGCTCGACGATCTGCACGCGGCCGACGAACCTTCGCTCCTCATGCTCCAGTTCGTGGCCCGCGAGCTACGCGACAGTCGTCTGCTCGTGATCGGTGCGTACCGGAACGTCGATCCGACTCCCTCCGATCCTCTCACGTCGGCACTGACCGAACTAGGGCGCGAGCCCGTCACGAGGAGCATCGTTCTCGCCGGCCTGGTCGAGGCGGACGTCGGTCGCTACTTCGAGCTGACGACGGGCGAGGCGCCGAGCGCCGAGCTCGTCGCGGCCGTTTCCGAAGAGACGGACGGTAACCCACTCTTTCTCGGCGAGATCGTGCGCCTGCTCGTAGCCGAAGGGGGCTTCATGACCCAGGAGACGCCCCGCCTCGCGATTCCGCAAACCGTCCGGGATGTCATTGCCCGACGAGTGCGCCGTCTCTCCGAAGAGTCCGGGCGGGTGCTCGTTCTCGCATCGGTACTCGGACGCGAGTTCTCCGTTGATGCGCTCGCTTCCATCGCCGGGATCTCGGACGACGATCTGCTCGACACCCTCGACGAAGCAATGCTCGAGCGCGTCGTCACGGACGTTCCGGGGAGTCCGGGCCATCTGCGCTTTGCGCACGTTCTCATCCGGGACACGCTCTACGAGGAGCTCACGACGGCCCGCCGCGTCCGGCTGCACCGAATGGTGCTTGGCACGCTCGAGGCGCTCTACGGTGACGAGCCGGGTGCTCATCTCGCCGAGCTCGCGTACCACGCGATCGCGGGTAGTGACTTCGACCGCGGGGTGCGCTATGCAAGGCGCGCAGGAGACCGAGCACTCGAGCTCCTCGCGTACGAGGAATCGGCGAGGCTGTTTTCGACGGCGCTCGATGCGCTCGACGTCAGCTCGCCGGAAGACGGCCGGACCCGGTGCGACCTTCTGCTCGCGCTCGGCGAGGCGGAGGCGCGGGCGGGGAACAGTTCGGCAGCGCGACGAGCCTTCTCGGATGCGGCGGAGTTCGCCCGTCAGCTGGGGCTTCGACGAGAGCTAGCTCGAGCGGCCGCCGGGTACGGTGGGAGGATCGTTTGGGGGCGCACGGGAGCCGATACGCAGCTCGTGCCGTTTCTCGAGGAGGGTCTGGCCGCCGTCGCCGACGATGACATCGAGCTACGGGCGAGGCTGCTGGCACGTCTGTCCGGTGCCCTTCGGGACGAGCACTCCCGGGTCCGCCGTGACCGCGTGAGCAGCGAAGCCGTCGAGCTCGCCCGACACACGGGCGAGCTCTCTGCCCTCGCGTACGCGCTGGACGGAAGGGCCGCTGCGATCAATGCGCCGGACACGATCGACGAATGCCTCGTACTCGGCACGGAGCTCTGCGAGGTCGCCAGCCGCATCGGTGACGGAGAGCGCGTCGTGTACGGGCACATCCACCGCTTCATCGCGGAGCTGAATCTCGGTCGAGTTGCCGAGGCCGAAGCCGACCTCGCTGCTGCGAGCATCATCGCCGACGAGCTTCGCCAGCCGACCCTGCGCTGGCAGGTCGGCGGCGGGAAGGCGATGATCGCCCTCGCCGTCGGCAACTTCGCTGAGAGCGAGGATCTCATCGCGCGCGCACTCACGTTCGGCGAGCGCGCACACGATTGGTTGGCGGTGCCCGTCTACTCACTCCAGCTGTATGCGCTCTGCGACTTCCGTGGCGAGGATCTCGGGCCGTTCGAGAAGAAGATCGAGGGGCTCGCAGCCCAATATCCCGCGCGGCCAATGTTGCTGTGCGCGCTCGCACACCTCCAAGCGCGGCTCATGCGGTACGAGGACGCGAGGACGATCCTCGATCGGCTCGCCGCCGACGAGTTTTCCGCGCTTCCCTTTGACATGGAGTGGTTGTTCGCGACGAGCTTGCTCGCAGAGACTTGCGCGATCTTGGGAGCCCGGGAGCCCGCCACGACTCTCCTCGAGCTCATGCGTCCGTGGGACGCGCTGAACGTGATGGACATGGCCGAGGGCATTCGAGGATCGACCGCGCGCTACCTCGGCCTGCTCGCAACGACGGCCGAGAGGTTCGATGAGGCCGAGAGCCATTTTGAACGCGCACTCGAGATGAACGAGCGCATGGGCGCACGGCCGTGGCTCGCCCACACGCAGGAGGACTACGGCCGCATGCTCACGGAGAACGGTGACGAGGCGCGGGGGCGGTTGCTTGCCGAGCAGGCCGTCGCCGCGTACCGCGATCTAGGAATGGACGGCCCGCTGGCGAGAGCAGCGGCGGTGACGGAGGTTTAGACCGTGGAGTTCCGCATCCTCGGCCCACTCGAGATCCTCGAGGACGACGCGCCTCTCGACCTGCCTGCCAAGCAAAGGACGCTGGTTGCGATGCTCCTTCTACACGCCAACGAGGTCGTCTCCGCCGATCGTCTGATCGATGCCGTCTGGGAGGACGAGCCACCTGCGCGTGCGGCCAAGGCACTCCAGGTCTATATCTCCCACCTGCGCAAGGCGTTGGGCAGAGAGCGCGTCATCACGCGCTCGCCCGGTTATCAGCTGACGGTGGCGGACGACGAGTTCGATCTGCGTCTCTTCGAAGCCTCACTCGCAGAGGGACGACCGCGTGATGCGCTCGCGCTCTGGCGAGGGCCGCCGCTGTCGGACGTCTCCTACAGTCGCTTTGCCCAGTCCGAGATCGCCCGCCTTGAGGAGCTGCGGCTGTCGGCGCTCGAGGCACGTAACGATGGGGAACTGGCAGCCGGACGCCACGCACAGCTTGTCCCGGAGCTCGAGGCGCTGGTCGACGCGCATCCTCTGCGCGAGCGCCTGCGGGGTCAGCTCATGCTCGCTCTCTACCGGTCAGGTCGTCAGGCCGACGCGCTCGACGCGTACCAGGACACGCGCGAATCGCTCATCGAGGGCCTCGGCATCGAGCCCCGCCGGGAGCTCCGAGAGCTCCAGCAGCGAATCCTCAACCAGGATCCGACCCTCGACGCGACGGCGACGATACCCGCGGCGGCAGCACCACAGGGCTTGTTCGTGGGCCGCGACGGTGAGCGTGACGCGCTCACTCGTGGGCTCGACGACGCGTTCGCAGGGAGCGGCCGGCTGTTCCTTCTCGTCGGTGAACCCGGCATCGGCAAGAGCCGTCTCGCCGAGCAGCTGAGCGCAGACGCGCGTGCCCGAGGAGCGGAAGTGATCGTCGGTCGCTCCTGGGAGGCGGGGGGCGCGCCCGCCTATTGGCCTTGGGTGCAGGCACTCCGGGCGCATGTCGAGCGCGGCGAACCGGACGCGCTTCGCACGCAGGCCGGCGCAGGAGGAGCCTTCCTTGGCCAGCTCGTTCCGGAGCTCCTCGTGTTGGTCCCGGAGCTGTCGGAGCCCCCGGCGATCGAATCAGAGAGCGCGCGCTTTCGGCTCTTCGAGGCGGTCGTGTCGTTCCTGAAGCGCGCGGCCGCCCTGCGGCCCCTCGTGCTCATTCTCGACGACCTCCACGCAGCGGACGAACCATCGCTGCTCTTGCTCCAGTTCGTGGCGCGGGAGGTGGCGGAGAGCCGCCTCCTGATCATCGGTGCGTACCGCGATGTCGACCCGACGATCTCGGAGCCGCTGACGGCAGCACTCGTCGAGATGGCGCGCGAGCCGACGACGCGCACAATCGCGCTCGCGGGACTCGACGAGGCAGACGTGGCCCGGTTCATCGAGCTTTCGACGGACGCGCCGGGAGCAGTCGACCTGGCGCTTGCCGTCCACACGGAGACCGAGGGAAACCCGCTGTTCGTCGGAGAGATAGTGCGCCTACTGGCAGCGGAGGGGAGGTTGGTCGGCGGCAGTCAGCTCTCAATTCCACAGAGCGTGCGCGACGTGATCGTCCGCAGGCTGCGGCACCTGTCCGAGGAGTGCAATCGCGTGCTCGTCCTCGCATCTGTCCTCGGACGCGAGTTTGCCGTCGACGTCCTCGCGCACATCGTCGAGGTCTCGGAGGACGACCTCCTCGACATGCTCGACGAGGCGATGGTCGCGCGCGTCGTGTCCGATGTCCCGGAGACGCCGGGCCGTCTCCGGTTCGCGCATGTGCTCATCCGGGACGCGCTCTACGACGGATTGACGACCGCGCGGCGCGTGCGCCTGCACAGGCTCGCGGTCGAGGCACTCGAGACGCGGTACGGCGACGAGCCCGGGCCGCACTCGGCGGAGCTCGCCTTTCACGCCGTGGCCGGCAGCGAGTTCGGGCGCGGCCTCGCCCACGCGCAGAGGGCGGCCAAGCGTGCGACAGCGCTGCTGGCGTACGAGGAGGCTGCGCGCCTCTACGAGGTTGCTCTCGACGCGTTCGAACTCTCTGACTCGACGGTCGAGGAGCAGAAATGCGAGCTGCTTCTCGCACTCGCCGAGGCAGAGGCGGACTCCGGAAACACGCCGGTCGCAAAGAAGCAGTTCCTCGAAGCCGCCAGCCTCGCACGCCGGCTCGGCCTGCCACGTGCGCTCGCACGTGCGGCGGCGGGCTACGGTGGCCGGATCGTCTGGGCTCGCGCGGACGACGACCTGCTCGTACCGCTCCTCGAGGAGGGTCTTGCGGTGCTCTCCGCCGACGACGTCGAGCTGCGCGTCCGGCTGCTCGCGCGGCTGGCCGGTGCACTCAGGGACCAGCCCTCGAGAGATCGCCGAGACGCGTTGAGCCGCGAGGGGCTCGACCTCGCGCGGCGGACCGGCGACCCGAGCGCGCTCGCCTATGCACTCGACGGACGCGCCGCCGCGATCGGAGCGCACGACACCGCAGCCGAGCTCCTCGAGCTCGGCGCCGAGGCGAAGCGGGTCGCTCTAGCCATCGGCGACCGCGAGCGGGTCGCCTACGCGCACTTCCAGACGTATATCGGTTACTTGTTCCTGGGCGAGATCGAGGCCTGCGAGCGCGAGATCGCCGCCCTCAGCAACATCTCCGACGAGTTTCGGCGACCAGCGCTCGAGTGGTTAGCGTATTCGACAAAGGCGATGCTTGCGCTGGGCCGGGGCCGGCTCACGGAAGCGGAAGAGCTGATCCCGCGGGCGCTCGCGGCAGGAGAGCGCGCCATTCACGACATCGCCGTGGTCGCGCACCTCTTCCATCTCTCGACGCTGTACGACTTCCAGGGCCGGCTCGATGAGCTCGCTATGCCGATCCAGGAGGCGGTAGAGCGGTTTCCGACCCGGCCTTTCCTCTACCTCGACCTCTACGTCCAGGCCCGTGTCGGAGAGCTCGACCGGGCGCGTGCGGCAATCTCGGTACTGGCCGACGACGGCTTTCGCCGTGTTCCTGTGGGACTGGAGTGGCTCTTGAGCATGTCGCTCGTCGCCGAGGCGTGTGCGATCGTCGGCGACGAGGGCGCGGGGGCGACGGTGTACGAGCTCCTCCTTCCGTGGGCGTCGCTGAACGTTTTCGACCCCCCGGAAGGCACACGGGGCTCGGTCTCCCGCTACCTCGGACTGCTCGCCTCCCTGCTCGAGCGCTTCGACGATTCCGAGCGGCACTTCGAAGATGCGCTGGCGATGAACGAGCGCATGGGATTACGGCCCTGGCTCGCACACACGCAGGAGGACTACGGTCGCATGCTCATCGCGAACGGTGACGAGGCGCGAGGGCGGTCGCTCGTCGAGCAAGCCGTCGCGACCTACCGTGCTCTCGGGATGGACGGCCCGCTGGCGAGGGCGGCAGCCGTGACGAAGGTTTAGACCGTGGAGTTCCGCATCCTCGGCCCGCTCGAGGTCTTCGAGGACGGGGCGGCGCTCGATCTTGGCGCCCAGAAGCATCGCGCCCTGCTCGCCGTGCTGGTCATCCACGCGAACGAGGTCGTCTCGACGGATCGATTGGTCGACGCGCTCTGGGAGGATGCGCCGCCCGAGCGCGCCCAGAAGGCGTTGCAGGTGTACGTCTCACAGCTCCGCAAGCTCGTCGGGAGGGAGCGGCTGCTGACGAAGGCGCCCGGCTACCTGCTGCAGGTCGCACCCGGGGAGATCGACGTCGCGCACTTCGAGCGCCTGATCGACGACGGCAAGGCAAAGGAGGCGCTGGCGCTGTGGCGCGGCCAGCCACTCTCCGACTTCGCCTACAGCCGATTTGCGCAGAGGGAGATCGCGCGCCTAGAGGAGTTGCGGGTGTCAGCGTTGGAGGATCGGATCGAGGCCGATCTCGCCGTCGGCCGCCACGCGGCAGTCGTCGGGGAGCTGGAGGCCCTCATCTCCGAGCACCCGCTGAGGGAGCGCCTGCATGGCCAGCTCATGCTCGCCCTCTACCGGTCCGGCCGCCAGGCAGAGGCGCTCGAGGCATATCAAGGTGCGCGCAGGGTCCTCACCGACGAGCTCGGCATCGAGCTCGGGCGCGAGCTGCGAGAGCTCGAGCGGAAGATCCTGCTGCAGGATCCCTCACTCGACTCCGCCGCGCCCGGAATCGCGGTGGACGCTGAGGATGGTGCCTTCGTCGGTCGCGAGGACGAACTTCAGCAACTCGTGGCCGCACTGGACGAAGCTCTGGCTGGGCGGGGACGTGTTGTGCTCATCGCGGGCGAGCCGGGGATTGGAAAATCACGGCTCTGCGAAGAGCTGATCGCCCACGCTCGCGCCCGCCGCGCCCGCGTCCTGGTCGGACGCTGCTGGGAGGCCGGCGGCGCCCCCGCGTACTGGCCGTGGATCCAGGCGCTGCGGACGTACCTCCAGGATTCGAGCGACGACGCGGCCCGCGTGGAGGTCGGCATCGGCGCTGAGGAGCTAGTTCAAGTGCTGCCGGAGTTGCGGCATTTGTTCCCTGACCTGCCAGAGCTGCCGTCGGCCGAGTCCGAGAGCGCTCGCTTTCGCCTCTTCGACGCCACGGCGTCCTTCCTCAAGCGTTCGGCGTCTGCCCGGCCGCTCGTTCTCGTCCTCGACGACCTCCACGCCGCTGATACGCCATCGCTGCTCTTGCTCGAGTTTCTCGCCAGTGAGCTCGGCAGAAGCCGGATCCTGATTATCGGAGCGTTCCGAGATGTCGACCCGACGCTCCAGGAGCCGTTGACCACGACCCTGGCCGCGCTCGGGCGGCAGGCGGGGACGAAGCGCCTAGGGTTGGCCGGGATCACCGAGTCCGACGTTGCGGAGCTCATCCGGCTGACAGAGGGAGTGGAAGCAAGCGGCGCTCTCGTCGAAGCCGTCCACGACGAAACGGAGGGCAACCCCCTCTTCGTCGGCGAGGTCGTTCGGCTGCTCGCGCAGGAGGGGCTCCTCGAGGGTGGCCGCGAGGAGGTGAAGAGGATGGGCGTGCCGGGAGGAGTCCGCGAGGTGATCGGGCGCCGACTCAGCCACCTCTCCGAGAAGTGCCGGCAGGTGTTGACGTTCGCTGCGATCCTCGGACGTGAGTTCGACCTTGCTGCTGTCGAACAGGTGAGCGGAGTCAGCCTGCACGAACTGCTGGAGACGTTAGACGAGGCGATGACCGCGCGGGTGGTCATCGAAGCGCCTGGAACCAGAGGACGTCTGCGCTTCGCCCACACGCTGATCCGCGACACGATTTACGAGGAGCTCACGCCCGCACGGCGGATCGGCCTCCACCGCTTGGCCGGAGAGGCGCTCGAGGCGTTGTACGCGCATGACCTCGACCCCCACCTGGCGGAGCTCGCCCACCACTTCTTCGACGCCGCTCCGGGCGGCGAAGTGGAGCGGGCTGTCGGCTACGCGCGTCGCGCAGCCGATCGCGCCGTCGAGCTGCTCGCGTACGAGGAGGCGGCTCGACTCTATGAGCAGGGGCTGCAGGCGCTCGAGCTGAAGCAACCGGTGGAGCCCCTGACGCACTGCGAGCTCCTCCTCGCGCTCGGGCACGCGCAGGTGCGGGCCGGAGACGCGGGCGGAGCGAAGCAGACATTCCTGGACGCCGTCGAGCTCGCGCGCAACCTCGACCAGCCCGACGCGCTCGCACAAGCTGCGCTCGGGTATGGAGGAAGGTTCGTCTGGGGCCCGGCGGGCGTCGATCCGAGGCTCGTCCCGCTCCTTCGGGAGGCCCTCGCTGCCGCGGGCGACCTGGAACCTGCGCTCCGAGTCAGGCTCCTCGCACGACTCGCCGCAGCTCGTAGGGACGAGTTCGATCCCGGGCCGCGGGCGAGGCTGAGCCACGAGGCCGTCGAGCTCGCGCGCGCCGGGGTCGACCCTGCAACGCTCGCGTATGCGCTCGTAGCGCGCTATGCGGCCTTGTGGTCGCCAGACAATCAGGACGAGCGTCTCGCGGTCGCAACCGAGCTCGTCGAGCTCGCCCAGAGCGGTGGGGCGAAGGAGCGCGAGATCGAAGGCCGCGGCTTTCGGTTCAACGCCCTCCTGGAGCTGGGCGAACTAGCCGCCGCCCGGACGGAGCTCGCGGCACGCGGCGCCCTCGCGGAGGAGATGCATCAGCCAGCCCAGCTGTGGGTGCAGCTCGTGCTCGAGACCGCCGTGAGCCTTCTCGTAGGTGAGTTTTCCACCGCGGACGAGATGATCCACGAGGCATTCGCGCTGGGCCAGCGAGCGCAAGGAGAACAAGCACGGGCGGACTTCGAGCTTCAGCGTTTTGCCTTGCGCCGCGAACAGGGCAGGCTCGCGGAGATCGAGAGCGAGCTCGAGGCCTTCGTGAAGGAACGTCGTGCCGCACCCCCGGTCTACCACTGCGCTATGGCGAGCGTTTCGCTCGCGCTCCACCGGGACGACGAGGCGCGGCGCCGTGTGGTGACCCTTGCCCAGCATGACTTCCGCGGCCTTCCGTGGGACGGCCATTGGATGTTCGCAGCGACGCTGCTCGCCGAGATTTGCGGAGCCCTCGACGATCGGCGCTCAGCGGAGGCGCTGTACCCGCTCCTGCTCCCCTACTCGCAGCGAAACGTCGGAGGTTGGGGCGCCGTGAGCACGGGAGCCGTCTCCCGCTACCTCGGGATCCTTGCTGCGTGCATGGCGAGATTCGACGACGCCGACGGACACTTCGAGGACGCGCTTGCCATGAACGAGCGGATGGGGGCTCGCCCCTGGCTCGCCCACACGCAGGAGGACTACGGTCGCGCCTTGATCTCGTGTGGCGACGACGAGCGCGGGAACGGGCTCGTAGAGAGTGCGATGGCTACCTACCGCAAGCTCGGGATGGACGGTCCGCTCGGCCGCGCGACGGCGGCGATGGGTGGCTGAAGCACGCAGGTGCTCCACCCGCACCCGGTTGAACTCTCGCCCGGCGGGTCCTAAGATGCACCTCGGGTGGGAGCGCGCCGTGTCAACCATGTGTCGATCCATGCGGACGACCTCGACGAGTCCGTGCGCTTCTACGAAGAGCTCTTCGGCATGACGCGCCTGCCGACGCCGTCGTTCCAGGAGCCGGTCGTCTGGCTCGCGATGGGCGATCAGCAGCTCCACCTCTTCCAGCGCACCGATGTCGAGGCAGCGCCGCGCGCGCACCATCTCGGCATCGACGTCGACGACTTCGAGGCCGTCTACCGCGCGGCGAAGGAGCGCGGGCTGCTCGACACCGAGACGTGGCACTCGCCCGTCCGCTATCACCCGGCCGGCTGGGTGCAGATGTACATCCGCGACCCGTCGGGGAATCTCGTCGAGGTCGATTGGCCGGACGTGACGACGCTCGATCCGGAGCTCGTCGCGGAGTTCGGCCGTCTCGAGGACGTGGTCCCGCAGGAAGGCGAGGCGCGCACCGCGACGCTCTATGCGGGCCGCGACCGTGAGTAACGCGATCTCGGACACAGAGCGCACGGGAGGCCGCGCAGCGGCTTCGCGCCGTGCGGTTGTACGACGAGGGCCCGCCGGTGTCGCGCTCATCGCCGTTGCGTTCGCGCTCATCTGGGTGCTGTTCGCGGCCCGCACATGTGGTGAAAGCTGCACCGGTTTGGACACGACCTTCGGGTCGGCAGTTCACGATCCGCACGACTTCCTGATCACGCTTCTGAACGCCGTCACGGCAGCGGGTCTCTACTTCGTCGTCGCGAGCGGCTTCACGCTGATCTTCGGACTGATGCGGGTCGTGAACATGGCGCACGGCGCGTTCTTCCTGCTCGGCGGGTACATCGCGCTCAAGCTCCAACGGGACTTCGTCGGAGGCGACTCGTCCTTCGGACTGCTCAGCTCGCAGGTGAGCTGGTGGCAATGGCTCGTGCCCGCTCTGGTCGCAGCGGCGTGCATCGGCATCGCGGGTCTCGGAATGCAGCAGCTTTTCCTTCGCTGGAACCAGGGTCAGGAGCTCCGTCAAGCCCTGATCACGATTGCGATCGCGATCATCCTCGCGGATCAGATGATCGCCCACTTCGGGGCGTTCACGCAGGACATTGCCTGGCCGGGACTCATCGACAAGCGGATCACCATCCATCTCGCCGGAGTCGAGTACTCGCTCACCCGCCTGGCCATCCTCGCGACCGCGATCCTCGTGGGCGCGGCGCTCTGGCTCTGGCTGAAGAAGACGCGGACGGGAATGGTCATTCGCGCCGGAGTCGACGACCGCCAGATGGTCTCCGCACTCGGCGTGAACATCCAGTTGACGTTCGCGCTCGCCTTCTTCGTCGGCTCAGCGCTGGCCGGGTTCGGAGGAGCTATCGGCGGGTCGTTCGCGAGCCTCGGGCCTGGCGTCGACGCGAACTGGCTGCTGTACTCGCTCGTCGTCGTGATCATCGGGGGGATGGGCTCGCTCGTCGGTGCGGCCGTCGGGTCGCTACTGCTCGGCCTCGTATCGTCGTTCTCGGCCGTCTACCTGCCGGCGAACTACACGTACTACTCGATCATCTTCACGTTCGCGCTCCTCGCGCTCGTGCTGGCGTTTCGGCCGCAAGGCCTCTTCGGAAGGCCCGCTTGACCACGGGCACGAGCGGCTACCGGCAGTGGCTCGAGAGATCGATTGGTGTGGCGGCAATCTTCTTTGCCTTCGCTGCGCCGCTGCTCGCCCCGACCCCGATCATGTCGAACTACTTCATCAGCACGATCCTCACCCAGACCTTCTTCCTCGGGATCGCCGCAGCAAGCCTGATCTTCCTGTCCGCCTACGGGGGGATGGTCTCCCTGGCCCAGATCTCGATCTTCGGCATCGCCGGGTTCGCGCTCGGCAACGCCGTCACGAACGGAAACACGAAGGGGCTCAATCTCGGCTGGAGCCCATGGTGGGGCATCGTGATCGGCCTCGCCGTCGCGACGGCTGTCGCCTTCCTCTTCGGCGCTCTGGCAAGTCGAAGCGCCGGGATCTACTTCCTGATGATCACGCTCACCTTCGCGGTGATCGCCAACGTCTTCTTCGGCGCCGACCTCAGCCTGTCGGGCTTCGGCGGGATCAGCGGCATCCGGGCGCCGTCCTGGATCGGCGAGGTCTCGGCGCACTCGTACCGGCTCTACTACGCCGCGCTCGTGGTCGCCGTCGTCGTCTACGCCGCGATCAGATATCTCGTACGAACGCCCCTTCGGCTTGACGCTGCAGGGCATTCGCGACGACCCGTTGAGGATGAGCTCGCTCGGCTACAACGTCCCGCTCCACCGCACGATGGCGTTCGGGTTCGCCAGGCTTCATCGCAGGGCTCGGCGGCGTCCTGTTCGTCTGGTGGAACGGGCACATCGACCCCGCGTCGATCAACATCGGAGCGGCGATCGATCTGCTCGTCATCTGCGTGATCGGGGGCCTCTATCGGCTCGAGGGCGCGTGGCTCGGGGCGCTGGCGTTCGTCGCGATCCAGAACTACGTGCGAACCGACGACCTGCCCGTGATCGGAGGGACATTCCACTCGCTGATCGGTGCGATCTTCCTCGCTGATCATTCTCCGTCTCGCCCGGTGGACTGATGGGGATCTGGGGCACTCTGCTCGAGCGGATCGGTCCAGCCGCTCCAGCGGTGCCTGCCGCGGCGGTTACAGGTGGGCAAGGAGGCGAGCCGACGGAGAGCGCGTCCAGGTAGAAGCGCGACGGTTCATTGGAGTAGGGTTTGCCTCGCTAGCCAGACGTCCCGGCGTTGCACGCTGGGTCAGACGCACGAAGAGGGAGGGCACCAGATGACGCAAGTCAGAAGGAGAGGACGGCGGTTCTTGCTTCCGGCGGGTCTCGTCGTAAGCGCCGCAGTCGTCCTCGGGATTACGGCTACCGCGGCCGTGGGCAAGCCGACGGCGACGCCGATCAAGTTCGCCATCATGTCCGACTGCGGTGGCGCGTTCGCCGCGAACTACCAGCAGGACATCGGCGGGGCGATCACTGCCGTCGCCGAGTTCGGGGAGCTAAGCCGAACAACAAGAACAAGCCGTCCGCAGGGTGGCACGGCGGCTCGATCGGAGGCCATCCGCTCAAGCTGGTGGGCATCGGTTGCGCGAACGACACGGCGGACTCCGCGATCAAGGAGACCAAGCGGCTCATGGAGCAGCTCGGTGCCGACATGATGATCGGGCCGCTGTCCGGTGACGAGTCGGTTGCCATCGCCAACTACGCCAAGCAGCACCCGACGAAGACGTTCGTCAACGGCACCGCAGGCGCGTGGGACACCACGGCCGCAGTGAAGGCGCCGAACTTCTTCCGCTTCAACGGCAGTGGGCGTCCAGTGGCAGGCCGGCATCGGCTCGGTCGCCGTCAAGAAGGACCACTGGAAGAAGGCCGCGATCATCATGGACGACTACAGCTTCGGCTACGCGTCCGGTGCGGGCTTCATCGCCGACTTCTGTGCAGCGGGTCGGCACCATCACCAAGCGGGTGTTCCCGCCGCTGAACACCACCGACTACTCGTCGTTCGTGCAGCAGCTGCCGGCGCCCGACAAGGTCGACGGCTACTTCTGGGCGGTCGGTGGCACGGGCACCGTCCCGTCGATCAAGGCGTTCGAGAACCTGTACGGGACATTGAAGCCTTCGCAGGTGATCGGAAACCTGTTCTTCTTCTCGTCCGGCGCCGACAAGACGATCGGCCCGCACCTGAGTGGCGCCTACGTGGGCGGCTTCGGCACGGCTCCCGACCTCAAGGGCAAGAACGTGACGAAGTACAAGAAGATCCTGGACAAGTGGTTCAACAAGTATCCGCCGCTCGCCGGCAAGGCATCTGACCACGGGGCCGACGGGTTCACGTTCAACTACTACGCCAACACCTGGGCGCTGATGAAGGCGCTCAACGCGGTCAAGGGCAACATCGCGGGTGGGCAGAAGGCACTGCAGAGTGCCCTCCGCAAGGTGGTTCTTCCCGACGCCGCCTATGGCAAGCTCTTCCTCGGCAAGAACAACCAGGCACTGCAGCAGCAGTACTCGTACCGCATGGACGTTTCGGCCCCGGGCGCGCTCGCGGTCGTGACGGTGCAGAAGGTCAAGCAGTACGTCGACGAGACCTTCGGTGGCACGGTTCTGAAGCCGCCGAGCCGCACGTACCCCACGTGCGCGCACAAGAAGCTCCCGTGGACGAACAAGGGCGTTCCCGTCGTCAATGGGGTCGTCAAGGGGTAAGTGGCGGAAGCCGCTAAGCACGCTGAAGTCGCCGCGCCGGCCCTCCTGCTCAGGGGGGTCGGCCGGCGTTTTGGCGGTCTTCACGCAGTCGAGAACGTCGATCTCGAGATCCGCCAGGGCGAGAGGCGCGGCATTCTCGGTCCCAACGGCGCCGGCAAGACGACGCTCTTCAACGTCATAGCCGGCGACTTCCCGGCCACCTCCGGGACGATCGCGATCCTCGGTGTAGACATGACCTACGAGCCTGCGCGCGCCCGCGCGAAGGTGGGTCTTGCCCGCACGTACCAGCAGTCGCGACTCTTCGGCGGGCTGTCGGTCGAGGACAACATCTACCTCGCAATCGTCGGCGTCGAGGGTGGGCGCCTGCGGCCGGTGAGGGCGGGCCGCGACAGAGATCTCCGGGACCGGGCCCGTGACGCGGCACGCCGCGTCGCCATCGATCACAAGCTCCCGGTCCTGGTCGGTGACCTCTCTCACGGCGAACATCGGCAAGTCGGGCTCGGCATGGCGCTTGCCGCCGATCCCAAGATTCTCATGCTGGATGAGCCGGCCTCGGGCCTGTCGCGCGGCGAGCGCGGGCTGCTCACGGATCTCCTGCTCGCGCTCGATGCGTCGATCACGCTGCTGCTGATCGAGCACGACATGGACGTCGCGCTACGCATCGCAGAACGCGTGACGATGATGCACGACGGGCGTGTGATCGTGGAAGGAACTCCCGACGAGATCCGCGGGAACCAGCTCGTGCACGACCTCTATCTCGGCAACGCGCATCACCTCGTAGAGGAACACGGATGAGCGAGCCGGTTCTCTCCATCACCGGGTTGAACGCGTACTACAGCTCGGCGCGGATTCTCCACGACGTCACGTTCGAGCTCGGAGACGACCCGGTTGCGATCGTCGGGCGCAACGGCATGGGAAAGACGACGCTCTGCGCCGCCATCATGGGCTTCTCTCCGCCCCGCACGAGCGGGTCCATCCGCTTCCTGGGCCACGAGCTGCTGGGCAAGCCGTCATACAAGGTCGCGCAGGCCGGGATCGGGTACGTGCCGCAGGGCCGGCGCCTGTTTCCGTCGCTGTCCGTCGACGAGCACCTGCGGATGATCGGCGCGCGCAGCAAAGGCGAGTGGACGGTGGCCAAGATCTATGAGCTCTTCCCTCGCCTCGCCGAGCGCAAGAGAAACGGCGGAGCACAGCTGTCCGGCGGGGAGCAGCAGATGCTCGCCATCGGGCGCGCGCTGCTCACGAATCCCAGGCTGCTCGTAATGGACGAGCCGTCCGAGGGGCTGGCTCCGGCGATCATCGAGAGCCTGGTGCTGACGTTTCGAAGGCTCGAAGAGGAAGGGCTGCGGATCCTGCTTATCGAGCAGAACCTCGGTGTCGCCACCTCCCTCGCGCCACGCCAGCTGATCATGGTCGGTGGGGAGATCGCGCTCGAGGTGTCATCCGACGAGCTCGCCGGTGACACCGAGCTGCAGCGACGCTATCTCGGCGTCGAGCCTCTCGCCGCCCACTAGGCTGCTCCCCGAGATCCCTGTGCGCCGACTTTCCCTCTTGGCTTGTCTGCTGCTCGTATCGCTCCTCGCGGGCTGCGGCTCGGGTCCTGCATCCCCACCGGACATGGCGTTCGTGTCGAGCCGCGACGGCGACTACGCGATCTTCGGCATGGCGGCAGACGGCAGTCACCAGCGGCGCCTTACGAGCGAGAAGGGAGACCCAGCCACCCCCCGTGGCCTGCTCTTCCAGGTCGAGCCGGCCTGGGCGCCAGACGCTTCCAAGATCGCGTTTGCAAGCAGTCGTGACGGGCGCTCTCACATCTACGTGATGGCCGCTGATGGGTCAGGGACGAGGCAGCTGACGTCGGGGAGCCACGACGACTCCAGCCCGACGTGGTCTCCTGACGGGAAGCAGATCGCGTTCTCGCGCGACAACACTCTTTGCGTGGTGGGCTCGAGCGGCGGCGCTGTGCGGCGCGTCATGAAGGATCTCGGCGCGCTGACGGAGCCGGCATGGTCGCCCGACGGCAAATGGATCGCGTATGTGGCGCACGAGCCGGGTTTCACCGCCCATGAGATCTGGCGCGTCAAGCCGAACGGCAGCGATCGCCAGCAGATCACGCGGCTCGATTCCGACAGTCGCGGGCCTGCATGGTCGCCCGACAGCCGTCGGATCGTGTTCTCGAGCAACAAGGCGTTCAACATCGCGGTGCTCTACACGATCTCGATCGGCAAGAAGGTTCCGCGTGCGCTCGCGGTCGCTGCGACGACAGGCGCCTACGAACCTGCGTGGTCGCCGGACGGCAAGACGATCGCGTTCTGGAGCGACGGCTCGATCTACACGATTGCGCTCGGCAGCAAGCCGGAGTCGATCACGAGCGATCAGAACAACTCGAGCCCCGCCTGGCGCCCGGTGCAGCCGGCGCCCTAGCCAGCCCGGATCGCGGGCTACAGCCTCTCGAGCATCGCTTGCGATCTGGTGTTGCTACATCCTCTGACGGTGCGGGTCATGAAGACGATAAGTGTCGGCGGGAGCCCGGGCGGGGTGGCCGTGAGCCCCGAAGGCATCTGGGTGACGGTGACCTAGACCCGCTCGACGAGCTCGTCGAGCGGCTTGCGGTCGGCTCGGGCGCTCCACTCCTCGGCACTCCGCGTCTCGGCGCCCCGGTGGTGCGCCGGATAGCCAAAGGAGAGCACCGTGATCGGCGCCTCCTCGAGGCCGAGCACTTCCGCCGCCCAGTCCTTGTCCTTGATGCCATTGGGACACGAGGCGACGCCGTCTGCCCACGCGGCGAGCATCATGTTCTGGACGCAGCGCCCGATGTCGAAGGGGCGCTCGCCGGCGACCGCGACGACGAGCGATGCGCCGCGCACGTTGTCCGGCGCATAGACGGCGTCCGCGAGCCGCTTCCGTCGTTCCGCGTCCTCGACGATCAGTAGGCGCCAGGGTTGCTTGTTGGACGCGCTGCCGGCGACGCGACCCGCGTCGAGGATCCGTTCGACGACCTCGTTGGGGATCGGCTTGGAGGTGTAGCGTCGCGTGTCCCGCTTGCTCACGATCGCGAGATACGTGTCCACCCGGCGATCGTAGACGCAGGACTAGGGGGGCGGTGTCTGGTAGCTCGGAGCGACGGAGATCGCGATCGAGGCGACCTTGGCAATCGGCACCGAGTCGACGCCCGACTGGATCTTGAACACCGCGCGCGTGCCTGGCGGAAGCTTCCCGAGTGCGTAGCCTGTGCCGCCGCCGATCACGTTGCCTGCCGCATTGAACATGACCGCGGACAGCTGGGCATTCGCGAGCATCAGGCTCGGGTGGTCGTTGACGACCTCACCCTGGATCCACGCGACCCAGATCGGGTCGTACGAGGCGGGCACCGCGGAGACGTCGTCGAGCGCGGGCTGATGCACTGGCTTCGACTTCTTCTTCGCACCGATCAGGACGACGAACTCGAGATGATCAACCGGCGCGGCGCCCGGGAACGAGAGCGAGCCACCGACGTTGTAGGTCGAGCCGGGACCGACCGCGGCGACCGAGTCGGTGACGGTGCCGACGAGATAGTTGTTCGCCTTGACGAAGTTCGTCTGGACGCTCACCTGTTCGGCGGCGACGTTCGGGGACAGGTTCTTGAGGACGATCCCGTAGCTGACCGAGTCCCCGCTGAGCGGTCTCGAGCGGATCGAGTAACCGCTCTTCGCGACGACGATCTTCGCCGGGATCAGCGTGCCGACGACGGTGACCATCCGCCGCGCCTGCGCCGAGCCGCAACGCACGGTCAGGCGCGCGGCGCCGGGTGCTGTGATTTGCGGCAGCGTCCACGTCCAGGCTGCCGTGCCCTTGGCTGGCGAGGACGAGCGGAGGTTGGCCTGCGTCGAGCCGTCTGCGTAGCGAACGGCGAGCGAGCAGGAGGCTGATCCCTTGGCGGCGACGCTGACAGTGAGCGGCTTGCCCTGATACGCCCGCCCCACCGAGAGGAAACGGATCGCCGGCTTGCCGTTGCTTCCCGCCGCGACGGCAGCGCTCGCGAGAGCCGCGACGAAGACGGCAACGAACACGGAGCGCTTTGCAGCAGTACGCACGCTTTTATCATCGCTCTGTGCTTTTGGGTTCGAATCCCCCGATCGGGTGACGACTAGGCACGGGCGATCGCGGCTGCCGCTCGCAGGCCCGAGCGCACGGCGCCCTCCATCGTGCCTGCGAGCGCGTCCGTGTGCTCTCCGGCGAAGTGGACGCGGCCGAGCGGCGGGCGGATCACCTCCTGGAAGCGCGTCACCTGACCCGGCGCGTAGGCGACTGCTGTGCCGAGGCTCCAGCCGTCCGTGTGCCACGAGTAGCTGTCCCCGAGCAAGTAGCGGCCACGCGAGCCCGGGTAGACCTCGCCGAGCTCGTCGGCTACGAGCAGCGACCGGGTGTGCTTCGAGATCGTCCCGTAGAGCAGGCCGTTCCGGCCCGTCGTGTACGCGGTGACGACTCGGTTGCCGGCGATCGACGCCGCCTGGAACGAGAGGTCGGACGCGACGCTTCCGCGCGCGCGAAAGCCCTTCTCGTACTGGAGAATGGTCTTCACGCCGTGGCCATAGCGAAGCTCTTCGATCGCTGCCTGGAGCGCCGGCGGCGGATCGGGGTCGAAGTCGATCGTGCCGAGCACCGGCACCGGCACTGCGACGACGGCGGCATCCGCATCGAGGTCATCGCCGCCCGCGGTCACGGTGATTCCGACCCGAGACCAGGCGATCGCAGAGACGGGAGTCTCCAGCCGCACGTCCCGGCCGCGGGCGAAGGCAAGGGGGAGAAAATCAGCGCCTGCGCGAAAGCGCCAGTACGGCGTGCGCCTGCCGAGCGTAATCTGCTCCTGCTGCGCGTAGAAGGCGAGCGAGAGGCTCTCCGGCTCGACGCCGTATCGGCGACGGACGCCAGCCGTGACGCTGAAGCGTGCGCGGTCTCCGAGCTTCGCCTCGCGGATCAGCGACGCGACCGAGCGTCTGTCGAGACCGGCGCCTGACAGCGCGCGTACGCGATTGTAGAAGCGCGTGATCTGAGCCTCGACACCCGGGGTGAGGAACGCGGCCCCCGTCTGCCGTCTGCCGTCGCGGTAGATGACCGTGGGAGCGACCTCGCTCCCTTCGAGTGCGAGCCCGAACCGCCGGGCGAGCGCACGCACCCGCGTGTCCTCGGCCGCGATCAGTTCCGCGCCCGCCTCCGCGTGCCGCCCACCGGTCAGCGGATCGCGGATCGTCAGCACGCGGCCGCCGACGCGGTCGCGCGCCTCGAAGACGACGACCTCGAAGCCGGCCCGCGCGAGCGCATCCGCGGCCGCGAGGCCCGCGAGCCCGGCGCCGACGACGACGACGCGCCGTCGGGACGCCCCGCGCGCGATCCGCGGCATGAGCAGCGTGCTAGCGGCGACGCCGAGGAAACGCCGCCGCGTGAGCGTCAAGGCAGGCGCGCGTACGCGCTCAGGGTGAGGAACTCGACGAACTCGGGCGCCAGGGCGACCTCGTCGAACACCTCACGCGCGGTCTCGTAGTCGGGCCCGAGGCGCGCCATCTCTTCGGCCTCGATCTCGGCCACGCGCTCGCGGCTGATCCGGCCGTGGCGAACCCACTGCCAGACCTGCGAGCGCGAGATCTCGGCCGTCGCGGCGTCCTCCATCAGGTTGTTGATCGCCGCCGCGCCTGAGCCCGCGAGCCACGCCGCGATGTACTGGATGCCGACGGAGACGTTCAGCCGCACGCCGTCCTCGGTCACGTCGCCCGGTGTCGCCGCGACGTCGAGCAGCTCGGCCGCCGTCACGTCCACCTCCTCGCGCTTGCGCTCGACCTGGTTCGGTCGCGACCCGAGCACTGCGTCGAACTCCGCCCGCGCGGTCGGCACGAGATCGGGGTGTGCGACCCAGGTGCCGTCGAAGCCGTCGGTCGCCTCGCGCTCCTTGTCCTCTGCCACCTTCTCGAGCGCGACCGCGTTGACCTCGGGGTCGCGCCGGCTCGGGATGAACGCGGCCATGCCGCCTATCGCGTGCGCCTCGCGCCGGTGGCAGGTCTTCACGAGCAGCTCCGTATACGCGCGCATGAACGGCACGGTCATCGTCACGAGCGGCCGGTCGGGGAGGACGAACTCCGGACGGTCGCGGAACTTCTTGATCACGCTGAACATGTAGTCCCAGCGCCCCGCGTTGAGCCCGGCCGAGTGCTCGCGCAGCTCGTAGAGGATCTCCTCCATCTCGAACGCGGCGAGGATCGTCTCGATCAGCACGGTGGCGCGGATCCGCCCGCGGCCGGTGCCGAGCGTGTCCTCGGCGAGGTCGAAGGTGTCGTTCCAGAGCCGCGCCTCGAGATGGCTCTCGAGCTTCGGGAGGTAGAAGTACGGCCCGGAGCCGGCGGCGTGCTGCCGCTCGGCGCAATGGAACATGTAGAGGCCGAAGTCGAACAGCCCGGCCGAGACCGGCTCCCCGTCGACGAGCATGTGCTTCTCGAACAGGTGCCAGCCTCGGGGCCGGACGAGCAGCGTGGCGATCTCGTCGTTCAGGCGGTACTGCTTCTCGCCCGTATCGAGCGAGATCGTGCGCTCGACGGCGTCGATCAGATTCGCCTGTCCCTCGACGCAGTTCGCCCAGGTGGGGGAGTTCGCGTCCTCGAAGTCCGCCATGAACACCTTCGCGCCCGAGTTGAGCGCGTTGATCACCATCTTCCGATCGACTGGCCCCGTGATCTCGACGCGGCGGTCCTGGAGGTCGGCGGGCGTCTCGGCGACGCGCCACTCCCGGTCCTTGCGGATGTGCTCCGTCTGCGGGAGAAAGTCCGGCAGCCCGCCCTCGTCGATCTCGGCCTGCCGCCTTCGGCGCAGCGCGAGCAGCTCCTCGCGCCGCGGGCCGAGCTCGCGCTGGAGCGTGGCGACGAACTCGAGGCCGTCGGGCGTCAGGATGCGCTCGGCCGCAGGACCCGCATCCGCCAGTACGTCGACACCCCCCGGGACCACCGTCGCCACAGTCATAGACTGACACGCGTGGCGCTGCCGCGTGCGTTCGTCGAGGCCGTCGAGGCGGCCCTGCCCGGGCCGGCGCTCCTGACGGAGCCGGAGGAGCTCCGGACGTACGAGTGCGACGGGCTCACTGGACGCCGCGTGATCCCTGCGCTCGTCTGCCTTCCCCAGACGACGGACGAGGTGCAGGCGGTCGTGCGCGCCTGTGCGGCGCACGGCATCCCGTTCGTCGCGCGCGGCGCGGGCACCGGCCTCTCCGGCGGCGCGCTGCCGGTCGCCGAGGGGATCGTGATCTCGCTCGCGCGCATGAACCGGGTGCTCGAGGTCGATCTCGACGCCGAGCGGGTCGTCGTCCAGCCCGGCGTGACGAATCTTCAGGTGACGGAGGCGGTCGCCGCCGACGGGTACTTCTACGCGCCGGATCCTTCGAGCCAGCAGGTGTGCACGATCGGCGGCAACGTGGCCGAGAACTCGGGCGGCGCACACTGCCTGAAGAGCGGCTTCACTGTCCACCACGTGCTCGCGGCCGTCGTCGTGCTCCCGGACGGCGAGGTCGTGACGGTGTCGGCCGACGACCCCGGGCCGGACGTGCTCGGCGTGTTCGTCGGCTCCGAGGGCACCCTCGGGATCGCCACCGAGGTCACGCTCCGTGTGCTCCGGCGGCCGGAGCTCGTCGTCACGCTGCTCGCCGCTTTCGACTCGACGGACGCGGCCGGCACGGCCGTCTCCGGCGTGATCGCCGAGGGGATCCTGCCGGCGGCGGTCGAGATGATGGACCGGCTGACGCTCGAGGCCGCGCGGTCGATCGCGCCGGGTTATCCGGAGGCGGGGGCCGCGCTGATCGTCGAGCTCGACGGCGTCGCCGTGCAGGTGGCGGAGGACGTGGAGCGGGTCGAGACGATCTGCCGAGAGTGCGGCGCGTCCGAGATCCGGACCGCCGCGGACGACGCGGAGCGCGCGCTGCTCTGGAAGGGGCGGCGATCGGCGTTCGCGGCGATGGGCCTGATCTCCGAGAGCTACTACGTGCAGGACGGCGTCGTCCCGCGCACGAAGCTGCCCGAGGTGCTGCGCGAGATCGCGCAGCTCGAGGCCGAGCACGGACTCCGCGTCGGCAACGTCTTCCATGCGGGCGATGGCAACCTCCACCCGCTCGTGCTCTACGACGAGCGTGTGCCAGGGGAGCCGGAGCGGGCGCGCGCATTGGCCGACGCGATCCTCGTCGCCTGCGTCGACGCAGGCGGTTCGATCACCGGCGAGCACGGCGTCGGCACGGACAAGGCATGCTCGATGCCGCTGCTCTTCTCCAAAAACGACCTCGAGGCGATGGCTCGCGTGCGCCGCGCCTTCGACCCGGCCGGGATCGCGAACCCCGGCAAGCTGTTCCCGACGCCTCGCCTCTGCGGTGAGGTGCCGGGGCCTTATCGTCAACACCCGCTCGAGAGGCTCGGTCTTGCAGACCGTTTCTGAGGTCGCGGCCGCCGTTCGCGCCGCAGCCGAGAGCGGTGGGACGCTTTCAGTTGCCGACCTAGATCTGGGAGCGCTCGACCGGATCCTCGAGCACGAGGCGGGCGACCTCACGTGCACGGTCGAGGCCGGCATCCGGCTCTCGGTGCTCCAGGCGGTGCTCGCCGAGCACGGTCAACGGCTCTCGCTGGATCCACCGGGAGACCCGACGCTCGGCGCGTGCCTCGCGGGCGACCTCCACGGCCCCCTCCGTTACCGCTACGGGCGGCTGCGCGATCTAGTGCTGGGCGTCACCGCCGTCTTCGGCGACGGGCTCGTCGCGAGCTCGGGGGGCAAGGTGGTGAAGAACGTCGCCGGCTATGACCTCGGCAAGCTGCTCTCCGGCTCGCGTGGCACGCTCGGCATCGTCGTCCGCATGAGCCTGCGGCTGCACCCGCTGCCCGAAACCGCGGCAACCGTGGCGGCGGCGGGCGATGCGGAGGAGAAGGCGCGATCGGTGCGTCGGTCGACGCTCGTGCCGAGCGCGCTCGACATCACGGACGAGCGCGTCGTGGCGCTGTTCGAGGGCAGCTCCGCGGCTGTCGCGACGCAGGTCGAAGCGGCGAAGGTGCTGATCGGCGCCGTGGCGGTCGAAGCCGCGATCTGGGATGAGGTGCGTGCGCGGCCGATAGAGAGCCGGGCGGTCGTGCCGAGCGCGTTGCTCGACCGGCTCCGCGCCGAGCTCGACCCGTACGGAGTCTTCGCCGTCCCATGATCCAGCGCGAGCTGATCGACGCGTGCACCCACTGCGGCTTCTGCCTGCCGACATGCCCCACGTACGGGCCGCTCTGGCAGATGGAGGCCGACTCGCCGCGCGGCCGGCTGTGGCTCATGCGCGGCCTCGCCGACGGGACGATGACGCTCAACTCGACGGTCGTCGAGCACATCGACCGCTGTCTCGGCTGCATGGCGTGCGTGACCGCGTGCCCGTCGGGCGTCCGCTACGACCTCCTGCTCGAGCAGACGCGTGAGCAGATCGAGGATGAGTACGACCGCGCGCCGGCCGACTGGCTCCAGCGCCACCTCGTGTTCTCGATCTTTCCGCATCCACGACGCATGCGGGCCGCGCTCAGGGTCGCGCCGCCCAGGGGGTTCCCGCTCCCGCGGCGGCTGAAGGTGCTCGCGGAGCTCGCGCCCCCTTGGCCTGTCCGCAAGGGCCCGCCTTCGTTCACGGCCGCAGTCGGGGAGCGGCGCGGAAGGGTCGGCCTGCTTACGGGCTGCGTCCAGCGCGTGCTCTTCGGCGACGTCAACGCCGCTACTGCGCGCGTGCTCGCCGCAGAGGGCTTCGACGTGCTCGCGCCGGACGACCAGCGCTGCTGCGGCGCGCTCCATCTTCATGCCGGGCGGCGGGAGGAAGGACACCGCCGCGCGCACGCGCTCGGCGAGCGCTTCGCGCGCGAAGGGGTGGATGCGGTCGTCGTCAACGCCGCCGGTTGCGGCTCCCATCTCAAGGACTCTGCCCTCGATGTGCGGGTCGTCGACGTCTCCGAGCTGCTCGCCGAGGTCGAGCCGCGGGCCGAACGGGCGCCGCTGCCGCTCAAAGTCGCGTTCCAGGACTCGTGCCACCTGCTACACGCCCAGCGCGTTCGCGACGCCCCGCGGGAGGTGCTCGGCTCGATCCCGGGCGTCGACCTCGTCGAGCCCGCCGAGCAGGCGATCTGCTGCGGAAGCGCAGGGATCTACAACCTCGTCGAACCGGAGGCGGCGACGGAGCTCGGCGACCGCAAGGCGGCGCACGTTACGGCGACCGGCGCGGAGGTCTACGCAAGCGCGAACCCGGGCTGTCTCGTCCAGGTCTCGACCGCGCTACGGCGAGCGGGCAAGGCATTGCCGGCCGTTCACCCAGTCGAGCTGGTCGACGCATCGATCCGCGGCGTCTCGGTCGGGGACGTCGTCGCCGGCGCCCGGCGCTGATGGACGCCCACGCATCAGCTTCCGAGGTCGAGCGTCCCCTCGGCCACGCCCCGCGTGAGCTGGGCCCGGGAGCGGATACCAAGCTTGCGGTACGTCCGCGTGAGATGCGCCTCGACGGTCACGACCGTCGTGAACAGCTGCGCTGCGACCTCGCGATTCGTGTGCCCTTGAGCGACGAGCGCAGCGACACGACGCTCGGCGCTCGTCAGCTCGCGATCTCGGCGTGGACGAGGGCTCGCGCGCCGGAGCTCGTCCCCGGCCCGCTCCAGCCAGAGCGGCGCTCCGAGCTCGTCGAAGATCGCGATCGCCGAGGTCAGCAACTCGGCGGCCAGACGGCGCTGACCCGCGCGACGTCTCGCGGAGCCCGCGGCAAGGAACGAACGTGCGCGGTCGAGCGGGAAGCCGAGATCGGCGAATGCCGCGGCAGCCTGCTCGGCGGCGCTTGCTGCTTCGTCCGACCGTTCCCGGGCGAGGAGCAACAGGGCGCGAGACCGGAGAGCTGCCGGTGTCGCCCAACGGTGCTCCAGCGCCGCCGCTTGCCGCTCGAGCTGCTGCAAGACGATCTCTGCCTCATCGACGCGGCCGACCGACACGAGCGCCTCGATCACGTCAGGGAGAATCGGTTGCCAACCCGGCTCATTCACGCCGAACGCGTCGAGCGCCTGCGGCAAGCTCTCGAGCGAGTCCAGGGCAGCTGTGGGATCTCCGGCTGCGAGCTCGACATGGCCGAGCGCCCACCGGATGCGGATGAAGTTCACGTCCTCGAATCGCTCGGCTCCACGCAGGCCAGACGAGGCGAGCTCCCGCGCCTCGTCGACACGGCCGAGCGACCCGGCGACGATGATTTGTGAGGCACTGACCGCGTGTGCGATCCCGAGAAACCCATCCTCGAGGATCGCGCGAGCCTCGTAGGCGTACCTCTCGGCCTCGGCCCAGCGACCGGCACGCCACTCGAGATCGCTGAGCGGTCTCATGAGCTGGAGCGGAAGCATCGACACCCTTCCCTGGCGCACCAGGTCGTCGTACTCCTGACGGAGCACCTCGCGAGCGCGGTCGAGCTCCCCCGCCCAGAGCAGTCGTCCTCCGACCGAAACGGCCGGTGTGATCTGCCACGGTGCTGCGCGAGGCAGGTGCGCCGCATCGACAAGCTCGTCTTCGCCGAACTCGATGTCGTGGATGCCGCGGGCAGCGTCGTAGTAGGCGAGTGCGGCTGTCGATGCCGCGATGAGCGGCGGATCTTTGAGCTCGAGGGCGATGCGCCGGGCTTCGCGAGCGGACTCCGCGGCCGTCCGTGCATCGGCCGAGATGAAGCCACCATGCTCCGCATAACGGATCCATGCCTGCCAGCGGACGCGCAGGTCCGGCGCGGTGTCGATGGCTTCCTGAAGGAAAGCCCGGAGTCGCGCGCGATCCCGGTACTCGGTCTCCGATCTCATCACGAGCGCCTCTGATCGCACGGCGGCCGGGCTGTTCGAGTCGAGCAGCGGGTTCAGCAGCGACCGCGCCTCGGCGAAGTCGCCCGCCTCGATCAGAAAGCCCGCGCCAGCAAAGGCTCGGCGCACCCGTGCCGTCCCGTCGACGGGCGGCGTCAGCCGTTCGGCCTCAGCCGCCAGCAAGGCCGCCGCGTCGGGCGCGCCCCGTGCTGCAGCGGCCTCCGCCGCTCGCTCGACGACGTCGGCGATCGTCGCGTCGGGCGTCGATGTCGCTAGCGCGAGGTGTCGAGCCCGCTGCTCGAGATCTTCGACGAGGGCTGCCAGCTCGAGGTGCACGGCACGTCGGCGGTCGGATGGCATGTCGAAGTAGACAGCTGAGGCCAGCAGCGGGTGGGTGAAGCGGACCACGCCGTCGCCACCTACGCCGATGGCGCCGGCAGCGACGGCCTCGTGTACGAGCTTCTCGACCACGTCCCTGTCTAGCGCTCTCGCGAGCAGAGCCGGCGTTGGGCGCTCGACCGCCGACATCAGCTCCAGCAGAGGCTTCGTGCTCTGCGGTAGCCGGCGAACACGCTCTTCCACCAGCTCCTGAAGCGTCGAGGGGACGGGTAACTGCGCTCGCAGGTTCGCGTCGTCACGCGCGTGGGCCCGCGCGAACTCGAGCGCGAACATCGGGTTTCCTCCCGACGCCTCATGGACCGCAATGAGCTTCCCCCGGGGGATACGTACGTCGAAGCGCTCGCGTACGAGTCGTTGCAGTTCGTCCACGCTGAGCGGTCCGACGATGATCTCCTCGAGGCCGCCGGGCTCCAACGCATCGGCGAGGCCCAGCGGCTCGAGCGTCTCAGGGCCTCCACGCAAGGTGGCCAAGACACCGATCGAGGACTCGCCGGCGCGTCTCGCCGCGAACGCGAGCGCGCGTCTCGAGGCCGGGTCGAGCCATTGCACGTCGTCGACGGCCACGAGCACAGGTCTGTCGGCGGCGAGTAGACGGATAGCGGCGACAAACGCCCGTAGAAGTACAAGCGGGTCAGTGGGTGCGGCGGTGTCCGTCTCGATCCCTAGCGCTGCGGAGAGCGCGCGCTGCTGTGGTTCGGGCAACGCCTCGGAGACCTTTTCGAACGCGGGGTCGAGCAGATCCACGATCGCTCCAAGGGGGATCGGCATCTCCGCCTCTGCACAGCGCGAGACGAGCACGCGCGCTCCCTCGCGCTCCGCAGCGGCCATTCCCGCGCGCCAGAGGGTCGTCTTGCCGATCCCGGGCTCGCCTCGGATGAGGAGCGCGCCGGGTCCTTCCCATAGCCGGGCGGCAAAGCTGACCAACCGCGCCTGTTCGCCGGCCCGCCCAACGAGCTCCAAGCTCGGCGTCGTCGCCACCCCTGAACTCTAGGACGTGCTCCGCTGCACCCGAAGGGTCGTTAGCCCCCGAGCTCGAGAGTGCCGTCGGCGACCGCGCGCATGAGCTGGGCCCGGGAACGGATGCCGAGCTTGCGGTAGATCCGCGTGAGGTGGGCCTCGACGGTCGAGATGGTCGTGAAGAGCTGCGCCGCGACCTCGCGGTTCGTGTGGCCCTGGACGACGAGCGCCGCCACCTGCTCCTCCGCGCTCGTCAGCTTCCGATCGCGGCGTGGGCGCGGGCTCGCTCGCCTCAGCTCGTCGCGCGCCCGCTCGAGCCAGAGCGTAGCGCCGAGCTCCTCGAGGATCTCGATCGCAGCACTTAACAAACCTGCGGCCTGCCGGCGATGGCCTGCGCGGCGTCTGGCTGCACCCGCGGCGATCAGCGCGCGAGCATGGTCGAGCGGGAACCCGAGCTCCGCGAACGCCGCAGCAGCCTGTTCGGCGGCTGCTGCCGCTTCTTCCGACCGCTCGTGGGCGAGCAGCAACAGGGAGCGACACCGTAGAGCTGCCGGGGTAGCCCAACGGTGATCGAGCGCTGCCGCCTGCTGCTCGAGCTGCCGGAGCAGAGTCTCCGCATCGTCGAGGCGGCCCGCCGACACCAGCGCCTCGATCACGTCCGGAAGAATCGGCTGCCAACCGGGCTCACCTATGCCAAACGTGTCGAGCGCCTGCGGCAAGCTCTCGAGCGATTGCAAGGCAGCCGCGGGATCTCCGGCCGCGAGCTCGATGTGGCCGAGCGCCCATCGGATGCGCGAGGGATTGAGGTGGTCGTTGCGCAGCTCCGTTAGGCGCAACCCCTCGGCCGCGAGCCGGCGAGCCTCGTCTATTCGGCCTCGTGACCCCGCGACGAGAACATGGTGGTAGTACGCGACCACGGCGCCGCCCGGCAGTGCGTCGTCGAGGATCGACTTCGACTCCTCGGCGTACGCCTCGGCCTCGGCCCAGCGTCCTGCGCGCCACTCGACGTCGGCGAGCAGGACGAGCAGGACAAGTGCCAGCCTCAACAGTCTTCCCTGCCGCACGAGCTCCTCGTGCTCGCGGGAGAGCACGACCCGTGCGCGGTCGAGCTCTCCTGCCCACAGCAGAAGGGCGCCGACGGAGACGGCAGGAGTGACTTGCCACAGTGCCGGTCGCGGGAGCGCCGCCAAACGGGCGAGGTCCTCCTCGCCGAACTCGACGTCCCGTCGACCGCTGGCGCCGGCGTAGAAGGCGAGAGCACCCTTCGATGCTGTGATCAGCGCCGGGTCGCCCAGCGAGTCGGCGATGCGAACGGCCTCGCGTCCTGACTCGACCGCGGTCCGGGCATCGCCGGACACCCAGCCGCCGTGTTGTGCATACCCGATCCGCGCCAGGCAACGGATGCGGGGATCCTCCGCGATGTCGACGGCCTCCCGCAAGCACGCCACCATGAACTTTCGGTCCTGATGCTCGGTCTCGGCTCTGATCAGGAGCGCGCGCGCACGGATGTCACGCGGAACGTCCGCCTCCAGAAGTGGCTCGATTCGCCCCCGCGCTTCCTGTACGTCGCCGGCCTCCATCAAGAAGCCGGCACCCGCGAACGTCCGGCGTACGCGCGCCGGTTCGTCGTCAGGCGGCGTTAGCCTTACGGCCTCGGCCGCGAGCACCCCGGCGGCGTCCGGAGCGCCCCGTGCGGCTGCCGCCTCGGCCGCTCGTTCGACGATCTCTGCGGTCACCGCGTCGGGCGTCGAAGTCGCAAGGGCGAGGTGCCTCGCCTGCTGCTCGAGATCGTCAACGGACTCGGCTGCTTCCACGTGTACCGCGCGGCGGCGTGCGGAAGACATGTCGAAGTACACGGCCGCACCGAGCAGCGGGTGCGTGAAGCGCACGACGCCGTCGCTGCCCACTGCGATCGCCCCGACCCTGACCGCTTCGTCGGCGAGCAACTCGGCCCGCTCCTGA
The DNA here is from genome assembly GCA_963705945.1 of uncultured Actinomycetes bacterium. Taxonomy (GTDB): domain Bacteria; phylum Actinomycetota; class Thermoleophilia; order Gaiellales; family Gaiellaceae; genus PALSA-612. Next base: position 1,113,236 of record CAVPLG010000001.1, on the reverse strand, counting down.
CCGAGCGCCTTCCCGAGCAGCGCCGGCGTCGGCCGGTCGATCGCCGACACGAGCTCGAGCAACGGCCGCGTGTCCTCCGGGAGCGCACGGACCCGTTCGCCGACCAGCTCCTGGAGCGACGACGGAACCGGCAGCTGCGCTTGGAGGTCGGCCGGCTCGCGCTCTGCCGCGCGTGCGAACTCGAGTGCGAACATTGGGTTGCCGTGCGAGGCGGCATGGACGGCGGCGACCTTCGACCGAGGAAGCCGCACGTCGAACCGCTGGCGCAGAAGCTGCTGGAGGTGGCCGATGCCGAGCGGGCCGACCGCAAGCTCCGTATAGGCACCGGGCTCCAGCGCGTCTGCGAGGCCGAGCGGGTCGGGCACCTCTGCCGTACCTCGCACCGTCTCGAGGACACCGATCGGCTCGTCCCCGAGCCGACGCACCGCGAAGGACAGCACGCGCGCGGACGCCGGATCGAGCCACTGGGCGTCGTCGATTGCGAGAAGCAGTGGCGCATTGGCGGCCAGCGCGCGGAACGCGGCGACGACCCCACGTAGCAGTGTGAGCCGGTCGGGCGTACCCGTAGCGGTCTCCATCCCGAGCGCCCCTGCGAGAGCGCGACGCTGCGGCTCGACCAACTCGTCGGCGATCTCCTCGAACACGGGGTCGAGCAGGTCCGACACGGCGCCGAGTGGGACAGGCATCTCCGCCTCCGTGCACCGCGAGACGAGGACGCGAACCCCCTCGTGCTCCGCGGCGGCCACGCCCTCTCGCCAGAGGATCGTCTTGCCGATGCCCGGTTCCCCGCGAATGAGGAGCGCGCCCGGTCCTTCCCGCAGCCGGGCGGCGAAGTCGACGAGACGCGCCTGTTCCCTGCTTCGCCCGACGAGCTCGAAGCTCGGCGTAGTCGCCACGCCCGAACTGTAGGGCTTTCCATGATGCGCCTCGGGCCGGCGGAGCCGACAGTGGACGCAGACGAAGGAGGCTCCACTGCCGAGATTCGCGATTGCGCTCGCTCTTGCCGCCCTAACCCTCGTTACGGCTACGGCGTCCGCAGGCCCTCGGATGGCGCCGTTCATGCTCGTGTTCGAAGGGTCGCGAACCGCTTCGTCGGAGACGGAAACGTTCGCACTCGGGTTCCGCGACGAAGGCTTGTTCACCGCGCTCGCTCCGATGTGCGATACGGGCCTCGCCGTCGCTATCGAAAACCGTCTGGCCGACGGCTGGATGACCGAGCTTCGTCGCTTCGAGTGCGGGGGCGGCGCCGGGAGCATCATCGCCCGGACGTGGCTCCTGGATGGAGATCCGTCGCTGGGCTATGAGGCGGGCGCCTGGCTGATCGTGGCTGGGACAGGCGCGTACGAGGGGTTGCGCGGCAAGGGCACGTACGTTCGAGCGTTTCTGGAAGGGGAGCCTGCCTCGATTGCGGAGGTGTGGCGTGGTCTCGTCGACTACGACGACACGGCTCCGGAAGTTGCCTTGGGCAAGATCTCGGTCACGACGCCACACCAGCCGGGCGGCGCGTACCTGATTCATCTACGGCTAAGCGCTCGCGACCCCGCCGGCGGGCAGGTCACGTTCCTCGTCACCGCGAGAAGCAGCATCCTCCTGGCGGCCAAGTACGACACCGCCCCATCGGGATCTGCGTCGGTGGTGCTCAGAATGCGCCCGCGTGCCGGTGAGCGTCGAGTCAGGCTCGAGGTTGCAGCGAACGACCAGGTCGGCAACGAGCGAACGGTCGTTCGCGTACTGAACCTCCCCAGGCCCTAGTACAGCCGCAGTTCTGAATCGAACTGTGGGGCTTTCCTCGATGCGGTTTCTGCCCGCGCGGCCGATGGTGGAAGCCACACCAGGGAGGCTTCCATGCAAAGAGTCGCCGTTGCGCTCATCATCGCCGCCACCACCGCCGTCACAGCTGCGGCGGCTCTGGCCGGCTCGAACACGCTCGATCCGCGCGCGCTCGCTCAGGCGCGCGTCATCAAGGCGGAGATCAGCGGTCGCTACCTTCGACAGGGAGGCCCGAGGCTCGCCGTCACCGAGGCTTCCTCCACGGGTGTCATCGACTCGTACCAGCTCTTGACGCCTGATCTTCAGGGGCTACGAGTCGTACCTGCCGAAAACGGCATCTACTACGCGATCTGTCCTGTTCGGGCCATCTGCCCGTACCCGAGCTCCCGCGCGGCTCGCGCGGCGAGCGCGTTCACGCCGCGCCGGCAGGCGCTCGAGCTGGCGCTGCGAACATTCCTCGAGACGTCCGCGACGGTCGCCGCCGTCTCGCTCCCCACCCGAGACTACGTCTTCTTCCTCGTCGAGCGGGACGAGCTCGCCGCAGCTGTCGACATGGCTGCCCTGGCCAGAGCGTTGAGCGGCAACCCCGCTCGGGCCCCCGCGGTCTCCGTGCGGCGGATCGTCGACGAGATCACGCGACCGAGACTCTTCGTGCCGCTCGGCCTCGCGCCGACGGCAGGCGGCCTGGCCACGCTCGGCGCAGCGCCGCTCTGGCCTGAAGCGTCGCAAGAGTAGAAGCGCGGTCGGCGCGAGGGGCGTCGAGCGCGACGCTGCTCGTGGAGGCCGGCGTGCGCGCGTTCGACTACGGCAGAGCATCGCGACGCCGTCGTCGACGCTCGGCGCCCTCTACGACCTAAACCCCCCCGGCAGCGCGGCGTAGACACGACGCGATTCGCCGAGCCCCTTTAGCTCGTGGTCGCCCCGATCTTCGAAGTCCAGACCGGAGCCGGCGACGAGGTCGCGCACCGTTCCGGTGACGAGAGTCTCGCCGCCTTCTGCTAGACCCGACACGCGGGCGGCGACATTTACCGCAATGCCGCGCGGCTTGCCGCCCTTCAAACGCTCGACTTCGCCCGTGTGCAGGCCGGCTCGCACCTCGAGACCCAGCGGCGCGACGGCGCTCCCAATCGCTAGAGCGCAACGAATCGCCCGCGCCGGCCCGTCGAACACCGCGAAGAAGCCGTCCCCCGCCGTGTCGATCTCCTCGCCCGCGTGACGGTCGAGCTCTCGTCGTACTGCGGCGTGGTGCTGCTCGACGAGGCGCGACCACTCCGAGTCGCCGACGCGTCGCGCCGTCTCCGTCGAGCCGACGATGTCCGTGAAGAGGATCGTGGCGAGGACGCGATCGGCGACGGGCGCCGGCCGAGCGCCCGTCAGGAACTCCTCGACCTCGTCGAGCAGTTGCTCGGCATCCACCCACGGCAGCGTGCACGAGCCGGGCAGCTCGATGAAGCGTGCGCCCGGAATGACGTTCGCTAGCTCGGGGTCGATCTGCATCCCGTGCATTGGGTCATCCGTCCGGCGCAGGACGAGTGTCGGCGCCTGCACGGTCGGCAGGGCGTCGTGGACGTTCCCCATCGCCACCGTCGCCAAGTGGTTGCGAATCGCGCCCGGGCTGCCGCCAACCCGTTCTCGCGCGCCCCACCACGCCTTCATCACGTCGTCGGCGTCGGGCGCGAATCGCAAGATCGTCTCACCGTCTCCCCAGCGGTCGACGATGCCCTCGATGATCGCTGCACGTTGCTCCTCGGGAACGTCGATGTTAGGAGGAGTCGCGAATGTACTGGCGAGAACGAGGGCGCGAGTACGCTCGGGATAGGTCGCGGCGAAGAGCACAGCCATCGGGCCGCCTTCCCAGTAGGCGAGGAGCGCAGCGCGCTCGGTTCCCACGGCATCCATCACGACGCGCACGTCGTCCATCGTCGTCTCGAGGTCGGCGATGCCACCGTGCCGGTCGGAAAGCCCAGTGCCCCGCTTGTCCAGACGGATCAGGCGCGAGAACGACGCCAGCCGCTCGAGGAACGCCGCGTGGCGGGGCTCCTCCCAGTCGAACTCGAGATGGCTGATGAAGCCGGGTACGAGGACGAGGTCGAAGGGACCTTCGCCAGTCACCTGGTACGCGATCGAGACGTCGCCGCTCTGCGCGTAGCGAATCGGGCCTCGCACACGGTCATTGTCCCGCATCGAACCTTGTGTCGTCCGGAAGCGCGAGCGATAGTCCGCTCCGTGAAGCGCGTGAACGTCGTGGGCTGGCTCTTCGTCGTGCTCGTGGCGTTGCTCGTGGAAGCGGGTGTCCGCGCGTTCGACTACCAGCAGAGCATCGCCACGCCGTCCTCGACGCTCCGCGCCCTCTACGACCAGCTTGCGGACGGCACTTTGTCCGGCGAGATCGGCTTCACGCTCCACGCCTATCTCGAAGGCCTGGCGCTTGCGATCGTCATCGGCGTGACCGCGGGCGTCATCATCGGAAGCTCGCGGATGTTGCTGGACGCCTCGTCGTTCGTGATCGAGTTCCTGCGCCCGATTCCGGCCGTCGCGCTCATCCCCCTGGCGATCGTGCTCTTCGGCCCCTTCGGCATCGCCGCCCACCGTTTCGTCGTGGCGTTCGCGGCTGTCTGGCCGATCCTCATCAACACGATCTACGGCGTTCGCGGTTCTGACCGCATGCTTCACGATGTGGCGAGAGTCTCCGGTGTGGGCCGTTACGGGAGGCTCTTCCGGGTGACGCTGCCAGCGGCTCTGCCGAGCATCGCCACCGGCATACGGATCAGCGCCGCGATTGCGCTCGTCGTGTGCGTGACTGCGGAGTTCGTGACGGGCGCCGGTGGCATCGGCGATTACATGGATGACCGGCGGCAGACGCTCCAGATTCCGGAGCTCTACGCCGCAGTCGTGCTTGTCGCCCTCATCGGCTTCGCGGTCAACGTCGGGTTGCGGGCCGTTCAGGGGCGTACGCTGTTCTGGGCCGGCGAGGAGCGGTCGAGGCAGTGAAGACTTCCGCCGCTCGCCGCCTCGTCGGGCCGTCGCTCGGCGTCCTCGTCTTTCTCGCCGTGCTGGGTATCTGGCAGCTCTGGGCAGGAGCCGAAGACTCGTTCCTCGTGCCGACCGCGAGCGAGGTTGCAGAGCGGGCCTGGCACGTCTGGCCGACATCGGGGTTTCTCTCAGAGGTGGGCCAGAGCATGAAGCGGTACGCCGTCGGCTTCGCGATCGCAGCGGTGATCGGTATCGCGCTCGGGCTTCTCGTCGGGTCGTCCCACGCGGCCAGGCGCACCCTCGATCCGCTCCTCGAGTGCTTGCGCGCGGTGCCTGCGATCGCGATCGTGCCGGCGGCGCTCATAATCCTTGGCTACGGCGACGCGTCCCGCATCGCGGTCATCGCCTTCGGCCTCTGTTTTCCGATCCTCGTCAACACGGCCGACGGCGTACGAGGCATTCCGCTGGAGGTGCGAGACACCGCGTCGATGCTGCATGTCGGGCGAGTCGAGCGCATGGCGAGGATCTACCTGCCTTCGGCGCTCCCCTCGATCATGGCGGGCCTGCGCATCGCAGTGTCGCTCGGGCTCGTGCTCGTCATCGTCTCGGAGTTCGTCGGCGAGCAGAACGGGATCGGCTACTACCTTCTGAGGCAGCAGTCGGAGTTCGACTACCCCGAGCTGTACGCCGGCATCCTCTTTCTCGGCGTGCTCGGCTACGGCCTCAATCGCCTCTTCCTCGTCGTGGAGCGCCGCGTGCTCGCGTGGCACTACGGAGCGGCCGGTGCGTGAGACCGTCCTGCGAGTGGACGGTCTCGAGAAGCGCTACTCGGAGGCGGGACCTGCTGCGCTCGCTGGGGTGACGTTCGACGTCCTGGAGGGCGAGCTGCTTGCAATCGTCGGACCGTCCGGCAGTGGCAAGACGACGCTTCTGAGGATGCTCTGTGGGCTCGCGCGGCCGACCGCGGGGACGGTGCACGTCGAAGGCCGCCTCGTCTCGTCGCCTCCGCGCGAAACGGCGATTGTCTTCCAGGACTACAGTCGCTCGCTCTTTCCCTGGCTGAACGTCACCCGCAACGTCCTGTTCCCGCTCCGCCGGGAACGCGAGCCGCGTTCCGAGAAGCTCGCCCGCGTTGAGCGCACACTCGGCGAAGTCGGTCTCGACGGAGCTGGAAAGAAGTACCCTTGGCAGCTCTCCGGGGGGATGCAGCAGCGGGTGGCGATCGCCCGTGCGCTCGTGTCGCGTCCGGAGATCCTGCTTCTGGACGAGCCGTTCGCATCGGTGGACGCGCTGACACGAGCCGAGCTCCAGGATCTCGTGCTACGCCTCCATCGGCAGGAGGAGCGGGGGGTGACCGTCATCCATGTCACGCACGACATCGACGAGGCCGTCTATCTCGCCGACCGCGTGCTGGTGCTCAGCGGCACGCCCGGCCGCATCGTCGCCTCGGTCGACGTGCCACTACCTCGTCCTCGTGAGCAGACGGAGACGAGGAGCTCGCCGCAGTTCCTCGCACTTCGCAACGAGCTTCATGCGCTGATCGCCGGCTACCGGCAGCCGCCGGCAGCCGCGTCGAGCAGCTCCGACGGCACAGGGGGAAGCCCGTCGACGAGTGCTGGGTGACCGCTCCGTTGTAGCGACGCGTCGACATCGGGATCGGAATAGTCGAGCTGTCGAGTGCGCGCCGCATACCTCGAGGACGGTACGAGCGTCGGTACGCTTCCCTCGTCGCCGACGTTGGGGGTACCATCTCGGCCCCATGATTCTGCGCAGAGGAGGCGTGCTTATTGCCCTCTTGGGCGCTGTCGTCCTGGGCACCGCCGCGTCCTCTGCTTCTGGCCGTCCGGCCGAGCTATCGAAGGTCAAGGTCGGGTTCCTGCCGGCCGAGCCCGCAGTGCTCGTGACGTACGCGAAGCACCGGGGCATGTTCACGAAGCAAGGCATCGACGCGGAGATGGTGCCCCGCACCGATCCTGCGGTGATCATCGGGGCGCTTTTGTCCGGGGACGTGCAGTTCAGCGGCACACACTCCGGCGCGGCCGCCCTCCTCAAGTCAAGGGGTGCTCCTATCAAGATCGTCGCCTCGGGGGCGCTGTACGAGCCGAAGAACCCGACGTCCGCGCTCGTCTCCGGCAAGGGGAGATCCATCAAGAGGCCCCGCGACCTCGTCGGCAAGACGATCCTGATCGACGCCCCCAACACGATCGCGGAGATCGGAGTCCTGGAGTGGCTGAAGAAGGGCGGCGTCTCGAAGGGAGATGTGACGATCAAGTACATCCCGTTCGTCGACATGCTCGCCTCGCTGTCGGCGGGCTCGGTCGACGCCGCATTCATGCCCGAGCCGTTTCTGACCATGGCTCAGCAGCAAGGCTTGAAGGTCTCCGCCTATCCCTTCAACGCCGTCTGCTCGAAGGTCTGCTTGCTCACGTTCTGGATGGCACGGGCCGACGTCGATGCGAATGTCATCGCCCGCTTCCGGAACGCTGTCCAGAATGCTGCCGTCTGGGCGAACCAGCCCAAGAACGACGCCGCGAGCGCGAAGATCCTCGCGAAGTATGTGCCCATCGACGCCAAGGTCATCGCGAAGATGAAGCGGACGAGGTTCGCGACACGGCTCCGCCCGTCGCTGGCACAGCCCTGGCTCGACGCGTTCGCCGAGTTCGGCGTGATCCCGCAGGGATTCAAGGCGATCGACCTCGTCAAGTAGCTGGGGCGTCGCCGACCGCGAGCGCGACGGCGTCGTCGAGCGAGAGCTCGCGGCCGCGGGTTACGGCCTCCTCGGGTGCCGGCTGCGATTCTGGCAGCGGCCGGGCATGCAGCCAGCGGGCGGCCGGTGCTCGCGCCGTCTCTGCGTCGACCGCTCCCCGAAGCAATCCAGCCCGCTCGGGCGCACCTGCGCGTGCATCGATCTCCGCCGTCAGCGCGAGCTCGTAGAGCATGGCGCTCCGGTCCCGCATCGCCTGCGACAGAACGAGCGCCTGTTCCACGCTCTGCCGGGCTTGCTCGAGGCGACCGAGCTCGAGCGACAGCGAGGCTGTCCGCGCAGAGACGCCGGCGAGCCACCAGCGAAAGCCGGAGGACTCGGCGAACCCGCGGGCCTCATCGAGGAGCTCGAGCGCACGCTCGAGATCACCTTCTGCCTCCGCCACCTCTGCCAGCGAGGTCAGCGCCTGCGTCTCACCCTTCTCGAAGCCGACGCGCCGGAAGCCGGCTAGGGCCTCCTCCGCGAGAGCCCGCACCCGCTCTATGTCGCCTCGCTGCACGGCCGAGGTTGCGAGGCGATGCAGGAGGATGGCGGCACCCAGCTCGTCGCCGAGCTCGCGAGCCATGACCAGCGCTTCCTCGAAGTGCTGTTCCGAGAAGTCGAGCTGGCCGAGGATGTTCTCCATGCCTCCTTGGACGCGGAGGGCCCGAAAGAGGCGTCGCGTCGGGGTCGACGGAGCGCTCGCCAGAAGCTTCTGTGCCCACTCGATACCCTCGTGCGGGGCGTTCGTGGCCCAGTAGTTCTCGAGCGCTACAACCAGCTCGAGCCCCAGGTCCACGTCGTTGTCAAGCGCCCAGGCGAGAGCCGCCCGCATGTTGTCCCGTTCCGGGATGACGAGGTCGTGCCGCATCGGCCCCTCCACGTCCGGTGCGAGGTTGGCCGAAAGGGCGATCGCAAGGTACTGCTCGGCGTGTCGGCGGCGTAGCTCGGCGTCTTCTGCCTCCGCCGCCAACCGCTCAGCTGCGAGCTCGTTGATCGTCTCGAGCATCCAGAAGCGCGGAGGCTCGTCACGCCGCCGGAGGAGGCTCTTGTCGAGGAGTGATTGCAGCGTGTCCGGATCGGCGTCGCAGACAGTCTCGGCTGCCTCGTACGAGCAGCCGCCGGTGAACACGGAGAGGGCGCGGAACAGCCGCTGCTCCTCAGCCTCGAGCAGGTCGTACGACCACTCGATCGTGGCGCGCAGCGTCTGCTGTCGAGGATCTGCGTCCCTCCCAGCTTTGAGCAGGTCGAGGCGCTGGGCCAGACGCTCGACGAGCTGCGCTGGAGAGAAGACAACGGTACGCGCAGCCGCCAGCTCGAGGGCCAGAGGCAGGTTGTCCAGCCGCGCGCAGAGCTCCGGGATCGACTCGCTCTCCTGAATTTCGGAGCCGAGTGCCAGCGCACGGGTCAGGAACAGCTCGACCGCCTCGCGTTCGGCCAGCGAAGGTACCGAGTACACATGCTCGCCCTGGAGCTGCAGCCGCTCACGGCTCGTCACCACGAGCGTGGGGCCCGGTACGTCGCGGAGCTCGGCGATCCGCGAGGCCACTTCGGGCATCAGGTGCTCCGCGTTGTCGAGCAGGAGGAGCGCACGCCAACCTGACAGCCGCGCCGCCACGCTCTCGACAAGCTCCTTACCCGGCTCTTCGTCGACGGAGAGCGCCTGCGCGACCGCCGATGTGACGAGCCGCGCATCACGGAGCGACGACAAGGGAACCCACCAGATCCCCTCGGGGAACGACTCCGCGGCCTCGGCCGCGGCGTGGATCGCAAGCCGCGTCTTGCCCGTTCCCCCGGGGCCTGTGAGCGTGACCAAGCGCGCGCTGTTCTGAAGGAGGCCGGCGATCTCGGCGAGCTCGTGCTCGCGGCCGAAGAACGGCGTCGCCGGTACCGGGAGGTTCGTCCGGTACAGCGACTTGAGCGGAGGAAAGGTCCCGTCCCCGAGCTGGTAGACGCGTTCGGGCGCCGCGAGGTCCTTAAAGCGGTGCTCGCCGAGGTCGGCCAGCGTCGTTTCGACGAGGCTGGCCGTGGCGGCCGACACGAGCACCTGGCCGCCGTGGCCTGCTGCGGCGATGCGCGCCGCCCGGTGCACGTCGTCTCCGACGTAACCCTCGTCCGTGAGTAGCGGCGTTCCCGTGTGCAGCCCGGCTCGCACGCGGATCGGGCCGGCAGCGAGCGCCTCCGTCATCGCGGCTGCGGCGGCGAACGCACCCGGTGCGGTGGGGAAGGCGAAGAAGAACGCGTCGCCCTGCGTGTCCACCTCGACCCCGTCGTTGGCTAGGCAGATGTCGCGAATCGTCCCGCGATGCTCCGCGAGAGCCTCGGCGTACCTCTCGGTACCGAGCTCGAGCAGCAACCTGGTGGAGCCCTCGACGTCGGTGAAGAGGAACGTCACCGTGCCCGATGGGAGATCTGTGTGCACGGCGAGATGATGGACGGTCGTTACCCGGTGCGCCAGGCAGGCGGGTGGAGCTGGCCGGTCTTCGTCACCCGCAGGGCGTGGCCGTGGAAGTCCTCGCGCGAGAGGTTGCGGAGGATCGTCAGCGCCTGCTTTCGCGGGTCGATCCGGGGCAGGCCTCCGGCCGTCAGCTGCACGGGCACGAGCGAGCCGCGGACGAGCGACCCGTTCTTTCGGACGGTGAGGTGGAGGATCGCGCTGACGCCGGAGACGCCGGCCATCGACAGCGTCCCGTTGCCGAGGAAGTTGCCGAGGCTGTAGGCGATCGGTCGCCCCTGGTACCACTCGACCCCGCGGAGGACGTGCGGACCGTGCCCGATCACGGCGTCGGCGCCCGCGCGGATCACTGCGTGGGCGAACGCCTCGGGGTTGCCGCGGTTCTCGCCGAGGAACGTCTCCGTCCCCGCGTGGACGTGCTGTTCGTCCTGCCCCTCCGCGCCGGCGTGCATCGTCACGATCACGACGTCCGCCTTCCGGTCAGCCTTGCGCACGAGCCGCACGGCGCCGTCGATATCCCGGAGATCCTGCGCCCAATCGTAGGGCGCGACGCCGATCAGCGCGATCCGGACGCCCCCCTGCTCGAGATAGGCGATCTCGCCCGGTCTGCCTGTGTGGCGCAAGCCCGCAGACTTGACGGCTGCCAGCGTCTCCGCCTGTCCCGTCTCGCCGTAGTCGAGTGCGTGGTTGTTCGCGACGTTGACGATCGTGAAGCCGGCCTTGCGGAGCACCCGCGCGTACGACGGTGGAGCGCGGAACGCAAAGCAGTTCTCGCTGCCGGCGCCACACTTCGACGAGCCCCCGGTCGCGAGCGTCCCCTCGAGGTTCCCGAGCGTCACGTCCGCGCCCAGCCGGTGGCGGACGGCCGCGTCGAAGAACGCGCCGGGATCGGACGACGGCGCCATCGCCATGTCGCCGACGGCGGTCAGGTCGAACGACGGCGGCGCCTTGCCGGCGTCTGCCGACGCGCAGAGCAAGAGCGCGAGGACGAAGACGAGGGCGAGAGCGAGTCGAGGCATGGGTACGGGTTTTCGCTGAGCGCGCCGTGTGACCTCTTGCGGATGCGGGCGGGGCGGCGCGGGCGGACGATACCCGCATCGCCGCGCACGACTCCATCTGGCCCGTCGTCTGGCGGGAGGCCTCAGGCCCCATCCATGCCGGCTCGCTCCGGCTCGGGCCGATCGGGTTCACGCTCGATGGCACCGCGGCGGGCGTGCGAGCCGTGATCGAGGTGGCCTATGGAGACGTCGGCGCCTTCCGTCTTGCGACGGTCGGGTCGGACCGCCTCGGGCGGCGTCCGACGCTGCTCCTGCGCGCGGGAGGCGAACGGCAGTTCCGGATCGCCGCGCTCGAGGGGACGGGCGCGATCGGCGAGCTCACGGATGCGCTCGCGCGCGAGCTGACGGCCGCGTAGCCTCCCTAGCCGCATAATGGTCGCCGACGCCCATGCCCCCGGCCTGACGGCTGCGCACCGTCGCATGCCCGCGTTTTCGGTCGCGCCATGAGCGGCGGAGACCACTGATGAACGTCGTCTTCAACGTGCTGCACGTGCTCGCGGCCTGCGTCTGGGTCGGCGGCACGGTGATCCTCGTCTTCGTCGCCGTCCCGCAGGCGCGAATGCTCGAGGGCGCGGAACGGGCCAAGGCGCTGCGCGCGCTCGGGCGCGGCTGGCGGCTGTTCGGCTGGAGCGCGATGGGCGTCGCCGTCGTCACCGGCATCAAGCTCGCGTCCGACGACAACGCGTTCGACGGCGCCACGACGCGCTTCGACTGGATGCTCGCAGTCAAGATCTCTGCGGTTGCCGCGCTGATCATCGGAGCGCTGCTCCACGACTTTGTCCTCGGCCCGCGGCTGGCACGAGAGATCCGCGAAGGAGCGCCTCAGCGCTCGCGACGGCCGCTCGTCGTCGTCGGCTGGCTGAACTTCGGGCTCACGTTGACCGTGCCCACGCTCGGAGTCGTGCTCGGGCATTTATCGTAGGGGCGTGCCGGACGACCTGAGAGCTATGGAGTACGCGTTCTTCGGCGACGCGCCGACGCCTGCGCTCGGCCGTTTTGCCGAGCTGCTCGGCGCCGAGCTCGAACGCGCGGGCTTCGCACACGCGGACGGCGACGCACGCGACGCGAACCTCGTGCTCAGCCTCGTCGACCCCGACGACGCGAAGCCGTTCCGGCGGGGCGCGCGCGGCACCTACGTTCTCGCCGTCTTCGAGCGCGGGGAGCACCCCGAGCCGATCGAGGAGTCTCTGCGCGCCGACTATCCGATGCTGCTGCGCGCGCTCGCGAATCTCGTCCTCGACTACGTGCCCGGCGAAGGCGCGTGGTTCACAACCATGGAGCGCGGGCACTACGGTGTCCACGCAGGTTCGGAGGAAGAGCTCGCACGCATGGTCATCGAGCGCCTGGTTCCGCTCGCGAGCTCGCGGCTCGTGATCGACAACGAGTTCCGGCCCGACCTCGAGCCGGAGCTGTGGGACGGCGACGAGATCACGGAGTCGATTCGTGAGGCGGGCGTCCGGCTCGGCGCGCTCGACCTCCTGCCGAACCCGTTCCCGATCGAGGACCTCCTGACCGAGCGGGAGCTTCGCCACGTCAAGCGCCTGTACGGGATCGGCGGGCTGTCGTACGGCAACCTCTCCGCGCGGCTGGACGACGACCGCTTCTGGATGAGCGCCAGCGGCGTCGACAAGACGAAGCTCGACATCCCCGGCCGCGACATCCTGCTCGTCTCGGACTACGACGCGGAGAACGGCCGCATGGTGCTGAGCGTCCCGCCCGGTGTCGAGCCGCGGCGCGTGTCCGTGGACGCGATCGAGCACTGGATGATCTACCAGGAGCACCCGGAGGTCGGCGCGATCGTCCACGTCCACGCATGGGTGGACGGGATCGAGGCGACCGACGTCAACTACCCGTGCGGCACGGAGGAGCTTGCGCGTAGCGTTGCGCAGCTCGTGCGGGAGGACGACGACCCCGCGCACGCGATCGTCGGGCTCCGCAACCACGGCATCACCGTCACCGGCCCGAGCCTCGAGGAGATCCTCGACCGCATCGAGCCGCGTGTGCTCCGCGAGATCCCGATGTCGTAGTGGGTTGCGGAAGGCCGGCCGTCGCCGGCCCCCGCTTTGGCTACTTGACGGTCAGGACACCCCACATGCCGCCGGCTTCGTGGCCGGGGACCGTGCAGTAGAAGATGTACTTCCCCTTCGCGAGGGTTGCCGTCACCTTCGAGACCTTCCCCTTACCGACCTCCTGACCCTTCGCGATCGGCTTCTTCGCCGACTTCGTCTTCTTGATCGCGACGTCGTGCTTCAGGAGTTGGAGGTTGAGCATCTTGATCGTCACCTTGCCGTGATTGGCGACGAGCTTCTTCTTCGAGAAAACGAGTGCCCCCGACTTGGGGGCCGTGATGCTGAGCGTGGTCGCGCCGGATGCGACCGCGCCGAACACGAGCGCGGCGGCGAGGGCGAGCGTTGCGAGCAGCGTGCCTTTCACGAGGCTCCTTTCGATCCGGTCGGCCCGTCAGCGTGCGCGGGCCGGCGTCACCATAGCGGCCACAGGCTTTGTTGCCGCCGGCGGTACGGCGTAAACCGCGAGCGCCACGAGGAGCGCCCAGACGGTCGCTGCGCCGGCGACGTGCAGGGCCTCGAGCGTCTCGTGCGGGCCGTCATCGCCCGTGACGACGAGCGATATTCCGATCGCCATCTGACACAGTGCGGCGAGCAGCGGCAAGCTGCCGAGCAGGCGTGGTCCAAGGCCGCGCCAGGCCATGACGGCGAGCGCGACGGCGAGGCCTGCGACGGTGTACGCGAGCAGGCGGTGGACGACCTGTGCCGCCGCGTCTCCGCCGCCCGAGACGAGGGTGCCGTTGCAGAGCGGCCATTCCTCGCCGCACGCTCCATCGGCGTGCGTCGAGACGACGACCGCGCCGGCGACCACGAGCGCGAAGCCGACGCCCAGCGTCCACCGCGCGAGCGTGGCGAAGCTCCTCGCGGCGACCGGCTCTGAACGGCGGTAGGCGGCGGTAGCGGTCGCGATCGTCGCGGCGGCGAACACCATGCCGACGACGAAGTGGACACCGACGATCCAGCCTGGTAGCTCGAGCCAGACGACGATCGCACCGAGGACCGCCTGGAAGGGGACGAAGCAGAGCGCGACGAGCGCGGGGACGAGAATGTCCTGCCGCGAGGTGTAATGGCGCCAGGCCATCACCGCGACGACCACGACGAGCGTGGCGACCACGGCCGCGGTCGCACGGTGGCTGAACTCGATCAGCGACGTCTGGCGGTCGTGCGGGATCGGTCGTCCCTCGCACAGCGGCCAGTCGGGGCAGCCGAGGCCCGACTCGCTGGCCCGCACGATGCCGCCGACGCAGACGAGCGCCCAAGATGCGAACGCCGCGGTGACCGCGGCGATCCGGAAGCGGCGCGTCGTTTCCAGCACGCCTACATTCAACCGATCCCCGGCGGGCGCAGCACCGCGAACTGATCGGTGATCTCGAGGCGCCGCGAGCGAAAGCGGAAGAGCTTCGCTGGACGGCCGCCTGCTGGGCCGGGCGGGCGCTGGGCGCCTGTCGACTCGAGCACGCGACGGCGTACGAGTATTCGCTGGAGGTTCGTCGCGGAGACGTCGTGCCCGAGCGCCGCGGCGTACAGGCCGCGAAGCTCGGAGATCGCGAACGTCTTCGGCGCGAGCGCGAAGCCGAGGTTCGTGTAGGAGAGCTTCGCCCGCAGGCGGTCTCGGCCGGCGACCACGATCCCGCCGTGGTCGAAGGCCATCGGCGGCAGGTCGTCCACCCGGTGCCACGCTGTGTCGGCGGGCACCGTTGGGTCGAGGTCGGACGGCACGAGACCGAGGTAGGCCGTTGCGAGCTGCCATTCGGAGGGGTTGCGGTCCGGCTCGCTCAGCGTCTCCAGCTGCTCGAGGTGGGAGAGCTCGCGGACGTCGACCTTCTCGGCGAGGTGGCGGCGGATCGACGCCTCGAGGGTCTCGTTCGGGACTAGGTAGCCGCCGGGCAGCGACCACGCGCCGCGAAACGGGTCGCGAGCGCGTTCCCAGAGGAGCGCCTGGAGCGCGCCGGCCCGCACCTGGAGCACCGCGGCGAGCGTCACGTGGGAGGGCGTGGACGTGGCCGAAGCGGCTTTGGTAGACTCGTTCACAGGTTATCGACTCTGAGGCTAAAACTAGCAGAATGATGACGAAATCGGGATCCAACTACGACCTCGCCGTTGTCGGCGGCGGTGTGGCGGGGCTCTACGCCGCTCTCTGCGTCGCCGAGGAGGCCGACGTGCTCGTGCTCACGAAGGGGAAGTTGCGCTCGTCGGCGAGCTATCTCGCGCAGGGCGGCGTCGCGGCGGCGCTCGGAGAGGACGACAGTCCCGAGCTGCACGCTGAGGACACGATCCGCGCGGGCCGGGGCCTCTGCCGCGAGAGCGCCGTCCGTGCGCTCGTCGAGGACGCTCCGGCGCGGGCGATGGACCTCGTCGCGCTCGGCGTCCCGTTCGACTCGGAGCCTGGCCTCGAGGGCGGTCATTCGCGCCGGCGCGTGCTGCACGTCGCGGGCGCGGCGACCGGGAAGGAGATCCTGCGCGTGCTCGTCGAGCGCGTGCTCGAGCACCCGAGGATCGCCGTCTCGGAGGGTGAGCTCGTCCGGGGCGTGGCTGTCGACGGCGGCCGCTGCGCGGGGATCGTCACGGAGCGGCGGGAGATCAACACGCGCGCGACGCTGCTCGCAACAGGCGGCCTCGCGTCGCTCTGGGCGCGCACGACAAACCCCCCGGGCGCGACGGGCGACGGGATGGCGATGGCGTTCCGCGCGGGCGCCAGGCTCGCCGACCTCGAGTTCGTCCAGTTCCACCCGACGGTGCTCGAGGGCAACGGGCTCCTCCTGTCCGAGGCGCTCCGCGGCGAGGGCGCCGTGCTCATCGACGCCGAGGGGCAACGCTTCACCGACGAGCTCGCGCCGCGCGACGTCGTCGCGCGCGCCGTCGCGGAACGCGGCACGGCTCTCCTCGACCTGCGCTTGATCGACCGGGACCGCTTCCCCGCGCTCATGGAGGCGCTCGAGGAAGAGGGCTTCGATCCCGCGTCGGAGCCGATTCCCGTCTCGCCCGCCGCGCACTACACGATGGGCGGGGTTGTCACGGACCTCGACGGCCGTACGGACGTTCCCGGGCTCTACGCCGCAGGCGAGTGCGCCTGTACTGGAGTCCACGGAGCGAACCGGCTGGCTTCGAACTCGTTGCTCGAGTGCCTCGTCTTCGGCCGCCGCGCCGCCCTCGCCGCCCTTTCCGGCCCAGCGCAAGACGGCCATGTCCCAGGGACAGTCCCTGTAGCGAACGATCCACAGGTCACGCCGGAGCTGCAGGAGGAGATGTGGCGCGAGGCGGGGCTGATCCGCGACGCGGTGGGGCTCGGGCGGCTCGCCGCCTCGCCGCACCTTCTTGCGCGGTTGATCGCGAAGTGCGCGCTCGCGCGTGAAGAGAGCCGCGGCGGCCATTTCCGCATCGACTTCCCGTTCGAGAGCGAAGCATTCGCCCGCCACAGCGTCCTCGGCGCCGACGAGACCGTGGAGCTCGAGACATGGCGGTGACGACGCCCGACAGCCGCGCCTGGCTCGCGGAGGACGTCGGCCCCGGGGATGTCACGTCGTCCGCGCTCTTCGGCGAGAACGACCAGTGCACGGCAGAGATCTGCCTCAAGGAGCCCGGCGTCGTCTGTGGGCTGGATGTTGCAAAGGAGGTCTTTTCTGGCCTTGGCGTTTTCCTGAGCCCGCTCGTGTCCGAAGGAGCCATGTGCGAGCCCGGTCCGATTGCGACCGTCGAGGGGCCGGCGCGGGGGGTGCTCGCCGGCGAGCGGCTTGCACTCAACCTGATCGGCCGCCTCTCCGGGATCGCGTCGCTGACAGGCTGCTACGTCGCTGCCGTCGAGGGCACAGGCGCCGTGATCCTCGACACGCGGAAGACGACGCCCGGCCTGCGGGCGCTCGAAAAGCATGCGGTCGACTGCGGGGGCGGCACGAACCACCGAGCCGGGCTCTACGACGCGATCCTGATCAAGGATAACCACCTGCGCCTCGCCGGTGGCGTCGCGTCAGCCGTCCGGCGCGCCCGCGAGAACGGAAACGGCCTACCAATCGAGGTCGAGGTGGAGACGCTTTCGGAGGTGCAGGAGGCGATCGACGCCGGCGCCGACACGATCCTCCTCGACAACATGCCGCTCGACGAGCTCCGCGCCGCAGTCGTCCTGACCGACGGCCGCGCGAAGCTCGAGGCGTCCGGCGGCGTCACGCTCGACACCGTCCGCGCCGTGGCCGAAACGGGCGTCGACTTCGTTTCTGTCGGCGCGCTCACGCACTCTGCCCGCTCGCTCGACGTCTCTCTGGAGGTGCTTCCATGACGACCGGGACCATCACGCTGATGCAGGACGAGGTGAAGGCGCTCGCGCGGGAACGCGACGCCGTCATCCTCGCCCACAACTACCAGGTGCCCGAGGTGCAGGACGTCGCGGACTACGTCGGCGACTCGCTCGGCCTCTCGCGCGAGGCGGCTGCGACGGATGCCGAGGCGATCGTCTTCTGCGGCGTCCACTTCATGGCCGAGACCGCGAAGATCCTTTCGCCGGAGAAGACGGTGCTGATCCCCGACCTCGACGCCGGCTGCTCGCTCGCCGCCTCGATCACGGCGGATCAGCTACGCGACTGGAAAGCCGAGCACCCGGACGCGGTCGTCGTCTCCTACGTGAACACAACCGCGGACGTGAAGGCGCAGACCGACTACTGCTGCACGTCGGGGAACGCCCAAGCCGTGATCGAGGCGATCCCCGAAGACCAGGAGATCCTCTTCCTCCCGGATCTCTACATGGGCGTCTGGCTCGAGAAGGTCACCGGCCGCAAGCTGAACGTCTGGATGGGTGAGTGCCACGTCCACGCGGGCATCCGTCCGGAGGACATCACGCGCTGGCGCGAGGAGGCGCCGGACGCGGAGTTCCTCGTCCATCCGGAGTGCGGCTGCGCGAGCCAGTGCATGGCGTTCGGCGACGACAAGACGCACATCCTCGGCACCGAGAGCATGATCCGCTTCGCGAAGGAGTCGCCGAAGCAGCGGTTCCTGATCGCGACCGAGACAGGCATCCTCCATCGCCTGAAGAAGGACGTCCCGGAGAAGACGTTCGAGGCCGTCTCCGAGCGCGCGATCTGCAAGTACATGAAGATGATCACGCTCGAGAAGGTCCGCGACTCCCTCCGCGACTGGAAGTTCCAGGTCGAGGTCGACCCGGAGATCGCGGCCAAGGCGAAGCTCGCCATCGACCGCATGGTTGCCATCGGGTAGCGCGCACTACGCTTGCGGTCGATGAGTGCCGCAGCGAACGTCCGGAAGGTTGTGACTGTGCTGTTTTGCGACCTTGCGGGTTACACGAGCACGGGCGACCAGATCGACCCCGAGGCGCTCCGGTCGCTTCAGTCGCGCTACTTCGAGGACGCCCGTGCGGCGCTCGAGCGACACGGTGGCACGGTCGAGAAGTTCATCGGCGACGCGGTGATGGCGGTGTTCGGCGTCCCGGTGCTCCACGAGGACGACGCGCTGCGCGCGCTGCGCGCGGCGGTCGAACTGCGAGAGGCCGTGTCGGCGCTCGGCTTCCAGGCACGGATCGGCGTCAACACGGGCGAGGTGGTCGCGGGGGCGGGCGACGCGCTCGTCACCGGTGACGCGGTCAACGTCGCCGCGCGGCTCGAGCAGGCCGCAGAGCCGGGCGAGATCCTGCTCGGAGAGACGACGCTCGCACTGGCGCGCGACGCGGTCGAGGTCGAGTCGGTCGATCCCGTCTCGGCGAAAGGAAAGCCAGAGCCTGTTCCGGCCCACCGGCTTCTCCGCGTCGTCGAAGGGGCGCCCGCCTTCGAGCGTCGCCTCGACGCGCCGCTTGTTGGCCGCCGCGAGGAACTCGCGCGCGTGCGGTCCGCCTTTGACGCGGCGCTTGCCGAGCGCGCGCCTCGCCTCGTGACGGCCTTCGGGCCACCCGGCATCGGTAAGACGCGTCTGGCGCGCGAGGTCGCTGCATCGCTCGCGGCCGAGGCCGACGTGCTCGTCGGGCGCTGCCTGCCCTACGGGGAAGGGATCACATACTGGCCGCTGGCGGAGATCTTCCGCCAGGCCAGCTCCGACGAGGAATGGGGAACCGCGCAGGCTGCAGGGTCGCCCGAGGACGTCGCTTGGGAGGTGCGCAAGTGGCTCGAAGCACGCGCGAGAGCGCGCCCCCAGACGCTCGTCTTCGAGGACATCCACTGGGCAGAGCCGCCGCTGCTCGACCTGATCGAGCACGTCGCGGAGTGGTCACGCGACGCGCCGATGCTCTTGTTCTGCCTCGCGCGGCCGGACCTCCGCGACGCGCGCGCGGCCTGGAGCGGCGAGGCGATCACGCTCGAGCCATTGACGCTCGAGGAGTCGGATCAGTTGATCGAGAGCCTGCTCGGCGACGCAGAGCTCGACGAGGCCACGCGATCGCGGATCCGTGACGTCGCCGAAGGCAACCCGCTGTTCGTCGAGCAGCTGCTCGCGATGATCGCCGACGGCTCGGCGCCTGACGAGGTGCCGGCAACGATTCAGGCGTTGCTCGCCGCGCGCCTCGACGCGCTTCCCGACGAAGAGCGAGAGATCGTCGAGCGGGCGTCGGTCATCGGGCTCGACTTCGAGTGGCAGGCGCTCGGAGAGCTCGCTCCGGACGGGCGACGGCCTCCCGGTGCACCGCTCGCCGCGCTCGTGCGCAAGGAGCTGCTCCGGCCACACGAGGCGATCCCCGACACGTTCCGTTTTCGCCACATGCTCATCCGGGATGCGGCCTACGACCGGATCCCGAAGAGCCAGCGCGCCGATCTCCACGAGCGGTTCGCGGGTTGGCTCGACGGCCGCGGGGAGGAGTTTGAGGAGATCCTCGGCTACCACCTCGAGCAGGCTCACCGGAATCTCACAGCGCTGGGTGAGAGCGAGCGGAGCCGCGTGCTCGCGAGGCAGGCGGCTAGCCAGCTCGCTTCGTCGGGTAGGCGCGCGTACCAGCGCGGAGACCTCTCGGGCGCAGCAGATCTCCTCGGCCGCGCCGCGAACCTTTTGCCTGTAGGCGATGGGGATCGCCTGCCGCTCCTGCCCATGCTGGGTCGTGCGCTGACCGACCTTGGCGAATGGGACCGCGCGAAGGGACTCCTCGACGAGGCGATCGAAAACGGCGACCGCGCGGTTGCCGCCGACGCGACCGTTGCGAGCCTCTATCTCTGGATGCACACCGACCCGCACGCTAGCCACGCGGCGTTGCGACCACCGGTCGAGGAGGCGATTCGCGTCTTCGAGTCGACGGGCGATCGGGCCGGCCTCGCCAACGCGCTCTTCCTCCACAGCCTCATGACATTCTGGCGCGGCGAATCGCAACGTGCGATCGAAGAGTTCGAGCGGGCTGCCGACGAAGCGCGCGAGGCGGGAGACCGGACCCTTGAGGCGGAGATTTCGCGGAGCATCCTCACGGCCGCGCGCAACGGCCCGATGCCTGCGTCTGCGATGGAGTCGCTTGTCCACGATCTCCGGCGCCGCGTTCCCACGAGCAGGCGTCTCGAGATGTTTGCGCTACAAATTCTCGCGGACGTCGAAAGCATGCGGCTTCGCTTCGAGGAGGCACGTGCGCTCGTCGCCGAAGGGGACGCACTGGCGCGTGAGCTCGGGACGCCGTCAATGCGACAGGTCCCGGCGGACATCGAGCTTCTCGCCGGGGACGCCGCGAAAGCGGAGGCGATTCTCCGTGAGGAGCTCGACGAGCTCGAGCGTATCGGGGACTTCGGGCACTACGTGAGCGTCGTGCCGGTATACGTCGACGCTCTGCTCCTGCAGGGTCGTGGACAGGAGGCGCAGCGCGAACTGGAGATCTGCGTCCGTTATGCGATCGACGACGACGCGGACGCGCAGATCGGCCTGTGTAAGAGCCAGGCCGCTCTCTTGCTCATCGATGGCGACCTCGTCCGCGCTGAGGAACGCGCGCGGGCGGCGGTGACCATCGCCGCTGGGACCGACTATCGCTTGCGTAGCATCGAGTCGCTGTCCAGGCTCGCTGACGTGCTGGCTGCCGCCGGACGTCTCTCGGAGGCGCGCGAGGCTCTCGACCGAGCGATCGCCCTCGCGCGCGAGAAGGAGAGCGTCGCGCATGAGCGGATCCTGTGCGCGAAGCTCGCCGAGCTGACCGCTCAGCCGCCGGCGACCGCCTGAACGACGCGGATCGACTCGCCACCCGCGAGCGTCGTCTCGACGCCCTCGCCACCGCGGATGTCGGTGCCGTCCACGTAGACGTTGACGAGGCGTCGGAGCTCGCCGCGCTCGTCGAAGAGCATGTTCGCGACCGGAAGTGCCCGCAGCGCGTCGCCGACGGTGTCCACGTCGAGATCGAACCGGTTCTGCCCACCTGCCTCGGCCGCGAGGATCGAGGGCAGGAGGACGGTTACCACACCGCTTCGACGGAGAGGATCGGCGGCAGGTTCGAGGCGGCCTCGATCCATTCGTCGCCCTCGGCCGGTGAGACCCAGACCGAGCCGCCCTGCGTGCCGAAGTAGAGGCCCACGGGGTCGAGACCATCAGACGACGATGCCTCTCGCAGGACGCCCGTCCACGCCTGGTCAGGTAGTCCGTTTGTCAGTAACTCCCACGAGGCGCCTGCGTCGCGCGTGCGGTAGACGCCGAGTCGGCCGTTCGCGGTGACGCGGTTCTCGGCTCCGACCTCGGGGATCACCCAGGCGACGTCCGGGTCGTTCGGGTGGATCACGATCGGGAAGCCGAATTCGCCGGGAAGGCCGTTGCCGTCCAGTCGCTCCCACGTGTCGCCGTGGTCGTCAGAGCGGTAAACGCCGCAGTGATTCTGCTGCCACAGACGCTCAGGCTTAGTGGGATGCGCAAGGAGCTTGTGGACGCACTGACCGACCTCGGGATACGGATCGGGCATGAAGCCGGCGGAGACGTTCTTGTTGATCGGCCGCCACGACTCCGCACCGTTGTCCGTGCGGAATGCGCCCGCAGCGGAGATCGCGATGTACATCCGTTCGGGATTCGTTGCGTCGAGCTGGATCGAGTGGCAACACATGCCGCCCGCGCCGGGATTCCACTGGTCTCGCGTCTCGTGCTGGGTGAGGCTCATGACCGTCTCGAACGTCTTCGCGCCGTCGGTCGAGCGGAGCAACGCGCCGGGAGCGGCGCCGAGCCAGAGCTCACCGGGCTCGTTGCCCGGCCGCACGTGCCACGTCTTCTCGAGCGTCAGACCCGTCTCCTCCGGCAGACCGATCTCCTCGGTGCGCTCCCAGGTCTTGCCCATGTCGCTCGAGCGCTGGACGGTGCCGCCGTACGGATACGTGTTCGCGGCCGTGTAGAGCGTGCCGTCCCGCTGGTCGACGATCGCGTGGAGGATGTCCCAGCCTTCGAGCGTCGGCTCGTCAAGGGTCCACGAACGCCGGTCGTCCGAGTGGAGCTGGAAGAGGCCCTTTCTGGTCCCGACGAGCAGCGTGACGCTCACGATGCCAGCCTAACGATTCCCGCCGCGACGAGGTCGTCGATCTCGGGCTCCGAGTAGCCCGCCTCGGTGAGGATCGCTGCGGTGTCGGCCCCGAGCGCGGGAGGCGGTGCGCGGTGCACGACCCGCTCACCATCGGTCGAGAGAGGGAGCGCCGGGATGCGAACGCCGCCGAGCTCCTGGAGGATGCCGAGCGCGGCCGTCTGCTTCGCCTCTGCGACCTGCGCCGCGTTCTGGACGGGCGCGGCCGGCACGCCCGTCTCCGCGAGCGCCGAAAGCCACGCGTCCGTGCTCTTCGTGACGAAGCGATCGGCGAGGAGCGAGACGAGCACATCGCGGTGCTCGACGCGCATCGGGTTCGTCGCGAACCGCGCGTCGCTGGCGAGCTCCGGCATCCCCAGCGCCTCGCTGAGCCCGACAAACAGGCGGTCGTTCGCGGCCGCGACCATCAGCGCTCCGTCCGCCGTACGGAAGACCTGGTACGGCGCGATCGACGGGAAGCCGGTGCCCGTTCTCCCGGGCACGACACCCGAGCCGAGGTAGCCCGTGAGGTGGTACGCCATGTACGCAATCGCCGTCTCGTAGAGCGAGACGTCGACCGTGCTGCCCTCGCCGGTTCGCTCGCGCTCCATGAGCGCGGCGAGCAGGCCGACCGCCGCCCACATGCCCGTGCCCTGGTCCACGAGCGAGACGCCGACGCGCACGCCCGGCCGTTCGGGCTCGCCCGTCACCGAGAGGATGCCGCCCGCCGCCTGCGCGAGCGGGTCGTAGCCCGGCAGCGTGCTCCACGGACCCGTGCGGCCGAATGCACCGATCGTGCCGTAGACGAGCCGGGGGTTCCGTCCGCGGAGCGCATCCGGCCCGAAGCCGCGCTCCTCGGCGTGACCCGGCCTCAGGCTCTGGAGGAACACGTCGGCTGAGTCCGCGAGCCTCAGCAGGACGTCCGTGCCCCGCCGGAGGTCGAGCGCGAGCGAGCGCTTGCCTGCGTTCATCGCGAGGAACATCGCGCTCTCGTCGCCCCAGAACGGTGGCCCCCACGTGCGCGCCTCGTCTCCAGAAGGTGGCTCGACCTTGACGACGTCCGCGCCGAGCGCGGCAAGCACCTCGGTGCAGTACGGGCCGGCGAGCGACGTCGTCACGTCGATCACCCGCACGCCGTCGAGGGGGAGGAACGCCACCTGCATAGTCTTCACCACTGATGTTCCAGCAGCTGATCGACCTCGTCTCGGGCGCCTGGTGGACCTACCCACTCCTGTTCGGGGTCGCGTACTTCGATGCGATCATCCCGCTCGTCCCGAGCGAGACGATGGTGATCACCGCAGGCGTGCTCGCGTCCGCCGGGGACATGCAGCTCGGCCTGATCATCGTCTTCGCGGCGGCGGGCGCCTTCTGCGGCGACAACACCGCGTACTTGATCGGTTATCGCTACGGCGACCGCGTCGAGCGACGGTTCCTCTCGTCGGAGGAGGCGAGAGGGCGGTTGCGCTGGGCCGAACGCCAGCTCGAGGAACGGGGCGGGGAGATCATCATCATCGCCCGCTTCATCCCCGGCGGACGGACGGCTGTCACGCTGTCCGCCGGCGCCCTCGAGATGCGCTGGCGGAGGTTCGCGACCTTCGACGCGATCGCCGCCGTCATCTGGGCGTCCTACGCGGCGCTCCTCGGGTACATCGGCGGGAAGAAGTTCGAGGATGCGCCGTGGAAAGGGCTGATCGCCGCGCTCCTGATCGCGTTCTCCGTCGCCGGGGCCGTCGAGCTCGTCCGCTGGCTGCAGCGTCGTCGGAAGGGGGCGGCGGAGCCGCCTGTCCGCGAAGCGGACCAGGGGAAGGGGTCTGGGGAAACCGGGACGTTCCCCCAGCGAGCTGACGAGGACAGTCCGTGAATCGGCTGGCTGAGTCGACGAGCCCGTATCTCCTCCAGCACGCGGAGAACCCGGTCGACTGGTACCAGTGGGGAGAGGAGGCGCTCGCCCGCGCGCGCGACGAGGACCGGCCGATCCTGCTCTCGATCGGCTACGCGGCGTGCCACTGGTGCCACGTGATGGAGCACGAGTCGTTCGAGAACGGCGAGACCGCGACGCTGATGAACGAGCGCTTCGTCAACGTCAAGGTCGACCGTGAGGAGCGGCCGGACCTCGACGCGATCTACATGGACGCCGTCGTCGCGCTCACCGGGCACGGCGGCTGGCCGATGACCGTCTTCCTCACACCCGACGGTCGGCCGTTCTACGGTGGCACGTACTTCCCGCCCGAGCCGCGCCACGGGCTGCCGAGCTTCCGCCAGGTGCTCGAAGCCGTCGCGTCTGCGTACGCCGAGCGCCGCGGCGACGTCACGCGCTCCGCAGGTGAGCTCGTCGTGGCGATCGAGCAGTCGTCGCGCCGCCGCCCGTCGAGCGAGCCGCTGACGGAGTCGCTGCTCGACGACGCCGTGCGCAACCTGCGGGCCGTGTTCGACACGGGATCCGGCGGATTCGGACGGGCGCCGAAGTTCCCTCCGCACTCCGTCCTCGAGCTCCTCCTCCGTCGCGGCGAGCTGGAGCTGGTGACGCCGACGCTCGACGGGATGGCTGCGGGCGGCATGTACGACGTCGTCGGCGGCGGCTTCCACCGCTACGCCGTCGACAACGACTGGCTCGTGCCGCACTTCGAGAAGATGCTCTACGACAACGCACTGCTCGTGCCGGTGTATCTCCACGGCTGGCTCGTGACGGGCGAGGAGCGCTATCGGGCGGTCGCGGAGCGGACGGTGGAGTACATGCTGCGCGACCTGCTCCTTCCGGATGGTGCGTTCGCCTCGTCGCAGGACGCCGACACGGATGGCGTCGAGGGGCTTACGTACACGTGGCTTCCGGGCGAAGTGCCCGAGGAGCTGCTGCAGCCGTTCGAGCACGGCCGCTTCATCGTTCGCGGCGAGCTGGACGACGCGCTCCGCTCCGAGCTGCTCGCGACCCGCGAGCAGCGGCCTCAGCCCGGTCTCGACGACAAGGCGATCGCGTCGTGGAACGGCCTCGCACTCGCCGGGCTCGCGGAGGCGGCGCGCAGGCTCGACAGGGTGGACTGGCGGGACGCGGCACGGAATCTGGGCGAGTTCCTGCTCGGGCCGCTATCCAAGGACGGCCGCCTGCACCGGAGCTTTCGCGCGGGCCGCGCGACCGGCTCGGGCTTCCTCGACGACTACGCGAACGTCGCGAACGGCCTCTACGAGCTCCACGTAGCCACGGGTGAGCTGCGCTGGCTCGAGGAGTCCCGCCGGCTCGCGCTCCTCGCGATCGAGCTGTTCGCAGACGCCGAGCGGGGAGGCTTCTTCCTCACTCCCGCCGACGGGGAGGTGCTCGTCGTGCGGACGAAGGATCTCGATGACAACCCGGTCCCGTCGGGCAGCTCGATGCTCGCGTACGTTCTTCTTCGGCTCGCACGCATCTACGGCGACGACGAGCTCGAGCGCCACGCCGTGTCGGTGCTGCGCCTCGCGCGTGACCTGATGGCGCGCGCGCCGACCGGCTTCGGCTGGGCGCTCTGCGCGCTCGCGCTGCACTTCGCGCCGCCGCGCGAGATCGCGATCGTCGGTTCCCCGGACGACGCTGTCGCTCGCGCAGCGCTCGAGCCGTACGACCCGACTGCCGCCGTCGCCTTCGGGCCGTCAGAGGAGGTACCGCTCCTCGCGGGCAAAGGTCTCGTCGACGGCAGGCCAGCCGTCTATGTCTGCGAGCGCTTCGCCTGCCAGGTCCCGGTGACGGATCCTGCGACGTTCTCCTCCGTTTAGCGTGGCGCGCATCGGGTTACCTGGGTAGTACGGCTGCCCCCCGGACGGCGCCGCCCCACTCTTCGACAGGAGGAATCTCATGGTTACATCACGATCAAACCATCGTGCTCGAATGCCAATCTTCGCTGCTCTGGCGCTGGCGATCATGGCGCTCGTCGGCGTTGCGAACGGCTCGGCCCGCTCGCTCGCGGGTCCGACGCTCGCCGCCGAGCCCACGATCTCGGGGCCGGCTGTCGTCGGCGGCGCGCTACATGGAAATCGCGGGCTCTGGCAGAGCACGAAAGACATCACGTACTCGTACCAGTGGCTCCAGTGCAAGAAGGACCCCCCCGACGACTCCTCGTCTGCAACCTGCCAGAACATCGGCGGCGAGACGGATGTGACGTACACCGTGCGCTCGGATGATCTGGGCAAGCGGATCCGCTTCCGAGTCAAGGCGAAGAACAGCGCAGGCTCGACCACGGCGACGTCGGCACCGACGTCCGTCGTGGTACAGCCGAATGACAAGCCGGCTTCGACGTTCCCGCCGGTGATCAGTGGCAGTGCGCTCGTCGGTCAGACGCTCAAGACCACCACAGGCAGCTGGACGGGCGACCAGCCGATCACGTACTCGTACAAGTGGCAGCGCTGCGACAAGGAGGGAAACGCCTGCAAGGCGATCGACGGCGCGACGGAGGCGTCGTACAAGCTGAAGCAAGCCGACTTCGACAAGACGCTCCGCACGCGCGTGATCGCCAAGAACGCACGAGGCCAGGGCGACGCCTACTCGCCGCAGACCTCTGTCGTCCAGGACGCGAACAGCGGCATCATCACCCTGCCTGACGGGGCCAAGTCGATCGACGTCAAGGATGTGCCCAAGGGGGAGAGGCTGATCGTCGACCAGGTGAAGTTCTCACCGAACCCGCTGACCTCGACGTCGCAGAACGTGCTTGCGCAGATCAAGGTCAAGAGCACTCAGGGTTACGTCGTGCGCGGCGCGATCGTGTTCATCCGGGCGACTCCTCGCGTCGTAGACGGCGGGGACAACTCGTCCACGAGCACCGAGGGCTGGGTGCAGTACTCGATGCCTCCCACCAGCGACATGAAGCACATGAAGCCGTTCCAGAACCTGCAGTTCTTCGTGAAGGCGTACCGCAAGGGCGACCCCGAGCTCGCCGGCATCGCCGGATACAGGCTCGTCCAGGTGGGTCTCAACTTCTAGTCGAAACGAATCGAGGCCGGCGCCGCCTCGCGGTAGCGTCGGCCTCGAGCGAGGCTTCCTCGATCGCGCTACGCCGGTGCAGGGATCGCGCCGAGCTGCTGCATCATCGTCATCGTGTCGGTGACGCCCCAGTGCTCGACAGCCTTTCCCGCATCGTTGATGCGGACGATGTCGACGCCTTGGAAGTCCACCTTCTTGCCGGTCGCCGGCATGTCCATGAAGTCGCCGTCGTTCGTGCCCGTGATCCGGACCCGGCTCCAGACCGTGTCGCCGCTCCCGATCATGTCCTCGACTTCCATCTGCAAGTCGGAGAACGCTCCGCGGAACATCGTGAAGAACTGGATGACGCCTTCCTTCGTCTGCGGCAGGCCGGCGGCCTCTTCGTGCTCGACCATGTCTTCGGCGAGCATCTCGCCGAACGCACCGAGATCCCCGGCGTTGATGTGGTCGTACGCCTCCCGCATGAGTGCTTCGTGGCCCATAAAACCTCCTCGTATCGGTCTGCACGATCATACGACGCCCTGGCGCCGTCGACGAGTCAGCCTCCGAGCTGCCCGTAGGCGCGCTGGAACACCTCTCGCGGCTGCGCGCCGAGGATGAGCAACCGGTCGTCGAGGACGAATGCCGGGATCCCGGTGATGCCGAGCGCGTGTGCTTCTCCGGTCGAGGTGCGTACCCGGTCGGCGTACTCGTCGCTCCCGAGCACATCGGCGACCTCATCGGCGTTTAGGCCAGCCTCGACGGCGAGCGCATGCACCTCCTCGGGATCGCCGATGTTCCTCGACTGGTCCCAATAGGCGTCCATCAGCCGGTCGTGCACCGCGCGCTGGAGCCCGTGTTCGCGTCCGAGCTCTGTTACGCGCAGGGCACGCATCGTGTTCGGGACGACCTCGGGGTTCGGGTTGTACGCGAGGCCGTGCTCCTCGAACATCCGCCGGACACGTTCGATCCCCGCCTCGCCGTAACGCGCGAGCAGGTTGGCGCGCGGCAGGCCGTCCTCGGGATACTCGGGGTGGAGGTCGAAGGGAAGCCACGTCACGCGGGCACCGACCTGGTGCTCCAGCCAGTCGGCCGTGACCTGGCCGACGCGGCAGAACGGTCAGATGTAGTCGGACCAGACGAGAACCGTGTGCTCGCTCACTCCGACTCCAGCCGCAGCAAGTCGTCGACCGTCTCGCGGCGGCGGATCACGCGCGCCTCGCCGTTCGCGACGAGGACGGCGGCCGGCCGCGGCAGCGCGTTGTAGTTTGAGCTCATCGCGAGCGTGTACGCCCCGGTGGCCACGACCGCGAGCACGTCGGCGCGGTGCGGCTCGGGAAGCGGCGCCCGTTCGATCATCACGTCCGCCGACTCGCAGTGCTTGCCGCAGATCGCGAACGATCCGGCCGACTCCTCGTCCGCCCGGTTTGCGAGCAACGCCGTGTGCCTTGCCCCGTACAGCTGCGGCCGCGGGTTGTCGGACATGCCGCCGTCGATGGTGACGTAGGTGACGTTCTCGGACGCTTGCTTGACCGCACCGACGCGGTAGAGCGTCACGCCCGCTCGTCCGACGAGCGAGCGTCCCGGCTCGAGGATCACGCGCGGCGCCGGCAGGTCGTGGAGCGACCAGGCGTGCGCGAGCCGCTCGAGAAGCGCGCGCACGAACGTCTGAGGCTCGAGCCCCGGATCGTCCTCCGCGTAGCGGATGCCGAGCCCGCCGCCGAGGTCGACGACGGCCGGCGTCCAGCCGAGGTCCGCCCGGCAGTCGGCGGCGAACGCGGCGAGCCAGTCGACTGTCATCCTCTCTGCGCCGACGTCGAGCAGCTGCGAGCCGATGTGGACGTGGAGCCCCTCCGCCGTCAGCCCGAGCCCGGTGCAGCGGCCGATCGTCTCCGCCGCCTGCTCCGGCGTGAGCCCGAACTTGGACCCGCGGTGGCCCGTCTGCACTGCCCAGTGCGTGTCGGCGTCGATTCCCGGCGTCACGCGAACGAGCACCCGCTCGATGCCCGAGGCGGCCGCGCGCTCCGCGTCGTCGGGCGCGTCGAGGACGACGAGGCAGCCCGCCTCCGCGCCGGCGCGCAGCTCCTCGTCCGCCTTGTTGTTGCCGTCGAGGACGAGCGCGTCTCCACCGATCCCGGCGGCGCGTGCATACGCGAGCTCGCCGAGCGTCGACGCCTCCGCGCCGAGCCCCTCGTCGCGGAACAGCGACAGGACGGCGACGTTCGGGAAGGCCTTGACGCTGTAGAGGACGGACGCCTCCAGCGCCGCCTCGCGGTACGCCCGTGCCCGCGCACGCAGGGTCTCCTCGCAGTAGACGACGAGCGGGGTGCCGTGCGCCTCGGCGAGCGCGCTCGCGCCGAGCCCGCCGAGGACGAGCTCGCCGCCCTCGATCCGCGCGGAGTCGGGAAGGAGATCGAGCACGGTCAGTTCTTCGGGTCGCGAAAGCCGACGTACCAGTGCGTCCCGTCGCAGAACGGCTTGTTCTTCGACTGGCCGCAGCGGCAGAGCGCGAAGCGCTCGCGCGACGGGCCGTGGAGCCCCCGCGGGTGGAGCAGCTCGACCGCGCCCGTGACGTAGTAGGGGCCGTCCTTCGAGACGGTGATCGTCGGCGCGCGCTCCTGGTCGCCGAACGCGATGCCGTCGATCTCGTACGCGAGGGCGCCGGAAGGGCACTTGAGGATCGTCGTCGCGATCGCCTCCACGTCTGCCTCGTCGGGCGCGATCCACGGCTTGCGACCGCTCTTGAACACGGCGCGCAGCTCGCTCGTGCAGAACCCTGCATGTGCGCAGATCGAGCGGTTGTCCGTGATCGTCACCTCGCGCCCGACGTACGGCCGGCGGCGCTCGATCTGCCGGCGCGTCACGCGCCGCCCGCGGAAGCCGTTCTTGCGGTGCGTGCCGTCGCAGAACGGCTTGTTCTGCGAGCCGCCGCAGCGGCAGAGGTACATCTCCTCCTTCACCGCGAGCTCTTCGCCGCGCGAGTTCCGGAGCGCCGTCACCCACTCGACGCGGTACGGCCCGTTCGTCGTCGGCGTGATCGTGGGCTGCTCGGCCACCATGACGCCGACGCTAGCAGGCGCTAAACTGCAAACAGGATGGTGAAGCTTCTCGCATAGAGCAGGTGGCATCGCGGCCCCGCCGCGACAGCTGCCCACGGCCTCTCCGATGAGAGGCTTTTTTGTTCCCAGGCGCATAAGAGAGCAGGGCAGGACGAAATGACGGACATACCGCAGTACGAGCCACAGGCGATCGAGGCGAAGTGGCAGCGCGTCTGGGAGGACGAGCGCGCCTTCTCGACGCCGAACCCCGCCCCGGGCGAGGGCGCGGACGAGCGCCACTGGTACCAGCTCGAGATGCTCCCCTACCCGTCAGGGACCCTGCACATGGGACACGTCCTCAACTACACGATGGGCGACGTGCTCACGCACCTGCGCCGCCGCTCAGGCTGGCGCGTGCTGCGGCCGATGGGCTTCGACTCGTTCGGTCTTCCCGCCGAGAACGCCGCCATTCGTGAAGGCGGCCATCCGCGCGAGATCACGGATCACTACATCCAGATCATCCGCGCGCAGATGAAGCGCCTCGGGTGGGCGATCGACTGGGACCGCGAGGTCTCGGCGCACGAGACCGGCTTCTACAAGTGGACGCAGTGGCTCTTTCTTCGCTTCTTCGAGCGCGGCCTCGCGTACCGGAAGGCGGCGCCGGTCAACTGGTGCCCGAACGATCAGACGGTCGTCGCGAACGAGTACGTGGTCGACGGCCACTGCGAGCGCTGCGGAGCGGAGGTAGAGGCGCGGAATCTCGAGCAGTGGTTCTTCAAGATCACGGACTACGCCGACGAGCTGCTCCAGTACGACCTGCCGCCCGGCCACGACTGGCCCGAGCGCACGAAGACGATCCAGCGGAACTGGATCGGCCGCTCGGAGGGCGCCGAGCTCCGCTTCCGCGTCGACGAGCTCGGCGAGGACGTGCCCGTGTTCACGACACGGCCGGACACGCTGTTCGGCGCGACGTTCTTCGTGCTCGCGCCCGAGCACCCGCTCGTGGAGCGGATCGGAAACGACGAGGTGCAGGCGTACGCGAAGCACACGGCCGCCAAGCGCGGCGAGGAGCGCGCGGGCGAGGACGTCAAGACGGGAGTCTTCACCGGCCTCCATGCGACGAACCCGGCCACCGGCGCCGAGATCCCGATCTGGGTCGCGGACTACGTCCTGATGGAGTACGGCACGGGCGCGATCATGGCCGTGCCCGCCCACGACGAGCGCGACCGGGAGTTCGCGGAGACGTTCGGCCTGCCGATCGTCGAGGTGATCTCGGAGGACGGCACGCTCGTCAACTCGGAGCAGTTCGACGGGACGCCCGCGGAGGAGGCGAAGACCGCGATCGTCGAGTGGCTCCGCGTGCAGGGAAAGGCAGAGCCGACCGTCTCCTACCGTCTCCGCGACTGGAGCTTCTCGCGCCAGCGCTACTGGGGCTGCCCGATCCCGATCGTCTACTGCGAGGACTGCGGCATGGTGCCCGTGCCCGACGACGAGCTGCCACTGCTCCTGCCCGAGGTCGAGGACTACCGGCCGAAGGGCGTGCCGCCGCTCGCGTCTAACACCGAATGGCTCCACGTGCCCTGCCCGACGTGCGGCAAGCCAGGGACGCGCGAGGCGGACACGATGGACACGTTCGTCGACTCGTCCTGGTACTTCCTCCGCTACGTCGATCCCCACTCGGACGAGGCGCCGTTCGGCCGCGAGGTCGTCGACTACTGGTGCCCGATCGACCAGTACATCGGCGGCATCGACCACACGACCGGGCACCTGCTCTACTCGCGCTTCTTCGTCAAAGTGTTGAACGAGATGGGCCTCGTCGGGTTCCGGGAGCCCTTCTCGACGGTGTTCCACCAGGGCTGGGTGCAGCTGGGCGGCACGAAGATGTCGAAGACGAAGGGGAACGTCCTGGGCCCCGACCCGTTCGTCGCCGCCCACGGGGCGGACGCGGTGCGGCTGTACATCCTCTTCCTCGGGCCTGCCGACCAGGACATGGAGTGGACGGACACGGGGATCGAGGGCATCGCGCGCTTCCTGCGCCGGCTGTGGCGGCTCGTGCACGAGGTCGCCGCGGGCGAGGAGGGCGACTCTGGCGCAGACACGCTGCTCGCGCGCAAGACGCACGCGACGATCGCGAAGGTCACCGACGACATCGAGCGGCGCCTCTCGTACAACACCGCCATCTCCGCGATCATGGAGCTCGCGAACGAGCTCTCGCGCAACACCTCGGATCCGGCTGCGCGCTTCGCTGCGGAGACGGCCGTGTCGTTGATCCAGCCCTACGCGCCGCACGTCACCGAGGAGCTGTGGCAGGCGCTCGGGCACGAGGAGCGATTGTGGAAGGTGGCGTGGCCGGTGGCAGACGAGGCGATGCTCGAGCGCGACACATTCGAGCTCGTGGTCCAGGTCAACGGCCGCGTGCGCGACCGCTTCGTCGTGCCGGCGTCGCTCTCCGACGACGAGCTCGTCGAGCTGGCAAAGGCATCGGCCAGGGCACAGCCCTACCTCGACGGCGCAGAGGTCAGGCAGACGGTCGTCGTGCCCGGCAAGCTCGTCAACTTCGTCGTCTAGGCCTGCAGCAGATTCGGCGCGAAGTCAGCGCAGTCTCGCGTCGAGCGCGTTGTCACGATGGGAGACGTGTCACCGCTGCCGATCTCACGGCGCCAGGCGATCACGCTCGTTCTCGGAGTTGCGGTCGCGCTGCTGCTCGCGGTCCGGTGGCTCGGGCATTCGGCACCGGCCGCGACCCCGGCTCCCATCGCGGTGCGCGTGCAGGGAGCGGCACAGACGGCGCGGCCGAAGCTCGTCGTCCACGTGGCAGGAGCCGTCCGTGAGCCGGGCCTCTACCGGCTGAAGGACGGCTCCCGCATCGCCGACGCGCTGGCCCGGGCGGGAGGGGCTACGCGAAAAGCAAACCTGGAGGCGGTCAACCTCGCTGCGCCGCTCGTCGACGGGGAGCAGGTGCTCGTCCCGAGGTCGACGCCCGCCGGAGTCGCTGCGTCGGTGGAGAGCTCGCAGCCCGCGGGGCCGGTGAGCCTGAGCGCCGCCACGGTCGAGCAGCTCGACGAGCTGCCTGGCGTGGGGCCGGTGACGGCCCAGAAGATCGTCGACTACCGCACCGAGCACGGCGCCTTTCGGTCTGTCGAGGAGCTCGATGCGGTCCCCGGTATCGGTCCGGCACGCATCGACACGCTCAAGGATCTTGTCGTCCCGTGAGCGCGCACATCGCCCGCTACCCACAGCATGTCTTGCTCGCTGCGCTCTGTTGCGGGATCGCCGCGGCGAATGCGATCCGCATCGGACGCGAGGCTGCTCTTTTAGCCGTCGTGGCCGGCGTTACGTCGCTCGGGGCTCCACGCGTGCGCTTCGTCCTGCTGGCGGTGGGTCTGGCGCTCGGGGGGCTATGGGTCGGGAGCGTGCGGCTAGCCGCCATCGACCGTAGCCCGCTGTCGGCCGAGCTCGGCCACATCGATCGCGCCACTGTCGTCGTCACTGGACCGGCTCGGCGATCGCTCTTCACGCTACGCCTACCCGCCCGCATCGAGCGGTTCGGTGCGCAGCGGATCCGAGAGCCTGTCTTGCTCGAGCTTCCACTCGGGCGGGCGCCGCCTCAGGGCGCCGTGCTCGAGCTGACTGCGACGCTCGTCGCGCCGCGCGGACCGGACGGCGGTTTCGATGAACGGACATGGCTTCGTCGCCACGGCGTCCACGTGGTCGTGCGCGGTCGAGACTGGCGTGTTGTTGGTCACCGAGGCGGGCTGACCGGGTTCGCAGACCGTGTACGCGGCTCGATCGACACCGCTATTGCGTCCGGGACGACCGGAGAACGGCGCGCGGTCCTGCTCGGCATCGTCCTCGGAGAGGACGAAGGGCTGACCGACTCCCTGCGGGATCATTTCCGGGCCTCCGGCCTCTACCACCTGCTGGCGGTCTCGGGGTCGAACGTCGCGCTCGTGGCCGGAGGCGTGCTGCTGCTCGCCTGGCTCCTCGGGATCCCGCGTCTCATCGGCGAAGTCGGCGCGCTCGCCGCGATCGGCGCCTATGTGATGGCCGTCGGCGCACAGCCTTCCGTCGTCCGCGCCGGTGTCGCCGGCGCCCTGACCTCCCTCGCGTGGATCTGTGCCCGTGAGCGCGATCGCTGGTGGTTTCTCCTAGTCGGCGCCTTGGTGCTGCTCGTCTGGAGCCCGTACAACCTCCTCGACGCGGGCTTCCAGCTCTCGTTCGCGGCCGTCGCGGCGATCTTCGTTCTCGTGCCGCCTCTCATGCGGTTGCTCGAGGGCTATCCACTGCCCGGCGTCGTCGCGGGCGTGGTGGCCGTCTCGACAGCCTGTGGCGCCGTGACGGCGCCGATCCTGCTCGTGCAGTTCGGGTCGGTGCCGACCTACTCCGTGTTCAGCAACGCGCTTGCGGCGCCCGTGGTCGCGCCGTTGCTCGGGCTCGGACTGCTCTCCGCCGTCGTCTATCCCCTTCTGCCCGACGTCGCGACGCTGGTCGCCTCGCTCGACGGATGGCTTGCTGCGTACCTGTCTGCGTGCGCGCGGATGGTCGCCGGCCTGCCGTACGCGCGGATCGGCGCGCTGCCGATGCTCGGCGTTGTCGGGGCGGTCGTCTTCGCGTGGGTGGGGGCGAGGAGCGTCAGGAGACGTGCCGAGGCGGGAATCGCCCTGGCGGTCGTCGCGCTTGCGGGCTTCGCGGGCTGGCACATGCTCCCGCACGCAAGTTCGCCACCCCCGCCGAACGGCTTGCGAATCACATTTCTCGACGTCGGTCAGGGCGACGGGGCGTTGATCCAGGTACCTGAGGGAGCCGTGCTCGTCGACGAAGGGCCGCCCGAAGCCCACGTGGCCGCGCAGCTACGACGGCACGGTGTCCGCTCGCTTTCCGTGGTCGTG
This sequence comes from uncultured Actinomycetes bacterium, assembly GCA_963705945.1. GTDB lineage: Bacteria > Actinomycetota > Thermoleophilia > Gaiellales > Gaiellaceae > PALSA-612. The sequence continues at coordinate 1,077,902 of CAVPLG010000001.1, read as the reverse complement.
CTGACACATCCGGAACGAGACCACGTCGGAGGTGCCGCTGAAGTGCTCGCCTCGACGCCAGCGCAAGTCGTGCTCGATCCACGGATCGCGGCGACCGGCCCGGACGAGCGCGCGGCCATCGTGGCCGCCCGCGCGCAACACGACCGCATCGTCATGGCACGGCCCGGGGTGGCGTTTCGGATCGGCAGGCTGCGGATCCGGGTGCTGTGGCCCGACGGGCCCGGATTGCCGAGCGACAACCCGAACGACGATGCGACCGTCCTGCTCGTGTCGTACGGGCAGACCGACGCGCTCTTCGCCGCGGACGCGGAGTCGAACGTCCTACTACCCCTCCGGCTTCCCTCGGTCGAGATCCTCAAGGTCTCCCACCACGGCTCGGCCGACGCCGGCCTGGCGGAGCTGCTCGAGGATCTGCGGCCGCGCATCGCCGTGATCTCCGTTGGCGCGGACAACACCTACGGTCACCCGACGGCCGAGACGCTAGCTGCACTCCATGCGTCGCCCGGGCTGGCCGTCTACCGAACGGACGAGGACGGAGCCGTGACGGTCGAGTCGGACGGGCGGCGCATCACCGTCGCCACGGAGCACTAGGCCGGCGGCGTGGGCCTATGCGCTGAAGCCCGTCTAGCGTCTCGGGAGAGCCAGCCGATACACGGTCTGCTGACCGTCGATCCCCTTCAGGTCGATCTGTCGCGATTCGGCAAATGCGAACTCGCCCGTGGGCATCGCGAGATCGTGAACGAGCGCGGACACCAAGACTTCTCCCCCACGTGCAGCGCTCGTGACTCGCGAGGCGTAGTTGACCGCGTGGCCGAAGAAGTCGTTCGACTCGTGAACGACCTCTCCGACGTGTATGCCGATTCGCACTTTGATGGGCGATCCGGGATCGTTGAAAGCGTCACCCATCTCCTGCTCAATCGACTGCGCACACGAGAGGCCTCGACGGGAGGAAGGGAAGGCGAGCATGAAGCCATCTCCGCTCCCCTTGACGATGGTTCCGCCGTGTTCAGCGGTCAGGCGAGTAACGATTTCGTTGTGCGCGCGAAGCACGTCGAGCCACGCACGGTCGCCGAACGAGGCGTTTAGCCTCGTGGAATCCTCGATATCGGTAAATGCGATGGTCAGAGTTCCGTCAGGCGCCGCTGAGGCAGCGAGATCCGGCCGCTCCTCCTGCACAGCCACGGCGAGCTCCTCGAGCGGCCCACGAATCCCGAACACCGGTTCGTTCGGAACGCCGATCGACCAGTGCTGATGAACGACCTTCCACTCGTCGTGTTCGAGATGGAATACGAAGGTACAGCGAAGTGGCTGAGAGCCTTCCGGAACGTCCGCGACCACCTGCGAGCGCACGATCGACCACCCGACAGTGCCTTCGACCCACGCGTCGACCTCGGCGCCACCGAGTGGCCATCCTCCGCCGAAGTCGTCGAACTCTGCGCGCGTGTAGCGCTCGAGCTGGCTTGGGTCATGGAGGAACTCGAAGGGGGCCGTCCCGAAGCGGCTCACGCCGTCGTGAAACGAAAAGCGACCCACAACCGCATCGGCGTCGCCGCGAGTCCAAGCGGCCCAGAGCCGGCTGGTAATCGAGCAGAGCTCGTCGGATGGCTCGATGCTTCCGGTGTCCGACCCGAGCGGCATCGAGAGAGCGTAAGGGAGGCGGCGAGCTCAAGTCGGACGAGGCCGCATCACCGTCGCCACGGAGCACTAGGCTGGGGAGGTGGCCGATGAGCTGAAGCCCGTCTACCTGATCACCGGCGGCGACCGGCCGAAGATCCAGCGGGCGGTCGAGCGCCTCCGCCATCGTTTCGACGCCGAGGGCACAGAGCACTTCTCGGCCGAGGAGACGAGCGGCGACGAGGTCGTCGCTTCGTGCAACGCTCTCGGGCTCTTCGCAGCAACGGGCCGACTCGTGCTCGTGAGCGAGGTCGACGGCCACCGGAACCGCGACGACCGCATGGTCGGCGGGTGGAAGGCGGCAGACGTCAAGGCGGTCGTCGACTACCTGAAGGAGCCGACGCCCGACACGGTGCTCGCGCTCGTCGGCGAGGAGGTGAAGAAGGATTCGCCGCTCGGGAAGGCGTGCGCGAAGGTGGGCGACGTCCTCGTCTACGAGGCGGAGAAGAAGAAGCTGACCGCCTGGGTGGTCGCGCAGTTCAAGGATCTCGGCGCGAAGGCGCAGCCTGACGCGTGCCGCCTGCTGCTCGATCTCGTCGGAGAGAACACCGACGAGCTGCGGCTCGAGGTCGAGAAGCTCGCGCTCTGGGCTGCGGGCGGCGAGCTCACCGCCGAGGATGTCGAGGACATGGTCGCGCCGCGCGGACCCGTCAAGCCGTGGACGCTGACGGACGCGTGGGGCGCGCACGACGTGACGGGCGTGCTGGACGCGTCCGACCGGATGCTCCGCCGCGGCGGGACGCCGAGCGGTCTCGCGTGGGCGCTCTCCGACCATGTCGCGCTTGTGTCGGCATGCAGCGCGTTCGCCGCCGAAGGGATCCGCCCGGCCGAGGCGGCGAAGCGGCTGAAGCGGCGCAGTGAGTTCCCCGTGCGCAAGGCGTACGCGCAGGCCGAGCACTGGGATCTCGACGAACTGCGATCGGCGACCGTCCGCCTCGCCGATCTCGACGTCGCAATCAAGGGCGGCAGCCGGCTGCCGGACGAGCTCGAGCTGACGCGCGCGCTCGTCGAAGTGACGCGGAGCGGCGGAAGAGCTAGCTAGGAGGCTACGCCGGAGACGAGCTTCGCGGCCTGCGCCTTGCGGCGGCCCGCGGTGTTTCGGTGGAGCGCGCCCTTCGCCGTCGCCTTGTCGATCGTGCGCACGAGCTCGCGGTGCGCGGTCTCGACCTCCGTCTGGTCGCCGTTTTCGACCGCATCGCTGAGGCGCCGTGTGAGCGTTCGCACCGTCGAGCGGTAGCGGATGTTCTCCGCGTGCTCGCGGCCGGCTGTGCGAACGCGCTTCTTCTGCTGGCGAATGTTCGGCATAACGAAAAAGAGAGCCCGCTGAGCGGGCCGACGGATCGTAGCAGCAAGGCGCGTTCCTCATGGCGGTTCCGAGCCCCTGCCTATCCTGTTCTCCGCGTGATCGGCCCGTGACTCAGGAGACGGTCGAGCCGGCTCCGTCCGCCGAGCCGGACGCGCTCGGCAAGCGACGCCGCCTCTCGCACTCGGCGGCGATCTTCGGCATCGCCACCGGCCTCTCGCGCGTTCTCGGGCTCGTCCGCGAGATCGTCGCGCGGAACTACTTCGGCGTCGCCGGCGACATCAACGCCTTCACGATCGCCTTCCAGGTTCCGAACCTGATTCGCGCGCTCGTCGCCGACATGGCCTTCACGTCCGCGTTCGTGCCCGTGTTCAGCGAGTTGCTCGTCAAAGGAGAGCGTCGCCGGGCATGGGCGGTCGCCTCGAGCCTGTTCTGGATCCTCCTGCTCGGTCTGGGCGGGATCACCGCGCTCTGCATGATCCTCGCGCCGCTCGTCGTGGCGCCGTTCGGGATCCCGATCGGGACGGAGGACCTGACGGTGACGCTGACGCGGATCCTGTTCCCGATCGTGACGCTGCTCGGCATCTCGGGCGTCTTCGTCGGCCTGCTGAACAGCTACGAGCGGTTCACGATCCCTGCGCTGACGCCGATCGCGTGGAACCTCGCGATCATCGCCGGTCTCGTGATCGGCGTGCCGCGCGCCGACTCGGAGGACGGGAAGCTCTACGTCTACGCCGGCTCGATCCTCATCGGCACGGTGATCCAGGTGCTGATGCCGCTGCCCTGGCTCCGCGGTCTCGACGGGCGGCTGCGCGCCGCCGTCAACTGGCGCGACCCGGCAGTGAAGCGGGTCTTCGTGCTGATGTTGCCGGTGACGATCGGTCTCGGGCTGATCAACTTCAACGCCTTCGTCGACACCCTGTTCGCGTCGAACCTGCTCGACCCGGCTCTCGCGCCGGCCGCGATCGACGCCGCCTTCCGCCTCTACATGCTCCCGCAGGGGCTGTTCTCCGTCGCAGTCGCGACGGTGCTCTTCCCGTCGCTCTCCCGGTTTGCCGCCGCTGGGGACATGGGGCGCTTCCGGCGCACGGTCGGGGAGGGGCTCCGCCAGATCGCCTTCCTGCTCGTTCCCGCAAGCGTCTTCTCCGCCGTCCTCGCGCAGCCGATCGTCCAGCTCGTCTATCAGCGCGGCGCGTTCACCGCCGAGCAGACGGACGTCGTCGCCTCCTGTCTCGCGGCGTTCTCGCTCGGGCTCACGTTCAACGGCGCGATGCTTCTGCTCAACCGCTCGTTCTTCGGGCTCCAGTCGGCGTGGTTGCCGACGACGGTCGCGCTCGCGAACCTCGGCCTGAACGCGATCCTCGACCTCTCCTTCTACCGGCTCGGTACCTGGGGAATCCCGCTCGCCACCTCTGTCGTGAACATCGCCGGCGCTGTGGCGCTCGCGATCCTGCTCCGCCGCCGCGTGGGAGACATCGATATCGGTCGCACGCTCGCCGTCGGGGCTCGCGTCGTCATTGCCGCCGGTGCGCTCGCCCTCGTCTCGTGGGGCGTCTGGCGGGGCCTCGACGGCGTCCTCGGGGATTCGTTCGGCGCACAGCTCGTGACCGTCGCGGCGGCACTCACGGCAGGCGGCGTCGTCTACATAGGCGCGTGCCTCCTCCTGCGGGTGGAGGAGGCGAGGCCGTTGCTACGGTTGCTGCGTCTCCGATGAGATCTCGGGCTGCATGCCGTTCAACGGGCGGATGCGTGGCGGTTCATCGACAACGATGACGTTGGACGAGAACAAATATCTCGTGCGGGAGTTCTACGAGCAGTGGAACGCGGGCGCGATCGACTTCGAGCGCCTGTTCCATCGGGATGTGACGAACCATCAGCCGGGCCGAGACGCCGAAGTCGGGCTCGAGTTGTTTCGCCGGGCTATCGAGGGAGTCACCGGCGCCGTCCCCGACTCACGCTGGTCGGTTCTCGCTCTCATCGCGGAAGGTGACCTCGTTGCGTGCCATGCCAGCTGGAGCGGCACGTACGAAGGGACCGTGTTCAGAGGCGTTCCGACGCCGCGGGGCTGTCGATTCTCCGTCGAGCACATTCACATCTACCGCATCGCAGAGAGTCGGATCGCAGAGCATTGGGTCGTGCGTGACGACCTGCTGATGATGCAGCAGGTGGGCGCGGTGCCGGGCTTGTCGACGTGGGCTGACTAAGTCAGCCGACGAACCGTGCCCTGTGAAGGGCACGGCTACGATCGCCGATAAGACCATGGACCAGACCCGCATTCGCAACTTCTCGATCATCGCGCACATCGACCACGGCAAGTCGACGCTCGCGGACCGCATTCTCGAGCTGACGGAGACGGTGTCGGGGCGTGAGATGCGCGAGCAGCTCCTCGACACGATGGAGCTCGAGCGCGAGCGCGGGATCACGATCAAGGCGCAGGCGGTGCGCGTGGCCTGGAAGGGCCACCAGCTGAACCTGATCGACACGCCCGGCCACGTCGACTTCACGTACGAGGTGTCGCGCTCGCTCGCTGCGTGCGAGGGCGCGCTGCTCGTCGTCGACGCGTCCCAAGGGATCCAGGCGCAGACGCTCGCGAACGCCTATCTCGCGATCGAGAACAACCTCGAGATCGTCCCGGCGCTGAACAAGATCGACCTGCAACAGGCGCGCCCGGACGTGATCGCGGCCGAGGTCGCCGACCTCGTCGGCGACACGCCCGATCACGTGCTCCGTCTGTCCGCGAAGACGGGAGAGGGGGTGGAGGCGGCGCTCGACGCCATCGTCGAGCGGATCCCGTCGCCCGAGGGCGACCCCGACGCGGCCCCGCGCGCGCTGATCTTCGATTCGGCTTATGACCAGTACCGCGGGGTCGTCGCGTTCGTGCGCGTCGTCGATGGGACGTTCGAGAGCGGCGGCGCCCTGCGCGCGATGGCGGCGGGAACGCGCTTCGACGGCGAGGAGCTCGGGTTCCTCGGCCCGGCCATGACCGCGACGCCGAGGCTCACCGCGGGCGAGGTCGGCTACGTGATCACGGGGCTCAAGGACGTGAGCCGGCTTCGCGTCGGGGACACGCTGACGACAGTCCGCGGTGGCGCCGCCGAGCCGCTCCCCGGCTACAAGGATGTGAAGCCGATGGTCTTCGCGGGGCTCTTCCCGACGGACTCCGACCAGTACCCCGACCTGCGCGACGCGCTCGAGCGGCTGAAGCTCAACGACGGGTCACTGTTCTACGAGCCGGAGACGTCGCAGGCACTCGGCTTCGGCTTCCGCTGCGGCTTCCTCGGCCTGCTCCACATGGAGATCGTGCGAGAGCGGCTCGAGCGGGAGTTCGACCTCGACCTGCTCGTGACGGCGCCGAACGTCGCCTACCGCGTCGAGACGCGGGTGGGCGAGGCGCTCGAGGTGCATAACCCGTCGGAGATGCCGCGCGAGCTCGAGCGCGTCGAGGAGCCCTACGTCCGCGCATCGATCATCGTCCCCAAGGAGTACGTCGGACCGGTGATGGAGCTCTCGAACGAGCGGCGGGGGAGCTTCGACCACATGGAGTACCTCTCGGAGGACCGCGTGCTCCTGCTCTACGACCTCCCGCTCGGCGAGATCGTCCTCGACTACTACGACCAGCTGAAGTCGCGGACGCGTGGCTACGCGAGCTTCGACTACGACTTCGCGGGTTTCAAGGAGGGCGAGCTCGTCCGCGTCGACGTCCTGATCGCGGGCGAGCCCGTCGACGCGCTGTCGCTGATCGCGCACCGCGACGCCGCGTACGTCCGAGGGCGGCTGCTCGTCGACCGGCTGCGCGAGGAGATCCCGCGCCAGCACTTCGATGTCGCCGTCCAGGCTGCGATCGGGTCGCGCGTGATCGCGCGCGAGACGATCAAGGCGAAGCGGAAGGACGTGCTCGCGAAGTGCTACGGCGGCGACATCACGCGCAAGCGCAAGCTGCTCGAGAAGCAGAAGGCGGGCAAGAAGCGGATGAAGCAGGTCGGCTCGGTCGAGGTGCCGCAGGAAGCCTTCCTCGCAGTCCTCAACCTCGACGGGGGAAAGAAGTGACGCTGGAGATGCGCATTTCGTGCGGGCGTTGCGGGACTGCGCTCGAGCCAGACGGGCCGGCGACGATCTGCTCGTACGAGTGCACGTTTTGCCTCGACTGCGCCGAGGAGCTCGCGCACGTTTGTCCGAACTGCTCGGGCGAGCTCGTGCCGCGGCCGCGGAGGGCTGCGGCGTGAGGAGCGTCAGGCATCTGTACGTGCACTTGCCGTTCTGCGTCCACCGCTGCGGTTACTGCGATTTCGTGACGGCGGTTGGCCGCGAGGGGGAGCACGGGGCCTACGTCGATGCGTTGCTCGCCGAGCTTGCGCTGGAGCGTGAGCTGCTCGCGGAGCCGCTCGAGACCGTGTACCTCGGTGGCGGCACGCCGACGTTCACGGAGCCGGCGGAGCTCGCACGTCTCCTTGCCGCGCTGCCCGAGGCTGACGAGGTAACGGTAGAGGCGAACCCGGAGACGGTTACGCCCGCAATGGCAGCGCTCCTGCGGGAGAGCGGCGTCACGCGGGTCTCGCTCGGCGCGCAGAGCTTCCAGCCAGAGCTGTTGGCGGTGCTCGAGCGGCGCGCCACGCCGGACGATGTCCGGCGTGCGGTTCATACTTTCCGTGATGCCGGATTTGACAACATATCGCTCGATCTCCTCTATGGCATCCCCGGCCAGGGCGCCGCCGCTCTCGATGACGACATCTCCGAGGCGCTTGCGCTCGGGCCGGAGCACCTGTCCTGCTACGAGCTCGAGGCGAAGGCCGGGACTCGCTTCACGCACGCCTGGGGCGAGGAGCTCGTGCGCCAGGCAGATGCGATGGAGGCGTACTTCGAGCGCGTCGTCGAGCGGCTGACCGGCGTCGGTTACCGGTGGTACGAGACGGCGAACTTCTGCCGAATCGAGCCGGGACGGGATTTCCGATCGCGCCACAACCTCGCGTACTGGCTCGGACGCGACTACCTCGGTGTCGGTATCGGCGCCGTCTCGACGGTCGACGGCGCGCGTTGGCGAAACGGGCCGCGACTTTCCCGGTACCTCGCCGCTCTTTCGACCGGTGAGCTGCCACCGAGAGACCCCGAGCTTCTCGACGAGGATGTGCGCGTCCGCGAGCGATTGATGCTCGGCCTTCGCCTCGACGAGCCGTTGCAGATCGCGGACGTGGCAGCGGCGATCGACGCGGACGCGCTCGATCGGCTCATGCAGCTCGGCCTCCTGACGCGCGCGGGGGCGACCCTCCAGTTGACGCCGCGCGGCCGGCATCTCGGTGGCGGGGTGACCGCCGAGCTCCTCGCCTGAGCCTAAGCTTTCGTACGGAGCGGCACATGGAACGGGAGCTGACGCAGCGGCAGGGGGAGATCCTTCGACTCGTCGTCGAGGAATACGTCGCGACCGGTGTACCGGTCGGGTCGAAGAGCCTTGCCGAACGGTCGGGCCTCGGCGTCTCTCCGTCGACCGTACGCAACGAGCTCGCCGAGCTGGAGGCGCTCGGCCTGCTCACGCACCCGCACACCTCGGCCGGGCGCGTGCCGACGGAGCGCGGTTACCGCTACTACGCGGACCGTCTGCTCGAGCGGCTGGACCCGCGCCCGGCGTCCTTCCCTCTCGATCTCGGCGACCCGAGGAGCGAGCTCGAGGCGGCGCTCCAGTCGACGACGGACATGCTCTCGCAGGTCACGCGGCTGCTCGCGCTCGTTTCGGCGCCACCGATCGAGACGGCGACCGTCCGCCGCGTCGAGGTGCTGCTGCTCCAGCCCCAGGTGTTGATGGCGGTGCTCATCACCTCGGCGGGGTCGGTCACAAAGCGCTTGTTCTCGTTCGATGCCCCCGTCGATCCCGGGCTCGTTGAATGGGCGGGCGTGTACCTGAACGAGCAGTTGTCAGGGGTGCGGCTGGGCTCGCGGGCGCTCCGCCAGCGGCTCGATGATCCCGCGCTCTCAGCTGTCGAGCGCGCGTTCATCGAGGTGATCCGGACGGCGCTTACCCAGCCGGCTGCGGAGGAGCAGCGAGTGTTCGTCGGCGGCGCAGCGGGTCTCCTTGACGACGTCTCCGCGGAGGAGATGCGCGCGTACCGCGGGCTGCTCGAGCTCGTCGAGCAGCGGCGCACACTGCTCGACGTCGTCGCGGATGCGCTCGACTCGCGTCAGCCCTTCGTCCGCGTCGGCGACGAGCTCGGCAACCCGGCTCTTCAGGAGGTCTCCCTCGTCGGCGCGACGTACGGCATCGCCCACCGCACGCTCGGGGCGGTCAGCCTGTTCGGGCCGCTGCGTATGGACTACGAGAAGGCGATCCGGTCGGTCCGCTCGGCCGCGTCGGAGCTGTCCCGCTTCTCTGAAGGCGTCTTCGAAGAGGACTGATGGCGGCGGTCGACCACGACTACTACGCGCTGCTCGGCGTTCCGCGGGACGCGGGCGACGACGCGATCAAGAAGGCGTTTCGCACGCTCGCGCGGGAGCACCACCCGGATGTCTCGGACGCGCCCGATGCGGACGACCGGTTCAAGGAGCTCGTCGAGGCGTACGAGGTGCTGTCCAACCCGGAGCGCCGCGCGCTCTATGACCGCTTCGGCCATGAAGGGCTGCGGAATCGCGGGTTCGTGCCGAGCTTCGATCTCGGCGACATCAGCGATCTCTTCGCTGCGTTCTTCGGAGACGATCTGTTCGCTGCGCGCGGCCGGCGCTCGCGGCGTGGCGCAGATGTCGGCGCCGAGGTGACGATCGAGCTCGTCGAGGCGGCGAGCGGCGTCGAGCGGCCGATCTCGCTCGCGGTCGCCGTCACGTGCGACGCCTGCGGCGGAAGTGGCGCCGAGCCCGGCTCGAGCCCGGTGATCTGCCCGACGTGCGGCGGAGCCGGAAGCCTGCGCCAGGTGTCGCGCACCGTGTTCGGCGAGTTCGTGCGCATGCAGAATTGTTCGCGCTGCGGCGGCGCCGGCCAGATCGTCGAGACGCCGTGCTCCGTCTGCAAGGGCGCCGGCCAGTCGGTGGAGGAGCGCACGGTCGATGTCTCGATTCCGTTGGGCATCCACGACGGCCAGCGGATCCGCCTCACGGGCGAAGGCCATGCCGGAGAGCCGGGCGGCGCGGCTGGAGACGTCTATGTCCTCGTTCGCGTCCTCTCGGACGAGCGCTTCGTGCGGGACGGCAACGACATCTACTCATCCGTCGACGTGCCGATGACGGGCGCCGCGCTCGGCACCCGGGTGGCGATCCCGACGCTGGACGGCGACGTCGACGTCGTGCTTGCGCCCGGCACGCAGCCGGGGCACGTGCACGTGCTGCGGGGGAAGGGGATGCCCGTGCTCCAGGGAAACGGCCGCGGCGACCACCGGGTTCTCGTGAACGTGCTCGTCCCGCGCCGGTTGAGCGCCGAGCAGCAGGAGCTGCTCGAGGGCTACGCCGCTTCCGAGGACGACGCGGCGTACGCCGACGACGAGGGCTTTGTCGAGCGCCTGAAGGCGCGTTTCCGCTGAGGCGTCTGGCCGTGACCGTGCCCGCGGCGCGCGCAGAGGAGGCGCGCGCGGCGATGCTCGAGCTGTTCCCGGAGGGGTTCGAGGAGGAAGCGCGCAGGAACGGCATCGAGCTCGCGGGCTATGGCGACGCCGCGCGCGAGGCGGCGGTGCGAGCGGAATTCGAGGGCGTCGAGGCGTCCGACGTCGAGGAGGGCTGGGAGGATCGCTGGCGGGCATTCCACCGCGGCGTCCGTGTCGGCGCGCTCTGGGTCGGCCCGCCCTGGGAGGAGCCTCCCGCGGGCGCGACGGCGGTCGTCGTCGACCCGGGCCGTGCCTTCGGGACGGGAGCGCATCCGACAACGCGGCTCTGCCTCGAGCTGCTCCAGCGTGTTCCGCCGAGCTCGCTTCTCGAAGCCGGCTGCGGCTCCGGCGTGCTCGCTATCGCCGCGGCGAAGCTCGGCTTCTCGCCGGTGCTCGCGCTGGACGACGACCCGGCGGCGATCGAGGCGACGATCCGCAACGCGGAGGCGAACGATGTCGAGATCGAGGCTCGGCTCGCCGACGTCCTCGCCGACCCGCCCCCGAGCGCGGAGACTGCGGTCGCGAACGTCTCGCTCGAGGTCGTGCGCGCGCTGGGGACCTGCCTCGACGCACCGCGGTTCGTGACCTCGGGCTACCTCGCGGCGGATGCCTTCGACCAGTTAGGCTGGGCGCGCGAGGACCGCGCGGAGCTCGACGGCTGGGCCGCGGATCTCTGGCGCCAACGGGAGTAAGGTTGCCGCCGTGGCGACCTTCTCGATCGATTTTCTCGGCTGCAAGGTGTCGCACGTCGACGCCCAGGCGATTCGCGAGCGCCTGACGGCAGACGGCCATACGGAGCGCGAAGGCGTCGCCGACGTCGCCGTCGTCAGCACGTGCTGCGTGACGAACGAGGCGGTCGCGAAGTCGCGCAAGGCCGTCGGTCGCCTTGCGCGCACGCACGGCCGTGTGTACGTGACCGGCTGCGCCGCGAACCTCCGGCAGGATGCGTTCGAGGGCGTCGCTGAGAACGTCGTCGTCGTCAGGCGGCGGGCAGAGGAGACGCCGGCAGCGGTCGCCGGGCATGTCGGCGCGATCGGGTGCGTGCAGGACGATGCGCGGCTCGACCGCGTGCGCGCGTTTGTCAAGGTGCAAGACGGCTGCAGCTTTTCGTGCGGGTTCTGCGTGATCCCGGTCGTCCGTGGCGCCTCACGCAGCCGCCGCGCGGAAGCGGTGCTCGCCGAGGTCGAGCGCCGCGTCGAGCAGGGCCACCGCGAGATCGTGCTGACGGGCATCAACCTCGGCTGCTACCGAGACCGCGACGCTCGCCTGGACCTGCCCGCGCTGGTTCGGGCCGTCGGCAGGACGCCTGGACTCGCACGCCTGCGTCTGTCGTCGATCGAGGTCAACCACGTCGACGAGAAGCTCGCCGATGCTCTTCGCGACACGCCGACAGTCGGGCGCCACCTCCATGTCCCGCTGCAGTCGGGCGACGACGATGTGCTGCGCGCGATGGGACGCCGCTACACGGCCGAGACGTATCGCCGACGCCTCCGTTTCGTCGAGGACTTCAACCTGACGACCGATGTGATCGTCGGCTTCCCCGGTGAGGACCAGCGCGCGTTCGAGAACACGCTCGCCGTCGTCGCCGAGGCAGGGATCACGAAGGTGCACGTCTTCCCGTACTCACCTCGCCCGGACACGCGGACGGCGGCGCTCGACCCGGTTCCGCCGCGGGTGAAGAAGGGGCGCTCTGCTCGCATGCGCGCGCTCTCGCAGGCTGCGGAGCGGCGTCGCTGGCGCTCGAAGATCGGTGCGGAGGACGCCGTCCTCGTCGACCGGCCGGGCCGGGGCTACGGCGACGACTACGTCCCGTGGCTCGTCGACGCGCCGGTCGGGGAGCTCGTCAGCGTGCGCGGCCGCGCGATCACGGAGCAGGGCGTTGTCGCAGCCTGATTGCCTCTTCTGCCACCTCGTCCGCGAAGGCGAGCACGTCGCGAGCGCGCCCGGCGTCGTCGCGATCCGCGACATCGCCCCGCGTGCGCCGACGCACCTGCTCGTGATCCCCGAGCAGCATGTCGCGTCGTTCCGCGAGATCGCCGAGTTCGGACCCGACGAGGCGAAGCGGATGCTCGACTTCATCGCCGAGACGGCTGCAGGCGCGGGGCTGGAGGATTACCGTGTCACTGTGAACGTCGGTCCTGGAGCCGGCCAGACGGTGTTTCACCTCCACTGGCACATCCTCGGCGGCAAGCCGCTCGGAGGCATGGGATGAGCACGCTGATCGACCGGATGGAGAACGACCTGACGACGGCGATGAAGGAGCGCGACGGCGAGCGCCGCGACACGCTGCGCCTCCTGCTGAGCGCGCTGCGCGCGGCAGAAAAGGAGCTCCAGCGACCGCTTTCGGAGGACGAGGAGCTCCAGGTGCTCCAGCGCGAGCGGAAGCGCCGCCAGGAAGCGGCCGACGCGTTCGCCGACGCGGGACGGGAGGAGCAGGCGGAGAAGGAGGAGCGCGAGCTCGACGTGCTCGAGGAGTTCATGCCGGAGCCGTTGTCCGATGACGAGCTCGAGCGGATCGTCGACGATGCGATCGCGGAGGTTGGTGCGACGAGCCTGCGCGACCTCGGGCGCGTGATGGCCGACGTGATGCCGCAGATCGCGGGCCGGGCGGACGGCTCGGTCGTGAGCCAGCTCGTCCGTGAGAAGCTCGCCTAAACCCTCCTACTAGCGCGCGGCGTAGTCGATCTCGAGGAAGCTCGTTACCTCGGCGAGCCATCGCTCTTCGACGAATCGCACATGCTCGGGATGCGCGTTGTAGGTGGCGTACGCTGTCTCGTCGGCGAACTCCATCGAGATCCCGAAGCGGTAGCCGTTCTTCGGGCTGACTTCGCGCATCACCTCGAACGCGCCGACTCCGGGAATGTCAGCGAGCCTGCCCGCCGCCGCGAGGAAGTCGTGTTCCTCGGGCGATCCCGGGCCGTGCCGCAGATCGAAGGCAACCGTGTGGCGGATGCGTGTTCCGTCCAGAGCCGCCATCTCGCGGCGAGCGTACCACCCGACCAGTCCCACCTACACTGTCGCCGTTGCAAGAGGTGCTCTCGGTATCCAACGACGTCGCCGCCGAGCTCGCGGGCGTCTCCGACGGCGTTCTCGACTCGCTCCGAGACCGGCTCGGCTGCTCGATCCATCTCCGCGGGAACCGGTTGACGCTCGACGGAGACGAGCAGCACGTGACCGAGGCGAAGGCGGTCGTCGACAAGCTCGTCGACCTCGTCGAGGCCGGCCACGAGATCGGCCCGAGCACCGTCGACGCCGTGCTCGGCGCGCTTGACCAGGCGGAGGACATTCGCCAGGTCTTCGATGACGTGATCTGGCGCCACCGCGGTAAGAAGATCGCGCCGAAGACGGTCAACCAGAAGCGCTACGTCGACGCGATCCGCGACCACACGATCACATTCGCGATCGGGCCTGCCGGGACGGGGAAGACGTACCTCGCGATGGCGCTCGCCGTGCGGGCGCTCCAGGAGCGCGAGGTCGGACGGATCATCCTCACCCGGCCGGCCGTCGAGGCGGGGGAGCGGCTCGGCTTTCTGCCGGGCGACATCCTCGCGAAGGTCGACCCGTACCTCCGGCCGCTCTACGACGCGCTCTACGACATGCTCGACGCCGATCGCCTGACCGCGTACATGGACAAGGGGGCGATTGAGGTCGCGCCGCTCGCGTTCATGCGCGGCCGCACGCTGAACGACTCCTTCATCATCCTCGACGAGGCGCAGAACACGAGCCCGGAGCAGATGCAGATGTTCCTGACGCGGCTCGGCTTCGGGTCCAGGGTCGTCGTCACGGGTGACGCGACCCAGATCGACCTTCCGCGCGAGCAGGGGTCGGGTCTGCTGACGGTGGAGGACATCCTCGGCACGATCGAGGGCATCGAGTTTGTCCGCTTCGGACACGAGGATGTCGTCAGGCACAAGATCGTCCAGCGGATCGTCGAGGCCTACCGCCTGCACACGGAGGAGTCGGGTCAGCTTCGTGATCGAGATCGAGATCGCTAACAGAAGCGGCGTAGAGGTCGACGAGCCGGCCGCCGCCGCGCTCGCAAGGAGAGTGCTCGGAGCGGAGGGGATCGCCGACGGCGAGCTCGGCATCGCGTTCGTTTCCCCCGAGGAGATGCGCGGGCTGAAGGCGAGCCATCTCGGGATCGACGAGGCGACCGACGTCCTCTCCTTCCCGATCGACGGCACCGGCGACCTTCCGGACGGTGTGCCGCGCCAGCTCGGCGACGCGGTCTTGTGCCCGGAGGTGACGGGCGACGCCTGGGCGGGACCGCTCGTCCACGGGCTGCTTCACCTGCTCGGCTACGACCACGGCGACGAGATGAAGTCGCGGGAGGCGATGTACGCGTGAACCGTCCCCGCCGCACGCTCTCCCTGATCGAGAGCTTCAACCACGCGATCGAGGGGATCATCCACGTCCTCCGGACGCACCGGAACATGCGCATCCACTTCGCCGTCGCGATTGCGGTGCTGATCGCCGCCGTCTGGTACGGCGTGACGCGCTTCGAGCTGATCGCGCTGATGCTCGCGATCGCCTTCGTGCTCGTCGCGGAGATGATCAACTCCGCCGTCGAGCAGGCGATCGACGTCTCGACGACCTCGTTCGATCCGCTCGCAAAGCTCGCGAAGGACATCGCGGCCGGCGCAGTCCTGATCGCGGCGCTCAACGCTGTCGCCGTGGGCTACCTCGTCTTCTCCCGCAGGCTCAGCGACCCCGCGACGAACGCGCTGGACCGGCTCCGAAACGCCCCCGTGACGCTGACGCTGGCCGTGCTCGTGCTCGTGGCGATGATCGTCGTCGCGACGAAAGCCTGGACCGGGCGCGGGACGCCGCTCCGCGGCGGGCTGCCGTCGGGACATGCGGCGATCGCCTTCGCCGGCTGGATGGCAGTGACGTACATCGTCGGGGCCGGCGAGCACCGCTTCCTCGTCTCGACGATCATGCTGATCATGGCGCTGCTCGTCGCACAGACCAGGGTCGAGGCCGGCTTCCACTCGGCGCTCGAGGTTGCGTACGGCGGCCTGCTCGGCGCGCTCGTCACGCTCGTCGTCTTCCAGCTCTTCTTCAACTGATGGCGCCCGACGCAGCCGACCGGGAGCTGTACGACGCGGCGGTCGAGGTCGCGCAGCGCGCGTACGCGCCCTACTCGAGCTTCCTGGTCGGGGCAGCGGTGCGGACGCGCGACGGCCGGACTTTCCTCGGCGTCAACGTCGAGAACGCCGCCTACCCGCTCGGCATCTGCGCGGAGAAGTCGGCGCTCGCCGGAGCGGTGACGGCCGGCTGCATCCCGGGAGACTTCACGACGGTCGCCATCACCGCCTCGCCCTGCGGCGGCTGCCGTCAGTGGCTGCACGAGCTCGGGCTCGAGCGCGTCGTCTACGCGCGCGGCGACGGCGAGTTGGTCGCGACCACGCCGGCCGACCTCCTGCCCGACACGTTCGTCTTGCTGAGGTCCCGCGATTCGTGGCCGTCGCGGGGCGGCCGAACGTCGGCAAGTCGACGCTCGTCAACGCGCTCTGCTGGCGGCAAGGTTGCCATCGTCTCGGACAAGCCGCAGACGACACGCCGGCGCATCTTCGGGATCGCGAACGGTGACGGCTACCAGCTCGTGCTGGTCGACTTGCCGGGCTTCCAGCGGCCGCGCGACGCGCTGACGGAGCGCATGCAGAGCACGGTCGATGCGTCCTTCGAGGACGTCGACGGAGTCCTGTTCGTCGTCGACTGCCGCGACCGGATGGGCGCCGGCGACCGCTTCATCGCAGAGCGAGTATTCGCACTCGACGTACCCGTCGTGATCGCCCTCAACAAGGTCGACCGGCTGAAGGGCGGCCATATCGCCCAGCAGATGGCGACGGCCGCGAAGCTCGGAGCCTTCCACGCGCTGCACCCGGTGAGCGCGAAGACGGGGGACGGCGTCGGCGAGCTCCGCGAAGAGCTCGTCTCGCTGCTCGTCGAAGGTCCGGCGTACTTCCCCACCGACACGCGTACGGACCTACCCGTCGAGGCGCAGATCGCGGAGATCGTCCGGGAGAAGGCGCTCGCGCTGACGCGCGAAGAGCTGCCTCACGCGATCTACGTCGAGGTGGACGAGATCGGCGACGGCGTCGTGCGGGCGGCGCTGACGGTCGAGACGGAATCGCAGAAGCAGATCGTCGTCGGCAAGGGCGGCCGCATCGTGCGCGAGATCGGCACACGTGCGCGCCCCGAGATCGAAGCCGTGCTCGGGGCGCCACGCGTGTATCTCGACCTTCAGGTCAAGGTCCGGCCGCACTGGCGCCGGGACGGCGCCACGCTCGACCGACTGCAGCTCTAGCCGGCTAGCTCGTTCCTCCGATGTCGTAGCCCTTCGCCTTGATGTCCGCGACCGCCTTCTGAAGGTCCGCGAACTCGGGGAAGTTCTGGAAGTCCTGCACGTCGGCCTGCAGCTCGGAGAGCGAGTCGTTCTCCACCTTGTCGGCCAGGCCCCGGATCTTGTCCGCCGCCGCAGCCGAGTTGTCGACCATCGCCTGGTGGGCGTCGGCGACGTCCTCGGGCGGCTCGATGTCGTCGAGGCTCTGCGAGGCCTCGTCGAGGAGGTCGGCGCGTCTTGTTGAGGCCCGTCGTCATTGCGGGGATGTCGCTCGGGTTCGAGAAGGCCGTGGTGAGCTCGTCCGCCGTCGAGCTCAGCTTCGACTGCAGGGCCTGCATCTGCTGCTCGTAGTCCTGCTTCGACAGCGGCGTCCCGCCACCCCCATCGCCGCCACAGCCCGCGACGGCGGCGAGCGCCGACGCGCACGCGAGCAGGATCAGAAGTCGTTTCACCATCCCTCCAATGGTTGTGAAGCCGGTACCAGTGAGCATAGGCGACTGCCGGCGGGCCGCGGACTAGACTCAGGCAGATGGCCAACGCCCCCGCGCTGCCCGCGGGCTTCGAGCTGCCTCTCGAGCCGCGTCTTCCGCGCATCGGCTCCGTCGACGAGGTCGCGGTCGAGGAACGTGCCGCGTCGCTTTCGCGCCGGTCGATCAAGCGGGAGTCGAAGCTGTTCGCGCTCGAGCTCGCGATCCGGATGATGGACCTGACGACGCTTGAAGGGCAGGACACGCCCGGCAAGGTGGCCGCCCTCTGCTCGAAGGCCGTGCGGCCCGACCCCGCCGAGCCGTCGATCCCGTCCGTAGCGGCCGTCTGCGTTTATCCCAACCTCGTGCCGACCGCCGTCGACAGCCTGCGCGGTACCGCGGTCAAGGTCGCCTCGGTCGCAACCGCCTTCCCGTCCGGCCAGTCGCCGATCGACGTCAAGGTGCGGGAGACCGAGGAAGTCGTCGCGATGGGAGCCGACGAGGTCGACATGGTGATCGACCGCGGCGCGTTCCTCTCCGGCCGCTACGCGAAGGTCTACGACGAGATCGTGCGCGTGAAGGAAGCCGCCAGCGCCGGCGCACCTGAAGGTGATCCTCGAGGTCGGCGAGCTTGGGACGTACGACAACGTGCGCCGGGCGTCGATCCTCGCGATGGCGGCCGGCGCCGACTTCATCAAGACATCGACGGGCAAGCTGCCTCAAGCCGCCACGCTCCCCGTCACGCTCGTCATGCTCGAGGCGATCCGTGACGTCCACGACGAGACGGGACGCAAGGTCGGCATGAAGCCCGCGGGCGGGATCCGGCACGCGAAGCAGGCCGTGCAGTACCTCGTGCAGCTCTACGAGACGCTTGGCCCCGATTGGCTGACGCCAGACCTCTACCGGTTCGGCGCCTCCTCGCTCCTGAACGACGTGCTGATGCAGGTGCGGAAGGAGCGGACGGGCCGCTACCAGAGCCCGGACTACTTCACGATCGATTGATGACGGAGCTCGAGAAGAAGAGCCGCGGACTGCCCGTCGAGTCGGGCTGGGACTATGCCGACGCCCCGGAGGCGCGCGACATCGTCTCCATCGACGAGCGCTACGGCCTGTTCGTCGGGGGCGACTGGGTGGAGCCGCGCTCCGGTGAGTGGTACACGACGATCAGCCCGGCGACGGAGGAGCCGCTCGCGGAGGTCGCGCAGGCGGGCCCAGAGGACGTGAAGCTCGCGGTGGACGCGGCCCGCGGGGCGTACGAGAACGGCTGGTCGGCGCTCCCGGGCTCCGAGCGCGCGAAGTACCTGTTCCGGATCTCGCGCCTGCTGCAGGAGCGAGCCCGCGAGTTCGCCGTCCTCGAGTCGCTTGAACGGCGGCAAGCCGATCCGCGAGTCACGCGACGTCGACCTGCCGCTCGCTGCCGCGCACTTCTTCTACTACGCGGGCTGGGCCGACAAGCTCGAGTACGCCTTCCCGAACCGTGAGCCGCGGCCGCTCGGCGTCGCCGGCCAGATCATCCCGTGGAACTTCCCGCTTTTGATGCTCGCCTGGAAGATCGCGCCGGCGCTCGCGACCGGGAACACGGTCGTGCTCAAGCCCGCCGAGACCACGCCGCTGACCGCGCTTCTCTTCTGCGACGTCCTCCGCCAGGCCGAGCTGCCAGCCGGGCGTCGTCAACATCATCACGGGCGACGGGCGGACAGGGGCGGATCTCGTCACAGCCGACGTCGAGAAGATCGCCTTCACGGGCTCGACCGAGGTCGGCAAGGCGATCCAGCGCCAGGTCGCCGGCACGGGCAAGAGGCTGACGCTCGAGCTCGGCGGCAAGGCGGCAAACATCATCTTCGACGACGCGCCGCTCGACCAAGCAGTCGAAGGCATCGTCAACGGCATCTACTTCAACCAGGGCCACGTGTGCTGCGCCGGCTCGCGGCTGCTCGTGCAGGAGTCGGTGTACGAGGACGTGATCCGCAAGCTGAAACGGCGGATGGGCACGCTGCGCGTCGGCGACCCGCTCGACAAGAACACGGACATCGGCGCCATCAACTCCCGCCAGCAGCTCGACAAGATCACCGAGCTCGTGAAGGCGGGCGAGGAGGAGGGCGCCGAGATCTACCAGCCGCCGTGCCGGCTGCCCGAGCGCGGGTACTGGTTCGCGCCGACGGTCTTCACAGAGGTCGCCCAGAGCTACCGGATCGCGCAGGAGGAGATCTTCGGCCCGGTGCTCTCCGTGCTCACCTTCCGGACGCCCGACGAGGCGGTCGAGAAGGCGAACAACACGCCGTACGGGCTGTCTGCGGGAGTCTGGACGGACAAGGGCTCGCGGATCCTCTGGATGGCAGAGCGGCTGCGGGCCGGCGTCGTCTGGGCGAACACGTTCAACCGCTTCGACCCGGCCTCGCCGTTCGGCGGCTACAAGGAATCCGGCTTCGGCCGCGAGGGCGGCTGCACGGGCTCGAGCCGTACTGGACTTCGGCGAAGACCACTCGCCTCACGCTCGCACTCGACCGATGCCCGACGAGGCTGCCCGTCAAGAAGACGTACAAGCTCTACATCGGGGGAGAGTTTCCGCGCTCCGAGTCCGGGCGCTCGCTACGAGGTGGAGGGCCAGAACGTCGCGTGCGCGTCACGCAAGGACCTGCGCGACGCCGTCCGCGCGGCGCGCGCCGCGTTCCCGGGCTGGGCAGGCCGCACCGCGTACAACCGCGGTCAGATTCTCTACCGCGTAGCCGAGATGATGGAGGCGCGCCGCACGGATCTCGCCGCCGTCTCGACGGGGGCGACCGAGGTCGACGAGGCGATCGACCGCATGGTCTGGTACGCCGGCTGGGCCGACAAGCTCGCGCAGGCGCTCGGCTCGTCGAACTCCGTCGCCGGTCCGTACTTCAACTTCACGGTGCCGGAGCCGACGGGCGTCGTCGGCATCCTCTGCCCCGACGAGCCGCCGCTGAGCGGCATCGTCACGCGGCTCGCGCCGGCGATGGTCGGTGGCAACACCGTCGTCTGCTGTCGCCTCGGAGCGCCACCCGCTGGCTGCGGTCGAGCTTGCGGAGGTGCTCGCGACCTCGGATTTGCCGGGAGGCGTGGTCAACATCCTCACCGGCGTGAAGACCGAGCTCGCGCCGTGGCTCGCCGCGCACATGGACGTGAATGCGATCGACCTCTCGGGCGCAGATGGCGATGCTACGGAGCTCGAGCGCACGGCCGCCGAGAACGTCAAGCGCGTCGTGCGCGGCGAGCCGACCGGCCAGAGCCTGTGGGAGATCGCGTCGTTTCTCGAGCTGAAGACGGTCTGGCACCCGATCGGGCGCTGAGCGGCGCGCCCTCGTACTACGATCTCCGAGCGTGGCCGACCGGCGTCGCCTGAGCGAGTCGATCTCCGAGGGAGATGGGATCTCGATCCTCGTCGAGGTAGGCCCCGACGCAGCAGCCCCGTCCACGATCGCGGGTGACGCCGTCGGCTTGCTCGTCCCTGCGGGCGCTGTGCCGGCGGATGACGTCCTGCCGGTCGCTGTGCGCGGGGGCACGCCCGCGGAAGCCGGCGCGTCCGGCGCCGACGGATGGCTGCTCGTGGCCGGCGAGGGCGAAGACGCGCTTGTCGAGCGCTACCGCGAGGCAGGTGCGATCGGCCTCGAATGCGTGGTCGAGATCCAAGACGAGGACGAGCTGGAGCGCGTGCTTGCGGAGCTCGATCCCGAGATCATCCTCCTCTCGCCAGACCACGAGGAGCTGGACGGCGTGGCGCGGGTGCTCGAGCTGCTCTCCGACCTTCCGGCCGGGAAGCTCGCGATAGCAGCTCTCGCGGCGCCGACGAGCGAGGATCTGGCCGCGCTCGAACGTGCCGGAGTCGATGCAGCGCTCGATCGACCTCGAGCACGTGGCTACCCTGTTTGGGTCGTGACACGAATCGCAATGCTCCTCGCTGCCGGCGCGGTGCTCGTCGCCGGCTGCGGCGGCAAGGACGCCGCGACGACGAGCGCCACTGGGGCGCCCGCCACGACCTGCCCGAAAGCGTGGAAGGCGGATTGGCAGAAGCTTGCGAACGATGTCGGCGCAACCGTCTACTGCCCGAGCTGGATGCCCGAGCCGGTGGACGCCCGCATCAACGGCATCTACAAGAACGGCCGCTGGGTGAGCAAGGACCAGCTCCTATCTCGTCAGCTTCCTCTGGCTCGACCAGGACGCAGGCGTCAGCCGCGAGGTGCACCTGAACTTCCGGGGCTATCCGGGACGGACGACGATCCCCAGCTGCCAGACGACCCGCACGGTCGAAGGGCAAGACGGTCCACGGATCGGTTCCGTGCTTCGCCGATCGCGGGCGCAACGAAGAGGCTCGGCTCGATCACGGCCACCGTGTACACCGTCAATCAGGGGATCGACGAGTGGCACGTCCTCTACGCTCTGGAGCCACGGCGGATCGCTGTACACGGTCTCCGAGCACGTGGTGTCGCCGTACTCGTACGCGCAGGTCGTCGAAGAACCTCGAACGCATCATCCGCGGCTTCGTTCCGCTCGAGCCGACGGTCTGACATGCGCCTGACGCGACGGGCACTGCTCGGCAGCGCGGCTGCCGGGGCGCTCGCTGCGGCCGGTGTCTACGAGCTCGTCGACAAGCTGGCCGACTCTCCGTCGCGACCCGCAGCGGGACCGGCGCCACCCGAGCAGCATCTTCTCGACGGGATCGGCGTCGTCGTCGACAACGATGTCGAGGTCCTCGTCCCGCCGCTTCATCACCAGGTCGTCACGGCCGCGCTCGCGGTCTCGCCGCGGCCGTCAGACCTGACGGAGGCGGCCGAGACCTTCGAGGGTGCAATCCGGCAGCCTCGAGTCCCGCTACGACCGGACGCCGGCCGGGCTCGGCGTCACCGTCGCTTGGGGCATGCCGTACTTCCGATCGCTACGTCCCGCGGCAGGCGGCGCGACACTTGCCCGTCGACAAGCGCGCGACGGCTGCCCAGAAGAAGACCGTTCGCGCACTCGCCGACGCGATCCGCTTCCCCAGCGACCCGCCCGGGACGCGTCTCGAGGAGAACGACGTCGCGGTCCTCCTGCGGAGCGACCGCCTCGACCACATCGCGGATGGAGCGAAGACGCTGTTCGACGGAGCTCGAAGACATCTTCCGCGTGACGAGCATCCGCAGGGGATTCGTCGGGGGAGGGTTCCACGGCGCGAAGAGCCTGCCGAAGCAGATGGCGACGGCCGCGGGCGTGCCCGGGGCGGATCTGATCCCCGACACGGCGGAGCTGTTCCTCGGTTTCACATCGACGCAGAAGGCTGGTCTCGGGCCGCGCGAGGATCGCGAACTTCGAGACGCTCGGCTTCGTCGACCTCGGATCGAGCGGGTACTTCGCCCACGGGACGAGCATGCATCTCTCGCACCTGTACGAGAACCTCGAGGCGTGGTACCTGAACTTCGACCACCGCGAGCGCGTCGACACGACCTTCCGGCCGGGGCTCGAGGTCGAGGAGGCGACGCTCACCGTCCCGCAGGGACCGGACGACGTCCAGACGCCCGCGGACGTGACCGCCGACTACGACGCGACGCTCCGCATCGGCCACTCCGGGTCGATCCAGACCTCGTCGCGGCTCCAGACCGCTTTTACCGGCCCGGACGGAACGCACTATCCGGCCGGAACGGCCATTCCGCAACGAGCGGACTTCAACACGCTCGACAACCCGTTCTTCTGGACCGCGGACCGCGAGACGGATGCGTTCGTCGCCGAGCCCGCTGCCGGACTTCATTTTGTCGTCTTCAACCCGTCGAGCGACGACTTCGAACGCAACCGGCTGGCGATGGACGGCGTGCTCCCCGACGGGACGAAGCTCCCCTTCGAGCCGAACTCGCGCGGGCAGGGCTTCAACGCGGTGCTCCAGACGACGCATCGTCAGAACTTCCTCGTACCGCCTCGCGCCCATCGCGCGTTCCCGCTCGCCGAGCTACGTGCATGACTGATGGCTCAGCGCTCACCCGGGGCTCGACGTCACCGAGCAGGCCGTGACGGCAGAGATGCGCGTGATCCTCGCTACCCGCGGAAAACTGGCAGCGTCAAGCAGGTAGGACCGCCGTCGCCCTTGCGCGAGAGCTCCCCTCCGCGGTAGACGAGCACTTCCACACCGGCCCGTTCGAGACGGCGGCGCGTTTCCGGGTTGCCTTCGAGCGCGAGAGCGACGCGCGGCGCCAGGGCGAGGACGTTCGTCCCCATCGACTCGAACTCGCCGTCGGGCACCGGCACGATCTCGATGCCGCTCTCCGCGAGCAACGCCGCCAGCCGGATCGGTAGCAGCGGTAGGTAGGCGACGACCAGGTCGACGTCGATCGGCGAGATCAGCGAGAGCAGGTGCATCACCTCGCCCTCGCCGCGCCAGTGAGGGAGATCGAACGCGACCGTCTCGACTCCCGGGAGGAGGCGCGCGACGGCGTCGATGCCGTCCGCGTTCGTCCGGTAGCTCCGGCCCGCGAGCATCGTCTCTGCGTCGAGGCGGATGAAGTCTCCTCCCTCCGCCGTCGCCGGGTCGTCGAGCCGTCCGGCGATTGGGACGCTGGCTGCGCCGCACGCCGTCTCTGTAGCTGCAACCTCGGCGCTCCGCCCCGCCTTCCCCGGGCGGAGGAGTACGACGCCGTGTTCGGTGGCGATCGCGGGGTCGAAGGCGTAGATTGCGTCAGGATCGTCGTCGAGCGGCTCGGCGACGATCACCTCTGCGCCGGCGCCTGTCGAGAAGCTCGCAGAACCGCCTCGTGCTCCCGCGCAAGGGCTGCGGCGTCCGGCTCGGCTCGCCATCCAGATTCACGCCAGTGCGCCGCCGCCTCGGCATGCGGTGGGCGCACGAGCACGCGCCGGAGCGGCTCGACCATCGAGCGGCAGCCGTACGTCGGCATCACGACGGACTATTCTGGATCGAGCGCCGAAGTGGCGGAACTGGCAGACGCGCCGGACTCAAAATCCGGTGGCCTTCGGGTCGTGTGGGTTCAAGTCCCACCTTCGGCATGAGCCGAAGGCGAACGTCCGCGAAGCGGACCGGTGGAAGGGGTCTGGGGAAACCGGGAGGTTTCCCCAGGAACTCTCGCGGCCGGCGCCCGCGGGCGCCTAACGCACGACAACCTTTTCATCGGACACGCGTCTGTATTAGCGAAGTTGCAAGTTCATGCGGGAAGCTTGATACTTCTCGCCTGCATCGAGCTAGGGCCTTCGGGCCCGAAGGAGGAGGTCAGGTGAAGAAGAAGCCACTGTTGGCTGTCGTTCCCATCGCTGCGCTCGTGGTCGGACTGGCCGCGGCGAGCGGTGCGGTCGGCAGCTCCAGCAAGTTCTCAGCACTACCGTCGTCGTCGTGCGGTCCCGTGTTCTACAAGGGGTCCGGATCGCCGAAGTTCCTGATCGCGAGTGACCTGCCACTGCAGGGCGCGGGTCGTGCTCAGCTGCTCGCGATGCAGCAGTCGATCCAGTTCGTCCTCGAGAAGCAGTTCAAGTTCAAGGCCGGCAACTTCACGGTCGGCTACCAGGGCTGCGACGACTCGACGGCCCAGACCGGCGCGTGGGACTCGGCGAAGTGCTCGTCGAACGCTCGCGCATATGCGTCTGAAAGGACGTTGGTCGGCTTGCTCGGCACGTTCAACTCGGGCTGCGCCAAGCTCGAGGTGCCGATCCTCAATCGGGCGCCGGGTGGACCCATCGCGATGCTCAGCTCGGCGAACACGAACGTCGGTCTGACCCACAAGGCACCGTGGAACAGCCCGGGTGAGCCGGGGATCTACTACCCGACCGGCATCCGGAACTACGCACGCGTCGCGGCCACGGACGACTACCAGGGCCCGGCTGCCGCGGACCTGATGAAGGCGAAGAAGATCAAGAGCGTCTTCATCCTCAATGACAACCAGACGTTCGGCAAGGGCGTGGCGCAGGCCTTCCAGGCACGGGCACAGGGGCTCGGCATCAAGGTGCTCGGTTTCGTCCCCTGGGACGCGAAGGCGACGAGCTACGAGGCCATCGGCCAGCAGATCGCAACGTCCGGGGCGCAGGCCGTGTACTTCGGCGGCATCGTCTGCAACAACGGCGTCAAGCTGCTGAAGGACATCTACGCCGCCGTTGGCAAGGGGAAGCTCTTCGCTGCTCCTGATGGCTTCACGCCGTACTCCGCAACCCTCGGTGCCGGCGAAGCCGCGCAGGGCATGTACGTCAGCTACGCGGGCCAGCCGCTCCAGAAGCTGGGCAAGGCCGGCAAGGCGTACATCGCGGCGTTCCGGAAGTACGCCCACATCAAGGGCAACATGCCTCCGTACGCGATCTATCAGGGTCAGTCGGCACAGATCCTGCTGAACGCGGTCGCGAAGTCGAACGGCACCCGCAAGTCCGTGATCCAGCAGATGTTCAAGACGAGGGTCAAGAACGGGATCATGGGGACGTTCCACTTCGACAGGAACGGCGACACACTCCCGCTCAAGTGGATCAGCTTCGACCGTCTCTCGGGGACAGACACGGGCACGTACGCCTTCGTTGTCGTCACCAAGGTCAAGGGCTAGGGGCGGGATTCGCTAGACGACCACTCTGGGGAAGGGCCCTCCGGGGCCCTTCCCCAGTACTTAGGAGGCCAAAATCGCGACCGAGATACAGGCCGACCGTGCCCTCGTCAAGCGTCGGCGGCCGGTCTCGTCGTACATCGTTCCAGCGGTCGGGCTGCTTCTCGTCGCCCTCGTCGTCGCCTGGCTGATCGTCAACCTCGTCAAGGACTGGGACCTGTTCTTCCGGGTCTTCCAGATCGGGCTCACGAACGGTGCGCTCTACGCACTCGTCGCGCTCGGGTACACGCTCGTCTACGGCATTCTCGAGCTGATCAACTTCGCCCACGGCGACGTGTTCATGATCGGCGGGATGATCGCGGCGACGGTCGCGCTCGACATGTTCAGCCTCCAGGAGAATTCCACCCTCGGCCCGCTGATCGGCGCCGTCCTCGTGGCGCTCGTCTTTTCGATGGTGGGCTGCGCCGTCCTCAACGCGTCAATCGAGCGCGTCGCCTATAAGCCGCTCCGGCGCGCACCACGGCTCGTGCCGCTGATCACGGCGATCGGCGTGTCGTTCATCCTCGAGGACGTGGCGCTGATCTGGAAGGGCTCGCAGCCGATCGCGATGCCGAATGCGCTTCCGCACGGCGCGATGTTCACGATCGGTCACTGTCCGAACTGCGTCGTGTACACGTGGAACCGGCTGTTCCCGCTCCTGCTCACCATTCCCGTGCTCATCGCGCTGGTCTGGCTCGTGCGCTACACGCGTCAGGGCAAGGCGATGCGTGCGACTGCGCAGGACAAGGACGCCGCCGCCATGATGGGGATCGACGTCAACCGGACGATCTCGTTCACGTTCCTGATCGCCGGGGCACTTGCCGGCACGGCAGGCGTCCTGTTCGCGTTCTACAACCAGACGATCCGCTACGACACCGGGTTCACGATCGGTCTGATCGCCTTCACCGCGGCGGTGCTCGGCGGCATCGGCAACCTCGCAGGAGCCGTGCTCGGCGCGTGGCTGATCGGCTTCATCCAGGCGTTCAACGAAGGACTGCCGTGGATCTCGCCCGGACCGGCGTGGACCGAGTCGATCGTCTTCGCGATCCTCATCATCATCCTCGTCTTCCGCCCGCAGGGGCTGCTGGGCGAGCAGGTGCCGGAAGGCGGATAGGCAGATGGGGTGGGCGTCATCGATGACGGAGCGCGCGCTCGACCGCGCAGGCGTCCGCAGGCCGTTCCTGCGGCGTGCGCTGCCGCCGCTCGTGATCGCAGGCGTCGTCATCCTTCTCGCCTGGCTGCTGGGCGTCCCGCCGCATCCGACGGCCATGGGCCTGCTCGCGATCGGCTACGTCCTCTACATCCTGCCGCCCAGGATCAGGAGGTTCGTGCTCCCGCTCACGGTCCTCGCGATCGCAATCACCTACCCGTTCCTCTGGGCCGAGGAGCTGACGGGCACGAACACGCTGTTCGAGATTCCGGTCTTCAAGGCGTTCCCGAGCATGGACACGATGATCGCGATCGTCCTCTTCGCGATGATGGCGATCGGCCTGAACATGGTCGTCGGCTACGCCGGCCTGCTCGATCTCGGGTACGTCGCCTTCTACGCCATCGGCGCCTACACGGCCGCCTGGCTCGCGTCGCCGCACTTCGCCCGGCCGGACTCCCTCGGCGTGCCCTCGATCGACTTCAACTTCGGAGGCATCGGCGTCCCGGAGGGGATCGGCGGCATCCACATCTCGATCTGGTTAGTCCTCCTGATCGGCGCGTGCGTCACCGCGTTGGCCGGTGTCCTGATCGGCCTGCCGACGTTGCGGCTGCGCGGTGACTACCTCGCCATCGTCACGCTCGGCTTCGGGGAGATCGTCCACCAGGCGGCACTCAACGGCGACGCGGACGGGATCTCGTCGCTCATCGACCACAAGACGAACTTCAACCTGACGAACGGCGCGTTCGGCATCAACCCGATCGACCCGCCGGGGTTCGGCCACTGGCTCGCGGTGCACGTCGGCCTGCCCGCGAACTTCATCGAAGAACAGGGCACGTTCGTGAACTTCGTCGACCTCATCTACTGGTCGGCGATCGTCCTCCTTCTGATCACGATCTTCTGCTCGATCCGCCTTCGCGACTCGCGGCTCGGCCGGGCGTGGATCGCGATCCGCGAGGACGAGGTGGCCGCTGCGGCGATGGGGATCCCGCTGATGCGGACGAAGACGTGGGCCTACGCGAGCGGCGCCTTCTTCGGCGGTGTCGCCGGAGCCTGGTACGGCTCCTTCAAGGTCGGCGTGTTCCCGGACGACTTTCTCTTCAACTTCTCGATCTTCATCCTCTGCATGGTCATCCTCGGCGGGATGGGGAACGTCTGGGGCGTCATCGCCGGCGCTGCGCTGCTCACCTACCTCGACAAGGAAGGCTTGTCGAACATCGCAGGCTGGTTCAACGACAAGGACTTCGGGCTCGTTCACTGCGATCCGGTCGCGCAGGACCCGTCTCGGGCGTTCAGCCACGGCTGCATGAACGCGCCGCTGCTCGCAACGGGGATCTACGGCGCGATCCTCGTCTTAGTGATGCTCTTCCGTCCGCAGGGCCTGATCCCCGAGGCCCGGCGCAAGCTCGAGTTCGAGACCGGCGTGCACGACGAGCCGCTGATGGACGTCCGTCACGCGCCCGAGGGATAGGGATGGCAGGCGACCTTCTCCTCCAGATCGAGCAGCTCGCGCAAGGAGTTCGGCGGCCTCGTCGCCGTCAACGACGTCGACTTCACGATCGAACGGGGCACGATCGTCAGCCTGATCGGCCCGAACGGCGCCGGCAAGACGACGTTCTTCAACATGATCACGGGCGTCTACAAGCCGACGTCTGGCGCGGTCGTCTTCGAGAACGAGGACATCGCCGGCATGCCGCCGCACTCGGCGACCGAGCGCGGCATCGGCCGGACGTTCCAGAACATCCGGCTGTTCCAGCAGATGACGTCGCTCGAGAACGTCCTCGTCGGCATGCACTGCCGGCTCAAGGGAGGGATCCTCGGCAGCATCATCGGCACGCCCCGCGTGCGGCGCGAGGAGCGCGCAGGCCCGTGAACGCGCCCTCGAGCTGCTCGACTACTGCGGCCTCGCAGGGCGTCGAGGACGACTACGCGCGCAACCTCTCCTACGGCGACCAGCGCCGGCTCGAGGTGGCGCGCGCGCTCGCCACGCAGCCGAAGCTCCTCCTGCTCGACGAGCCGACCGCCGGCATGAACCCGCAGGAGACGCTCGAGTTCATGGCGTTCGTCCGCAAGCTCCGCGACGACGAGAAGCTCTCGATCCTGCTCATCGAGCACGACATGAAGGTCGTCATGGGCGTCTCCGAGCGGATCACCGTGCTCGACTACGGCGAGAAGATCGCCGAAGGGTCGCCGAGTAGAGGTGCAGCGCGACCCGCGGGTGATCGAGGCCTACCTCGGAACGGCGGCGGTGCGATGACGACGGCGCCCGACACGATCCTCGAGCTCGAGGACGTCCACACGTACTACGGGACGATCGAGGCGCTGAAGGGCATCTCGCTCGACGGTGCAGCGACAGGCGAGATCGTGACGCTGATCGGCGTCGAACGGCGCCGGCAAGTCGACGACGCTGCGCTCGATCAACGGGCTCAACCAGCCGCGGCGCGGGACGATCCGCTTCATGGGCGAGGACATCACCCACACGCCGGCGCACACGATCGTCCGCAGCGGCATCTCCCAGTCGCCCGAGGGCCGCAAGCTCTTCCCGCGCATGACGGTCGATCGAGAACCTCGAGATGGGCGCGTTCCAGCGGCGAGACAAGCAGGGGATCCAACGAGGACATGGAGCACGTCTTCGAGCTGTTCCCGCGGCTCGCCGAACGCCGAAGCCAGAAGGCGGGGACGATGTCGGGCGGCGAGCAGCAGATGTGCGCGATCGGCCGCGCGATGATGGCCCGGCCGACGCTGCTGATGCTCGACGAGCCGTCGATGGGCCTCGCGCCGATCTTCGTCGACCGCATCTTCGAGACGATCGTCGAGATCAACAAGGAGGGCACGCCGATCCTGCTCGTCGAGCAGAACGCGCTGATGGCGCTCGACGTCGCGGACCGCGGGTACGTCCTCCAGACCGGGAACGATCGCGCTCGAGGGCGACGCGAAGGAGCTTCGGCAGAACGAGGACGTCCGGAAGGCGTACCTCGGCGTCGAATAACGCGCGCGAGCGCATGCGTCTTCATACTTAGCCGTCCCCACGCGAAAGAGGTCTGAGATGCGCACGTTCCTCTCGTCGCCGCGACCGCGGCGACAGCGGCCGCCATCGTGTCGGCTGCGACCAGCGTCGAGCGCGAAGATCGCGCCGCCGGCCAGCGTTGCGAAGGCCGGCAAGATCGTCTACTGCACCGACGCGACGTACCCGCCGGAGGAGTTCTTCCAGGGCTCGAAGATCATCGGCTCCGACGTCGACTTCGGCACCGCAGGCATCGCGAAGCTGATGGGCGTGAAGGCGGAGTTCAAGAACACGACCTTCGACTCGCATCATCCCTGCGCTGCTCGACGAAGAAGTGCGACGCGATCATCAGCGGCATGAACGACACGGCCGAGCGCCGGAAGCAGGTCGACTTCGTCGACTACCTGAAGATCGGCCAGTCGATCACCGTGCCGAAGGGGAATCCGAAGCACGTCACGTCGCTCGCGAGCCTGTCGGGCCTCCGCGTGTCCGTCGAGTCGGGGACGACGAACCGCGACTTCCTGATCGCGTCGTCGAAGAAGCTCGTGAAGCAGGGCAAGAAGGCGATCACGATCGTCACGTTCCCGAAGGACACGGACTCCTTCGCCGCACTTCTCGCCGGCCGGGTCGACGCGTACTACGCCGATTCGCCTCCGGCCGCGTACTACGCGAAGCAGCACTCGACGAAGGTGCAGATCGCCGGCAACGCCGGTCAACCCGTTCCCGGTCGGGATCGCTATCCGCAAGGGCGACCCGCTGCGGGCTGCGACGCAGAAGGCGATCGCCGCCATGTACGCGACGGGCGAGATGAAGCGGATCGTCGCCAAGTGGGGGATGACGAATCCGTGGTCCTGCTCAGGAAATAGCTCGGGGACGGAGCGCCCGATGCTGGCGTCGGTCGACTGGCACGTGGTCTGGGAGCGGCTGTTTCACCCGACCACGTGTTCGTTCGCGCGCTCGTGGACGACCGTCTACATCGCGGTCACCGCCCAGTTCCTCGGGGTGGTGCTGGGCCTGCTCGCCGCGCTGATGCGCATGTCGAGGCTCGGGCCGCTGCGGTGGCTCTCCGGCTTCTACGTGCTCGTCTTCCGCGGAACGCCGCTGCTCGTGCAGATCTTCTTCATCTACTTCGGCATCAACCTGCTGTTCGGCCCGGGATTCTTCTTCGGCCACGACCTGATCCCGACGACGGCGAACTTCGGCCTGTTCACACTGGACGGCGCGGTCATCGCCGGGATCCTCGCCCTCGGGATCAACGAGGGCGCGTACATGCGGGAGATCATCCGCGCCGGGATCGACGCGATCGACAAGGGCCAGATGGAGGCGGCACGATCGCTCGGGATGACCCAGCGGCTGGCGATGCGCCGCATCGTCCTGCCGCAGGCGCCCGGGTGATCGTGCCGCCGCTCGGCAACGAGTTCAACGCCATGATCAAGAACACGTCGCTCGTGTTCACGATCGGCGTCTACGAGATGTTCTCCGACGCCGAGATCCACTACTCGACGACGTTCAAGCCGGTCGAGTACTTCGGCGCGGTCGCCATCTGGTACCTCGTCCTGACGACGATCTGGACGCTCATCCAGTCGCAGATCGAGCGCAAGCTCGCGGCCAGCGAACGTGGTGACGAGCTCACGCTGTGGGAGCGGCTGACCGACGCATGGACGCCGATGACGGCCTGGGCACGCGGAGCACGCTGAGTCCTCGGAGCCTGCTCCCGAGTCGGACCTGGTCGTCCGCGCGATCGACGTCCACAAGCGCTTCGGCCGCCTCGAGGTGCTGAAAGGGCGTCGATCTTCGAGGTGCGGAGCGCGGCGAGACCGTCTGCCTGATCGGTCCGTCCGGATCTGGCAAGTCGACGTTCCTCCGCTGCATCAACCACCTCGAGAAGATCGACTCCGGCCGCATCGAGGTCAACGGCCGTCTCGATCGGCTACCGCGAGCGAGAACGGCAAGCTCGTCGAGGACTCGGAGACGCTCGATCGCGCGCCAGCGCGCCGAGATCGGCATGGTCTTCCAGCGCTTCAACCTCTTCCCGCACAAGACTGCGCTCGAGAACGTCATCGAGGCGCCGATTCACGTTCGGCAGCGTTCCGAAAGTCGATGCGATCGGATCGCGCGGAGTGGCTGCTCGAGCGGGTCGGCCTCGCGCGACAAGCGCGACGTCTACCCGGGCAAGCTCTCAGGCGGCCAGCAACAACGGGTCGCGATCGCCCGCGCGCTCGCCATGAACCCGACACTCATGCTCTTCGACGAGGCGACGAGCGCGCTCGATCCTGAGATGATCGGCGAGGTGCTGGAGGTGATGGAGGAGCTCGGCCGAGAAGGCATGACGATGATCGTCGTCACGCACGAGATGGGCTTTGCGAGAAAGGCCGCCGACCGCATGGCCATGATCGACGATGGGCGCATCATCGAGGAGGGACCGCCGGAGCACTTCTTCGTCGCGCCGCAACACGAGCGGACGAAGCAGTTCCTCTCGAAGATCCTCTAAGGAGGCTAGACAAAAACAGTGTCTGTGCCGCCGGAATCGACCTGGCAGGCCGCGCTGCTGCGTCCTCGGTCGCCCACGTACTTGACCAGTACGCGAGCTTCCCTGCGTCCTTGCCGGAGGACCTCCAGCGCGCCCCGTCGACGAGCACCGCCCCGCCAAACCCTCCTAGCCGACGCGAATCGGGAAGTAGGGGGGGAGAGCAGGAAGCCGATGCGGCCCGATCCCTCTGCCCGACCGAGCGCGAGCTCGATCGCGGTGCCGACGCTCTGGGAGGGGACGAAGCCGAGCTGGCGTGCGGCGCGCCGCGTCGCGGCAGCCGCCGACGATCACCGCGCCGAGCCGTGTCGGTCTGCGCTTCGATCGCCGCCCAGTCCGCAAACGGCAGCGGCGGATGGCACGTGCCGTCCGCCGCGATACCGTCGAGATCGCCCGCGTCATCGGTCGCGGCCGCTGCCTCCGCGCCCGTCGATCAGCTCCGGATCGAGCCCCGCGCGGGTCGCCTGGAAGAACGCGCGGTACGGCTGCTGCGTCGGGATGGGCGAAGCGGCGGTGGAACCGGTGGAGCGAGGATGACCGTCCCGCCGTCGACGACCGGCGGCCGCGACCGCCACAGCCGGCAGCGCGAGGCCGAGGCCGAGGTACGCGGCGAGCAGAGGGTTCGGACGCTCCCGCGGCAGGTACGGCGTCGTCCGCGGGATGCCGAGGCAGATCGCGTCAGAGCGGCTGGTCGAGCTCGATCGAACGCAGATCGATCGAGCGCAGGAGCGCCTCCGCGTGCGCGACGGACGGCGGCCCGGCGAACGCCGCCGCGGCGGTGAGCGACGACCGGCAGCGACCGGATGACCCGGAGCCGGACCGGCCCCGGGAGCCAGCCGGAAGAGGCGGGCCACCCGCGAGCGCGCGATGCGCTCTGCCGCGCGCGGGTCGTACGGGTAGCCGAACGCCGTCTCGGCGATCCGCGGCTGGTCGAGCGCGAGCGAGACACCGAGCAGCGGCGACTCGTCGGCGAGCGCGCGCTCGACGGCGAGCGCCGATCGCCAGCCGCGCGAGCCGCTCGGCTCGAGGAGCGAAGCGCGCATCGGCCGGCCCGCAGGGCCTCCGGCCCGCCGGACGCGAGCAGGACGCCGGGCCCGCCGTGGAGCACGGTCTCCGCCGCGCTCACGCAGACGACGACGTCCGCGTCTCGCGAGCTCGCGTGCGATCCGCAGCGGGATCCGGCACGTCCTCGCCGAGCTCGACGAGGTCCGCGTCCTCGACGTCGTGCACGCGCACCTGGCCGTAGAACGCGCGCGCGAAGGCCGGCGCGAACAGCCGGTCGAGCTCGTCGGCGGCCCGGCCGCCGGCCGAGGCCGGCGGTGACGAGGATCGTCTGCCGCTCGTCGGGGACGCCGAGGTCGCCGAAGCTCCTGGACGGCCGCGCCGATCGCCGCCCGCCGCGCATCGACCGGGGCGCTCGGGCAGCGGCAGCGCCGGCACGTCGGTGACGATCGTCGCCCGTCCGCCTCGTGGCCGACGACGGCCGCGAGCGGCGGCTCCGGAGAGCGGGAAGCGAAGCGCGTCGCGCACGGCGGCGCCGACGTCCGTGATCGCCTGGGCGGCGGCTCGGGCGGCGACGAGCACGACCGCGTCGTCGGGCGCGTTGACGACGAGCGAGCCGCGTGCCGGAGAGGAGCGGGACGCGCACGGGCGCACACTAGACTCGAAGCGTGAGCCCGAAGACGATCACCGGCGAGGAGCTCGACCTCGACGACGCGCCTGCGCGCGAGGCGGATCTCTTCCTCGTCGACGGCAACAACCTCGCGTACAGGGCGTACTTCGCGCTGCCCGGAGGAGCTCGTGACGAGCGACGGCTTCCCCACGAACGCGCTGCTCGGCTTCACGAACATGCTCGTCAAGCTCCTCTCGGACTACCGCCCGCGCGGCGTCGCCGTCGCCTGGGACACGAAGCCCGTGCACCGCACGGCCATCTCGGGCGAGTACAAGTCCGACCGCCGGCCGATGCCCGACCTGCTGCGCGAGCAGTTTCCGTACTTCAAGCCGATCGTCGAGGCGTTCGGCTACCGCAACCTCGAGTTCGAAGGCTGGGAGGCGGACGACGTGATCGCCACGCTCGCGACGCGCGCCGACGAGGCGGAGCATCGCGACGTGCGTCGTCTCGACCGACCGCGACGCGTTCCAGCTGGTCACGGAGAACGTCTGCCTGATGATGACGCCGCGCGGTGTCGCCGACGTCCACGTCTACACGCCCGAGCGCGTCACCGCGCGGCTCGGCGTGCCGCCGGAGAAGGTGCCGGACCTGATCGGCCTCAAGGGCGACACCTCCGACTCGATCGCGGGCGTCCCCGGCATCGGCGACAAGACCGCAGCGCAGCTGATCCAGCAGTTCGACTCGGTCGAGGGCGTGCTCGAGCACGTCGACGAGCTGTCGCCCGCACGCGCGAAGGTCGCTCGCGAGCACGCCGACCAGGCGCGCGAATCGAAGGTGCTGGCGACGATGCGCCGCGACCTCGACATCGACTGCGACCCGACGGAGCTCGTGCTCGCGCCGCCCGACCGGTCGCGAGCTGCAGGAGATGTTCCGCCGCTTCGAGTTCCGCGCCCTGCTCGCAGCGGGTCGACCAGCTCGACGAGGCGCTGCCTGCGGCCGAGGCGCCCGTTGTTTCAGGCGAGGACCTGCCGTGGCGCGCAAGGCGGCAGTCCGAGACTGCTGCCGGAGGTCGTTCGGGCTCGCGGTCGACGACGGACGCGTGCGCAGTCGCGACCGGCGACGAGGTCGTCGATCACCGCGGCCGGAGCCGTGCTTACAGGAGCGAGATCGTCGCCCACGACGCGAAGCCGCTACGCGTCTCGACGCCGCCGACGACACGCTGCTCGCCGCGTACCTCATCGAGCCCGGGCGTCACGGCTACGACTCGGACGACCTCGCCGCCGAGTACGGCATCGCCGTCGAGCCGTCGCCGCCGACCGACGAGGAGACGGCGGCGCTCGTCCGCCGCGCCGCGCTGCCGCTGCGGCTCGCTCCGCTCATGCGCGCACGGCTGGTCGAGCGCGACCTCGTCCCGCTGTACGAGGACGTCGAGCTGCCGCTCACGCGCGTGCTCGCGCGCGATGGAGGACGCCGGCGTCCAGATCGACACGTATCGCATGGGCGAGATCACCGCGCGGCTCTCGCGAGCGGGTCGAGGAGCTCGAGTCGCTGCGTCACGAGCTCGCCGGCGAGGAGTTCATGCTCGGCTCGACACAGCAGGTGGCGCGCGTCCTCTTCGAGACAGCTCGGCCTGACGCCCGGGCGGAAGGGAAAGACGGGCTACTCGACCGACACGCGAGGTCTTCAGACGATCCGCGACGAGCACGAGATCGTTCCCGTGATCGAGGAGTGGCGTGAGCTGACGAAGCTCGTGAACACGTACCTCGGCCCGCTGCCCGAGATGCTCGGAGAAGACGGCCGGCTGCACACGACGATCAACCAGGCGGTGGCCGCGACCGGCCGCCTGTCGACGTCGAATCCGAACCTCCAGGCGATCCCCATCCGCACCGAGCTCGGCCGCGAGATCCGTTCGGCGTTCGTCGCCGAGGAGGGGAGCCAGCTGCTCTCCGCCGACTACTCCCAGATCGAGCTCCGCATCCTCGCCCACGTCTCCGGCGAGCCGAAGCTGAAGGAGGCGTTCGCAC
Source organism: uncultured Actinomycetes bacterium (assembly GCA_963705945.1). Taxonomy (GTDB): domain Bacteria; phylum Actinomycetota; class Thermoleophilia; order Gaiellales; family Gaiellaceae; genus PALSA-612. Next base: position 1,041,696 of record CAVPLG010000001.1, on the reverse strand, counting down.
GGGGCGAGGACATCCATCGCGCGACGGCCGCCGAGGTGCTCGGCAAGGAGCCCGTCGACGCTGACGAAGGACGAGCGCGCGATCGCGAAGATGATCAACTTCGGGATCGTCTACGGCATCTCCGCGCATCGGGCTCTCGCAGAACCTTCAGATCCCGCGCGAACAGGCGCAGACGTACATCGACGCCTATCTCGCCCGCTTCCCGCACGTGCAGGACTTCATCGCCCGGACGATCGAGCAGGCGGCGCGGGACGGCTACGTGACGAGCCTGCTCGGTCGGCGGCGCCCGGTGCCGGAGATCCGCACGTCGAGCCGCCAGACGCGCGCGCTCGGCGAGCGGCTCGCCGTGAACTTCGTGATGCAGGGCTCGAACGCCGACATCATCAAGGTGGCGATGATCGGCATCGACCGCCGTCTTCGCGACGAGGGTCGCTCGGCGCGGCTCGTGCTCCAGGTGCACGACGAGCTCCTGCTCGAGGCGCCCGAGGCCGAGGTGCGCGGCCGTGAAGAAGCTCGTGCGGGAGGAGATGTGCGCCGCGTTCGACCTCGATCCGCCGCTCGCCGTCGACGTCGGCTCGGGCGACGACTGGGCCGAGGCGAAGACCTGAGCTAGAGCTCGAGCGTCTCGCCGTCTTCGGGAACGAGGACGCCGGGGAACGCCTCACGAAGGGCGTTGCGCGTCAGGAAGCAATGGTTCAGCGCCTCAAGATGGACGGCGACGACGGTCGGCACGCGGGCCGCCACCTCACGGACGTCGTCGGCGCCCATGATGATCAGCCCGCCCTCGAGGAACTCTGCGCCGCCCGCATTCACGACCGCAACGGGAGGCTGGTGGCGTTCGATCGTCTCGGCGACGCCCTCGTACCAGACCGTGTCGCCGGCGATGTAGAGACCGTCGAGAACGAACCCGCTGACGGGAGCGAGCAGCTCGGCGACCCTCCCGGAGCCGTGGCGTGCAGCGGTACGGACGATGCGGATCCCGTCCCATTCGACCTCCGTTTCGACCGGTCGAGCATCGAAGCCCAGCTCGCGCAGACCCTGCTCGTCCTCCGGCTGGCAGAACACGGGGACATCGCGGGGCAAGAGCTCCTCGGCACGGCTGTCGAGATGGTCCCGATGGCGATGGGTGACGACGACCGCGTCGATCCCCGCGACGGCGTCCTCCGCCGGCATGGGCAGGGGCACGGTCGGGTTCGGGACAGGGTTCGCCGTGTTCTCGATCGGCGGCCGAGCGCCCGCGTCGTCGAGCGCCGGATCGACGAGCGCGCGCTTGCCTCCGAGCTCGACGATCAACGTCGCATTTCGAACGAGAGTGAGTCGCATCCGGTTGTTCTACAGGGAATCTCGGGGACGCGGCTATACTGACCGGCCTTTTCCATGGCCAACGACACCATCGATTCCGAAGCAGCTACCGCCGAGCCTGGCGTCTGGACCACCGGTCCGGACGGTGAGCTCGTCCCGGACTACGACGCGACGTTCCCGGAGATCACCGAAGGGCGAGGTCGTCCACGGCACCGTCGTCCGCGTCGACAAGGACGAGGTGCTCGTCGACATCGGCTACAAGTCGGAGGGCGTCATCCCGGTCGCCGAGCTCTCGATTCGCCGCTCGATCAACCCCGAGGACGAGGTTGTCGTCGGCGACGAGATCGACGCGCTCGTGCTCACGAAGGAGGATGCCGAAGGCCGGCTGATCCTCTCGAAGAAGCGCGCCCGCTTCGAGCTCGCGTGGAAGGAGATCGAGCGCAAGGCGGAGAGCGGCGAGCCGATCACCGGCCAGGTGATCGAGGTCGTCAAGGGCGGCCTGATCCTCGACCTCGGCGTTCGCGGCTTCCTGCCGGCGTCGCTCGTCGACATCCGCCGCGTCCAGGACCTCGACGAGTTCCTCGGCCAGGAGCTTCGCTGCAAGGTGATCGAGCTCAACCGCTCGCGCAACAACGTCGTGCTCTCGCGGCGCGCGGTGCTCGAGGACGAGCGGAAGGAGATGCGCCAGGCGATCCTCGACCGGCTCAACCCGGGCGACGTCGTCGACGGCACGATCTCGAACATCGTCGACTTCGGCGCCTTCGTCGACCTCGACGGGATGGACGGCCTGATCCACATCTCCGAGCTCTCCTGGGGCCACGTGAACCATCCGTCCGAGGTGCTCGAGATCGGCCAGGAGGTGAACGTCAAGGTGCTCGACATCGACCGCGAGCGCCAGCGCATCTCCCTCGGGCTGAAGCAGACCCAGAGCGACCCCTGGCAGCAGGTGCTCGACAGCTACTCGGTGAACGACGTCGTCGAGGGCCGCGTGACGAAGGTCGTCACGTTCGGCGCCTTCGTCGAGATCCTCCCCGGCGTCGAGGGCCTCGTGCACATCTCGGAGCTCGCGCAGCACCACGTCGAGAACCCGCGCGAGGTCGTGGCGCAGGGCCAGGTCGTTCAGGTGAAGATCATCGAGATGGACGCCGAGCGGCGCCGGCTCTCGCTGTCGCTGAAGCGGTCGAGGAAGGCGAGGCTGCACAGCCGCGTCCCGAGGACGCTCCGCCGCTCGCCCTCTCCGAAGAGGTCTTCGCGGACGAGTCCGGCGCCGCCCCTCGAGGCGGAGGCGGACGCGGAGGAGCAGGTAGCCGAGCTCGAGGCCGACGACGCGTCCGATGCGGACGAGCAGGCCGAAGCAGAGCTGGACGAAGCAGAGCTGGACGAAGCAGCCAGCGCCGGACGAAGCAGAGCCGGACGAAGCAGAGCCGGTCGAGGCAGAGCTCGAGGCAGAGCCGGCCAAAGCAGACGAGGCTGAGTTGGCCGAGGCTGAGCCGCTCGAGGCTGAAGCTGAGCCGGCAGCGGCCGAGACGGACGACGACAACGCCGAGACCTCCTAGGCCCTTCAGGGTCGCGCTCACCGGCGGCATCGGCGCCGGCAAGAGCGAAGCGCTGGAGGCATTCGGCCGCCACGGCGCGGCCGCTCTCGTCGGACGAGGTCGTCCACGCGCTCTACGCCGGGTGATCGCGAGGTGCGGTCTGCGCTCGATGAGCGCTTCGGCACGCTCGACCGCGCGCGCATCGCCGAGATCGTCTTCGCCGACCGCAGCGAGCTCGAGTGGCTCGAGCAGCTCCTTCATCCGCGAGTCGCGAGCGCGTACGCAGCGTGGCTCCAGGAAGTGGATGCGGACGTGGCGGTCGTCGAGATCCCGCTTCTCTACGAGACCGGGGCGGACGCGGCTGTTCGACGCGGTCGTCGTGATCACGGCGCCGGAGGCCGTCCGGCGCGACGCGCATCGGCGTGGACGTGGACGAACGATCGTCGCGGCTCCTCCCGGACGTGGAAAAGACGGCCACGCGCGGACTTCACGTATGTGAACGACGGCTCGCTCGACGAGCTCGATGCCTTTGTTCAAGCCGTTCTGGCACGACTGCGGAGCGACTTCAAATAGACGCTTGACAACTGCCATAGTGATGTCATAATGACGTCAAGATGCAGTTGTCAGGACACATCGAAGCGCTCCTCGCAGACCTCGCGATGACCGCCGGCTCCTGGGCGACGAGAACGTCGCTCTGGCGGCCGAGCGGCTCAGCGAGACGCTCCGTGGCTCGGCGCGGCTTCGCCTCCTCGACCTCCTCTCGGAGGTCACGCTCGAGATCTCCGGGCAGCTCCCGTCCGGCCACGTCGAGATGCGGCTCGCCGGGCAGGAGCCGTCGCTCGTGTACGTCGAGGAGCGCCAGCAGGAGGAGTTCGGCTTCAGCTCGCCCGACGACGGCATGGCGGCACGCATCTCGCTCCGGCTGCCGGAGACGCTGAAGACGGCGATCGACGAGGCGGCGGCGCAGGAGGGCATCTCCGCCAACACCTGGCTCGTACGAGAGCTGAAGCGCGCCGTGCATCGCGGCAGCGTCAACCGAAGGTTCGGCAACGGCTCACGGGATTCGCAGAGGGCTAGAAGGAGGGAGATCATGGACTTCCGGCTTACGTACCCGGACTACGTACAGCTGATCGGTGACCGGCGGCCCCAGCGGCACACGCCGACGGCGCCCATCAGGAACCCCCGCGGCATCCGCGGATGGCGGCGATGAGGCACGAGTCCTTCACCGTCGACGGCCCCGTCGAGCTCGTCGTCCGCGCGCCGGCGGGAACGGTCGAGATCGAGACAGCAGACGTTTCCGAGGCGACGATCGAGCTCGAGCCGAAGGACGCCGGCAGCGCAGAAAGCAGTCGACGAAGCGATCGTCGAGCTGCGGCCTGGCGGCCGGCGTCCTGAGCTCGCTCGTCGACATCGTGCACGGGCTGCGGATCGGGGGCCGACGGGGCTCGAAGCTGAGCATCATCGTCGGCCGCGGGCCGTCGCTTCGGATCCCGATTCGCGTTCCGCACGGTTCGTCGGTCGACAGTCGCGACGGAGTCGGCGGACGTTACGGGATCCGGGCGGTTCGACGACGTCGACGTGAAGCAGCGCGTCCGGCGATGTCCGGCTCGACGTCGTCGAAGGGGACGGCAAGCGTCAAGTCCGTCTCCGGCGACGTGTTCATCGACTCGGTCGTCGGCGAGGCCTCCGTGAACTCGGTCTCGGGCGACATGGTGGTCGGCTCGATCGCGAGCACGGGCTCGCTACACACGGTCTCCGGCGACATCGAGGTCCGGCAGAGCCTCTCTTCCCTCCACCTGAAGACGATCTCTGGCGATGCGCGTGTCGCATCGGCCACGGAGGGTGAGGTGACCATGCAGTCAGTCTCGGGCGATCTGACGCTGGGCCTGCGCTCCGGGTCGAAGCTCTGGGTCGACGCACGGTCGACGAGCGGGAAGACGACTTCTGAGCTCCAGCTCGGAGATGAACCGCCTGCCGACAAGGACGGGCCGCTCGTCGAGCTCCGGGCCAAGTCGATCTCGGGCGACATCAACGTCGTTCGCGCGGGGTGAGCTCTGCTGTCGTGTCTCTACCCGACGGCTGGCGCCCCGTCACTCCCGATGATGGGTCTGCAGTCGCGGCGCTGATCGACGAGGACCACGCGACCTCTCTGAAAGAGCTGTGACCGACACGAAGGCCAGGCCTCGCCGGACGTTGTGGCCGCGCGGCGGGCTCTGGCGCCACTCCGACTTTCTCAAGCTCTGGTCCGCGGAGACGATCAGCCAGGTCGGCTCGCAGGTCAGCGGGCTCGCGATCCCGCTCGTCGCGATCATCACGCTCCACGTGAGCGCGTTTCAGGTCGCGCTGCTGAGCGTCGTCGAGTTCTTGCCCTTCATCCTCGTCAGCCTGCCGGCGGGCGTCTGGGTCGACCGGCTGCGACGCCGCCCGATCCTCATCATCGGCGACCTCGGCCGGGCCGCGCTGCTCGCGTCGATCCCGATCGCCTACGCCTTCGACGCGCTGACGATCGGACAGCTGTACATCGTCGGCTTCGCTGTCGGCGTCCTGACGGTGTTCTTCGACGTCGCGTACCAGTCGTACCTGCCCTCCCTCGTTGCACGCGACCAGCTCGTGGACGGGAACTCGAAGCTCGAGATCTCGCGATCGGGTGCGCAGCTCGCCGGCCCAGCGCTGGCCGGCGCGCTGATCCAGGCACTCAAGGCGCCGATGGCAGTGCTCGTCGACGCGTTGAGCTTCGTCGCCTCCGGGCTCTTCGTCCTCGGCATCCGCAAGGAAGAGGAATTGCCGGAGCGCGCCGCGCACAACACGGAGCGCCGCTCGCCGTTCGCCGGCATGCGGGCTGAGCTGTCGGAGGGGCTGCGGTACGTCTTCGGCCACCGCTACCTCCGCTGGATCGCCGCCTCGACTGCGACGTTCAACTTCTTCGGCAACGTGATGGGCGCGATCTTTCTCGTCTACGCCGTCCGCTCCGCTGGATCTCACGCCGGGACAGATCGGCCTGATCTTCGCGATCGGCAACATCGGCTATCTGATCGGCGCGCTCACGTCGAACCGCATCGCCGCTACGTCTCGGTGTCGGGCCGACGATCGTCGTCGGCGCCGCCATGGGCGTCGCGGCTCTGCTCGTCCCGCTCGCCCCGAGAGCGGGCCCGATCCCGTTCCTCATCGCGTCGCAGATGATCATCGGCTTCGGCCTGCCGGTCTACAACGTCACGCAGGTCAGCTACCGGCAGGCGATCACGCCCGAGCGGCTCCAGGGCAGGATGAACTCCGTGATGCGCTTCATCGTCTGGGGCGTGATCCCGCTCGGCAACGCTTCTCGGGGGCGTGATCGCGTCGACGATCGACCTGCGCGCCGCGATTTGGGTCGGGGCGATCGGCATGTCGCTCGCCGTCCTGCCGGTGCTGCTGTCTCCCGTGCGCACGCTGCGCGACGATGCCTGAGCCAACCGACGACCTGCTGGCGGAGGTCGAGGGCGACGGCGGTAGGCTCGCTGCCCGGACAGATGCCGGTCGTCGAGGACGGTCTCGTGAAGCAGCGTTCGCCGCTGCTCCAGCGGTCGGGATTCTTCGCGCTGCTGAGCGCCGAGATCATCTCGTCGCTCGGCTCCCAGATGACGTTCCTCGCGCTGCCGTGGTTCGTGCTGACCACGACCGGTTCGACGACGCGGATGGGCATCGTGCTCGCCGCCGAGCTGCTGCCGATGGCGCTGCTCGGGATTCCGAGCGGCGTCGTCGTCACGCGCCTCGGAGCGCGGCGGACGATGCTCGTCTCGCGATCTCTGCCGCGTGCCGCTGATGGTGTCGATACCGATCCTCTACTCGGCGGGGTTGCTCAGCTTCCCGCCTGCTGCTCGTGCTCGTGTTCATGCTCGGCGTCTTCATCGCGCCGTACTTCTCCGCGCAGCGGCTCGTCCTGCCCGAGCTCGTCGGCGACGATCAGACCGTCGCTCACGCAGGCGAACGCCGTCGTCGAGGCGGGCTCCCGCCTGACGATCTTGCTCGGGCCGATTACCGCCGGCCTGCTGATCGCGTGGATCGGCGCGACGAACGTGCTCTACGTCGACGCGGCCACGTACGCCGTCTCGTTCCTGCTCCTGTTCTCGTTCGTGCCGCAGGCGCCCGCCGCTTCCGGGCCGCGGAAGGCGACGGTGGCGTTCTCGCCGGCCTGCGCTTCGTCTTCGGCGACTCGCTGCTGCGCCCGATGCTCGCTACGGTCATCTTCCTGCACATGTTCGCGCAGGCGATCTTCATCTCGCTGCCGGTGCTCGCGTACGGCCACTTCGACGCGAGCGCGCGCACGGCCGGGTTCCTGATCGCCGCGTTCGGAGCCGGGTCGGTGATCGGCGCGCTCGCGGCGATCCCGCTCGCGCGAAGCGGGTTGCCACCGATCCGGCTCGCGACGATCGGCATCGTCTGGGTGTCGGCGCCGCTGCTCCTGCTCGGGGTCGACGCTGCCGTCGATCGGCGTGATGGCGCGTGCTGTTCGCCGCCGGTCTGGGCGCCGTCGCGACGGCGCCGCTGATGGCGATCCTCACGACGCGCGCGCCCGACGAGCTGCGCGCGAAGGTGATGACGGCGGTGATCACGATCGTCACGATCTCGGGTCCCGTGACGGTGCTCGTGCTCGGCCGGCTGCTCGAGTCGATCGACGTGCGCACGATGCTCCTCGCGCTCGCGATCGGACGCGTGGTGCATGGCCGTCGCCTTCGCGATGATCGTGCCGCGGCGGGCGAGACCCGACGCTGCCGCCGGCTGCCGGAGAGGCGGTAGCGTAGCCGTGTGTAGCAGGTCGGCTCGCTCGCCGCGGTCGAGAGCCACGCTGCGGGCGCACGGGTTCTTCGAGAGGCGATGCGGACGGGCGTCGTGGCCGACGTCTACCTCGGCTACGGGCTGTCCGACGAGCTGCGGCGGACGGCGGCGCCGTCTCCGCCGGAGCCGTGCCCGCTGCCGCGGCGCTGCGGTGCGGATCCGGCCGGAGGGCGAGTCCCGATCGCCGGGGGCAGCTTCGCGATCGGCGACGTGGGAGCAGACCTGGTCGCGCGACGGAGCACGCCGCTGCGGTCGAGGCGGTGCGCGAGGCGATCGCGCGCGGCGACGTCTACCAGGTGAACCTCGTCCAGCACCTCTCGGCGCCGTTCTCCGGCGACCCGGCTGGGCTCGCCGAGCGAGCTCGCGTCCGCTGCGACCGCTCCATCCGCGGCCGTTCGTCGGCGACGGCTGGGCGATCGTCTCCGCGTCCCCCGAGCTCTTCCTCGCGCGCAGCGGACGCCAGGTCTGGACGATGCCGATCAAGGGCACGCGGCCGGCGGGAGGCGCACGGCCTCACGGAGTCCGAGAAGGACGCGGCCGAGCACGTGATGATCGTCGACCTCGAGCGGAACGACCTGTCGCGCGTCTGCGAGACCGGGCTCCGTGACGCTGGCCGGAGCTGATGGAGCCGAGCGTCCGCTGGCGGGCGTCGAGCACCTCGTCTCGCTCGTCGAGGGCACGCTCCGCGAGGACGTGTCGCTGACCGACACTCCTCGAGGCGACGTTCCCCGGCGGCTCGGTCACGGGCGCGCCGAAGATCGCGGCGATCGATCACATCGCCGCGCTCGAGCCGGTCGGCCGCGGTGCGTCGATGGGAGCGCTCGGCACGATCCGGCCGAACGGCGACCTCGACCTCGCGCTCACGATCCGCACGTTCGCCGTCGCCGAAGGGCGCATCCACCTCTGGGTCGGCGGCGGCATCGTGTGGGACTCGGACCCGACGGAGGAGATCGAGGAGTCGCTGGGTGAAGGCGCGCCCGCTGCTCGAGGCGATCGGCGCCGACGTTGCCGGAGCCGGTGCGGCGTATGAACGTCCTCGCGCTCGCCGTCTCCGGGCGCGGTCTCGTCGATCCGGTGAGCCCGTGATCCACGTGGACGACGAGGCGTTCATGCGCGGGCGCGGCGCGTTCGAGTCGATGCGCGTCTACGGCGGCAGGCCGTTTCGAGCTCGCCGAGCACCTCGACCGCCTCGCTGGCTCATGCGCGAGACTTGGCTTCGCGTCGCCGCCGCGCGAGGAGTTGGAGTGGCTCGGCACGCTCGCGCTCGCTGCGGCGTGCGGTCGACGGAGGCGACTGCTCCGCGTCTACGCGACACCGGGCAGCGGCGAGGGCCGATCGCGCTCGTCGTCGTCTCAGAGCTGCCGGGCGACCTCGACGAGCTGCGCGCGACGCGGCATCCGGCTGATCTCGCGTCGAGTTCCGGCCGGCCGAGCTCATCGGCGGCGTGAAGTCGACGAGCTACGCCCTGAACATGATGGCCGTCGACGAGGCGCGCGCCCGCGGGCGCGGACGACGCAGTGTTCCTCGGCGAGCGACGGCACCGTGCTCGAGGCGACGACCTCGAACGTCTGGTGGCGTCGCTGGCGACACGCTGTTCACGCCGACGGTCGACGGCTCGGCATCCTCGCCGGCGTGACGCGGAGCGTGCTCCTGAGCGCAGCTCGGTTGACTCGGCTACGAGGTGGAAGAGGGCGGTTCGCCATCGCCGATCTGGCTGGAGCCGACGAGGCGTTCACCACCTCGTCCATTCGCGAGGTGATGCCGATCGTCAGCCTCGACGGCGAGCCGATCGGCGACGGTCGGCCAGGGGAGGCGGCCGCGGAGCTCTCAGGCGGCCTTGCGGGAGCTAGCATGTCCGCTAACGGTCAAGACGCTGTCAGCCATGCACCGCGGCATCTACTCGGCAAGCGGCGGGCGTGTCGGGAAGCGCATCGCGGGCATGCCGGTGCTGCTCCTGACGACCGTGGGGAAGAGGACCGGCAGGCGCCGCACCGTCGCCGCTCACGTACATCGAGGACGGCGACGCGATCGTCCTCGTGGCGTCGTACGGCGGGCGGCCGCACAACCCCGCCTGGTTCGAGAACCTCATCGCGCACCCGAGGGTCGAGGTGATCCTCGGCGGCGAGGCGCGCGCGATGACGAGCTCGCCGCGCGTCAGCCGACGAGCGCGCGCGCCTCTGGCCGCGCATCGTCGCGACGTACGACGGCTACGCGAAGTACCAGGCGAAGACGACCCGCGAGATCCCGCTCGCGATCCTCGAGCTGCGCTAGCAGAGCAGTAATGAGCGCGCCGGCTGGAGCTACCAGCCGGCGCCGTTGCGGATGGTCAGGCGCAGCGTCTTCGAGCTTGTGTTCCCCCGGACATCGCCGGCGGTCACGACGAGGTCGTAGACCCCGTCCGGCACGCTGTTCGTGTCGAAGTACGAGTGCGTCAGCTTGAACAGGAAGCAGCCGGGCTGTCCCCAGGAGTAGCTCCGTCCGAACACCGACATGTTCTGGTACGTCCCTCGCGCGTAGTAGCTCCAGAACAGTGCGTTGGAAGGCGTGGAGCGACGGAAGTCGGCAGCGACCCCACGTGCCACGATCTTCCCGCCGTACCGATTCAGCTGCCACGTCACACGCGCTGGTGCGACCGGCATCGGCCGCCAGACGCCGGTGATCGGAAGCTGGCGCGTGTCGTAGGCCTCGGCGATCAGCAGGACGCGGCCGCGCACGACGTTCGGGAAGAGGGTCGGGCCAGTCTCGGCGTTGCGCAACGAGATCGCGGCCACTTCTGGCTTCGTCGTGTCGACGTAGGGGGACAAGTGCCCAGCGGCCAGCGGGTTGATCACCCGGCCGTTCTGCAGCTCGGCGAAGTGGACATGCTCGAACGGCGACATCACGGTGCCGAGGATTGTCTTGCCCATCTCAGCCTTCTGGCCGACGCGGACGCGGGCGCGAATGTGCCAGTACTGGAATGACCGACCGCCCCCAGTAGCAACCTCGACGTACTCGTGTCCCTTCGCGAACGAGACGACCGTGACGGTGCCCGTCAGCACCGGGAACACCGGAGTGTTGTTGGCTGCGGAGATGTCGACGCCAAAATGGAAGTTGAACGTTCCCGTGCCGGTCATCAGGCTCTTCTCGCTCGGCGAAGCGTCGAAGATCGTCCGTGGGTCGCCGAAGCTGCCGCGGATCGGGTGCGGCTTGTCGAACGGCTTCACCGGCCACTGGTATGCGCCGGAGGACGCGGAAGCCCGCTGGGCCGGCGTGACGTTGAGTGCGAAGAACGCCGCGACGAGCGACGCCAGGACGAGAAGCAGGATGCGGGTGCGCTCACCGCTGGATATGTGAGTCTTGGGCTTGGACATGGCCCCACCGTCGGGCGGAGCCCAAATCGCTCAGTCACGGCGAGCCAACGGCTCGCTAACGGCACCTAGGCAGCGGTAGTGAGGGGTGGTACAAACCGCTCAGATGCCGGACTTCCGGATCCTCGGACCGCTCGAAGTCGTCGGCGACCACGGCTCGATCGCGCTCGGTGGGCAGAAGCAGCGGGCGCTTCTCGGCCTCCTGCTGATGCGCGCAGGCGAGGTCGTGGCCACAGACCGGCTTGTCGACCAGCTCTGGGGTGAACAACCGCCGAAGACGGCGACGACATCGCTGCAGAACCTCGTCTCGCAGCTTCGCAAGCTGCTCGGGCCCGACCTGCTCGTAACGCGTCCGCCGGGTTACGTCCTCCACGTCGAAGCTGAGCGTGTCGATCTCGGCCGCTTCGAGCGTCTCGTCGCCGAGGCGCGGCCTGCTGAGGCTCTGGAGCGCGCGGCGAAGCTGCGGGAGGCGCTCGCGCTCTGGCGGGGATCGCCACTAGCGGATCTGGCGTTCGAGACGTTTGCCCAGACAGAGATCCGCCGGCTCGAGGAGCTCCGTGTGGAGGCGGTCGAGGAGCGGATCGACGCCGACCTCGAGCTAGGGGAGGGGTCGAGCCTCGTCTCCGAGCTCGAGGCGCTCGTCTCACAGCTCCCGCTACGAGAGCGGCTGCGTGGTCAGTTGATGCTTGCTCTCTATCGCTCCGGCCGTCAGGCCGAGGCGCTCGACGTCTACCACGCGGGCCGCCTCGCGCTCTCTGAGCAGCTCGGGATCGATCCCGGCCCGAAGCTTCAGCAGCTGTACGGCAACATCCTCCGCCAGGAGTCGGTGCTTGCCGCGACGACCGACGCTGCGCGGCCGGTCGAGGATCACTACGCCGAGGTCGTGAAGGCGTTGCTCGCCGGCCGGCTCGTCCCAGTGCTGGGGACGGGAGTGAACCGCGACGGAGCCATTCCGGGCCTCGACGAGATCGCCGGCTACCTCGCCGACTCGTTCGACTATCCGCCGGCGAACCGGGACCTCGCGCGTGTCTCGGAGTACGTCGCGCTGATGAAAGGCGTCGGCCCTCTGCACGATGAGCTGCACGACCTGCTCGACCGCGACTACGACGCAGGCCCTGTCCACCGCGCGCTCGCGGAGCTCGCGTCTGCGATCGGCGCGCGAGACGCTCCTCGCCAGCTGATCGTGACGACGAACTACGACGTCGCGCTCGAGCGTGCATTCGCAGAGGCCGGGGAGAGACTCGACGTCGTCTCATACATCTCGCTCGGACGGCACCACGGCCGTTTCCTCCACGTCTCCGCCGAGGGAGAGGGCGCCGTGGTCGACGTGCCCAACGCGTACACCGGTCTCTCGCTCGACGATCGCACGGTCGATGCTCAAGCTGCTCGGCCAGGTGGACCGTCGCCCGGACCGGGAGTGGGAGAGCTTCGCGGTCACGGAGGACGATCACATCGACTACCTCGCGCAGGCAGATATCGCCAGCCTCGTGCCGGTAACGCTCGTCGCCCGTCTCCGTCGCAGCCATTTCCTGTTCCTCGGCTATCCGTTGCGGGACTGGGGCCTTCGGGTCTTCCTCCATCGCATCTGGGGGCGGGAAAAGGTCGCCTATCGGTCGTGGGCCGTCGAGGACTCGATCGAGCCGGTCGAGCGCGAGCTCTGGCGCCAGCGTGGTGTCGACGTTTTCGACGTGCCGCTCGACGAGTACGTGGCGGAGCTCGCCTATCGGGTCACAGAGGCGGCGCGCGCGTGACGGAGATCGGTTGTCCGTACAAGGGCCTGGCGTCGTTCGACGACTCCGACGCGGACGCCGGCCTGTTCTTCGGGCGGGACCGCGAGCGGGAGATCATCTGCGCAAATCTCATGGCCTCGAAGCTGACCGTTCTCTACGGCGACACGGGCGTGGGGAAGAGCTCCGTGCTCCGGGCCGGCGTGGCGCGCACACTGCGTTCCGAGGGGGATCCGCTCCGTGTAGTCGTTTTCGATACGTGGAAGGACGACCCGGCGGGAGGGCTCGCGACCGCTGTTGCAGCGGCGGCCAACATCGAACCGCGTGTGTCGCTCGCGGACACGCTCGAGGCGTGCTCTGCGAGACTCGCGGACGATGTCTACGTGATCCTCGACGGCGTCGAGGAGTACTTCCTCTACCACGAAGGCGAGCACGAGCCCGGCACGTTCTTCGTCCGAGTTTCCCGAGGCGGTGCAGCGGCCGGGACTCCGTGTCGAGCTTCCTTCTCGCCGTGCGCGAAGACGCGCTCGCGAAGCTCGATCGCTTCAAGCCGAGCATCCCGAATCTCTTCGGCAACTACTTGCGGCTCGCGCATCTCGATCGCCGCGCCGCGCGTAGCGCGATCGTCGGGCCAGTCGAGCACTACAACACGCTCGTCGGGCCGTCGCAGCAGATGGAGATCGAGCCGGCCCTCGTCGACGGCGTCCTCGACGAGGTCAGAGCCGGGCGCGTCGATCTCGGCCAAGCGGGACGCGGTGTCATCGCGCGCGACGAGGACGAGGATCGCATCGAAGCCCCGTATCTCCAGCTCGTCATGACTCGCCTGTGGGAGGCGGAGGTGGACGCGGGCTCGCACGTCCTGCGGGCATCGACGCTTGCCGAGCTCGGTGGCGCCGGGGAGATCGTGAGGGTACACCTCGACCGTGCTCTCGAACCGCTGACGGTGGAGCAGAAGGACATCGCCGCCTCCATCTTCAACCACCTGGTGACGCCTTCCGGAGCAAAGATCGCCCATGCGGCGCCGGACCTCGCTCGCTATGCCGGGGTCTCGGAGGCTGAGCTCGAGCCGGTGCTCGCGACGCTCGTAACCGAACGAATCCTGCGCCCTGCGGCGGCAGACGGAGGCGCTCCCCGCTACGAGATCTACCACGACGTGCTTGGAGAGGCGGTGCTCGCGTGGCGCAGCGGCCACGAGGGCGAGCGTGAGCTCGCCGAGGAGCGAGAGCGCGCCGGCCGACGCCAGCGCCGCCTGCTCGCGGCGCTCGGCGTCGGCGGGGTGCTGCTTGCCGCCATGGCCGGTGTGACGACGTATGCGTTGACGCAGAGGAGCGACGCCCGGTCGCAGGCGCGCAACGCACAGGCACGACAACTCGACAGCGCGGCCGTGACACAACTGACGATCGATCCGGAGCTGAGCCTCCTCCTCGCCGCGAGGGCGGCGCGGCTAACGCCGGGCCAGCAGACCGAGGAAACGCTCCGGACGGCGTTCATCTTCTCGAGGCAGCGCGGCACGCTCGTTGCTGGGGGACCGGTGTCGACGGCGCGCTACAGCCCGGATGGCAAGCAGATCCTCACGGCGAGCGCCGACGGGCTCGCGCGTCTCTACGACTCGTCGACGCGCGCCCTCGCACGCTCGTTCGACCATGGCGCGCCTGTTCTCGATGCCGCCATCTCTCCGGACGGCGCGAAGGTGCTCACGGGCGGCGCCGACGGTACGGCGAAGCTCTGGGGCGCGGACGCGGGACGGCTTCTTGCGACGTTCCGCCACGGGGCGCCGGTCCGCGCGGCCTCGTTCGACGCGACCGGCGCGCGCATGCTGACCGCAGGGGGCCGCACAGTGAAGATCTGGGGACTCGCCGAGGGGCTCGTCGCATCGATCCCGTGGAGCACACGGGTGACCAGCGCCGCGTTCGCACCGGACGGACGTGGCGTGATCGTGTTCGGAGACGACACGACCGCACGGCTCTACGACTCGAGGACGGGCAAGCTCGTCCGAAGCTTCGATCAAGTCGGTCGGGTCACGAGCGCCGTGTTCGCTCCGACAGGCGGGCTGCTCGTCACGACTGGCGCCAACGAGACGGCCCGGATCTGGCGCGTCGGCGACGGCACGCTCCTCCACACGCTGAAGGGGCATCGCGGATCCGTCCTCGACGCCGCCTTCAGTCCGGGAGGGTCGAAGCTCGCGACTGCGAGCGCTGACGGCACCGGTCGGATCTGGGACGTGCGGACGGGCATATCCCTCGCCACGGTTCTCGGCCACAAAGGCCTCGTGAATGCCGTCGCGTTCAGCCCTGACGGCAACTTCGTCGTCACTGGGAGCACCGATCTCACGGCCCGGGTCTCGAAGGCCGACAGCGGCGAGGGACGCGCACTGCTCGCAGGGCACGGGGACTCGGTGAACAGCGCAGTGTTCAGCCCCGACGGGTCAGCCGTGCTCACGGCGTCGGACGACGGCACCACCCGGATCTGGGACCCCGCGATCCAGCCGAAGCTCGGTGTCCTCCACAGGGCCGGAGGTCCCGTAGTCTCTGCCGCCTACATTGGACGCGGCGACGCGGTCCTCGTTGCCGGCCCGGGCTCTCGCGCGAGGGTGATTCGCACCGCGGACGGTCGCGTGCTGCGAACGATCGACGCCAACGGCCCGGTCAGCGCCGTTGCCGCGAGCCCGGACGGAAAGCGCGTCGCGGTCGCCGCCGGCCGCACTGTGACGATCACCGGCCCTGATGGAAAAGTCACACTCGTCCATCCGGATCCCGTCACGAGCGTTGCGTTCGCCCCCGACGGGCGAACGGTCGCGACCGGAGGAACACACGGAGCGGTGCGGCTCTGGTCTTCGGACGGGACGCTGCTGCGCGTCCTCCGCGGCCACACCGGCGCGATCACCGATGTCGCGGTCAGTCCGGACGGCGAACGCGTCGCGACGTCATCACGGGATGCGACGGCGCGTATCTGGAATGTCGAGACGGGAGCATCGTCACCGCCGCTTGTCGGCCACCGAGACGACGTGCTGTCCGTCGCCTGGAGCCCGGATGGCCGCTCCTTGGTCACCGGGAGCCGTGATCACGTGCCGAGGCTCTGGGACACAGAAACGGGCGCGCTCGTGCAGGTGCTGCGCTGGCACTTCGGCGCCGTTGCCGATGCGTCGTTCAGCCCCGACGGTCGCTGGATCCTGACCGCAGGCCCCGCGACCGTCGGCCTGTGGCAGCCGGGGGTGCGGGATCCGATACTCCCGTACGGGTTCGGCGGCCACAAGCCGCTGCTGACGAGCGCCGTCTTCGACCCGACCGGCCGCTTCGTGCTGACGGCGTCGAGCGACGGCACCGTGCGCACTGCCGAGTGCACCGTCTGCGTGGATCTGCCGACGTTGCTCGCGCGCGCCGACGCGCAACTCGCCTCGACGGGCCGCGCGCTGACCCGGGAAGAGCGCGACCGCTACGGTATCGGCTGATCCGCAGCGGCTAGCCGGCACGCAAGCTCGATCGCGGGAAGATACGAATCGTCATCGTGTTCGACCGGCTCGTGTGCCCGTCGGTCGTCTTCTTCACGGTCGCCGACGGCTTCACCGTTGCGTCCCTCGTGTTCGTCGCGGTCGTGCCGCGGCAGCTGCGAACACCGGTGCCTGCGACCCAGACGTAGACGGCTAGATTGGAGGTGTGGCCGCGTTCCACACATCCGACCTGTACGTCCCGACGGGTGACCAGCCGCAGGCGATCGAAGAGCTGGCGGCGAGCATCGGCGCGGGAAACCGCTACCAGACGCTGCTGGGCGCGACGGGAACGGGGAAGACGGCGACGATGGCCTGGACGATCGAGAAGGTCGGGAAGCCGGCGCTCGTCATCGCGCACAACAAGACGCTCGCGGCCCAGCTCTGCAACGAGTTCCGCGAGTTCTTTCCCGACAACGCCGTCGAGTACTTCGTCTCGTACTACGACTACTACCAACCCGAGGCGTACGTCCCGCAGTCGGACCTCTACATCGAGAAGGACTCCTCACAGAACGAGGACATCTCGCGCCTCCGGCTCGCCGCGACCTCTGCCCTGATGACCCGGAAGGACGTTGTCATCGTCGCCTCGGTCTCGTGCATCTACGGCATCGGCTCGCCTGAGGAGTGGCGTGACCGCGTGCTGATCCTCGAGGCCGGGGAGGAGCACGAGCGCGACGACGCCCTGCGCAAGCTGATCGCGAGCCAGTACGTCCGAAACGACTCGGTGCTCGGCCGCGGCCGCTTCCGCGTCCGCGGTGACGTGCTGGAGGTGCAGCCGGCGAATGCCGAGACGGCGTACCGTCTCTCCTTCTTCGGCGACGAGATCGAGTCGATCACGCATTTCGATCCGCTCACGGGCGAGGTGTACGGGCCGCTGGACAACCTCGTCATCTGGCCGGCGACCGAGTACGTGACGTCGACCCCGTCGATCGAGCGCGCTGTCGACGACGTCCGCGACGAGCTCGCCCAGCAGGTGGCGCAGTTCGAGGAGGAGGGGAAGCTGCTCGAGGCGCACCGGCTCAAGCAGCGCACGGAGTACGACCTGGAGATGCTGCGCGAGCTCGGCTTCTGCTCGGGGATCGAGAACTACTCGCGGCACCTCGAAGGGCGGCCCGAGGGATCGCACCCGTTCACGCTGATCGACTACTTCGGCGGCGACTTCGTCTGCTTCGTCGACGAGTCGCACCAGACCGTGCCCCAGATCGGTGGCATGTCCGAAGGCGACCGCTCGCGGAAGCAGACGCTTGTCGACTACGGCTTCCGGCTGCCGTCTGCGATCGACAACCGACCGCTCCGCTTCGACGAGTTCCTGGAGAAGGTGCCGCAGCTCGTCTTCGTCTCGGCAACGCCGGGACCGTTCGAGCTCCGCCACTCGACCGTCGTCTCCGAGCAGCTGATCCGGCCGACGTTCGTCGTCGACCCCGACGTCGAGCTGCGGCCGACGCAGAACCAGATCGACGACCTCCTGAGCGAGATCCGCCGCTGCGAGCAGGCGGGCGAGCGCGTGCTGGTGACGACGCTGACGAAGAAGATGGCGGAGGACCTGACGGACTACCTGCTCGAAGCCGGCGTCCGCGCGCGCTACCTCCACTCGGAGATCGACACGCTCGAACGGATCTCGATCATCCGCGAGCTCCGCCTCGGCGACTACGACGTGCTCGTCGGCGTCAACCTGCTCCGCGAAGGGCTCGACCTGCCCGAGGTGTCGCTCGTCGCAATCCTCGACGCCGATAAAGAGGGCTTCCTGCGCGGCAAGACGGCGCTGGTGCAGACGATCGGCCGCGCCGCCCGGAACGTCAACGGTCTGGTCGTCCTCTACGCGGACAAGGTGACGGATGCGATCCGGGGCGCCGTCGAGGAGACGGACCGGCGGCGCGCGAAGCAGCTCGCGTACAACGAGGAGCACGGCATCACCCCGGAGACGATCGTCAAGGGCGTCTCCGACATTGCGGAGTTCCTCTCGCTTCAGGCGCCGACGGTGCCGGGCAGGCGCCGGCGCGGCAAGCGGGAAGCTGAGGGGTTATCGCGCGAGGAGCTCGAGAAGCTCGTCATCCAACTCGAGGAGGAGATGCTGATCGCGGCCGAGGAGCTCCGCTTCGAATACGCGGCCAAGCTCCGAGACGAGATCAAGGACCTACGCCAGGAACTGGTCGCCGTCGGCGCCGCTTGACTCCCGACCAGTGGTGCTCAGCTGCGCCATACCTGAGCCTAGGAGCGGAGAACGAGCTGTGACACGACGTGCTCGGCGTCCTCCCCGACGCCGAGGAAGAGCGATGACTTCCGCTTCCGCATCCAGTGGAGCCCGACAAAGTAGAGGCCGGGCACGGGCGAGACTCCTCCCGTGTGCAGCGGCCAGCCCTGCTCGTCCGTCCTCACGCCGTCGATCCACGCATGGTCGGGACGGAAGCCGTTCGCCCAGAGGATCGTGGCAATCCCGTCCCGTTGCACGTCGAGGCTCGATACGGAGTGGACGGGCTTCGGCGGCTCGTCCTCCTCGACGGGGACGTCGAGCCCTCGCTCGGCGATGTACGCGTCCACCCTCTTCTTGAACCCGGTCGAGAACTCCTCGCCCCAGGCAAGGCTCTCCTCGAGGTTGCCGCCGATCTCCACCGCGTTCCCGCCGAACCCCGCGACGCGGCCGAGGAGGATCGCGCCTCTCTCCGAGAGCCAGCGCGGGTTGCAGTCGTGGCCGCCGTCGTTTCCGGACACCGGCGAGTTGCAGCGCAGGCGCGCGGCCGGCGACGGAAGGTCCGCGGGGGTCTCGTCCACGAAGCCGGTGTCGAGCCACCACTGGACGAGCTCGCGACCGCGATAGCGCCGCGGTAGCCAGCCGCAGTGCCCGCACGAGAGGTAGACCGTTCGCCCTGCGGCGAGCAGCTCTTCGGCGATCTGACAGCCCGACTGGCCGCTCCCGACCAGGAGCACGGCGCCGACGGGCAGCTGATCGGGGCGGCGGTACTCGCTCGTGTGGAGCTGGAAGACGTCCGTCGGCACGGCGTCGGCCAATGGCCGCGGCGTCGGGCGCTGGTACGCGCCGGCCGCGACGACGACGTTGGCGGCCTCGATCGGGCCGTCCGCCGTCTCCAGAACGAACCGGTCGTCCTTCCGGGATACCCGTCGAACCTCCACGCCCTCGCGGACGGGCGCACCGAACGAGTCCGCGTATCGCTCGAGGTAGGCAATCACCTCGGGAAGCGGTGCAAACGCGCCGGGATCTTCGCCGGCGTAGTGGAAGCCTGGCAGCCGCTGGGCGAAGTTCGGCGTGTTGAGGCAAAAGCCGTCCCAGCGCTCCGTGCGCCACGTCTCGCCGACACGACCGCGCTCGAGGACGGCGTGCTCGCGATCGTGCTTCGTGAGGAAGTAGCTCGTGGCGAGACCCGCCTGTCCCGCGCCGACGACGATCGTGTCGATGCACTCTGCCACGGGTCAGTTCCGACTCTATAGCCTGGTCAAGAAGGGAAAGGAGACCCACATGTGTCGAAACATCAAGACGCTTCACAACTTCGAGCCGTCGGCGACCGACGAGGAAATTCGCGCCTCCGCGTTGCAGTACGTGCGCAAGGTGAGCGGGATGCAGAAGCCGTCCGCCGCCAACACCGCAGTCTTCGAGCGTGCGGTCGACGAGATCGCCCACATCACGTGGCACCTGCTCGACGATCTCGTGACGTCGGCGTCGCCGAGGAACCGCGAAGTTGAAGCGGCGAAGGCGCGCGAGCGCGCCGAGAAGCGCTACGCGAGCTTGGCGCGGAGGTAGTCGAGATAGGGCTTCGTGTCGATCGGCCCACCGGCCACGCGGTCGATCGTCTCTGCAGGCGTGAACTTGCTCCCGAGCGCGTAGAGGTTCTCGCGCAGCCAGCCGTGCAGGCTGGAGAAGTCCCCCCGCTCGATCTCGGCGTCGAGGTCGGGGAGGGCAGTGCGCACGCGCTCCCAGATCTGGACCGATAGCACGCTGCCGAGCAGGTACGTCGGGAAGTAGCCGAGCAGGCCGACCGACCAGTGGACGTCCTGCAGCACGCCCTGGCGGGCATCGGGAACCTCGAGCCCGACCAGCTCTGCAAAGAGCGTGTTCCACGCTTCGGGAAGGTCTGAGACCGAGAGCTCGCCGGCGACGAGCTTCCGTTCCAGCTCGAAGCGAAGGATCACGTGGAGCCCGTAGCTCGTCTCGTCGGCGTCGAGCCGTGTGAATGTCCGCTGAACGCGGTTGATGGAGCGGTAGAAGCGGTCTAGCGTCACGGCGCCGAGCTGGTCGGGGAACGCCTCCTGAAGCGAGGGGTAGAACCAGCGCCAGAACGGGAGCGACCGCCCGACGGTGTTTTCCCAGAGCCGGCTCTGGGACTCGTGGAGGGACGAGGACGAGCCGTCTGCGAGCGGCGTGCGATCGAGTGCCGGGCCCGACCCCCACTGGTAGAGGCCGTGCCCGCATTCGTGCATCGCGCCGAACAACGAGGAGAGCGAGTTCTCCTCGTACGCCGTCGTCAGCCGGATGTCGTACTGGCCGAAGCGAGCCGCGAAGGGATGCACGGTGACGTCGAGCCGGAACTCGTCCCACGTTGCGCCGAAGTGCTCGATCAGCTTCCGCGAGAGGGCGTCCTGGGTCGCGATCGGGTAAGCGAGGGAGAGGAACGCGTCGTCTGCCGGCTGGTCCGCGTACTCCGCCACGAGCCCTGACAGCTCGGGACGGAGCACGCCGAAGACATCGGCGACCGCGTCCGCGCTGAGACCCTCGTCGTAGTCGTCGAGGAGGATGTCATACGGGTCGTCGTACGGTGCATAGCACTCGACCCAGCGCAGCTTGAGCTCGAGCATTCGCTCGAGCTGCGGCCGGAAGACTGCGAAGTCGTTGGCGTCGCGGGCTTCGAGCCACGCCGCGTAGCCGTCGACCTCTGCAGATGCGAGCTCGGCCGCGAGGGAGGTCGGGATCCGCCGCTTGCGCTCCCAGTTGCGACGCGCGACACGCAGGAGACAGGCTTCGTCGTCATCGGCGTCGAGCGATGCCGCGTACGGCTCGAGCGCCTCGAGCAGCTCGCCGATCCGGTCGTCGCTCTCGCGCGCGTGGATCACCGACTGCAGTGTCCCCAGCTGGGAGGCGCGTGCGGTCTGTCCGCCCGGCGGCATCCAGACGGCAACATCCCAGTCGAGGACGCTCCTCGCGGCGCTGAGATCGGCGATCTCGCCCAGGCGTTCCTTCAGCTCTGCGAGTGCAGGCTCCACTGAGCGCAGCCTAGCCTCGGCGAAAGCGGCGCTCGCCGATCTCCACGAACCCGCTGCCGTCGAAGACGTGTGTCTCGATCGCCAACGCTTCCCCGTCTACAGAGACCACGTGGAGCCCCTGTGCCTCACCGAGCCGGTGCGGTCGCGGACGTGTCAGGCCGGGCGCCGTGACGACGACCACAGACCGACCGCCCTCGACGACCGCGAACTCGCGCCGGTGGGCGATCGCGGCCTGGTGCACATGGCCCGAGAGGACTAGCTCAGCGCCTGCGGCGGCCAGCCGATCGAGCACCGTGCCCCGGCGGGCGAGCGGTCGCTTCCGCGTGCGCCAGGGCGCGTTCGTCAGCTGATGATGGAGGCAGACGACTCGGAAGACCTCGGTCGGCGACCCGCGGAGCTCCCTTTCTGCCGCGACGAGCGCACCTTCGGCAAGGCCTCCGGACTGGTGGCGCCACGGTCGCACGGAGTTCAGCCCGACGACAAGGAGATCGTTCGAGCGATGCACAGGCGCCGCCGTCTGCCACTGCTCCTCGAATGCCTGCCACGACCCGGTGAAGCGGGCGGGAGGAAGTAGCGGGATGTCGTGATTGCCGGGCACCGCGAGCACGGGAGGCCCCAGGCTCCGGAGCAGCGACGCCGCGCGGGCGTGCTGCTCGGCCCTTCCGCGGTGGGTGATGTCGCCCGTCGCGACGACGAGATCGGGCTCGACGCGCCCGACGAGATCCCGCAGCGGGCCCTCGACGTCGATCGTCTTGCTTGCCCCGACGTGCAGGTCGGAGACGTGGATCAGGCGGGTGGGCACGGCCGAGGGAGGCTATCCGCTGGTCTTGTGCCCCAGCTCGGCGCTTGCCAAGCGCAGAAGGGGGGTGCACACTGCCTGCACGCTGCAGGGGGTGGGAGCACCGACATGGGCTCGCCGACTACGACCTTCATGGTGTCTGATGCTCTCCTCGAGCGGGCACCGGCTCTCGCGGTGCTCGAGGGGGCGCTGGCGACGGTGGGCGAGACGGGTAGCGGCCGGATCGTCTTTGTCTGTGGAGAGGTCGGCGCGGGCAAGACGACGCTTCTTCGCCACTTCTGCAGGGCGATGGCGGAGCCGGCGCGGGCTGTGTGGGGAGCGTGCGACCCGCTGTTCACGCCGAGGCCGTTGGGCCCATTGCTCGACGTCGCACGCGCGACCGGCGGCGAGTTCGCGGAGCTCGTCCAGGCAGGCGGGCTTCCGCACGACGTTGCCTCGACGCTGATCGGCGAGCTGTCCGACCAGCCTCCGACGGTCCTCGTGCTCGAGGACGTCCACTGGGCGGATGGCGCGACGCTCGACGTCCTGCGCCTCGTCGGCCGCCGGGTCGGCGGGATTCCAGCGCTCGTTCTCGCGAGCTACCGTGACACGGAGCTCGGGCCCTTTCACCCGTTGCGCCAGGTGGTCGGCGAGATAGGGGCCGGTCGAGCGAGCGTCCGTGTGCGGCTCGAACCGCTCTCGCCCGAGGCGGTCGCCGAGCTTGCCGAGCCCTACGGCGCCGACCCGGTCGCGCTCTACGCGATGACCGGCGGCAACCCGTTCTTCGTCACCGAAGCGCTGGCGGCGGGCGTGGACGAGATCCCGTCGACCGTTCGGGATGCCGTGCTCGCACGCGCTTCCCGGCTCACCGCGCCGGCCCGCGCGCTGCTCGAGGTCGTCGCCGTCGTTCCGCCGCACGCGGAGCTCGGCCTCCTCGAGGCGATCGCCCCCGACGTGCTCGGTGCGCTGGACGAATGCCTGGCCTCCGGGATGCTCGTCACAGGCGCGGACGCAGTCTCTTTCCGACACGAGCTTGCGCGGCTCGCGATCGAGGAGGCGGTCCCGCCGGACCGCGCGCTGGCTCTCCATCGGGCGGTGCTCGCTGCGCTCGTCGAGTCCCCGGAAGCGGCGGACCTGGCCCGCCTTGCGCACCATGCGGAAGCGGCTGGCGACTCCGTAGCCGTGCTCCGGTTCGCGATTCCAGCGGGCGAGCGGGCAGCGTCGCTCGGCGCGCATACGGAGGCGGCGGCACAGTACGGGAGAGCGCTGCGCTTCGCCGACGCCCTTCCACTCGAGGATCGTGCGGGGCTGCTGCGCCGCCGATCCTACGAATGCTTCCTCGTCGCCCAAGACGAGGAAGCGCTCGCGGCGACCGATGCGGCGATCGCGTGCTACCGCGAGGTCGGCAGGCCGACGGAGGAGGGAACGTGCCTTCGGACGCGCGCCCTCATCCTCCTCAACATGGCCCGCCAGGCCGAGGCGATCGAGTCCGCCGAGGAGGCGATCGAGCTGCTCGAAGGACTTCCCCCGGGTCACGAGCTCGCGATGTCGTACGGAACGCGTGCCGCCCTGGTGCTCATGTCCGAGGGCGTCGAGGACGTGGAACGTTGGGCGTGGAGGGCGCTCGAGCTCGCAGAGCGTCTCGAAGACCGCGAGGCCGAGGTCAGCGCCCGCTGCAGCCTCGGCGCACTCGCAGCGATGCGCGGCTCACCTGAGGGCATCGTCGAGCTCGAGCGAGCCCTCGCTCTGGCCGTGGAGGATGGCCTCCCGTTTCAGATCGCCCGCTCCTACGTTTACCTCGGCGTCGCCGGCTGCCGCGAACGGTCGCTGCGGCGGATGGAGGAAGTTTTGGAGCTCGGGCGTCCGTTCTGCGAGGAGCACGAGGTCTGGAGCCTCGGCCGTTTTCTCTTGGCGATGCGGAGCTGGATCCAGCTCGAGCGCGGGGCGTGGGACGAGTCCGCCGAGACCGTCCAGCTCGTGCTCTCGGAGCAGTGCCTGCTCTCGTGCACGCAGGCCCGGATAGTGCTCGGGCTCTTGCGCGCCCGCCGCGGCGACCCCGATCCGTGGACGCCGCTGGCCGAGGCAGAGACCGTGGCGCTCAAAACCGGCCAGCTCTGGTGGCTCTCGCAGATCGCGGCCGCAAAAGCCGAGGCGGCCTGGCTCGAGGGGAAGCCCGAGCTGATCGGTCCTGCGACCGAGCGGGCGTTCGAGCTCGCACGTGGTGTCGCATCTCCTTGGCCGGTCGCCGAGCTCGCGTGGTGGCGGCGTCGGGCGGGGATCGAGGATCCGATTCCCGAGGAGGCAGGTGGGCCGTTTCTCCATCAGCTACGCGGGGCGTGGGACGAGGCGGTCGCGGCGTGGGAGGCGGCCGGCTGCGCGTACGAGCGGGCGGTCGCTCTCAGTGAGTCCGACGACGAGGCCCTCCAGCAAGAGGCTCTGGATGTCTTGACCCGCCTCGGCGCACGGCCGGCCGCCCAGATGGTGGCCAGGAAGCTTCGCGAGCGGGGCGCCCGCGTGCCCCGGGGCCCCCGGCAGGCGACGCAGGAGAACCCTGGCGGGCTGACGGGCCGGCAGCTCGAGGTGCTCGCTCTGCTCGCCGACGGCCTCTCGAACGCGGAGATCGCAGACCGCCTCGTGGTCTCGCAGAAGACTGTCCACCACCATGTGTCCGCGATCCTCAAGAAGCTTGCGGTGCGCTCCCGGGCGCAGGCGGCCGCCGAGGCAGCCAGGCTCGGCATCTTCGTCGAAAGATAGGCCGCGCTCCTCCCCAACATGGGGAGGCCTCCCGATGCCGCCCGCGCACGCCCGGCCTACGGTCGAGCGATGAGCACACGCCGACTGGAGGGAGTCATGCCGCGCTATCTCGTCGAGCGAACGTTCGAGCCCGGCTGGAACGTGAGCGCCGACACCGACAGCCACTGCGGGCGGATCGTCGAGGGGAACGGCGAGGACGTCACGTGGCTTCACTCCTACGTGAGCGACGACGGACGGAGGTCGTTCTGCCTGTACGAGGCGTCAAGCCCGGAGGCGATCCGGCGCAGCGCCTCGCGCAATGAGCTGCCGATCGACTCGATCACGTCGGTGCGCGTTCTCGACCCGTACCCGTATCCACGACGCTAAGGAGGAGCCATGCGCAGATCCCTGATCCTCGCAATGCTGCTCGCCGTCTTCGTCGTTGCGTCCGGCGCCGCTGCGGCGCCGTGCACGCTCCGTTCGGCCACGGCGACGAAGCAGACGGCGGTCAGCCAGTCGCTTGCCGTCACGCTATCGCGGGCGCGACTCGCGACGGCCAGGTATGCGACCAGCCTCGCGGCGGCCAAGACGGCGGGCTACGGGATCATCACGAAGATGATCCCGGACATGGGGTTCCACTTCATGAACCCGAAGATCACGAAGTTCGACGTGACGAAGCCGATGATCCTCGTCTATCTCAAGCGGGGCGGGAACTGGCAGCTCGGGGCGCTCGAGTGGGTCTTCCCTTCGAAGCCGTCGTCACTCCCGCTGACCGGCGCGAAGTACGGCTCGTTCCCGGCCGCCTGCCACTACGCGGACGGCACCTTCGTGCCGGCCACGTCCCAGGACGCGTGTGCGAAAACGGCGCCGAAGACCGGTGCGGCGTTCGGCTTCTGGCACCCGGACCTCGTGACGCTGCACGTGTGGCTCTGGTACCCGAATCCAGACGGGCTCTACGCCGGGATGAACCCACTCGTGCACCCGTTCAACACGGCCTAGACGGCCGCCCGTGCGAGGGGCTCCCCGTCGGGGTGGGAGCCCCTTGCCGTCCGGGCAACCCCGATCGCATGACCTGAAGGAGGAGCCCAGATGAACGACGATCGCACGACGTCGAGTGGTATCTCGCGGCGCCGCTTTCTCGGCAGGTTGGGCGCCGGGGCAGTCGCGGTAGGAGCGGGGAGCACGCTTCGCGTCGAAGGCGGACGAGCGGCGAGCGCAGGCTCTGTCCGCCACCAGCCCTCGGCTGGAGCGCCGGCTGGCTTCGGGCGGATCTTCGACCGCCTCGAGCCGTTCGCCGACGCGAAGCGGCGTGGGCTCGAGCAGGCGCTCGTCGAGCTCGGGTCGCCGGGCGGGCTCCTCGATGCGGGTGACGAGCTCGAGCGCGGCCCGGTCCAGCTGATCACGGACCCGTCGCTCTCCGTACGGAATCCCGATAACCCGACACACACCGCCGGCACGACGTTCATGGGCCAGTTCATGGACCACGACATGACGTTCGACATCGCGTCTCCGCTCGGCAGGCCGACGGCTCCGTCGCGCTCGCCGAACGGGCGCACGCCGACATTCGATCTCGACTCGGTCTACGGCGCCGGGCCGGTCGCCAGTCCGCAGCTTTACGACCCGACAGACCGCGCGAAGCTGAAGGTCGAGTTCGGCGGCCGGTTCGAGGACGTACCCCGCATGCCTGACGGGTCGGCGGTGATCGGCGATCCGCGGAACGACGAGCATGTCGTGATCGCGGGCCTGCAAGCCGCGTTCCTCTGCTTCCACAATCGTGTCGTCGATCGGCTGAGGACTGCCGGGGCGACGGACCTGCTCGAGCTGTACGCCGAGGCCCGGCGGCTGACGACGTGGCACTACCAGTGGCTTGTCCTGCACGAGTTCCTCCCGCAGTTCGTCGGGCAGCGACTGGTCGATGATGTGCTGCGGCGTGGGCGCCGCTTCTACCGACCAAGGAAGGGCGAGGCGTTCATTCCCGTCGAGTTCCAGGGCGCCGCCTACCGTTTCGGTCACTCAATGGTCAGGCCGTCCTATCGCGCCAACCTCGCCGGTGACCGAGGTGGGCCGTTTTTCGGCTTCATCTTCGACAACGCCGAAGCTCCGAGCGCCGACCCGGGAGACCTGCGTGGTGGGTTCCGGGCGCCGCGACGCTTCGTCGGCTGGCAGACCTTCTTCGACTTCGGCGACGGACAAGTGAAGCGGAACAAGCGCATTGACACGCGGGTCTCGACGCCGCTCTTCCATCTGCCGCTCGGTGCGATCGCGTCCCACGCCGGGCCGACCGCATTGCCCGTTCGGACGTTGCTACGACACCTCACGTGGCAGCTCCCGGCCGGTCAGGCGATCGCCCGGCGAATCGGCGTCACGGGACTGGGCGCCTCCGAGCTCGACGAGCTCGCGCCATTCGGGCTCCGCCTCGAACGCTCGACGCCACTGTGGTACTACGTCCTGAAGGAGGCCGAGCTGATCGAAGACGGGCTCCACCTCGGCCCGGTCGGCGGCACGATCGTCGCCGAGGTGATCGTCGGATTGCTGGAGGCGGACCCGTACTCCTATCTCTCGTTCGACCCGCGTTGGCGGCCCACCTTGCCCGGGCGAGTGCGGAGAGATTTCCGGATGACCGATTTCCTCACTTTTGCAGGCGTCGATCCCGTCAGCAGAGGGCAGTAGGAGGCTGGCTGGGACAGCCGAGGCAGGCGATACACTGATTTCGTGGCCGACGAGCCTACCGAGCTCTTCGACGACCTCTATCTCGGGCTTCGGGCGGGCGGTGCGATGCGCAAGCAGCGCCGCGGCGAGCCGCTGACGATGGAGGAGGAGGCGGTGATCACCCGCTGGCACCGGCTTTCGAGCTGGCGGAAGGCGATCGCCGTCGGCGCCTTCGCGCTCGGGACGTTCGGGCTGGGATTCACGCTCGGCGGTCTCGTGTTCGGCCGCGGCAAGAAGGCCTAGCCGTCGAGCAGCAGGCGCGCGAGCTCGACTCGCGTGGCGTGGAACTCGCTCGGATCGAATCCCCACGCGATCGTGTGCGCGATTGTCCAACCCCGCAGGCGGTCGCGGTCGAGGCTCGAGGTCCGAGGAAAGGCGGTCAAGCCGTCGGCGCAGGCGATCGAGCGGGCTCGGTCCGTCGACTACCTCTTCCATTCGGTCACGCACCATCGCGACGAGCGTGAAGTCACGCTCCGCGGCGAGCGGCTTCGGGTCGATCACGAGCCACGGCTCGCGCTGCGCTCGTGAGGACGTTTCCTGCGTGGAGGTCCTCGTTCCCGATGACGAGCGCTCCCTGTGTCGGGCCGAGCTCGCGCAGCGCGGCGACCGCCGCGTCGAGCAGGCGCCGCTCGAACGGACGGCCGTAGTCGCTCCCATTGCCGTGGCAGCTCGTCGATCCAGCGTGCAGCGACCTCCGCAAGCACGGCGGTATCTGCGGCAGCGGTGGCTTCCACAGGCGCGGCAGCAGGCCCGGCGACGACGTCACCGGCCGTCGTCGTCGTCGAGCTCGAGCAGCGTCGTGCCCGGCACGCAGCGCTCGATCGAGCAGCGCTCGCCGCGCCGCGTCGTAGGCCGTGAGCAGCACCGCGCCGTCGCCGTCCCAGATGCGCGAGCGCGTCCGGCTCGTGCTCCGACTCCTCGTCCGGGAGGTTGAGCTTGAGCACGACGTCGCCTGCCGGGACGACGAGCGAGGCGTTGCTCGCCTCGAACGGCGCGCTCGAGCTCGAGCTGCCATTGCTCGGCGCATTCCGCGGCGAGTCGAGGTAGCCGGTCGAGCCAGGCGGCGCCGCCTGGCATCGTCGCGCCACCACGAGAGGCTGGCTGGGCAGCTTGCCGACGCACACGAGGGCCGAGCCTAGAGGAGAGCGGCCGCGC
The DNA here is from genome assembly GCA_963705945.1 of uncultured Actinomycetes bacterium. GTDB lineage: Bacteria > Actinomycetota > Thermoleophilia > Gaiellales > Gaiellaceae > PALSA-612. Next base: position 1,012,903 of record CAVPLG010000001.1, on the reverse strand, counting down.
CCGGCGAAGCCGCCGATCGTGCACGCCGCTCCCCGACGAACGGGTCTGCTTCGACGTCCGCCGCCACGGCGTCGTGCTCGTGCGGCCGTTCCTGTGGTCGCGTTGCGCTCGCGATCGCGGGCCTGTTCCTGCTCGCGATGCCGTGGCCGGTGCCCGATCGCCGGCGCCGCTCGTGATCGGGATCGGCGCCGTCAGCGCCTTCGCGGCGGTCTGGCGCTGGGACCGGACGCGCTTCGTCGTGACGACGGAGAAGGTGTTTCTCGTGCAGGGCGTGCCCGCAAGCGCGCCGCGGCCGTGCGCCTGCAGCGGCCTGCGCTCGATCTCGCTCGAGCAGTCGCTCGCTCGGTCGCATGCTCGGCTACGGCACGCTTCACGCAGGGCCGCTCGAGGTCGAGCACGTGCCGCACGCGCGACGCGCGCGCGACCTCGTCGAGCGCCTCGCCAGCTAGACCCGCTAGCTGCTTGACGGTGATCGTCGCCCTCCATCCCGAGGGTCGCGGTGACCGCCGATCGGGCAGTACATCTCGTACGTGCCCGGCTTCGAGGTCGACGGTGACGCGTCGCCGACTCGCCTGGGCTGATCGTGTCGGTGCGCTCTCCTCGATGCCCGTTGCCCTCGATCTCGAGCGCGTGATCGGTGCCGCCGTCGTTCGTCGACCTCGAACGTGTACGTCCCCGGCGCGTCGCACCGTGACGGTCGATGGCGTCGAGCGTGAAGTCGCGTCTCCGAGATCGTGAACGTCTTGCCGACGACGTCGTCGACGTCGTCGTCGTCGTCTCGTCGCCGGTCGTCGGACGAGTTGTCGTCTCCGCCACAGCCGGCGAGCGCCGCTGCTGCGAGGGCGGTCACGCCGATGGCGAGGATGCGGATCCGCACGAGGCCTCCTTCGTAGGTCGTTCCCGGGATACGCGCGAGCCCAAACATCGGATCTTCGCGCGGACGCGAACACACGTTCCCGTCCGATTCGGCTCGATAAGACTCGGATGGTTATGGCTCAGGAAGAGCTCGTCGTTCACGGCGCCCGGGAGCACAACCTCAAGGACATCACCGTCCGCCTGCCGCGGAACAAGCTGATCTGCATCACCGGGCTCTCCGGCTCCGGGAAGTCGAGCCTCGCGTTCGACACGATCTACGCCGAGGGGCAGCGCCGCTACGTCGAGTCGCTCTCCGCGTACGCGCGCCAGTTCCTGCAGATGATGGAGAAGCCCGACGTCGACTCGATCGACGGCCTCTCGCCGGCCATCTCCATCGACCAGAAGACGACGTCGCGCAACCCGCGCTCGACCGTCGGCACCGTGACGGAGATCTACGACTACCTGCGCCTGCTCTACGCGCGCGTCGGTCGGCCGCACTGCCCGGTCTGCGGCACGGCCGATCGCCGGCCAGTCGCAGGAGTCGATCGTCGACCAGGTGCTGCAGCTCGCCGGAGGGGACGAAGTTCACCGTCAACGCGCCTGTCGTGCGCGACCGCAAGGGCGAGTTCAAGGACGTGCTCGAGGAGCTGCGCGCCGACGGCTTCACGCGCGTGAAGGTCGACGGCGAGCAGCGGCTGCTCGAGGAGGAGATCGTCCTCGACAAGAAGTGCAAGCACACGATCGAGGTGGTCGTCGACCGGCTCGTGATGAAGGCCGATCTCCGCCAGCGGCTCGCGCAGTCGATCGAGACGGCGGCCGGGCTCGCCGCCGGGCTCGTGGCGATCGACGTCGTCGACACGGACGAGACGATGCTCTTCAGCGAGAACTTCGCGTGCCCCGAGCACGGCGTCTCGCTGGCCGAGCTCGAGCCGCGCATCTTCTCCTTCAACTCGCCGCACGGAGCCTGCCCGCGCTGCACCGGCCTCGGCGCGCAGCTCGAGGTCGACCCCGACCTCGTCGTCCCCGATCCGACGCTCGCCGATCGGCGAGGGCGCGCTCGTGCCGTGGTCGGTGATGAACTCGAACTTCTACGAGTCGGTGATCCAGGGCATCGCCGACCGCTACGAGATCGACCTGGAGACGCCGTGGGCCGAGCTGCCGCAGGAGCAGCGCGACCTGTTCCTGCACGGCACGGACGGCGAGCGCGTCTACGTCCAGTACCGCAACCGCATGGGCCGCAAGCGCTCGTACATGCTCTCGTTCGAGGGCATCGTCAAGAGCCTCGAGCGGCGCTACCGCGAGACCGACTCGGCGCAGATCCGCGAGCGGATCGAGGAGTACATGAGCTTCCGCGCGTGCCCGGCCTGCGGCGGCGCCCGGCTGAAGCCCGAGGTGCTCGCGGTGACGGTCGGCGAGCGCAACATCCACGAGCTGACGAAGCTGTCGGTCGCGGCGGCGCTCGACGTTCCTCGACGCGCTCGAGCTGACCGAGGTCGAGCAGCTGATCGGCGCGCGCATCGTCAAGGAGATCCGCGAGCGGCTGACGTTCCTCGCCGACGTCGGCGTCGGCTACCTCACGCTCGACCGCGCCGCCTCGACGCTGTCGGGCGGCGAGGCGCAGCGGCTGCGGCTGGCGACGCAGATCGGCTCACAGCTCGTCGGCGTGCTCTACATCCTCGACGAGCCGTCGATCGGCCTCCACCAGCGCGACAACGGCCGGCTGATCGGCACGCTCGAGCGGCTGCGCGACCTCGGCAACACCGTGCTCGTCGTCGAGCACGACGAGCAGATGATGCGGTCGGCCGACTGGCTCGTCGACATGGGGCCGGGCGCGGGCGAGCACGGCGGCTACGTCGTCGCCGAAGGGCCGGCGAAGAAGGTCGAGCGCGTCGCGGGCTCGGTGACCGGCCAGTTCCTGTCCGGCGCGCGCGAGATCGTCGTGCCGGAGCGGCGCGCCGCTCGACAACGGCACCTTCGTCGGTGCGCGGCGCGCGCATGCACAACCTCAAGGAGCATCGACGTCGAGTTCCCGGTCGGCAAGCTCGTCGCGTCACCGGCGTCTCCGGCTCCGGCAAGTCGACGCTCGTCAACGAGATCGTCTACAAGGCGCTCGCGAACCGGCTGCACCGGATGCGCGTCAAGCCGGGAGACCACGACTCGGTCGAGGGCATCGACTGCTTCGACAAGGTGATCGACATCGACCAGTCGCCGATCGGCCGCACGCCGCGCTCGAACCCGGCCACGTACACCGACCTCTTCACGCCCATCCGCGAGCTCTACTCGCTGACGCCCGAGGCGAAGGTGCGCGGCTACAAGCCCGGCCGCTTCTCGTTCAACGTGCGCGGCGGCCGCTGCGAGACGTGCAAGGGCGACGGCCAGATCAAGATCGAGATGCACTTCCTGCCCGACGTCTACGTGCCGTGCGAGACCTGCCACGGCCGGCGCTACAACCGCGAGACGCTCGAGGTTCGCTTCAAGGGCAAGGCGATCGCCGACGTGCTCGAGATGTCGGTCGAGGAGGCGCTCGAGTTCTTCGCGAAGATCCCGAAGATCCGCCGCAAGCTGCAGACGCTCCACGACGTCGGGCTCGACTACATCAAGCTCGGCCAGCCGGCGACGACGCTCTCCGGCGGCGAGGCGCAGCGCGTGAAGCTGGCGAAGGAGCTGTCGAAGATCGCGACCGGGCGGACGCTCTACATCCTCGACGAGCCGACGACGGGCCTCCACTTCGCCGACATCGAGAAGCTGCTCGAGGTGCTCCAGCGGCTCGTCGACGCGGGGAACACCGTGCTCGTGATCGAGCACAACCTCGACGTCATCAAGCAGGCCGACTGGATCGTCGACCTCGGGCCCGAGGGCGGCGACGCGGGCGGCGAGGTGATCGCCACGGGCACGCCGGAGCAGGTGGCCGAGGTCGAGGAGTCGTACACCGGCGCGTACCTGCGCGAGCTGCTGCCGGCGCTCGCGGCCGCGGCCGCCTAGCTCAGGCGCCCGTACGATCGGGCGGCGGTGGACCGCCCGGCGACGAAGTACGCCCGGAGCGGCGACTACCACATCGCGTACCAGGTCCTCGGCGAAGGCCCGCCCGACCTCGTCTACGTCCCGGGCTGGATCTCGCATCTCGACCTGTACTGGGAGGAGCCGTCGATCGCGCGCTTCCTGCGGCGTCTCGCGTCGTTCTCGCGGCTGATCGTCTTCGACAAGCGGGGCATCGGCCTCTCCGACCCCGTTCCCGCCGAGACCATGCCGAACCTCGAGGAGCGCACGGACGACGTACGCGCCGATCCTCGACGCGGTCGGGAGCGAGCAGCGCTGCCGTGCTCGGCCAGGGCTACGGCTGTCCCGATCGCGCTGCTTCTTCGCAGCCTCGCATCCGGAGCGTGTCACGCAGCTCGTGCTCTACGCGCCAACGGTCAAGGCCGGCCTCAGGACCGACGACTTCCCGTGGGGCCCGACGCGAGGAGGAGCGGCGAGCCTGGCGCAGGCGACCGCCGAGGAGTGGGGCACGGACGCGTTCGCCGCCTCGTGGGTGGCGCGGCTCGCCCCGAGCGCGGCCGGACGACGCGCGGTTCGTCGAGTGGGCGGCGAGGATGATGCGCACGGCCGCGAGCCCGGCGACGGCGCGGCGTTCATGCGCATGCAGAGTCTCATGGATGCACGCGAGGTGCTGCCGCTCATCCGCGTGCCGACGCTCGTGCTCGACCGCGCCGAGGCGCGTCTGCCGAAGGGGCCGGTCGACATGCCGCCGCTCGAGGAGTCGCGGTACATCGCGGAGCGGATTCCGGGCGCGAAGCTCGTCGCCCTGCCGGGCCAGGACTACCTGCCGTGGGTCGGCGACTCGGACAGCGTCGTGTCGGAGGTGGCGCAGTTCGTCACCGGCGCGGCGCCAGTCGCGACGGCCGGATCGCGTGCTCGCTCACGGTGCTGTTCACGGACGTGGTCGGCTCGACGCAGCGCGCCGCCGAGCTCGGCGACGCCGGTGGCGGGAGCTCCTCGAGCGGCACAACGCTCTCGTACGTCGCTACCTCGACGAGTACCGCGGGCGGGAGATCGACCGGGCGGGCGACGGCTTTCTCGCCACGTTCGACGGCCCGGCGCGCGCCATTCGCTGTGCCCAGGCGATCGTCACATCCGCTGCCGACGCGAAGGGCTCGAGATCCGCGCCGGGGTCCACTCCGGTGAGGTCGAGCTCCTCGACCAGGGCGTCGGCGGCATCTCCGTGCACGTCGGAGCCCGCGTGGCGGCCGAGGCGGGGCCCGGAGAAGTGCTCGTGACCTCGACGGTGAAGGACCTCGTCGCGGGCTCTGGGATCGACTTCGTCGAACGCGGCGACCGCGTCCTGAAAGGCGTGCCCGGCAGCTGGCGGCTGTTCGCCGCCGCGGCCGCCTGAGGCTTCTAGCAGACCCGAACGGTCTTAGTGAATCGCCCGCGCGGAAGACTCAAGTGTCTAGGCTCCTGCGCGTGAGCGTCTCGCGGGCCGAGCGGATCAAGGCCGAGGAGCGGGATGGTGGCGGCGCGCGCCGCTGATCCTCTTGCGGCCGCGGGAGGTGTTCGCGGAGCTTCGCGATGCGGACGAGGACACGAGGACGCGCTCTCCGAGCCGATGGTGGCGATCACGATCCTCGCCGGCACCGCGATGTTCCTCTCGACCGCGACGGCAGGCCAGCTCTTCGACGACCCGGAGTTCGACTGGCTGCTGATCGGCGTCGAGGCGTTCTTCGCCGGCGTGCTCGTCGCGATCCAGAACTACTGGCTCGGCGGCGCCGCGCTCCTGCTGGGGCTGCGCAGCCTCGGCTCGATGGCGCGCTACCGCACGCGCGCGCCAGATCGTCGGTCTGTCGACGGCGCCGTTCGTGCTCGCGCTGGTCGTCGTCTGGCCGCTGCGGATCGCGATCTTCGGCGACGACCTCTTCCGCTGCGGCGGCTCGGACGAGGGGACGACCGCGTACGTGCTCGACGGTCGTCGACGCGCTCTTCGTCGCTCTGGGCGCTCGTGCTTGTCGTCGTCGGCGTACGCACGGTCGAGAGCTGGAGCCTGCGTGCGCTCGGTCGGCGCGACGGCCTTCGCGGCGACGCTGTTCGGCCTGCTGCTGGTCGCTCGCAGCCGTGCTCCACCTAGCGAGCTGCGCACCTCCGCTTCGAAGAGCGCGAGCTCCTCCTCCGGGATCGAGTACGTGTGCTGCTCCTCGGGGAAGGCGCCGCTGCGCACGTCGTCGGCGTACGTCTCGAGCGCCTCGCGGGCGACGGTCGCGAGATCCGCGTAGCGCTTGACGAAGCGCGGAGCGCGTGCCCTCGTACAGCCCGAGCAGGTCGTGCCAGACGAGCACCTGGCCGTCGCACTCCGCGCCGGCGCCGATGCCGATCGTCGGGATGCGCAGCGCGCCGGTGATGCGCGCAGCGACCGGGGGCGGCACGCACTCGAGCACGAGCGAGAAGCAGCCCGGCCTCCTCGAGCGCGAGCGCGTCCTCGTAGCAGCTGCCGCGCCTGTCTCGGCCGATCCGCCCTGGGCCTTGAAGCCGCCGAGCATCGTTGCCGACTGCGGCGTCAGCCCGATGTGGCCCATGACGGGGATGCCGGAGCCGACGAGCGCCCGCGCCCGGGAGAGCATCGGCCCGGCGCCCTCGATCTTGACGGCGTCGGCGCCCGCCTCCTTGACGAAGCGAACCGCGTTCTCGACCGCCGTCTCGTCCGAGACCTGGAAGGAGCCGAACGGCATGTCGGCGACGACGAGCGGCCGCTGCGCGCCACGCGTGACCGCGCGGGCGAGCACGATCATCTCGTCCATCGTCGCCGGCACGGTCGACGAGTGGCCGAGCACCGTCATCGCAGCCGAGTCGCCCACGAGCACGATGTCGACGCCGGCCTCGTCGGCGAGCGGCCGCTCGGGGCGTCGTACGCGGTGACCATCACGATCTTCTGGCGGCGCTGCTTCATCTCCGCCAGCTCGGTCAGCGGGAGCTTGCCGGGTGCGGGCGTGGCGGGCGCGGGCTTACGCGGCCTGCGTGCTCATGAGCCTCCTCCTTGTCGAGGAGACGTTGTCGATGAGACGGACTGCGCCGACGCGCACGGCGGCGGCGAGCACGGGTGGATCGAACGGAGCGACCTCGACGTAGTCGACGTCGAGGCCGTCGAGCTGCGCTCGCGTGCCGCGGCGGGGTCCTTCGTCGCGAGCGCCCGCGGCAGCGCGAGCGCAGCTGCGGCGCTCGTCGGGCGAGAGCAGCGTCGTTGCGCGAGGAGAGCGCGAGGCCGTCGGCGTCGCGCACCGTGGGGAGGACGCGGAGCTCGATCTCGAGGTCGAGGTCGCGGAGCAGTCGGCGGATCACCTCCACCTGCTGCGCGTCCTTCTGGCCGAAGTACACGACGTCCGGGCGGACGATGTTGAAGAGCTTGAGGCAGACCGTCGCCACGCCGCGGAAGTGGCCAGGTCGGTGGACGCCTTCGAGGATCGACGCCGAGCTCGGATGACGTCGACCCAGGTCTGGAAGCCCGGCGGGTACATCTCGCTCCACCGGCGGTGCAGAAGACGAGGTCGACGCCCGCGTCTCCGCTGCCAGGCGAGGTCGTGCTCCTCGTCGCGCGGATACGCCGAGAGGTCGGCGTCATCGCCGAACTGCGCCGGGTTGACGAACAGGCTGACGACGACGAAGTCGCACTCGGCGCGGGCTGCGGCGAAGAGCGCCAGCATGCCCGGCGTGGAACGCGCCCATCGTCGGCACGAGGCCGACCCGCCGTGCATCTGCGTGCCGGCGAGAACGGCCCGCGCCTCGGCGATCGTCCGCGACGACGTTCACGGCGCCGTCGCCTCCGCGAGCACGCGGTACACGGGCTCGAGCTCCGGATGCTGCGTCGTGGAGCGCGGCGAGATGCGCGTCGACCGTCTCCCAGTCGCCGCGCGCGATCGGGCCGGTCAGCTCGAAGCCGTTCTCGATCGTCCGCCGCATGAGCGGCACGAGCGCCTCCGGCGGCGCACCCGCGTCCTCGAAGAGGCTCGCCGCGGCGCGATAGAGCGTGACGAGGTAGTTCGACGCGATGACGGCGCCCGCGTGGTAGAGCGTTCGCGCGTCGTCGTCGAGCGGGAACGGCTCGAGGCCGAGCGTCTTCGCGAGCCAGGTCGCGCGCGCGCGCGCGTCCTCGTTCTCCGCCGTCACGGCGGCGAACGCGCCGTCCAGCTGCTCGGGGCCGCGGCCCTTGACGAGCGTCTGGAGCGGGTGGACGCTGAAGCGGCGCACGTGCGGGGTCGAGCGCGGCGAGCGGCGTCGTTCCGCTCACGTGCGCGACCCACGGCCCCGGCTCGATCGAGCGACGCCACGTCCGCGATCGCCGCGTCCGGCACGCACAGGAGAACGAGGTCGCCTCCCCTCGTCGCGGAGCTCGACGCCGCGTTCGCGCAGGCGAGCGGCGATTGCCGAGCCGGCTCGGCCGCCGGCGCCGATGACGGTGACGTCGTCGAACATCGCTGCTCCAGTTCCGTAGCGGATACCGGGCACGAGCGATTGTAGCCCGGGGCGGTAGACTCACCAAGCGATGCCGATCTACGAGTACGTGTGCATGACGTGCGAGTCGCACTTCGAGGAGCTCGTGCGGAACGGCGAGGAGCCCGACTGCCCGGACTGCGGCGACGCGAACGTCCGCGCCAGCTGTCGGTCTTCACCGCGCATCGGCAGCTCGCCGCAGCCGAGCTTCGGCGGCGGCGCCGGCGGCTGCTGCGGCGGCTCCTGCGGCTGCGGGCACTAGACGCGTTCCTAGGAGGGTTCGGCGGGCAGGCGGTTCTCGGCGGGACCGAGGTCGGGGAGGAAGGCTGCGGCCAAGGACCTCGCGGTCGCGACCTGCCTCGAATAGCCGTCCTCTCGTCTGTCCGCGAACGCCCTAGACTCGAACCGATGGATCAGGCGGAGCGTCTCGCCAGGCTCGAGCAGCTGCAGCGGAAGCAGCCGGCTGCACGCGCTGCCGGCTCGCCGAAGGCCGCACGCAGGTCGTCTTCGGCGTCGGCGACCCGAACGCCGACCTGATGTTCGTCGGCGAGGCGCCGGGCTTCCACGAGGACAAGCAGGGCTACCCGTTCGTCGGCCAGGCCGGCAAGCTCCTCGACAAGCTGCTCGCGGGCATCGGGCTCGACGCGCGCCGACGTCTACATCGCGAACGTGCATCAAGTGCCGCCCGCCCGGCAACCGCGACCCCGTGCCCGACGAGATCGAGTCGTGCGAGCCGTACCTCTTCCGGCAGATCGAGCTGATCGAGCCGCGCGTGATCGCGACGCTCGGCAACTTCGCGACGAAGCTGCTCTCGGGCAAGCAGCTCGGCATCACGCGCGTCCACGGCCAGGAGCAGGACGTGACCCTCGGCGGCAGGCGCGTGCTGCTCTATCCGCTCTACCACCCGGCGGCGGCGCTCTACACGCCGCGCATGCTGACGGTGCTCGAGGAGGACTTCGCACGCCTGCCCGACCTGCTCGCGTCGGAGCCGAGCGCAGCCGCTGCGCGCGACGAAGCGGAGCCCGCCGGAGCTCGAGCCGGCGGCCGCGAGCCGGCCGACCAGCTCGGCCTCTTCTGATCGTCGCACACGTGCTTCTCGACAGCCCCGGAGACCGAGGAGGTCGGCGCTCGCCTGGCGCGCTGCCTTCGGCCTGGGCGACGTCGTCGACGGTCGCCGGCGAGCTGGGCTCGGGAAGACGACGTTCGTGCGCGGCGCGTGCCGCGCGCTCGGGGTAGAGCAGCCGGTGACGAGCCCGACGTACACGATCGGCAACCGCTACGGCGGTCGCGTTGCCGTTTCCCACCTCGACCTCTACCGGCTCGACGGAGGTCGGTGACGCCGACTGGGCCGGCCTCGAGCCGTACTTCGAGGACGCGATCGTCTTCGTCGAGTGGCCGGAGGCGGGCGCAGGCCGGCTGCCGCCATTCCGCGGGCGCGTACGCTCGCGCATGCCGGCGACGGCGCTCGCGAGATCACGGTCGAGACCGACGACGATCGAGCTGCATCCTCTAACCTGACGCGCACGTGGGCCTCGTCCTCGCGTTCGACACCGCCACCCACGTCGCGACGGTCGCGATCGTCGTGACGGCGGCCGTCCTCGGCGAGCGCACGCACGCGCCCGTACCGTGTGCTCGCCGACGCCGACGAGCTGCTGCCGGCATGGGCGACGTCGAACTCGCCGACATCGACGCGCTCGTCGTCGGTACCGGGCCGGGTAGCTTCACGGGCACGCGGCTCGGCCTCGCCGCTTGCGCGCGGGCTTCGCGCTCGCGCGCGACCGTGCCCGTCGCCGGCGTCTCGACGCTCGACGCGCTGGCCGCCGGCACGCCCGGTGCTCGCTGCCCGTGATCGACGCCGGACGGCGCGAGGTCTTCACGAAGGTCGACGGCGAGCCGCGCGCGCTGCGCCAGCGTCCGGAGCTCGAGGTCGAAGGCATGACGTGCGTCGGCGACGGCGCGCTGCGGTACCGCGACGCTCGTGGAGCGTCGGCGCCGTCGTGCCGCCGGACGACAGCCCCTGCACGTTCCCGCACGCGCGGCTGCACGCGGCGCTCGCCGCAGACTTCGGCTCCGCGGACGCTGTCGAGCCGGTCTACGTGCAGCGACCCGACGCGAAGGTGCCGGCGTGAGCGCCGACTCGAGATCCGCCCGCTCGGCGCTCGGCGACCTCGACGCGGTGGGCGAGATCGAGCGGCTCGTCGATGCCCGCGCCGTGGTCGCCGGCGATGTTCGCCGGCGAGATCGCGAAGCCGACGTCCGTGTGCCTCGGCGCCTGGGAAGCCGACCACGGATCGGCTCGTCGGCTACGTGATCGTGTCGCGGTATGTCGACGCGTGGCACGTGATGAACCTCGTCGTCGACGAGGAGAGGCCACCGGCGCCGCGGCATCGCGAAGGCAGCTGCTCGACGAGCGTGTTCGAGCGGACCCGCGACGCGGGCGCGCCGCGGGTTCACGCTCGAGGTGCGGGCGTCGAACGACGCCGCGTTGCAGCTGTACGAGGCGATGGGTTTTCGCCGCGCAGGGCGTCCGGCGTGGCTACTACACGGACAACCGCGAGGACGCCGTGATCATGTGGCGCGACGCGGTGGCCGGAGCGTCGGCCGTGATCCTCGGGCTCGAGACCTCCTGCGACGAGACGGCTGCGGCCGCTCGTCACCCGCGACGGCGACGTGCTCGCCAACGTCGTCGCGTCGCAGGCGGAGCTCCACGCGCCGTTCGGCGGCGTCGTGCCGGAGGTGGCGGCGAGGCGCCATCTCGAGCTCGTCACGCCCGTGGTCGAGGCAGGCGCTTCGACGACGCCGACGCGACCCTCGACAATGTCGAGCTCGTCGCCGTCACGCGAGGCCCCGGGCTCGTCGGCGCGCTGCTCGTCGGCCTGTCGGCGGCCAAGGCGCTCGCCTGGGGCCGCTCGCCTCCCGCTCGCGCCGGTCGACCACCTGCACGGACACGTCGCGTCGCTCTTCCTCCGGCCCGACCCGGTCGAGCCGCCCTTCGTCTGCCTGCTCGCGACCGGCGGCCACACGATGGTGCTCGACGTGACGGCGTCACGACCGCTACACGGTGCTCGGCCGACGCTCGACGACGCGGCCGGTGAGGCGTTCGACAAGGGCGCGCGGCTGCTCGGTCTCGGCTACCCGGGCGGCGCGGAGCTCGACCACGGCTCGCCCGAGGTGGCGATCCGGAGGCGTTCGCGTTTCCCGTCGCGCGGGTCGACGGCCTCGACTTCTCGTTCTCCGGCGTGAAGACGTGCGCTGCTCTACGCCGTGCAAGCGACCTCGATGCCGTACGAGCTCGAGCGCCGGCGGGCGGATCTCGCAGCCTCGTATCAGCGGGCGATCGTCGACGCGCTCGTCGGCCGTGTCCGCGGCAGGCGGTCGAGCAGACCGGGCTCCGGCCAGATCGCCATCGTCGGCGGTGTCGCTGCGAACTCGGAGCTGCGGAACTGCCCTGCCCGAGGCCGCTTCGCGGCTCCGCTCGCGCTGTGCACGGACAACGCCGCGATGATCGCCTCGGCCGCGCGCTGGGTCGAGCCGCTCGAGCCCGCCCGACTACCTCGATCTCGATGCCTATGCAGCCGTGGCGTAGCCTCGCCGCCGCTGCGGTCGTCCTCGGCGTGGTCGGCGGCGACGATTGCACGCTGTGACGGTGCCGGAGGGCTCGCGCCAGTGTCGGGACGTCGACTCCACGCCTCGCCCCTTCGGCGTGGCGAGGCCTCGTCGGCACGCCGCGCCCGCGGTCGCGCTGGGGCAGCGCGTGATCGTCCTGCTGCACGCACCCGTCGCTCGCCGACCGTGTGCGGCTCGCCGGCGGATCTGGCGACCGACGTGCAGGAGCGCCGCTGGACGGCGGCCGTGCTCGCGGGGCAGGAGCAGTTCCTCGCCGAGCTCGCCGCGAAGGGCGTCGATCGCGAAGCCCGACCTCCGGTTCACCCGCGTCGTCAACGGCTTCTCGGCGATCGCCGACCCGAGCGCTGTCGTGCTGCTCGAGCGCTCGCCCGCGTCAAGGGTGTGTTCCCGGTCCGGGCTGCGTACCCCGCCGCGCTCAGCCAGACGGCCGACGTCACCGGGAGCGCGCTGCCGTCGGGGCTTGCCGAGTACCGAGGACGCGGTGTCACGGTCGCGCTGCTCGACACGGCCGTCGATCCCGCCACGCCGTTCCTTCACGGCGTCGTGCTGCCGGGCTTCGACGTCGTCGACGGCGGAGCGGCCGCGCGCTACGACCAGCGTCCAGGCGGAGATCGGCTCGAGACGCACGGCACCGACGACGGCGGGCATCGTTGCGGGCCTCGGCGCCCCGGGGCGCCCGCAGGGGCTGGCGCCCGACGTCGGCGTGCTCCCGATCCGCGTATGCTGGCTGGCAGCGTGACGCTGCCGGCCGGTGGTCGAGTTCGCGCGCGACCGATCAGATGATCGCAGGCCTCGAGCGTGCCGTGGACCCGAACCGCGAACGGTGATGCCCACGATGCCGCTCGGATCGCCCTCGTCCCGCTCGCCGAGCCCTTCGCGGCCTTTGCCGACGGCCCGCTCGCACACGCCGCGTCGGGCGCGGTGAGCCTCGACACGCTCGTCGTCGTCCCGGCGGGGAACGACGGCCCCGGCGGTCCTGCATTCGGGAGCATCGCTGGCCCGGGCGGCGCGCCGGCCGCGCTGACTGTCGGCGCGGTCGATCTCGCTCCCCCCGTCGCCCGCGTCTCGGCGAGCGTGCGGGCGGGGCTCCGCGGGCTCCTCCACCGCCCGCTGCCTCTGCTCACCTCGGATGCGCCGACGCACGAGTCGACGCTACGACTGGTGGCCGTCGACGATGCCTCGACCGCGTCGTTCTTCGACAAGCGGGGCACGAGCCGCGTCGCCGGTAGTGCCGTCCTCGTCCCGGCGGCCGCTCAGCCGAGAAAGGCAGTCGCGCTCGCCGGTCGTGCGGGGGCGGAGGTCGTGCTGCTCGGTGGCGCCGTCCTTCCCGTGGGCATTCTCGACGGGGCGTCGAAGCGCGACGTTCCGGTGCTGTCGGCGCCGGCGGGGCTCGCCGGCGACGTCACGCGTGTGACGGCGAGCGGAGAGTCGGTGTGGCTGACGGTGCTGCCGGGGCGTGAGGAGCCCGTCGGCGCAACCGTTCGACCGGCGGGCTTCTCGTCCTGGGGGCTCGGCTTCGGCGGCGAGCTCAAGCCCGACGTCTCGGCGCCCGGGGTCGCGATCGGAGACGGCGGCGCCCGGGGCGGACGCGAACGGGAGCTCGAGGTTCGTGAGGGTCAACGGCTCGAGCGTCGCCACGGCCGTCGTGGCCGGCGTCGCGGCACGGCTCGCCGAGGCGAGGCCGGATCTCGACGCCGCCGGTCTGCGCGCCGCCCTCGTCGGCACGGCCGCGCCGCTCTTCAAGGCACCGCCGGAGGCCGGTGGCGCCGGCGTCGTCGACCCGGGCCGGGCGGCGACGGTCGAGCTCGTGCCCTCCCTCAGCTCGATCTCCTTCGGTCGCGGCGGCGGCGACGGGTGGCAGGCGCGGCGGCGGCTGACAGTGCGGAATGTGTCGGCCCGCGATCTGACCGTCTTCCTGACGACCAAGCTGCCGACCGACGGCGGCATCGCGGTGGAGGCGCGACCGAAGCGTCTGCGGCTCGCGCCGGGAGGCGCCGCGCGAGTCCGTCTGCGTGCGTGGGCGGTGGAGCTGACCGGTACGCCGGCGGCGATCGGGACGCTCCGTCTCGAGCCGCGCGGCGGCACGGCGGTCGACGTCCCATTGACCGTCGTCCTCGCCCCGGTGTCGAAGGATCTGCTCGGCAAGCCTCGGCTGTCCGTCAGGTCGTTCCCGGGCTCGGATCTGCAGCCGGCCGTGCTCGCGGTCCGCGTGGGCGCGATCAGCCGTTACGGCGGCCGCGACTGCCGTCGAGCCCGTGCTCCGTCTCGACGTCTTCCTCCGGGACGACCAGCAGCACCAGCTCGGGCTGCTTGCACGGCTTCGCGACGTACTGCCGGGACGCTATGCGTTCGGCCTTACGGGCCGCGACCCGGAGGGTAGAAAGCTGCCTGCGGGCGCCTATTCGCTCGGCTCGTGGCCTGGCCGGCGGCCGGCGGAGGTCCCGTGGCGCGGGTCGTCCGGTTCCAGATCACGTAGCGGCAGGGCCTTCATCCGACGGGCGTATACTCGCCGCGGCCGCCGAGCCGACCGATCCCCTACGAGGAGCTGACCATCGTGTCCGCGTAGACGCTCAAGCAACACACCTTCGCGAGAACCCCTTCGAGATAGCGCAGCAGCAGCTGCGCCTCGTCGGTGAGACCTTCGACATCGACTCAAACCTGATCGGCGTCCTGTCCGAGTGCAAGAAGGCCGTATCCGTGTCGATCCCGACCCGAATGGACGACGGCACGATCAGGACCTTCCAGGGCTACCGCGTCACGCACAACATCGCGCGCGGCCCGTCGAAGGGCGGCATCCGCTACCACCCCGACGTCACGCTCGACGAGGTGAAGTCGCTCTGCGATGTGGATGACGTGGAAGTGCGCGCTGATGGGCATCCCGTTCGGCGGCGCAAAGGGCGGTGTGGTCTGCGATCCGAAGCAGATGTCCGAGATCGAGCTCCAGCGCATGACCCGTCGTTTCACGACGGAGATCATCACGGAGATCGGGCCGGAGAAGGACATCCCCGCGCCCGACGTGGGCACGGGCCCCCGCGAGATGGCGTGGATCTTCGACACGTATTCGATGAACAAGGGGCACTCGGTGCTCGGCGTCGTCACGGGCAAGCCGCTGACGATCGGCGGCTCGCTCGGGCGGCTGGAGGCGACGGCGCGCGGCGGCCTCTTCGCGCTGCTCGAGGCGCTCGACCGGATGAACATGGAGCTCGCCGGCCAGCGCGTCGTCGTCCAGGGCTTCGGCAACGTCGGCAGCTTCTTCGCGCTCTTCTGCCACCAGCACGGCGCGAAGGTGATCGCCCTGTCGGACTCGACAGGCGGCGTCCACAACCCCGACGGCATCGACGTGCCTGCGGCGATCGCGTACAAGGACGAGACGGGCTCGCTGGCCGGCCTCAAGGGGACGGAGTCGCTGACGAACGACGAGCTGATCCTCCTCGAGTGCGACATCCTCGCACCGAGCGCGCTCGAGCAGGTGATCACGGCCGAGAACGCTGACAAGGTGAAGACCAAGATGATCGTCGAGGGCGCGAACGGCCCGACGACACCGGCAGCCGACGACATCCTCGAAAGCAAGGGCATCGTCATCCTGCCCGACGTGCTCGCGAACGCCGGCGGCGTGGTCGTCTCGTACTTCGAGTGGGTACAGGGCCTCCAGGAGTACTTCTGGAAGGAGGACGAGATCAACGCGCGGCTGTCCGACATCGTGAAGAAGGCGTTCCACGAGACGTGGGAGCTCCGCGAGTCGAAGAAGACGAGCATGCGGATGGCCGCGTACGGGCTCGCCGTCAACCGCGTAGCGGAGGCGACGACGACGCGAGGGCTGTATCCCTAGCGTCGAAGTTCGCTTCTACCACGCGCCTGGCTGCCACCTCTGCGAGGAGCGCACGGGCGACAGTCCAGGCGGTGAGGCGTGACGCTGCCGTTCGGGCTCGTCGAGGTCGACATCTCCGGTGACGCGGCGCTCGAGCTCCGCTATCGGCCATGGCTACCCGTAGTCGAGATCGACGGCGAGCGTGCGTTCTACTTCCGGTCGACGAAGGCGAGCTGCGTCAGGTGATCCGCACAAAGTCCGCAACGAGCGGCGTAAGCTGATACCGGCGCAGCGCTTTGCGCTCGGGTGGCAGAATGCGCACCGGCTGTTACAAACCACGACACAAGGAGCGCGAGTGGCGGATCGACTTACTGTTGGCGTCGCGGCTCGTCTGAGCCGGTACCTCCAGGTGCTGACCCAGGCGAAGAAGATGGGCAAGGAGCGGATCTCCTCCCAGGAGATCTCGGACTACACCAACATCAATGCGACGCAGATCCGCCGCGACCTGTCCGCGTTCGGGAAGTTCGGCAAGCGCGGCGTCGGCTACAACGTCGACGGCCTGCTCGGCGAGATCCGGAAGATCCTCCGGACGCAGGGCCAGCACAACATCGCGCTTGTCGGCGCCGGGCGGCTCGGCCAGGCGATCGCGAGCTCGCCGATCTTCGCGGAGCACGGGATCAACATCGCCGCCGTGTTCGACCGCGATCCCGACTTGGTCGGGCGCTCGATCGGCGGAGTGACCGTGCTCGACGCGTCCCAGCTGATACCGGTCGTCCACGAGAAGAGCATCATTGTCGGCGTGATCGCGGTGCCCGCGCCCGAGGCGCCGAAGGTTACGGACGAGCTCGTTCGCTCGGGCGTGAAGATCATCTTCAACTACTCCGAGGCGCTCCTTGACGTCCCCTCCGATGTGCAGGTGCACACCTCGAACCCTGCGGTCGAGCTGCTCCACGCGCTGTACTTCCACCTCGCCTGAGCTCTCAGGCCGACCGCCGGGGCACCTTCGGCACGAACTTGGCACACATTCAGTGCCTGGCACTGAGTTGTGACAAGTCGGTGACAGTCGATCCACAGCAGTCCGGCGCCCAAGCGGCCTGGCCGGAGGTCCTCCCCTGGCGGTAAAGAACCTCCGGCCGGCCTTCGCGCTCCTCGCCTGCGACCCACGAGCGAGGAGTCCGGTGAGCGCGCCCTCGCCGTCCTGCTCGCGGGCCGGCGGGCGACGACGCTCGTACCTCTTCGCGCTGCGTGCAGAAGGTGTCGGCGTAATAGGCAGCGCGGCGCTCACCTGCGCGGGTGAGAATGCTCCTTCGATCGAGTGAAGATCATCCTCTGGCACGGATACCTCCTGTCGGGCACCGGCTCGAACGTCTACACGCGGGAGATCGCTCGCGCATGGAGCCGCGGCGGGCACGAGGTGACTGTGGTCTGCCAGGAGCACGAGCCAGAGCGCTTCGACCTCGGCGGAGCGAAGGTCGTGACGCCGGCGCTCCCCGGTGGCCTGCTGCCCGTATTCGTCCTCGACGCGTACGAGGGGCTCGAGGCGCGGCTGCTGCAGGAGCTCACGGCAGAGGAGCGCAGGCGCTACGTCGACGCGAACGCGGCGTGTGTCGCCGAGCAGCTGCCGGCCGACCTCGTCTTCTGCAACCACGTCCTGCTCGGGGGCGCCGTCGGCGCCGCGGCGGGCGCGCCGTTCGCGGTCAAGGCACACGGATCGGAGCTCGAGTATTCGATCCGCGGCCGGGTGGAGCTCGCCGACGAGGCCAGGGCCGCCCTCGCGTCCGCGAGCGCCGTCTTCGTCGGCTCGAAACACATCGCCGCCGTGCTGGCGGAGGTGGTCGGGGAGGTGCCGAACGTGCTCGAGGTGCCGCCCGGCGTGGACGTCGACGAGTTTATGCCCGAGGCGCGCGACGAGGCGCTCCAGAAGCTGCTCGAGGAGTGCCGCCGCGACCCGCCCAACCCGGGCAACACGAACGAGCGGCGACCCGACGAGGACAACGCCGCGCGGCTGGAGCGCTTCATGCGCGGCGACAAGCCGACCGTCCTCTACTTCGGGAAGCTCCTTTACAACAAGGGCGTCCACCTGTTGCTCGAAGCTCTGCACGGGATCGACGCGCGCGCCGTGATCGTCGGCTTCGGTGACTACCGTCGCCGGCTCGAAGAGCTGGCGCCGAGGAACACGCTCTTCACGGGGCCGCTGGAACACCGCCATCTCGTGCACCTGATCCCGCTCGCGGACGCCGTCGTCGTGCCGTCGATCTTTCCCGAGGCCTTCGGGATGGTCGCGGGGGAGGCTGCGGCTGCCGGCTGCCCGCCGCTCGTCGCACGCCACTCGGGCCTCGCCGAGGTGGCCGAGGGTCTCGAGGCGGGCTATCCGCCGAGGTTCCACGACCTGACGTCGTTCGCGCAGGGCGACTCCGTCGAGCTGGCGGAGAAGCTCCATTCGCTGCTAGCGCTGACGCCGTCGGAGCGGCGGGAGCTCGGCGCCGCAGCCAGGCGCGTCGCGATCGAGCGCTGGTCGTGGGACGGCGTAGCCAAGCGGTTGCTCAAACCGTTTGAGTAGCCTTTCGCGACCATGGGCGACGCGCAGAAGCGGCCGTGGCGGGAGATGGTCACGCTCGCACGCGAGCAGTTCGACGCGGGCGATGACCTCACCGTCGCCATCGAGGAGGAGTTCTCGCTGCTCGATCCGGCAACGCTCGGGCTCGTCGGCCGCTTCGAGGAGCTGCAGTCAGCTGCCGTCGGCACGGTGCTCGAGCCGCACCTCGTCGGTGAGCTGATCTCGTCGGAGGTCGAGATCCGCACGGGTCGCTGCGACACGTTCGCGGACGCCGTGGATCTCGTGCTCGATCGGCGGAGCCAGCTGTTCGAGCTCGCCGGGGGTCTGGACATCGGCCTCGGCGCGACCGGCACGCACCCGTGGAGCCCGTGGCAGGAACAGCGGATCATCGACACGCCGCACTACCGCCGAAACGACGAGCTCCTCCGCTACGTCGTCTGGCGCAACAACTCCTTTGGGCTTCATATCCACGTCGGCATTCGCGGCGCCGACCGTGCGATCGCCGTCCACGACGCGCTGCGGGGCTTTCTCCCCGACCTGCTTGCGCTTTCGTCCTCCTCGCCGTTCGTCGACAACGTCAACACGGGCCTCCATTCGGCACGGACGCAGATCTTCACGCGGATGTTCCCGCGCTGCGGCGTACCGGACGCATACGGCGACTGGGCCGGCTTCGAGCGTTACGTGCGCACGCTCTACGAGACGGGCTCGATCGACGAGCACACGCAGCTCTGGTGGAGCGTCCGCCCGCACCTCGCGTTCCCGACAGTCGAGATTCGCATCTGCGACGCCCAGCCACGCGTCGGGGAAGCGCAGTCGCTCATGGCGCTCGCCTACGCCCTGACGGCTCGCATCGCGCGCGCCGTGGACGAGGGCGAGCCGCTGCCCGAGCACTCGCACCGGATGATCGAGGAGAACGTGTGGCGCGCGATCCGCCACGGTCTCTCGGGCGAGTTGATCGACCTCGCGACGCTCCGCGTGCGCACGGCGCGCGCGGCGATCGAGGAGCTGATCGAGTGGGTGCAGCCCGTCGCGGAGGAGCTCGGCATCGCGTCATATCTCGCCGTCCCGGCGCAGAACGCGGCCGAGCGCCAGATCGCGCGGACAGAGGAGGGCGCCTCGCTCGAGACGATCTTCGCCGAGCAGGTCGCGGAGACGGCAGCGACGCGCCCGAACGCCGTTCGCGGCTGAGCTCAGCCGAGGAAGCGCGCCAACTCGACCCTGGATCGCACCCCGAGCTTGCGGTAGACGTTCGCAACGTGGAACTCGATCGTCTTCTCGGAGACGAACAGCCGTGCGGCCACCTCGCGGTTCTTCAACCCCTCTGCGACGAGCCCTGCGACGACGCGCTCTTGTGCCGTAAGCGTGTCGAGCGGCGCTGAGCGTCGCCGCGCACGTTCGCCACTCGCCCGTAGCTCCGCCCGCGCTCGCTCCGCCCAGGGCTTCGCGCCAAGCCCTTCGAACGTGTCCAGGGCGCTGCGAAGCAGTTCTCTCGCCTCCGACCGCCGCTTCGAGCGGCGAAGGCTTTCGCCGTAGCAGAGCTCGGTTCGCGCACGTTCGAACGGCGTGGGGACGCGATCGTGGAGCCCGAGCGCTCGATCGAACGCGTCGCCGTCCCCGAGAATCCCGCGGCACCTGGCTGCGGCTGCCGAGGCGGACAGCCGTCCTACGGCGTCGCTTCGCTCCTCGAAGGCGAACAAGACCTCGGCGGCACGTGCCGTCCGGCCTGTATGGACTAGCGCTTCTACGAGATCCGGCGTCGACATCAAGAGCCATGGCTCGCCGACTGCACCGCGTCTGGCCATTCGCTCGGCCGTCTCGAGCGGCGCGACGGCATCGTCCGGTTGTCGAGCGCCGAGGGCGAGAAACCCGACGGCTCCGAGGGCCTGCGCGGACGAGCTTCGTAGGCCGAACTCGACGTCGCCGGCAAGCGCAACCTGCGCCAGCGCTCGGCACGTATCGGCGTTCCCTCGCGCCGCCTCCATTCGAGCCAGAACAGCCGCTGCTGAAGCGGCTTCGGTCGGCTGAGGTGTCTCGCGGAAGAGGTCGAGCGCCTCCTTGGCAGCCGCGATTGCGGGGTCCCAACGGCCCGTGCGGAACTCGAGCTCTGAAAGCGGGAGCAGGGTCTGTGGGAGGTAGAGGAGGAACCCCGCCTCGCGCTGGATCGCCAACGCCCGAGCCGTGACCTCTCGCGCCACGTCGTACTCCTCGAGCCAGATCAACGGCCAGGCGATCCCCAAGGTGTGCGCGTGACCGTGCGGCGCCTCGGCGGCGGCAGCGGCGGCAGCGAGGGCCGCGTCGCGAGCACCTTTCCGTCCGGCGGCGGTCCGACTCATGCTCAAAGCGACGAGGTGCACGAGCTCGTGCTCGCCCTCGGGAAGCAGCGCGAGGGCACGATCGACCTCGTCGGCGGCGGCCGCCGCCTCGAGCTGGTAGATGCGCAGCTTGGCGGCGAGCAGCAGCATCGTCGCTGCGCGTCGGCGGTCGACCTCGATCAGTCGGTCGGCCTGCGATGTCAGCTCGCGGTGCGCTCGTTCAAGGTCCCCGCTGCGCATCGCCAGGTCCGCCTCCACGAGCAGAAGGTCTGCCAGCGTCACTGGGTCGGACGTAAGCTCGCGCGCGTCGCGTGCGACCCGGGCTGCCACCTTCACGTCCCCGGCCCGATGCGCGGCCCTCGCAGCGTCTGCGAGGCGGCGTCCCCGCACGTCCGCGCACGCTGACATCTCCCCGGCCGCCTCGAATGCTCGCGCGGCGGATCCTGGGGCGCCCCGAGCGAGACCGCGCTTGCCAACCGCAACGAGATCGTTGGCGACCGTCTCGTCGGGGGCCACCGCTGCGGCGTAGCGGTGCCAGGCGCGACGGTCCGGGTCTCGTTCCGCTCCAGCGAGCCGCGCGTGGACATCCCTGCGCCCAGTCGGGCTCTGTCCGTGGTAGACGACCGAGCGCACGATCGGATGCCTGAACGTGACGACGCCGCGCGAGACGGCGACGAGCCCGTCTCCCTCTGCCGGGCCGAGCGCATCGAGCCCGAGGCCCGTCTCTGCGAGGACCTGTTGCGCCGGTTCGGACGCATCCGGCCCTGCAGCCGCCACCACGAGAAGTGCGAAGCGGGCGTCGTCCGGCAGCCGTGCGATGCGGGCGCCGAAGGCGCGCTCGAGGCCGCCGTTCACGGGCACGGGTTCGCCCAGAGGCTCGGACCCCGCCAGCTGGTCGGCCGAGAGCGCGACCGGCAGCTCGGTCAATGCGAGAGGATTCCCCTCGGCGATCTGCAGGAGCGTCCGTCGTACACCTGGATCGATCGAGACACCTGCTGCGGCTTGCAACACGGCCTGGGCCTCCCGCCTCCGCAACCGCTCGAGCTGGAGGGTCTGGAGATCGCGCCCCTCGTCCTCGGGTAGCTCTCCCGACCGACGCGCGAGCACCATGGCGACGGCCACCCCCTCGAGCCGACGGGCGCCGAAGAGAAGGGCCGAGCGAGACGGCTCGTCGAGCCACTGGACGTCGTCGACGATGACGAGGACGGGACGCCCGGTCGACAGACGGTCGAGAACGCCGCGGACGGCAACCGCCACGGACAGCCGGTCGACGCCGGTGCCCTCGTCGAGACCGAGCGCCCGGCGCAGTGCCTGCGCCTGGGGAGCGGGCAGCGCGTCGAACTCCCCCTCGCTGGGGCGCAGCAAGGCCGAGAGCCCGGCGAACGGGAGGTCCGCCGTCTGCTCCGTGCCGGCCGTTCTGAGCACGATCATGTGCCGACGCTGTTCCTCCGCGAGCTCGTCGAGGAGCATCGTCTTGCCGATACCCGCGTCGCCGGTGAGAACGAGCGCGCCTCCCTCCCCGCGTCTCGCGCGTTCGGCGAGGGCGCGGAGCGCCGCCCGCTCCGTCTTGCGACCTACGAGCACGGGTAAACCCTAGGGGAAACCCTGGTGCGATGGGCCGGCGCCAGCCCTACAGTCAAGAGGGTGTGGAGGCTGCTTCGGGCCGTTCTTGTCGTTGGCATCGCAGCCGTAGGGGTTGCAACGCCCGCGGGGTCGCGCCCGGGAGCCAAGATCTCGGTCAGCCCGAAGGAACCGGTCGTGGCGGTCATCGGCTCGGGCGATCCGGTCTACCAGCTCGCCATCGTCGTGACGGCGAGGTTCACGCCCGACGCGCTTCACGACGACGCTCGCGTGACGGGCATCAGCACCAAACCCGGCGGAGTGGGATTCGGCGCGTTCACCGGCTATGACGAGGGCAACGTGTTGCACGGCACGGCGGTGTACCAGAACGTCGTCGGCGCCTTCCAGGGCGATCGCATTCTTGTCGGCGTGAAGTGGCATGCGTACACGCCGGAGGTCAGCGGTACCGTCGAAGGGACGGCCACGTCCTCGACGGTCGTGCAGGTGCCGAAGCGCGAGCCCGCGCCTCGCTTCGTCTCCGAGCAGAAGCAGCACTTCGCGCAGCGCTCGACGGACCGGTATGCCGCATGCGCCATCGCCGCCATCGCGGCGGGCGTCACGGTAGAGATCCCGCCCTGGGCAGTCGCGTTCGGAGCGCTGGCTGCCGAGAGCTGTGCCGCCGGCGCCATGTATCACAACATGGCGCTCGATCCGATTGATCTCAACTTCAAGGTCGTAGCGAAGCCGAAGACGCCGTCCACCCCGAAGGTAGCTCCCGGGAAAGGGCTGTCAGCCACGTCAGCAGCAGCTCTCAGCAAGCTCCTTACCTTCGAGGCGAAGGAGATCGGACTGACGCGTGCGATTGTCACGGCGGTCAACCGGTCGCAGGGAGCCCACGTGAAGAAGCAGTCGGCCTGGGAGGAGAAGCAGGTGCGTGCGGCCGGGACCTACGCAGCCCAGCTCTCGTCGTTGCTGCTCGCGGAGGCGAAGCTCCGACCGGCCGTCCGCCGAGCGCTCGAGGCGCCTGAGGATGTCACCGAAGAGCAGGCGTACACGTTCCAGAGCTCGCTCATCTCGGGCCCTCTACCCGCGCGCCTGGCGTCGGGTCTGTCGAAGCTCGGTGTGACGAAGTCGGACCAGAAGGAGATTCGCGCGCAGCTCATCGTCAGGAACCACCCGACGCTGTACGACGGCGATCCCTTCGCAAAGCTCGCAGACCCGGCTTCCCTCTTGCTGCTCAGGCAGATCGCAGCGGACCTGAAGGCGTTCTCCAAGCGGGCAGCTAAGGATCCGCTCTGCCCGCCCGACCAGGTGTCCTGCAGTTGAGAGAGCGAACGAAAGGGGATTGTCGCATGCGCCTCTCCATGAAACGGCTCGCCGCCGCAACCGCGATCGTGCTCGCCGCCGTGGCAACGACTGCCTCGGCCGGGCAACAGCAAGTGCTGTCAGACGGCCAGGGGTACAAGGTCGTGGGCAAGATCGGCAAGGAGGGCACGGGGAACGGCCAGTTCAGCACGAACGTCACGGGCCTCGACACGGACAGCCAGGGCAACGTCTACGTGTCGGACGGAAACCTCCATCGCGTCCAGGTGTTCTCGTCGAAGGGCGCGTTCAAGTCGAAGTACGTGCTGGAATCCGGGACCGTCAGCGACGTGGCGGCCGGCCTGGCCGGCGACGTGTGGGCGGCGACACAGGTCGGGTCAGAGGTGCATCGGTTTCCGAAGAACGGAGGAGCACCGGAGATCTTCGGAACGCCGAAGTCGGCTGAGGGGCTCGCTGTCGACGGCGACAACAACGTCTATGTCGCGACCAGCGGTGACGACATCAATGAGGTCGTCCGGTTCGACAAGACGCCCACGGGCTGGGCCGCTGCGAAGGTCTGGGTTCCCGGGGGCTTCCAGTGGCCGGGCGACGTCGAGGTGTCGCCAGACGGCACGATCTACGTGCTGGATCACCGCGGATCGCCGCCACCCATTAGGCACTTCGACGCGAGCGGCAAGCTCCTGAGCACGATCAGGACGAAACTGGCAGCCACCGCCGGCGCCGGCGCGGGATACGGGATCGGCGTCGATCCGGACTGCAATCTCTGGGCCACGAACGGCCAGCAGCGGCGAGTCGACAGGTTCTCGCCTTCGGGCAAGTTCCTCGGGTCGGTGACGTCCGGCGACCTGCTCTCCACTGACGTCGCCATCGGCCCGACGGGCGACCTGTTCGTCTATGACATCTACTCGAAGGCCGTCATCCACTTCGCCGCAGACAGTAAGAAGCCGGGCACCGCGAACATGCCAAAGGCGATCGCGGTCAAGGGCGGGAAGGCGACGATCGCCTACACGGCGAGCGGTTTCGCCTGTCCTGCCCAGGTGACGGCGACCGCCACGCTCAAAGGCTCCGGTGTCTCGGGACGCGCGACGACGAAAGTCGCCGCCGGCAAGAAGACGCCAATCGCGATGACCGTGCACGGACCGGCCGGGAAGACCGTAGAGGCGACGTTCACGATCGTCCTGAAGACGAATGGCCGGTCGACGACCGAGACGAAGGCCGTGCGGGTGAGCTTCGTGAAGTAGAGATCGGTGACGGGCGGTATTTCTCTCGACGACCTGGCGCGGGCGCTCGCCGAGCCCATGCCGCGCCGGAAAGCCGTCCGGCTGCTGGGCGTGACGCTCCTCGCGGTCGCGGTGCCAGGGATGAGGCCGCGAGGAGCGCTCGCCGCGAAGATTCCGCGCTGCGACGCGGGCTGTGGTCACGACGTACGGGCATGTCCACGATGGGAGCAGGGTGCAGTCGGTGCGCCGAAGTGCTGTGGCTCGCCCGCGAGGCGATACAGCTGCGGTGGAACCATCTTCGAGCCGACCTGTATCGACGCCTGCGACGGGCCGGGCGACGATCCTTGCCCGGGCGAGCCATGGTCGGATGGCTGCAAGGTCTTCCACTGTTGCAAGCAGCCGAGCAGATGCATGAATGGGGACTGCTCGGAGTCGTGTCGGTGGCGGCAGAGCATGTTCGACGACTGGGAGGTCACGCAGTACGACCCGAAGACCCAGTGCTGCAGCACGCGGCTCGGGGTCAATTCGAAGAGAGGTGACTGGACCTGGGCCGCCTGCGAGGAGAGCCGTGTCCCAAGGCCGGGACACAGGCCCACCTCGAACGGGTGCGGGACGAAGAGCGTTAAGGTCTCCGACACCTGGCCTGAGAAGGGCAAGTGCGCCGGCGCACGTGCCAAGTGGGTGCAAGCTTGCAACCGGCACGACGTCTGCTACGGGACGTGCCAGAAGCAGAAGGACGGTTGCGACTCGAAGTTCTGCAATGCGCTCGACGCAGCCTGTGACGCGGCATTCTCGAAGAGCAGCACATGTCGGGCGAAGTGCAAGAGCCGGGCGGCCGACTACTGCGCCGGCGTCAAGCTCGTCGGCCAAGAGGCCTACAAGCGCGCGCAGAAAGAGGCGTGCCTATGCTGCTGACCCGGCTGTCTGCCGCCGCGCTCGCTGTCGCGATGACGCCTCTAGTAACAGATGGAGCTATCGCGGGCGGTCGACCGCCGTCCGCGATGTTCGAGGGCCGCTTCGCAGGTCTCGGCTCGAAGTACGCGGGCGTCTCGATCGACGCCACCGCCGGCCCCGGGATACGCAACATGGCCGGCACGCTCCCTACGAGGTGCGTCCTGCGCGGAGACGTACGGCTTCCGGGGCGCGACGGAGCCGTCGGTATCAACTTCAACCTCTGGGATCGCGGAAAGACGACGGGCAGCCGACTGATCAAGCCCGACGGAACGTTCGCGTTCTCGTTCTCGTTTCACCATCGCGCGGACGTCCTCAACGGCACGACATACACCGTGTGGATCCGGGGCACGTTCACCGGTCGCGAGCGTTCGAGGCACTGTCAGGGGCGTGGCAAATGACGACTTCCTCGGCAGTTGCAAGGGCGAGCGGTCGTTCACTGCACGCGCCAAGCGATAGCCCCGCTACGCCTGCCGCTCCGTCCGTTAGGCTCCTGACCTTGTGATAGAAGATTTCCCGCGCCGGGCCTATCCGGCGCTGACTTTGTGAGCCAAATTTCGTGAGGGAGGGCAAGTGCTCGTAGCAAGCTTCTTCAACGACCATGCCGTGCTGTTCGCGCTCATCTGCGCAGGCGTGGCGATCGGCTACGGCCTCTACCTCACGATCTGGCTCATGCGCCAGCCCGCGGGCTCGGAGCGGATGCAGGAGATCGCGCGCGCCGTCCAGGAAGGCGCGGCCGCGTACCTGAAGAAGCAGTACACGACGATCGCCATCGTCGCCGTCGTGCCGTTCCTGATCCTCGGCTTCTACAACGAGCTCGGCTGGGGGACGGCGATCGGCTTCCTGATCGGCGCGGTGCTGTCCGCGGCGGCCGGCTTCATCGGCATGAACGTCGCCGTGCGCTCGAACGTCCGCACAGCCGAGGCGGCGAAGCGGGGCGTGAAGCCCGCACTCGACGTCGCCTTCAAGGCCGGATCCGTCACCGGATTCCTCGTCGTCGGGCTCGGACTGCTCGGTGTCGCCGGTTACTACTGGGTGCTCACCGATCTCCTGAACAACTCGTCCGACTCGGCGATCGACGATCTGATCGGCCTCGCGTTCGGTGGTTCGCTGATCTCCGTCTTCGCACGACTCGGCGGCGGCATCTTCACGAAGGCGGCCGACGTCGGCGCCGACCTCGTGGGGAAGATCGAGGCGGGCATCCCCGAGGACGACCCGCGCAACCCGGCCGTGATCGCGGACAACGTCGGCGACAACGTCGGCGACTGCGCGGGCATGGCGGCCGACCTGTTCGAGACGTACGCCGTCACCGCGGTCGCCGTGATGCTGATCGCGACGCAGTTCCCGATCTCCGAGCTCTGGCTCTATCCCGCTCGCGATCGGCGGCATCTCGATCCTCTCCTGCGTGATCGGCACGTTCTTCGCGCGCATCGGCCGCGACGGCTCGATCATGAACGCGCTCTACAAGAGCGTGATCGTCGCCACCGTCCTCTCGGCAATCGGCTTCATCCCGATCACGCTCGCCTTCGACGGCGCGAAGTTCAGCTTCTCGGAGCTGTACCTGCCGGCGCTGATCGGCCTTGGGGTCACCTTCGCGCTCGTGGCTATCACCGAGTACTACACGGGAACGCGCTGGCGTCCCGTGAAGGCGATCGCCGAGGCGTCGCAGACCGGGCACGCAACGAACATCATCGCCGGGCTCGCCTACGGCATGCAGGCGACGGCTGCGCCGGTGATCGTGATCGCGGCCGGGATCATCGGCGCGTACTACGCCGCCGGCCAGGAGCTGTTCGGGATCGGCGTCGCTGTCATGGCGCAGCTGTCGATGACCGGCCTGATCGTCGCGCTCGACGCGTACGGTCCGGTGACGGACAACGCGGGCGGCATCGCCGAGATGGCCGATCTCGACGAGTCCGTGCGTGGCGTCACCGATCCGCTCGACGCCGTCGGCAACACGACGAAGGCGGTGACGAAGGGCTACGCGATCGGCTCCGCGGGTCTCGCCGCGCTGATCCTCTTCGACGAGTACGTCCGCGGTCTGGCCGAGCAGGGCCTGAACGTCACGTTCTAGCTCTCGGACCCCTGGGTGATCGCCGGCCTCTTCATCGGCGGCCTGATGCCGTTCCTCTTCGCGTCGCTCGCGATGACCGCCGTCGGGCGCGCCGGCGGCGAGGTCGTCCAGGAGGTGCGCCGACAGTTCCGCGAGGACCCCGGGATCATGGAGGGCACGTCGCGGCCCGACTACTCACGCGCCGTCAGCATCGTCACCGGCCGGGCGATCCGGCTGATGCTCCTGCCCGCGCTGATCCCCATCGTCTTCCCGGTCGTCGTCGGGATCATCAAGCCGGAGATGCTCGGTGGCCTCCTGATCGGCACGATCGTCACCGGGCTCTTCCTCGCGATCGCGATGACGTCCGGTGGCGGCGCGTGGGACAACGCCAAGAAGCTGATCGAGGACGGCGCGTTCGGCGGCAAGGGCTCCGAGGCGCACGCGGCGGCTGTCACGGGCGATACGGTCGGCGATCCCTACAAGGACACGGCCGGCCCGGCGATCAACCCGATGATCAAGATCGCGAACATCGTCGCCATCCTCATCATCCCGCTGATCGCGTCGATCCACGTAGGCGACCCGGCCCGGAGTCGCGACCGGGCCACGGTCTAGAGTCGCGCTATGGCCGAGAGCAGGCGCCGGCGCGAGCACAGGCTCGAGCGCGTGCTCGGGACGCCCGCGCTCTTCGCGACGGCGTACGGCAACGTCGGCTCCTCGATCTACTACGCGCTCGGGCTGACGGCCGTCTACGCGCTCGGGCTGACGCCGCTCGTCTTCGTGATCGCCGGCGTGATCTTCGCGGCCACCGCCGCGACGTACGCCGAGGGAACCGTGCGCTACCCGGAGGCCGGTGGCTCGTCGAGCTTCGCCCGCCACGCGTTCAACGAGCTCGTGAGCTTCGGCGCGGCCTGGGCGCAGATGCTCGTCTACATCGTCACGATCGCCACGTCGGCGTTCTTCGTGCCGCACTACCTGTCGGTCTTCTGGGGGCCGTTGCGCGAGAACCCGGCCGACATCGTCGGCGGCGCGATCGTGATCGTCGTCCTCGTCGCGCTGAACATCGTCGGCGTCCAGGAGGCGACGAGGCTGAGCGTGACGCTCGCGGTCGTCGACTTCGCGACGCAGGTGCTGCTCGTGATCCTCGGCTTCGTCCTCGTCTTCAGCCCCGAGGTGATCCGCCGACAACGTGCACTGGGGCGTCGCGCCGACGTGGTCGCAGCTCGCGATCGCGATCCCGGTGGCGATGCTCGCGTACACGGGCGTGGAGACCGTGTCGAACCTCGCAGAGGAAGCCCGCGACCCGTCGCGGACCGTGCCGGCCGCGTACAAGTGGGTCGCGGGCGCCGTCTTCGCCATCTACTTCACGCTGCCGCTCGTCGCGCTCTCGGCGATGCCCGTGCAGATGATCGACGGCGAGCTGACGACGCTGCTCGCCCTTCCGCCGGAGGAGGGCGGCTACGCGAACGATCCCGATCCTCGGCGTCGTCGACAACCTCGGCGTCGGCGGCTTCACGCTCGAATGCGCTCCAGATCTACGTCGGGATCCTCGCCTGCGACGATCCTGATCATCGCCACGAACGCCGGCGTGATCGGCGCGTCGCGGATCACGTACTCGATGGCCACCTACCGGCAGATGCCCGAGACGTTCCGCCGGCTGCATCCCCGGTTCAAGACGCCGTGGCTCTCGCTCGTCGTCTTCGCGGGGCGTGGCGCCGATCCTCGTCATCCTGCCCGGGAACACGACGTTCGTCGGGACGCTGTACTCGTTCGGCGCGACGCTGTCGTTCACCGTCGCCCACGCCTCGATCGTGCGGCTGCGCATGAAGCCTGCCGACGGCGAGGAGATCTTCCGCGCACGCCCGAACCTCCGGGTCGGGCGGCGTCGACTGGCCGCTGTTTGCCATCCTTGGCGGGCATCGCGACCGGGATCTCCTTCATGGTCATCCTCGTCCAGAACGCGCAGACGCGCTGGGTCGGGCTCGCCTGGATGGTGGCCGGGCTTCATCGGCTACGTCGGTCTACCGGCGGACGGTCGTGCACGAGCCGCTCGCGAAGACCGTGAAGGCGCCGCCGGTGTTCGGTCCCGCCGCCGCGCTCGAGTACCGCAACGTCCTCGTGCCGCTCGTGGACGGGCGCGCAGGCGCGCGAGGCGATGCACATCGCGGCGCGGCTCGCCGCCGAGCGACGCGTCGACGATCGTCGCGATGCGCGTGATCGTCGTGCCACTCGACCTGCCGCTGAGTGCCGAGCTTCCCGAGCAGGAAGCGCTCGCCGACGAGCTGCTCGACGAGGCGCACGACATCGGCGACCTCTACGGCGTGCGCGTCGTCGAGACGCGTCGTCCGCGAGCCGAAACGCCGGAGCAGAGATCGTCGAGGAGGCCGACCGGAGAAACGCGGAGATCATCGTCATGGGTGCGCCGCGACTGCCGCACCGCACGCGCACGAGTGCGATCTTCGGCAAGACGGCCGACTACGTGCTCCGCAACGCCCCGCTGCCGCGTGATGATCGCCGCCGCGAAGAGAGCCGCGCCTGATGCCTCCCGTCTCGCACTTGTGTTCTCGGCAGTCTTCATCTGCGCTCGGCATCGCGCTCGTCGTGCAGACGGCGCGCGTGGGCGGCGGCGTCGGCTATCTGCTCGGCGTGCTGTTCGTCGCGCTCGGCGTCGGGCGCGTCTACCTCTCGCTGCGCGAAGAAGGGTGGACGCTGATGGCGCGCAAGCTGCCCGTGCTGCAACGAGTGCTCGGCGCTCCGACGCTGTTCTCGGTCGCATACGGCGAGATCGCGTCGTCGATCTACTTCGCGCTCGGCATCATCGCCGGCCACGCGCTCGGGCTGACGCCCGAGGTGCTGCTGCTCGACGGGCCTGCTGTTCCTCGTCGTCGCTCTCTCGTACGCCGAGGGCATCGGCGGCGATCCCCGAGACGGGCGGCGCGGCGACGCTCGTGCGCAAGGCCTTCAACGACTTCGCCGGCTTCTGCACCGGCTGGGTGCTGTTCCTCGACTACGTCATCGTGATCGCGCTCTCCGCGCTCTTCCTGCCGCACTACCTCGGCGGGGCGCTCGAGATCGACGCGCTCGACGACACCCGTGGGACGTCGTCGTCGGCGTGGCCGCAATCCTCGCGCATTGCCGCCGTCCGCCTGTTCCGGCGACCCGGTCTGTACACGGCCGGGATCGGCGTCGCCGTGCTCGACCTCGTGACGCAGCTGCTCGTCGTCGTGCTCGGGCTTGCGCCTGCTCTTCTCGCCCGACGCGCTGACGCGGGGGGTCGAGCTCGGCTCGGCGCCCGAGCTGGTCCGAGCTCGCGTTCGCCCTGCCGCTCGCGATGCTCGCGTACACGGGCCTCGAGACGGTGGCCAACCTCGCCGAGGAGGCGCGGCGTCCGGGCGTCGACATCCCGCGCAGCCTGTTCGGCGCGATCGGCGTCGTCGTCGCCTCTACGTCGCGATCGCCGTCGTCGGGCTCTCGGCCTTTCCCCGTCCGAGCAGGGGAGACCGAGCTCGGCGGCGACTGGCTCTTCGCGCCGCTGCTCGGCATCGTCGACGTGCTCGGCGAGGACCTTCTCGCCGCTGCTCGCCGACGCCCTGCGCGTCTTCGTCGGTGTCTCCGGCGCGCTGATCCTCCTCGCCGCGGCGACGACGTCCGTTTCCGGCTTCGGTCGCCTCGCCTACTCGCTTGGCGAGCACGGGATGCTGCCGCGCACGTTCGGCCGTGCTCGGCCGGCGCACGCTCATCGCCGCCCGCGTCGCTCGCTTCGGTCGTCGTGATCGCCGCCGGAGGTCTGATCGCCGTCACGGCGGCGGCCGACGACGAGGTCGCGTTCCTCGCGGCGCTCTTCAGCTTCGGCGTACTGCTCGCGTTCGCGGCCGCGCAGCTCGCCGTGATCCGGCTTCGCTTCACCGCGCCCGAGCTCGCGAGCGTCCGTACCGCGTGCCCTGGAACGTCCGCGTCGCGCGGCGCCGACGTCCCGATTCCGGCGGTCATCGGGCTGCCTCCTGACCTCGGCCGTCTGGGTCATCGCGATGATCACGCACCCGGGTGCCCGGTACGCGGGGCCGATCTGGCTCGCGGCGGGGCTCGTCGTCTACGGCCTCGTCCGTCGCCACCGCGGCGAGGGGCTGCTCGAGCGCGTGATCTCTCCCGACGAGCAGGTCGGAGCTCGCGGAGCCGGCGCTGTCGCAGCATCCTCGTGCCGATGAAGCTCGGGCTGATCGGCGAGGAGATGATCGCGACGGCCGTGAAGCTCGCGCAGGAGCGTGGGTCCGACGTCGAGGCGCTCCACGTCGTTCGGATGCCGCTGTCGAAGAGCCTCGACGCGCCGCTCGACCCGGACCGAGGAGGAGCCGGGCGGTCGAGTCGCTCGAGGAGGCGCGCCTGCTCGGCGAGGACCACGGCGTCGTCGTACGCGGCAGACACGGTCCGCGCACGCTCGATCGGGGAAGCGATCGTCCACGAGGCGATCGCGCGGACGTCGACCTGATCGTGCTCGGCTCGGCGCCGCGCTGGCGCAGGCAGTCGCGCTTCTTCTCGCCCACCGTCGAGTACGTCCTCCGCAACGCTCCGTGCGAGGTGCTCGTGGTCGCCTTTCCGGAGGCGCGGTGCTCGAGGACGGTCGTGCATAAGCCCGTCTTGGCCGCTTGCGCGCTCCGCTAGGCTGACCACGTGAAGGCAGTCGTCATCGGCTGCGGTCGCGTCGGCTCGGCGAGCGCGAAGGCGCTTGCAGCCGACGGCTGGGACGTGTGCGCCGTCGACGAGAAGGAGGAGGCGCTCCAGCGGCTCGGGGAGGACTGGTCGGGCGGCTTCGTCGTCGGCCACGGCATGGACGCGGAGGTGCTGCGCGAGGCCGGGATCGAGGACGCCGACGCCGTCATCGTCGCGACGGACGGCGACAACACGAACCTCGTCGTCGCGCAGATCGCGCAGAAGCGGTTCGGCGTCCCGAACGTCGTCGTGCGCGTGCTCGATCCGGGCCGGGCGACGTTCTACGACACGCTGGGCCTGCGGACGATCTGCCCCACGTCGACGGGCGATCCGCGCGCTGATCGAGGCCGTGCGCGACGTACGAGGCGGCGCCGGCCTGATGTACATCATCGTCGTCGGCGGAGGGAAGGTCGGTGCGAACCTCATGCGCAGCCTGATCGCGCATGGGCCACGAGGTGACGCTCATCGAGCAGCGTCGCGACCGCTTCGAGCGGCTCGAGCAGGAGTTCGAGCACCAGGTGCAGCCCGGTGACGGCACGGAGATCTTCGTCCTCGAGCAGGCGGGGATCGCGAGGCCGCCGGACATCCTCGTCGCGGCCACGGGCGACGACGAGGACAACATCATCATCTGCCAGCTCGCCCGCGAGAAGTACGCCGTGCCGAAGGTCGTCGCCCGCGTCAACGACCCGCGGAACCAGGAGCACTTCGACCTGCTCGGCATCGGCCCGACGGTCTGCGCCACGTCGAGCCTGCTCGCGCTCGTCGTGCACGAGGTGCCCGAGCACGGGCTCGTCCATCTCGTCGAGCTGCGCAAGGAGAACCTCGAGATCGTCGAGGTGCAGATCGACGACGCGCTCGCCGTGCCTCGGCAAGGCGCTGTCGCGGGCTCCAGCTCCCCGAGGGCTCGCAGCTGATCGCCGTCGTGCGCAACGGCGAGGCCTACCTCGGCGACGGGGAGCTCGATGCTCGAGACCGGCGACCAGGTCCTCGGCCTGCTGCAGCCCGGGCCGGGAGGAAGAGCTACGCCACGCCTTGCTCGGACGCTAGCGACGCTCGCCTGCTGCTGGCGCTGTTCCGGCGTCGCCGGCGCGGGTACGGAGCGACAGCAGCTGAGCGTCGTCCGCGTCGCGCGCGGTTTCGACGCAGCCCGTCTACGTGACGGCGCCGCGCTCGCGAGCCGGCCCGGCTCTACATCGTCGAGCAGGCGGGCCGGATCCTCGTCCTCGAGAAGGGCAAGCGGCTGAAGAAGCCGTTCCTCGACATCCGCAGCCGTGTCGGTTCGGCCGGCGTCCGAGCAGGGCCTGCTGTCGATGGCGTTCCATCCCGGCTACGCGAAGAACCGCCGCTTCTACGTCAACTACACGGACCGAAACGGCGACACGCGCGTCGTCGAGTTCCGCTCGGACGGTCGGACGGGCGCAGGCTGAGCACAGCGCGTCAGCTGCTGTTCGTGCCGCCAGCCGTTCGCGAACCACAACGGCGGACAGCTCCAGTTCGGGCCCGACGGAAAGCTCTACGTCGGCATGGGGGACGGCGGGAGTCGGCGGAGATCCGCAGAACAACGGACAGACCCCGCGAGCCTGCTCGCGAAGCTCCTGCGGACGAACCCGCTGCTCGGTCGACTGGGAGATCGCCGGCTACGGCCTTCGCAATCCCTGGCGCTTCTCGTTCGATCGCAAGACAGGCGACCTCTACATCGGCGACGTCGGGCAGAGCGCGCGCGAGGAGATCGACTACCGGCCGCGAGGCGCGCCGCCTGCGAACTTCGGCTGGGCGCGCTACGAGGGGAGCCGCACGTTCGAGAGGACGTCGCCTCTGAACCCGCGCGACCCGATCGTGTTCCCGATCTTCACGTACACGCATTCCGCCGGCTGCTCCGTCACCGGCGGGTACGTGTACCGCGGGAAGGCGGTGCCGTCTGCTGTCGGCCGCTACTTCGGCGGCGACTTCTGCTCCGGAGCTCGATCCTCCCTCGCCGCTCGTCTTCCCGATCCACGACTACGGACACGGCGAGGGCTGCTCGGTCACCGGCGGCTACGTCTACCGAGGGAAAGACGTTCCGGCGGCCGTGGGGCGGTACTTCTTCGGCGACTACTGCTCGGGCACGGTCTGGAGCCTGCGGGTCGTGGGCGGCGATGCCACCGGCGTGCGGCGCGAGCCTTTCCGACGTCAGCAGCATCTCGTCGTTCGGCGAGGGCGCCCGCGGCGAGCTCTACCTCGTCTCGCACGAAGGGCGCCATCTTCCGGCTCGCGCGCTAGCAGCGCCGACGAGCTGGCGCGACCAGCTCGTCGATCGTGCGCACGACTGCCGCGCCCGAGCGTCCCGAGGAGCCGCTCGAGTGCGCCCGGGCCTGCCTCGAGCGCGTCGAGACGGCGCGCGACTCCGAGGTGTGCCGCCGCCACGCGCGCGAGCGGCTCCGGCGTGTCCGTGAAGGCGCCGACTCGCGCGCCCGACGCAGCCAGCCGCCGCAGCTGCCGCGTTCGCGTCGGGATCCGGTCGCAGGTAGACGCGGGCATGGTCCTCTGCGAAGCGCTCGAGCAGACGCGCCAGTTGCCGATCGCCGCGTCGAGCGCTGCCTCGTCGGGATCGTCGTCGAGCTCGACGCGATAGCGGCGCCGCGCGTCCTCGAGCCAGGCTCGCCAGAGCGGCTCGGTGTCGCCGAGCACGGCGTCGAGGTCGACGCGACGCGCGCTGGTCACGCGACGACCCGGCGCGCCGCTCGCTCCCAGCACGTAGACGCCGACCAGCACTCCGAGACGCGTCGACGAGCACGTCGAGCGGTGCGCCGTGCCGCCCGGGAACGAACGTCTGGTGGATCTCGTCGGTCACCGCGTAGGCGATGCCGATCGCCGCGGCCGGCAGCTCCCGTCCCGACCGCGCGCAGGAGGAGCAGCGCCGAGCACCGCGTACTCGGCCGCGTGCGCGATCTTCCGCAGCGCGAGGTCCCAGCCGCCGAGGCCCGTGCCGAGATCCGGGATCGACGACAGCGCGAAGATCAATGCGGCCCACGCGACGACCGGCAGCCAGGCGGAGAGGACGCGCGTCACGACGCAATGGTAGGCTCGGCCCAGACATAGGCGGGCGGGTCAGGGAACCCGGTGCGAGTCCGGGACGGTCCCGCCGCTGTGAGGGGAGACGCTGCCCCACCACCACGCCACTGGCTCACGCTGGGAAGGCGGTGGAGCAGGGAGCCCCGAGTCAGAAGACCTGCCGCCCGTCGATCCGAACCCCTCGTGGAAGGAGGATTCGTGTTTCGACGCACTCTCATGCTCCCCGTGGTCGTTGGGCTCGTGCTCGTCGATCGTGGGCTCCGCCTCGGCCGCGCTCGTCTCGCGTGCGCGTCGAAGGCAAGACCGAGCACGATCTTCGGCGCGACGCAACCGCGCGCGTTCGCGACCACTGCGACTCGACGCGCTCGAGTCCGCGAGCATCGGCGGCGAGTTCTACTACCACGTGCCAGGTGACCGGCTTCGGGCCGTACGTCGACCAGATCGGCCGCAATGCGGCAGCCGGCTTCGAGCGGCTGGGCGTTCAAGGTCAACGGCGCGTCGCCGCCCGTCGGCGCCGACCAGGTCGAGGCTCAAGGACGGCGACGTCGTGCTCTGGTACTGGGCCGAGCTTCACGGACGCGGGCGGCCCGCCGACGCTCGAGCTCACGCGGACGGAGGCGGCTGCTACCGCGTCGTGGCGAAGAACGACGCCGGCAATCCCGTCTACGTTGCGCCACGCTGCGCGTGGACTCCAGACGTGCTGCCGATTGCAGCGGGTGGCGCGCCTGCCCCGGCCCTCACCGGAGCCTCGTGCGAGCGATTGCCTTCGGCGCGGTGAGGTCGAACGCCTGCCGTGAAGAAGCGCCGGCTCGTCGCACTGCTCTGCCTCGTCGCCGCGCTGGCCGGCTGCGGCGGGTCCGACGACGGCGGCGAGGCGACGCTCTGGGTGACGCGGGACCGCGGCGCGGAGGTCGTGCTCTCGCGCACGGTGCCCGCGGGCGTGACGGCGATGCAGGCGCTGCGGAGCGAAGGCGGACGTCGACACGAGCTACGGTGGCCGCTTCGTCGCGGTCGATCGAAGGCGTCGAGGGCGACGACGGTGCGCGGCAAAACTGGTTCTACTTCGTGAACGGCGATCGAGGCCGACCGCGGCGCCGCCGAGTACCGCCTGCGGCCGGGCGACGTGATCTGGTGGGACTACCGCTCGTGGGCGGGCAGGACATGCGCGAGCCGGTCGTCGTCGGCGCATTTCCCGAGCCGTTCCTCCACGGCTACGACGGACAGCGTGCGCTCGGCCGTCGTCCGCTTCCAGGCGAAGAGCCATGCGGGGCGCCGCGCTCGGCCTCGCCCACCTGATCGGCGCCCGCTCCGTCGAGCTCCTGGCGTTCCCGCGGCGCCGGATGCGAACGTGCTCGGGATCGTCGAATCGCCAGCGCGTTCTTCGCCGAGCCTCGCTCGCCGGACGGCAGCGCCGGCTCGCCCGTCGTGTTCACGATCTCGTTCGAGGACGCGAAGCGGCTGCTCAAGGATCCCGAGCTCGCCCAGCACCGCTACGAGGGGCTCGCGCCAGTGAGACCCGCGGCCGCGCTTGCGCTGCTCGCCGCGCTGGCGGCCGCCGCGCTGCTCGCCGACCACTGGCAGGTGCCGGCCGCGATCGCCGTCGTGCTGCTCGCTCTCTGCCTGCGCGCGCCGGCCTCGAGGCGCTGGCCGTACCTGCTCGGTTGCGCTGCTCACGGCCGGCGCGGTGCTCGTGATCACGCCGCTCGTCGTCGTCGACGGCGTCGACGTGCTCTGGAGCGGGCCGATCGTGCCCGTGCTCGGGCAGCTCGACGTGACGACGGAGGAGCTCGCCGGCGCGGCGATCCAGGCCGTTCGGCTCGCGGCGGTGACGCTCGCGTTCGCCGTCTACGCGCTGCTGCTCGACCACGACGCGCTGCTTCGCTCGGCGCGGTTCGCCCGGCGCTCGGCGTCTCGTCGTCGCGCTCGCGACGAGGCTCGTGCCGACGCTCGAGCGCGACGTGCGCGGGCTCGTCGAGGCGCTGCGCGGACGCGGTGTGGAGGTCGAGGGCGTCCGCGGCCGGGCGCGGCTCGTGTCGCCCGCTCGTCTCGGGGTCGCTCGAGCGTGCGATCAACCTCGCGGAGGCGATGGAGGCCCGCGGCTACGGCCG
Organism: uncultured Actinomycetes bacterium; assembly: GCA_963705945.1. Lineage (GTDB taxonomy): Bacteria > Actinomycetota > Thermoleophilia > Gaiellales > Gaiellaceae > PALSA-612. Next base: position 975,304 of record CAVPLG010000001.1, on the reverse strand, counting down.
GGCGGGCGCGACGCGCGCGCCGTCGCCGCCCTGGCGGAGAGCCGACGGCCGGGCTGGCGGCCGCCGGGCTGCTCGTCGTCCTCGGTGTGCTATGGCTCTAGCGACGGTACGGACCTCATCGTTCTCGTACGGCGAGGGCAGGCGGCCAGCGCTCGTCGACGTCTCGCTCGAGATCGAGCCGGGCGAGATCGTGCTCCTGCTCGGTCCGTCGGGCTGCGGGCAAGACGACGCTCATCCGCGCGCTAGCCGGGCTCGTGCCGCACTTTCACGGCGGCCGTTTCGCGGGCACGCGTCGAGGTGGGCGGCCACGACACGCGGCGGACGAGGCCGGCCGAGCTCGCCGGCACGGTGGCACGCTGTTCCAGGATCCGGAGGACCAGGTCGTGTTCGGCGGCGTCGCTGGCCGAGGTCTCGTTCGGCATCGAGAACGCCGGCGCGCCTCCCGGAGAGATCGAGCGATCGCGCGCCGGCGGCGCTCGACGCCGTCGGCGCCGGGCACCTCGCGGCGCGCAGTGTCGCGAGCTGTCCGGCGGCGAGCTGCAGCGCGTCTGTCTCGCGTCGACGCTCGCGCTCGAGCCGGCGCTGCTCCTCCTCGACGAGCCGACGTCGCAGCTCGACGCACGCGGCGCGCGGTGGCGTTGCTCGAGCTCGTGCGACGCCTCGCGCGCGAGCGCGGCACGGCCGTCGTGCTCAGCGAGCAGCGGGTGGCCCGGACGGCTCGCTGTCTGCGACCGCGTCGTCTTCGTCGAGCGCGGCGCGATCGTTCCGCGACGCGCCGCGAGCCGGGCGCTCAACTGGCTGGAGCGTCGGCCTACCTGCGTGCAGCCGCTGGGCTCCGCCGAGGCCGTCGGAGCGGGCGACGCTCGTCTGCGCGCTCGACGGGATCGACTTCGCCTACGCCGGACGGGCCGGTGCTCTCGAGCGCCACACTCGAGCTTCGAGCGAGGCGAGATCGTCGGGCTCGTCGGCGCGAACGGCAGCGGGAAGACGACGCTCGCGAAGATCGCCGCCGGCCTGCTCGAGCCCGATGACGGCCGCGTCGTGCGCGCCGGCACGGCGCCACGTACCTCTCGCAGGATCCGGGCCGCTACCTCGCGCGCGAGCGGTGCGACGACGAGGTCGCCCTCGGCGCGCGTGGCGCGCAGCCGCGGCAGCGCGTGCGATCGCCGCCGTGGGCCTGCGGGACTACGAGGCGCGGCATCCGCGCGACCTGTCGAGCGGTGAGCGCGAGCGGCTGGCGCTCGCGGCCGTGCTCGCCACCGAGCCCGACGTGCTCGTCCTCGACGAGCCGACGCGCGGCGTCGACCCGGAGGCGCGCGCGCGGCTCGTCGACGTCCTCGCGTCGGGCGGCGCCGACAGCGCGCGACGCTGCTCGTCACGCACGATCACGAGCTCGTCGCGGCCGTCGCCGACCGCACCGTCGAGCTCGGAGAGAGGATCGAGCGTGTCTGCTGCCTAGCGCGTGCCGACGTGTCGCGCTGGCCGGCAGCGGCCTGGCGGCCGCCGCGTGGACGGCGCTCGCCCCCGACGATGCCGCGTTCTCGCTGCTGCTCGTGGCGCTCGCGCTCACCGCGACGGCGTATGCGTGGCTCGAGTCCGGGCCCGGCTCGGCTGCCGAGCTGGCGCTGATCGGCGCGCTGGCCGGCATCGCCGCCGCCGGCCGCGTGCTGTTCGCCGCCGTGCCCGGCGTCCAGCCCGTGACGGTGATCGCGGTTGCGGCCGGCGCGGCGCTCGGCGCGCGTGCCGGGATGGCTGTCGGCGCGACGGCAGCGCTCGTCTCGAACCTCTTCCTCGGCCAGGGGCCGTGGACGCCCTGGCAGATGCTCGGCTGGGCGGGCTGCGGCCTCGCCGGAGCGCTCGCGCGCCGGGCGCATCCGGGGCCGCGTTCCGTTCGCGCTCTTCTGCGCGCGTGCTCGGGCTCGCGTTCAGCGCGCTCATGGACGTCTGGCTCTGGTTCAGCTTCTACCCGCACACGTGGGCGGCCTTCGCGGCCGTGCCGGCCGCGGCGTGCCGTTCGACCTCTCGCACGCGATCGGCAACCTCCTCATCGCCCTCGTCGCGGGGCCGGAGCTACGGACGGCTGCTCGAGCGGTACGGCCGCCGGCTGCGGCCCGCAGGTCGTATGGGACTGAGGCTCGTCGCTGCCCGCTGGCCGCTCGGCGGCGCTCGCGACGCCCCAGCGCAGTTTCTCCAGGCGCACCAGGCAGGCCGACGGGGCTTCGCCGAGGCGGGCGGGCCGGCGTCGCCAGCGCTGACGGCGTGGGCCGCGCTCGGGCTCGTCGCGGCCGGGCAGGACCCCGGCGCGGGACGCTCGACTACCTCCGGGCCCACGAGGAGCGACGCGCTGCCGCCGGCGACGCGGGCGCTCGTCGCGCTCGCGGAGGCGGCTCTCGGCGACCCGCAGCTCGCCGGCGGCGCTCCCGACGACGGCGGGACAGACGAACACGATCGTCTGGACGATGCTCGCGCGGCGCCAGGCCGGGCTGACTGCGCCGAAGCCGCTCGTGAGCGTCGCTGCTCGCGCGGCAGTCGAAGTCGCGGCGGCTGGGGCTGGGCGAAGGGCGTCGCGCCCGACTCGAACGACACCGCGGCAGCCGTCGCAGGCGCTGCGGGCCGCCGGCGTCTCCGGTGCGCCGATCCGGCGCGCGCTCGACTACCTGCGCTCGGTCCGCGGCAAGGACGGCGGCTTCGCGCTCGCTCGCGGGCGCGAGTCCGATGCGCAGTCGACCGCCTGGGCGATCCAGGCGTTCCTTGCGGCGGGCGCCGGTGCCCGAAGGGGCGTTCGCGTACCTCGCGCGCATGCGGCAGCCGACGGGAGCTACCGCGTACTCGCAGCGCTACGTCGTGACGCCCGTCTGGGTGACCGCGCAGGTGCTGCCTGCCGTGCTGAAGAAGCCGTTCCCGCTCCGCGGGCGTGATCAGACGGGGACAGCGACCCGTCTCCCGCAGGGCTGTCGGCCCGATCGCGACGCCGATCTTCGCTGGAATGGAAGGCGTCTGCTGCTCCCCGGGGCGATCGCCGCTCGCGACGATCGCCGGCTTCGTCGCCGTCTCCTTCCAGCTGAGCGGAGGTGCGCTGCACCATGCCGCGCACCCGAGCTGGCCGCTGCTCGCGCCGGCGTTCGTCGTCGCCGCGCTCGCGCAGCCGCTGCGTGCGATGGCCTGGCGGACGACGCTGCGCGGCGCCGGTCGACTTCAAGGCCGTCTACGCGGCGAGCGCCGTCGGCTCGTTCCTCGACACCGTCCTGCCGGCGCGGCTCGGCGAGGCGTCGAAGGTCGGCGTGCTGCGCGTTTCGGCCGGCAAGCGCTGGCCGGGCTTCTCGCGTGCCGCGCGGCAGCCTGCTCTGCGCGCACCTGCTCGAGGCGATCGCGTTTCTCGTCGGTCGGCGCTGCCGCAGCCGCATTCCTCCCGTTCCCCGACTGGGCGCGGTGGACGATGGTCGGCGGCTTCGCGCTTCGCCGCCGGCGCGATCGGCCTCGCCGCCGCTCCTCCACCGCCGCCTCGGCCGCTACCTCCCCCGACGCGTCGACGCGTTCCTCGCCGAGCGCGGCCGCGCCGCCGCGCGTGCTTGCCCACGCCGGCGGCATCCTGCTCGCGACGTGGATCGTCCGCTGGCTCGGCATCGTGCTGCTGCTGCACGCACTCGGAGTCGAGGTCGGGCTCGGCGCTGCGCTCGTCTACATGATCGTGACGGGACTCGCGAACACGGCGCCGATCCTGCCCGGGAACGCCGGCGTCTACCAGGGAGCAGCGCTCGGCGCGCTCGCGCTCGTCGGCGACGCGGGATCGAACGCGCTCGCCGTCGGGCTCGTCGCACCGCTGTTCGCGAGCGCCGTCACCGCCGCCGCCGCGCTGGCCGGGGTCGCGCTCTACGGTCGACGCTTCGCGGTGGTCTCGCGCGGCGCCTCGTTCGCGCGTAGACTAGCCGCATGCGAGGGTGCGTTTCTGCCTCGTCGGAGCGCTCGTTCTCGCCGTTCGCGGCATTCGCCGCGAAGAAGGGCAAGATCTACTTCGAGGACACAGGTGCCGAGCGGGAGGCTCGAGCTCGGTCACGATCCAGACGCACCACGCGTCCGCGTTCTCGGTGCTCCTGCGCGTTCCGACGGCGGGCCGCGCAAAGCTCTTCCTGCTCGGCAAGAACGCCGCCGAAGGGCGGCCCGCTGATCGACACGAAGACGTTCGACTGCGACGGCGCCGCCGGCTCGTTCGTACTGCAAGGCGTCGTACGAGCCGCTCCCGAAGGGCAAGTACACGTGGAAGATCGCGCTGGGTGGGCACGCCGAAGAAGCCCGCGCACGTCGAGCTCACCGTTCGCTGGTAGCTCGTACTTGATACCTAGTGACCTAGGTATAGACTGCGTGGCTGTGACCGAAGCCCTTGCAAGGCGGCCACGTCGACGGGATGATCCTCGCAGTGCTCGCGGAAGGCCCAGCGCACGGCTACGCCGTCATCGAGGAGCTACGTGAGCGGAGCGACGGCGTCCTCGACTTCCCGAAGGCACGATCTACCCGGCGCTCTACAAGCTCGAGGCGGGCCGGCCTGCTCGCGAGCTCGTGGACGGCCAGCGAGGAGGCGCCGCAGGAGTCTACCGGCTGACCGGAGCAAGGCGGTCGGCAGCTGGCGCGGGCGCGCGCAGACTGGAAGTCGCTCTCGCGCGCGATGGACGTGGTGCTCGCGTGAGCGGCTCGCAGTGTTCGAGCACGAGCTCGCCGCGCGTGGCGTTCCGCGCGCAGCGCGACGCCGCTTTCTCGCAGAGCTCGAGGACCATGCGCGTTCCGACACCGAGGCGGTGACCGCCTCGGCGACGCGGCCGAGCTTGCGCAGGAGGTCGCGGACGATCTCGCGACGGCGACGAGCCGGAGAGCCGCCCTCGGTTCATTCGTCCTGCTCGTTCCGATCGGGATCGCCTTCTCCGCCTGCTTTCTGGCGGCCGCGACGGTCCCTCGGCCGGAAATAACGAATGCGGAGACTCTGCCTCTCGCGCTGCCGTCAGCCATCGGGATGTTGCTGGCCCCGCAGGTCGCGCTCGCCGCCGGCCTCCTCGCGCTGCTCGGGTGGCTACGCACGCGGGGCGTGCCGGAGCTGCCCGCGAGCGAGGCGGCCCGCCTCTGCACGCGGGCGACCGTCGCACTGGTGGCGGGCGGGGTGACGCTCGTTTCGCTTGGCCTCTACGCCTTCGAGCTTCGCGCCTCGCTGCCATCCTGGTGGACCGCCGCGGCTCTTGCCGTCTCGATCGGCGTCGTGATCCCCGCCATCGCAGCGGTGCGCATTCGGCGGTCTGCGCACATCCGCTCGACCGTGCCCGGAAACGCCGGCGACGTGTTCGACGACCTCCATATCCCGTCGCTTCGACGGCCCTGGCTTCTCGGTGCGCTCGTTGCGATCGCGGCGGCTCTCGCCGTCGGCATCGCGGGCGGTGTCGACGAGGGCCTCCGCAACGCGGTGGGCGAGCTCGCCGCCGTGACCGGCGGCTTCGTGCTCCTTGGCCGCCGCCTCGGCCTCCGCCCTTGACGACTAGCATCGGCGGCATGTCCGTCGCCGCCGTCCTGAAGCCCGAGGAGTACCTTGCCGACCTCAATCCGGCGCAGCGTGAGACCGTGCTCCAGACCGAGGGGCCGGTGCTCGTCGTCGCGGGCGCGGGTTCGGGGAAGACGCGTGTGCTCACGCGGCGCGTCGCGCACCTCATCGCCGCACGGGGTGCGAAGCCGAACGAGATCCTTGCCATCACGTTCACGAACAAGGCGGCGGGGGAGATGCGCACGCGGCTCGAGGACCTCCTCGGCCACGTCGCGCGCGCGATCTGGATCCTCACCTTCCACGCCGCGTGCGGCCGAATCCTGCGCCGGGAGGCGCCGCGGCTCGGCTACAAGTCGAACTTCACGATCTACGACCAGGCCGACCAGGTCCGGCTGACGAAGGACTGCCTGGAGGAGCTCGAGCGCGACCCGAAGCGCTTCGTGCCCCGCGGGATCCACGCGCAGATCTCGACCGCGAAGAACCAGCTCGTCTCGCCCGGACGAGTACGCGAAGCGCGTCCAGTCGTTCTACGACCAGACGGTCGCCGACGTCTACGGCCTCTACCAGCGGCGCATGCTCGGGTCGAACGCCGATGGACTTCGACGACCTGCTCATGCTCACGGTCGAGATGCTCGAGCGCTTCCCCGAGGCGCGCAAGCGCTGGCAGAAAGCGTTCCGCTACGTCCTCGTCGACGAGTACCAGGACACGAACCACGCGCAGTACCGGCTGCTCCAGCTGCTCGGCGGCGAGCACGGGAACGTCTGCGCCGTCGGCGACCCCGATCAGTCGATCTACGCCTTCCGCGGCGCCGACATCCGCAACATCCTCGAGTTCGAGCGCGACTTCCCCGGCACGAGCTGATCGCGCTCGAGCAGAACTACCGCTCGACGAACACCGTTCTCCGCGCCGCGAACGCCGTCATCGAGAACAACCGCGAGCGCAAGGAGAAGACGCTCTTCTCCGACCTCGGCGAAGGGCCGCCGGTGCGCGCGCTCGAGGTCGAGGACGAGCATGCCGAGGCGCGCTTCGTCGCCGCCGAGGTGGCGGAGCTGATCGAGGAGGGCTGGTCCGGGCGGCGAGATCGCGGTCTTCTACCGGACGAACGCGCAGAGCCGGGTGCTCGAGGACGTGCTCGTGCGCCAGGGCATCCCGTACCAGGTGATCGGCGGCCCACGCTTCTACGAGCGAGCGGAGATCAAGGACGTCGTCGCGTACCTCCAGGTGATCGACAACCCGGTCGACGGCGTCTCGCTGATGCGCATCGCGAACCGCCCGCGGCGCGGCATCGGCGACGCGTCGATCGGCCGGCTGCGGGCGTGGGCGGACGCGCACGGGCGAGTCGCTGTTCGCCGCGCTCGGGCACCCGGAGGAGGCCGGCCTCGGCCCGGCGCAGGCGCGGCCGTCGCGCAGCTGCAGACACTGCTCTCAGTCCCTCCAGTCGGCCGCCCAGGAGCTGTCCGTCCACGAGCTCGTCGAGCGCGTGCTCGAGCGCTCCGGCTACCTCGAGATCCTCGAGGCGGAGCGGACGATCGAGTCTCGCGGCCGCGTCGAGAACCTCCAGGAGCTCGTCGGCGTCGGCGCGCGAGTACGAGGAGCAGGCCGAGCAGCCGACCCTCTCCGGCTTCCTCCAGGAGATCTCGCTCTACTCCGACCAGGACGCGCTCGCGCGACCAGGAGTCGCTCGTCACGCTGATGACGATCCACAACGCGAAGGGCCTCGAGTTCGGCGCCGTGTTCCTGATCGGCATGGAGGACGGGATCTTCCCGCACGTGCGCTCGATCGAGGAGCAGGGGATCGAGGAGGAGCGGCGCCTCGCCTACGTCGGCATGACGCGAGCGAAGGAGCGCCTGACGCTCACACACGCGGCGACGCGCACGCTGTTCGGCACGCGGGCGCACAACCTCCCGTCGCGCTTCCTCGACGAGCTGCCGCAGGGCGAGATCGTGCGCGAGCGCCTGCGGCCGTTCTCCTGGTCGTCCTCGGCCCGGCGACCGGAGGTCGCGCCGCGAGCGGACGTCCCGTCGCTCGCCACCGGCGACTCGGTGCGGCACGCGGCGCTCGGCGAGGGCGTCGTCGATCGCCATCGAGCCGGGTGGCATCGTCGCCGTCCGCTTCGCCGGCGAGAGCGGTGAGCGGCGGCTGATGCTCGAGTACGCCCCGCTCGAGAAGATCGCGTAATCTCCGGCGCCGTGGCCCTCGAGTACCGCAACCCGACGGAGGACGAGCTTCGCGCGACGTTCGACGCAGCGAATGTCGCATTCGGCAACGAGCTGCGCGACGACGACTTCGAGATACAGAAGCGCGAGCTGCCGGCTGACCGGGTGATCGCCGCGTTCGACGACGGCCACCCCGTCGGCCTCACTGCCTCGATCGCCTTCGAGATGACGATCCCCGGCGGCGTCGAGCCGTGCGCGGGCATCACCTATGTCGGCGTGATGCCGACCCACCGCCGGCGCGGCGTGCTCACGCAGCTGATGCGCAAGCAGCTCGACGATCTTCACGAGCGCGGCGAGCCGCTTGCCGCCCTCTGGGCGTCGGAGTCCGTCATCTACGGCCGGTTCGGCTACGGGATCGCGCGTGCCGTGCGGCTGCGCTGGAGGCCGAGAAGGCAGGCTTCGCGTTTCGCGACGACCCGGGGCCGACCGGCACGGTCCGCCTGCTCACGAAGGAGGAGGCGCGACGGGAGTTCCCGCCGATCTTCGAGCGTGCGCGGCTGCAGCGCCAAGGGCATGCTCTCTCGCTCGGAGGCGCGTTGGGACGCACGCGTCGAGGACCCCGAGCACTGGCGCGACGGCGCGAGGCCGAAGTACTACGTCCTCATCGAGATCGACGGGCAGCGGCGAGGCGTTCGCCATGTACCGCTTCAAGGAGAAGTGGGAGCAGGGCATGCCGCAGGCGAGCTCGTGCTCGTGGACGCGATCGCGACGTCGACGGAGGCCACGCGCGAGCTCTGGCGCTACCTCTTCGGCGTCGACCTCATCGCGCGGGTCACCCTGTGGAACTTCGACCCGGCGACGCCGCTCTTCCTGATGGTGAAGGACGCGCGGAGGCTTCAGCTCAAGCTCGTCCGACGGGATCTGGCTACGGCTCGTGGACGTCGGCGAGGCGCTGCGGCGACGCTCGTACGCGGACGACAGGCTCGCGTCGTGCTCGAGGTGACCGACGAGTTCTGTCCGTGGAACGACGGTCGCTACCGCGCCGGGGCGAAGGCGGGACGAGCGCGTGCGGAGGCCGAGCTGAGACTGTCGGCGGCCGACCTCGCGTCGACGTACCTCGGCGCGTTCTCGTTCGAGCGCCTCGCGGCAGCGGGTCGCGTCGAGGAGCTTGCCGACGGCGCTATCGCGCGAGCCTCTGCGCTCTTTCGCACCGAGCTTCCCCCGCACTGCCTCGAGCCGTTCTAGGTGGCCATCAAGGTCCGCACGTGCAAGAGCGCTCGCGGAGTTCCAGCGAGGCCGTCGGCGCGATCTCCGAGTACGGCGGCGTGGGAGATCGACGACGAGATCGCCGAAGCGTTTCCTGCGCTGCCACCCGCTCGAGCGCATGCACGCGGCCTTCGAGGGCAAGCGGGCCGTCGGCGGCGCCGGGGCGTTTCCATTCGACTCTCCGTGCCGGGCGGCACGGTGCCGTGTGCCGGCGTCACGGTCGTCGGCGTCTATCCGACGCACCGGCGACGCGGAATCCTCACGTCGATGATGCGCGCGCAGCTCGACGACGTCGCACGAGCGCGGTGAGCCGATCGCCGCGCTCTGGGCATCCGACGAGCGGATCTACGGGCGCTACGGCTACGGCCTCGCGTCGCTCGTCGGGCGAGATCGAGCTTCCGCGCCCGCACGGTGAGTTCGCGGCCCCGTTCGAGGCGCGCGGCACGGTGCGCTACGTCGAGCCCGCCGACGTGCCGAAGACCCTCGGCCCGATCTGGGAGCACGTCTTCCGCGACCGCCCTGGCATGTTTCGCCGCTCGAGCGGACTGGTGGAGTCGCGGGTCGTCTACGACTCGCCGCAGTGGCGCGCGGCGCGGGCCCGAAGCGCTTCGCCGTCGTCGAGCTCGACGGCGCGGTCGGCGGGCTACGCGATCTACCGCCATGACCCGAACTGGGAGGGCGGGTATCCGACGCGGGCAAGATCGTCGTCGATCGAGGTGCTCGCGCGCTCGCTCGAGGCCGAGTCGCGCTCTGGCGCTACCTCCTCGACATCGAGTGGACGAGCAAGGTCTCGGCGCGGCTCCTCCCGCTCGACCATCCGCTCTTCCTGGATCCTCGCCCAGACGAGGAGGATGAGCATGCGCGTCGGCGACGGCCTCTGGGTACGGCTGCGTCGACGTCGGCGCCGCGCTCGCGGCGCGCTCGTACTCGGCGCCCGGGCCGATCGTGTTCCAGGTCACGGACGACTTCTGCTCGTGGAACGCAGGCCGCTGGAAGCTCGAAGACGGCGAGGCGAAGAAGACGCGCGCCGAGGCGGATCTCGCCTGCGACGTGACGGCGCTCGGCTCCGTCTACCTCGGTGGCTTCACGTTCGCGCAGCTCGTGCGCGGTGGACGCGTGGAGGAGCTGAAGCCTGGCGCCGCTGCGCGGGCCGACGCCATGTTCCGAACGGACATCCAGCCCTGGTGCCCCGAGATCTTCTGAACAGGCTCGGCGATCAGGCGTCGACGGCGGGGAAGCCGGGAGTGATCAGCGCCGTCAAGTCCGGGAGGATCGCGAGCATCTCGTAGCCCTCGAGGGTCGCCACCCACGCCGGCCCGTCACGTCCCATCGCGAAGGCCGCCGTCGCGAACGCGTCCGCCGACCCCAGCTCCGGCCCCGTCACCGTCAGCGACAGGAGCCCGTGCGGGGGCTTGCCCGTCAGCGGGTCGAGCACGTGTGCCCCTCGGTTGTACGCGCCGGACGTCGCGACGGCGAGGTCGCCTGCCGCCACGATCGCGCTGATCGCGTGACGTTGCGTCGGATGCCTGATCCCGATGCGCCATGGCTCCTCCGGGCCGGCTGCGCCACGGGTGACGACGTCCCCGCCCGCGTAGACGGCGAAGTTCTCTGCGCCCTGGGCGGTCAGCAGCGCGGCGGCGCGATCGACAGACCAGCCCTTGACGAACGCGGACGGGTCGAGATGGCCTGACACATGCGCGTCGAAGTACCCGCCGGTCCGGGATCGGAGAGCCTCGCACGCGTTGAGCACCTCCCGGACCTCCGGTGATGCCTCCGCCACCGTCAGCTCGCCGCTGTCGATGCGGGAGACGTCGCTCCCCTCACTGAACGTGCTGAACGTCTCGTCCACGAAGCGGAACCAGTCGAAGACACGGTCGACGACGTCGTGATCGATGCCGGGGTCACGGATGTCGACGATGATCGTCGTCCCCATGTGCTGCTCTGCCCGCGACGGCGCCAGCTCCCAGACGACCGTCCCGCTCATACGCGTCGCGCCTTGAGCAGCGCCGCCTGGAGGGACGTCTCGAACGCAACGGAAGTGTCGGTCGCCTCGGAGATGTACTGGATCTGCGTTGTTAGCTGGCCCGCGAAGACCTGCTGGACGAGCACCGGGAGCACCTTTCTGTTCAGCCCGACCGTGTGCGGCGCGCCCGACCTCGGGTAGACGGGCAGGCGAACCGCCGTGATGCGGCGCACGACGCGCGTGCGCGTGTTCGTCTTCGTCGTCGTCTTCTTCACGATCAGCGCGACCTGGAGAACGCCCCAGCGGTCGACCGCGACGATCGGCCCCTCGACCCGCTTCCAGGTCGTCGACGTCCTCGTCGGCGCCGACGTCTGGATCGACGCGAGGCCACTCGTCGTCGGCAGCGCGAGCGTCGCGACCCCGAGCGCGCTTGCCACCTGATGCTTCACACGAACCCCCATTTCTAGAGTGCGAACCTCTCCATGTGTACCTGCCGGCGCGGGACTCCCGCCTTTCGTACGTTCGACGCGATCACGTCGACCATCTCCGGTGGGCCGCTGACGTAAACGTCGCGCTCCATCACGTCGGGGACGAGCTCGCGCAGGTGGCCCGGCGAGAGCAGGTCGGCTCCGTCCGACGCGTGGTCGCCGGCTATCACCTCCACGCGCGCGCCAGCCCGCCTCAGTTCGTCGCGAAAGATCGCGTCGCTCTCCCGCAGCACCCGATAGAGGACGACGACGTCGCCATCGAGCTCGTCGAGGAGCGCGCGGATCGGCGTGATGCCGATGCCGCCCGCGATCAGAAGCGACTTCTCCCGGTGCCGCACGTCCCGGGTGAACACGCCGAACGGGCCCTCAGCGACAACGCGCGTCCCGGGCTCGATCGAGGGCAGGTTCCTCGTGAAGTCGCCGACGGCCTTGGCCGTGATCCGCAGCGAGTCGCCGCGCGGCGCCTCGGAGAGCGAGAAGGGATGCGCTTCCCACCAGCGTCCGGGGCCGAGGAAGCGCCAGAGGAAGAACTGCCCCGCCCGCGCGTCGAGCCTCTCGAGCCCGGAGCCGACGATCTTCAACGACACGACTCCGCTTCCCTCCGGAACGACGTGCGCGACCCGTAGCCGGAACCGGAACGCGTTCACGATCGGTACCGCAAAGCGGAAGACGACGAGCAGGACGAGCGTCGCAAGGTACAGCCCTCGCCAGTACCACGCCGCCACCTCGTCCAGTGCGAGCTCGTTACCGGTCGGGATCTGGTGGAACCAGGCGAGCGCGATGCCGGCATACGCGGACAGGTGCACCACGTACCACCATTCGTACGAGAGGCGGCGGCGGGCAATCGACAACGACGTGAACGTGACGACGAGGAGGAGAGCGGTCCCGACGGTGGCGGTGACCATGCCCGCGTAGGTGCCCGATCCGAGCAGTGTGCCCACCTCGTGCCACAGCGAGACGTCGTCGAGCAGCGCATAGCCCCAGACGCTGAGCACCGTGTGGAGACAGACGAGACTGATGGACGCGAAGCCGTTCCAGCGGTGGACGATCGTCAGCCGATCGAACCCGATCAGTCGCTCGAGCCAGGGCAGCCTTGCGAGGAGCAGCACTTGGACGAGCGCGAGGTATGCACCGAGGAGCCCCGTGATCCTGGCGAGGCTCGTCACGAGTTCCGCCTGGTCGTCGACATCGATGATGTTGCCCCCGTCGTACCAGAGCCACACGATCGCCACGGCGTTGGCTGCGAACAGGGCGAGGACGAGGCCTGCCGTTCCTCGACGATGCACAGCCTCAGTGTGCCGTGTCGAGCTGTCGACTCGCGCCCGGGCTAGGGCTTGTACTGCTGGTCGAGCGCGCAGACCGTGTCGTTGTAGACACGGATCCAGATACCGCTGTCGAGCGACTCGAACAGCGTGTGCTGCGCGCTCTTGCCGTTCGCGACGATCTCGGCCAGCTCCGGGACGCCGACCGGGGTCGAGAGGATCCCTGTCGCGTTGTTCGTCAGCACGGTCACGCGGGCCGCTGGCGCCACGTAGTACGTGAGCACGCGGTGACTCTCGTCGACGACGTAGTTGTCGTTCGGCACCGGCTGACCCGGCTCTACGGCGCCGTCTTCGGCCGCCGCGTCGTTCGCTGTGACCCCGCTCGTGAAGAAGGCGGGGTCGAACTTCAACACGTAGCGACCGTTCACACGCTCGAGTGAGCGAATGTGGCCGTACGTTCGCTCGCCGCAGGGCCTGACGACGACGGTCTGCGTCCGCTGGTCAGCGAAATAGAGGGCGCCGAAGACGACGGCCGCCGCGCAGGCGGCGACGGCAACGGCGGCGAGGGCGATCTTCATGTCGTCTCGAGCCCGTCCCAGCCCCAGCGAGGGACCGCAAGGCCGGGCTCGATCACCGAGCCCACCGGCGCGTAGGCGAGCACGTTGTCGACGGCCCAGCGCATGTAGTCCATGAGCGCAGAACGTAGCTCGGCGTCGTCCGGTAGCCGCGCGTCGTCGAGGGCGTGCTCGAAGCAGCGGACGAAGCGCTCGCCGAGATCGTCCATCTCGCCGTTTCCCGCATGCAGCTCGAGCATGCTCGACTCGTCTCCGCAGGACCCGGAATACGTGGCCGGGCCGCCGAGGGCCTCTCCCCAGTAGGCGGCCAGCCGCTCGACGTGCTCGGGGTGCTGGTCTGGATGGGAGAAGGGATGGTTGAGCACCGGGTCGGCGAGGCAGCGCGCGTGATGTGCGTGTGCAAGCCGGAGAAAGGCGGTCTCCCCGCCGGCACGCTCGTACACGGTGGGACGCACGGCCATCACCCTACTCAGTTCGCCAGGAACGCCTCCAGCCGCTCCCGCTCCTCGTCGAGCTCCTCGCGATCGTCGCGGGCCAGCTTGCCGAACGGCGTGATCTTCACCCGGCCCTTGTCGGCGGTCCACGTGCCCGCAACGAACCCGCCGATGAGGAACGTTTGTGCCACATCGCCGTTCTTCCCGATCACCCTCTTCCGGTAAGGCTCCGGAAGGACGCGCGTGCGGTCGGCGTGGCCGATCAGGAGGTTGTCCCACTTGGGCAGGAAGCGGACGGGCGTCGGCGTCTCGGGGCCGGGAAGACGCCCGCGCGGGACGTCGAGCAGCTCGCGGCCCTGCTCGTCGCGGAAGCGGTGGAGTGGCTCGAGCAGCTGGAGCGAGGCCCTGAGCTCGGGCATGTGCATCATGCTCCAGCGGCTCATGTCCCGGACCGACGCAGGCCCGAACGCGGCGAGGTAGCGGCGCAGCATCTCGGCGCGCGCCTCGATCGGGTTCTGCTCCTCCGGCTCGTCGAGCGCGACGAAGCGGCCTTCGGGGCGCGCGTGCCAGAGAGCGGTCTCGTGGTGGTGCACGAGGTGCGCTCGGGCGCGGGCGGCACGCCAGGCACGCCGGGCGGCGATTCCTGAGAGACCCGTCTCGCGCTCGAGCGCCGCGATTCCCTCAGCGCTCGTCACGGGCCGGTCGGCGGCGAGCGAACGAGCCAGCAGCGCAAGGCTCTTGGCCTGCGACGACTCCCAGGGGAAGTTCGTCTCGCTCATCGCCGCGCGGATCAGCGCGTAGTCGCGCGGAGTAACGAGGTGCAGCGTCTGTCGCATGACGGTCGCCTTGACGACGGCCCCGCTCGCGAGCGCGCGTTCGAGCGTCTCGCGGCGGAAGCCAGACGTCCGTGTCCAGACGCCGACGTACGGCGCCGGCGGCCACTGGGCCTGCATCCCGACGAGGCGTTCGATCACCGTCACGGGCGACAGGCGCTTCCGCTCGAGGAGCAGCTGCCGCGCGAGCGTCGCCCGGTTCAGCTCGCGGAGCGTGAGGACGCGCTCGGTCACGGGCGGGAGCCTAGTCGCCCGTCAGCGTCCGATCACGAGGCGGCGGAACGCCCCAAATCCTGCGACCTGCCACTTGAGCCGGGGATGTCGAGGCGCGCGGGCGTGAGCGCGCCGGTGCTCTCGCGCGTGCGCTGCCCGTCGGCTCCGCGTTGCCGCCACCCGGGCGGCATGGTCGTGCTCTCAGACGTAGCTCGAGATCAGCGTCGGCTGGAACGGCATGGGATGAGCCTAGCTGCCGCGTCGTCAACCACATCGATCGCAGCCGGATGCCGACCGCGCGGAACTACGCGCGAAGCGTGGTGACCACGGCCGGATCTACGTCGTCGGCGGCGGCACGACCGCCGACATCGTCCACTCGACGCCCGGGAGCCGGATCGTCGAGACGTACCTGCCGAGCAGGGGATAGGGCCAGCGAGCGGCTCTGCTCACGGCGCCGGCCCGCGTAATATGGCGCCGTGCGCGAGCTACGAGCTGGACTCTGGCACTGGCAGGCAACGCATCCGGAGTGGCGGGACACCGAGCCGTGGGATCAGAGCGTCTCCTCCTACGCGATCGACGACGGGGAGCGTCTGCTCCTCTTCGACCCACTCGCCGTGCCGAGCGAGATCGAGGCTCGGGCGAAGGATCGAGAGACGGCGATCGTCCTCACGGCGCCGTGGCACGAGCGCGACTCCCGGGGACTCGTCGAGAGGCTCGGCGTGCCCGTCTACACGCCGCTGCCCGACACCGCCGAGTACCTCATGCAGAAGTACGGCATCACCGCCGAGCAGGCGGGCGACGGCAGTCCCGACGTCGTCTGGCTGCTCAAGGAGGGAATCGGCGAGGCGCACCCCTACGAGGCGGGAGACCGACTCGACGTCGGCGTCCAAGCGTTCCCCGGACAGAAGCCGAACGACCTGGTGCTCTGGGTCGAGAGCCATGGCGCGGTCGTCGTGGGCGACACGCTGCCCGACTTCGGCGACGGGCTCCAGATCAATCCGCGATGGCTGGACCCGGACATGACGCGCGAGCAAGTCGTCGAGGGGCTGCGCCCGTTGCTCGACCTGCCCGTGGAGCACGTGCTCGCGACGCACGGCGGCCCGTACGACCGGGCGACACTCGAGCGCGCGCTGTCCCCGTAGAGGCTCGACCCGGCGCTGCCGCTAGGCCGTATTCAGGGCAACGGCGGCGCGAACGAGATCCTTCAGAGCCTTCTCGTCGATCTCGTCGCCTTCGCGGAGGTCGATCGCCCGCCTCGTGTTGCCCTCCAGGCTCGAGTTGAAGAGGCCCGAGGGATCTTCCAGCGACGCGCCCTTGGCGAAGGTCATCTTCACGGTGCTCTTGTAGGTCTCGCCGGTGCAGATGATCCCGTCGTGCGACCACACGGGAACCCCGCCGGGACTCGACGGCTTCCTCCACTTCACGTCCTCGACGACGTCGGGATCCGCTTCCTTGATCAGCGTGCGGAGCCGAGCGAGCATCTCGCCCCGCCAATCGTCGAGCTCGGCGATCCTCGCGTCGATCAACTCCGACGGTGACCCGGAGCTCTGCGGAGCGTCCTTCTTCACGACATCCGTCTGATACCACAGGGCCAGCGATCAGACAGCGGCTCGCGCACCGCGCCTACGCGCGCGACGCGTATTCGACGCTATCGAACGGCCAGTCTGACGCGAGCCAGTCGCTGACCGCATGCCAGAGGGGGACGTCCAGCACCGCGTGGCTCGCCCGCACCCACGAGAGCACGCGGGCGTCGTCGTCGCTGTCGGGCAGCGGGTAGATATAGACGCACCCGATGACGTGGCGGCTCGCGGGACCGAGCACCGTGTATGTGAACCCTCTCCGGTTACGGAAGTCGTCGGCATGGCGCTGCAGATCCGCCCGGTTCTCGTCCAGCGTCATCTCTCGCGGCCAGCGGCCGTCGCCCCACCCGGGCGTCGCGGCGATGTGGTCCATCGACGACATCCAGGCGTCGTAGTCCTGCGCGTTGTGTTCAGGCCCGAGCGGCTCGAGCACGAACTTCGGCGTCTCGAGCCGGCGAGGCAAGTCGAAGTCGCGCGGGACAAACTCGTCCACCGATCGATCGTAGCCCGCCGCCCGGTGCCGAGTCAGGACTCTAGGGGCACACCACGCGGTACTTGGCTATAGCGCGTTGTCGAATCGACAACGCGATATGGGCGGTACTGGGCTCGAACCAGTGACCCCCAGCTTGTCGAGCTGGTGCTCTCCCAACTGAGCTAACCGCCCTTTCACCTGCAAATAAGCAGTTTTTGGAGCTGTAACGCTCTCCCAACTGCCGTTGCACTCAGGACATCTTAGCGTCTGGTCTTCGTTCGTCTCGATCTCTTGATCGGCGTCCGCGCTGTGAGTTTCCCCTCTTTTTCGGCGTCCGTGACGGAGGTGACAGTGCCGCTTCTGCGACGAGGATCGTTGACCGCCCCGGCCCGGCGCAATACAATCACCGCTGACCAGGGGGTCACGTCGATGGCGAAGATCGGTTATCTCGTTCCCCAGGAGGGTCGGGCTTCGGACTGGACGGGAACGGCGCCTTCGTCGACTTCGACACAGGCTGACGTCAACTACCTGCTCGAGGTCGTCGAACCTCCCAAGCGCCGACGCGAGCCGAAGCGCGTGATCCTGTCGCCGGTACTGGGGGCGAGTTGAGGCCCTGGTACGCCGACGACTATCGCGGCTGGCCGGTCGCCCCGCGGAACCGGCAGCACCCCGTACGCGGCTCGTGGCTCGACCCGCGCCGTCGCGCGTTGTACCACCCCGGGATCGACATCTCGGTGCGCGACGACCAGCCCGAGCGCGGGGCGCCGCCGGGGCGGACGCACCGCGTCTATGCGCTCGAGGGCGGACCGGTGTGGCACGTATGGATGCAGCCGCGGCCCGGTCGGGAGGGCATCGTCAGGATCGGCCACTTCACGTACGGGCACGTTCTACCGGTCGTCGAGCTCGGGCAGGAGGTGAAACCCGGCCAGCTGATCGCCTGGACCACCGAGGGCGAGTGGCACCTGCACCTGAGCGAGTGGCGCTTCCCGGGGAGGAGGACCCCACCGCCCCCGAGTCCGAAGCATGCGACAGCTCGCCAGATCCAGGTGAACCCGCTCGACCGGGAAGGCAAGATCGCGCCGTATCGCGACACAGCAGCCCCGGTCATCCGGGAGATCCGTTTCCACCGGCCGGTGGCTTCAGGTGTTGGAGGGAGGACTACCGCCGGTGCGGCGGCTTCGACCTGGCGGACCAGCGAAGGGTCGGCCGTCTTCCCTCCCGGGGGCGCCCCCCTCGACCCGAGCCGGCTCTCGGGCCAGGTCGACGCTCGCGCCTGGATCGAGGACCTGCAGTCCTTCCTGGGCTGGTTCCGCGACGTCCCCCTCCTCGAGACCGACCACCATCCGGCTCGCGTCCACCTCGCCGTCGACCGGGTGAGTGACGGGAAGCGCGTCGTCGACCGTGACGTCTTCTTGTCCGACGTGTGGCCCGGGCCCGAGAGTCCTCTCCGGGATCAGATCCCCATCTCCCACCACTACGCGCCGGGCACGCGGCAAAACCTCCGCGCCGCCACCGCGTTCCGCCTGAACCGCCAGGGCCGCGGGGAGCTCTGGTTCCGCCTCTTCGCCCGCCGTACCCGCTACAACTGGGACACGACGGCCTTCCGCGACGGCCCCTACCGGCTGACCGTCACTGCCTGGGACATCGTCGGGAACCGGGCGAGAGAGTCGATCGACGTCGGCATCGCGAACAACGTCTGAATCAGTTCGCGACCCGGAACCGTAAAGTCTTGCTGGCACTCCGCCCGACGGTGTCCTCGACGGTGAGCTTCAGTGTGTACGAGCCGTTCGGCACCTTCCTCGTGTCCCAGCCGCGCTCCCAGAGCCGGAGCCAGAAGCGGCCGGTGCAGTCCGCCGGCTTGCGCACGACGCAGACGGCGACGGGCGCGCTTCGGCGGGTGAGCGGGCGAAAGAAGTGCTGCCAGGTCGGCCCGGGCGCCATGTCGAGCTGAAAGAGCGTCCGAGCAAGGACGATGGTCTGCCCCCGGCGCAGCTCGATCGAGGCGCGGTAGACGTGCAGGCGACCAAGGGGAGCGTTCGGCCACTCCCGAACGGGGAAGGAGTCCCACGCGAGCGCGACGGGGACGACGACGCCGCGGACACGGTCGGGCGGCAGAGGGCGGGGCGCCGGATTGTTCTCGTCCTCTTTCGCGTAGATGCGCATTTCGCTCACGGATGGGCGTCCCCGGTCCGTCACCGGGGCGAGCTTCCCGCCGGGCCGAAGTGGGTTGAGGAGAATGCGCTTCCCGCCGTCGTGTGCCACCTCCTCGAGGTGCGTGTGCCACCAACCCGGGACCGTCTGGCCGATCTCCTGCCCCGCCTCGACCTTCTCCCCGACCTCGACGCTCGACACGACGTGCTGGTAGCGGAAGTGGCCGATGGAGATGTTCCCGGAGCGAACTCGTTCCTTGAGCGGGGTTATCTCCCAGATCCGCGTCGCCTCCGAGACGCTCCCTCCCTCGATGGCGAACACAGGGTGGCGGCCCGTTGCGTCGTTCACGAGGATGTCGATCGCCCTGTGGAAGGTGCGCTGCAGCGGCGGCATCCCCGAAGGCCAGCCAGTGGTCGGGTTGAGGAACGTCCCGTAGACGGCGTGGGTGCGGTGCTTCGGCGCCAGTGGCCAGCCCGTGTAGTCGTCGTTGTAGGTGGGCGTGAAGCTCAGCGCGCCGCGGACAGGCAGGCCAGCGGCGGCGGCGGACGGCCGAACCGGGAGGGGTGGCACGCCTCGAGAGTATAGGGGCGGCCTGCGTCGCCGCCGCCTACGCCCGAGCAGGTCACCGCCTCGCGAGCGGTGCGCGGCTGAAGCGGCGTCGGCGCGCTCATCGTCGGCGCTCCACATAGGGTGGATCAGCACCAAGCAGGACGCCCAGCTGGCTTTACTGGTTCTCTCCCAACTGAGCTAACCGCCCTCTGTCGACAGTGAAACCCGCTCAAACTCTGCGGTTCGGGACCGACGTATCGCGGCGCGGCGGTTTTCGATCTCCGGCCAGAGGGAAAGTCTGGCAGAGTGCAGATACGTTCCGTCCAGGTCGCCTGGAGGAGGCATTGATGGGCGTTCGACGATTGACGACCGCAGCGCTGCTCGCACTTGTCGTGCTGACGGCGTTGACCATAGGCACGCAGCCGGGCGCGGGCGCCGGGGTGCAGACGACCGTCATCTCCACCCGCCAGGGCGAGGTCGCTCCGGGGACGTTGAACATGGGCTGGTGGGACGAGAAAGGCATGCATGTGGTCGGCCTCGAGAACTACCTGGCCGGCTTCGACAGAGAGCTCGCGAATCGCAACCATCGAGATTTCTTCACGTTCGACGTCTCGCTGGCCAACGGTATGTGCGCGACCGCGGCGACGGTACAGCTCCCGATCGGCACGGGCTCCGGGGATTACGCTGAGGTGGCGACGTGGGCGAACTTCGTGCTCCATGACGTGTCCACCGACCCGGCGACCCTGAACACGACAGCCGGTCCCGATCTCGATGTCTTTCGTGACCTCGGCACGGGAACCATCTACGGCAATCGCTACCTCCCGACCCATGCGCCATACGGGGATCTGACAGCATTCCCCGTCTCGCTGAACGCGGCGGGGCTCGCGGCCCTGAACGACGAGATCCAGTCGCCGCACCCTGGCTACTTCTCGCTGGGTGGGATGATCCAGGGCGAGGCGCCCGATGTCTGGCTCTTCGGCTTCACTCCGGTGGTCCACCACGACGTGGTCAAAGCCCCTGTGAGGCTCGTCATCACCGTCGGCTCCTGCTGATCGCATCACCGGGTGGCTCGGGAGGTGCGCTTCACGGCCCGATGTGTCCGTCTCGCTACGGTACGGGCGTGAAGCTCGAGGGCATCCACCACGTCACCTGCATCACCGGCGACGCGGCGCAGAACGTCGACTTCTACACGGACACGCTCGGCCTCCGGCTCGTGAAGAAGACGGTCAACCAGGACGACCCGACCGTTTACCACCTGTTCTACGCCGACGAGCACGGCGATGCCGGCTCCGACATCACGTTCTTCGAGTACCCGCACGCGACGCCTGGCCGCGCAGGAGCGGGCATGGTGCACCGGGTTGTGTGGCGCGTCGCGTCTGACGCTGCGCTCGACTTCTGGGCAGACCGCGTCGGCGGCGAGCGGGGCGAAGGTTGGCTCCGCTTCCGCGACCCGGAGGGGCTCGAGCACGAGTTCGCGGTCGTCGAGACGACGGACGAGCCACTCGTCGCGCACCATCCGGAGATTCCCGCCGAGCTCGCGCTCCAGGGCTTCGACACCGTGCGCGCATACACCGGCGAGCCCGAGCGAAGCCGCTCCACGCTCGAGGAGACGCTCGCCTTCGAGCCGACCGGCGAGAACGCCTGGGAGGCACGCGGCTCGCTGCGTGGCGGGCGTTACGCGTACGACCCGCCGCCGGCCGAGCCCGGGATCATGGGGGCGGGCGCCGTCCACCACGTCGCCTGGGGCTCGCCGATGGACGAGCACGAGGTGTGGCACGAGCGCGTCGCGCGCGCCGGCCTCCGGCCGTCGCCGATCATCGACCGCTTCTACTTCCGCTCGATCTACTTCCGCGAGCCGAGCGGCGTCCTGTTCGAGATCGCGACGCTGGGGCCCGGGTTCACTGCAGACGAGCCCGCCGAGAGCCTCGGGCAGACACTTTCGCTGCCGCCCGACTTCGAGCATCTGCGCGCGCAGCTCGAGCCCGTTCTCACCCCGCTGCCGGACCGTCGAGCGCCGGTGGTACCCTAGGTCGCATGCCCAACGTCGGCCCGATGGAGATCGTCATCCTGCTCGTCGTCGCGCTGCTCGTCTTCGGACCGAAGCGACTTCCGGAGATGGGACGCTCGATCGGCAAGGGGATGCGGGAGTTCAAGGACTCGATCTCGGGCAAGGACGAGGACGAAGTGCCGCCGCCTGAGCTCCCGGCCGCCGAAGAGCCGGCCCAGGCACCGAAGAGCGACACGACCTCCTAGCTGGCGTGCGCCGAATCGTTCCGCGGCGGCTCGCGCCCGGGGAAGAGGCGACGCTCGTCGAGCATCTCGGTGAGCTGCGCACGCGACTCGTCTACTGCCTGATCGCGGTCGGCGCTGCCTTCATCGTCACGTTCGTCTTTCACAACCAGCTGCTCGACTGGCTGAACGCACCGCTGCCCGTGCAGCACAAGCGGCCGGCGACTTTCGGCGTCGCGGAGCCGTTCATCATCTCCGTGATGGTGAGCTTCTGGGCCGCGCTCGCACTCGCGCTGCCCGTGATCCTGTGGCAGATGTGGGCGTTCTTCGCGCCCGCTGTCGAGGCGGACACGCAGCGGCGCATCCTCGGATTCGTGGGCTTCGCGACCGGCCTCTTCCTCGTCGGGCTCTCCTTCGGCTACTTCGTCGTGCTGCCGGCTGCCGTCCACTTCCTCACGACCTACGACCAGGATCAGTTCAACATCCTGATCCGGGCGAAGGACTACTACAACTTCGTCCTTCTCGTCCTGATCGCCGTCGGCGTCGTCTTTCTCATGCCGATCTTCGTGCTCGCGCTCGCGCGGCTCGGCATCCTGCCGTCCAGCAAGCTCCGCCGGAACCGCCGGATCGGCTACGTCGCGGTAGCGGCGCTGGTGGTCCTGCTGCCCGGAGTCGATCCCGTGACGACGACGATGGAGATGATCCCGCTGCTGGTGCTGTTCGAGCTCTCGATCTGGCTCGCGGTGTTCTTCGATCGGCGCTGGGCCCGCGAGGCCGAGAGCGCGGAAGCTGCAGAGCCCACCGGCTGAGCACGCGATAGGTTCCTCCGGTGAACGTCCTTCTTCCCGACGGGTCGAAGCTCGAGCTCGCCGACGGCTCCACCGGGCTCGATGCGGCAAAGGCGATCGGGCCGAGGCTAGCGCAGGACGCGGTGCTCGTCCGTACGCCGGAGGGCACGCGCGACCTTCGGCTGCCCCTCGCCGACGGCGAGTCGATCGAGATCCTGACGACGCGCGATCGCGACGACCCCGATGCGCTGCTACGTCCTCCGGCACTCGACCGCACACCTGCTGGCCGAGGCGGTGCGGCGGCTCTACCCGGGCGTGAAGGTGGCGATCGGGCCGCCGATCGAGAACGGCTTCTACTACGACTTCGAATTTCCCGGGCCGATCCACGAGTCCGATCTCGAGCGGATCGAGGAGGAGATTCGGCGCGAGCTTGCGGACGGGCGCGAGTGGGCACGCGCGGAGCTCTCGCGCGACGAGGCGCGCTCGCGGTTCGAGGCCGAGGGCGAGCCGTACAAGGTCGACCTCGTGGACACCGCCGAGGGAGAGATCTCGCTCTACACGCAGGGTGACTTCACCGACCTCTGCCGCGGGCCGCATCTCCAGGACTCGAAGCCGATCAAGGCGCTCAAGCTGACGGGCCTCGCGGGCGCGTACTGGCGGGGGACGAGAAGAACACCCAGCTGACCCGGATCTACGGCACGGCGTTCTTCACGCAGGAGGACCTCGACACGCACCTCGAACGGATCGAGGAGGCAAAACGCCGCGACCACCGCGCGCTCGGCCACCAGCTCGATCTGTTCCACCTCGAGGACAGCGCTCCGGGGATGCCGTTCTGGCATCCCAAAGGCATGGTGCTCTGGAACATCCTCGAGGACCTGCGGCGTCGCGAGAACGCCGCTCGCGGCTACGTCGAGGTCAAGACCCCGCTGATGTACGAGACGGCCGTCTGGATCACATCGGGCCACTGGGAGAAGTTCCGGGACAACATGTTCCTCCTCCCGTACGGCGAGGATCGGACGCTCGGCCTGAAGCCGATGAACTGCCCCGGGCACATGCTCCTCTTCGGCTCAGACCTCCGCAGCTACCGCGATCTGCCGATCCGCTACGCGGAGTCGTCGACGCTCCATCGGAACGAGCGCGCCGGCACCCTCCACGGCCTCCTGCGCGTGCAGCACGTCACGCAGGACGACGCCCACATCTTCTGCGCGCGGGAGCAGATCGAGGAGGAGATCTTCGGCTGCCTCGACTTTGCCTCCTACCTCTACGAGCTCTTCGGCATGGCCGCTCGCTTCGAGCTCTCGACGCGACCCGACAACAAGCTCGGCACCGATGAGGAATGGGATTTCACGGAAGGCGCGCTTCGGGCAGCGCTCGAACGCCGTCAGATCGAGTACACGGTCAACGCTGGGGACGGCGCGTTCTACGGCCCGAAGATCGACCTCCATATGACGGACGTGCTCGGACGCTCATGGCAGATGGGCACGATCCAGCTCGACTCGCAGATGCCCGCCCGCTTCGGGCTCAGCTACATGGGCGCCGACAACAAGGAGCACACGCCATACGTCGTCCATCGCGCGCTCCTCGGTTCGCTCGAGCGCTTCCTCGGCATCCTGATCGAGCACTACGGCGGGGCGTTCCCGCTCTGGCTCGCTCCGGTCCAGGTGCGGCTGATCCCGGTCGGCGAGGACCATCGTGCCGCCGTCGGCAGCCTTCGGACGAGGCTCGCGGCCGCGCGCGTTCGTGCCGATGTGGACGAACGTGACGAGACCGTGTCCAAGCGCATCCGCGACGCCGAGCTCGAGAAGGTGCCCCGCATCGTCGTCTACGGCGACAAGGAGTCCGACGCGGTGCTCGCCATCCGCGACCACGGCGGAGAGCAGTCGACCCTTAGCTTCGACGAGCTCATCGGCGAGATCCGCGAGGCTGGTACGCTGTGAGCCTGAAAGCAGGGGCGGCACCGTTCCTCACCTCCCGAGTCAATGCCGGTCGACGGCATGAGCTCCGTGGAGGTTCAACCGAGTCGCAACGACGAGGATTGGGGCCGCTTGCGTAGCGGTTTCGTCGTTCGAAGAGGAGGAAAGCGCGGCTTGGTGACAGTCCTTTGAGACCGAGACGGTTCGAGCCACCCGTCCGTCCGGTCCCGCAGACCAGGGTCAACGACGCGATCCGCGTCGCCAAGGTGCGGCTGATCGACGAGGGTGGCGAGCAGCTCGGCATTAAGGCCACGCCCGAGGCACTCGAGTACGCCTATGGCAAGGGGCTCGACCTCGTCGAGGTCGCCGCCCAGGCAGACCCGCCTGTCGCACGGGTCATGGATTACGGGAAGTACCGGTACGAGCAGGAGCAGAAGGCAAAGCTCGCCCGCAAGCACCAGTCGCAGATCCACGTCAAGGAGATCAAGCTCAGACCGAAGATCGGAATTCACGACTACGAGACGAAGAAGGGCCATGTGGTCCGCTTCCTCGGCCAGCGGGCGAAGGTGAAGGTGACGATCATGTTCCGGGGGCGGGAGAACCTCCACCCGGAGCGGGGTCGAGCCCTCCTGATGCGGCTCGCCGAGGACGTGAAGGAGCTCGGGCAGATCGAGTCGCAGCCCGAGATCGACGGCCGCAACATGGTCATGGTGCTTGCGCCGACGAAGGCCGCAGGCCAGGAGAAGACGGACGTGGAGACCGAGGTTCAGAGCGCAACGGGGAGTTGAGCGATGCCGAAGCAGAAGACAAACAGTGGAGCGAAGAAGCGGTTCAAGGTGACCGGCACCGGCAAGATCCTGCGCAGCCGGCGTCACCGGACTACGCCTCCAGGTCATCTCGTAAAGAGCAGCACCGGGGGCCGGAAGCGCGCGCGGCGGAACGAGCCGGTCGCAGCCAGTGACGTGACGGCGGTCAAGAAGCAGCTGGGGAGAGGGTGAGCTCGCGTGCCTAGGGTCAAGCGCTCGGTGGCCGCCCGCAAGAAGCGCCGGAAGGTGCTCGGCCAGGCGAAGGGCTACTGGGGCATCAAGCACTCGAGCTACAAGGCGGCCAAGGAGCAGGTCGACAAGGGGCTCGTCTACGCGTATCGCGACCGCCGGAACCGAAAGCGCACGATGCGCAGCCTCTGGATCATCCGCATCAACGCGGCCGCGCGGCGCGAAGGGCTCTCGTACAACCAGTTCGTCGCGGGCTGTAAGAAGGCGGAGATCGAGCTCGACCGCAAGGTGCTCGCCGACCTCGCCGTCAGCGACCCCGTCGCGTTCAAGGCCGTCGCCGAGAAGGCGAAAGCCGCTCTCGCAAGCTAGACGGACGCCGAGGTGATCACCTCGGCGGCGAACCCAAGGCTGCGGCTGATCCGGCGGCTGCAGTCCGCGAGCCAGCGGAAGCGGCTCGGGCTCTTCGTCGCGGAAGGCGAGGACCTCGTCGACGCGGGCCTGGCTGCCGGTCTCGAGCCCGTCGATGTCCTCCGGGCGGATGAGGACGTCGAGCCGGCGCTGCTCGCCGGCGTCTCCGAGCTCCCGCATCCGCCTCGTGTCGTCGCCGTCTTTCGCAGGGATGACCTCCGAGGAGGCCCGCCGGGCGACGCCGGGCTTGCGCTCTGGCATGTCTCCGACCCGGGGAACGTCGGCACCCTAATCCGCGCCGCCGATGCGTTCTCCGCGTTCGTCGCGCTGTCGGAGGGCTGTGGTGACCCAGCGTCCGGCAAGGCGCTGCGGAGCTCAGCCGGCGCCGTCTTCCGCGTCCCGCTCCTCGCCTTCGACGAGGCGCCGCCGCCGTGGTTCGCGCTCGTCGCCTCGGGCGGTGCGTCGCTCTCCGAGATAGAGCTGCCCAGCCGCGTGACGTTCGTCCTCGGCGCGGAACGCACGGGCGTCCCGTTCGACGTGCTCGCCCGCTGCGAGACCCAGGTGACGATCCCGACCGAGGCTGCGTCCGAGTCGCTCAACGTCGCCGTCGCGGGCGCGATCGCTCTCTACGAGCTACGGCGCCGGGCCGGTGGCTAGCATGGGCGCGATGCCGCGCGTCACCCACATCTGGGTCTCACCCGCCAAGCGGCAGCCGATGGAGCCGCGCGACACAGTAACCGCAGTCGTGGGCCACGGGCTCGAGGGCTGCGCGCACGCTCGGCCGGGCACGAAGCGCGAAGTGCTGTTCGTATCCGCCGAACACCTCGACGCGCTCGACGTTCGGCCCGGAGCCGTCAAGGAGAACTTCACCGTCGTCGGCGCCGACGTTGAGGACTGGCCGATCGGCCAGCGCGTCCAGGTGGGCGGCGCCGTGTTCGAGATCGCGATGGTCTGCGACCCGTGCGAGCAGATGGAGAAGATTCGTGCCGGCCTCCAGGCTGAGCTCGAAGGCCGCCGGGGGATGCTCGCCCGCGTGATCGAAGGCGGCGCGGTAACCGCCGGCGACGAGATCGCACTCCTCGACTAGCCGGTACTGCGGAGCCGCGGTGCTCCTCCCTCGTTTCGGACCGGTCCCAGGGACAGTCCCCGGGACCTGGCCGTTACGAGTGCGCGCCGAGCGGCGACCCTGATCCGGTCTGCGTCTGACGTCTCTGCAGTCGAGTCGGGACCTGGCCGAGGGACTGTCCCTGGGACATGCCTGACTCGGACGGTGATTGGTGTGGTCGAGACGGGACTCCGGCTACCAGGCGCCCCCGCCTCCGCCACCCCCACCTCCGCCACCGCCGCCAGAGAAGCCTCCGCCGGAGCCGCTCGAGCTCGGCGGGGCGAGCGCGGAGCCGAACCCCGAAGAGAGGTCTCCGATCGCGAGCGCGCTCGCGCCGGAGCCGAGGTTCCCGTTGGGGCTGATCCAGTAGATCGAGCTCGCGTCGTGGAGCTCCTCCGGCATGTGGAGCTGCGCGCCCTGGAGCACGCGCTCCGCGATCCCGAACGTGATCCCGTAGACGAGGAGCTTTTCCCACAGCTCGAGCGTCGCCGGCGGCGCCTCGTCGAGGCGCGGGAAGTCGGTCAGATAGCGGCGGAACGCCTCCCAGCGCTGCGCCTCGAGCTCTCCGTCGCGGCTTCGGCGACGCCAGAGCTTCGTGTTCGCGGCCGCGACGACGACGATGATCGCGTTGACGATCGCACAGACGCCCAGCGCGATCAGCACGATGTCGGTCCAGCGCGGTGCCTCCGCCCGGAAGCCATCGATGCCGAGCCAGAGCAGCACGGTCGCGGCGAGGGCAAAGACAACCGTCACGGCGAGGAACCAGCGTCCGCCGTGCCCCGTGTACCAGTGGCGCGAGTCGACGGCGTCGGCGACCGCGTCCTTGAACTTGGTGAAGCGCTTGCTATTCGACGTGCGCGTCTTCTCGATCCGCTCCCGCATCTTCGACAGGCGCTCGGGGCCGTCGTCGAGGATGTGGTCGAAGACGTCGGCTACGGGCTGCTCGAAGTCGGCGAGCTCCGTCTCCGTCTTACCCGTCGACAGCTCGAGGTCCGAGACCTGCTCGGAGCGGAGCCCGCCCCACGTGGACTTCTCCGTCGTCACCGGCTTCGACGCGTAGTAGCCGCGACGGATCAGATCGAACAGCGTCGCCGTGAACTCGAACGAGCCCGGATACGTGCTCTGGCGGAGGAGCGGAGGGACGAGCGCGGCCGGTGTCTCGGTCGGCGGGAATTGCTCGTACTCGCGGTCGTAGTCCGTCTTTCGCTCGCGGCCGAAGAAGAGCCAGAGCAAGAAGATGATCGCGATCGCCGGCGCAAGGGCGAGCAGCGCAAGCGTCAGCAGCGTGCGGCCGATGTGATCCTTCGCGTCCTGGATCTTGTCGCGGTCGTGCTGGAAGTCGGCCGCGTCATGCTCTTCCTCGGCGACGATCTTGGCGAGGCCGTTGCCCTTCACGACCCGCGCGCCCGCGGTCGACGTCAGCAAGCGCCTGGGGAAGACCGTGCGGAGCTCGACGAACTGGTGCGCCGGGACGTTGACGGCGCGTAACTGCGACGCCTCGCGCGTGCGGTCAACGACGCCGTTCACCCACTCGGGCGCGCCCCAGACGCGATAGCGCTTGTTCGCGAGCGCGACTGGCTTCGGCAACGCCATCGCCGCCTTGAGCTCCGAGACGCCGACCGGCCAGTGGGCGCCCCAGACCTTCATGTTGACGTCGACGACGTCGTCGTAGGCGACGGCGAGCCCACGGAACCGGTAGGTGATGGTGAACACACGACGCTCATCCAGGGCCGAGTAGTGCCAGACGATCCGGACTCGGTTGCTGCTCGTCTCGACACCGAACGACCCCGCCGTGTCGAAGCTGCCGAGGTCCGTCTTCGCGCCCGGTCGATAGGCCCGGCCGTTCTCCGAGACGCCGATCGTGTCGACGTGCTCGCCCTTGCGCAGCGGGATGTCGCGGTAGGCGCCCGTGAACGGCCCGAAGAAGTCGAACAGGATCTGCTCGCGTACGCGGAGCGAGCCGTCCGGGTTGACCCAGACCTGGACTGCCGCCTCGGGCAGCGTGTACGACTTCGCCTGCGCCGCGCCGGGGACGAGCAGCGCGAGCGCCGCAGAAAGAGAGACGAGCAGGACCGCGCGGCGGCGCGTCACGCTACTGGCTGAAGCTGACCTGGGGTGCTTCGCGGGCCGCGGTGTCCTCGAGCTCGAAGTACTCACGCGGCTTGAAGTGGAACAGGCCGCCGATGACGCTCGTCGGCACCGTCTCGAGCGCATTGTCGTACGACAGAACGGTGTCGTTGTACACCTGGCGGGACACGGCGATGTCCGACTCGACCGAGCTCAGCTGGGCCTGGAGCTGCTGGAAGTTCTCCGTCGCGCGGAGCTGCGGATAGGCCTCGGCGACTGCAAACAACCTGCCGAGCGCGGCTGACAGGATCCCCTCCGCCTGGCCCTGTTGCTGCGTGCCCTGCGCCTGCATCGCCTGCGCCCGGGCCTTCGTCACCTCTTCGAACACGCCGCGCTCGTGCGCGGCATAGCCCTTCACCGCCTCGACGAGGTTCGGGATCAGGTCGTGCCGCTTCTTCAGCTGCACGTCGACCTGCGCCCACGCGTTCTGCGAGCGGTTACGGAGGCGGATCAGTTTGTTGTAGAGGCCGACGAGGATCAGGCCGAGGAGGACGACAAGCCCGATGATGATCACGGCCCAGAGCCAGCCAGGCATGGCGTTACCCTACGACACGGCGTCGGGCGATCCAAATCGAATCGTCCTCGCCGTTCCAGGGGCGCCGGTCGAACCAGCCGTAGCACGCCTCGACCTCGAAGCCCGCGCGGTCGAGCAGCGCAGCCCACTCCGCCTGCGAGACCCAGGCCAGCGCCATCGTCGTCTCCTCCGTGGGCCCGCGGAGCGAGAGTGTGAGGATGCGCTTCTGCTCGTCCCAGTCAGCACGCTCGAAGATGCCCGGCTCACGCTCGAGCCAGCGGCCGTTCGTCTCCTCGATGTCCTCGCGGCCCGGCGTGAAGACGTCGAAGACGAGGCGGCCGCCGTCAGGCAGGAGCGCGCAGGCGGCCCGGAGTGCACGGAGGCGCTCCTCGTCGGAGTGCAGGTGGAGGTACGCGCGGAAGGGACAGAGGACGAGCGGGACGGTTCCCTCGACGGGCGGCTCGCGGTAGTCGCCGAGCCGCAGGTCGATCCGCTCCTCGACGCCTGCGAGCACGGCCTGGGCACGGCAGACGTCGAGCATCCCGGCCGACGAATCGACGCCGATCACGTCGATGCCGTCGCTCGCCACCGGGATCGCGATCCGGCCCGTGCCGACGCCGAACTCGACGACTGGTCCCGGCGCCGCACGTTGCGCCTCCTCGACGTAGAAGCCGACGTCCTCGACGACCGACCGGCTCCACGGGTCGTAGAGCTCCGCGATCCGGTCGTACGCCGCGCCTACGCCGGCTTCCGCGCTACCCACACGAACTCCCTGCTCTCCTCGTCGAACGGTCGCCGGTCGAACCAGCCGTACAGCGACTCCACCTCGAGGCCGGCGACGTCGATCAGCCCTTCCCATTCCGACTTCGTGACCCACCAGAGCGAGATGGAGCCGCCGGCGTCCTGCTCGATGTCGATGCGATTGTCGGCCGCCACGTAGCGCATCGAGTGGGGGACCGGCTCCTGCTGGTGCTCACCGTCGAGCTTCGCGGCGATTGCGTGGTCGAAGCAAAAGGTGTTCCACGCGAAGCGCCCGCCCGGCCGGAGGGCGGCGGCGACGCGCTCGAAGACGCGCCGCTTGTCGTGCCAGGTCGGCAGATGAAGGAGGGCGCGATAAGGGCAGTAGACGAGGGCGGCCGGCTGGTCCAGCTCGAAGTCGCGCATGTCGCGCTCGTGGAGCTCGAGCTGCGTGCCGACCTGCTCCGCTCGCACACGGGCCTGCGCGAGCATCGCGGGAGAGGTGTCCCAGCCGACCACCGGACGCCCCGTCTCGAGCGCGACGGGTATCGCCACCCGCCCGTTGCCGACGGCGAGCTCGACGATTGGGCCTCCGGCCTCCTTCGCGAGCTCGACGTAGAAGGGCACGTCCTCCGTCATGTCCGACGACCATTGGTCGTACACGGGCGCCCAGGGGTCGTAGTAAGAGCCCACGTAGGCCGATGGTACAGTCGCTCGATGGACGCCCAAGCGCTCGAAAGCGAGGCCCTGAGCGCGATCACAGCTGCTCAAACGCTCGAGGATGTCGACGCCGCGCGCATCCAGTACCTCGGGCGGAAAAGCGATCTGAAGCTAGCCCTCCGCGAGGTCCGGGACCGGGAGACCGGCATGGCCCTGAACGCCGTCCGCGAGCGGGTCGAGGCGGCCGTGGAGGAGCGCCGCTCGCTCCTCGAGCGCGCCGACAGGCTCGTCGCCACCGAGAGCCTCGACGTGACCCTTCCGGGAAAGCGGCCACCCTTGGGGCACCTCCATCCACTCACGCAGATCACCCGCGAGGCGGAGGACATCTTCCTCGGCCTCGGCTACGAGATCGTCGACAGCCGTGAGGTGGAGACCGTCTGGCACAACTTCGACGCGCTCAACCAGCCGCTGAACCACCCGTCGCGGTCACCGCTCGACACGTTCTACGTGGACGACGAGACGCTGCTCCGGGCGCACACGTCCACGGGGCAGATCCGCGTCATGGAGTCGCGGCAGCCGCCGATCTACATCGCCGTGCCCGGTCGCTGCTACCGGCGGGACACGCCGAGCCCGAAGAACACGCCCGTCTTCCACCAGATCGAAGCGCTCGCGGTCGACCGCCACATCACGCTCGCCGATCTCAAGGGCACGTGCCTGCACTTCTGCCGCGCGATGTTCGGCGAGGACCGCGAGTTTCGCATGCGCACGAACTTCTTTCCCTTCACGGAGCCCTCTGTCGAGTTCGACATGACGTGCTTCCTCTGCGAAGGCAGAGGCTGCGCGTTCTGCAAGCACACGGGCTGGTACGAGATGGGCGGCGCGGGCGTGGTCGACCCCGCCGTGTTCGAGAACGTCGGCTACGACCCGAACGAGTGGAGCGGGTTCGCCTGGGGCTTCGGGCTCGACCGCATCGCCGCGCAACGGCTCGGCATCCCCGACATCCGGATGTTCTGGGAGAACGACCTGCGCGTCCTGAGGCAGTTCTGACATGAGGGTGCCCCTCTCCTGGCTGCGCGAGTACGTCGACGTGGACGTCCCCGTCGGCGAGCTCGCCGAGCGGCTGCTGTTCACGAGCTGCGAGGTGGGGCAGATCGAGACGCGCGGGGTCGCCGACACCGACGGCAACCTCGCCCGCTACCTCGTGGGTCGGGTGCTCGAGGCCGGAAAGCACCCGAATGCCGACCGGCTGCAGCTCTGCTCGGTCGACGTGGGCGAGGGCGAGCCGCGGCAGATCGTCTGCGGAGCGTGGAACTTCGGGGCGGGCGCCACCGTCGCGATCGCGCTGCCCGGCGCCGTGCTCCCGGACGGCCGGACGCTCGAGCGCGCCAAGCTGCGTGGCTCCGTCTCGGACGGGATGATCCTCTCCGAGCAGGAGCTCGAGCTCGGTGACGACCACGCCGGCATCATCGTCCTGCCTGACGAGTGGGAGCCGGGGACGCCGCTCGTCGACGCCTTGCCGCTCTCCGACGTCGTGCTCGAAGTCGAGACGACGCACAACCGGCCCGACCTGCTCGGCGTCTACGGCATCGCGCGTGAAGTGGCGGCAATCTTCGACCTGCCGCTGGCGCCGCCTCCCGGCGTCGATCCTCAGCAGGCAGGCGACGAGCAGGTCGCCATCACGATCGACGATCTCGAGGGCTGTCCTCGGTATGTCGGGCGCCTGTTCCGAGACGTCGCGGTCGCACCGTCTCCGCACTGGCTCAAGGGCCGGCTCGTCGCAGCCGGCATGCGGCCGATCTCGAACGTCGTCGACGTGACCAACTACGTCATGCACGCCCTCGGGAGCCCAATGCACGCGTTCGACTTCGACACGCTCGCCGGCGGCCGCATCGGCGTCCGGCGTGCGAGGGCCGGCGAGCAGCTGCGAACGCTCGACGGCCAGCTCCGCTCCCTCGATCCTCGCGACCTGCTGATCACCGACGGGGAGCGCGCGATCGGGATTGCCGGGATCATGGGCGGCGAGGAGACGGAGGTCACGGAGTCGACGACCTCGGTGTTGCTGGAAGCTGCGAACTTCGAGCCGGTGGGCATCATGCGGTCGTCCGAGCGGCTGAGGCTGCGCTCGGAAGCGTCGAATCGGTGGGAGAAAGGCGTCGATCCTGAGACGGCGCTCCAGGCCTCACGCTACGCGACAGAGCTGCTCGTCTCGCTTGCCGGGGCGCGCTGGACCGGTCACGCCGACGTTCGCGCCGAGCCTGCGGCTCCGGCGACGATCTCGTACCGCCCCGAACGGGCCGAGCAGGTCGTCGGCATCGCGATCGCGGAGACGGAGCAGCGCCGGCGCCTCGAGGCCCTCGGGTTCGACGTGGACGACGGGTGGGCAGTTCGCGTTCCCACCTGGCGCGCAGACGACGTCACACGGGCGATCGACCTCGTCGAAGAAGTCGCGCGCTTCGACCTCGAGCGCGTGCCGGCAACCCAGCCGACGCGCACGGAGCTGAGCGGGCGGCTGACCGGCGCGCAGCGCATCCGCCGGCGCATCCAGGACACCCTCGTAGGCTTCGGCTTCGCCGAGGCTTACACCTGGAGCCTGCTGCCGGAGGACCCGACGCCGGGCGCAATCCGGCTGCTCGAGCCGCTCTCGAGCGAGCAGGCGGTTCTCCGGACATCTGTCACCGACGGTCTGGTCGCGGCAGCTGTTCGCAACGTCGACGCAGGGAACGACGACATCGCGCTGTTCGAGCTCGCTCACGTCTACCTGCCCAGCAGCGAGCAGCTGCCGGTCGAGCGCTGGCACATCGGCGGCATCGTCGAAGGCGGCTTCGCGCACGCAAAGGGCGTGGTGGAGAGCCTGTACGCGGCGCTGCACGTGGCGTCGGTGTTCGAGCGCGCGACCGACCTTCGCTTCCCCGGGCCTGGAGCGAGGACGGCCGAGGGCTGGGTGCTCGAGCTCGTCGACGAGCGCCTGCCGGGCCCGTGGGGTCTCTTCGAACTCGACATTGACAGCCTCCTCGGTCGCGTGCCGCAGCTCGTCGTCTTCGAGGACGTCGTCACGTATCCCTCGTTGAAGCAGGACCTCGCGTTCGCCGTGGACGAGCCCGTCACCGCGGCCGAGCTCGTTGCGGCCGCGCGAGACGCCGCTGGCTTCGAGCTGCGCGACATGGAGGCGTTCGACGTCTATCGCGGCGATCAGGTCGGCGCCGGCAGGAAGTCGATCGCTTTCAACGTCACGTTCCAGTCGGCCGAGCGGACGCTCTCCGACGAGGACGCGGCGGCGCTGCGGGAGAAGATCGTGTCGGCGTTGGCGCAGCAGTTCGGCGCCGAGCTGCGCGCGTAAATCCGGCGGAGCTCCCTCCCCGTATAGCGGGTCGTAGAGCGGCCCTCGCGTCCGCGTCCGTGGTGTGCGTGACCTTCCCTCCGCACCCGCCGCGGGCTGAAGGCGGCAAACGCTGGGGCAGCATCGCGGGGCTCTCGGGAAGCCGTGGAAGCTCGGAGCCCCGCGATGACAATCGCGGCGGAGGGTCAGACGGCGCGGTTCAACGGAGCCACCAGAGAACCTTCAGCGTTCTCCTCGCCGTCTTGCTCTTCGTCAGCACGGCGACCGCGAGTGCGGTTCCGATCGCGTAGGGAAGAATGCTGGCGGCGTCATGGCGCAGCGCCTGGATCTCGCCGACGAGCGCCTGGCGCTCCGTTGCGATCTCTGCCCGGACGTGCTCCTTAGTACGTTTCTCAGGCATTCCGTACCTCCCGGGCGGTCTCCTGCGCCTCTTCGATCGCCTCGGCTGGCTTCGGTGGAGCAGCGCTCCGAGCCATGCGCATGGCCACGAACGCGAGCAAGGCAGCCGTCAGCACAAGCAGTCCGGAGACGATGAGCAACGCCGCCCAGAGCGGCAGGGCTTCCGCGATGCCAGCCGCCGCCGAGGCGAAGGCGAACCCGATGGCGTAGAGCACGAGGACGAGAGCGACGATGCAGAGGGCGGCAGCAATGCCGAGTGCCTTTGCCTTGGCTTTGAGCTCGAGCGTCGCAAGCTCGAGCTGGAGGTTCGCAAGCGTCCGCGCGCGGGTCTTGATCAGCTGGAGTCGGGTGGCGACGCGTCGCACGGTCGTCGCCAGGATTACACAGCGCGGTTGTCGATGATGAACGTCGGGCCTTGCGTTGCCACCGGGCGCGTATCGGAGAGCGCCTCCACGAGCCGGAGCTGGCCCGGGATCGTTCGCTCGTCGAGACGGGCGAGGCACCGCTGCGCCATCTCGGGCGCGGCGCCGTAGCCGTAGTTCCGCGCGACACGGAAATGGAAGACGGGATCGGGACCGTGGCGCGAGGGGTTGAGGGGGGCGATCGCGAGCGCGGCCGGGGGCAGGTCGTCCGTAGACCGCAGCTCGAGCGTGCAGAGCAGGTCGCTCCAGTCGTCCGGCAACGACCCGACGAGCTCCTCCCAGGCAACCGCGAGCGGTGCATACGCCTCGAGAGCGGCGCCGAGAGCGGCGACGGGCTCGACCTCGATCGGGGCGTCGGTCTCGGAGATCAGCTCGAGCGAGCCCCGGATGCTCTCGTCGTCGAGGCGTGCCAGCAGCCGGCGGAGCTGGGCCGGGCCGCTGTCGGCCGCCGAGATCGAGAGCCGCAGCTCGTCCTCCGCTCTCCCTGGCCCGATCGGGCCGAGCAGCACCGCGGCTCTGTTGGCCGTCTCCGGCCGGTCGAGAGAAAGCCGTAGCTGGACGTCCGCCCAGCGCTCAGGAAGGCCGTCGGCGATGCCCGACCACTGCGCTACGAGCCCCATGGCCGGAGCATAAACTCAGGCGAATGGCCGAGGCCGAGGCAATTCGACGCCGCACCCTCTCGACGGAGCGGCTGCGCGGGCTGTACCGCGAGATGCTGCTGATCCGCCGCTTCGAGGAGAAGGTGGAGGAGCAGTTCCGCGCCGGCGAGCTACCGGGGTTCCTCCACGTCGCGATCGGGCAGGAGGCGGTCGCGGTCGGCGTCGCGAGCGCGATGGCCGACGGGGACGTCTTCGCGTCAACGCACCGCGCGCACGCGCATTCCCTCGCCCGCGGATCGGAGCCGAAGGCGCTGATGGCCGAGATGTACGGGAAGATCGAAGGCGTCTCGCACGGCTACGGCGGCTCGATGCACCTGTACGACGTCGCGCGGGGCAACCTTGGCGCTAACGCCGTCGTCGGCGGCGGGCTGCCGATGATCACGGGCGCGGCGCTCTCGTTCAAGCTCAGAGGCGAGCCGCGCGTCGCAGTGGCGTTCTTCGGCGACGGCGCGACGAACATCGGGACGTTCCACGAGTCGCTCAACCTCGCGCAGCTCTGGCAGGTGCCGGCCGTCTTCGTCTGCGAGAACAACCACTACGCAGAGTCGACGCCTGCGAGCCAGCATCTGCCGATCGCCGACCTCGCGAAGCGCGCCGTCGCTTACGGGATGAAGGCGATGAAGGTCGACGGGCAGGACGTCGAGGAGGTGCACAGGACCGCCGGCCGCGCGCTCGCGCACGCGCGCAAGGGGAAGGGGCCGGTGTTCCTGCTCGCCGAGACCTTCCGGCTCGTCGGCCACTACGTCGGCGACCCGCAGGTCTACCGACCGAAGGGCGAGCTCCAGGAGGTGCGCGAGCACGAGGATCCGCTCGATCGGGTGCGCCTGCGGCTCGAGCTGTCCGACGACGAGCTCGAGTCGATCGACGCGGACGTCCGGCGGATCGTCGAGGACGCGGTCGAGTTCGCGCGAAACGGGACGGACCACAAGCCCGAGGACGCACTCGAAAACATCTATGCCTGAGCTGACCTATCGGGAAGCGGTGCGGGACGCGCTGTCGCAGGCGATGCGCCGCGACGACGACGTCTTCATCATGGGCGAGGACATCGCCGAGATGGGCGGCTCGATGGGCGTGACGCAAGGGATGCTCGCGGAGTTCGGCGCCGAGCGGGTCCGGAACACGCCGATCTCCGAGATGGCGCTCGTCGGGGCCGGCATGGGCGCCGCGATCATGGGCATGCGCCCGGTCGTCGAGATCATGTACGAGGACTTCCTCACGCTCGGCATGGAGCAGCTCGTGAACCAGGCGGCGAAGCACCGCTACATGTCCGGTGGCCAGGTGAAGGTGCCGCTGACGGTGCGGACGCAGGGCGGCGCCGGCTGGTCGCCGGGCGCGCAGCACGCTCAGCAGGTCGAGTCGTGGTTCGTGCACGTGCCCGGCTTGAAGGTCGTCTTCCCGTCGACCGCGACGGACGTTCGCGGCCTCCTCTGGTCGGCGATCTATGACGACAATCCTGTCGTCTTCTTCGAGCACCGCACGCTCTACCCCCTGAAGGACGACGTGCCCGAGGAGCTCGAGCCGATCCCAATTGGCAAGGCCCGTGTGCACCGCGAGGGAAGCGATGTGACGGTGATCGCCACGGGCAGGCTCGTCCACGAGTCGCTGGCGGCGGCCGAGGAGGCTGAGGCGGACGGGATCTCTGTCGAGGTAGTCGACCCGCGGACGCTCCAGCCGCTCGACGAGGACGCGCTCGTGGCGTCTGTCCAGAAGACGAACCGCTGCGTGATCGCGCACGAAGCCGTGCGGACGATGGGCTTCGGCGCCGAGGTGGCGGCGATGCTGCAGGAGCGCGCATTCGACTGGCTGGACGCGCCGATCGAGCGCGTCGGAGCACGGTTCGCGCCGGTGCCGTTCGCGCCGGTGATGGAGAACTTCGTCGTCCCGCACGCCGCCGACGTCCTCGAGGCGATCCGGCGCACGGTCGGGAGGAGCTAATGGCCAACGCGGTCAAGCTGCCGCGGCTCGGCCAGGGGATGGAGTCGGGCACGGTCGTCAAGTGGCTGAAGGCAGAAGGCGACACGGTCGAGAAGGGCGAGCTCTTGTACGAGCTCGACACGGAGAAGGTGACGCAGGAGGTGGAGGCCGAAGTCGGCGGCACGCTCCTCAAGATCGCCGTCTCGGAAGGCGAGGTGCCCGTCGGCACCACGCTCGCGTTCATCGGCGAGCCCGGCGAAGCGGTCGCGGAGGAGGCGGCCGAACCGGCTGCTGAGCCTGCTAAGGAGCCTGAGCAGAGGTCAGCTGCGCATCCGCCGGTGGCCGCCGTCGCCGTGTCGGCAGTCGCCCCTGCGGAGCGTGAGCGAGAGCCTGGAGAGCGCCTGAAGGCATCGCCTCTCGCCCGCCGGCTGGCCCGCGAGCGCGGCCTCGATCTGGCGTCGATCAACGGCACGGGGCCGGAGGGACGGATCGTCGCCGAGGACGTCGAGCGGCTCGCGGCTGCTCCGTCGGCGCCTGCGGCCGAGCCCGCGTCGGAGCCCGCTGCCGTTGCCGTCGCCCCTCCAGCGAGCCCCACCGACCGCGTCGAGGAGCTGTCGAGCATCCGCAAGACGATCGCCCGTCGGCTGACCGAGGCGTGGGAGATCCCCGTCTTCCAGCTCGTGATCTCGGCGGACATGACGGAGTCGAGCCTGCTGCTCGCCCGCAGGCGCGAGCTCGATCCTGAAGTGCACCTGACGGTGACCGACCTGCTCGTCACCGTCGCCGCCGCGGCGCTCGTCCGCCACCTCGAGCTCAACGTCTCCTACTCGGAGGAAGGGCTCGTGCGGCACGCGGCGGCGAACGTCGGCATCGCGGCCGCCACCGACCGTGGGCTCGTCGTGCCGGTCGTCCACGGCGCCGACCGCCTGACGCTGACGGAGGTTGCGCGAGCGCGGGCCGACGTCGTCGGCCGCGCGCGCGAGGGCAAGCTCCATCGCGAGGACGTCGAGGGCGGGACGTTCACGATCTCGAACCTCGGCATGTTCGGCCTCGACCAGTTCACGGCCGTGCTGAACCCGCCCGAGGCCGCCATCCTCGCCGTCGGCGCGACACAGGAGCGCGTCGTCGTCCGCGCCGGGGAGATGGTCGTGCGGCCGATGATGACGATGACCCTGACCTGCGACCACCGTGCCGTCGACGGCGCGCCTGCCGCGGCCTTCCTCGAGTCGCTGAAGAAGCTCCTCGAGGAGCCTGCGCTCGCGCTGTGAGCGCGCCGCACCACCCGCCGACCGCTATCCGCCGCGGCTCTCCGCAGGACGTCCACTTCCTGCGCGACATGCTCCGTCACGCCTACTACTGGCGCTGGGCCGATCCCGAGCTCGCCGACCTCCCGGTCACGCGCTACGTCGAGGGGTGGGGGAGGCCCGGCGACCGGTCGCTGATCCTCGTCGAGGGCTTCCAGCCGGTGGGTGCGGCGTGGTATCGGCTGTTCACCGCTGACGAGCCGGGCTACGGGTTCGTCGACGAGCAGACGCCGGAGCTGACGATCGCGGTCGTTCCGAGCCGCCGCGGGCGCGGCCTTGGCGACGGCCTCCTCAACGGGTTGATCGAGCAGGCGAGGAAGGACGGCTTCTCGGCGCTCAGCCTCAGCGTCGAGCCGGACAACCCGGCGCTCACGCTCTACGAGCGGCACGGCTTCGAGAAGGTCGTCGAGCGCGGCGGCGCTCTCGTCATGCGCGCCCGGCTGTAGCTACTGCAGCTCGAGGAGGCGGCCGTCCGGGTCCTCGAGATACGCCGAGCGTCCCCAGGGGTAGTCCTTGGCCTCCGTCCCGAGGCGGCCCGCCTCTGCGTCGACGTCCGGAACGCGCAGCGCGAAGTGGTCGACGTTCGGCGGCATGCCTTCCTCCGTCTCACCCGTGATGTGGATCAGGAGCGTGACGCCGTCGAGGTCGAATGTCGCCCCTCCGGGCCAGGACGCCGACGGCGGGCGTCCCAGCACAACCTCGTAGAAGCCGACGAGCCGGTCGACGTCGTCGGTGAAGAGCGCGATCTCGGCGAGCATGAGGCTGGAAGCGTAAGCGGTCTGGATAGGATCGCGGCATGGACTGCGACGTCGCCGTTCTCGGAGGCGGGCCGGGCGGGTACACGGCTGCGATCCGTGCCGCAC
The DNA here is from genome assembly GCA_963705945.1 of uncultured Actinomycetes bacterium. GTDB lineage: Bacteria > Actinomycetota > Thermoleophilia > Gaiellales > Gaiellaceae > PALSA-612. The sequence goes on along the minus strand of CAVPLG010000001.1, from coordinate 935,467 downwards.
AGCTCGGCGCCAAGGTCGTGTGCATCGAGCGCGAGGCGGAGCTCGGTGGCACGTGCCTCCGGGTGGGGTGCATCCCGACGAAGGCCTGGGTGCAGACGGCGCATGCGCTAACGGAGGCCGGCGAGACATTCGAGAAGCTCGGCGTCCACGTCGGCGCGCCGCAGCTCGACATGGCTGCGGCGAACGCGTGGAAGGACGGCGTCTCGAAGCAGATGACAGGTGGTGTCGCGATCCTGTTCAAGGCGAACGGCGTCGAGTGGGTGAACGGCACCGGCCGCTTCCAGGACGCAAACACGATCGCCGTCGAGGGCGGAGAGGCGGTGACGTTCCGGTCGGCGATCGTCGCCACGGGCTCGTTTCCGATCCGACCCCCGATCCCGGGCCTCGACTCGCCGCGTTGCATCGACTCAACCGGGCTGCTGTCACAGACGTCGGTGCCGCCTCGCCTCGTCATCCTCGGCGGCGGCATCATCGGCTGCGAGTTCGCCTCGATCTTCCAGCGCTTCGGCTCCGAGGTGACGATCGTCGAGATGCTCGAGACGCTGATCCCTCAGGAGGACGAGGAGGCGACGAAGGAGCTTGCGAAGCAGTTCAAGAAGCGCGGCATCGCGCTCCAGCTCGGCAAGCAGTGCACGCAGGTCGACGACGACGGCGCCCAGCTGACGGTGCACTTCGGCGAAGGCGAGTCGGTGCAGGCGGACCTGATGCTCGTGTCCGTCGGGCGCGCGCCGCTCGTTGAGGGGATCGGCCTCGAGCAGGCCGGCGTGCAGTTCGACCCGCGCGGCGGCATCACGACCGACGACCACCGGCGCACGTCCGTGCCGCACATCTACGCGGTCGGGGATTGCGCCGGCTACTGGCAGCTCGCCCACACGGCCTTCCGCGAGGGCGAGGTTGCGGCGGAGAACGCGATGGGCCACGAAGCGGTCGTCGCGAACCGTGCCGTCCCGCGACCGATCTACACCGATCCGGAGATCGCGGGCGTGGGTTTGACGGAAGCGGAAGCGAGGGACCAGTACGGCGATGACGTCTCGGTCGGCAAGTTCCCGTGGGCGGCGAACGCGCGCGCTGTGATGCAGAACGCGACAGCCGGCTTCGTGAAGTCGATCCACGAGACCCGGTACGGGGAGCTGCTCGGCGTGGTCATGGTCGGCCCGCACGTCACGGACCTGATCGAGGCCGCGGTCGTCGCGATCGATGCAGAGGCGACGGTCGAGACGGTCGCGGATGGCATGACAGCTCACCCGACCCTGTCGGAGGCGCTCAAGGAGGCCGGGCTCGTCGCGCTGGGCAGGCCGATTCATGTTGCCCGGAAGCAGCGCCTGGCAGCCCCGACGCAGAGCGCGTGAACGCGATAGCCTCGACCCTGACGAAAGGAGTCCAATGAAGAAGCTGCTTGCACTTGCCGCCGCCGTCGGAGCCGTCGTCTTCTTCTGGCGGAAGAAGTCGCAGAAGGACGACGACCTCGCGTGGAGCTCGGCGTCGGACACAGCTTCCGGCTGGGGCGACTCGGCCAAGGACGCGGCGTCGGACGCGGCCGACAAGGCCGAATCAGCCGTCGAAGACGCGACGTCGTAGCGCGCGACAGCGGTGACAGGACGCCCGCGGGAGCGACCCGCGGGCGGTCGCGTCCTGCGTCCGCGCCGCGGGCGGCCCAGGCACTATGAGGCGGTGACCCGGGCAGGACGGGACTGGCCACGAACGGCCGCGGAGCTGGCGGAGGAACAGACGCGCATCGCTGGGGAGATCTGGACAGCGTGGCGGCCGCTGGGCCGCTATTGCGTCGGCGCCTGCTACATCTGCTTCACCAGGGGCGGGCCGGGGGACGGGGCGGCCGGCGATCGTGGCTGGGCCGCGGCATCGGTCGGCGACGAAGCCGTCGTCGTCGAGGGCAACGCGCCGGCGGAGTACGAGCCGGGCCTGCTCGCGCTCCGCGAGGGCGAGCTCCTCGAGCGGGCGGTGCAGCGCCTGAAGGCTCGGCCCGAGGTGCTGATCGTCGACTCCACCGGCCGCGACCATCCACGCCGCTGCGGCCTCGCGCTCCAGCTCGGCGCTAAGCTCGATCTGCCGACCGTCGGCGTCACCCACAGGCCGCTCACGGCGAGCGGCGAATGGCCCGACGACGCTCGCGGCGCGACCAGCCCGCTCACGGTGGGCGACGAGCATGTCGGCTACTGGGTGTGCACGAAGCGGGGAGCACGGCCGCTCGCAGTGCACGCTGCCTGGCGAACGGGCCCCGAGGCGGCGGTCGAGGTCGTGCTCGGCGTCACCGGCAGCGCGCGAACGCCCGACCCGTTCCGGCGCGCTCGCACCGCGGCACGGCTGGCACGCGGCACGGCGACGCCGGCAGCCGCCTCATCGGGCTGATGCGTCGTCCGGAACGCTGGCGTCGCTGGCTCCAACTCGTTCTCGTCGTGGCCGGTCTGGTGCTCACCGCGGGCGTCGCGCTCGTCTTCCTGACGCGCGGCGAGGGAGGAGAGACGCTTGGGCCGGTTCACCATCCGCCTCACCCGCCGCCGGCTGCACTGCCCCCTCCGCCGCCGCCCGCTCACGAGCAGCCGCGCGGATCGATCCGAAGCGGCGCGCTCGTCGTCGACGGCCGGCCGCTGTTTCCGATCATGTCGTGGGGCGAGTGCACGGACGGCTTCAAGACGAGCCTCGCCGTCGGGACGAATCTTTACGCCGCGAACCGCTGCGGCGGCATCGAGGCACAGGTGAGCGCGCTCGGCCATCGTGCGCTCTCGGCCGCCGTCGCGGGCGAGACGGCTCCCGCAGGCACGCCCGTGATCGGGACGTTCTATCCGGACGAGCCTGATGCTCACGGGACGACGGGCGCCGGGCTGCCGGGCCTCGGCGCCAAGGCGGGCGTCCGCTTTCTCACGCTGACCAATCACTTCTATTCGGGTGCCGCGCCGCTGGCGTATGGCCGCGGGCTCTATCCGGGACTGATCGCGAAGGCGGACATGATCGGCTTCGATCTCTATCCGCTTCAGAACTGGTGCCAGCCGGGCCGCCTTGTCGACGTGTACCTCTCCCAGCGCGAGCTTGCGGAGCTCGCGCATGGGAAGCCGACCTTTCAATGGATCGAGGCGGCGGGCATGACCTGCCCGCACGACGGTCCGACGGCGGTCACGCCCGACACGGTACGGGCCGAGTCGTGGCTCGCGATCGCCGGCGGCGCGCGGGGGCTCGGCTTCTTCCCGCCGGCGGCGTGGACGGGCGACGTCGGCCAGGCGATCGCCGACGTGACGGGGAAGATCCGGTCGCTCACACCGTTGCTGCTCGCTCCCGCTGTCGGCGTGCGGGTCGACCCGGACGGTCTCGTGAAGGCTGGCGCTCGCCGGCATGGAGACCGGATGCTCGTTGTCGCGGTTAACGCCGGCTACACGCCTGCGACGGCCACGATCGCCGTCTCCGGCCTGGCCGGGCGCGGCCTCCACGTCGTGGGCAGCGGGCGTGTCGTCGTGCCCGAAGGCGACTCGTTCACCGAGCGCTTCCCGCCGCTCGCTGCCCGCGTCTACGTGACCGGTGCCGCGACCTCGTAGCCTCGCACCGGCATCCACCGGCGTTTCTATTATCGGGAGGCCCGTGCCGCGAGACCCCTTCGTCCACCTCCACGTCCACTCGGAGTACTCGATCCTCGACGGCGCGTGCCGCATCCCGGAGCTCGCTGCGCGAGCGGCCGAACTCGAGATGCCGGCTGTCGCGCTGACTGACCACGGCTCGCTCGCCGGCGCCGTCGAGCTCTACCGGGAGTGCGATCGGCAAGGCGTCAAGCCGGTGATCGGCTGCGAGGTCTACGTCGCAGACGACCGTCATCGGCAGGAGAAGGGCTACGCGCACCTGACGCTGCTCGCGGAGACGAACGAGGGATACGGGAACCTGATCAAGCTCTCCTCGCTCGGCTACCTGGAGGGCTACTACTACAAGCCCCGTGTCGACTGGCAGCTGCTCGAGCGCCACGCCAAGGGTGTGATCGCGCTCTCCGGGTGCCTCTCGGGCCGCGTCAGCAAGGCGCTGGAGGAGAGCCGCCCCCTCGACGCGGCGGCTGATCTCGACCGGCTCGCGCAGGTCTTCGGGCGCGACCAGACGTATGTCGAGATCCAGAACGCCGGGCTCGCCGAGCAGGCGAGGATCAATCCCCAGCTCGCCGAGCTCGCGGCAGCGGCCGGCCTGCCGCTCGTCGCCACCGGCGACGTCCACTACCTGCGCCACGAGGACGCCCTACCGCACGAGGCTCTGCTCTGCATCCAGTCGGGCGACTCCCTGAAGAACCCGAACCACTGGAAGTTCGACACCGACCAGTTCTTCTTCAAGACCCCGGAGGAGATGGCGGTCGACTTCGGCGCGTATCCCGAGGCGGTTCGCCGCACGCTCGAGGTGGCCGAGCGCTGCAACGTGACGATGGAGCTCGGCCAGATCCTCCTGCCAAGGTTCCCGACTCCCGACGACCGCGAGGCGTTCGACTACCTCGTCGAGCTCGCCGAGACAGGGCTCGCCTCGCGCTACGAGCGGAAGACGCCCGAGCTCGAAGAGAGGCTCGCCTACGAGCTGAGGACGATCCGCGAGATGGGGTTCGCGGACTACTTCCTGATCGTCTGGGACCTGATCTCGTTCGCCCGCGCCAACGGCGTCAGCGTCGGGCCGGGGCGCGGCTCGACCGCCGGCTCTCTCGTCGCCTACTGTCTCGGGATCACGGAGGTCGACCCGATCAAGTACGACCTCCTGTTCGAGCGCATGCTCAACCCTGGCCGGAAGTCGATGCCGGATATCGACATCGACTTCGCGGTCGCCGGCCGCGACCGCGTGATCGCCTATGCGGCGGACAAGTACGGGCGCGACCGGGTCGCGCAGATCATCACGTTCGGGACGATGATGGCGCGCGCAGCGATCCGCGACGCGGGCCGGGTGCTCGACGTCCCGTACGGCACGGTCGACAAGATCGCCAAGCTCGTGCCCGAAGGGCCGAAGGTCTATCTCGACGAGTCGCTCAAGCCGGGGCAGGAGCTGCGCACCGCGTACGACTCCGACCCTCTCGTCCGCGAGATCGTCGACCTCGCCAAGCCGCTCGAGGGGCTCGTGCGCCAGGACTCGATCCACGCGGCAGGGGTCGTCATCTCCGACCGACCGTTGACGGACATCGTCCCGCTCCAGCAGAAGGGCGCCGACCAGGAGGTCGTGACGCAGTTCGCGATGGGTGACGTCGAGGCCCTCGGCCTCCTGAAGATCGACTTCCTCGGCCTGCGCAACCTCGACGTGATCGACGAGGCCGTGCGGATCATCGGCGACGGGCTCGACATCACCACGATCCCGCTCGACGACAAGCCGACGTACGAGATGCTCGCGCGCGGCGAGACGGCAGGCGTGTTCCAGTTCGAATCGTCCGGAATGCGCGAGGCGCTGAGGCAGGTGAAGCCGACGGAGTTCGAGGACGTGATCGCGCTCGTGGCCCTGTATCGACCGGGGCCAATGGCGTACATCCCGGTCTACGCGCGCCGCAAGGCGGGGCAGGAGGCGGTCGCGTTCGTCGACCCGCGGCTCGAGGCGCTGACCGGCCCGACGTACGGCATCTGCATCTATCAGGAGCAGTACATGGAGATCGCGAAGCAACTCGCCGGGTTCTCACCCGCCGAGGCGGACGATCTCCGCAAGGCGATCGGCAAGAAGATCCATGCCCTGATGGCGTCGCTGAAGGACAAGTTCATCGACGGCGCCATCGCCTCGGGGCTGGCTCCGCAGGTCGCCCGCGGCCTTTGGGATGACATGGAGAAGGCGCAGGACTACTCGTTCAACAAGTCGCACGCCGCGTGCTACGCGCTGATCGCGTACCGCACGGCGTATCTGAAGGCGCATTACCCGGCGCAGTACATGGCGGCGCTGATCTCCTCGGTGATGAACACGAAGGACCGTGTGCCCTTCTACGTCAACGCGTGCGACGAGATGGGGATCGAGGTCGTGCCGCCCGACGCGAACTCGTCCCAGGTCGACTTCGCGGTCGTCGACGGGCGCATCAGCTTCGGCCTCAACGCCGTCAAGAACGTGGGGGAGGCCGCTGCGCACGCGATCGTCGGGGCGCGCGAGGCGGGCGGCCCGTACGTCTCCCTCTGGGACTTCACAGAGCGCGTCGACCCTCAGCTCGTGAACAAGCGCGCGCTCGAGTCGATCGTCAAGGCAGGCGCGCTCGACTCGACGGGCGACTCCCGGATGGGGATGCTCGACATGCTCGAGCAGGCGCTCTCATACGGCCAGACGAAGCAGCTCGACCGGGCGCTCGGGCAGGCGTCGATCTTCGATGAGGCGCCGGGCGCCGGCGATCCCGCCCCACTCATGCATCACCCGGAGATCCCGGCCAAGGAGTTCGACAAGGCCGACCTGCTCCGGCTGGAGAAAGAGACGCTCGGCGTCTACGTCTCCGAGCATCCGCTGCACGCCGTGCGAGACCAGCTGCGGCGGAAGACCGACTGCGCGCTCGCGGACGTCGAGCGGCGGCGGGACGGCGACGTCGTCCTCGTCGGCGGGATCGTGTCCGCCGTGAAGATGCTGACGACGAAGAAAGGCGAGCCGATGGTGTTCCTCTCACTCGACGACCTCTCCGGTGAGGTCGACGTCGTCGTCTTCAACAGCGTCTACGCGGCGGCACGGGAGCTCTGCGTCGCCGACGGCGTCCTCGTCGTCAAGGGCCGCGTCGACCACAAGCAGGAGGGCGACACGAAGCTGATCGCGCTCGAGGTGACGCCCTTCGAGGCGGCCCGGACGCCGACGGAGGTGCGCCTGCGGGTCGACGCACGCTCGGCGCCGGCCGGCATCGTGCGCGAGCTGGGCCACGTCGTCCGCGACTTTCCCGGTGAGGCGAAAGTCGTCGTCGCCCTCGAGACGTCGGACGGTTCGCGGACGCTCGAGCTGGGGCCGGACTACCGCGTTCGCCCGGAAGCCGACTTCTTCGCCGAGGTCAGGGCTCTCCTCGGCGAGGCGGCAGTGCTCTAGACGCTAGTCGGCCAGGCCCTTCTTCCGCAGCTCGTCGAGAGCACGGTCCGACTTCTCGAGCCCGCCGAGGCCCATACCGGCCAGGATGCGCGGCGCCTTCGTGAACTGGACATCGCGGTAGTCGACTACCTGCCACTGGTTCCCCCACGGGTCCAGGAAGTCGTTGTCACCGACGATCGTCGCGCCGGCCGCCCGTGCTCCGTCGATGACCCCGGCAACGTCGTCGACGACGAGCCCGACGTGGCGGCCGTTGCCCTTTGCAAGCCTCCCGGCAGGCACCGCTTCGAGCGCGATGAACTGGTCGCCCATGTCGATGAACGCCATGCGCCGGCCGCGGCCGCGGAGTGGCAGGGAGCCAAAGATCCGCTCGAAGAAGGCGATCGCCTCCTCCGTATCGCCGACCTCGACGGCGACGTGATTCGTCCCGATCAGCCGCGGCATCCGCCGTCAGGGTAGTCTGGCCGATTGCTCCGGGCGGAGCGGGTACCCCTTTCGAGGGACGACGAACTCGCGCGCGTACCCGATTACGGGCGAAGGAGAATCGGAATGAGCGCCGTCGACATCGAGCTGTACGTGCCGGACGAGACCGAGAGGGTGATCTGCTGGCGCGCGAGCGAGCTGATCCGTGCCGGCTACGACGCCACGGTCGCCGTCGATCTCGCAGAGCGGCCCCACGTCGACCTCCACCGCGCACTCGAGCTCGTGGAGCGTGGCTGTCCTCCCGATCTCGCCACGCAGATCCTTCTCTAACCCGGCGGCTCCGACAACGGCAGGCCGGCTTCCGACAGGGCGTCGTCGACGAACCTGATCGTCTCTTCGTGCGGGCCGTGAACGTCGGCACGGTAGTGCCGCAGGGCGTTGTCGATGAACGCAGCCCAAGCCGGGTAGCGCTCTGCTGCCCACGCCGCCGCGTCTTCCTTCGTCGCCTGCTCGCCGGTCTCGAGCAGGTGCAACGCGCGGCAGACGGTGACGACTATGTACCCCTGGTGTGCCGGGACATAGGCGACCCACGGCGCTCTGACGTCCGTCGCCCAGGTCTGTAGCTGGGTCTCGACCGCGCGGCGGTACGCCGCGGGCGTCACGACCGGGCCGAGCTCGAGCGGCGGCGCCCCGGCGAGCGTCTCGCCGCCGGTGGAGACGCTATGCCAGTTCAGCACCCAGTCCGGGCCCACGTCCTTCACGTTGAGTGGCTCACCGGGGCTGATCACGGCGATCCGGCCGGCCGGCGCGTCTTCGAAGGTGGAGAGGATTACAGTGCTGACATAGCCGACCTCGACGCGATCGCTCCACTCCGGATAGCGAGACACGAAGCCGGCATGGAGGTCAGCGAGCGCGGCAAGCTCGTCGCCCTCCGCGATGTCGTGGTCGAGGACTGCGAGCAGATCGACGTCGCTATTGCCCGGCACGAAGCCGCCGGTGGCGAGCGACCCGAAGAGGTAGAGCCCGGTGAGCGCAGATCCGAGGTGGTCTACGAGAAGCGATGTGAGCTCGGCGACGGTCTCGCGGGGGTCGGCCACGGACGAAATCTTCACTTCTTTGATCGCCACGTGGGCGGACAAGGCACAATGCGGGCCGCATGGCAGGCCTCGTAGCCACCTTCCCGTCGCCGTCCACCGGCACGATCGACATCGGGCCGCTGACGATCCACATGTACGGGATCACGCTGCTCGTCGCGATCGTCGCCGCGATCGCGCTCACCGGCATCCGCTGGACGCGCCGGGGCGGCGACTGGGATCTCGTCCTGCGGGCGGCCGTCTGGGGCGTCGCGGCGGGGATCGTGGGCGCGCGGCTTTACCACGTGGTCACGAGCCACGACCAGCTGCCTGACCACTGGTGGGGCCCGTTCGCCGTCTGGGAGGGCGGCCTCGGCATCTGGGGCGGCATCCTCTTCGGCTGTATCGCGGGAGGCATCGTCGTCTGGCGCTCGGGCGAGAGCGTCGCGCTGTTCGCGGACTGCCTCGCGCCGGCGCTGCTCCTGGCGCAGGCGATCGGTCGCTGGGGCAACTGGTGGAACCAGGAGCTGTTCGGGAAGGCGACCAGCCTTCCGTGGGGGCTCGACATCGACCTCGAGCACTGCCCGTCCGACTACGTCGATCTGAGCACCGGCTGCACGGCCAACTTCCATCCGATCTTCCTCTACGAGTTCGTCTACGACCTCGTCGGCGTCGGCCTCTTGCTGCTCGTCGAGCGGCTGTTCCGCATCCGGCCGCCCGGCCTGTTCGCGCTCTACGTCGCCTTCTACTCGTTCGGCCGCCTGTTCGAGGAGCAGCTGCGGATCGACCCGTCGCACGAGCTCTTTCACGAGCGGCTGAACTTCTGGGTTTCGCTCGTCCTGTTGATCGCGAGCGTCGCATTCTTCGTCTGGTGGCAGTTCATCCGCAAGCACCGTGATCCCGCGCGGACGGTTGCCACGGGCACAGTCCCGCCCTCGGGCCCGGCGATGGCCGTGCCCAAGGGCCGCGTCCGCCCGTAGCGCTAGCCTCCCGCGCGTGGTAGGGGTGCCCGCGCCGGAGCTCGACCTCGACCTCGAGACGTTCGAGGGGCCGTTCGACCTGCTGCTGACGCTGATCCTCAAGGAGGAGCTGCGGCTGGCCGAGGTCGACGTCGCGGACATCGTCCGCTCCTTCGCAGAGACGCTCGCCGCAGCACATCGACCTCGAGGCGTCGGGCGAGTTCCTCGTCCTCGTCGGCGCGCTGCTCGAGATCAAGGCACGCGAGCTGTTTCCCGACGTCGACGCGGACGTCACCGACCTCAGCCCGTCCGAGGCGGCCGAGGAGCTTGCGGCGAGGCTGGCCGAGTACCGGCGGATCAAGGCTGGGGCGGCCTGGCTCTCGCAACGGCTCGACGCGGAGGCGGACCGCTTCTATCGGGTCGGACCTGCGCCGATCGCTCCTCGCGTGGAGTTGCGCGTCGCGCCGCAGGATCCGCTCACGCTCGCCGGTGCGATCCGCGCGCTAGCAGCCGAGCCGCCTGATGTCTCGCTCGGCCACATGCAGCTCCAGTTCCCGCCTGTCGCCCGTTTCCTCGAGCGGTTCCGCGCGCTGCTCGCGCGGCGGGCACAGTTCACCTTCGACGACGAGGTGGCGACGCTGACGCGTCTCGAGCAGGCGTCCGCGTTCTTGGCGCTGCTCGAGCTGCGGAAGCGGAACGAGCTCGAGCTCGACCAGGACCGGGCGTTCGCGCCGATAGGAGTCCGGCGCGCCGGCGTCGAAAGGCACGCTGCATGAACCACGCGCCACCCGCTCTTCGTCTGGTCGACGCCGCGCCGCTCGAGCAGGCTGCGCGCACGCTCGAAGCTCTGCTCGTCATCTCCTCCGTGCCGCTGACGGTGGCCGAGCTCGCCCGGGCGGCGGACGAGGACGAGACACGCGTCGAGGCTGCGCTCCACCTGCTCGGGGAGCGCTACTCCGACGGGCGGAGCGGGATCGTGCTCGAGAAGGTCGCGGGCGGCTATGCGTTCCGCGCCGCCCGCTCCGAAGCCGAGGCCTGTGCGAGGCTCGTCGAGCGGCCGGTCGAGCGCGGCCTGTCGCAGGCGGCGCTCGAGACACTTGCCATCGTCGCGTACCTGGGGCCGTGCACGCGTCCCGAGGTTGCGCGACTGCGGGGGGTCGCCGCAGACACCGTGATCGCCGGGCTCGTCGAGCGGGGCCTCGTAGTCGAGGCCGGCCGCGAGGCGGGGATCGGCGGCGCGATCCGCTACCGGACGACGTCGACGTTCGAGCGCGTCTTCGGCCTCGAGGAGCTCTCCGAGCTCCCACGACTGGACGACATCGCTGCGGACGCCGAGGAGCTTCGGGACCGGCTCGACGCGGTTGCCGAGCGTCGCCCGGCATAGTTCGCCGGAGCGATGGACGTCACCGACGAGACCTTCTACGCCGACGTCGTCATGCGCTCGCACGAGCTGCCGGTCGTCGTCGACTTCTGGGCCGACTGGTGCGGGCCGTGCAAGGCGCTTGCTCCGATACTCGAGAAGGAGATCGAGGCGCGTGCCGGGGCGGTCGAGCTTGCGAAGCTCGACGTCGACGCGAACCCGCAGCTCGCCGCGCATTACGACATCCGCAGCATCCCGGCGGTCAAGGCGTTTCGGAACGGGCAGGTCGTGGCGGAGTTCACGGGCGTCCGATCGGCCTCCGGCGTCGCCGACTTCCTTGATCGGCTGACCGGGCCGACCGCCGGCGAGCGCCTGGCCGAGGAGCTGCGCGGATCCGGAGACGATCCCGAGGTGCTCGACGCAATCGAGGCGGGGGACTACGCACGCGCGCTCGAGCGGTTGCTCGCCGAGGCCGTTGATGCGGACCCGGAGCGGCGCGAACGGATCCGCGAGCTGATGGTCGGGATCTTCGAGGAGCTCGGCCAGGAGCATCCGCTCGCAACCGAATATCGCCGCCGGCTCGCCGCCGCCCTCTACTAATGGGAGAGCTTGGCGAAACAGTGACTGAGCCGCCGGAATTGCGCTCGACGCTGCGCTCGCGGCGTCCTCAGTCGCCCCAATAGTTCTGAGACAGCGGCATAGGGGACAGGATTAATCCTGTCCCCTATTCGGTCTCCGGTTGCTCCCTGCGTCCTGGCGATCACAGCGTCGATCGCGCTCCGGCGACGAGCACCGTTCCGCCAAACTCTCCCAGCATGCGCCTGAACGCATACCTCGCCCGCGCGGGCGTCGCCTCGCGCCGAAAGGCGGACGCGCTGATCAAGGACGGCCGCGTGCGTGTGAACGGCGAGCCAGGGCGGCTCGACTCGTTCGTGACGGACGAGGACGTCGTCGAGGTCGACGGCGACCGGGTCCTACGCCAGAAGCTCGCATACGTGCTGCTGCACAAGCCGGCCGGTGTCGTGACCACGGCGAGCGACCCGGAAGCCCGCCCGACGGTCGTCGGCCTCGTCGACGCGGGCGTCCGGGTCGTGCCTGTCGGCCGCCTGGACGCCGACACGACGGGCGCGATCCTGCTGACGAACGACGGCGTCCTCGCGCATCGGCTCGCGCACCCGCGCTACGAGGTCGACAAGGTCTACGAGGTCGAGGTGGAGGGCGAGCCCGACGCCGCCGCCCTGCGCGCGCTGGCGGAGGGCGTTGAGCTCGAAGATGGCCGCACCGCGCCTGCGACCGTGAGCCTCCTCGGCCCGTCGCGTCTCGAGCTGACGCTCCACGAGGGACGAAAGCGTCAGGTGAAGCGGATGTGCGAGGCCGTCGGCCATCCCGTCGACCGACTCCACCGGAGCCGCTACGCGGGCCTCGACCTCGATCGGCTCGACGTGGGGGAGTGGCGGGAGCTGACACGGGACGAGGTCGCCGAGCTCCGCCGCGTCACGTCAACCTGACGAACCCCATCCGCTCGTACATCTGCGCGAGAGTCGGCGCCGCCTCAGTCGACGCCTTCTCGGCGCCGGCGGCGAACAGGCGCCTTAGCTCGGCCTCGTCGGCGCGAAGCTCGTGGTAGCGCTCCTGGAAGGGCGCGAGCAGCTCGACGACCGCCTCTCCCACCTCGTCCTTGAACGTCCCGTAACCCTGGCCATCAAAGCGGGCCTCGATCTCCGAGACCGTCTCGCCCGTCGCGACGGAGAGGATCTCGATCAGGTTCGACACCCCGGCCTTCTCCGCCGGATCGTGGACGACCTCGCGCCCCGAGTCCGTGACGGCCGTCTTGAACTTCCGTCTGACCACATCCGGCTCGTCGATCAGCCGGACGACGCCCTGCGGCGCTCCGCGCGTCGTCGACATCAGGCGCTCGGGCTCCTGGAGGTTCTTCACGCGCGCGCCGAGCTCCGGATACTCGCCTGCGGGGACGGTGAGCGTCTCCCCATAGCGCTGGTTGAAGCGCTCCGCGATGTCACGTGTCAGCTCGAGATGCTGGCGCTGGTCGTCGCCGATCGGGACGATGTCGGTCTGGTAGAGAAGGATGTCGCCTGCCATCAGGACGGGATAGTTGAAGAGGCCTGCCGACACGAAGTCCTGCTCGGCCGCCTTGTCCTTGAACTGCGTCATCCGGCGGAGCTCGCCGAACGCAGCGGCGCTGCCGAGGAGCCACGACACCTCCGCGTGCGCCGGCACGTGGCTCTGCACGAACACCGTCGAGCGCTCGGTATCGAGGCCCGTCGCCAGCAGCCACGAGAAGACGGACAGCGTCGCCTCGTGCAGCTCCTCGGGCTCGAACGGCGTTGTGATCGAGTGCAGGTCGACGACGCAGAAGAACGCCGCGCCGCCCGCTGCAGCCGCGCGCTCCTGCGTCGCGACGTATTGCCGGAACCCGCCCGAGTAGTTCCCGAGCGTCTTCTCGCCCGACGCCCGAATGCCCGAGAAGATGCGCATGGCAGGATTATCCCAGTGGCTCAGAATGGCTCACCCGAGCTTCTCATCGTCATGGCGGGCGGCGCGACGCCCGAGCAGACGGAGCACGTCGTCGCGCGCCTGCACGAAGTCGGCGTGGACGCGCGCGTGTCTCGCGGGCGCGAGACGACGGTGATCGGCGCCATCGGCGAGCGCGAGCTGCTGGCCACGCTGCCGCTCGAGGCATATCCCGGCGTCGAGCAGGTGCTGCCGATCCTGAAGCCCTACAAGCTCGTCTCGCGCGAGATCCGGCCGGATCCGACGGTGATCGAGGCGCGCGGACGGCAGATCGGAGACGGCTGGTTCGGGCTGATCGCCGGCCCGTGCACCGTCGAGACCCGCGAGCAGACGCTCGAGACCGCGCGTGTGGTCGCGGCCGCCGGCTCGACCATGCTCCGCGGCGGCGCCTTCAAGCCTCGTACCTCGCCGTATGCGTTCCAGGGCCTCGGCGTCGAAGCGCTCTCGATCCTGCGCGAGGCACGGGACGAGACGGGCTTGCCGATCGTCACCGAGCTGCTCGACCCGCGGCAGCTCGATGACGTGGCTGCCGTCGCGGACGTGATCCAGATCGGCGCGCGCAACATGCAGAACTTCCTCCTGCTCTCGGAGATCGGCCGTGTCGACCTGCCCGTCCTGCTCAAGCGCGGCCCGTCAGCGTCAGTCGAGGAGCTGCTGATGGCGGCCGAGTACGTTGCGAAGGAAGGGAACGAGCGGATCATCCTCTGCGAGCGGGGCATCCGAACGTTCGAGCGCTCGACGCGTTACACGCTCGACCTCGGCTCGGTAGCCGTACTCAAGCACGAGACACACCTGCCCGTGATCGTCGACCCGTCCCACGCGGCAGGACGCTGGGACCTCGTACTCCCGCTCGCGCGTGCGGCCGCCGCCGTCGGCGCCGACGGGATCATCGTCGAGGTGCATCCCCGGCCAGAGGAGGCGTTGTGCGATGGCCCGCAGCAGATCCCCGCGACGGAGTTCGAGAGCTTCGCCTCCGCCGTCGGGGAGATCGTCGAGCTGATGGGCCGTACGATCGGGTGAGTGGCCAGGCCGATACTGACCGAGCTCGGGCTCTACAAGCTGTGGGGCGAGGATCCGGAGCGCACGCAGGTGTTTGCGCGCGCGTTCGTGGCGCCGCTCACCCGCGCGCTGTCGGAGAGCTACGCGTACGGCGTCGACCGGGTGCCGGCGTCCGGCGGGATCGTGATCGCCGCAAACCACTTCTCGACGGTCGACCCGGTTTTCCTCGGCATCTTCACGCGGCGCTCGATCTACTTCATGGCGAAGCTCGAGCTGCTCGACATGCCGGTGTTCGGCGAGGTGCTCCGCTGGCTCGGCGCCTTCGCCGTCCGGCGCGGTGAAGGGGACCGGGACTCCTTACGCGTAGCGCGCTGGCTCGCCGCCGAGGGGCACGCGGTCGGGTTCTTCATGGAGGGCACCCGGCAGCAGCTCGGATATCCCTCGCCGGGCCATGCGGGGGCAGCGATGGTCGCGATCCAGGAGGGCGTCCCGGTCGTGCCTTGCGGCATCGACACGTTTCAGTGGTCGATGGGGAACCGCCGGCCATGCGCGCTCGTCTGGGGCGAGCCGCTCGATCTCGGCGGCCTCGGGCGGAACGGCCGCGGCTACAAGGAGGGAGCACGGATCGTCGACGAGGCGATCCTCGGGCTCTGGCGCCAGGCCGCTAACGCGGTCGTCGACCGCTTCCCCGAGGAGCTTCCGGACGGCGCACCGCGAAGCGCGCAGATCGGCAGCCGCGGCGCGCTCCGGATCCACCGCCCCTCCTGGCCGCACGAGGACTGGGCCGCGGAACCGCTCGGCCCGGTGTATCGCGAGGCGGGATGATGGATATCCAGCCGGCGGTCGCGCTTCGGGGGGCCGCCGAGCTGCCAGGCGACAAGTCGATCTCCCACCGTGCGCTCCTCGTCGGCGCCGTCACAGAGGACGAGGTCGCCATCCACGGCTTCGGTCGTTCTCTCGACACCGAGACGACGCTCGAGGCGGTCAGGGCGCTCGGGGTCGCCGTCGACGAGGCGGACGAGACGCTCGTCGTGCGAGGCGTTGGGCTCCGCGGCCTGCGTGAGCCCGGCGCGCCCATCGACTGCGGAAACGCCGGGACGCTCGCGCGCCTGCTGCCCGGGCTGCTGGCCGGTCAGGCGGGGTTCACCTTCACGCTGACGGGGGATGCCTCGCTCTGCTCGCGGCCCATGGAGCGGATCGCGGCGCCGCTCGTGGCGATGGGCGCCGGGGTGACGACGACGGATGGCCGCCTACCCCTGACGGTCGAGGGTGGCGAACTGTCAGGCATCGAGCACACGCCGGAAGCCGCGAGCGCGCAGATCAAGTCGTGCGTGCTCTTCGCGGGGCTCCACGCCTCGGGCAAGACGACCGTGATCGAGCGGATCGCGACGCGCGACCACACCGAACGGCTGCTGCGCGCCGCGGGCGCGCAGGTCGAGACGCGGCGCGACCGCGTCACGATCCATCCGGCCGACCGCCTGCGCCTGGAGCGGATCGACGTGCCCGGAGACCTCTCAGCCGCCGCGCCTCTGATCGTCGCTGCGACGCTGCTGCCAGGGTCGGAGCTGACGCTGCGCGGCGTCGGCGTCAATCCGGCGCGCACCGGCCTTCTGGATGCGCTCGAGCGCATGGGCGCCCGGGTCGCGCTCTACAACCGCCGGCTCGTCTCCGGCGAGCCGGTAGCGGACGTCGAGGTCACCTACGCCGAGCTCGTGGCCACCGAGGTCGGCCCGCGCGACGTCCCGAGGATGATCGACGAGTTGCCGCTGTTCGCGCTCGCTGCGGGAATGGCCCGCGGCGTGAGCAACGTGCGCGGCGCCGGCGAGCTTCGGCACAAGGAGTCGGATCGCATCGAGACGGTGACCGAGGCTCTGCGTGCGGTCGGCATCCACGTCTCGGCGACCTCCGGCGGCCTTCGCGTCCGCGGCGTGCCCACCCGCCCGAGGGGCGGGACGGTCGACGCGCAGGGCGACCACCGGATCGCGATCCTCGGGGCGATCTCCGGGGCCGTCTCGAGCGAAGGCGTCCGCGTCCGGGGCGAAGAGGCCGCGGCGGTATCGTTCCCCGGGTTCTACGAGCTTCTCGACTCTCTCTCGGAACGATGATCATCGCCATCGACGGCCCGGCCGGGGCCGGAAAGAGCACCGTTGCCCGCCTGCTCGCGGAGCGGCTCGGCGTGCGCTACCTCGACACCGGGGCGATGTACCGCGCACTGACGTGGCTCGCGCTCCGCGAAGGGATATCGCTCGAGGACGCGAAGACGCTCGGCCGGCTCGCGTTCGCCAATCCCGTCGGGCTCGAGGTCGGGGGGACGGTGACGATCGCCGGGGAGGACGTGACGACGGAGATACGCGCGGCGCGCATCGACCGCGCCGTGCCCGTCGTGGCGCGCCATCCCGAGGTTCGCGAGGTGATGCGCGAGTGCCAGCGAGAGCTCGGCGCGACCGCGGACTCCGTGATCGAGGGCCGCGACATCGGCACGGTCGTCGCGCCGGGCGCGGAGGTGAAGATCTATCTCACGGCCAACCAGGAGGTCCGGACGAGACGGCGCCAGTCGGAGCGGCCGGAGATCGGCGCCGATGCGCTCGCCACCGACCTTCGCCTGCGTGACGAGAGCGACGCCTCTCGCATGGAGCCGGCGGAGGATGCGATCCAGATCGATACGACCAACCTCGACGTCCACGACGTCGTCACGCGGATCGAAGAGCTCGTGCGCCTCCGCGTCGGCGCGTAGCGGGTCGGCCCATGGACGAGCTGAAGGGAACGGTGGCGATCGTCGGCTTTCCGAACGTCGGGAAGTCGACGCTCGTCAACCGGCTCACTGCCACGCGGGCCGCGGTCGTGCACGAGACGCCTGGCGTGACGCGCGACCGCAAGGAGCTCGTCTGCGAGTGGGCGGGGGAGCGATTCCTGCTCGTCGACACGGGCGGCGTCGACGTCACCGACGCCTCGCCGATCACGAAGGGCGCCGTCGAGCAGGCCAGAACGGCGGTCGACGAGGCCGATCTCGTCGTCTTCCTCGTCGACGCACGGGCCGGCGTGACTCCGGGTGACGAGGAGCTCGCGGACATCCTCCGCCGTTCGCGCCGGCCGGTGCTGCTCGTCGCGAACAAGGTCGATGACCCGGCGCGCCCGGAGCTCGCTCACGAGCTCGCCCGCCTGGGATTCGGCGACCCGGTCCAGATCTCGGCGGCGCACGGGCACGGGACGGGCGACCTGCTCGACGCGATTCTCGAGCGTCTGCCGGGCGGTGGCGGACAGCCGACCGGCGAGGAGGCGATTCGCGTCGCCGTGCTCGGCCGGCCCAATGTCGGCAAGTCGAGCCTGCTGAACGCTCTCCTCGGACAGGAGCGTGTGATCGTGTCGGACGTGCCGGGGACGACGCGTGACGCGATCGACACCGTGCTGCGCACCGACGACCGGACATTCGTCCTCGTCGATACCGCCGGCCTGCGGCGGAAGCGAAGCCAGCGCCAGGGCATCGAGTACTACTCAGAGCTGCGGGCGCGCGAGGCGGCGAGCCGAGCCGACATCGCGCTCGTCCTGATCGACGCCTCCGAAGGCGTCGTCGAGCAGGACCTCGCGGTCGCCGACGTCGCGCGGAAGGCCCAGTGCTCGACGCTCGTCGTGCTCTCCAAGTGGGACGAGGCGACCGTCTCCGTCGAGGACGTCCGGCCGCTCATCGAGGCGCGGCTCCGCCAGCGGCCGCCCGTGCTGACGACGTCGGCGAAGTCCGGACGCGGGATCGCCCGCCTGCTCGACCGGATCGGCCACGTCTACGACAAGCACGCTGCGCGCCTCCCGACACCCGAGCTCAACCGCTTCCTCGCAGAGCTCCGTGACGACCGCGAGCCTCCGTCGCGGCGCGGGAAGCGGCTCAACCTCCTCTACGGGACGCAGACGACCGCGCGGCCGCCGCGCTACCGCTTCTTCGTCAACGACCCCGCGCTCGTGACTCGCGACTACGCATACTGGGTCGAGAACCGCATGCGCGACCGGTTCGCGCTCGAGGGCGTACCGGTGTCGATCGACTTCGTCCGCCGGTCGTAGACTCCCCCGCGTGCGGGCGGTGGTCGTCGGGGCAGGGTCCTGGGGAACGGCGTTCGCACGGCTGCTCGCGGGGCGCGGGCACGAGACGACGCTCGCCTGCCGGGATCCCGATCAGGTGCGGACGATCGCGGAGACGGGCCGGAACCCGCGCTTCCTCGAGTCGATCACGCTCGACGGCATTACGCCGTCCCTGATCGAGGACGCACCGCTCGACGACGCTGAGCTCGCGGTCGTGGCGGTGCCGAGCAGTGCGTTCGCGGACGTCGTCGCAGACCTCCCCGGCACCTGCCCGGTACTGAGCCTGACGAAGGGGTTCGACCCGGGGACCGGCGATCGCCTCTCGAGGCTCGTCCGCGGCAGGCCGGTCGCGTGCCTGTCCGGTCCGAATATCGCGGACGAGGTCGCCGTCGGCCTTCCGTCTGCGACCGTGATCGCGAGCGCCGACGAGGAGCTTGCCGTCTGGCTCCAGGAGATCATCAACTCGCCGACCTTCCGGGTCTACGTGAACACGGACATCGTTGGCGTCGAGTTCTGCGGCGCCGCCAAGAACGTGATCGCGCTGGCGGCCGGGGGAGTCGACGGCCTGCGGCTCGGCGACAACGCGAAAGCGAGCCTGATCACGCGCGGAACCGCCGAGATGGCGCGCCTGGGGGAAGCGGCCGGCGCGCGGATCGAGACGTTCGCGGGACTGGCCGGCATGGGCGACCTGATGGTCACGTGCTGGAGCAAGCTTGGGCGCAATCGACGCGCGGGCGAGCTGATCGCGCAGGGTGCGTCGCCTGCCGAGGCGCTGGCGGAGATCGGGCACGTTGTCGAGGGACTGACCGTGGCGCCCCTTCTTCGAGACTTGGCGCGGCGGTTCGAGACGGACATGCCGATCACGAACGGCGTCTGCGCCGTGCTCGACGGAGCAAGCCTCAACGAGCTCGCGGCGTCGATCATGGGCAGGCTTCCGAAGTCCGAGTAGCCCATGACGGCCAGTAGCCAACGCGTCCTCTGCCGGTTCCAGTAGCCTTCCCGGCCGATGTCAGCACGAACGTTCCTTTTCACCTCCGAGTCCGTCACGGAGGGCCACCCGGACAAGATCGCCGATCAGATCTCGGACTCGGTGCTCGACGCCGTGCTCGCCGAGGACCCGGCGGGCCGGGTTGCTTGCGAGACGCTCGTCACGACAGGGCTCGTGGTCGTCGCCGGCGAGATCTCGACGGAGACGTACGTCGATGTGCCGCGGCTCGCGCGCGACCGGATCCGTGAGATCGGCTACACGAGCTCCGAGCTTGGTCTCGACGCCGACACGTGCGGTGTCATCACCTCGATCCAGGAGCAGTCGAAGGACATCGCCCGAGGTGTCGACCGTGCGTACGAGGTGCAGCAGGATCCGTCGGACGACGACCCGCTCGATCTCATCGGAGCAGGTGACCAGGGGATGATGTTCGGCTACGCGTGCATCGAGACGCCTGAGCTGATGCCGCTGCCGATCATGCTCGCGCATCGGATCTGCCGCCGGCTCGCCGAGGTGCGCAAGGCAGGCACGCTGCCGTACCTCTGCCCGGACGGCAAGGCGATGGTCACCGTGCGCTACGAAGCGGGCGAGGGCGGCCATGCGAAGCCGATCGAGATCGACCGGCTGCTCGTCGTCAGCCAGCACGTCGAGGGCGTCGACATCGAGGGCGAGATGAAGCCCGCGATCATCGAGCACGTGCTCGAGCCCGTGCTTCCCAGCGGGCTCTACGACCCGAAGCGGCTCGGCGAGCGCGAGTTCGTGCTCGTCAATCCGACCGGGAAGTTCGTCGAGGGCGGCCCGAAGGCCGACACGGGGCTCACCGGGCGCAAGATCATCGTCGACTCGTACGGCGGCGCAGCGCGGCAGGGAGGCGGTTGCTTCTCTGGCAAGGATCCGACGAAGGTCGACCGCTCGGCCGCCTACGCCGGTCGCTGGGTGACGAAGAACCTCGTCGCCGCCGGCCTCGCCGAGCGCTGCGAGCTCGAGGTCGCATACGCGATCGGCGTCGCCCATCCGGTCTCCGTTTCCGTCGAGTGCTTCGGAACGGAGGCGATCCCGGTCGAACGGATCGAGCAGCTCGTCCGCGAGCACTTCGACCTTCGGCCGGCGGCGATCATTCGCGACCTCGATCTCCTGCGGCCGATCTACACGCCGACGGCGGCGTACGGCCACTTCGGGCGCGAAGACGCCGGCTTTCCCTGGGAGCAGACGGACCGCGCGGACGCGCTCCGCGAGGCCGCCGGCCTCGCCGTGACCGCGACGGCCTAGCTCGTCAGCTCCGGCGGACGAACAGCCCCGCCGCCGCCCCGAAGCCGATCGGATGCTCGCTGCCGCCGATCTCGACCTTCATCTCATCCGCCGCCGCCTGCGTCGACCGGACGACGACGTCGGACCCCGGGACGAAGCCTTCGTCGTAGAACCAGTGCAGCAGGTCGCCGTCGTGCTCCGCGAGCCGGACGATCGTCGCCCGGTCGCCAGCCTCGAGCTCGGAGAGCGCCACGAGCTCACGGTTCTCGAGCTGCTCCGCTTCCGTGTCCACGGGCCAGCCGTGCGGGCAGCGGTCCGGGTGCCCCAGCCGCTCGGCGATGCGCTCGATCATGTCGTCCGTGAACGTGTCGCCGAGCTCGTCCGCGTGCACGTGCGACTCGGCGGCGGTGTAGCCCATGAAATCGGTGAGGAAGCGCTCGATCAGGCGGTGCTTGCGGACGACGTGCTCGGCGCGCTCGATGCCCGCGGCCGTGAGGATCGCCTCCTTGTGCTCACCGCGCTCGACGAGCCCGTCCGCCTCGAGCCGCTTCAGCATCTCGCCCGCCGAGGCTCGCGAAACGCCGAGCATCTCCGCGACGCGCGCCGCGATTGCCGACGAGCCGGTCGCCGGCTGGTACTCGCCGATCGGGAAGGCGAGAAAATAGATGGTCTCCAGGTAGTCGTCGACGGAGTGCCCGGCCATTGACAGCCACTATAGTGCGGCCGATCCTCATGTATGGTGCCCCTTACGCAGCTGATGTAAGGTGTTCCTTACAGCCTCGAAGGAGCTCGATCGCGTGTCCGATTCACAAATTCTCGTCCTCGGTGCCCTGGCGGGCTTTACGATCTTCCTCGGCCTGCCGATCGGGCGGCTGCAGAGTCCTGCGCCCAGGCTGAAAGCGTTTCTCTCCGCGGCCGCGACGGGCATCCTGCTCTTCCTCCTCTGGGACGTCCTTTCGGCCGGCATCGAGCCGGTCGAAACAGCGCTCGTCGCCGCGTCAGTCGATCACGACGGATCGTGGCAGCGGTTCCTCGGGCTGGCGGCGGTCTTTTCCTGCTCGCTCGCGCTCGGCCTCCTGATTCTCGTCTATTACGACCGTTGGATCGGGCGCCAGCGCCAGAAGAGCATGCTCGGCCCGGGAGCGGCATCGGCGAGCGAGTTTTCGGCTGCCTCGAGCAGCCTGTCGGCCGCACGGTGGCTGGCGATCATGATCGCCACGGGAATCGGGCTCCATAACTTCGCCGAGGGCCTCGCGATCGGCCAGTCCGCGGCACAGGGTGAGATCAGTCTCGCGCTCATGCTTGTGATCGGCTTCGGCCTGCACAACGCGACGGAAGGCTTCGGCATCGTCGCCCCGCTCGCCGGGGACGCCGAGCGTCCGAGCTGGCGCTTCCTCGCACTGCTCGGCCTGATCGGCGGTGGACCGACGTTCTTCGGGACGCTGCTGGGCCAGGCGTGGGTGAGCGAAGCCGTGTCGGTCGCGTTTTTGGCGCTCGCAGCGGGGTCGATCCTCTACGTCATCATCGAGCTGCTCGGTGTCTGCAGGCGCTTCGAGATGAAGACGCTCGTCACGTGGGGCATTCTGCTCGGCCTCCTGGCCGGCTTCGCCACGGACTTCGTGCTCGTCGCAGCCGGCGCGTAGCAGTTCCGCTAGAGAACGCGCACAGGCCGCGTCGCGAGCCGCGTCTATCGTGGTCCGATGACGTACGTCTCGGTGTTCCCGCTCGTGTCGGCACGGGCGCTCTCCCGTCCGTTCACGTACGAGGTCGAGAACGACGTGACCAAGGGAGCGGTGGTCTCGATCACGCTCGGACGCGCGCGGGTTCGCGGGGTCGTCGTCGGCGAGGAGAAGGTCGCTCCAGCCGGGATCACGCCGGTTCCGATCTCGAAGGTGCTGGACGAGATCCCGACAGCGCTCGTCGACCTCGCGCTCTGGATCGCCGAGTACTACGGCTCGACGCCTGCACGGGCCCTGGCACTCGTGGCACCGAAGCGACCGGAGCGAAGAGGCGAGCGCAAGCTGCCGGCGCGCCGATACGCGATCGCAGCGAACGAGCCTGCGATGACGCTCACGGAGCCCCAGGAGCAGGCGCTTGCGGACATCGTCGGTCGCCTCGAGCGGGGTGGCGGCCACGTTCTCCTCTCTGGCGCGACCGGCAGTGGCAAGACGGAGGTCTATCTCCGGGCCTGCGCGGCGGCGCTCGAGCACGGCCTCGGCGCGATCGTACTCGTACCCGAGATTTCGCTGACGCCGCAGACGCTCGGCCGCTTCCAGGAGCGATTCGGCGACCGCGTGGCGGTGTTGCACTCGGGACTCAGTGAGGCGGAACGTCGCGACGAGCGCGAGCGTATAGCGAGCGGCGAGGCGCCGATCGTCGTCGGTGCGAGATCGGCTGTGTTCGCGCCGGTGCCGAGGCTGGGCGTGATCTGCGTCGACGAGGAGCACGACGCCGCGTACAAGCAGGAGTCGGACCCGCGCTACGACGCGCGGACGGTGGCCGCAAAGCGCGCGTCGCTCGAGGGCGCAGTGGCCGTGTACGGCAGCGCGACCCCGCGCCCCGAGAGCTGGCACTCGCTCGAGCATCTCGAGCTGGGCGGGCGCCTCGGCGTCGATCTCCCGCGCGTGCGCGTCGTCGACCTCCGCCGAGAGAGCGGGTATCCGCTGTCCGCTCCGTTGCTCGAGGAGCTCGCGCGCGTCTCGGACCGTCGCGGGCGCGCGATCCTGCTCCTGAACAGGCGCGGCGTCGTCCCTGCTGTGCACTGCAGGACCTGTGGCGCGACTCGACGATGTCCCCACTGCGACGTCGCGCTCGTGCTCCATCGGGACGACGTGCTCCACTGCCATCACTGCGGCTACGCGGAGGCGGGGTTCGAGCGCTGTCCTGCGTGCGGATCCCCGGACGTCGTTCGGCTCGGCGCCGGGACGCAACGGCTCGAGCGCGAGCTTGCCTGCCAGCTTCCCGGGCTCGAGCCGATCCGTCTCGACTCGGACGCCGCCTCGACCCCCGCCCTCCTCGCCGCAACGCTCGACCGGTTCCGGTCGACGCCGGGCTCGGTGCTCGTCGGCACGCAGATGGTTGCGAAGGGCCATCACTTCTCGGGTGTCGACCTCGCGGCGGTCGTGGACGCCGACGTCGGCCTCTCGTTCCCGGACTTCCGCGCCGAGGAGCGAGCGTTCCAGCTGGTCACCCAGCTCGCCGGCCGAAGCGGCCGCGACGCACCGGGGCGCGTCGTCGTCCAGACCTTCCAGCCCGACGCCCGGGCGCTCCGCTTCGCTGCCCGTCACGACGTCGCCGGGTTTCTCGCGGAGGAGCTCGAGAGGCGGCGTGCGCTCGGGTACCCGCCGTTCGGGCATCTCGTGCGCGTTCTCGTCACCGGTAGGACGTCGACCTCCACGTCGCGCGCGCTCGAGGAGCTGCGCGACCGGGCGCCGGGATCGATGCTCGGGCCTGCACCGCTGCCGCGGCTCCGGGGCCGCTACCGGGCCCAGCTGATCGCGAAGACGGATACGCCACGGCTCGTCGCAACTCGCCTCGGGCAGCTGCTCGCGGCCGCGGCGCCCGCAATGCGTGCCGCAGGGATGACGGCTGTCGTCGACGTCGACCCGCAGGGTTTTTGACAGGGATTCGCGCTGGAGGCGGTGAGTACACTGGCGCCGTGCCCGACGAGAGCGACCAGCAGCTTGTCGACGCGGACGCAGAGGACATCGGCGACGACGTCGAGCGCGAGCCCGATCCGGAAGCCGTCGCGCGACGCCGTCTCGCGCTCGCGCAGATCCGGCAGTACCCGGATCCGGTGCTGCGCCTGAAAGCGCACGACGTCGAGGACTTCGACGACGATCTCAGCCGGCTCGTCGACAGGATGACCGAGCTGATGCACGACGCCGGAGGCGCCGGCCTCGCGGCCACGCAGGTCGGCATCCTCCGCCGCCTGTTCGTCTTCCGCCCGGTCGATGCCGACGCGCCGATCGCCGTCGTCAACGCGCGGATCACGTCCAAAGGCGACGAGACCGAGGTGGACGACGAGGGCTGCCTGTCGCTCCAGACCGTCCTCCTACCCGTCCAACGGCACGAGAAGGTGACGATCGAGGGAAAGGACCCGAGCGGCGCGGATCTCCGTCTCGAGCTCGAAGGGTTCGACGCCCGCGTCTGCCAGCACGAGCTCGATCACCTCGACGGGGTGCTGATGCTCGACCGGACGACGGACGAGGCGCGCCGCTCCGCCCTGGCCGCCCTCCGGGGCCAACCCGTTCTCGGCGCCCGCGCCTGACATGGCGCGCATCGGCGTTGCCGCGACGGCGACGTTCGGCGCCGACGTGCTCACACGCCTGGCGCAGAGCCACGAGATCGCGCTCTTGCTGACGCGGCCCGACCGGCCGGCCGGCAGGGGACGAAAGCCGGCCGCGCCGCCCGCGAAGACGACCGCCGAGAGGCTCGGGATTCCCGTGCTCCAGCCCGATTCGCTCGACGGCGACGTCGTGCTACCGGTCGAGATGATCGTCACATGCGCCTACGGCGTGATCGTGCCGTCCGCGCTCCTCGACCGGCAGGTATGGCTGAACGTCCACCCGTCGCTGCTCCCGCGCTGGAGAGGCGCGGCGCCTGTCGAGCGGGCGATCATGGCCGGAGACCGCGAGACCGGCGTCACGATCATCAAGCTCGTCGAGGAACTGGACGCCGGTCCGATCGCCGCCCAGCGCGCGTTCCCGATCGGTCCCGAGGACGATGCCGGCCGGATCTATGAGGAGGCGGCGACGGTCGCGGTGGAGCTGCTCGAAGACGTGCTGGCCGCACCGCGTTTCAAACGGCAGCCGACGGAAGGGACGACGTACGCCGAGAAGATCGACGCCGCCGACCGTGAGGTGGACCTCGATCGCGATCCCGAGGACGCGCTTCGCCGCATTCGTGCGCTCTCGCCACACATTGGCGCGCGCGCGACCGTCGACGGACGCGCGGTCACGATCTGGTCAGCGCGTCTCGAGGACGGTCGGATCGTTCCCCTGGAGGTGCAGCCCCAGAATCGGCGCCGAATGACGTACGACGAGTTCCGGCGCGGGCTTCGCACATGAGCGCCGTCGACCCGGCGCGCCGCGCCGCGTACGCGGTCGTCCGGCGTGTCTTCGAGCAGGACGCGTACGCAGATCGCGCGCTGGGCGCGGCCGTCGAGGGCCTCGACGACCGGCAGAGAGCGCTCGCGCAGCGGATCGCGTATGGGACCGTGCAGCGCGTGCGGACGCTCGACTACGGCATCAATGCGCTCGGGAGGCGGCCTGTGCACAAGCTCGATCCACCGGTTCGCGCTGCGCTGCGCACCGGTGCCTACCAGCTTGGCTTCCTCGACGCAGCCGCGCCGCACGCAATCGTCAACGAGGCGGTCGAGCTCGTGCGCGAGGCGGGCCTCGAGCGGGCGGTCGCGTTCACGAACGCGGTCATGCGGCGGCTCGCCATCGGGCTACGCGGGCTGATCGCGTCGCTGCCCGAGCAGACGCCTGTCGAGGCGGCGGTCAGGCACTCCTACCCGGACTGGGTCGCCGAGACGCTGATCCACGACCGCGGCGTGGACGCGGGGCTCGCCCTGCTTCGCGCCGGAAACGAGCCTGCGGAGACAATCGTCCGGCTCGTCCGCGGCGAGATCGAGGGGGAGGAGACGGACGTCCCCGGCGCCTACCGCGTGGCGAAGGTCGATCCCGACGCGCTCGCCGAGGGGCGCATCTGGCCGCAGAGCCGGGCCTCGATCCTCGCCGGCCTGGCCGTGGACGCTCGTGACGGCGAGCGCACGCTCGACCTGTGCGCGGCGCCGGGAGGCAAGGCGACGCAGCTCGCCGGAGACATCGTCGCCGTCGAGAAGCACGAGGGTCGCGCACGGGAGCTCGAGGAGAACGCGCGCCGGCTCGGCGCGACGAACGTCCGGGTCGTGTGCGCAGACGGGCTCGACCTCCCGGCCGAGCTTCGCGGCTTCGACCGCGCGCTCGTCGATGCGCCGTGCTCGGGCCTCGGAGTCCTCAATCAGCGGCCGGACCTCCGCTGGCGCTCCAAGCCGTTGCCCGAGCTTCAGCTCGCGCTGCTGCGGGCGGCAGCCGCTCGCGTGCGGCGTGGCGGCGTCGTCGTCTACGCGGTGTGCACGCTCACGGACGAGGAGACGGTCAACGTGATCGACGCTGCTGGCCTGCGCATCGACGACCTCGGCGCCGACTGGCCCGCGTTCTCCCATCCGGACAGGCCGGAGTTCCTGCTCACGCTGCCGCATGTCCACGGCACGGCCGGCTTCTTCATCGCGCGCTTGCGCGCCTAGGGCAAGAATTAGGTCGTGGAGCCGTTGCTGGAGCGCACTCTCGAGCTCGCCGAGCGCGGACGGGGGACGACCCATCCCAATCCCGTCGTCGGCGCGGTGATCGCGAACGGTGACAAGGTGGTCGGCGAGGGCTGGCACGCAGAGGCGGGTGGCCCGCACGCCGAGGTCGTGGCGCTCGCGACCGCAGGCGCCCGGGCTCGCGGTGCGACGCTCTACGTCTCGCTCGAGCCGTGTGCCCATCATGGGCGGACGCCGCCCTGCGTCGATGCGATCGTCGCAGCCGGTGTCGCGCGGGTCGTCGCCGCGTCGTCCGATCCCGGAGCCGCGTCGGGCGGGGGTCTTGGCCGACTCGCCGCCGCCGGCGTCGAGGCAGTGCTCGAGGACACGTTCGCCGCGCGAGTGCAGAACGAGGCGTGGAGGGCGTGGACGCGCGATCAGCGCCCGTTCGTGACGTACAAAGTGGCGGCGACCCTCGACGGCCGTGTCACCGTCCCTGGACGACGCTGGGTGACGGGAGAGGAGAGCCGACGGCGCGTCCACCTGTTACGAGCTGCCTCGGATGCGGTCGCAGTAGGCATGGGCACGGTGCGGGCAGACGATCCGCGCCTCGACGCGCGGGACGTGGAGGCAGCGCGCCAGCCACGCCGCCTCGCCTTCGGTAGCGGGCCTCTGCCCGACGGGTCGTCGCTCGAGCTGCGCTCCGGCCCGCTTCGTGACGAGCTGGCTGCGCTCGCCGAGGAGGGCGTGCAGTCGCTGCTCCTCGAGGGCGGGCCGACGCTCGCGACCGCCTTCCTAGCCGAGGATCTCGTCGACAAGCTGCTCGTCTTTCTCGCTCCGACCGTGTCGGGGGAAGGGCCGACGCTGCTCGGCGCGCTCGCCGAGCCGCTCGACCTCCTGCACACGGCGGTCGAGCGCGTCGGTGACGACCTCCTCGTCTCCGCGTACGTACGCGAGCCCTGAGTAGCCTTCCGGCGTGTTCACGGGGATCGTGGCAGGCCGGGGCGAGGTCGTGTCCTTCGACGGGATGCGGCTCGTCGTCGACGCGCCGGGCATCGCCGCGGCCGTGGGCGACTCGGTCGCCGTCGACGGGGTCTGCCTGACGGTTGTCGAGGAAGCCGGCTCGAAGCTCGCGTTCGACGTCGTCCCCGAGACGACGTCGCGCTCGGCGCTGGAGTCGCTCGAGTCTGGGCGGCAGGTGAACCTCGAGGCTGCCCTCCGCGCCGGCGACCCGCTAGGCGGCCATTACGTGCAAGGTCACGTCGACGGAGTCGGGCACGTTCGTTCGGTGGAGCGCGAGAGCGCCGGACGTCGGATGTGGATCGAGGCGCCGCCGCAGGTACTGCGGTACTGCGTGGAGAAGGGCTCGATCGCCGTCTCCGGCGTCTCGCTGACGATCGCGGCCGTGACCGAGGATGCATTTGCCGTCGCGCTCGTCCCGCACACGCTCGAGACGACGACGCTCCGTTTGCTCGGGGCGGGCGATCCGGTCAACCTCGAGGCGGACTTGATCGGCAAGTACGTCGAACGCCTCCTGCCGCCCGCCTAGGGCTACGATCTTCGGCATGTCCGCGCTCGTGGAAACGCGCACGGCGCCTTTTGTCTCGGTCGAGGAGGCGATCGACGAGATCCGGCAGGGGCGCTTCGTCGTCGTCGTCGACGACCCCGACCGCGAGAACGAGGGCGACCTGACGATCGCCGCGGAGTTCGCGACTCCCGAGGCGGTGAATTTCATGGCCACGTACGGCCGCGGCTTGATCTGCCTGTGCCTGACCGAGGAACGCTGTGACGATCTCGGCCTTCAGCTCCTCGCCTCGAGCCGCGAGTCGCGTCACGGGACCGCCTACACGAACCCGATCGACGCACGGGAGGGGATCACGACGGGCGTCTCCGCAGCCGACCGCTCGCACACGATCCTCAGCGCCGTCAGTGGCACGGGCCCCGACGACTTCATCGAGGGCGGCCACGTCCAGCCGCTGCGCGCCCGCCCCGGCGGCGTGCTCCAGCGGGCGGGGCAGACGGAGGCTGCGGTCGATCTCGCCCGCCTCGCCGGGTTGAGACCCGCCGGTGTCGTCTGCGAGGTGATGAACGACGACGGGACGATGGCGCGCGTGCCCGATCTCGTGCGCTACTGCGAGAAGCATGCCCTCGTGATGGTCACCGTCGCGGACCTGATCGCGTACAGGCGCCGGACGGAGAAGCTTGTCGAGCGCGTGACGGCGGTGCGGCTGCCGACCGAGCACGGCGAGTTCACTGCCGTCGCCTTCCGTGAGCTTCTGACAGGGAAGCACCACGTCGCGCTCGTCCGTGGCGACGTGGCCGGGAGGAAGAACGTTCTCGTGCGCGTCCATTCGGAGTGCCTGACCGGCGACGTCTTCCACTCTCTTCGCTGTGACTGCGGCGAGCAGCTCGAGCTCGCGCTCGAGCGGATCGGCGCCGAGGAGTGCGGCGTGCTCCTCTACATGGCCCAGGAGGGACGGGGCATCGGGCTCCTGAACAAGCTTCGGGCCTACGAGTTGCAGGAGGCCGGTCGCGACACGGTCGAGGCGAACGTCGAGCTCGGCTTCCCTGCCGACTCACGCGAGTACGGCATCGGCAACCAGATCCTCGCCGACCTCGGGCTGACGACGATCCGGCTGCTCACCAACAACCCGCGCAAGCTCGAGGGCATCGAGTCGTACGGCCTCACCGTCGTCGAGCAGGTGCCGATCGAAGTGCCGCCGAACGCGGAGAACCGCCGGTATCTTGCCGCGAAGCGTGACAAGCTTGGACACGTGCTCCACCACCAGGATCTGAAGTTCGACTGATGACAGACAGCACCGAGCGCTACGGCACCTACGACCCGTTCGAAGACACCGGCGACTGGCCGTTCCGCGACGCGCCTCCTCCCGAGGAGTCGCAGGAGCGCGAGGACGTGTTCGCCGCCGACGTTCCGTCAAAGCTCGCGACGGCTCCAGTCGAGGCCGAGGAGCCCGTCGCCGAGCAGATCGCGCCGGAGCCTCCCGAGCAGGAGCCCGAGCCCGCGCTGCCCGAGCCGGAGCCCGCGCTGCCCGAGCCTGAGCCGGTGATCGCGGCCGCGGCTGCGGCCGAGGTCGCGGACGAAGAGGTCGAGCAGGAGGAGGAGCCCGAGCTCGAGCCCGAGGAGGAGCCGGACGAAGTCTCCGAGGAGTCGGCAGACGAGGAATCCGAGAGTACGGAAGAGGACGAGCTCGAGCCGGTTGCCGAGGCCGCCGAGGTAGAGATCGCCGAGGAGGACGAGCTCGAGCCGATGGCCGTACCTGCCGCCGCGGACCATGCAGCCGGCGCGCTCTTGATTCCGGACGGCGTCGACGTGCTCACGGGTGCGCCGCACGGCTTCCGCCGCAGCGTCGGCATCGTCGTCAGCCGCTTCAACGGCGAGATCACGACGGCGATGCTCGAGCAGGCGCTCGAAGCGCTTCGCGACTGCCACGTCGCGGACGACGCGATCACCGTCGTCCCGGTTCCCGGAGCGTTCGAGCTGCCGTTGACCGCACTTGCGCTCGCGAAGACCCGCCGCTTTGCATGCATCGTCGCGCTGGGCTGCATCATCCGCGGCGAGACGCCGCACTTCGACGTGATCGCCGGCGAGGCGGCGAGCGGGCTCCAGCTCGCGGCTATCGAGACGGGCATCCCGGTGTCGTTCGGCGTGCTCACGTGTGACACGCGGGAGCAGGCGGAGGCCCGCGTCGACCGCGCCGCCGACGCGGCGCGCACGGCGCTCGAGATGGCCGATCTCTTCTCGCACGTTCGGACGCGGGCAGCGCAAGGCTGACCGGTAGACTTCCCGGCCGCGCCATGTCGAAGATCTGCGCCATCTGCGGAAAGAAGCCGTCCTTCGGGCACAATCGAAGCTACTCGATGGTGGCGACGAAGCGGCGCTTCGATCCCAACCTTCAGCGCGTTCGTGTGCTCCTCGACGGCAAGCCGACGAGGGCGTACGTCTGCACGCGCTGCCTCCGCAGCGGCAAGGTCACGAAAGCGCTCTGACGCCGTGACGGCTCGGCTTCGGCCGGGCGGCCCACTCGTCTAACCTCCGCGCGTGGCCGACGAGAGCGCCTCGAGGCCCGTCGAGGGCGAGGTGACGATCGCCACGATGGCGATCGCGCAAGCGGCGGGGAGGACGGCCGCGGAGTGCTACGGCGTCGTCGGCACCGCGCCGCGAGGCGGTCGCCTCGGCGCCCTCGTCTCGCGTGATCGGCCCGAGCGCGGCGTTCAGATCGTGCGCACGCCGGAAGGGCTGGCGATCACGCTGCATGTCGTCGTCGAGCACGGGCTCAACCTCGCGGAGGTCGCGTCGACCGTGCGCTCGCACGTGGCGTACGAGGTTGCGCGCCTGACCGGCATTCCGGTCGTCCTCGTCGACGTGCACATCGCGGACGTGCGGTCGTCTCAGTGAGTGACCTTCAGCAGCTCCGGCAGGTGGTGCGCGCGGCGTCGGCCGCCATCGAGGCGAGCCGCTCACGCATCGACGACCTGAACGTGTACCCGGTTCCTGACGGCGATACGGGGACGAACATCGCGCTCACCGTACGCGCGCTCGTCGAGGCCGCCGATGAGCTGGAGGAGGCGCCTCGGCCGGCGCTCGCCCACGCCGTCACCCGCGCCGCTCTCATGGGCGCGCGGGGGAACTCCGGCGTGATCCTGTCGCAGATCGTCCGCGGCGCCGCGGACGTCCTCGGCGCGAGCGCGACGGGCGACGCGGAAGTGCTCGCACGGGCATTCCGCGAGGCGAGCGACATGGCCTACCGCGGAGTCCGGACGCCTGTCGAGGGCACGATGCTCACAGTCGTCCGAGAGATGGCGGAGGCGGCCGAGCGCGAGACGCCGGCGAGACCTTCTTCAGCTCAGCTCCTGCGGGTTGTCCTCGAGGCCGGGGAGGCCGCGCTCGCCCGAACGCCGCAGCTGCTCGACGTGCTCCGCGAGGCGGGTGTCGTCGACGCCGGCGGCGCCGGGCTCGTGGAGCTCGTCCGCGGGATCGCCGCCGAGGTCGCGGGCGAACCTCTGCCAGCAGCGGCCGAGGAAGAGGCGCTTGGGCTCGATGCCGTGCACGGTGAGCTATCGCAGTACCGCTACTGCACGACCTTCGTCGTCGAGGGAGACGGCCTCGATCGGGAGGCGCTCGAACGAACGATCGGCGAGCTCGGCGACTCTCTGCTCGTCGTCGGAGACGAGTCCGCTCTGCGCGTTCACGTGCACACCGACGATCCGGGCGCCGCGCTCAGCCGCGGCACGGCGCACGGCGTTCTCGCCGGCGTCGAGATCGCGAACATGCACGCGCAGGCGGCGGCGCGCGAGCAGCGGCTCGCGCACGCCGCGTCGGTCGCTCCCATCTCGCACACGACCGATGTCGTCGCCGTCGTCGTGGGGGAGGGAAACAAGGCGCTCTTCGACAGCCTGGGCGTCGCGGCGACCGTCGAGGGCGGCCAGTCGATGAACCCGTCGACCGCTGACATCCTCGAGGCGATCGAGTCGACTCGGGCCCCGGAGGTGGTCGTGCTTCCGAACAACGGGAACGTGCTGATGAGCGCCGAGCAGGCTGCGGCGCTCGCGAGCAAGCCAGTCCAGGTCGTCGGAACGCGGTCGATCCAGGCCGGGCTCGCCGCGCTCCTCGCCTGCGATCCGGATGCGTCGGCCGTGGAGAACATGGCCGCGATGCGGGAGACCGTCGCGTCGCTTGCCACGGCCGCCGTCACCGTCGCCTCGCGCGATGTAGAGCTCGACGGCCTGCGCATCCAAACCGGCGACTACCTCGGCCTGCTCGACGACGAGCCATTCGTCGGCGGCGAGAGCTTTGACGAGGTCGCCGAGGCGGTCGTCTCGGCGATGCTCACCGACCCTCGTGACGTCGTCACCTTCCTCAAGGGCGCCGACGCGCCGGAGCTGGATCTCCTCGTTCGCCGCGTCGAGGAGGCGCATCCCGATGTCGAGGTGGACGTCCAGGACGGTGGCCAGCCGCACTATCACCTGCTGATCTCCGCCGAGTAGGGTCAGCCCACCGATGGAGCTCACTGCGGCTAACACGGCGGTCGTCCTCGACTCGACGGCGGACTTCCCGGAGGGGATCGAGCGCTTCGAGAACTGGCGGATCGTGCCGCTCTACGTCCTCTTCGGGGACGAGAGCTTCCGCGACTACGTCGAGTTGCCCGCCGCCGACTTCTACACGCGCCTCCGTGAGTCGTCCGCGATGCCGACGACGTCGCAGCCGACGCCGGGCGACTTCGCGGCCGCCTACGAGGGTCTCGGCGATTACGAGCGCGTCTACGTGCTCACGCTGTCCGCGAAGTTCTCGGGGACGTGGGAGAGCGCGAGGCTCGGCGCGGGGGAGGAGAGCGGTGAGCGAATCCGGGTCGTCGATACCGATTCGGCGTCGCTCGGGATCGCGCTCCTCGCGCTCGCTGTGCAGCGCCGGCTCGAGCAGGGGACGACCGACGAGGAGATCGAAGGGCTCGTGGAGGCGTTCAAGCAGGAGCTCGGGCTCGTGTTCACGGTCGACACGCTCGAGTTCCTCGCCCGCGGTGGGCGGATCGGGCGCGCGCAGGCGTGGGCGGGAGAGCTGCTCCAGGTGAAGCCGATCCTCACCATCGCAGGCGGCGAGATCGTCCCGATCAAGCGCGTGCGGGGAAGCCGCAAGGCGTTCCAGGAGTTCCAGAAGACCTTCGAGGAACAAACGACGGATAGCCCGTCGCTCCGCGTCGGAATCGCGCACGCGGATGCGCCCGAGCGGCTCGAGGCGCTCCGCAAGATGGTCAGAGACGTACGCCCGCAAGCCCAGATCGAGGCCGCGGGGATGCTCGGGCCTGTCGTCGGCGCCCACGCAGGCCCCGGGACGGTCGGCTTCTTCTGGTGGGATTCGCCCTGATTCAGTAGCCGATCTCGGACCTATACTCAGCCGCCATGACCCGCCTGCCCACGGGCTTCGCCGTCGTGGACCGGCCGGCGGAATGGGCCCGCCCGCCCGTCTCCTGCCGGCCCGAGGTCCTCGAGCGGTCGCTCGAGACGCTGCGCGGCGTCGGGCCACGCGTTGGGCAGAGGCTCTCCAAGCTCGGCCTCGCAGCCGTCGGCGACCTGCTCGTCCACGCGCCGCGGCGTTACGAGCCCATTGCCCCGGAGAGGCGCATCGTCGATCTGCTTGCCGAGGACGAGGTCGCGATCAGCGGCGTCGTCGAGAACGTCAGCGTCCGTCGCCCGCGCCGGCGGCTCGCGATCGTGCGCGCGCGCATCCGCGACGAGTCCGGCGCCGTGACGGCGATCTGGTTCAACCAGGAATGGCTCGCGACGAAGCTCGTTCCGGGAACCGAGATCCGTCTCCGCGGTCGCCTCCAGCGTGGGGAGTTCCAGGTGCGCTCGTACGACCTCGAGGGCGTGTCGGCGACGGCGGACTTCGCGCCCGTGTATCCCGCTGGGGAGGAGCTGACGCCCACCCGCCTGCGCGCTCTCGTCGATCAGGCGTTGCCGGCGACGGGAGCAACGCCGGATCCGCTGCCTGCCGAGCTCGGCCAGCGGCTCAGCCTGCCGCTCAAGGGGGACGCCTTGCACGCGATCCACCGCCCGCACACGCTCGACGACGCCGAGACGGCCCGCCAGCGTCTCGCCTTCGACGAGCTGCTCGTCCTCCAGATCGGCCTCGCGCGCCGGCGCAGCGAGCGGGCGACGGAGGTCGCGACGGCGCTCGGCGCGCCAGGCGAGCTGATCGAGCGCTACAGGGACGCGCTGCCGTTCGTGCTGACGAAGGGGCAGGAGCAGGCGATCCGCGACATCGATCGCGACCTCGCGCAGACGACGCCGATGGAGCGGCTGCTCCAGGGAGACGTCGGCTCCGGTAAAACGGTCGTCGCGCTTTACGCCCTGCTGCGTGCCGTCGAAGCGGGTCAGCGCGGCGCCCTGATGGCGCCGACGGAGACCCTCGCTGAGCAGCACTTCCTCACCGTGTCCGCCCTCTGCGACCGGCTCGGCGTCTCGTGCGGCCTGCTGACGAGCTCCGTGCCGAAGGCCGAGCGGCAGCCTGCGCTCGAGGCGCGCGTCGTCGTCGGCACGCACGCGCTGATCCAGGCAGGCGTCGACCTGAGCGAGGTGGCGGTCGCCGTCGTCGACGAGCAGCATCGCTTCGGCGTCGAGCAACGGAAGGCGCTCGCCGCGGCACGGACGCCGCACGTGCTCCACATGACCGCCACCCCGATCCCCCGTACGCTTGCGCTCACCGTTTACGGCGACCTGTCCGTGAGCGAGATCCCCGAGCTTCCGGCGGGGCGGCGGCCGATCGTGACGCGCTGGGTGACCGCCGACCGGAGCTCCGAGGCGTATCGGCGGCTCTGCCGACACCTCGAGGCGGGACGGCAGGCATACGTCGTCTGCCCGCTCGTCGTCGAGTCACCTGCGATCGAGGCGCGGGCGGCCGAGCAGGAGGCCGAGCGACTGCGCCGTGCCGAGCTCAGAGGCTTCCGCGTCGGCTGCATGCACGGCAAGCTTCGGCCAGCCGAGCGGCGGACGCTGATGGCGGAGTTTGCCGCCGGCGAGATCGACGTGCTGGTCGCGACGACGGTGATCGAGGTTGGCGTCGACGTCCCGAACGCGACGATCATGATCGTCCAGGAGGCTGACCGGTTCGGTCTCGCGCAGCTCCACCAGCTGCGCGGACGAGTCGGTCGCGGCGCCGAGCAGTCCTACTGCCTGCTCGTCTCGCGACCCAAGGAGGAGCTGACCGAATCGGCCGTCGCCCGCCTCGAGGCGCTCGTCGCCACCCTCGACGGGTTCGAGCTGGCGGAGGTCGATCTCGAGCTGCGGGGAGCGGGGGAGCTGCTCGGCAGGCGCCAGTCCGGCCTAACCGAATTCCGCTTCGCCCGTCTCGTCGCCGACCGTCCTCTCCTCGAACAGGCACGCGTCGAGGCAGCAGCGCTCGTCGACGTCGACGGGCCGCTCGACGACGAGGTTGAGCGCCTGTTCGACGAGGCGATCGCAACCGCCTGAGATCGTGCGCATCGTCGCCGGGAGCCGGAAGGGCGCGCGGATCTTCGCTCCGAAGGGCTCCGCGACGCGGCCGACCTCGGACCGTGTTCGGGAGGCGTTGTTCTCGATTCTCGGCCCGATCGACGACGTGCGCGTGCTCGATCTCTTCGCCGGGTCGGGCGCGCTCGGGCTCGAGGCCCTGTCGCGAGGCGCCGAGAGCGCGGTGTTCGTCGAGTCGGACCGCGCCGCCGTCCAGGCGATCGAACGGAATGTCGCAAAGCTGGAGCTAACGGGAGCGACAGTGGTACGCGCCGACGCGCTGCGGTTTCTCGCAACGACGCGGGAGACGTACGAGCTCGTCTTCCTCGATCCTCCGTACGAATTGGTTGAATCCCTCCGCATGCCGCTCGCCACGAATCTGCCGCGCGTGCTCGAACCGGGCGGCGCAGCCGTGCTCGAGACCGCCGCCGGCGTCGAGCTCGAGCTGCCGCTCGCCATCCGCGCGACCCGGCGTTACGGATCGACGAGCGTGACCGTCTACGAGGCTCGGGCGTGAGCCAGAATCGTCCCGTGGTCGCCATCTGTCCGGGCAGCTACGACCCGGTCACGAACGGCCACCTCGACATCATCCGCCGCGCGGCCGAGATCTTCGATCGTGTCGTCGTCGGCGTCGTGCGCGATCCGGCGCACAAGGGGACGATGTTCTCCGTCGAGGAGCGGGTGGCGTTCATCCGGGTGGCGCTCGACGATGCCGGCGTCGAGAATGTCGACGTCGATGTGTTCGCCGAGCTCGTCGTCGACTTCGCGCGCCGCTGGGGAGCGGGCACGATGGTGAAGGGGTTGCGTGCGATCTCCGACTTCGAGTGGGAGTTCCAGATGAACCACCTGAACCGTACGCTCGCGCCCGAGATCGAGACGCTGTACGTGATGGCGAGCCCGCAGTACAGCTTCGTCTCCTCGAGCGGAATCAAGGAGATCGCGTCGTTCGGGGGGAACGTCGACGAGCTTGTGCCGCCGGCAGTTGCACGCCGTTTCCAGGATCTCTTCCCGGAAGGGCGACCTGGCGCGCCTGTCAGCCCCCGCGAGTAGACTGCGCCCCGATGGACGTCCTCGTCCTCATCGACAAGCTCGACGACCTCGTGCACAACGCCCGCACGGTGCCGCTCACCGACCAGGTGCGGATCGACCGCGAGGAGATCTACGACATCCTCGACCAGATGCGGGCGACGATTCCCGAGGAGATCAAGCAGGCGCGCTGGATCGTCAAGGAGCGCCAGGAGATGCTCGCAGAGGCGAAGCGCGAGTGCGACCGGATGCTCGGCGAGGCGCGCGAGCAGGCCGTCCGCGAGGCGTCTCAGACGGAGATCGTCAAGCTCGCCGAGCGCCAGGCGCAGGAGATCATCGAGGACGCGCGTCGCGAGGCGCGCGAGGTACGCCTCGAGACGGAGGACTGGGCCGACAGCATGCTCTCGACGCTCGAGGTCAACTTCGAGAAGTTCCTCACGGCCGTCCGGCGCGGCCGCGAGCGCCTGCACGAGCGTTCGCAGGAGACGGTCGTGCCCGTCGACGACGTCGACGACGACGCGGCCTAGCGCGCGTCAGTCGTAGCCCAGCTTCGCGATCTGCTCCTCGTCCATGCCGAAGTAGTGGCCGATCTCGTGGAGGACAGTGATCCTGATCTCCTCCTCGAGCAACCCTGGATCAGGGAATGACTCCTCGAGCGGGAGTCGGTAGATCGTGATCTGTGCCGGCAGATAGGGATCCTCGCTGAACAGCCCGAGCAGGTCGGGGTCGTCGGGGTGCTCGTCCTCGATCACGACGGCCACGTTCTCGAGCCCGGTGGCGATCTCGCGCGGCAGCGAGTCGAGCGCGCGCCGCACGACCTCCTCGAAAGGGACGGCGCTCAAGGGACGACGAGCGCGAGCAGCGCCTTCTGCGCGTGGAGGCGGTTC
Organism: uncultured Actinomycetes bacterium; assembly: GCA_963705945.1. Classification (GTDB taxonomy): domain Bacteria; phylum Actinomycetota; class Thermoleophilia; order Gaiellales; family Gaiellaceae; genus PALSA-612. Next base: position 897,634 of record CAVPLG010000001.1, on the reverse strand, counting down.
TCGGCCTCGTCCCAGGCGGCCGACTGCGGACCGTGAAGCACCTCCTCCGTGATCTCCTCGCCGTAGTGGGCGGGCAGGCAGTGGAGGACGATGGCGCCGTCGGCCGCGCATGAGACGAGGGCGTCGTCGATCGTCAAGCCGGCGAAGGCCTCGAGCCGGCGCGCCCGTTCCTCCTCCTGGCCCATGCTCGTCCAGACGTCGGTGTACAGCACATCGGCGCCGTCGGCGGCCTCGCGTGGATCGTGGGTGATCTCCGCGCCCTCGAGCGGCGGCTCGTAGCCCGGCGGCGCAGCGACGACGAAGGTCATGCCGAGGAGCGCCGCAGCGCGCCCGAGCGACACGCAGACGTTGTTGCCGTCGCCGATGTACGCGACGCGCACGCCCTCGAGGCGGCCGAGGCGCTCGCGAATCGTCATCACGTCGGCCAGCGCCTGGCACGGGTGCTCGTCGTCCGTCAGGCCGTTGACGATCGGGATCGAGCCGTGACGCGCGAGCTCGTCGACGTCGGCCTGCGCGAACGTCCGGATCATGATCGAGTCGAGATAGCGCGACAGCACCGTTGCCGTGTCCTTGACCGTCTCCCCGCGGCCCAGCTGGAGCTCGCCGGCCGCCAGGTTGAGCGCGTGGCCGCCGAGCTCGACCATGCCCACCTCGAACGACACGCGCGTGCGCGTCGACGGCTTCTGGAAGATCATGCCGAGCGTGCGGCCGGGAAGAAGGTGGACGCTGTCTCCCGCCGCCCGCGCCCGCTTCAGCTCGTCGGCGAGGTCGAGCACCTGGAGCCACTCCTCGCGTGACAGGTCGTCGACGCGGGTGAAGTGGCGTCCCTTGAGGGCGTTGCCGACGGCGGTCAAGCCTCGATCCTATCCCCGGGCGATTGCTGAATTGTGCTTCGTGTGAGAGAGTCCCGACCGCGATGGGCGTCCGTCTCGGGCTCCTCGGGTTTCTCACGGCACTACTGCTCGTGCCGGCGGCCGGCGCGCGCCAGGCGAACGTCGCCGCCGAGGGCGAGCTGACCGGGGAGGGCACGAGCTACGTCCTCGAGGTGACGAACCGCGGCAGCGACACGCTCCAGTGCATGCGCTACACCGCGCCGCCGGGGACGCGGATCGTGTCCGTGAACGGCCCCGGTTCAACCGGGTCGAACGGAGCGGCGTTCGGCTCGCAGGGCATCAATATCGTCACGGGCGACACGAAGACGTGGTCGTTCACGACCGACAAGGAGATCATTACCACCAGCCATGGCACGCTCGAAGTCTCTGCGACCTGCTCGCTCGGCTCGGACGTCACGGCAACGCTGACCGGCCCTGTCGCGCCCCCGAAGCCGTGCAAGTGCATCACCTTCACCGCGCGGATCGTCCCGAAGAGCCTGTCGCTGTTCGGTATCACGAACAGCGGGTTGAACCTCGGCTTCAGGGTCGCCTGGGCGATGAACTGCACCACGGGCACCGGCGACTGCGAGGGCGAGCTCGAGCTAGCGCCGCCCCAACCTGCGGGGCGACTCGGCGCGAAGATCCGCCTCGTGGACGACAAGGGCAAGCTCGGCCCTGCGAGGGGGAAGTTCACCTGCAAGGGGGACTGCGGCAAGCTGACCGCCGGGACGCAGAGCTTCCGGCTCTTCGGGAAGGCCGGCTTCGGCGCGAAGAAACGGGCGAACAAGTCGTACAAGCTGACGATGGCCCGCACGTGCCAGGGGGCGAAGATCGCGCCGCTCAAGTTCACGCTCACGTTCGACAGGCTCGGCCAGGTGGACAAGAAGAGCGACTTGAACGCCGACGGCAAGCCGGACGGCAAGAAGTAGCGCGCTAAGGATTCAGCTCGGGCTCGAGACCGGCCTCGGCCAGGAGGTCGCCGAGGCGCCGCAGCCCGATGAACATGCGGCTCTTGATCGTCCCCAGCGGGACGTGCAGCCGCTCCGCGAGCTCGGACTGCGTCAGCCCGCCGTAGTAGGCGAGCTCGATCGCCTCCCGCTGGTCGGCCGGCAGCTGGCGGAGCGCCTCCTGAACGGTCCGCCTGCGGTCCCGGATCGTCGCCTCATCCTCGGCAGCGGGCGACGGCTGCTCCGTTTCGAGCTCCGCGGGCGCGGTACGGCGTCGCTGCTCGCGGCGCACGAGGTCGACCGCCCGCCGGTGGACGAGCGTCAGGATCCACGCGTTCGGCCGGCCGCGCTCGCGGACGTAGGTGCCGGCGTTCCGCCACACGGTGAGGAATGCCTCCTGGACGGCGTCCTCCGCGAGCGCCGAGTCCTGAAGCACCCGGTACGCGAGCCCGTAGGCGACGCGGCCGTAGCGGTCGTAGAGCTCGGCGAGCGCGAGGTCTCCCTCCGGCGTCGCGATCAGCGCGAGCAGCGCCTCGTCCGAAAGGGGTGCGAGCGCCCGCGCGCCGGCGGCCTTGCCGCCCGGCAGGACCTGCAGCGGCGTTCGCTCGCGCGCCATCACGCGGCGCCGCTCCCGAAGAGGACGTCGCTCGTCGGCGCGTCGGAGCCGCCGGCGGGCTCGAGCGTGACCGCCACCTTCCCGCCGCGGGGGAGCGTCAGCCCGAGCAGGACGACGGCGCTCTTGCCGCCGTCGAAAAGGCCTGCTCTCGTCGGCGTGCCGCCGTGGATCACCCACGCCTCGTACGTCTTGCCCTTCGGGGCAGCCGGCAGCCCGCGGGCGATGAGGACGGCGCGCCCGTCGGGGCCGCGGACGACCTCGCCTTGCGCTCCCATCGAGATCCGCTGGGCGTCTGCGTCAGCCAGGATGCCGGCGATCGTCGCGTTCTGCGAGCGCGCGCTTCGCTCGGAGTCCAGCGAGCGAGAGAGGGTCAGTGCCCAGCCGCCGAGCCCGACCGCTAGCGCGACCGCGGCTACGGCCGCGATCGTCGCGAACCGCAGCGCCCGCCGCGGGCGAAGGACGACGACGCTTTGCGTCGGCCGCTCCTGGCGAGCCGCCTCGAGTAGCCGGTCACGAAGCGCGGGAGCCGGCTCTGGCCCCTCGTCGGCATAGGCGAGCAGGGCCGCGGTCGCGCGGAACTCGGAGACGTCTTTCGTGCACGTCTCGCAGCCGCGCAGGTGCGCCTCGAACGCATCCCGCTCGCGCCCATCGAGGGCGTCGAGGGCGTAGGCAGCGGCGAGCTCGTGGATGTCTTCCCGCTCGATCACCTGAAGTAGTACGGAGCGAGTTCGAGGGCGCCGAGAGCGTACCAGGCACCGAACGCGAGGCTCGCAAGCCCGAGCGTGGGGGCGAGGCGGTGGAACGAACGTTGTGCTCTGGCTGACGAGAGCGTTGCGCCGAGGCCGAGCGACGCGATCGCCATCGAGGCGGCCGTGAAGGCCGCGAAGAGCGCCATCGCGCCGACAGCGACGGCCTTGTCGTCGATCGTGGCGAGCAGGAGCACACCAACGCCGGCGCTACCTCCGAGACCGTGCACGAGGCCGATGCCGTATGCCTGGAGCCGTGTGCGGACGGTCGGCGCGTCCTCGTGTGGGTGCCCGCTCGCCGGCCCGTGCGTGTGCCCATGCGTGTGGAGGCCTCCGTCATGCGGGTGGACGTGCAGGTGGAAGGCGCCGCGGCGCCACCGCAGGAGCAGCCACACGGCGAGGCCCATGATCACCAGTCCGATGCAGGTCTCCGCGCCCTCCTCGACCGGCTCGGGCAGGTACGCCTTGTAGAGCACGATCGGGAGTCCGAATAGAAACAGCGTCGTCGCGTGACCGAGCCCCCAGCTGAGGCCAAGCGCTCCGACGGCGCGGCGTGAGCGCTGTCCGCCGGACGCGACGAGCGTCGTCACGGCTGCGAGGTGATCGGGGTCCGTCGCATGTCGCAGGCCGAGCACCACGGCCACCGCCAGGACGACGAGGATGCTGCCGCCGCCCGAGAGATGCGCGACCCAGTCGTCGAGACCGAACATCGTTGCTCCTTTCAGCCCACGGTCGGGAGAGCGCGGGCGGTCATCACCAGACCGGCCGCGAGGATGATCAGGGCGCTTACCGCAGGGAGCGCCCTGACGAGTGGCCCCTCGAAGCTCGCGCGGCGGAACACGCCGTTGGCGAGCACGGCCACGAGGCCGATCCCGCTAATCGTGAAGGCGAGGCCGACGCTGAATGCGAGCACGAGCGCCAGCCCGAACGCGACCCGGTGTAGCGAGATCGCAGCGAGGAGGACGACGAGCGCCGAGGGGCACGGCAAAAGGCCGCCGGAGATGCCGACGGTGACGAGGGAGCGAAGCGACAGGCCGTCAGCGGCGTGGTCGTGGTGGTGGTCGTGGTGATGGTGGGCGTGGCCGTGCGCGTGCGCGCGCCGATGGGCGAGCCGGGCCCGGAGCACGCCGATCCCGATCGCGACCACCATCAGGCCGGCGACGAGGTTCAGCCAGGGATAGAGATCCTCGGGCACGATCAGCTCCGAGAGCGCAAGCGTCACCATTCCGAGCGCGAACACGCCCGCGGTGTGTGTCACCGTGACGATGCCGCCGAGCCCGATCGCGTGCCGGACGCTGCCTCGCTGGCCGATGAGGTAGGCGGCGACGATCGACTTCCCGTGGCCCGGGCCGAGCGCGTGCGCGGCGCCCCAGAAGAGGGCGATCGCGAGCGCGGCGAGGATGCCCGCAGCGCCCAGGTCGCGGCGCTCGACGAGCGAGGTGAAGCCGGACGCCGGCTTCTCGTGTACGGGCTCCGAGAACGCGGGCGCCGCTCCGTGTCCCGTACCCGCCGCGAGCGTGGCCGTGGCGGTGGTCGCGTCGATCGGGCTCGAGAGGCGGTCCTTCGGATACGCGCGCAGCTGGTCGGACGGGCTCATGCCGGGCGCGCTCGAGTCGACGATGCGCGCGCCGTCGCTTGCCGAGACGACCACCTCCTTCCAGCCGAGCCTTCCCGGGTACGTCCGGTCTTCGAACTCGACCGTCGCCCGGTCGCGAACGCCGGGGCCCGCGAGCACGACCTCGAGCCGCGTCGTACGAAGCCCCGCAGCGCCAGGCAGGAACTGCAGCCGATGCTTGACGGGGCGCAGCGTGACCCGCCGGCCGTCGACCGTGAGCGACAGCTTCGCGGCGATCGACCGGCTGAGCGCCGGCGCATCGAAGCCGCCGGCCTGGCGCGCCTGCAGCGTCGGGATCTCCGCCATGTCGAGGACGTAGTCGACGTAGACGCGGTCGCCCGAGGCGACGACCGAGCTCGAGTGGTTGACCGTGAAGTTGCCGAGCGGATGCGCCGATGCGATGGCCGGCACGGCCAGCGCGGCAATGACGGCCGCGAGGATCGCGAGCCGCCTCATCGCGCCTGCCTCTGCGCGACCGGAGACCAGAGCGGTGAGAAGCCAGGGTTGAGCCGCACGGCCTTCCGGAACCACGTGCGGGCCTCGGCCGCGTGACCGAGGCAGCGCTCGATCATGCCGCGGTGGAAGAGCTTCGTCGCGTCCTTGGTGCCCAGGCGGAGCGCGAGCTTCGAGTAGCCCAACGCCTCGGTGCAGCCGCCGTTCCGCTCGAGCGCCCACGCGAGGGCGTCATCCCCGTCGATCGACGGCCGCGCCTGCTGGCCGATCCGCGCCCGCCGGAGGGCATCCGGAAGATCGATGCCGTGGTCTGTTTCGAAGAGCGCGTACTCGACGTCCGTGCGCATGCCGCTCGCCCGCTGGAGCCGGTCGATGGCGGCGACGAGCGCGTACTGGCGCCTTGCCGCCCGAGCCTTGCCCTGGCGTCCGAGGAAGTCGCCGAGCGCGCCGACGTACTGCGGCAGGGGCACGGTCGTCGCGGCGCGACGCTCGAGCCGGACAGCGCGGCTGAGATCGCCCTCCGCAGCGGCGACGTGCGCGAGCGCATCGAGAGCGGCGGCATACCCAGGCCGGTGCCCGAGGGCGGTCTGGTATGCCTTCGCGGCCGCAGCGTAGTCGCCCACCGAGAAGAGGAGCTTGCCGAGCTGCGTCTGCGACCAGGCGGCCGCCTCCGAGCCGGGAACCGTGCTCTCCGACGCGAGCTCCATGGCGGCGCGCGCGCCGGCCATGTCACCGCGCAGCTCACGTGCGTACGAGATGCGCGCGTACGCGGCGACGTTCGGCTTGAGCCGCGCCATCGTGTCGAAGGCAGCGAAGGCCGCGTCGTAACGACCGAGCTCGAGGAGCGCGTCGCCGATCGCTCCGAAGTTCCGCGCCGTTGACGGCGCAAGCGTGCGCGCCTGCTGCGCCAGGGCAAGCGCGAGGGAGAATTGATGGCGCGTGAGCGCGAGCGACGCGAGCCCGGAGAGCGCGATTGGATCGTGGCTGTTCAGAGTGCGCGCGCGATCGAGAACCGCCTCGGACTTCGGGTAATAGGCAGGGTCCCCCGTCTCGCGGGCCCGCTGCTGGTACGCGAGCCCGAGCAGCGCGTAGGAATCGCCATCGGTGGGATGGTCGCGGAGGTGCTCCTGCAGGCGGAGCACGAGCGTGGCGGCGTCCTGCGCCGACGAGTAGGACGGCTCGAACGTGGCCGCTACGCGTTCTGCAGGGAGCGCGGACGCTCCGGCTGACGACGACTCGCGAAGCACGCCGCTGAACAGCACGACGGCCCCCGCGGCGGCGGCGACGATGAGGGGGATGAGGAGCTTGTGACGCATGGCGGAGTGAGAAGGCGATCGGGGGAGGCTCGCGCCTCCCCCGATGAGCGCCCCCTATGGCTTCTGCTGTCCCTTCGAGTTCGCGAACCCTTCGTGCGGGTGCCCCTCGTACGGGAACGCCTTCAGGTTGGCCATGTCACCCGAGTCGACGCCGTCGCCGAGCGGGACCTTCGTGCCCTTGAGGAAGCCGGCCACGGCCTGCTCTGCGATGTCGATGACGTCGTCTCCGAGCCGGCGACCGTTCGGCCAGCCCTGGTTGTCGCCGCCGAGCACGCCCATCCGGCTGAGCTTCGAGGCCGGCGTGACGGGAACGGCGAGGTTGACCCGAAGCTCGTCCGCGAGCGTCGAGCCCGTGAACGTGACCTTCGGGATGCCGGTCAACAGCACCGCCACGAGGTCGTCGCGTCCCGTCGCGGGCACGCCGAGCTTGTAGACCGTGTTGATCGTCGCCGCGAGGAGCGGGTCGGTGTAGTACTTCTCGAACCTCGCGTCCTGCGATGGGTTGAGCCGGTTCCAGAGGTCCTTCTGCGACGTCGGGATCACGACCTCGTTGATCAGCGGGTTCCCGAGGCGGGAGACCTGCGTCCAGCCGCGGATCAACTTGCCGCCGACCGTGACGTTCCGGCGGTCGGTGGTCGACCAGACGCCGATCGTGTGGCTCTTCGTGTCGAGCTGCGAGATCGGGATCTGCAGCGCGACCGCGTGGACGTTGTAGCCGGCGAAGAAGTCCTTGCCGCCGCCCTTGTTCCCCGTCGTCCCTGCCTTGCGGAAGCCGAGGAGATCGAAGATCGCCCCGATGTCGCCGAAGAACGCGTCGTCACGCTGGCCGGCGAAAATCTTGACGCCGCCCTTCGTCACGATCGAGTCGGCGACCGCTGCCTGGTAGTTCTTGACCCCGAGGAAGCCGAGCAGCCTCGGGCCGATGTTGTTCGGCGCCGTTGTGCCCTTGGCCCACGTCCGTCCGTTCTTCGTGACGGTGAACGGCTGCGACGTGTTCCCGAGGAACAGCGGGCCGGTCGGCGTCCGGAACCGGAAGGCGTACGTGATGTCCGCCTTGCCGTCGCCGTTCCGGTCGACCTTGATGTTGTACCGCGCGCTGGGCGAGAACGTGTACCAGTTGGGCCCCGCGGCGGGGTCTTCGCCAGGGATCCAGTTGGACACGATCGTCAGCGTGTTCGGCTTGTCCGGGCTCCGGAACGCGTAGAGATCCGTGTTGTCTGCAGACGGATCCTCCGAGATCAGCGGCGCCTCGCGGTGGCTCGACGCCGTGCCCTTGCTCGTGAGCGATGGGCCGACGAGGGCCGCTGCCACGGCCACTCCGGCACACGCCAGGAGAGCCAGTGCATACCTGCGCATTGGTGAGACTCCTTTCGTCGACGGCCGGTGTCGTTTCTGCGGCCGTGTTCGAGCGCTATTCGCGCGAGCGACGAATGCGGTTCGGTCCGGGATCGGGCGGAAGTCTCACGACTTCCGCCCGCGGGTGGTCTCCGAGTGACGCTGGTGAGCCGCGCCCGCCATGTCGGTCGCGGCGGCTGACGCGGAAATGATGTCGGCTCTTGTCAGCCGGCGATGTCGGCGGCCCCGAGTCGATGCTCCGCCACGGTGGCCAGCGGCAGGCGCTACGCGACGTGCTGCGCGGAGAGAAGTCCGCGCTCGGCGAAGATCGTCTGCAGCGTCGGCTCGCCGATCTCCTCGAGCCGGTAGCGCACGCGGAGCGCGGGCCGGTCGATGGCGATCAGCCGCCGGAGGTCGATCGGCGTGCCGATCAGGACGACGTCGGCATCGGAGCGCGCGATCGTCTCGGCGAGCGCGGCGATCTGCTCGTCCCCGTAGCCCATCGCTGGAAGAACAGGCCCTGTTTCCGGGTACTTCTCGAACGTCTCGGCGATCGAGCCGACCGCGAACGGCCGCGGGTCGACGATCGCGGCGGCTCCGTGCTGCCGGGCGGCGATCACGGCCGCGCCGTACGCCATCTCGCCGTGGGTCAGGGTCGGCCCGTCCTCGACGCAGAGGACGCGCTTGCCTGTTATCGCCTCACCACCCTCCTCGACCTCGATCGGCGAGGCGGCGCGGACGACGACCGCCGACGGGTTGACGCTCGCGATCGACGCGAGCACGGCGTCGACCGAGCCCTCAGGCGCGGAATCGATCTTGTTGACGATGCAGACGTCGGCCATCCGCAGGTTCGTCTCTCCCGGGTGGTAGCGGAGCTCGTGTCCTGCTCGGTGAGGATCGACCAGGACGAGGTGAAGGTCGGGGCGCACGAACGGCGTGTCGTTGTTGCCGCCCTCCCAGACGATCACGTCCGCCTCCTGCTCTGCCTGCGCGAGGATGCGGGCGTAATCGACGCCGGCGAAGACGAGATTGCCCTCGTCGAGGTGCGGCTCGTACTCCTCGCGCTCCTCGATCGTGCAGTCGGCCGCCTCGAGGTCGTCGTAGGTCGCGAAGCGCTGGACGGCCTGCTTCGTCAGATCGCCGTACGGCATCGGATGCCGGAGCACGGCAACGCGGTGCCCGGCGTCACGCAGGATCTGGGTCACGCGACGCCCCGTCTGACTCTTGCCCGCGCCGGTCCGCACCGCGCAGATCGCGACGCACGGCATGGAGGAGTCGAGCTCCGTTACGCACGGGGCGATCAGCCGGAAGTCCGCTCCGGCCGCCAGCGCGCGCGAGGCGACGTGCATCACGTGCTCGTGCGAGACGTCGGAGTACGAGAACACAGCCTCGTCGACGCCGTCCGAGCGGATCAGCTGTTCGAGCTCCGCCTCGGGCCGGATCGGGATCCCGTTCGGATAGCGCGACCCTGCAAGCTCGGCCGGATAGACGCGGCCGTCGATGTTCGGGATCTGCGTCGCCGTGAACGCGACCACCTCGTGCGCGTCCGAGTCGCGGTAGAGGACGTTGAAGTTGTGGAAGTCCCGGCCCGCCGCGCCGATGATCGCCACCCGTCTCCGCTCCACGTGGGGAGGATATGCAGCCGGGGAGGACGGAACGCGCCAAACTACGCCTCGTGCAACCCGAGACGCGCTACACGAAGAGCGGCGACGTCTCGATCGCGTACCAGGCAGTCGGAGACGGGCCGTTCGACGTCGTCCATGTCCCCGGGTCCGTGTCGCACGTCGAGCTCGGTTGGGACAGTCCGAACGTCGCCGGTGTGCGTCGCGGGCTCGCCGCGTTCTCGCGGTTGATCGTCTTCGACAAGCGCGGGACGGGCATGTCGGATCGTGTGGGTGGCATTCCTAACCTCGAGACCCGCATGGACGATGTCCGGGCAGTGATGGATGCCGCCGGCTCGTCCCGGGCCGCCATCCTCGGGTCGTCAGAGGGCGCGCCCATGACCGTCCTGTTCGCCGCGACGTATCCCGAACGCGTGGCCGCGCTTGTGCTCTGGGGAGGCGTCGTGAAGACGATGTGGGCGCCCGACTGGCCGTGGGGCATGACGGAAGAGGCGTTCCGCCAGGACATGGCGTACCTCCAGAGCTACTTCACGTCAGCCGACGAAGGAACGGCCGCCCTCCGGAGGAGCGGGCTGACCGAGGCCGACTCACGTGTGCTCGTCGACTACGTCCGCCGCTCGGCGAGCCCCGGATCCGTCGAGGCGCTCAGTCTCATGAACAAGGAGATCGACGTCCGGCACATCCTGTCGGCGATCACCGTGCCGACGCTCATCGTCCACGGCACCGACGACACCGTCGTTCCGATCGAGGGGTCGCGCTACATGGCCGAGCGAATTCCTGGTGCTCGTATGATCGAGGTGCCCGGTGCCGGTCACCTCGCGGCCGGAGAGGTTGCGGTCACGCTGGTTCGAGAAGTGGAACGGTTTCTGACCGACGTGTGGGAGTCCGGCGGCTGGGAGGAGCGCGAACCGGAGCGCGTCCTCTCGACGGTGCTCTTCACGGACATCGTCGGCTCGAGCGAGCGGGCTGCGGACCTCGGCGACCGCCCGTGGCGCGAGCTGCTCGAGCGGCACCACGAGATCGTCAGGCGTGAGCTGGCGCGCAACCGTGGGGTCGAGGTCGACACTGCGGGCGACGGCTTCTTCGCGAGCTTCGACGGGCCTGCGCGGGCGATTCAGTGTGCGTGCTCCGTCGTCGAGGCCGTGCGCGAGCTCGGGCTCGAGGTCCGCGCCGGGCTGCACACCGGCGAGTGTGAGCTGGTGGACGGCAAGGCGGCCGGCATCGCCGTGCATACGGGAGCGCGTGTGGCTTCGCAAGCTCGGCCCGGTGAGGTGCTGGTCTCGGGCACGGTCAAAGATCTCGTCGCAGGATCGGGGATCGCGTTCGAGGACCGCGGCACCCACGAGCTGAAGGGCGTGCCGGGGGAGTGGCGGCTCTTCGCGGTGGAGCGGTGATGGAGCTCCCGGAAACGCGCTATGCGCGAAGCGGCGACGTATCGATCGCCTATCAGGTGATCGGCCACGGGCCATTCGACCTCGTCTACGTGCCGGGATTCGTCTCGCACGTCGAGTTGCGATGGCGTGTGCCCTTGTTCGCGCGCGGGCTCGAGCAGCTGGCGGCGTTCTCGCGGCTGCTCTTGTTCGACAAGCGCGGAACGGGCATGTCGGACCGCGTCGCGGGAGCTCCGACACTCGAGGCGCGCATGGACGACCTGAGGGCTGTGATGGACGATGTCGGCTCCGCCCGCGCCGCCATCTTCGGTGTCGCCGAAGGCGCGCCCATGAGCTTGCTGTTCGCCGCGACGTATCCAGAGCGCACGGCTGCGCTCGTCCTCCGCGGCGGGTTTCCGCGCATGATGTGGGCGCCTGACTACCCGTGGGGCCGGAGCGAGGAGCAGTACCGCGCTGATCTCGAGGCTGACCTGCGTCTCTACGGGCGGCGCGAAGAGGCAGCGGCACAGGTTGGGTCGCTGCCCGGGTGGGAGCAAGAGGACGCGGGCACGATCGTCGATTACCTCCGCTGGTCTGCGAGCCCTGGCGCGCTCGAGGGGCTTGCGAGGATGAATCGTGAGATCGACGTTCGCGATGTCCTTCCGGCGATCCGCGTTCCGACCCTGATCCTCCATGGATCCGACGATGCGGTCGTGCCGGCCGAGGCCGCGCGCTGGATGGCCGACCGCATCCCGGGCGCCCGCTTGGTCGAGGTCTCCGGCGCCGCCCATCTCCACTTCGGCCGGGGTACCGACGCCATCAACGCGGAGGTCGAGCGCTTCCTCGAGAATCTCTGGGAACGGGGAGCATGGGGGCAGGTCGAGCCGGATCGCGTGCTCGCGACCGTCCTCTTTACGGACATCGTCGGGTCGAGCGAGCGCCTCGCGGAGCTCGGCGACCGGGGCTGGGCCGAGCTGCTCGGTCGCCATCATGCAATCGTCCGGCAGGAGATCGCATACCACCGCGGCGTCGAGGTCGACACAGCCGGCGACGGCTTCCTCGCGAGCTTCGACGGTCCCGCCCGGGGGATCCGATGCGCGCGGGCGATCGTCGAGGGGACCGCAGGGCTCGGATTGCCGGTGCGTGTCGGGTTACACACCGGCGAGTGCGAGATCGTGGACGGGAAGGTGGCCGGAATCGCCGTTCACACGGGCGCACGCGTAGCGTCGCTCGCGAGTCCGGGCGAGGTGCTCGTTTCACGCACGGTGAAGGATCTCGTCGCGGGCTCCGGTATCGCCTTCGAGCGTAAAGGGATCCACGAGCTCAAGGGCGTCCCGGGGGAGTGGGAGCTGTTCGCGGTCGATAGAGTGAGCGCGTGAGTACCTTCTCCACGGCTGTCAACGAGCAGATCGGGAACGAGTTCGGGGCCTCCCAGCAGTACATCGCGATCGCCTGCTACTACGACGCCGAGGCGCTCCAGCAGCTCGCGGCGCACTTCTACCGTCAGGCGGTCGAGGAGCGAAACCACGCGATGATCCTCATTCAGTACCTGCTGGACTCGGGCGAGGACGTCGTCGTCCCGGGCGTCGAGGCGCCGCAGACCGCGTTCGGCGATGCGGTCGCGCCGGTCAAGCTCGCCCTCGAGCAGGAGAAGCGCGTAACGGAGCAGATCGCCGGGCTCGTCAAGCTGGCGCGCGACGAGGGGGATCTCATCGGCGAGCAGTCGCTCCATTGGTTCCTCTCCGAGCAGCGCGAGGAGGTCGCGAGCATGTCTGACCTGCTCTCGGTCATCGAGCGCGGCAAGGACAACCTGCTCCAGGTCGAGGAATATCTCTCGCGCACGCAGATCGGCGACGCCGGCGAGTCGGAGGCCGCACCGCCCGCGGCCGGCGGCACGCTCTAGTTTCCTAAGCCTTTACAGGCCGTCGCTACCCTGGTGCGATGCGCCGGGGGGTGCGAACAGCATTGCTGGCTCTCGCGCTGGGCGCGCTCGTGGCGACGCTCGTCGGCGCGAACGCGAACGCGACGGCATCGCGGCCGGCGGCGCCGGCCGCGCCGGTTCCGTCGCTGGAGCCCGCGAAGACTCGAGCGCTCTGGCAGCGCCTCGTCGAGCACCCTCGGCACGAGCGTCTCCAGGGGGAGTGTCAGCCGCTCCGCGGCGTCTTCTACGCGGCAACCGACTGGCTGAGGCTGGCGACGAAGCTCGCTGCGAACGCATCGCCGTGCGGCACGTACTACGTCTCGATTCCCCCGGTCGTCTCCGACAAGACGAAGCTGCGGCCGGACCAGGCGCGGCAGATCCGCGCGCTCGGCGAGAACTTCCATGCGCTGGCGGAGATCCACTGGTCGGCGTGGGGCAAGTGGGTCGCGACCACAGGCTCGACCTGGTACGCAGCGGGCGTCGAGGCGCGAAAGCGGATGGTCGAGGCGGGGTTCGACATCGCCGCCGGAGACACGTGGGCCGTCAACGAGTTCCCGTCAACCGTCCGGAGTGGCGCCGGCTCCGCTCGGGCGAATGCGAGAGAGCTCGTGCGCGGCCTGTTCCAGAGCGACGGGACGCGGACGGCTCGCGGCGTTGTCTTCATCGTCGGCATCGGCCAGTCCACGGGCAACGTCTCCGTCTACCAGGCGAACCTTCAGAACTGGCTCGCGGACGTCGCCTTCTGGAGCGACATGAGCGCCTACGTCAGCGATTGGTCGCAGGAGGTCTACCCCGACTACCGCCGCTACGCCGTTCCCGGCGCCGACCTCGCCGTCCGTCGCGACTACCTCAACGACTACCTCCAGCACACGCTCGTCGTCTCGCGTGCTGGGCCGCAGACGATCGAGCCCGGGCGGGGCTTTCTCGCGCAAGCGCTGAGCCCGCTCGCGGGCGCAGCCTGGCAGTACGACTCCGGCTACGGCTGGACGAACGTGCCGTTCGATCAGATGCAGGCCTTCGTGTCTGGCGAGGTCTACGCGCTGCGCTCCGCAAGCGTGGCTGCCGGCGCGGAGCAGGACCACTGGGGCTTCGCCTGGCAGCCGAAGAACGCCAGCGGGCTTTCGGCAGGCGACTTCGCGAGTCAGACCGGGGCGATCCTCGACCGGCTGGGAGCCGCGATCCGCGACTCGGGCCAGGGCGACGACGCGGACCCGGGGAGCGGTGCGTGCGGGCCGCCGGGAGAGAACCGCTACTGCGTCGGGGATCTGTCTGGAGCGTCGTTCGCCGAGCAGTGGAAGGCGTTCCGCGCCTGGTCGCAGCCGGTGCTGACGTTCGCGGCGCCCCCGCAGACGCTCGTCGCCGGATCGCCCTCGGGCCAGACGAGCCTCGCCCTCGTGACGAGCGTAGGGGGGCCACAGATCGCGACCGCCCCCGTGGCCATCGCGCTGACGTCGAGCTCCGAGCAGGGGGCGTACTCGCTCGGGCCAGGCGGTCCCTGGACGGCGACGATCACCGTCACCATCCCGGCCGGCGCGAACGCCTCGCCGCCCTTCTTCTACCGCGACACGCGCGCCGGCCAGCCGCAGCTCCGGGCGACGACGTCGGCTGCGACCACCGTCACGCAGGTCCAGACTGTCGTCGCTGGCCCACCGGCGAGCCTGCACATCGCCCCCGCCAGGGCGTCACTCGGCCCGCACCGGTCGCACGGTTTCTCCGTCAGCGGCGCGGACGCCTTCGGCAACCCCGTGACAGAGGACGCGACGTGGACAGTCGTTCCATCGAGGCTCGCCACCGTGAAGCCAGCCACCGGAATCGCGACGAGGATCACGACGGCCGGCCGCGGCGGCATCGGTCGGCTGGTCGCGACGGCCCAGGGCGCAACCGGCGTGGTCGTGGCGAGCGCGCCGCTCCGGGTGAGCCCGGGCTCGATGCGCGTCCCATCGCTCCGCTACAGGGCGACGGAGCGGGCGGTGCGCGTCACGCTCGCGGTTTCCGAGGTGGGCGGGCCTCCCGTCCAGGGGGCGCAGGCGTCAGTCGTCGTGCGCCGCGACGGCCGCTTCGCGTTCGCCGGACGCAAGCGCACCGACCGCGCGGGCAAGACGACGTTCCTCGTCCCGCGGAGCTCCGGGTGCTACACGACCAAGGTGACCAACGTCACGTCACCGGGCTATCGCTGGAACGGCAAAACCCCGGCGAACCGCTTCTGCACCTAGACGACCTACCTCAGCTCGGGGCGCGGGTTGTCCGCCCGCACGACGGTGTAGAGCAGTGCGCCGACCGCCGCACCGAGCACTGGTGCGGCGAGGTAGATCCAGAGCGCGTGTAGCTCGCCGGAGACGATCGCGGGGCCGGCGGAACGCGCCGGGTTCATCGAGGCGCCGGTAATCGGCCCACCGAACAGCGCGCAGAGACCGATCGTGCCGCCCACTGCGATCGCGGCCGCCTCCCCGACCGCACGCGTGTCGGTGGCGACGGCCATGACGACGAACATGAGGATCGCAGTCATCAGCAGCTCCCAGGCAAATGCCTGGGCGTCGGATCCACTCGGCTGGGTGGTGCCGAGGTGCGCGATGTTCCCGAGGGATGCCCGCAGGAAGAGCGCGGCCGCTAATGCACCGACCATCTGGGCGGACCAGTAGCCGACGGCACGCGGCCACGGAAAGTGGCGCGTGATCGCGAACCCGAGCGTGACGGCCGGATTCAGGTGCGCGCCCGAGATGTGACCGACGGCGTAGATCATGGCCATGATCACGAGCCCGAAGCTGAACGCGATCCCGACCTGACCGAGCTCGCCCGTCTTCGCGTCGACCATGATCGCGCCGCAGCCGGCAAACACGAGCGCAAAGACGCCGATCGCCTCGGCGACGAGCGACCGCACGAGTCCGACCGACACTCAGGCTTCCGGCTTCGAGGCCTTGACGATCGCCGCGTGCATGCCGTCCGCGACCTCGTGCGTGAACGTCACGGAGACGTCCGCGAAGCCGGCCATGCGCAGGCCGTGCTCGTACTCGCTCTTCGAGAGCGCGCCGGCGATGCAGCCGACGTAGCTTCCACGCTCTAGCCTGTCCTCTTGCGTGAGCCGATCCTCGGCGACGACGTCCGAGATGCCGATCCGCCCGCCGGGACGAACGACACGGGCCATCTCTGCCATCACCGCTCGTTTGTCTGTCGAGAGGTTGACGACGCAGTTCGAGATGACGACGTCGACACTCCCCGCCGGGAGCGGCACCCGCTCGATCTCGCCCTTGAGGAAGATCGCGTTCCGCGCGCCGGCGTCCGTGGCGTTCCGTTGCGCGAGCGCGAGCATCTCATCCGTCATGTCGAGCCCGTACGCGATGCCTTCCGGCCCGACGCGCTTCGCGGAAAGAATGACGTCGATCCCGCCGCCGGATCCGAGATCGAGCACGACCTCGCCGGGCCGGAGCTCCGCGACGGCCGTCGGGTTGCCGCAGCCGAGGCTCGCGAGCGCAGCCGCCTCGGGAACGTCGCTCTGCTCCTGTGCGGTGTAGAGGGCCGACCCGAAGCTAGTCTCACTGGCACAGCAGGATTCGTCGCAACAGTCGGCGCGAACGCCGTCCGTGCAGCAGCCGGTCGCGCAGCCACAGTCGCGCCCGTCGTCGACGGCGAGCGCGGCCTCCGCGTACTTCGCGCGCACCTCGTCGCGCAGGGCATCCGAGCTCATGAGCCGACCCTCAGCTCGTCGAGGAGCCCTGCGACGCGGCCGTCGAGCTCGTCGCGGATTCGGCGCACGGTCTCGATGTCTTGGCCGGCCGGGTCTTCGACCGCCCAGTCCTCGTACCGCTTCCCGGGGAAGATCGGGCAGACGTCCCCGCAGCCCATCGTGATCACGACGTCGGCGGCGCGGACGACCTCGTCGGTCAGCGGCTTGGGAAAGGCGTTGGCCATGTCGACGCCGAGCTCGGTCATCGCCTCGACGACGGCGGGGTTGATCTGGTCGCCGGGATCGCTGCCGGCGGAGCGCACGTGCACTCGTCCTTGCGAGCGGAGCGTGACGAGCGCCGCCGCCATCTGGCTGCGCCCGGCGTTGTGAACGCAGACGAACAGAACTTCCGGTTGCTCCTTCACGATCAGTCCTCCCACTTGGGCCAGTGCGCGGAGGCGCTCCCTCGCGAAGTGGCGATGCAGCGGCTGATCGTCTCCTGCGAGAAGATCCCCTCGAACTCGTGCGCCAGGGCATCGGACGGGGTCGAGAACCTCGGCCATGGTGCGACCTCCCTTGATCGATAGCCGTCGATACGTGGATCTTGCCACGACGTATCGATGTCTGTCAATATGTACCCGATGCAGACGATCGCGGTCATCGCCGAGTGCTGTCCGCCGCTGTCCGAGGCGCCACTCGCGGCGGAGGATGCCGAGCGCGTCGCCGCGGCCCTGCGTGTTCTCGCGGATCCAGCGCGCCTCCGGCTGCTCAGCCTGATCCAGGCGCAGGCGGGAGGAGAAGCGTGCGTGTGCAACCTCACGGAGCCGCTCGGGCTCAGCCAGCCGACGGTCAGCCACCACCTGAAGGTCCTCACGCAGGCGGGTCTCCTCGAGCGTGACCAGCGCGGGCGGTGGGCGTACTACCGGGTCGTTCCCGGTCAGCTCACGGCTCTCCAGACCCTCCTCGGTTGACCTCGTACTAGATGGCGCGGCCGACTCTCTGGCCGAGGGCTATCGCCGCGATCCCCGCAGCGATGCTCGCACCGATGTAGACGGCGCCGAGCGCGACGTGCCCAAGCTCGCCGAGCTCGTACGACTCGAACGCGAACGTCGAGAACGTCGTATACGCCCCGACGAAACCGGTAACTGCGCCGACGCCGAGCCAACTCGGCGCCCCGGCGCGCTCGACGAGAAGCGTCACGAGCAGCGCGCTGAGCACGCAACCGGAGATGTTGACCACGAACGTGGCCCAGGGGAAGAGCGACTCGACCCGCTGCTCGATCAGCCTGTCGACGCCGTAGCGCGTGCTCGCGCCGAGCGCTCCTCCAACCGCGACCGCCGCCAACGTCCCCATGTGTGCTCCCTTCGGTTCGTAGGAGCTATCAGCCGGGGACGGCGGTTGACGGCGAGCCCCATCGCCGCACGAAAACGTAGCTGCTTGGACTAGCCGAGCATTTCCTTCGCTCGCTCGGCCACGGCCGCCATCTCGATGCCGGCGCCCGTCACGTCCGCGAGCATCTCGTCCGCAGTCGGCTTCTGGCCGAGCGACCACAGCTCCCGGAGCAGGCTGCCCGCGGCCGGCTTCGAGAACCAGTCGTAGCCGTGCTTCTCGCAGAGGTGGTAGCGCATCTGAGCCTCGAACGCCCACGATCGCAGGTACTCGGCGCAGTAGAAGCCTGGATCGACGTCGAACAGCCAGTCCGTCGGGCTCGGCTCGATCTTGAGCGCGCCGCCGAGGATCTCAACGTAGCGCGAGCGCATCGACTCGATGTCGTCGGTGAGATAGAGCTCGAGCTCGTAGAGGAGCTTCGCCGAGTACCGGCGGAGGAACCACAGCTCCTGGGCCGCGGCGTCGTTCGAGAACCCGCGTGGGTTCGAGAACGAGAGGCGACGGTCGAGCCACGTCGGGTCGCTGACGAGGTGGTCGAAGAGGGAAGCCCAGCCTTCCGTGACGGCGTTGTCGCCAAGCCGCCGCTCCTCCATCGTCAGCGATGCGGAGGTGAGGGCGAAGTGCTCCGTGTGTCCCGCCTCGTGGAAGAGCGCCCGCCAGTCGTCGACGCCGCCGATGGGCTGGATCACGAGCACCACGCGGTCGGGCACTTCGATCGGCGCACAGAACGCGCGCGGCGACTTCTTCTCGCGCGCCTCGACGTCGAGCTCGACGTTCGTCTGTGCGCGGATGTCGATCCCCATGCCCGAGAGCGTTGCCTCGAGCGCGGGCAGCATGTCGTCGCCCGAGAAGTGCTCGTCCCATTCCGGCGCGCGGAACAGGCGTGGGATGTCCCACCGCTGCGCCTCGTCGAGCGAGATGCCGAGACGCTCCTGGAGCAGCGGCTCGATCGTGTCCTCGAACAGGCGCTCGGTGTCCGCGAGGACGGCACGGCACTGGTCGGCGAGCTCGTCGAGCTTGAAGCCGAAGCGGCGATGGAGCTCGACCGCGTCCGGCGCACCGAGTTCGCGAACCGCGGCCAGCGTGACCGCAGCCGCCTCACGGTAGATCGGGTTCATATGCTCCTCGGACAGCTCGTTCCGCGCCTCTTCGAGCGCCTGGCGCTTCAGCCGATCGGGCTCGTTCGCCATCGTCGGCCGGAGCATCCGGAAGCCGACTGTCTCGCCGTCGATCGTCGTCTCGAGCGTTGCCTCGAGGCCCGCGATCCGCTCGGCGTAGGCCTTCGTCAGGTTCGAGAGGTACTCGTTGCACGCGAAGTGCCACAGCTCGCGCACGCTCGTGTCGCCGTCGACGCTCCCCCCGAGATCCGTTGCCGTCTGGAGTGCAGTCAGCTCCGGGTAACGGTCGTAGATGCCCGCGAGCTCAAGGGCATCCTTGTGCCCTGCGTAGTGGAGGTAGTACTCGTCGAGCAGTTCCGCGAGGAAACGGTCGGCCTGGCCGCGCAGCGATTCCAGCCGATCCTGGGTGAGCCACCCCGAGGCCATCCGGCGTAGGATAACGCCGTGAGGGAGATCGCCATCCGCACGACGCAGCGGACGCAGCTCGTCGAGATCACGGAGCACGTTCAGAGCGCCGTCGACGGCGCGAACGGCGCGGCCGCCGTGCTCGTCTACGTGCCGCACACGACGGCGGGTGTGACGGTCAACGAGCGCGCCGACCCGATGGTCGCGCGAGACTTCGAGGCCGCGCTCGAGAAGATCGTAGACGACGGCTGGCACTGGAAGCACATCGAGCTCGGCGAGGAGAACGCGCCGTCACATATCCGCGCGTCGCTGATGAGCCCGCAGGTGCTCGTTCCGCTGGACGACGGCAAGCTCGCGCTCGGCACGTGGCAGGGCGTGTTCTTCTGCGAGTTCGACGGCCCGCGCGACCGCAAGATCTACGTCACGACTCTCGCCTAGCCACCGTGGCCGCTCCCGTCGCCTCGGGTGACGAGATCGAACTCCGGATCGACTCGCTCGCCTACGGAGGAAATGGCGTCGCGCGCGTGGACGGCTACGTCGTCTTCGTCCGCCGCGGCTTGCCAGGCGATCTCGTGCGCGCGCGGATCGGGAAGGTGCGGAAGAGCCACGCCGAAGGGTGGGTCGTCGACGTGCTCGAGCCGAGCGCCGAGCGGGTCGAGGCCCCCTGCGACCACTTTCCGGCCTGTGGTGGCTGCCGGTTCCAGGACTACGCGTACGAGGCCCAGCTCTCGGCGAAGGAGGCGCAGGTTCGCGACGCGCTAGTCCGCCTCGGCGGGATCGCCGACCCGCCGCTCGAGCCGGCAGTGCCGGCCGAGTCGTACTTCCACTACCGCAACAAGCTCGAGTACTCCTTCGCGCCAGGCCCTGCCGGCGCGGTGCTCGGCTTTCATCGAGCGGGCCGCTGGGACGAGGTGCTCGACATCCGTGAGTGCTGGCTGACGACGGAGCTCGGGAACGGGCTCCGCGAGGCGGTGCGGCTCTGGGCGCGCGAGCACGAGCTGCCGGCGTACGACCAGCGAAGCCAGAACGGCTTCCTCCGCCATCTCGTCGTCCGGGAGGGACGGAACACGGGCCAGGCGCTCATCGTGCTCGTCACCGCGCCGGGCTCGCTGGAGGAGGACTCGTTCGTCCGCGTGGTGACGCGCTTCCCCGAGGTGCGCTCGGTCTCCTGGGGCATCAACGATCGTCCAGCGGAGGTCACTAACGTCCCCACCCGGCTCTTGTGGGGCGAGGATGCGATCGAGGAGGAGCTCTGCGGTCTCCGCTTCCGCGTGCGGCCGAACGCCTTTCTCCAGACCAACACCGCGATGGCCGAGCGCGTCTATGCCCTCGCGGAGGAGTTCGCCGGGCTTCAGGGCACAGAGACCGTCTATGACCTCTACTGCGGGACGGGGACGATCGGCCTCGTCCTCGCGCGGAAGGCGCTCACCGTGTGGGGGGTCGAGGCATCGGAGGAGGCGGTGGCGTGCGCGATCGAGAACGCCGAGCTGAACGAGATCACGAACTCGGCCTTCTTCGCGGGAGAGGTCGGACGCTCGCTCGAGGAGCTACGCGAAAGGGCCGGCCCGCCCGACGTCGTCGTCGTCGACCCTCCGCGCGCCGGCCTGTCCGGCAAGGCCGTGCGAGAGATCGGCAGGCTTGCGCCGTCGCGTCTCGTCTACGTCTCGTGCAACCCGACGACGCTCGCGGGGAACGCGAAGGAGCTCGCCGCGTCGTGGGGCTACCGACTCGAGACGGCGCGCCCCGTCGACATGTTCCCGCACACGCCGCACGTCGAGACGGTTGCGTTGTTCTCTCCCGCGTGAGCATGTTGACGGACGTCCGTAGGGTCCACTAGGGTCGAAGCTTCTTCGACGAGGAGGGAACGACGCATGGCACGACGAGTGATGATGCTGCTCGCGATCGCGAGCCTGGGGGTGCTGACGCTCGCTTTTGCGGGTTGCGGTGGCGACAACAAGAGCGCCTCCGAGACGACGACGGCGACGACGGAGGCGACCACCACCGAGACAACGACCACGGAAACGACGCCGACGGAGACGACGTCGACGGACACGACCGCGACGACGGACACATCAGGGTCGACGGACTTCGCCAGCGCCAAGAACTGTCAGGAGTTCGCGCAGATCCAGGCGAAGATGTCGGGCGCGCTCACGGGCTCCACGAACGTCCAGGACCTGAAGGATGCCTTCGACCAGCTGACGGCGGCCGCTCCGGCAGAGATCAAGGACGACTTCCAGACGCTCTCGGACTACATCACGCAGGTCGCCGACGCTGTCGGCAACCTCAAGGCGGGCGAGACGCCGAGTGCGGATGCGCTTGCCAAGCTCCAGTCGATCGACACGACGAAGGCGACCCAGGCCGGGCAGAACATCGGTGCCTGGACGGCGAAGAACTGCGGCGGCACCACGCCGACAACGACGACGCCTTAGCGTCATTTGGGCGAGGTATCTGAGCCGGAAGCTCGTCGGGACGCGCTCGTCGGTCGCCTGTTCGAGGCGACCCTCGGCGCAATGGACCTGATGTCCATCTACGTCGGCGACCGGCTCGGGCTCTACAAGGCACTGGGAGAGGCGGGGCCGCTCACGTCGAGTGGCCTCGCCTCGGCCTCGGGCATCCACGAGCGCTATGCCCGTGAGTGGCTCGAGCAGCAGGCGGCCACGGGAATCCTCGACGTCGAGAACGCAGCAGAGGATGCTGCCGACCGGAGCTACCACCTCCCGGCGGGGCACGACGAGGCGCTGCTCGACGAGCGCAGCCTCAACTATGCCGCGCCCTTCGGGAAGCTCATCGTCGCGGCAGGGCGGCCCATCGACGACCTCCTGACGGCGTTTCGCACCGGCGGTGGGGTGCCGTACGAGGACTATGGCGTCGACCTCGCCGAAGGGCAGGCGGCGTTCACGCGGCCGATGTTCGAGACCCAGCTGGGTAGCCAGTGGCTGCCGGCGGTCTCTGCCGTGCACGAGCGGCTTCTCGACGAGCCGGCCGCCCGGGTAGCGGACGTCGCCTGCGGGTGCGGCTGGTCGAGTATCGCGATCGCCAAGGCATACCCGCTGGTAGAGGTCGACGGCATCGATCTCGACACCGTGTCGATCGCGAAGGCGCGTCAAAACCTCGCGGGAAGCGAGGTCGAAGACCGCGTTGTCTTTCACGAGCGAGATGCTGCCGATCCGGCGCTTGCGGGTCGATACGACCTCGTGACGATCTTCGAGGCGCTGCATGACATGTCCCGGCCCGTCGACGTGCTCAGAACGGTTCGCGGCATGCTCGTCGACGCAGGCTCGGTGATCGTAGGAGACGAGCGGACGGAAGCGGCGTTCACGACGCCGACCACGGACCTCGAACGCCTGTACTACGGGTTCAGCGTCCTCCACTGCCTTCCCGTGGGCATGGTCGGGGCGGATCCCGCCGGGACGGGAACGGTCATGCGCACGGAGACCGTCGAGCGGTACGCGACGGAGGCCGGCTTCAAGGGATTCGAGGTGCTCCCGATCGAGCACGAGTTCTGGCGTTTCTATCGCTTGACCCCGTAGGGATCAGTACGGCGGCAGCTCGGCCCACCAGGCGCCGACGGGCCTGAATGCCGCCCAGAAGGCTTTCTTCGACGGCTCGTCGTCGAGCGCCGCGTCGACGTCAGGCACGACCAGTGCATCGACCGTCGGCGTGAAGCGCTGGAGCTCGCCGATCGTCTCTTCGAGCTCGTCGGCGAGCGGGAACGCGAGCCCGTTCAGGAAGCCGAGCGTGTCGTCGCCCATGACGACGACGAGCTTTGGCTGGACGATGTGGAGCTCGCGGACGAGCCAGCCCCGCGAGAACTCGTCCGGCTCGGCGCCGACGAACTTGAGGCAGTTCGTCCCGTAGACGGCGAGCGGGTCGACGCGCAGGCGCTGCATCGACTTGAGGATCGCCTGGCCCGTGCGGCCGAAGAAGGCGACGCCTTCCTGGATCTCCGAGCCCTGCGGCGCGTACTTCAGCAGCATTACGTCGGCCATCGGGTGCCCGGAGCCGAGAACGGGCACGGCTTCGCCCGCGGCTCGGCCGATCTCGTCTCCGAGATCGTTGATCTCGGCGATCGCCTTCCGCAGGTACTTGTCGTAGATCTCGTCCGTCGGAACCGCCACGGGCTGGTGGTCCTTCTTCTCGTCTAGCGGACCTTTTCCTTGACTTGCGCCACCCACTTGAGCGACTGGAGGTAGGCGATCGACTTCGGGCGACGCAGGATCTCCGCCCCCCGCAGGCTGATCAGGAACTCCTCCGGCGTCGTGAACGCGCGCATCCGGACGACGCCCGTGCCGAGGCCGGGGAGGACGTGCGCGTCCGAGCCGGCGCCTTGCAGCAGGTTGTACTTCCGCGCGAAGCGGAGCGCCTCGTCGTTGTACGTATCGAGCAGCAGCCGTGCGTTGTAGACCTCGAGCACGTCGATCTCCTCGAGGTGCCGGTGCAGCGTCGCAGGGTCGGGGATCGCATGGCGGCGGTCGAAGGGGTGGGGGAGGAAGACGAGGCCGTTCTGCGCACGGATGGCGGCGATCGTGTCCTCGAAGGTAATCCCGCGCGGGATCTCCTCGCGGAGAAAGAGCCCGATCACCTCGCCCTGGCCCTTGGTCTTCACCTCCTCGCCGGCAATCACCGTCAGCGCCCGGCTCTTCGCGAGCTCGACCGCCTCCCGGGCGCCGCCGAAGACGTTGTGGTCCGTGACGGCGATCGCACCGAGCCCGATCTCCTCGGCTGCGTCGAGGAGGTCGGCGGTCGCGACGGAGCAGTCGTGCGACCACGCCGTATGCGTATGTAGGTCGCAGACGATCCAGTCGCGGTCCGCGAGCGGGTCGCTCTCGACGTGGATCGGCCGCCTCCGGCGTGCCAGCCGTCGGTAGAGGGCGTCGAGCTCGCGCGCTACCTCGTCAAAGCTCGCGGGTCGACTCTCGCCCTCGAGCGCTCCCGCCGCGGCCGCCTCCAGCCTCAGACGGCCGCTTCCTGCGGCGGCGGGCACGAACACGGGCGCGCCGTTCAGGGCCTCGGCGCGCTGTGCCGTCGTCGGATGCGTGCGGAGGCGCACGCGCGACCGCAGGCGGGCGGGGATGTACGGGCGAGCCACCCGTGCCCGTCGGCGCAGCAACACGACCTCCCACCCGTCGAGCGAGTCGAGGCTGCGGATCGCCTGCTTCGCCGTCTCCCGCTCGCCTGGAGCGAGCTCGACGACGATCCGCTTCAGCTTCTTCGCGGGGCGGAAGAGCTTCAGGTCGACGCCGAGCGGAATGACGGTGTAGTCGCCGGGGAGCCGTTCCGCGGCCGCGGCTGCAACCTCCTCGGATATCGCGAGCAGGGCGTCGACGCGGCCGAGGAGACGCACTCGCTGCGCCTTTGCGGGCGGGTAGAAGATGCGGTCGGCGGAGAGAAACGTCGCCACGGCGAGCGCGTCCGTGTCGCGGAGCGCCAGGTAGGACAGGCTCGGGACCCCCGGTTCGAAGCCGTGCACGACGTCGAACGCGCCGTGCACCAGCGCGAGCGCGAGGTTCGCACGCACGCCGACGGGTACCGCCATTGTGCTCCGCCGCGAGACCGGCACCGCCGGCCCCAGCGCGACCACGTCGCCGAGCTCGCCGCGTTGAAGAGCACGCCGGCCGTCGCGCAGGTCACGCCCGCGCGTCGACGGTGCAAGCACGGTCACCGTGTGACCGAGAGCGCGCAGGCCGTCGGCCACGCCGGCGACGTGGTCGTTGACGTCATGCGGCTGCGACCAGGCGAACGGCGTGACGAGACAGACTCGGAGGCCCATCGAGCCTCCGAGTCTAGCCCTGTGCGACTACGCGGCTGGCTCGGCCATTCAGAGGCGCCTGCACGTGCCGTTGATGCAGATCGTGGGCGGCAGGCAGCCAAGGTCGCCGCAGCAGTCCGGGTTGTCACGCGGGCAGCACGTGGGGTTCGTGTTCAGGCCGCGTACGACGGTCCCCTCCGGGCAGCACCGGGTCTTCCCGATCGCGCGCTCCGGCGGGCAGCAGACGGTCTTCATCGGGATCGTGCCACGAGGGCAGCACTTGTCGCCCATGACCTGGGCCTTGTCGCAGCATTCGGGCACGGGCGATCGAGTGCAGACCGACTCTTTCGGGTCACAGCACTCCTTGCCGCAGCAGGTCAACCCCTTCGGACAGCACCTCGAGCCCGTCCCCTGCTTGCAGCAGTTCTGCTCCGTCTTGGGATCACAGCAGTCGATGCCGCAGCAGGTCCCGCCCTCCTTCCTGCAACAGATCTTGCCGTCGCAGCAGGGCTGTCCCTTCTTGCAGCAGTCCTTGCCGCACCGCTTCTTCTTCGGGTCGTCGCACTTGCACTTTCCGTTCACGCAGGTCTGCTTCGGGCCGCAGCATTCACCTCCGCAGCACCGCTCCCGAGGGCAGCACGCGACCTTGAGCTGCCCCTTGCCGAAGGGGCCGTTGTCGAAGCAGCATTCGCTCGGCGGGCAGCACTTCACCTCGGACTTCTTCGACCCGGGGTCGTAGGCCGTGCAGGCCTGGACCCCTGTCTTCGGCCTGCACTTTGCGTCTTCCCCCTCACCCATGCACTCGTTGCAGGGAGGACAGCAGCCGGCGTCGCAGCAGCTGTCCGCCTCCCCACAGCAGCGGTAGCGGTACTTGACGCACTTGTCGTTCCCGATGTTCACGACCCCGCAGAACTTGGTCAGCTTCGGATCGCTTTCGCGGGGGCATGTCGGCTTGGGCGGACACTCGGCGGATCCCCGTCGCCCCGCGGACGCCGCGGAGGGGCGCAGCGAGCCCGGGACCGCGGCCGAGACGAGTGCGACGCCAAGGACCCGTACCGCCTGGCGTCGCGGCATCGGCTTCGCAAGAGAACGGGCGAGGTCGTCGAGGACCTCGATCCTCACGTCGATCGCTCCGGTGCGGCCATCAGCGCCTCCGCTCGTCGAGGCCCGACAATACAAGAGGCTGGGAGCCGTTGGCGGAGACTCGGAGGCCTGATGACCTCCGAGTCCAGCCGCCAAGTGGTCAGGCCTTCGCTGCGGCCTTCGTCCTCGTGCGTGTGTTCTGCTTGATGAAGCGCTCCGTCAGCTCGCGCGCCTCGTCGTCGCGGATCTGCTTCGGCGGCGACTTCATCAGGTACGAGCTCGGCGCCTCGAGCGGGCCGCCGATGCCGTTGTTCAGCGCGAGCTTCGCGAGCCGGACGGCGTCGATGACGATGCCGGCGGAGTTCGGCGAGTCCCAGACCTCGAGCTTGAGCTCGACGTTGAGCGGCACGTCGCCGAACGAGGTGCCTTCCATGCGGATGTACGCCCATTTGCGGTCGGTCAGCCACGGCACGTAGTCGGACGGGCCGACGTGCACGTTCTTCGCGCCGATGTCGTAGTCGAGCATTGACGTGACGGCGTTCGTCTTCGAGATCTTCTTCGACTCGAGGCGGTCACGCTCGAGCATGTTGAGGAAGTCCGAGTTGCCGCCGACGTTCAGCTGCATGGTGCGGTCGAGGTGGACGCCGCGGTCGCCGAACAGCGTCGTCAGCACGCGGTGCGTGATCGTCGCGCCGACCTGCGACTTGATGTCGTCGCCGATGATCGGCAGGCCGGCCTGCTCGAAGCGCTTCGCAAAATGGCCGCCCCTAGCGAGGAAGACCGGCATGCAGTTCACCATTGCGACGCCTGCATCGAGGATCTGCTCGGCGTACCACTTGGTGGCGCCCTCGGAGCCGACGGGGAGGTAGTTGATCACGACGTCCGTGCCGGTCTCCTTGAGGATCTTGACGACGTCGTCCGTGTCGCCCGGCGCCTTCTCGACCACCTCGGACAGGTACTTGCCGAGGCCGTCGTGCGTCATACCGCGCGAGACGGTGACGCCGGTCTTCTTGACGTTCGCGAACTTGATCGTGTCGTTCGGGTGCGCCCAGATGGCATCCGCGAGGTCGGCGCCGACCTTCCCCTTGACGACGTCGAACGCGGCCACGAACTCGATGTCCGAGATGTGGTAGCCGCCGAGGTCGACGTGCATGAGACCCGGGACGGAGTCCTCGGGCGATGCGTCCTTGTAGTACTCGACGCCCTGGAGCAGTGAGTTGGCGCAGTTACCGACGCCGATGATCGCGACACGAACCTTGTCTTTTGCGCGCCCGTTCTGTGAGCCGTTCTGAGAGGCCATGGTTCCCTTTCTGTCTTTGGACAACGTGAGCCCGAGTCCGACGGCGAGTGCGCCGAGGATGACGTCGTTCGCGCTCTTCCCGGCGCGCCTCGCCTCTGCCTCGATCTCGTGCTTGAGGTCGACGGGGACGCGGAGGAGGACGACTGGGCTTGCCCCTGGCAACGGGCTCTTTCGGCCGGAGGGGGTGAAGGAGACGTCGAAGTGGTCGGCGAGCAGGCCGACCGCGACGTCGTTCAAGGAGGCGCGCTCGCGAGCGGTCTCCCGCACGAGGGCGCTCTTCAAGGAAGCGGGCATCCGCACGAGGACGCCCTTCTTCTCGCGTTCTGCTAGCACTCAATGTGCTAGCAGTCTAGCGCATCGAACCAGTTAGCCGATCCGTTTCGCCCAGAACGGCTGGTTGCCCGAGCAGTTCGACAGTGGGTCGTACTTCGACTTCGTGCTCCGGCCGTGCGCGCGGCCGAGCACGTTGTTCCCGTAGAACGTGCCGCGTACGGTGATCGTGTGTGGCGTGAGACCGCTGCCGGATCCGACCTTGGCCGTGAACGCGAACGTGCCGTCGGGGTGGATGACGGCGTTCGGTTGCGCGTCGAACTGCATGCCGATCGCGCCGTCTGGTCCCACTCGGACGACGCGCCCTTTGCGCTTGTCGTAGCACGTGCCCGGCAGGATGCCGCCGATCCTGTAGATCCTCGGCTCGCCGGGCGCGATCTTGATCGACATCGTTCCCGCCCACGCCGCCTCGTGGAAGAACCCGGCGAGCTCGACGTTCGGGAGCGGCTGTCTGCCGCCGCTGACGGCACCGCCCGCAACCGACGTCACGAGTGCGCCGAGCAGGAGGGCGACGACGAGCGTGACGAGCGAGCGGCTGCGTGTCATTGGATGCGCCGCGCCCTGAACGCCACATTCGCCGTGCATCTGTCGAACGTCGTCGTCTTCGACGCGCGAAGCGTTCCGCGGACGGTGTCGCCGTTGAACGTGCCCTTTATCGTCGCCGACGACGCGGGCTTGAACGGGGCTCGCTGGCCCTTGTGGCTCTCCGAATGGGCAAACGACCCGTTCGCGCTGATTCGCGCGGGCAGGAAGATGTCGAAGATCGGTCCGGTGGCGCCGTCACGTCCAGCCACGAGGTGGCCGAAGTCCTTGTCCTCGCAGACGCCCGGAGCGATGCCGCCGACGTTCATGACTTCGCGGCCGTCCGGCGTTAGCGCGAGGACGATCCAGCCTCCCCACCGCGGGGTCCGCGAAGGCCCCGCGGTAGAGGGGGGCCACGCCGCCCCTGGCCGGTCCGGGCGGACGTCCCCCTCGCTTGACCGGCCTCGCGCTCGCGATGGTCGTGCCGAGGACGGCTATCGCGGCGATGGCGGCGAGCCAGATTACGGGAGCGCGCATATGCCACCGCTGCAGATGCCGCTCTCGCAGACGTTCCCGCAGGAGCCGCAGTTCTGCGAGTCGGATTGCATATCCGCGCAGATCTTGGCAGTGCCGGACCCGCAGACCAGGCTGGGCGGGCAGCAGAACGGGCTGATGCCGGGCGGCGGCGTACGGAAGCCCGGACTGTTGAGCGCGACCTGGCCGGACGGGCAGCAGAGCGCCGGGTTCTTGTTGAAGCGGGCGGGTGGACAACAGATCACCTTCGTGCCCGGCTTGATGCCGATATCACCGCCGAGGATCGGGATCGCGCACTTCTGGCCAGCCGGACAGCACTTCTGCTCCTTACCGGTGTTGCAGCACGCGCGCCCTTCCGGGCAGCAGCCTGCTTTTCCGCAGCACCGCGACGTCTTCTTGTTGCAGCACTTCTTCCCGCACTCCTCCTCTTCCGGCCAGCAGCGCTTGCACAGGCTTTTACTCTCGTTAATGCATTTCCACTTCGGCGGGCAGCAGGTGTCCCGGCCGCACCACGCCCTCCCCGAGGGGCAGCGCTGCGTGCAGATGTCCTTGCTGCCCGTGCCGACCCGGATCTTTCTGCACTCCTCGTTCGAGTCACAGCACTCGAGCTCACACCCTCTCTGACCCCGCTTGCAGCAGAGGTGCTGCTGCGAATTGGCGCAGAACTCGTCGTCCTGGCAGCACTTGTAGCCCGACGGGCAGGGATTGGCGCATGGCTTCACCCAGCACCCCCCATGCCCCGCGCAATCGCAATACTCTCCGAGGTTGCTGCGGCAGCAGTTGACCAGGCAGATCGGACCCGTGCAGGGGCCGCATTTGTCACCCTTGCAGGCACATTTGCAGACGGTCTCGCCCGGGTAACACATTGCCATCGCGCGCGCCTTCGTCGTCACGAACCCAGGGACAGCAACGCTGACGAGCGCGCCGCCCAGCAGCCGGAGGGCCCGTTGCCGCGGCATCGGCTTCGCCAAGGAGCGCGCGAGCTCGTCGAGGAAGTTCGTCATGCGCCGATCCTCACGAGCACGTGCCGATCATGACATGTGCATCGGGCGTCGCAAAATTCGCGGATCCCACAGACGCTCCGTTGCTGGCAGACTCGAGGAGTCGTGAGGTGCACGACCGTAGCCGCCGCCGTTGCTGCCGCGATCGTCTTCGTGGGCGGCGCTGCCGCGAAGCCCGAGCCGCAGTGGCAGGCTGCCCCGAGCTTCCGGATGGAGGACCAGAGCATCGTCTGGCCGGGGGGTCGGCTCGCGTTTCTCAAGGGGAACGACGAGGGTGGACCGTCGGCGGGCGGTTACACGGTCCGCAGCGCTCCCGTGGCAGCGGGGCGGATCGGCCCGTGGACGAAGACAAGCGCAGCGGCCGCTCGCGGCTACGTCGCCGGAGTGGTCGACCAGGACGTCGTGTTCCGGTACACGCCAGCGCTCGACCCGGAAGAGGCGCTGCGTGCGATGAAGCTCCTGCCGAACGGTCGGCTCGGCCCGCCGCGGCCCGTGGGTGGCGCTCCGCCGCCGCCGTCCTCGAACGGCTCGTCCTTCGCACAGCTTCCCGACCGTGCGGTTCAGCTCGTCGGGATCGACACGGGCAAGAACTACGACGATCCTGGTGTGTGCTGCGACGCTGACGGTGAGGCGGTGAACCTCTTGAAGCTGAAGCTCGTTCCCCAGTTCAGCGACGCCAGGCTCGGCGTCGACAAGCACGGGCGACTCTGGTACGCGTGGGCCCCGGTTGGAAGCGGACGACCCGGGATGGTGCAGCTCGACCCGTTCACGCTGCTCCCGCGGAGCAAGCCTCAGCTTGTTCCTGGCATCACTCTGCTCCGCGGCGCAGCACGAAGCCTTCGCGACCTCTTGTGCGCCGACTCCTGCCGAATGGTCATCCAAGGCATGGCTGGCGCGAGACAATTCGGTGACTTCTCGTGGGCGCCCGGAGAGAGCGCGGCGACACGTCTCCGCCTCCCGACGAAGTATCCCGGCAGCATCGAGTACGGCAGCGTGGACGGCACGCACCTCGTCGTCGCCTACTGGTTCAGGGACGCAAAGAACGCCGTGTACGTCGGTGTCGCGCGCGGAGATGCGAAAGGGAGGCGGCTGCGCGCCGTCAGCTCGATCGAGCAGCCCCAGGCTCTCGGCAGCGCGACGATCTACACGCGTGTCGTCGTCGGTACCTTCGGGCGGGGTGGCTTCGCTGCCGTCTCCGCGTACGAGAACAACGCGGTCCGCGTGGCCATCCTCCCGACCGGCTAGCGCTGTGCGACGTGTCTAAGCGACGCAGGTGCCCGGTCCGGCGAGGGCTTGGCGGACGGCGAGGACGAAGGTGGGAATCCCGCCCAAGTCACCCTTTGACCAACGCTCCGTTCACACAGACGTAGCCCTTCCTGGGCAGCGGGGGAAGGTCGCCGGTACAACAATCGCGGTCAGCCGGAGGACAGCAACCGTTGGGCGCCGGGACTGTTCCGAAGGGACAACAGAAGCCTCCGGGACGAAGCCTCGCCTGTGAGCAGCAAATATTGATGCCCACGCGTCGGCCACAAACGGACGGCGGCAGACAGCAGCGCTCGCCGCAGCACTCCTTCCTCGACTTGCAGCACACTTTCTTGCCAGGGCAGCACGTCTCGCCCTTCTCGCAGCACGCGTACTGGCCGCAGGGCTTAGCTGTCTTGGAGCAGCGACAGAAGTCCGTCTTGTTGTCGCAGATCTGATCCTTTCCGCAGCAGTCGGTGCCTCTGCTTTCCTTGTCACCGGCGCAGCAACGAGTCCCCGTCGGGCAGCAGAAGGCCCTGACAACCGGACCGCCTGCGTATCCCTGCCGACAGCCCCTCTCACCGTCGTTGCAGCAGAGGTTCGCGTCTTTCTCGTAGCAAAACTGATCCTTGTTGCAGCACGTCTTGCCGCATGGCTGCGCGCAGACGCACAGAGGATCGCCTGACTTTCCAGTCCCGCATTTCTGGAAGTCTTTGTCGCAACAGGCATTTTTGCACGGAGCGTGCCCCGGAGACTGCGGGCCCTCATCGGACTGGCAGCAGATTTGGGTGGTGGGATCGCAGCACTCCTTGAAGCAACCCTCGTAGAAGTCGCACCCACACACGAGGGTGCGCGAGGTTCCGTTATCGCAATTTTGGCCGGGCTGCCCGCACTTCCCCGGGCGAGACGGGGCGGCGCGGCCTGCCTGCAAGCCTGGGCGCGTGAGTGGGACAACCGCAGAAACGAGCGCACCGCCGAGCAGGCGCAGTGGCCGCCTGCGGGACATTGGCAGTGCGACCGCGGGGGCCAGCTCGTCGAGGAGCTCGCTCAACGGGCGAGAGGTAGGAAGCCGGCGAGGATACGGACCTTGGTGCGGCCCGGGTAGTAGAACGCGAAGTACACGAGGCCGCCGGGCACGAAGGTCGCGTAGGCGGTTTGGTACAGGTCGGCTGACGGGCCGATGGCGTCGGGGAGATCGACCACAGCCAGGCGCCGAGCGTGCGACCCTCGGGCGTCACCAATGACGACTTCGATCTCGTGCACCTGAGCCTTGGCGGGGTCCGGGCTGCGCGAGGCGATGTAGGCCGCTGTGAGGCGGCCGGAGCGGTCGGATGTAGCGAGCAGGTTCGCCGGATTCTCGCGGGTCCCCGAGGCCATCCTGGTCGGTGAGCGCTGTCCGGGTGACGACGCGAGGAGGTCGCCGCTGAAGAGGTCGCTCATGACGACCCGACAGAAGGCGGCACAGGAGAGCTCGAAACCCGTCGCTGTGCTTCCCCCGGGAAGGGTGGCCGCCGTGGGCATGCGCGGTGCGAGCGTCTCCGGGTCGAGCTCGAGCAGCTTGACAGGACCGACGACAGCGCTACGGGATCTCTGAAGCCACGCAACCCAGAGTCGCTTCTTGGAGTCGAGCCCGAGCTGCTCGAAGATGGTAGGCCTTCCCTGCTTGATAAAACGAGTCAGGTCGCTGAGCTGGCCGCTGCTCGTGCAGCAGGCCCACAGGTAGGACTTGACGAGGTTCCCGCTGTCGCTCAGCTTCGCGCCACCGAGCAGCCACACCATCCGATCGCCTATCTCTATCCCGTCTTCGACCACCGGTCCGAGTTCCTGCGGCGGGATCTTCTCCGGATCGTCTGGGACGGCTCTCGGCGTCCCAACTTTGCCGTTCGCGAGCAGCGGTGCGGCCCGGAGCTCGCCTGGCTTCCCGGACACGTCCGGCACGTGGTGCACAAGCTCCGAGCCGACGATGAACATCGGCCTCTGTGCGGCCAACGCCGTCTTGGCGAAGGACAACCTGCCTCGGACTCGACCAAGACTGCCGAGCGAGGAGCGCGTTTGGCTGTTGGTGAACCCCATCCAGCCCCGACCGGAGGCTGAGTCGACCACTTCCGGCCCCGTGACTCCGTCCCAGAACCCGGAGATGGTCAGCCACTTCGACTTAGCGGCAGCGGAGGGCGCGGCGCCTGGCGCGCCACTTACGATCGCCACAGCGGCAGCCGCGGCGATGAAGACGGCGACTACCATGCGCGTTCGTCGTTGCTGGAGAGAGCGCCGCGGGGTGTCCGGGAGCTCGCTCATGCCGCAGCCCGCGGAGATCTGAGCCTCACAACGCCTCTCCCGAGGCGAAGCTGACAGTTGTCCCTGCGGGAATCCATGTGCGACCTAGCGGGTGAGTGGTAGAAAGCCGGCGAGGACGCGGGTCTGGTTTGGTTCTCGGAAGTTGACGTAGCTCTTGAAGAAGACGAGACCGCCCGGCACGAACGCAGCGTGGACGGGGGGTTGCCACTGGAAGGGGCTGCTCCTTCCAAAGGGAGCCGGGGCGACCAAGCCCGCAGGGCGAGGGTGCGAGCCTCGGGAATCCCCGCGAACAAGGGAGATCTCAGAGACATTCCAAGGGGGGCCGTGGAGCTGGCGGGACTTTTCGCTGGCCACTATGAGGTTGTCCGAGCGGAACGACGCGTCGAGGAGGGTCGCGTGGTTCTCGCGCGTCCCCAAGTACATCCTGGTCGCCGAGCGTTCGCCTGGCGCCCAGGTGAAGATGTCGCCGCCGAGGTCCTCAATGACCACCCGGCAGCGATCGGCGCAGACCAGTTCGGGCCGAATCCAGGAGTCTGGGGCAGGAGCGACGAACGTCTTGGGGGTGCGCGGGGCAAGCGTGTCCGGGTCGAGCTCGACCATCCGCACAGCGCCCCAGACCTTACGAACTTGCGCATCGAGCCAGGCAAGCCAAAGCCGTCCCTTGGCGTCGCGACCGAGTTGGAACCCGGATCCGTCTCGTCGGTGATCGATGAACCGGGAGAGGTCGCTGAGCTCACCGGCACTGGTACAGCAGGCCCAGATGAAGTCCAAGACCGGACTGAGGCGTGGCTTGGAGCCCGTGAGCACCCACACCAACCGGTCACCCGCCTGAATGCCGTGCGCCACGAGCGGGTTGTATTGCTGCGGCGGGATGCTCTCCGGATCGTCGGGGACGACTTTCGGCACTCCGACGTCGCCGTTCGCCAGCAGCGGTGCCGTCCGAAGCTCGCCGGGCTCACCGGACGGATCCGACGAGTGGTAGACCAGATTTGAGCCCAGGATCATCATCGGAGGCTGCGACCGGGGCAACACCGACTTGGCGAAGGACAACTTGCCCCCAACACGATGAAGACTGCCGAGGAGCGTCGAACGCGAGTCGCCGTTGCCGCGCGCGAGCCCGATCCAGCCCCGACCGGAGGCCGAGCCCAGCAGCGCCACCCCCGCGTCAGCCGGCCAAAAGGACGGGATGACCAGCCACTTCGGCTTCTCCGCGGCCGGCTGGGCGGCGGCCGAAACGCCGGTGAGGATCACGGCGACGAGCGCGAGTGATGCAATCGCAGCCCGTCGTCCGCGACCGTTCATGCGTCCCTACGGCCCGCCGTTCGCGTTCGCGAGCGCGAGCACCGCGTCGGCGCCGGCGGCCACGTGTGAGGCGATCTTCCCGTCGGCGTCGATCAGGACGGCCATCGGCGTCCCTCCCGCCTGGAACGCGCTTGCGGTCTCCCAGCTCTCGTCCATCAAGACGAGCGACTGGAATGCCTCCGCCCGCGTGCTCTCGGCGTCTCCTGAGGAAATCACGACGAGCTGCGGCGCGACGCCGTTCGTCGATTCCTCCCACTGGCGCAGGCCCTCGTGCATCGAGCGACAGAACCCGCACCCGGGGTTCCAGAAGAGGAGCAGCGTGTCGCGGCCGCGGAGGTCTGCGAGCGACACCTGCTCGCCGTCGAGCGTCGGGAGCTCCACGGCCGGCGCCTCGGCTCCGAGCGGGAGGCCTTCCGGCTCGGGCTCTCCGGCCGTCGCGTCGGCGACGAGCCGCTCGACCCATTCGCTGCCCGCCGCGACCCAGCTCGCGATCGCGCCGTCCGAGCCGACGAGGACGGCACTCGGGGTACCGCTGGCCTCGAAGGCGTCGTAGAGCGCGTGATCCTCGTCGAGCAGAACGTGCTCCAGCTCGAACTCCTCCGCTTCCGTACGAACCTCGTCGGCAGTCCCATCGGTCACGAAGACGAGCTGGAGAACGTCGCCGTGTTCGCGCTGCCAGGCGCTTGCGGTCGGGAGCAGCGACTGACACGGCCCGCAGTGTGGGCTCGTGAAGAAGAGGAGCGCGGGCAGGCCGGCCGACGTCAGTGACTCGAGCGTCACCTCGTCGCCGGCGAGCGAGCGGGCGCTGAAGGCGGGAGCCGGCGTACCGGGCTCGAGCCCGAACTCGGGAAGCTCCGCGTCGTCTAGAAGGTCGATCCCCGAGCCGGCGAGCGCCGCCTCGATGCTGTCGAGCCGGACGAGCACGTTCCCGTATGAGCGCATGAGCGTGAGGAACGCGAATCCACCGACGACGAGAACGACTCCAGCACACAGGGCGACGGCGAGGGCGAGCAGCTCGGCGCCGCTGAGGTCGCCGATCCACGCGACGGTGCTTGCGTCCGGCTCTGCGATCGACCCGGCAAGCGCGACCACGGCGATCGCGGCGAGGACGCCGTTTCGCGCGAGCGTCTTCCAGCTGGCGGGCTCCGAGTGCAGCTGGCCGAAGCAGTGGCAGTCAGGCGCGCGGCCCCGGGCGAGGCTGACGGCGATCGCGATGCTGAACACCGCGAGCAGCACGAGCGCTCCGATCGCACCGTAGAGGGCGGTGGTCGCCGGGAGCAGCAGTCCCGCGACCGCGAGCTCGGCGAGCGGCAGGAGGATCGCGAGCGGCGCGGCAAGTCGTTCGGGTGCGCCGAACGCGATGACGGCCTTCCTCGTCCCCTCCCGGTCTGCGAGCTTGGTGGCCGCCGCGACCGCAAAGACCGCGGCGAGCGCCAGTCGCGCGATGAGAGTGACAACGGTCACCGGCTAGGAATCCGGAGGCACGCGCCTTCCCGGCAGTAGTAGCCAGGGCGGCACGGCGGGTCGCACGGGTCGCAGCTGTTCGAGTTCTTCGGGCAGCATTGCCCGTTCTTGACGGTGTCGGTCGGCTGGCAGCAGACCGCCTGGCCGCCGACGCGGATCGTGCGCGCGGCCGGGCAGCACGTGAGCCCGCCGCCGAGCCCGGCGATCGCGCACGGACTCTCCTTCGGGCAGCAGCCCTTGTCACAGCACTCCTGCTTGTCGGGACAGCAGTGGTCGCCGCAGCACTTCTTGCCTTTGGGGCAGCACGTCTCCCCGCAGCACGTGGCCGTCTTGGGACAGCAATGGTCCTCGAAGCAGCACTTCTGGCTCTTCGAGCAGCACTTTCCGTTGCAGCAGCTCTGGCCCTTCGTGCAGCACGTGTTCCCGCACTTCTTCGTCTTTGGCGGCGTGCACGGTGCGCAGAACGCCTTCCCCTTGACCGTCGTGCAACGCGTGCGCGGCGGGCAGCACGTGTTCTTGCAGCAGACCTCGTTCGTCGCGCAGCAGTTCACGTCCAGGCCCGAGCCACACGGGATCGTGCGCGGCGGGCAGCACTGGTCGTGGCCCGGGTCGGCGCACTTCTCTCCGATTCCGCAGCACGTCGTGCCGCACTTCTCGTGGCCGGACGGGCAGCCGACGCACCGGCCGTACTGCCGATCGCCGCTCTGATACAGCTGGCAGTCCTGGCCCTTGTAACAGCACGTGGACGAGTGCTTCGCAGGGCAGCACTCGCTCTGCTCCTCGGGGCCCTGCGGGCAGCAGACGCGGATGTAGCGCGTGCACCCGTCGTTGCCTTCGATGCCGAAGCTGAGGCAGGTCTTCGTTCCCGGATGCTCCTTGCAGTCCGGGGCTCCTTCGCAACCTGCGCGCCGGCGCGTGGCCGGTCCTCCGCGCGCGACGCTCGGCCACAGAGAGGGAATCGCGGTCGAGACGACGGCGCCGCCGAGCAGCCGGAGCGCCCGCCGGCGCGGCATCGGCTTGGCCATCGAGCGCGCAAGCTCGTCGAGGAACCGAGTCAACTCTCGACCCTCGCGACCATCGGCGGATCATGACAAAGGCGCCGCGGCGGCGCGAACGGATTTTCGCGGCCTGGATGCCGGACGTCCGCCGAGGATGCAAGCGGCGGCACTCCCCCGTCTAGAGCTTCTTGCACTTCCCTTGCACGCAGGTTTGCCCCTTTGCACAGACGACCGTCAGCAGGGTGTCCTCGTCGCTGCAGCATTCGGGGTCGCTCTCGGGGCAGCACGTCCCGCCCGGGCTCGTCACGGTGTCGGCCGGGCAGCAGCGAGCGCTCTTGCCTGTGCCGACGAGGCGGTCGCCGGGGCAGCACACCCCGCCGGCGCAGATGCGGCTCCTGCCGTCGCAGCAGATTTTCCCGCAGCAGTCGTCCTTCTCACAGCAGCGGTTGTCGCCACAGTTCACCTTCCCGTTCGGGCAGCACTTTCCGCCCGAGCAGGACTCGCCCTTCTTCGCTCCGCAGCAGTACCCGTCGCCACAGTTCTCGCGACCCTCCCTGCAGCACACGCCCTTCGAGTTCTCCTGGCCCTTGGGGCAGCAGATCGGGCTCGGACTGCCCGGAGAGCAATGCTCGCCCTTCTTCGGATCGCAGCAATCCGCGCCGCACCGTGTCGTGCCTTTCGGGCAACAACAGGTTGCCGACTTCGTCTTGAAGTCGATGCAACACGTCTTCGGCGGTTCGCAGCACTTGACGGCGCCTGCCGAGCCGGCCTCGCAGACCTTCCAGCTCTTGTCACAACACAGTCCGGTTCTCTCGTTTCTGCATACCTCGTCCTTGCCGCAACACTTGTCGCGGCAGTAGCCGCCGTCGCACGTGCACTTCCCGAACGTCGCGCCGCACGTCTCCCCGGACAGGCAACACCACCCGGCGGTCTTCGTGCGCTTGCCGACGCAGAAGCTTTCCTCCTGGCCTTGAAACGAGCAGAACTTCGGCGTCGACTTGCTGAACCTGGGGGCGTCCCGGTCCGTGCAAAGCGCAGCCGTGTCGTCGCAGCCCCCGTTGCCGTCGCACTTCTGCCACGGCCTGCAATAGCCGGCACATTTCGTGTTGCTGCAGCAGTGGTCGCGCTTGCCAGCGCATTCGAACGCCGCGTTGCCGCTCGCGTCCGGAGGAGCCGAGCACTTCTGCGGGGTGAGGCCAGTGCAGTCCCCGGACACGGCTCCGCCCGCCGCCCGCGGGCGGAGCCCGGGCACAGCCGCCGTGACGACGACAACGGCCGCTAGTCGAAGCACCTGGCGGCGCGGCATCGGCGTCGCCAGGGTGCGAGCGAGGTCGTCGAAGGCACTCACGGGCAGCAGTGGCAGGCTTCTTCCTGCGCGTTCCAGTAGGCCGAGTCGCCCGCCAGAATGACCCCGGCGCAGTAGAGGTCAGCGCGGTCATCGCAGCCGGCGCGCCGCTTCCTGTCGGCCTTATCGGGCCAGGTCTGCTTGCACGCCAGCTTGAGGTTCCGGCAGAACTCCTTGTCGCATTTGTCCTTGTCGGCCTTGCAGGTGCCGTAGCAGTAGTCGTGCACGTTGCAAGCCTGAGTGAACTTCGCCTTACGGCCCTTGCCCTTCGCCGGCCAGGTGTCAGGCACGTCGAAGTCCTTGGATCCGCACCCGTTGGCCGTCGGCCTGTAGCTCGGCCGTGGCGTCAGCGTCTTACGACAGTCGCGAGCGCTGAAGTCCTTGACCTTGGGCTGCACGCCCGTCGGAGTGCAGCACTGCTTCTTCGGATCGTAGGCCCTCAGGGTCGATCCGAGGACGGGATCGTTGTGCCGGCAGCCCGGGACGCACTGCTTGTCCTTGCAGACCTCGTCTTCGTCGCAACACGGCCCACCGCAGCACTTCCCTGTGAAGCAGCACTGGTAGTTCTCGCTGTTGGCGATCTTGCAGCAGTCGTACTTGCCTGGTCCGAACTGCTCCTCACAGGTGTTCTGACTGCCGGGCGGGCACGTCAGGGCCGACCTCGTCGCCCGGGCGCCCGCGCCCCGCGGGCGGAGACCGGGCACGGCCGCGGCGAGAACGACGCCGCCGGCGATCCGTAGCAGCCGGCGGCGCGGCATCGGAGTCGCGAGCGTACGGGCGAGCTCGTCGAAGCGACTCACGGGGCCGCAGAGCTCGTCATCTCAGCAGTGGCCGGCGTGCCTCTTGGTGAGCACCAAGGACACTTCGGACTCGCCGACGGTGACCCAGACGACGGCTTTCACCGTCCAGGTGGGGGTCTTCGGCATCATCGCCGGGTAGACCGCGAACTCGAACAGGGGCCAGCCGACGCCGGTGTACGCGTGAGGCACTTTCCCGTTGACGTAGAACTCGACCTCTCTGACGCCCTTTGCGGGGGCCACCTTGCCCACGAACGCGGCTTCGCGCGCCGGCCCGGATCCGTACATGCAGCGCAGCCTGAGCGCAGGATGCACCGTGATCTTGGCGACTGGCAAGGGATTCCGAGCGCCCGTAGGGACAGGCCCCCAGTCGACACCGTCCAGGATGTAGCGGGCCACCAGCGCCTGGCCGGAGCCGTCGGCGTTCATCGCAAAAACGTCGTAGCGGTCGTACTGGTCGATGGTCTTGGGGGGTATGTACCTCGTGAAGGCGATCTTCTTCCCGTCCGGCGACCAGGTCGGCTGGATATGTGTTTCACGGTTGGGGCACTTGTACGGGCAGAAGCCGTCGTTCTTCGTCAGCCGTCTCCGGCCTGAGCCGTCTGCCTTCATCACGTACACCTCGAAGTCGTAGGTGTCGTAAGAGCTCACACCCATGAAGGTGATCTTCGTCCCGTCCGGTGACCAGGCAGGTTGGGAAGCTCCACCGTCGTTCGGGTCGTTGCCGGTCAGGCGCGTCTTGCCCGAACCGTTGGCGTTCATCACGTAGATCCCGTCGTTGCAGGGGGAGCTGGCCTCCTCGCCCGTAAAGGCGATCTTCGTCCCGTCCGGCGACCAAGCAGGCTCACGAGCGCCGGCGGCGGCGCCTTCGCAGAGGACGACTTGTGTCAGCCGCCTCTGGCCGGAGCCGTTCGCGTTCATCACGTAGATCTCGCCGTATTGCCGAGCGCCGGGCTTGAGGTCGCGCACGAAGGCGATCTTCTTCCCGTCCGGTGACCAGACCGGGCTGTGATCGTTCTTGGCGCCGTGCGTCAGCCGCGTCTGGCCGGAGCCGTCGGCGTTCATCACTTCGATCCCGGTCGTCGGCGCCGCGGCGTTCGGTGCTTGCCGGGAGCGCGTGAAGGCGATCTCCGTTCCGTTCGGCGACCAGTCCGGTTCGGAGTCGTTTACGAGCGCCGGATTGGCTTCGGTGAGGAAGTGGTGCGTCAGCACCGTCTTGCCGGAGCCGTTCGCGTTCATCACCACGATGCTCTTCGCACCACTGTCATGCCCGGGAGCAGGAACTTCTTCCGCGAATGCGAACTCGCCGTTCTTCGCGGAGACCGCGCTGTCGGCCATTCCCGCGCCAATGAAGAGGCTCACGAGTGCAGCGGCTGCGACCAGTGATCGAGCCTCTACTTGCATTTGCCGAGATCCCGTCGATTCCGCACGAAGCACCACGTGAACTTGTCGAGGGGTTGATACGCGCCAAAGGTGTCGTCCTCAAGGTATGTCCCGGCGATCGTCTCGGCGGTCGTGCTGATCGTGTGTCGATACCGCTTGACTGGCTTGCTGCCCGCTGGCGTTATCGCGGTGGAGAGCGCGGAGAAGAACTCCGTCTTGAATCCCCAGCGGTCGGTTCCCGACCCGATGCCGTTGTAGCGCGTTCCGTTGGGGCACGGATTGGGCTGCCGGCTGATCAGGACCGCAGTGTCAGCGCCAACGTACGCTGCCCGAGAGCGCTTGCCCTGGTTCTTGGGGACGAGTATGTCGAGCACGCCGTCGATCGGCTTCAGGGGAACGGTGATGGGCGTATTGGGACACCATCCGTCTACCGTGATCTTTCCCGTAGGCACATAGCGGTAGATCGTGCCGCTCTTGCCCACGACAGCACTCCCATCCTTGTTCGCGTACGGACCTTTCTTCGTGAGCGTCAGCGTCACCTCCGCGTCGGTCGAGGGATAGAGGAAACTCTGTACCCCGGAGAGCCCTGCGGTCCACTTGGTCACACCAAACCATTGCCTGGGCAGACCATCGTTGGTGACGCTGGGCTTCGTGGCCTGCTGGGCCGCAACGTCGCGCTCGCCGCCTGGGCTCGCCGCCCAGGCGATGCCGCTTGCAATCGCGGCTGCGACGACGGCACCGACTGTGGTGATGACTAGATCTCCCCGTTTCATTCGATGACTTCGGTCACCCGTTCGTGGTCGAAGTGTGCGAGCTCGCTCATCTGCACGACGGCGTCGGCTGACGCTGCTTCGAACAGGTGGAAGCAGACCTCGTCATCCGGCGCGAGGAAGCTCCGCACGTGCTGGATGTCGATCCCGGCGGTGGAAGCGACGCTCGCCGCTTCCACCGCCTGCGCTGCCAGGCCGGGGAGCGCTGTCCTCCCCGGCCCGGGGGTGTACGTCTCGACGAGGAAGGACGGCATGCCTACTTGAGCAGCCCCTGAAGGCCGGGCAGCGCACCCGACTTGATGGAGGCGATCGGGATGCGAAGCGTCCCGTCCTTGATCGTGACCGTGTTGCCGCCGTTCGTCTTCAGAGTGACGCTGAGCCGTGTCTTGGCGACCTTCGAGCCGCCGGCGGTCTTGAACGCAGCGTGCAGGATGGCGGCCTTCGCCACCGGGATGTCGATCGTCGCGCGCTGGCTGACCGCGAGCCGGAGCCCGGCTTTCGTCCCGAGCGTCTGGCCCGCCCAGGTCTTGAGGCTCGCCATTGCTGCGAGCTCCGACGGGCAGGTGACGTTGTCGGGTGTGTAGGTAACGCTGACGCGGAACGCCTTGGTCTTCTTGTCGTAGGCGAGCTGGAGCACCTTCGGCGCGTTGGCGGGCTTTGCGCTCGGCAGCTCGTGGAACCGCTCGATGCGCTGATCGACGCCCGGGTTCTCGAGGGTGTAGATGTCGCGGTTCGGGCTGATCGCGACGTCGATGGCGAACACGTTCGGGATCTGATCGAGGAGCTTCCCGGCAGAGTTGAACTTCTGCAGCCGGTGGGCGTCGCTGTCGGCGACCCAGACGTTGCAGTCGACATCGATGGCGGTCCCAACGGCCTGCCGGAACTGCCCCGGCTTCACACCGTTCGTTCCCCAGCCGTTCAGGAACTTCCCGTTCGTGTCGAACCGCTGCGTGCGGTAGTTGTCGCGGTCGCCGACGTACACGCTCCCGTCGGGCGAGATCGCCACCCCGTGCGGCCGGTTGAACTGACCGGATCCGGTTCCCACTCCGCCCCAGACGGTGCCGCTGGTCCAGCCCGTCGCGGCGTCGTAGCGGCGAACCTTGTTCGCGAAGAACTCGGTCACGAAGAGGTTGCCGGCGCTGTCGACGCCGAGCGTGTCGGGCTGTGAGTCGAGGCCGGTGATGATCGTCTTCTTCCCGTCAGCGGGGATCCCACCGGTCGTCGTGAATCGCTGGAGGCGGGTGTTGCCGTAGTCAGCGACCCAGACGTTGCCCGCCGTGTCGATCGCGACGTCGTGAGGGGTCGTGAACTGCCCCTGCGCCTTCTCTCCCCGGGTTCCCCACTTCATGAGGAACTTGCCGCTGGCGTCGAACTTGTCGATGCGATAGTTGCTGCTGTTGGCGAGGTAGACGGCACCCTGGCTGTCGATGCCGATCCCGGTCGCGCCGAGGAACTGCCCGTCGCCGGTGCCGGTTTTTCCCCACGACGCCACGACCTGGTACTTCGTCGCCGGAACCGCCTGGCCGGCGGCGCTGGCCACGGTTGCGCCGACCGCGAGGACCGTCAGCGCAGCGAGCAGGAAGCGCCCTCCATGTGAGATCGCGCGGGCGCTCATTTCGGCGTCGCCGGGCCCCAGGAGAACAGGTTCTTGCTCTGGACCGACGGGTTCGTGCCCTTGCTGCAGTTGCCGGAAGTTCCCTTGCCGCCTCCTGTCAGGCCTCCCCCGGCGATGCAGGTCCAGCCCTTCGGCACGACCTTGAATTTCGTCGCGGCCTCGCCCTTGAACGGGGTCTTGACGAGCTTCTTCGCCCACATCGTCGCGAACGAGCACTTGACTCGAGTCACGCTGACCGTCCACTTCGTCCCCGACTGGTTAGGCGGGTCCTTCATGGGGTCGACGTACGACCATGTCGGCCCGGTGAACGTCCCGCAGCCTGCCTGGCTACGGGCCGACGATCCGGGGGCCGTCGCTGCCACGCTGAGCGCGGCGACCGCTGCGATCGCTGCAGTTGTGAGTGCGATTCGCGTTCTCATCGCTTTCCTCCCTTGGTGAAAATTGGCTTTCAGTCACCGTAGGAGCGGCGCGCCGAAAGCGAAGCAGAGGTTCCCCTACTGTTTCGCGACCTCGGCGAAGCGGGCAGCCAGCTCGGCGCGGCTCTTCACCCCAAGCTTTCGATAAACGCGCGTCAGCGTCACCTCGACCGTCTTCACGGAGATGAAAAGGGTCGCTGCGACTTCCTTGTTCGACTTTCCTTCTGCAACGAGCGCGGCGATTTGCCGTTCCGCCGCGGTCAACTCGCCGCGATCGCGCGGTCGCCGTCCCGGGATGCGGTCGAGCTCAGCGCGAGCCTGGTCGGCGAAAAGCTTCGCTCCGACTCCGTCGAGCAGCTCGGCCGCCAGCTGCAGCGTCTCCCGCGACGCGGCCTTGTGCCCCGCCCGTCGCTCAACGCGACCCAGCAGCAGCAGCGTCCGTCCACGCTCGAGGGGAAGGTCGAGGTCGATGGCGGCGTCCGCTGCTGCTCGGAGCGATGCGGTCGCCTGATCCAGATCGCCGGCCGCTGCATATACGACACCCCGGCACCGAAGGGCGAGTGTGCGCAGATACGGAGTTGGGCGGGCGGCAGCCTCGAGTTCGATCTGCTCCGTGAGCTCCTCCGCACGATCGAGGTTTCCGACAGTCGCATGCGCTTCCACTCCGAACCCGAAGAACGGATTCGCGTCCGCGCTGGTCAGCATCGTCCCCGATGCGGCAATGCCCTCATCGGCGATCGACGCGGCCTTCTGCCAGTGCTCGAGCCCTGCCTCGAGCACGAGCAGTGCCTTGAGATAGCGAGCCTCACCGAGCTGTTCCGCTCCCGTGCGGGTCATGATGACGCCGCGCTCAGCAGCCTCTCGGGCTTCGTCTTCGTTGCCAAGCCAAGCCTCGGCCGCCGCGAGTACCTCGAGGGATTCCCCTAGGGTCTGCTCCCAGCCGATTTGCTCGCACTCTTCGATCGCCTGGAGCGCATGCACTCGCGCGCTGGCGAACCGCCCGCGGATAT
Organism: uncultured Actinomycetes bacterium; assembly: GCA_963705945.1. Taxonomy (GTDB): domain Bacteria; phylum Actinomycetota; class Thermoleophilia; order Gaiellales; family Gaiellaceae; genus PALSA-612. The sequence continues at coordinate 853,092 of CAVPLG010000001.1, read as the reverse complement.
CGATCGTGGCGAGATGGGCAGCGAGCTGCGCCGCGGCCATTGCCTCGCCCGCTGCGAGCGCCTCGGCGCGGAGCTGAATCGTCCGGTCGCGGGCCTCGTCGATGTGGTCGCTGAAATTGAGCGCCTGCACGAGCCAAAGAGCAGTGCTGTCCACGAGCGGCCGCCCAAAATACGCGAGCTCCGCCTCGGCCGCTTGCCGCATCGTCTCAATGTCCCAACCTTTGCCGCGAGCTCCGTTCATGATCCCCTGCGCCGATCGAGCCCGCCACGCCACGACCGTGTTGTTCGCGGCATCGGCGATGGCAATCGCCTCCTGAATCTGGGCGGCGGCGGCGTCGGCTTCCCCTGTCAGGAACAGAGACGTCGACAGGGTGATCGCGATCTCGCTTGCTAGCTTCGGATTCGCCGCCGCATCGACCAGCGCCTGCCGGCATAGCTCGATGGACTCCCCATAGCTGCGGGGCGTCCGGGCGAGTCGGTAGAGGATCTCCGCTCGGGCTGGCCCCGGCGCAGTGGTTTCGGCGAGCCACGCGAGGAGCGCGCGTGCGCGTTCGACGTCCCCTGCGGCGTAGAGGCACTCGGCCTCGAGTAGGCCGAGCGTCTGGACCGTCTCGTCGTCGCATGTGAGCTCTCGAGCCCGGGCGGCAAGGCGTGCACCTGTCTCCGGAGCGCCGCGGAGATACGCTTCGCGCGCTCCCGCCTCGATCTCCGCAGCGACGGCTTCGTCAGGCCCTTCCGTCCCCGCCGCGAGATGGTGAGCACGAAGCTCGGGTGCGCTTGCGAGGCTGGCCAGGCGGCGGTGAACGTCGGCTCGCTTTCTCGGGTCGGCACGCGCGAACAACGCTGCCGAGTACAGGGGGTGGGTAAACACGACCGAATCACCCTCGATCTCGACGATGCCGAGACGACGCGCAGGCTCCAGCGTCACCCACCCGTCGGCGCCGGTGACGCTGTCGATCTCGCCGAGCGTAGGGGCTGGCGAGACAGCCGCGACGAGGAGGGCGTCGAGCGTCGCCTCGTCGAGGTCGTGAAACCGCCCGTCGATTGCTTCGGCAAGGCTTGCAGGCAGGAGCGGCGGCGATGTGTCGTCCGAGAGCGTTGCAGCGAGCTCGAGCGCAAAGAGCGGATTGCCACCAGACCCAGTCTGGAGCTGGAGGAGAGCGGGACGGCGCAGGTCGACACCCAGCCGTTGTCGAATCAGCCGGCCAAGCGCTCCGACGCTGAGTGGGCCGATCGTGCAAGCGCCGAATCGCTCCGGTGGCAACGTTCGCTCGAGGTCGAGGGGCGGCTCGGCATGGCCGTTCGCTTGCCGTCGTGCAATCAGCCAGTGAATCGCCTGATCTTCGAGCCGTCGCGCGGCGAAGGTCAGCGCCTGCCGCGACGAAACATCGAGCCACTGCGCGTCGTCGATCGCGACGACCAGTGGCCCCTGGTTCGCCATCGCCCTAAGCACTTGAGCGATACCGAGCGCAAGCGCTCGCCCCTCCGGCGGCCGTTCCGCCTCTGTCCGGAGTAGCGCGGTCTGCAACGCTCGCCGGTGAGGAGCGGGAAGCGAGTCGAGCAGATCATCGTCGACGTCCGCGAGCAGGTCGCCGAGGGCGGCCAGGCCGATGTCCGCCTCGGCGGCGGACGGCGAGCACATGGACACCGTGAGGCCTCGTGTCCTGGCCAAACCGACCGCAGCGCGCCAGAGCGTCGTCTTGCCGATTCCAGCCCCGCCTTCGAGTAGGAGGGCGCGCGGCGCATCCCCATCAAGGAACGCCTCGATCCTCTGAAGCTCGGGATCGCGACCGAGAATCTCCATGCCGCGTCATAGCACGCGGCTGCTGTCCATGAACCTTACGCAACTAGGGTCGGGCGTGATCGCGGAGCTGGGAGCGGACGCTCCACACGCGCTGCCCGACTGTGATCCAGGCGGAGGCCGTGAGCAGATAGATCGCCCACGACAGCGCACCCCACGGGGCGAGCACGAGGCCGGCCGTGATCACGACCACACGCTCCGCCCTCGAGCCGAGGCCGACGTCACCCTTGAGCCCGAGGATCTCCGCCTTCGCCCGGGTGTAGCTGACGAGCATCGAGCCGATGATCGCCGCGAAGGCGAAGGCGAGCGCGACCTCGTTTCCCTCGCGCATGAAGATCAGCCCGATCGCCGCGAGCATCGCCGCCTCGCCGATGCGGTCGGTCGTCGAGTCGATGAAGGCGCCGAACGGCGTCGACTTTCCGCCTGCCCGTGCGAGCGCGCCGTCGAGGATGTCCATCACCGAGCCGAGGACGAACAGCGCCGCGCCGAGCCAGTAGAAGAGGATCTGGTTGCGGTACTCGAAATAGACGACGACCGCCGACAGGAGGCAGGTGAGCACGCCTGCCGTCGTCAGAGCCGTCGGCGTCAGCCGCGTCTCGGCGAGGCCTTCCATCGACCGCGACGCGATCCGGCGCACCTCGGACTGGTACGCGCTCTTCACCCGCTCGGGTGCGGGCTGGCGCTCGCTCACGGGCTAGCGGATAGCGACGGCCGGGTGGCGCCGCTGGAGCGCCCGGCGGAGCGACTTGCGATAGATGATCGCTCCCGCGATGATCGCCACGAGGATCCCTGCCGCGATGTCGAGCCAGAAGTGGTTGGCAGTGGCCATGACCGAGAAGGAGACCCACGCCGGCCATGCGAGCCAGATTGCCTTCGCGAACCGGCTCCGGACGATCAGCGCCATGCTCAGCCCGACGATGAAGGCGTCAGCTGCGTGGAGGCTCGGCATCGCGGCGTACGGGTTCGACGCGAGCTCGATCAGGCCCGAGCCGTGGTTCAGCGAGCCGAACTCGAACAGCGTGTCCTTGAATCCGAGCGCCTGAAACATCCGCGGCGGCGCGGTCGGCGCGAGGATGTAGCCGATCAGTCCGATGGCATTGGCGAGCAGGATCCAGTTCCGAACGCGGTAGAACGATTCGTTGCGGCGAAGATAGACCCAGAGCAGCGTCAGCCCGACGACCGTGAACTCCGAGTTCCAGTACGTCCATGAGACGGCCGCGGTGAGGAACTGCGACGAGCTGATCACCTGCTGCAACGACAGCTCGAAGAGGCCGGTCACGTGCTCCTCGACGCCGATCACGCGCAGGCCGTTCTCGAAGGCACGCGTCGGGTTGCGGTCGGCGATGCCCCGTACGACCTGGTAGGCCAGGAGGAATCCGAACCAGATCGCGAGCTGGCGTCCGAAGTCGCGCCAGCCCCGCGGCAAGTATCGGTTCCCGATTGCGGCGACTGCCGCTGTCATGCTCGGTCCAACAAGCTTGCTTCCGCCACGGCGGGTCCGATTCTAACCATGTCCGCGGATCCCACGCAGGGCCGCACGGGGATCACTTCGAGGAAGCGTCAGCCACCGATGAACGACATCTCCACCTTGGGCAGGGACGCTGTCTCCGCGGTCCGGAGCTCGGAGTAGCGGTCGATGCGGCGTCGCCAGATCCCGCCGATCGTGTCGCCGAGGTCGTCGTCCGACGCGCCGGAGCGAAGCAGTGCACGGAGGTCGTGACCGCGCACAGCGAACAGGCACGTGTAGAGCTGTCCGTCAGCCGAGAGCCGTGCGCGTGTGCAGTCGCCGCAGAACGGCTGGGTGACCGATGCGATCACGCCGACCTCGCCTCCGCCGTCCCGGTAGCGGTAGCGCCCGGCCACCTCGCCGCGGTACGCGGGGTCAACGGGCTCGAGCGGGAGGACGGCGTCGACGGCGGCAACGATCTCCGCGGCCGGCACGATGTCGTCCATCCGCCACCCGTTCGTGTGGCCGACGTCCATGTACTCGATGAAGCGGAGCGCGTGCCCGGAGCCGTGGAAGAAGCGCGCCATGTCGACGATCGAGCCGTCGTTGAGGCCGCGCTTGACGACGACGTTCACCTTCACCGGCAGGCCCGCAGCCGCCGCGGCATCGATTCCCTCGAGGACCTGCGCCACGGGGAAGTCGACATCGTTCATCGCCCGGAAGATGTCGTCGTCGAGCGAGTCGAGGCTCACCGTCACGCGTGACAGGCCGGCGTTGGCAAGGCGCTCGGCGTTCCGGGCGAGGAGGGCGCCGTTCGTCGTCAACGCGATGTCGAGGTCGCCGAGCGCCGAGAGCAGCGCAATCAGACGGTCGAGGTCGCGGCGGATGAGCGGCTCGCCGCCCGTGACTCGAAGCTTCTGCACGCCTTGCTCGACGAAGACGCGAGCCACGCGCTCGATCTCCTCGAAGGTGAGCAGCTCCTTCCGCTCGAGAAACGCGTACTCCCGCCCGAAGACCTCCTTCGGCATGCAGTAGACGCAGCGGAAGTTGCACCGGTCGGTGACCGAGATCCGGAGATCGCGGAGCGGGCGGTCGAGCGTGTCGGTGACGGTCACGGCGCCAGCGTAGCGGCCAGGTCCCGTGAGAGGATCCGGGCCGTGCCGCTCTTGGACGACGTTCTCCCGACGTACGACTGGCACGAAACGCATGCGATCGAGCTTCCATGCGCGCCGGATCGCGCCTTCGATGCCGTGTGGAAACTTCCCGTCGGGAGCGACCCGGTCGTGCGCCTGCTCCTTCGTGCGCGTGGGCTCTCTGCCGACCGGACCCTCGGCGAGCTCCTCTCCGGCGGCCGCGGGTTCAACGTGGTCGCGTGTACGCACGCGGAGGTCGTCGCGGCGGCGTCGGGCACTCCCTGGCGACCGGGCGGAGGGCTTCGTCCGCTGGACGAGGCCGGGCCGGGCACGGTACGCGTCGCGATCGACATCCGCGCCGAGCCGGTCGGTCACGCGCACAGCCGTCTCTCGACGGAGACGCGGATCGCCGCGGTCGACGACGACGCTCGCCGCGCGTTCGGACGCTATTGGCGCGTCGTCGGGCCGTTCTCCGGCCTCATCCGCCGGCGCTGGCTCGAGGCGGCGAAACGCGCCGTCAGCTGAGCGCCTCGGCGATCGCGTCGGCAAAGCGCTCGACCGCGCCGTAGCCGTACTCGAGGTAGAGCGAGGGCTCGACGAGCTCGAGCTCGAGCACCGCCCCAGCGAGGAGATCGACGCGGCCGTAGAGGGTGGGCTCGGGCGAGCAGGCGATGGCCGCGTCGGCGACAGCTCGCTCGGCCGTGGTCGCGGCGGCGCGCGCGAGCTGCTCGTCGAGGTAGAGGCCCGGGCGCTCTCGGCCCGTCGGAAGCGGCGCTCGCCGCGAAAGTGCGTGGGAGTACTCCCCATCGACGTAGACGAGCGAGCGCTCCTCGCCGTCGACGAATGGTTGCACCATCGCCGCCCGGCCATCGCCGTGGATCCGTGCGACCAGCGCTGCGGCCGCGTCGACCTCGTCCGCCCCGAACCGCGCGGACATTCGCCCGCCAGCAGAGATCGACGGCTTGACGACGAAGGGGCCGTCGCATGGGGTCAGGCGCTCGCCGGAGGCGACGAACGACGTCGGGACGATCGGCACGTCAGCCGCCCGGAGATCGACGAGGTAGCGCGCCTTGTCCGAGCTCCACTCGAGGACGGGGAACCGATTGACGACACGCTCGAGCGAGCTAGCCCAGGTGAGAAAGGCATCGCGCCGCTCGGCGTAGTCCCACGTCGAGCGGAGGACGACGAGGTCGAAGGCGGCCCAGTCCACGGCCGGGTCGTCCCAGACAGCAGGCTGAGCGGACACTCCTCGCTCGGCGAGCGCCGGCACGAGCGGCCGGTCGTCGGCGTCGAGATCCGGAAGCTCCGAGCACGTCGCGAGGGCGACGTCCTTCACGGACTTAGATCGTCCAGGCGCCGTTCTGCTGGACTACGACGCCGTCGAGCTCGATGCGACCCCCGTCACGGAGATCCTTGACGATGTCCCAGTGGATCGAGCTCTCGTTTAGCCCGCCGATCGACGTGTAGCTCTGGCCGAGAGCGAGGTGGATCGAGCCGTTGATCTTCTCGTCGAAGAGGACGTTCTTCATGTAACGCGTGATGCCCGGGTTGCACCCGATCCCGAGTTCGCCGAGGCGGCGCGAGCCGCCGTCCGTGTCGAGGGTCTTGAACAGGAGCTCCTCGCCCTTCCGGGCGGACGCGTCGACGACTCGACCGTCCTCGAACTCGAGGCGGATGCCCTCGAGCTCGTGCCCGTCCTTGACCGCCGGCCACTCGGAGAACTCGATCACGCCCCTGGCCGAGTCCTCGACGGGCGCGAAGAAGAACTCGCCGCCGGGCATGTTCTTGCGCCCGTCGTCGACCTCGCCGTGTCGATCGGTGAGGCTGATCGTCAGGTCGGTGCCGCTGCCCACGAGGCGCACGTGGTCGGCCGCGTCGAAGCGCTCCGCGTAGCGGCGCATGCGGTCGCCCTCCGCGTCCCAGTCGAGCAGGCAGGCGCTGAAGATGATGTCCGTCAGCTGCGCAAGCGTAAGCCCGGCCTCCTGCGCGAGCGCGTTCGTCGGGAACTGGCAGCTCACCCAGGGAATCTCTCCGGTCATCGTGCGGAGGTAGAAGACCTTCGCGGCCTTGTTGGCGCGGGCGAGCCGCTCGGCCGGGACCTCGGCCGCGGCGCGCGTGTTCTCGGGCGCGTCGAGCGTGACCCGAGCGTCCATGCGCTCGCACGCGTAGTGGTCGACCTTGGGCAGCTCGTCGAGCAGCTCCTCGGGTGCCTCGGAGATCCAGCCGTTGTCGAGCGGCCACATGTCGTAGCTGAGACGGAGGATCGCGTAGGCGTCGCGACGGGCGATCTGGCGCTGCAGCTCCTCGAGCAACGGTCTCGCGAGCGGCGTCGAGCGGATCAGCACCTCCCAGCCGGGCTGGACGTCGAGGCACCGCTCGACGAGGAGGTTCGCGTATCGCTCGATGCGCGGGTCGCCGGCGATCACTAGATCAGCCAGGCTCCGTCGCGCTGGACGACTTCACCGTCGAGCTCGATCGACCCGCCCGGCCGCAGGTCCTTGACCATGTCCCAGTGGACGGCGCTGACGTTCGTCCCGCCGAGGAACGGGAACCCGTTCCCGATGGCAAAGTGCACCGTGCCCTCGATCTTCTCGTCGAACAACGTGTTCTTCGTGTGCCGCTGGATGCCGGGGTTGCAGCCGATCCCGAACTCGCCGACCACGCGGGCGCCCTCGTCCATGTCGAGCGTTGCGAGCAAGAAGTCCTCGTTCGAGCTCGCGCTCGCTTCGGCGACGCGACCTCCCTCGTAGCGGAGCATGACGTTCTCGACCGCGCGCCCCGCGTAGCAGGCCGGATACTCGGAGAAGGTGACGACGCCGTCGGTCGACTCCTCGACGGGGCTGTAAAAGACCTCGCCGCCGGGCATGTTCGCCCCCACCGCGTCCACGCAGCCCGTCCGCCCGGCCAGACTGAATGTGAGGTCCGTGCCGTCGCCCCTCACCCGCACCCGCTCACCGGCGTCGAAGCGATCCGCGATCCGCTGCATCCGCTCGCCGAGCGCGTCCCAGTCGACGAGTACCGCGCCGTAGAGGAAGTCCTCGAAAGCGGTGAGGGCCATTCCCGCATCCTGGGCTAGCGCGGCGGTCGCGAACTGGCAGCCGACCCACGACTTCGTGCCGTCGAAGAAGGGCTCGGCATGGGGGCGCATAGCCTGGCGGCGGAGGCCGAGGCGCTGGGCGGGAATGTCGGAGCCGTCCCGGGTGTTCTCTGGCGCCTCGATCACGACCAGGCAATCGGAGCTGTCCAGCTCGAAGGCGTCGATCTCGGCGAACGTCCCGAGCAGCTCGTCGGAGGCCTCGGTCACCCAGGTCGAGAAGGGCGAGAAGCCGTATCGGGGCAGGGCGTAGGCGCCACGCCGGGCGATCTGGCGGACGACAGCATCGACCAGCGGACGCCCATCGGGCGACGAGCGAACTAGCACCTGCCAGCCCGGCTGCACGTCTACACACCGTTCGACGAGCAGCTTCGCGTAGCTGTCGACGCGAGGATCCGCCACGGCTTGCAGCCTACCCGGTGTAAGTTGCTACTTTAAGACTTAGATTTTCTTCTACGACAAGACTCGATCCTGGAGGCAGAACTATGGCAAAGGTAATCGGCATCGACCTCGGTACGACGAACTCGTGCATGGCGGTGATCGAAGGCGGAGAGCCCACGGTGATCCCGAACGCGGAGGGCGGGCGCACGACTCCGTCCGTCGTCGCGTTCACGAAGGACGGGCAGCGCCTCGTCGGCGCACCCGCGAAGCGGCAGCAGGTGACGAACCCCGAGAACACCGTCTTCTCGATCAAGCGGTTCATGGGCCGCAAGACGGACGAGGTCTCGGACGAGATGACGATCGTTCCGTACGAGGTCGTCAAGGGCCCGAACGACGACGTCCGTGTGATGGCGGGTGGCAAGGAGTATGCGCCGCCCGAGATCAGCGCGATGATCCTGCAGAAGCTGAAGACCGACGCGGAGTCGTACCTCGGCGAGTCGGTGACGGAGGCCGTGATCACCGTCCCCGCGTATTTCAACAACGCGCAGCGCGAAGCGACGAAGGACGCCGGCAAGATCGCGGGGCTCGAGGTGCTCCGGATCATCAACGAGCCGACGGCGGCCTCGCTCGCCTACGGGCTCGACAAGGAGGAGGACCAGACGATCCTCGTCTTCGACCTCGGCGGCGGCACGTTCGACGCCTCCGTGCTCGAGCTCGGTGACGGGACGTTTCACGTCAAGGCCACGTCCGGCGACAACCATCTCGGAGGCGACGACTTCGACAAGGCGGTCGTCGACTGGCTCGTCGCGGAGTTCAAGAAGGACCACGGCGCCGACCTGTCGCAGGACCCGGTCGCGCTTCAGCGGCTCTACGACGCCGCGGAGAAGGCGAAGATCGAGCTGTCGTCGACGATGACGACGCAGATCAACCTCCCGTTCATCGCAGAAGGCCCGAAGCACCTCGACATGCAGCTGACGCGGGCGAAGCTGCTCGAGCTGACGAGCTCGCTGCTCGAGCGCACCGTCGGGCCGACGAAGCAGGTGCTGGCAGACGCCGGCGTCGACGCCTCCGGGATCGACCACGTCGTGCTCGTCGGCGGCATGACGCGCATGCCGGCGGTTCAGGAGAAGGTGACGGAGCTGCTCGGCAAGGAGCCGCACAAGGGCGTCAACCCCGACGAGGTCGTCGCCGTCGGCGCCGCCATCCAGGCCGGCGTGATGAAGGGCGAGGTGAAGGACGTCCTGCTGCTCGACGTGACGCCGCTGTCGCTCGGCATCGAGACGAAGGGCGGTGTGTTCACCCAGCTGATCGAGCGGAACACGACGATCCCGAACAGGAAGTCGGAGACGTTCTCGACGGCGGAGGACAACCAGCCGTCCGTCGAGATCCACGTGCTCCAGGGCGAGTCCGAGATGGCGATGTACAACAAGACGCTCGGCAAGTTCCAGCTCGTCGGCATTCCGCCGGCGCCGCGCGGCATGCCGCAGATCGAGGTCGCATTCGACATCGACGCAAACGGCATCCTCAACGTCTCGGCCAAGGATCTCGGCACTCAGAACGAGCAGCAGATCCGGATCGAGGGCGGCTCGGGCCTGTCCTCGGACGAGGTCGAGCAGATGGTGCGCGACGCCGAGGCGCACGCCGAGGAGGCGCACTCACTCCGCGAGCTGGCCGACGCGAAGAACCAGGGCGAGAACCTCGTCTACCAGACTGAGAAGGCGCTCAAGGAGAACCGCGACTCGCTCGACGAGTCGGTCGCGGGCACGATCGAGGGCCGGATCATGGAGCTGAACGAGGCGCTCAAGGGCTCCGACCTCGCCGAGGTGCAGGCGAAGACCGCCGCTCTCGTCGAGGCGTCGCATGCGCTGGCAGAGGCGGTGTACGCGAAGGCCAACGAGGCGCCCTCCCAGCAGGCCGGTGACGGCAACGGCGCCTCGGCCGACGAGCACGAGGTGGTCGAGGACGCCGACTACGAGGTCGTCGAGGAATAGTGACCGAGCCGACGATCGACGTCGAGCAGCGGATCGCCGAGCTGGAGGCCGAGCGGGACGAGCGTCTCGCCGACCTCCAGCGGGTCGCGGCCGACTTCGACAACTACAAGAAGCGCGTCGCGCGCGACCAGGAGAGCCTCGTCGCACGCGCGCACGAACGGCTCGTCCGCGAGCTCCTGCCCGTGCTCGACAACCTGGAGAGGGCGCTGAAGGCGGCGACCGAGCACGACGAGGCCTCGCTCGAGGAAGGCGTTCGCCTCGTCCACCGAGCGCTCCGCGATGCCCTCGGGCGCGAGGGCCTCGTGGAGATCGACGCCGACGGCGTGTTCGACCCGCACGTCCACGAGGCATTGCTGACGCAGCCCTCGGCGGAGCCCGAGGGGACGGTGCTCGAGGTGATCGAGAAGGGCTACAGGGTCGGAGACCGCGTGGTCCGGCCCGCGAGAGTGGTGGTGAGCGCCGGTGGCGACGCGGACGACTAGAAGCCTCTACGAGGTGCTCGGCGTCGAGAAGGGCGCTGCGCAGGACGAGATCAAGAAGGCGTACCGCAAGCTCGCCCGCAAGTACCACCCGGACAAGAACCCGGGCGACAAGGAGGCCGAGGAGCAGTTCAAGGAGGTCCAGGCAGCGTACGACGTGCTCTCGGACGCGGAGAAGCGGCAGCAGTACGACTCGTGGGGCTCTCCCGGCGGTCGACCGCAGTTCGGGCCGGGCGGATCGTTCACCTTCGACTTCGGCGACTTCGGCGACCTCGGCGACCTGCTCGGCGGGCTCTTCGGCGGCCGTACTGCCGCGCCGAGGCGCGAGCGCGGCCGACGCGGGTCGGACGTCGAGGTCTCGGTCAACCTATCCTTCGAGGACGCCCTCAAGGGCATCGAGACGACGATCCCCGTCTCGCTCGAGACGGCGTGCTCCGACTGTGGAGGCTCCGGCGCGAAGAAGGGGACGGCGCCGATCGTCTGCCCGCAGTGCGGTGGGCGCGGGGTCGTCTCGGAGGCGCAGGGGCTCTTCGCCCTCTCACAGCCGTGTCCCCGTTGCCGCGGGAACGGGACCGTGATCGAGGACCCGTGCCCAACGTGTCGCGGTACCGGGCGCGAGCGACGCACGCGCAAGTTCAAGGTCAAGATCCCCGCCGGCGCGAAGGACGGCACGCGAATCCGGCTCCGCGGCAAGGGCGAGGCCGGCTACGGCGGCGGCCCGGCCGGCGATCTCTACGTCGTGGCGCGGGTCGCGCCGTCGAAGCTCTATCGCCGTCGCGGCGACTCCGACCTCGAGCTCGAGGTGCCCGTCACCTATCCGGAGGCGGCGCTCGGCGCGACCGTCGAGGTTCCGACTCCCGACGGCAGGCTCTCGCTCAAGATTCCCGCGGGCACCCAGGACGGCCGCCTGCTGCGGATGAAGGGTCACGGCGCACCGAAGCTCAAGGGCTCGGGCCGCGGCGACCTGATCGCGCGCGTGCGCGTGACGGTGCCGTCGAAGCTGTCGAAGGCCGAGCGCGACGCGCTCGAGGAGCTCAAGAAGGCGTCGGCCGAGAACCCGCGCGCGGACGCGTTCTCATGAGCGGCACCAGACCCTGCTACATGATCTCGGTCGCGGCCGACCTGGTCGGCATGCACCCGCAGACGCTGCGGATGTACGAGACGAAGGGGCTCGTTCGCCCGGGCCGCACGCCCGGCGGGACGCGTCTCTACTCCGACGCAGACCTCGACCGGCTACGGGCGATCCAGCGGTTGACAAGCGAGCTCGGGCTCAGTCTCACGGGCGTCGAGCGGGTGCTCGCGATGGAGGACGAGCTTGAGCGACTGCGCGCGCAGTTCGCGCGCCTCGAGCGGGAGATGCGCGAGGCGGTCGAGACCGTCCACCGGCAGTACCGCCGCGACGTCGTCCTCTACTCCGAGGCGCAGGCCGAGCTACGGCTGCCCAGGAAGAGGAGCGCGTGACGGACTTCCAGAGACTGACGATCAAGTCGCAGGAGGCGGTCGGCGCAGCCGTGGAGGACGCGCGCCGTCGCGGGAACCCGGAGGTCTATCCGGAGCACCTCGCGCTGAGCCTGCTCGACCAGGAGCTGCCGCGTACGCTCGTGCCCGATGCCGCGGCGCTACGCGCCGAGGCGGAGGCGATGCTGGCGCAGAAGCCGTCCGTCGCGGGCGCCGCGCAACAGCCGCGGATCTCGACCGAGCTGTCCGCCGCGCTCGACCGCGGGCTCGAGGAGGCGCGGGCGATGGACGACGAGTACGTGTCCGTCGAGCACCTCCTGCTCGCGCTCGACGTCGTGCCGCGCGACGCGCTCCTCCAGCGAATCAAGGACGTCCGCGGCGCGCAGCGCGTGACGTCGCAGGATCCCGAGGGCTCGTATCAGGCGCTCGAGAAGTACGGCCGCGACCTGACCGCGCTCGCCGAGAGCGGCAAGCTCGACCCGGTGATCGGGCGTGATGAGGAGGTGCGCCGAGTGATCCAGGTGCTCTCCCGACGGACGAAGAACAACCCCGTGCTGATCGGGGACCCCGGGGTGGGGAAGACGGCGATCGTCGAGGGTCTCGCCCAGCGGATCGTCGCGGGCGACGTCCCCGAGGGCCTCAAGGGCAAGCGGGTCTGGGCGCTCGACATCGGCGCGCTGCTCGCCGGCGCGAAGTACCGCGGCGAGTTCGAGGAGCGCCTGAAGGCCGTGCTCGCCGAGATCCAGGGCGCAGAAGGCGGGCTGATCCTGTTCATCGACGAGCTGCACACGATCGTCGGTGCGGGCGCGGCCGAGGGGGCCGTCGACGCGGCGAACATGCTGAAGCCGATGCTCGCTCGCGGGGAGCTGCGCGCGATCGGCGCGACGACGCTCGACGAGTACCGCGAGCACATCGAGAAGGACGCTGCGCTCGAGCGCCGCTTCCAACCGGTCTTCGTCGGTGAGCCGTCCGTCGCCGACTCGATCGCGATCCTGCGCGGCCTCAAGGAGCGCTACGAGGCGCACCACGGCATCCGCATCCGCGACGCCGCGCTCGTCGCAGCCGCAGTTCTCTCCGACCGCTACATCTCCGGCCGCTTTCTCCCCGACAAGGCGATCGACCTGGTCGACGAGGCCGCGTCGCGCGTGCGGATGGAGATCGACTCGTCGCCGATCGAGCTCGACGAAGCCGAGCGCCGCGTGACGCAGCTCGAGATCGAGCTCGCTGCGATGGCGAAAGAGTCGGATGACGTGCGCGAGCCGCTCGAACGGCAGCTCGCCGACGCGAAGGCGGTCCGTGACGAGCTTGGCTCGCGCTGGGCGAAGGAGAAGGAGGCGCTCGAGCGCGTCAAGGAGATCACGCGGACGATCGACGAGCTGCGGATGGAGGCCGAGCGCGCCGAGCGCGAGGGCAATCTTCAGCGCGTCGCCGAGATCCGCTACGGCGAGCTGCCGGCTCTCGAGGCAGAGCTGTCCGAGCGCGAGGCCGCCGAGGGAGACCCGATGGTCAAGGAGGAGGTCGACGAGGACGACGTCGCCTTCGTCGTCGGCCGCTGGACGGGCATCCCGGTCTCGCGGCTGCTGGAGGGTGAGACCGAGAAGCTGATCCACATGGAGGAGCGGCTCCACGATCGTGTGATCGGCCAGGAGGACGCGGTCGAGGCCGTGTCCAATGCGCTGCGCCGGGCGCGCTCGGGGCTCCAGGATCCCGACCGCCCGATCGGCTCGTTCGTCTTCCTCGGCCCGACTGGCGTCGGTAAGACCGAGCTCGCGCGCGCGCTCGCCGAATTCATGTTCGACGACGAGCGCGCGATGGTGCGCCTCGACATGTCCGAGTACCAGGAACGGCACACGGTGTCACGACTCGTCGGCGCCCCGCCCGGCTACATCGGCTACGAGGAGGGCGGCCAGCTGACCGAAGCCGTGCGGCGGCGCCCGTATTCCGTGGTCCTGCTCGACGAGATCGAGAAGGCGCACGCGGAGGTGTTCGACGTGCTGCTCCAGATCCTCGACGACGGTCGCCTGACCGACGGCCACGGCCGCACGGTCGACTTCCGGCACACCGTCGTGATCATGACCTCGAACATCCGCTCGGCTGCGGCGCTGACGGACCACTTCCGGCCCGAGTTCCTGAACCGGATCGACGAGATCGTCGAGTTCCAGCCGCTCTCGCGGGAGCAGATCTCGGAGATCGTCGAGCTCCAGCTCGCGCGCCTGCGCGAGCGGCTTGCGGAGCGGGGCATCGCGATCGAGCTGACCGACACGGCGAAGGAACAGGTCGCCGAAGCGGGCTGGGACCCGACCTACGGCGCCCGGCCGTTGAAGCGTGCCCTCCAGCGGCTCGTCGAGAACCCGCTCGCGAAGCTTCTCCTCGAGGGTGAGTTCACGGAAGGCGACGTCGTACGCGTGGACGTCTCGGACGGCGAGCTCGCGTTCGAGCGGGCGGCTCCCGTGGCTGTCTAGCGCTTGGACTTGCGAGTCGTGCCGGCGTCGGCGGCCTTCTTCACTCCGCGCGCCTTCTTCTTCCGCTGACGATCCGCCTTCCAGCGGACGCTTCCTCGAGATCCTCGTCCCACGGCGCGCAGTGTACGGGATGGGGGACGGGATGAACCGTGTCCCCCATGCGGTTGCCTTGGGTAGCGTTGGTCGCATGGCAACGGAGCCCGCGTCGAAGGCGAAGCCCGCCACTCCAGCCGCTACGCCGCTGGCGGAGCAGACGATCGGCCAGCTCGTCGCGGACACTCTTCGCTTCTACGCGAACCATTTCTGGCGCTGTCTCGCCCTCGGGCTAGGGCCGGCCGTGCTCGCGGCCGTGATTGCGCAGCTCAGCCGCACGCCTGCGGCCGCACTGGCGGCGGGAGGAGGGCTCGTGGTCTTCACCGCGTCGTACGTCGCTGCCTGCGGAATGGTCGTCGGTCGCAACCCGTCCCGACGCACGCTCCTGTTGGCGTTCGTCGCCGGTGCGCTCGTCTACCTCCCGGCGCCAGCGCTCTTCGTGGCGTTTCTCCCCGGCGTCGCCTGGCTGGCGCTGCTCGGAATGGCGGTGCCCGCGGCCGTCGCCGAGGAGCTCGGCGTCCGCGCCGCCCTCCGCCGTGGCTTCGCGCTCGGGCGAGTCGACTTCCTGCACGCGTTCGGCACGGTCGGCACGCTTGGCCTGCTCGTCTTCCTCACCGGGCAGGCGATGGCGCTCGCGATCTACGGCGCGAGCGGCCACGCGATCCAGGCAGCGGCGTTCCTCTCGACGCTCGTGCTGACGCCCGTCCTCTTTATCGGTGCGGCTCAGCTCTACGGGCACCAGCTCGCTCGCGCCGCAGTAAAGTCGCACGCGTCCAACGGCTGAAGGAGGAGCGATGCCCACGTATCTCATGCTCTCGCGCCTGACCGCGAAGGGCGTCCAGACGCTGAACGCCAACCCCGAGCGCCTGAAAGAGGTGAACAAAGACGTCGAGGAGCTCGGCGCCAAGGTGCTCCACCAATGGGCGTGCCTCGGCCCGTACGACTTCGTGAACGTCGTCGAGGCGCCGAACGCCGAGACGATCGCCCGCGTGTCCGTGCAGCTCGGGTCGCGCGGCAGCTCGAAGCTCGAGAGCTATGAGCTGATGGAGATCGACAAGCTGCTCCAGCAGCTCGGTTGAGCCGCCTCTTCGTTCTCACGCGACACGCACACTCGCTGCTGAACGCGGAACGGCGCGTGAACGGCGATCCCAGTCGGCCGGTGCCGCTCACGGACACGGGCCGCGAGGAGGCGCGGTTGCTCGGCCAGGAGCTGACCGGCCTGCGGCTCGACCGCGGCGTCTGCACGCGCTTCGGGCGAACACGGGAGACGGCCGAGATCGCGCTCGCGAGCCGCTCACTGCCGCTCGACGTCGAGCCGCTCCTCGACGACATCGCTATCGGCGAGCTCGAGGGCGAGACGCACGACGACTACGACGCGTGGAAGCACGCGCACACGCGTGACGACCCGTTCCCGGGCGGCGAGAGCCTCAACGACGCGGCCCGCCGCTACGCGCGGGGCTTCCGGGAGTTGCTGGCGCATCCGTCCGGCTGCACGCTCGTCGTCTGCCACGAGATCCCGATTCGCTATGCGCTGAACGGTGCCGCCGGGTCGTCCGAGCTCGACGGCCCCGCGCACGCGATCCCGAACGCGAGGCCGTTCCTCTTCGACGAGGGCGGGCTCGAGCGGGCCGCGGCGCGGATCGACGAGCTAGCGAGCTAGAACAGCGGGCTGGCGGGGTCGCCGAGGAGGACCGCCTCCGATTCTGCGAACTGTCGGTTCATCGCCTTCGTCTCTCTATAGGTCATGAACAGCCGCTCGACCGGCACCGATTGGCGATAGAGCGCAGCGGCGACGGTCGCCTGCCCGCCCGTGAAGTGCGCCTCCGCGACGGCCGGATCGAACGTGGCCGAGACGAACGACGCGCCGCTCGGCAGGTCGAACGGGCGCTCGCTTGCCAGCCCGCGGTAGAGCGTCATGCGCTCGCCGCCCGGTGCGAACAGCTCGCGCACGAATGCGAGCCGGGCGACGACGTGCGCCGCCCGGCGCTCTTGCGTCCACTCGCCTGCGAAGAGATCGGGCGAGCGGACGACCTTGCCGTGGTAGGGGCAGAGGCCGAGCTGCGCGAGCACGATCGCGTGGCCCTTGACGAGCTCGCCCGAGCTCGCGTTCGAGACGTAACGGCTCGCGAACGCCTCTTCCAGCTCAACCAGGCCGACCTCTCCGAGGAAGCGCTCGAGGGCGTCGAAGGGCGACGCGCCCGGGATGAATGCGCGGGCGCGCTCGCGCTCGGCTGCGATCAGCTCCTCCGTCGCCCCGCGCTCCTCTCTTGAGGCGGCGATCGAGAGCGGCTGGTCGAACCGCTCGATCGCCTCCTCGAGCGACTTCACGGTCGCCGCGTCCGCGGTCGCCTGCCCCGGGTGGAACTGGAAGCGAGACGCTCGCTCCGCCTCCAGCTCCCAGACGGCGCCCGTGTCCTCGAACGCCGCGATCTCCACGTCGAACGTGCCCCGATCTACAGACACGCCTCGTACGACGACCGGCGTCCGTCGGGCGTCGAGCAACCGCCCACGGTTTCCGGGGACTAGATGACCGAGCGTGCCGGGCTCGAACTCGTCGTCGGGCGCCGCATCGGGGTCGCTCTCGTAGACGGCCATCTCAGCCAGACGCGAGCGCGGCGGCGACCTCGACGGCGAGCGCTGCGTTGTCCCCGGCAAGCCGACGGTTGACCTCGAGCGTCTCACCGCCGCTCCGCTCGTGGAGGAATGCGAGCACGTACGGCGTGAGGCGCTGACCGTCCACTCCCTCCGTCATCGCAGCGGCCAGCGCCTTCTCGATCAACGGCTCGACGTCGTCGAGCTCGGGGTCGGGCGGGCGCGTGACGAGGATGCCGGAGCCCCCGAGCGACCAGTGCGCCGCCGCGATGCGCGCAACCTGCTCGGGCGCATCGACGCGGGTCGGCGCGGGCGGGCCGCCGCGGCGCGCGTAGAACAGGGGGACCGTGTCCGTCGTGTAGCCGAGCACGGGCACGCCGAGCGTCTCGAGCAGCTCGAGCGTGGCCGGGACGTCGAGCAGAGACTTGACGCCGGAGCAGACGACGACCGTCTGCGAGCGCGCGAGCTCGGGCAGATCGGCCGACACGTCCGGCCTGCTCTCGTACCCTCGATGGACGCCGCCGATGCCTCCGGTCGCCATCGTGCGGATGTCGAGCGAGCGGATCGCCGCGAGCGTACCGCCGACCGTCGTCGCGCCGATCGCACCGTCGGCAATGCATGGTGCGACGTCGCGTGGGCTCACCTTCCGTGCGGCCGACCCGGCGGCTGCCACGCGCTCGAGCTCAGTCTCCTGGAGCCCGACCCGAACCGTGCCGTCGAGCACTGCAACGGTCGCCGGAATGCCGCCTCCCGCGCGAATCCGCCCTTCGCACTCCTGCCCGACGCCGAACCCCTCGCCCGCGGGGAACCCGTGCGCGACGATCGTCGTCTCGAGCGCGACCACGGGCCGCCCGGTGGCCAGCGCCTCGCGCACCTCCTCCGATGCGACCACGAGCTCGCTCACGGCATCGCACCCGCCGTGGCGAGGCAGCGAGCCGCGGCCTCGAGGCCGAGCTCGATCCCGCCGACGAGGAACCCGGCGGCGAGCGCGTCGCCCGCGCCCGTGGAGTCGACGACGTCCACCGGCAGCGCCGCGTGCTTGTGCCGCTCGCCGCCTGACGTGACGGTCACGCCGTCGGCCGCGCGCTTGACGACGAGCGTGACCGCCGTCGGCGTCTCGCGGAGAGCTGCGAGCTCGCCGTCGCCGGCGAAGACGACGTCCGGCTCCAGCTGCTCGAGACGTGCGACCACGCGTGGGGCCCCGAACCGGGAGATGCCCGCCGCCGATGCCAGATCGACGCTGATTCGCGCCCCCTGGGCACGCGCGGCGCCCGCCGCCTTCGCCCCCGCGTCCGCGATCGGCCCCTCGAGCAGCGCGTAGCCGGAGAGATGGAATGCGTCGCAGCCGCGGAGCCAGCCCACGTCGAGCTCCTCCGCGCGAAGGCCGGGCGCAGGCCCACGATCTGTGAGCATCGACCGCTGCTCATCCATGCTGGCCACGGAGACGACGACCGCCCCCGGGTGGTCGACGACAGGCCCTACGAGCTCGACACCGCGCCGCTCGAGCTCCGAAATCGCAAGCTCCGCGGCCGGCCCGCTGCCGCGCTTCGCGATCAGCTTCGCCTCGGCGCCGCACGCCACACACCACGCCGCGACGTTCGCCGCCTGGCCGCCCGCGCCGACCGAGGCCGTCGCGGGCGTGTCGTCGCCAGGTGTGAAGGGCGCCTCGAGGCGGACGATGACGTCGAGCGTGAGATCTCCGAGCGTGCACACGAGCATTCGTAGAATCGTCGCTTCTACTAGACGGGGTATGGGGGGACGGGAATCGGCATATTCAGCGGGTTCGCGTTCCCCTAGATCATCTCCGATCAGCTCAGATGGGTAGAAAGTTCTACCCCGTCGCGTCCGGCCAGATCAGTCCAACAAGGTTCTGCCGCCTCCTCGAGGTTCGAGACGACGAGGACGGCCGCGGCGGGGGCGACGTGACGGCGACCATCGTCGTCGACCAGGGCATCGACTAGCGGCCTGGCAACCTCACTCCCACTCATCTCATGAGCCCGCGATTCCCCGCTAAGCGCGTACTAGCTCTTGCTCCAGCGCCGCGAACGTGCTCTCGAACGCGCGTCGGATTCCCCGCTCTACTAGCGTCCGGTCGAAGAAGCCGGCGATCCCGCCGCGTGGCTCGTAGTCGACGACGAGTCGGTACACGAAACCGTCGCCGTCTGGCTCGAAGTGGCGTTCGTGAGAAGCGTCAGGCAGACCCGGCTGCGTAGTGGTGTACGTCACGAGGCGGTTCGGCTCAAACGCCGTGATCGTCATCGTCAACAGGCGTTCGCGCCCGAGCAGTCGGATTGTCAGGCGGGCCGTGTCACCGACGTCTCCCCAACTCGAACCGTCTTCGAGACGAACGTACCCTGGCCAGTACTTCGACCAGTTCGCCGTGTCTGTGATGAAGGCGAAGCCTCGGTCGACTGGGACGTCGTAGCGGTGAACTGCTTCGACTCGCGTCACGTAGGCACACCCTATTACGCCCGCTGACGATGCAGGCGTGCGTTGCGCCGACTGAGACTCGAAGCTACTTCCGCATTCGTCGCACCGAACCGCGACGGCAGGCGGCTCCGGGCGGCGCACCTTCACAAAAACCGGATATTGCAGAATCTCGCGTCTGTTCTATTCGTTGCGATTACTAGATTATGTTCTAGTTTGATTGCACCTGCACAGCAATCTACTCCCGGTGGTAACCCCCTTCTGAGCGTCAACGAGGCCGCGCTCGAGCTCGGCGTCTCGCCCGTCACCATCCGCCGCCGCATCGCCTCGGGGGAGCTGGCCGCCGTGCGCATCGGTACGCGCGGGGCGGTTCGTATTCCCTCGGCCGCGCTTGCGCTTCTCATTCGTCCCTACAGCCCGCAGGAGGATTCATGAGCGACAACGCACCAGCGATCTTCGGCGGCGACCTTCCGAGCGGGCGCAGGCTTGCTTCCAGCGACCGCCCGAACCACGTTGGCAGCATTGGCGACGGGCTCGACGTTACGCTCGAAGGACTCGCGGCCGCCCGGCAGACATTGGCCGGAAGGACGCCCCGACGACTTCGAGCGCATCGGCCGCCGTGAGTGGCGCGACCGCCCAACCGGCTCCGAGTTCCGGCGTTCGCATGGCTGCCCGCTGCTCAGCATCGGCTCCCCGGTCGAGCCACCTGTCGCGGTGTTCTTCGTCGATGCGGGCCGGTTCTACTTCCTCGAACGCGCCGACGAGCGGCAGACAGAGACGAAGCTGGGTACGGTCGGAAGTCGTCGACCGTCTCCGCGTGAGCGTGCTGCGTTAGGCGCCGATGGTGGGAGGACACGGTGAACTACTCGGTCAGCATCTGGACGCCTGCCGACCGGGCTGAAGCATTGTCGCAGGGTTGGCGCCCTCCGACGCCGCCGCCCCGCTTCGAGCCGCTGGGCGACGAGCTTTCGCTTGTCCCGCAGCCGAAGCACCTAGTTCCGGCTGGGTTCGAGCTGAACCCGCGGTGCAAGCCGAGCGACGCCGAGCGAGCGCAGCAGGCGGACACGGTGCTCGGTCCGTGGGGCGTCAGGTAGTGACGCTCGTGCTGTTCGGCCCGGGTGAGTCACCCTGAGGCGAGTTGCGAGCTAGGCTGGGACGGCGCTCGACTCCCTCGCCGCACTGGCCCACGGCCGAAGCCGTGACGCCCCGCGGCGGCAACCGCACACGCCGGCTGCTCGAGCGGACGGTGGTCGAGCGGACGGGGATGCCACTGGACGATGATGTGCTCGAGGAGCTGGCGGCTAGCTTCCCCGGCCTCTACCCCGAGGACGATGCGGAGCCCATACTTTGACCCAGTCTGCCCGTCGTGCGGCGGCGGGCAGAACACGCTCGGGGCGCTCGCCGGTTCACCGCCGGGCGAGCGCCTCGGGGTATCAGTCGGTGTAGCGCGAATGAGTGGGGCGCGAGGGGCGCTTCCCCCTGCGGCCATCCTGCACGCCCCATCTACCTCTTCCCGCTGCGCCGTTCCGCCCAGTTACCGCACTGCGCGGCGCGATGGTTTAAGAGCCGGCTGGCTGAGGTACCGAGACGTGAATCCGACGGCGACCAAAGGAGGTTCTGATGCCTGTTTGGCTGTGGGTGTTGATCATTGTGCTCGTGGTTATGGCCCTGGGCGGGTTCGGCTTCTCCCGACGCTAGACCGCGACACCAAATCGAGGAGGTACTTCAGAATGACCAATGTGGACATCTGGACGTTTCGTGAGCAGGGCTGGACGACAAGTGAGCTGACCGGTCTTGGCGTCGAGGCGCTCGACGGCGGAATCGGCAAGATCGACGAGGCGAGCTACGACGTCGGCGCCGGGTACATCGTCGTCGACACCGGCCCGTGGATCTTGGGCAAGAAGGTGGTGCTTCCCGCAGGCGTGGTCGATCGCGTCGACCGCGACGACGAGAAGGTGTACGTCACGCGCACGAAGGAACAGATCAAGAATGCGCCCGAGTTCGATGCGGACACTTACCGCGACGCCGGGTATCGCGACACTCTCGGTAGCTACTACGGCCCCGGGGGAAGCGGCTTCACCGAGTGACCCAACCGTATTCTGAGGGGGCGCCGGCGCCGACCGGCGTCCCCTCACGTCCTCTAGGCGAACAGCGGCAGGTATTTCTCTTGCCACTCGGTGTCGCTGACGGAGCGGCGGAAGTACGTCTCGAGGACGGTTCGCGGACTCGAGTGCTCGTCGGCGGCGATTAAGCAGACCGTCGCGGCGAGTAAGTGTGCGAGTAGTTCCACGTCTATGGCGCAGACCTGCAAGGCATGCTCGAAGGCCCAGACCATTTTCTCGCCTTCGGCGCCGCCCGGATCGCGCCGCAGGTGACCGGCGAGACGCTCGAACACCGATTCGTCCATCAACCACCCTCCCATCATCGAACCGTAGTCGAGGGGCACGACGTTTGTCGTTCGCGACGAGCTCGGCAGTTGGTGCGAGGACGCGATTGTCGTAGCCACACGCTCGCTACGTAGCCGGGACTTCGGTATGGGCGGTGTTCAATCCCGGCGGCCCGGCCCGATTAGAAAAATTGCGTACCGGTCAAGGATGTGCCATTCTGTCGTACGTCAGACGACAGACAGGGATCCATGGAGACCATTTTTTCGATCCTCCCTCTTGAACCGCCTTTGCGGGGTTTTCGCCTCGTCGGCGAGCTGGACATCAGCTCAGCGCAAGGGTTCAGTGAAACCCTTGCCGCCACGAACGGTCAGGGCGACCTCACACTCGAGCTTTCGGCGCTCGAGTTCATCGATAGTTCAGGCCTGCACGCACTCATGCAATACGCTGGCTCTCTCAACGGCGCCGGCAACAAGCTCATCCTCGCCAACCCGACCGCAATGACCGAGCGCATCCTTGAGATCATCGGCTTGGTGACGCACCCGGCCATCGTGATTGCGAGCACGAGGCATGACGAGTAGCTCCGTCGTCTCCCTTGCCGAGCGCCTTAAGCAGAGGCGCGAGGAACGCGGGATAAGTCAGGCCCAGGCTGCGCGGGAGCTCGACGTCGCTCGGACTGCGTACCGGCTATGGGAGATGGAGGCGGCACGACCGGCACCAGATCGCTGGCGCCTGATAGCCAGCTGGTTGGGCGTGTCGGTGACGACAATGCTGCTCGCTGAGGAGCTCATGAGCAAGGACGAGGCGGAGATGGCTGAAGTTACGGCGTTCGCATTCGGTCGCTCCGGCCGAGACTGGGACGTAGCCGCGGCCGAAAAGCCCGGGGACTTCTTCGACCAGGCCCGCGCACTCATCGCTGACGGGACGGACGCCGGTGCCATCACCTCCGAGCAAGCGGAGGCATTTGCGTTTCTCATTGAGCGAATCGAGCAAGAGAAAATCCAGATGCAGTCAAGTGCATGGGAAGAAGCAGAGCTCCGCAAGTCGTTCCCAGTCGACGTGCGTTCGCCTCGAGCCGCTCGCGAAGCGATCTCCGCACTCGCAGGAGATCTACCCGACGAGACATTGACCATCGCTCGTCTGCTCGTCAGCGAGCTAGTGGCGAACAGCGTGAAACACGGCCCCTCGGGACAGAGCACGAAGGTCGGCTTGTACGTTCAGGTTGAACGCGACCGACTCAGAGCCGAGGTGTCGGACGGCTCGACACGCGGCGCCCGGCTGAGGGTCGCTGGGGAGACGGGGGGTTACGGACTCATACTTGTGGAAGCGTTTTCGACCCGCTGGGGATCGGGGCGAGATGGCGATCTCAACGTGACCTGGTTCGAGCTCGGTGTGCCCTTGCCGGGCACGTAAGCGAATTGGAGAGGCCGTCCGTCGAAGTCACGTAGCAGCTAATACGCCGTCTAACGCGCGAGGACTCAGGTTCAGCTGTGAGGATTCAGCAGCGGCGGCGCTATTGCACGAGGCAGTACGTCCACCTGGCCGGCGTCGTCTTCCGCGACGAGGCTGCTCTGCTCGAGCAGCGGATGCTCGGGGTAGAAGATTCGGGTAGAAACCGACCGCTAACGGCTTCGTTGAGCCAGAAACCGTAGAATCGTCGCATGGACGAGGGCGGACGACGCTATCGCCTGCGGGACATCCTGATCGGCGGCGTGCTCGGGGCGTTCGCGGCGCTCGCCGCGGTCCGCCGCCGGCGCGCGGCGGCGCCGAGCCTCACGGTCGGTCTGGCCGCCTTCGAGGACGCGCCGTGCTACCGCGAGGCGGTCGAGGCCGAGCCGGAGGCTCGGTCGCGGACCTGATCTGCCAGCCGCCCGCTCGCACCGAGCACCGTCAGGAGATTCGTGTCCGCGTCGCCGACGGCAATCGTCTTGCCCGTCAGCTGGGCGCGGCGCGCAAGTGAGAGGTACTGCCGCACCGTGCCCGCCGGCTCGACCGTGCGGATGATCAGGAACGGCCCGAACACCTTCGCCTCGAACGCCGCACGCGGCTGCGGCAGGCGAAGCGGCGCGCGCTCGCGCCGAGACGCGTTACCGGTGTCGCTCGTGTCGAACACCCAGACGCCACGGCCGAGCGGCTTCGGCGCGGCCTCGAGCGCCTTCAAGGCGAGACGCGAGTCTGCCCTCGGCACGACGCGCTGCGACACCGCTCCACCGCGCTGCCAGGCCTGGAGGAACAGCGGGTCGTAGCCGAACAGCACGTCGTCTCGCCGCGTCGTCTTCGCGAGCCACGCCGATGCCTCGTTGCGCGCGGCGATCCGGGACGCCGGCTCGCCCCGGTACAGGTCGGGCGTCTCCCGCCAGCCCCACGCGCTCTCGAGCCCGACGAGGAAGGTGAGCACGACGACGACCCCGACGATCGCGTGACGCCCGAGGAGCCGCGAGACGCGCAACAGGCCGGCAGCGACGATCGTGAGGACGAAGGGGAGCGCGAAGATCAGGTGTCTGGGCTCGGGCGCCGCGGACTGGCCGAAGCGGCCGAGGAGCAGGAAGACGGACGGCACGACGATCACGGAAGCGACGAGCAGCATGCTCCTCCGGTTCGTTCGGAAGAGGACGACCGCCCCGACGACTCCGAGCAGGACGACGACGACGAGCACCGGCGTGTAGCCGGCCGTGAAGTCGCCGAGCGTCGCCCACAGGTAGCGGAGGACGTCGAACGGCGTGCCGAGCCTCTCGCCTCCTCCACCGACGCCCACGTCGAACCGCCCCGCCAGCACGAGATCGGTGCGCCAGAACGGGATCCCGAGCACGAGCACGGCGCCGAAGGCGATCGCCGCCTGACGCAGACGCGAACGCACCGCCGCCGTGTACGCGATCTGCGACGCGAGCACGAGCGCGCCGTACGGGTGCGATGCGATGCAGAGCAGCATCGCCGCGGCCCACAGCGCCCAGCTGCCGGCTCCGCCGCGCTCGATGGCACGGAGCAGCGCGAGGAACGAGAGGACGCTCGTGACGAGGAAGATGCTGTACATGCGACCGTAGACGCCGTGGAAGAGGAGCATCCAGCTGGCGGAGAGCAGCACCGTCGTCGTCAGCGCGACGGCGCGCCCAGCGAGGCGCGCCGAGAGCAACGCGCAGAGGGGGACGCTGGCGACGGCGAAGGCTGCGGACACCGCCCGCAGCGCGACCAGCCCACCACCCAGATGGGCCACCGCCCAGGCGAACAGGAAGTGGAGAGGAGCTCCGCCACGCTGGTTGAGCACCGTTCCGAGCACCCCGTCGAGCCGTTTCCGTCCGATGAAGAGCGCGAGCGTCTCGTCCTCGTGCGGGGGCCAGGCCGTCAGCCGCAGTGACAGGAAGAGCGCGACGCCCGCGGTGCACGCTCCGACCCCGAGCGCGAACCACCGCTCGGCGACGGCCGCGCGGGCCGATCCGCCGCGCGGTGTCTCGACGACCGCTTCAGACACGACGAGACCCTATTTCACCGTAATAAGCCACTGGTAGCCTTGAATCCCCATGCCGCTCTACGAGTACCGTTGCCCCAAGGGACACCTGTTCGAGCTGTTCCAGCGCATGGACGACGCGCCGCCCGCGGTGTGCGAGGTCTGCGGCGCCAGCCCGCTCGAGAAGGTGCTCCACCCGGTGCCGATCTTCTTCAAGGGCAAGGGCTTCTACTCGACGGACTACGGCCGCGGCGGCCGCAAGCGCGACTCGCGAGACGGAGAAGCAGCGAAGCCTGCTGACGGCGAGAAGAAGCCGGAGAAGGCAGAGGCGAAGAGCGATACGAAGAAGGCCGAGTCGGCCTGAGCAACCAGGAGGGCTTGGCAAAACAGTGACTGAGCCACCGGAATCGCGCTCGACACTGCGCTCGCGGCGTCCTCAGTCGCCCCAATAGTTCTTCACTATTGAGGCTCCCTGCGTCTTGGCGATCACAGCGTCGAGCGCACCCCGGCGACGAGCACCGTTTCGCCAAACCCTCCTACTAGCGCTTCACGCCTCCGACAAGGCAGCCCGGAGGAAAGTCCTCGCCACGGCCGGGGTTCGGCGGCTGCGGCGCCGACTGGTCCGTGAACATCGAGATCACCGAGCGGTTGTCCTCGGACGAGCGGATCACGGAAGCGCCGTTGATCGACTCGAGGTCGCCTCCGAGTCGGCAGCGGACGACGCGACCTCCGTCGGCGCGGAACTTCACCCAGCCGAGCTCGAGAAAGTCGCCTGCGTCGAGGTCGGTGGCGAGCGGCTTCAGGAGGTCGTCGCCGGCGAACGGCAATCGGAGGAACGTACCGACGCCGGCGAGCTTGTCGGTGATCGCCTGGGCGACCGCCTGCTGCCGCTCCCCGCGCGTGATGTCGTTGTCGGCCGGGTCGAGTTGGTTCTCGCGCACGCGCGAGTAGGCGAGCGCGCGGCGACCGTTCATGTGCTGCGTGCCCTTCTCGAAGTGCCAGCCGGTCCAGGTCGCGCACTTCGCCGGCTTGAGCGGGCAGTCGAAGCGGTTCGAGTGGATCGCGTGCGGCACGTAGACGTCGACGCCTCCGATCCGGTCGATCAGCTCCTTGAAGCGCTGGAAGTCGACGATCACGACGTGGTCGATGTCGAGGCCGGTGAACGCCTTGATCGTCTTCAGCGCCAGTGGCGCGCCACCGATCTGGTTCGCGGTGTTGATCCGGTCCGAGCCGTAACCGGGGATGTCGACCCAGAGGTCACGCGGGATCGAGAGGTAGAAGAGACGGTGGTGGTCCGGGTCGGTGCGGACGAGCATGATCGAGTCCGAGTGCCGGAGCCCCCGCTGTCCACGCCCGGGACGTGTATCGGTGCCGAGCAGGAGGATCGTCGTCGGGCTCGTCATCAGGAAGTTGTCCCGGCCGGAGAGCTGCCGCTTCGCCGCCGCGGGCAAGTCGCTTGTTCGCTGCCTTGACGCCGTCCCGGAACGAGAAGTAGCCGGCAAGGCTCCAGGCTGCGAGCCAGAGGAGAAAGACGGAGAAGACGATCCCGGCCCACTTGAGCGCCACGCGGGCGCGGCGAGCGTGGCGGGCGCCGTGGTCGGTTCCTCCCCGAACGCGAAGCCGCCGGCTTGCGCGACGGGAGCGCGAGCTTCGGCAGCTTGGGGCCCCTGCGTCCACCGCGGTAGACGCGGTACGGCTTCTCTTCAGGGGCCATGCGGCGCGTTATGGTAGCCAGCCACCATGGCGGAAACGCGCGCTATCGGCATCGACGTGGGGGGGACGAAGATCCTCGCCGGTGTCGTCGAACCGGGCGGGACGATCGTCCGGACCGAGCGCCGCGAGACTCCGACCGACTCGGCGGAAGGGTTCCTGCGCGGTCTCGCGGAGGTCGTCGACGCGCTTCGCGACGAGACGATCGGGACAGTCGGCATCGGCATTCCGTCGACGATCGACCAACGGGACGGCTCGTCGGTCTTCTCCGTCCACGTGCCGATCGCGGGCGTGCCGCTTCGGGAGCGAGGGCAGGAGTACCTCGGGCTTGCCCGTCGCGGTCGACAACGACGCGAACGCCGCCGCAGTCGCGGAGTGGACGATCGGTGCCGGCAAGGGGACGACCGAGATGATCATGATCACGCTCGGCACCGGCCTCGGCGGCGGGCTGATCCTCGGCGGGCGTCTGTATCGCGGCTGGATAGGGGCGGCCGCCGAGCTCGGGCACATGGTGCTCGAGTTCGACGGGCCGCGGTGCCGTGGGTTCTGCACCGGTCACGGACACTTCGAGCAATCGGTCTCCGGGAGCGCTGCCGCGGACATCGCGAAGGAGCTGCTGGGACCGGATGCTGGAGCGCACGAGCTCCTCCAGGCGGCGCGCAGCGGCGATCAGCGGGCGCTCGAGGCGATGCACGAGATGGGAAGGCGTCTCGGCGCGGGCATGGCAAGCCTCGTCAACATCTTCAATCCCGAGCTGATCGTGATCGGCGGCGGGTTTGGTGTCGCTCTCGACCTCATGCTCGATCCGGCGCTCGAGACGCTGAAACGGGATGCGCTGCCGCCGGGGCGCGATCTCGTCCGCGTCGTCCCGGCGACGCTCGGCGAAGAGGCGGGGATGGTCGGCGCGGCGCTGATCGCCTTCGAGGCGCTCGACGCGGCCGGGTAGCCGATGCCGCTCGCGGTCTGCGCGACGCCGATCGGCAACCTCGGGGACGTCACCCTGCGCGTGCTGGCCGAGCTCGCGGAGGCGGAGCTCGTGCTCTGCGAGGACACGCGACGAACGCGCAAGCTCCTGACCGCACACGGCATCCGAGCCCAGCTGCTCCAGCTACCACGAGCACAACGAGGTCGCACGGACGGCGCAGGTCCTGCCCCGCCTCGAGACGGGTGCGAGGATCGCGCTCGTCAGCGACGCGGGCCTGCCGGCGATCAGCGATCCCGGCGCGCGGCTCGTCGCGGCCGCCCTGGAGGCGGGAATCGCCGTCACGGTGCTGCCGGGGGCCTCGGCGGTGGAGACAGCGCTCGTCGCCGCCGGGTTTCCGTTCGAGCGCTATCAGTTCCTCGGCTACCTCCCGCGTGGCGGGAAGGCACTCGAGACGCTGTTCCGCGAGCTGGAGAGCTGGCCGCACGCCGCGATCGCCTTCGAGTCGCCGCAAAGGCTTCCGCGCTCCGCTCGCCGCCCTCGCGGCAATCCTTCCGGACCGCGACGTCGCCGTCTGCCGGGAGCTGACGAAGGCGTTCGAAGAGGTCGTGCGCGGCGCCGCACGGGACGTGGCTGCGCGGTTCTCGACCGCGGTGAAGGGAGAGATCACGATCGTGATCGGGCCGGGCTCGGTCGCCGAAGCGGTCGACGAGCCGGAAGCGTCGCGGCTGTCGCCGAGCTCGTGGACGCCGGTGTCTCCCGTCGCCAGGCCGCGGACGTCATCGCGCGCCTAACCGGCGCATCGCGGAACAGCCTCTATCGCGACTCACTCTGACTGTCTGCAGATTTGACAACTGTCGACGCAGACAGCTACGCTAGGGCCGTTCTCTGATCAGCAAACACAGGAGCTCTCCATGCGCCTCTGGGTCGCGCTCGTCGCCGTCGCTTGTCTTTGCCTCGCAGGACCGATCCGCATGGTCATGGCCGACCTCCGGCGACGTCTTGCGCGGTCTTCTCGATCGGTGACGACCCGTACGCGCCAGGTCAGCACCGTGGCGTCGACATCGCCGGCCCTGCCGGCTCCGACGTGCTCGCCCCCGTCGACGGGACGGTCACGTTCGCGGGCTCGGTTGGCGCGAACGGGAAGATCGTGACGATCGCGACCGCCGACGGGTACTCCGTCACGCTCGTCCATCTCGGCGAAATCGGCGTCCGCAAGGGCGTGGTCGTCGACGAGGGCGACGTCGTCGGATCATCGGCCCGAGCGGAGAGCGCGAGCACGACGAGCCCTACGTCCACCTCGGTGTGCGGCGGACGGCCGACCCGCAGGGTTACGTCGACCCGCTCGGGTTCCTCCCTCGGCGCGGGAGGCGCGTGCCGAGCCTCCAGCGCCTACGCCACCCACACCTGCGCCGGTCCCGGCGCCGGCGCCGCAGCCGGCCCACAACCAACGCCACAGCCGCA
Organism: uncultured Actinomycetes bacterium; assembly: GCA_963705945.1. Lineage (GTDB taxonomy): Bacteria > Actinomycetota > Thermoleophilia > Gaiellales > Gaiellaceae > PALSA-612. The sequence goes on along the minus strand of CAVPLG010000001.1, from coordinate 823,812 downwards.
GCCACAGCCACAGCCGCAAGCCGCACCGGAGCCTCAGCCGCAACCCGAGCCTCAGCCGGAACCGTCCCGCCACCTTGTCTCAGGCGCAATCCCGCCGCCTGCGCAGGAGGAAACCGGGCCCACCGTCCGAGCCGGCCGGCAGCGGAGCCGACGGCGGCGATCAGCCTCTGGAGCGGCGACACACCACCACGTCTGAAGCGGGCTCGCCTGCTCCCGCTGCACCACGGCACGCAGAGCGCCTCGCAGCGGAGCACGGCGACGGGATCGATGCGAGAGCATCCCGCGATGTCGAATGCCCCCGGTGCGACCGCGGCGTGCAGTACGGCGTTCGTCACGCACGGCGGGCTCACCGACCAGTCGGAACGCCTCAGCAGAGAGCGCCACCTGGCGCCAAGTCCCACGAGACCGGCTTCCTCGCGACCCGCGATCGCAGCGCGATGCGAGCGTCACGAGCCCGGCACCCGTCGCGTCGATCCGGTCACCGTCGCCCGGGGCAGCCGTTCCACTCACGGGTCGTTGCATCCCCGGATCGGTCATCGGGCTTCGTCGGCGTCGCCGTGGCTCGCGCTCGCGAGCCTCGGAGCGTTCGCTGTGGTGTGGTCGGTCGGCCGGGATGGCGCCGCCTCGGTACGAGGACGGGTGTGGGGCCGGCAGCCTAGAATCCTCAGCGATGCGCTTCTACCTGACGACACCGATCTTCTACGTGAACGCGACGCCGCACATCGGGCACGCGTACACGACGATCGCGGCCGACATCATCGTGCGGCACCACCGCCAGCGCGGCGACGAGACCTTCTTTCTCACCGGTGTGGACGAGCACGCGACGAAGGTATTTCGTGTCGCAGAGGCGGAAGGCCTCGGGCCGCAGGAGTACGTCGATCGTATCGCCGAGGTGTGGCGAGAGCTCCCGGGTCGCGTCGGCGCGGAGCCGGACTTCTTCATTCGGACGTCGGACGAGGGGCACAAGCGATTCGTTCGCGACTTTCTCCAGCGGATCTACGACAACGGTGACGTGTACGAGGGCGTCTACTCGGGTCTCTACTGCGTCGGCTGTGAGGCGTTCAAGGCGGAGTCCGACCTTGTCGACGGCAAGTGCCCGGATCACGGAGACGTCGAGTACATCGAGGAGAAGAACTACTTCTTCCGGCTCTCGGCCTACGAGGACAGGCTGCTCGCACTCTACAAGGAGCGGCCGGACTTCGTCCTACCGCGCTTCCGCGCCAACGAGGCGCGGAGCTTCATCGAGCAGGGTCTCCAGGACTTCTCGATCAGCCGTGCCGGTCAGCCCTGGGGCATCCCGCTGCCCTGGGACGAGGATCACGTCGCCTACGTCTGGGCAGATGCGCTCGTCAACTACCTGAGTGCGCTGACGTACGCGCGGCCTGGGGACGGATCTCGTCCCGGAGCTCTGGCCGGCCGCCCGTCACCTGATGGCGAAGGACATCCTCCGCTTCCACTGCGTCTACTGGCCGGCGATGCTGATGTCGGCGGGGTACGACATCCCCCAGCAGATCTTCGTCCACGGCTACCTGCTGATGGACGACACGAAGATCTCGAAGTCCCTCGGCAACGTGATCGATCCGCTGCCGCTTGCCGACGTCTACGGATCCGATGCGGTGCGCTTCTGGGCGATCCGCTCGGCGTCGTTCGGCCAGGACGGCACGGCGTCGATCGACTCGCTCCACGAGCGGTACGAACGCGAGCTCGGCAACGATCTCGGCAATCTGCTCTCGCGGACGACGGCGATGATCGTCCAGTACCGGGACGGGGCCGTAGCGCGCGGGACGGCAACGCTCTCGCCGACCGTCTGAACGCTCTCCACACCGGCGTGCCGTCTCGTTTCGACGCCTGGGAGGTGACCGGCGCGCTCGACGCGATCTGGGACGTCATCCGCGAGCTCAACCGGCACGTCGAACGCACCAAGCCGTGGGAGCTCGCGAAGGATGCCTCGCGGAACGACGAGCTCGACCAGGTGCTGTACGACCTCGCCGACGGCTTGCGTAGCGTCGCGGTCGCGTTGTACTCCTTCATGCCCGTGACCGCGTCGGCGATCCTCGCGCGCTTGGCCAACCGTCCGACACGTCGTGGGACGAGGTCGCGCCAGGACGCCTTCGCGAAGCAACGGGCATCGTGCCTGCCGTGCCGCTCTTCCCACGCATCGAGCCCGCTCGCGCAGCGACCTCGTGATCGATACGCACGCGCATCTCGACGCGCTCGACGGCTCGGCGCACGACGTGCTGGCGCGTGCTCGCGCGGTCGGCGTCACTCGGGTGATCACGATCGGCACGCGGATCGACTCGTGTCGCGCGGCGCTCTCGCTCGCGCGCGACGAGGAGGTGTCTTCGCCGCGCTCGGCATCCACCCGCACGAGGCAGGCGGGTCGGAGGCCGATCCGTGTCGAGGAGCTTCGCGGCTCTGCTCCACGACGACCGTGCGGTCGCGGTCGGAGAGACCGGGCTCGATCACTACCGCGACTACGCACCGCACGACGCTCAGCGGCGCTTGTTCGATGCCCACCTCGAGCTCGCCTCCGAGCTCGGGCTGCCCGTTGTCATTCACTCGCGTGCCGCCGGTGCAGAGACCGAGGCAGCGCTACGTGAGCTTCGACGGCACCGTCGTCCTCCACTGCTTCTCCGAGCCGGATCGTCTGCCCGAGGCGATCGACGCGGGGATACTACGTCTCGTTCGCGGGGAACGTGACGTACCCCGAGAGCGGAGGAGCTACGTCGCGCAGCTGCGGAGGTTCCGCTCGACCGGATCCTCGTCGAGACGGACGCGCCGTATCTCGCTCCCGAGCCGCACCGGGGCCGCGCAACGAGCCGGCATTCGTCGCCCACACGCTCCAGCCGTCGCCGCCGCAGCGCAGCATGGAGCCGAACGAGCTGGCAGTCAGATCGACGCGAACGCGACCGCGGCGTTCGCGCTGGCGTGACGTCATCCGTGATCCGGGCGAAGAAGGCTCTCGGTCAGCACTTCCTCGTCGACGACAACATCCTCGGCGTGATCGGGCGGCTCGCGAGCGCTCGCGCCCGGAGGACGTCGTGCTCGAGATCGGGCCCGGCCTCGGCGTCCTGACGAGCTACCTCGCCGATCGCGTGTCGTTCGTCCATGCCATCGAGATCGACCGCACGCTGGAAGGCGAGCTCGCCGCCGCGATCGGTGAGCGCGCCAACGTCCGCCTCGTGCTCGGCGACGCCATGCGGCTCGACCTGGACGCGCTCTCGGCCGCCTTCGAACAAGCTCGTCGCCAACCTTCCCTACAACGTCGCTGCGCCGCTCATCGTCGAGAGCCTCGACGGCCTGCCGGCTCTCGGCGTCTGGTGCGTGATGGTGCAGCGCGAGATCGCCGATCGCTTCTTCGCGCAGCCGGGAACCAAGGCGTACGGCGCCGTATCCGTGCTCGTGCAGCTCGCCTCCGAGCGGACGGGCTTCCATGCCGTTTCGCGGTCGGTCTTTCGCCGCGAGCCACGCGTCGACTCCGCCCTCGTCGCATTCCGGCGCAGGCCGCTTCCCGACCGGTTCGCGCAGGTGAAGGCGGTCGTCGAGGCGGCGTTCAGGCATCGTCGCAAGATGCTTGCGAACTCGATCGAGACGTCCGGGCTCGCCTCGAAGAAGGCGACGTGGGACGCGCTCGACGCCCTCGGCCTCGACCGCACGACGCGGGCCGAGGCGCTTCCGCCCGAACGCCTTCCCTCGCTCGCCGAGCGGCTCGCATGAGCTACTTCGACCGCGCCAGCCGAAGATCAACCTCGCACTCGTCGTCGGCGATCGTCGTGAGGACGGAAAGCACGAGCTCGTCACGATCTACGAACGCATCGAGCTCGCCGACGGCGTCTCCGTCGTTCCGGCGGCGCGTTGTCGGTCGAAGGATTCGCGGACGACACGCTCGTCACAGCTGCGCTGAGCGACCTCGCGCGCCGCGTCGATGTCGATCCCGCGTTGGCGCGTGACGCTCGAGAAACGGATCCCGGTCGCGGCCGGCCTCGGCGGCGGCAGCTCGGACGCGGCGACCGCCCTCAGGCTCGCGAACGCTCTGCTCGAAGAGCCGCTCGACGGCGACGCCCTCCACGGTGTCGCTGCGAGCGTCGGCGCCGATGTGCCGTTCTTCCTCACGGAAGGGCCACAGCTCGGAGAGGAAGACGGCACCGAGCTCTCGCCGCTCGACCTCCCCCGCGACTACTGGGCGCTGATCCTGCTGCCGACCGGAGTCGAGAAGACGTCGACCGCGGATGTGTACCGCGCGTTCGACGAACGTGGACGGCGCCGCTCGGATTCGACAGCGGCGTCGCGCAACTGCTCGACACGCTGCTGACGATCGAGCGGCCGGTCGATCTTGCGCGCCTCCGGCGAAACGACCTCGCGTCGTCGTCGCTGTCCGCAGAGCTCGTCGCCGCCGGAGCGTTTCGCGCCGACGTCAGCGGCGCAGGTCCGGCCGCTCTACGCCCTGTTCGAGAACGCTGAGCACGCGCGCGACGTCGCTGCCGATTTCGCGCAGCTCGGCGAGACCTGGGTCTCGGCGCCATCGTGGTACGGTTGATCGCGTGAGCGACGAGCCGGCACCTGGGGCCGTCGAGAGCACGCCGCCAGCGTAGCGCCAGCCGCGCCCGCGTCGACGAGGAGGCCGATCGAGTCGGACTCGCGCGCGATGTGGCTGCGGGAGCATCGACTGCAGATCGCGATCGGCATTGCGATCGCCGAGACGATCTTCGTCATCCTCGAGGCGGACTTCTCGCGCGTAACCGTGATCGTGATCGCGATCCCGATCGTGGTCTTCTACCTGCTCGCGGGCCGCACGCTCGACTCGCCGCTCTACCGCGAAGCCTCGTGGATCCTCGCCGTCTCGCAGCTGCTGGCCGCAGCGGCAGCCGTGATCGCGCTCGTCGTGTCGGTGGGCAAGCTCGTCCTCGCGGCGGCGATCGGGGCGGCCGTCGTCTATCTCCTGATTCGCGAGCGACCGCAGCGTTCGGACGGGTCGGCGAAGTAGCCGAGCGCCTGACCGGGCCAGGTTGAGACAATGGTGTTGGTGGGGCGTAGCCAAGTGGTAAGGCAGCGGGTTTTGGTCCCGCGACCCCAGGTTCGAATCCTGGCGCCCCAGCCTTTCCGCAAGATGACAGCGAACCGCCACTCTCCGCCGTCGTCATGGCCGCCGGGCTCGGCACGCGCATGCGCTCGGCGCTGCCGAAGCACCTGCATCCGCTGCTCGGGAGGCGAATGATCGACTGGGTGCTCGCGGCCGCGCAGCCGCTCTCGCCGGACCCGCTCGTCGTCGTCACGTCGCCGGACTCGCAGGCGGCACTCGCGGATGTCGAGGGCGTCCGCCTCGTCGTCCAGCCCGAGCCTCGTGGCACCGGAGACGCCGTCGCCGTGGCACGGTCCGCGCTCGACGGGGGCGCAGCCGCCGTTCTCGTCCTCTCCGGCGACACGCCGCTCCTGACCGCCGATCTCCTCGAGGAGCTCGCTGCACGGCATCGCTCGGCTCGGCGCCGCCGTCACCGTGCTCTCGTTCGAGCCGCCGGACGCGGGTGCGTACGGGCGCGTGCTCCGCGACGCCGACGGCGCGCTGGCTGGCGATCGTCGAGGCGGGGGATGCGTCGCCCGCGAGCTAGCGGTGACCGAGGTGAACAGCTCGATCTACATCTTCGAGCCCGACGCGCTCTGGGCCGCCATCGAGACGCTCGAGCCGCACAACGCGCAGGGAGAGCTCTACCTCACCGACTGCGTGCGCGCCGTCGTCGGCAACGGTGGAACCGGGCGCCGTGCTTACCGCCGCTGACTGGCGATCGGCTGCCGGCGTCAACTCGCGCTGCCGAGCTCGCCCGTGCCGCCGCCACCCTCCGCGACCGCGTGAACGAAGCGCACATGCTCTCGGGCGTGACGATTGTCGATCCCGCGTCGACCTGGATCGACGCGAGCGTCGAGATCGAGCCCGACGTCACGATCCATCCGTTCACCGTCGTCCGCGGTCCGGTGCGGCATCGCCTCGGGCGCGGAGATCGGGCCGTTTGCCTATCTCCGGCCGGGGACGGATGTGGCGGCGAACGCGAAAGTCGGCACGTTCGTCGAGGTCAAGAACTCCTCGATCGGGGCGCGCACGAAGGTGCCGCACCTGTCCTACATCGGCGACGCGGACATCGGCGAGGACACGAACATCGGTGCCGGGCGCAATCACTGCGAATCTCCCGCACGAGCCAGGCGCCGCCAAGCAACGGACGACGATCGGTAGCAACGTCAGGACCGGCGTCGACAATGTGTTCATTGCGCCTGTCACGATCGGGGATAATGCGTGGGTCGGCGCCGGATCGGTAATCACCGACGATGTTCCGGCCGATGCTTTGGCGATCGCTCGCACTCGCCAGGTAGAACAAGGAAGGACGCGCACGTGGAAAGCGCAACGACTGATCTCGTTCGGCTGCCCGGCCTCGACGTCGATCCCGGACGGGCTCAGCCCGAGGTGAAACCGGGCCACTGGATAGAGCGCGGGCCGCTCAAGCGGCTGATGGTGTTCTCCGGGCGGTCCCATCCGGAGCTCGCGCTGCGCATTGCCGAGCAGCTCGGTGTCGAGCTGGGCGAGGTCGAGCTGAAGACGTTCTCCAACGGCGAGACCTACTGCCGCTACAACGAGTCGATCCGCGGCGCCGATGTGTTCATCGTCCAGACGGGCTGCGACCCCGTCGACAGGAACCTGATGGAGCTGCTGTTCATGATCCAGGCGGCGAAGCTCGCCTCGGCGAAGCGGATCACCGCCGTCGTGCCGTGGTTTCCATACTCGCGCCAGGACCGCAAGGCGCGGCCTCGCGAGCCGATCTCGGGGCGCCTCGTCGCGGACATGCTCCAGCTCGCCGGCGCGGACCGGATCCTGACCATGGATCTCCACGCGGGGCAGATCCAGGGGTTCTTCACGATCCCGGTGGATCACATGACCTCTCTGCCGCTGTTCGCGCGGCACTTCCGCGACCTCGGCCTCTACGGTGACAACGTCGTCTCGGTCGCGCCCGACGCTGGCCGGGCGAAGCACGCGATCCGTTTCGCGGAGATGGTCGAGGCCGACTTCGCCGTGATGCACAAGACGCGCCCGGAGCACGACAAGGCCGCGGTGACGGAGATCACCGGCCGCGTCAAGGGCAAGATCGCGATCGTCGGCGACGACATCATCACGACCGGCGGCACGCTGCTCGCCGGCGCGCAGGCCCTGCGCGACCACGGCGCCGCGGCCGTGTGGGTGTTCACGACGCACGGCCTGTTCTCCGAGGGGTCGCTGGACCGTTTCGCCGAGGCCGACCTGGCCGGGATCGTGGTCACTGACACGGTGCCGATCGACCTCGTCCGGCGGCCGGACAACCTGACGGTGCTGCCGATCTCCGGCCTGCTGGCCGAGACGATCATGAACGTCTTCGCCGACGAATCGGTCTCGGCGATCTTCGGCGGGGAATACCAGCTGTTCTGAGCCCGGCTGCCTGAGGCCGCCCGCTACAATCCGCCGCCGTGGCAGGAGAACGGGTTCGACTCGAGGTGGAGGAGCGCGACGATCTTGGATCCCGCGCGTCCCGCCGCCTGCGCAAGGAGGGGCTGATTCCGGGCGTTCTCTACGGGCGGGGCAAGAAGCCGCACGCCTTCGTCGTGCGCGAGCGCGTGCTGCGATCGGCTCTCGGCGGCCCCCACGGTCTGCACGCGATCCTCGACGTCGTCGTCGACGACCAGAAGACCGCGCACGCGTCGGTCGTCAAGGACTACCAGCAGGATCCGCTGCGCGGGTACATCACGCACATCGACCTGCACGAGGTACGGCTTGACCAGCCGATCAGCGCGCAGGTTGCGGTCGTCCTGGAGGGCGACTCGCCCGGCGTCAAGCAGGGTGGCGTGTTGACCCAGCTCGCGCGCGAGGTGACGGTCGAGGCGCTCCCGCTCGAGATGCCGGACGCGCTCCCGCTCGATCTCTCGGAGACGGAGATCGGGGCGACGCTGCGCGTATCCGACCTCGCGATTCCCGAGTCGGTCAAGGTGCTCGACGATCTCGAGACGGTCATCGCCACCGTCTCTGCGCCGCGGCTCGCAGCCGAGCTCGAGGCTGCCGAGGCGGAGGCCGCAGAGGCCTCTCGAGGCAGTCGAAGGCGAGGAGCCGGCAGGCGAGGCCGACGCTGACGCCGAGGCCGAGTCGCCGAGCGACGGCGGCGAAGCGGCAGACGCCTCAGACGAGTAGTGCGGCTGCTCCGTCGGGGGAAGGCTGCCTCGACGCTCGACCTGCTCGTCGCCGGGCTCGGAAACCCGGGACACGAGTACGCCAGTACGCGCCACAACATCGGCTGGCTCGTCGTCGACCGACTCTCTGCCGCGCACGAAGGATCGTTTCGAGGCAAGTTCTCCGGGCAACTGGCGGAGGTGCGGTTCCAGGATCGCCGCCTCGCGCTGCTCAAGCCGGAGACCTACATGAACGATTCGGGCCGGTCGATCTCGTCCGCGGTGCAGTTCTTCAAGGTCGACCCGAAGAACCTGCTCGTCGTCCATGACGACGTCGATCTCGACGAAGGGCGGCTCCAGCTCCGGATGGGTGGTGGCCTCGCCGGCCACAACGGCCTGCGGTCGATCGCGCAGGCCCTCGGGACGCAGGAGTTCTCCAGGCTGCGGATCGGCGTCGGCCGGCCGGGCCGTGGAGACCCTCGACCCGTCTCCGACTGGGTGCTCTCGGCGTTTCCGTCCGAAACGGATGTCGATGCACTGATCGAGCGGTCGGCGTCCGCCGTGCGGGCGGTCGCAGCGGACGGGATCGCGGCGGCGCAGTGCGCGTTCAACTAACGCCGGAACCGCCGATCCGGCGGGCATAGACTTCCCCCGCGGGGCCGCTGCCCCGTCCGTCGTGATGGTCCAGCCTGCCCTTCACCTGCTCGCTCGCCTTCTCGCCGAGGACGAGCGAATGGCTGCGTTCGCGGAGTCGCTGCCGAGGACGAGCGCACGCGTATCCGAGCCCGCGCTGCCGCTGTTTCTCGCCGCCCTCCGTGTGCGACAGGGCGCAGGCCTGCTGTGCGTCCTGCCCGATGACGAGGACGCCCGCGACGCCGCCGAGGCGGCATCGTGGTTCGTCGACGAGAGCTCGATCGCATTCATGCCGAGCCGCGGCGTCGCGATTGGCTCGGGCCTCCGGCCGCCGCCGCACCTCGTCGGCGAACGTGCAAGAGCGCTCGACGTGCTCTCCCGAGACGGGCTCGTGTGCGTCTCTGCGGCAGGCCTGGTCGAAGCGCTGCCAACGAAGGAGCGGCGCCCCGATCCCGTGACGATCGCGCCCGGCGAGGGCGCCGCCGGGCTCGACGAGCTTGTCGAGCAGATCGTGTCGGCGGGCTACGAGCGGGTCGAGCGGGTCGAGGAGCGCGGCCAGATCGCCATACGGGGCGGCATCCTCGACGTCTTTCCGACGACCGGGCGCGACCCGGTGCGCGTCGAGCTTTTCGGGGACGAGGTCGAGGCAATCCGTGCGTTCTCCCCTTATACGCAGCGCGCGTTGCGCACGCTCGATGCAGTCACCGTCTTCCCGGCGGCAGAGGCGACTGACGAAGACGACGACGGTGATCGCGTGCCAGCGCTGGCGCGCCCAGCCGACCTCGTCTGGCGGCCGGATGCCGTGATCGAGCGCTGGCGTGAACTCGGGATCGATCGCCAACCAGCCGGCGCGGCGATCGATCCGCTTGCCCGCCGGTCAGGATCACGAGTTCGAGGCCCAGCGCCCGGCGCTCGCCGCGCGCGGGCTCGCCGAGGCTGAGCGCGAGCTCGGCGGCCTCGTCCGCAACGGGCTACGAGTCGTCGTCGCGTTTCCGCACCGCGGTGACGCCCTCAGAACACAGAAGCTCTTGCGCCGCGTCGAGGCGAGAGTCGTCGAGGCACCCTCGCGCCTGTCGGACGACGGCGAGCTGTTGTTCGTCGCGTCTCCGGCGCGGCAGGGGTTCGTCTGGCGCGCTCTCGGCGTCGCGCTGGTCCCGGAGACGCAGATCCTGCGCCGCCGGCCGGCGAGGCCGTCACGCCTCGGCCGGGCGCTCCAGTCGTTCGCTGACCTGCGCTCCGGCGACTACGTCGTGCACGAAGACCACGGCGTGGGGAGGTTGCTCGGGTTCGAGACGAAGACGGTGGCCGGGGTCACGCGTGACTACCTCTTCATCGCGTTCTCGGGCGACGATCGGCTCTACGTCCCGCACGACCAGGTCGACAAGGTCTCGCGCTACGTCGGGGCGGGCGGTGGCGCGCCCGCTCTCGCCAAGCTCGGTGGCCGCGCCTGGCAGCTGCTCAAGAACCGCGCACAGCATGCCGTCCGCGAGCTAGCCGGCGAGCTGATCGCGCTCTACGCGCGGCGGAGACAGGCAGAAGGCGTCGCCTACGACCTCACGGGCAGCTGGCTCGAACGGCTGGAGGCGGCGTTTCCCTACCGCGAGACGGACGACCAGCTGGCCGCGATCGAGGCCGTGAAGGAGGACCTCGAGTCGCCGCGGCCGATGGACCGGCTGGTCTGCGGGGACGTCGGCTTCGGCAAGACGGAGGTTGCGGTCCGCGCCGCGTTCGCCGCGTCGCTCAACGGGCGCCAGACGCTGTTCCTTGCACCCACGACGATCCTCGCGCAACAGCACTGGAATACGTTCCGCGAGCGGTACGCCGACTTCCCGGTCGAGGTGGAGATGGTGTCCCGCTTCCGCAAGCCCGCGGAGATAAAGCAGGCGCTCGCGGGGTTCTCGTCCGGCAGGGTCGACGTCCTCATCGGCACCCATCGAGCGCTCTCGCGCGACGTCCTGCCGAAGAGCCTCGGGCTCATCGTGATCGACGAGGAGCAGCGCTTCGGCGTCGCGCAGAAGGAGTTGCTGCGACAGCTCCGCCTCGAGGTCGACGTCCTTTCGCTCACGGCGACGCCGATTCCGCGCACGCTGCACATGTCGCTGGCGGGCCTCCGCGACATCTCGCTGATCGAGACGCCGCCCGAGGGGAGGCAGCCGATCCGCACGCACGTCGGCGAGTACGACGAAGAGCTTGTGAAGACAGCGCTCGAGCGGGAGTCCGAGCGCGGTGGGCAGTCGTTCTTCCTCCACAACCGTGTCGAGACGATCGAGGAGGCGGCGCAGAAGCTCGGCGAGCTTTGCCCGCGCCTGCGGATCATCGTCGCCCACGGCCAGATGCGGGAGCGGGAGCTCGAGCGTCGGATGATGGAGTTCCTCCGCGGCGACGCCGACGTGCTGGTCTCGACGACGATCATCGAATCCGGCCTGGACATCCCGCAGGCGAACACTCTCGTCGTCGAGCGGGCGGACCTGCTCGGCCTGGCCCAGCTGTACCAGATCCGGGGCCGCGTCGGCCGCTCGAGCGTCCCTGCCCACGCATATCTGTTCTTTCCCGAGGCGGCGGAGCTGACGGAGGACGCGCGTGCGCGGCTCGCGACGCTCGCCGACCACACGGAGCTCGGCTCTGGCTTCGCCATCGCCATGCGTGACCTCGAGATCCGCGGCGCCGGCGAGCTGCTCGGCGCAGAGCAGTCCGGGCACGTGGCCGCGGTCGGCTTCGAGCTCTATGTCGACCTCCTCAACGAGGCGGTCGCCGACCTCGCCGGGACCCCGCACGCTGCTCCGCGACCCGTGCGGGTCGATGCCCGCATCGACGCCTACGTCCCCGCCGACTACGTCGGGTCAGAGGCGCTGAAGATCGATATCCACCGGAGGCTGGCGCTCGCCGTCTCGGACGACGAGCTCCGCGAGGTCCACGCTGCGCTCGAGGACCGCTACGGCGCTCCTCCCGAGCCCGTCGAGAACCTGTTCGCGATCCAGGAAGCGAAGCTGAAGCTCGCTGCGGCCGGGGCCGACTACCTCGTCTTCCAGGCGGGCCGGGTGACCGTCGGACCCCTGCTCCTGGGCGCCGAAGACGTTGCCGATATCCGTGTCTCCGTGCCGAGCGCCGTATATGCCGCGCCCAGGCGTGAGCTGTCCGCTCGGTGCGAGCGGTTCCCCGAAGGACTCGAGTTGCTCGCTGCTATCCTCGATGTGCGCCAGGGTGGTTGAAGGCGCTCTTCGAATCGATGTCTCGCTCAGTCGCCCGGTGCATCGCCCTTATGCTCGTCGCTCTCGCGGCTGCTGTCGCGTTCGCGGGTTGCGGCGGTGGCGGAAGCAGCTCTCTCGGGAGCGGGGTCGTCGCCAATGTCAACGGCGTCGACATCAGCCAGGCGCAGCTCGACGAGGTCGTGTCGCAGGCCAAGGACAGGCTCGAGGCGCAGGGGCAGAAGCTCCCGGCGGCCGGTTCCGAGCAGTACCAGACGTCCAGCAGGACGCGCTCCAGTACCTCGTCAAGAAGATCCAGCTCGAGCAGCAGGCGAAGGTGCTCGGCGTGACCGTGACGGACAAGCAGGTCGACGAGCGGCTCCAGAGTGCGATCACGCAGTTCTTCGGCGGTAGCGAGAAGAAGTACCAGCAGTCGCTCAAGAAGCAGAATCTCACGGACGCACGTGTGCGCGCGGAGCTGCGCTCGTCGCTGCTCGCCGACGCGATCTTCAAGAAGGTCAGCTCGTCGTCCAAGGTGTCCGACGCGGAGATCGAGGCGTACTACCGCGCACACCCCGACGTCTACGCGCAGAAGGAATCACGCTCCGTCGCGCACATCCTCGTCAAGTCGAAGGCGCTTGCGAACTCGATCTACTGGCAGCTCCAGAACGGCGCGAACTTCGCGAAGCTCGCCAGAAGTACTCGATCGACAGCTCGAAGTCGATCGGCGGGAAGATGACGATCCAGAAGGGCGAGACCGTGCCGCCGTTCGAGAAGGCCGCGTTCGCGCTGAAGACGAAGGCGATCTCCAAGCCGGTGCACACGCAGTTCGGCTGGCACGTGATCACTGCCCTCGGCCCCCTCGAGCAGGCGAAGACCACCTCGCTCGCCGACGCCAAGGCCAGCATCCGCCAGACGCTTCAGAGCACGGCCCAGTCGAACGCCGTGTCCGTGTGGCTCACCAGCTGAACCAGAAGTACGCCGACAAGATCAAGTACGCCACGGGCTTCGCACCGCCGTCGACGACGGCGACGTCGACGGGTTGACGCTTCCCGCAGGCGCTGCTCGACCTTCAGGCGCTGACCGTCCGCCTCCGGCGCGAGTGCCCCTGGGACCGGGAGCAGACGGTCGGTGACGATCGTCCCGCACACGGTCGAGGAGGCCTACGAGGTGGCGGACGCCGCGCTCCAGGCCGACGACGCGAAGCTCGTCGACGAGCTCGGTGATCTGCTCTACCAGACGTTCTTCCTCTCGCTGCTGCTCGAGGAGCGCGGCGCCGGCGATCTCGAGACGGTCGCCCGCGCGGTCCACGACAAGCTCGTTCGACGCCATCCGCACGTGTTCGCGGACGCGGAGACGCCCGAGACGGCGGGCGCCGTCAAGGAGCGCTGGGAAGACCTCAAGGCGAAGGAGGACGGGCGCGTGGGCGCATTCCACGATCTGCCGGAGTCGCTGCCGGCCCTCCTCCTGGCACGCAAGACGCTGCGTCGTGCCGCTGCCGTGCGCTTCGAGTATCCGGACGCTCTCGGCCCGCTCGGCCACCTGGAAGACGAGCTCGCCGAGCTGCGGTACAGAGATCGAGCGGCACGGGACCCCTCGGCCCGAGACCGAGCCCGGCCTCCGAGCTCGTCGACGAACTGGGCGACGTGCTGTTCACAGCGGTCGGTGTCGCGGCCAAGCTCAACGTCGATCCCGAGCTCGCGCTTCGCAGGACGAGTCAGAAGTTCGTCGATCGCGTCGAGCGGGCGATGAGACTTGCCTCCGAGCGAGGAGAGGCGTGGGCTGCGCTCGACCTCGACGGCCAGATGAGGTATTACGACGAGGCGAAGGAGATGCTCCGCTGACCGCCATCGACCGCGTGCACGCGCGACAGATCCTCGACTCCCGGGGGAACCCGACGGTCGAGGTCGACGTCGTGCTCGAAAGCGGCACGATCGGCCGCGCGGCCGTCCCGTCGGGCGCCTCGACGGGCGTGCACGAGGCGGTCGAGCTCCGGGACGGCGATCCAGCGCGCCTACGGAGGCAAGGGCGTCGCTGCGCGCCGTCGCGAACGTCGATGAGACGATCGCGCCGGCCGTCCGCGGAATGGACGCCTCCGGCGCAGCGCGCGCTCGACGAGCGGCTTGATCGAGCTCGACGGCACCGGAGAACAAGGGCGCGCTCGGCGCGAACGCGCTACTGGGCGTCTCGCTCGCGACGGCGCGCGCGGTGGCGAACGACGAGGGCGTCTCCCTCTTTCGCTGGCTCGGCGGCGAGGAGGCGCGAGTACTGCCGGTGCCGATGCTGAACGTCGTCAACGGCGGCGTCCACGCGCAGAACTCGCTCGACTTCCAGGAGTTCATGGTCGTGCCGGGTGGCGGAGAGACGCTTCGCCGATGCGCCTGCGGATCGGCGCCGAGGTCTTCCACCGCCTGCGCGCGCTGCTCCACGACCGTGGTCTCGCGACCGGCGTCGGCGACGAGGGCGGCTTCGCGCCGGACCTGCCGACGAGCGAAGCGGCGATCGAAGCCGTGCTCGAGGCCGCACGGCTCGCGGGCCACGCCGAGCGCGTCGCGCTGGCGCTCGATCCGGCGGCGACGGAGCTCTGGCAGGACGGCGCCTACGGTTCGAGGGCCGCGTCGTGTCGCCGGACGAGATGGTCGCGTTCTGGGAGGAGCTCGCCGGTCGTTACCCGATCGTGTCGGTCGAGGACGGGCTCGCGGAGGACGAGTGGGCTGTCGTGGGAGCGCCTGACCTCCGAGGCGGGCGACCGGCTCCAGCTCGTCGGCGACGACCTGTTCGTGACCAACGTCGAGCGGCTTCGACGCGGAATCGCCGAGGGCGCCGCCAACGCGATCCTCGTCAAGGTCAACCAGATCGGGACGCTCACGGAGACGCTCGATGCGATCGCTCTCGCGCAGGAGGCCGGCTTCGGCGTCGTCATCTCGCACCGGTCGGGCGAGACGGAGGACACGACGATCGCCGACCTCGCCGTGGCCACGGGCGCCGGCCAGATCAAGACCGGTGCGCCGTCGCGCTCGGACCGCGTCGCCAAGTACAACCAGCTGCTCCGGATCGAGGAGGAGCTCGGCGACCGCGCGATCTATCCGGGCTTCGACGCGTACCCGCGGTTCGCGCGCTAGACGTGCCTCCCGAAGCTCCACGCCGAACGAAGATCGTCGCCACGCTCGGCCCCGCATCGGCTCGGCCGGGTCGACGCGCTCGTGGCCGCCGGGCTCGACGTGGCGCGCCTCAATCTCTCGCACGGCACGCACGAGATGCACCAGGCGTCGGCGGACGCCGTACGAGAGGCGAAGACCGCGATCGGCCACCCGGTCGCGCTGATCGCAGACCTCCAGGGCCCGAAGCTCCGCATCGGCGATCTCGCTGCTCCGGTCACGCTCGAGCACGGACAGGAGGTGATCGTCGGCCCGGCGGGGAGCCACGTCGACCTGCCGGTTGCGCCGGAGGTGATCGGCGACGTACTGATGCCCGGTCACGACATCCTGATCGACGACGGCCACGTTCGGCTCTCCGTCGAACGCGTGGACAAGCGGCGCGCGGTGTGCACGGTCGTCGTCGGCGGCACCGTCTCCGCGCACAAGGGCGTCAACCTGCCGGGCGTATCGCTGCCGATTCCGTCCGTAACGGCGAAGGACCGCGACGACCTCGCCTTCGCGCTCGAGCTCGGGGTCGACTTCGTCGCGCTGTCCTTCGTCCGGTCGCCGGACGACGTCCGCGAGCTGCGGCAGCTGATCACGGACGCGGGCTCGAGCGCGCGCGTGATCGCCAAGATCGAGAAGGCCGAGGCGATTCAGATGCTCGAGGCGATCGTCGTCGAGGCCGACGCCGTGATGGTCGCGCGCGGCGACCTCGGCGTCGAGATGGGGCCGTCGGCCGTGCCGCTCCTCCAGAAGCGGATGATCGCGACGGCGCTCGACCGCGGACGGCCCGTGATCACCGCAACCCAGATGCTCGAGTCGATGCTGCATGCCCCCGAGCCGACGCGTGCCGAGGCGAGCGACGTCGCGAACGCGATCCTCGACGGCACGTCGGCGCTGATGCTGTCGGAGGAGACGGCGATCGGCGAGTACCCCGTAGAGGCGGTGGCGACGATGGATCTGATCGCGCGTGTCGTCGAGCCGAGCCTCGGGCATCGCCACGAGCTGCCGGCAGCAGGCGACGAGCCGACGATCGGCGACGCGATCTCGAACGCGGCATGCGACATCGCCGAAGCCGTGCACGCGCGCGCGATCCTCGTCCCGACGTTCAGCGGCCGGACTGCGACCGCGGTTGCCCGGCTCCGTCCGCGCCGGCCGATCGTCGCGATCACGCGCAACGAGGAGACCGCGCGCATGCTCGCGCTCGAGTGGGGCGTCGTGCCGCTGCTCACCGGGGAGTACGAAGACGTCGACCAGCTCTGGACGCTGTCGGTGGAGACCGCGCGTGAGGCCGGGATCGTCGAGAGCGGCGACCGTGTCGTGATCACCGCCGGCACCCTGGTCAACGTCCCGGGCGGGACGAACGTGATCAAGGTCGACGTCGTCTAGGTCGAGGCGTGTGCAGGAGCGGCGCGTTCGCTGGGCGAACCGGGGAGCCATGCGAGGGGAGGAGCGTGCGCGTCGGGGCCGCCGGATTCGCATCCGGCGCCGCGTCGGCGTCCTGCTGATCGCCGGCATCGCGCTGACCGCGTTCCTCTACTACCGGCCAGTGCAGGCGTACATGCGCACCTCGACGACGCTCAGGCCGAGCGGAAGGCCGAGGTCCGGCGGCTGAAAGCACGAGCGTCGCGACCTGCAGCGCCGGCTCGCGCTCGACGAGAGCGGAGCGACGCTCGTGCGCGAGGCGAGCAGGCTCGGTCTCGTCCGGCCCGACGAGGAGCTCTACATCGTCAAGGGCATCGACGCGTGGCGCCGGGCGCGGCACGTGGCGCACTCCCGCTAGGAACAGCGTCGTGAACGCGGAGGATCGCGCCGTTCTCGAGCGGCAGCTCGGGCGCTCGCCGCGGGCGGCACGGCGCGTCGTCGTGCGCTGTCCGTGGGGGGCGCCCGCCGTGACCGAGCAGTCGCCTTACGACGTCGCCGGCACGCCGTTTCCGACCACCTTCTACCTCACGTGCCCGGCGCTCGTCGCGGCCGTCTCGCGGCTGGAGGCGGGCGGCGGGCGTCGAGCGCTGGAGCGCCCTCGTCGACGAGGACGCCGAGCTCGCCGCGAGCCTCGACGCCGCGACGGAAGACCAGCGTCGAGCTGCGGTGCGACGCTCGCCGCCGGGCAGATCGGGCCAGACGCCGGCAGCATCGCTCTCGCTCGGGATCGGCGGCGCATCGAGCCCGCGTCAGCTCAAGTGCCTCCACGCCCACGTGGCGTTTGCGCTCGCACGACCGGCGTACCTGCTCGGAGGCAGGATCGTCGCGGAGCTGGGCCAGCTCTTTCCCGACGACGACTGTTGCCTGGACCGACCTCACCATCCACGGGGTGAGCGACCGGGTCAGCGTCGTCCGCCAGCAGTGGGACGAGGCGTATCGCGGCGTGTCGTCGGGGCCTCGTGGCGCGATCGATCCACACGTCCTCGAGCAGATCGAGGCGGTGACGAACGCGCTGAGGCGGAGAATCGGTGGCACGTTCACGCTCGAGCGAGCTGGCGGCCGTCTACGACTGCTCCGATCGCTGGGCGCTCGACGCGATCGCCGAGCGGTCGACGGGACAGCGAGTGGCTGCGGACGGCGAGCATCGCCACCGACGCCGCGTTTCACCTCTATGCGCGCGGCGCGCGAGACTACGTCCCGTGAGCACCTCCCGCCGCCCACGATCGAGACGGTCCTCGCGACGACCGGTAGTCCGGACGCTCGTCGTCGCCGCTGGCGGCTGCTGCGATCTTCATGCTCGGCGTCGCGCTCGGTCAGGTGACGGAGCCGAGCGGTCAGCTCCGGTCCGGCCGCAGACTCGCGTGCAGACGGTCGTGCCGGTCCCGGCGACGCGGTGACCGTGACGTCACCACGACCGTCACCTCACCCTGATCCACGCCGACGAGCAGCTCGAGCGGTGGATCACGGCCACCGCCTCGGGCGTTCGACCCCGTCTTCGTCGGCCTCACGTATGCAGGCGCCTTCGGGGTCGTCTGGCTCGTGCTCGGCGCGGCGATCGCGCTCTGGCTCCGGCGGCCGTGGATCTTCGCCGGCGTCCTCACCGCCGTCGTCCTCGCCGACCTCTCCTCACGTGCGCTCAAGGAGACCGTCGACCGTGCGCGGCCCGAGCAGGCGCTCGGCGTCGACACGCTCGTGCGGACGCCCGACAACTCGTCGTTTCCCTCGAGCCATGCGGCCACGAGCTTCGCCGCGGCGGTTGTGCTTGCCGTCTCCGTGCCCCGGCTGGCGCCGTTCGTGCTCGCGCTTGCCGCCTGCGTCGCGTTCTCGAGGCTCTACGTCGGCGTCCACTTCCCGCTCGACGTCCTCGCCGGCGCGGCGCTCGGCGCCCTCGTCGCTACAGCTCTTCTCCTGCTCGCAAGAACCCGGACACGAGAACGGTGATCGCCGACGCGAGCGCGATCCAGAGCCCGACGCCGCGGTTGCTCGTGCCCGCGAGCTCGTCCGGGATAGAGATCACGCGGATCAGGACGAGCGTCGTCGCCGTCGTTCCGAGGACGATGAGGATCACGCTCTCCGGGCAGGCTGCGCGGCAGCTCGACGCCGATCTGACCACGGAGCGAGAGCAGGATCACAGCCAGCCCGAGCACGAAGACGAGCTTGCCGATCGTTCCGGTGTTCCAGCCGAGCACGGAAAGCACCGGGCCCTCGACGGCCGTGCCCGTGTACCACCCCATGAAGGCAGACAGTGCAAGCGTGATCCCGGCGACCCACGACGCCCGTCCGCCGACGAACGCGAGCACGGGGGAGATGCCATGGCTCGCCGCCGGGCTCGGCGAGGCTGGTGCGGGCGTGGCCACGTCGTCTGTAGCGGCTCCATCGGGTCGCTCTAGAGGCCGAACAGCGTCTGGATCTGGTCCCAGATCGTGACGCCGATCACGAGGGCGAGGAGGAGCAGGCCCGCCGCGACGAGCCAGAAGCGGATCCGTGCGATGCGGTGCTCGCGGCGACGCTCGATGCGGGCATGACGCCGCTGCCGGTGATAGCGGTACGCGTGCTCGATCGCCGCAGGATCAGGAACCGGCGGTTCGTCGAGCTCGGCGTGTCGCCGAGCTGGCTTCGCCATGGGGGGAGTCTAACCGCGGTCGCGTGAAACATCGACGGCATAGGCGGTGCGTCGCGTGACGCCGGGGATACACTTCCGCGCGTGAGACGGGTCGCGCTCGCAATCCTTCTGTGCTGCCTGGCGGCTGCCGGTGTCGTCACGGCGTCGGTCGCATCGGGCCGTTCCGTCGCGCGTCCGGCGGACACGACCACGTCGACGACAGAGACGACGACCACCGAGACGACGACGCCAGAGACGACCTCTGCGACGTCGACGACGACGCCAAGCTCGACGCCGAAGCCGAAGCCGCGCCCGAAGCCGAGGCGCACGCATCTCGCGAAGGGCGTCACGATCGGCGGCGTCCATGTCGGCGGTCTGTCACGCGCGACCGCGGTCACCGTGCTCAAGCTCGCGTTCTCGTCACCGCTCGTGGTCACGGTCGACGGAGAGCGCTATTCGATGTCGCCGAAGCGGATCGGCGCCCGCGCGTACGTGGACGGTGCGGTCGCACGCGCGATGGCCGCGCGCTCAGGCACGCCGGTGAGGCTGGTCGTCACCGTCAACGGCGACTCCGTGCGGCGTTGGGTGGCGTCGCTCGCCAGCAAGAGCGACCGTGAGATGCGGGACGCGCACGTCGTGCTGCAGCACCTCAAGCCGCGCATTGTCGAGGAGCGCACGGGCCTCGAGGTGAAGCAGGAGCAGACGGTCGCAGTGGTCGCGGGGGCGCTTCGCGACAACCGCCGCGGGCCTGTCCGGCGCCGTCGTGCACACGGTGGCGCCGACGGTGCGGAGCTCTTCGATCTCGTCGATCATCGTCATCCGCCGCGATTCGAAGCAGCTCCGCTACTACGATCGCGAGCGGCTCGTGCGGACGTTCGTCGTCGCCACCGGCCAGGCCATCTACCCGACGCCGACCGGCAGCTTTCACATCATCCAGATGTGGCGGAACCCGTGGTGGTATCCGCCGCCTTCGCCGTGGGCCCAGGGATCCAACCCGATCCCGCCCGGTCCTGGCAACCCGCTCGGGACCCGGTGGATGGGTATCAGCTCGCCGTCCGTCGGCATCCACGGCACGCCTGATCCGGCGTCGCTCGGGTACTCGGCGTCGCACGGCTGCATTCGCATGGCGATCCCCTCCGCAGAGTGGCTTTTCGACCACGTGAACGGTGGGGACGCCGGTGATCATCGTCCCGGCCTGATGGCGATCGGCCTTCGGCGGGTCGCGCAGGCGCTCGCGCTTGCACTCGTCCTCTGCCTGCTCGCGCTCCTCGTCTGGCGCGTGGTGGAGAAGAACGGCGGCGGAGCAGCGGGCGCCCTACGCCGCGGCGACCACCCGACAGCGCCGAACTTCAGGCTCTCGCGCCTCGACCGCGACGGCAAGCTCGAGCTCTCGAGCCTGCGCGGCAAGGCGGTCGTGCTCAACTTCTGGGCGTCCTGGTGCGTTCCGTGCAAGAAGGAGGCGCCGCTGCTCGAGCAGGCGGCCAAGCAGTGGGGACCGAAGGACGTGGTCGTCGTCGGGGTCGATGCGAACGACTTCTCCGGCGACGCCCGGAAGTTCATGCGCCGCTACGCGATCAGCTATCCCGTCGTCCACGACGGCGCGGGGGCCTGGGTCGACGACTACGGGCTGACCGGGTTCCCGGAGACGTTCTTCGTCCGACCGGACGGCCGTCTCGCGTCATGGGTGCAGGGGCAGCTGAGCAAGTCGGAGCTTCAGACGGGGATCGAGGGGGCGATCTCGTCGTGAGGCGTGCCGGGCTCGCGGCCGCCGTTCTCTTCACCCTTCTCGTCTTCGCGGTGCCGGCCGTCGCGAGCGAGTCGCAGCCGACGCTCGCCGAGCTCGAGACCGAGGTCATGTGCCCGACGTGCCACACGACCCTCGACCAGTCGTCTGCGCCGATCGCGGACCGGATCCGTGCCTTCATCCGCGCCCGCATCGCCGCGGGCGCGACGAAGAGCGAGATCAAGCACGCGCTCGTCCAGGAGTTCGGCGAGTCGGTGCTCGCTTCGCCGCCCAAGCGCGGCTTCAACCTCCTCGCCTGGGTGCTGCCACCGGTCGCGGTCGTCGCCGGAGCGGGAGTGCTCGCTGTGCTCGCGGTGCGCTGGAGCCGAAGACGTGACGTCGACGACGTTCCGCAGCAGGCGCTCAGCCCGGACGTCGAGCGGCAGATCGACGATGAGCTCGCCCGCTTCGACGCCTGAGCCGATGGCCGAGAGGATCCCGATCGCGTTCCTCGCCGGCGTCGTCTCCGTGATCACGCCCTGCGTGCTGCCGCTCGTGCCCGGGTACCTGTCGGCGGTGTCGGCGATGGAGGCGAACCAGCTCGGCCAGCGGGGCGCCGCCCGCCGGATCGTCGTCGCGAGCATCCCGTTCATGATCGGGTTCACGATCGTGTTCGTCGCGCTCGGCGCGGGAGCGGCGACGATCGGCGGCTACGTCGACGCTCAGCGGCGAAATGAGATCGCCGGCTTCCTCCTCGTCGTGCTCGGGCTCGCGTTCATGGGCCTGCTCCCGTGGCCTCACCGGCTCGTCGCGCCCGGCCTGCTCGAGGGTGCACGTCGGTCTGGCTCGAGCGCGCTGCTCGGCGCCGCCTTCGCCGTCTGCGCGGCGCCGTGCATCGGCGTCGTCCTGGCGTCCGTGCTCGTGCTCGCAAGCGACTCGAGCACGGTCGTCCGGGGCTCCGTGCTTCTGCTCGCATACTCGGTCGGGATCGCGTCGGCGTTCGTCCTGATCGGCGTCGCGTTCGCCCGAGCGATGGGCGCGTTTCGCTGGCTGCGCGACCACTACAACGTGATCCAGTTCGCGAGCGGCGCCACGCTCGTCGTGCTCGGCCTGCTCCTGTTCTTCCACCGCGACTGGTGGCTGCGCGTTCTGCTGAACCGGCTGCTGGAACGGGTCGGGCTAGGTGAGATCTAGCCCGACCGTTGCTACATTCCCGGCGTGGCGACGATCCTGCTGGCGGGGGTCGATCTCTTCTTCCGCGGCAAGCTCGAAGTGTTGTTGCCGGAGCACAGGCTCGTGACGACGGACGCCATCGACGAGCCCCAGCTCGTGATCGCGGACGTCTCGCGTATCGAGCCGGAGGAGGTCGCGGACGCGTATCCGGACATCCCGCTCGTCGGCTTTACGAACCACACCGACACGGCCGGCCTCCGGCGGGCGCACGCGGCAGGGTTCGACCAGGTGCTCGCGAAATCCGCGCTCGACGAGCGCACGCCAGACCTCATTGGCCAGCTGCTCTCGCCGGTAGAGTAAGCCCGCCGAGGAGCCCTTGTGACGTACATCATCGCCGAGCCCTGCATCGACATCAAAGACCTTTCGTGCGTCGACGTCTGCCCTGTCGACTGCATTCACGAGTACGAGCGGATCCTCGTCATCGACCCCGAGGAGTGCATCGACTGCGGCGCCTGCGAGCCCGAGTGTCCGGTGGAGGCGATCTTCCCCGAGGACGCGCTGCCGGAGAAATGGGAGCCGTTCGTGAAGATCAACTACGCGTATCCGAAAGCGGACGAGATCAACCAGCTCACGGACGCATACGCCACCGAGCACAACGTCCAGAACCCACCGATTACCTAACGCACCCCGCGGGTAATCTGGGGGCGTGGCCCTGAAGAGCCTCGACCACGTTGCGCTATGGGTCGTCGATCGCGATGCGATCGCGGAGTTCGCCGTCGGGCATCTCGGTATGCACATCATCGAGCGGACCGACCGCTTCACCCTGATCGGCGCGCACGCCCGGCGCGGGAAGCTGACGCTGTTCGAGGTCGAGGAGCCTCGCGAGCCCGGGCCGCTCCTGCGGATCGGCCTGCGCGTCTCCGACCTCGATCGGGCGGTGGCGGCGCTCCCGGACGGGAGCGGGGCCGAGATCGAAGTCTGCACGGGCCTGACGATCCGGCTCGTCGAGGCGGAGACGGATGTCGAGTACGACCTCGACCACGTCGCCCTCCGCTCGAGCGATCCCGCGGCCTCCGCCGCGGCCTGGCACGAGCTCGGCTTCGCGGCGCCCGCAGTCGTCGACGGCGTGCATCGTGTCGAGGTGGCAGGCGCCTTCCTCGAGCTCGTCAACGGGGACGCGCCGGCAGAGACCGACCGCCCGCTGCTGAACCACCTCGCCGTGCTCGTCGACGGGGCCGAGGAGTGGCGTGCGACCGCCGAGTCGGCGGGGGCGGAGATCGCGGACGTCGTCGACGCGGCGAACACGTACGCGGTGTTCGTCTGGGGCCCCGAGCGCGTGAAGCTCGAGTACGTCGAGCACAAGCCTTCGTTCTCGCTCGAGTAGATGGTTCTCATCGGCGGCGCCGGGATGGCGGGGCTGGTCGCTGCTGCCCGGCTTCGAGAGCTCGGCGTGGAGGCGACGGTCCTGGAGAAGGGGGACCGCCCGGGCGGCTCGATGCTCCTCTCGAGCGGCGTTGTCTGGCGCCACCGGTCGCTCGCCGACTTCCGCGCGGAGTGCCCGTCCGGCGATCCCGCGCTCCAGGCGCTGATCGTCGAGCGCCTCGACGACGGCCTGGCCTGGCTCGAGTCGGCCGGCGCGGCGCCCGTGCGCCGCGAGACGGGAAATCCGCGGACAATCGGCACACGGTTCGACCCGCGCCAGCTGACGGAGGCGCTCGTCACGCGGTCGGGGGAGATCCGGCTCGAGACGCCGCTTGCGGCCGACACCGCCGATGACGTCGCCGTGATCCTCGCGACGGGCGGTTTCGCGGCGACGCTCGCGCGACGGCTTGAGCTGCCGCTTCGGGCGGCGCCGTGGAGCGAGGGCGACGGTCTCGCGTTCGCGAAGCGGCGAGGCGCAGCTCTCTCGAACGGCATGGACGAGTTCTACGGCCGCATGCTTCCCGCGCCGCCTGCTGTCGTCCCGCCGGAGGAGTTCGTCCGCGCGTCGCAGGTCTACGGCCGCTTCGCTGCCGTGTTCGACGAGAGCGGGCGGCGCATCGAGTCGGCCAATGTCGCCTGGCACGAGACCGATCTCGTGCAGGAGGTGGCACGCTTCTCCGGCGGCCGCGCGTGGTTCTGCGTCGACGGCGAGGCGCTCGCCCGACCGGTGGGCGACGCCACAGTCTCGGACCGAGTCGACGCCGCGCGAAGGCTCGGCGGAACCGTCGTCGATCCGACCAGCCTCGGGTTCGACGTCCCGCCAGCGGCACGCATCGCGGTGCACGTGAAGGCCTCCGTTACGCACACGATCGGCGGCCTCCGTGTCGACGAGCAGGCTCGTGTGCTCGACGACGACGAGCAGCCGATCGAGAGCCTGCTCGCGGCCGGCGTCGACGCGGGCGGCGTGGCGACCGGCGGCTACGCGAGCGGTCTTGCGACGGCGCTCGTGCTCGCGCTCGCAGCGGCCGAAGCAGCCGCTGGCTAGACGGGCTGGAGGTAGACGCAGCTGCGCTTGTCGTCAGGAAGCGGTGACGTCGCGACCTTCGCGACGAGGAACCGGCCCCGCTCATCGTCGACCGTGCTCCCGACGTTGGGCGGCTCGCCCTCGCGCTCGTCGAGCTCGTACCCCGACGCGGCCCATACGAAGACGACGTAGCTCACTCGTGGAATGCTAGATGAGCGTCAGCTGCTCCCTCCGCGCCCGCGGGCGCGTGACGGGCAACCGGCGTCCAGGCGTGCCGCTGCGGAGCTCGGCCACCCTGGCGGCGATCGTTGCCTGTGTCTCCTTCGGTGCGTACGCGTTGCGCCCGAAGAGGCGGTCGTAGAACGGCATTAGCTCGGGCCAGTCCTCAGCGAGATGCTCGAGGAAGTGCTCGCGCGTGCCTGGCCGCAGGTGAAGGGTGCTCGCCCAGACGTGCGTTGCGCCCGACGCGCGCGCGGCCTCGACGACCTCGCGTAGCTGCTCCGGCCGGTCGGAGATCCCGGGCAGCACGGGAGCGACCGCCACCCCAGCGTCGATGCCCGCGCTTCGCAGCTCCTCGAGCGCGCGCAGGCGCTGGTGGGGCGGGGCGGTGCCGGGCTCCGTCCGGCGCCAGACCTCCTCGTCGAGGGTCGGCACGGAGAAGGAGACGCCGACCTGCGTGCGTGCCGCCGCATCGGCGAGCACGTCGACGTCGCGGACGATCAGTGGACCGCGCGTGACGATCGAGAACGGGTTCTCCGCGTCAGCGAGCACACGCAGGCAAGCGCGCGTCAGCCGGTATCGCCCCTCGGCGGGCTGGTAGGGATCGGTCGCAGTTCCGAGCGCGACCGATTCCCCCTGCCACGTTCGCCGTGCGAGCTCGGTTCGCAATACGTCGGCGACGTTGACCTTGACGCGGATCGAGGTGCCATACGCCTCGCCGGAGGGGCGGTCGGCCCGCCGCTCGTAGGCGCGGACGTAGCAGAACGTGCAGCGGTGGACGCAGCCCATGTAGGGGTTGAGCGTCCAGGCGAAGTACGGCATGCCGCGCACCCTGTTGAGTGCGCTCCTGCACGGCTCCTCCCGATATTCGACCCGCACGCAGGGAGAATAGAACGTATGTTCGTAATGCGCAAGGACCGGTTAGCTTGCAGGCCGCCGGCGTTCGTGTAGTCGCTCCCCGTCCCTATACTGAATCCGGATCTTGGACGACGAGCTACCGCCTAGTACCCGCGCCCCGGAGGACGGGGCGTGACGACGACGCTTCTCCTGCTCGCCGTCGCGGCGCTGATCCTCCTGAACGGCTTTTTCGTGGCCGCCGAGTACGGGCTCGTCACCGCACGCCGGACCAAGCTCCACGAGCTGGGTGAGCAGGGCGACCGGCGTGCGCGCCGCGTGCTCACGATCACGGGCGACCCGCCTCGGTTCATCGCGGCGATGCAGCTCGGCGTCACAGCCACCAGCCTGGCGATCGGCGCGCTCGGCGAGCCGGTGCTCGCGAGCCTCATGGATCCCGTGCTGGCCGCGTTCGCGTCGTTCGCGATCGCGTTCCTCATCATCACGTTCCTCCACGTCGTCGTCGGCGAGCTGATGCCGAAGGCGATCGCGCTCGGCTACTCGGAACGGGTGGCGCTCGCCGTCTCGACGCCGGTGCGGGCGTTCTTCGTCGTTCTCCATCCCCTCGTGTGGGTGCTCCAGCGCGCGACGGAGCTCGGCCTCCGGATTCTCGGCATCAACCCGCCGAGCGGCGAGGTCAGCGTCCACTCCGAGGCCGAGCTGAAGATGCTGCTCGAGCGCTCGACGGAGGAGGGGGAGATCGAGCAGGCCGAGCAGGAGATGCTCTACAAGGTCTTCGACTTCGCGGACAAGGAAGTCTCGGACGTGATGGTGCCGCGCCCCGAGGTCGTCGCTCTCTCGATCGACCTGCCGCCCGAGGAGTGCCTACAGGCAGCGATGGAGGCGCCCTATACCCGGTACCCGGTGTACCGGGAGTCGCTCGACACGGTGATCGGCGTGCTCCACATCCGCGACCTGTTCCGCGAGGCGAACAAGGTCGGAGGCTTCGAGCGCGTCGACCTCGAGTCGCTCCTACGGCCGGCGCACGTCGTCCCGGAGACGAAGGATCTCGCCGCGCTCCTCCATGAGTTCCGGAGGACGAAGGAGCACATGGCGATCGTCGTCGACGAGTACGGGACGATGGAGGGCATCGCGACGCTCGAGGACCTGCTCGAGGAGATCGTCGGCGAGATCGAGGACGAGTTCGACCTGCCCGACGAGTCCGTCGAGCACCTGACCGACGGGCGTATCCGCATCGACGGGACGTTCTCGGTCGACGACTTCAACGAGGAGTTCGACGTCGCGATCTCGGACGACGACTACCACACGATGGGCGGCGTCGTCTTCGGCCTGATCGGCCGCGCGCCGGAGCCCGGCGACGAGGCGGCCCTCGACGAGGTGCGGTTCACCGTCGTGCAGGTCGAGGGCTCCCGGATCGAGCGGCTCGAGGTCGAGTTCGCCCCCGGCGAGCCTGGCGCCGACGGC
The DNA here is from genome assembly GCA_963705945.1 of uncultured Actinomycetes bacterium. Classification (GTDB taxonomy): domain Bacteria; phylum Actinomycetota; class Thermoleophilia; order Gaiellales; family Gaiellaceae; genus PALSA-612. The sequence goes on along the minus strand of CAVPLG010000001.1, from coordinate 796,772 downwards.
GACGAGCAGTCGTAGCCAGCGCCGACGAGCCGTCGAAGCTAGCTGAGCGCGGCTGCCAGCGCGCGCTCTGCGTCGGCGAGCTCGGCGTCGCCGTGTGACGGGATCACGGCGTCGAGCGACGGCCGGACGAGTGGCCGCAGCGCCTCGCGTACCGCTTCCTGACCGCCCTTCCCGACCCAGCGGGCTGGACAGATGCGCAGCGGGCTGCCGAGGAGCACGTCTCCGGCGACGAGCGCCTCGTGCGACGGAATGAGGAAGACGGTCTCTGCGGCCCGGCCGGAGGCGTGCGCCTCGATCCCGCCCGGAACGACGTCACCGGGACGTAGCGAGCTCGCCCGGATGCCCGTGCGCCGCTCGACCGGGAGCACGCTGCGCGCGGGCGCCCAGAGCGTCGCGTCGTAGCGCTCGAGGAGCTCGGGCGCACTCCGCACGTGCCAGTAGACGGTGAGCAGCACGTGCACGGGGCGACCCGCTCGCGCGACGTCCGCGTCGAGGTGGCGGAGAAACGCATCCCGTTCGTCGGCCGGGACGAGGGGATCGATCAGGCAAACCGACTCGTCGGTCTCGACGTATAGACAGCCGACGTCCTTTCTCCACTCTTCGTGAAATGCGACCCACCGCCACAGACCCGCGCCGATCTCCTCGACCTTCATCACGCTCTCGCCTCGCTATCGTTCGTCTACCGTGATCCGAACCGCTTTCGCCGCCGCCGCGCTCTGCATCGCCCTCGTCGTCGGCGTCACGGTCGCGCTCGCCAAGACGCAGCCGCTCGTCGGGTCGGTCGGACCGAGCTTCACGATCTCGTTGAAGACGCCCGCAGGCAAGCGCGTGAAGGAGCTCGGGGCCGGGAAATACTCGATCACCGTCAGCGACAAGTCGTCCTCGCACGACTTCCACCTGATCGGGCCGGGCGTGAACAAGAAGATCACGAAGGTGGGGTTCGTCGGGAAGAAGACCGTCGTCGTAACGCTCGCGCCGGGGAAGTACCGCTACCAGTGTGACCCCCACAAGGACTTCATGCACGGGTCCTTCACGGTCACGAAGTAGCGAGCGCCAGCGACTCCGGCACGCCGTCGACGATGCGCCAGCCGGCGAGCTCGCCAGTCGGCGCCGAGAGGATGACGTAGGGCCGCCCTGCCCAGAGACCGATGTTCGCGACGTCGGTTCGTGACGGCCGCGCCGACTCGGTCGGGTGCGAGTGGAAGACCGCCAGCTCGTAGCCGTCGTCCTCGAGGAACCACACCGTGGGATCGACGTCGAGCTCGAATCGGTAGGGCGACGACAGCCGGTTACTGCCGCGCTCATAGCGAACGGCGCGGCCGTCATCGCAGAACGATCACCCCGCACGCCTCGTTCGGCGACTCGTCGGCTGCATGCCGGGCGAGCTCGGCCCGGATCTCGTCAGGCACTACCACCAGCTTCCGTCCTCCATCGCCGCCGCGGGCTCCACCGAGTCCCAGAACGCCGCCGACAGATACTTCCAGCCGCCATCCGCCAGCACGCAGACGACGACGCTGCCCTCGTCCAGGTCCGCGGCGAGGCGCAGCGCGACATGGACGACGGCGCCGGAGGAGACGCCCGCGAAGATCCCTTCGCGTTCGAGCAGCAGCCGAAGGCCGCCGAGCGACTCCTCGTTCGTTACGAGCAGCTTTCTGTCGAGCTTCGAGACGTCGAGGATCGGCGGCACGTAGCCGTCCTCGAGCGATCGCAACCCCATCACCGGGTCGCCGGGCAACGGCTCGGCGGCGGCGACCACGACGTCGGGAAACGCCTCGCGGAGCTTCGCGCCGGCGCCCATCAGCGTGCCGCCGGTGCCGAGCCCTGCGACGAAGACGTCCACGCGGTCGAGTGCCTCGGCGATCTCCGCGCCCGTGCCCTCGTAGTGGGCGCGGGGATTAGCCTCGTTCGCGTACTGGAAAGGCATGTAGTAGGCGGGCTCCTGCTCGGCGAGCTCGAGGGCGACGCGCACTGCCCCGTTCGAGCCCTCGGCCGCGGGGGAGTCGACGATCTCGGCGCCGAGCAGACGCAGCACGCGCTTCCGCTCCTCGGTGACGTTCTCCGCCATCACGCACGTGAGCCTGTAGCCCCTGAGGCGGGCGACGAGCGCGAGCGAGATGCCGGTGTTGCCGCTCGTCGGCTCGAGCAGCATCCGGCCCGGCGTGAGCTCGCCGGAGGCCTCGGCGGCTTCGATCATCGACTTCGCGACGCGGTCCTTCGTCGACCCGGTCGGGTTCTGACCCTCGAGCTTCGCGTACAGGCGTATCCCGTCGGGCGCGATGCGCGAGAGCTCGACGAGCGGCGTCCCGCCGACGAGGTCGAGCAGGCTCGTGGCGAGCCGGCTAGCCAGGCCGTTCCCAGACGTAGACGGTGGGGCAGAGCTTGCCGAGCAACTGGTAGATGCCCCAGAGCTGGCCGCCCACGTAGGCGTCGACGGCTGCCGCGTCGTAGCCGTCCGCGACGTTCGAGCGCCGCAGGCGCGAGATCTCGAGGAGCGCCTGAGCGGGGTCCCACGAGCCGTCCTCGACCATTCGCTCGCGCCACTCGCCCTCGAGCCGCACCGTGTCGCGTAGCACGAGGCCTGCGGCCGTGGCGGCGGACTCGATCTCCGTCTGGTCGATGCTCGTGAGCGCGAGCGCTGACGTCAGCCACGCTTCCTCGAGCGGCTCGAGGAGATCGGTCTTGACCGTGACGTAGGCGAGCATCCGACCGCCGGGGGCCAACGCTCGGGCACACTCGGCCATTCCGGCAGGGGCATCGACATGGACAAGCACGTCGCGGCACCAGATCCAGTCGACGCTTCCGTCTGCGAAGGGCATCGACTCGATCGCCGCCTCGATCACCTCGACGCCGGCATCCGCCTCCGCCACGGCTGTCCGGGCGAGCTCGACGTGCCTCGGCAGCGGGTCGAGCGCGACGACGCGGAGGTCGTGCTCGCGCTCGAGTCGAATCGCGTGGCGCGCGTCGTGCGCGCCGACGTCGACGAGCACCTGGCCGGGCTTCGGGCCGAGCTCGGCGAAAGCCTCGAAGAGCCAGTCGGTACCGCGGGGATCGAGGCTCTGCGCGACCTGCTGCTCGAGATCCGACTGGCCGGCCCAGACCTCGTAGAGCTCCTCGACCGATGTCACCAGCCGCCGGCCATGGCCGGAAGGAGGATGACGGTGGAGCTGTCCGTGACGGACGTCTCGAGCTCGTCGAGGACGCGGATGTCCTCGCCGTCAACATAGACGTTCGCGTATTGCAGCTGGCCGTCGAGAGCGGGAAAACGGGAGACGAGGTCTTCGAGCAGATCTCGGACGGTCGCCCCGTCGGCGCCGACGGTCGCCTCGCCGTTCGTCGCGTCGCGAAGGGTCGGGGGAATGCGCACTGTCGTCATGCGTGAGCCCCCGTCCCCTGGCAGAACTCGACGTAGTCGATGTACTCGGTGATCGTCGGCGCGTCTCCGCAGACCGGACACTCAGGATCGCGGCGGAGGCCGACCTCCGTGAACGACGGCTCGAGCGCGTCGAACAGGAGCAGCCTGCCGTTCAGCGTCGTTCCGATCCCGAGGGCGAGCTTCAGCGCCTCGTTCGCCTGGAGCGAGCCGACGATGCCGGGCAGGACACCGAGCACACCGCCCTCGGCGCAGCTCGGTGCGAGCTCGGGAGGCGGGGGGAACGGGAACAGACAGCGGTAGCACGGCCCGCCGGAGCCCGGCTCGAACACGGTCACCTGGCCCTCGAAGCGGAAGATCGATCCGTGGACGAGTGGGATCCCGTGCCACACGGAGGCGTCATTGACGAGGTAGCGCGTGGGGAAGTTGTCCGCGCCGTCGACGATTACGTCCCAGCCCTCGCCGAGGATGCGCTCGACGTTCTCCGACGTCAGCCGCTCCGGGAAGATTCGCACCGAGACGTCGGGGTTGAGCGCCTCGATCGTGCGCTTGGCGGACTCCGCCTTGCCCTCGCCGATGCGGTCCGACGCGTGGACGATCTGGCGCTGGAGGTTCGTCGCGTCCACCCGGTCGTCGTCGACGATGCCGAGCGTGCCGATGCCCGCTGCGCCGAGGTAGAGCGAGGCAGGTGAGCCGAGGCCACCCGCGCCGATCAGGAGAATGCGCGAGTCGAGCAGGCGCTGCTGGCCCGCCTCTCCGACCTCAGGGATCAGGAGGTGGCGGCTGTAGCGCGCTCGCTGCTCGGGGCCGAGTGTCGTCGAGACGACCGTCGGCAAGCCGCTTCGCTTCCACTCGACGATGCCGCCTGCCAGGTTGCGCACGTTGTCGTAGCCGAGCTCTTCGAGCGTCTTCGTCGCAAAGGCGGAGCGCGCGCCGGTCGCGCAGTAGACGAGGATCGGCTGGTCACGATCCGGTGCTGCTCGCTCGATGCGCGACTCGAGCGAGCCCCTCGGGATGTGGACGGCGTCGGGCAGGTGCCCCTCGTCCCACTCGTCCCGCTCGCGGACGTCGACGAGGAGCGGCGGCGCATCCTCGAGCGACCGGGCTGCGTCGGTCGGGGTGACCTCCTCGATCTCCGACCGGATCTGCGCGAGAAGCTCTCGGTACGTCGCCATGGTGAAAACTGTAGCGACGGCGTTGTTCCTGCTGATGGCGCGGACCGGCGGCGGGTATCGTCGCCGCGTGACTCCGCGCGCACGCGTGACCGCCGTCGTCGCCGCGGCGGCCGTCGCCGCCGCGGGTGTCACCGTTCTCGCCACGGCGCTGACGAGCACCAAGCCGGAATCGGAGAGCCTCGCACCGAGATCGGGCGTCCCGCCGCTCGTGCTCGATCTGGGAGTTCGCACGGATGCGGAGGCGCGAGCGCTTCGGCGTGGGCTGTCCCTCTACGACCGCAACCGTCGCGCCGCGGCCGCAGCCGTCTTCGACGGTCAGAGGTCGGTCGAGGCGAGCGTCGGCTCCGCCCTCGCGCACTGGCCTGACGGCTTCGGCGACCTCGAGCGCGTGGCGCGTGACCATCCGAGGAGCGGCGCCGCCCTGCTCAACCTCGGGCTCGGCCTGTACTGGCAGGGTCGGCTCACCGACGCCCGGCGGGAGTGGCGGCTTGCGAAGATCGCAGAGCCGGACTCGCAGTATGCGATCCGCGCGGGCGACCTCCTTCATCCCGAGTACCCGGTGCCGGGGCTTCCCACCTATGTCGCCGGCTTCCCGGCGCCGTCACTTCGCGGCCTTACACCTCCAGAGCAGCTCGCACGGCTCGAGCGAGACGCGAGGACGGGCGGCGCGCGCGAGAAGATCCTCTACGGGATCGCGCTCCAGCACCTCGGTCGCCCGGTCGCGGTGGCGCGGGCGTTCGACGCCGCGGCGAAGGCGGCGCCGAACGACCCGGAGGCGCAGACCGCTCGCGCGGTCGGCCGGTTCGACAAGGACGACCCGTCCCGGGCGTTCTCCCGGCTCGGCCCGCTGGGGCGCAGCTTCCCGCACGCGGCGACCGTGCGCTTCCACCTGGGCCTGCTGCTCGTGTGGCTGGGCCGCGTCGAGGAGGCGCGTCGCCAGTTCCGCCTCGCGGTGAGGGCCGAGCCCGGATCCGTCCACGCGCGGCAGGCGAAGGCCTTCCTTGCGAAGCTGCCGGCCGGTAATTGACCGCCGCCGAAGGACGTTCGTAGGGTGCGGCGGTGAGGATCGGCTTCGTCTACAACGTGCGTCGCCGCGAGGACGATGAGGTGGCGACCGACGACGAGGCCGAGTTCGACGACCCTGCGGCCATATCCGCGATCCGAGCCGCGATCGCAGCCGGCGGACACGAGGTCATTGACTTCGAGGCGGACGCGCGCCTGCCGCAGGCGCTCGCAGCAAGCCCCGTCGACGCCGTCTTCAACATCGCGGAGGGAAGCGGACCGCGGAGCCGCGAGGCGCAGGTGCCGGCGCTCCTCGACTTGCTCGGGATCCCGTACACCGGCAGCGACGCGGTGACGCTCGGGATCACGCTCGACAAGTCGCTCGCGAAGACCCTCGTTGCCGCGCCGGTGTCGCGACACCGCGCGGGTTCCTCGTCGTCTCCGGAGACGAGCCGGTCCTGCACGGGTTCGGCTTTCCGGCCGTCGTCAAGCCGGTGCACGAGGGCTCGTCGAAGGGGATCACGAGCGCCTCCGTCGTCGAGGACGAGGAGAGTCTGCGCCGCCAGGCGCGGGCCGTGGTCGAGCGCTACGGACAGCCGGCGCTCTGCGAGGAATACGTCGCCGGCCGTGAGATCACCGTCGGGCTGCTCGGCTCGCCCGCGCGGCCGCTGCCCCCGATGGAGGTCGTGTTCCTCGACGCCGACCCACTGCCCCTCTACTCGTTCGAGGTCAAGCGGCGCTTCCAGGAGCTCGTTCGCTACGAGCTCCCGGCCGCGCTGACGGCGGGTGAGCAGGAGGCTCTCGAGAGAGCCGCACTCGCCGCCTTCGCCGTGCTGGGCTGCCGCGACGTGGCGCGGATCGACTTCCGCCTCGGTGCCGACGGTACGGCCCATTTCCTCGAGTGCAACCCGCTTCCGGGGCTCGCGCCCGGCGTCGGTGACCTGACATTCATCGCGGAGGCGGCCGGCCTGACGTACGAGGATCTGATTGCCGAGATCCTGGCCGGTGCTCTGCGTCGGAGGGCCGGATAGACTCCGCCGCCGTGCCCGACGGACGAAGAGACGAGCTCGCCGAGCTGATCTCCTTCCCTAGCGTCAGCGCCGACCCGGCGAACGCCGACGACGTCCGTCGCGCGGCCGAATGGGTGCGGGACTTCATCACGTCGTTCGGCGGAGAGGCCGAGCTCGTCGAGACCGCCACCCAGCCGCTCGTGATCGGCAGGGTGCCGGCGTCGATGATCCCAGAGACCGCTCCTACCCTCCTGTGCTACTGCCACTTCGACGTTCAGCCTCCGTCGCCGCTCGAGCTCTGGGAGTCGGACCCGTTCACGCTCGAGGAGCGCGACGGCTGGCTCTACGCGCGCGGGGTGACGGACGACAAGGGCCAGCTCTACATGGTGCTCGCCGCGGCGCGTGCGCTCGTCGCCGAAGGAAAGCTTCCGATCAACCTCCGCATTGCGTTCGACGGCGAGGAGGAGTCGGGCGGCGAGGCGATCGGGGAGTGGGTGGCTGCGGACACCGGCCCGGCGGACGCCTGCCTGATCCTCGACGGCGGCATGACCGTGAAGGACAAGCCCGAGATCACGATCGCGACGCGCGGGCTCGTCGGGTTCGACATCGTCGTACGGACGGGCTCGGGAGATCTGCACTCGGGCATGTTCGGCAACGCTGGCCTGAACGCGATCCACGCGCTGATCCAGTGCCTGTCCGCGATCCTGCCGCGCGACGGGCGTCTGCCCGAGCCGCTCCGCGCCGGCATCGCCGAGCCGTCGGAGGAAGAGGTCGCGAGCTGGGCGACCCTCAAGCCCGGCGCCGAGCTGCTGGCCGACGCCGGAATCGCACCCTATGACGAGCGCGCGGCGGAAGAGTTCTATCGCCGCACGTGGGCGGAGCCGTCCGCGGAGATCAACGGCATCCAGGCGGGCAAGCCGATCATCAACACGACGCTCATCTCGTCGGCCCGCGCGAACTTCACGCTGCGGCTCGCGCCGGGGCAGGACCCGGACGAGATCGCAGCAGCCGTCCGTCGGTTGATCGAGGAGGCGACCCCTGCCGGCGCCGAGGTCGAGCTGACGTACGGGGGCGGAGCGCGGCCCGGTGTCATCGCCAGCGACGCGCAGGCGATTCAGCTCGCGACGGATGCCTTTGACCGGGCGATGGGCGTCAGGCCGCTGCTCGTCCGCGCCGGCGGCACGATGCCGGTGCTCGCGACCCTGCTCGACCGCGGCGTGCCGACGATCATGACGGGCTTCGGGCTGCTCGAATCGAACGTCCACGCGCCGAACGAGCGGATGCCGACGGAGTACGCAGAGCTCGGGATCCAGTTCGTGAAGGAGCTCTTCGTCTCGCTCGGCGACCTCGAGCGCCGCTAGCCGATCAGTCCCAGGGCGGCGGGTTGTGCACCCAGCGGCCGCCGACCATCGTTGCGACCACCTCGACCTCGGCGAGCTCCACCGGCGCGCAGTCGTACGGGTCGCGGTCGAGGACGACGAGGTCGGCGACGTAGCCCGGGAGCAGCCGGCCGCGCGTCCGCTCGTCGCCGGACAGCCAGGCGGGCGCGGTGATCGTCGCGGTGAGCGCCTGATCGAGGGTCACCGCCTCCTGCAGGCGCCATGGGGGCCGGCCGTCGAGCGACCGCAGGACCCCGGCGCGCACGCCGGCCCACGGATCGAGCTCCTCGATCGGAGCGTCGGACCCGTTCGCGACCACGGCGCCGGACTCGATCAGCGAACGGAACGCGTACGTTCCTTCCAGCTTGTCGGGCCAGAACCGCTCGGCAAGGTTGCGATCCGATGGTGCGTGGCTGAACTGGACGGAGGCGACGACGCCGAGCGCGGCGAAGCGGGGCAGATCGTCGAGGGAGAGGCACTGCGCGTGCTCGATCCGCTGCCGCAGCCCGAGCGGCTGCCAGTGCTCCTTCGTGCGCTCGAAGGCGTCGAGCGCGTCGCGGTTCGCGAGGTCGCCAATCGCGTGCACGGCCACCGGCCACCCGGCCTCCGCGCCGCGGCGTGCAATCTCCGCCAGCTCGTCGCCGCTCGTGATCTGGACACCCGAGCCATCGAGCATGCGTGCGGTCTGTGACCCGAGCGTGCCGTCCATGAACGCCTTCAGGTAGCCGACGCTGAGGTATCCGTCGCCGAGGCCCGGGCGGATGCCGACCTCGGCCACGCGGTCGAGGTGCTCGTGCGGAATCGACTGCCAGACGCGGAGCGTCAGCGCGCGTTGCTCGTGGAGGCGTTGCCAGAGCCGGATCGCGCCGAGCCAGCCGTCCTTGTCGTGGACGCACGTGACGCCGCGCGTGGCCGCGACCGCGAGCCCTTCGTGCATCGCCTCGACGTACTCGTCGTCGGGCACGGAGAGGTACCGGTCCTTGAACCGCCAGCAGGCTTCCTCTCGAAGAACGCCCGTCGGCTCGCCCTGCCCGTCCCGCTCGACGACGCCGCCCGCGACCTCGAGGTCGCCGTTCGCGACCGCGAGCCCGGCCGAGTTGAGCCAGAGCGAGTGGTAGTCGTGGGCGAGGAGCGCTGCGGGCGTGGCGCCCGTGACGCGGTCGAGCGCCTCCTTCGTCGGTGGCACCGAAGGCTGCCAGTCGCCGTCGCGCCAGCCGTGCCCGCGGATCCACGAGCCCTTGCGCAGGCCGGAGGCGACCCGCTCGAGCGTCTCCTCGAGCGAGGTCGCGCCGTCGAGCCGGATCTGCCGTCGAGCGAGCGCCCAGGTCGGAAAGTGGACGTGCGCGTCGGTGAAACCGGGAAGGACGCAGCGGCCGCCGAGGTCGACGACGTCCGGGGAGGCGAGCGCCGTCTCGTGCGTCCCGATGCCCCCGGCGACCCGGTCGCCGGCGATCGCGAGCGCACGCTGGACGGGAACGCGCGCATCCATTGTCCGGACGACCCCATTCTCCAGGATCATTGCCGCGACAGTATCGACAGGAGGTGCAGCGATGTACGACCACGTCGGGCTCAATGTGAAGGACTACCAGCCGAGCAAGCGCTTCTACGACGCGTCGCTCGCCGTCCTGGGCTACGGCGCCCTGATGGAGTTCCCGCACGCGTGCGGCTACGGGCCGGCCGACAAGGACGCCGCTGCCCCGGAGTTCTGGATCGTCCAGCGGGAGCCGTTCGGCACCGGGACGCACGTTGCGTTCGCGAGCCCCGACCGGGCGACGGTCGACGCGTTCCACGCGGCGGCACTCGCGGCAGGCGGGACCGACAACGGCCCCGCGGGGATCCGCGACGAGTACCACGAGCACTACTACGGCGCGTTCGTCCTCGACCCCGACGGCAACAACGTCGAGGCGGTTTGCCACAACCCTGCTCCGTAGACTGATCGCGTGCCCTATGACGTCCTCAACGACGAGCAGCGGGAGCTGCGCGATCTCGTGCGCACGCTGGCGCGCGAGCGCATCGCACCGCGTGCCGCGGAGATCGACGAGTCGCACGAGTTCCCGTGGGACGTCGTCGAGCTGTATCGCCAGCAGGGCGTCTTCGGCCTCCTGTTCGACGAGGAGTGGGGCGGGACGGGCACCGGCACGCTGCTCGCTCTGATCGCGATCGAGGAGGTGTCCAAGGTCTGTGCGACGAGCGGGTTGATCCTCGCCGTGCAGGAGCTCGGCTCGCTCGGGATCAAGCTCGCTGGCACGCAGGAGCAGAAGGCGCGCTGGCTGCCGTCGCTCGCATCGGGCGAGACGCTCTGCGCGTACGCGCTCACCGAGGCGGGCTCGGGCTCCGACTCGGCGGCGATGCGATCGACGGCGCGGCGCGACGGCGAAGAGTACGTCCTCGACGGGTCGAAGCGGTTCATCACTAACGCGGGCGTCGCGGGGTTGTACACCGTCTTCGCGAAGACGGACCCGGGCGGCGGCCACGGCGGGATCTCCGCGTTCGTCGTGCCGTCGGATGCCCCGGGCTTCGAGGTGACGCGGCTCGAGCCGAAGATGGGCATCTCGGGCTCGACGACGGGCGAGCTCGCGTTCGACGCCTGCCGGATCCCCGCCGACCATCTGCTCGGCGAGGAGGGCGAGGGCTTCCGCATCGCGATGCGCATCCTCGACCGCTCCCGCCCGGGCGTCGCTGCGCAGGCACTCGGCATCGGGCAAGGCGCGACCGACTACGCGCTCGAGTACGCGAAGACGCGCGAGACGATGGGGAAGCCGATCGCAGAGCACCAGCTGATCCAGGCGAAGCTCGCCGACATGGAGACCGAGTGCGAGGCGGCGCGAGGCCTCCTCTATCGCTTCGGGCAGATGGTCGAAGCCGGAGTGGACGGCCCCGAGCTGACGAAGGCCTCGGCGATGGCGAAGCTCAAGTGCGGTGACGTGGCAATGGCCGTGACGACCGAGGCCGTGCAGATCCTCGGCGGCTACGGCTACATCAGGGAGTACCCGGTCGAGCGCTTCATGCGGGATGCGAAGATCACGCAGATCTACGAGGGGACACAGGAGATCCAACGGCTCGTGATCGCCCGCGAGATGGTGCGCGAGCAGCGCGTCTTCCTCCTCGCCGGCGTCTGATTCGATCTACGGGCGGAGCTTCGAGGTGTCGACGACCTCGAAGGCGGAGCCTGGCACACGGCCCAGCGTGTGCAGCTGGTCGTTCGACCACCGTCGGTCGGGAGCGCCGGTGATGTACCAGCTCGTGCCGTTGTCGGCGACGATCATCCCGTAGCGCTTCAGCGCCTGGAGAACGACGCGCGCCTGCCGCGGGAAGCCCGAGATCGGATAGCCGGCCTTCAGGCGGAGCCGCAGGCCCATCGGCGGGAGCGACCGGTCGGTCTCCTCGCTCGCGTAGTGGCGTGCGGGGTAGACGTAGGCGCGACGCGTCCTCGAGACCGTGAAGCGAAGCGCGTGGTCGATTCGACCGGCCGCGACCTCGTCGTAGCGCGCAAGGCCGGGGAGGATCGGCAGCCCCGCGGCATCCGCTGACGTCCAGCCGGCGGGGCGGAGGCGGTTCGAGCGGAGATCCCAGATGGCGCCGGAGCCGGCCTTCCAGCGCGATCCCGAGTGCTCGAGTAAGTACAGCTCGTACAGGCGGCAGCCGTCGCGATCGACGATCACCGCGTGCCGGTCGGAGCCTCCTTCGATGCGGACGCTCTCGGGGATGGGGTACGGCCCGCGGTCCGACTCGTCCGCGTAGAGGAAGGACACCCGCACGCGCTTCTGGGACCCGGGTACGACCGTGATCGGGATCCCGATCGGCGATCCTTCCCAGAGCCCGGAGCCGAAGTCGGCGTGGAGCGTCGCGTCGGCGCCGATCGTGCGCACGATCTCGGTTGAGCGCGCCGCAACGGGCAACCGATCCACACGCTCGTTCCACGGGTTCGTCGCAGGGAACACGGGGCAGGTCGCTGCGCCCGGCAACCGTGCGCCGGATGCGACCGCGAGCGACGCGACTGCAAGGGCGATGACGGCGAGCGCTCTCATCCTGGAGAAGAGAATGACCTAACGTTCTGACGATGCCAGCGTGCCCACGCTGCGGTGAGGAGAACGCGTTGACGGCGCGTTTCTGCTCGGCCTGCGGCATGCACCTCGCGCCAGGCCTCCCTGCCTTCGGCACGGAGCGGAAGGTCGTATCGATCCTCTTCGTCGATGTCGTCGGCTTCACGGGCCGGGCGGAGCTGCTCGACCCCGAGGAGGTCGGGCTGCTGTTGACGCCGTTCTACGGCCATGTGCGCGCCGAGCTCGAGCGCTTCGGCGGCACGGTCGAGAAGTTCATCGGTGACGCCGTGATGGCGATCTTCGGTGTTCCGGCGGCCCACGAGGATGATCCGGAACGTGCCGTGCGCGCCGCCTTCGGCGTTCGCCGCGCGATCGAGGAGCTGAACGTCTCCGATCCTCATCTCGCGCTCCAGGTTCGGATCGGCATCGCGACCGGAGAGGTGCTCACGAACCTTCGCGCCGACCCGAGCCGTGGCGAGACCACGGTCGCCGGTGACGTCGTCAACACCGCCGCGCGGCTGCAGCAGACGGCATTGCCCGGAGCGATCGTCGTGGGGCGCGGGACGTACGAGGCGACCAGCGCGGCGGTCGAGTATCGGGCGCTCGAGCCGATCGCCGCCAAGGGAAAGCGAGATCCCGTCGTGGCGTGGGAAGCGGCGGCGCTCCGCTCGGCCGCCCCCGTGCCCGCGCGCTCGACGCCGACGTACTCGCCGCTCGTCGGTAGGCGGGGAGAGCTCGACGCGCTCTCGGCGACGGTCGACCAGGCACGGGCGGATCCGTCCGTCCGGGTCGTGACGCTCGTCGGCGAAGCCGGGCTCGGCAAGTCGCGGCTGCTCGAGGAGCTGCACCTGAGGCTCGACGCCGGCGGCTCGCCCTTCAGCTGGCGCCAGGGGCGGTGCCTCCCCTACGGCGCGGGGGTGACGTTCTGGGCCTTCGCCGAGATCGTCAAGGCGCAGGCGGGGATCCTGGAGACGGACTCCGCCCACGTCGCCGCCGAGCGCCTGCGGGCATCCGTGATGACCGCCGTTAGTGACCTCGGCGACGCAGAATGGGTGGAGCGGCACCTGCGGCCGCTCGTCGGGCTCGGTGGTGAGCCCGGTGACCAGCGCGAGGCGTTCGCCGCATGGCGCCGCTACGTGGCAGGCGTTGCGCGGTACTGCGGCCTGCTTGTCCTCGCGTTCGAAGACCTGCACTGGGCGGACGACGGCATTCTCGATCTGGTCGAGCACTTCGCCGCTTGGAGCACGGACGTCCCGCTCGCGATCGTCTGCACGGCACGTCCCGAGCTGCTCGAGCGTCGGCCGAAGTGGCGTGCCGTGCGGACGCTCGAGGCGCTGACGTCCGAGGAGACGGTCGCGCTGCTCGGCTCGCTGCTCGAGGAGACCGCCGTGCGTGGCGACATCTGGCCGCGGCTGCTCGCGCACGCCGCGGGCAACCCGCTGTACGCGGAGGAGTACGCGCGAATGCTGATCGAGCGTCCGGCCGAGGGGGAGCTGCGGCTGCCCGACTCGCTTCAGGCGCTGATCGCGGCGCGCCTCGACGCGCTCTCGCCGGACGGGAAGGCCGTACTTCAGCACGCCTCCATCGTCGGCAAGGCGTTCTGGGTGGGGGCGCTCGCACACGTCGCCGGCCTCCCGCGCGAGGAAGTCGAGGCGCGGCTCGGCGAGCTCGCACGGAAGGCCCTCGTCCACGCGGAGACGCGCAGCGCCGTGGCCGAAGAGGCGCAGTACGCCTTTGCGCACGTGCTGATCCGGGACATCGCGTACGGCCAGATCCCCCGGGCGCGCCGAGCGGACATGCACCGGCTCGCCGGCGACTGGATCGCCGCCCTCGCGCCCGACCGCGCGGCGAACCTCGCCGAGATGACGGCGCACCACTACGCGAGCGCGCTCGAGTTTGCGAACCTCTCGCGCCAGCCGATCGACGAGCTTCAGGGCCGCGCCCGCCTCGCGCTCCGCGCGGCCGGAGACCACGCGCTCTCGCTCAACGCGTTCGCAGCCGCCGTGCGTTTCTACGAGCGCGCGCTCGCGCTGTGGCCCGGCGACGACGCCGATCAGCCTCACGTGGGCTTCCGCCTCGGTGTTGCGCGTTTCCGAGCCGAAGGAGGCGGGGGAGAGGAGCTCGAAACGGCCCGCGCACGCCTGCTCGAGTCAGGCGACCTCGAGGTGGCCGCCGAGGCGGACGTGCTCCTGGCCGAGCTTGCGTTCCGGCAGGGCGATCTCGTGGACGCCTTTGCGCGGCTCGAGCGCGCCGTGGCGCTGCTCGCCGGTGAGCCGTCCTCGCGGCAGAAGGCGTACGTGCTGAGCACCCTCTCGCGGTTCCGCGCCGCCGCGTATGAGTCCGAGGAGGCGATCCGCCTCGGCCGGGAAGCGCTCGCCATGGCCGAGGCGCTCGGGCTCGACGAGATCCGCGCGCACGCGCTGAACAACATCGGCCACGCGCGCGTGACGCTCGGCGATCGCGAGGGCGTCCGGGACCTCGAGCAGAGCGTCGAGATCTCCGACGAGACGGGGTCGCTCGAAAGCGTCCGCGGCCGCCTGAACCTCGGCACGACGCTCGCTCACCTCGGCGATCTCGAGCGCACCTTCGCCGTGCACGCCGACGGGCGGCGGGCGGCCGAGCGCTTCGGCGACGCAACCGGAATCCGCTGGTTCGCGATCGAGCGGCTGTACGAGTGCTACTGGCGCGGGCTCTGGGACGAGGGGATCACGGCTTCGGCCGCCCTGCTAGCGGAGGTCGAGGGGGCAGCCGACTACTACACGGAGCTTGGCGCGCGGCTCGTACGCGGGTGGATCCGGCTCGGGCGTGGCGATCTCGCCGCGGCGCAGCAGGATGTCGTGCCGTACGTCGCTCTCGGGCGAGAGGTCAAGTACCCGCAAGCGCTGTTTCCGGCGCTCGCCCTCGGTGCACGGGTCTTCGCCGCCGCCGGCGACGCGGAGCGGGCGTCGGGACACGCCGACGAGCTGCTCGCAGCCTGGCGCGCAAGCACCGTCGAGACGGCCACGTACTGGACCGCCGACCTCGCGTTCGCCCTCGCCTCCCTCGATCGCGGGGAGGAGATGGTCGCCTCCGCGGCAGGCGTCGCGCATCCCACACCCTGGCTCGAGGCTGCAAGCGCCTTCGCCGCAGGCGACGAGGCATCGGCCGCGGACCGCTACGCGGCGATCGGCAGCCTCCCGGACGAGGCGTACGCGCGTCTCCGCTCGGGAGAGGGCGCGTCCGCGGCGCACGCGTTCGTCCGCCGCGTCGGCGCCGACGGCTACGCCCCGGCTAGCTTCCTTCGGCTACCTCCTCGCCTGTGAGGGCTCTGTGTGCCTGTTTCCAGTCGAGCATCTTCGTGTAGCCGATGCCGCCCAGCTCGCGGCTCGCCTGCTTCGTCGCTACCGAGTCGCCGAGATTCTTGAACAGCGCGTACGCCACCTCGCGTCCAACGTCGAAGTACACGTTCTCCAGCTCGCATCCCTCGTTGCGCTCGGCGATCGCGAGAACGACCTCGTAGATCTCGTGAGGAGTCTTCCCTTCGATGGCTGGCGAGCTCATCGTCGAGAAGCTCATCCATGTGAACGGCATGCGTTACCTCCCTTGGGGCCTGGGGATCATCGCGTGGCCGGCGCCTTCGCGCGAAGCGCGGCCTTGTAGGCGCGCTTTTGCTCCTGATACGCGGCGAGCGCCGACGGGGAATCGACGTCGCCGAGCATCGGGTGGTCAGGGACGAGCGGGTTGGCCATCGAGATCCCGAACCGCTTGTCCAGCACCGACGCGAGAGCCTTCACCTTCATCTCGCCGAATCCCGGCAGCCCTTCCAGCCGCCGCCGGAGGTCGTCGGTGTCCGCGGCGCCCGTCCAGACGCTCGCCGCGTCGCCGTCGTACTCGCTGACGATCGTCCGCGCGAGCTCCTGCACGCGCGTCGCCATGGCGCCCGGAAAGCGGTGGACGGCCGGCTTCTCGCGGAACACCTCCTCGAGCCGTGCAGGATCGAGGCCCGCGATCTCCGCCGCGTCGAGACGACCGAGGCGCTGCTGGATCTTGAGCGGCCCGGAGAACGCGGTCGGAACCGTCACCTGCTGGTCGAGCGCGAAGCCGACGAGGAGCGCGAACGGGTCTTCCGCAAGCAGTCGGTCGGCGGCGTCGTCACCCGTGAAGTGCAGGCGGTCCGGTGTAGGCATGGAGCGATCGTACAACTCGTCGATCGAACACTTGTTCGATCGAGGGCGCGACGGTAGTCTGGACAGCGTGGACGCGCTCGACGTGTTCGGGGAGCGGACGCGGGCGTGGTTCGAAGGGGTCTTCGAAGCGCCGACGCCCGCGCAGGCGCTCGGCTGGCCGGCGATCGCGAGCGGTGCGAGCGTCCTGATCCAGGCGCCGACAGGCTCGGGCAAGACGCTCGCCGCCTTCCTCTACGGCATCGACCGACTCGCCGAGCGGCCGGGGGAGGGTCTGCGCCTGCTCTACGTCTCACCGCTCAAGGCCCTGAACTACGACGTCGAACGGAACCTGCGGGCGCCGCTCGCCGGCCTCCAGTCATCGCTGACGGTCGCGGTACGCACGGGCGACACGCCGCAGAAGGAGCGACAAGCGATGCTCCGCAAGCCACCGGACATCCTGATCACGACGCCCGAGTCGCTGTTTCTCCTGCTGACGTCCCAGGCGCGGGAGATGCTCGGCTCGGTCGAGACGCTGATTCTCGACGAGGTGCACGCCGTCGCCGGAACGAAGCGGGGCGCCCACCTCGCCGTCTCCGTCGAGCGGCTCGAACGTCTGGTCGACGCGCCGCTGCAGCGCATCGCGCTCTCTGCCACGCAGCGGCCGCTCGAGGAGATCGGACGCTTCGTCGGCGGCGGCCGTCCGATCGAGCTGATTGACGCCGGCCGAGCGAAGGAGCTCGACCTCGAGGTCGTCGTCCCCGTCGAAGACATGCGGAACCTCACGGCCACGCTGCCGACGCTCCAGCCCGAGATCGAGGACGGGAGCTACATCACGGACGGGGTCGGCCCGACGGCGAGCTCGATCTGGCCCTCGATCTACCCCGAGGTCCTGAGACTCGTCGAGGCGCACCGCTCGACGATCGTCTTCGTCAACAACCGTCGGCTCGCCGAGCGCCTCGCACTGCGCCTGAACGAGCTCGCCGAGCGTGAGCTCGCACGTGCGCATCACGGGTCGCTCGCGCGCGAGCAGCGGGTCGAGATCGAGGAGCTCTTGAAGCGGGGCGAGATCCCCTGCCTCGTCGCGACCTCGTCGCTCGAGCTCGGGATCGACATGGGGGCCGTCGACCTCGTGATCCAGGTGGAGTCGCCGAAGTCCGTCGCACGAGGCCTGCAGCGCGTCGGCCGTGCCGGGCACGAGCTGGGCGCCGTCTCGAAGGGCCGCATCTTCCCGAAGTTCAGGGCCGATCTGCTCGAGTCGGCGGTCGTCGCCCGCCGGATGCGCGACGGCGCGATCGAGGCGACGTCGATCCCGCGCAATCCGCTCGACGTGCTCGCCCAGCAGATCGTCGCGATCTGCGCCGACGATGAGATCGCCGTCGAGGAGCTCCACGATCTGGTCCGGCGCGCGTACCCGTTCGCCGATCTCTCACGCGTACAGCTCGAGAACGTTCTCGACATGCTCGCGGGGCGATACCCGTCGGATGCGTTCTCCGAGCTCCGGCCGCGCATCGTCTGGGACCGGACGGGCGGCACGATCCGCGGCGTCGCCGGCGCACGTCGCCTCGCCGTCACCAATGCGGGCACGATCCCCGACCGCGGCCTCTACACCGTGCAACTCGCGGACTCGGGGAGCAAGGTCGGCGAGCTCGACGAGGAGATGGTCTACGAGGCGCGCGAGGGTCAGGTGTTCCTGCTCGGCGCTTCCTCGTGGCGGATCGAGGAGATCACCCGCGACCGCGTTATCGTGACGCCGGCGCCGGGCGTGCCGGGCGCGGTGCCGTTCTGGAAGGGGGAGGGCGTCGGCAGGCCGTACGAGCTCGGTGAGGCGATCGGCCGGGCTTCGCGCGAGCTCGTCGCGCTCGACCACGAGCACGCGCTCGGAGTGCTCGCCGCCGACTACCACCTCGATCCGCGCGCGGCCGAGAACCTCGTCACGTTCCTTCGCGAGCAGGAGGCCGCCACCGGCGCCGTTCCGTCCGACCGGACGATCGTCGTCGAGCGCTTCCGCGACGAGATCGGCGACTGGCGCGTCTGTCTGCTGACGCCGTACGGCGGACGCGTGCACGCGCCGTGGGCGCTCGCCCTCGCGGCCCGGCTTCGGGAGTCGCTCGATCTCGACGTGCAGTCGATCTGGTCGGACGACGGGATCGCGCTCTACCTGCCCGACGCCGACGCACCGCCCGCGCTCGAGGAGCTGCTGCCCGATCCCACGGAGGTCGAGGAGCTCGTCCTGCGAGAGGTCGGCGACAGCGCGCTGTTCGGGTCGCGCTTCCGCGAGAACGCGGCGCGCTCGCTCCTGATCCCGCGTCGCCGGCCAGGCGAGCGGACGCCGCTCTGGCAGCAGCGCCTGAAGGCGCAGTCTCTGCTCCAGGTCGCGCGAAGGTTCCCCGCGTTCCCAATTGTGCTCGAGACGTACCGCGAGTGCCTTCAGGACGTCTTCGACCTACCGGGACTGCGCGGGCTGCTCTCACGTGTCGCGGCACGGGAGATCGACGTGGTCGACGTGGAGACTCCGTCCGCCTCGCCGATGGCGTCGTCGCTCCTCTTCGACTACGTGGCGACCTACATGTACGAGGACGACACGCCTCCGGCCGAACGCCGCGCGCAGGCTCTGTCCCTCGACCGCGACCTCCTGCGCGAGCTGCTCGGCCAGGACGAGCTCCGTGACCTGCTCGACCGCGACGCCGTGGAGGAGGTCGAGCGTCAGTTGCGTGGCAGCCCGCGTACTCCAGATGATTTGCACTTCTTACTTTTACGTATAGGAGATCTGCATTCAGGAGAATATGATCAAGCACTGGCCGAGCCGTTGCTTCGCGAGCGCCGCGCCGTGCTCGTGCGGCTCGCCGGCGAGAAGCGGCTGATCGCGGCCGAGGACGCGGGCCGCTACCGGGACGCGCTCGGTGCGATGCCCCCATCGGGCCTGCCCGATGCGTTCCTCGGCGTGACCGATTCGGCGGCGAGCCTGCGCGAGCTCGTCCACCGCTGGGCTCGGGCACGCGGGCCGTTCACGACCGCCGAGGCCTTGGCGCGGTTCGATCGTGACGTCGAGCCGATCCTGCGCGAGCTCGAGCGCGACGATCTGCTCGTGCGGGGCGAGCTGCGCCCCGGCGGAACGGAGCGCGAGTGGTGCGATCCCGACGTGCTCAGGCGCCTAAGGCGCGCATCGCTCGCCGCCCTGCGCAAGGAGGTCGAGCCCGCCGAGCGGTCGGCGTACGCACGGTTTCTCGTCTCCTGGCACGGTGTCGACAGGCGCGCGGCCCTGCGCGAGGCGCTCGTGCCGCTCCAGGCGCTCCCGCTTCCGGTGGCGCTCTGGGAGAGCGAGGTGCTGCCGCGCCGCGTGCCGGACTACCGGCCCGAGCAGCTCGACCACCTGTGCGCGACCGGGGAGCTGATCTGGGTTGGCGCCGGACTCGATCGGGTCGCCGTCTACTTCCGCGAGGACGCGTCTGTCCTCGGCCGGGTCGGCGCCGCGACGGCGCCTGAGGGATCTGCGCACGATGCGATCCGCGACGCCCTGGCCCGCTCTGCAGCGTTCTGGAACGACCTTCTCGAGGAGACGGGCCTCGACGCCGAGGTCGGCCTGCCGGCGCTCTGGGACCTCGTGTGGGCGGGCGAGGTGGCCAATGACGCGTGGCAGCCGCTGCGCGCGGCACGGCGGTACGGCACGCCCAAGCCGGAGCGGAGGGCGCGCCGCTTTTCTCGCCGGCGAGTCACGACGCCGACCGCGACGCAGGGACGCTGGTCGCTTGTTCGGCTCGAGGGGGAGCGGAGTGCGAGAGCGCTGGCCGAGCTCCTGCTCGAACGTCAGGGCATCGTCACGCGGGACAGTGTCCGCGCGGAGGGGATCGCGGGAGGGTACGGAGCCGTTTACGGCGAGCTGCGGGCGCTCGAGACGCTCGGTCTCTGCCGGCGCGGCTATTTCGTCGAGGGCCTCGGCGGGGCGCAGTTCGCGCTCGGCGGCGCGGTCGAACGGCTGCGTGAGCTGCGGCCGCAGGAGGGCGAGGAGCCGGAGGCGCTCGTGCTCGCTGCCGCCGACCCTGCACAGCCGTACGGGGCGGCGCTGCCCTGGCCGAAGAAGGCGGACGGGCGTGCGGCGCGCGTTGCAGGCGCCTACGTGGTCCTGCTCGGAGGCGATGCGGCGCTCTTCGTCGAGCGGGGTGGGCGGACGCTCGTAACGCTACGCGAGCCCGACGAGAGTTGGCTACGGCCGGCTTTCGGCGCCCTCGTCGAGCACGCGCGCCGGAGCCGGCGCAAGCGGCTTGCGGTCGAGCGGCTCGACGGCGAGCCCGTGGCCGACTCGGCGCTCCTGCCCCTCCTCGTCGAGGCCGGCTTCACCGCCGGCCCGCGGCGGGCGATCCTGCGCCCCTAGCTGAGTGCCCGAGGGAGACACACTTCATCGCGCCGCCCGTGCGCTCGCCGCGCTCGCGGGGGAGCAGGTCGAGGTCGAGGCGCTTCATCCGCGGGCACGCGCGACGGGCGTGGCGCCGCGTCTCGACGGCCGGCGACTCGAGCGCGTCTCCGCGCACGGGAAGAACCTCCTGCTCGAGTTCGAAGGCTCGCTGGTCCTCCGCAGTCATCTCGGAATGCGCGGAAGCTGGCGCGTGCAGCCTCGCTCGACGGCGGTGCGCGGCCTGCCGTGGCTCGTGCTGCGCGGAGCCCGTGCGCAGGGCGTGCTACGGGGAGGCAGCCGGCTCGAGCTCTCCGCGCGGAGATCCCTGCGGCTCGGGCCCGACATCCTCGCGCTGCCTCTCGACGTCGAAGGCATCGTCTCGAGTCTGCAGGTGGAAGCTGGCCGCGAGATCGGTGACGCGCTCCTCGACCAGCGCCTCGTCGCCGGGATCGGGAACATCTGGCGGTGCGAGGCGCTCTGGCATGCCCGTACGAGCCCGTGGGAGCAGATCGTTTCGCTGACGGACTCCGAGCTCCGAAGCGTGGTCGATCAGGCTGCCCGGCTGATGCACGAGTCGCTTGCGGGTGCCCCGCCGCGCCGCGCCGTCTACCGCCGGGCCGGGCGTCCGTGCCGCCGCTGCGGAGCGCCGATCGCATCCCGCCCTCAGGGAGGAGCGGCGCGCACCGCGTACTGGTGCACCGGCTGCCAGAGAGGAAAGGAGCCGGCCGGCGCGTAACCCGATGGGTGGCCGTACGGTCCCCGACCCTGTATGCCGCCGTTCGGCGGTTCTGCCTGGGCGCGTTCTCCTACCTCCACCGCGAGTCGCAGGAGGGCTCGGCGGTGCCGTTCGCCTTCGAGACCCACGAGAACTCCGATGCGCCGGCACTGTACGAGTACCGGGCGCTCACGCGCGGGTACGTCGAGGCGCGGGCGGACCGGCTCCTCCGGCTCGGCGACGCGCAGGCGGCGATCGACGAGCTCGAGCTCGAGCCCGCTGCGGCGATCTTCGCGCGAGCGCACTCGCTGGGACGGCCCGACGAGGAGCAGGCCCTGTTCCGGACCATCCTGCTACCGCTCCTCGGCGCGATGACGGACGCCTGCGGCGGCTTCGAGTGGGACGACGCGGTCTTCAACCGCGTCTACGCAGAGCTCGAGCGCTCGCTGCTCGGCGAGCAGCACGCCTACGCGGCGGCCGCGCCGCTCGTCGGCCTGTCGACGCCGCTTCCCGTCGAGCTCGGTCGCGGGCTACGCGTCCGGATGGCCGCGGACGGTGAGCTCGCCGCCTACTGGCCGGAGGCTCAGGGCCTACTGCCCGGGGGCTTCGGGCTCGAGCCGGAGCGGATGTGCGTGCTCGAGCTGGATGCCGTCTTCCCCGCGTCGGAGGCAGAGCCGCCCGACGCGCCGGGCGAGATCGGCGACGCCGTGACGGCGCTTCGCCTTGCGACCGCGGCTCCCGTCGCCGCGGGGCCTGTGCTGTTCGAACGCCTCGACTGGCGCCCCTACGGCATCCGTCCCGTGCCTCCGATCGCAGCCACCGAGCCCGGCGGCGAGCCGACCCGGCTCGACGAGTTCCGCGGCCGGCTCGCGCGCGACCTGCTCGAGCGCTTTCCGGCGTGTGACGCGGATCCCGAGCTGGGTGAGGCGGTCGACCGCTGGGAGATGTCGCTGTTCGCCGAGGAGCCGTTCCGCTCCGAGCTGCTGCGCGAGGCGCTCGCAGCGCTGCTCGGGGGTCAGGACGGGCTGTGGGCGGCTGCCGCGCGCGCGGCTGTGCTGATCGGGGACCGGAGCGACGATCGCGGCGAGCTGTTCGCACGGCTCCGCAGTCTGACGAGCGGCGGCAAGACGGTTCCCGAGGATGCCGATGTCGTGCGGCGGTCGATCGTCGAGGTCCTGATGCACGGAGACCGCGCCGGCCTGCTCGACCGGCTCGACGAGTCCCTGCTCGGGCTGTCGCCGCGGCCGGTCGGCTACTTCGCCGTCCGGGCCGCCGTCTGAGCCGACGGCTCGGCGACGCCGAGCTCGGCGAAGATGGGCGTCGCCTCCTTTTCCCTTCCGGCACTGCGGAGGGCAAGGGCGTGCTCGAGGGGGCAGTCGAATGCTCCTCCGCGGCCGGAGCGGCCTCGGCGAGCGGCGAGCCGCAGCCGAGACAGAACCGTGCGTGCGCGGGGTTCTCCGTGCCGCAGTTCGGGCAAGTCGTCACGCCGCGAGTGAACGAACTCGTCACGGACCGGTTCGACTCCTGTCGCCGCTGCCTGGCTACCGTCGGAACATGGACGAGGCACGCGCCGTGCTCACCCGACTCGACCGGATCGAGCGACTCGACCGGGCCGGCGCACCGGTGTCCACGATCGTCGGCGAGCTCCGCTCGCTCGTCTCGGAAGCGGAGGCGTGGGTACGGGTCGAGCCCTTCTCGACGAACCTTGCGGAGAGTGCGATCGACCGTCTCCGCGAGGCGGTCGACGGCGCCGAGAGCGCGGGCATGGGGGACTGCAGGACTCTGCTAGCCTGACCCGAAAGGTTGCCCGGATGGGCTTCCTGCAAGCGCTACGACGGCCTCTGGCCGCGGACACCTCGGAAGAAGGAGCGGGTGTGACAAGGGTGATCGCCTTCGCCAACCAGAAGGGCGGCGTGGCGAAGACGACCTCGACCCTCAACCTCGCGGTCGCGCTTGCGGAGTCGGGACAGTCGGTGCTCGCGGTCGACCTCGATCCGCAGGGGAACCTGACCATGAGCCAGGGGCTGAACCCCGACACGATCGACCGCTCGATGTACGACGTGCTCGTCCACCGGCTGCCGATCGACGAGGTCGTCCACAAGGGTGAGATCGACCTGGCCGTCTCCTCGATCGACCTCGCGGGGGCAGAGCTCGCGCTGTCGAGCCTGATCGGCCGGGAGCGCGCGCTCGAGAAGGCTCTCGCGCCGGTCAAGGAGCGCTACGACTGGATCCTCATCGACACACCGCCGTCACTCGGCCTCCTGACGATCAACGCCCTCGTGGCCTCCGACGGGGTGATCGTGCCGGTGCAATGCGAGTACCTCTCGCTGCGCGGCCTCGTCCAGCTCGAGAACACGCTGACCATGATCCGGGAGAACCTGAACCCGGACGTCGCGATCCAGGGCATCCTGCCGACGATGTTCGACGGCCGCACGCTGCACGCGCGCGAGGCGGTCGAGATCCTCGAGGAGAACTTCGGCGACCTCGTCTTCAAGACGCGCATCCGGAAGACCGTCCGCTACGCAGAGGCTCCCGTGAAGGGCGCGAGCATCCTCAAGTACGACCCGACAGGTACCGCCGCCGAGGCGTACCGCGACCTTGCGAAGGAGGTCCTCAATGGCGCGAAAGCGCGCCAGCATGCGTGACGGCCCGCTCGCCGAGCTGTTCCGCGCCACCGAGGCGGCGCAGAAGGCGGAGGGGAAGCCGGCATCGGACGAGGCGGCCGAGCAGGAGCGCCTCGCGCTCGACGAGACCGTCGAGTACACCCCGGACTTCGCGGACGAGGACGTCGAGCCCGACCCCGCGATTCCCGAGCGGGAGCCGGAGGCCGAGCCGACTCTTGAGCCCGTGGCCGAGGCAGCCATCCTCGAGCCGCCACCGGTCGTCGAGAAGCCCAGGCGGTCGCGCGAGGACGACGAGCCGCGCGTCAGCGCCGACCAGTGGCTCCAGAGCATGCCCGAGCCCCCCGTGTTGCACGCGGCGCCGCGTGCCGATTCGGGCGCCTACATCGCCGTCATCCGCGTCGTCGGCGTCGGCGGCGCCGGCCTCAACGCCGTCAACCGGATGATCGACGCAGGCCTAGCTCAGGTGGAGTTCATCGGCCTCAACACGGACATCCAGGCGCTCCAGGTCTCGGACGCCCCCTCGAAGATCCACATCGGCCGCGACATCACCGAGGGTCTCGGGTCGGGCGCCGACGCAGACGTCGGGAAGCGCGCGGCCGAGGAGGCCCACGACGCGATCAAGCGCGCGCTCCTCGGCTCGGACATGGTCTTCGTCACCGCGGGCGAGGGCGGGGGCACCGGCTCCGGCGCGGCGCCCGTCGTCGCGGGCATCGCCCGCGAGCTCGGCGCGCTCACGGTGGGCATCGTCACGCTCCCGTTCAAGTTCGAGGGCAGTCACCGGAGGCAGACGGCCGACGAGGGCGTTCACGCGCTCCGCGAGGCCTGCGACACGGTGATCATCGTGCCGAACGAGCGGTTGATCGAAGTGCTCGACCGGTCGACGTCGATGCTCGACGCATTCCGGATCGCCGACGACGTGCTTCGCCAGGGGGTACAGGGGATCTGCGACCTGATCACGCTCCCCGGTTTGATCAACCTCGACTTCGCCGACGTGCGCACGATCATGCAGGACGCGGGCACGGCGCTGATGGGGATCGGCTACTCGAGCGGGGACAACCGCGCCGTCGAGGCTGTCGAGCGGGCGCTTCGCTCCCCTCTGATCGACTCGGACATCATCGGCGCCAAGGGCATCCTGCTCTCGATCGCCGGCGGCGACGATCTCTCGCTGTTCGAGGTGAACGAGGCGGCGGAGATCGTTCGGCAGCGCGCCGGCGACGACACGAACATCATCTTCGGGGCAACGATCGACGACCGGCTGACGGGCCAGGTGTGGGTGACGATCGTCGCGACGGGCTTCGGGGGCAGGCAGCGACGCCGGGACGGCGACGACTACTCGCCGCCCAGCTTTCTCTCAGACCTCTGAGCCACTGAATCGATGAACGGCGCTATCGCCGCCGGGCACGAGATCACCGCCCGCGCCGGTGCGCGCATCCTCGAGGAGGGCGGAAACGCGGTCGACGCGTGCGTCGGGGCCGCGTTCGCGTCGTGGATCGCGGAGAGCCCGCTCACCGGGCCGGGCGCGGGCGGCTTCATGCTCGTGCATCGCGCGCGAGACCGGACGACCCGCCTGCTCGACTTCTTCGTCGCGGCGCCGGGGCTCGGCGCGCCACGGCGTGAGAGAGGGGAGATGGACGCCGTCGACATCGGCTTCGTCGGCGGCGACACGACCCAGCGGTTCCTCGTCGGCCGCGCGTCCAATGCTGTCCCTGGCACGGTCGCGGGCCTGGCCGCCGCTCACGCGTCGTACGGCACGCTCCCGTGGAGCGAGCTCCTCGCGCCGGCGATCGAGCTGGCGCAGCGAGGGATCGAGCTCACGAGCGCCCAGGCGCTGCTTCACGAGCTGCTCGACTCGATCCTCCGGCACGAGGGCGAGGGATGGCGCGTCTACAGCCGTCCCGACGGCGGACGGCTCGTCGAAGGCGACCGGCTCGTCCTCGGCGATCTCGCCGCCACGCTCGAGCTGATCGGCGAGCGCGGTCGCGATGCCGTCTATCGAGGTGAGATCGCGACCGAGATCGTCCGGCACGTCCAGGAGGGCGGAGGCGCGATCACGCACGACGACCTCGCCGCCTACCGCGTCGTCCGGCGCCGACCGGTCAGCGTCCCGTTCCGCGGGGACCTGTTCACGTCGAACCCACCGCCGTCCTCGGGAGGGATCCTGATTGCGTACGGGCTGCGGCTGCTCGAGGGGATGGGGTCACCCGACGCTAACCGTGCGGATGAGATCGCTACCCTCGTCGAGGTGATGCGGGAGCAGACACGGCAGCGGACGAGCGCGTTCGCGGCTGGCCTCCACCGCGGCGGGCTAGCGCCGAGGCTGCTGAGCGACGATGCGATCCACGGCGGGCTGCGCCGTGTCCGCGCCGGGCTTGCCGGCGCCTCCGAGCAGGCCTCTCCGGCGGGCACGACGCACATCTCCGTGATCGACGGGCGCGGAAACGCCGCGTCGCTGTCGGCGTCGACCGGCGCCGGCTCCGGCGTGGTTGTACCCGGCACCGGGATCCACCTCAACAACATGCTCGGCGAGCAGGACCTCGTGCCCGGCGCCGATCCCAGACCCGGGATCCGGCTGACGAGCATGATGTCGCCGTCCATCGTGCTCGATCGCGGCTCGCCGAGGCTCGTCCTCGGGAGCGCCGGGTCGGCGCGGCTCCGGGCCGCGGTGCTGCAGGTGGTCGAGAACGTCGTTGGGCACGGTCTGCCTGTCGAAGAGGCGATCGACCGCCCGCGCGTGCACGTCGACGAGCCCGAGGTCCACTGCGAGGGCGGCATCGACCCGGAGGTACTGAGCGAGCTCGACCGACGGGGGTACGAGCTCGTGCGCTGGCGGCGACGGACGCTGTTCTTCGGCGGTGTGGCTGCCGTCGAGCGCCTGGACGACGGCTCGCTCGCCGCTGCGGGCGATCCCCGTCGCGGCGGCTACGGGCTCGTCGTCGGCTAGTCGCCTAGTCGGTCGAGACCTTGCCGTTCGTCGTCGCGCGCTCGCGGATCTCCCGCTCGCGGGTCATCGCGACGAGGGCCGCGTCGAGGAGCTCGGTCAACCGCCCGAGCCTTGCGCGCTCCGACGTGAGCTCGAGCAGCTCCTGTTTCGGCGAGGTGCCGAAGTCGACGTGGGCCGCGACCTCGAACGAGAGCGAGACCGACAGCGGGTCTGGCTCGTCGACCTCTGCTCCCGCGACCTCTGCAAGCTCGCGAAAGAGCGCGAGCACGCGTTCGGTGTCCGCTTCCTCCGCCGGCCCCGCGTCTTCGTCCTCGAGCAGATCGACGGCCGCCGTCGGGTACTCGCGGCCGTCCGTCCAGGCGTCGATCGCGAAGCGCTCTCTGCCTTCGACGACGATGTTCATGCGGCCGTCGTCGAAGGTGTGGACGACGTCGACGACACCGGCGAGCGTCCCCACCCGGCGCCGCCCTTCCTCGTCCTCGAGTAGGAGGCCGAAGGCGCTGCCCTCGGCGATGCACTCGGCGATCAGCTCCTTGTAGCGAGGCTCGAAGATATGGAGCGGGACGCGCTCGGACGGCAGCAAGACGAGACCCAGCGGGAACACACCGATCTCGGGCACGGAGGAAGCGTAATCGGCCTGCTGCGCGCGGGCGGGCGTCGCGGAGCCGGGGTTAGAGTCTTCCTATGCCCGCCCAAGCCTCCCAGGGGTTGTTCCGCCCGGCCGTCCGTGAGCTCGTCGCCTACGAGCCAGGGAAGCCCGTCGAGGAGCTCGAGCGGGAGCTCGGTCTGACGCGGATCGTCAAGCTCGCGTCCAACGAGGGCACCTTCGGGCCGTTTCCCGCCGCGCTCGAGGCGATCGCGCGGAGCGCCGGCGAGCTCAATCGCTATCCGGACGGCGGCGCCTACCGCCTTCGCGGAGCGCTGGCCGAGCGGCACGACGTGCGCTTCGAGCAGGTCGCGCCAGGCTCGGGCGCCGACGCGATCGTCGACTACCTGTCACAGGCGATGCTCGATCCCGGTGACGAGATCGTCTGCGGCTGGCCGTCGTTTCCGAGCTACGCGATCGACGCGCGGAAGATGGGTGCAATACCGAGGCTCGTGCCGCTGCGGGATCACCGCTACGACCTCGACGCGATGGTCGCGGCGATCGGCGCGCGGACGAAGCTTGTCTATCTCTGTCTGCCGAACAACCCGACAGGCACCTCGAACGCGCGCGAGGAGGTCGATCGGTACTTCGCCGAGGTGCCCGGGCACGTGCTGACGGTCATCGATCAGGCGTACTTCGAGTACGTCGCCGACCCCGGCTATCCCGATGCGATCGACGCGTACCTGAAGGCCGGGCAGAACGTCGTCGTCCTGCGGACGTTCTCGAAGATCTACGGCCTGGCTGGGCTCCGCGTCGGCTACGGCGTCGGCCCGGCGGACGTGCTCGCGGAGATCGCGAAGGTACGGCGCGCGTTCGACCTCACGTCGACAGCGCAGGAGGCCGCGCTCGTGAGCCTCGGCGACGACGAAGAGGTCGGGCGACGGCGCCACGCGAATCTCGACGCGATGGGTGATCTCGCGCGCGTGCTCCGCGCGCATGGCCTAGAGCCGGTCGAGGGCGCCGTCGGAAACTTCCTCTACACGGAGGTGGAGGACGGTGCGGCGCTCTTCGACGCGCTGCTCCACCACGGCGTGATCGTGCGACCGCTCGCGGGCTTCGGGGCGCCGGCCGCCGTCAGGATCACGGCCGGGTCACCGGAGGACCATGCCGTTTTGGCCACGGCTCTTTCGGCCGTCGTCGGCGGGCGCGCACACGGTTAGGGTCCTTCTTCGCGCGTGCGTAGCCGCTCCTTCCGCCGGCAGTCGGGTCTCCTGCGCCGGACCTCAGCGTTCCGGCTGCTCTTCCTGGCCACGTTCGCGTCCGGGCTCGGCACGTGGATCGCAGTCATCGCCCTGACCGTCGACGTCTACGACAGAACTGGATCTGCGAACTGGGTGAGCGCGCTGCTCGTCGCCGACTTCCTGCCGGCCGTCGCCATCGGCCTCCTGTTCGGGCCGCTCGTCGACCGCCTCTCCCGACGGCGGATCATGGTCGTCGCGGACCTCGTCAGGCTCGGCATCTTCGCCGTCCTCCCCTTCACGACGAGCGCGGGACAGATCGTCGCGCTCGCCGCGGCAGCCGGGTTCGCGACGGGCTTCTTCCGGCCGGCCTCGTATGCGGGGCTGCCCAACCTCGTCGAGGCGGACGACCTGCCTGCGGCGAACTCCATCCTGCGCGGTGGGGAGTACCTGTCGTGGACGATCGGGACGGCGATCGGGGGGATCATCGTCGCGGCGGCCGGGCCGGACCCCGCCTACGTCGTCAACGCGGTCACGTTCCTCGCCTCGGCGGTGCTGATCCTCGGCATACCGCCGCGGCTGCTGCAGGCAGCGGTCGCCGTCAGCCGCGGGCACTGGCGGGACATCGCGGACGGGTTCGCGATCGTCTTCCGCTCCCGCGTCCTGCTCGCCGTGTTCTTCGCTTGGAACCTTGTGATGCTCGCGCTTGCCGGAATCAACGTGGCGGAGGTCGTGCTCGCGAAGGAGGTCTTCAACGGAGGCGACGTCGGCTTCGGGTTGATGTGGGCGGCGTCCGGTCTCGGCCTGCTGATCGGGAGCCTCTGGGCGCCGCGCTGGCTCGAGCTGCGCGGGATCGTCTTCGTCTACGTCGGCGCGCTCTCCCTCCTCGGCTTCGGCGCGTTCACGGCCGCGCTGTCCCCCAACGTCTGGGTCGCCCTTCCCTGCATGGCGATCGGCGGGATCGGCAACGGCGCCGCGGTCGTCTACAACTCGCTCCTCGTCCAGCGCGGGGCGCCCGACCAGCTCCGCGGACGCGTGTTTACGGTGATCATGAGCACGACGTACGCGATGCTCGGCCTGGGGATGGTTGTCGCTGGGCCGCTGACCGACGCGCTCGGCGCGCGCGAGGTGTTCGCGCTCGCGGCCCTGTGTGCAGGCGGGGGCGCGGTCGTCGGCCTCGTCTTCCTCCGCTCAGCGACGCCCGAGCTGGCCGTCGCCGGCGAATAGAGTCTCGTCGTGGCGAACCGGCGGGAGTGGACGCGCGAGTCGCTCGTTGCCGGGGTCCGCGCCGGAGACCGTCGCGCTCTTGCTCGCGCGATCTCTCTCGTCGAGAACGGTGACCCCCTCGCGGCAGACCTTGTCAGCCAGCTCTACCCGTCGACCGGCCGCGCGTACGCGATCGGCATCACCGGCCCACCGGGGGTCGGCAAGTCGACCCTGATCGCGGCGCTGCTCGGGCACGTCCGGGCCGAGGAGAGGTCGGCAGGCGTGATCTCCGTCGACCCCTCGAGCCCGTTCTCGAGAGGCGCCTTGCTCGGCGACCGGATCAGGCTCGCGGAGCATTTCCTGGACCCCGAGGTGTTCATCCGCTCGATGGGGACGCGCGGCCATCTCGGCGGCCTCGCCGAGACAACCCTGCAGACGCTGCTCCTGCTCGACGCGGGCGGCAAGGACCTCGTGTTCGTCGAGACGGTCGGGACGGGGCAGAGCGAGGTCGAGGTCGTCGGCGTCGCAGACACCGTCGTGCTCGTGCTGATGCCCGGCTCGGGCGACTCGATCCAGGCGCTGAAGGCAGGGATCATGGAGATTCCGGACGTGATCGCCGTCAACAAGCGGGATCACCCGGCTGCGAAGACGATGGTCAACGAGGTGCGCTCGATCCTCGCTCTCGACGGGGAGCGCGACTGGAGGCCGCCTATCGTCCTCACCGAGGCGGTGCGAGGTGAAGGAATCGACGACCTGTGGGGGCACGTCCAAGAGCACCGGGCATATCTCGAGGCAGAGAACCTGCTCGAGGAGCGGCGACGGGCACATCTCGCCGCCGAGGTCCTCGCCGTCGCGTCCGTCCGCGCGCGTACCCACCTCGAGCGCAGCGTGCGGGATGACCCCGAGCTCCAGCGGCTGCTGGAGGCGGTCGAGGCGCGCGAGCTCGACCCTCTCAGCGCTGTGCACCAGATCCTCGGCCAGGTGTTCAAGATCGATGATGGGCGCGCCGGAGCTCGCTGACATCGAGCGGGCGCGCGAGCGCCTCGCGGGCCTCGCGCGGACGACGCCCGTCTACCGCTCGGCGACGTTCTCCGAGCTGGCCGGCCGTGAGGTGTGGCTGAAGGCGGAGAACCTGCAGCGCACGGGCTCGTTCAAGGTGCGGGGCGCCGTCAACCGGCTCGCGTCCCTTGGCGATGCTGAGCGCTCACGGGGCGTCGTTGCCGCGAGCGCCGGCAACCACGGTCAGGCGGTCGCATGGGCGGCCCGGGAGCAGCGGATCCGGGCGACGATCTTCGTGCCCGAAGGGGCGCCGATGGCGAAGGTCGAGGCGACGAGGCGCTACGGCGCCCGGGTCGAGATGGGTGGTGAGCGCTTCGAGGACGCGGTCTCGGCCGGTCAGGCGTTCGCCGAGTCGAATGGCGCCACGTACGTCCATGCTTTCGAGGATCCGGCAGTGATCGCCGGCCAGGGGACGATCGGGCTCGAGGTGGTCGAGCAGGTGGAGGCCCTCGAGACCGTGGTCGTGCCCGTTGGCGGAGGCGGTCTCGCCTCGGGGATCGCGATCGCCGCGCAGTCGGTGAAGCCCGGGGTGCAGGTCGTCGGCGTCCGCGCCGAGCACGAGGGCTTCGCGATCGCGGACGGGATAGCGGTCAAGGACGTCGGCACGCTCGCAAGAGCGGTGCTAGGCGAGCGGCTCGCGCAATCGGTCGAGGTCTCGAGCGAGGAGATCGCGCAGGCGATCGTCCTCTGCCTCGAGCGCACGAAGCTCGTCGTCGAGGGTGCGGGCGCAGCGGCCGTCGCGGCGCTGCTCGCCGGCCGGATCGACGGGGTCGGACCGGTGTGCGTCGTCCTCTCGGGCGGGAACATCGACGCGACGACGCTCATCTCCGTCATGCGGCACGGCCTCACGCTTGCCGGGCGCTACCTCGTCGTGCGGACGCGCGTGCCGGACCGCCCCGGCGAGCTCCTGAAGCTCCTCGACCTCGTGGCCGACGAGCTCGTCAACGTCGTCGATGTCGAGCACCGTCGTGAGGGGGAATCGATCGCCGTCGGCGAGACGGAGATCTCGCTCACGCTCGCCACGCGCGACGAGGAGCACTGCGAGACGCTGCTCGCGACGATGCGCGGCTGGGGCTACGAAGTCACGCGCGCCAGATAGACGCGCCGGCTGGGCGCGTCAGGTGCCGCAGCGGCGGAACTCGACGACCTGGTTTCCCTTCGCGCGCCAGGTGTCGATACCCCCGTGCAGCACGGGGCGCACCGCGACGCCCGCGGCCGCGAGCACGCTCGCGGCGACGCCCGCCCGTGCCCCGCTCTCGCAGATCGTGACCACGTCCTCGCCCTGGAGGCAGTCGGCGAAGTCGCCGACGACGCGGTACGGGATGTTGCGGCTGCCTGGGATGTAGCCCGAGTCGCGCTCCGCCTTTTCGCGCACGTCGATGACGAGGACGCTCGACGAGTTGATCGCCCGCTCGAGCTCGTCGACCTCGATCGGCTCGTACGACTCGGTCGCCTCAGGATCTGCGAGGTAGCCCGCGATGTCGAAGAAGCCGACGGCGTGGAGCCGCCGTTGGGCCTCGTCCGCCTGCGCATGCGAGTCGGCGTGGAGCACGATCGGTCGATCCTGGGGCAAGAAGAAGCCCGCCTTCGTCCCGAACGCGCCGCTATCCACCGGAACGCTGACGGCGCCCTTGACGTGGCCGGCCGCGAAGGCGTCTGCGTCCCGGACGTCGAGCACGAACCATTCGTTGACGGCCACGGGCTCGATCGGCGGCGCCGAGCCGAGGAAGGGACCGCGGTTCAGATCGACGATGTGCTCCATATTCGGCGGCCGCGGCGTGGTCAGGGAGGCCGAGTCGGCGACGAACTCCTCGACGGTCGCGAGCGCGAGAGCTGCGTTGAACCGCCGCTCCTGCCCCATCGTCGACGAGCGCTCGGCGCTCATGCCGACCCCGCAGAGCGAGCCCGCCACGTGACCTGGGAGCACCCGCACGTCATCGGGGAGCTCGAGGAGCCGATGGAGACTGTGGAACAGGCCCTCCGCGCCTTCCCGCGCCTCGACGGCGAGGTCGGGCCGCGCGGCCGTTCCGATGAACAGCGAATCGCCGGTGAACAGCGAGTCGCCTGCGAGGAAGCAGCAGTGCTCGGGTCGGTGGCCCGGCGTGTGCAGCGTGCGCACGCAGACGCTGCCGATCTCGATCTCGGATCCGTCCTCGAGGGTCTCATGCGCGTAGTCGACGCCCGCCGCGCCGTGGATGCAGACGGACGCGTCGTGCTCGAGCGCGAGCCTGCCGTGGCCGGAGACGTGGTCGGCGTGCGTGTGGGTCTCGAGGACGCGCGTCACGCGTACGCCCTCCCGCTCGGCCTCGGCGAGGAAGGGCTCGATCGCGAACGACGGGTCGACGAGCGCCGCCTCGCCGGTCTCAGAGTCGCCGAGCAGGTATGACGCGCAGCCGAGGTCGTCGTCGACGAACTGGCGGACGAGCACGCGGCGAGGCTACCAGCGTCGCCCGTCGGATCAGCTGAGAAGGTGCCGCGCGATCACCATCCGCTGCACTTCGTTCGTGCCCTCGCCGATCTCGAGGATCTTCTGGTCGCGGTAGAGGCGGGAGATCGCGTACTCGTCCATGAACCCGTAGCCGCCGTGGATCTGGAGCGCGCTGTTGACCACGCGGTTCGAGAGCTCGCCCGTGTAGAGCTTCGCCATCGCCGCCTCCTGCGCGAACGGCTTGCCCCGGTCCTTGAGCCACGCAGCCTTGTACGTGAGGAGGCGGCCGGCGTCGATCTCGGTGGCCATGTCGGCGAGCGCGAACTGGACGGATTGGAACTTTGCGATCGGGCGACCGAACTGCTGTCGCTCCTGCGCGTAGGCCGCCGCGAGGTCGA
Source organism: uncultured Actinomycetes bacterium (assembly GCA_963705945.1). Taxonomy (GTDB): domain Bacteria; phylum Actinomycetota; class Thermoleophilia; order Gaiellales; family Gaiellaceae; genus PALSA-612. The sequence continues at coordinate 763,063 of CAVPLG010000001.1, read as the reverse complement.
ACGCTCCCTGCGCGAGCCCGACGGACATCGCCGACACCGAGATCCGGCCGCCGTCGAGGATCTCGAGGAACTGGTGGAAGCCCTTCCCGCGCGGCCCAAGCAGGTTCGCCTCGGGCACCGCGCAGTCCTGGAACGAGAGCTCGCGCGTGTCCGAAGCGCGCCAGCCGAGCTTGCGCATCGGCTCCGAGATCACGTAGCCCGCTGTCCCGCTCGGGATGATGATGTTCGAGATCTGGTCGTCGCCGGTGAGCGCGGTGATCGTCACGCACGCGGTGATGTCCGTGCCCGCGTTGGTGATGAACATCTTCGAGCCGTTGATCACCCACGAGCCGTCGCGGAGCTCGGCCGTCGTCTGGGTCGCGCCCGCGTCCGAGCCCGCGCCAGGCTCGGTGAGGCCGAAGGCCGCCAGCTTCCTCCCGCTTGCGAGGTCCGGCAACCACTGCTCACGTTGCTCGTCCGTGCCGTGCAGGAGGATCGGCATCGTGCCGAGCGACGTGTGCGCCGCGACGGTGATCGCGACGGACGAGTCGATTCGCGCCAGCTCCTCGATCGCGATCGCGTAAGAGAGCGTGTCGCCGCCGGCGCCGCCCCAGCGCTCGGGGATGGGGAGGCCCATGAGGCCGAGGTCTGCGAGGCCCTCGACGACCTCGTACGGGAACCGGTGCTCGCGGTCGATCTCCTCCGCGATCGGCGCGACGCGCTCCTCGGCGAACTCCCTGACCGTCTGCCGGATCAGCTCGTGCTCTTCGCCGAGCTCGAAGTTCATACGCGCTCGGCGAGCTCGGTGATCAGACGCACGCCCCAGCCCGTGCCCCCGACCTGCGACAGGTAGTCGCCTCGCGACCACGTGAGCAGCCCAGGCCCGGCCATGTCGACGTGCGCCCATGGGCCGTCGCCTGCGAACTCCTGGAGGAACGAGGTGGCGTAGATCGGGCTGCCGACGCCGCGGAGGCTCGAGTTCTTCATGTCGGCGAACGCGGAATCGATAATGCGCCGGTACCTGGGATGGAGCGGAAATGGCCAGAGGTAGTCACCGCTCGCCTCGCCGGCCGCCACGATCGTGTCGCGCCAGGCGTCGTCGTTGGCGAAGACGCCGGCGTACACGTCTCCGAGCGCTCGCGACATGATCCCGGTCAGCGTCGCGAAGTCGACGACGTGGGTGGCGCCGAGCTCGCGGGCGTACCACAGCGCGTCGGCGAGCACGATGCGACCCTCCGCGTCCGTGTTCGTGACCTCGATCGTCTTGCCGTTGGCTGCGGTGAGAATGTCGCCTGGCCGCATGCTTGCCCCGCCCGGCATGTTCTCGGCTGCCGCGACGATCGCAATCGCGCGCACCGGCGCCCGGTTCGCCGCGAGCGCGGCGATGCCGCAGACGACCGTCGCCGCGCCGGCCATGTCTCCCTTCATGTCCTCCATGTGCGTGGCCGGCTTGAGCGAGATGCCGCCGGAGTCGAAGGTCAGGCCCTTGCCGACGAGCCCGAGCACGAGATCGCCGGGCTTCGGGCCAGGCGGCTCGTAGCGGAGGACGATCATCCGCGGCTCGTTGGCGCTGCCTGCGCCGACGCCGAGCAGCCCTCCCATGCCGAGCTCGCCCATCGCGTCCGGGTCGAGGCTCTCCGAGGACAGGCCCTCGACCTCGGCCGCGATCTCGCTCGCATAGTCGGCGAAGCGCGCGGGCGTGAGGTCGTTCCCGGGGCGGTTGACGAGATCCCTGGCCTTGTTCGTCCAGGACGCGGTCGTCTCCGCGCGCCTGACGGCGTCCGTGACGTCCGTGTCAGTGACGAGCGTCAGCGTGTCGACGTCGACGCCCTCGCGGGTGACGGTCTTCCAGGCGCCGGGGTCGTAACCGCCGATGACCGCGCCCTCGACCGCGGCCTGCGCCTGCTCGGCGACGCCGATCGGCAAGGAGCCGTCGAGCGCGAGCGCGGCCGAGCCCCCGATCGTCGACTGCAGGAGACGGACTGTGGCGGCCGCGGCGTCGCGGACGGCGTCCGCATCGACGTCGGCGTGCGGGCCGACGCCTGCTGCGACAACGCGCCTGCCGTCCAGCGAGACGAGGCGCGCCTCGCTTCGCCTCGTCGTCGCCTCGCCCTCTTCGACGAGCGCTGCGAGCGGCTCCGCCGGCGGGTCGGTGAGGAGCCGGACCTCGATCGAATCTTCGGGCGCGGCAGAGGCGACGGCGATCTCCATGCCGGCGGCGATCGTATCCGACCTCCCAGCGGCCGCGCTGACTAGGCTCTCGGCGTGCGCGCGGAGATCGACACTCGAGCGATGGCCGCCCTCTCGACCGGCCACCTGGCCGTCGACTTTGCCGGCGGCGCGCTGCCCGCGATGCTCCCGTTCCTCGTCGAGAAGTACGACCTCTCGTATACGCTTGCCGCCGGCCTGATCCTCGCGTCCGCGCTCGCGGGCTCGATCGTCCAGCCGCTGTTCGGGCTGTGGTCCGACCGCCGTGGCGCGGTGTGGCTGCTGCCGGTCGGCGTCGCCGTCGGCGGTATCGGCATGGCGCTCGCCGCGCTGTCGCCAGCGTACGGCTGGGTGCTCCTATTCATCGTCGTCTCCGGGCTCGGAACAGCCGCGTACCACCCGGAGGGATCGAAGTTCGCCGCGTACGTGAGCGGCGCTCGGCGAGCGAGCGGGATGTCGCTGTTCTCGATCGGCGGCAATCTCGGCTACTCGCTCGGCGTCATCGTCACGACGGCCGTCGTCGTCGCTTTAGGCGTGCGCGGCGCCGCCTTTGTCGCCGTGCCGACGATCATGGTCGCGGCGATGCTGCTCGTCGTCACTCCCTACCTCCTGTCGTTCGCCCCCGCTTCGAGGAAAACAGTCGAGCCGGGCGCCGGGGAGGACCGGATCGGCGCCATGGCGCTGCTCCTCGGCATCGTCACCATCCGCAGCGTCGCCTGGTTCGGGCTGATCACCTTCGTGCCGCTGTACGAGGTGTCCATCGGCAACTCGAAGGGGTACGGCAACACGCTCCTCTCCTTCATGCTGCTCTCGGGCGCCTTGGGGACGCTGATCGCCGGCCCGGCCGCCGATCGCTTCGGCCGCCGCCCGATCCTGCTCGTCTCGAGCCTCATCATCTCGCCGGCGATTGCGGTCTTCCTTGGCGTCGGCGGCGTCGCCGGCGTGATCGCGCTCGTCGCCGTCGGGATGGCGGTCGTCGGGACCTTCAGCGTGACGATGGTGATGAGCCAGGAGTACATGCCGCGCCACATCGGGATGGCCTCCGGGCTCTCGATCGGCTTCTCGATCGGGCTGGGCGGCATCGCCGCCGTTGCGCTCGGCGCTCTTGCCGATTCGGTCGACCTGTCGACTGCGCTCTGGGTGTGCGCGGCGGCTCCGCTTCTCGGCGCAGCGTTGACGCTGCTGCTGCCGCCGACGCATGCCCGCGGGCGGCTCGCTCCCGAGATCGCGGCGCCGTAGCCAGCGCTGCCCCTGGTGACAGGCGTGCGGTAGGCTCGCGGCCAAATCGAGACGGAGGACACACACCGATGACGCAGGACATCGCAGACTTCTTCGAGAGCCTTCCCGCGAGAGCCGAGGGGAAGACGTCAGGCATGAACAACACGTACGTCTTCACGATCGACGGCGCCGGCACGTGGACCGTCGGGGTCACGGACGCAGGCGTGACCGTCGCGGACGGCGACAACGGCGGCGACTGCACGATCGAGACCTCTGCAGAGACGTTCTCTCGGCTCGTCAGCGGCGAGCAGAACCCGACGACCGCCTACATGACCGGCAAGCTCAAGGTCAAGGGCGACATGGGCGCGGCGATGAAGCTCCAGAAGCTGTTCTAGGGCGGTCGGCGGACAGCCGAACCCATGTGGGCTTTCATCCTCATCCGGCTGCTGATCGCGTGGGGCGTCAACGTCCTCGCGCTGATCGTCGTCGACTGGATGTTCGAAAGCGTCTACATCGGGCGCTGGGGGTCGCTGCTGATCGGCGCCTTCGTGCTCGCTGTCGGCAATGCGTTCATCAAGCCGATCCTCGCCATCCTCACGCTGCCGTTGATCATCTTCACGCTCGGCCTCGCGTACTTCGCGATCAACGTCGCGATGCTGGCGCTGGCGGAGTGGATCGCGCCCGACTTCTCGATCGACGGCTTCTGGACGTACGTCTGGGCGACGATCGTCGTCTGGTTCGTGAACTTCGTCGTCGGTCGGTTGCTCGACCACATCGAGGGCGAACAGCGCAGGCGGCCCTCGACGGTCGCCTAGTCGAGGCTATTCCTCGAGCTCGACGAGCGGCGCGCCGGCCGCGACCTGGTCGCCTTCCGCCACGTGCACGCGCCTGACGGTTGCGTCGTAGGGCGAGACGACGGGCGTCTCCATCTTCATCGCCTCGAGCACGAGGAGCGGCGCGCGGGCGGCGACCCGCGACCCCTCTTCGACGAGGACGCGGATCACGGTGCCGGGCATCTGCGCCGCAAGCAGGCTCTCGCCGGCTCCAGTTCCGCCCTCGTGCGACGCCTGCTCGACGTCTGGCATGGCCGCAGGGGCCGGCGGCGGGAGGTTCGCGCGCCAGGCGCCGCGCCACGGGTGGGCAGTCGATCTGGATGGAGCGAGCGAGAGTGGGGGATGCTCGACCAGGAAGGCTGTCGTCGTGCGGCCCTCGAGCACGACGGGATGCGCGACGAGCCAGCGTAGAAAGGGGAGATTGGTGACCACGCCTTCGATCTCGGTCTCGTCGAGCGCAACCGCGAGTCGCCCGAGCGCCTCGCGGCGGCTCTCACCGTGCGAGACGAGCTTCGCGATCAGCGGGTCGTAGGACAGCCCGATCTCGTCGCCCTCCTCGGCGCCCGCGTCGATGCGGATCGAAGCCGGAAGGCGAAGCCGTTCGATGCGCCCGGTCTGAGGAAGGAAGGTGCGTGGATCCTCGGCGTACAGGCGCACCTCGACGGCGTGGCCCTGCGGCGGTGCGTCACCGACCGTCGGCGTCTCACCGGCGGCGATCCGCAGCTGCTGCTCGACGAGGTCGACGCCACGCACGAGCTCGGTGACCGGGTGCTCGACCTGGATGCGGCCGTTCAGCTCGAGGAACCAGAAGTCCTGGCCGTCGACCATGAACTCGGCCGTGCCGGCGCTTCGATAGCCGACCTCGGCCGCGAAGCGCACCGCCGCGTCCGCCATCCGCTGCCGAAGCTCGTCGCTCAGCGCCGGTGACGGCGACTCCTCGAGCACCTTCTGGTGGCGGCGCTGGATCGAGCACTCGCGCTCCCCGAGCGCGACGACCTCGCCCGAGGCCGCGCCGAGCAGCTGGATCTCGACGTGGCGCGGACGCTCGACGTAGCGCTCGGAGAAGACGCGGTCGTCGCCGAATGCTGCCGCCGCCTCCCGGCGTGCGGCAGCCAGAGCCTCGTCGAGCTCATCGGTCGAGCGGACGACCCGCATGCCGCGCCCGCCGCCTCCGGCAGCCGCCTTGACGACGAGCGGAAAGCCGATCTCGTGTGACTCGCCTTCGGGAATGACCGGAACGCCGGCCCGGCGGGCGATCTCCTTCGCGGCGAGCTTGTCGCCGCCGCGGCGCAGCGCGTCTGCCGTTGGGCCGACGAAGACAAGCCCGGCCACCTCGACGCGCTCGGCGAAGTCGGCGCTTTCGGCGAGGAACCCGTAGCCGGGGTGGATCGCGTCAGCGCCGGCTTCCTTTGCCGCCCGCACGTGCTCCGCGGGCTCGAGGTAAGAGGAGATCTCGACTACTGCGTCGGCCGAACGTGCGTGGAGCGCGGTGCGGTCGTCCGGCGCGACGACGGCGACGGTGCCGATGCCGAGGCGGCGGCAGGTGCGAAAGATGCGGACGGCGATCTCGCCTCGATTCGCGACGAGCAGGCGGGAGATCGCCACGCGGCAACTTTACGCCGTTGCCTAGATGCACTACGCTCGTCGCGCTGTGGTGCGATTTCTCGTCCGGACCTTCATCCTGCTCGTCGCGAACGCAGTCGGCCTGATCGTCGCGTCGGTCGTGCTCGACGACTTCGAGATCAACGTCAGCGGGTTCATCATCGCGCTCGTCATCTTCACGATCGTCGTGATGCTGATGCAGCCGTTCCTTGTGTCCCAGTTCCGGCGGGGCAACAACACGGCGCTCCTCGGCGGCGTGTCACTCGTCGCCACGCTCGTCGGCCTGATCATCACCGACCTCCTGTCAGACGGTCTCGAGATCAACGGCCTCGGGGGATGGCTCGGGGGAGCCGTGATCGTCTGGGCCGGCGGCGTCCTCGCCGCGATCATCCTCCCGTACCTCGGGCTCAAGAAGTACCTCGAGGAACGGCGGGACTGACTCGCCGCACTGCGGCGAGAGTCACTAGGCAGAGCGCGCTCAGGAGCAGGTACGGCACGGCGTCGCTCGTCGCGTAGGCGAGCGCGCCTCCCGCTGCGGCGCCGATCCCCTGGCCGGGCGCCCAGGCGAGGTTCGAGAGCGCGAAGACCCACGCCACCTGGAGTCCGAGCCGTTCCGCCGAGACGGTGAGCAGCGAGAGCGCGGGTGTCCAGAACGTGCTGAACGCGATCGCAGCCAGGATCGTGACCGGGACGAGTGCAGCACTTCGTTCCGGCCACGGCAAGGCGGCGCACATCGCCGCCGACGCGGTGAGCCCGATCGTCACCGCGTACCGCGTCCCCCGGCGATCGGCGACGCGTCCCATGACCGGAGACGTCAGCGCCTCGAGGGCGGAGGCGGTGAGAAAGACGGCGCCGATCCCGACGGCAGATACACCGAGATCCGAGAGCCGCAGCGGTCCGAGCACGCTCAGAGTCCCGAAGAGCAAGGCGGGCAGCGTGACGAGCCAGAAGCCGCCGACGAGGCGCCCGTCACGGAACGCCCGGACGAGCTCCATCACGGGCTGGCGCTCGCCGCGCGGAGGCGCGTCTGTAGCGAGGGCAAGTCCGGCAACGGCGAGGGCGACGAGGCCGACCGCGCTGAACACAGGGCCGGTGCCGATGACCGATCCGAGCGCGCCGAGCACAGGCCCGAACAGCGCGCCGGCGATGGCGACGCCCAACACCGAGCCGATCAGCTGGCCTCGCCGTTCTGTCGGCGCCTTGCCGACGAGCCACGTGAACGCGGCGGTCCACGCGCCCGCGCTCGCGACGCCCTGGATCAATCGCGCGAGATCGAGCGCGACGATCGTGTCCGCGAGCCCGAACAGCACGGACGTCGCCGAGATCAGGAGCAAGGCCGTGACCGCGGTCGGCTTCGCGCCGAACCGCGCTGCGGCGTAGCCCGCGGGGATGCTTCCGATCAGCGTTCCGAGCGGATACGCAGCCTGAAGGACGCCGGCGCCGGCCTTCGACAGTCCGAAGTCGTCCACGTATGCAGGCAGCAGGGGCGTCAGTGCGGCAAAGAACATCGTGTCGCAGACGACGATCGCGCTGCAGAGGAAGAGCAACCGGCGCACGCGCGCACGCTACTCGCTCGGCCGGGTTGCTACTCCTTTCCGAGCCAGCTCGGGCGACGCTTCTCGAGGAACGCGCTGAGGCCCTCCTGGCCCTCCGCGCTCACACGGCGGGTGGCGGCGATCTCGCCGAGCGCCTGGCCGTCCGGCGCCTCGCGCACGAGCTGCTTCGCCGCGCGCACGGCCACTGGCCCGCCCGCGAGCAACGCGTCGCAGACGGCAGTGACGCGATCGTCGAGGTCATCCGCGATCTCGTGGACGAGGCCGATGCGAAGCGCCTCCTCGGCGCCAAAGCGCTCGCCGGTCAAGAAGTAGCGCCGGGCAGCGGCGCGCCCGATGCGCCGGAACACGAACGGCGAGACGATCGCGGGGATGATGCCGACGCGCACCTCGGTGAATCCGAAGACGGCATCGGCGGACGCGATCGTGACGTCGGCGCAGCAGGCGAGCGCCGAGCCGCCGGCAAGCGCGTGGCTGTGGACGCGCCCGACGACGGGCGCCGGGCAGGAGTCGATGGCGTCGAGCATCCGATAGAGACGCATCGCGTCCTCGACGTTCTCCTCGAGGGAGAGGTCGACGGAGGAGCGCTGCCAGTCGATGTCGGCGCCCGCACAGAAGCTGGGTCCCGCGCCGGCGAGGACGACGCAGCGCGCGTCGCCGACGCTGGCAAACGCGTCCGCGAGGGCCGCGATCAGCGCGGCGTCGAACGCGTTGCGGCGCTCCGGCCGGTCGAGCGTGACCCGGAGGACGTCGCCGTCTCGGCGGACGTCCAGGCCGCGCTCACTCATTCGCGAGCTGCTCGAGGATGTACCGGGCATACCAGCCCGGCCAGTCCTCGTCACGTTCGCCGAGCTCCTTCTCGTACGCGCCGTGGGCACGCTCCGCTTCCTTCAGAAGCTCCGCAAGGCGCTCTGGCGTCAAGTCGCCCGTGTTCATCGGAGCACTCTACGCGCCTCGCTCCCGGGACGGCTGGGGCCCGCCGAGACAGCGGGCCCCTCGAGCGCTCCGATTAGCAGAAGACCGCGAGGAAGAACGCGCGGTCAGCCGCGATCCCTGAGCTGTCCTGAGTCACAACGAGCACTCCGGCCGGAACGGCGACGACCTGCCCCGCCGTGATCTGGCCGGCGGCGACGCCGGTGGTCGGACCACCTATCGTGGCCTGGTAGATGCACGAGGTCACGTCCTGGTTGAAGATCACACGGTACTGGCCAGTCGCGACCTTGAGGGCCGACGAGACCCCCTTGTTGCGCACGAGTGTGCCGGTGGTGTCAACCGAAGCCCAGAGAGCGGTTGCAGCCTGACCCGCCGGGCCTGCCGCGCCTGCCGCGCCTGCCGGTCCTGCCGGTCCTTCAGGGCCTGGAGGACCCGTCTTGCCCGCCGGGATCTGGCCCGACGCGAAGTCGGCCTTTTGCAGCGAGCCGTTCTTCACTTTCGATCCGGTGACTGCGTTGTTCGCGATCTTCGGATTGGTGACCGCGCTGTTCTTGAGTGCCGCCGTGTTGACGCTGTTTGACGGAGCGGTTGCCGATACTGCGGCAATGCTCGTCCCACCGAGGGCGACGAGGAGCGCGATCGACGCGATCACCGTCGCCGGCGTTATTCGCAAGCGCACGTGGTGTCTCACGTAGACCCCCTTTTTCTCGATTGACCTGCCTGTCGCCGAGCGTACTACAGGCCCTGCGACATCGCGGGAAATCTCGAGGCGGGGAAGTCGTTCGACGGCCCCGCCTCGAGATAGGCCTCAGGTGAGGCGCTGGACGTCGATCACGACGGTCCAGGCGTCCAACCGAAGCGTCGTCAACGTGGACGTCGTGCGTCCTTGGATCTTCACCGTGTGCGCGCCGGCGTTGAGCGTGGCGCTGACCCGCGCGATACTGTGGGCCGCACGGTAGTTGGACGTCGCCGTGGCGTTCTCGTTGCTGTCGAATACCGGCGTCGTCGCCGTCGGAGCAAGCTCCGTCCCGTCGACAGTCGCACGAACCAAGCACCCCTGCGCACCGACGCCGCCCGAGCACGCGCTCTCGGCGGAGAAGTACACGATCAGTTTTGCCGTCTGGCCGGTCGGCACCGTGACGGTCTGCGTCGCGTTCGGGAGATCGTTGTAGCTCGTCGAGTTCGTTGTAATCGGAGTGTTCCCCGTCTGCGTGACCACCTGTGCGATGTAGCCCGGCGCCGCTACGCCCGCGGCTCCTGCTGGCCCAGCCGGGCCGGCGGGTCCTTGTGGCCCTTGCGGTCCCTGCGGGCCCTGCGGGCCACGCGGCAGCTGGCCGTTTGCGAAGTCGGACCGGAGCAGCGAGTGGCTCTTCACCTTCGCGGAGATCACTGCGTTGTTCTTCAGCTGGAGCGTGCCGACGCTCGAGCGTGGAAGCGCGTTGACGGCAGCGACGCTCGTCCCTGCGAGCCCGACCAGGAGCGCAAGGGACGCAACGATCATCGCCGGCGACGGCTGTAATCGGCGAAGCCTTCTCATTGACACCACCTTCTTCGTTGGGGAGCGTTTCGATGGTACGGCTACCCGATGACGGCGCGACCGAATCGCGGTCGCAGAAGTCCTTACATCCTGAAGATGCCGAACCTCGTGGCCGGGATCGGCGCGTTGAGCGCTGCTGAGATGCCGAGCGCGAGCACCTTGCGCGTGTCGAGCGGGTCGATGATCCCGTCGTCCCAGAGGCGTGCGGTCGAGTAGTACGGGTTGCCCTCGAGCTCGTACTTATCGCGGATCTCGTCGGGGTCCGCGTCCCCGACCATTGTCAGCACCGTCGCCGCCTGCTCTCCGCCCATGACGGAGATCCGCGCGTTCGGCCACATCCAGAGCTGCCTCGGTCCGTACGCCCGGCCGCACATGCCGTAGTTGCCGGCGCCGAACGACCCGCCCGTGACGACCGTGAACTTCGGCACGTCCGCACAGGCGACGGCGAGCACGAGCTTGGCGCCGTCGCGGGCGATGCCTCCTGCTTCGTACTCCTTCCCGACCATGAACCCGGTGATGTTCTGGAGGAAGACGAGCGGGATCCGCCGCGCGCATGCGAGCTCGATGAAATGGGCCCCTTTCCGCGAGGATTCGGCGAAGAGGACGCCGGCGTTGGCGAGGATCGCGACCGGATAGCCCTCGATCCGGGCGAAGCCGCAGACGAGGGTCTCGCCGTAGGTCGCCTTGAACTCGTCGAAGCGGCTGCCGTCGACGATCCGCGCGATCAATTCACGCGGATCGACCTGCTCGCGGAAGGTCTCCGGGATCAGGCCGTACAGCTCGGCTGGATCGAGCGCCGGCGACTCGGGTTGGCTCATATCCCACGGCTCTTCTGGCCGCTTCGAGCCGAGGTTCCGAACGACCTGGCGGCAAAGGGCGAGGGCGTGCTCGTCGGAGACGGCGTAGTAGTCCGCGACGCCCGACTGCCGCGTGTGCACGTCGGCGCCGCCTAGCTCCTCCGCGGTCACCTCGGCGCCAGTGGCTGCCTTCACGAGCGGCGGTCCGCCGATGAAGATCGTGCCCGTGCCCTTGACGATGATCGTCTCGTCGCTCATCGCCGGCACGTACGCCCCGCCCGCCGTGCACGAGCCCATGACGGCGGCGATCTGCGGGATGCCCTGCGCTGACATCCGCGCCTGGTTGTAGAAGATCCGCCCGAAGTGGTCGCGGTCGGGGAAGACCTCGGCCTGGAGCGGCAAGAAGGCGCCACCCGAGTCGACGAGGTAGATACAGGGAAGCCGGTTCTGCTCGGCGAGCTCCTGCGCGCGGAGGTGTTTCTTGACCGTGATCGGGAAGTACGTGCCGCCCTTGACCGTCGCGTCGTTCGCGACGATCACGCACTCGCGTCCCTCGACGACGCCGATCCCTGTCACCATGCCCGCGCCGGGCGCCTGACCGTCATACATCTCCCACGCGGCGAGCGCCGACAGCTCGAGGAACGCCGTGTCCGGGTCGCAGAGCCGGTCGATCCGCTCGCGCGCCGTCAGCTTCCCACGTCCGCGATGACGCTCGAGAGCAGCGCCGCCGCCGCCGCGGGCGACGAGAGCAGTCCGCTCTTGCAGCTCCTCGACGAGCGCCGTCATCCGCTCGTCGCGGCGCGTGAACGCGTCCGAGCCGCGCTCGACCTGCGAGCTGAGGACGCCCATCGCGATGAGCCTAGCGCGCTCTCCGGAGCGCGACGCGGATCGCCTCGTCTCGCGGGTAGAGGAGCGACGCGGTCGTCAGCACGCGCCGGGCGTCCACTTTTCGCCCGGCGTCGAGATACGCGAGCCCGAGCAGGAAGTAGAGCTCCGAGTCCCGCGGGCGCTTAGACACGGCTTGCTCGAGCGGCCGGAGCTTCGCCGCCCCGGCTGCAAGCGCCGACCGCGCGATCAGGGGATCGACGGAGAGCGGGTCGAGCCGCCGCGCCCACCGCAGATCGCTTGCGGCCGCGGGCGCAGAGCCCGTCTCGTAGGCGCGGTCGACGAAGCGGGCCGACAGCCATGGCGGCGCGAACGCGAACACGCCGGCGAGCACGGCGACGATGCCCGCCGGCAGCGCCACGCGCGCCGGTAACGCGCCCGACAGGTCGCTGGACGCCCCGATGCCGACGATCACGAACGCGGGCAGGCCGACCGCCGGGATCGTCCAGATCCAGTCACCGCCTGTGTGGACGGCGAAGTAGACGCCCGTGCCGAGCGCTCCCGCAGAGAGCAGCGAGCGCCGTGCGAGCCCGCCGACGGCGACGAGAGCCAACACGCCCGCCATCACCACGAGCAGGGCGCCGATCAGCCCGGTCTCGCTCAAGGCGTCGAGCTCGACGGAGTGCGCGCGCACCGGTCCCTCCTCGCTCCGTCCGTGTGCGCGATACGCAACGTCCCAGCCACGGCCGCCGATCCCCGCCAACGGGTGACGCGCGAACTCGTCGAGGGCCACCCGCCAGAAGTCGTAGCGGTTCGAGCCGAGCTGACCGAAGTGGCTCGACCCGGTGCTGTCTCGGTCGAGGTGCTTGAAGTCGTGCCAGCGCGTTTGCGTCGAGCGGATCGGGTGGTCTACCGAGGCGAAGAAGAGCCCGACACCTGCGAGTGCGACGACGGCGGCAACCGTGGCGACGGCGATGCCGGCAATCCGGCGCACATCCTTCGAAAGCGTGAGCCGCCGGTCGACGAGCGCATACGCGAGCCCGAGTCCGGCGCCGATCGCCGCGACGACGAGCGTCATCGTGCCGGCGTGCCGGACGGCCCGGCCGAACGCTTCTCCGTCGGCGCGGTAGGGCTTCGTCATCGCGTCTGCGGCGAGCGCCGTGAGCGCGGACGCGATAACGCAGGGAACGAGGAGCCGCAGGCGCGCGCTCGAGACCGCAAACACGACGACGGCGGCCACGACCAGCGCGACGCCGCCTCCCTTGCTCTGCGTCCCGATCCAGAGAGCGAGCATCGACGTCACGCCGCCGAGCGCGACGGCGCGCAATGCCGGGTGGAGCTTGCGGTCGGCCGCGAGCGCGATACCCGGCCAGAGCGCGGCGAGAGCGATCGCCGACTGGCCGTTCCAGTACGTCACGGGGAAGTCGAGCCGTCCTGCCGAGTAGAGGACGTCCGGCTCGCCCCCGGTGCGCAGCCGCACCGCCGTCCACAGCATGAGGGTCGTCAGGCCGATCACGGTCACTGCGATCGCCGCGAGGCGGTCAGCCGCAGACCGGAGCGTGACGAGCGGTGTCAGGAACGCGATCGCGTAGAACAGGGCGAGCAGGCCGTCGTCTCGCGCGAGCGAGGGGAGGGGAGACCAGGCTGCGGAGACCGCCGTCCAGACCGCGAACGCCGTCAGGCAGCCGGCGGCTACGAGCGGGAGCCGGTCGGGCAGGTACGCGGCCCCGGCGAGGAGCACTGCGGCGAGCACGAGGGCCGCCGCGAGCGCGTACGGGAGCCAGTCCGCCGCCCGGATCGAGCCGGTCGTGTCCCACGCGATCGCCCACGCGAACCCGATCAGCGCCGCCACCGGGATCGCGCGGAGGAGCGACGAGAGCCGGGGATCGATGTCCGTGCGTCGGTTCAGCGCATCAGCACTGTAGAGGGGCGGGCGGCGTGCTACCGCGACCGGCGCGCCTGGCTCGGTCGTGGGTCCCTCGACCGAGGGATGCCCCTTGACGGCTCGGGCATCTGACGTGACACTGTGAGACAGCCCCGTCCAGTCGGGGCCAGAGGCGAAATATCGAGGAGGAGGAGAGATGGGTCGCATCAGCGCAAGAGCGGCTGTTGTCGTCCTCGCTGCGGCTGCGTTGATTGCGGCTCCGGGGGCGTTTGCCGCGTCTCCACAGGCGATTTACGGCGACTACGCCGACAACGGGAGACTCGACGGCACGTATTCGAAACGGGATCTTCAGCGGGCTCTGAAGAACGCAACCCTGCAGGGTTACCCCGGTGGAAGCCAGGGCGGCATGAAGCCCGCGGTCGAGGGTCAGGCGAACGGTGGAAGCGGCCCCTCCAGCGGCACGGACGGCACTACCGGCGCTATCTCGCCAAGTGCGGTCAAGGTCAATGGTGGCTTGCCGTTCACCGGGCTCGACCTCAGCCTGATCCTTGTCGGCGCCCTCGGGCTCGTCCTGCTGGGCGGTGCGCTGCGCCGCTTCGGCCGTCAGCGGTCGTAACAGCTAAGACCAGCGGCTAACGACGAGGCTCGGTGGATACCGCGCTCGAAGCAGCCAGGCCTGACGCCGCGCTCCTCGCCGACTCCCCCAGCCGCTCGCGGCTGGGGCCACAGACGGCGTGGGCGTGCGGCTGCCTGGCTGTCGACGTAGCAATGCTCGTCCTCGCGGCCGCCGCCGTGCAGCTCGGAGGTCACGCGGCCGGGGTCGCCTCGCCGCCGTGGACGGTCACGGCCGCCTTCGCGCTCCTCTGCCTGGCGCTCTACTGGTCGAAGGGGCTCTATCAGCTCCGGTTCCGGCTCCACGTGCTCGACGACCTTCGCACGATCTTCGTCGCGACGTCGCTCGCGGCAATGATCGTCCTGACGGCACGTGTCCTGTTCGGCACGACGGCTGAGCTGGACGCTGAGACGGTCCGGCTCTGGGGCTTCGCTCTCGCGTATGTCGCTGCGGGCCGGGTCGCCCGGTACTGGGCGCACGAGCGCTCGAACGAGGCGGGCGAGGGCGTGCGGTCGACCTTGATCGTCGGCGCCGGGCGCATCGGCGCCCTCGTCGCCAAGCGCCTTCTCGACACGCCGGAGCTCGGCCTGCGTCCCGTCGCGTTCCTCGACAAGGAGCCGCTCGTCGACACATTCGGCGAGCTCGGCGTGCCCGTCGCGGGCGCGAGCTGGGACCTTGACGAGACGATCGGCCGCTACCGCATCCAGCAGGTCGTGATCACGTTCTCGACGGCGCCGGACGATGTCTTGCTCCGCATCATCCGTCGCTGCGAGGATCTCGGCATTCCGACCGTGATCGTCCCGCGGCTGTTCGAGCGCATGCCCGAGCTGACGCAGATGGAGCATCTCGGCGGGCTGCCCCTTGTAGCGCCCCGTCCGGCGAAGGTGGACGGCTGGCAGTTCCACGTCAAGTACGCCGTGGACCGCGTCTTCGCCGCGTTTGCGCTGCTCATCCTGTCGCCGATCCTGCTCGCGGCGGCGCTCGTGACGCTGATCACGCTCGGTCGCCCGGTGTTCTTTCGGCAGATGCGGGTTGGCCGCGATGGACGCCCGTTCGAGATGCTGAAGTTCCGGACGATGGCCGGCGAGGCCGAGGAGCCGGCCGTGGCTCCACTCGGCGAGCTCGGCCCGGGCGGAGTGGAAGGCGAGGACCGGCGCACGCGAGCCGGCTCGTTCCTGCGCCGGACCTCGATCGACGAGCTGCCGCAGCTCGTGAACGTCCTGCGTGGGGAGATGAGCATCGTCGGACCGCGGCCCGAGCGCCCGGAGTTCGTCGAGGACTTCGAGCAGCGGATCTACCGGTACGGCGACCGCCACCGCGTGAGGTCAGGCATCACCGGCTGGGCCCAGGTCTGCGGGCTTCGCGGCCGCACGCCTCTCTCGGATCGGGCCGAGTGGGACAATTTCTACATCGAGAACTTCTCGCTGTGGCTCGACGTGAAGATCGCGCTGATGACGGTGAGCGCGATCTTCAGCCCGAGCCCGAGCGTCGAGTAAGGCGCCGGAAGAAGCCAGGCCGCGCCGGGTGTCCGTCCGGCGGCTCGGGGTCTGGCCTCGGCTCCGGGTCTGCTGTGGGCTCGGGCTCCGACCTTGGCTCCGACGGGCGTGGCTCGGCAGGCTCCGGTTGCTCGCGTCGCGCCTGGGCTCGCTCCCGGTCGCCGCGGACCGCGGCGCGCATCTCCTCCAGATGACTCTGCTCCCTCACCTGGATCGCGGATACGCCGTCCGCCGCGGGACTCCTTGGGCGCGCTAGCGCTTCTTCTTGAAGGTCGCCCTGGCCGCGCGATCGCGGTTCGCCTGCAGCGTGCACGCGCCCGTTCCGTGGCAGCTGCCGCTCCAGCCGGTGAACCGCTGGCCCGCAGCAGGCGTCGCGCGCAACCGCACTGTCTTCGTCGAGAGGAAGCTCGCCGAGCACTTGCCCGGACACGCGATGCCGCCGGGCGAGCTCGTCACCTTCCCCTTGCCGGAGACGGACACCGTCAGCCGCGCCAGGGCGGCGGCGAACCGCGCAGCGACGCTCTTCGCCACGTCGAGTGTCACCGTGCAGGCGGACGTGCCCGTGCACGCTCCGCTCCAGCCGAGGAAGCGCGCACCGGTGACGGGCTGGGCGAGGAACGTCGCGACCACGCCGTTGTCGAGCGTGAACGCGCACGAAGCCGCGCACTGGAAGGCAGCCGGCGCGGTCATCCGGACGGACCCGGTCGCCTTACCGCCGCCGCCCTGGATCGCGACCGAGAGTGCAAGCTGCGGAAGGTGTGTCAACCAGAGCGAGTCCTGGACGTCGAACCGCGCGGGCGACGAGTGCGCGTAGTAGTCGTCGTGGTTGACGTCGAGCACTTCCGTCGCGATGCGAGACGAGGCCGTGACGGACGGAAACATGATGTCAGCGGTGCTGTCGCAGACGTGGCCGTCGTTGGGGGACGGGCACTCGTTCGGAGCCCCTGATGGCACGGCGCCGAGCCCGTGGATCAGTTCGTGGACCGCGACCGCGGCGTTGAGCGCGCCCGCGCCAATGTCGCCGCCACACAGCGACTTCGTCCAGATGAAGGCGATGCCCGCGAGTCCGCCGGTGGTCGCCCCATTCGGCGGGGAGAAGGTCGTGCCGCAGATCGCCTGCTCGAACACGAGCGGCCCGTCGTAGTAGACGAGGCTCTTGTCCGACGTGAGCGCACCGAGTTGACCGAGGTCGGAAAGAAGCCGGTCGGCGCCTGCATCGCCGAGATACGAGCTTGCCGGACGCGGCAGGCGGACGAACCCGATGTCGAGCTTGCCGAACGTCGTCGTACAGCCCGGGAACGCAAACAGGTCGAAGCGGACGGTGCGTGTCGGGTCCTGGCCGCGCCACCAGGTGTCGATCGCCTCGACGTCGGTCGCCATCCTCGGCGCGAACGACGCAAACTGGTCGGGCGAATCGGACGGGATCGCGTAGGAGACGTGCACCTGGCGGGTCGACGAGAGGTCGAGGTTCGGCTGGCGATCGAGGGCCGTCGGCTGCCCCGTGCCGCACCAGCTGACCGCGGAGCGGGCGACGACAGGCAGGGGCTTGACGTCGTCGATGCGTACAGATTCGGAGCCGACGCCGGCGTGCCGCGCGGCCGCGCCAGGGGCGATGACGGCAACGAGAAGAATCGCCAGGGACGCCCCCGGCGCATCGACCCCCGAACCATCGGGCCAGGGTACCTGGAAGCCTGGAAGCTGATTGGGGCTAGCGGTAGCCGAGGTCGAGCGTGACGACCGTGACTGCTCGGCCGCCGAAGGCGCCGGGTGCGCGCTCCGCGATCACGACTGCAACGCCCGCGTCGCGGTACTTCGGATCGAGGAGGTTCGCCTGGTGGCGTGGGCTCGCAAGCCACGCCGAGACGAACGAGGCTGCGCTTCGCTGACTGCTGCCCCAGGCGAGGTTCTCCCCGGCGCCCCATCGCTCTGTCCGCGACTGGTGCGGGTAGTAGCTCACCACGCGCTTCTGGAACGGGGTGCCGTTCGCCGACGCGTGGGCGAAGTAGCCGCGCGCGACCCCGCGCGAGTGAGCGCCGCTTCTCAGGCTTTCTAGATGACGCCCGAGACGGAGGTCATCGCGTTTGCGACGCCTCCCGAGAGGGCGAGAAACACCGCCGCTGCCGTGATCGTGAGCAGCGAGAGCACGACCGCGTACTCCGGCATCGTCTGACCACGTTCTTGCCGGATCCTGTTCATGTCGTCATGATCGGCCCGCGCACGAACCGTCTCGATCCCTCGGCGGAGCGTTAACTCGAAAGGGGCAATTGGGGCAGCACTCGGGCTCGCCTGGATGAGCTTGTCTCGCCTTGTATGGTCCGTGACCAGCGGACGACAATCGTCGCGCTGCGACCGGAGGTGATCTTGATGCTTGTCGCCGCAAACGGATGGTGGCTCTGGACGATTCTCGCGATCGTGATCTGGATCGCGATCGCATTCTGGCCGGCTCGTGTCGCAAGTCGGAAGGGCCGCAGCTTTCTCGGCTACTTCATCTTCAGCTTGTTCTTCTTCCCGTTGGCGCTGATCGTCGCGTACGTGGTCTCCGACAAGACCGCAGCGGCGTCCGGGTAGACGATCACGAACGACTCGATGCACTAGCGACCCCGTCGATCGAAAGGAGCACGTGATGTACGCACGGCTGATCTCGTTTTCAGGCGCCGACGCCGACAAGCGCGAGCGCGCGATTCAGACGCTCCACGAGACCGTGATTCCGACCCTGCGCCAGTACGACGGCTTCGCCGGGTATATCGCGCTCTACGACGGCGAGAACCGACGGGCCAAGGCCGTCTTGCTCTGGGAGACCGCGGAAACCGCGGAGGCGGCTGAGCCGGAGCTCTCGGTGCGCCGCGCCCAGATCATGAGCGAGCTTGGCCTCACGATCGATTCCGTGGAGCTGTACGAGGCCCCCGTGGTGGAGTTGGAGGCTACGCACATCTAGCCGGCTCTCACCGCAAGCCGCGCGTGAGCTTCATGGGATCGCGTTGGTGGTTGGCCGCAGTCGGTCGTGATAGAAGGAGCGCGATGCCGGAGCTTCTTGCCATGCCCACGATCGTCCCGGCTGCCGGCGAGCCTCCGAAGGAGATCGCCGAGTTCGTCGGCAACGCCAGCACCGGCGACGACGTTGTCAGCGTCGCCCGCATGAGAACGGAGGGTGGCTGGGTCGAGCCCGGGCAGGTGGCGCAGTTCGACGAGGTCACCTACGTCATCTCGGGCGGGGTGCAGGTCGAGCATGGAGAGGGCATCGTGCAGGTGAGCGCCGGCGAGTCAGTGCTCGTCCGCGCCGGGGAGTGGGTCCGCTACTCGACGCCGGGAGCCGCGGAGTACATCGCCGTCTGCGTTCCTGCGTTCGCGCCCCCACGCGTCAAGCGCGACGCGGACAAGACGTCTTCGTAGAGCAAGGGCGGCAAGACTCGAACCTAGAGCGCTTCGGGCTTGGTGCGGCACCTCATGAGCAGGCACTCGCAGCCGTCTCTGCGCTAGCTGACGCAGCCTCGTAGTCGTCAGCGGTGTTGTCGCTCTCGGCCAGCGCCTGCGTCGCGGCAACCGAGGCGTTCGCGCACAGCTCGGATTTCGTAGCTTCCGCACGCGCTTGCTCCGCCTCGGCTCTTGCGAGGTCGCCTTCGGCGCGTGCCTGCTCGACCCCGCTTTGCGCCTGGTCAACCGCCGCCTGTGCATCGGCGACGTTCTGCTCGGCTGTGGCGACGGCTTGCTCCGCCTGGGTCACGTCCTCATCGGTGACGACAACGGCGCCGGATACAGACCAGTTGCCCTAGGAGATGCGCGGCGAAACAATCGCTCCCTTGTCTCGACTGTCGCTCATGATCTGGTGTGTGCTTGCCAGCGCGCGGCCGTGTTTGCCGCTACACCGTTCATAGTCACTCTGTCATCGATCGAGGGAGGCGACTCATGAACATGGACGCCGACTACGCTGCGGCGCTCGGAGCCGACATGGAGGCGCTTAGCCGCGTAGCACAGAACGGCCAGTGCCCGTTCTGTGGAGAGAATGGTTGGCATACCACCGAAGACGGCGGGAGGAGCATCGTGCAGACAGTTCCGACGGAGCCTGGACAGGGGATCTCGGCTCTGACCCTGATCTGCAATACGTGTGGCTTCATTCGCCTTCATGCCACTGCGACCCTTGGAATCGGAAATTTCATAGGCGGCGAGTCGGGGCAGGCTTGACACGGAGCAGTTCCGCGTACAGGCGATAGGAGGAAACCGTGCAAGAGGAGCTGTTGACGTTCCAGCGAGAGTTCGCGCGGGCCGTCGTTGCCAATGATGTGGCGGCTATCGGGCACTTTGTCACTGACGACTGGGTGATCGTCGATGCGGACGGAGCGGTCATCGATCGATCGCGGTTCCTCGACGTGATCGAGTCGGGCGCCTTGAGTCACGAGTCGATGGAGTCAACCGCTGTAGAGGTTCGCCTCCACGGCGATACCGCGGTGGTCACGGGGATCACGGCCAGCAAGGGACAGTTCATGGGACAGGTCTTCACTACACGGGAGCGTGCTACCGATGTTCTCGCACGCCTCAACGGTCATTGGGTGTGCGTCTTCTCGCAGCTCACCCGAGTCGCGGCCGGCTGATCGGAACGGTCTCGTCGCCACTGACGTGTAGAGCTGAATCAGGGGGCGGCCGCGCCCCAGGACGAGTTGACGTAGACTCCATATCGGAGACACCGAGCCAGTCGCGCTGACGGCCCGAAGTTCAGCCGTCGAGACGCCAGCTCTTCTTCCTCGTTGCGTCCATGTCTCAGCCGAGCTGAGGTAGCCGATTCGGAGGCAACGCCTCCGCGACTTCTGCCCGCTCGGCACCCACCAATCGAACAGAGGAGCTAGTGATGTCCGTAATGACAACCGAAGCCTTGACCACAGAACAGATGGTCATGATCGCTCGCGAGCAGCTGGCAGCCTTCAACAGCGGCGACTGGGAGAAGCTGCGAGCGGGACTCGCAGCCGACGCCCGCTACGACGAGCTCGGAACCCAGCGCACGGTTGAGGGTCCGGAGAAGATCGTCGAGCTCTTCAAGGGCTGGAAGACGGCCTTCCCAGATGCCGCCGCCACGGTGACGAGCGCCGTCGCCAGCGGCAACAAGGCAGGTCTTGAAGTGACCTGGAAGGGCACCCACACCGGCCCCCTGGAGACAGCAGAAGGAACGATTCCGGCGTCAGGCAAGAGCCAGGAGACGCCCGGTGCCATCTTCTTCACGTTCGAGGATGGCAAGGTTAAGGAGAGTCGCCAGTACTTCGACTCGATGACTCTCCTCAAGCAGATCGGCGCGCAGCAGTAACCGCCACGGCAAAGAGATCGGAGAGGGCAGCCATCCAACGGCTGCCCTCTCCGGTGTCCAGCCGGTGGAGCGAGGAGAAGAGTGTCCATCGAGTTCGAGGCCATGACAGAGGCGCAGGTCCAAGCGCGGACTGCAAGAGAAGGAGCCGCACAGCGAGGCAAGCCGCTTTACGCCGATCGCACCTGGACACAAGTGCACGACGAGATGGTCGATAACGACGCTCGAACCGTCGGGGACCTTCCGCGCGGTCGCATCCGGGCGCTACGCGCTGCGACCAGAGCGCAGGCCGCCAGCTTGGAGGCCAGGAGGCATCGATCGTGACCGGCCCGGCTGGCGGGTGAGCAGTCGAGCTCGCCGGGCACCCGGGCACGACCACTACGTCATCGTCTCTGCTAGATAGGAGGCCCTCCGTGGCGATTCGCACACCGGTGACCGAGCTGTTCGACCTCACGTATCCGATCGTGCTTGCGCCGATGGGATTCGTCTCGGGGGGAGAGCTCGCCGCTGCGGTGTCCAACGCGGGTGGGCTTGGCGTAGTCGGGGGAGGCTACGGCGATCCGGAGTGGCTCGCCATCGAGCTCGAAATCGTCACGTCGGAAACTCGGCACCCATGGGGAGTGGGGTTGATCACTTGGTCTGCAACCACGGAGGCCGTGGAGCTAGCGTTGTCCTATCGCCCAGATGCGTTCTTCCTGGCGTTCGGCGATCCCCGTCCTTTCATTCCGCTGATCAGGGAGGCAGGCTGCCTTCTCGTCTGCCAGGCCGAGGAAGTCGAGGCTGCGCTCGAGGCGCAGGAGATGGGCGCCGATATCGTCATCGCGCAAGGTGCGGAAGCGGGCGGGCACGGCGCGACTCGTGCAACGCTGCCGCTTGTTCCGGTGGTAGTCGACGCCGTGGCTCCAACGCCAGTTCTGGCAGCCGGTGGCATCGGAGACGGCAGAGGGGTTGCGGCCGCGTTGGCTCTCGGTGCGGCTGGCGCTGTCGTCGGCACGCGCTTCTGCGTCGCCGAGGAAGCGCTAGTCCATCCCAGCGCCAAGCAACGGCTCGTGTCAGCGCGAGGCGGCGCCACACAGCGCACCCACGTGTTCGACACCGTGCGGGATCGCCCCTGGCCGACTCCATATACGGGGCGTGCGCTCCAGAATCGTTTTCTCACAAACTGGCACGACCGTGACACGGCGCTCGCCGAGGATGCCGCCGAGCACGAGCGCTATCGCGAAGCCGCCGAGACGGGAGACTTCGACACCGCGTTGATCTGGGCCGGTGAGGCAGTGGACATGGTCAACTCCATCGAGCCTGCGAGTGCCATCGTCGAGCGCCTTGGCCGAGACGCCGAGGCTTGGCTTCGACAGGCACAGACGATGGTGCAAGAACAGCCGCGATAGCAGAGCCTTAGGACAGGGGCGGCAGGACTCGGGTATAAGGGGATCTCGGCTCTGACTCTCATCCGTAACACGTGTGGCTTCGTCCGCCTTTACGCCACCGAGACCCTTGGAATCGGAGATTTCATCAGCGGCGAGGCGGGGCGAGCTTGATTGTTCTTTTGGTCTGTACCCTCCGCTAGTGCCGGGGCTGTAGTGGCGTCGTAGATGGCGCTAACGGCGCGGTTCCAAGCGGTTCCAGGCGGTTCGCAGGGGCGCGTGCAACTCGATTTATGCGAGCATCGGCGGGGTGCAGTACGTCGTCGTCGGAGCCGGGGCAATCGGCGGCACCGTCGGCGCCCGGCTGGCGCGCGACGGCCACGACGTCCTCTTCTGCGATGCCGACCGCGCTCCACGTCGAGGCGATCGAACACGAATGGGCTGACGATCGAGGGGCCGGTCGAGCAGTTCAGCGTGCGCGCGCCCGCGGTGCTTCCGGACGACCTCCCGGAGAGCCTCGGCGTCAGTCCTGCTCGCCGTCAAGGCGCACCATACGCAGACGGCACTTGCCACGATCGCTCCGAGGCTCGCCGACGATGGCTTCGTCGTCTCGCTTCAGAACGGCATCAACGAGCCCGTGATCGCCGAGGCCGTCGGCGCGGAGCGCACGGTCGGCGCCTTCGTCAACTTCGGCGCGGACTACATCGGCCCCGGGCGGATCTTCCTCGGCGGCAAAGGCGCCTTCTACATCGGCGAGGTCGACGGCCGGCGCGAGCGAGCGCGTCGACCGACTCGTGGGTGACATCCAGGACGCACAGGCGACCGACAGCGATTCTCGGCTACCTGTGGTCGAAGCAGGCCTACGGCGCGATGCTGTTCGCGACGGCAGTCTCCGACCTGCCGATCGCCGATGCGCTCGACGAGCCGCGCTACCGTCCGCTGTTCGTGCGGCTCGCCGAGGAGATGCTCGCCGAGGCGCCGGTCGAAGGCGAAGGCCTTCGACGGGTTCGACCCCGCCGACCTCGAGGCATCGATCGAGCGCCTCGTGGAGTTCAACCGGCGCTCGGCCAAGACGCACTCCGGCATCTACCGCGACCTCGCCGTGCGCAGGCGAAAGACGGAGGCAGAGGCGATGCTCTCGCTCTCCGACGGGTCGAACGTCCGGCGCACGCTCACGCTCATCCGGGCGATCGAGGACGGGCGGCGCCGTTGCGAGACGGCAGAACCTCGAGCTGCTCGCCGCCTACGCCCGGCTCGAGACCGAGGGCCCGCGGCTGAACGCCGTGATCACGACCCTCGAGCCGGCCGAGGAGAGCGTCGACGGGCCGCTGCACGGTGTGCCGGTGGCGATCAAGGACAACGTCGACGTACGCGGAGTCGTGACGACGAACGCCTCCACCGTCGGCGTCCGCCCGCCGCCGGAGCGCGACGCGACCGTCGTCGCCCGCCTCCGCACGGCCGGGGCCGAGCTGCTCTGCAAGACGAACCTGCTCGAGTACGCCGCGGGCAGCGTCAATCCGGCCTACGGCATGACCTTCAACCCGCTCGACGTCGAGCCGCACGTCAGGGGGCTCGAGCAGCGGCTCGGCGGCGCTCGTCGCCGCCGGCGTCTGCGACTTCGCGCTCGGCACGGACACGGGCGGCTCGATCCGGATCCCTGCCGCGTACTGCGGCATCGTCGGGCTCAAGCCGACGTTCGGTCTCGTGCCCGTCGACGGCGTCTTCCCGCTCTCTGCCGACGTGCGACCACGTGGGCACGCTGACGCGTACGGTCGAGCAGACGGCGACCCTCCTCGGCGTCCTCGCCGGCCGACCGGTTCGCCTTCACGCGGTCGACGGGCTGCGGATCGGCGTGTTGCGGCGGCAGCTCGAGGATCCGGACGTGCGTCCAGGCGTGCGAGCTCGTGTCGACGAGGCGCTCGAGCGCCTGGCCCGCGCCGGCTTCGAGCTCGTGGACGTCGACATCCCCGAGCTCGAGCTGGTCGACGACGCGCTCGGTGCCATCGTCCTCAAAGAGGCCTACGACATTCACCGCGACCTGCTCGAGCGAGAGGGAGAGGGCTACGGGCCAGGAACGCGAGCGCTGCTCGAGGCTGGCGCGAAGATCGACGAGGCCGCCTACGCGCGCGGGCTCGCCGCCAAGGACCGGGTCGCGGCCGGCTTCGCACGCGTCTTCGCGGAGGTGGACGTGCTCGCCGGGCCGACGGTCGCGTATCCGGCGCCTCGCGGAGGACCCCCCGGTCGGCACGCCCGAGGGCGACGTCGAGGCGCGCTTCACCGGTCCCTACAACCTGGCCGGCGTTCCGGCCGTCTCGGTTCCGTGCGGCATCGCGGAAGGCACCCTGCCTGCGGGCCTGCAGCTCGCGGCCGCTGCCGGCGAGGACGAGCTGCTGCTCTCGGTGGCGGCTGCGTACGAGAGAATCGACCGGATGAGAATCCAGGACTGCAACTGGATGCAGCTCGAGGAGTACCTGCGCGACGGACGACCGGATCGTGCTGCCGCTCGGGTCCGTCGAGCAGCACGGCTACCTCTCGCTCGCGGTCGACCAGATCCTCGCCGAGCGGGTGGCGGTCGAGGCGGCGGAGCCGCTCGGCGTGCCGGTGCTGCCTGCGCTGCCGTACGGGGTCGCGCCGTACTTCGCCGCCTACCCCGGCAGCCCGACGCTCTCTCCCGAGACGTACGGCGCCGTGCTCCGGGAGGTGCTCGGCGCGCTCGAGGCCCAGGGCTTCCGGCGCTTCCTGCTCGTCAACGGCCACGGGGGAAACGACGCCGGCCGGCCGGTCCTCGAGGCCTGGGCGGCCACCCGTCCGGAGATCGAGATGCTCTGGCACAACTGGTGGAACGCACCGCGTACGTGGGCGGAGGTACAGGCCATCGATCCCGATGCGAGCCACGCGTCCTGGCTCGAGAACTACCCCTGGACGCGCCTCCCCGGTGTCGACACGCCCCGAGAGCGCAAGCCGATGGTCGACCTGTCGGCGGTGCGCGAGGCCGACTCCGAGCGAGGCGCGGGAGATGCTCGGGGACGGCTCGTTCGGCGGGCTCTACGTTCGGCCCGACGAGGACGTCCTGCGGGTCTGGCGCGCGGGCGTCGAGGAGGTGCGTGCGGTGCTCGCGAGCGGCTGGCGCGATGCCTGATCTCGAGGGCCGCGTCGGCCTCGTCACGGGCAGCGCCGGCGGAATCGGCTCGGCGATCGTGGACGCGCTGGCGGAGCACGGAGCAGCCGTCCACGGCGTCGACCGGGACACGCTGCGACGTCGCGCGACTCCGAGCAGGTGGCGGCGCTCGTCGACCGGATCGGCCGGATCGACATCCTCGTCAACTGCGCGGGCGGCGTCTGCGGGCAGGTCGGCAAGCCGCTCGAAGAAGTCTCCGACGACGACTGGCGAGCGGTCGTCGACGCGAACCTGACGAGCACGTTCGTCTGCACGCGCGCGGTCGTTCCGGGCATGAAGGCGGCCGGCTACGGGCGCATCGTCAACATCTCCTCGGGCGCGGGGCGGAGCGTCAGCCTGACCGGCATCCAGGCGTACGCGAGCGCCAAGGCCGGCCAGATCGGCTTCACGCGGCAGACGGCCCACGAGCTCGGCCGCTTCGGGATCACCGTCAACAGCATCGCCCCCGGCTTCGTGCCGTCCAACCCGTCGAGCATCAGGCAGTGGGAGAGCTACGGCCCGGAGCGGCAGGCACAGCTGCTGGAGCAGATCGCCGTCCGCCGGCTGGGGACGCCCGAGGACATCGCGGGCGGCGTGCTCTTCCTCGTCGCCGAAGCGTCGGGCTGGATCACCGGCCAGGTGCTCTCCATCGATGGCGGCCACTCCATGTTCTGAGGTTGCGTCGAGCCGGTGGTCGGAGGGAGTCGTGTCCGGTTCCGCTAGACGGTGTCCGGGATGTGTGCGATTCTTTGCAGCCCTCAGTGCCCGAAGCCCACTCGTAAAGGAGCCCACCGGTGCGCACTCGCCTCGCGATCGCCATCCTCGTCCTGACTGCCCTCGCCGCCGTCACGTTCGGCACGATCGGCGCCGCAGCCCGCTCGGACGAGCCAGACAGCGGCGACGCCGAAGCGAGGCGGAACCCTCACGATCGCGCGGCAGGAGGACTCGCAGTCGTTCGACAAGACGAACGTCTTCCAGAACGAGTCGATCTGGCTCGATTCAGCAGATCAACGAGACGCTGTACACCGTCGACGCCGGACGGTAAGAACGTCAAGCCGTGGCTGGCGACGAGCTACAAGGTCTCGAAGAACCGCAAGAAGTACACCTTCAAGCTGCGCAAGGGCGTGCGCTTCTCGAACGGGCAAGCCGATGACCGCGGCCGACGTGAAGTTCTCGATCGACGACGCGCGCGCCCAGGACAAGGGCTGGGGCTACCTCGACGTCGCCATCAAGAACGTCCAGGCGCCGAACAAGTCGACGGTCGTCATCAACCTCAAGTACCCGTGGGGGCCGTTCCTCGCCGACATCGCCCTGTTCGCGAACGGGATCATCCCCAAGAACTTCGCCGGCGAGAAGCGGGCCGAGTTCTACAAGCATCCGATCGGCACGGGCCCGTTCATGTGGGACAAGCGCGTCGTCGGACAGTCGGTGACCTTCAAGCGCAACCCCTACTACTGGCAGAAGGGCAAGCCGTACCTCGACGCCGTGAAGTGGACCTACGTCTCCGACCAGAACACGCGCGAGCTGCAGCTGCGCGGCGGTCAGATCCAGGTGGACGAGTTCCCGCCCTTCAACTCGATCAAGAAGCTCCAGAACACTTCCGGCGTGAAGATGTTCCTCTTCCCGTCGACGCGGACCGACTACGTGGAGCATGAACGAGGCCTACGCGCCGCTCGCCGACGTGCACGTCCGCCGCGCGCATCTCGTACGCCATCGACCGCGCGGCGATCGTGAAGGCGATCCTCTTCGGCTTCGGCAAGCCGGCCAACTCCTTCATGCCGCCGCAGGTGCCGTACTACGACCCGAACTCGCCGGGCATCCAGTACAACCCGAGCGAAGGCGAAGGCCGAGCTCGCGAAGTCGAAGTTCAAGAACGGCTTCACCGTCGAGATGCTCGTCGGCGCCGGAGCGCACGGACGAGAACGCGATCGCCCAGATCCTCCAGCAGGCGCTCAAGGCGCTCAAGATCAACGTGAAGTTCCGCCAGGTCGACACGAGCACCGAGTTCAGCCAGATCCAGGACGGCAAGTACCAGCTCGGCATTCACCTACTGGACGATGGACATCGCCGACCCGGACGAGCTCGTGACCTTCGCGGTCGACCCGAAGGGCGGCAGCGCAACTCGTTCTACACGGGGTACAACAACCCGACCGATCATCAAGCTCACACACCAGGCACAGCGTGAGACGAACCCGGCGAAGCGGCGCTCGATCTACTCGCAGATCCAGCGGATCGCGGCTCAGGATGCGTTCATGGGGTTCCTGTACTACTCGCCGTTCCGCTACGCGACGTCGGACAAGGTGAACGGCTTCTTCGTCTACCCGCTCGGCAACTACCACCTGGAGAACGTCTGGCTCTCCTAGCGCCGCTCTGAGCAACCCGGAAGGAGAGACGTGAGCCTCGCCGGCCTACGTCGCGCGGCGCCTGCTGCAGATGACTGCTTGTCATCTTCGGCGTGACGATCCTCGTCTTCTTCCTCATCCACCTCGTCCCCGGCGATCCCGCGCGATCGATGCTCGGGACGAACGCGACGCCCGAGAGGATCCAGCTGCTGCACGAGGAGTGGGGCCTCGACAAGCCGCTCCCCGTCCAGTACGAGCGCTTCATGGAGCGACTCGTCCACGGGGACCTCGGAACCTCGCTCTTCTACGACGTCTCCGCCGGGCGGCTCGTGCTCGAGCGGCTGCCGGTCACGCTCTGGCTGATCGGTCTCGGAGCGCTGTTCTCCGTGCTGATCGCCGTCCCGCTCGCGACGCATCGCCGCCGCGCGGCGTGAAGGCGTGTCCGACCACGTGATCCGCGCGGTGCCGCTCGTCGGGCTCGGCTTTCCCGCCTTCTGGATCGGGATCATGCTGCTGCTCGCGTTCTCGCTCAACTCGGGACGCCACTTTCCCGTGGGCGGCTACGGAAGCGGGCCCTTCGGCCACCTCCACTCGATGATCCTGCCGGCGCTGACGGTCGCGCTCGGGCCTCGCTCCGATCCTCGTCCGCAGCCTGCGTGCGAGCCTGCTCGAGATCTTCGAGTCCGACTACATCGCGACGGCGCGCTCGAAAGGGTTGCCCGAGCGGCGGGTGCTGATCCGCCACGGCTCCGCAACGCGATCATCTCGACGATCTCCGTGCTCGCCGTCAGCATCGGCTTCCTCGTCGGCGGCACGCTCATCATCGAGCAGGTCTACGCCCTGCCGGGCATCGGCCAGCTGATGATCAACTCGATCCTGCAGCGCGACTTCCCCGTCGTCCAGGCCGTGACGCTCGTCTTCGCGATCATGGTCGTGCTCGTCTACCTGCTGGCCGACATCCTGCACGCCGCGCTCGATCCGCGGGTCCGGTTCGACTGATGGCGACGCGCAGCCGAGCCGATCCTCGACGCCGACGTCGTCGAGCACCGGCGAGGGTTCAGGCACCGCTGGTACCGCACACCGTCGTTCGTCGCCGGGCTCTCGATCATCGTGCTCATCACGATGCTCGGGCGTCTTCGCCCCCGCTCGTCACCTGGCACGACCCGATCCAGCAGGATCTGCTCGCCAACCTCCAGGGGCCGTCGCTCAGCCATCCGCTCGGCACCGACGACCTCGGCCGCGACGTCCTGACGCGGATGATCTATGCGGTGCGCACCGACCTGCGCATCGCCGTCCTCGCCGTGCTCATCCCGTTCGTGCTCGGCACGGCGATCGGATCTGCTCTCGGGGTACTTCGGACGGCTCGGTCGACTCGATCTCGAGCTGGGCGGTGAACGTCGTCGTCGCGTTCCCCTTCTACGTCCTCATCATCGCGCTCGTCTTCGTGCTCGGAAACGGGCACGCGCAACATCTACATCGCGATCGCGCTCGTCGGCTGGGTGTCCTATACCCGCATCGTGCGCGGGGAGGTGCTGGTCGTCGAAGCGGCGCGAGTACGTGCTCGCGGCGCGGACAGCTGGTCTGTCGAGCATGCGCATCATCCGCCGCCACGTGCTTCCGAACGTGATCACCCAGGCGATCGTCTTCGCGATGTCGGACATCGTCCTCGTCATCCTCGCCATCGTCACGCTCGGCTACCTCGGCCTCGGCGTGCAGCCGCCGACGCCGGACTGGGGCCGCATGATCGCCGACGGGCAGCCCTACCTGACCACGAACTGGGAGCTCTCGACGTTCCCGGGC
Organism: uncultured Actinomycetes bacterium; assembly: GCA_963705945.1. Lineage (GTDB taxonomy): Bacteria > Actinomycetota > Thermoleophilia > Gaiellales > Gaiellaceae > PALSA-612. The sequence continues at coordinate 733,634 of CAVPLG010000001.1, read as the reverse complement.
CTCGCGGTCGTCCTGACCGCCCTCGGGCTGTCGCTCATCGCCGACGGCCTCGCCGATCTCCTGCGACCCGAATGACCGACACCGATCCTCCACGTCCGCGACCTGCACGTGGAGTTCCCGCTCGCACGCGGCCTCGTGCGCGCGGTCGACGGCGCCTCCTTCGAGCTCCGCCGCGGCGAGGCGCTCGGGCTCGTCGGCGAGTCCGGCTCCGGGAAGACGATGGCGCTGCGAGCGCTCGTCGGCCTCCTTCCACGCCAGGCTCGCCTCGCCGGCGGCGAGATCCTCTTCGAGGGCGCCGACCTCGCTCAGCGTCTCGGCCGAGGAGCTGCGCCAGCGTACGCGGTCGACGAGATCGCGATGATCTTCCAGGAGCCGCTGACGGCCCTGAACCCCGTGATGCGCATGGGCGACCAGATCGCCGAGGGCCCGCTCGTGCGGCTCGACTACAGCCGACGGCGCGCGCGCGAGCGCGCGCTCGAGCTGATGCGGCAGGTGGGCATCCCGGATCCTGCGCGGCGCTACGACGCCTATCCGCACGAGCTCTCCGGGGGGATGCAGCAGCGGGTGATGATCGCGATCGCGCTCTCGCTCGAGCCGAAGCGTGATCCTCTGCGACGAGCCGACCACGGCGCTCGACGTGACGATCCAGGACCAGATCCTGAAGCTGCTGGCGTCGCTCCGCCAGCGAGCTCGAGGTCAGCGTCGTCTTCGTCTCCCACGACCTCGCGGTCGTCGCCCAGACGTGCCAGAGCATCGCCGTCATGTACGCCGGCCAGGTGGTCGAGACAGGGCCGATCGACGACGTGTTCCGCGAGCCGCGCCACCCGTACACCCTCAGCCTGCTGCGATCGGTGCCCGACGTCGACCTGGTGCGGGAGACGCTGATGACGATCCCGGGCTCGCCGCCCGACCTCGCCGCGCCGCCGCCGGGCTGCCGCTTCCACCCTCGATGTCCATTCGTACAAGCCTGACTGCACCTCCGGGGAGTTCCCGCTGAGGCCGATGGGTAGCGACCGCGCGACGGCGTGCATTCATTCCGAGCTCTGCGCCGCAGACGTGCGACGGGAGCCGGTGATCACCGGTGGCTGAGCCGCTGCTCGAGGTCGCGGGCCTCGTCAAGCACTTCCCGCTCAGCAGGAGGCGTCGTCAAGCGCTCGTCCGCCGGCGACGAGCGGCGCGTTCTGCGGGCCGTGGACGGCGTCGACCTCGAGATCGCGCCGGGCGAGGTGCTCGGCCTCGTCGGCGAGTCGGGCTGCGGGAAGTCGACGCTCGGGCGCTGCATCGTCGGCCTCTACGAGCCGACGGCCGGGGAGCTGCCGATTCGCGGGTGCGCCGCTCGGCGCGAAGCGCGAGCGAGCGCGTGCGACGTCGCATCCAGATCGTCTTCCAGGATCCCTACGCGTCGCTCAACCCGCGCATGACGGTGCGGCAGGCGCTCGGCGAGCTGCTGAGGTTCCACGAGATGGTGCCCGCCGGAGGCGGTCGACGCCCGCTGCCAGGAGCTGCTCGAGCTCGTCGGGCTCGGGCTCGCGCGCGCTCGACGCCCACCCGCGGCAGTTCTCGGGTGGCCAGCGGCAGCGGGTGAGCATCGCGAGGGCGCTCGCGCTCGAGCCCGACCTGCTCGTCGCCGACGAGCCGGTCTCTGCGCTCGACGTGTCGGTGCAGGCGACGGTGCTCAACCTGCTCGAGGACCTGCGGTCCAGGCTCGGGCTGACGATGCTGCTGATCGCGCACAACATGGCCGTCGTTCGCCACGTCTGCGACCGCGTGGCGGTCATGTACCTGGGGCGGATCGTCGAGACGGCGCCCACTGCCGAGCTGTTCGCGAATCCGCGACACCCCTACACGCAGGGACTGCTGCAGGCGGTCCCGCGCCTGGCTCCGCAGCGCCGGACGACGGCGCCCGCGGTCGTCGGAGATCCGCCGAGCCCGATCGACGTGCCGAGCGGCTGTCGGTTCCACCCGCGCTGCCCGATCGCGCAGGAGCCGATCTGCTCGACCGAGGATCCACGCGCTCGGAGGGCCGCGCCCCGACCACCTGGCCGCCTGCCACTTCGCCTGGCGTGAACGACCGCCGAGCCACGTTCCCGAGGTCGCGCGTGGAGGGACAGCGCCGGCTGATCGAGCGGCGCACGATCCGCTTCGACGCGGAGGTGCTCGCGGAGGCTCGAGCTGCCGTGCTTCGAGGCGCGCGGCGCGGCGGACGGGCCGCACCTCTGCCTGATCGCCGGCATCCATGGCGGCGAGTACTCGTCGATCGCCGCCGTCGTCCGCTTCATGAGCGAGCTCGACACGAGCGCGCTCTCGGGCCGGATCACGGCGGTGCCGATCGTGAGCATGACCTCCTTCCGCGCTCGCACCGCGTTCGTCGTGCCGGAGGACGGCAAGAACCTCAACCGCTGCTTTCCCGGCTCGCGCCGACGGCACGTTCTCCGAGGTGCTCGCGCACCACGTCTTCGACGAGCTGATCGCGCCGAGCGACGTGCTCATCGACCTGCACGGCGGAGACATGGTCGAGGCGCTCGAGCCGTTCACGCTGTACAACGAATCCGAGGGGCCGCAGGAGGCGCAGGCTCTCGCCGTGTCCTTCGGCTTCCCGTACGTCGTTCGCGTCGCGTCGCGAAGACGCGCCGATCGGCGGCACGACCGCGGACGCGGCGGCCGCGGCCGGCATCCCGGCCGTGATCGCCGAGGCCGGCGGCTGCGGGCTCCTGGAGGAGAGCGCGGTCCGGCTCCACCTCGACGGGCTGCAGCGGGCGCTCGCGCACCTCGGCATGCTGCCGGGCAGCCGGCGCCCCGCGCCCCGGGCGCCAGCAGCTCGTCGACCGCTTCCTCTGGCTCCGGTCGGCGAACGAGGGCTGGTGGGAGCCGGTCGTGCGCGCCGGCGACGTCGTCGCGCAGGAGCGCGACGCTGGGCACCGTGAAGAACCTCTACGGCGACGTGGTCGAGGAGGTCGTCGCGTCCGGAGGACGGCGTCGTCCTCTTCCTCACCTCGAGCCCCGCCGTGGACGCCGACGGGCTGCTGCTCGGCCTCGGTGCCGGGCTCCAGCCGATCGGCTAGCCCGTCGCCGGGCCGCGACGTTTGGGCAGGACGTCGTCGCTCGTTTGACATTTGGCCTCTAGGGCGTTGATGCTTCCGTCCGTCCATTTGCGGGTTGAAGGGGGGAAGGCGGCAATGCGGCAGCCGTACGTTTCTGGAATCGGTTCGTTTCGACATGCTCTGCGGCGGCGGCCCAGGCGGCTCGCTGCCTTCATAGCTCTGGGGCTGCTCGTGGTCGGGTTGTTCGCCTCCGCGGCGGCCCCGGCTCCGGCTGACCACTTCTCGGTCGTCCCGGACAATGTCAGTCCGACAGCTGGCAGCACGATCAACATCACGGTCACGGCCCTCGACTCGGGCGAGGCTACCGACACGGGATACACAGGCACTGTGACGCTCACGAGCTCCGACGACCAGGCCGTTCTTCCATCCGCATACCAGTTCACGACCGGGTCGGGTGAAGACAACGGGGAGCACACGTTCGCGGTCACACTGAAGACGGCAGGGAACCAGACCGTGACAGTGACGGACACGGACCAGTTCACTGGGGTTTCCAGCAACATCTTGGTCGCGCCGGATACTGCCGCCAGCCTGGACTTGGCGGCGGTCTCCACTACGCCGACCGCGGGCGTCGACGACAACCTCACCATCACGGCGAAGGACGCTTACGGCAACACGGCGACCGGCTACGCCGCGGGCACGCATGCGTTGACCTTCGGCGGCGCCAATCCCGCAGGTACCACGCAGCCCAAGGTCGTCGGCAACGACATCCCAGGTGGTCATGCGTTCGGCAGCCCAACCCCCATTAGCTTCACGAGCGGTGTCGCCTCGGTCTCGGGCGGTATGAACGGCGTCATGACGCTCTACAAGGCAGAGGCGGCCAACGTCACCGTCACGGACGGCTCGATCGACAACAGCGCTGGCCCGTTGTCGGTCACCGTCGATCCCGGTCCGCTCAACCACTTCACCTGGACCGACCAGCCGAATGCCTCGCAGACGGCGGGTGACCAGTTCGACACGGTCGAGGTGACGGCATACGACCAGTGGGACAACGTCAAGACGAACTACAACCCTGCCGGCGCCGTCTTTTCCGGCCTCAACCCAGCCGGCTCGCCGAACGGCGACTTGCCCACTTACGGCTTCACGTGGTCCGGCGGTGTCGCCTCGAGCTCGGGTGTGGTCGACAAGAAGGCGGAGACGACGCAACTGACCGTCACCGACGGCAGCGTCACCGCCAGCAGCGACAGCGGTTCGCCGGACACATTCACGGTTGCACCGGCCGCACTGAACAGCTTCGCGTGGACGGATCAGCCGAACGCGAGCCAGACGGCGGGGGTCACCTTCGACTCGGTGGCGGTCACGGCCTACGACGCCTACGGCAACGTGAAGACGAACTACATTCCCGCTGCCACCTTCTCGGGGCTGAATCAGTCGCCGAGCGGCTGCAACGCCGACCACACGACGCTCAACCCGGCCGGCACCGACTACTGCAGCCCGATCTACGGCTTCAGCTGGTTGGCGGGCGTCGCGACGAGCACGACCGTGAAGGACTACAAGGCGGAGACGACGCAGCTGACCGTCACGGACGGCAGCGTCACCGCGAGCAGCGACAGCGGGTCGCCAGACACGTTCACGGTCGCACCGGCCGCGCTCAATCGCTTCGCGTGGACCGACCAGCCGAATGCGAGCCAGACCGCGGGCGTCGCCTTCGACCAGGTCCAGGTGACGGCCTACGACGCGTTCGGGAACGTGAAGACCAACTACGTCCCGACGGCGACCCCTGCCGTCTTCTCCGGTCTGACTCAGTCGCCGAGCGGCTGCAACGCCGACCACACGACGCTCAACCCGGCCGGCACCGACTTCTGCAGCCCGATCTACGGCTTCACCTGGTTGGCGGGCGTGGCCACGAGCACGACCGTGAAGGACTACAAGGCGGAGACGACGCAGCTGACCGTCACCGACGGCAGCGTCACCGCTAGCAGCGACAGCGGTTCGCCAGACACATTCACGGTCGCTCCCAACGAGGCCAACGTCCCTCCGACGTTCTTCAACCAGCAGCCGACGCTGACGGCGCAGAACGCGACCATCAACGACACGACCGGTGTCCAGGTCACGGTCCTGGATGCGTTCGGCAACCCGAGCTCCGGGGACACGTCAGCCTCGCGATTGGCACGAACCCGAGCAGCGGCACGCTCGGCGTGCACTCCAAACCCATGTACCTCGCCGCTGAACGTGACCAACCTCTCGGGCGTGGTGACCTTCAGCGCGAAGATCAACAACCCAGGGCTTGGGTACACGCTGAAGGCGACCACGACGGGGTCCCGCCGATCCGGCGGCTTTCACCGAGCAACGCCTTCGACATCGCGAACACGTGAACGCCTGCTCGGGCACGTGCACCGCCACGGGCAACACGCCGAAGACGACGGCGACCGTCACCGCGTCGGGCCTCGGCGGGCGCACTCTCCAGCCGACTCGGTCCGGCGATGGCGGCGGCGCCGGGCTCGGCGAGGCTGGGCGTCACCGTCGCCCCCAGCGTCCCGATTCCGCCCGGTGTCTGCGGTGGCGGCCCCGACTCGGCGACGGGTTCGGGATCTCGGTCGTGGCGTCCGGGGGCAACACGCCCTCGTACAAGATCGTCACCCAGCTGAGCAAGGCCGAGGTCCAGAAGAAGCCGGGTAACCCGGGCGCCTCGAAGTTCGACATCTGTCTCGGAGCCAAGAACGTCGAGTACGCGGGTTCGAACTCGCCCGCGGGCTTCAGCCCGACCAACTCGACCTTCTGCGACCAACCGGCGACCGACGCATCCTGGAAGACGAAGAACGGCACGTGTGCCGTTCCTGTGCTTGGCCCGCAAGGGATCGTCTACTACTGGGGCCTCGTGGCCGACTACCCGAGCAACAAGGTCAAGTCGTGTCCCGACGGCTCCCGGCTCCAACCTCTTCCCGGGCGTGATCTCGAAGAACAAGACCAACGCCGGCATCGTGCAGATCACGTTCTGCAAGCCGTACCCCTGGGACGGGGCCGGCGCCCACCACTGAGTTAGTGCGGCTCGACCCCTCGCCCTCCGGCGGCCGGAGGCGAGGACGCACCCGGTCACGTGGCATTTGCCACGTGACCGGGTGCGTAAGGATTGAAGGTCCTCGCCTCTCTAGGGTAGGCTCTCGCGCGCGGTCTTCACGTTTCGACCGTACTGCGGCGGGCGCTCCATCGGCGCTCAGGGAGAGAGGGCATCAATGGGGAAACTTGTCGAACGGGCGTCGACGGCTCGTGTCTCGCACTGCGCCCGGCGGTCGTAGGCCTGATCGTGGTCGGCGCGCTGACCTTCGGGCTCACATCAGCGTGGGCACCGCCCAACACGAAGTGGTACTCGACGGCGATCACAGCCCCGAATCCGGCGACCGTGCCGGCGGGCGTGGCGACCGCAGTGACCGCACGGGTCACGAACTGCGGCACGGCTAGCCCCTGCGCGCAGAACAGCACCCAGTCGCTCGGGTCGGCAAATCTGACCTTCCCGACCAACCTCGTTCCCTCGGGTCCCTTCACGACCACGCAGGCCCAGGGCAAGTCCTGGACGGCCGACATGGTCTCGAACAACAACGGGACGAAGACCGTTCGCCTCCGGAACCCGGGGCCAAACACCACGAACGCACTCGCTCCGGGTCAGTCCGTGAGCGTGACGCTTATGGTGACGGCGTCGGGCACGTGCGGTCCGCAGCCGCCGATCGCGACGGAGACGAAGCAGTCCAACGACTTCAGCGGCAACGGCAACAACTTAACGCGGCTGGGGTCGGAGCCCACGCTCACCGTCTCCCCCGGCTCGTTCGCGGGCTTCACCTGGACCGCACAGCCCGACACGAGTCAGACCGCCGGGACAGCGTTCACGCCCGCCACGGGCATCAAGGTTGCGGCGGTAGACGGCTGTGGCAATGTCGTGACGACCTACACCGGCGCCAACGCAGTGTTCTCGGGTCTCCACAATTCGCCGAACGGCACGCAGCCAGGGTCGAACGCCAGCTACGGGTTCACCTGGTTGAACGGCGTCGCCACGAGCACTTCCGTGACGGACTATGACGCTGAGACCACCAAGCTCACGGTCACGGACGGCGCGAGCTCTGCGGACAGCTCGCCGTTCACGGTCGCTCCGGGGGACGCGGCGTCCCTCGCGTTCACGTCCCAGCCTCCGAATTGGGTCGCGAAGAACACGCCATTCACGGCAGCTGTCACTGCGTACGACACGTGGGGCAACACCGTGCCGAACCACGGCCCCATCACCATCTCGCTCGGAATCAACCCGAACGGGGCGACGCTCACATGCGTGCCGAGCAACTGCCAGGCGACAACGGACTTCTCCGGTGTCGCATCGTTCAGCCTCAGCCTGGACAAGGACACCGTCGGCTATCAGCTCCACGCGGAGGGAAGCCCGGGTGTGAACAGCAACAAGTTCAACGTCGCGGACCAGATCACGAACTGTGGTCAGGGGGCTTGTAACCCGAAAGGTGATGACGGGTTGGGCTCGTCGACGAACACCAGCGTCAGCAACTTCACAGGCCAGGCCGCTGTCGCTGTCGACGGCAGTCTCCAGGCAGATCTCAACTTCTGCGGCGGCTCGCAGGTGCAGGTCGGGCCGGGAACGGTCTTCGAGGCCGTTGACTCTGGGACGGGTACCTGGACGATCACCACCCAGGTCGCCAAGTCCGAGCTCGTCGACCCCTCCCGCGGAGCGTCGCAATACGACATGTGCCTCGGAACGACGAACCTCTCAAAGGCTCCGTACGTCGGGAACCCGGGCGATCAGGCCACGTGCGTGAACAACGACTCGTACTCGTGGCCCGCGAAGGGCGGCTGCGCGACGTACGACGGCATCGAAGTACTTCTGGGGCAACGTGCCGAACGCCGCCGGCAACATCAAGAAGTGCTCGCAGGCAACGACGCCGGTCGTCCTCTCGAAGAACAAGACGGGCAGCGGCGACCTCGTGGTCGTCTTCTGCGCTCCGTACCCCTGGGACGGAGCCGGCGCCCACCACTGAGTCATTGCGGCTCTACCCCTCGCTCTCCCGGCACGGGAGGGCGAGGGGTTACGCCGTCTTCCCGGCGAGCGCCGGCAGTGGGATCTCGGGGATCCCGGTGACGCCGAGGCGCTCGAGGATCGCATCGCGCTCGTGGCGAAGGTCTTCTGCGGGTTCGGTGTCCGCGTCTGCCAGCACGGCGAGCGCGTCGAGCACGAGCGCGGCCTCGTAGTCGAGGCTGCGTCGTCGAGCCTCCTCGAGGGCGAGCGCGAGCGCGCTCCGCGCCTTTTCGAGCTGACCGAGCTGGAGGTAGGCGCACCCCTCCGTCCGCTGGAGCATCGCGATGACGTCGAAGCCGGCGTCCAGCGATCGGGCGCGTCCGAGGGCACTCTTCGACAACTTGAGCGCCGCCCTCGGCTCGCTCTCCAGAACGAAGCACTCCGCGATCCGCGCCTCCGCTTCCAGCTCGTACTGCTCTCGGGCCTCGGCGAACACGGCGTGGGCTTCCTCGAACCGCCCGGTGCGGGAGTACAACCTGCCAAGGCGTAGGGTCACTTCGCCGAGGAGCGGGCCCGAGTGCAACGCGCGTGCGACCCGGAGCGCGTCGAGCAGCAGGGGCTCGGCCTCGTCCATGAGCCCCTGATCGGAAAGAACCTCGCCGACGTTCAGCGTGGTCAGCGCAACGTGCCAGCGGTTTCCCATCTTGTCCCAGGCGTCGCCGGCGCGCCGGTACAGATCGAGCGCATCGTCCCACCGGCCCTGAAAGTGCGCGAAGACGCCCATGTTGTTGAGCACCAAACCTTGCCGATGAAGGTCGCCGAGCTCCTCGTAAATGCTCAGAGCCAGGGGTGAGTACACCGCCTCCTCGTACCGCCCGAGCGCCGCATAGGCCCAGTCGAGCAGGAAGTAGGCGTGTGCGAGCGCGTCACGGGCGTCGGCAGCCTGCGCCTCCTCGACGGCGAGCAAAGACCACTTGATCGCGTCCTTCAGGCGTCCCTGTCGTGTGCGAAAAGCCGCGTACATCGCGTACAGCCGCGCGCGCTCGCTCGCCGCCTCCGTGCCGTCGACGCCTTCGAGAACGCCCAGGCCGCGGGTGATCCAGCGTAGGGCAGGCGGGTAGTTGCCCAGCCACGAGGGGACCTGAGCCTGCTTCATGATGACGCGCGTCGCGTCCAATGGGTCAGGGCCTACGCGATTCAGAGACGCGCGGTAGGCCACGCTCGCCTTCTCGAAGTCGCCCAGCTTCACGCGGACGTCGCCCAGCCCTTCCAACACCGTCGCGCGCTCTCCGGTCGAAATGTCGCGGCGACGGCGGGCGGCAGCGAGCGCTCGCTCGAAGAACGCGGCAGCCTCGACATTCGCGTAGATCGCCTGTGCGCGCTCGCCGGCAATGCGCGAGTACCGCCACGCCTTGGCGAACTCGTGGGCGTGGAAGAAGTGCAGTGAAAGCAGTTCCGCCTCGTCCTCGGGTGTCGTCGCCGCGCGCTCGATTGTCTCGCCGACACGCTCGTGGAGCTCGCGACGGCGCCGGTACGGAAGCCCTTCGTATGCGGCGTCGCGGACGAGGGCATGCCGGAAGCGAAGTGCGTCGTCCTCCTTGTCGAGGAACTCCTCCAACCTGCTCCAGACGTCCTCGTCACCGATGTCCTCTTCGAGCGCCGCTTCGACGAGTTTCGGCTGGAACCTCGCGCCGACCACGGCCGCGCAGCGGAGCACTCGGCGGTCGACGGGCGACAGCCGGTCGATGCGCGCCATCATCAAGCTCTCCAGCGAGTCCGGGAGCTCTGCGAGTCCCTCACCCTGCCGCGCCGCGGCCAGGAGCTGCGTCAGGAACAGCGGGTTGCCGCCCGCCCGCCTGGTTAGTGCTTCCACCTCGTGCGGCAGCAACGGCAGGTCGTCGGTGGCGGCATTGGCGAGAGCAGCGGCGTGCGACGCGTCGAGGGGCTCGAGCTCGATAACGATGGGCTTCGAGCTCTCCGGCGCGGCGAACCCCGTGGGCTGGTCCAGGCGCGTGACGAGGATCAGCCATGCGCGCAGGTCGAGCCCCTCGGTCAGCTGCCGAAGCAGGTCGGACGAAGCTTCGTCCATCCAGTGGGCGTCGTCGAACAGCAGCACGGTCGGCTCGAGCAGGATCGTCCCCAGCAGCTCGCGCACGACCTCTTCGGTGCGCGTCTTACGGAACTCGTCGCCGAGCACCGCGGTCTCCGGCGTATCTGGCAGCTCGAGTCCGAGGGGCACGCCGAGGAGCGGCAGCCAGGGCTCGAGGTGCGGGGCAGTCGCCGCGACCCGCTCGCGGAGCAAGCGCTCGACATCCGCCGCCTTGTCGGCACCGCTCGCGATGACGTCGAGGAGCAGTCTCCTGAAGGCGAGGTACGGCGTGGACGCGTCGTACTCCTCGCACTGGACCGAGCACACGCGAATGTCCGTCGCCCGGTTCAAGAGCTCCTCGACCAGCCTTGACTTCCCCATGCCCGGCTCGGCCACGAGCTCGACGATCCGTCCCTCGTAGTGGCGAACGCGGTCGAGCGCCTCGAGCAGCAGGGACAACTCGTGATCGCGGCCGACGAGCGCGGTCGACGAGCTACTGTGCTTGACGCCTAGCGGCGGCCCAACCACGTACGCCTGCACCGGCTCGGACTTTCCCTTGGCCTCGAAGGGCTCGAGCGGGACCGTATCGAAACGCGAGCGAGCCCGTTCCAGGACGTCGTCGGTGGTAAGAATCTGCCCCGGGCCGGCCTTTGCCATCAGCCTGGCTGCGAGGTTGACCGCGTCGCCCTTGACCGAGTACGTCCGTCGGTAGGCCGGGCCGAAGTCGCTGACGAAGATCCGGCCCCAGTTGATGCCGATACGGAGCGGCAGCGGCGAGTCGGAGTCGATTATGGCCCGCATGGCGCGTAACATCGCCTCCTCGTCATTGCCCGTGCTGCGTGGCGCGCCGGCCATCAGCATCACCTTCCCACCGCTCGGCGCGATGTCCGTCTCGAAGAAGGCCACCTGGTGCTCGTGGGCGGCCCGGTCGACAATGCGGATGACCGCGTCGAGGGCATCGGCGAGCGCGTCGGGACCCTGCTCGGCGAGCATCTCGTCAGCGCCCATGAAGTGGATGAAGGCCGACGTCATCGGACGGTGCTCCGCCTCCCCACCGCCGGCCAGCAGATGCTCTCTGATGCCGAGCGGCACGAGCTGCGAAAGGTCGAGGTCGCTGACGTCGCCGACCGGCGCAAAGCCTGTCGCGGTGACCTCAGGCGGACTGCGGAGGAGGATCCCCGGCGGCTTTGATGTTCCGAGCCAGCGGGGGTCGAGCGCGGCCGCAGTGGAGGGGCTGACGGCCACCTCGGTCGCCTCGGCGACCGTTTCCATTGCCACCGTCATACTGGCCGCCGGCCCGGTGATCACCAGCTCGCGGTGGAGCGAGCCCACCAGGAAGAAGTCGAACGTGCCGCTGTGAATCCCGATCGACATCCGGAGGGTCACGAGCCCGGACGACGTCCGGAGCTTCCCGACCGAAGCCATCGTCTGCTGCATTTCGAGCGCAGCCCGGCACGCACGCGCCTCGTGCTGCTCGTCCTGGAACAGCAGCAAGACGGCATCGCCACCCCACTTGATGACCCCGGCGCCGTAGTCGTATGCCGTCGACAGAAGCGCGTCGAAACAGTCGTTCAGCAGGTCGTTCATCTCCTCGGCGCCGACCTTGCCTTTGCGGGAGAGCCGCTCGGTCAGGCTGGTGAAGCCGGAGATGTCGACGAACGCAAGCGAACCCTCGACCTGCTTGTAGCGCGCTTCGGGTGTCTCGCGCAACCAGTCGATCGCGACGAGGGGGACGTAGGCCTTGAGTCGCTCCGCCGCGCTATCGACGCCCTCTACCGGTACGTCAGCCATACCGAAGGATAGACGGATGGCCTCGGCGGCCGTGATGAGGTAGGTCATCCAACTGGGGAGCCGGCCCTTACGAGACGGCTCCCCAGCCGCTGCGGGTTCAAACGAAGTGGAAGTCGGCGCACCAGGTGAGCGATTCGATCGACGGCGGGTCGAACTTCTTACGTCCACCGTCGAGGATCGTGCCCGGCTTGATGACCACCGAAAGTGCGATGCCACGTGCGAGCCCCATCTGAAGCGTTCCCGTTCCGCCGCCCCCGACACGAGGGCCGCATCGAGGGACCGTCCCGCGTCCACGTCGTCGCCACGTCGCCCGTTCCCACGTCCCCTCGCCGTTGATGATCACGGCGTCCTTGCCCTCGCCCTGCACGATCAGGAACAGGACCCTGGCCGCGTCGACGCGCGGTCCTGCGGGTCGAACGGCCCCTTGATCGCGACGTCGCCGTGATCCGGCAGCGGCAGTTTCCGGTCGAATTTTCCAACACCCATCTTGCACCTCCAGTGGCGTCGTGTCTCAAGCCGAGCGCACCTGCTCGATGCGCAACCGCGCACGCTCCGCGGAGACGAGATCCCCCTTTCGTTCGTACAGCTCCAGCCCCGCGACGAGGGCCGACCCTGCCTCCTCTGGGCGTCCGTTCATTTGCAGGACGTCGGCGAGGTCGAGGAACGCTTGGCCGTGGTGCGTGAGGAAGTCCGTGCTCGCAGCGAGCTCGACCGCCTCTCGAGCGAGAGCCTCCGCCTCGTCTCCGCGACCTTGTCCCGCGAGAATCTTCGCGCACGTGCCACGGCCGATGACCTGGGCGGACAGGTCATCGTCTCCGGCAATCCCACGGCTCGCCTCGCAGAAGCGCCACGCTTCCTCTGGACGACCCTGGGCGTAGATCGCCTGCGCGAGCATCGCGGCGGTTGTGGCCAGGAAGTTCTTCTCGCCCATCTCCTGAAGCCTCTCATACGCTCGCCGGAGCCTGTCCTCGGCGACGTCGGGTTGTCCCGCGAGCATCTCGACGAACGCCTCGTGATGCGAAAGCCCTGCCGAATAGATGCGGCCCACGTCCTCGAGGATCGCGTTGCCCTCGCGCACGAGCGACCGAGCCACGTCGAACTCGCCCCGCATGGCATGGAGAACTGCCAGCGGCTGGAGTGTCTCGGCCATCGCCACGCGGCTGCTTCGAACCTGCTCGCGGATCTCGAGACATAACTGGATCGCCTCGTTCACGGGGGTCGGGCCAACGACGGCGGCGGACGCACGCCAGTCGAGGATCTCGAACAACTCCCGCCGTTCTCCCGCGCGCCGCGCGTGCTCCGCGCCGCGCCGCCATGCCTCGTCCGCCTTTGCGGCCTGGCCGCCGATCCACGCGCTGAATGCTTTCAGTGACCAGGCTCGGATCTGACCCATCTCGTCCGCGTGCTGCTCGAACACGCCAGGCCGTCTTCCGCGACGCGTTCCACGTCGTCGATCGCGCCGGCGTGCGTCTGCAAACGGACGAACTGCTGCTCGACGCGCGCCCGCGCGTGGAGGAGCTCGTCATCCGCCGATAGCTCGATTGCATCGGTGAGGACGCGATCGGCTTCCGCCAGCTGGCCGGCGTCGACGGAGCGCGGCCCCGAGCGTGGGCAGCAGAGCAAGGCGGGTCGGGTCGTCCGGCGGGAGGAGCGACGCCGCCCGTCCGAGAAGGTTGCCGCAGGCTTCCGGGTCTCCGAGCACGATGGCCTTGTGGCCGGCCGCCTCGAGCCGCGCAGTTGCCTCGGCGGCGAGCTGTCGCTCGCGCTCGCCGACCAGGCCGAGCTCGGCGCGGCAGCGGTACGACTGCTCGAGATGGAAGCCGACGATCTCGTCCTCGCTCTCCGAGTTCGATCCAAGCCGCCTGGCCAGGCGCTCGTGCAGGTCTGCGCGCACTTCTTTGGGCACGCCCTCGTACGCCGCCTCCTGGATCAGCACGTGCGTGAATCTGAACGCGTCCTCAACCGATGAGGCAGAAGGGTTCGGCTGGATCAGCTGTCTGCGGACGAGCGTCGTCAGGTGCTCGCCGAGAGTACGACGGTCGCCCTCCGAGAGAAGCGCGGCGACCAAGCTCCACGTGAAGTTCCGGCCCTGCGACCGAGGCTCGCTCGAGCACCGTGCGCTCTGCGGGATCGAGGCCGGCGATACGCGCGGCCAGCACGGCCTGGATGGTCGGGGGCAGGGTCGCCGTCTCGCCGCGTTCCTCGTCGGTGGCGACGAGCTGCTCGAGAAACAGCGGGTTGCCCTCGGCGGTCCGAACGATCCGTGCCGTCTCGACCGGCCCCACCTCGCCTGAGGTGAGTGACTCGACGAGCCTCCGTGCGTCGGCCTCGGGCAGCGCCTCCAAGGTCACCACCGATCTGGTCCCGTCTTCGACAGCCCATGACGGGCGGGTCTCCAGGAGCTCCGGGCGTGCAAGGCAGAGCACGAAGATCGCCTTTCCAGTGGAAAAGCCGACGAGATACTCGATCAGGTCGAGCAGGAGGGGCTCGGCCCAGTGCACGTCCTCGAAGACGACGATCAGCGGACGCTCTGCGGCGGCGGCCTCGCAATAGCTTCCGCACCGCCCAGAACGTCTCCTCCGCCGGCGCGGTCTCGTCGGACAAGCCGACAAGGCCTCGCATCCGTCGTGCGACAAGCTCGGAATCCCCGCCGGCGCCCATCAGCTTTGTGATGCCTTCGTCAGGGTCCTCTCCGGCGAGCTGCCGAACGATCTCGATCAACGGGTGGTAGGTGATGGCTTCCCCGTACGAGAGGCAGCGGCCGATCGCCACCGTGGCTGCCTGACGGGCCTCCGCGACCAGCTCGCGCGCGATGCGAGTCTTCCCGATTCCCGCCGGCCCGACGATCGTGGAGAGCCTGCACGCCTGCTGCTCACGCGACCGTGCGAAGGCCTCTCGAAGCGCGTCCTGTTCGCGCTCCCGGCCGACGAACGGTGTCGTCGGGCGCCGCGACCTGTTCGGGCTCGGCCAATTCGAGCAGCCTCCACGCCTGCACGGCCGCCGAGCGGCCCTTGACTTCGAATGGCTCCAGCGGTTCCGCGCGAACGTCGGCCTCGACCAGCCGGTATGTGCGGTCGCCGAGCAGGATCTCCCACGGCTCCGCCCCTTGCTCCAGCCGCGCGGCGACGTTGACGGAGTCGCCGGTGGCGAAGATCTCCCGCCCCTCTCCGCCGCCGACGAAGACGTCGCCGGAGTTCACGCCGATGCTGATGGCGAACTCGATTCCGCTCGACTGCACCAACTCGTCGCTGAGTGCCGCCACCGCGTCGCGTAGCTCGACCGCCGCACGCACCGCTCGCAGCGCGTCGTCTTCGTGGAGCTCAGTCAGCCCGAAGAACGCAACGACGGCGTCGCCGATGAACTTCTCGATCTCGCCGCCGTGGCGCCCGAGGATCGTCCGTGCGATGCCCGAAAACCGCTCCAGGATTCTGTGCACCGACTCCGGATCAAGGAGCTCGCCGAGGGCGGTGGAGTCAACGACGTCCGCAAAAACGACAGTTGACGGCCGCCGCGCGCGGACGGGTTCTCGCAGAGGCGGCACACTGATCGGGTCGGCCGGGTCTGTGACCTCTTTAGCCATTGTCCGAAGACTACGCCGAAGCTCTGAGCGCATCCACGAGCTCGTCCTCCTTGTTCGCCTGGTCGCCCATGCGGAAGAAATAGCCCTCGTTGACGACGCGCCCTTAAACCCTCGCCGTCGCTGGACCTTCGCGCAAGGCAAGGAGCCGTAGGAGTCGCACTTCGACTCCGGGGGTGGGGGTCGCCAAAGCTACACTCGGGCTTAGAAGTGCGCGCTTCCTCGCAGAGCCTGGTAACTCGTGGACGCCACACGCGCGGCGACGTCGACTCCATCCGCTCTCCTCGGCAGGAGCGGCCGCGGACCAACGATCGGACCACGCGCTTCGTGCCCGCCTGGTGGCTTCTGGCCACGCTTGCGCTGCTGAAGGTCTGGCTCAGCGGAGGGACGTTCGGCAAGCTGGGTGCGGCCAGTCTCGTCTGGTCGCTGGCGCCACGGAAGTTGAAGCTCGTTGCCGGCGGCTTTGCCGGAGTCGCCCTGCTCATGACGGCAGGCGCGGTCGCAGCGCTCGCCCTCTTGGCCGCGCAGCTCACCTAGTCACGACCCGGAGCACCAGCGCATGGCGGTTGCCCCAGGAGATGCGCGGTGAGATGAGCCCTGCCCTTGTTAGCCTGGTTTGACACACCGACGAGGAATCCGGAAGGCTTCGCCGCATGCCTCTACTGCCAGCGCCGAGTGGTGCGATGTGCGACCTTCGAAGCTGCAGGCGCCTGGCGGTCCACTCCCTCGACAACTGCCGTGTCTGCAAGCAGCATGTCGACATCGCATTCGCGGCGAGAGTTCCGTCGTCGAGGTCGCTACGGAGGTTCTTCCCGTGGGTTTGGAAGCTGACGCCTGAGCTTCTAAACGAGTTCTACGACCAGTCCGGGGATGGGTGGGAGGAGATGTACGGCGACGGCACAGCTTCGCCACGTACTGATTGACGCGACCTTCAGTGAAGCGGAACACCTATAGATCGGGTTAGAGTCGCGCGCATATCGATCCCGGAGGGTGCAAATGACGCTGCTGTGGTTCTTCGTCTGGCTGATCTGCAACATCATCGGTGACGACGAGGTGCTGACCTTCGACCCCGTCAACTGGTGGGCGGGAAGCTTCATGTTCGTCGTGGCGCTGGACCTCGCCGGCATTCATGCCCTCAAGGCGGCCCGCCGGTAGCTCTCCTAGCTGACGGTCGCAACCCGCGGTTTTGGAGACGTCCGACTTTCCCTTTAGGTATGCGGGTTTGCGGGCAAGTGGGCAGCGACGACGCCTACCTCGAGCGCGCCGATACAGCCGCGCGAATGGCTCATATTGGCTGACTCGGCAGCGATCAGGGCTCGGGCATCAGGTTCCGTTTGCCGTCGCCGAGGCGCGGGTAGTCTCGACTCGACCACTCGAGGGGAGGGGAACGAGGTGAAATGGCCGCTTGTTCGCGTCCTGCCGGTTCTCGTCACGCTCGCGCTCGTCGCGATCCCTAACGCCGGCGGCGCGGTACCGACCAACGTCGATGTGAGCCAACGCGTTGGGAACGAGTCGGAAGAGGCTATCGCTGTGAATCCGACGAATCCGCAGAACATTGTCGTCGTGACGAACATCCAAGAGGGCTTCTCCGGTCTCTTCGAGGGCGTCTCTTTCGACGGCGGCCAGACGTGGGCGCGCAAGATCATCGCGGTAGGTGACGCGATCGGGGGCGGTGCCGACGGTCTCGGCGACTCGTGCTGCGATCCGAGTCTTAGCTTCGACCAGTACGGGAACCTCTTCCTGTCCTACCTCTACAACCTCGAGAACGTCGTCCCCGTCGCGCTCAGCACCGACGGCGGGCTGAACTTCCACGTCATCGCGAACATCGCGAAACCGCCGAAGCCGCCGGGGACCAAGGGCCCGTCGCGGCACGGCGAGTATCGCTACGTCGACCAGGAGACGATCGTGACCGGCGAGGGCATGGTCTGGGTCGTGGTCAGCGCCAGCGGCCCCCTGGTGGCAACCGGGGCGCGAGTGTCGGGACTGGGCCAAGTCGGAAGCTTCATTCCGGCAGAGGTCATCCCGGGGACGAACAACTGCACGTACGGCGACATCGCAGTCGGCCCCGGCGGAAAGGTGATGAACGTCTGCACTCTCACGGGCAGAGTCGGTCAGGGCGGCGGCAAGCTCTTCGTTAACGTCGACCCGGACGGGCTCGGTCCCGCCGGCTTCGGTGACCGCGTCTTCGTCGAAGATACGCACGTGGGCGGGTTCGACTTCATCCCGCCGCAGATCGACCGTTCGATCGACGCTGAGCCGGGCCTCGCGTGGGACCGGACGATGGGCGCGCATCGCGGGCGCGTCTACCTCGTCTACACGTTCGAGGAGAAGAACGAGAGCGACGACACGAACATCTACGTCCGATACTCGGACAACGACGGGCGGACCTGGAGCGCACCCAAGCGCGTCAACGACGACGCCGGGACGAACAGCCAGTTCATGTCGAAGATCGCGCTCGATCCGACGACGGGCGAGGTCGCGGTGGTCTGGTACGACGCAAGGAACGATCTCGGAACCGGAGGTGCAGGCGACACCGACGGTGTTCCGAACGACGACGCGCAGTTCTGGGGCGCGTTCGCGAGCAACGGGACGACATTCACGCCGAACGTCCAGATCAGCGCCGGAACCTCGAACTCGCACGTCTCGGGTAACGGGATCGACTACGGCGACTACAGCGGTCTCGCCTTCTTCGGCGGCGTCGCGCACCCTGCCTGGTCTGACAACTCCAACAGCACCGGGACGAACCCGGACGGAACGCTGACGAAGCTCGACATCTACACGGCGGCGGTCGCAGGCTAAAACCCTTGCAGCGGCCTTACACGCGCGGGTACCTCCGCGCGTGCACCGGCTGCTGGTCTTCCGCACTTGCTGACGTCTCCCGACTCGCGGGTGGCGGTGCCACCAAGGGGCGCGCGCCAGTCGCACGCCAGTGCGTCAGTTTCGGCGGTTTCCAGCGGTCTTGAGCGGAAACCCGGGAGACAGTCGACAAGTCGAAAAACGGCTCTATTGTGCGCGTTTCCGCCTAGTTGAGCCAACGGGGGCGGCAGGGCTCGAACCTGCAACCCCCGGGTTTTGGAGATCAACCGCGATGAGCAGGTGCGGTTGAGTTTCGCACGGCTACGCGGAGTTGCGGGCGGTTGGTTTGGGTTCCTTCGAGTTGGATGGGTACAAACGGGTGGCAAATTCGGGCTCGGACGTGCCCAGCATGCGGACACGCAGGGGCGATTGCCATTCCCGAGCATACGCAGTGAGCGCAGATACCCAGCTTGTCGATTGCGGATCACCCCCGCCTGCGCGTGTAGTAACGCTGAGTTCGGGTATATGCATCACGGCCTTCGCGCTGGGATCCGAACGGATCCGATAACGATGGGAGGTGTCGAAATGCGCAAGCTAACCGCAGTTCCTGCGGCGCTTCTCGGCCTCGCTCTCGTCACGGTAGTGGTCGCTGCCGCGACGGCACAGGCACGCACCGAGAAGACCCAGGCGACAAACATCACGCTTTCGGGATGGTCGGCCGGCAAGACCGAGGACGACCTGCTCCAATAGGTCGTCGACACGTTCAACAAGACGCACCCGACCATCCACGTCGACTACTCGGTGATCAACGGCGACTACACGCCCGCGATGACCGCGCGCTTTGCCGCGCAGAATCCGCCGGACGTCTTCTACGTCGACTCGGCCCGCCTCTCGACATGGGCGAAGCAAGGCGTGCTCCAGCCGTTGAACAGCTACATCAAGGCGACCAAGTTCGACACGAGCAAGTTCTATCCGGGCCTGCTCGGCGCGTTCAAGGTCGGGAAGACGATCTACGGCTTCCCGAAGGACTGGTCGCCGCTCGCGGTGGAGATCAACACGGCCATGTTCGCGAAGCGGGTATCAAGAGGGCCCCCAGGACCTGGGCCGAGTTGACCGCGGACGCCCAGAAGCTCGCGTCGTCCAACGCGGTGCCGGGCGGGAAGCCAATCTGCCTCAACCCCGACTGGGCGCGAATGCTCGCGTTCATCTACCAGAACAAGGGCTCGCTCGCGAACGTGCAGTCGCCGGCGGTCGCCGCGGCCGTGAACTTCTACGTGGGGCTGATCAAGAAGGGTCTTGCGGCGACGCCGACCCAGCTCGGCGTCGGCTGGCCGGGCGAGGCGCTCGGCAAGGAGAAGGCGGCGATCATCTTCGAGGGCAACTGGCTGATGCCGTACATGCCGATGAACTTCCCGCAGATCAAGTTCGGCGTTGGCCCGATGGTGAAGGGCAAGGTCAACGCCAACCTCGGGTTCACGGTCTCGTACTCGATGGCGAAGGCTTCGAAGAACAAGCAGGCCGCCTGGACGCTGTTGAGCTGGCTGACCAGGCAAGGTGGGGATGCAGACCTGGATGTCGTACGGCCTCGCACTCCCCTCGCGCTCCGACGTCGAAGGCGGTCGGGGCCGGCAGGCGTTCCTTGCCGCGGGGCCGGTCTCACGCGGCTGGGCGTTCCCCAACTTCGATGCCACCTACACGATCATGAACAACGACCTGCTGGCAGTGATCAACGGCACGATGACGACATCGCAGATGCTTGCGGACGTCGCGTCGTCCTTGAAGGGCTAGACGGACGATCTCTCGACCCCTCCGCGCGGCGCTAGCCGCGCGGAGGGGTAGACCTCATGGCGACCACGACAGCGCCCGAGACGAGCCCCTCCCCAAAGCGAGACTCACTCCTCGGGGCCCGTGTCCGCGAGGCCGGCTGGGGCTATGCGTTCGTCCTGCTGCCGATGGTGATCTTCGGGATCTTCTTCATCTACCCGCTCGGGTACGCGATCTACATCAGCTTCTACGAGTGGGGGATCCTCGGGAAGGTCCCGGGCACCGGCAACGTCGGCGCCGAGAACTACCGCACGCTCTTCGACGACCCGATCTTTCGCCGAGCCATTCGGAACACGATCGAGTACACACTCGTGGTCGTGCCGCTCGAGATGGCGCTCGGTCTGCTGATCGCGCTCGTGATCAACGCGAGGATCCGCGGGCGCCTCTTCTTCCGCTCGGCGTTCTACTTCCCCTCGCTCGTCTCCTCGGCTGCGATCACCGCGATCGCGATCTACATCCTCAACGCGAACGGCCTCCTGAACGCGATCATCGGCGGTCACCAAGCCTGGTTCGGCGACCCCAGCACCGCGCTCTGGTCGATCGTGGGCCTCAACGCGTGGACGACCGCGGGCACGGTGATGCTCTTCTACCTCGCCGCGCTCCAGTCGATCTCGACCGACGTCTACGAGGCGGCGGCGATCGACGGGACGAGCACCTGGCGCACGTTCTGGCGGATCACGTTCCCGCTCCTCAAGCCGGCGCACTTCTTCGTGCTCGTCGTCTTCGGCATCGGAGCGCTCAAGATCTTCGACCAGTCGTTCATCGTCTCCGGCGGCACGGGCGGGCCCGTCTACTCGACGTACACGGCCGTCCTCTACATCTACAACGAGGCTTTCAAGTCCGCGAATTTCGGGGTCGCAGCGGCTGCGGGGGTCGTTCTCTTCGTCGCCATCTTTCTGCTCACGCTCATTCAGCGGGCGACGGTCGGCCGCAGGGAGGTCGTGGTGATGCTGCCAGACGTCCGCCCCCACCGTCGCGGAGCCGTACCTCCCGCCTCGCCCGCGCTCGGCAATCGTCGGCAAGATCGTCCTCTACGGCCTACTCACGGCCATCGCCCTGCTCTACTTCACGCCGTTCATCTGGACGATCTCGACCTCGTTCAAGACGCTCCCCGATACGGCCAACTTCAACTTCATCCCGCACCCCTTCACGACTGCGGCGTGGAAGAGCGTGTGGACGGAGTACGACTTCAAGCGCTACGCGCTCAACAGCCTGTTCCTTGCCGTCGTCATCACCACCCTGAACCTCTTCCTCGCCGCGCTCGGCGGCTACGCCTTTGCGCGGCTGCGCTTCCCGGGTCGGGAGATTCTCTTCCTGCTCGTGCTCGGGACGCTGATGATCCCCGACCAGCTGCGTCTCATTCCCGTCTTCGTGATGCTCACGAACTGGCATCTGATCGGGAACTTCTCGGGCTACATCCTGATCAGTCTCGTCTCCGCAGTGAATCTGTTCTTCATGCGGCAGTACTTCCTCACCATTCCGAAAGACTTCGAAGAGGCGGCGAAGCTCGATGGTGCCGGGTTCTTCAAGACCTTCTGGCGCGTGATGCTTCCGCTTGCGGCGCCCGCGATCGCGGCTCTCGCGATCCTCCAGTTTCAGGGGACGTGGAACGACTTCTTCTGGCCGCTGATCCTGTTCGGGCAGGGCAACGAGCACCTGTACACGATGCAGCTCGGGCTCGTGCAGTTCACGTTCACGTACCAGACGCTGTGGCCCCAGCTCATGGCCGGGAGCATCATTGCGATCCTGCCGATCCTCGTCATCTTCCTCGTCTTCCAGCGCTTCTTCATCGCCGGGGTCACGGCTGCGGGGATCAAAGGATGAAGCCGAGGGACGCACTGGTGCTCGCGCTGCGCGACTTCTACGCCAACTCGTGGCGCCTCGTCGCGGTGAACGCCGCGTTCGGCGCTCGTCGTCGTCGCGAGCATCCTCGCCGCTCTCGCCCTGCCGGTCGCGGGCGTGCTCGATTGCCGCCGCGGGCCCAGCGGCCGCTGTCGTTGTCCACTGCTCGGTGACGCTCGTGCGAACCGGGAATCTCACGTTCGCCGACGCCTGGGAGGGACTGCGCCTGCACTGGCGGCGCGGCGTCGTACTCTCCGTCCTCGGCTGCGCGCTCCTCGGGCTGGGTGCTCTCGCCCTACGCTTCTACGGCGCATCCGCGATCTGGCCACTCGCGTTTCTGACGCTGTACGTCCTCGTCCTGCTCGGGATCTACGCGCTCATCCTGTGGACGCTCGCGATCGCCGAGCCGGAGTGCGGCCTGCGGCGGGTCGCGCGCGACGCTGGCGCGTTCGTAGCTTCCAGGCCCTCGGCGACGCTCGTTCTCGGTCTCGTGCTGCTCCTCGTCAACCTTGCCGGCATAGCCGCTGCTGTCATGCCCTTCCTGACGCTGACCGTCGCGTACACCTTCCTTGCCATCGCGCACTTCGTCCTGCCCGCGCCAATCCTCGAGGAGTCCTCCTGATGGCGACGATCACGTACGAGCACGTGACGAAGCGCTTCGACGACACCATCGCTGTCGACGACCTCTCGATTGACGTCGCCGACGGGGAGTTTCTCGTGCTCGTAGGTCCCGTCCGGTTGCGGCAAGACGACTGCCTTGCGCATGCTCGCCGGGCTCGAGGACGTGACCGATGGGCGGATCCTGATCGGTGAGCGCGTCGTCAACAACGTCGCTCCCGGGCGGCGCAACGTCGCAATGGTGTTCCAGTCCTATGCCCTCTATCCGCACATGACTGTCTACAACAACCTCTCGTTCAGCCTCAAGAACTACAACGTGCCGAAGCGGGAAATCGACCGCCGCGTGCGTGAAGCGGCAGAGATCCTGGGGCTCGAGGGACTGATCAAGCGCAAGCCCAAGCAGCTTTCGGGTGGACAACGACAGCGCGTCGCCCTCGGCCGTGCGATCGTACGCGAGCCGGCAGCGTTCCTCATGGACGAGCCCCTCTCGAACCTCGACGCAGCTCTGCGCGTCCAGACGCGTGCAGAGATCCTGAAGCTCCAGGACCGCCTCGGAACCACGACGATCTACGTGACGCACGATCAGATCGAGGCGATGACCATGGGCGACAGGATCGCCGTGATGAACCACGGCGTCCTGCAGCAGATCGGGACGCCGAAGGACCTCTACACGAGCCCCGCGAACACCTTCGTCGCGACGTTCATCGGGTCGCCGGCGATGAACCTCCTGCCCTCCGGTGCCCTTGGTGTCGGAGTCGGGGGTTCCGGTCAGCTCGTCGGGTTCCGCCCGGAGCACGTGCAGCTCGGAAACGGTAAGCCGAACTGCGCGCACTGCGACGCAACGGTTGAGGTGATCCAGTACCTCGGCGACGAACAGCTCGCGTACCTCCGCCTCGGTGACGCCGAGATCGTCGCCAAGCTCCCCCTCGAGGCGAGCCTCCAGCCCGGCCGCAGGGAGACGTTCGCCGTGCCTTTTCAACACCTGCTGGTATTCGACGCGGAGAGCGGCGACGCGATGGGCTCTGCGGGCTGACCCGATCGTAGGCCTACCGATCTCGACGTTCGACGGAGGCTTCTGAGAGAGTCGTTTCCTGGAAGCCCGGCCACTAGCGGCAGTCGGTCACTGACCGACTACCTCCCATCGCGTCCGCACCAGCGATCCTTGTGCGAAAGCGCTCAAGAGACCCGGCCGTGCCGTCGATAGTCGTTTCAATGGTGCGAATCGGGATCGGGATTGCCGTCGTCGCGGCCGGTGCCTGGCTTCTGCTCGGCCGCGGCAGCGACGCCGAGGCCGTGACGAAGTGCCTCGGCAAGGCGGGGGCGACAGTGACCGAGTCGCCGCGCTTCGCTCAGGTCTTTCCTTATGCGATCGCTGCGCGCTCGCTCGAGCCCGTGCAGAAGTATCCCGAGACGGACGGCGCCCGCTTCTACTCGGTGCTCTATGGGGGTAACCGGGCCATGCTGTTCGTGGCCAAGAACGCCGACTCCGCGGAAGCGTTCGAGTCGACTCTTGTGACACTCGTCGCGAAGGAGGGAGGCACGGTCTCTTCGCAACGCTCGGGGAAGACACTGCTCGTCTGGGAGCGGCCGACAGTCGCAACGGCCGTCGACCACTGCATCGGCTAACGGCTGACGGCCGCGAGCCAGGCCCAACCCCGGCCCGCCCCGGTTCCAATGCGGCATCGGCAGGCGGCGCACGTGATCCCGAGGCGACGGGGAGCCCGAGCCGTGTACTGCGAACACGCGGGAGGCGTCCGTTGGTGCTCACGCGAGACACAACGGGATCGGCCGCCTCGACTGCGCCGACTGCAGAGCGCAGATCTTCCGCCCAGAGTGCGTCATAAGCCGCTGAGCCTCGGAAACCGTCGATTTTCTTGCCTGTAAAGCCCCTGCAAAACCGACCTAAACGCGATTCAGGCGAACTTCGTCCGGGAACGATGTTGACACAAGCAATGCAGGGGAGGTTCGAAATGAACCGACACTTACTCGCCGTCCTCATCGGCGTGGTTGCGATCACCGGTCTCGTCGTCGCTCAGACGGCGGTCTCGGCCAAGCCGACCAAGACGAAGATCTGCCATAGGACGCATTCGGCGAAGAAGCCCTACGTCAAGCTAACCGTCGGCAAGTCAGTCCTGAAGGGCCATCTCCGGCATGCGCAAGACATCATTCCGGCGCCCGATGGCCCGTGCCCGAACGTTCTGCTGACGCCCGAGCACGGCGGCACCTTGCTGACGGCCACAATGCTAGGGACAAACGAGATCCCCTGGACCCGGTGACCCCGACGGCACTGGTACGGCGCTGATCCGGCTACAGGCCGGGGAGGGCCGCCTGTGCTTCCAGCTCACCGTCGCCAACATCATGCTGCCGGCGATCGGGGCGCACGTGCACCTCGGCGCCGCCGGCGTTGCGGGTCCGATCGTCGTCCCGCTGACGCCCCCCGACGCGACCGGCATGTCCCAGGGCTGCGCGAACGTCTCGCGCACTCTCGTGGGCGCCATCCTGGCGAACCCGACCGGCTATTACGCGAACGTCCACACGGTGGACTTCCCGGCGGGGGCCATTCGCGGTCAGTTGTAAGGACGCGACTCAGTAACGGACCACGGAGCCCGCTTCAGCGGGCTTCGTGCCGTTGGGAGGCTGCAACCACGAGTAGCCCTAACCGATCTGGGCATCCTCCGCCCAATGGACATCAACGTGAGCGAGCGCTTGCCTACCTCTGCGACGTTCGGCTAGAGGGCGGGAGTGAGGGTAGAGTCGCGAGCTGTGGCCAGCCAGTTCGGGCTTACCGAGCTGCTCTCTCGCCTGCTCGTCGCGTTCACCGTCGAGTTTGACGGCGTCTCCGAGCAACGGATCGAGCACCGCCGAGGGAATGAGAATTCGGTTTGGCTCGCGTCCCAGGCGATGTGGTCCAACTTCCTGCAGTTCGTACCGACCGACGGCGTACCGCTGAGCCGGTTGGCTCCCCTCGTACCCATCATCAACCTGCCCGGCTTGCGCCGCTGGCGTTACGTGCGCCTGGAGCCAGACCCGGCCGGGAGGAGACCGGCGCCCGACACGGTCGTCCGGATGACCCGGCAAGGCGCCGGGGCGGCTGCCGCGTGGCGCGGGCTCGCGGACGAGATCGAGCAGCGTTGGCGGATTCGGTTCGGCTCGAACGCCGTAACGCGGCTGTCGGCCGCGCTGGCCGAGCTCGATACGGAGCCGGCCACGCCGTACCTACCGGTGGTCAACTTCGCCGACGGCATGCGCAGTGACCACGCTCGTGGCGTGTCCGCGGTGGGTTCGGTTGATCTGTCCGTACGGCTGTCACACGTCCTGCTCGCGCTCACCTTGGACTACGAGTCGAGGTCGCAGCTGTCGCTGCCACTCGTCGCCGATGTGCTGGTCCACCTCGGCGAACGCGATAAGCCGGTGACCGAGCTGGTCGCCGCGTCAGGCGTCTCCAAGGTGGCGATCAACGTGCTGCTCCGCTTCCTGCAACGGCACCGGCTCGGCGTCGTTTCTTCCCGACAGCGGCAACGTCTCGTCCGGCTGACCAGCACCGGCGTGGACACGCGCGAGCAGCATCTGCAGACACTGGGCGGTCAGCAGAAACGCCACCGCCAGCGCTATGGCGCGGTGGTCGACGAGCTGCAAGCCGCCGCGCTGGCCGTCCTCGACGCCCGCGAGGCCGACGACACGCCCCGTCTCGCCGAAGGACTGCGGCCGCTGCCGGGTGGCTGGCGAGCCCGGCCGTCTTACCTCGTACAGACAGAGGCGTTCGTTGCCGACCCATGGCGGCTACCGGCGCAGCCGATGGTCCTGCACCGTGGCGGCTACCCGGACGGCAGCTGACTCAAGCGCGTACTCGCCAAACCGCGGCCGAAACGGACGACTAGCGCGCGAGTTGGAGGCGAACACTAGGCTCGACCCAGCGAAGTGCCCAGTGTCTCTGGTCTGGCGCCGAGACGGACCTCAAGCTTGACTCCGGGCGAACTTGCCACGACTGTTGCGCGATGCGCACCGTTGGCCTGCTGGTCGTACTCCTTCTCGCGTTCGACCTCTCCAGCGCGAGCGCGACCGCCAAGAGCTGGCAGTTCCTGAGCCCTGTTTTGCGATGTGTCAACAGACACGAGGACGCGGCCCTCAAGGCGGATCGGGGCGGTGGTTGGTCAACGTGTTTGTCTTGCGGAGAACTAGGCGTGGGTCACTGGAGCGTCAGGAAGAGGTCAGCACGCCGTATCGGGAAGCCATCCGGGCCGAACTCCCCCGGGGTATGAGACAGACGTTCCTCCTCGTCGGCGAAGAAGACACCGTGGCAATCGCAACCGTGTGGAACAGCCGCGCGAGGCTCTTAATTCGATGCTCGCGTCCGGGCAGGAACCGTTCGCCCGCCGTGTATTGCGTGAGGCAGGCGGCGATCCCATGGTGAGGTTCTTCGACATCGCCGCTGAATCGGTGTCGGCGTCAAGCTTGATCGCCAGACTCGGCCAAGACCGCCCTGTAGCTCGATGAAGGCGATCCCGCGACTCCCCTGCTTCTACGGCTGCCCCCGGCTCGCCGGAACGTGAGAGGCGGAAAGTACGCATCGACAAATCGGGACTGCCCCGGATGCTCTGTGAGATGGGCTGCGTCAGCATTACCGGTGAAAGGAGGTGCCGGATGGCAACCTTCACCGCACAGTCCGATTTGCAACGCGCGGAGCACCATGCGAGTGAGGCTGAGCGACTGCTCAAAGGACGGCTCGGCTTCATTTCGTCCCATGTCGAGGCGCAAGCCCACGCGACTCTCGCGGTGTATTACTCGGCCAGGGCAGAGCGATCAGGCCAGAAGAACGGCAGGGTGGCGTAGTTCTGGGCAATCCCCTTCGGCCATGACGGCGGGCATGCTACGGCTGCCCGTTCCGGCTGGCCGGAACGCTCAGAAGGGCCGCCTGCGTCGACGGGTCAGCCGTCACGCCACCGCGCACGAGTCTGTGAACCGTCCCGACGGATAACCCCGTCGCCTCCGCGAGCTGCCGGTATCTAGCGCCCTCTGCTCGCAGGCGAACGAGCTCGGCCCAGAAGTCTTCGGCAGGCAGTCGGCCCGGCCGCTCAGCCTCGCGCGTGGCCTTCCGCCGAGAGGCTTGGCCAGCGCGTGCAGATGCACGTCTCCCGATGCGTCAACGGAATCCGGTAACGGCTCATATCGCCCTCAATCGCGGCTGTTCAGTGTTCAATCTTCGAGAGTCGGAAACATCGGGCATAGGGGTGAACGCGTCGCGTCGGCCCTAAAAAACTCCGCACCGCCCTAAGCCTTGGGCTCGTCCTCCTTGCGGCGCATAGCCACGTAGACGTCATCCCAGTGAGTCGCAATCTCCTGCAAGGCGCGGGCGGCCGTTAGTGCAGCCGCCTCGAGCCGGGCGTTCACCTTCTCGACGTCGTTCACTCGCCTCGTCAGTGCGTCGATCTTCTCCGCGAGACCGCTCACTTGCTGCGCGATCAACTCGTAGTCCTTCATGTCGTTGGGAGCATGATCCAAAGCGGGCTGCGACACGTCAAGGCGAGGGTTTGAACTGACATAGGGTAAAAGCTCATACAACGAGAGGAGACACGTGGCAGTCGCAATCGAAATGAACTTCAAGGGTACGACCCCCGAGCAGTACGACAAAGTCATCGAGTTGATGGGCCTTACCTCCGGCGGCATCCCGCCCGGAGCCATCTTCCACTGGGCGGCTAAGACCGACGACGGAATGCGGATCGTTGACGTCTGGGAGTCGCGCGAGGTATTCGACAGCTTCTCGCAGGAGCAGATCGGCCCGTTCTCGCAGCAGGCAGGCATCACTGAGCAGCCTGAGATGACGTATCGGGACGTGCATAACCACCTGCCTCACAGCTAGGCGCGCCGATTGGTCTGACGCACGGGGCGCTCGCCCGGCGGTTGAGACCGACGAGCGCCCGAGCTTCCTGGGTTAACAAGTCGTTTGCGCCCAAACGAATCGGGCACAGATACGTTGAGGGCGTGACCGGCGGAGCTGCCTCTGGCTCTGTCCACGCATGGACTAACGGGGAGCTGGTCGCGCGCTTATCGCACATTGGGGGTTAACAAGACGTTGCCGGTGAATGAATCGGCGATGAACGCGACAGATAAGGGGCGCGACCGGCGGAAGACCTCTCCGGGGATCATTCCCTGTACGCGCACCGCAGTCTGACCGTAAAGCCTTCGAAAAGTTCATCGTCATCCGCTTTCGGGGAACGGCGCAGCGGGAAGAGACACATGGGGCGTGGAGGATGGCCGCGCCCGGGGGGAGCGCCCCCTCGCGCCCCACTCATTGCATTACACCCACTGACACGCGAGGCGCCTGCTCGGCGGTGCCCCCGGGACGCCTCGAGTCCAATGTCACGGGCTGGGAATGCCGAGGCCGGCGAGCAGGCGATCGACCCGGCGCGACCTTTCCGTTGCTCGCTCTGCCTGTGCCTAGCCGGCCGAGCGCGATCTCTCCCGTGATCGGCCCAATCATGGAACCGAGCGCCTCGCGATAGCCCTCCGCGGCCGCGGGAGTGACGTCGACGCGGAAGCAGCCGAGCGGGCGGGTTCGCGCATGTTCTCCAGCAGCGATACACGCGCTACCGAACCACGTGGTCGACTCTTTCCTGCTCCCGATCTCCATCATCCGATCTCCCCAGACCTGCACACAGGGCAGTTCGAGCGCATGCGCATCGGCAAAGGGCTTCCCGGCACTCCTCCCCGCTACTACACACACATCTGCAAGAGCTCCGACGGCGGACGCCATACGGCCGAGCGCTAGCACGCCGCTGCCCATACCCCCGCCCGGGCTCGAGCCCTCGGCGCAGCGATCGCACCTGAGCACTCGCACAGCAAGCGCGGGGTTGTCGAGTGCAGCAGCGCAGTGCTTGGCTGCGGTATTCGGCAGCGAGATGCACACGCTAGCTCGCCTTGACGGTCTCCGTGATCCAGTGCACCAGGGTCGCCGGTGCTTCGGGAGCAGTCGGGACGGTGTCTACCAGTCCGTGGCCGGCATCGGGGAATACGATAATCGTGAAGTCCTTCCCCGCCTGCTTCATCCGCTCGAGAATCTGCACACTTCGATCAGTCGGGATCGACTTGTCGGCGCCGCCGTAGAGCCATAGTCCCGGCGTTGATATCTGCTCGATCAAGGGGGCTGGATCGAAGCCGGAGGGGCCCGCTTCCTGCAACTTCTGCGTCGCCTCGGCCTTCTTCTCGGCAGTCAGCGGCCCTTCCTCGTCTTCACCCGCTGCATGGCTCCAGACCTCCTCCTCACCCGTCGTGACCGCCGGGCCATCAACGAGTGCCGTGAAAGCGACTGGCTTGCTCAGTCGTGAATCGGCCAGCGGAACGACCCAACCGGCCTCGCTCGCCCCGTAGAACCCAACCTTGTCGGCGTCGATCTTGGGATGCGATCGAACTGCGAGTACTGCCCCGTCGGCATCCGCGGCAACCAGGTTGTATTGCCCGGGACTCGTGCAGCAGTCGCCCTCGGACTGACCGACGCCGCGCTTGTCGTAGGAGAAGACCGCGACTCCGTCCTCAACGAGGGGGGCGACGACCGGCCCGTAGTCCAGGCGAGGCTGTTCGCCGCTACCGTGTACCCAGACCACGGCCGGGTGGCGTCCCGCACCCTTCGGCAAGTAGAGCGTTCCCGTGAGAGCGGTGTCCCCGCAGGTGAAGTGGACGGCGACCTCTCGATGAGTGCCAACGCCAGTCGCATCGCCGAACGTTGCGTTCGGGCTCGTACAACGAGCACTCTCGGGATCACCATCACCACCGCT
Organism: uncultured Actinomycetes bacterium; assembly: GCA_963705945.1. Classification (GTDB taxonomy): domain Bacteria; phylum Actinomycetota; class Thermoleophilia; order Gaiellales; family Gaiellaceae; genus PALSA-612. The sequence continues at coordinate 703,285 of CAVPLG010000001.1, read as the reverse complement.
GCCGCCACCGCAACCGCTGACGCCAGCGACCAGCACAAGCGCGAGGAGAAGTGATCTCCGAGACAACGCGCCTGACGCTACTGCGTCTCGGACGATCCGTCCAACGATTTGGCGCGGATTGCCGAGCGCACTCGGGCCTCGTTAGCCAGACAACTCATGACTCGGAGGTATTCGCGCACTGGATCGCGGCAGGACTCATCTCAGCTGCGGTGTGGGTCGCAGTGGCAGCCATTCTCGGGTGCGCGACAGCCCACCTCTCGTCGATGAAAGCCTGAAGTTCGGTAATTGGGTTGTCAACGCTGGTGATCGTGGGACCCTACGCCAAGAGATTCCGACTACTTCTGCGGTCAGGGTGAGTGATCGGCGGAACAATGGGTCGAACGCGGCCGACTGGCTACCCCGGAACGGCCTAGCCGTCGCCCTGCGCGGAGCCGGCTGCGCCCGCGAGTCGCCATTCGCCGCGGGCGCATCCGAGCTAGTCGTTGTCGATCACGGCCCCCTTGGGCGTCACCGCATACCACTTGGCGCCGAAGTTATTCGAGCCTTCACCGGTGGTCTGACCAAGCTTCGAGTCGCCCACGTACAGGTAGAGCGGGCGCTTCTTGTACGTGACCTGCAGCTTCCCGTCCTTGCGCTTGATGGTCCCTAGCAGCGCAGCCTCGATCCCGGCCCCTGCCTTCGGCTTGCCGACCGTGGTCAATGGCGGCCAGTACGTCGCGCACGAGCCGTAGCACGCACTCTTACCGCCGTGGTCGGCGCGGAACATGTACAGCGTGTGTCCACGCGAATCGGCAACGACCTTGCCGATCTTCGTCTTCTCAACCTTGAGGGTCGCCGCGCCCGAGGCCCAGACTGCGCTGGCGCCGAGGAGTGCGACGATGCCTGTCACCAACATGATGCGAACCATGCGCACGTGACCTCCTTCGTCGTTAGGTAGTACCGAAGGTGCATACGCTGACCCGCGGGAGTCGGATTCGGATTGCCGTGACGCACAGACATGCGAACCTTTATCCGTCCTAGCTCTGCGGAGCAGGCAGCCAGGTGACGCCACGCTCGTCGCCAGTCTTCGTGTTCGTGAGCCGGCGAAGGCCCGTGCCGTCGAAACGCACTATCCAGATGTCGCCGGGATAGCCCCAGTTGAGTACGCGGTTTCTCGCGACGGCAATCCACATTCCATCGGGCGACCACGCCAGACGAGGCCTCGAGCGCCGGCGGCGCCCCCGGCTATCTGGTGAAGGACAAGCTTGAGAACGAGCTCCACGATGTGGTCTGTTCGGGCGAGATACGACTGCGAACCTTCCAACGGCAGATCGCACGCGACTGGGAGGCGCTCTACAAGCGCGTGTTCGGCGTTACGCCAGCCTGAAGTCGCGAAAGTGTCGACCCGCGCTGCAACGACCCGCAAAGCAGTACCGCGATGCCGAGCCCGCGGGGCTGAAGCTGCCGGTACGCCGCACACGGCTCGTGCGCCGCTGGCCCCGAGGTGAGGTTCCAAGCTTGCCCAAGGCGGGTATCGCGTACCTCGTGCAGGCGATGTACGGTGACCAGCGGGCGCGCGCGTCGATCTACCACCTGTGGTAGTTGCGGTAGCGGCTGGCCAAGCCTGATGCGTTCTACGTTCCGCGCACAGCCCGCGGTCAATGTTCGCTGTCAGGAGTGCGGCACGACCTTCGAGTTAAGCCCAGGCCATGCCCGCCAGCATGTGCGCCGGAACCTCGCCACACGCTGCCGGTTTTGCCGCCGGCCCGGCGCCCGGCCGACCGCGGAGGAGATCGCCAGGGCGAAGCGGTGGTGGCTGAAGCACTACTCGGTGGACGAGCTGCAGAGCTGGCCGCCGATCTGGTGAGTCGAAAGGAAGTACAAGTTCCCGAGACTGCAACCGGCGCCCCGTTTGCCCGTGCACGGCAGAGCGAATACGGTTCGATGGCTCCGCTCGATAGGCGGAACCATAGGAAAGGAGTCGTCATGAGGGGGAGCTTCTGGTCATATCTGAAGCGCCATCACCTCGCGCTGCTCGCGCTGTTCTTTGCGCTGGGTGGGACATCGTTCGCCGCCGTCAACAGCCTGGCTCCGGTCAACAGCGTTGGCACGAGGCAGGTCATCAATGGGTCGCTCGGGACGGTCGACATGAGCGCGTCGGCGCGGACGGCGTTGAAGGGCAACAAGGGACCGAAGGGCGCGACGGGTGCGACAGGCGCCACTGGCTCGGCCGGGGCACAGGGACCCCAGGGGCCCCAGGGACCCCAGGGGCCCGTCGGGCCCTCTACCGGGCCTGCCGGCGGCGGGCTGTCGGGGAGCTACCCGAACCCGCTGATCGCCACCGACGCGGTCGACGCGGGGCAGATCAAGGCCGGCGCCGTGCACGCGTCCGAGCTCGGGACGATCACGACCGTGACGAACAGCGCCGGCAGCATCGCACCCGGCGATAACGGCACCGTCACCGCCATGTGCCCGCCGGGGTCGGTCGTGATCAGCGGCGGCGGCCAGCCGACGTTCTTCGGCGTCGAGATGGCCTCGAGTCTTAAGAACGGCAACGGCTGGGAGTACCAGGCCAGGAACAACAGCGCCTTCACCACGACGCTGACGGCGTTTGCTTACTGCCTCTCCGCCTAGTACAAGGTCTTGGCAAACCACGGAGCGGGCGCGGGTGTGACCCCGCGCCCGCCCGCCGCTTGCGCTCTGACCCAGCAGAGAAGGCCCCCGTTCCCGCACGACGAGCAGATCTGGGGCGAGCACGTCGCCGACTACGCTCGACGGCGGCCCGGCATCGCGCGGAAGCGCTCATGAACCGCGCCTCCGCGTCACGCTCCTCGGCCTCGCGGTCGTTGTCGTGCTGTTCGCGGTGACGTGGCTGTCGCTGCCCGGCAGTGACCGCAGTAACCGTGGTCGCGTCGCTGCGCCCGCGAGCGCGTTCGTGCACGGTTTGAGGTACGGGGCGCCGGTCAGCGGTGGATCGCTGCTCGATCGAGCGGGGGTAAGCAGCTACACCCGTTTCGCGAGAGTGCCAGCTGTCCACCTTCATGAACTGAAGACACGCATCGCGATCTTCTACGGCTGCCTCGCCGCCGTCATCATCCTCGTCGGCCTTGCGTTCGGGGCGGGGCGCCGACCAACGGCAACGACGTAAGCGCGACGTGGACGACGTACGGCTCATCGGTCGTAACCGCCGCTTCGAGCGCAACCTCTACCTCTCCGTCGCTCACGACCTCAAGACGTGGACGCCCGACCTCACGGGCCTCAGCAAACCGTTCGCCGCCGTGTGCGCCCTCGATGCCGCCGCCGAGGAGGACACGACGCTTGAGGCGCTCGCGACGCGCCTGATGGCGGCGGGCTGCCGCTACGTCTGCGCATGGGGACCGGACGTGGCGGCCGACATCGCGCAGAACGTGGCTCCGAGAGCACCCCGAGGGGGCGGCAGACATGCCCGACATGCCCGAAGAATGGTGGGACGACCACATCGTGCTGACGACCTGGCATGACGATGAGCCTCTCGACGAGGCCCTGTGGTATGCGGTTTTCAACACGTATCTGCCCATGCACGACACAACCGACGTGCTCGCGGTGGCCGCGCCGCAGTACGCCTCCCACGTCGAGCACCGCTTCGCGGACAGCGCCCAACTCAACGACGACGTGGTCAACTAGCCGTCAGTGAATCGCGCCGTTGTAGAACGCCTGGTCTGCGCTCAGTTCGGAACGATCTCCCCGCCCGACGCGCGCGGCTGGCGCGGCGTTCTCGCGGTCGGTGACGAGCACGAGGAGGATAAGGAGGAGGCGTTCGTGTTCTGCCCGGCGTGCGCTGAGCGGGAGTTCGACGACTAAGTCAGGTCGGCCTCGGGCGCGAGTACCGCGATCGTGGCGTGCAAGCGCTCAAAGACATCCATCATCGGCCTACCTTCGAGCCTGTTCACGTAGTGAGACTCCTCCTGTTTGTTCCTGCCTTCCGGGTCAGCAGGCATGTGGTCCACGGTACGCCAAAGCCACGCTCCCGTCTCGTCGAGTGAGACAGCGGCAGCCCACTGATGATGCGTCCGGATGCGAGCAAACCGGACAGCCTCAACATCCGCGTTACCGTGCAACTTGCACCGCTTGGCGAGGCTGTCCAACCAGTTGCTCGCCTCGAAGAGGGATATGAAGACGTCGTCGAGATTACGAGTCGCCATTGCGTTCTCGAGCCGTCTGACCGAAAGGATGTACCCCCGCACCATCCGCGGCAGGCTTAGCTCCACAACCCAGTGAAGCTCTACGGCGTAGTCGAGTTCCATGCTCGACTTGCCGTAGTGGCCGTTCGGCTCGGACGTCACGCCAGCCAGCGTAAGTGCTGGCAACGACCGTTGCCCGCACTGCGGCAAGCGACTCTAGGCCCGCGCTCAGCTCAGAGTTGCCCGTTGCCTGCGACGAGAACGGCGCGGCCAGCACGCGACTAACGCTTACGCGTCGCACACCCATCGCTAACAGGCGAGGAGTACGCTGCCGCCCGTGCCAGGAGTCGTGCCGCCGACCGGTCCTCGCCTCCCCGGACGGCTCATGATCGTAGGCCTTGCGATTGCACTGGTCGTCGCCATAGCGGTGCCTGCCGCAGACGCCTCCTTCCCCGGCCGCAACGGGCGGATCGTGTTTGTGAGCAACCGGGCGCCGAGTCCCGGCCAGGCAGACAGGGACGGCGATCTCTACACAATCGGCGCCGATGGTAGGGGCCTGAAGACCCTCACCGCCAACCGCAGCTTCGAGATGTCGCCCAGGTGGTCGCCGGGTGGGAAGCGGCTCGTGTTCTCCCGGCATGCCATCGCCGCCAACGTCTACGCCCTCCACGTCGTCCGGGCGGACGGCAGCGGTCTGAAGAAGATTACGTCGCCCCGCAGCATGAACGACATCTCGCCGAGCTGGTCGCCTTCCGGGCGGCGGATCGCGTTCGTGCGTGCGCCCGCCAACTCAAAAGGCGGGTATTGCGCACGTGTCCATGTCGTGAACGCGGACGGGACGGGGTTGACGCGCGTCACTCCTGAGTGCAACCAGTACGGCGAGCTCGCGTGGTCTCCAGACGGCCGCCACTTCGCGTTCCGGCGTTGGGCCAGCGAGCTGTACGTCATGGACACGGACGGCTCCGATGTCCGACGGCTGCTCGCCTCGACCCCGCTCGTCAGCGGCTTCGCCTGGTCTCCCGACGCACGCCGCATCGCGTTCACGCGCGGCGACCTCCCTGGAATCTGGGCCGTGAACGCTGACGACACGAGCGAGGCCGTGCTCGTGCCGGACGTGCGGGCGGGCGTCAATCTCTCGTGGTCTCCCGACGGCCGCGAGATCGCATTCGAGACCGTTGACCAGCGCATAGCGGTAGCGACCATCGGCACCGGAAGCGTCCGCGTGCTCGGCGCCGGAGGCGTGGCGCGGGAAGACTTCCAGCCGGATTGGCAGCCGCTGCCATGAAGGTCATCGCCCGTGGTGGTGGGCAGCAAATGGGCAGCAAAGGGCAGCTCCTGAGCGGTCTCTAGGGGTCTGTAGCGGTATCTCGGCCAGGTTGCCAGATGGCCCGCAACCCGTTTATTTATGCGAGATTCGGGGCTATCAAAGGGACAGGGGCGGCAGGACTCGAACCTGCAACCCCCGGTTTTGGAGAGTGAGTGTGGGTGATCGGGTAGAGGTTGCTGCGGCTTCCCTGCTCGTTTTGGTGGCGCTGAGGTCAGCTGAGGTCGGCTGAGATGGGTACCGCTTTGGATACCGATCTGAGCAACGGGTGGCCCCGCGAGCTTGTGCGCCTCGTCGAGCCCGAGCGCATCGAGCCACCATCCCTTCGCCTCCGCGATCTTCTCCGGGCTCGGCCGCCTAGTTGATGAGCCGAGTGCCGGGCTCGATATCGACCACACATCGTCTCGGTAACTGCGATGATTCCGTGCGCGTGCTTCGCCGCCTCCTGATCCCTGCGGTGGCCGTCGTGATCTCGACCGTCGCGGCTGCGATCTTTCTGCTGCCCGCGGCGGCGTCGCCGGCCGTGAATACGAAGGTATTTGCGTATGTCAACGAGCCCGGCGAGCCGTACAACGGGATCTGGATCAAAGATGCCAATGGGGCTTTGGTGACCCACCTAGATCCCGGTACGTACGAGATCGACGTCGACGACCGGTCATCTGGCAGCAGCTTCCATCTCAAGGGGCCGGGCGTCGACATCGCCACCGGGATCGAGGAGGTCGTGCACACGACGTGGACGGTGACGCTCACCGACGGCACCTATAACTACTTTTGCGACTTCCTCCCCGGGCTGATGAATGGCTTGTTCACCGTTGGGAACCTGCCCCGCCCGCCGCCCCCGCCGCCCCCGCCGCCCCCGCCGCCCCCGCCTCCGGTGATTTGCAACGTCCCCAAGGTGACGGGCAAGGCCCTACCGGCGGCCCGCCTGGCGCTGACCAAGGCCCACTGCACGGTCGGGAAGATCAAGATGGCGTTTTCCAACACGATCAAGAACAACCGCGTGATCTCGCAGAAGCCACCGCCCGGCACGCGGCGCGCAAATCACGGCAAGGTGAGCTTGGTCGTCAGCCGTGGCCGCAAGCCATAGGCGCAGCGCGGAAACTCCGAGCCTCCAAAACCGGAGGCCCCGCCGCTTCTCGATCTTCCGCGTTTCAGATGGACGGCCAGCTGCGCAGCTCGTCCAGCGTGAAGCGGTCGAGCCACCAGCGGCGAGCCTTCTCGATCTGCTCGGCGCTCGGAGCCGTGGCCGGCAGGCGGCACGTCCGGCAGCGGTCGGGCGCACGAAGCTGACGATGCAGCCGGGCGTTTCGGCGACTTGGTCGAAGCTGACCCCGCATTCGTCGCAGCGAACGGCGACGGCAGGCGGCTCTGGCAGGCGCACCTTCACGAGGTCGAGTATTGCAGAGTCTCGCGCCTGCTCTAGCCGTTGCAATTGCTAATATACGCTCTAGTTGATTGCACCTGCACAACAATCTACCCCCGGTGGTAACAGCCTTCTGAGCGTCAACGAGGTCGCCGCCGCGCTCGGCGTCTCGTCCATCACTGTGCGGAGGCGCATCGCAAGCGGCGAGCTGCCCGCCCTGCGCGTGGGTCACCACGGGGCGGTTCGGGTTTCCGAGGACCCGCTGCAGCAGCTGGTTCGCCCATACGGCGAACACGACCACGACGAGGGGGAGGACTCATGACCGGGTACGTCGACGCCTACGGAGGCGCCTGGGGGCAAGAGATCAAGGCGGACGACACTCGCCAGGGGGTCATCGACGATGGAAACGTCGCCTGGGAGGAGCGCGTCGTCGAGGCTCGGCGTCAGTGGCCGCAAGGGAGCGCCTCAGACTTCGAGCGCGTCGGCAAGCGGCGCTGGCGCGACATGGCCTCAGGCATCGTGTACCGCCAGGCGCATGGGGCACCTCTGCTCAGTGTCGGGACGGATGCAAACCGATTCATCAGCGTGTTCTTCGTCGAGTCCGGCAAGCTCGTGTTCCTCGAACGCGCCGACATAGATCCGGGGGTATTCGTTCATCACGGCCAGTACTACGGCGCGCAGGTCATTGACGGCGTGATCGTCAAGGAGTCGAGATGAGGCCGTGGTGGCAGTCGCATCCGAAGGCGCTCTGGAGCGCCGAGGACTGGCGGGCAGCACGCAAGGCGGGTGTCGTGCCACCGCCGGTTGACCTCGACCCGACCGAGCGCCTACTCGCGCAACAGGCCGCGGCTGGCGGCAAGATCAGCTGGGGCCCGCCGGCGTCACCGGCTGACGCGCGACGACGCGAAGCCGACCGTGCGCTCGAGAAGGCGGGACTGCGGCCGCGTCGCTGGTGACGAACTGCGCGCTGGTTCCCTTCTGCCGTTGACCACTCTGCCCTGCTGTGCGGCGGCGGGGCAGAACACGCTCGGGGCGCTCGTCGGTCTCACCGCCGGGCGGGCGCCTCGGGGTATCAGTCGATGTGTAACGCGAATGAGTGGGGCGCGAGGGGGCGCTCCCCCCAGGCGCGGCCATCCTCCACGCCCCATGTGTCTCTTCCCGCTGCACCGTTCTCCGAAAGCGGATGGCGATGAGCTTTGCGAAGGCTTTACGATCAGGGCGCGACCAGCTGTACGCGACTGCGGTGCGCGTACGGACTCCTCAGACGAGAGGTCGCTGGTCGCGCCCCTATCTGTCCGCGTGTCTCCCCGTTTTCTCGCGCACGCAAACGTCTGTTCACCCCGAATCTGCGCTCGGGGCGCAACCGGCGCACGCGCGACCTGGTGACGCGGGTGTCGCGTGCCGCGGAGCTAGCCCACCGGTCGCGCCCTCCACGTATCTATCCCCGCAGCGCTGTGCAGCCAAACGGATTGGCGGATCGCCGACCGATCCTGGATCCATCTGTACCGGTATCACTGACTAAGCCGTTTTTATACCTTTGCGCGGCCGCTAACCCCCAGTTTTTTTTAATCCCCCCCGACCCGTTCACCCCCCAGTTTCCGTTGCAGGTGAATCGCCGCATAGTGTGTGCGATCGAGGCGGATTGAGGCGATGTGAAAAGCGCAGCGCCCTCAAGCGCGGGCTGCGGGCCGTTCCAGAAACACACGCACGAGCTCGCCTTCGTAGTAAGCGAGCCGTCCCGGAATGCACGAGATCAACGTGCCCATTCCGGTAGCGTGGATCTGTTCCAGCGCTTCGCGTAGATCCATCTCATTGCCATCGAGCTCAGGTATGGAAGAGATGACGTGGCAGCGCTCGGGTGCGCCTCGCTGCCGCAGAAAGTCGTACAGCCCCGAGGGAGAGTCGGCGTGGCGCCACAGCGGCCAGGCAAAGCGGCCATCGAGGTCGCCTTCGACCCGATGATCGAGCTCGCCGAGCAGTTTCTTCCGTTTCACCCGACTGCTGAGGAGTGCGACGTATCGCTGTCTACGCTCGCGGCGAATGAAGGCGCGAAGCGTCGCTTCTTCGACATCCATGGCAAGCGAGTATCCCACCCGACCGCCCCCGTGTAGTCCCGCTTGTGTCGCCTTGGTTCTCCCCCCGGCGATGCGGCGGACTTCCACTTGGCTGCCCTCTCGGCGGCTGCCAGCCGAGAGGGCAGCAGCTAGGAGAGGCTTGGCGAAAGAATTGGCGAAACGGGTGTAACCGTGAGACGATCTAAGCGTGGCCGAACCGCAAGAGGGCACGATGTACATCGGACTCAGACAAATGGTGGTTGTGGTGGCTGCGGCAGCGCTTCTTGCGATGAGTCCAGTCTCTTCCGCGAGCCCAGTCGCACCACTGGATGGCTTAAAATGTCCGCACCCGACAGGCGCCGGGACGACCGGCGACTGGGAAGTCGTGTTCGGCCGTCGCGCCCTACGTTCGAACGCAGTGAAGTTGCTCAAACGAGTAAAGGCAGCTGGTCTTCGTCAAGTCGTGATTGAGCGAGAGCAATGTCTCTTCGAAGTGGCAATCATCGGCCTGCGCTCACGGGCGAGCGCGACGACCATCGCGACCCGTGCTCGGAGGCTCGGCTTCACAGTCAGGATCATGCAGAGCTGACCACGCCCAGAGATAATCGCAGCCGTCCTCGAGCTGCGGCGCAGTTAGCAGGATCTTCCCGATCAGGGTCACCGCCGCGGGCGTGAGGCAACCCAAAACACCGCAGCCGCGATCGCGATCAGGAGCGTCCCGACCACGTCTGTGGCGTGGATTCCGTGGCCGCCAGGCAAGTTGATCACAGCCGAGCGGTTTTCCTCGTTAAAGGCGACGACACATGTGCCCACGGCGAGTGCGACCAATGCCAGCCATCGTGCCACCGGACTAAGCCTAGGTCGGCCGCACGTGGCCGGGCCGAAGATCGCAGCGGAGCTGTTCGAGCAGCGTTCCCGCAGCGCGTTCGCGGGTGACGACGAACTCGTCTTCTGCCACCCGCAGAAGGGCGGCGCGCTCGATCACAAGCGGTACGCGGTGACGCTGCGGACGGCGCTGGCGAAGGCGAAGATCACGCGTCGGGTGCGGCCGTTCCATGATCTTCGCCATACGGCGATCACGCACGAGGCGGCGGCCGGGAACGCCCCCGCTGCGATCCAGGCCCGTGCCGGTCACGCCGACTACTCGACGACGCAGCGGTACATCCACCTGGCCGGCGTCGTCTTCCGCGAAGAGGCAGAACGAGCCGAGGCCCGTGTGCTTGGGGTACCGATTGTGGGTACCGAATCCGACTGAACAGGGCGCAGATCTAGCAGGGGCGGCAGGACTCGAACCTGCAACCCCCGGTTTTGGAGACCGGTGCTCTGCCAATTGAGCTACGCCCCTCGGTACCATCCTGGGTTGCCCGGCCAGTGTACTCAGCGCGCTGGGTAGATTCCGGCGGTGGGCACGTCGTCGCATCGGCGAGCGCTTGGCGCGCTCTTCCTCGTGCTCGCGGCTGTTCTGGCGGGCATCGCGTGGGCGGCGTTCAAGGCCGAGCAGTGGGTGATCGTGGTCGCCGCGGGCGTGCTGGCAGCGTGGATGGCGGGGCTCGTCGTGCGGTCCTGGCGCACGCGGTAGTCGGCCGAAGTGGGATAGCGCCGGAAAGCGGCGTATCCTCTCCGCGTGGCCGACGACATCCAGCGCCTCTGGCGGTCGTATCGAAAGACGAGCGATCCGGCGATCCGTGACCGGCTGATCCTCACGTACGCGCCGCTCGTGAAGTTCGTCGCGGGACGGATCTCGAGCGGCCTGCCGGCGCACGTGGACGAGAACGATCTTGCGTCCTACGGGCTGCTCGGGCTGATCAGCGCGATCGAGCGCTACGACCCGGACCGCGACGTGAAGTTCGAGACGTACGCAATCGCGCGGATCAAGGGCTCGATCATCGACGAGCTGCGCGCGATGGACTGGGTGCCGCGCTCCGTGCGCGCCCGCGCGCGCGAGATCGAGCGGACGATCGCCAAGCTCGAGGCGGAGCTCCACCGTGCTCCGACCGACGAGGAGATCGCCGAGAAGATGGGAGTCGCGCTCGAGGAGCTCGAGGACAGCCTGCTCGACATCTCGCGCTCGTCGATCGCCGCGCTAGACGAGCTCTGGACCGTCTCGGCCACGAGCGGCGACCAGATCGCCCTGATCGACACGATCGAGGATCCCGACGGGCCGGAGCCGCAGGCGGCGCTCGACCAGACGGAGACGAAAGAGGCGATGGCCGAGGCGATCTCCAGCCTGCCCGAGCGGGAAAAGATCGTCGTCACGCTCTACTACTACGAGGAGCTGACACTGCGCGAGATCGGCGAGGTGCTGGGCGTGACCGAGTCGCGTGTCTCGCAGCTTCACACGAAGGCGATCCTTCGCTTGCGCGCGCGCCTTGCGGGGGCCAGCAGCCGTGGCCCGGCCCCTGGCGCCTAGCTAGGCTAGCTCCCGCACACCGCGGTTTTCGAGGAGGGATCCGTCACCGATGTCTTCGTTCGATCCAGGAAAGATTCGCAACGTCGCCGTCGTCGGGCACCGAGGTACCGGGAAGACGTCGCTCGTCGAGGCGATGCTCTTCCAGTCAGGTGCTGTCAATCGGCTCGGCACCGTCGAAGCGGGGAACACGGTGACCGACTGGGACGAGGACGAGCAGCGGCGGCAGATGTCTCTCTCGGCGACGCTCGCGCACGCCGAGTGGCAGGGGCGGAAGATCAACCTCGTCGATACGCCGGGGGACACCGGCTTCCAGGGTGACGCGATCGCTGCGCTGACCGTCGCGGACGGCGCGCTCGTCGTCGTCAGCGCGGTGATGGGCGTCGAGGTCGGCACGAGCCGCGTGTGGAAGCGGGCCGAGGCAGGTTGGCTCGCGCGCGTCGTCTTCGTGAACATGCTCGACCGTGAGCGCGCCGACTTCTACCGTGCGCTCGGCCAGCTCACCGAGCAGCTCTCGCCAAAATGCGTCGCCGTCGCTCTGCCGATCGGCGCCGAGCACGAGCTGACGGGCGTCGTCGACCTCTTGCACATGACCGCATACACGAGCCCCGAGGGCGACCGCGAGGCCGCTCCGGGCCCGATCCCCGCCGAGCTCGAGTCCGAGGTCGCCGAGTACCGCGAGAAGCTTCTCGACGCGGTCGTGGAGACGGACGAGGGTCTGATGGAGCGCTACCTCGAGGGCGAGGAGCTCGCGGTCGACGAGGTTGCGCACGCGCTCAAGGACGCCGTCACGCGGGGTGAGATCTTTCCGGTCGCCGCCGGCGTCGCGACGAAGAACCTCGGCACCCAGGCCCTGCTCGACCTGCTCGTCGAAGGCGTTCCCTCGCCTGCGAAGCGCGGCGCCCCGGTGCAGGTAGAGGGCGCCGGCACGGCGGCGTTCGTCTTCAAGACGATCGCCGATCCGTTCGCAGGCCGCATCTCGCTGTTCCGCGTCCTCCAGGGCACGCTGAAAGCGGACTCCACGGTCGCGAACCTGCGCACGCATTCGAAGGAGCGCCTCGGACAGCTCCTGCTTCTCCAGGGCAAGGAGCACACGGCGACGGATGAGTTCGGCGAGGGCGACATCGGCGCCGTCGCGAAGCTGAAGGAGACGCACACCGGCGATCTCCTGCTCGACGCCGAGCGCACCGTCGAGCTGCCGACGATCGACTTCCCGGAGCCCGTCATGAGCTTCGCCATCACGCCGAAGACGAAAGGTGACGAGGACAAAGCCGCCGCATCCCTCCGCCGGCTAGCCGAGGAGGACCCGACCCTGGTCCTCCGCCGCGACGAGCGCACGGCGGAGCAGCTGCTCGCCGGCCTCTCGCAGATGCACGTCGAGGTCGCCGTCGAGCGGCTCCATCGACGCTTCGGCGTCGACGTCGAACTCGCGCAGCCGCGCGTCCCGTACCTCGAGACCATTCGCAAGGAGTCGCGTGCGCGCGCTCGCTACAAGAAGCAGACGGGCGGCCGCGGGCAGTTCGGCGATTGCGAGATCGTGCTTGAGCCGCGGCCTGGGCACGAGGGCTACGAGTTCGTCGACAAGATCGTCGGCGGCGTCATCCCGCAGGGCTTCCGGCCCGCCGTCGACAAGGGGATCCAGGAGGCAATGCTCCACGGCGACCTCGCCGGCGCGCCGGTGCAGGGCGTGACCGTACGGCTCGTCGACGGCCAGTACCACAACGTCGACTCCTCGGAGATGGCATTCAAGATCGCAGGCTCGATGGCTTTCAAGGACGCGTACCAGAAGGCGGAGCCGATGCTCCTCGAGCCGATCATGGAGCTCGACGTCACCGTGCCGGACGAGGCCGTGGGCGCTGTCAACGGCGACCTCAACTCCCGGCGCGGACGTCTGCTCGGGATGGAGCCGCTCGGCGGAATGACGACGATCAAGGCCGAGGTGCCAATGGCCGAGGTGCTGACGTACTCGCAGTCGCTCACGTCGCTCACGGGCGGCCGTGGCGACTACGCGATGTCGTTCCTCCGCTACGAGGAGGTCCCGTCGCACATCGCGCAGAAGGTGATGGACGACGCGGCAAAGGCGAAGGAGGAGGCAAGCGCCCACTGATGCCGGGCGGCGCGGCTCCGGCGGTCACGTGCGCGATCTGCGACCGCTCGCTCCTCGTCGGTGAGCGCACCGAGCGCTTCTCTCCGGACGGGCTCGACTACGTCGACGTCTGCCCTCTCTGTCGCGAGCAGGCGCTCGAGGCAGGGTGGTACCGCGAAGGCGGGCCGGGCCTCCACGTCCGGCCCCAGGAGCAGCGACGCGGCTTCTTCGCCCGGCTCTTCAAGGCGCCGTCCCCTCCCGTCGGCGAGGCGGTCGCCGAGCCGATGCTCCGCCGTCTGTCGCCCGAGGATCAGGTCGTCGTCCAGGCCGCGTCGATCTTCAACGGCAGCCCACACCGACGCACGGTAGAGGGCCTGATCCGCAGCCTCGGCACGCCGCGAGCGGCGATCCGCCCGACCGGCGATCGCACGGCCGTCGTCACGGTCTGCTGGGACATCTCGTGGTACCAGTACGACGTCGACGCCGACGAGCCGCAGCCCGTCCGGCTGATCGAACGCGGGTTCGATCTCGCCGATCTCGAGGTGGCGCAGACGGCGTGGAACGCGGAGGTCGACCCCGCAGGCCGGCTCGTTCCGGCTGTGGCACCCGAGTAGTCAGAGTCGAATAGCCCTTCCGAGGGGCTGACGCGCGCCGCCGGGGTACCTACAATCAGTGGGGCTGTGATCTACTGCGTCGTGCCCCCGGAGCTCGAAACGGAGCTCTACACGCGCCTCGTCGAGTACTACGAGGGGAACCCGGACGTCACGGTGATCATCGACCGGCGTCGCGCGCGCGGGCAGCGAGAGGCGCCGGCTACGACGCGGGAGGGACGCGAAGTCCGCGACCGGCGTCGTGCACGCATCCCGGCACGTTCCCGCGCATCGACGCGCCGTAGGCCGCCGGACTAGACTCGGCGCGTGGCGACCGGGGTCGAGACGCAGGCGAACCTGATCGGCGACGCCTGGGTCGACGCCGAGACGAGCAAGACCTTCGAGAGCCGCAGCCCCGCGACCGGCGAGCTGATCGGCGTCTTCCCGCGGTCGAGCGCGGCCGACGTCGACCGTGCGGTCGAGGCGGCGAAGGAGGCGTACACGAGCTGGAGGCTCGTTCCGGCGCCGAAGCGTGGCGAGATCCTGTTCCGGTTCGGCGCGCTCGTCGCCGAGCACAAGACCGAGCTCGCGGATCTGATGGCGCGCGAGATGGGCAAGGTGCTCGCGGAAGCCGGTGGCGACGTCCAGGAAGCGATCGACATGAGCTACTACATGGCCGGCGAGGGCCGCCGCCTGTTCGGGCACACGACACCCTCCGAGCTCCCGGACAAGTTCAACATGAGCGTCCGCACGCCGATCGGCGTCGTCGGCGTGATCACGCCGTGGAACTTCCCGATCGCCATCCCCTCCTGGAAGATCGTGCCGGCGCTTGTCTGCGGCAACACCGTGGTCTTCAAGCCCGCCAACGACACGCCCATGCTCGCGCAGCGCTTCGTCGAGCTGCTCCTCGAGGCCGGCGTGCCGCCGGGCGTCGTCAACCTCGTTCACGGCTTCGGTCGCGAGGTGGGGGACAGGATCGTCCGCCATCCCGACGTGCCCGTCGTCACGCTCACGGGCTCGCGCGAGACCGGCGTCGCGGTGCTCGAGGCTGCGGCCGAGAACCTCAAGCACGTCCATCTCGAGCTCGGCGGCAAGAACGGGATCATCGTCATGGACGACGCCGATCTCGACCTCGCGGTCGAGGGCATCGTCTGGTCAGCCTTCGGCACGTCGGGCCAGCGCTGCACCGCCGCGAGCCGCGTGATCGTCCACCGCAAGGTCTACGACGAGCTCGTCTCGCGTGTCGTCACGCAGGCCGAGCGCCTCCGGCTCGGCCCTGGCTGGGAGGAGGACACGGACGTGGGGCCGGTGATCAACGCCGCAGCGCTCGAGAAGATCCACTCGTACACGGGGATCGGCAAGGACGAGGGCGCGACGCTGCTCACGGGCGGAGAGGTCGCGACCGGCGACGGCCTCGACGACGGATTCTTCTACCGGCCGACGATCTTCGGCGACGTCGAGGCCGGGATGCGCGTCGCGCAGGAGGAGATCTTCGGGCCGACCACGTCGATCATCCCCGTCGACGACTTCGACGAGGCGATCCGCGTCGCCAACGGCATCCGCTACGGACTCTCGTCGTCGATCTTCACCGCCGACGTGAACCAGGCGTTCCGCGCGATGCGCGACCTCGAGGCGGGCATCACGTACGTCAACGCGGGCACGACCGGCGCCGAGGTTCACCTCCCGTTCGGCGGCACGAAGCAGACGGGAAACGGTCATCGCGAGGCGGGCCAGGCCGCGCTCGACGTCTTCACGGAGTGGAAGTCGATCTACGTCGACTACTCGGGGAAGCTCCAGCGCGCGCAGATCGACACGGAGTAACGGCCTGAAGGCGAAGCTGTTCACGGACGGCGGCGCGCGCGGCAACCCGGGCCCGGCGGCGTACGGCTACGTGCTCGAGGCCGGGGACGGAACGGTGCTCGCCGCCGAGGGCAAGGCGATCGGCGTCGCCACGAACAACGTCGCCGAGTACCGCGCGCTGGTGGCCGGGCTCGAGCGCGCCGGGCAGCTGGGTGTTGAAGAGCTCGAGGTCGTGTCCGACTCCGAGCTGCTCGTCAAGCAGATGCGCGGCGAGTACAAGGTGAAGAACGCGGCGCTGCGAGAGCTGTGGGCCGACGCGAACGACCTCGTGCGGGGCTTCGAGCGCGTCGAGCTAGTCGCCGTGCGGCGGGAGCACAACGAGCTCGCCGACCGCCTCGTCAACGAAGCGCTCGACGCGTCGGTCTCCGAGTAGGGTGCGAACATGAAGACGAGCCTCGGCATCTGGGCGCTCGGGCCGATGGTGACCCGTTTCGTACCCGGCGGCTACCAGCCCCAGCACATGCGAGAGACGACAGCGACGAAGGTTGCGCGGGCGGTCGAAGGGCTTGCCGGCCTCATCGACGACTACGAGTTCCACTACCCCCAGGAGCTCTCGGAGGAGAACCTCGACGACGTGCGAGCCACGCTCGACGGCCACGGGGTCTACGCGATCGCGACCGGGACGCACCTCAACCCGCTGTTTGGCAGAGGTGGGCTCTCGTCGCCGGACGACACCGTCCGCGCCACCGCGCTCGACGAAGCGCTGCGAGCCGCCGACTTTGCCGCGGACATCGGGGCGCAGATGATCCTTTGGCCGGGAATCGAGGGCTACAACTACCCGTTTCAGACGCCCTATGGCGAGGCGTGGGCGCGATTCGTCGACGGTGTAGGGACGGTTGCGGCGCGCTGCCAGGAACGAGGCATCGCGCTGTTTCTCGAGCACAAGAACTCCGAGCCGGCGATGAAGATCTTCATGCGGAACATTGGCATGACGCTCTACGTGATCCACCTGCTGCGCGCTCGCGGTATCACCAGCATCAAGGTGAACATGGACTGGCAGCACCTGCTCATGAACGGGGAGAGCCTGGCGGAGTATGCGGCGCTGCTGGCCTCCGAAGGGTTGCTCGGCCATCAGCACGCGAACTCCGGCTGGGGCACTTTCGACGACGACAACATGGTCGGCGCGACCGCGTTCATGGAGACGCTCGAGCTTGCTCTCGAACTGAGACGCGCGAACTACGGTGAGAACGGCGAACGGCTCGGGTTCGATCTCTATCCGTACACGGAGGACGCCGTCGGCGCCGTCCGGCGCTCCGTGCTGCAATGGCGATTCATCTGGGACGTGGCCGGCCGGATCGACGACGCGGCGCTCAGGGAGGCGCAATCGCGCAAGGATGCGGTGCGTGCATACGAGCTCGTCTACGCCGCTCTCGGCGCCTAGGGCCCAACACCACGCGTGACAGTTCTCGTCGGGCTCGACGTCGGGACGACCGGGGTCAAGGCAATCGCCATCACGCCCGAGGGCGCCATCGTCGCCCGCGGCGTAAGCGGCTACTCGCTGTCGACTCCGAGACCTGGGTGGTCCGAGCAGGATCCCGAGGACTGGTGGCGCGCCGCCGAAGCGGCGGTCGCCGAGGTGTCCACCGGGCACGAGGTGGCCGGCATCGGCCTCTCCGGGCAGATGCACGGGCTCGTGGCGCTCGACGGCGCCGGCCGGGTCGTGCGGCCCGCCATCCTCTGGAACGACCAGCGTACGGGCGCCGAGTGCGCCGAGATCGAGCACGAAATCGGCCTCGAGCGGTTGATCGAACTCACCGGCAACCGCGCTCTGCCCGGGTTCACGGCGCCAAAGCTGATGTGGCTCCGCACGCATGAGCCGGAGGCGTACGCGCGCGTGGCGCGAATCTGCCTGCCCAAGGACTACGTTCGGCTGCGAATGACGGGCTCGTGGGCGATCGATGCGACGGACGCGTCGGGGACGCTCTTGCTCGACGTCGCCGAGCGCCGCTGGAGCACAGCGGTTCTCGACGCGCTCGAGATCGAGCCGGATTGGCTGCCGCCCGTGCTCGAATCGCCGTTGGCGGCAGGAGAAACCGATGCGGGCGTTCCTGTGGCCGTCGGCGCCGGCGACTGCGCGGCGGCAGCGCTCGGTGTCGGAGTCGACGTACCCGGCCCTGCGTCCGTCGTGCTCGGCACGTCGGGCGTCGTGTTCGCGGTCTTGCCGGCCTACCGTCCGGAGGAACAAGCGCGCGTGCACGTGTTCTGCCATGCGGTTCCCGGCACCTGGCACGCAATGGGAGTGATGCTCTCCGCGGCTGGGTCGCTGCAATGGTTCCACGATGTCGCCGCTCCCGAGGCGTCCTTCGACGCGCTCGTTGCCGAGGCTGCGCGCTGGGAGCCCGGCGCCGAGGGGCTTGTCTTCCTGCCGTACCTCCAGGGAGAGAGAACGCCGCATGCCGACCCGGACGCACGCGGAGCGTTCGTAGGGCTGCAGGGACGCCACGACCGCGGAGCGCTCGTCCGGGCCGTGCTGGAGGGCGTCGCGTTCGGGTTGTGTGACTCGCTCGAGCTCGTGCGCGGGCTCGGAGTCAACGTCTCGAGCGCGCGCGCTTCCGGAGGTGGTGCACGCTCGGAGTTGTGGCTCCGAATCTGCGCCTCGGTGCTCGGGGTGCCTATCGAGCAGACCTCAGTCGCAGAGGGCTCGGCGTTCGGCGCCGCACTACTCGGCGGCGTGGCGGGCGGGATCTTCGGTGACGTGCACGAGGCGGTCGCTGCGACGCTGCGGATCGAGAACGTGATCGACCCCGACCCCGCTTGGAGCGTCGTCTACGCGGAGCTGCACCCTCGATATCGCGCGCTCTATCCGGCCATGCGCACGCTCGACGACGCTACAGTCGAATCGTGAAGGCCATCCTTATCGAGCGTCCCAACGAGGTCGGCTACGTCGAGATCGACAAACCGATTGTCGGCCCGGGCGAGGTCCTCGTTCGAAGTCATGTCGCAGGCGTCTGTCGTACCGATCTCGAGATGCTGCACGGGGTCCTCACCGATCCGCGGTGGGTTCGCTTCCCACTCGTCCCAGGACACGAGTGGAGCGGGACGATCGCCGAGGTCGGCGACGGGGTCACGGACCTCGCGGTGGGCGAGCGCGTCGTCTGCGAGGGCATGATCCCCTGCAACAGGTGTCGGCGCTGCCGAGAGGGCAAGACGAACCTGTGCATGAACTACGACCAGATCGGATTCACGCGAGCGGGTGGCTACGGCGAGTACGTGTCGGTACCGCGCCACGTCGTGCACCTTCTTCCCGACACCGTGTCGTTCTCTGCCGGCGTGCTCGTCGAACCGGCGTCCTGCGTTTATGGGGGCCTCGACCGCGGGCGGCCGCGGCCGGGTGAGACGATCGGCGTCGTCGGCATCGGCACCCTCGGCTCGCTGGCGGTCAAGCTTGCCCGCCTCTTCTCCCCGGGAGCGGTCGTCGCGTACGGCGTGCGCCCGGCCGAGCTCGAGTTCGCGGCCAGTCTCGCCGCGGACGCCACGGTGCACGTGGGGGAGGAGGATCCCGTTGCGGCGACCATCCGCCACGTCGGCAGCGGGCTCGACCTCGTGCTCGAGACGGCAGGCTCGGTCGCAGCGGTCGAGCTCGCCACGCGCCTCGTCCGACCGGGTGGACGTGTCGTTCTCCTCGGCATCGCGGGCGAAGGCCACGTCCTGGAGCTGCCAGCGGACCGGATGGTGTTCGGCGACATGGCCGTGATCGGCAGCTTCTCGTACTCGACGTCGGAGTGGGGCGAGGTCGTCCGGCTACTCGAGCAGGGGCTGCTCGACCTCGATCCGATCGTCACCCATCGCTTTTCCGCTGGCCGCTACGAGGAGGCATTCGCGCAGATGGACGACCGCGACGGCGTCGTCGCGAAGGTCCTACTGGAGCATCGGACCTAGCCTTTCAGCAGAGCGCCTGGGTTCGAATGGCTCGCGCCGAGGCTGGCCGCGGTGCGGTCGATGAGCTCGAGCATCGCCGCCTCCGCCGCGACGGCATCGCGCGCGCTGATCGCCGAGGCGATGGCGGCGTGCTGACCGATCGTATCCCGTGCGATCGGCAACGTCCGAGTGAAGCTGGCGCGAAAGACGGCACGCAGTGTTCCGCCGAGATGAGCGATGAGCTCGTTGTGGCTCGCCTCGAGGATCACGGTGTGGAAGCGCAGGTCGGCCGCGAGATAGTCGTCGCGCTCCCCGACCGCTCCCTCCATCTCGGCGAGGGCGTGCTCGAGGTTCTCGATCTCCTCGGGGGTCGCCCGCGTCGCCGCCAGGCCGGCCGCCGCGGGCTCGATCACACGGCGGAGCTCGAAAGCGTCGACAAAGAAGTCGTCACCGGGATTCGCCTCGAGCCTCCAGGCCAGAACGTCGGGATCCATGAGGTTCCACTGGCTGCGCGGCCGCACGTGCGTGCCCGTCTTGGGCCGTGCCTCGACGAGCCCCTTTGCGGCCAGGACCTTGATCGCCTCGCGGACGACCGTGCGGCTGACGGCCTCCCCGGTGACTTCGCCCTTGGCGGCCAGCGAATCGCCAGGCTCTAGCTCGCCGCGGAGAATCCGCACTCCGATGTCGTGCACGAGCTCTCCGTGGAGCCCGCGTCGGGGATACGTGCGGTCTTTCATCATACGATAACCATATAGCTAGACACAATGTCCCAAAGGTGTTAGGTTCGTCGCGTTTCTCGTCGTTCGCTCGACCAAAGGAGGAACCAGTGGACGCTGAAGACCTCGGTGGCCAGACGCCGCCGCTGGACGATGACGAGCGCAAGGCGCTCGTGCTCGATCGCCGTCAGATGCTCAAGCGAGCGGGCCTCGGGGCGGCGGCCCTCGCGGTGCCTTCGGCTGTGATGGCGACCCCGGCGATGGGCGCGGTAGCCGACGCGGTCGCTGCCGACAGCTTCATCAAGTCGCATCCGAAGTGGAACTTCGTGTTCGTCAACCACGTGACGACGAACCCGTTCTTCGTGCCGACGATCTACGGTGCGCAGGACGCGTGCTCGCTGCTCGGCACCAGTTATCAGTGGACGGGATCGAAGACGTCCGACATCAGCGAGATGGTCAACGCGTTCAACGCGGGCATCGCGCGCAAGGCAGACGGCATCTCGGTCTGCCTCGTATCCCTGACGGCCTTCAACAGCCCGACCAACAAGGCTCTGGACAAGGGCATCCCGGTGCTCAGCTACAACGCCGATGCCCCGAACAACCGGCTGGCGTACATCGGCCAGGATCTCTACCTGTCGGGCTACAGCATGGGTCAGCGGGTCGTCGGCCTGGTCCCGAGCGGCGACGTCGCGCTCTTCATCGCCACACCGGGGCAGCTCAACATCCAGCCGCGCATCGACGGCCTCCAGGCTGCGATCAAGAAGTTCGGCAAGGGCAAGATCAAGACGTCCGTGACGGCCACCGGTGCTCTCTTGCCCGACGAGCTGGCAAAGGTCGAGGCCTACTACCTCGGGCACAAGGGCGTCAAGGGCATGTTCGCCGTCGACGCCGGTACGACACAGGCCATCGGCCAGGTCATGAAGAAGTACGGCCTCCAGAAGAAGGGCATCAAGGCGGGCGGTTACGACCTGACCCCGGTGACGCTCCCGTTGATCCAACAGGGGCATCTGGACTTCACGATCGACCAGCAGCCTTACCTACAAGGCTGGATCCCCGTACTCCAGCTCTTCTTCTACAAGTACTCGTCGGGGCTCGTGGCGCCGTCGAACACGAACACAGGCATCCTGTTCGTCACGAAGGAGAACGTAAAGCCGTACCTCACGACGAAGACCCGCTACGAGGGCAGCTCCAGCAAGCAGAAGTACCCGGTCACCCAAAAGTAAGTGGCACAGGCCGCCACAGAGGGGCCACCGCAACCTCAGCAACGCGCCGGCGTCGGTCGGCGCGTTGCTGGTGCGCTCGTCCGCCGGCGCGAGGCAAGCATCGCCCTCGTCGCGCTGGGGCTGATCCTCTACTTCTCGTTCCGCACCGAGGCGTTCTTCGGGGCGGACAACGCGCAGCTGATCACGGAGTTCTCGGCGCCGATCGCCATCATCGCGGCCGGCGAGGTAATGCTTCTGATCTGCGGGGAGATCGACCTCTCCGTTGGACAGGTGTACGCCTTCTCGACGTGGATCTTCTATTTCGGGGTTACGGACTGGGGCCTGCCGATCTGGCTGGCAGTGATCGTCGGCCTGCTCTCGGGCTCACTGGTCGGGCTCGTCAACGGAATCATCACCGTCGGCGTGGGAGTGCCCTCGTTCATCACGACACTCGGGATGATCTTCGTGCTGAACGGGATCACCCTCATCATCTCGGGCGCGTTCCCGGTCGAGACTCCCGGAGGCCACACGTTCTTCCGGTTCTTCGGCGGCTCACCTTATGTGACGGTCTACTGGGCGCTGGGGGTGATCGTCGTGATGACGATTCTCCTCACCAGGACGCGCTGGGGGCTCCACACCGTGGCCACCGGCGGCAACCTGCTCGGGGCGAGCGAGAGCGGCGTCAACGTCCGCAAGGTCAAAGTCGGCAACTTCGTACTGTGCAGCACGCTCGGCGCGCTTGCGGGCATTCTCGAGTCGGTACGCATCGACACCATCCAGGCCCTCCAGGGCGGGACGCCGCTCATGTTCTACGCCGTCGCCGCAGCCGTGATCGGTGGCACGTCGCTGTTCGGCGGATCGGGCACCATCATCGGCGCTGCGCTCGGGGTGCTCGTGCTGGCCGTCCTGAATCTCGGCTTCACGCTTCAGGGGATCAACGCCTACACGTTCGATCTCGTCCTCGGCATCGCGATCATCGTCTCGATGGCTCTGAACGTAACCCTCGAGCGGATCCGGCAGTCGGGGCGCCTCGGTAGCAGCGCATGAGCGCGACCCCTCGACACCAGGAAGCATCGGTCGCGGCTCCAGACGCGATCCGGGTCGAACACATCCGCAAGAGCTTCGGTGTCGTGAAAGCTCTCGATGACGTCTCGCTCCACCTCGGTCAAGGCGAGGTGCTGGGACTCATCGGCGACAACGGGGCCGGGAAGTCGACGCTGGTGAAGATCCTGACCGGCTTCTACAAGCCGGACGCCGGCAAGATCTTGGTCTTCGGCGACGAGGTGCAGCTGAAATCCGTCACGCACGCGCGCTCACTCGGGATCGACACCGTGTTCCAGGACCTCGCGCTCGTGCCCGGGATGAGCGTGTACCACAACATGTTCCTGAATCGCGAGCTAACCCACGGGCTCGGGCCGGTCCGCTTTCTTGCGAACCGGGCGATGAAGAAGCGCTCCCTTGAGTACCTCGACGACATCGGCGTGCGCTTGCCGTCGATCAGTGCCGAGGTGGCGCGCATGTCGGGCGGTCAGCGCCAGGCGATCGCGATCGCCCGCTCGACGCACTCGGACGCAAAGATCCTCCTGCTCGACGAGCCGCTCGCCGCAATGGGTGCGCGCGAGGGCGCGCTGATCATCGAGCTGATCGAGGAGCTGCGAAAGAACAGCGACGTCTCGATGATCGTGATCGCGCACAACTACGTGCACGTGCTCGAGCTGTGCGATCGCGTCAACCTCCTCAGAAACGGCCGCATCATGCTCGACAAACGATCAGACGAGACTTCGGTCGAAGAGCTGACCGAGATCGTCGCGGCCGAGTACCGATTGCCTCAGTCTGCGGCATAGAGATCGTAAGTTCTCTAGAGAGCGGCGGCGGCTCGGACCGTCGCTACGAGCTCGGTTGGGAACTCGGGGTACGGGCCGAACCTCTGGAGCATGCGCTCCGACAGCTCGCGTAGCTCGCGATTGCCGGCCGCGATCTCGTCGCGGACGGCTAGCTCCAGCTCTCGGGTGAAGTCGAGGCAGCGATCGAGAAACGCCAGCGCCTGAGCGGAGTCCATCACCGGGTAATGGGCCGTGAGCAGCAGGTCTGGCTCGAGTGCCCGTAGCCGCCTGATCGTCTCGCGATACGCGGTGAGGTCGTAGATACGCGGAGGGATCAGGAGGCTGCCGTCCATCGCGTAGATCCCGCGCTCGAGCACCGCGTCGATCACGATCGCAGCCCGGCTGCGGGGGTCCCAGATGCCGACGTGACCCATGGTGTGACCCGGGAGGTGAAGCACCTCTACGCGCCAGCCGTCGTCCAGCCTCAGCGTCTCGCCTCCGCGGAGACCCATGTCGATCGGAGCATCGCCTCCGCACGACGCCACGAGCTCTGCCCGAGCGGCGGCATCCGGAGCGCGGAATCCGTACGGCTCGTGCCAGAGGTAGTTCTCGGCCACCAGCGTCTCGTTGGACTCGATCCAGCGCCGATCGAGCTCGTGGCAGACGAAGCGTGCGCGTGGATGGAGATCCCGTAGTGCCCGATTTCCTCCCGTGTGGTCGTTGTCGGCGTGGCTCGAGATCACGTCGTCGATCGATTCGAGGGTAAGGCCGACCGACGCCAGGTAGGGAGCCAGCGTCTCCGCCGGCGTGTTCGCTATGCCCGTGTCCACCAGCAGCCTGCGCTCCGATCCGACGAGGGTGTACTGCGCCATGGAGCGAACGCCGAGGCTCGACTCGATCCGGTGGATACCGTGCGCGACCTCCACGACTACCTCCTTCTCGGATCGCGGCGACTGCCGCGGCTGATCGCGTAGCCCCCGTCGACTCGGATCACCTCGCCGGTGATGTGGGCTGATGCGGAGGACAGGAGCCACGCGACCGTCTCGGCGACGTCGGCCGCCGTGGCGTGCCGGCGGAGGGGGGTGTCCAGGGTCGCAAGATCTCGATCAAGGTCAGGCGGCATCGACGAATCCTCCCAACCCGCCGCGACGACGTTGGCTCGTACCCCGCGTGGACCGCCCTCCACGGCCGCCACGCGTACCAGCGTCTGAAGGGCGACGGCGCCGGCGCCTGGGGCGCCGGCGCCTGGAAACGGGTGCGTGCCGAGGCTCGACGTCACGGCCACCCAGCTTCCGGATCCTCGATCGAGCGCGGCGCGAAGCCACGACTGGGCTGCGAAGAACGGCTCCTTGGCCCACTCGCTGAACGTGCTGAGCCATGCGTCGGGCTCGAGCTCCGCAACGGGTTTCAGTGCGACCGGCGGCGACACGGTGACAAGACCTTCGGCGCCGTCATCGCCCACGATCGCGAGCCCGCCTGCCGTGAGCTCGGCGTCCAGTCGTCCGTCGCCGATGCGCCGGACCTTCATCAGTACTTGCTCACCGTCAGCCCGCCGTCGACGCGGATGTAGGCACCTGTCGTGTACGTGGACGTGACGAGGTAGGCGACAGCTTCGCCGATCTCCCGCGGCTCTCCGGGCCGGTGGCCGTAAGGGATCGACGCTCGCGCGCGCTCGCGGCTCTCCTCGTCCACGAAGTCCGGCGAGTCGTCGTTGATGTTCGAGTCGACCCAGCCGGGGCCGACGTGGTTAACGGAGATCCCGGCGCCGCCCCATTCGCGCGCCATCACGCCGACGAGGTAGGCAACAGCGTGCTTCGAAGCGCCGTAGACGCCCAGTGGCGGGCCCGTCGTGACCGCGTGGACGGAGGACGTGATGACGATGGCCCCGCCCTCACGCTGTCGGCGCATCTCCTCGGCCGCGCAACGGCAACCGTAAAGGGCGCCGTGGAGATTCACGCCCATGACGAGATCCCAATCATCCCGTGTGACCTCTGTAAGCGGTTGCCAGCGCGCGACGCCGGCATTGGCGACGAACGCGTCGAGGCGCCCGAGTCGCTCCACCGTCTCGGCGACGACGCGCTCGTTCTCGTCTGGTCTAGAGACGTCGGAGCGGAGGAACAGCGCGCGGCGGCCGCTCTTCTCGACCTCCGCGACTCGCTGAGCGGCCTCGTCGTCGTGCGCGATGTCGGTGAGCGCGACGTCGAAGCCACGTTCGGCGAGGGCGAGGACGATCCCGCGGCCGATCCCACGAGCGCGTGCAGCTCCGGTGACGAGCGCGACCGGCATCTCAGATGTCGAGAGTCTCCCGCGTCCGGCAGCGCACGCCTAAGGACGTTGCCGACGCCATTTCCAAAGATCATATGATACGGCTACTTGATAAGGCGCTCGCGGCTGCGGCGCCGTGCTCGACGGGGAGGCGGAAGACTCCATGGCGACGATGCGGAACGGTCTGGAGAACGGGCGCAACGGCGACGGTCGCCGTAGCGCCGAATGGTTCGACCGACGAGACCTCGACGGCTTCTTGCACCGTTCGTGGCTGAAGTCGTCCGGCGTTACGGATGAGGCGTTTCGAGGGCGCCCCGTGATCGGGATCTGCAACAGCTGGAGTGAGCTGGTCAACTGCAACGTGCACCTGCGAGCCCTCGCGCGGGACGTCAAGCGCGGCGTGCTCCAAGCCGGCGGTTTCCCCGTCGAGTTCCCCGTGCTGTCGCTCGGCGAGTCGCTCATGAAGCCGACGACGATGCTCTACCGGAACCTGATGGCGATGGACGTTGAAGAGTCGATCCGCTCCTACCCACTGGACGGCGTCGTGCTCCTCACCGGTTGCGATAAGACGAATCCCGCGAGCATCATGGGTGCTGCCAGCGCCGACATCCCGACCATCGTCGTAACCGGTGGCCCAATGCTGAACGGGCGCTGGCGCGGACGCGAGATCGGCTCGTGCAGCGACTGCTGGCACTTCCACGAGGAGTTGCGGGCAGGGCGCATCTCGGAGACGGACTGGGTGGAGATCGAGAACTCGATGTCCCGGTCGAACGGGCACTGCATGACCATGGGCACGGCGTCGACCATGGCCTGCTTGACGGAGGGGCTGGGCCTGACGCTGCCGGGGGGCGCAGCCATTCCGGCCGTCGACTCCCGGCGCCACCACTTGGCGGAAGCGGCTGGCCGACAGATCGTCGAGCTGGTCGAACGTGACCTCAGGCCGTCGGACATCATCACGCGGGAGGCGCTCGAGAACGCAATCCGCGTGCTCCACGCGATCTCGGGCTCGACCAACGCTATCCTGCACCTGCTCGCGTATGCCGGGCGCGTCGGCGTGGAGCTGTCGCTCCAGCTCTTCGACGATCTGTGCGCGTCGACCCCGTGGCTGGTCGACCTCAAGCCCGCCGGACGCTATCTCATGGAGGACTTCTTCTATGCCGGAGGCGTTCCGGCCGTCATGTCCCAGATCACGGACTTGCTCCACCTGGACGCGATAACTGTGACGGGGCGTACAGTCGGTGAGAACATCGAAGGCGCCGAGATCATCAACACCGACGTGATTCGCCCGGCCTCCGACCCGCTCGACTCGGGAGGCGCCCTTGTCGTGCTGCGCGGCAACCTGTGTCCCGAAGGTGCGGTGATGAAGATCACCGCCGCGGCGCCGGCGCTCCTGCAACACGAGGGCCGGGCAATCGTGTTCGAGGACGTCCACGACCTCGCCGCCAGGGTCGACGACCCGGATCTCGAGTGCGACCCCTCGAGCGTGATGGTGTTGCGGAACGCTGGTCCGGTCGGCGCGCCAGGGATGCCCGAGTGGGGCCATCTACCCATCCCCGCGAAGCTGCTGCGCCAGGGCGTGACGGATCTCCTGCGCATCTCGGACGCGCGGATGAGCGGCACGTCGTACGGGGCGGTCGTGCTGCACGTCGCGCCCGAGTCGGCCGTCGGCGGGCCGCTCGCGCTCGTTCGCGATGGCGATCTGGTTCGCATCGATGTCTCCAACCGGCTGCTCGACCTGGTCGTCGACCAGGAGGAGCTGGAGCGGCGCAGAGCGACGTGGGATCCGCCTGCTCGGACAGACGACCGCGGATATCGGCGGCTGCACATCGATCACGTCCTGCAGGCGAACGAGGGCTGCGACCTCGACTTCCTTCGCGGTAAGGCGGCGGTCGTAAAAGACGCGGTCACATACCTCTGAGTGCGGTGAGAGTCCTCGTCACGGGCTCGCGGGGCAAGGTCGGTCGGGCCCTCGTTCCGCGCCTGCAAGTCGCCGGCCATGACGTGCGCGCCACTGATCTGGCGGTTCCGACCTGGGACCGCGCTTTACCGGGCGAGCCCGAGGATTACTGGCAAGCCGACCTGACCGACGCGGGCGCCGCGTACGCGGTCGTCCGTGGCTGTGAGGTGGTGGTGCACACGGCTGCGATCCCGCAGCCGGTGCACAACCCGCCGCACGTCGTCTTCGGCAACAACATGATGAGCACCTTCAACGTGCTAGAAGCGGCGATCGAAGCAGACGCTCGCCGCTTCGTGAACTTCTCGAGCGAGACGGTTCCGGGGTTCATCTTCGCCTATCGGTCCTTCCGGCCCGAGTACCTCCCCATCGACGAAGAGCATCCGATCAGGCCCCAGGACCCGTACGCGACCGCGAAGTGGTTCGGCGAGCTCCTCTGTGAGCGGGCCGTCGAACGCGCCGGCATCCGCTGCACGTCGATTCGACCGTGCTGGGTCCAGGACGAGAGCAGCTACGAGTGGAATCTCGGGCCGGTCGTGCGTGATCCGTCGGTGCTGATCGATAACTACTGCTCGTACGTCGACGTGTATGACCTGTGCGACGCAGTCGTGCTTGCGATCGAGACCGACCTCCCCGGCCACGAAGTGTTCTACATCGCCTCCCCCGACACCGTCGGCGGCCATCCCCTGGTGGAAACGGTGACGACGCATTACGACGCCGGTGAGATCGAGTTTCGGCCGCTCGAACGCGAGGACGCTTCGGCGATCTCGACCGCGAAGGCGCAGCGACTGCTCGGGTGGAAGCCGACTCGCACGTGGCGCGACTATCTCGACGATGAGGGACTCCGGCTCACGTGAGGACGCGACGGCTGGGCGATGACGGGCCCGAGCTGACGACCGTCGGCTTCGGCGCGTGGGCGATCGGCGGGCCTTGGCGCTTCGGGTGGGGCGACGTCGACGACGACGAGTCGGTCGCGGCAATCAGGCGGGCGGTGGAGCTCGGCGTGAACTGGGTGGACACGGCTGCCGTCTACGGTCTGGGTCACTCCGAAGAGGTCGTCGGGCGTGCGCTCGCTCCCTACCGAGTGGGCGAGGACGTCTTCGTCTTCACGAAGTGCGGCCGAAGATGGGAGGGCCAGCCCGAGGGAGTCATCGGGAACGACCTCCGTCCGGAGTCGATCCGCGAGGAGTGCGAGCGGAGCCTGCGCCGGCTCGGGCTCGAATGCATCGACCTCTATCAGTTTCACTGGCCCGATTGGATGACGGGCACGGCGCTCGAGGATTCGTGGGGAACGATGGTCGAGCTCGTCGAAGAGGGCAAGGTGCGGTGGATCGGCGTCGCAAACTTCGACACCGTGGATCTCGATCGCTGCGACGCGATATGTCACGTGGATTCCGTCCAACCCCCTCTTTCGCTCCTTGCGCGCGGCTCCCGACATACGGTTGTCTCGTGGGCGGCCGAGCACGGAACAGGCGTGATCGTCTACTCGCCGATGGCCTCCGGGTTGCTGGCGGGCGGCTTCGACCGTGAGCGAATCGCTCGTCTCGATCCGACGGATTGGCGGCGCGAGGCCCCGGCGTTCCAGGATCCCGCGCTCGCCCGCAACCTGGAGCTCGTGGAGCTGCTACGGCCCGTGGCCGCTCGCCTTGGCGCGAGCGTGCCCGAGCTCGCGGTGGCGTGGACGCTTGCCCAACCCGGCGTGACGGCTGCAATCGTTGGCGCCCGTTTGCCTCGACACGTAGACGGTTGGGTTGGTGCGTCGGATATAGAGCTTCCGTCGGATGTGCTCGGAGAGATCGACGGCCTGCTGAAGGCCACCGCCGCTGGCTCGGACGAGCCTCCCCAGCCACCTCCACACGTTCTGGCAGCTGCGACCAGACCCGAGGAGACCGCATGAGGCTGGGTCTGCTCTCGACCGCTCGGATCAACGAGCCGATCATCGCCGCCGCCGCCGAGCGAGACGACGTCCACATCGTGGCCGTCGCCAGCCGCGACGATGCGCGCGCCCGCGAATACGGCTCGCAGCATGGGATTCCACGCGCCTACGGCTCATACAACTCGCTGATCGAGGACCCCGATGTGGACGCCGTGTACGTGTCGCTACCGAATGCGCTGCACCACGACTGGACGATGCGCGCGCTCGCGTCCGGAAAGCACGTGCTCTGCGAGAAGCCCTATTCGCGGCATCCGTCCCAGGTCGATCAAGCCTTCGACGCGGCCCAGAACGTCGGACTCGTGCTGATGGAGGCGTTCATGTATCGCCACCACCCGCAGACAGCGACGATCGAGCGTCGCGTCCGCGAAGGGTCCATCGGAAGAGTGCTCGCCGTGCGGTCGACGTTCACGTTCCCCTTGGCCATGATGACCGACATTCGCGCGCAGCCCGAGCTCGACGGCGGGGCGCTCATGGACGTCGGCTGTTACTGCGTGAGCAACTCGCGTCTTCTCGCGGGCGAGCCCGTGTCCGTGCTCGCGGAGCAGGTGACCGGGACGACCGGAGTCGACATGGCCCTGCACGGGACGATGCGCTTTCCGGAAAACGTGATCGCGCAGTTCGAGTCGTCCTTCGTCGCTCCGCAGCGACAGTCTCTCGAGATCGTCGGAGAAGAGGGTGTTTTGGTCGCGACGGCGCCGTTTCGGACCGACTGGCCAGGCGAAGTTCGGATCTCTCGCGGCGACCAGCACGAGATCATCGCCGTGCCCGATGCGGATGCATACGGACTGGAGCTCCAAAACTTCGCCGATGCCGTCGAGGGTCGCGCCGTGCCGCTACTCGGCCGAGCCGACGCGTTGGGGCAGGCGCGTACGATCGACGCGCTCTACCGCGCAGCAGATACAGGCACCTCGGTAGAGCTCTGAGCCGCGCGTCCGTGGCCGAGTCGGTCCGCCTGGCGGACGTTGCCCCGACGCGGCGGAGCTATGATGCGCCCGTTCCGGCGGATGTAGCTCAGTTGGTAGAGCGTCTGCTTGCCATGCAGAAGGTCGAGGGTTCGAGTCCCTTCATCCGCTCCTCAGAAAGCCCCGCTTAGGCGGGGTTTCTGTTTTCAGAGTTGGCGCGCGAGACTCGAGCTGCTAGCCCTTTTGCAAGCGGGCGCACATACTTCCCGCCGTGCCCGCAGTTCGCAGAGCGAGAGCGGTGCTACGGAGCTGCCGGCTCGGAAATCGCGTCCACCAGGTGAGCGACCTTCTTGTCCTTTGCCACGTGTGCGAGGTCTGCCTGCGCCAGCATGCCGACAAGGCGGTCATCGTCGACAACTGGCAGCCTACGGACGCGCAGTTCGGCCATCCGCTCTAGCGCCTCGTCAAGGTCTTCGTCGGGCAACGCCGTGGCCGGATGGTCGCTAAAGATCTGCTCGACCTGAACCGTCTGAGGATCGAGTCCCTCGGCAACCACGCGGACCGCAACGTCTCGATCCGTCACAATGCCTACTAATTGATTAACGACGTGGCCGCCGGGCATCTCGTTTTGCTCGACGACGGGCAGCGAGCCGACGTCGTGCTCCTTCATGAGACGAGCGGCTTCGACGACGTTCGCCGACCTGTCGACGGTCTGCGGGTATGGCGTCATTACTTCAAAAACCGTCTTGGACATGGTTGTCACCCTCCGCGTCGCCGGTGCATGGACGTTTCAGTAGGGCTGTGCCCGCCCTGGCTGATCGACAAACCGGGCGGCCATCAACTTTGCTGGCGTCGCTGGCCATCCGAAACCGGGGAGCCCTTGATTCGCTCCTCTCACGCGGGTTCCGTCCATAACGGCTGTTGCCGATGACGGAAAGTGCGAATATGCTCGAGCCCTAGCTCGCACCACCCTCTCCGCACAGGGGGTAGAACCGATGATCGGACGTCGCGTCGTGATTGCGGCCGTGCTCCTGGCGGTGGTCGTCAGCACGTCAGTCTCGGCGGCGGGGGCCGCGAAGCCCAAGCAGTGGGTGACGGTTACGAACTTCTGGCCCGAAAGCAGTGGACCGTCGGTGGTGGGATCGGCCTCGGGGCGCGCCTGGATCGGGTTCGCAAGCGACAGGTCGCGCACGAGGCTCGGAAGCATTCGTCGTATCGGAGGCCGGCTCTCGTTCGTCAGGACCGACGTCGTGGGTCAGATCCCGATGATGATCGTCGGCTCGCAACTCGTCTTCCACACCGCGGACAACTCCGGCAAACCCGGCCCCCTAAGGACGGCGCAACTGCTCGCGAACGGGCGGGTTGGCGAACCGAAGGCGGTCGCGGACGATCCGGAGAACATCCCGCCCCAGCAGCTCGATCCTGTTGCAGTCAACGCGATAACCGCAAGCGGGCGAACCGTCTGGATTCTGACCGGCGGCAAGATGGGCGAGGGCGGGGGCGTCCTCAGGTCGTACCTCTGGGCCTGTTGCACGAGCAGAGGAGAGCTCAGCGAGCTCACGCGGTACATGAGGCAGGGAGCGACGAACCTCTTCATGCAGCTCGGCGTCGACGGCAAACAGCACGTATGGCTCTCGTGGCTCGAGAGCACGGGCGGCGGCGTCGTCGGCCCCGTCAAGCTCCTCGAGCTCGACCCGCAGACCCTCGTACCTCGAACGCCGAAGGCCGTCACGGTTCCGGGCGGGGCTACGGCGATCGACTTCCGTCTCGTCTGCGCCGTCGAGTGTCGTGTCGTGCTAGGCGACCTGCGCAGCGGAGATCTCCGCACGACGTCGCCAGGTCATCGTGCCGCTACGACGTTGGCTCTGGGCACGCGTGAGACCCCGGTCGATCTCCTCGACGCGACCGTCCGAGCTGGGCAGCTGACGACCGGTTCCATCACGCTGCGACGCCCACGAGATCTCACCAAGGCCGCCCCTCAGGTCGTCGAGGTCTTCCGGGCCGCTCCAT
The DNA here is from genome assembly GCA_963705945.1 of uncultured Actinomycetes bacterium. Classification (GTDB taxonomy): domain Bacteria; phylum Actinomycetota; class Thermoleophilia; order Gaiellales; family Gaiellaceae; genus PALSA-612. The sequence continues at coordinate 670,796 of CAVPLG010000001.1, read as the reverse complement.
CCGGGTCACATTCGCGGCTCGTCGGGTCGGTTGCGCTTCCACCGACGATCAATCCGCTCGACTACGACCACTACGCGCTTTACCAATTCTCCAGGGGAGCGTTCGTGCCGGGTGGGCTCGCGTACTTCGCGATGTACTACCCCGGCCACGACACGAAGACGCGTCTGCTCGCGGGCGTCGTCCCCGTGCGATGACGCGGTTCCTCGACGAGGTCGCGCGTTCGCTGGCGAGGCCGATTCCGCGGTCTCGTGCGCTGCGCGTGCTCGGCGGGGCGCTTCTCGCGGCGGTCGTGCCTGGTGTTCGCTGGACGGGCTCAGCGTCGGCGAGGCCAGCTCGAAAGCCCGCGGCGCCAATCTGTAGCTGCGGCTACAGACCGACGGTGTTCACTTGTACAACAGCGAATAGACCAAACCGAGGAGCGCCGTGTGGGCCTCCCAGCGGCGGAGTGGACAACTGCTGCGAGAAGGGCGAAAGATGTTGCTCCGACGGGCCACCCGGCGGGAACTTCCCCGGCCGCTGCACCGGAAGCAGTGAGGTCAGCAGAGAGGGTTACTACTGCTGCGCGCAGAGCTGCGAGTGCTACAGAGGGACGTGCTGCGCGCCCGGGTCGGTGCGCGGCGTGGACAAGACCGGCTTTCCGATCTGCTGCGATCGAGGCGAGACGTTCTGCGATCAGCCTCAGGCGCAAGGTGGCGTGATCTGCTGCAAGAAGGTGTGCGGTCCAGACATCACCGACGAGCTCGAGGCGACGCTCGGCCGGATGAGGAAGGCGTTCGGCGGCTGGTCGGGTTCGAAGCGTTACGCGGCATGCATCGGGCTCGTCACGCTTCCGTTTGCCAAGTCCTCGTGGGACATCCTCGAGCTCGGTCCCAATGGCCGGGAACGGTTCGCGGAGCAGTATCAACCTGACTGCTCGACCTGCGGGCTGTCCGTTCAGGTCGGGAAGGATTGCCACTACGCAGGATCGGTCAACTACGTCAGCTACGGCCTGATGATGCGGCTCTGCCACGACGACTTTGTGAAGGACGACTCGACGGTCGCCGACTGGTTCTCCCAGCAAGAGATGCTCGAGATGATCTACATCCACAAGAGTTTCAACACGAGCCTGACGCAGGGTGCGAACTTCGAGGCGTCTAACGAGTGGGCGCTCGTCGGATACCGCAACGGCCGCATCAAACCGATTCCCGCGGGTGACCGGGCGGAGTGCAACAAGCAGCTCTGCGGCAAGAAGTACTCGGGACGCGGGTTCAGGGTCAACTGGTCGTACAACCTGATCGGGCCGGGCTGAGGTGCGGGCGATGCCGTGGTTAGGTGCCGTCGCGCTTGCGATCGTGATGCTCCCGGCCGCCGCGACGGCCGGAGCTCTCGCGACGGGTACGTGCCAGACGCTCGATGCCACGATCACGGGGACGAGCGGCGACGACGCAATCAGGGGAACGGCAGGCGATGACGTGATCGACGGCGGGGCTGGCAATGACCGCATCAACGGCCTGGGTGGCGACGACATCGTCTGCGGAGGCGACGGAAATGACCAGATCGACGGTGGCATCGGCGCCGATCGGCTCGACGGTGGCGTGGGCGACGACGCTCTGGCCGGCGGGCCGAGCCTCGACATCCTCGTCGGGGGTCTCGGGGACGACACGCTCTCGGGCGGACCGGGTCGGGACGCAGTGGACTACAGCAACGCCCCGGCTGCCGTAGCCGCCGATCTCGGGCGCGGCAAAGCGACCGGGTCGGGGGCGGACGGGATCACGGGCGTCGACACGGTGCTCGGCTCGCGCTTCGCCGACACGCTCGTCGGAGACGGCGCGGCGAACCATCTCGCCGGCCAGAAGGGCTCAGACCGGCTGAAGGGCCTCGGCGGCAACGACTTTCTCGACGGTGGGCCGGGCTCCGACGTCGTCAACGGCGGAATAGGCTCCGACTTCTGCGTGAAGGGTGAGACGAAGGTCAGTTGCCCGTGAAGCTGCTCGTGGCCGGCGCAGCCGTTCTGCTGCTGGCGAGCGTCAGCGCGGCTGCCGCGCCGCCCTCGGGCGGCGTGGTCTTCTGGGGCTGCAGGCCGGTGGATCCAGGCGTCACGGTGAAGAACTACGGCCAGTGCAGCGTCCCGGGGAGGGCGCGGAGCGGCGTGGTCTCGATGGCAGCGGCGTTCGCGCACAACCTCGCGCTGAAGACGGACGGAAGCATGATCGCCTGGGGCTGTGGCGGATCCTCGAACTACCGTCAGTGCAGTGTTCCTGTTGCTGCGAGGCACGGCATCGTCGCGGTCGACGCGAGCACAGCGACCAGTTTGGCCCTGAGCAAGACGGGTGAGGTCATCGCCTGGGGTTGCCACACGTACGACGCGGGGCAGTGCACCGTGCCCGTTGACGCGGCGAGCGGTGTTGCCGCCGTCGCCGCGGGCGAGCGCTTCAGTCTTGCCCTGAAGCGGAACGGGAGCGTCGTCGCCTGGGGATGCCAGACGAGCCACAACGTCCTCTACACGAATCCACGATCGTGCCGCGTGCCTCCGGCTGCGCGCAGCGGTGTGAAGGCGATCGACGCCGGCTTCGACCACGGGCTCGCCCTCAAGAAGAACGGCAGCGTCGTCGCGTGGGGCTGCATTCCCGGGCACCAGGACACGCTCTCGTGCAGGGTCACCCCGAAAGCCAAGCGAGGCGTGGTCGCCATCTCAGCAGGCTCGTTCCACAGCCTCGCGCTCCTGAAGGACGGCAGCGTCGTCTCCTGGGGCTGCCGTCGGTTCAATCAGGGTCAGTGCAACGTGCCGCCGGCAGCGAAGAGCGGCGTGATCGCGATCTCCGGCGGCTACGGACACAGCCTGGCGCTCAAGGACGACGGCACGATCGTGGCGTGGGGGTGCCGCGGCGCCTTCGACGCGCGCGAGTGCGACGTCCCTGCGAAGGCTTCGAGCGATGTGATCGCGATCGAGGCGGGTGGCAGCGCGAGCTTCGCGATCGTCGCGAGCCCCTGAGCGATCAGGCGGTGTAGAGCGCGTCGATCGTCGCAGTCGGGACGATGCCCTCGACCGCCCGCGCCAGCTCGGGATCGAGCGTGACGAACGCCTCAGCCTGGAGCTTCGTCAGCGCGACGTACTCCGCGTCGTACGTGTCCGCCCAGCCGAGCTCGTCCGCGTACTTCCACGCCTGCCGTCGCAGCACGACGTCGCCGAGCAGGCGGATCGGCATCGCGTTGATGCGCGCCAGCCGCTCCGCTGCCTCCTCCTGCGAGATCTCGCCGCGATGCACGGCCTCGTGCATCGCCGACAGCGCCTGGGAGCGGAGCAGCGTCGGGGCGAGCAGCTCATGCTCAGCAGCCACCCCGACCTCCTCACTCGCCAGGCGCAGAACGGCGTCGCAGGCGACGACGAACCGCGTCATCGCACCGGAATCCTCAGTGGGGCGTCAGGTAGTTGTGGACCTCGCAGAAGGTCACGTACCCGACGACCTCGCCGTACGCTCCCCGTACTCGAGCGTGAAAGACGTTTCCGCCTCGACCGTCCCATGCACGGACACTACTCAGGCGGGTGCGGTGCTACGCGATCAAGACGGCACGCGGGGACCACCTCGTCGACGAAACGGCGTAGCGTCGCAAGATCGCCGACGTCGACCTGGAAGTGACTGACGCCCATATCGACGAGCTGCTCGATCTCCTTGACCACGTCGGCGGGTGTCGGCCCGAGGATGTCGAACACCTGGTCGGGATAGAAGCTGTGCGTGTATGTCGGCTCGAACATCCCAGGATCGTCCGGGAGCCTGACCGTGAGGCTGCAAGTGCGATCGATGTCGTCGAACGGCCGGCCGATCTCGTCGCAGTGCTGTCGAAGGATCTCGTACGGAGGGCGGTAGACGGTTTCCCACGGGCCGTCCCATGCCCATGCGTCCGCGAGACGGGCGACGACGCCGAGACACCTCGGCCCGTTAGTCCCGACAAGGATGGGAGGCGGCGGGCCCGGCTGTAGGCAGAACGCGCCGTCGATCCGGTAGTGCGTTCCGTGATACGTGGCCGGTGATGTCGTCCACATCGCACGGATGATCTCGATCGCCTCCGCGAGCTGCGCGACGCGAATGCCTCCGCGTGGGTAGTCGTAGCCGTACGCGCGGTACTCCTCCTCGAGCCAGCCGGCGCCGAGGCCGAGGATGTAGCGCCCTCCCGTGAGCTCCTGGAGCGTGGCCGCCATGCTCGCGAGAAGCGCCGGGTTGCGGTAGCTCTGACCGAGGACGAGATGGCCGAACTGAAACCGCGGGAAGGAAGCGGCGAGGTACGTAAGCACCGTCCACCCCTCGGGCACCGCCTGCCCGTTCGGTTGGAAATGGTCGGAGATCCAGACGGTCGAGAAGGCGTCGGGCAGCGAGTCGACGACGGTCTCGAAGTGCGCAATGCGGTCGACGCCTTCCGGCCGCGCCGGAAATCCCGCTAGACCGAAGTCCGCCACTGCGCGGATCGTAAGTCAGCTCGCGCGCAACAGCCCCGCCGGACCGGACGTGCAAGAGGCGACGAGCGGATTCGAACCGCTGTACAAGGCTTTGCAGGCCTCTGCCTAACCACTCGGCCACGTCGCCAGGACGGGACATCGTAGCCCTGCTAGAAGGGCCGGGTAGACTCGGCTGCCGGTGGCGGGGAACGGGGAATCCGTGGGCACGGCCGTGCTCGGAGCAGGCCCCGCGGGCCTGACGGCAGCGTACGTGCTCGGTTTGCGTGGCGCCCCCGGCGTCGTCTACGAGGCCGACGGGCTCGTCGGCGGGATCGCGAAGACCGTCGAGTACAAGGGCTACCGCTTCGACCTCGGGGGTCATCGCTTCTTCACGAAGTTCGGGCAGATCGAGCGGCTCTGGAACGAGGTGATGGGCGACGAGTTCCTCGTCAGGCCGCGCCTCTCGCGCATCTACTACGACGGGAAGTACCTCGCGTACCCGCTCCAGGCCCGCGACGTCGTCGCCCGTCTCGGGATCGTCGAGTCGGCGCTCTGTGCCTTCTCGTACTTCCGCTGCCGCGTCAGCTCCACCCGCACGCAGCCGGAGACCTTCGAGGAGTGGGTGACTTGGAACTTCGGCTCCAGGCTGTACGACGCTTTCTTCGCCTCGTACACGCAGAAGGTGTGGGGCATTCCCGGCTCGGAGATCCGTGCCGAGTGGGCGGCGCAGCGGATCAAGGACTTCTCGTTCGGCAAGGCCGTCCTGCGCGCGCTCCACCTCAGCCGGTCGACGCCGACGACGCTGATCGAGGAATTCCACTATCCGCGGCTCGGCCCTGGACAGATGTGGGAGCGCGTGCAGGCACGCGTCGAAGAGCGAGGCATTCCCGTCCATCTGCGGACGCGCGTGCAGGCGATCCATCACGATCACACGCGGCCGCACACCGTCACCGTCGAGCACGAAGGCCGGGTCGAGGATGTCGCTGTCGACGGCGTGCTTTCGAGCCTCGCGCTCAGCGACCTCGTCCTCATGCTCGACCCCGCGCCGCCGGAGGCGATCGTGGCTGCCGCCGAGCGGCTGCGCTACCGGTCGCTCTGCCTCGTCGCGCTCGTCATCGACGACGAGCAGCCGTTCCCGGACAACTGGATCTACCTCCACGACCCCGGCACACGGGCAGGGCGCGTCCAGAACTTCGGCGCGTGGAGCGAGGCGATGGTGAAGCCTGGAACGACGTGCCTCGGCGTCGAGTACTTCTGCTTCGAGGACGACGACATCTGGCTCCTCTCGGACGAGGACGCGGTCGCGCTGGCGACGGAGGAGCTCGCGAAGATCGGTCTCGTCGACCCGGCGACGGTCGTCGACGGCGTCAAGGTCCGCGTGCCGAAGGCCTATCCGATGTACGACGGGAACTACCGCGAGGCGGTGGCCGTGCTCCGTGGGTACCTCGAGGCGTTCGAGGGCCTCGAGACGTTCGGGCGCAACGGCCTGCACCGCTACAACAACCAGGACCACTCGATGTGGACCGCGATCCTCGCGACGCTCAACCTCGTCGACGGTACCGAGCACGATGTGTGGTCGGTGAACACCGAGGACGAGTATCACGAGGAAGGCGACGCGATCGACGCGCTGCTCGATGTCGACCTCGTCGACTGACGACCGCACGGTCTCTCTCGTCATCGGCGAGAACGGCGCGGGCTCGTTGGGCGACGTGCTCGAGCCGCTGAGGCCACTGCCCGGCGGCATCCAGGTCTCCATCCGGGACGGTCGCGACCTGCTCGTGCCCGAGCAATGGCGCGATGGGATCGACACGGCCGAAGGCGAGATCGTGTGCCTGACGATCTCCGTCATGCGGCCAGCCGCTGACTGGTTGGAGACGGCACGGCGCCTGTCGGCCCAGGCTGCGGCCGTCGGAGGAGCGATCGAGCCCGGAGAGGACCTGCGTCTGCGCGACTGGGCCGAGTACTTCTGCCGGTATGCGCGCGACATGCTCCCGTTCGAGCCCCGGGAGACGGTCGACCTGCCGGGCGACAACGCGGTCTACCGACGGGAGGCGCTGCTGGCGGTGAAGGACACCTATCGCGACGGGTTCTGGGAGCCCGACGTCAACCGGGCGCTCCGCGACCGGGGCTATCGTCTGCTCCATTCGCCCGAGCTCGTCGTCTATCAGGGGCGCTCCGCCGGCTTCGGGGCCTTCATGCGCCAGCGCCTTGTGCACGGCCGCGTTTACGGACGACAGCGTGGCGCCCGCTTCTCCCGCTCCCGAAACGCGGTCGGGGTCGGGGCGGCGGTGCTCGTGCCCGTCGTCCTGCTCGCGCGAACGGCGCGCGAGGTCTTCTCCCGCGGCCGGCTGCGCGGGCGCTTCCTGCTGTCGCTGCCGGTGATGCTCGCGTTCGACGTAGCGTGGGCGACGGGAGAGGCCGCCGGGCATCTGGATAGCCTCCGTGGACGATGACGGCTCCCGAGCTCTCGGTCGTGATCGCGTCCGTGAACGGCCTGCCGTACGTCGGCCATTGCCTCGAGTCGCTGGCTTCGTTTGCCCCCGACGCGGAGGTGATCGTCGCCGACTCGACGGACGACGAGACGCGGACGAAGCTCCGTGAGACGTGGCCCGCGGTGCGGCTGCTCACGTTCGACGAGCCGCAGACCGTGCCGGCGCTGCGGGCCGCGGGCGTCTTCGCTGCGCTGGCGCCGTCCGTCGCGCTGATCGAGGACCACTGCCGCGTGACGCCTGCCTGGGCGCCCTCGGTCACCGCCGCCCACGGCGCGGGGCACAGCGTCGTCGGCGGGCCGATCCGCAACGTCGCGACCCGGCGCATCCGCGACTGGGCGGCCTTCTTCTGCGAGTACAGCCGGTTCATGGAGCCGCTTCCCGAAGGGCCGATCGGCGATCTGACCGGGATGAACGTGTCCTACGACCGCGCCGCGCTCGCCGAGATCGACGATCTCCTGCGCGAGGGGCGCTGGGAGACGTGGCTCCATCCGCGTCTGCGCGAGCGAGGCTTCGAGCTCTACTGCTCGGCCGAAATGGTGCTCGAGCACGACAAGGACTTCGGCCTCGGCGAGTTCCTCTCCCAGCGGTGGCACTACAGCCGGTCGTACGCCGGCATGAGGAACTCGACGCTGGGCCCGAAGCGCTGGCTGTACGCGCTCGGCGCCCCGCTCTTGCCGCCGCTTCTCTACTACCGCATCGCGCGGAACGTCCTCGCCCGCGGGGGCTACGGCCGCCAGTTTCTCCTGGCAACGCCGCTCGTGCTCGCGTACACGGTCACGTGGGCGATCGGAGAGGCTGTCGGCTACGTCGCAGGGGCAGGCGACAGCCTGCTCGAGGTGCGGTAGGGGTGAAGGTCGGAGTCGACGCGACGAGCTGGACGAACAGGCGCGGGTACGGCCGCTTCGCCCGCAACGCCGTCGGCCGTCTCGTGGAGCTCGACACGGACTCGCGGTACACGCTGTTCATCGACGAGCCGTCGGCGAGAGAGGCCGAGCTGCCCGCCGCAGCAGTCGTGTGCGCCGTACAGGTCAGCAGGGCTCCGTCGGAGGCGGCGTCCGCCCAGTCCTACCGGCCGCTCGCCGACGTGTTCCGGCTCTCGCGCGCCGCGTCACGCGCGCACCTCGACGTCATGCTCTTTCCGTCCATCTACACGTGGTTCCCCGTCGTCGGGACGCCGACGGTCGTTGGCGTGCACGACTTGATCGCGGAGGAGCTCCCCGAGCTGACGTTCCCGTCTCGCGCGGCGCGTGCCCGCTGGCGCCTCAAGCGCTCGAGCGCGATGCGGAGCGCCCGCCGCGTGTTCACCGTCTCCGAGACGTCGCGCACGCTGATCGCCGAGCGGCTGGGCGTGCCGAAGGAGCGGATCGCGGTCGTCCCCGAGGCGCCCGAGGGCGTGTTCGGGCCACGGAGCCAGGATGCGATCGACGCCGAGCTTCACGCTCTCGGGCTCGACAGCGGCGCGTCGTACCTCGTCTACGCAGGTGGGGTCAGCCCGCACAAGCGGCTCGACGTCCTCTTCGACGCGTTCGCGACGCTCGTCGCGCGCGTCGTGCCGGCGCCAAGGCTCGTCGTTGTCGGCGCGCTCGACGACGAGGCGTACCTCTCGTCGGCGGCTGACGTGCGGCGGAGGATCGAGGAGCTCGGGCTGACGGAGCGCGTGATCCTGCCGGGCCATGTCTCGGACGAGACGCTCGCCTGCCTGTACGCGGGGGCGCTCGCCTTCGTCTCTCCCTCCGCCTCGGAGGGCTTCGGGCTACCCGCCGTCGAAGCGGCGGCGTCGGGCACAGCGGTCGTGCTCAGCGACATTCCGGCGCACCGCGAGTCGCTCGGCGACGCGGCGTTCTACGTCCCGGTGGGCGATAGCGCTGGGCTCGCCGACGCGCTGTTTCAGATCGTCGGAGACCGCCACCTCCGGCGCCGCCTCGAGGCCGAGGTTCTAAAGGCCGTCGCGGGACTGACCTGGGACGCCGCCGGCCGCAAGCTCGAGCAAGTCCTGCGGGAGGCGGTCGGTGGCTGAGCCGTTCTCCGTCTGCATGGTCACGACGTTCTATCCGCCGCACCACTTCGGCGGCGACGCCGTCTACACCGAGCGGCTCGCGCAGGCACTCGCGCGGCGCGGGCACGAGGTGACGGTCGTTTACTCGGCGGACGCGTATCGCGCGCTGGGCGGAAACGGCGCCGCCGATACGCCGGCCGAGCCCGGGATCACGCTCCATCCGCTCGAGCGCAGGCTGCCGAGAGTCGCCTCCCTCGCCGCCTACCTGACGGGACGTCCGGCCTTCTACGGGCACGAGCTGGCCGAGGTCCTGTCCGGCCGCGCCTTCGACGTCATCCATTTCCACAACGTCTCGCTCGTCGGCGGGCCGGAGATCCTCCGCTACGGCGAGGCCGTGAAGGTGTACACGATGCACGAGCACTGGCTCGTCTGCCCGATGCACGTGCTCTTCCGTGACAACCGCGAACCGTGCGAGGAGCCTCATTGCCTGCGCTGCACGCTTCGCTTCCACCGTCCGCCGCAGCTGTGGCGCTCGACGCGGATTCTCGCGCGGTCCGTGCCGGAGGTCGACCTCTTCCTTGCCCCGAGCCGGTTCACGATCGAGGCGCACCGTGCGCGCGGGTTCTTGCGACCGATGCGCTGCCTCCCGCCGTTCGTGCCGGAGGCGAGCGTCACCGGTGAGCGCTGCGAGAACGACGGCAAGCCGTATTTCTTGTTCGCCGGACGGCTCGAGCGGATCAAGGGCGTGCAGGTGCTGCTCGAGGCGTTCCGGCGCTTCCGCGACGCCGATCTCGTCGTCGCCGGTGACGGGACGCTGGCCGCGGAGCTCCGGCGTTCAGCGGCGGATCTTCGCCATGTGCGCTTTCTCGGATCCGTCGACGTCGCGCGCCTGAGCGCGCTCTACGCAGGAGCGACTGCACTGCTCGTGCCGTCCGTCGGCTTCGAGACGTTCGGCATCGTCGGCGTGGAGGCGATGGCGCACGGGACGCCGATCATCGTCAACGACCTCGGCCCACTGCCGGAGCTCGTCTCCGCCTCGGGCGGCGGGCTCGTGTACTCGACGGTGGAGGAGCTCGTCGCTACGGTCGGGCGCATGCTCGACGACCCGTCGCTGCGCGCCGACCTCGGCTCCAGCGGGCGAGCCGCCTGGCGGTCTCTCTGGACCGAGGACGTGCACGTCGCCGGCTACTACGACGCGATCGGCGAGGCGAAAGAGCGGGCAGCGGCGTGACTCTGATCGTCACCTACCACGCCGTCGAGCGCGGTCCTGAGCCGCTCTGCATCGACCCGGCCGTGTTCGCCGAGCACGCCGCCGTGATCGCCGAATCGCGCGCCGAGACGTTGACCGTCGGGGAGCTGGCGGCGCGCCTGCGCGCGGGCGAATTGCCCGAGCGAGCCGTCACCGTGACCTTCGATGACGGCTGCGCGAGCGTCGCCGAGCACGCCGCCCCGCGGCTCGCCGTCTACGGCGTGCAGGCCACGGTCTACTGCGTCTCGGGGCACCTCGGGGGTGCGAACGACTGGCCGACTCAGGCGTCTTGGGCGCCGAGGCTCGCACTGGCAGCCGCCGGCGCGCTCTCGGGCCTGGCCCGCGCCGGCTGGGAGATCGGCTCGCACGGCGTCGCGCACCGCCCGCTCGCACAGCTCGACGACGCAGCCGCGCGCGACGAGATCGTGGCGTCGCGGGCGCGGCTCGAGGATCTGACCGGCGCGGAGGTCTCGAGCTTCGCGTGGCCCTACGGCAGCCGGCCCTCGGCGTCCGCAGCGGCGCTGATCCGCGAGACGTACGGGGCGGCTTGTGGCGGAGGCCCTGCCGTCGTGCGGCCCTCCTCGGATCCGTACGCGCTAGAGAGGGTGGATGCGCACTACCTCCGCGACCCGGAGCGGCTGCGGCGCGCGATCGAGGGTGCGCTCGACCGCCAGATCGCCACGCGGGCGCTCGCGGCGCGCGTCAGGCGGCTCGTCCGCAGCGACCACATCGTGGACCGGCAGGCATGAGTGACGTGCAGCAAGTGACCGCCGCGCAGGGCTGGCGGATGGTCGTCCGCCGTTTCTCTGCGCTTTTCGTCGGCGAGGGGTTCACGCGCCTCATCGGCTTCGTGATCGTCCTGTTGCTGGCGCGCAGGCTCGGGCCGTTCGGCTTCGGCGTGATCACGCTCGGGCTGACGCTCGTCGGCTGGGTCTCGCTCGTCGTCGACTCGGGGACGGAGATCCTCAACGTGCGCGAGGTGGCGAGGCGTCCGGACCGCTTCCGGCACATCGCCGAGCACGTCCTCGGCCTCCGGCTCGCGATGTCGCTCGCGGCCACCGTCCTCTTTGCCGGTGGAGTGGCGATCTTCGCTCGTTCCTCTGTCACGCGCGAGACACTGATCCTGTTCGCGCTCGTGCTGCCGGCGACGGCGCTGAACCTGCGCTGGATGGTGCTCGGCGTCGGCGGCTCGCGCGCGATCGCGGCCGGGCAGGCAATCTCGCGTGTCGTCGTCCTCGCCGGTGTCGTCCTGTTCGTGGCCGGGCTCGCCGACATGAAGCGCGTGCCGGTGCTCGAGGCTCTCGCGGCGCTCGTCTATGCGCTCGTCATCCTCCAGCTCGTCGGCGGCGGGATCTGGTCGCTGCGGCCACGCATCGATCTCGTCGAGTGGAAGTCGACGTTGCGGCAGTCGACGCCGCTGATGGTCAACGGCGTCGCCCGTTCCACGGTGATCTCGTTCGACGTGCTCGTGATCGACCTCGCGCTCGGGCCACACGACGTCGGCATCTACAGCGTCGCCTCCAAGCCCGCGTTCTTCGTCACGAGCGCCGTCGGCCTCTTTTCGCTTGCGTTCCTGTCGGCCTTCAGCGCGACGGGGCACGAGGAGGCCGCCGCGCTCCACGGACGCGCGCTCCGCCGGGCGTTCGGGATCGGCGTGCTCGTCGCCGCCGGCGTGTCGCTGTCCTCGCTCCTGATCCCCGTGGCGTTTCGGGCAGCGCTACGAAGCCGCGATCCCGATCCTCGCGATCCTCGCGTGGAGGATCCCGCCGGCCGTGCTCGCCGGCCTCTATGGAAGCGTGCTGATCGCCCGCGACCGCCAGGTCGATCTGATGCGGAACAGCATCGCGGTCGCCATCTTCGTCGTGATCGCGGACCTGATCGCGATCCTCGTCTTCGGGTTGATCGGAGCGGCGGTCGTCAGCGTCGCGGCCGGCGTGCTCACGTTCCTCCTCAACGCCCGCAGCGTCAGCCGCGTCGCCCCGGATCTCGACAGCGGGCGGCTGCGGCTCGCGCGTTCCTCCGGCCGATGAAGGACGTTCCAGCCGACTACTACACGCGGCTCGCGGACATCGACGCGGGCCACTGGTGGACGCAGGGGATGATCGACATCGAGCTGGCGCTGCTCGAGCCGTGGCTGCGCGACCGCCCGGCGCTGCTCGACGCGGGCTGCGGGACTGGCGGGTTCCTCCTCCGGGCGGCCGAAACCGGACGCTTCGGCGTGCTGAGCGGGGTCGACATGAGCGGGGAGGCGATCGAGCTCGCGCGGCGGCGCGTACCGACAGCGGAGCTCGACGTGAGCCCGCTCGCACAGCTTCCTCACGGCGACTCCTCGTTCGGCGTCGTCGTCTCGAACGACGTCCTCCAGCACGTCCACGAGCGAGAGCTGGCTGCGAGCCTCGCAGAGCTGCGGCGGGTGCTACGGCCAGGGGGCGTGCTCGCCGTGCGTACGAACGGCGGGCGATCAGCCCGGCGCGAGCGCGACGACTGGCGGCTCTACGACGCGAGCTGCGCTCCGCACGGAGCTCGAGCGGGCTGGTCTCTCGGTCGAGCGGATCACGTATGCGAACGCGCTCTTCTCGGCCGCAGGGGCCGCTCGCGGGCAATCGCCCCGCGCGCCGACGACGTCGGGCTCGGGCCTCCCGGCGGCGCCGGGGCCCGCATCTTCTCTCGTTGGCGGCGCGGCCCTCGCTCTCGAGGTGAGGGCTCTGCGTCTCGGCATACACGTTCCGTGGGGACACACCTTGTTTGCGCTGGCGGTGCGCAGATGAACGACGTCGGCGCGTTCTTCGACAAGCAGGCCGAGCGCTACGACCGCGCGTACGACGACCCGGGCCGCGGCGGCCGGATCCTCCGCAGGCGATTGGCCGACGCGCTCGCGCTGATCGGAGACGGTCCGGGCGACGTTCTCGACGTGGGCATGGGCGCCGGCCGTCTCTGCGCCGAGCTGATCGAGCGCGGGTGGTCCGTCTGGGGCGTCGACCTCTCGCCGGCGATGGTCGAGGCGGCGCGTCAGCGCCTGCCGGCGATCGCCGATCAGCTGGGCGAAGGCTCGATCGCAAGGCTGCCTTTCGACGACGAGCGCTTCGACGCCGTCGCTGCCACGGGCGTCCTCGAGTACGCGACAGACGACCTCGGCGGCGCGGCGCTGGAGCTCGCCCGCGTGCTGCGATCCGGAGGCAGGGCTGTTGTCAGCTTCCCGAACCACGCCTCGCCACGCCATCTCTGGCGTGGGCGCGTCCTCTATCCCGCGGTACGGGCCGCGAAGCGCATCGTTCCGCGCGGCCGCCCGGCTCCGCCGACCCTCGCGCTCCGCTCAGTGGCGTCGCTCGTGACCGCGCTCGAGTCGGCCGGGCTACGCGTCGAGGCGCGGCGACCACCCGGCGGATCACGTCACCTCGCGTCCCAGGTCCTGCTCGACGTGCGCAAGGAGACCGGATGAGCTCTGAGCCGACGAAGGTGCTCTACATCGCCGGCGTACCGCACAGCGGCACGACCGTGATCTCACAGATCCTCGGCCAGCTGGATGGCGTCGCTCTCTGTCGGAGAGCTCTACTACCTCTCGGCCGCGTTCGAGAACGGCGATCGCTGCGGCTGCAGGGAGCTCGTGTGCGAATGCCCGTTCTGGACGGCCGTGCTGAGCGCGGCCGGCGTCTCCGCGGAAACGCTTCGGCCCGACCGCTACTACATGGCGATCCGTGAGCTACCGGCCGTTCTCCTCCGTCCGCGTGCCGTACCGTCGCCGGCCTACCGCAGCGCGCTGTCGGCCGTCGTCCGGGAGGCGGCGGCAGCGGCCCGGTCGCGCGTCGTCGTCGACAGCTCGAAGTCCCCGACGGTAGGACGCATCCTCGACGCGACGCCGGGCGTCGATCTCCACGTGCTCCACGTCGTACGTAGCCCGGCCGCGTCCGGCTACTCCCGCGCGCGCGTCAACCCTCGCTACAGGACGCTCACGCACGCGCTCCTCTGGGACTCGTGGAACGCGGCGATCGAACTCCTCTGGGCCCGGCGGCCGGCGCGCTACCTGCGCCTGCGCTACGAGGACTTCGCCGAGCGCCCGCAGGAGGCGATCGGCGCTATCACGGCGCTGATCGGGGAGAACCAGGCAGCGTCACCATTCTCCGCGGCCGGGAGCGTGGCGATCGAGCCCACGCACAACGTCGCGGGTAACCAGATGCGGCTCTCGACGGGCACGATCGCGATCAGGCGCGACGACGCCTGGCTCACGCAGTCTCCTCCGGGCGACAGGAGGACGATCGACCGGCTCTCGTGGCCGCTGCGCCTCCGCTACGGGTACGGCGCCGGAGCCTCGACGCCGCGCTAGCGTGATGCGCGTGCGCCGAGCCCTCGCCATCGCCGGGACGCTCACGATCGTCGCAGCGAACGTCGCGCTTGCGGGATCGGCCGCGAGCCCGGGAACGATCTCGACTGTCGCCCAGCTCGATCATCCCCGTGGCATCGCTGTCGAGCCGTCCGGGAGCTTCCTCGTCGCCCAGCCGTTCGAGAACGTCGTCCGCCGCGTGTTCCCCGACGGAAGCTCGGCGATCGCCGCCGGCACCGGCGAGGCGGGCTACGCCGGGGACGGCGGGCCGGCGACTGCGGCGCTGCTCAATTTTGTTCACAGCGTCGCCGTGCTGCCGGCCGCCGGCTTCGTTCTTGCGGATACGCGTAACGACAGCGTGCGCGCCGTGGCGCCGGACGGAACGATCAGGACGGTCGCCGGCGTCGGCAGGGCCGGCTTCGCCGGTGACGGGGGCCCAGCCACGGCTGCGCGGCTCTGGGCGCCACACGGCGTCGCGGTACGGAAGGACGGCGCGCTCTTGATCGCGGACACCGACAACAACCGCGTCCGCCTGGTCGCGCCGGACGGGACGATCTCGACGGTCGCGGGCACCGGTGCGCCGGGGTTCTCCGGGGACGGAGGGCCGGCCGTGTCCGCGCAGCTCGACGAGCCGTTCGGCGTCGCCCCGCTGCCGGCAGGCGGCTTTCTCGTCGTTTGCGGAAACCGTGTCCGGAAAGTCTCTGCGGCGGGGACGATCGCGACGGTGGCCGGGACGGGGAAGGCCGGTTTCTCGGGCGACGGCGGGCCGGCGACGGCCGCGCAGTTCGACCAGCCGCACAACGTCGCGGTGCTGGCCGACGGCGGGTTTCTGATCGCGGATGCCGGGAACGCCCGCGTCCGGCGCGTCTCGCCGTCGGGGACCATCACCACTGTGGCCGGAACCGGCGTCGCCGGCTATGCAGGAGACGGCGGCCCGGCCGTCGCCGCTGAGCTCGACATGCCGAAGGCGGTGGCGGTGCTCTGGGACGCGTCGGGCTTTCTCGTGGGCGATGCGGAGAACGACCGCGTGCGCGTCGTGTCCGCCGATCTCCGGGCTCCGCTCGTCGTCCGCACGTCCGCGGCGATCGCGGCGAAGCACGGCAAGGCGGCGCGGCTCCCGGTCACGCTGTCGGACCGGGCCGCGATCCGACTCGACGTTCTTCGTGGTCAGCTCGTCGTCCTCCGGGTGCGTGTGGCCCGCTCGGCAGGGAAGAGCACCATCGCGTTCGGCCGCACGCTCGCGCCGGGGACGTATGCGCTCAAGCTCACGGCCACGGCGACCGACGGTCGCCGCGCGACCGCTTCCAGCCGGCTCGCCGTGCGCAAGTGACGCGCGTCGTCCTCGGCGTCGACGGCCACCGGCTCGTGGGAGCGCGGACCGGCGTGGGGCGTTACGTCGCCGAGCTGCTCGGAGCGTGGGCTGCGGAGCCGCTGCCGTTCGACGAGGTTCGCGTCTTCGCCCCGCCGGGGACAGCGGTTCCTTCACCGCTGACGGCGCGCGTGCTCCCGGAGCGCGCCGGTCTCGGCGCGTGGTTCCACTGGACGTGCGGTCGCGCTGCGTCGCGTGAGACGGACCTGCTCTTCTGCCCGTCGTACGCCGCGCCGCTCTTCTATCGCGGGCCGTTCGTCGTCACGGTCCACGACGCGCTGACCGCGTTCATGCCACCCGGCTCCGGCCTCCGCCAGCGCTGGCGCCACGAGGCGATCGCGCGCTCCGCCCGCCGGGCGCTCCACGTGATCACGGTCTCCGAGACGTCGAAGCGCGACATCGCGCGCCTTTACGCCGTCGACCCCGATCGCATCACCGTCGTCCCGAACGGCTGCGGCGAAGA
Source organism: uncultured Actinomycetes bacterium (assembly GCA_963705945.1). Classification (GTDB taxonomy): domain Bacteria; phylum Actinomycetota; class Thermoleophilia; order Gaiellales; family Gaiellaceae; genus PALSA-612. The sequence goes on along the minus strand of CAVPLG010000001.1, from coordinate 654,498 downwards.
GTTCTTCGCACGCCCGGACGCAACGGCGCTCGACGCGGTCAGGCAGCGGCACGGGCTCGCGGACGCGCCGTTCTGCCTGTTCGTGGGGAAGCTCGCACGACGCCGCAACCTGCCGACGCTCGTGCGGGCGTTCGCCGCCGCGCGTGGCCGCGTCGGCTCTAACCATCTGCTGGTGATCGCAGGAGAGGGGAACGCGGAGCCTGTTACGCAGATGGCTCGCGACGCGGGCGTCGCGGGCTCGGTGCGGCTGCTCGGCTACGTGCCCGACACTGATCTCCCCGCGCTCTACCACGCTGCGGACGTCTTCGCGTACCCGTCCGCGTACGAGGGCTTCGGGCTGCCGGTGCTCGAGGCGATGGCCGCCGGTACGGCCGTCCTGACGACGCGATCCTTCTCGCTTGCGGAGGTGGCGGGCGACGCGGCGCTGCTCGTCGACGAGCCGACCGAGGACGAGCTGGAGGAAGGGCTCGCCACACTGCTCGGCGACGACGATGAACGCCGCCGCTACGCAGAGCTCGGGCCCGCGCGTGCGCGCCTCTTCTCGTGGCACACCACCGCGCAGCGGACGATGGAGATTCTTGCCGCGGTATCCTCGGCCGGCGCGTGACCGAGCAGGAGACTCCGCTTCGGCTCAACCTCGGCTCGGGGAACCGTCCGCTCGCAGGGTTCGTCAACGTCGACGCGCGCGAGCTGCCGACGGTAGACGTCGTGGCGGACGTGCGACAGCTCCCGTTTTCCGACGGCTCGGTGGCCGAGGTCGAGGCGTCGTCGCTGCTCGAGCACTTCCGTGACCCGTACGCCGTGCTCGACGAGATCCATCGCGTGCTTGCACCGGACGGGGTCGCGCGCTTTCGCGTTCCCTCGCCGTGGTCGCAGGCTGGCCTGCTCGACCCCGACCACGTGTTCCTCGCCGACCTCAAGCAGTGGCGCGAGATCCTCCGCGGCTACTTCGAGCGCGTCGCCGCGCACGGCGAGGGCGTCCGCTACCGCGACAGCAAACTTCTTGCGGGCGTCTTGCACCTCGCGGTCCGCGGCCTGCGACTGCACGAGCTTGCGCAGGTCTGGGTGCTTACGTGCTCTGGAAAGCGCCCGCAGCCGACCCGTGCCTACGTGCCGTGGTGGCTCGAGGAACCTCCCGCTATGTAGGCCTGCCCGGCCGCGCCAGGACCCAGGCATGGGGAATGCCGACGCGGTGGAGCACGGTCTGCGAGCGCGGCGCAACTGGCCCCGGCTTGAGCCAGATCGGCCCGCCCGTCGCGAGGATCTCGAAGCCGGCGCTCGCCACGAAGCGCTCGAGGGCTTTCTTGTTCGGTGTCCACCAGTGCGGTTCGCGCCGCACGGCGAGGTCGGCGGCCGGAGAGAACGGCCGTAGCAACGTCTGCGTGAGCGAGATCTGGTCGCAGACCAGCAGCGTTCCCCGAACGACTGAGCGCGCCGCCTGGAGAGCGCCGACCGGGTCGCGAAGGTGGAGAAGAAGGGAGCCGAGGAACGCGAAGTCGAAGCTGCCGACGGCCGCCGGGTCGAGGTCGTACACCGAGAGATCTCGGCGCTCGACCGCCGAGCCGAGCGCCCGGTGGGCGATCGTGAACCCGGCGTCGGCCGACTTCCGCGCGAGCAGCGACTCGACGCCGCCGGGCGGCGGAGGCAGTGGCCAGTCCCAGCGCTGCACGTCGTCGACGTCGATCGCAATCACCTCGGCTGCGCCGCGGCGCTCCATCTCGAACGCCCAGAATCCGTCCCAGGTGCCGATGTCGAGCGTTCGCGCGCCCGTGAGGTCGGCAGGGAACGGCAGCTTTCCGAGCAGCTGCCGCGTGTCCCAGCGGCCCGGCGTGACAACGCCTCCGGGCAGCTCGAGCGTGTGGTACCAGCGAGCCTCGGCGACCTGCGCCGAAAGCGTGCTCACGCGGCGGCCGCGAGGACGACCCGCTCGCCCGTCTCTGCCGAGCGGTACGCCGCCTCGATCACGGCCAGGACGCCACGCGCCTCCCGTCCGGAGGACGGCGGCTCGATCCCCTCTTCGAAGGCGGCGAAGATTCGGCGGAACAGCGTCTTCGTCGCGACGATCCCAGGGTCCTCGGGATTCCGCGCGATTGTCTTCCGGTGCATGCCGCGCTCGACCCACGCGACGCCGCCGAGGCCATAGTGCAGACGGATCCCGGGCCGCTCCGCACGCTTGATGCCCGCCTGGAGCATGATCCGCCCGCCGTGCGAGGCGCGAAGCGAGGCGTGCTCGCAGTCGGCGCGCAGCTCGATGTAGCGGGTCCCTGCCTTGCAGAGCCGGTCGATCGTGATCTGCCCGAGGCGGTTGCCCGGGAACTCGAGCGTGACGAGGTGGATAGCGTCGGCCGACCGCTCCGTCTCGAGTCCTGAGGAGTGCCGTGCATAGACGGCCTCCGGGAGCTCGCCAAAGAGATCGACCATCAGGTCGACGAGGTGCACCCCGCCCTCGAACAGCGTCCGGTTCGGCATCGCCGCACGCCAGGCGACGGGCTCGTCCCACGGTGCGAGATCCATCAGCTGCTCGATCTGGCAGAAGACGAGCCGGCCGACGTCGGCCGAGCCGACGCGCTCCTTGACGGCCCGAAAGACGGGCTTTTCGCGGTACTGGTGGTTGATCGCGACCTGGCGGCCGGCCGCCGCCGCCGCGGCGAGCACACGGTCTGCCTGTCCGACCGTCTCGACGAACGGCTTCTCGCAGAGCACGTGCGCGCCGCCCTCGAGCGCCGTGACGGCGAGACCCGCATGCGAATCGGGGGGCGTCGCGATCACGACAGCCTCGGCGCCCGTCTCCGCCAGCAGCTCGGACAACGTCTCGAACGCGGGGGTGCCCGTCGCCTTCGTCCACGCGGCGCGCTGCTCGGACGACGGATCCGCGCCGCCGACGACCGCCGTTCCCGGGACAGACTGAAGCGCGGGTAGGTGGAAGGCCTGCGCCGCCCAGCCGAGACCGGCAAACCCGACCTTCATCGCCTCACCACGGGAGCTCCCTCCCGAGGATCGTCGAGAGGCGCGCAGTGTCGTCCGAGAACGCGTCCTCGAGCAGCCGCCGAGCCTCTGGCTCCATCGCCGGCCGGTCGGTCGAGGTGAGGAAGACGCTCTCGACCTGCTCGCGGCGGGACGATGGCACCATGGCTCGGCCGACGGCGCGGAGAGGCTTCGACGTCAGGAACCGCCGCGTCAGCTCACTCCGCGGGAGGGCGAACGGATTGTGGCGCTCGAGTTCCATCGTGTCCGCGACGTCCGGGTCGACGCCGAGCGCGTCGAACAGGCGGCGCACCTCGCCGCGCGTGTCCGCGTTCAGCTCCTCGAAGAAGAGCACGTGGACGTTGCCGTCGAACGCGTCGAGATAGCGGGCGACCGCGTCTGCGTACAGGCTGTAGCCGACGTAGAGCGTGTCGTGCCACTCGGCCTCCGGTCGTGCGAGCTCGCCTTCGACGGCATCGAGAAAGGGCTCCTGTCGGCCGCCGTACTTCACGCCGGTCCAGTAGAACGCATACGCCCGCTCGACGGGGTCGCGAAGCGAGATCACGATCTTCGCGCCGAGAGACTTCTCGCGGATGGCGCCGGGGGTCTGGGGATCCCAGAGGTACGACGCGCTCGCCTCGCCGCGAAGGGACGCGTCGCCCGCGTCGCGGAACAGGCGGAGGTACTCGCCTTCATCCTTCACCGCCGGAAACAGCCCGGGCGTGAACGACGAGAAGTAGTGCGGCTCCTTCACCGGAGACATGTAGATCTCGGGGTGCTGGTCGAGGTAGCGCCAGAGCGATGTCGTCCCCGCCTTCGCGGCGCCGACGACGAACAGGTTCGGCCACGTCATCCGGCGGAAGAGTACTCGGGGACAATCGCGTCATCGTGCGCCTTCAGAGCCGTCAACCCCGCCGGCGTGTCCGACGCATCCCCGGCGAGGAGGAGAGTGCCGTCGACGAGCAGCCCTGCGTGACCGGGCGTATGCCCGGGCAACGGCACCATCAGCAGCGAGCCGTCTCCTGCCACGTCGTGTGACGCCGGAAACGGGCCGACCGGCGGCCCGGCGAACGCCACGAGCACGGGCTCGAGCCCTTCCGGCCAGTGCTGGGGGACGTAGCCTCGGATCTTCCCGCTGGTGCCCGTCGCCCGCTGCCACTCGGCCTTCGCGACCAGCACCTCCGCGTGCGCAAAAGCTTCGAGCCCGCCGACGTGATCCGTGTGGAGGTGCGAAAGCACGACCCAGCGGACCGAGGAGGGATCGAGCTGGGCCCCGACCTCGTCGTCGGGCTCGAGCTCGAAGCGGGCCAGGTGCAGGTAGGGGTGCCACCACTGGTGGTATCCGCCTGCCGTAGCGCGCGCGGTCTGGCCGGTGTCGAACAGGCAAACGCCTGCAGGGTGGTCGACGGCGAACGCGTGGACGGGGAGCGTCGTTTTGCCCCAGCCGCCGCGTAGGTAGCGCCGGGCTCCGCGCGAGCTCTGCTTGCCCCGGACGCGGCCGGTCGTCAGTCGGCGGACGCGCACGTCAGCGCGTGCGCCCGGCGCGGAGGTGACGCGCGACGCCGACGGGGACGGACGCCGCTCCTGTCACGTGATGGAGCGCGTGAAGGCCGACGCCGAGCGCCGCTTCCCGCGCGCCACGCCGGCGGGCGAGCAGCTCGTAGAACGCCGCGTTGAGGGCGACGAGCGCTGTCAGGCCGCCGACCGCCGGGGCCGTCCGTCCGCGTAGGAGCGACACGGCGACGACGACCGACGCCAGCGCGCTTGCGCGATGCCGCCAGCCGAGGTTGAGCGCCGCGCTGTCCACGCCGCGCGAGAGCACGAGCTCGACCCACGGGGCGCCGCGCTGCCAGAAGTCTGTCCGGACCATGGTCTCGAGTGTCCAGGCCTTGAGATGCGTTCCCTGGAGGCGAGGGTCGAGGACGATCCGGCCGCCGTTCTCGACGAGCCGCGCCCCGAGCTCGATGTCTTCGATCGACGGGACGGAGTAGCGCTCGGCGTCGAAGCCGCCAGAGGCGCGGAAAGCCTCGGTGCGCACGGCCCCGAGACCGGCCCAGAACGTCATCGCCTCGCCCGCACCCTCCTGATGGACGTGGTGGTGGAGCAGGTTGCGAAAGCCCGAGATCGCCCCCGGTGCGGGCGGCGCGTCGTCGTACGAGCCGAAGACGGCGGTCAGGCTTTCGTCCTCGTCGAACGCGCGGCGGATGCGCGAGAACGCGTCGGCGTGCGGCAGGACGTCGGCGTCGACGAACACGAGCACGTCGCCCGTCGCGTCGCGCGCGCCGTCATTGCGTGCCGCCGCCGGGCCGCCGCCTTCGGTCACGACGACGACCTGCTCCGGCCCGTCGTCGGCTGCCTCGATCGCGGCGAGGCACGCTGTGAGCGTCGGCGGCTCGTTCGTTGCGGGAATGACCGCCGTCAGCGTCGGCATTGCGGCGATAACGTACCCGGCTCGATGGGGGCAGTCCTCATGACCGGCGCCGGCCCGGCGGCGCGTATTCGCGCGGAGGTGGCCGACGACGTCCGCGAGCTCGGGCACGTCGGGCTCGCGACCGTCCTCGTCGGCAACGATCCGGCTTCCGAGATCTACGTCGGGCACAAGCACCGGGCAGCGACCGAGGCCGGTATGGCGAGCTACGACGAACGGCTTGCCGGCGACGCGTCGGAGGACGATCTGTTCGCCGTGCTCGAGCGCCTGAACGCAGACGACGAGGTCGACGGGATCCTCGTCCAGCTACCGGTGCCGAAGCAGTTCGATGAGAGCCGCGTGCTCTCGGTCGTGGACGAGCAAAAGGATGTCGACGGCTTCAACCCGTCGAGCGCCGGCCGCCTCTATCTCGGGCGCCCGACCTTCCTGCCGGCCACTCCGGCGGGCGTGATGGTGCTCCTCGAAGAGCACGGCGTCGAGATCGAGGGCCGCCACGCCGTCGTCGTCGGCCGGAGCCAGATCGTCGGCAAGCCGGTCGCCCACCTGCTTCTCGGCAAGAACGCGACCGTCACCATCTGCCACTCGCGCACGCCCGATCTCGGCGCGATGACTCGCCAGGCGGACATCGTCGTCGTCGGCGTCGGCGTTGCACACCTGCTCACCGCCGACATGGTCAAGCCCGGCGCGGTGGTGGTCGACGTCGGCATCACACGCACCGATGACGGGCTCGCGGGCGACGTGCATCCCGACGTCGCCGAGGTGGCCGGATGGCTGACACCCGTCCCGGGAGGGGTCGGGCCGATGACGATCGCGCTGCTCCTTCAGAACACTGTCCTCGCCGCCCGCTACCGCCGGGGATTGCTTGCGTTTCCCTAGTCGCGGCCGCTACAGTCGCGGCGCTGGAGACGGCTCGGAGCCGTCGTTTCACGGTGTGAAGGAGGGGGAGTGGATCAGGTAGGACAGACCGCCGTGGGGACCGTGAAGTGGTTCTCGAACGAGAAGGGCTACGGCTTCATCGAGCGCGAGGGGGGAGAGGACGTCTTCGTCCACTTTTCCGCGATCACGATGGACGGCTATAAGACGCTGACCGAGGGCCAGCGTGTCGAGTTCGAGATCACCCAGGGCGACAAGGGCCTGCAGGCCGCGAACGTCCGCGCCGCGTAGGCCCTGCCGAAACGGACAGACGGAGGGCCCCGCGAGGGGCCTTCCTCGTTGTTGAGCGAGGCTCTGAGAGGATTGGAGCAGTGGCGATCACGAACGACCAGGTGCAGCACGTGGCAAGGCTTGCCCGGCTCGCGCTCGAGGACGACGAGCTCGACCGGATGCGCGAGCAGCTGAGCGCGATCCTCGACGCGGTCGGCACGGTCGCCGAGCTCGACCTCGAAGACGTCGAGCCGACCGCCCACCCACTCGACGTCGTCAACGTCCTTGCCGAGGACGTCCCGGAGCCCTCGCTCTCAGTCGACGAGGCGCTGGCGAACGCGCCCGACGTAGAAGGCGGCTTCTTCGGCGTGCCGGCGCGGGAACGTGCGTGAACGGCCTCGACACGCTTCGCCTGACGGCTGAGCAGGCGATCGGCCACGTCGAGCGCGGCGTCGTGTCCGCCGAAGAGCTCCACGCGACGTACCTCGCAGCAATCGAAACGCGGGATCCCGAGCTGAACGCCTTCCTGCGCACCGTCGACGAGGCGAACGGCACGAGTGTGCCGATCGCCCTCAAGGATCTCGTCTCGACGAAGGGGATCGAGACGACGGCCGGCTCGCGGATCCTCGAGGGCTATGTCCCGCTGTACGACGCGACCGTCGCCAGGCGGTGCCGCGAAGCCGGGCTATCTGTCCTCGGCAAGACGAACATGGACGAGTTCGCGATGGGCTCGTCTGGCGAGAACTCGGCCTACGGTCCGACGCGGAATCCGTGGGACCCGACGCGCGTGCCCGGCGGATCCTCGAGCGGCTCGGCCGCGGCAGTCGCCGCCGGCCTCGCGCCGTGGGCGCTCGGTTCGGACACGGGCGGCTCGATCAAGCAGCCCGCCGCCCTGTGCGGCGTTGTCGGGCTGCGCCCGACGTACGGGACGGTCTCCCGGTACGGGATCGTCGCCTTCGCATCGAGCCTCGATCAGATCGGGCCGATCACCAAGACCGTCCGCGACTGCGCGCGGTTGTACGGGATCATCGCGGGGCGCGATCCGGCCGACTCGACCACCGTCGACCTGCCGGCGCCGGTCGAGATCCCCGAGGACGGCGGCCTGCGCGGGCTCCGGATCGGCTTGCCGCGCGAGCTGAACGGCGTCGAGGGCATCGAGCCCGGCGTCTCCGCCGCCGTGTCCGCGGCCGTCGAGCGCGCCGTCGAGCTCGGCGCAGAGATCGAGGAATGCAGCCTTCCCCAGTCGGTTCGCTACGGGCTCGCGTGCTACTACCTGATCGCGCCGTCGGAAGCCTCGTCGAACCTCGCCCGCTACGACGGCGTCCGCTACGGGCACCGCTCCGACGCGCAGAGCGACCTCGACGAGATGTACGGAGAGACCCGGCGCGAGGGCTTCGGTGACGAGCCGAAGCGGCGGATCATGCTCGGGACGTACGCACTGTCGGCTGGCTACTACGACGCGTATTACGGTCAAGCGCAGCGCGTCCGGACCGTGATCCGCCGCGAGCACGACGAGCTGTTCGCAAAGTACGACCTCCTGCTCAGCCCGACCTCGCCAACGGTCGCCTTTCCGCTCGGCGCGCGCACCGATGACCCGCTCGCGATGTACCTGGCTGACGTGCTGACGATCCCGTCGAACATGGCCGGCCTGCCCGGGCTCTCGATCCCCTGCGGGCTTTCGGAGGGGCTACCGGTCGGCCTCCAGCTGATCGGGCCGCAGTTCGCGGAGAACCTCCTCTTCCGCGCCGGCCACGCCCTAGAGCAGGCGCTCGGATTCGACGGCGTTCCGGAGCGTCTGCGGTGAGCTGGGAGCCCGTCATCGGTCTCGAGATCCACGTGCAGCTGAAGACGCGGACGAAGATGTTCTGCCGCTGTGCGACCGGCTTCGGGGAGCCCGAGAACTCGCGCACCTGCCCTGTCTGCCTTGCGCACCCGGGCGCGCTGCCCGTCGCGAACCGGGCCGCCGTCGAGTGGACGGTCAAGCTCGGCCTGGCGCTCGGTTGCGACATCGCGCAGCGCGCGGTTTTCCACCGGAAGAACTACTTCTACTTCGACCTGCCGAAGGGCTACCAGATCTCCCAGTACGACGAGCCTCTCTGCGTGAACGGCTTGTTCACCGTGCCCGGCGAGGAAGAGCCGCTCGAGATCGGCATCGTGCGGGCACACCTCGAGGAGGACGCGGCGAAGACCGTGCACGTCGGCGGGCAGGGTGGGCGTATCGTCGGCGCCGGCCGATCGCTCGTCGACTTCAACCGCGGCGGCACGCCGCTCGTCGAGATCGTCACGCAGCCCGACTTCCGGTCGGCTGAAGATGCGCGCCGCTTCCTTCAGTTGCTTCGCCAGACGATCGTCGAGCTCGGCATCTCGGACGCCGAAATGGAGAAGGGCACGCTTCGCTGCGACGCGAACATCTCCGTGCGCGAGGTGGGGGAGGCGGAGCTTCGCACCCGCTGGGAGCTGAAGAACATGAACTCCTTTGTGTACATCGGTCGCGGGATCGACGCCGCGGTGCGCGAGCAGATCGCCCTTCACGAGGCCGGCGCCGAGGTCGTCCAGGAGACGTACGACTACGACCCGGACCGCGACACGCTCACTCCGCACAGGACGAAGGAGGAGGCGGAGGACTACCGCTACTTCCCCGAGCCCGACCTCGTCCCGGTCGAGCCGGAGGCGGCGACGATCGAGCGCGTTGGGGCAGAGCTTCCGGAGCTGCCCGCCGCTCGCGTCGAGCGCGTCCGTGACGTGGTTGGCTACGACGCAGCGTGGGAGCTCGTGACGACCGGGCGCGACCGGGAGTTCGACAAGCTCACCGGAGCCGGCATCGACCCGAGGATCGCATCGAACGTCGTTCGCAACGAGGCGGCCGGCGTCGAGATCGCGGAGCCTGCCGAGCTCGCGCGGATCGTCGAGGCGCGCGACCGCCTTTCGCGCGAGACGTACCTCGCCGCGATTGCTGCGAGCGCCACGGCCGGCTTCACGGCCGACGAGCACCTCGCGCAGGAGCTCGTGTCCGACGACAGCGGGCTCGCGGCGCTCGTGGACCAGGTGCTCGCCGCGAATCCGGACCAGGTGGCCGCCTACAAGAGCGGCAAGACAGGTCTCGCCGGCTTCTTCGTCGGCCAGGTGATGAAGGAGGCGGGCGGGCGAGCGAATCCGAAGCGGGTCAACGAGCTCGTGACCGAGCGGCTGGCCTCGTGAGCACTGATCCCGTCGCGGAGGCGAACGCGCTCCTCGCCGAGAAGGGCTACAAGGAGCCGCACCTCGCGGTGCACGTGACGGCGATGCCGGGCCGTGTCCTGCTCAAGGGCTCGAAGATCGTCAGCCCGTTCTCCGACTCGCCGGACACGGTGCTCGAGGTCGTCCGGGATCTGGTTCCTTCGGTGGACGAGCTCGGCGCGCGGCAGCTGACGCCGACCGAGCTCCGCAGTTAGTTCTGGCGCGGGTCCTCGGGCATCGTCGCGAGCAGCCGGTAGCCGCCGCCTTTGCGGCGCAGGACATCGCCGAAGAGATCCTCGCCGGGCTCCGGCAGGAGGTCGACGCCCTCGGCCGGCTCGACGAGCCAGGACGTCTCGTCGAGCTCTGCCTCGAGCTGGCCCGGTCCCCAGCCCGAGTAGCCGGCGAAGACGCGGGCGCGGCGGGTCGACTCGCCGAGGACCTCGAGATTGCCGTCCGCGCGCGCGAACCCGATGTCGCCGACGACGAGCCCGGCGGACGCGCTCGCGTCGTCGAACTCCGCGAGCACGATCACGGCGTCGGTCTGCACGGGCCCGCCGATGAAGACGGGAGCGTCATAGCCGGCGACGGGCGCGAGGTCGGGGACGGCGCTGCCGACCGTCGTCTCCGACGGACGGTTGAGGACGAGACCCATCGCACCCTCGTCCGAGTGCTCGCCGACAAGGATCACGGTCCGTCGAAAGTTGGGGTCGTAGAGCACGGGCGTCGAGACGAGGAGCTTCCCCTTAAGCGAGCTCCCCGGAGTCACGGCGCCGCTACTCGTACTGGAGCGCCTGGAGGACGTTGAGGTGGGCAGCGCGCCGCGCGGGCAGGATCGCCGCGATCAGGCCGACGATGATCGCCGCGACTGCGAACAGGATCAGCGAGCCGATCGGCCACGCGAGCACGAGGAAGTCGACGCGCACGATGAGCAGCACTGCGAGCACGATCCCGAGGGCGATCCCGATCGCCGCGCCCATCAGCGACGTGACGAGGCTCTCCAGCGTGATCATCGAGCGGATCTGCCACCGGGTCGTGCCGACCGCACGGAGCATGCCGATCTCGCGCGTTCGTTCGAAGACGCTGAGCACGAGCGTGTTGACGATCCCGAACAGGCTGACGATCACGGACAGTGCGAGCAGGACGTAGAGGATGTTCAGCACCTGCTTGAGGCCGCTCGCCTGGTTGTCCTTGAACTCCTGCTCGTTCTGGAGCTTCGCATTCGGGTAGTCGGCGAGCGCCCTCTCGAGTGCTGCGGTATTGGCGTCGGTCTCGCCGCCGACCGTGTTGATGAAGACGAAGAGGTTCTTCGGTTGCTGGAACTCCTGGTCGAACGCGGCGCTCGAGATCGTGACCACGCCGAAAGGCGACCCGCCGTTCGGCGGATCGAAGATGCCCTTGATCGTGAACGCCTTCTTCGTGCCCGTCGGAAATAGGAGCTCCACCTTCGATCCGACCGTGACGTTCTGGTCCTTTGCGTAGTCCGAGTCCGTGAAGGCGCCGTCGTCGCCGAGCCTCTCCATCACGACGGGCGAGCCAGAGGTCCAGTCGAGGTTGAACACCCTGCTCGCACCGGGGTCGACGGCGGTCAGCGAGTGGGTCTGGCCGAGGAAGCGAGCCTCACCGGCGCGGACGCCGACGACCGCGGTCGTCACCGGCGAATCGCGAAGGGGCTCCGTGACGCTGACGGGGATCGGGGTGTAGTTGTTCTGCGACGTGACGGCGTAATCGGTCTGCCAGATCTGGTCCACGGCGTCGAAGAACGACGCGATGATCGACGCCGCGAGCATCGCGACGACCGTGACGAGCGCGAGCCCGATCATCAGGGCCGCGGCGGTCGACGCCGTGCGCTGCGGATTCCGCATCGCGTTCTCCCGCGCGAGCACACCCGGCGCGCCGGCGAATGCGGCCGCCGGGCCTCCGAGAGCGTGGGAGAGCGGTACCACGAGCTGAGACGAGAAGAAGGCGACGCCGAAGAACACGAAGAGCGTCCCGAAGCCCATCAGCAGCAGGACCTGCGTCGTCGAGAGACCGCTCACGAACAGCCCGATAGCGATCAACGCGAAGCCCCCGAGGCCGAGCACCGCGGAGCCGACCGGGCGGTAGCGCGCGAAGCGACCGGGAGGAAGGGCAGCGCCTTCGCGGACCGCTGCGATCGGTGGGACGCGCGTCGCGCGGATCGCGGGCCGCAGGCTGGCGATCACGGTTACGAGAATGCCGACGACGAGCGCGACGATGATCGTCCGCGTCTGGAGCAGGAGGCCGCTGTTGGGCAGCGTAAACCCGACCTTCTCGAACAGCCAGAACAGCACCTTCGCGAGCCCCAACCCGCAGATCAGACCGACGACTGACGCGAGGACGCCGATCACGAGCGATTCAACGAGCACGGCGCGCAGGATCTGACGCCGCGAGGCGCCGATCGTCCGAACGGTCGCGAACTCCCGCGTGCGCTGGGCGATCGTGATCGAGAGCGAGTTCGCGATCACGAACGCACCGACGAACAGCGCGATGCCGCCGAAGGCGAGCAGGAAGCTCTGAAGGAAGCTCAGGAACGTCTTCGTGTCGCTCGCGTCTTCCTCGGCCTGGCCGGTGCCCGAGCGCACCTGGGTTGCCGGCGGAAGGATCGAGTCGATCTGGCCGATCAGCTCCTTCTGCGACGTCCCGGGCTTGGCAGCGGCGCGGATCTGGTCGAGCTTGCCCGCCTTCTTGAACAGCTCCTGCGCGGTCGGCAGATTGAACGCGGCGAGCGTCGCGCCGCCGATGTTGCCCTCGCTCGAGAACTCGAACAGCCCGGAGATGCGCATCTTCTGCTCCTGCCCCTGACCCTGCACGCCGATCGTCTGCCCGGGCGAGAGGTCCTTCTTCGACGCCGTGCTCGTGTCGATCGCGACCTGGCTGTCAGTGGGCCACGTTCCCTCCTTGAGGACGATCGAGTTGAGGCGGGCCTGGGAGGGATCGACGGAGAAGCCGATGTTCGGTGCGCCTCCGAACTGGATCACCTTGCCGTTTTCGCCGATCAGTTGCGCCTCGCCGCCGACGCCGCCGACAGCGGCATCGACGCCCGGCAGCGCTTTGACCTTCGGCAGCAGCGACTCGTCGAAGGCAGGCGCCTCGACGCCGGAGTCGCTCGAGATGTCGAACGCGGACTTGCCCGTGATCACTGCATCCGTGCCCGAGTAGATGGTCGAGAAGATCGAGTCGAAGGCGTTCGAGATCGAGTCCGTGAGGACGTAGGTGCCCGTAATCGTCGCCACGCCCAGAACGATGGCGAAGCCGGTAAGGAACGTCCGGAGTTTCCTCCCCCAGAGCGATCGAAGAGCGACTCGAGTCACGCGAAGTGAAGCTCGTCCATCGCGGAGCTGATCTCGCTCGGCGACGCACCGGTCATGTCCTTGACGATGCTGCCGTCGGCGAGGAAGAGGATCCTGTCGGCGATCGCAGCCGCCCGCGCGTCGTGGGTGACCATGACCGTCGTTTGTCCGAGCTCATCGACCGAGCTTCTCATCAGTTCGAGGATTTCACCGGAGGTCGCAGAGTCGAGGTTTCCGGTCGGCTCGTCTGCGAAGACCACCGTCGGCCGAGAGACGAGCGCTCGTGCGATCGCTACGCGCTGCTGCTGGCCTCCGGAAAGCTCGCTAGGGCGGTGCGTGCGGCGCTCCGTCAGGCCCATCTTCTCGAGCAACTCGTCAAACCACTGCTTGTCGACCTTCTCGCCCGCGATGCGGAGCGGAAGCTGGACGTTCTCCTCCGCGCTCAGCATGGGGAGGAGGTTGAAAAACTGAAAGACGAAGCCGATGTGCTCGCGGCGGAGCTTCGTCAGATCGGTGTCGCCGAGCGTCGTGATCTCCGTGCCATCGATCGAGACCGTGCCCGAGCTCGGCTTGTCGAGCCCCGCGAGGATGTGCATGAGCGTCGACTTGCCAGAGCCCGACGGTCCCATGACTGCGGTCAGCTTGCCGCGGTTGACGTCGAGCGTTACGCCGCGTAGGGCATGAACGCATGTATCTCCCTCGCCGTAGCGCCGCGCCACGTCATGTGCCGAGACGACTGATGCTCCGTTCTCCATGCCTTTGTACCTCCCCGCGGATTGAGCTTTCAACCCTAGCGTCCCGCGGGCTGTTTGCGAGAGCATGCCGGTCGTCCAGGTCCGAGATTAGCGCAGCGATCCTGCCGCCGCGCTGAGCTAGGCTCACGCCGTGCCCTCGAAGCGCTATCTCTTCACACCAGGGCCGACCCCGGTGCCGCCGGAGGTGCTCGCCGCCCTTGCCGAGCCGATCGTGCACCACCGCGGGGCGGACTTTCGCCCGATCTACGCGGAGTGTCTCGCCAGGCTGAAGGAGATCTGCCGCACGTCGTCGGACGCGCTTCTGTTCACGGCCTCCGGCACGGGAGCGATGGAATCGGCCGTCGCCAACCTCTGCAGCCCCGGAACGCGTGTGGTCGTCGTCTCGGCGGGTGCCTTCGGCGAGCGGTGGGTGGAGATCGCCGAGCGATACGCGTGCGACGTGGTGCCGCTTCGATATTCCTGGGGCGAGGTGCCGGCGGCCGCCGATCTCGAGAGGCTGCTCACGGAGACGGACGGTGTCCGGGCGGTCTTCCTGACGCACTCCGAGACCTCGACCGGCGTCGTCTCCGACCTGCACGCGTTCGCAGATGCGACGCGTCCGTCAGGAGCGCACGTCGTCGTCGACGCCGTCTCCAGCCTCGGCGCGGTGCCGCTCGAGATGGATGCATGGGGCATCGACGTCGTGTGCTCCGGCTCGCAGAAGGCGTTGATGACGCCTCCTGGACTCGCGCTCGCGGCCGTCTCCGATGCCGTCTGGAACCCCGAGGGGCGCTCGTCCTCGCCGCGCTACTACTTCGACTGGGAGCGGACGCGCAAGGCGCAGGATGTGCTCGACGCGCCTTTCACCCCGGCGGTCTCGCTCGTGCGGGCGCTCAACGTCGCGCTCGGCCTCCTGCTCGACGAAGGGCTCGACGCGACGTTCGATCGACACGTTCGCCTCGGGCGCGCGTGTCGCGCCGGCCTCAAGGCGATGGGGCTCGAGCTCTTCTCGCCGGACGACGACTCCTCCGCCGTCGTGACGGCGGGCAAGACGCCCGCGGGCGTCGACGCGGCCGAGCTCGTGGCGCTGCTTCGTGAGCGAACGGGCGTGCAGCTTGCGGGCGGCCACGGCCCGTTGAAGCCGACCGTCTTCCGCATCGGCCACATCGGCTACTACGACGTCTTCGACCTCGTCACGGCGCTCTCGGCCGTCGAGCTCGGGCTTGTCGAGCTCGACGCCGACGTCGTTCGCGGCGCAGCCGCGTCTCGTGCGCTCGAGGCGTTCGAGACGGTGGCCGCTTGAGCGACCGACCGCGCGTCCTCGTCCGCGAACCGATCGCCGCCGCAGGCATCGAGCTGCTCCGTGCGCGGTTCGACGTCGACGAGGACGGAGACTCGAACCTGGCGGAGATCATCGGCCGCTACGAGGCTATCGTCATCCGGTCGGGAACCCGGCTCGACGCGGATATCCTCGGCCGCGCGGAGCGCCTGCGCGTGATCGGCCGCGCGGGAGTAGGCGTCGACAACGTCGACGTCGAGGCGGCGACACGCCAGGGGATCGTCGTCGCGAACGCGCCCGAGTCGACGGTCGTCTCCGCCGCCGAGCACGCCCTCGGGTTGCTCCTCGCCCTGTCGCGGAACATCCCGCAGGCTCACATGGCGTTGAAGGCGGGCCGGTGGGAGCGCGCTGCTTACGCGGGGCACGAGCTGTACGGCAAGACGCTCTGCATCCTCGGGTTCGGTCGCGTCGGACAGCAGCTGGGCCGGCGCGCGCTCGACCTCGGGATGCGCGTCGTCGGCTACGACCCGTTCGTCGCGGCGGATCGCTTCCGCGAGCTCGGCGTCGAGGCGGCGGAGAGCCGGAAGGCGGCCCTCGCCGAGGCCGACTTCGTGTCGCTCCACCTACCCCTCGCCGACGAGACGAGGGGCACGATCGACGCGGCGGCGCTCGCGTCGATGAAGGACGGCGTGCGGCTGATCAATGCGGCGCGGGGAGAGCTGATCGACGAGGACGCTCTGCTGGCGGCGCTCGAGTCCGGCAAGGTCGCCGCTGCCGCCCTCGACGTGTTCGCGACCGAGCCGTACACGGGGCCGCTGCTCCAGCTCGACAATGTCGTCGTCACGCCGCACCTCGCGGCGTCGACGGAGGAAGCGCAGGACCGGGCCGGGATGATCGTGGCGGAGCAGGTGGCGGCGGCGCTCGACGGCGGCGTGGTCACGAACGCCGTCAACAGCCCGGTCGTCCGCCCGGAGGAGCTCGAGGTGCTCGGTCCCTTCGTGCCGCTAGCCTCGAAGCTCGGCCGCCTGGCGATGGAGCTCGCCGACGGCGGCGCCGAGCGCTTCCTGCTTGCGTACCACGGCCGTCTCGCCGACCACGACACGCGGCTGCTGACGGCTGCCGCGCTCAACGGCGCCTTCGAGGGGAGGACGGAGCACCCGGTCAACTACGTCAACGCGGCGCTGGTCGCCGCCGACCGCGGCATCCGCGTCGAAGAGGAGACCCAGCGGACGTCGCGCGATTACACGAGCTTGCTCTCGGTAGCGGTGTGCATGGACGGCGAGGAGATCCGCGTATCGGCGACGACAATCGGCGTCGACGACCGCCACTGGCTCGTCGGCGCGCTCGGCTACCAGATCGAGATCGAGCTCGCCCCGCTGATGGTGTTCTTCCGCTACGACGACAAGCCGGGCGTGATCGGCAAGGTCGGAACGCTGTTCGGCGAGGCGGGGGTGAACATCGCGAACATGGCCGTCTCGCGAACGAACCAGGGCGGCAAGGCTCTGATGGCGCTCTCGATCGACACGCCGGCGCCGCCCGACCTCGTCGCACGCTTTCTCGACGAGGGCTTCGACGACGCCCGTTTCATCCGCCTCTCCGCGGCGTGACGGAGCAGCTTCCCGAGGAGGTCGAGCGGGTAAGCGCGTTCCTCAACGCGGCCGGCGCCGAGGTCCGGCTCGAGGAGTTCGCCGCCGGCACGCCCACCGCTGTCGACGCGGCGCGCGCCGTCGGAGTCGATCTCAGCCGGATCGTGAAGACTCTCGTGTTCGAGACCGTCGGTAAGCCGGTGCTCGCGCTCGTGCCCGGAGATCGCCGCGCTGCCTCCGGCAAGATCGCCATCGCGCTCGGCGTTGCGCAGGTCACGATCGTCGCTCCCGAGCGCGTGCGAGAGGTCACCGGGTTCGATCCAGGGGCCGTCTGCCCCTTTCCCGCGCCGGCTTCGGCGCACGTTCTTCTCGAGCGGACGCTGCTCGGCGCAGAGCGGGTCTGGGTCGGCGCGGGCTCGACGCGTCACATGGCAGGGCTGGCTCCGGGAGAGCTGATCCGCCTCGCTCGGGCCGTCCCGCGGGACATCGTTGCCGACGACTAATATCTGGTCGCCGTGCAGGAGACCGAGAAGATCTGGATGAACGGCGAGCTCGTGGACTGGGCCGATGCCCGCGTCCACGTCGCGAGCCACGGTCTCCATTACGGCACGGGCGTATTCGAGGGCATACGGTGCTACGCCACCGACCGGGGCCCCGCCGTGTTTCGCCTTCGTGACCATCTGAGGAGGCTCGAGCAGTCGGCGCAGATGCTCTACATGGAGATGACGTACTCCGTCGAGGAGCTACGGGACGCGTGCCACGAGGTGCTCGCGGGCTGCGGCCTCGAGGAGTCGTACCTCCGGCCGATCGCGTTCTACGGCTACGGCGAGCTCGGCGTGCACACGCGCGGGAACTCCGTCGACGTCGCGGTGATCTGCTTCCCGTGGGCGCCGTACCTCGGCGAGGACGGCCAGCGCGACGGCATCCGCGCGATGATCTCGTCCTGGAAGCGGATCGGCCCGAACACGATCCCCCACACGGCCAAGGCGACCGGCGTCTACCTCAACTCGATGCTCGCCGTCCACGAGGCGCAGCGGGCGGGCTACGACGAGGCGATCCTCCTCACGCACGACGGCTACATCGCCGACGGCTCCGGCGAGAACATCTTCATCGTCAAGGACGGCGTGCTGTCGACGCCCGACCTATCGGCGTCGATCCTGCCGGGCATCACCCGCGAGACGATCATCGAGATCGCCAGGTCGCTCGGCTATACAGTCAATGAGAGGCAGCTGATCCGCGCCGACCTCTACATCGCGGACGAGGTGTTCATGTGTGGCACGGCCGCCGAGGTGACGCCGATCCGCTCGGTCGACGACCACGTGATCGGTGACCCCGGCCCGATCACGAAGGAGATCCAGCAGACCTACTGGGACACGGTCCGCGGCCGCAAGCCGCAGTGGACCGACTGGCTGGACTTCCTCGCGCACACGCCAGCCCAGGCATGACGCAGAAGGCCGCGGCGTCGACGCCGCTCGGGCTGTCCGCGCCGTACTTCGACGGCCGCGAGGAGGAGCTCGTGCTCGAGGTGCTGCGCTCGGGCCGCCTGTCGCTCGGGCCGATGGTCGACCGCTTCGAGACGTTGTTCGCCGAGCGCGTGGAGGCGCTGCACGCGACGGCCGTGTCCAGCGGTACGGCCGGCCTGCACCTCGCCGTCCACCTGGCAGGTGTCGGGCCGGGTGACGAGGTGATCACGTCGCCGTTCTCGTTCGTGGCGTCTGCGAACTGCGCGATCTACGAGGGCGCGACGCCCGTGTTCGCGGACATCGAACCGGCGACGCTCAACCTCGACCCGGGCGCCGTCGAGGCCGCGATCACCGAGCGCACGCGCGCGGTCGTCGCGGTCGACATCTTCGGCTACCCCTGCGAGCTCGACCCGCTGCAGGAGATCTGCGAGCGCCACGAGCTCGTGCTGATCGAGGACTCCTGCGAGGCGCTCGGCGCGACGTACAAGGGCCGCCCGATCGGGTCGCACGGCCATCTGGCCGTCTTCGCCTTCTATCCCAACAAGCAGATGACGACCGGCGAGGGAGGGGTCGTCGTCACCGGGTCGGACGAGGAGCACACGCTGCTCGAGAGCCTCGCCAACCAGGGTCGTGCCGATTCCGGCGGCTGGCTCGAGCACGCGCGGCTCGGCTACAACTACCGGCTCTCGGACGTCGCAGCGGCGCTCGGCGTCGCGCAGCTCGAGAAGCTCGATCTGTTGCTGTCGCTCAGGTCCGCTGCAGCTGCGCGCTATGCGGAGCTGCTCGAGGACGTACCGGGCGCGGAGTCTTTGCTCGCGGACGACGAGGATCACACGCGCTCGTGGTTCGTCTATCCCGTCCGGCTTGCGCCAGAGATCGACCGCGAGCACGTGATCGCCGAGCTCGAGCGCGGCGGCATCCAGACGAGCCGCTACCTGCCGTCGATCCACCTCCAGTCGTACATGCGCGAGCGATTCGGGTTCCGCGAGGGGATGTGCCCGGTCTCCGAGGAGGCGAGCCGCCGGCTCGTCTCGATTCCGTTCCACTCGGGCATCGAGGCCGAGGCGCAGGAGCGTGTGATCGAAGCGCTCGCGCAGTCGCTGTGATCGACGTCCGCTCGCTCGCTGCGACGGAGCCGTTCGTGACGAAGGACGGGAGCCTGATCCGCGAGCTCTGCGGCATCTCGACCGGCGGCACCGCCAGGCACAGCGTGGCCGAGGCGACGCTCGAGCCGGGTCAGTCGACCGAACGCCACTACCACGGCGAGAGCGAGGAGGTGTACTTCATCCTCGAGGGCGGCGGACTGCTCGAGCTCGGCGGCGAGACCGGCGACGTCGCCGCAGGCGAAGCGGTCCCGATTCCGCCAGGGACTTGGCATACGCTCACGAACACGGGCAACGGCCCTCTCCGCCTGCTCTGCACGTGCGCTCCGCCGTATCGCCACGAGGACACGTTCTTCGAGTAGTGGGATAATCGGCGCGTGGCAGACGGCACGCGGATGATCTTCCTCGGCTTCGGGAAGTACGCGCGCGCCGACAAGATCTACTCGCTCGAGCCGCTCGACGCGGAGGAGCGAGGAAGCGGCCGCCGCACGCGCGTCTGGATCGAAGGCATCCCCGAGCCGATCATCGCCTCCCGCACCGAGCGCACGATCCTTCATGACATGGGGCACGACGTGTCCGCGGCGTCGCCACTGATCGATCAGTCGCTCGAGCTCGCCGAGCTGATCGCCGAGCAGTCCGAGACCGGCAAGGTCGACCTCACCGATCTCGGCCGCCGCGCGCGCAAGCTGCTCGAGGCGAGCGCGAAGCCCGGCGCCGCGAACAAGCTGTTCTGAGCCGCCCGGCCAGGCTCACGCGAGAGTTCTTCGCGCGCTCGGTGCACGAGATCGCGCCAGAGCTGGTCGGCGCCACATTGCTCGTCGATGGCGTCGGCGGCGTGATCGTCGAGATCGAGGCATACGGCCCGGACGACCCGGCGAGCCACGGCTATCGCGGGCAGACGCCGAGCAACGCGTCGATGTTCGGCCCGCCGGGCCACGCGTACGTCTACCGCTCATATGGCGTGCACTGGTGCCTGAACGTCGTCTGCGCAGGAAAGCGCTCTCCGCAGGCGGCGCTGATCCGGGCGCTCGAGCCTGTCGCCGGGATCGAGGCGATGGCGGCCCGGCGCGGGCTCGACAACGTGCGCCTCTTGTGCGCGGGACCCGGTCGCCTCTGCCAGGCGCTCGCGATCACGAAGGAGCTCGACGGGGCGAGGCTCGACCGCTCGCCTTTCGCGATCTACGCGCCCCATGAAGCGCCGGAGATCCTCGCGGTGCCGCGGATCGGGATCAACCGAGCGGAGGACCGTCCGTGGCGGTTCGTCGTAGCCGGCTCGCGGTTTCTCAGCCGCTCGGCGCCTTCGCCTTGGCGCGCGGCTCGGACGTCGTCCTCGCCTTCGAGACGACCAGCCTGACCCGCATGCGCGGCCCCGCGGCGAACCCGGCCAGGGGATGCTGCACGAGGACGCGTCCGGGCTTGCCCTTCACGACGCGTCCCCGTAGGACGGTCTTGAGCCCGCGCTTGGTCAGCCGATCGCGCGCCTTGGCGACCGGCTTGCCGACCACGTTTGGGACGACGCCGTGCGTCGCCTTCGTAACGACGAGGCGCACGGTGTCGTATGACGAGAGCCGCGCACGGACGCCCGGAAGCTCGCCGACCACGATGCCCACGCGCTGGCCCGGCCGGGCGGGCTTGTAGATCGGCGCAGCGTCCAGCGGCTGGAGTGCGAGCCGCGCCTGCGCCTCGTCGTAGGTCATGCCGATCACGTCCGGCACGTCGACCTCGTTCGGCTTGCAGTTCCCGGTCGTGTCGGGGCCTTCGCCCGAGAAGTAGAGGACGACCCGCGTGCTCTTGCAGTAGCCGTTGTCGAGCCGCCAGCGCCCGTCGCGGAAGACGATTCGCCGCGGCGACGCGTACGGGTAGGAGGGCGGCGTGAACGACTCGGGCTGCGCGTCCATCTGGGGCAGCGCCTTCTCCATGAAGGCCTTGAAGATGAGTGCGGGGAATGTCCCGCCGGCGACGGGATCGCCGTGGTAGTCGGTGAGCATCGGCCGCAGGTTGTCCGGGTAGCCGACCCAGACGGCGACCGCGAGCTGCGGGGTGTAGCCGACGAACCACGCGTCGCCGTAATTCTCCGTCGTGCCGGTCTTGCCGGCGACCGGCCGTCCGTCGGAAAGCTGGGCGCGCCGTCCGGTACCGCTCTCGACCACCTCCTGGAGCAGGCGGGTCTCGATCGCGGACTCGTTGTCGCCGAGCGCGCGTTTCTCGACCGGCGCGTTCGCCTTCTTGCCGATCGAGAGCACCGCGCGCGGCTGGTTACCCATCAGGCTGCCGTCGATCCGCTGGCCGCTGTTCGCGAGCGAGGCGTAGGCGCGCGCCATCTCGAGCGGGTTGACGGCCTCTCCGCCGAGCGTGAGCGAGAAGTAGCCCTTGAGCCTGCTCGTGATCCCGAGCTTGCGCGCCATTCCCGCGACCGCCTGGGGGCGCACGATGTCCGTCAGCTGCGCGTAGACCGTGTTGTCGGAGTACGTCGTCGCCGTCTCGAGGTCGATCGTGCCGAGGTTCGAGCCCTCGTAGTTCTCTACGTGCCAGTCGCGGTCTCCGAGCGAGATCGTGACCGGGCCTGAGACGAACGTCGTCGTCGGGGAGATGCCCTGGTTGAGCGCGGCCGCGAGCGCCATCGGCTTGAACGACGACCCGGGCTGCCTCTCACCCTGGACGGCGAGGTTGAACTGGCTCGCGCTGTAGTTCCGCCCGCCCGACATCGCGAGCACCCGGCCGTCACGCGGGTCGATCGCGACGAGCGCCGCCGCCGGCCCGTTCGGATCGGGGAGCCACTTCGCGATCGCCTCGCGTGCCATGTCCTGCAGGTCGAGGTCGATCGAGGTTCGCACGCGGAGGCCGCCGCCGAAGACGCGCGCGGTGCCGTACGTGTCGATCAGCTGCTGCTTGACGTAGTTCGTGAAGTACGGCGCCGGGCCCTGGATGCCCGGCAGGTGGATCGACGCCGGATCGGGCAGCGGCTTCGCGTTCGCGCGCTTGAACTCGCCCCACGTGATCGCCCCCTGTTGGAGCATGTCGCGGAGGACGACCTTTCGCCGTGCTCGTGCCTGCTGCGGGTTGGCGGCGGGGTCGTAGAGCGTCGGGTCGGCGGGAATGCCTGCGAGCAGCGCCGACTCTGCAAGCGTCAGCCGGTCGGCCGAGTGCTGGAAGTAGACGCGGGAGGCCTGCTCGATGCCGTAGGCGCCGTTGCCGAAGTAGATCGTGTTGAGATACGCGGTGAGGATCCGGTCCTTGGGCCAGCGCTGCTCGAGCTGCCAGGCGAGGGCCGCCTCCTTCAGCTTCCGCTCCACGGTCCGGCTCGAGTGCACGTATGCGTTCTTGACGAACTGCTGCGTGATCGTCGAGCCGCCTTCGACGACCGCGCGGTTCCGCAAGTCCTGCCAGACCGCGCGCGCGATCCCTCGCACGTCGACCCCGCGGTGCTCGAAGAATCGCCGGTCCTCGACCGCGACGATCGCCTGCTTCATCAGGTCGGAGATCTCGTCCGACTTGACGACGATGCGCGCCTCGTCACCGCGGAGCACGGCGAGCACGCGGCCGTCCGATGTGTAGACGTAGCTGTTCTTGTCGGGGTGGTACCGCGCGGGGTCGAGCTTCGGGATCTCGCTTGCAAGCGCGGTCACGAGACCGTACGCGAATGACGCGCTACCTACGAGACCGAGCACGACGAGGAGCGCGAGCAGGCGGAGCTTGCGGATCCTTCGTCGGCGGTGTCTCTCCCCTTGAGAACTCATTTGCCGCACGAGAGCCGCCGGATTGTAACGTTGGCGCGCCGATGGGAGTCGCAGACCTCACCCGTAACGCTGTCCACGTCGAGCCGGCAGGCGCCCTCAAGGCGAAGCTGGCGCGCGGCAAGCCGCTTCGAGTGAAGCTCGGGATCGACGTCACGGCGCCGCACATCCACCTTGGCAACGGGATCCCGCTTCAGCGCATGCGCGCATTTCAGGACGAGGGCCACACGGGCGTGCTGATCGTCGGGGACTACACGACGCGGATCGGCGACCCGTCCGGACGGTCGGAGGAGCGGCCGATGCTCGACCCCGAGGAGATCGACCGCATGGCCCAACGGTTCTTCGAATCTGCGTACACGATCCTCGTGCCCGAGACGACGGAGGTGCGCTACAACGGCGAGTGGCTGGGCGCGCTCGACTTCGCGGAGGTGCTGCGGCTGACGCGGACCGCCACGGTAGCCCAGCTTCTCGAGCGCGAGGATTTCGCGCAGCGCTACGGCACGGGCGCGCCGATCAGCGTGTCCGAGCTCCTTTACCCGCTGATGCAGGCGTACGACTCGGTGGCGGTGGAGGCAGATGTCGAGCTCGGCGGCACGGATCAGCTCTACAACCTGCACATGGGCCGCACGGTGATGGATGCGTACGGCCTGGAGCCGCAGGTCGTGCTGACGACGCCGTTGATCGACTCCTGGGACGGCGCGAAGATGTCCGGCTCGCGCGGCAACTACCTCGCGCTCGTCGAGGCGCCGGAGGAGCAGTTCGGCAAGGCGATGCGCTTCTCCGACGAGGCGCTCCCGGAGCTCTACCGCCTGGTCATGGAGTCGGCCGAGGACCCGAGCGCGGCCGATCCGCTCGAGGCAAAGCTCCGCTTCGCGCGCTTCGTCGTCTCGCGCGCGCACGGGGAGGAGGCAGCCGCCGCGGCGGAGGAGCACTTCACGCGCGTCGTGCGCGAGGGCCGTGCGCCCGACGACGTCTCCGTGGCGCTGCTCCCCGACGGTGACCCGATCCATCTCCCTGCCGTGCTCGTCGACGTGCTCGGAATCGCGTCGACGAGCGAGGCGCGGCGGCTGCTGGCGCAAGGCGGGGTGAAGGTGAACGACGAAGCCGTGACCGAGCTGGATCTGCCGAGGGATCGTCTTACGGGCGCGCTCGTCCAGGCGGGAAAGCGCAGATTCGTGCGCTTCTCAGCCGAATAAGCCCTACCTCTGCTACCATGCCCGGGCCGCCTCGACAGAGGCTGGAGAAGCCTGCAATCGACAACGGAGACCCGTCGAGCCGAACCGATACGACCTGTATCTGGAAGCACGAAGGGCCTCTGGTGCGACCGGAGGCTTTTTTCAGCCCTCGCGAGGGGTGCGGTCTTTGAAAACTCAACAGCGTGCATTTGCGATCGAGACCCGCTGGTCCCGTTTCTGGGGCCGGTGGAGTCATATCCCGTCACGTCTTCGGACGTGACCTTTGAGCACAAGCTCACCGGAATACAGCTTCCAACGCGCTCTGCCTTCGGGCAGTGTTGTTTGAACTGCCTTCGGCAGGGCGTTCGGAAACGATCTTCACGGAGAGTTTGATCCTGGCTCAGGACGAACGCTGGCGGCGCGCCTAACACATGCAAGTCGAGCGAGAACCAGGCCTTCGGGCCTGGGGAAAGCGGCGAACGGGTGAGTAACACGTGGGTAACCTGCCCTCGGCACTGGGATAGCCCGGGGAAACCCGGATTAATACCGGATGGTCTCCGAGGCCTTTAGGCACCGGAGAAAAGGTGGCTTCGGCATCCGGCCGAGGAGGGGCCTGCGGCGGATTAGCTTGTTGGTGAGGTAACGGCCCACCAAGGCGACGATCCGTAGCTGGTCTGAGAGGACGATCAGCCACACTGGGACTGAGACACGGCCCAGACTCCTACGGGAGGCAGCAGTGGGGAATCTTGCGCAATGGGCGAAAGCCTGACGCAGCGACGCCGCGTGCGGGAAGAAGGCCTTCGGGTTGTAAACCGCTTTCAGGAGGGACGAAGCTCCTCGGGTGAATAGCCCAGAGGGTGACGGTACCTCCAGAAGAAGCCCCGGCTAACTACGTGCCAGCAGCCGCGGTAATACGTAGGGGGCTAGCGTTGTCCGGATTTATTGGGCGTAAAGCGCGTGTAGGCGGTCAAGTAGGTCCGCTGTGAAAACTCGAGGCTCAACCTCGAGCTGTCGGTGGAAACCATTTGACTAGAGTCCGGAAGAGGAGAGCGGAATTCCCGGTGTAGCGGTGAAATGCGCAGATATCGGGAAGAACACCCGTGGCGAAGGCGGCTCTCTGGGACGGTACTGACGCTGAGACGCGAAAGCGTGGGGAGCAAACAGGATTAGATACCCTGGTAGTCCACGCCGTAAACGATGGGTGCTAGGTGTGGGGAGTGTCGACTCTCTCTGTGCCGAAGCTAACGCATTAAGCACCCCGCCTGGGGAGTACGGCCGCAAGGCTAAAACTCAAAGGAATTGACGGGGGCCCGCACAAGCAGCGGAGCATGTTGTTTAATTCGACGCAACGCGAAGAACCTTACCAGGGCTTGACATGCACGGGAATGCCATAGAGATATGGCAGCCCTTCGGGGCTCGTGCACAGGTGTTGCATGGCCGTCGTCAGCTCGTGTCGTGAGATGTTGGGTTAAGTCCCGCAACGAGCGCAACCCCTGTCCCTAGTTGCCAGCGGATAATGCCGGGGACTCTAGGGAGACTGCCGGCGACAAGTCGGAGGAAGGTGGGGATGATGTCAGGTCAGCATGACCCTTATGTCCTGGGCTACAAACGTGCTACATTGGCCGGTACAAAGGGCTGCAAACCCGCGAGGGGGAGCGAATCCCAAAAAACCGGTCCCGGTTCGGATTGGAGGCTGAAACTCGCCTCCATGAAGGCGGAGTTGCTAGTAATCGCGGATCAGCAACGCCGCGGTGAATACGTTCTCGGGCCTTGTACACACCGCCCGTCACACCACGGAAGCCGGCAACACCCGAAGCCGGTGGCCTAACCCGCAAGGGAGGGAGCCGTCGAAGGTGGGGTTGGTGACTGGGGTGAAGTCGTAACAAGGTAGCCGTAGCGGAAGCTGCGGCTGGATCACCTCCTTTCTAGGGAATACGGAGCTCAAACTCCGTAGGCGTCGGGCCTTCGTGCCCGGCTCGCCTGGAAGCAACGTCGACCTCGTTCGGAATGTCAGCCACGCTGTTGAGTTTTGAGAGACCGCCCCTTTCGGGCGCTCTCTCGGCGGACGCGGTCCGCGCGCACCTTGAAAACTCCATAGCAGCAATACACGGTGTTCTTCACGATCAAGATATGAAGGGCACACGGTGGATGCCTAGGCGCCAAGAGCCGATGAAGGACGTGGGCGGCTGCGAAAAGCCCGGGGGAGGTGCTGACCAACCTTTGATCCCGGGATGTCCGAATGGGGAAACCTACGCGTGGTAATGCGCGCGTGCTCCTACCTGAATACATAGGGTAGGTAGCGGTAAGCGGGTGAACTGAAACATCTTAGTAACCCGAGGAAAGGAAAGAAACCTCGACTCCCTTAGTAGTGGCGAGCGAAAGGGGATGAGCCCAAACCTGCGTGATGTGACAGGCGGCAGCCGTTGTCACGCAGGGGTTGTAGGGCCTGTCATGATCCGCCTGCCGGCGGGTCGGGAAGTTACAAAAGCGTCCGTTAGCCGAAGCAGATGGAACGCTGCACCGTAGCGGGTAACAGTCCCGTAGGTGAAAGCGGGCGCTCTTCCTCGATAGGTACCTGAGTACGGCCGGGCACGGGAAACCCGGTCGGAACCCGCGGGGACCACCCCGCAAGGCTAAGTACTCCTTGGCGACCGATAGTGAACTAGTACCGTGAGGGAAAGGTGAAAAGTACCCCGGAAGGGGAGTGAAATAGCACCTGAAACCGTGTGCTTACAAGCGGTCGGAGCAGGCTTGTCCTGTGACGGCGTGCTTTTTGCATAATGAGCCAGCGAGTTACTCTTCAGCGGCAAGGTTAAGGAAACGGAGCCGTAGCGAAAGCGAGTCCGAACAGGGCGATTCAGTCGTTGGAGGTAGACCCGAAACTGAGTGATCTACCCATGGGCAGGCTGAAGCGGGGGTAAGACCCCGTGGAGGGCCGAACCGAAGTAGGTTGAAAACTGCTCGGATGACCTGTGGGTCGGAGTGAAAGGCTAATCAAACTCAGAGATATCTGGTTCTCCCCGAAATATATTTAGGTATAGCGTCGTGCGTTCATTACCGGCGGTAGAGCACTGTTTGGGCTAGGGGGCCTACCAGCTTACCGACCTCAGACAAACTCCGAATACCGGTAATCCAGAGCACGGCAGTCAGAGTGCGGGGGCTAAGCTTCGTGCTCAAAAGGGAAACAGCCCAGACCGTCGGCTAAGGTCCCTAATTCTTGGCTAAGTGGGAAACGATGTCCGATTGCCGAGACAACCAGGATGTTGGCTTAGAAGCAGCCACCATTAAAAGAGTGCGTAACAGCTCACTGGTCAAGTGATCGGGCGCGGATGATGTAGCGGGGCTCAAGTCAAGAACCGAAGCCACGGGTTTCGAGCGTAAGCTCGGAGCGGTAGGGGAGCGTTCCCAGGCCAGTGAAGCGGCGGCGTAAGCCTGCCGTGGAGGGCTGGGAAGTGAGAATGCTGGCACGAGTAACGAAAGGCGAGTGAGAAACTCGCCCGCCGAATGTCCAAGGTTTCCTGAGTAAAGCTAATCTGCTCAGGGTTAGTCGGGACCTAAGCCGAGGCCGAAAGGCGTAGGCGATGGCCAACCGGTTGATATTCCGGTACCACGTACCCGTTGCTTGACCGATGGGGGGACGGGGTAGGCTAAGGAATCCCAGGCGATGGTCGTCCTGGGGTAACCGCGTAGGGCGCCCGGTAGGAAAATCCGCCGGGCTCAAGCCTGAGACGGGATGCCGAGCCCGAAAGGGTGAAGTTCCTGAAGCCATGCCTCCTAGAAAAGCCTCTAGGGAGACGGGGCGTGCCCGTACCAAAACCGACACAGGTGGACAGGTAGAGAATACCAAGGCGATCGGGAGAACCCTCGAAAAGGAACTCGGCAAAATGGCCCCGTAACTTCGGAAGAAGGGGCGCCCCCGTAGGGTGAAAGCCTTTTCGGCTGGAGCCCGAAGGGGCCGCAGTGAAACGGCCCAAGCGACTGTTTACCAAAAACACAGGTCTCTGCGAAGTCGAAAGACGACGTATAGGGGCTGACGCCTGCCCGGTGCCGGAAGGTCAAGTGGAGGGGTTAGCCTTCGGGCGAAGCTCTGAAACCAAGCCCCGGTAAACGGCGGCGGTAACTATAACCGTCCTAAGGTAGCGAAATTCCTTGTCGGGTAAGTTCCGACCTGCACGAATGGCGTAACGACTTGGGCGCTGTCTCTTCGAGGGACCCGGTGAAACTGTAGTCTCGGTGAAGATGCCGAGTACCCGTGGCTGGACGGAAAGACCCCGTGAACCTTTACTACAGCTTGACGTTGGAGTTCGGGATGTGTTGTCCAGGATAGGTGGGAGGCTTTGAAGCGGGAGCGCTAGCCCTCGTGGAGCCAACCTTGGGATACCACCCTGCATGTTCTGGTCTTCTAACCCGATACCGTGATCCGGGTCGGGAACAGCGTCTGGTGGGTAGTTTGACTGGGGCGGTCGCCTCCCAAAATGTAACGGAGGCGCGCAAAGGTTCCCTCAGTACGGTTGGAAATCGTGCGTAGAGTGCAAAGGCATAAGGGAGCTTGACTGCGAGACTGACAAGTCGAGCAGGTGCGAAAGCAGGCCTTAGTGATCCGGCAGTGGAGAGTGGAATCGCTGTCGCTCAACGGATAAAAGGTACTCCGGGGATAACAGGCTTATCGCGCCCAAGCGTCCACAGCGACGGCGCGGTTTGGCACCTCGATGTCGGCTCGTCTCATCCTGGGGCTGTAGCAGGTCCCAAGGGTTGGACTGTTCGTCCATTAAAGAGGCACGCGAGCTGGGTTCAGAACGTCGTGAGACAGTTCGGTCCCTATCCGCCATGGGCGTTGGGAGCTTGAGGAGGGTCGTCTCTAGTACGAGAGGACCGAGATGAACAGACCTCTGGTGTATCAGTCGTCGTGCCAACGGCGCCGCTGATTAGCCACGTCTGGTTGGGATAACCGCTGAAAGCATCTAAGCAGGAAGCCCACTCCGAGATGAGGCTCCCCATCCCCTAGAGGGAGTAAGGGCCGTGGTAGACGACCACGTCGATAGGCGGGACGTGTAAGCGCGGCAACGCGTTCAGCGGACCCGTACTAATTGCCCGAGGTCTTGATTTTGAACACCGATGAGCTGCTATGGAGTTTTGAGGGTGTGCGTGCGCGAGTTGCTCGCGTTGAAACGGAATCGGAGCCAGGTAAAAACTAGGCACCGATGCTCTCACAACTTCCGGTGGTCATAGCGGCGGGGATACACCTCTTCCCATTCCGAACAGAGCAGTTAAGCCCGCCAGCGCCGATGGTACTCGGGGCGAAAGCCCCCGGGAGAGTAGGTCGCCGCCGGATTATTCTCGAGGCCGCCCCAGGGCGGCCTCGTCTGTTTCTGGCCCGGGATCGAGCTCGCGCAGCCGGCGGACGCGCTCGGCGACCGGCGGATGCGAGCGAAACATCGTCGCGAGGCCGCTGTCCTCGAAGGGGTCGATCGTGAACAGCGGTTCCGCAGCCGGGCTGGCGCGGAACTCCACGAGCTCAGCGGCCTGATCGAGGCGAAGCAGCGCATCGGCGAGCCCGTGCGGCGTATCGCAGATCTCCGCGGCGATACGGTCTGCAGCGTACTCGCGCTTCGGCGAGAGAAGGATGTGCTGAAGGGCCGCCGCGAGCGGCCCGAGGACGTAGAGGAGTACGCGTTCGAGCCAGCCACCGAGCCGGCTCGCGTCGATGAGCGCCGCGGAGATCATGACCACGGGGGTCTGGACGACGATGTCGCGGTTGCGGACGTGCGCGAGCTCGTGCGCGATCACGGCCTCCGTCTCCGCCGGGGCGGGCAGGAGGGCGAGCGACATCGTCATCGCGAGGGTCGATGACGCGATCCCGCGGCCGACGACGAACGCGAGCGGCGGGCCGTGCTCGATGACGAACAGTTTCGGCTTCACGACGCTGGCACGTGTCGCGAGATCAGCAACCATCGTGTGTAGGGGTGGGCTCTCCGCGTCGCGCAGCGGGCGTGCCCCGACCATCCCGAGGACGACGCGGTCGGCCATCCAGTACGTGCTGATTCCGAGCAGGAGGGCGGCGAGCCCGAAGACCCCCGCGAGCCGGTAGCCGGCGATCGCGTACCCCAGAAACGAAAACGCCGCCAACGGGACGGCGAGGAAGAGCCAGGCTTTGACGACGTTCCAGAGGGCCGTCACGCCCTAGGACTCCTCGTCGGATTCCTCCTCGGCGAGGCCACGGGGCGGCCAGTCCGGCTCGGGGGCATCGCACCGGCTCGAGCAGTGCAGCGAAGCGACGTTCTGGAGTGGGATCAGGATGTGCCCGTTGAGCTCGACGTGGGCGATCTCGTCGATCGCGCAGTACGCCGTGAGCACGCCTTCCTGGTAGTCGCCGCCGAAGAGCGCGACCTCGACCTGCTCGCCCTTGTACTTGCTCGTGTAGTCGTCCACTCTGAGCTGAGTCTACTCCTGGGCGAACGTCTGACCGGTGAAGCGGACGCCGTACGTGCCGCCGTTCTCGAGGACCGGCAGCGGCTCGCCGAGCATCGCGCGTTGCAGCGAACGGACTACTCCGCCGTGTGTGACGACGATGACGCGCTCGTCGGCGTGCCGGGAAGCAAGCTCGGTCAACGTCGCGAGCACGCGCGCGTCGAACGTCTCGTGCGGCTCTCCGTCGTGATGCTCCATGCCCGGGAAGCGCTCGGCGATCTCCGCGAGCGTGAGCCCAGTCCACGAGCCGACGTCGACCTCGCGAAGCCCGGCGTGCCGCGTCACGGCGAGCCCGGTGGCGCGCGACACGAACTCCGCCGTCTCGCTCGCGCGCTTGAGGTCGCTCGAGTAGATGGCCTGCAGGCTGGAGCCCCGAAGCCGCTCGGCGAGGGCGGCCGCCTGCTCGCGGCCGAGGGCGTTCAGCGGAGGATCGCCGTGGCCCTGCCAGATGCCGTTGCGATTCCAGTCGGTTTCTCCGTGGCGGGCGAGAATGAGCGTTGTCACGCGAGGTACGCTAGCCGTCGTGGAGCTGCACCTCGCCGACCGCGCCTGTCTCGTCACCGGGGGGACGCGGGGGATCGGGATGGAGGTGGCAAGACAGCTCGTTGCCGAAGGCGCGCGGGTCGTCACATGCGGGCGAAGCGAGGCCCCCGGAGTCGGCGAGAGCCTGCACATCGGGTGCGACCTGTCGCAACCAGGGGAGCCGGAGCGCACGGTCGAGGATGCCGTCCGCGCCCTCGGCGGCCTCGACGTCCTCGTCAACAACGCGGGCATCGCCCACCACGCGCGCTTCGAAGACATCTCCGACGAGGAATGGGACGCCTACTGGCAGCTCAACCTGATGAGTCTCGTGCGGGCGATCCGGGCGGCGCTGCCGTCCCTCCGGGACTCGGGCAGCGCGGCGATCGTCAACGTCTCCTCGACAGCGGGCAAGCGGCCCTCGCTCGGCATGCCCCACTACTCGGTCACGAAGGCGGCTGTCCTCTCTCTGTCGCGGTTCGTCGCCGACGTGTATGCGAAGGACGGGATCCGTTGCAATGCCGTGACTCCCGGGCCTACGGCGACCGACGCTTGGCTCGGCGAAGGTGGCCTCGCCGACCAGCAGGGGGACCGGGACGAGGTGCTCGCAAAGGTCGGCGCCGGCCGGCCCCTCGGACGCCTTGCGGAGCCGGAGGAGATCGCGGCCGTGATCGTCTTCCTCTGCTCACCTCGCGCGAGCTATGTCACGGGCGCCGCCTGGAGCGCCGACGGCGGCACGGTTCCTATCATCATCTAGTTGGGGCGGCGCCGCAACCGACGGCGCCGGCCGTGCGCACGTTCCTCTTTGCAGACGTTCGTGGCTACACGAGCTACACCCGTGAGCATGGCGACGAGGCCGGCGCCGCGCTGGCGAGACAGTTCGCCGAGATCGTGGAGAGGATCGCGCCCGGGTACACGGGCTCGCTTCAGGAGCTCCGCGGAGACGAGGCGCTCGTCGTCTTCGACTCGGCGGCGGGCTGCGTTGCGATTCGCGATCGAGCTGCAAGCGGCGGTCGTGGCCGAGGAGCTTCCGCGCCCGGTCGGGATCGGGATCGACACGGGTGAGGCGGTGCCTGTCGAGGACGGCTTCCGTGGCGGCGCGCTCAACCGTGCGGCGCGCCTTTGCGCGCTGGCAAAGCCGGGCGAGGTGCTCGCCTCCGATGCGGTCCGCGAGCTCGCAGGCGCAACGGAGGGCATCGCCTTCGGCTTCCGGCGAATCGAGCGGCTGAAGGGCTTCGACAAGCCGGTCGGCGTCGTCGAGGTGCACCACGCGGAGACGGCGCCGGGGCGGGAGCTCGGTCGCAGCATCAAGCGGGCGGCTGCAGGAGCGCATCCACGGAGGCGCGCGGCGCTGGTCGTGGGGATCGTCGCTGTCGCGATCGGGATTGTCGCGGCGGTCGGGCTCACAGGCGGCAGCGCCAAGGCGTCGCCGATCGACAGCGTCGGCCTGCTCGACGCGAAGACGCTCGATCGCACGGGCTCGATCACGGATCTCGGGAAGTCCGACACTCTCTGGGACGACTCGGTTCATCGCGCGTATGCGGAAGGCGTACTCCGTCGGCGGCGCGGCGCGCTCATCTGCATACCGCTCGCTCGCGACGGAGATGATGCGCGTGTCGCCGCCGGTCGCCGTCTTCGGCCGCGCGCAAGCAGCGCCACAGCTCTTCTCGTCGCGCGTTGAATGCCAGGTGTACCGGCCGCAGGACTCGGGCTGGGTCGATCTCGCGGCGCTCTGCCGGAAGTAAACGGCCCGCCGACTAGGCTGACCACGTGGACGACAGCGGGCGAAGCAGGACGATCGGGCTCACGCTCGCGCTGTGTCTTGCGGCGTCCCAGTCGGCTCTGCTGATCCTCACGCCGATTCTCGCGTCGCTCGCCGACGATCTCGACGTGTCAACTGCGACGGCGGGGCAGCTGCGGACGGTCTCAGGGCTGGCGGCGGGGACGACGGCGCTGCTCGCAGGGCTGCTCTCGTCGCGGTTCGGGCTTCGCGACCTTCTCGCCGCCGGCGCCGCGCTGATCGCGGCGGGGTCGGCGCTCTCCGCGGTGAGCCCGACCTTCGCCCTGCTCTCGGGCGCTCAGGTGCTGATCGGTGTCGGCGCAGGACTGTCGTATTCCGCCGCCGTTGCCGCTGCCGCCGAGTGGGCCGCGCCGGAGGCGAGGTCGCGCGTGCTCGCTGCAGCGCTGCTCGGTCCGCCGCTCGCGTGGGTGATAGGCATGCCGATCGCCGGCGTTGTCGGCGACGTCGACTGGCGATACGCGTGGCTCGCGGTCCCGCTCACTGCTGCGCTCGCGGCGCTTGTCGTGCTCTTCCGCGTTCCAAGGTCGGCCCCTGCGGCGCAGAAGGCAGGGCTCCGAACCGTCTTCGAGCAGCCCGGGGTCATCGGGTGGTCGCTGGGGGAGCTTGCCGCCTACTCCGCCTGGGTCGGAACGCTGATCTTCGTCGGCGCGCTCTTCGTGGAGAGCTACGGGCTATCGGCGACCGCGACCGGGCTCGTGCTCGCGGTTGGTGCGCTCGTCTACGTTCCGGGAAATCTCCTCTTTCGCCGCTGGGTCGACGACCATCCGCGCACGTTGCTCGTCGGCCTCGCGCTCGCCTCGGCGATCGCCGTCGCCGCGCTCGGCGCGTTCCGGGGAAGCGTGTGGTCGAGCCTCGTCATCTTCTCCGTCCTCTCGTTTCTCGCGGGCGGGCGGACGCTCGCCGGCAGCGCACGGGGACTCGACCTGGCACCGGAGCTCCGGCTGGGCGTGACAGGGGTGCGCACGGCGGCGCTCCAGTTCGGCGCGTTCGTCGGCGCCGGCGTCGGCGGTCTCGCGCTCGCGACCGGCGGGTTCGGCGCGGTCGGTGTCGCGTTTGCGATCCTGTTCGCCTGCGCGACGATCCCGCATCTGCTCGCCGCGCGGTCGACGCAGTCCGAGACGCTCACGGCATGAGCTCGTTCGAGGAGCGGGTCCGCGCGCTCGAGGCGGAGTGGCTGTCTCCGCTCGCCGTGCGCTCGTACGAGACGCGAGGTCGCACGGAGCCAGAGGACCTTTCCTCCGTGCGCACGCCGTTCCAGCGCGACCGCGACCGGATCGTCCACTCGAAGCCGTTCCGCCGCCTGAAGGGGAAGACGCAGGTCTTCATCGACCCGGAGGGAGATCACTACCGCACGCGGATGACGCACACGCTCGAGACGACGGCGATCTCGCGCGTCGTCGCGCGCGCCCTCCGGTTGAACGAGGATCTCGTTGAGGCGATCGGGCTCGGGCACGACATGGGGCACCCGCCGTTCGGGCATGCCGGTGAGGAAGCGCTCGACGAGGCCCTACACGAGCGCTTTGGCCGCCGCTTTCGCCACAACGAGCAGTCGTACGCCATAGCCGAGCGGCTCAACCTCACGCACGAGGTCTGCGACGGGATCCTCACGCACACGGGCGACCGCGAGCCGGAGACCCTCGAGGGGAGGATCGTCCGCATCGTCGATCGCGTGGCCTACATCAACCACGACATCGACGACGCGATCCGGTTCGGGCTCCTTCGTTCCGACGATCTTCCTGGCGATGAGATCGCGCTGCTCGGACCGACCGGCTCGAGGCGGATCGACCGGCTCGTGCGCGACCTCGTCGACACGTCGGCCGAGGCCGGCGACATCGTCCAAAGCTCCGGGGTGGGGGAGGCGATGATGTCGCTCCGGTCGTTCATGTTCGAGCGGGTGTATCTCGGCCCGCAGGTCGAGCACGAGCACCGGCGCGCAAACGAGGTCGTGCGGCGGATCTTCGACCGCCTCGTCGAGCGCGGGGACGGCGCCGACGAGATTGCCGATTACATCGCCGGGATGACCGACCGCTTCGCGCTGACCTACGCCGACTCGCTCTGAGCGGAGTCGAGTAGCGCCTCGCCGCGCTCGAGGAAGAACGTCGCACCAACCGAGCGGTAGAACGCAAGCGCCTTCTCGAGCTCCGCCTCACCCTCGGCCCGTTCGCCTGTCCGGAACAGCTCTTCTGCCGCAAGCGTCCGCGCGTGCGCCGCACCCGGGAGGAATCCGGCGGCATCGAAGACGTCGGCCGCGCGACGGAGGTCGCCGTCGAGCGCCGCGAGCGCGCCGTCCCTCAGCCGGCCTGGCAACGACGCGTCGCCGAACTTGCGGAGCAGCGGCGCGATCCCGAGCTCTTCGGCGAAGAGAGCGGTCCACGCATGACGAGACTGGAACAGGTCCCCGGTTCCGCCGAGACTCACGGCGAACTCCTGCGCGTAAGCGCGGGCCTCGTCTGGGCGTCCGAGCAGCATCGAAGCGCACGCGGATACGCTAGAGGGCTCTCGACGTCCCTGCTCGCCCCGTTCGTCTTCGAGCTCGCGGGCACGCCAGAAGTCCCCGAGTGCCGCTTCGACCTCCCCGCGGGCGAACAGCAACATGCCGCGGACCTCGCGAACGAAGTACTCGAGCACGTGAGGGGAACCGCTCTCACAGGCGGCGATGAAGCTCCCGGCGCTCGTGAGAGCTTCGTCCCAGCGACCCGTGGCCCAGATGTCGTGGACGAGATTTCCTTCCGTGAAGCGAACCTGCTCGCGATCTCCCATGCGCTCTCCGAAGTCTCGGGACTCCACGAGCAGGGCCATGGAACGCCGTGTGTCGGTGATCGAGGCCATGACGGACAGGTTGTTCAGCACGGTGCCGGCGATCCGCAGGTTCGTGGCGAGCCCGATGTCGAGGGCCTCGCGAAGGACCTCCTCGCCGCCCGGGTCGCCGAGGAAGAACCTCGCACCGCCGATCGTCGTCATCGCGTGTACGCGCACCTCGTCGAGGCCGAGCTCGGTCGCCATCGCCAGAGCCGCCGTCGACAGCTGGAGCCCTTCTTCCAGCCGCCCAGCGAGCTGCTGGTATCGCGCCGATGTCGCGAGCACGCGGGCGGCGGCCCACGACGGGCCGGCGCCCTCGACGAGTCCCTCCGCCGCTTCCAGGTGGTGGAAGACGTCGTCCTGGCGGCCCTGGTACCAGGCGATCTCGGCGAGCGACGCTTCAGTCTCTGCGGCGCGCGCGCGATCACCCGCGACGAGAAGCTCGTTGCGGGCTACCTCGAGCGCAGCGATCCGTCGCTCGTCGACCGCCACCGTGAGCGCGTGCGCGAAAGAGAACAGCAAGGCCGGCCGCTTCGAGTCCTCGGGGGGCCAGAGCGCGAGCGCAGCCTCGTAGTACTCCGCAGCGGCCGGGAACGCGTTGAGCCCGAATGCCCGATCGCCCGCCTCGCGTAGCGCAAGCCGCGCGCGCTTCGCCAGCTCGCCGTCGTCGTCGCCAGCGGCGCGGGCGAGGTCGAGCGCCGAGCGCCAGTGGTAGGCGACCATTTCCGCGTGGTCCTCGAGGCGACCAAGCGACTCGAGCCATTCGGCCGCCCCTCGGTGCCTGGCGGCGCGTTCGCCTCTCGGCAGCTGCCCGTACGCGACGTCGCGGACGAGCGCGTGCGCGAAGGCGAGCTCCACCTCGCCGGCCACCGATGAGCGTCGCTGCCGGCGGAGGAAGCCTTTCTGCACGAGCGCCTGGACGACAGGCCCGACGTCGACTCCACGCCCGTTGATCGCGCCGGTCCAGAAGACCTTTCCGACGACGGAGCCCGCATGGAGGAGCTCCTTCTCATCGGCCGGCAGATCGTCGAGGCGGGCGCTGATGATCCCCTGGAGCGTCTCCGGAAGCGGCAGCTCCTCGGCAGAGCCTCGCTCGAGATAGAGCTGCGCGAACTGCTCCGCGTAGAGGGGGTTGCCGCCCGCGCGGTCGAGCAGGGTTTGCTGCACCTCGTCTGGGAGCACCGCCCGCTCGAGCAGCGTGCTCATCAGGCGCGCGGTGTCGCCGTCGGAGAGTGGCTCGAGCGCGACCGTCGAGGCGTTGAGCTTGCCGCCGCCCCAGTTCGGGCGCCGCGCCAGCAGCTCCGGCCGCGCCGTGCACACCACGAGCATCGGCACGTCGCTCACCCAGTCGACGAGCGCGTCGACAAAGTCGAGCAACCCGTCGTCCGCCCACTGAAGATCCTCGAAGACGAGCACGAGAGGGCGCTGGGCCGCGAGCTCCTCGAAGAAGCGCCGCCAGGCTGCGAACGCCTCGACCCCACGGTCTCCTCCCAGCTCGGAGAGGTCTTCGAGTCCGGCGAGCGGTCGAAGGCGGGTATAGACCCAGTCGGCGTCCGCGGGATCGACGGTCTCCGCTGCCGCCTGCCGCAGCTTCTCGGCGCCAGTGACATCGTCGTCCGCCTCGTCGATGCCGGCCTGTGCCTTGACGATCTCCGCGAGGGCCCAGAACGTGATCCCGTCGCCGTACGCGAGGCAGCGACCCTGGCGCCACGTCGTGAGCTCGGGCTCGGCGTCGACCACGCGCGAGAGCTCGTAGAGCAGGCGGCTCTTGCCGATCCCGGGAATGCCGAGAAGCGTAACGAGCTGGGGTGAGCTCTCCTCGCGTGCGCGATCGAAGGCGGCACGAAGGGCGGTGAGCTCGCGTTCGCGGCCAACGAGATCGCCCGCGACGTGGTCGAGCACCTCGCTCCCGAGCCGCGCGCGAGCCTCGGTTGCCTCCCAGACCGCGATCGGCTCCGCTTTCCCCTTCGCCCCCACCGGCCCTGCCTCCCGGTAATCGACGGCTTGTCTTGTGGCGCGATACGTCGTCTCGTCGACGATCACGCCGTTGACAGGCGCTGCGCTCTGGAGTCGCGCTGCCGTGTTGACGACGTCGCCTGAGGCCATGCCCTCTCCTTCGGCCGGGCTCGCGTCGAGCGAGACGAGCGCCTCGCCGGTGGTGATCCCGACGCGCAGCTCGAGCCCGTCCTCACCGGCGAACTCGCGAATGGCAAGTGCCGCGCGCACGGCACGCTCCGGGTCGTCCTCGTGGGCGACGGGAGCGCCGAAGAGCGCCATCACCGCGTCGCCGATGAACTTCTCGACCGTGCCGCCGTACCGCTCGAGCTCCTCGCGCACGCGCGCGTGGTAGGGACGGAGAATCGCCGCCACGTCCTCGGGGTCCAAAGACTCCGCGCGTGACGTGAAGCCGACGAGGTCGCAGAAGACGACGGTGACGACCTTCCGCTCGCGGCGCTGCACCGCCATCAGGCCGTCTTCTCCCTCCGCAGGAGGGCCTCGCCACGCTCGACGAAGAACGTCGCGCCCACTGAGAGATAGAACGCAAGTGCTTTCTGGAGCTCCACCTCGCCCTCGGTGCGATCTCCGGCGGCGACAAGATCTCTGGCTGCGTCGAGTCGCGCTTCCGCCTCCACGGCCCTGAAGCCGAGGGCGGCATAGATGTCGGCAGCCCGGACGAAGTCGCGGTCCAGCTCAGCAAGGGCGGCGTCCCGGAAGCGGCTGGGAGCAGTTGCATCGACGAGCGACCGTGTCTCTGACACGAGACCGACGTCGGCGGCGAATCCGGCAAGGATCGTCACCGCCATCGGCTTGTCTTCGAGCTCTTGTGCCGTGGCGACGAACTCCTGGGCGAGTGCGCGTGCCTCCTCGATTCGCCCCAGTAAGGCGTAGGCATGGGCGGAAGTACCGACGGCAGGCAGGTACGCCTGCGGGTCCCCGCCAGTCGACCAAGGTCGCGGGCTCGCTCGTACTCGGCGAGCGCGGCATCCGCTGCGCCTCTTGCGAGCAGGATCGTCGCGCGCGTCTCGCGCACATGGTGCTCGAGGTAGTGAGGCGATCCTGCTTCACACAACGCAATGAAAGCGTCCGCTCGGGCGAGCGCCGCGTCCCAGTCGCCACACGCCCATTCGGACCACGCGAGGTTGCCCTCGGCAAAGCGCATCGTGTCTCGGTCTCCCATCCGCTCTGCGACGTCGAAGCACTCCTGGAAGAGCTCCCGCTCTCGGCGGAGGTCGTTCGCGGACGCAAGGACGCCCAGGTTGTTTAGCGCGTTGGCGGCGATCGACGAGTTGGCGGCAAGGGCGATCTTCAGTGCTAGCTCGAGATCCTCGGTACCCGTCTCGTCGCCGAGATAGTGCTTCGCTGTGCCGACCGTGACCAGCGCATGCGCGCGTAGCTCCTCGAGCCCGAGTTCCTCGGCCATCGCCAGCGCTTCCTGTCCAAGCATCAGCCCCTCTGCGCGCTCGCCCGCCAACATGCGGTAGCGGGCGGAGACGGCCAGCGCGCGCGTGGCTCCGGCGGACGCGCCTGTCCCTTCGACGAGCCCCTGTGCTGCCTGGAGATGCGCGAGGCCTTCGGCGCGCTGACCCTGGTACCACGAGACTTGAGCGAGAAATGCCTCGGCTTCGGCCGCGCCGGCCCGGTCTCCAGCCGCGAGCAGGGCGTCACGTGCCTCCTCGAGCGCGTCGATCCGCCGATCGTCCGCGGCTATGAGCAGAGCCTGCGCCCGACGAAAGAGCAGATACGGACGGTCGGAGTCGTCCTCCGGCCACAGCGTGAGCGCTTCGGCGTAATACGCCTCGGCTGTGGCGAAGGCGTTCAGCGCAAACACGCGATCGCCGGCTGCGCGTAGCGCCAGGCGCGCGGGCGTCTCGATCTCCGCTGTGTCCGCGCCCGCTGCACGGGACAGCTCGAGCGCCGAGCGCCAGTGGTGGGAAAGCATCTCCGCGTGGTCGTCGAGGCGCCCGAGGCCCTCGATCCAGTCGGCGACGGAGCAGTGCTTTGTCGCGCGATCAGCCCGGGCGATCTGTCCGTAGGCTGACGTCGCGTACGAGCGCATGCGCGAAGGCGAGCTCGCTGCTGGCCCTCGACAGAGGTGCGCTTTTGTCGACGGACGAACCCCTTACGCTCGAGTGCGTGCAGCGTCATCCGAACGTGCTCATCGCCTCCGTCGAGTGCGCTTGCCCAGAACACCTTGCCGACGACGGCGGCGTCCTGGAGCAGCCCCTTCTCGGCTGCGCTCAGCCCGTCGATGCGCGCGGCGATGATGCCCTGCAGGGTCTCCGGCAGGCTGAGCTCGTCGGTCGATCCCCGTTCGCGGTAGAGGTCGGCGAACTGCTCTGCGTAGAGCGGATTTCCACCGGCGCGCTCGAGCAGCGCCTGCTGATCCTCGACGGTGAGGAGCGGCGCCTCGAGGAGGAGAGCGATC
Organism: uncultured Actinomycetes bacterium; assembly: GCA_963705945.1. Lineage (GTDB taxonomy): Bacteria > Actinomycetota > Thermoleophilia > Gaiellales > Gaiellaceae > PALSA-612. Next base: position 614,352 of record CAVPLG010000001.1, on the reverse strand, counting down.
AGGCGCGCCGTCTGGTCCGCGTCGAGCGGGACGAGTGCGAGCGTGGTCGCGTTCAACTTGCCACCGCCCCAGCCGGGCCGGCGCTCGAGGAGCTCGGGCCGTGCCGTCGCCACGACGAGCATCGATGCGTCAGTCACCCAGTCGCGAAGCTCGTCGACGAAATCGAGCAGCATCTCGTCCGCCCAGTGGAGATCCTCGAGCACGAGCACGAGCGGCCGTTGCTCGGCGAGCCCTTCGAGGAACCGGCGCCACGCGGCGAACGCCTCGCTCCGCCGATCGCCTCCCAGCTCGGACTCGTCCTCGAGCCCGACGAGCGGGCGCAGGTGCGACTCGACCCAGCTCTGCGTCTCCCGACCCGCCGAGCACGTCGGAAACGGCGGCGTGGAGCTTCTCGCCCACGGTCTCAGGCGCGTCCTGCTCGAGGATGCCGGCCTGTGCCTTGACGATCTCGGAGAGCGCCCAGAGCGTGACGCCGTCGCCGTACGCGAGACAGCGGCCCTGCCGCCAGGTGACGAGCTCCGGTTCCGCGTCGGCGATCTGGGAGAGCTCGTAGACGAGACGGCTCTTGCCGATGCCCGGAACACCGACGAGCGTCACGAGCTGCGACGACCGCTCGTGGCGCGCGCGGTCGAAGGCTTCTCGGAGGACGGCGAGCTCGCGCTCCCGCCCGACGAGCTCCGTCCGCGCATCGTGCGCGACATCTGCGCCGAAGCGCGCAGCGGCCGTCGATCGCCTCCCACACCTGCGACCGGTTCCGCCTTGCCCTTCGCCTCGACGGACTCGGCCTCGCGATAGTCGACCGCGGCGCGCGTCGCGCGGTACGTCGTCTCGTCGACGAGCACGCCGTTCACCGGCGCGGCCCCCTGGAGGCGGGCGGCGGTGTTGACGACGTCTCCGCGGCCATGCCCTCGCCGGCCTCCGGTCTGGCATCGAGCGCGAATGAGCGCCTCGCCCGTGGTCACGCCGACGCGGAGCTCGAGCCCGTCCTCGAGCGCGAACATCGCGGATCGCGAGCGCCGCGCGCACCGCGCGCTCGGGATCGTCCTCGTGTGCGACCGGCGCGCCGAACAGCGCCATCACCGCGTCGCCGATGAACTTCTCGACCGTGCCGCCATGGCGTTCGAGCTCCGCGCGCACGCGCGCGTGGTACGGACGGAGCAGCGCGTCGACGTCCTCGGGGTCGAGCGACCTCCGCGCGCGACGTGAAGCCGACGAGGTCGCAGAAGAGGACGCGTGACGACCTTGCGCTCTCTGCGGCTCGACTCCATCGGCAGGAAGACTACGACGTGGGCGCGCGATACTCTCAGCGTTCGTGGCGCGGATCAAGCAGGAGTCGGTCGACCAGGTCAAGGCGGCCGCCGACATGCTCGACGTCGTCGGCGCGCGGACGCAGCTGAAGAAGGCCGGCGCGCGCTACATCGGGCGCTGCCCGTTCCACGAGGAGCGGACGCCGAGCTTCTCCGTCAACGCCGTCGACAAGCTCTACTACTGCTTCGGCTGCGGCAAGGGCGGCGACCTGATCTCGTTCGTCCGGGAGACGGAGAACCTCGACTTCGCCGGGGCGATCGAGTGGCTCGGCGAGCGCTTCCGCGTGCCGCTCGAGTACGAGGAGACGAGCCCGGCCGCCGATGCCGCGCGCAAGCGCCGCGAGCGGCTGTACGCCGTGCTCGAGCAGGCGACCGTCGTTCTACGAGCGCTACCTCTGGGAGACCGCGGAGGGCGAGCCGGTGCGCGCGATATCTCGCCGGAGCGCGGGCTCGGCGAGCAGATCTGCAAGCGAGTTCCGGCTCGGGCTGTCGCCGGTCGTCTCCGACGCTCGCGCGGAAGGCCGCCGAGAAGGGCTTCACCCGGGCCGAGCTGGCCGCCGCCGGGCTCGCCAACCGCCGCGGCAACGACTACTTCACCGGCAGGCTGATGTTCCCGCTCGCCGACGCGCGCGGCGCGGGTCGTCGGCTACAGCGCGCGGAAGCTCCGCGAGGACGATCCGCTCCAGGCGAAGTACGTGAACTCACCGGAGGGCGAGCTCTTCCACAAGTCGGCGATGCTCTACGGGCTCGCACCTCGCGCGGCAGGCGATCGCGAAGCAGGAGCGCGCGATCGTCGTCGAGGGCAACACCGACGTGATCGCGCTGCGCCAGGCTGGCCTCGAGCCGGTCGTGGCGTCGATGGGCACCGCGCTCACCGAGCGGCAGCTCGCAGAGCTCGGCGGCTCACGCGCCGCGCTGTTCCTCTGCTTCGACGCCGATGCGGCGGGCCAGGCGGCGACGCTGCGCGGAATGGAGCTCGCGTCCTCGCAAGGGCTTCGACGTGAAGGTCGTGCCGCTCGTGCCCGGGCTCGACCCGGCCGATGCGGCGGACTCCTTCGGCGAGCTGCTCGGAAAGGCGGAGAGCTACGTCTTCTACCGCGTTCGGCTCGAGCTCGAGCGTACGGCCGACCGCCAGCAGGCGTTCGTCCGCGTGCGCGAGGTGCTCGCGAGCTTCGAGGACACGCCCGAGCGCCAGGACGCGCTGCGGCTCGCCGCCGACCGGCTCGACCTGCCGGCCGGAGACTGCAGGCCGGGCTCGCGCCGCAGACGCGCGGCGGCGCTCGGCACGGTGTCGGCGAAGGTGCTCGAGGCGGGAGACAGGCTCGAGCGAGACGTGCTCGCCGGCTGCCTCGCGCATCCCGGAGTTCGTGCCGACCCTCGCCGAGCTGCCTGCCGGAGAGCTTCGACTCGCGAGCGCGAACCGCGCGCTGCGGCAGCACCTCGTCGACGGCGGCGCGCCGCGCGCCCGAGCTCGTTCCGCTGCTCGCCGAGCTCGACGCCCTCGCGGCGCGGGAGGCGATCGACGAGGCGACGACGAAGGAGCTCTTGCTGGCGGCTCGCGGAGCGCGAGCATCCGCCGCGAGCTCGGCGCAGCTCGACCGACGATCTCGAGCGGACGAAGGAGCTCCACGCTGCGCTCGAACGTGTCCACGAGGCCGTCGGTAGCCTTGTGTGAGTGGCCGATCCACTCGTCATCGCAGGCCGCGAGTTCCGCTCGCGACTGATCACCGGCACGGGTAAGTACCCGTCGCTCGAGGCGATGCGCGACGCGGTCGTCGCGTCGGGCTGCGAGCTCGTGACCGTCGCCGTACGGCGAATCGACCTCGATCGAGCAAGCGGAGGCGATCACCGACTGGCTTCCGGAGGGCGTGATGCTCCTGCCGAACACCGCCGGGTGCGCGACGGCGGAGGAGGCGGTGCGCGTCGCCCGGCTCGCCCGCGCGGGCGGCCTGCCCGACTGGATCAAGCTCGAGGTGATCACCGACCCGCGCTATCTGCTTCCGGACGGCGAGGAGACGCTGGAGGCGGCGATCGAGCTCGTCGAGGATGGCTTCACCGTGCTCCCGTACGTCCAGCCGGATCCAGTGCTCCAGCGGAAGCTCGAGGCACGCGGGCTGCGCGACGGTGATGCCGCTCGCGTCGCCGATCGGCACCGGCCGCGGCCTGAAGCTGCGCCACGCGATCGAGATCATGATCGAGCAGGCCGAGGTGCCGGTGATCGTCGACGCCGGCCTCGGCGCTCCGTCGCAGGCCGCCGAGTGCATGGAGATGGGCGCCGACGGCGTGCTCGTGAACACCGCCATCGCGACTGGCGGACGATCCGGTGGCGATGGCGCACGCGTTCCAGCTCGGCTGTCGAGGCGGGCCGCGCCGCGTACCTTGCCGGCATGTCGAGGAGTCCGATGTCGCAAGGCCGTCGAGCCCGATCACCGGTCTCGTCGCCTCGTGAACGTCGTCGTCAACGGGCGCGACGTCCAGCTCGAGCCAGCCGCGACCGTCGACGCGCTGCTCGGAGCAGCTCGGCCTCGACGGGCCGTACGCGCTCGTCGAGCGAAACGGCGAACCGGTCGAGCGAGTCGGACTACGAGACCGTGCGCCTCGAGGAGGGGGACGAGCTCGTCGTCGCCCGACCCGTAGCCGGTGGCTAGTGGACGCCAGGCTCTACCTCGTCACGGGCGTGCGGCCCGATCTCGCCGACGTTTCTCGAAGCGAGCATCCGCGGCGGCGTGGACATCGTCCAGATCCGCGAGCGGTCGCTGACCGACCGGGAGCTGCTGGCGGCGCTCGAGGAGGCTCGGGAGGTGACACGCCGGCTCGGCGTGCCGCTCGTCGTCAACGACCGGGCAGATCTCGCCCTGCTCTGCGAGGCCGACTTACGTGCACCTCGGCCAGGACGACCTGCCCGTGCGCCGCCGCGCGCGGGCTCGGGCTTCGCGTCGGCCTGTCGACGCATGCCGCCGCCGAGATCGACGCGGCAGACGCGGACTACATCGGCGTCGGGCCGGTCCACGCGACGCCGACGAAGGAGGGACGCCCCGCCGTCGGCCTCGACCTCGTCCGCTATGCGGCTCAGCACGCGCGGCAACCGTGGTTCGCGATCGGTGGCATCGACGAGACGAACGTCCGAGACGTCGTCGCTGCCGGCGCGACGCGCGATCGCCGTGCGTGCGCGCGATCGGTGACGCGGCCGACCCCGAGCGGGCTGCGCGAACCCTCAGGGCCGCGCTGGGCAGCGGCTAGACTGGCTCCGCCGTTTGGCGGTCCCCGGTAGCTCAATTGGCAGAGCATCCGGCTGTTAACCGGAGGGTTGTTGGTTCGAGTCCAACCCGGGGAGTTACCCCGTTCGGTTCAAGCTGGTCGTGTTGGCGGGCAGATCGGCCGCCCGCCGGAGCTCGACGACGCTGCTCGTCGATCCCGAGTCCTAGACCGAGCGCCGCGACGACTGCTTGTCACGGGCGGCGCGCGCCAGCAGACTGGCGGCCTCGTGCTTGACCCCGCTCTTGCACCGCCCCGCCAAGGCCGAACGTTCGCCGCGCGACGGCAGATTCGCCTGTCGGACATGGATCACCGCGGACGGCTGCGCCTGGACGCCGTCGCGCGCTTCCTCCAGGACGTCGCCATCGACGACGTCCAGGAGACGGGGTGGGGGATGCCCGAGCACCTGTGGTTCGTGCGCAGCATGCGGCATCGACGTGCTTCGAGCCGATCGTCGGCTGGGGCGAGGTCGAGCTGACGACCTGGTGCAGCGGCGTCGCGGCGATCGCCGCCGGACGTCGTTGGTCGCTCGCGGGGACCGCCGGCGGCCGCATCGAGGTCGACAGCGTGTGGATCCACCTCGACGCCGAGCGCGCGGCCGGCGCGGATCGGGGACTTCGGCGTGTACGCCGAGGCGGCAGGCGGCCGCCCGTCTCGACGAAGCTCGGCGCTTCCCGACCTCCCGGCCGACGCAACATGCGGCACGCCCTGGCCGCTGCGGGCGGCCGACGTCGACCTCCACGGCCACGTGAACAACGCCGTGCTACTGGCAGGCGGTCGAGGAGGTGCTTGCCGATCGACGGGCCGCTGCACGCGCCGAGCTCGACTACCGGCAGCCGATCGACCTCGGGCGACGAGCTCGAGCTGCACGTCTCGGACGGACCGCTCGGGTTCGCCGTGGCCGGCGACGTGCGCAGCCGTCGCGCGCGTCTCGTCTATTTGAGCAGCAGCTTCTCGAGGCGGCGGTCGGCGATCGCGAGGCCGACGAGCGTCATCACGCACCAGGTAGGCGACGTGGACGAGCGTCGACGCGCTCACCGTGCCGAGCGTCGAGGTCGCGCAGCAGCTCGACGCCGTGGTAGAGCGGCGTCAGCGGAACGATCCACTGCGCCGCCGGCGGGTATTCGTCGAGCGGCACGAACGTCGCCGAGAAGAGAAAGAGCGGCAGCGTCACGAGCTCGATCAGCGAGAAGTCCGCCCACGAGCGCATGAACGTCACGCCGATCAGGCCGACGGCCGCGAACGCCGCCCCGACGAGGATCGCTGCCGGCACCGCGAGCACGGCCCACCACGACTGCGATCAGTCCCATCGCCAGCATGACGACGACGAAGCCGCCGGCGTACACGCCGCCGCGCATGAGCGCGTAGATGAGCTCGCCGAGCGCGACGTCGCGGATCCCGAGCGGCGTGGCGAGGATCGCGTCGTAGGTCTTGAGCCACTTGAGCTTCGCGAAGACGTTGATCGTCGACTCGTAGATCGCCCCGTTCATCGCCGAGGCCGCGAGCATCGCCGGCGCGACGAACTCCTTGTACGGAACGAGCTCGCCCTGGTAGGTGACGTCGCCGACGAGCTTGCCCGACGCCGATGCCGATCCCGAGCAGGAAGAAGACGGGCTCGAAGAAGCCCGACACGATCAGGAGCCAGCACGACGGCCGACGACGACGTTGCGGTAGACGAGTCGTCCGGCGAGCGGTCCCCAGAGCGGGATGCGGCGCGGTGGCGGAGGAGCGGTCGACGGCGGTCACCCGTGCAGCCTCCGCGAGACGAAGCGGACGGCCAGCACCGCGCCGACGGCGACGAACGCCGCGAGGTACGCGACGTGCCCGATCGTGGCCAGCGCGTCGAGCGACCCGGTGCCGAGATCGCGACAGAGCGTGACGCCGTGCCAGAGCGGTGTCGCCCAGGCGATCGGCTGCGAGCCAGTCCGGGAGCTGGCTGATCGGGAAGAACGTCGCCCGAGAAGAGGAAGATGGGCAGGATCGCGAAGCGGAAGACGGCCGTCAGCGCGCTCGAGTTCTTGATCCGCGCGGCCAGCGCAGCCATCGGCGCGGCGAACGCGAGGCCGCAGAGCGTGGCGGCGAACGGCGTCAGCACGGCGAGCGGCGACGAGAAGGCGCCGGCGATCCCGGCCACGATGGCGAACAGCGTCGCCGCGACGAGCATGCGCGCGGCGGCCCACGCGAGCAGGCCGCAGAGCAGCTCGCGCGACGCGCACGGGAGTGGCGACGACCGCGTGGAACGTCCGCACCCAGACGAGTGCCGGCCATGACCGGGAAGCTGCCCTCGTTCGTCCCGATCTGCATCGCGAGCGCGGCGATCAGACCGGGCGCGACGAACTCGAGGTACGTCAAGCCACCGAGATTCGGGTTTCGCGTCGTCGACGACGTTGCCGAGCAGGACGCCGATCGAGAGCAGGAAGAAGATCGGGTTGAGGAGGCCGGTCGTGATCGTCGACCACCAGACGCGCCGGTAGGAGCGTGCGTACCACTCGAAGACCGCCGCCGCCTGCCCGACGGGGCTTGATCGCTCCCTGGGTCAGTCGACAAGGCTGCGTCCCGTCAGTGTGAGGAAGACGTCCTCGAGCGAGCTCCGGCGGACGAGCATGCTCTCGGGCACGACCCGCGCTCGTGGACGGCGGACACGCGTCGCGTCGCCGTCGCTCGTCCGGATCAGGATCCGGTCCTGGAGCGCCTCGATGCGAGAGCCGACGCCCTCGAGCCTGCCGACGATGCCGTCCTGCGCGTCCGCCGTCGATGCGCAGCTCGACCACCTCGCGCTCGACGTACTGCTCGATCAGCGCGCGCGGTGAGCCCTCGGCGACGATCGCGCCGCGATCCATGACCACGAGCCGGTCGCACAGCTGCTCGGCCTCGTCCATGTAGTGCGTCGTGAGCACGAGCGTCACGCCCTGCTGCTTCAGCCGGTAGAGCCGGTCCCAGAGAGCGTGGCGTGCCTGCGGGTCGAGGCCCGGTCGTCGGCTCGTCGAGCAGCATCAGGTCGGGGTCGTTGATCAGCGCGCGTGCGATCGTCAGCCGGCGCTTCATGCCGCCCGAGAGATGCTCGACGCGCGCGTTCTCGCCGGTCGGTCAGCTGCACGAACTCGAGCAGCTCGTCGGCCCGCTTGCGAACGTGCTTCGAGCGGGAGCCCGAAGTACTTGCCGTAGACGAGCAGGTTCTCGAAGACCGACAGCTCCTGGTCGAGGTTGTCGTCCTGCGGAACGACACCGAGCCGCTGGCGGATCGCCGGTCCGGCTCGGTCTCGGGATCGAGCTCGAAGACCGTCAGCTCTCCGTCCGACGCGTGGCGAGACTGCGCCGATCATCCGCATCGTCGAGCTCTTGCCCGCGCCGTTCGGGCCGAGGAAGCCGAACGTCTCGCCGGGCTCGACCGCGAAGTCGATGCCGGCGACCGCGCGTGTCTCGCCGAAGCGCTTCACGAGGCCGCGGGCGACGATCGGACGGGCGCTCGCGCTCACCGATTCGAGGCTAGCGGAAGGGATCAGACCGGCCTTGCGACAGGAAGGGCGATGTATGCGAGATTCCTCTCGCCAAGTCCCGCGGATCTTCGGATCAGCGGGATTTGGCGTTTCTGGGGTCAGTTTCTCGCGCCGGCAGCCAGGCGCTCGAGCACGGGACGCGGAACTGCGCCGTACGAGCCGTGGTTCAGGAACGCGACATCGGGATCGAGGACGAAGTCCGTCCGGTTCTCCTCCGCCGTCGGCACGCGGCGAGCCTGTGGAAGGTCGTCCGTGAAGACTCAGGCGCGGCGGGCGAACTCCGCCTGGACCTGCGTCACGTAGCGGGCCAGTCCTCTTCCTTGCGTGAGAGGCGGGCGTCGAGCTCGGCGAGCTCCGACTCGCGCGTCTCGATGCGATCCTCCCGGATGCTGAAGGCGGCTTCGAGCTCCGACTCGCGACGCTCGAGGTCGAACTCGCGCTGGTCGAGCTCGCGCATGCGCTCCTTCACCGTCGTCTCCATCTGGGCGAGCCGGCGCTCTCGGCGTTCAACGTCCGCGCTCTCGGCTTCGACAAGCCCTCCGTCCCGACGAGCGCCTGCTCGCGGCGAGCAAGGTCGTCCTGGCGGCTCTTGGCCTCGGCCTCGAGTGCGGCGAGCATTCCTTCGCGGCGGGCGAGGGCGTCCTCGGAGCGTGCGACCCTCGGTCTTGATCCGCTCATCGAAGGCGGGCTGGGGCGGAAGCAGCGGGCGTTCGCCTCGACGACGGGCGAAGGCGGAGGAGCGGCCGCCGGCTCGAGCGACGGGTCCTGGGACGGAGGCGGCGCTTCAAGCCAGGGGCGGGCGCGTCCGGGAGGGCGGCGCTCGGCTGGGCGTAGGAATCGCGTCCTGCTTCACGACGCGCTGACCTGCGGCGCCGTAGAGCTCGATACGCAGGACGGCGTCGCTGTCCGCCTGCGCAGGGTCTTCATCGGCAGTCGACATCGCCGCCGTGCTGTTCGGGGAAGGTCGACCATGCGCTCACTCCTCACGCATCGCTCCCACGCCTAGATCCGGCTATCCCTCGGCCTAGCGATCCTCCCTGCTAATCGGGGCTGTAGCGGGCAGCGTTTAGGATGGCGTCGATGCGCGCGCTGCGGCTGAAGGTCAGGCTCAGGCCGCTCGACGAGGCCGAGGCGTACGCGCGCTGCCACGGAGAGCGCGGGGCCGACGTGCGCATCGTCCACGTCGAGCCGCGTCGCGCCCGCTACGACCCGAACGTCTCCGGCGAGGATCTCCGCCGGTCGTTCGAGCGGAGGCTCGACGCGCGCGACGGCGTCGCGGCCACGCCGCGCACGTCTAGACGTCGGCCGTGACCGTCAGCCCGGAAACGACAGCCGTCGGCTGGATCGGCACCGGCGTCATGGGCGCTTCGATGTGCGGCCACGTGCTCGACGCCGGCTACCGCGGTGACCGTGTACTCGCGGACGAAGGAGCGCGCCGACGCCGCTGCTCGATCGCGGGGCGGCGTGGGCGGAGCTCGCCGGCCGAGGTCGCCGCGTCGTCGGACGTCGTGCTGCGCGATCGTCGGCTATCCGGCCGACGTGCGCGAGGTGTTCCTCGGGCCGAGCGGGGCGCGTCGGCGGCGGCGCGGAGCGGTAGCGTGCTCGTCGACATGACGACGAGCGAGCCGTCGCTCGCAGTCGAGATCCACGGGCGGCGCAAGGACGTGCGGCGTCGCAGACGATCGACGCGCCCGTGTCGGGCGGGCGACGTCGGCGCCCGCAACGCGACGCTCTCGATCATGGTCGGCGGCGACGAGGACGCCGTCGAGCGCGTGCGGCCGCTGCTCGAGACGATCGGGCAGACGATCCTTCGCCAGGGCGGCCCCGGCGCGGGCCAGCACACGAAGATGGTCAACCAGATCCTGATCGCGACCGGGATGATCGGCGTCTGCGAGGCGCTGCTCTACGGCTACAGGGCGGGGCTCGACCTCGAGACGGTGCTCGAGTCCGTGGCGAGCGGCGCCGCCGGCTCGTGGTCGCTGACGAACTACGGGCCGCGGATGCTCGTCCGGGGACTTCGCGCCCGGATTCATCGTCGACCACTTCGTGAAGGACATGGGCATCGCGCTCGCCGAGGCGAAGCGGATGCAGCTCTCGCTACCGGGGCTCGCGCTCGCCGAGCAGCTCTACGTCGCGCTCCAGGCGCAGGGCGCCGGGCCGGCAAGGGCACGCACTCGCTCATGCTCGCGCTCGCGTCGCTCTCGGACGTCGACTGGGAGAGCCGCGGCTAGAGCTCGATCAGCAGCGGCAGATCGACTCGCCGGGCATTCGCCGCTCGAGCGGAGGCCGCAGCGGTTGCACATCCTGGGGAGGACACCCGCCTCGCGAGCAGCGCGCGCAGGAGGACGACCCAGACCATGGCCCACGGAACGAGGAACGAGCTCGACGTCGTCATCGCGTCACGTCCGCCTTATCGGCACCGACGAGGCCGTCGGCTTTAGCGCCCTCGTGAGCGCTCTGGGCGGCGTGCGAGCGGCCGCTAGATGACGCCCGTGAGCTGGGTGTTCGTCGCGCTGCTCGCCGGAGCCGTCGCCGTGCTCGTCGCTGCGGAGTGGCCTCGTATCTCGACGCGCTCGGTGCGCGATGCCGGACATCGACGCGAGCGCGCCGGCGTCGGAAGTCACAGCTCCACGTCGTCCCGACCGAGCAGGACGAGTTCGCAGCGAGCGTGCAGCGGGACCTCGACCGCCTGCCGACGATCGAAGAGCACGAACGCCGCTAGCGCAGCCGGCGGCTCCCTAGCGGACGCGGAACGACGTGCGGAGGACGGACGTGTTCGGGCAGGTGCCCGGCGGTGCTCTCCGAGTTCTTCGTCTCCTGGTAGTCGGACGCCTGGAAGACGAGCGTGTGCCGTCCGCGTGCGAACTGCCCGCTGAGCAGGCACGCGCGCCTGCCCTGACAAGAACGTGCGTCGTCAGTTTCCTGCCGTCGACGAATGCCCCTGACCGACCGCGGATCGACGCCTGAGCCGCCGTCGACGACGGACACGACGAGGCTTCCGTTCCGAGCAGCCGAGGCGTGTCAGCAGCGCGAGCGCGGAGGCGTCGATGTCGTTCGATCCAGAGCCGGAAGGAGAACGTGGCCGGCGACGGTGCGCGAGCGCGTGTCGAAGACGACGTCGTAGAGACCGCGCGACGGTACGAGAGCAGCGACACCGGGCGGGTCGCCCGTACGAGTCGCGGTACGGGTTGATGTCGACGGGCAGCGCGGGAACGCCCGCCAGCCGGTTCTCGTCGCCGGCGTAGCCACGATCCGCGGCGTGACGATGACGCCCTTTCCCTGGGTGACGACGCGACGCCGAAGTTCGCGACGCGTGACCGACCCGCACGCGAAACACCTGCTCCGGGCCGGGAAGATCGTTCGAGAGGCCGACGCCGGCTGGGGTCGTCCGGGTAGCGATAGGACGAGACGCGTGCCCGTCCCGCGGCGCGTGTTGCCCGAGTAGCGCCCCGGCGTCGTGTGCAGCGTCTCTGACCGGAGCCGCCGAGCTGCGGCCGCTCGACCCTCGTCCAGAACGGGATGCGCCGCGTCACGCCGCCGCGCCGGAGGACGACGAAGCCCGTCACGTCCGCCTCCGGCCGTCGTTGCTCGGCGCCCGGAGCACGACGTCGAGCCGCCCGGGGACGGTGATCGTGGACGGGGCCGATGACCGAGACACCCCCGGCGGCCCGAGCAGCTGCACCGAGACGTTCCACGACCCCGCTCCGCCTCCGGCGTCCGCTGACGTCGACGTGGAGCGCTCTTCGTCGCTCCCGCCCGGACGAGGCCGAACGAGAGCGACGACGGGCTCGCGAACACGAGCGGGTCGTTCGCCGCCGGGAGATCGATCGAGCCGCCGCCCTGCGCGTTCGTCGGCGCCTCCGACGCGCCCTCGGCGGCGATCACGGGGCGGCCCGTCAGCACGAGCGCCGACTTGATCTGGGCCACCGTCCAGTCGGGGTGGCGCTCGAGGAGGAGGGCCGCGCCGCCGGCGACGTGGGGGGAAGCCATGCTCGTGCCGCTGAACGACGCCCACGTGCCCTCGCGGTTCGGCACGACCGAGAGGATCCCGACGCCCGGGGCGCTCACGTCCGGCTTCAGCCGGAGCGAGACGGGCGGCCGGCCCCTGCGACGACCACGAGGCGAGACGCCCGCCGTTCGTGACGGCGGCCACGGCGATCCCCTTCGCCGCCGAGGCCGGAGAGCCGACCGAGCCGCGGCCGAGCTCCTCGAACGAGTTGCCGGCGGCCGAGACGGGCACGACGCCCGCGTCCGCGGCGCGCGTCGATCGCGGCGTCGACGAGGTTGCGCGCCGGGTTCACCTCGTACTCGCCGAGCGACAGGTTGATCACGTCCATGCCGTCGCGCACCGCCGCCTCGATGGCCGGCGACCACCTCGCTCGAGTTCTCGACGAGCCCGAATTGGGGCGTGTCGGCGGCGAAGACCTTGTAGTTCCCGAGGTACGCCTCGGGGCGCATGCCGGACAGCGACCGCGTCCGTCGATGGCAGGCGTGCCGTAGTTGCCGGCTGCGATCCCCGCCACGTGGTCGCCGTGGTCGGAGTTCACGGGGTCGTACGGCGCGCGCGCGTGCTTCCAGGTCACGTCTGGAGGAGAGAAGCCGCGAGCGACGATCACCTTCGGCGACGTCCACGCCCGGTCGCCCTTCGGGTAGCCCGGCGGGTACGTGTAGCCGGCGGCGTCGAAGTACGGAAGCTTCGGGTCGATGCCCATGTCGATGATCCCGATCTTCACGCCGTTGCCAGCGCTAGACAGAGCTCGGGAGGTCCCCAGAGCGCCGGCGGCGCCGATCACCTACGGGCTCGCTCGAGCGTCGGGCCGTACGCGCCGCTCCGCTCGACGGCGGCGACACCCGGGATCCTCGAGAGCCGGGCCAGGTCCCCCGCGCGGGGCGACGACCTCGAGTCCGTCGACGACGATCTGGAAGCGGCGGACGACCTCCGCCGACGGCGAGACGGCCGAGATCCTTCGCGCGACGCGATTCTGTAGCCTGCGCGAGCTCGGCGAGATAAGCCCGGCTCGTGGGAGAGCCGAGGTCGAGCCTGCGCGCCTTGACGGCGGCTGTCAGCACCTTGCTCGTCGCGATCGCGCGCGCAAGCGGCGGCGCCTGGAGTCGTACGACGACCTCGCGGTCGCGACGTCGGGCGTCGCCGCATGCGTAGGAACGAATGCGAAGGTAGCCGCGAGGGAGGCTGCGAGCAGGAGCAGAGCGCGCACCGTCCGCGTCATGGTACGGACAGGCCGGTGCGGGCGGGTCGACTACCATTCGCGGCCGCGCGGATGTGGCGGAATTGGTAGACGCGCACGGTTCAGGTCCGTGTGGGGGAAACCCCGTGGAGGTTCAAGTCCTCTCATCCGCATAGCGCACCCACTCGGGCCACGTCGGGCCAGGCAGGGTCCAGGGAGGTCGCAAACCGGCAGCGCCGCAGGGAACGCGCTGGCTCGCGCGGCCGGAATCCGAGCAGGCAAGCGGCGCGCAAAAGAGGCCGTTTTCGGGCTCGTGAGTCACGGTTTTGTGCCACGCCGGGACCGTGACTCACGACCGCCGCAAAGCGCATTCGACGTTGGCACGATGAGCTCGCGACGACGGCTACTCCCGTCGTCGCCACGGCCCTCGGGCGTTTTGCGGCGTCGCGGGGGCCATTTCTCGCCCGGCGAGCTCGACGTCGCCGCCGGCCCGGCATGATTCCGACCGTGCCGCACACGCTCGCCGAGGCGTCATCGCCGCAGTCGAGGCGTAGAGATCGTCTACGCGATTTCAGGCTGTGGATCGTGCTTCGCGAGCCATGAGCCGAGAGCGTGAATGACGAACAGGCCAACGACGAGCAGGCCGACGCCGACGAGGATCTGGAAGCCTCGTTCCTCTGCTTCGAAGGCGACTTGACCAGGGGCGGCGAGCAGGAGGATGAGCGAGAACGTGTAGAGGCCGTACATGAGCCAGTACGTCTTCGCCTGCGTAAGCGCGAGGATGAAGGCGACGATTCCGACGGCCGCGAGTACCGTGGGAGCGGGATCGAGAAGCGCAACTGGGATCGCAGCCGCGACGCCGAGCGCGGTGCCGATCGCCTTGCCTTTGATCCGGTCGCGTTTGCCGATGATGATGTAGAGGGTGAGGATCAGGATCGGCTCAGGAACCCAGTACGGCTCCGTCCATCCAAGTGCCACACCGATCGCGGCAGCGCCACCCAAGATGAGGCCGAAGACGATCGCGACGACCGTTGCCACCGGCAGCGCGAGGTGGGGCCCGTCGACGACCTCGGGCGTGCCGAAGCGTCGCATGATGACGACGCCGTAGAGCGCCGCGATCGTGACGATGACGCCATAGATCGTCGCGTCCTTAGCCGTGGACACGGGGGTCACGAAGGTGGCTGCAAACGGAACCATCAAGAGTGGGCCGAACCAGCCGAACCCGATCCCGGCCCCGGCGATCACGCCGGCGCAAGCGAGCAACGCCACCCACCACCGGTCATACGCCGTCGACGCGCCAAGCCCCGCCGCGACCCCCAGCAGCGGCGCGACGAACAGCATCCGACGGATGCCGCCGAGCTTGCATCCCGTAGCGCCGAGCAAGAGCCCAACACCCATCGCCGCGACACCCAACTCGCCCACAAGCGCCGCCATCACCAGCGCAGGCAGAACGACCGCGACAAGCACCGCGCCAACAATGTGCGCTAACCGACGCGCCCGCGACGGAGCCTCGACACGGTCAGCGGTGCTCACTCTGCCGCGATCCTTTCAGAGTTAGACCGTAAGCGCGGTGGGGGGACCCTACGTCCATCCCCAGCCGAGAGCCCCGATCTAGCCCCTCGCGCGACGCGATCGCGAGCTCGACGCGCCGGGGTGGCAGAACGTGGCGCGTCGTGCGACTGCCGAGCAGCGAGCTCACCGACGACGAGCGCGTCGAGGCGCGAGCTCGTGCTCGGTGCGACGACACGCCGACGTCGGCTCGCGTATCGACTAGGCGGCGGCCTGATTCCGACCGGCTCGTGTGCAACGCTCGCGGCCGTGCCGCATGACGAGCAGGGGCCGGACGTGAGCGCGCAGCCACCGGCGCTACCCGATATCGAGATTCGGCAAGGGTTCCCTGTCACGTACGACGATGACGAGCTCAAGGCGAAGGCGGCCGAGATAGCCGAACGCGTGGGTTTCAATGCCTCCGGCGCCGGCGGCGGCAGCGGGCCCGGCGATCCGTGCCTAGGCGAGAGGTCGGTCCCTACGAGGACGGGGCGACGACGATCGTCGCCTGCACGTCGCCCTCCTGGCCGCTCGCTTAGGATCGAGGACATGCCTCCAACCGACGACGAGCTGCTCGACTTCGATTACAAGCCTCCAACCGACGACGAGCTGCTCGCCTTCGACTACCAGCCGATCGCCGAGCCACGTTCCGCGCGAGAGCTCCTCGAGCAGCACGGAGATCGCTTTCGCTTCCAACTTGTGATCGCTCTCCACCTAGATGGATGGGCGCGTCGGGCTGATGAGAGGCGAGACGCTAACCCGACGCCGGAGTTCAACGATGGCTTCGTCCGGGCGCTCGAAGAGGTCGCGGCCCACATCCGGCAGGGCAACTACCTGCCGGGCGGGAGCTTGCCGGATGGCAGCGACTCAACCGAATCTGACAGTCCGCCGCAACCACAGTCGCAGGGCTGGTAGCGCAGGGTCGACCGCGCACGCCGGGCCGCCGAGCCCCCGCGAACTAGCAGCTGGCGTCCACGACGATCGTCATCCGCACCTCGCCCTCCTGGCCGTTCTCGTCGCCGCCGAGCCGGTGGCGCCTGTTCCGTCCGGGGTGCACGGTGTGTCACCGGGGAGAACGTTCGGGACGCCGTAGCTAGCTGACGACACCGAGCTCGGCGCCTGCGCTGTCTATGAGTCGGAAGCGGAAGCCGGACACCAGGCAGCGATCCTATGCATCTCAGCAGGGTGGAACATCTCGGTTCGACCCGGACAGCGCCAGTAGGAAGGATCAATAGGGCAGAACAGTCGCGTCGGGTGAGAATACGCTCGCCCAGGCCACGCGTTGCGTGTGTGCAACGCTTGCTCGCGCGAGAGGCGGCCCAGTCGGATGGCACGCAGCTTGAGATTCTGCTCAGCGAGTAGCAGCCGTCGGGTGACATTCCCGCACACTGGCCCAGGCCACTCTCGCCCCGTTGGCTTCAGAGTCCTCGTCGGAGCCAATCGTCTCGGCGAACCTCGTACACCGTCATCGGCTCGCCCGAGCGCCCGCGGCCTGGGCCACGCGCTGCGAATCCGAGCTTGGCGGCAAGGCGACGAGATGGTTCGTTCGCTCCCTCCTCGATGTAGGCCGTGATGCTCTCGACATCGGTACGGCCCCAGAGGTCATCGATGGCTGCTTCCATCGCCTCGATCGCGATGCCTTCCCTCCGCCGCTCCTCGGTCACCCACCAGCCCGCCTCGACCTCGTCGGACGCGATTCCCTCGATGCCATGACCGGCAAGGCGCAGCTCGGCGCAGCCGAGGAAGCTCTCGTCCCGTCTGTCCCGGATCGCCCAGGGGCCGAAGCCGTGCTCTCGCCACTGCAGCTCGGCGGCGCGAGTGTCGCGCAATGCGTCGGTGGGGTTGTTCGACGCTCGTGCGTGCTCGGCCTCGTCGAGTTGTCTCAGCGGGATCAGGATCAGACGCGCTGTTCGGAGAACGATCCCGCCTCCTGCCGGCCCCGCTGATTCGCCCGCGTAGCGTCCATGCACGCCCGCAGTATGGCCCGATCCGTTCTGGTGTTATTCCCGAACTCATTGGCCCACGTCAGGGCGCTACCGCCTGAGTAGCGCGGCAGGCCCTCCGAGCGATGGCAGGCGAGAGCACGCTGGCCCAGGTCAGGGATGTGTCGCTTGGGCTGCGAGAATCCGGTTCTTGACCGAAGCGCGGCTTGAGGACGCTGGCTCCGGGCTCCCCCCCGTCACCGAGGGCTGGTTCGTCGTCAACGTGCGCGATGCCGAGTGGTTCACTTCGGAGACGAGGGGCGCGGCGTGCTGGTTCGAGAACGAGTACGGCGACTCTCCGGTGGAATTCCCGCAGTTCGGGATCAACGTGACCGTCCTCGAGCCTGGCCAGAGCGGCGTCTATCACGCCGAGTCGAATCAGGAGGCGTTCCTCGTTCTCGGAGGCGAGTGCAGACTGCTCGTCGAGGGCGAGGAGCGACGCCTTCGAGCCTGGGACTTCTTCCACTCGCCTCCCTGGACGGAGCACGCGTTCGTGGGAGCTGGCGACAGGCCGTGCGTGATCCTGATGGTTGGCGCCCGCGTAGGTCCGGAAGCGCGCTACCCGGTCTCGGAACTCGCGGCGCGCTACGGGGCGAGCGTGGAGAAGGAGACATCCGATCCGGAGCAGGTCTATGCGACGGCCGAGCGGTTCCGGCGAGGGCGGCCGCCATACTGGTCCCGCCTGCCCTGGGGCTAGAGTTCGTTCGCAGTAAGCGTCGGGGCCATCATCCCCGGAACGCTGGCCCAGGCGAGTGTTCTGACCTATTGATCCACGCTAAGCAGGTGATAGAGACCCGACGCTCGGGGCGCTTCGGTATGTCGCGTGGACGAGGACGCGCAGCGGCGCGGGGGAGGGAGAGTCCCCAATAAGTCCCCAAACGTCCGCGAACGTGTCCGTTCGGCGACGCGGGAGAACGCCCCAACTCCTGGAGGAAAGCCACGTCCCGCCACGTGCAGACACCCGCCGCCACCCTCTGCCGAACCCCGTGGAGGTTCAAGCCCTCTCATCCGCATAGCCTGTTCGCTGCTACGCGCAGCCGCCTTGACGGCCGCCGGCATCGATCGTATGGTGGCCGTGCAAGTAACGACGGCAACGAGGGGCTCTTGAATGCATTGCTGCCAACGTTACTGCGGCGATTGACCTTTTTCCCGCCGGTGGCACGACGACGGACGTGGTCAAACGCATGACGAGGCCCCCGGAAGGCGATCCGGCGATCGCGACGCGTGCTGGAGCTCGACGCCGACGAGAGGCGGCCCCAGAGCCCCCGCGCGCGCGGTTGGCTCTCTTGAATTCGTTCGACCTGCTGTTGGACGGCAAGAGCGTCGTGCTCGAGCTGCCGGCACAGCGGCTGCTCGCCTTCCTCGCCTTGCAGGATCGACCGGTCCTGCGCGCCTACGCGGCCGGTGCGCTGTGGCTCGATGCGACGGAGAGCCACGCTCTCGGGAGCCTCCGCTCCGCCCTCTGGCGGCTTCGCCACCACGGCTTCGAGCTCGTGGAGTCGACGAGCCGTCAGCTTCGGCTCGGCACGGGCGTCAAGGTCGACCTCCACGAGGCCGTCGCCTTTGCGCACGATCTGCTGGCGGGCTCGGCCCAGGCCGAGGACATCGACCTCGATGGCCCCGAGCTCTCCGGCGAATTGCTGCCCGACTGGTACGACGACTGGGTACTGATCGAGCGGGAGCGGTTTCACGATCTGCGCCTCCACGCGCTCGAGTCACTATGTATTCAGCTGACCGACGCCGGGGAATTCGCCAGGGCGATGGAGGCGGGTCTGGCCGCGGTCAAGGGCGAGCCGCTCCGGGAAAGCGCCCATCGAGCGCTGATCAAGGTCGACCTCGCCGAGGGGAACGACGCCGAGGCGTTGCGCCGATACCGCGGATACCGGCGCCTCGTGCACGACCGATTCGGCATCGAGCCCTCCGAACAGATGGAGGATCTCGTTCGGGGCTTGATCAATCGTTAGTCGACGCGGCGGTACTCGAACTCGCAGCCGTTCGCGTCCTCGAACGCGAGCAGATCGTCCGAGAGCGAGAAGCGGTAGAGGACGAGCTCGTCCGTGGCGATGCTGATCCTGACGTGGTCCGGCTCGACGATCTCGTAGATCCCAGCATCCCAAAGCACAAAACGCTGTTCGGCTCCTTTGCGGCCGAGATACGTGGCCTCGTGGAACTCGAGCTGGTCGGGGTACGGCTGGTCGCAGGGCTCTGAGGAGATCTTCTGCCAGGTGCCGACGAAGTCCATGCCTAAGCCTCCTTCCGAATGCGCACGTGGATTGCGAGGCCGCCCACTACCCGCTTTTGCGCCTCGTCGCGCTGGACGAGATCGACGGTGAACGTCTGACCGGGTTTCGCGGTGGCCGGGCCACGGAGCCGCACCCCCATCGCCAGCTGACCGTGACCGCCAACCGTGAGCGGGATCGCTGCCACCGGGCCGGCATCGAACGGCACCTCGATTGCATGCTCGAAGTGCCTGGCTGCGAGAACCGAGGGATGGACAGCAGCCCGGGTTGCGACCTCGTCTGCGTCCGGCCCGCCACAATCGAGGGCCGTCGCCTCGACCCCCACGAACACCCCCGAAGGGCCGGTGTGCTCACCATCGGCTCGACGATCTCCCGCCGTTCGGTGGGAGGCGAAAGCGGCGCCCGATCGGTGGAGCAGCGACGCCTCGAGCCCTTCAGCGCCCCGCGGCCGCACGATCTCGAGCGTCACGGCGCGGTGTCGCGGGAAGACGATGCGATTGAGCACGAACGGAATGATGACCGATGTGTCAGCGACGAGGTCGACGACGGCGAGGTTCTTCTGGGCGAGATTCGAGTGCTCCCACACGTGCAGTCCGGAGCCCGGCTCGTCTGATCGTGTCAGCACCGACGCCAGCCAGCAGGCATGCGTCCCGGCAGGGGGAACGAGCGCAGCCGGCCAGCGCGCTTTGACGATCGTCGATTGGCCGGGGCCGAGCTCGAAGCCGGCGACTGCTGCGATGCAGGGCAGGAAGTCACCCGGATAGACGAACTCGATGCCGGCGAAGGCCTTGACGTTGAACGTGGCGAGGAAGTGCTTTGCCGTTGCAGTCGTGCTGCGATTGCGGACTCGCGCGTAGAACCAGTTGTCCTGGCCGTGCTCGACGGGTTGATGAGCGGTGCCGCCGTCGTCGGCATACCGGATCCACAGGTCGGGTGAGTCCCAGAACCTTCCTGCCCACAGGTTGCCTCCTGGATCCCCCGGGTCGTCCTTGATCCAGAGGTCGGGAGCCGGGGAGGGATCGGGGAACCCGTAGACGAAGCGGTGGAAGGCATCGACGACGCGGGGCTCTCCCGAGCGGCAGACGAGCAGCGCCTCCATGTCGGCCGTCGTCGTCGGCCGACTCTGGTGCTGTCCGTAGAAGGCGCGCAGATGCGCCTTGAGGTCGGCCACGCCGACCATCGACGCCAAACCCTCGAAGAACCGCTCGCCGCTCGAGTAGGCGCCCGAGGGCGTCACCCGGATCCACGGGTTTCGTGAGCTCAGCTCGACCGGTGGGTCGGTGAAGTCGAAGGGAAGCGATCCCGAGAACCCGAGGTCGTGATAGACGTTCCACGCTTCGTCCCACCAGCCGTCGGCCTG
Source organism: uncultured Actinomycetes bacterium (assembly GCA_963705945.1). GTDB lineage: Bacteria > Actinomycetota > Thermoleophilia > Gaiellales > Gaiellaceae > PALSA-612. Next base: position 593,977 of record CAVPLG010000001.1, on the reverse strand, counting down.
GCCCGCGGGCTTGGCGCCCCGGCCCCACCAACTGTGGAAGGTCTCGTGTCGCAGAGAGCCTGGCGAGCAGGTCGTGCCCCCGTCGTATTCCATGCCGCCGACGTTGAAGAACGCGACGAAGCGGCTACCGTGCAGGTAGTGACCGGTCGAGGTCTCGTTCTCCGCTAGCCAGGTCTTCAGATTGGCGATCTGAGCTGCGAGGTCGACACTGCTGCCGGTGAGCTTCCAGGCCTCGATCGTGACGACCGCACCCGAGACGGGAAGCGTCACCGTGCCGGTCGCGCCCGTGACCGCGTCGGCGGCGCGAAGCTCGAGCAGGGTCGAGAGCGCCGTGAAGCTGGAGGGGAAGCTCACCGACCAGTGATTCGCGCCGAGTGACGCGACTGCGCCGTTCGTGATCACCGTGTGCGCGAGCGGGGTGTTCGCTAGCTGGAGCTCGAGGTCCAGCGCGAACTGGTCGAAGATGAGATTCGCCGGGATCCAGGCTTCGAGGTAGCGGCCCGCGCCGAGGTCGGTGAAGCCGAAGTTGAAGGCAAGTCGCGGTCCGGGGCTCCACGTCATCGCCGGCTGATACGAACCCGCCCCGGAGGCTTGAGGCGGCCCGAGCGTGTACGTGACCCTCAGCGTGTGCGCCGATCCCGCCGCCAACACCGACTCGACCACGCGAAGCTCTGCGTTGGCGCCGCCGCCGAAGTTGTGCAGCGCAGCTTTGCTCACCGCCAGCGGCAGCCCGTCGAGCCAGAGGCCGGTGATCGTCTGCCGCAGGTCGAAGATCGGATTCCCGTTCTGTGGGCCGTGCACGAAGTCGAGCGTTGCGTCTCCGGTTCCCGAGGACGTAGCGCCGTCGAAGGCGAGAGTTGCGCTGATGTGCTGTATGTCGATCGGGACCGCGACGAGCCCGTCGACGGTCTTGACCGGGGGCGCGAGGTCGAAGTTCGTGGTGGGCATGTCCGCGCCGTGACCCTGGAGCGCCGGCCCTACCGGTCCGGCGCTCCAGGGTCAGGTCTGTGCCAGGCGCCTAGACCTTCGCCTTCGCTCTCGCGGGCCTCTTCTTCGCTCGCCTCTTCGCCCTGGCCGCCAGGTCGCCCGCAGGTGTCGCACCCGGCTCCGCGCCGGGCATGATGTCCGCGTAGCCACGCAGCGCCTTCGCGCCGGCCTGATCGCCCCCACCGCCCATCGCAGCGACCCGGTCGAGCCGGGCCACGGCTTCGGTGAGGTGGGGTGCGTCACCGCCGAGCGCCACGTACATTCCGACCTCGTGGTCGAGCAGCGCCGCAGCCGCTTCGTTGTCGGCCGCCGTCTGCGGGTAGCCGACGAAGACGTCCGTCGTCGTCTGGACACCCAGCGGCACGCCACCGTACGTCCAGACGATCCGTACCGCGATCTCGTACTTGCCGGGCTCGGGGAAGGCGAAGCCGCGAGAGCTCCAGAATACCCGCGTCGAGGCCTTCAGCCCCTTGCCCTGATCGAGGTCGCCGATCGTGACGTGGTCGGTGCGAATCACGAAAGAAGGCATGAGCCGCGTGCGCCCGCGTGGGTCGGTGACCGTGACCTGCGCATGCTGGGCCTCGATCCCGATGTCCGTCGGCACAGGCAGGGGCTCTTCCGACGTGTTCTTCAGCGTCCACGCCAATTCGAGCGGCTCCCCGAGCTCGACCTGTGCGTGCGTCGTCTCGAGCGACAGCTCGAGCTCCTCGGCCGAGAACCAGTACCGATCGGCCTCCGGCACTGCCGACGAGTGGCCTGAGCCAAAGGTCATCCCGCCGGGCCGCACCGTGGGGTCCGGGAAGTGGACGAGGTGGTGTCGCACATGCTCGTTGAACGCGAGGTTGATGTCGTCCGGGAACACGCCGGGCGGTCCGCCGAGCACGTCGGCGACGCTCGGCGTCGTCGTCATGATCGAGTTGTCCGCGCCGGCCTCCTGCTCCTGGTGGATCTGGTTGAAGCCGTGCCCGACCTCGTGGCAGGCGCTGCGCAGGAACGCGCGCGGGACGTCCCGCTGCTTCTTGTTTGCCGCGGTTCCGAAGGAGGACGATTGCGAGGACGGGTAGCCGTCGTCGCAGAAGCTCGCCACACCCTCGCGCGGAACGCCGATCGTGTCGTACATCACCCCTCGCCCGCACGTGATCTTCGCCGGAACGACGAGCAGGTGCAGATGCCACTCGGTGTCGAGGTTAGTCGACGGGTTCCGGATCGTCGTCATCAAGTTGTGGAGCGCGCCGCTCGACCAGCAATCGGTCGCGACGACGCCCGACGGTACGGGGACGTTCGTCTGGTCGTAGACAACGTTGAGATCCCACCCGGCCTTCGCGAAGACACTGGCGAACGTCTCGCCGGCGACGGCCTGCGGCGAGACGGCGCCGGTCAGCGTGTCGATCTCGAGCGTCGCCCTGCGGAAGAATGTGGAAACCCAACCCATGGTGAACGTGCCCTTTGCAACGCCCCCGTCGTAGAGCGTGCCCTCGAAGTAGCTGCTCGTGAACCCGAGCGGTGCCGGCTTCTGCTCGAGCACGATGGTCACCGTCCGCGTCCCGGGCGCAGCCGGAAACGTGCCGTCGAACAAACCGGCAGCCGGCTGCGTGTAGACGTACTCCTCGGCCGTCAGCGTGAGCTGGCAGGGACCCGTCGAGATGATCGGCGGCCGCTGGATCTTCGTGACCTTGAGATACGAGTAGTAACGGTTCCGAGGGTAGATGGGAATGCCGTAGGGGAAGGGAAAGAAGCTCGCCACCGGTGCCTTGTTCAGTGAGGTGCCGATGCCGGGCGGCAGGTCGGAGATCGCCTTGGACGCCTGCGAGACCGGTGGGAACGGGAATGGAAACGGGAAGTGGAAGTACCGGTAGAGGTCACCACTGATGGTGGTACCGCCCTCGTTGTCGACCCGCATCGTGCCGTAGTACGTGAAAAAGCTCGCCTTGGGCTGGTACGTGATCCGGTAACAGCCCTGCCTGAGGTTGACGCGGCAGAAGTGGAAGTGTCCGGGCCAGCCAGGTCGAAGGGCCTCGGGCAGCTCCGGCAGTCTGAGTGGGCTCTCGGGGTCCGGGATCAGCTCACCCGGAGCTTCGGCTGTGCCTTCGGCCGGTTCCGCCATCGGCACGAAGGCCGGCCCGGGACCCCCGGCGGGCACGAGGCTACTCGGTGACGCAGCCAGCTCATGATCGGCCGGCTCGTCGACGTCATGTGGCATGGTCAACTCCTTCCCGTTGACGTTGTGGCCGCCGCGGGTCGCCTCCTACCGCGAGCTCCACCTGTTTGCCATCGACGGGATGTTCCGGGAAGGCCGTTATCCGAGCGTTACCGGAGCGTCACCGGCCCTGCCACGGGATGTCGACACGCCTGACGAAGGCCAGCAGGTCGGCTTCGAGTCGTGCCAGGTCGCCTCCGCCTGCCTGGCCGGTCGGGATCGGCCAGGAGACACGTGAGACCGGCGCCGTTGTCTTCGACTCGACCTCCCCTTTCCACTCGTCTCGTTTCTCCCAGACGCTCGTCCCACCACGGTGAACGCACTCGAAGTGGGTGAACTCACATTCGAACTTGGAGCCTGCCAGCTCGGCTTCGACCTCCACGGAGGCCGGCGACGGCTGCCCGGCGCGCAACTCCTGGATCTCGTCGACGACGTGCTGGGCCACGGGGCCGAGGAGCCCGCGCAATCGTTCCTCGGTGCTGTGCGTCCGTCGAGCCTGCAGGGCACGGTTCAGCCCCTCCACTGCTTCGCCGACGAGCTCGCGTTCGCCGCCTCCACCGCCCGTGAGGTCGGAGAGCGTCAGCGCTTCCACTTTCCAGAGCGACGGCGTCGCCTTGCAGTTACGCCGCCGGGTGTGGCTCTCGGGGGTCGTGCACGTCTCGGGCGGCTCCCGGTCATCTGCCTCCAGCTGCCAGACGCCGCGCCTGCGGGTCAGGCGGACGTGACGCCAGCGCAGGGCAATTGCTGCGGCCGCGGCGAGTGCGGCGCCGATACCGGGCCCGATCCAGAGCCAGAGCCTCCTGTCGCCGGATGGCGTGGTCGCTGCCGTAACCGTCCAGGACGCCGCCGCCGGTGTGGGGTCGGCGAGGTTGCCGTTGACGGCGCGGACGTGGAAGGTGTGGTGATCGACCGGAAGCTCGCTGTAGCTCTGGGGCGAGGAGCAGGCGGAGAGAGCGGCGCTGTCGAGGGCGCACGCGAAGCTGGTGCCGGCCTGGTCGGAGCTGAAAGAGAAGGTGGCGGAGGTGGCTTCGGTCGAGGCGGGCGGCCGCTGGGTGATCGTCGTCTCCGGCGCCGGGGCGACAGCCGTGACCGCCCAGGCTGCGGCCGCTGGTGTGGGATCGGTGAGGTTGCCGGCGACGGCGTGTACCCGGAACGTGTGCACGCCCACGGAAAGGTCGCTGTAGCCCTGTGGCGAAGAGCAGGCGGAGAAGACTGCGCTGTCGAGGGCGCACGAGAAGCTGGCCCCGGCCTGGTCGGAGCTGAACGAGAAAGTGGCCGAGGTGGCCCCGGTCGAAGCGGGCGGCTGTTGCGTGATCGTCGTCTCCGGCGCTGCGATCGTCCAGGTCGCCGCCGCCGGTGTCGGATCGATGAAGCTGCCATTGACAGCGCGCACCTGGAAGGTGTGCTGCCCGAGCTGAAGATCGCTATAGGTCTGGGGGGAGGAGCAGACGGAGAAGACCGCGCTGTCGAGGGCGCACGAGAAGCTAGCCCCGGCCTGGTCGGCGCTGAACGAGAAAGTGGCGGAGGTGGCCGCACCCGAGGCGGGCGGCTGTTCGTTGATCGTCGTCTCCGGAGGCGCGCTCACAACCCATCGGCGGGCTGCCTTCGTGTTGCGACTGTTCCCAGCCGCATCGGTGTTGGTGGCGATTACCGAGAAGCCATGCGTGCCGTTCTGGAGCCCCGTATACGTCACCGGGGGCACACACGGGTCGGGTGTTTGCTGCCCGTCGAGAAAGCAGACAAACGAGGCGGGCAACGTAGCTGTGAAGTCGAATACGGCTGTTCCGGTGTCCGCGGTGGCCGGCGGCTCCTGGCTGAAAGTGATCGTGAAGGCTGGGGCGACGGCCGCGCTCGACGGCGAAGCTGCCGTTACAACGGCTGCGACGACGATGCAAGGCCATTCGCGAAAGCTCGCCCTCATCCGTCCGCAACCGGCTCACCCCCGTCGCGCGGGGCGGGCCTTGGTCTCCGATTCGTCGCCTGCCTCAGGGCCGCCGGTCGTTTGCGGCCCCCCACGGCCGAGGCCGCTCGGCCCGAGCAGCATGTCGCGCGCCCACCGCTCACTGAAGCCGGCGAGGAACGCCATGGCCGCGTAGAAGTAGAGACGGTCGTTGTCGGCCGTCTGTCCGATCCCTGGCTTCGGGAGGTTGAAGATCTTGACGAGCCCACCAGCGAGCGCGAAGTAGATGATCAGTCCGAAGATCGAGCCGATGAGCGGGCGGAGGACGCCCAGGAAGAGGGGGTACTTCGCCCCGAAGTCCGACGCCAGGTGGAAGCGGCCCGCGCTGATCCTCGACATCACGCTGACGAGCGCCCCCAGCCCGCCGGCGATCAGGCAGCCGAAGAGCTCGCGGCCGTCGATGCCGCCGAAGCCGACGAACACTTCGAGCAACGCTGCCAGCAGCCCGAGCCCAGCGATGCCGAGGGTCATGCCGAAGACGTAGACGATCTGAGCCTCGCCGTTCGCCGCCTGGTGGAAGTACTTCCGTGTCTGCGTCAGCTCCTTGCGCTCGACGGCGAGTGCTCTCCTCGTCTTCTGAGCCGTGCCGTGACCGCTGCGCTCGTCCACGAGGCTGAGCAGGTGCGCCGCCGAGGCCATCACGAGCTGCATGGCGACGATTCGGCTCTTCCCGACCAGCACCTCCGAAGCCTTGATCGCGATCTCGTCGCACTCGTGCAGCGGCTCGGCGATCTCAGGGTGGTCCTTCGTCGCCCAGTCGCTGACGCGATGGAAACGAACCGCGTCGGGTGCGCCGAGCACGCGAAGCAGGCGCGATCGACGCCGGGCTGTGAGTGCAACGGCGCTCTCCACGCTCGTGCACCAGTACGAGTTCACGATGTTCCCGTGTGCGCGCTCGAAGCCGGCGAGCGCGGCGCGGTAGTCGTCCTCGGCCTGTCGCAGGTGGCTGATCTCACCGTCGAGCGCCTGGCGCCAACGCTTGTGGAAGTGCACGAGCTCGGGGAAGGTCACTGACCGCTCGGCGGGAGTTCTCGAGCGCCGCTTGAGGAGCGCGGGCGTTTTCGCCCTCACGGTGGACGGAGCGTGCGCTACGTCAGCCAGTTTGGACCACCCCCTTTCGCTTAGCTGTCGACCGCCGCTGTGAGCTCTGCAGCAACGTCTGCGCGGCGCGAGTGGGTCTTGCCGCGCCGGAACTCGTCCACGTACGCCTCGAAGTTCCACGTCGCGAGGAACTGCTCGGCCGCCGTATGGCCCGACTCGTAGAGCTCCTGCGCACGCTGTCTCGAGATGTCGAACTCGGTGGTGTGCACGCCCAGCGTCGGGATCGGGACCGTGCGGGCGAACTGCTCCTTCTCGAGATAGAGGCGGTCGTGCGCCTCCATCATCGTGTGCAGCATCCCCGAGAACAGCGCGACGAGCCCGCGGGCGCCCCTTGGGGCATGCTCGGGCGCGGGCAGCCGTGCCGTGATCGGCACTTTGGGGTCGGGCTCGACGAGCAGCAGGCCGAACGTCGGCCAGTCCGGCTCCTCGAGATCGCCGGAGTCGAAGAGCCACACCGGGAAGTTGGAGAGCATGCCGCCGTCGACGATCACGTGCTCGTGGTTCGTCTCGGGGTTCTCGATCCGGACCGGCTCGAAGAAGATCGGGATCGACATGCTCATGCGCACGGCGAGTGCGACCTCGAGCTCGTCGGGAGCGGTACCGAGCTTGGCGGCGTCGCGGGGTAGCACGAGCAGTTCGCGCGCGCTGACATCGGACGCGATCACCTGCAGCCGATAGGCGTACTTCGGGTCGTCCCACTCGGTCTTCAGCTGGGCGAATGTCTCGATGCCCTTGGCCTCGAGCAGGTCACGCATCCAGGCCAGGAAGCGCTCTCCTTCGAAGATGCCTTGCGCGAGCAGGATGCTGAGGGGCTGGTTGACGAGCGGGACCCGATCCTCCCAACCTCTGTCTTCGAATTGGCGGTAGTCGAGATCGAAGATGATCTCGCGCAACTCGTCGGCGCTGTAGCCAGCTGCGATCAGGGCTGCGGTGATCGCGCCGGCCGAGGTGCCGGCGACGTTCTGGGGCTCGTATCCCGCCTGCTCGAGCGCGGCGTACGCACCCGCCAAGCCGATGCCTTTGACCCCGCCGCCTTCGCAAACGAGGTCGACGTTGTGCTCGTACCGAGGGTCCTGCGCCATCACGCGTCACCACCTCCCCGGCGATGCCGCAACGGCCGCCCAAGCCGATCACCTGTCTTAGGTTCTTGGACCGATTGTTACAATCGTCGCTCGATCCGTCAAGCAACCGAACCGTGGTCCCGTGGAGGTCGCACGGTGTTCAAGGTGATGACATGGAACGTCGAGAACCTCTTCAAGCCGGGTTCTCCATCGGGGCCGCCTTCACAAGCTGTCTATGACGCCAAGCTGCAAGGCCTCGCCTCGACGATCAACGCCCAGGCGCCGGACTGCCTGTCTGTTCAGGAGATCGGAGACCCCGCGGCGCTTGACGACCTCGTCCAGCTCCTCACGGGTACCTGGCACAGGCACGCCTCCACGCACCCTGATCACCGCGGCATTCGGGTGGCGTGGCTGACCCGGCATGCGATCACGGGATCCGAGGACATCTTCGAGTTTCCGGCTCCCCTGCAGCCGGTCCAGGCAGACGACGGTGGCTCCAGCCTCGGCCTCGCGGGACGCGGAGCGGCTGCCATCAGCGTGGAATCGGGCACAGGCAAGACGGTCCGCCTCGTTACGGCGCACCTCAAGTCGAAGCTCCTGACCTTTCCGGGAGGCCGCTTCCAACCCCATGATGAGGGCGAGCGGGCGCGCTTCGCGGCGTACGCGCTGTACAGGCGAGCAGCGGAGGCGGCGATGCTACGCGTATGGGTGACCGGGGCGCTGGCGGACGACGGCGAGAACAGGCCCCTGATTCTCACGGGTGACCTGAACGACACGGTGCAGGCCGCCACCACGCAGCTGCTCCAAGGCCCACCAGGCTCGGAGATCGGCACCGGCGGCTTCGAACAGCCCGACCTCGGCGACAAGCAGCGGCTCTGGAACCTCGCACCGCTGATGCCCGAGGGCAAGAACTACTCCCGTGTCAACCAAGGTCGCCAGGAGCTCATCGACCACATCCTCGTCTCTGCCGCCCTGGTTAAGCCGATCGGCTCGGTCAGCGCCGAGGCGATCATCACCGACCCGCTTCCCTCGGTCACCAGCGATCCGACGGCGCGTCTCGACCAACCGAGCTCCGACCACGCTCCGGTCGTTGCCAGCTTCGCCGACCTCTAGTTCGCGCGTACGAGAGTTATGCGCGAACGCCGAGGCGCTGCGCAGCGCGGCGTGCGCCAGCGGCGAGGGCGACGACGCCGCCGAGTGCGATGCCCAGGAGATTCGTCTGGACGCAGGTGCGGCAGGCGTTGCAGCAGGCCGTCGCGACCGGTGCATGCTCGGCGTACTTTCCCGCAACCTGCGCGATCCGGCCGGTCGCGAACTGTTTCATACGGTCAAGAGTAGCCGGAAGGAAGATATCGGCCACAAACCCCGTCTAGTGGGCAGTTGACAGCCTGCGGAGCGCGAGCGACGCTTGTCCCTTGAAGCCGGGAGGCGGCTGGATAGAGTTACGTGCTCGTTCGGTGATCGGAAAACAGGGGAGAGCATGGGGAGAATGCAGCGCCCGCACCGTAGGCTGTCAGCGAGCCGGCACGCCCGGCGAGAAAGCCGTGGCGTTATGGGCATGAGACAGCGCTCTCCACGGGTCCGGGCACTTCGCACGCTGACGGCGTGCGCGATCGCGGGTGCGGTCGTCGTCTTCGTCGCGCAGGCGGCCCCTGCCCGCACGGCTGCAACGTACACGGTCTCGATCTCCGGCGGAGGAGCTCAGCCCGAGGGGGACTCGGGCTCGACCTCGTTCACCTTCACGGTGTCGATCTCGCCGAATGTGAACGACCCGCAGCCCGTCACCGTTGACTATGCGACGAGCGATGGCTCGGCGACCGCGGGCGAGGATTACTCCGCGACGAGCGGCAGCTTGACCGTAACGCAGGACGCGCCGGCGCAGATCTCGGTCGAGGCCTTCGGAGACACGAAGGTGGAGGGCAATGAGACCTTCTCCGTCAATCTTTCGAACCCGTCCTCCAACGCGACCATCGGAACCGGCCAGGGCACGGCCACGATCCTGAACGACGACGTCGTGCCACCCCCTCCGCCACCGCCGCCGCCCCCACCGCCTAGCGTGGGGCCGGATCTCGCGCTCGTGATGACGACCGACACCTCGACGGTCGCTGTCGGAGGGCTTGCTCGCTTCTCGATCGGCGTGAAGAACAACGGTGTCGGGACCGGCCACCGGCGTGCTCGTCAACGACACGCTGCCCGCCTCGCTGCAGTTGACCTCGATCAGCGCGAGCCAGGGGTCGTGCTCCGGCTCTTCGTGCAGCATCGGGTCGATCGCGCAGGGAGCCGTGGCGTCTATGAGCGTCACCGCGCGAGCGACGGCCGTCGGTAAGGCGGTCAACACGGCATCCGTGTCGCAGAGCCTCCCCGATCCCGTGCCGGCGAACGGGACGGCGTCGGCGACCGTGGACGTCATCTCGAACGAGCCGCCTCCGCCGCCGCCTCCGCCCGCGCTGCCGCCCCCGACACCGACCGAGGTGAACGTCGCGCCGTCGAGCGGTGACGGGCAGTGCGTGGCGCTCAAGGGCGGCGGAGGATGCAAGCCGCTCGATGCCGGCCAGCACGTTGACATCTCCGACATCGCGTACGTCGATCCCGGCCAGGGCAAGGTTCAGATCGACTCGATCGTCGGCGTGGGGAGCTTCTACGGCGGCAAGTTCAGCCTGAAGCCGCTGAACAAGCCGGCTGCGAGGACGTCATCCGGTCGCGCGGCGGCGAAGCCGATCCTCGTCCTCAACCTCGTCGGCAGCTTCAAGCAGTGCTCGACGAAGAGCCGGTCGGTGTCCTCGGCGGCGGCGTCGAAGCCCGTGCGGCGCCTCTGGGGCAAGGGCAAGGGCCGCTTCCGCACGAAGGGGCGCTATGCCTCGGGGACGGTGCGCGGCACGAACTGGCTGACCGAGGACTTCTGCAACGGGACGCAGATCCGCGTCGTCTCCGGGATCGTTCAGGTCGACGACCTCGTGCTCAAGAAGACGATCATGGTGCACCCCGGCCACAAGTACTTCGCCAACGCGCCGAAGACGAAGTAGCGCGGATCAGGCCGGCAGGGCGGCGAGCACGTCATCAGCGTGCTCGTCGGGCTTCACGCGCAGCATCACACGCGCGAGGTTGCCGTCTGCGTCGATGACGAACGTCGAGCGTTCGATGCCCATGTACGTCTTGCCGGACATCGACTTCTCGACCCAGACGCCGTACGTCTCGGCAACCGAGTGGTCCTCGTCGGCGAGCAGCGTGAACGGGCAGCCCGTACTTGTCGCGAAACTTCTCGTGCGAGTCGACCGAGTCGGGGCTGACGCCCAGCACGACCGCCCCGCGGCCCTCGAACTCGCCCCAGGCGTCGCGGATCGCGCAGGCCTGCACCGTGCAGCCGGGCGTGTCGTCCTTGGGATAGAAGTAGAGAACGACGGGCTTGCCGCGTAGCGACGATAGGCGGACCCTCTCGCCCTTGTCGCTCGAGAGCTCGAAGTCGGGAGCCGGCTGGCCTTCCTCGATCACGCGACGCATCGTATCGCGCCCGGCTACCCTTGGCGTGCGCATGGGACGGTTCGTGCGCGAGATGAACCCGCTGCGTGCGAGGGCTCTTGATCATCGCGGCTGTCGCCGCCGTGATCGTCGTCCTCCAGCTCTACCAGACGCTCGTCGTGCTGACGCTGATCGCGCAGATCGGCTTCCTGCTCGCGATCGCGCTCTTCGTGTACCTCGTCTGGCGCGAGCGGCGCGCGGAGATCGGCGGAGTGGTCGCGCGCGGCACAGGTCGGCGTTCTACGGCGCGGCGGTCGCTGATCGTCGGCGACATCGCGCGCCTACTGGTACGTCCGCCCGTCGGGGCCCGACGCGGCAGCGTTCCTGCTCGTGCTCGGCCTCTGCGGGTTCGCGATGTTCCGCACGTGGCGCGACGAGCACACGTACGCCTAGGCGAGCTGCCGTCAGGCGCGCGTCTTGGCCGACGCCCCGTCGAGCAGCGTCGAGAGCCTCGCGGATCCCCAGGTGCCGACCGACGAAGATCGGCGTGTCGCGCTCCGTGTAGCGGCTTGCCTCGGACTCACGCAGCGTCAGCATCAGGTGCATGAAGTCGGCCGGCTCGTCGCACTCGAAGGCGGTCATGAACTCCTGGTCGTCGATGCCGAACGAGTACGTCGTGTGATTGTGGATGGAGGCGAAGCGTCGCTCCGATCGCGATGTGCTCGTCCATCGCGCGCTGGCGATCCTCCTCGGGCAGGCGCGTACCAGGGCGCACCTTCACGAACGGATAGACGACGAGGTACGGCGACCCGCGCGGCACGATCTTCCGCGCGCGGCGCGCGCTCGTGTACTGGGACGCCTTCGTCGTCGCGAGGTAGGAGTACGGCGTCTCGAGCCAGCCGGCGAGCGGCGTCGCGTTGAGATCGGCCGCGAGCTCCTCGAGATCGAGGTAGCGCTCGGTGATCTTCCAGACGAAGAAGTCGCAGTCCGCCCGCACGCCGACGGTCGAGTACACGCGGAGGTGCTCCATGCGCTCCGCCCACTCCTCGACCACCTCGGCGAACGAGCTCCTTCGCGACGGCGCGCTCCTCGATCGGCAGCCGCCGCCACTCCGCGGGACACCTTGTAGAACGTGTACGCGACGTACTGGCCGTCCATCGACGCAATCGTAGTCAGCGGAGCTTGAGCGGCTTGCTCGCGAGCTGATTCGGCGGCCCGGTGTTGAGCGGGCGCCGTCAGCGTCACGGTGAACCGGTAGCGTCCCGCGGCCACCCGACGTGGCGGCAGGCGCACGAGTGGTCGCGTCGCCGGCCTGAGCTTCGCCTCGCGTCGAGAGCGTCGTCGAGCCGCGCGGATAGCGCTCGAGCCGCACGCGGTAGGCGCAGTCGATGTCGCACGTGAGGCGACACCTTGAGCGGCACCGTCTTCACCGTCGGGCCTTGCGGGTAGACGACCTTTCCCTTCGGCGTCAGCGAGAGGCCCTGGCACTTCGCGATCACGCCGCCGCGCGTGTCGCGCGTCGCGTCTTCGACGACCGCGAGGCTCGACTTCGCCGTTCCGTCGACGTAGTAGATCCCGGACTGCCAGCGGTCGAGGTTCGCCCTCGTCGACCGCGTGGAAGAAGAGGAACGTCGACACGTTCGGCTGGCAGAACGCGATGCGCGAGCGCGTCGCGGTAGAAGCGGCCCTGCGTCGCGATGTCGACCGGCTTCACGGAGGCCGGCTCCGTGCCCGTGTAGAGGGTGGACTTCTGCGAGGGGATCGATCGTCTCGACGCCGAACTCGCCGTAGACGATCGGCAGCGTCGAGCCGGCTGCGCGGTGCCGTCGAACGCCTTTCCGAGCAGCGTGACGAGCTTGTCGTAGTCGGCGATCGCGATCGTCGTGTTGTTCGGATGCGCGAAGGCCGGCGGCACGCTCGAGTTGTCCTGGTACGGGTGGATTCGCGAAGCTGTCCATGATCGGGAGCTGTGCGGCCGCTCGCGCGGTAGGCCTGCCGAGATCGGTGATGAACGTCGTCGGCGAGTGCGTTGGCCGGATCCCGACAGGGCTTGTCGCCGCCGCGCGGGGAGACCGCCACGCCGATCACGTGGACCTGCGGCGACACGGTCTTCAGCTCGTCGTACGTCTTCGCGAGCAGCGCCTCGTACGCGGACGCGGCGGCAGCTCGCTGCCGTCGGTCCCGAACTGCGGCATCCAGAACCGGTTCAGGTTCGGCTCGTTGCCGATCACGAAGTCGCTGATCGTCGGGTTGTCACGTGCGATCGCGGCCGCGTAGGACGCGAACTCGCTCCTGATCCGTGCTCGAGAGCGGCGTCGTGCGAGCTGTCCGCGTTGAAGACGGAGACGATCACCTTCATGCCCGTCAGGTTGGCGGCGCTCGCCACGACGTCGATCGCGTTCTGCTCGCCCGGCCGCGGCTCGCGCGGCCGGGATCCCAGCGTGAGGTGACGCGGACGGCGCAAGCCGGCGAGCGACAAGCAGGTCGAGCTGAGTCTTGGCCGTGACGATCGTTCGGCTGGCGCACGGTGTCCTCGGCTGCGCCCATGACGAGCTTCGGCCCGCCTGCGCGGGCCGGGCCGGCAAGGGCGAGCGCCGCGACGGCGACGACGAGCGATGCGACCCATGACGGCGAAAAGTAGCCGCTGGCTAGGCTAGAAACGCGATGAACCGAGGCGACTGAAGGCCCGCCTCGACGCCGTTCCGAGGTCGCCGGGCGTCTACCTCTTCCGCAGCGAGCGACGGCGACGTCCTCTACGTCGGCAAGGCGAAGTCGTTGCGGTCACGCGTGTCGCAGCTACTTCCAGCCGGCGGCGACGACGCGGCTCGGCTCGGTTCAGCTCGTCGAGCGCGATCGCCGACGTCGAGACGATCGTCACGGGCACGGAGGCGGAAGCGCTCCACCTCGAGCAGAGCCTCATCAAGCGCCACCGGCCGCCCTTCAACATCCGCCTGCGCGACGACAAGTCGTTTCCGTACATCGCCGTGACCGTCGAGGACGAGTTCCCGCGCGTGATGTTCACGCGCGAGCGGCACCGGCGCGGCGTCGTGTACTTCGGGCCGTACGCGAACGCGAAGAAGGTGCGCGAGACGCTCGACGTGCTCAACCGCGTGTTCCGCTTTCGCCCGTGCGAGGGGCCGCGACCGGGCAGGCACTCCGGGATCCCCTGTCTCGACTTCCACATCGACCGCTGCCTCGCGCCGTGCGTCGGCAAGATCGCGCCGGAGGAGTACCGGCAGATCATCGACGGCGTGATCGACTTCCTCTCGGGCGACACGGAGTCGATCGCCGACCGCTCGAGGAGCGAGATGGACGACCGCGGCTGCCGAGGAGCGCTTCGAGGACGCCGCGAGGTATCGCAACCGGCTGTTCTCCGTGCGTCATCTCGCCGAGCGCCAGGCGGCGGGGGCCGGCACGGCCGGACGCGTTCGACGTGATCGGGCTCGCGGTGGACGGCGACCGGGCGGCGGTGCAGGTCTTCCCGCTGCGGGACGGGCGGCTCGTCGACCGCTACAGCTTCCAGCTCGAGAACGTCGCAGGCGAGGACCTCGAGACGATCGTCGAGGAGTTCTGCCTCGGCTACTACGGCGTCGCGCCGAGCATCCCGCCGCAGATCGTCATGCCGAAGGAGGTCGGGCGACCGACGGCCCTCGAGGAGATCCTCACGGAGCGGCGCGGCGCGCGCGTCGAGGTGCGACCCGCCTTCCGCGGCGACAAGCGGCGGCTCGCGGAGCTCGCGACGAAGAACGCGGAGCACGCGCTCGTAGTCCTGCCGCCGCGGACACCGAGCGCAGGAAGCTGCGCCGGCGTGGCCGCGCTCGAAGAGCTGCGAGAGGCGCTCAACCTCGAGAGCCTGCCGGTTCGCATCGAGTGCTTCGACATCTCGACGACGCAGGGCGCGCAGACGGTCGGCTCGATGGTCGTGTTCCAGGACGCTCAGCCGAGAAAGGCGCTGCTACCGGAAGTTCGCCATCAGGCGGCCGGCCGGCCGCCAGGACGACTACGCGGCCCTGGCGGAGGTGCTCTCCCGCCGGTTCGCGCGCGCGGGCGTGCCGGCGAGCGCGCCCGACTGGGACGAGTCGTTCGCCGCGATACCGAACCTCGTCGTCGTCGACGGGGGAAAGGGGCAGCTGTCGGCGGCGCTCGAGGCCATGCACCAGTACGAGCTGCCGCGGGTCGCCGTCGTCTCTCTCGCCAAGAAGGAAGAGCACGTCTACGTGCCGGGGCAACGGCGGCCCATGGTGCTCGAACGCTCCTCGGCCGGGCTCCAGCTCCTCCAGCGGCTGCGCGACGAGGCTCACCGCTTCGCCGTCGGCTACCACCGCCAGAGCGCGGTCGGCGGAGGCACGCGACTCGCTGCTCGACCACCTGCGCGGCGTCGGGCCGGCGCAGGCGGCGGGCGCTGCTCACGCACTTCGGCTCGGTCGATCGGATCCTCGCCGCCTCGCAGGAGGAGCTCGAGGGCGTGCCCGGTCTGCCGGAGAAGACCGCGCGCGCCGTCTACGCGCAGCTGCACAAGGCGGGCGCCACCGTGAGCGCTCCGCGACGAGCATCCCAGCGCCGTGCTGAGAGCCGTGCGTCGCCGTCTGCGTCGTCGTCGCTGGCCGTCGCCGCGTGCTGGCGGCGACGACAAGCAGCCGAGCCGCCAGGCCCGCCTCCGCGACGGATCCCGGTCGCGAGGTGATGGCGGCGCTCGTCGACTGCCGCAGCCGACGACGACGCCGAGACCGCCTGGGAGCTTCTCTCGCAGCCCTCGCAGCGACGCGCTCGGCCCGACGTTCGAGGCAGCTTCGAGCGGACACGAGTTTCCGGAGCTGCGCCGTCAGCTCGCGCCGTTCGCGCGAGGGACGCTGCCCGGTGCAGATGTCGGAGAACATCGACGATGAGTTCGGCCTCGTCGCGCTCTCGCGGGGCACGAACGCGTACGCCGTCCCGCTGCGCCATCGAGGGCGATGTCTGGCGCGTCGAGCTCGCGCGGACCGGTGCGGATCGACGTCCTCGGGCCGCCGCCGGGCTCGCGCGGGAAGTTCGTGAAGCAGATCGGCGTCGAGAAGCACGGCGCCGGTGGTGCCGGCATCGCGCTTGCTCTACCTCGACGGTGTGACGCTCGACGCGAAGTCGTCCGAGCCGCGCAGCGCGACGATCTTCGCGAACTTCGAGAGCCAGCTCGCGCCGGGCCGTGCACACCGCGGTGGCGTTCGCCGAGCGATCACGAAGCCGCCGCGCGCGCGTGGACGTTCCGGCCCTAGGGCCGGCGGCGTCTCAGACGCGACGGGCAGTACGAGCACGATCAGCGAGAGCCAGCCGGCTGCGAGTACGAGCGTGCGCATGGCGCCACCGTAGCTCCGGCCGGTGAGCGTCCCGTGAGACTCGCGTAAAGGCTTTCTGAGCGTGCGATCGCGCGTCAGGGACCGTCAGGTGCGAGGAACGGGTAGCGGTAGTCCGTCGGCGGCACGAACGTCTCCTTGATCGTCCGCGGGCTGACCCAGCGGATGAGGTTCCACATCGAGCCGGCCTTGTCGTTCGTGCCGGACGCCCTCGCGCCGCCGAAGGGCTGCTGGCCGACGACCGCGCCGGTCGGCTTGTCGTTGACGTAGAAGTTCCCGGCCGCGTAGCGGAGCGCCTCGCCGGCCTCCGTCGAGCGCGCCGCGATCGCGCGCGAACACCGCGCCGGTAAGCGCGTACGGCGACGTCGTCGTCGACGAGCTCGCAGCGTGTCCTGCCACTTCGAGTCCGGGTAGACGAACGCGGTCACGATCGGGCCGAACAGCTCCTCCCGGAGCAGCCGGTCGTCCGGATCGGTCGTCTCGATGACGGTCGGCTCGACGAAGAAGCCCTCGCTGTCGTCGGTGCGTGCCGCCGGCGACGATCGTCCGGCCGCCGGCCTTCGCCTCCTCGATCGCCTCCCGGTGCTGCGCGAAACGCGTTGTCGTCGATGACGGCGCCCATGAAGTTCCGGAAGTCCGTCACGTCGCCCATGCGGATCGTCGCTCACCTCGTCGCGCGATGCGGTCGCGGCGTCTCGTCCCAGAGGGACTCGGCGATGTAGATGCGCGAGGCGGCCGAGCACTTCTGGCCCTGGTACTCGAAGGAGCCGCGCAGCACGGCCGTCGCCACCTCGTCGGCGTCCGCGGACGGGTGGGCGACGATGAAGTCCTTGCCGCCGGTCTCGCCGACGATGCGGGGGTAGCTGCGGTAGCGGTCGATGTTGCCGCCGACCGTCCGCCACATGTCGTGGAAGACCGAGGTCGAGCCCGTGAAGTGGATGCCTGCGAGGTCCGGGCTCGCGAGCACGGGATCACCGATCGCCGCTCCCGGCCCGTAGACGAGGTTGATCACGCCGTCCGGCAGCCCCGCCTCCTGGAGCAGGCGCATGAGGAAGTACGCGGAGTAGGCGGCCGTCGACGCCGGCTTCCAGACGACCGTGTTGCCCATCATCGCCGGCGACGACGTGAGGTTGCCGCCGATAGCCGTGAAGTTGAACGGGCTGACGGCGAAGACGAAGCCCTCGAGCGGCCGGTACTCCATGCGGTTCCAGACACCAGGCGACGACGCGGGCTGCTCCTCGTAGATTCGGACGAGGTAGTCGGCGTTGAAGCGCCAGAAGTCGATCAGCTCGCAGGCGGCGTCGATCTCGGCCTGGTGCACGGTCTTCGACTGGTTGAGCATCGTGGCGGCGTTCAGCGTCTGACGCCACGGGCCGGCGAGCAGCTCCGACGCGCGGAGGAAGACCGCGACGCGCTCCTCCCACGGCGTCCGCGACCACTCGGGCCAGGCCTTGGCGGCGGCCGCGATCGCGGCCTGTCACCTCCTCGGCGCCGCCCTGGTGGACGTCGGCGAGCACGTGCTCCTTGCGATGGGGCATGACCGACTCGAACGTCGTGCCGGTCCGGACGTCCTTGCCGCCGATCACGCACGGGATCTCGATCCGCTCCGACCTGCATCTCCTGCGAGCCGCGTCTCGAGCCTGGCGCTCGGCGGCTCCGGCCCGTACGCGTGCGGACCGGCTCGTTGACGGGCGCCGGCGGCCGTGAAGATGCCGTGGACGCTCACGCGGCGATTGTAGTTGGCCTCGTGGCTCACGCGACGCGTGCTCGTACGACGCAGGCGGCTTCGGAGTGGGGGAGCTGCTCCTCGACGAGGCCCACGCTGCTCTGGCATGACCTGCCGCCAGCAAGAAGACGCAGGCAGCCAGGAAGGAGGCAGCGAGGCAGGAGGCAGGCGACCACCCGCTCGCTCGGAGGCTGTCGGCGTACTTCGCCGGCAATCACGACGACTTCGCGGACGTCGAGCTCGAGCTCGACTGGTGCACGCCGTTCCAGGCAGCGGTCGTGGACGCGCTCCGCGAGATCGCCGTACGGCGAGACGGTGACATACGGGGAGCTCGCCGCGCTCGCGGGTCACCCCGGCGCGCATCGCGCTGCGGGGTCGTTCTGCGCGGGCAACCGCTTCGCGATCGTCGTCCCCTGTCACCGAGTCGTCGCCTGCGGGCGGGATCGGCGGCTACGGGTCGCTCGGCGTCGACTACAAGCGGCGGCTGCTCGCGCTCGAAGGGGCCGCCTGACGCTCTCCGAGGACGTGCGATCGAGCTCGCGGCAATTGCGCCTGTCCGGCGCTGCGACGCGCTGGCCGAGATCTCCGGCCTCTTTCACACGGCCGGCAGCCTTCACCTCCTGGGCCACGGCGAGCTGGCGTTCCATCTCGACGTCTCGGCTCGTCCGCGGTGGCCCGCCGGGCGTTCTCCCTCCTCCGCGAGCTCGGCGTCGACAGCGAGATCCGCACGTACCGCCGGCGCGCCTTCGACCGCGCGACGCGCTACCAGCTGCACGTCGACGGGTCAGCCGCCGCGCTCGGCGTCCTGCGTGAGGCCGGGATCGTCGGCCCAGGCGGCGCGCCCGCTGTCGCGACCGCCTCGGCGCGTCGTCGGGCGTCGCTGCTGTCGTGCCGCGTACGTGCGCGGCGCGCTTCTCGGCGCGGGGTCGGTCAGCGGCCCGCGCCGGCCGCACCTCGAGCTGCGCTTCGCGGAGGTCGACGGGGCCGCGTTCCTCGTTCGCATCGGCGGCGCAGGAGGACGTCGTGCTCCGGGTACGCGAGCGCGGCCGCTACGCGGTTGTCGTTCGCGCACGGAGCGGAGCCGATCGCGGACATGCTCTGGCGCTGGCCGGAGCGAGCGACGCCGCGCTCGCCATCGACGAGCACGCCGTGGTCGGGGCGGCGCGCGCGAGCGCGAACAGGCTCGCGAACGCCGATCACGCGAACCTCGTGCGGACGGCGAGGCCGCGCACGCCCAGCTTCGGGCTGTGCGCGAGCTCGAGGAGCGCGGCGAGCTCGCGTCGCTCCCAGTAGAGCTCCAGGAGATGGCAGCGCTTCGCGTGCGAAGCACCCTCGCGCTGTCGTTTCGCGAGCTCGGCGCGAAGTGCGAGCCGCGAGCGCCGAAGGCGGCCGTCCAGCGCAGGCTGGCAGCAGCTCGTGGAACTGGCCGGGGATAGACTCGAAGCATGATCGAGGGGGGATTCGAATGAGCAGGACGCGGGTCGGCATCAACGGCTTCGGACGGATCGGGCGGAACTTCCTGCGCGCGCACGTCGATCGCGGCGGGGACTTCGAGATCGTCGCCGTCAACGACATCGGCGACACGAAGACGATGGCGCACCTCCTGAAGTACGACTCCGTGCTGGGCCCGTTCGCCGAGCCACGTGGAGGCCGCGGACGACTCATCACCGTCGACGGCCGCGAAGATCGCGAAGCTCACGTTCCGGGACCCGGCGGAGCTGCCGTGGGGCGACCTCGGTGTGGACATCGCCGTCGAGTCGACGGGCCTCTTCACGAAGCGCGACCAGGCGGAAGCACACCTCGACGGCAGGGGCGAAGAAGGTCGTCATCTCGGCGCCGGCCACCGATCCGGACGTGACGCTCGTGCTCGGAGTGAACGACGACGACTACGACCCGGCGGAGCACAGCATCCTCTCCAACGCGTCCTGCACGACGAACTGCGTCGCGCCCGATGGCGAAGGTGCTGCACGACGCGTTCACGATCGAGCAGGGCTTCATGACGACCATTCACGCGTACACGAACGACCAGCGCGTCCTCGACCTCCCGCACGAGGACCTGCGCCGAGCGCGGGCGGCCGCCATCAACCTGATTCCGACCTCGACCGGCGCCGCCCGCGCGATCGGCGTCGTGCTGCCGGATCTCAAGGGCAAGGTGGACGGCATGTCGATGCGAGCGCCGGTGCCGGACGGCTCGGTCGTCGACTTCGTCGTCCGCGTCGGACGGGAGACGACGGTCGAGGAGGTGAACGGCATCTTCGCGGAGCTCGCCGACACCGGGCCGCTGACGGGCATCCTCGGCTACACGGACGAGCCGATCGTCTCCTCGGACATCGTCGGCTCCTCGTACTCCTGCATCTTCGACAGCGCGCTGACGATGGTGTCGGGGACGATGGTCAAGGTGCTTCGGCTGGTACGACAACGAGTGGGGCTACAGCTGCCGCCTGTCTGATCTCGTCGAGAGGATGTCCGGCACGCTGCCCTCGGTACGGAGCACTCAGGCGACGGCCTCGGTCGGTCCGCGAAGCCGACGTCGCGGGCAAGCACGTCCTCGTTCGCGCCGATCTCAACGTCCCGCTCGAGAACGGCCACGTGGCCGACGACACGCGCATCCGCGCCTCGCTCCAGACGCTCGTCTGGCTGCTCGACCACGACGCTGCGGAGGTTGTCGTCTGCTCCCATCTCGGGCGGCCGGACGGGGTCGACCCTGACTTCTCGATCGCGCCGTGCGCCCACCGGCTGCGCGCGCTGCTGCCGGACGAGCGCGATACGCGTGCTCGAGAACACGCGCTTCGACGAGCGGGAGACGGCGAACGACCCGCGGCTCGCGAGCGGAGCTCGCGAAGGGGATGGACCTCTACGTGAACGACGCGTTCGGCTCGGCGCATCGCGCGCACGCGTCCACGGAGGGCGTCGCGCACGTCCTGCCCGCGTACGCCGGCCTGCTGCTCGAGGACGAGCTCGAGCACCTCGGCCGGTTGCTCGGCGACGTCGAGAGCCCGTTCGTCGCTCGTCGCGGGCGGCGCCAAGGTCGAAGGACAAGCTCGGCGTTCTCGAGCAACCTCGGCGGCCGGGCGGACATCGTGATCGTCGGCGGCAAGATGGCCGAGGAGCTCCGGGACGAGAATCCGCTCGACTTCGAGGTCGAGCTTCCCGAGGACGTCGTCGCCGCCTCCGACTTCGACGGACGACGCGGAGACGCAGGTGACGCCGTACGACGCCGTGCCGGACGGCTGGCTCGGCCTCGACATCGGCCCGAAGAGCCGCGAGCGCTTCGCCGAGCTGATCGCGGGACGCGCGAAGACGATCTTCTGGAACGGCCCGATGGGCGTCTTCGAGTGGCCTCCGTTCGCCGAGGGCACGAAGGCAGTTGCGACCGGCCGTCGCGGAGGCCGACGCGTACTCCGTCGTCGGCGGCGGCGACTCCGTGCGCGCCGTCAACGAGCTCCATCTGGCCGATCGCGTCGCATGGATCTCGACCGGTGGCGGGGCCTCCCTCGAGCTTCTCGAGGGGAAGGAGCTTCCGGGCGTCGCGGCGATTCCCGAGGCGGCGTGAGCGGCGAGGGACCGTGCTAGACTCGCGGCATGACGGACGAGCTCGCGTCGATCGCAGCCGCACTCGTCGCGCCCGGCAAGGGCATCCTCGCCGCAGACGAGTCGAGCGGCACGATCAAGAAGCGCTTCGACTCGATCGGCGTCGAGTCGACGGAGGAGACCCGCCGGGGCTACCGCGATCTCCTCTTCACGACGGAGGGCGCGGCCGAGCACATCAGCGGCGTCATCCTCTACGACGAGACGATCCGGCAGTCCTCGGCGGACGGGACGCCGTTTCCGGCGAAGCTCGCCGAGCAGGGAATCATCCCGGGCATCAAGGTCGACGCGGGCGCGAAGCCGCTCGCGAACGCGCCAGGCGAGACCGTGACCGAGGGCCTCGACGGGCTGCGCGACCGGCTCGCGGAGTACCGCGAGCTCGGCGCCCGCTTCACGAAGTGGCGTGCCGTGATCACGATCGGCGACGACATCCCGAGCGAGTACTGCATCTGGACGAACGCACACGCGCTTGCCCGGTTCGCGGCGCTCAGCCAGGAGGCGGGCCTCGTTCCGATCGTCGAGCCGGAGGTGCTGATGGAGGGCGAGCACACGATCGAGCGCTCGTTCGACGTCACCTCTCGGACGCTGCACGCGATGTTCACGGAGCTCCGCGACCAGCGCGTGCACCTCGAGGGGATGCTGCTGAAGCCGAACATGGTGCTCTCGGGCTACGAGTGCGCCACGCAGGCGAGCGTCGACGATGTCGCGGACCAGACCGTTCGCTGCTTCGAGCGCCACGTGCCCGCCGCCGTGCCCGGCATCGTCTTCCTCTCCGGCGGCCAGTCGGACGAGGACGGCGACGGCACACCTGAACGCGATGAACGCCTCCGGCCCGCACCCGTGGGAGCTGAGCGTTCTCGTACGGGCGGGCGCTGCAGGCGCCGGCGCTCAAGGCGTGGGGCGGAGAGGCGGCGAACGTCGCAGGCGCCCAGGCTGCGTACCTCCACCGGGCACGCATGAACGGCCTCGCGCGGTCAGGTGACTACTCCGCCTAGCTCGAGAAGCACGTAGCGGCCTAGGACGGCTTCCGCGCGGGGCTCGAGCTTCTGCCTCGACGACGATCGGACCGTGCCGGAGCGTGAGCGCATGACGATCGACTCGGTCAGGGTCGAGTCGGCGAGATAGCGCACGCCGCGCAGCAGGCCCCGTCGGTCACGCCCGTCGCCGCGACGAAGACGTCCTCGCCGCCGACGAGGTCGTCGGTCTTCAGCACACGGTCGATGTCGTAGCCCGCGTCGATGAGCGCGCGCCGCTCGTCGTCGTTTCGTGGCCAGAGCTTGCCCTGGATCTCGCCGCCGAGGCACTTGATCGCCGCCGCGGAGATCACCCCTTCCGGCGTACCGCCGACGCCCATCAGCAGGTCGACGCCGCTCTCAGGGCGAGCGGCGGCGATCGACGGCGCGACGTCGCCGTCCGTGATCAGCTGCACCTTGGCGCCGACGGCGCGGAGCTGCTGCGATCAGCTCTTCGTGGCGGTCGCGGTCGAGCACGACGACGGTGATCTCCTCCGGCGGAACGCCCTTTGCCTTTGCGACGCGCGCGCACGTTGTCGGCCGGCGGCGCCTCGATGTCGATCACGCGCCGCATGCCTCGGCGCCGACGACGATCTTGTCCATGTAGACGGCGGCGCCGGGGAAGAACATCGTGCCCGTCTCCGCGAGCGCGATCACGGCGATCGCGTTGGCCGCGCCTCGGGCGGTGAGCTTCGTCCCTTCGAGCGGATCGACCGCGACGTCGACCTCCGGCCCTTCGCCGTTGCCGACGGCCTCTCCGTTGAAGAGCATCGGCGCCTCGTCCTTCTCGCCCTCGCCGATCACCACCGTGCCGTGCATGCGCACGATGTCGAGCATCGTGCGCATGCCGTCGACTGCAGCCTGGTCGGCGGCGATCTTGTCCCCGCGCCCGACCCAGCGTTCCCGCAGCGACGGCAGCGGCCTCGGTCACGCGGACGAGCTCGAGCGCGAGGTTGCGATCCGGAGGCGTGGCCACCAGCAGATCCTAAACCCGGTCTAGACTCGCCACGTGCCGCGCACCGAGAACCCGCTCGTCGCCGGAAACTGGAAGATGTTCAAGGGGCCTGCGGAGGCGCACGAGTTCTGCCGCGCCCTCCGCGAGCGTCTCGACGGGATCGACGGCGTCGACGTGGCCGTCTGCCCGCCGTTCGTCTCGCTCGGCGCGGCCGTGCTCGCGCTCGCGGGGACGGAGATCGCGGTCGCCGCTCAGAACGTCCACTGGGAGGAGACGGGGGCGTTCACGGGCGAGGTGTCGGCGGCGATGCTGCAAGAGATCAGGCGTGTACGGCGCGATCGTCGGCCACTCCGAGCGACGCCAGTTCTTCGGCGAGACGGACGAGGGCGTGGCGCGGAGGACGGCGGCGGCGCTCGACGCTGGCCTGTTCGTCATCGCGTGCGTCGGCGAGCTCGAGGACGAGCGCGAGCCGGGGAGACGGCGGACGTGCTACGCCGCCAGATCTCGGTCCTCGAGCCGAACGAGAACCTGGTCGTCGCCTACGAGCCCGTCTGGGCGATCGGCACCGGCAAGACGGCGACGCCCGAGATCGTGCAGGAAGCGCACGCGTTGATGAAGTCGGTGCTCGACGTCCCGGTGCTCTACGGCGGCTCGGTGAAGCCGGAGAACGCAGCAGAGCTGCTGGCGCAGCCTGACGTCGACGGCGCCCTCGTCGGCGGGGCCTCGCTCGAGATCGAGTCGTTCGCAGAGATTTGTCGATGGCCGCCCGCTCGTAGCGCTCGTCATCCTCGACGGCTGGGGCTGCGCGCCGCCGGGACCGGGGAACGCAGTCTCGCTCGCGCGCACGCCCGTCTTCGACGGCTGTGGGCGACCTATCCGCACACGACGCCTCGTCGCCTCCGGCGAGGCTGTCGGTCTGCCCGAGGGGCAGATGGGGAACTCCGAGGTGGGCCATCTGACGATCGGTGCCGGCAGGCGGCTGGAGCAGGACCTCACGGCGGATCACGATGCGATCGACGACGGCTCCTTCTTCGAGAACGAGGCGCTCGTCGGGGCGTTCGAGCGCGGCGAGCGCGTTCACGTGCTCGGCCTCGTCTCGACGGCGGCGTTCACTCGCACATCGACCACCTGCGGGCGCTTGCTCCGCTTCGCGCCCGAGAAGACGTGGATCCACGCGTTCACGGACGGGCGCGACGTCTCGCCGCACTCCGCCGTCGACGATCTCGCATCGACCTGCCCGTCGAGCGCATCGCCTCCGTCTGCGGCCGCTACTACGCGATGGACCGCGACCAGCGATGGGAGCGGACGCAGCGCGCGCTCGACGCGCTGCTGCTCGGCAATGAGACGCCGGCCGTCGACGATCCCGTGGCCGCAGTCCACGCGAGCTACGACGAGCGGCGTCACGGACGAGTTCATCGAGCCCGTCGTTCGTCGAGGGCCGCCCCGGATCGGTCCGAACGACAGCGCCGATCTTCTTCAACTTCCGGCCCGACCGGGCGCGCCAGCTCTCGCGCATGCTGCTCGACGACGGCGTCGACCTGACGACGATGACACGCTACGACGACGATCTCGACTGCCCGGTCGCGTTCGGCGAGCAGCTCGTCGATGACACGCTTGCGGAGATCGCTCGTCAACGCAGGCCTGCGGCAGCTCCACGCCGCGGAGACCGAGAAGTACGCCCACGTGACGTACTTCCTGAACGGCGGCCACGAAGACCCGTGGCCCGGCGAGACGCGTGTGCTCGTCCCCTCGCCACGGGACGTGGCGACGTACGACCAGAAGCCGGAGATGTCGGCTGCCGAGGTCGACGCGCCGCTTCGTCGAGGAGCATCGACAAGGGCGCGTACGCGTTCGCGATCGTGAACTTCGCGAACCCGGACATGGTCGGCCACACGGGTGTGATCCCGGCCGTCGTCGAGGCCGTCGAGACGGCGGACGGCTGTCTCGGCGAGGTCGTTGACGCAGTTCACAATGCCGCCGGCGTGACTGCTGATCACGGCCGACCACGGAAACGCCGAGCAGCTGCTCGAGGAGGACGGCAAGTCAGCCCGCACACGGCGCACACGACGAATCTCGTTCCCGCTGGTGCTCACCGACGCCGGCGTGACGCTGCGCGACGACGGCGAGCTCGCCGATCTTGCGCCGACGTGCCTCGGCTGCTCGGTCTCGACGTGCCTTCATCGATGACGGGTAAATCGCTGGTAATACCAGCCGTAAGTTCACAAAGACTCAACACAGAATCTCAGAGAGCGGGGGCTATACTCGCCCACCTTGTCGCTTCCGCAGCCTGATCTCGGCGATCCTCCGCAAGGCTCAGCGAGGTGACGAGCGGGCGTTCTCGATCATCGTCCGGACGTACGAGACGCCGGTCTACAACTACGTCTGCCGACTCGTCCACGACCGGTCGCTCGCCGAGGACCTGACGCAGGAGGTGTTCCTCCGCGTCTTCCAGGGCCTGCCGAAGTTCTCGCTGCGCTGCAAGTTCACGACGTGGCTGTTCCAGGTCACGAAGAACCGCGTGCTCGACGAGCTGCGCGCGAACGAGCGGCGACCGCGGGCGCTCGTGGTCCCGATCGACGACATCGCACCGCTCGAGGTGCTCGATGCACCGCTCGAGCGCATCGAGGCGATCGACGCCGTCTGGCGCGCCGTCGACGAGCTGAACCCCGACCTCAAGCATGGCGCTCCTGCTCCGCGACGTCGTCGGTCTGCCGTACATCGAGATCGCAGACTCGCTCGAGGTGACGCTCGCCACGGTGAAGTGGCGGATCCACAAGGCGCGCGACGAGGTGCAGCTCGCGCTGGCACGTGAGGGCATCACCTACGGCCGAGGCGGGCCGCAGGACATCGCCGAGGTCGTCGAGCTGCCGACGACCGGCAGCGGCGCCCGCTAGCTCCGGCCCAGCGCGAGGGCCTAGACCCCGAGCGCGAGACGGTCGGCGAGCGACGCCGGGAGCCCTTCCGTGCGGATCTCCGCCTGCGTCGCCTGCAATGTCGTAGTCCACGCGCCTGAACGACGCCTGTCCGCGGTCGAGATCGAGGAGCAGCCACGCGGCACGAGGATCGCCGTCGCGCGGCTGGCCGACCGAGCCCGGGGTTGCAGAGCCAGCGGCCGTGGTCGAGCGTCGCCTCGGTCCCGTCCGGCGCGTGCGCGCCCGCGATGCCGCCGTCCTCCGAGACGATCGGCGAACGGCACGTGGCTGTGGCCGACGAGGACGACCGGCGCATCGGTCAGTCCGAATGTCAGCCTCGGCCGCCTCCTCGCTGAGGACGTACTCCCAGACGGGATCGCGTGCGCTCGCGTGAAAGAGGTCGACGTCCTCGGCATGCTGCCTCCGGCTCGAGAGCCGACAGGAACTCCCGCGTTCCGCCGTCGAGCACCTTGCTGTCCACGTGCCCGCGGCGGTCGCGTCGGGGTTGAAGTCGCCGATCGAGCACGACGCTCCCGATCGCGAGCAGGTCGTGGTTGCCGGCAAGGCAGACGTCGGCGCCGCCCGGACGATCGTGGCCAGCACTCGTTCGGCCGCGGCCCGTAGCCGACGGTGTCGCCGAGACACCAGATCGGCATCGAGCGCTTCTCAGCTCGATCGCCGCGAGCACCGCGCTCGAGGGCATGGGCGTTACCGTGGACGTCCGAGATGACTGCGACGCGCAACGAGACCTCCTGTTCGGAGTCGCAACGCTACTCCTCGTCGGCGCGGCGTGTGGACGGTGGCCGCATGGCTGCTGTGGCGGACGAGCGTGCCCGGGCGACCTCCACCTGCCGCGCCTCGATCCGCACGACTACTTCACGTCCGCGCGAGCTCGACCGGGCCGACCGCTACGAGCTCTTCCACCGCATCAACTGGCTGCTTGTCGACGGTCGTCCTCCTCGCCGTCGCTCGGCGTCTACGCGGTGCGGGGAGGCCGCTTCGTGCGCGAGTCGGCCGCCGGCCCGATCGGGACCGGGATGCTGCTCGCGATGCTCGGCTTCGGCCTCGTCTGGCTCGTCCAGGTCCCGTTCGAGGTGGCGGGCAACTGGTGGGATCGCCGGCACGGCGTCTCGAAGGTCGGCTACTTCGACGCGCGTCTTCGGCGGCTGGCTCGCAGCTCGGCGTCGAGTTCGTGTTCCTGTCGCTGTCCGTGCTCATCGTCATGGGGCTTCGCCCGGCTGGTCGGAGACTGGTGGTGGATCCCCGGCAGCCTGGTGTTCATCGGGCTGGCGACGCTCTTCCTCTTCATCTCGCCGTACCTCGTCACGGACGCGCACGGGATCCACGACCCGCGGCTCGTCGCCGACGTTCGCGAGCTCGCGCAGACGCCAGGGCGTCGAGGACGTCGAGGTGCTCGGTCGAGGACGTCGACCGCTACACGTCCGCCGCCAACGCCTATGCGACCGGGCTCGGGCCGTCGCGAAAGGTGTTCCTCTGGAACACGCTGCTCGACGGCCGCTTCACGACCGCGCGAGGTGCGCGTCGTCGTCGCTCACGAGTTCGGCCACCAGTCGCCGCAACCATCTGTCGAAGGGCGTCGCGTGGTACGCGCTCTTCGCCATCCCCGGCGCGTGGGCGATCGCGCGTGTCACGCGGCGGCGCGGCGGCATGCGGCGCCCCGAGGCCGTGCCGCTTGCCCTGCTCGTGCTCGCCGTGCTGACGCTCGTCGCGCAGCCGCTGCAGAACGTCATCTCACGCCACCTGGAGGCCGAGGCCGACTGGCGCGCGCTCGAGACGACGCGCGACCCGAGCGCGATGATCGGCCTCTTCCAGCGAGTTCTCGACCACGAGCCTCGGCGATCCGACGCCGCCGGGCTGGGCGTACGTCATGCTCGACACACACCCGCCGCTGCTCGATCGCATCGAGATGGCGAGGGCGTGGCAGGCGCCGCAACCCGGCCGCGCAGCCCGCGCTCGGCGAGAATCCGTGAGCGAGATGGCTACTACGATGTTCTCGTGTCGAGCACGATCAGCCTCCGAGAGGCGGCGTACGCCGGCAGCGCCTTCGTCCTGCTGCTCGTCGTCGGCACCGTCGGCTATTCGCTCCTGCTCGACGAGAACCCGTTCGACGCGCTCTTCCGGACAGTCAACACGATCTACACGGCAGGGCTCGTCGACGCTCCCGACGACACGGCCGCGAAGGTGTTCACGCTCGTCGCTCGTCGTCGGCGGTGTGGCACTCTTCCTCTACGTCTTCGCGCTGCTCATCGAGCTCGCGGTCAGCGGCTCCGTGGGCAGTGCGCTCTGTGCAGAAGGGCAGGACGGCGAGAAGCGTGAGCAAGCTGCGAGACCACTACATCATCTGCGGCTACGGCCGCGTCGGGCGCCGGATCGGGCGGGAGTTTCGCGCGCAGCGGGCTCGACTACGTCGTCGTCGACTTCGGCCCCGACGCGCTGAAGGCGGCTCGCGACCTCGGCGACCTCGTGATCGAGAGCAGCGGCACGGATGCCGGCCTCTCTCACGCAGGCGGGCCTCGCCACCGCGCGCGGGCTCGTCGCATCGAGCGACTCGGACGTCGACAACCTCTACGTCACGCTCTCGGCGAGCGCGGCGCGGCCGGACATGCTCATCGTCGCGCGGGCGGCCAACGAGGACGCCGCCGAGAAGCTCCGGCTCGCCGGCGCCGACCGCGTCGTCCAGCCGTACGCGACAGCCGGGCCTGGAGATGGCGAAGCTCGTCGCGAAGCCGCAGGTGGCGGCGTTCCTCGACATCGTCACGTCGGCCGGCGGCCCCGACCTCTCGATCGAGGAGATCGAGGTGACGGCGGGCGTCGGGACAGGCGGGCAGGTCGATCCGCGACGCTGCGCATCCGCCACGAAACCGGTGCGCTCGTGATCGCGCGTGCAGCAAGCCGGACGGCCGCTTCGACGCGACACCCAGCCCCGACACGGCGCTCGAGGTCGGCGACGTCGTGATCGCGGTCGGCACCGTCGCCGAGCTCCAGCAGCTCGAAGAGCTGTTCGCCGAGCGCACCGCCCGACTGAGCTTCGGCGCGATACGCCGACGTGAGCAGAGACTTCACGCTTCGGCACTTCCGGCTACGCGCTCGGCGCGTTCGTCGTCGCGTACGTCGCCGGTGCGATCGCGTTCTGGGCCACGCTCGACGACAGCCCGCTCGACGCGCTCTACCGCTCGACGGTGACGATCTCGCTGACCGGGCTCGACAACCGCCCGGACTCGCCCGACGGCGGAGATCGCCACGATCCTGCTCATCCTCGGCGGGCATGGCAATCTACGCCTACATCGCCGGCGCGCTCGTCGAGCTCGTCGCCCGGGGCGTGCTCACGGGAGCGTGGAGCGACCGGAGGAGACGAACGTGTGATCGACCAGCTGAGCGACCACTTCATCATCTGCGGCTACGGTCGCGTGGGCCAGGCTGTGGCGAGTGAAGTTTCGGACCGCCGGCGTGCCGTGCGTCGTCCTCGACTCGACCCGAGGGCGATCGCGGCCGCGCAGGAGCGACGGCGAGCTGTGGATCGACGGCTCGGCCACGCAGGACGAGGATCCTCGAAGCGGCCGGCATCGAACGGCACGCGGGTCTCGTCGCCTCGGCGGACTCCGACGCGGACAACCTCTTCATCACGATCTCGGCTCGCGCGATGCGGCCCAACCTGCTCGATCGTCGCCCGCGCGTCCGATCCCGAGGCGCACGCGCAAGCTGCTCAGCGCGCAGGCGCCGATCGCGTCACGCAGCCGTTCGCGACCGCCGGCAGCACGATGGCGAAGCTCGTGCTGCGCCCGCAGGTTGCCGCGTTCCTCGACAGTCGTCACGACGAGGAGGGCCTGGGCTCGCGGCTCGAGGAGTTCGAGGTGACGCCTACGTCGAGCGTGCCGCCGGACGGACGATTCGCGAGCTCAGGCTGCGGCGCGAGACTGGTGCGCTCGTGATCGGCGTCCGGCGGCGGGACGGGACGTTCGACACGACGCCGAGCCCCGACGTCGCGCTCGACGCGGGCGACGTGATCATCGCCGTCGGCACCGACGAAGAGCTGGCCGCGCTCGAAGGCCACTTCGCTCCGCGCGAGACCGTTGCCGGCTGAGGCGCTTCGCCGGCTCGAGGCCGAGCTCGGCGAGCTCGCCGGCGCGCCAGGTAGAGCTCGAACGGCCGGCCAAGGACGAGCACGGCGACTACGCGACGAACGTCGCGCTGCGCGCGCGCCGGCGCCGGCAAGGCCGCCGCGCGAGCTCGCCGAGGCGCTCGCCGGCCAAGGCGGCGGCATCGCGCGCCGTCGAGCGAGCGGAGGTGGCCGGCCCGGGCTTCGTCAACCTCTGGCTCGCAGCCGGAGTGGTTCGGCGACGCGCTGGCGGAGATCCTCGAGGCGGGATGCGGCGTACGGCGGCGGGCTCGGCCGCCACGCAAGCAGCGGATCCAGGTGGAGATGGTATCGGCCAACCCGACCGGGCCGCTCACGGTCGGCTCGGCGCGAAACGGCGCGTACGGCGACTCGGTCGCGCGCCTGCTCGAGCTTCGCCGGCCACGACGGTCGAGCGCGAGTACTACTACAACGACGTCGGCCGGCAGATCGACGCTCTTCCGCGAGTCGGTCGAGGCGCGGCGGAGGGGAGAGGAGCCGCCTGAGGACGGCTACAGCGGCGCGTACGTCGAGGAGATCGCCGCGCGCGAGGGCGATCCGGTCGAGCTGATGATGGGCGCAGATCCAGCGAGGAGCTCGAGCAGTTCCGCGTCCACTTCGACACCTGGACCCGCCAGGCCGACGTCGAGCAAGGACATCCCCGGCGCACTCGAGCGGATCGACACGTACGAGGCCGAGGGCACGCTCTGGGCGCGGACGACGGCGTTCGGCGACGACAAGGACCGGCCGCTCGTCCGCTCAGCGGACGGCAGCTACCTCTACTTCGCCGCCGACGTCGCGTACGTGCTCGACAAGCTCTCGCCGTGGCTTCGACCGGGCGATCTACGTGCTCGGCGCCGATCACCACGGCTACGTTGCGGCGGCTGAAGGCTGCGGCGGGCCTGCTCGGCTTCGACCCGAGCCGGGTCGAGGTGCTCATCTACCAGCTCGTCTCCGTCGTCGAGCACGGCGAGGCGAAGCGGATGTCGAAGCGGCGAGGCGACGTCGTCTTCCTCGAGGAGCTCCTCGAGAAGATCGGCGTCGACGCCGCCCGCTGGTACCTCGTCTCGCGGGGCCACGACCAGCCGATCGAGATCGACGTCGACCTCGCCGCGGAGCAGACGCAGAAGAACCCGGTCTACTACGTCCAGTACGCGCACGCGCGCATCGCCGGGATCATGCGAAACGCGGGCGAAGCGGCCCTGCTCCGCCGACGTCGCCTGCCGAGCTCGATGCCCGAGGAGCGCGACCTCGTCAAGCGGCTCGTCGAGTTTCCCGGCGTCGTCGCGGAGGCGACGGAGCGGCGAGCGGCCGCACGCGCTGCCGACGTACGCGATCCGCGTCGCCGACGACTTCCACCGCTTCTACCACCACCACCGCGTCGCTCGAGGCGGGCGAGGCGCAGGCCTTCCGGCTCGGCGCTCTGCAGGCGACGCAGACGGTGATCGCGCGCGCCCTCGACCTCGTCGGGGTTGAGGCGCCGGAGCGGATGTAGTTAAGATCAGCAGCTCGCGAGGGAGGCGGCTGTGCGGCGGCTGCCTTCCGCCGCTCCCCTGTCGTTATCGTGGCGGCACGCGGACGTAGCTCAGTTGGTAGAGCACTGGCTTCCCAAGCCAGGTGTCGTGGGTTCGAGTCCCATCGTCCGCTCCATGAGAAAGCCCCGCGTGTACGGGGCTTTCGTCGTCTCGGGGTATCGGGCGGCGCGTAGGCCGTGGCCCATTAGTGGCCCAAACGTCCGGGGGCGAGCTGCTCGTCGACGGAAGCGCCTACGAGGGTTTGGCGAAACACGGTTGAGCTTGAGACCTGATCCATGATGGGATGGGCGAATGGGGGTGAACGGTGCTTCTCGTCCCTAAAAAACCGCCGGGTTCAGTCGTCGCGGAAGACGCGGCCTTCGCGTGCTGCGAGGGCTCGCTTCTCCTCGCCGGTGAGTGGCGTGTGGAACCGGCCGGGGATGTACCAGCGGAAGGCCCGTCCGAGGCCGGTGCGCTGGCATACGCACTCTGGCGGGCAGCCGCAACGTCGGCCCGATGGGTTATGGAGGTGCTCAAGCAGGTGCATCCCGTAAATCTATCCCTCCCCCGAGCGTGGTGAACGCGTCGTTTGCTGCTCATGAAACCGGCGTAGGGCGTGATCGGCCAATTGCTGCCTCTGCCCATGCCGGACTGCGTGGGAGCCGGTCGCGCCCTCCTAACCCGTAAACCCTTGGCAAAGCCTTTCGCCATCCGTTTTGCTGAACGGCGCCGCGGGCACAGGTGCGTAAGGGTGCGACCGGCCAGCCCCCTGTCCACGCAGGTCTTGGGAAGCCGGTCGCCGCCCCTTTCCGGTACAGCAGGGTGAACGTGTCGTTTGCTACTTAAAGAAACCGGGCACAGATACGGCGAGGGCGCGACCGGCGAGCTGCCTCTGCTCGACGTGCGGGACGCGCGTCTGGCCGCGCCCCTTAACACAGCCGGGGCGTGTGAGGGTGACCACGGGGTGAGGCCTTCTCGCCCCGGTTGCGTTGCCTCGTGAGTGTGGCGGGGCACCCGAACGGACGCACGGATGCCCCGCCGCTGCTCGAAGGCGCTCGCCCCAGGCGGTGGCCCACGAGCGCCTCGAGCGCACCGCTCGCACCCCGCAGGAGCGAGCAGTCTGGGTTCATCGTCGCGGGCGGACGCCGATCGATGCGAGGACAGCGTCAACGTTCCGAGATCGCGCCGCGTCATTGACTCCGCGCCGACGAGGCGGCGCGTACAAGCTGAACCCGCCGACAGCATTCGGGTGCGGTGTCGGCAACGGCGCGAGCTCTACGCCGGCGGTGTCAACTAGTCGGAAGCGGAAGCCGGACACGGGGCGAGCATAACGGCGCCTGTCCGTGGCCCACTAGTGGCCAAACGTCTGGAAACCGCCTGACGTAGCCATGCGGGCTCAAGCCGCGGAATGGCCCGCAAACCCGCATGGTTGAGCGCGTCTGCGCTCGCGTGTCGTCGAGCGTCGTCGTCGGCTTTCTGGCTTCCCAAGCCAGGTGTCGTGGGTTCGAGTCCCATCGTCCGCTCTCCGCGCTCTCGGTGAGCCCAGCTGCATCGCGAGCAGGCGTGAGCTCGCGACGGCGGAACTTGCGGAGGTCGTAAAGTTCCCCTGTTGGCGATGGGGAGAGCAGCCGCGTATCAAGCCTCCGCGGCAGCGCGCGCCCAGTAGTTCTCGCGCTGGCGCGGGGAGCGGGACGGCTCGCATCGAGCGAGCCGTCTTGGTTCCCCTGATCTGGCGTACGCCATCACCCACATCTCGACTCTCGAGCGCGAGGAGCGCTCGCCGGCGACCCAGTGTCGTCTTTCGCGCTCGCCGGTCGACCGGCGCGAGCCTGGTTGTCTTCGGCGGACTGGTGATCGGGGCCTTGTGGCGGGCCGCCGATCGCGCGACCAAGCGCAGAACGTAGCGGCGCGACTGGGTCGACTACCGGCCGGTGGTAGTGCTGGCGATCCGCTCGAGCGCGTCGACGACCTCGTGGAGCGGCGCGCGAGTGTCGAGCTCGGCCGTCGAAGTGGCGCGCAGCAGCGGCTCGTAGGTAGCCAGGTCCTGGACGATCCGATTGCGTTCTGAATCGGTCTTGCCGAAGTCGTTCGTCTCGCGCACGGCCACGCGTTCGATGATCAAGTCCGCAGGCGCGCTCAGCAGCACGATCGCGTCGAACCGTGGGTAGAACTTCCCCTGGTTCGAGACGCATCCCGAGATGAACAGCACGCCGTCGTCGTGCTGGTCGAGCAGGGCGTCGATCCGATCCTCGCACCACAACTGTTCCCACTCCCGTCCATCGGAGGATGACACTTCCTCGGAGAAGCCGCCGTAGTCCGTGTCCACGACCCGGTGTCCCCTACAGGCCAACTCGGCCAGGGCCGTCGACTTCCCCGTCCCGGACATCCCGGTCACCAGCACTACCGGCACGGGCCTACGGTAACCGCCGGAGCGTCCTAACCAAGCACACCAGGTCACCAGCGATCACGGCCACGCCGACACGAGCTTGGCGCGCGTCTCGGCGAGGTGCTCGGGAAGCACCTTCACGTCGGCGAGCACGGGCATGAAGTTTGTGTCGCCCGCCCACCGGGGCACGACATGGAGGTGCACGTGGTCGACGACGCCTGCTCCGGCAATCCGGCCGAGGTTCCAGCCGAGGTTGTATCCCTGCGGGCCGTACGTCTCCGCGAGCGCTCCCATGCCGCCGCCCGCCAGGCGGTGGATCTCGATCAGCTCGTCGTCCTCGAGCTCCTGGAACTCGGCGACATGGCGGAACGGCGCCACCATCAGATGACCGGACGAGTACGGGTACTTGTTCATGAGCGCGAAGGCCGTAGTCCCTCGTCGCAGCACGAGGCCGTCCTCGTCGGACATGGCCGCGGCGTTGCAAAAGACGCAGCCAGGCTCGTCGTCGGCGCCGGCGATGTACTCAAGCCGCCAGGGAGCCCAGAGCTGCTTCGTCACGCCTGTGAGGCTACGACATACTCGGCGCGTGGAGATCGACGACTTCGACTACGCGTCGATGGTGGCCGGGCTCGAGGAGCGGATGGAACGGAAGGACATTGCAGCCGCGCTCGACGTCGACGAGAAGACGATCGACGACATTGCCTCGGGCTACGTCCCCGACGCGCACGTCGCCGCGAGGCTCCGCGCGCTCGCGGAGCCGAAAAAGGGTGCTGACTCCCGCTCGACGAGGGTCAGCCGCCGCATGCTGACGTTGTTCGTGATCTGCGACGCGATCTTCTTCGTCGCGCTAGCGGTCGTGCTCTTGCTGGTCCGGTAACCGAAAGCTAGAACCAGCGCATCTAGCGCGGAGGTGTGGACGCGCGGGAATCAGCGTACGCGGCGTCGATGTCGTCAACGGCGAATGCGATGCGGCGGATACCCGGTGTGTTTGCCGGCGCGTCCGGTTGGGTCTCCACTATCGCCAACGGCAGCAGTGAGGGACGCGAAGGTGTCCTCCCCAACCGGCCTCCGCGCCCACTTCCTCACTTCCCCAACTTCCAACTGGCGGGCGTAAAGGGAACGTCAAAACTTTGCAAAGGCGTTCGCCAACCGGACGAACGTTCGGCGAACTGGGCGATGTTGACGCCCGCTGGCTAGGTGGAGAGACTCGCAGAGTGGCCGACGCGGATCTCGACCGAGTTGCCGATGAGATCAGACGCAGTGGGTACGGCGAGCCTGGGTTCGCTGGTCGGTACGAGCTGTATAGGCCACGGCCACCTGCGGTGCTGCTTGATCTGCTGCCGCAACTCGCCCGCGTTGATCAGCCTGAGCTCGTGGTCGACCTCGGAAGCGGGACGGGGTTGTCCACGCGTTTCTGGGCCGGGCACGCCCAAGACGTCATCGGCGTCGAGCCAGTGGACGAGATGATCGGAGTCGCTCGGGCCGCTACGGACTTTCCGCACGTGTCCTATGTTGCCGCGCTTGCGCATGCGACTGGCTTGGCCGACGGTCGTGCTGACATCGTCACTTGCTCGCAGTCGTTGCACTGGATGGAGCCAGAACCGACGTTTACAGAGATCGCTCGCATCCTGAGACGGGGCGGTGTATTCGCTGCATACGAGTACCGCTGGCTCGTCACCCGAAGCCCCGAAGCGACGAGTGCGGCCGAGGAGGTATTGGACCGAAAGAAACGGCTGCGCGACGAGTACGGGCTTGACCGAGACCGACAGCTCTGGCCGATCTCGCGGGAGCGGTTGGATGAGTCCGGCCAGTTTCGGTTTACGGCCGAAACCGTCGTGCACGGGATCGAGGAGGGCAACGCCGACCGGCTAGTCGGATTCCTGCTCAGCGAAGGCAGCATGATCACACTCCTCGCCACAGGCGTGACCGAGCGCGATGTCGGACTCGAACGCCTACGCGAGATCGCAACAGCGGAGCTGGGAGACGAACTCTCGCCCTGGTTTCTCGGCTACAAGGTCGTGCTCGGCTGGAGGTGAGTCCTCGGGTCCGGGGAGTCGGCTGATCCCGTCCAGATGATGAGGCCGCGCTGCTCGAACAACGGCTACTCGGGGTAGAAGATTCGCGTAGACCGCCCCGTAGTCGCTCCGCTGAGCGGAGACGGCTAGAGCCAGCGCTTGTAGCGGAAGAAGCCGATCATCCCGGCCATCACCGCAAGCATTACCCCGGCGATCACCCAGAACGCCGCCTGCGTTCCCTCCCCCGGGAAGAGGACGTTCATCCCGAAGACGCCCGAGATCAGCGTCAATGGAAGGATGATCACGCTGAACACCGTCAGCAGCCGGAGCACCTCGTTCTGGCGGTGGGAGATCACCGACTCGTTCGTCGACTCGAGCCCCTCAACGACCTCCTTGTAGTTGTCGAGCAGGTCCCAGATCCGCTCGGCGGAGTCGACGATGTCGTCGAAGTACACGTCGAGCTCCTCGGGGAGGAACGGCTTCGTCCGACGCTCGAGGACGCGGAGCGTCGCCCGCTCCGGCTTGATGATCTTGCGGTAGGAGATGATCTCCTGCTTGACGTTCGAGATGTCGCGAACGACCTCCTCGGCGCGGCCCTCGAACATCTCGTCTTCCACGGTGTCCAGCTTGTGGCCGATCTTGTCGAGGATCGGAAAGCAGTAGTCGAAGAGGTCGTCGAGGACGTGGTAGAGGAGGTAGCCGGAGCCCTTCGAGAACAGGTCATCGCGGAGCTCCTCGTCGTCCGTGCACCGCTGGAAGAGCCGCGTCACGGGCAGAAGCTCGACGTTCGGGAGCGTGACGAGGTAGCCGGGACCGAGGAAGACGTCCAGCTCGGCCGCGTTCAGGCGCTGGACGGTCTTGTCGTAGACCGGGAAGTGCAGGACGACGAACAGATAGTCGGCGTACTCGTCGATCTTCGGCCGCTGACGCTTCGAGAGCACGTCCTCGATGTCGAGCGGGTGCCACGTGAAGCGCTCGGCAAGCGCTTCCGAGCCCTCGAGGTCAGGCGACGAGAGGTTGATCCAGGTGAGGCCGTTCGCGCTGAGCTCAGAGAGCTGCGGCGCCGCGCGTGTGACGAGCTCGCCGCGGCCACGGCGTGACGGCCTGCGGATGCGGGGCAGGCTGGCCATCGGTACTGAGAGGGTCGTCCTGTGCGAGCGGCATCAGGCCCTCATTGTAGCCCGCTCGGTAGACACGGCCCTGCAGTGCGCCTGGAGGACGCGCCGAACCATTCTCAGGCCCCGTCGCAACGATCTTGGCAAGATCGCCGCGTGCCACACGAGAACACGGACCTTGCGGTGCGAGCGGCGACGTCAGCCGACCGACCGGCTGTCATCGAGACGATCTCGCTGGCGTTTCACAACGACCCGACCTGGAGCTGGGCATTCCCCGACCCGTCGCACCGGCAGGAGCAGTACGCAGCCTTCTGGGGCTTGATGATCGCCGGTGCGCTTCGCTACCCGTGGGTGCTGTCTCGAGCAGATCGCGGACGCCAAGATCTCGCTCGCGACCGTCGTGCCAGGCCCCCCGCTTCGTCTTTGCGAAGAGCTTGGCGTTGCGGTGGGCCTCGGGTGCGACGGGATTCGGGATCTGTGGTCGCCTTTCGCATCCCCGATCTCCTCGAGCGCGCGATGCTGCTTGCGTGGCGCTCCGGATTCAGACGTGACGACGACCTCAGGCTCGCGCTCGAGGCGGCGATCAGTGGGGGCGCGCGCATCATGGGCCTCGATCGCTACGGGCTCGAGGCCGGATGCGTCGCCGATCTCGTCCTCGTGCCGGCAGAGTCGCCCGGCGACGCGTTGATGCGCCGAGCTCCTCGATCCCTCGTGCTGAAGCGCGGCCGGATCGTCGGCGGGCAACGCTGATGCGCCTGGCAGGATTCGAACCTGCGGCCTCGCGCTCCGGAGGCGCGCGCTCTATCCCCTGAGCTACAGGCGCGTGCGCCCAGTCTAGCCAGGCGCCTTCGACGCTCCCGGATTGTGCCGGCGCCACGTCGCTGCGCAGAGGAGGCCGACGAGCAGCGTGGGGACGATCGTCAGGAAGCGGTAGACGAGGACGGCTGCGACGACCTCGGCCTGGCCCCCGCCGAAGCCGACCAGGACCGACGTTAGACCGAGCTCGACGATGCCGAGACCCCCCGGTGTGAGCGGGAGCGAGCCGATGACGCGCACGATCGACCAGGCGGCGAACGCTTCCACCCAGTCCACCTCGGAGGCGGGCACGTCGAATACGCGGAGCGAAACGAGGAGCACCGCGAACACGGTCAGGTGGCCAAGCAGCGTCGACAGCGTCAGCACATGCCACCGCCGGCGCAGGAGGCCGATCGTTTCGCCGCGGAAGTGCGCGAACGACTCGCCGCCCCAGCGGACGGGCTTTCGCCGAACGAGGTGCTTGAGCCACGAGACGAGCCGGGCGGCGAAGTCGCCGACCCTCCGCGCGAGCGCCGCGCTCCAGAAACCGATGACGAGGCCGGCGATCGCGGCAACGAGCACGATGGCGCCGATCAGGGCCATCGTCCGCAGCAGCGGATGGCCCTCACCCTCGGCCGTCAGCATCGCGAGCGCCACGATCGGGAAGCCGAAGATGAGCAGCTGGTTCCAGACGCCGGTTAGCGTGACCGCAAGCGTCACCTCCCCCGTCGTGAAGCCCCAGCCGCGCAGCATGAGTGCGGATACCGCCATCCCCGGCGCGAAGCCACCGGGGGCGATGTACGTCGAGGCGGTCGAGGCCTGGGTAACGACGAATGCCTGGCGGAAGCCGAGGCCGGGCAGCGCCGACATCCAGTTCGGCGCGTACGTGACGAGGTTCGCGATCGTGGCGATCACGAGCGCCGTGATCCCTCCCCACGAGAGTGTCTTGACGACGCCCCACACGTCGCGGTAGTCCGCGATCCGCGGCAGGACGAAGATGAACGTCGCGGCGATCACCGCAATCGCTAGCCCGCCGCCGATCAGCTGCCGCGAGCGGGACCGGAGCGGGCTTCCCTTGGTCGGGATCTCGGTCGCGCGGTCTGCCATCGCCGCGCACGCTAGTCCATATGCTCCGCCGCATGGAGCTATCCGCGCGCCGCGAGACGCTCGTGCTCGCCCAGACGTTCCGCATCGCGCGCGAGACGCAGGACACGGCAGACGTCGTCCAGGTCACGATCCGCCACGGAGAGCTCGCGGGCTACGGCGAGGCGGCTCCGATCGATCGCTACGAGGAGTCGGTCGACTCGGGTCTCACGTGGCTCGAGGAGGCGGCCGCAGTGCTCGGCGAGGATCCCTGGGCGCTGGACGAGATCACCGGCCGGCTGCCGCCCGGCGAGTACGCGGCGCGAGCCGCCCTGGATGGAGCTCTTCACGACCTCTGCGCGAAGCAGGCAGGCGTCCCGCTCCACCGGCTACTAGGGCTGCGGCGTGAAGGGCCGCCGACGTCGTGGACGATCTGGCTCGGCGATCCCGACGACATGGCGCGGCGCGCGGAAGCGGCCTCGTCGGAGTTCCGGCGTCTGAAGCTGAAGCTCGGCGCGCGGGACGGGCTCGACGTCGATCGCGTGCGCGCCGTTCGCGAGGCGACGGAGCTGCCGCTGCAGGTGGACGTCAACGAGTACTGGTCGCTCGAGGAGGCTCTCGACGCACTGCCGCAGCTCGCAGAGCTCGGTGTCGAGTACTGCGAGCAGCCGCTGCCGGCAGGCGATCCCGACGGCCCGAAGCTGCGTGCGGCGTCTCCCGTGCCGATCTACGTCGACGAGGACTGCCACACGCTCGCGGACGTCGCTGCGTGCGCCGAGCGCGCCCACGGCATCAACATCAAGCTCGCGAAGTCGGGCGGCGTGCGCGAGGCGGTGCGGATGGCGTCGGCGGCTCGTGCGCTCGGCCTCGGCGTTATGCTCGGCTGCATGATCGAGTCGGGGCTCGGCATCGCTCCCGGCGTTCACATCGCGTCGCTCTGTGACCATGTCGACCTCGACGGCAACCTCCTCCTGCGCGAGGACCCGTGGCCAGGCATCCGCTTCGAGAACGGCGTCCAGCTTCCCTCGGACGCGGAAGGGCTCGGTGTCGAGCACGCGCTATCTGATCCTCGCTGAGGGCTTCTCCGCCGACGCGCACTACGGGAAGACCGCGCGGGGGATCCTGCGCTACGCGCCCGATCCGACGGTCGCGGTGCTCGACACGACGCGTTTGGGGGAGGAGATGGAAGGGGTGCCGATCGTCGGCTCCGTCGAGGAGGCGATGCCGCTTTCGCCGACGACCGCAGTGGTCGGTGTGGCAACGCAGGGCGGGCGCTTCCCGCCTGCGTGGCGCGCGCTGCTCTGCTCCTGCATCGAGCACGGCCTCGACGTCGTCAGCGGCCTTCACGAGTTCATCGGAGACGACCCGGAGCTGTCGGCGCTCGCAGTCAAGCACGGCGTCGAGCTGATCGACCTTCGGCGGCCACCTGAAGGCATCAACGTCCCGACCGGCGAGAACCTCGAGCTCGACGCGCAGGTCGTCCTCACCGTCGGCTCGGACTGCGCGATCGGGAAGAAGACGGTCGCGCTCGAGCTCGACCTCGCCGCCCGTCGCCGCGGCCTCCCGTCGGTGTTCTGTCCGACGGGGCAGACAGGGATCCTGATCGCGGGCTGGGGGATCGCCGTCGACGCCGTCGTCGCGGACTTTCTCGCCGGCGCCGCTGAGCGGCTCGTCGTCGAGGGCGCAAAGCGAGGAGGACGCCTCCTCTTCGTCGAGGGCCAGGGCGCCCTCTGCCACCCGCTCTACTCGGGCGTCACGCTCGGGCTCGTCCACGGCGCGGCGCCGCATGCCTTCGTTCTCTGCCACAAGGCGGGGACGCACGAGATCGAAGGCTGCCCTGGACACCCGATTCCGCCGCTCGAGGAGCTCGTCGAGCTTCACGAGCGGATCTCGCTGCCCGCGCGCAAGGCGCGCGTCGTGGCGATCGCGCTGAACACCGACGGCCTGGACGACGCAGCCGCAAAGACGGCGATCGCGGAAACGGAGGAGCTCGTCGGGCTCCCTTCCGACGACCCGGTTCGCTTCGGGAGCGATAGGCTCCTCGACGCCGTGCTCACCGGACTCGAGCGCGCTTAGCCCATTCAGGGATCAGAACCGCTCGAATCCGTGCCGACGATCACTCCATGAGGCGCAGTCTGCTCGCTGCTGCCTGCGTTGCCTGCCTGGTTGCGGGCTCGAACGCGTGGGCGACGCCACGGTTCGGCGTCTCCGAGGACATGCCCAAGTACGCGGAGGACGGCGGCGCCTCGCTCTACCCGCGGATCGAGGCGCTCGGCATGGGCGCCGACCGGTTCACCGTCCGCTGGAGCCCGGCTACGCCGACGACGATCTACGAGCAGGGGTTCCTCGATCGCTCTCTCCCGGTCGCCGCGCGCGCCGGGATGCGCATCGTCTTCGACGTCTATCCGACGGACGCGCCGACCTTCGCCTTCGACGGGGACGCGCGCACGGTGCTGTTCGCCGTCTACCTGCAGACCCTTGCGCGGCGCTACCCGCAGGTGACGGAGTTCATCGTCGGCAACGAGCCGAACGAGTCGTACTTCTGGCAGCCGCAGTTCGGTCCAGCTGGTGAGCAGGTCTCGGCGGCGGCGTTCGAGAAGCTGATTGCCGCGTCGTACGACGCGCTCAAGGCGGTCGACCCGGCGATCCGGGTGATCGCGGCCGGCCCCTCGAACGAGGCCAACGACCGCACCTCGACCTCGCCGGTGCGCTTCCTGAAGGCGCTCGGCGAAGCGTACCGGGCGAGCGGACGCCAGGCGCCGCTGATGGACGCGCTCGGGTTCCACGTCTATCCGCGCTCGAACAGCGATCCGCCTTCGAAGCCCTTCGGCTGGCCGAACGCAGGCGCCGCGGATCTCGCGCGCATCAAGCAGGCGGTCTGGGACGCATTCCACGGGACCGGACAGCCGACGTTCGCTGAGGGCCCGGCGGGCGGCGACGGCAGCGGGCTGAAGCTGTTCGTCGACGAGTTCGGCTGGCAGGCCGCGATCGACGCCGCTCACGCCATCCTCTACACGGGCGCGGAGAACGTGCCTGCGATCTCGGAGGCCGAGCAGGCGGCCAACTACCGCGCCATGATCGGGATGCTCGCGTGCGACCCGGCCGTCTCGGACGCCTTCGTCTTCCACCTCGTCGACGAGCGCGACCTCGCGCGCTTCCAGAGCGGGCTCCTGCGCGCGAACCTCAGCGAACGGGCGTCGTACGGCGCCGTGCGCAACGCAATCGCGGCGGCCGGAAGCTGCGCCGCGCCCGTGTCGTGGACGCACACGACCCTCGTCGACGGCGCGCAGGCGACCTTCGGCCCGAAAAGCTATCCCGCACGGCAGGCGATCTTCGGTGTCTCCGCCACGGCGTCCGAGGACGCCGGCGGCAAGGTCGGGATCTTCCGCATCGCGAGCGCGAAAGCGCGCCCTCAGGCGGCGGCGCTCGACCGGTCGCTTGCGAGCGCCGGCGGGCCGGCGGCAGTCCGAACGACGTTCAAGCTGGT
This sequence comes from uncultured Actinomycetes bacterium, assembly GCA_963705945.1. GTDB lineage: Bacteria > Actinomycetota > Thermoleophilia > Gaiellales > Gaiellaceae > PALSA-612. The sequence continues at coordinate 551,164 of CAVPLG010000001.1, read as the reverse complement.
CAAGGCGAGCTACCGGCCGCGGTTCGAGTTCCGCGGCAAGCTCAAGCCCGGCTACTACGTGTTCGCGGTCCGCCTGACGGCCGACATGAACCCGAGCCGCTCGCAGACGTTCGTCAGCCCGGCGTTCCGCGTCGAGCATCCGTAGACGGCGCCTTGACACGAACACGTGTTCGCTCTAGTATGGCGAACATATGTTCGGCAAGGCACTCCTAACCGCGCTGCTCCTGACGCTCGTTGTCGCGATCGCTGCCAACCGCTCCCAGGGGGCGGGGCCGGCACAGGCCTACGTCGTGCGGCCGTACGACACGCTGTGGGCGATTGCCGCCTCGCACTACGCCGGGGATCCGCGGGAGGCGATCGACCGCATCGAACGGGCGAACGGGCTCGCGAGCCCGCTCATCAGGCCCGGGCAACAGCTCGTGCTCCCGTAGCGGCCCTCGTACGAGGTCGTCCCGGGGGGCTAAGCCGGAGCGGCCGAAACTACACTTGGCGCGTGGATCTCGACGTCGTCTTTCTCGGCACCGCCGGCTCGATGCCGACCCCGTCTCGCGCGCCTTCGGCGCTGCTCGTGCGACGCGGCGGCGAGCGGCTGCTCGTCGACTGCGCTGAGGGCACCCAGCGGCAGCTGCTCGTCTCCGTCGTCGGGCTCGTCGAGCTCCACGAGGTCTTCCTCACGCACTACCACGCCGACCACTACCTCGGCCTTCCGGGCATGCTCAAGACGTTCGCGCTCCGTGGCCGCGAGACGCCGATCACGATCTACGGCCCCACGGGGCTGCGTGACCTGTTCGGGTCGCTACGGCGGATCTTCGGACGGCTGACGTACCCGTACGATCTCGTCGAGCTCGATCCTGGCGACCGGCTCGCGCGGGATGGCTACGCGCTCGAGACGCTCGCGGTCGACCATGGCGTCTCGGCCATCGGTTACGCGCTCGTCGAGGCCGACCGTCCCGGCCGGTTCGAGGTCGAGACGGCCGACGCGCTCGGAGTTCCGAACGGCCCTGAGCGCGGTGCGCTCCAGCACGGGAAGGAGGTGACGCTCGCCGACGGACGCGTTGTCCGCCCGAACGACGTGCTCGGTCCGCCGCGGACAGGCCGCAAGCTCGTGATCTCCGGCGATACGGCGCCCACCGACTCGGTCGTGGCCGCGGCGGGCGGCGCCACGCTCCTCGTCCACGAGGCGACGTTCCTCGAGGACGAGCGCGAGCGTGCGCGCGACACTGCGCACTCGACGGCTGTCGATGCGGCGTCGATCGCGCGGGACGCGGGCGTGGCGATGCTCGCCCTCACACATCTCTCGAACCGGTACTCCGGGCGCGATGCCGCACGGGAAGCACGTGAGGTGTTCGCAGAGACCGTCGTGCCAAGGGACTTCGACACGATCGAGCTGCCGTTCCCCGAGCGAGGAGAGCCGCGACTAGTCAAGGCCGGCGGAAGCCACCGCGGAGAGAGCGCCGAAGCGCTCACGGCGGCGCGGGCGCCCGAGCGCGTGGCGACGGACTGACAATTCGCGCCGCCCACGGCATCAAGGTCGCAGTGCGGCCGCTCCTGCCGCAGGGCGCACGCTTCCGGCGGCTTCCGCTCGGCCTCGGCCGGGGCCTCGTGATGGAGATCGACTTCGACCGGGACGCACGATTCTGGCTCGGCCTCTATGAGATCGAGCTCGCGCGGCATGTGCGCGAGCTCTGTGTTCCCGGCATGTCTACCTTCGACCTCGGCTCGGAGTCGGGCTACTACGCGATCGTCTTCGCTCGGCGAAGCGGGGGGCGAGCGCTCGCGGTCGAGGCGGACGCGATGACGTGCGAACGGCTTCGCCGGAACGTCGATGCGAATGCGTCGCTGTCACAGAGGATCGACGTCCTGGACGCACGGGTCGCACGGCTGACGGACGCAGCAACCGGCGCGGTCTCGATCGACGATCTCGCGTATCAGGAAGGCGGCTTCATCCCCGATCTCGTGAAGATGGACGTGGAGGGGAGCGAGGTGGCGGCACTCCGGGGCGCGCAGCGGCTGCTCGCCGAACGGAAGCCCCACGTCATCATCGAGACGCATTCCGAGGATCTCGACGCCGGGTGCCGGTGGCTGCTCGAAGATCACGGATACGCGCTGCAGACGGTGGAACCGCGCCGCTGGCTGCCCGAGGTGCGCACCCTCGGATTCAATCGCTGGGTCGTCGCCCGCGGCCGGCCCGCGCCGTCGTGAGCGGGCAGCCGGACTTCGGTCGTCTCGCCGCGGACTACGATCGCGTGCGGCCAACGGACGCCAACTGGCACAGGGTCTTCGAGGCGCTGGCCGCAGAGGCTGACCTCCGCGGGCGGCGCATTCTCGACTGCGGCTGTGGCACGGGCCGCCTGGCGAGGGCGATCGCCGAGAGCGACGCGAGCGCGCGGGTCGTGGGTATCGACGCGGAGCCGCGGATGGTCGCCGCTGCACGCGAGAGCGTTCCGGAGAACGTCGAGATTCGCGAGGGGAGGGCCGAGGCCCTGCCCTTCGCCGACGGAGCGTTCGAGCGAGCAGTGCTCTGGCTCGTGTGCCATCTCATCGATCGCCCAGCCACCTTTGCCGAGCTCCACCGTGTCCTCGAGCCGGACGGGCGGCTAGGGATCGTGACCTTCGACCCCTCGTACTTCGGCGACTTCTGGCTCAGTGAGTACTTCCCCTCGATCGAGCGCATCGACCGGGAACGGTTCCCGACGCGGGAGGAACTCGCGTCGGCGTTGCCCGCGGCGGATTTCAGCGCCGTTGGGTTCGACCACATCTCGCAGCGCGCGGAGCTCACCCGCGAGAACGCGCTCGAGCGGATCCGCGCTCGCCACATCTCGACCTTCGCCTGCTCGACGACGAGGAAGTTCGCGCCGGCACCGAGAAGGCCGCGGCCGAGCTTCCGCCCGTGCTCCAATACCGGGTGGAATGGCTCGTCGCCGTCGCCTACCGCTGATCCTCGCCGCCATCGCAGCGGGCGCGGTCGTCACCTGCTCGGCGGCGGCGATTGTGCCGGTGCAGGCGTCCGTATCGTTCACGAAGACGAAGGGCGTCTACAGCAGCCTCGTGCTGACGATCCGCCGCGGCAACGCAACCGTGACGCGGAAGCTCGGGGCCTCGTACCTCACCCGCCCGGAGGTACACGTCCGCGACCTCGACGCGGACGGTGAGCCGGAGGTCTGGGTCGACACGTTCACGGGCGGCGCGCACTGCTGCGCCGAGTCACGGTTCTTCCGCTGGGTGCCAGCGCGAGCAACGTATGCCGGTCTACTCCACAACTGGCGCGACCCAGGCTACACCGCGAACAACATCGACGGACGCGGCGACGTCGAGCTGATGTCGAACGACGCCCGGTTCGCGTACGAATTCACGTCGTTCGCGGCGTCCTTCTTTCCGCTCCAGATCTGGCACTACGAGCGCGGCCGGCTGATCGACGTCACGCACCTGTTCCCCGGGGAGGTCGACCACGACTCGATCGAGCTCTGGAACCAGTATCGGGAAGTCCGGAGGCAGCACGAGGACGTCCGCGGCGTGCTCGCCGCGTGGCTTGCCGACCAGTACCTGCTGGGACGCGAGGACGCGGGCTGGAAGACGATCCAGGCGGCGAGGGCTCGGGGCGAGCTCGGTCCACTTCCCGGGATCGACATCTGGCCGCAAGGGACGAAGTACGTGAAGGCGCTCCGGGCGTTCCTCGTGAAGACCGGCTACGCGACCTAGGCCTTCGTCCGACCGGATTCGTTAGGCTCCTGCGACCAAGTACCCCTTTAACCCGGTCCCGTGAGGCCGGAAAGGAGTCGAGATGGAAGCACAAGCGCCCTCGTCGGAGCGCGTACTGCTGGACGCGGAAGCGCTCGGGCGCACGCTTCATCGCATCGCCCACGAGATCATCGAGGCGAACCCGAACCTCGACGCGGTCGCGCTCGTCGGCATTCACACGCGTGGTGTGCCCGTCGCGCACCGGCTGCGGCGGCTGATCGCAGAGTTCGCCGAGCACGAGGTCGCGCTCGGCGCACTCGACATCACGTTCTATCGCGACGATGTGCAGGTGCGCGGCCGCGAGGCGCCGCTGCATCCACAGCCGGTCGTGCGCGCGACGAAGCTCGACTTCCCGCTCGAGGGTAAGACGTGCATCCTCGTCGACGACGTCCTCTACACGGGCCGCACGATCCGCGCTGCGATCGACGCGCTCTTCGACTACGGCCGGCCCGCCTGCGTCCAGCTCGCCGTCATCTGCGACCGTGGGCACCGGGAGCTCCCGATCCGTCCCGACTACGTCGGCAAGAACCTTCCGACCTCCCGCTTCGAGCGCGTGCAGGTGCAGCTCGTCGAGGTGGACGAGGTCGACGCCGTACTGCTGATACCCGCTCCGGAGGAGGAATCCGCCCATGCCTGAGATCCACGTCGTGCGGGACGAGCTCCCGCCCGCGCCGACCGACCGCCGCCACCTGATCTCGATCGAGGATCTCGAGCGGGACGACGTGGAGCGGCTGCTCAATACGGCGAAGAGCTTCGAGAACGCACTCGACCGCGAGATGAAGAAGCTGCCGACTTTGCGCGGTCGCACGGTCGTGAACCTCTTCTACGAGTCGTCGACGCGGACGTCGTCGAGCTTCGAGCTGGCGGCGAAGCGGCTTTCGGCGGACGTGATGTCGATCAAGGCGGCGGGCTCGTCGGTCGACAAGGGCGAGTCGCTGAAGGACACGGCGCTGACACTCGACGCGTATGGCCCCGATGTGATCGTGATCCGGCATCCGTCGATCGGCGCCCCGCAGCTCGTCGCACGGGTGACGGGCGCGCACATCGTGAACGCGGGCGACGGCAAGCATCAGCACCCGACGCAGGCGCTCCTCGACCTGTACACGATCCAACAGGCGCTCGGACGGGTCGAGGGCCTGCACGTGGCGATCGTCGGCGACGTCCTCCACTCGCGTGTTGCGCGCTCGAACATCCAGGCGCTCGTGCTCTGTGGCGCCGCGGTGACTCTCGTCGGACCGCCGACGCTGATGCCGCGTGGGATCGAAGCGATGGGCTGCTCGGTCACGTCCGACATCGACGTGATCCGAGAGGCGGACGTCGTCTACGTCCTCCGCATGCAACGCGAGCGGATGGAGGAGGGCGCGAACTACGTCCCGAGCCTGCGCGAGTACACGGCCCGCTGGGGCGTCACGCCCGAGCGCGTGAGGCCGGGCCAGAAGATCATGCACCCCGGCCCGATGAACCGCGGCGTCGAGATTGACCCGCGCGTCGCCGACGCGGACGACGCGCTGATCGAGACGCAGGTTCGCGCAGGGCTCGTCACGCGGATGGCGGTCCTCTACGACCTGCTCACCCACGGCCCGATCCCAGTCGAAGCCGGCGTCGAGATGGAGGTGGCCTGATGCTCTACGGCAAGAACGGGACGAAGGACAGCCTCGTCGTCCGCGGCGCACGTGTCCTCGATCCGGCGCGCGGCATCGATGCGCTGCTCGACGTCCGCATCGACGACGGCGTCATCGCGCAGCTCGCGGAGACGGTCGACGCGAACGGACACCGCGTGATCGACGGCACCGGATGCGTGCTCGCCCCCGCATTCGTCGACCCACACGTCCATCTGCGGACGCCCGGTCGCGAGGACGAGGAGACGATCGTCTCGGGCACGCGCGCGGCGGCGGCGGGCGGCTACTGCGCGATCCTCGCGATGCCGAATACGGATCCTGTCATCGACTCCGCGGCCGTCCTCGGCGCCTTGATCGAGCGCGCTCAGACGGAGGCCGAGGTCGGGGTCGGCTTCCTCGCCTCCATCTCGAAGGGCCAGGGCGGGGGAGAGCTGACCGAGATGGGCGAGCTCGCAGACGCGGGCGCAGCCGGCTTCACGGACGACGGCATGCCCGTCGTCTCGTCGTCGCTCATGCGGCGGGCGCTCCAGTACGGCGCCGTCGCCGGACTCACGATCGCCGTCCACTGCGAGGAGCCGGCGCTCTCGCGGAAGGGCCAGATGCACGAGGGTGCGGTCTCCGCCGAGCTCGGCTTCACCGGCTACCCGTCGGTGGCGGAGAGCGTCATGGTCGGCCGCGATGTCGCCCTCGCCGCGTACGAGCAGCGGCCGGTGCACGTGCTCCACGTCTCGGCACGCGAGTCGATCGAAGCCGTGCGACGTGCGCAGGCCGACGGTGTGGCGGCGACCGCGGAGGCGACACCGCATCACCTCGTGCTGACGGACGACGCCGTACGCTCGCTCGACTCGAACGTGAAGATGAACCCGCCGCTCCGCTCCGCAGACGACCGCCGAGCGCTGATCGAGGCGGTCCGCGACGGGACGATCGCCGCCATTGCCACGGACCACGCACCGCACGCACGCCACGAAAAGGAGGTCCCGTTCGAGGAGGCGCCGTTCGGGGTCACCGGCCTGGAGACGGCGTTCGCCGCGCTGAACACCCACCTCGTCGAGCCGGGGATCCTCTCTCTCGCGACGCTCGTCGAGCGGATGTCGACCGGTCCGGCGCGGATCTACGGGCTCGAGCCGCCGCGCGTCGAGCCAGGCGCGACGGCGAACCTCGTCCTGCTCGACCCGCTGGCGACGTGGACGGTCGAGGAGGCCGGCTTCCGCTCGCGCTCTGCGAACTCGTGGCTGCTCGGCCGCGAGCTGACCGGCAGCGTTCGCCTCACCGTCGCCAACGGCCGGGTGGCGCACTCCGCGTGAGCAGCTCGTTCTTGACCAATCTGCTGTGGATCAATCGGCACAGAATTGCAACACCCCAGTGCCAGGCACTGGTCGGTAAGAAGTTTGTGTCGGTCTGTCCACAGGGACGCAGTACGAGGCAGGGAGCCGTCCGTTGAGCTTCCTCCTCCTCGAGGACGGCGAACGGTTCGCCGGGGAGTCCGTCGGAGCGGACGGCGTCGCGTTCGGCGAGGCGGTGTTCGCGACGGCGATGTCCGGCTACCAGGAGCTCGTCACCGACCCGAGCTATGCCGAGCAGATCCTGTGCTTCACGGCGCCGATGGTGGGGAACTACGGCGTCGCGGAAGATAGGTCCGAGTCCGCCGCGCCGCACGTCCGCGGCGTCATCATGCGCGAGGCGAGAGGCCCGGCGTGGACGGAGTGGCTCGTAGAGAAGGGCATCGTCGCGCTGACGGGCGTCGACACGCGCTCCCTCGTCCTTCACCTCCGCGACAAGGGCTCGATGCGCGCCGCGATCGTCGCCGAGGACCGCGCGGACGATGAGACGCTCGAGGAGATCCGAGGCCAACCCTCGATGAACGGGCGAGCGCTCGTCGCAGACGTCTCGACGCCCGAGCCGTACGTCGCGAACGTCGAGGGCGACGTGCGTGTCGCGGTCGTCGACTACGGCTGCAAGCGATCGATCCTGCGGCGGTTGGCGGTCGCAGGCGCATCCGCCACGGTGCTGCCTCACGACTGCGACGCGGACGAGATGGCGCGCTACGACGGCGTCGTGCTCTCCAACGGCCCCGGCGATCCGGCGGCGCTGCCCGCGCAGCGCGCCGCAGTCGAGGAGCTCCTCGGCCGCGTGCCAGTGCTCGGCATCTGCCTCGGCCACCAGCTGCTTGCGCTCGCCACCGGCCACGACACGTACAAGCTCCCCTTCGGCCACCGCGGCGCCAACCATCCGGCGCTCGAGCGGGCGAGCGGCCGCGTGCTCGTGACGAGCCAGAACCACGGCTTCGCCGTCCGCGAGCAGGACAACCGCGCGGCCACGCACGTCTCGCTTTACGACGGCACGGTCGAAGGCCTTGACTATCCGGAGCTGCGCGCACGCTCGGTCCAGTTCCACCCAGAAGCGGGCCCAGGGCCGCACGACGCGCGGCCGCTGATCGAGGCGTGGGTGGAGGAGATCCGTGCCGCGGCGTAACGACCTCGAGTCGATCTGCCTGATCGGCTCCGGCCCGATCGTCATCGGCCAGGCGTGCGAGTTCGACTACGCCGGCTGCCAGGCGCTCAAGGTGCTCCGGGAGGACGGCTTCCGCACGATCGTCGTCAACTCCAACCCGGCGACGATCATGACCGACCCGGGCTTCGCCGACCGCACGTATCTCGAGCCACTCGACGTCGAGGGCGTCGCGAGCGTGCTCGAGCGCGAGCGCCCGGACGCGCTGCTGCCGACGATGGGCGGGCAGACCGCGCTCAACCTCGCCTCCGAGCTTGCGGAGACGGGCACGCTGGCGGAGCTCGGCGTCGAGCTGATCGGGGCGGGCGTCGACGTGATCCGCCGCGCGGAGGATCGCGAGCTCTTCCGGGACGTCGTGCGCTCGGTCGGCCTGCGTGTGCCGGAGTCGCGCATCGTCACCGCGCTCGCCGAGCTCCGCGGCGTTGCGCTGCCCGCCGTCGTACGGCCCGCGTTTACGCTCGGCGGGCACGGCGGCGGCTTCGTCTCGACGACCGAGGAGCTCGAGCGCCAGGTGGAGATCGGCCTTCGCGAGTCGCCGATCGGGCAGGTGCTCGTCGAGGAGTCCGTACGCGGGTGGGACGAGTTCGAGCTCGAGGTGATTCGCGACGCGGCGGACAACGTCGTCGTCGTCTGCTCGATCGAGAACCTCGACCCGATGGGCGTGCACACGGGCGACTCGGTGACCGTGGCGCCGCAGATGACCCTCTCCGACGAGGCATACCAGGAGCTCCGCGACGCGGCCGCAGCCGTGGTCCGGGCGGTGGGCGTCGAGTGCGGCGGCTCGAACATTCAGTTCGCGCGAGACCGCGAGACGGGTGACATCCGAGTGATCGAGATGAACCCACGCGTCTCCCGATCCTCGGCGCTTGCGTCGAAGGCGACCGGGTATCCGATCGCGAAGGTGGCGGCGAAGCTGGCCGTCGGCCATACGCTCGACGAGATCCCGAACGACCTGACGAAGACAACGCCGGCGAGCTTCGAGCCGACGCTCGACTACGTCGTCTGCAAGGTGCCGCGGTTCGCGTTCGAGAAGTTCCCGGGCGCCGACACGACGCTCGGCACGCAGATGAAGTCCGTCGGCGAGGCGATGGGCATCGGCAGGACGTTCCAAGAAGCGCTTCAGAAGGCGCTCGCCAGCAGGGAGCTCGACCGTGGCGCCGTTACGCCGTGGCTGACCCTCGACGACCTGCCGGACGACATCCACCCGTGGTTCCGGACGGAGATCGAGGAGCTCGCACGCACTCCCGCCCGCCGCGAGCCGCGTGTCTTCCGGCGCGTCGACTCGGTTGCGGGCGAGGTGGACGCACGCTCGAACTACTACTACTCGACCGCCGGTGAGCGGGACGAGGCGCCGCCGGAGGGCGACGCGCCGCGCGTCGTCATCCTCGGTTCCGGCCCGAACCGCATCGGCCAGGGGATCGAGTTCGACTACTGCTGCGTCCACGCGGCGCAGGCGTTCCGCGCGCTCGGCTACGAGGCCGTGATGGTCAACTGCAACCCGGAGACCGTCTCCACGGACTACGACACCTCCGACCGTCTCTACTTCGAGCCGCTGACCGAGGAGTACGTGCTCGACGTCTGCGCTCGCGAGCGGCCGGACGGCGTCGTCATCCAGTTCGGCGGCCAGACGCCGCTGAAGCTCGCGCATGCGCTCACGGAGGCCGGCTACCCGATCCTGGGCACGCCGAACGCCGCCGTCGACCTCGCCGAGGATCGCGAGCGCTTCGCCGTCCTGCTTGACGAGCTCGGCATCCGCTGCCCCGCGTGGGGGATCGCCGAGAGCGGGGAGGAGGCAGTCGCGATCGCCGAGCGCATCGGCTACCCGGTCCTCGTGCGTCCCTCGTACGTCCTCGGCGGCCGCGCGATGCGCGTCTGTTACCGGCCCGAGCAGGTGCGCGAGGCGTTCGCGGCGAGCCCCCGCGGCTCGACGCTCGTCGACCGCTTCCTCGAGGGTGCGCTCGAGATCGACGTCGACGCGATCTGCGACGGCACGGATACGTTCGTAGGCGCCGTGATGGAGCACGTCGAGGAGGCGGGCGTCCACTCGGGCGACTCGTCCTGCGCGCTGCCGGCGCCGTCGCTCGACGCAGCCCAGCACGCGGCGATCGAGGAGCTCGTCGAGAAGCTCGCGCCCGCGCTCGGCGTGGTCGGGCTCGTGAACGTCCAGCTTGCGGTCGTCGACGGCGAGATCTTCGTGATCGAGGCGAACCCGCGCGCCTCCCGCACCGTGCCTTTCGCGAGCAAGGCGACGGGCGTCAACCTCGTCGAGGCCGCCTGCCGCGTAATGGCGGGAGCAGCCGTCGCCGATCTGGACCTGTCCCGGGGACAGTCCCTGCCAACGGTCAGCGTCAAAGCTGCGGTTTTTCCGTTCCAGCGCTTCCCCGGCTCCGATCCTGTGCTGGGGCCGGAGATGCGGGCGACGGGGGAGGTGATGGCCTCAGCGGATGACTTCCCGACCGCGTTCGCGAAGGCGGAGCGCGCCGCCGGGCGACCGCTGCCGGTCAAGGGCACGGCGTTCCTGTCCGTCCGCGACGCCGACAAGCGGGCGATCGTGCCCGTGGCTGCGACCCTCGCCGGCCTCGGCTTCGACCTGATCGCCACGACCGGCACGGCCGCGGCGCTCGAGCACGCCGGGATCGCCGTCGCCGTTGCGACGAAGGTGTCCGACGCCCACGGCGAGGACGGACCGACCGTCGTCGACCTGATCCGGCGAGGCAAGTGCGACCTCGTCGTCAACACGCCCCAGGAGTCGGGGGACGCGCGGACGGACGGCTATCTGATCCGCGAGGCGGCGCTCGCGGCGCGCGTGCCCTGCATCACGACGGTCGCCGGCGCGGCGGCCGGCGTGCAGGCCATCGCGTACGCGCGGTCGGAGGTGGCGAGGAGCCTCCAGGAGCTCCACGCGGACGTGCGGAGCGCTTCGTGACGCGCGAGCCCCTGCGGGTAAGTAGCGTGGAAGCAGTCGGGCCGTACGCGTTGCTCCGGCTGGAGCGCGGTGACGTCGACCCGGGCCGACCGGGCCAGTTCTTCATGCTCGAGGCCCCGGGCAGGCTGCTGCCGCGGCCGATGAGCCTCTGCCTCGCGCCGCTCGGCGAGCTTGCTTTTCTGATCGACGCGATCGGCCCAGGGACGCGCGCCCTCGCCGCCGCACGCCCCGGCGGCACGATCAGCGTGCTCGGCCCTCTCGGGAATGGCTTCGACCTCGACGTGGAGCGCCCGTTGCTCGTCGGCGGCGGCATCGGCATCGCGCCCTTTCCCTATCTCTCCGAGACGCTCGGAGGCGCCCCGGCCGCGCTCGGTTTCCGGAGCGCCTTCCACGCGGAGGCGGCGGCGCTCCTGCCCGGCGCACAGGTCGTCCTCGACCCCGTGCTCGTCACGGACGCGCTACCGCCCGGGGAGTGGGACGTGCTCGCGTGCGGGCCCGAGCCCATGCTCCGAGCGGTCGAGTGCGTGGCGCCCGACGCACAGCTCGCATGGGAGGCGCCGATGGCATGCGGCTACGGCGCCTGCTACGGCTGCGCGGTCGAGATCGACGGCCGGCTCGAGCGTTTGTGTGTGCAGGGGCCGGTGCTCCGCCGCAGAACGAGGGTCGAAGCGTGACGAAATCAGCCGTGTGTAAAACCCGCTAGTTTGGTGATCGGGTCGTTGCTCGCGCCTGCCGACAGTTCAAAGGTCCCTACGCTCGAGGAGTGCTGATGCTGACTGCCGCCGCCCGCCCGAAGCTGCTCGTCCTTACCCTCATAGCAGCCTTCGGCGCCGTCCTCGTCGCGAGCGCTGGCGCGTCGCCGAGCGCGCCCGCGACGAGCTCGTACATCGTCGTGCTCAGGGACTCGGTCAAGAGCCCGGCGGCGGAAGCGACTGCCGAGGGCCTGAGCCCATCGTTCGTCTACCGGTACGCCCTCAAGGGCTACGCGGCGCAGATGACCGGCGACAAGGCGTTGGCACTGGCGGCGAGCTCGAACGTCCGTTTTGTCGAGCCCGACGGCGTCGTTCAAGCGGTGACGACGCAGAACAACCCGACGTGGGGCCTCGATCGCAGCGACCAGCGGAATCTGCCGCTGAACAACCAGTACACGTACAACGCTACGGGGGCAGGGGTAAAGGCGTACATCCTCGACACGGGCCTCCGCGTGACGCACACGGAGTTCGGCGGCCGTGCGTCACTCGGCCACGATTCGATCAACGACGGGAACGGCCCCGACTGTAAGGGCGGAACCGTCGGCGGTCCGTCGAATGGCCATGGCACACACGTTGCCGGGACGGTCGGCAGTGCGACCTACGGTGTCGCGAAGAGCGTCACGCTCGTCGGTGTCCGCGTGCTCGACTGCAATGGCAGCGGCTCCTACACCCAGGTGATCGACGGCATCGACTGGGTAACGGGAAACCACACCGGCGCGAATCCAGCCGTCGCCAATATGAGCCTCGGCGGCGGATTTAGCCAGGCCCTGAACGATGCCGTGCAAGGCTCGATCGCGGATGGCGTCACATACGCCGTCGCGGCGGGTAACGACGGCCAGAACGCGTGCAACACCTCACCAGCGAGCACTCCGAGCGCACTCACGGTCGGTGCGACCGACTCGAGCGACGTCCGTGCGTCGTTCTCGAACTACGGGTCTTGCCTCGACCTGTTCGCGCCTGGCGTGAACATCACGTCGACCATCAACACCTGCGACACCTGCATCGCGTCGGGGTGGAGCGGCACCTCCATGGCCACGCCTCACGTCGCAGGCGCTGCGGCGCTCTACCTCCAGAGCAACTCATCTGCAACGCCGGCACAGGTCAACGCTGCAATCACCGGCAACGCAACGGCGGGCGTTGTTAGCAGCCCCGGAACTGGCTCTCCGAACCTTCTGCTCTACACGAATCCCGGTGGCTCGCCACCACCGCCACCACCGCCACCGCCGAACGGCCCAGCGGTCTCGAGCTTCCAGCCGAACAGCGGGCCTGTGAACACCGTCGTAACGGTCAACGGTTTCGGGTTCACGAATGTCCAGTCCGTGAAGTTCAACGGCAAGCTCGCCTCGCCGTGGATCGTCCAGTCGTCGACGAAGCTCCTGGCGCGGGTCGCGGCTGGATCGACGACCGGGCCGATCTCCGTGACGACGAACGCCGGCACCGGTGTGAGCGCGTCGAGCTTCACGGTGACGGGCAGCTCCCCACCGCCGCCCCCGCCCCCGCCTCCTCCTCCACCGCCCCCGCCGCCTCCTCCGCCGGGGCTGTCGCTGACGAGCTTCACGCCGACGAGCGGACCGGTGATGACGATCGTGCAGATCAACGGCACCGGCTTCACGGGCGTGCTGTCGGTGAAGTTCAACGGGAAGGTGGCGCAGTTCGTCGTCCAAACGTCGGCGAAGCTCTACGCCCGCGTGCCAACCGGCGCCACGACGGGGAAGATCTCGATCACGACGAGCTCTGGCACGGTGCAGAGCGCGACGAACTTCACAGTCACCTAAGGAAGGACGTCCAATGGGTCGGTTGAGGATCACGGTACTTGCGGGGGCAGTTGTCCTTGCAGCAACGACGCTTGCCGGTGCCGCGGGCGGTGCTTCGGGGCCGCCCAACCACGTGGGCGGCGCCGTGCCGCCGATCGGCGTCCGTCCGCAGGTCGCAGGGGATCTCACGTATCACGGCGGGCCCGTGATGCACACGAACAAGACGTACGCGATCTACTGGGTTCCTGCCGGGTACTCGATGACCGCCAGCTACAAGGCGACGATCAACCAGTACTTCACCGATGTTGCAGCGGCAAGCGGCGCGACGTCGAACGTGTACTCCGTTGAGACGCAGTACTACGACACCGCGCCGAACCCGAGCCCCGGCAGCGTTCAGTACAGCTCGATCTTCGGCGGCTCCGTCACGGACACAGGTGCGTTTCCCACGAGCAACAACTGTCCCGTCTACAACGGGCTCAGCATCTGTCTGACGGATGCACAGATCATCGCGAAGGCCCATGCCGTCGCTGCTGCGCAGGGTTGGGCCGAGAACGCGACGAACCAGTACTTCGTCTTCACGCCGCAGGGCGTCGGCAGCTGCTTCAGCCAGGGCGGTGGGAGCTGTGCGTACACGCAGTACTGCGCATACCACGGCTACGACGTAAACCTGATCTACGCAAACCAGCCGTATGCCGCCGCGCCCGGGTGTGACACGGGCGAGCGTCCCAACGGTGACCCAGCCGACGCGACGATCAACGTCACGAGCCACGAGCATCGCGAGGCGATCAACGACTTCCGGTTGAACGCGTGGTATGACGGCCAAGGCAACGAGGGGTCGGACAAGTGCGCCTGGGACTTCGGGTCCCCGATCAACGGCCCGAGCGGCGCGCACTACAACCAGACGATCAACGGCCACAACTACTACCTCCAGCAGGAGTGGTCGAACGATCCTGCGGCGCACGGATGTCTGCTCCTCTACGGAGGCGGCCCACCACCACCGCCACCACCGCCACCTCCGCCGCCGAACAGCCCCACGGTCTCAAGCTTCCAGCCGAACAGCGGGCCTGTGAACACGATCGTCACGGTCAACGGCACCAAGTTCACGGGCGTCACGGCCGTGAAGTTCAACGGCAAGCTGGCGTCGCAGTGGCTCGTCCAGGCGTCGACGAAGCTCCTCGCCCGCGTGGCGACTGGCTCGACGACCGGGCCGATCTCCGTGACGACGACTGCCGGCACGGGTGTGAGCGCGTCGAACTTCACGGTGACGGGCGGCTCGCCGCCGCCACCCCCGCCACCCCCGCCTCCGCCTCCGCCACCCCCGCCTCCACCACCACCACCGCCTCCCGGTAGTCCGACGATCTCGAGCTTCACGCCGACGAGCGGCCCGGTGATGACGATCGTGACGATCAACGGCACGAACTTCACCGGCGTGACTGCGGTGAAGTTCAACGGCAAGCCGGCGGCGCAGTGGCTCGTCCAGTCCTCGACCAAGCTGTACGCACGCGTGGCGACCGGCTCGACGACCGGGAAGATCACCGTCACGAACGGGAGCGGTACGGGGACGAGCTCGGGGAGCTTCACCGTCACGTAACCTCGCCGTAGGTGCTGCTCAACGCGTCCGGCTGCCTCGACGCCCTCACCGCTCCTGAGACGGCGAGGCAGCTCGACGCCTTCGTCACGAAGACGGTGACGCCGGAGCGGCGTGAGGGAAATCCGCCGGTCCGGATCGCGGAGACGGACGCGGGGATGCTCAACTCGATCGGCCTCGCGAACCCCGGAAGGCAGCGCTTTCTCGACGAGGTGCTCCCGCGCATCGTCGAGCTCGGCCTACCGGTGTGGGTCTCGGTCGGCGGCTTCTCCGCCGACGACTATGCGCAGACGTGCGCCGAGCTCGCGAGTCGCGCCGATGTGTCCGCGGTCGAGCTCAACCTCTCGTGCCCGAACGTCGACGAGGCGCCCGAGTCGGCCGCAGAGATCGTCTCGGCCGCGAGGCAGGAGACCGCGCTCCCGCTCTGGGCGAAGCTCTCGCCGTCCGTGCCGGACGTGGCCGCGCTCGTACGGGCGGTGGACGAGGCGGGCGCCGACGGCGTCTCGCTCGTGAACACGATCCGCGGGCTCGCGCTCGACGCGGAGCTGCGGCCGGTGCTCGGCCGGGCGACGGGCGGCTACTCGGGGCCGGCCGTCCGGCCGATCGCGCTCGCCGCCGTCTACGCGGCCTACCGCGCCACCGACCTGCCGATCGTCGGCATGGGAGGAGTCTCGACGGGCCGGGAAGCGCTCGAGCTGATCGCCGCGGGAGCGACCCACGTCGCGCTCGGCACGGTGCTCTTCGCCGACCCAGACGCGCCCGGTCGGGTGCGCGAAGAGCTGTCGGCAGAACTTGCGGTGCTCGGTCTCGGAGGCCCGGAGGAGGCGATCGGCCTCGCGCATCGCGATGGTGTCACGGTGTCCCAGGCAGTGTTAGTATCGCCACCTTCCTATGGTCGCATCGAAGGCTCCGACACAAGCACCTCGCCGATCTCTCGACCAACGGATGGACGCTCTCAGAAGGGCTAACGACATCCGTGTCCAGCGCGCGAAGCTGAAGAAGGATCTCAAGCTCGGACGCGTCCGCTTCGAGCAGATCCTCCGCAATCCACCCGATTACGTCTCCACCGCCAAGGTCCTCGACATGCTGATGGCCGTGCCCAAGTTCGGGCAAGTGAAGGCGAAGCGCTATCTGAACCAGTGTCGGATCGCCGAGTCGAAGACGATCGGCGGCCTGTCCGACCGCCAGCGGGCAGAGCTGGTTGGGCTCTTCGTCCACTAGCGGCCCAGCTATAGACGGGCAGGGCCGAGGCGACCCGGGCGGCCGCCCGGTGATTGTGGTCACAGGGCCGTCGGGCGCGGGGAAGGGGACGCTGATCCTCGCGCTGATCGAACGGATCTCCGAGCTCGAGCTCGCGATCTCCGCGACCACGCGGCATCGCAGGAAAGACGAGGAGGACGGGCGCGAGTACTACTTTCTCGCCGACGGCGAGTTCGCGAAGCGGGTCGCGGAAGGCGACTTCCTCGAGCACGTGACGTACGTCTCCGGGCAGCGCTACGGGACCCTGCGCTCGGAGATCGGGCGGATCGCGGACGCAGGGCACGTCGCCGTGCTCGAGCTCGAGACGGAGGGCGCGCTCAAGGTCGCCGAGGAGATTCCACACGCAGTCACGATCTTCGTCACGGCGCCGGTGACGGAGCTCGAACGGCGCCTGCGCGAGCGCGCAACAGAGAGCGCGGGGGAGATCGGCGAGCGGCTCGACCTCGCCGAGAGCCAGCTGCGGCAGGCGGACCTGTTCGACCACGTGGTCGAGAACGACGAGGTGGAGCGAGCCGTGTCCGAGCTCGCTACCATCGTCGGCGGCTACGTCGGTCCGGCTAGGATGTCCGGCCAATGATCAATACACGCATCGACACGCTGCTCGAAACGGTCGACTCTCGCTACAGCCTCGTGATCGTCGCCGCCAAGCGGGCCAGGCAGATCAACAACTACCACCATCAGCTCGGCGAGGGAACGTTCGACGAGCTGCCGCCGCTCGTCGAGTCCCGCTCGAAGAACTATCTGACGATGGCCTTCGAGGAGATCGCGAGCGGCAAGATCGCCTACAGCTACCCCAAGTAGCGCGGGACGGGGTCTGGGGACAGGATGAATCCTGTCCCGCCAGGGTGTTCTCTTCGCGCACAATGTGCTCATGGCGCGGGTGATTCTCGGCGTATCCGGTGGCATCGCCGCCTACAAGGCGTGCGAGCTCTGCCGACTTCTCGTCCGAGACGGGCACGACGTTACGCCGCTGCTCACGCCCGAGGCTGAAGGGTTCGTTGCGGCGAAGACCTTCGAGGCGCTCGCGCGGAGCGAGATGCCCCGCAAGCTCTATCCACATCTCGTCGAGGCGGACCTGCTCGTGCTCGCGCCGCTGACGGCGAACACGCTCGCGAAGCTTGCGAACGGGCTTGCCGACAACGTCCTCACGCAGGCGGTGCTCGCCTTCCGCGGCCCTGTGCTCGCCGCGCCCGCGATGAACGTCCGCATGTGGGAGCACCCCGCGACGCAGGAGAACGCGGAGCGTCTGCGCGCCCGCGGCATCGAGCTGATCGGGCCGGACGAGGGAGCGCTCGCCGAGGGCGAGGTCGGACCCGGGCGGATGACGGAGCCGCAGGAGATCTTCGCGCGCAGCCGCGTGCTGCTCGGAGAGGTCGGCCCTCTCACCGGGAAGTCCGTGCTCGTCAGCGCGGGCGGGACGCGTGAGCCACTCGACGCGGTGCGCTACCTCGGCAACCGATCGTCCGGACGCATGGGCGTCGCGGTCGCAGAGGAGGCGCGCCGGCGTGGGGCGGAGGTGACGCTGCTCGCCGCAAATCTCGCCGTGCCGGCGCCGGCGGGCGTCGAGCTCGTCGAGACGCCGAGCGCGGCCGCGATGGCGGACGCGGCTCTCGCCCGTAAGGATGCGGACGTCGTCGTCATGGCCGCCGCAGTCGCCGACTACCGGCCGGCGGAGGCACGAGCGGACAAGCGGCCGAAGGACGGTGACACGTGGACGGTCGAGCTCGAGCCGACGACGGACGTCCTCGCGGAGCTCGGAAGGCAGCGGACGAACGGGCAGGTGCTCGTCGGCTTCGCCGCCGACCAGGGAGAGAGCGGGCTCGAGCGAGCGCGCGAGAAGCTCGCGCGGAAGGCGGTCGACCTCGTCGTCTTCAACGACGTCGCTGCAGATGGGATCGGGTTCGACGCCGCGGACAACGAGGTCGTGCTCGTGTCCGCTGACGGGGAGCGATCGGTCGCACGTGCCCCGAAGCCGCGCATAGCCGCCGAGATTCTTGATGCCGTCGAGGAGCTGCTCTCGTGAGCGACGTCTATTCCGACTATCAGGAGGGCTGGAAGCGGCTTCGCGAAGGCCGCCCGGCGCAGGCGACGGTGCCGCTCGAGAAGGCGAAGCGGAGCGAGCCGGACAAGGCGTCGATCAGGGAGGCGCTCGGCATCGCGTACTTTCGCCTCGGCCGGTTCGCCGAGGCGGAGGCGGAGTTCCGCGCCGTGCTCGAGCTCAGCCCCGTGAACGACTATGCGCACTACGCGCTCGGTCGCTGCCTCGACCAGCTCGGGAGGCCGGTGGAGGCGCAGGGCCACTACAAGCTCGCCCGCTCGCTCCGGCCGGGCGAGGAGCAGTACGAAGCGCGCATCAAGACCGCGTGAGAGCCGTCATACAGCGCGTCTCAATGGCGCGCGTCACGCCCGGCGGCAAGATCGGCGCCGGGATCTGCGTTCTGCTCGGTGTCGCCCGCGAGGATGACGCGGACACGGCGAGCCGGCTCGCTGGCAAGGTCGCGAGGCTGCGGATCTTCGAGGACGCCGAGGGAAAGCTCGACCGCTCACTCTTCGATACGGGCGGCGAGGCGCTCGTCGTCAGCCAGTTCACGCTGATCGCGGATAGCAAACGTCAGAAGGGAACTAGGCCGGACTTCTCCAAGGCAGCGCCGCGGGAGCAGGCCGAGCCGCTGTATGAGGCGTTCTGTCAGGCGCTTCGGGATCTCGGACTACACGTCGAGACGGGAGTCTTCGGCGCGAGGATGCAGATCGAACTCGTCAACGACGGCCCCGTCACGATCATCCTGGACATCGACTCGTGAGCGAGGGCTCTCCCGAACCGAGGCGGATCTCCTCCGGGAGGTCGTCTCTCGCCGGTCTCCGACCTCGCTTCCGCTGCTCGACGCTCTGGCAGAGAGGCGGCTCTCGGATGACGAGCGTAAGGCGCTACGTCACATCGTCCTCGACGACTTCGTCGAGCGCGGGCTTGGAAAGGACGACGAGCCCAACGCTTACGGTCATCAGATGGAACGCCTCATCGACGCTCTCGGACACCAGTAGAGCATCATGGTCGACACGGCGAAGGGCAACCGGCCGAGCTCCTCGCACGCCGCGCCGCCGGAGCAGGCGGCACCGCTCTACGAGGTGTTTTGTGCAGCGCTGGAGGCAGAAGGGGTCACCGTCGTGCGCGGCGTCTTCGGCGCGCGGATGGAGGTCGAGCTCGTCAACGACGGGCCCGTCACGATCGTTCTCGACGGGTAGGGCGAGAAGCCCGAACCGCAGTAGCGCGCGCGAGTTGCGGAAGACGGCGGTCTGAGGGAAGATCGGCGTCACGGCTGCGACGAAGGAGGGTGCGACGATGGCGACCGAGCCGAGAAAGAAGTTCGCGATCATCGGTCAAGGGACGATCTTCGACGGCGCCGCGTACTGGGCGACGCTGCTCGGCGTCTACCTGATGGTCGGCGGGCTGATGTTCTACTCCGGCAAGGAGAAGCTCTTCGACGACGACGGGCATCCGCCGGCCGGCGTCGTCCAGCAGTTCCAGGGCACGTTCATCTCGCACTTCCCTGGGACGCATGCCGCTTGGATCATTCTCGGCATCCTCGAGTTCGGCGTCTTCGTGCTCCTGGTCGCGAGCCTGATCCGGCTCGAGTTCCTGCCGCACCGAGACAAGGGGCTGATGCAAGTCGGGCTGGCGGTTGCGATGCTCGCGTTCGCCTGCCTCGCCTTCGGGCAGACGGCGACGAAGCAGTACGCGGGCACGGCGTCGCTCTACACGTACTTCGGCTCGACGGTCGTGATCCTGATCCTCGTCAGCCTGATGCCGCCGAACCGCTCCGATCGCTGGCTCGGAGGCAGCCGGAGCCCAGAGAGCTAGCCCGCGAGCTGGCGGGCGTCGTCGTCCGCTTCGAAGTGCTCGAGCGACCCCGTCGGATCGCCGATGTTCCACGCGTCCGTGTAGCTGCGGCCAAGTGCCGGGAGATCCACGAGCGGGGGTGCTACTGCACGTCGAAACCGGTTGCTATCCTGCGGAAACCTATTTTCACCGGTTCGGCGAAATGGGCGCGCGGCGCCCATTTCTTGTGAAGGGAGCCGATTTTTGGCCACGACGCACGAGACAGAGAGATCGCTTCAGCGGGACATCTCCCGCCGGGTCGAGGCTGCCCTGCCCGGCGTCGAGGTGCTCGCCGTCGAGCTCTCGTCGGCCACCCGATTCACCGTCTTCGTCGACAGCCCCAAGGGCGTCGACCACGCACTCTGCGTGCGGGTGACGGAGGAGCTCCGCGACTACCTCGACCGCTACACGGTCGACGTCTCGTCGCCGGGGCTCGACCGCCCCCTGCGCACGCCAGGCCACTTCCGGAACGCCGTCGGCCACAAGGTCGCGCTCCGCACTGCGGAGCCTGTCGCCGGCCGCACCCGCTTCAAGGGCGAGCTTGTCGCCGCCAACGAGCGCACGCTCAGCATCGCCACAGCTTCCGATCCCGTGGACATCCCGTACGACGCGATCGTGCGGGGCAATCTGATCGACGAGGTGACCTGACCATGACGCGAGAGATCATCGAAGGCATCCAGACCATCGAGCGCGAGAAGGGCATCGAGAGCGGCACGCTGATCGAGGCCCTCGAGGACGCCCTGCTCGCCGCGTACAAGAAGACGCCAGGCGCGACGCGCCACGCGACCGTCGAGCTCGACCACTACACGGGCGACTTCCGGGTCTTCTCGATCGAGCTGCCCTCCGACATCGAGGAGCGCCTCGTCGAGGAAGCCCGCGAGCGCACGATCACCGCGCTCGAGCTACAGGAGGAGGAGTCGGGCGAGCGCTCCCACGTCCTCGTCACGGACGAGGACCTGACGATCGATCTGACCGACGTGCCCGAGGACGTGATCAAGCGAGACGACGTGACACCGGACGACTTCGGTCGCATCGCCGCGCAGACCGCGAAGCAGGTGATCCTCCAGCGGATCCGCGAGGCGGAGCGCGAGATGATGTACGAGGAGTACATCGACCGCGTGAGCGAGGTCGTCACCGGCATCGTCCAGCAGGCAGGCGACCGCAACAACGTCCTCATCGACCTCGGCAAGGTCGAGGCGCTGCTGCCGCGCTCAGAGCAGGTCGACGGCGAGCGCTACGAGCAGGGCAGCCGGATCAAGGCCGTGATCACCGAGGTGCGATCGGGAACGAAAGGTCCGCAGGTGATTCTCTCCCGGCGCGACCCGGAGCTGATCCGGACGCTGTTCGAGCTCGAGGTGCCAGAGATCGCCGACGGCCTCGTCGAGATCCGCGCGGTCGCCCGCGAGCCGGGATACCGCTCGAAGATCGCCGTCGAGTCGCACGTGCAAGGGGTGGACCCCGTCGGTGCCTGCGTTGGCCCGCGCGGCTCGCGCGTCCGGATGGTCGTCTCCGAGCTCCGCGGCGAGAAGATCGACATCATCCCGTGGAACACCGAGCCGGCCAGGTTCGTCGCGAAGGCGCTCTCGCCCGCCCGCGTACGCGAGGTCTACATCGACGACGAGACGAAGGAGGCAACGGTCATCGTCCCCGACGACCAGCTCGCGCTCGCGATCGGCAAGGAGGGTCTGAACGCCCGTCTTGCGGCGCGGCTCTCGGGCTGGAAGGTCGAGATCAAGTCCGACTCGGAGTTCGCGCAGGAGGAGGCTGATGCCGCCTTCGGTGGCGAGGACGACGGAGAGTCCGTCGGCCGCTGCTCGGCGATCCTCTCGACGCGGAAGCGCTGCCCGAACGCTGCGCTTCCGGGCAGCCGCTTCTGCGGCGTTCCGGCTCATCAGGAGCTGGCGGCGAAGGAGGCCCGCGGCGAGGACATCTCGGACCAGATCGTCCAGCCGGCCGCCGAAGCGGAGTTCGACGACGCGGACGAGGAGGACGAGGACGAGCTGGGCGTCGAGGCCGCCGAGGAGGACACGGACGACGCCGACGTGCTCGAGGAGGACGGTCCTGCGGCTGCGTGACCGAGCCTCCGCTCCGGAGCTGCGTGGGCTGTGGACGCCGCGCGCCGCAGGGCGACCTGCTGCGCTTCGTCGCCCGCAACGGCATCCTCGTCGCAGCCTCGCGTGGACACGAGGGACGGGGTGCGTATACCTGCTGCCGGCTCGCGTGCTACGAGCGTGCGCTCGAGCGGAACGGGTTCTCGCGCGTTCTCCGCACCCGTGTGACAATCGATCCCGAGCTCGCTCGGCTCTACACTGATCACCGCCATGGCTGACGACTCACAGGGCAACAAGCCGAACCGACCGCTCCGCCCCCGGCAGGGAGCGCCGCGCGGCCGCCGCAAGCGCCGCGTGGTGATCGACAACGCCGCGGGACGTCCGCGTCTCGACGCGCGCCAGCTGCGCGACCGCGGCGTCGTCCGCGAGAAGCCGGCGCAGGCGCCGGTTCAGCCGACTGGCCCCGCGACCGTCACGTCGGGCTCGTCCGTCAAGGACATCTCTCAGGCGCTCGGCGTCACGATGGCGGAGATCATCAAGATCCTGATGGCCCTCGGCGCGCCGAAGACGGCGACGCAGACGCTTTCGGACGAGGAGGTGGAGCTGCTCGCCTCCGAGCTCAAGCGTGAGGTGACGATCAAGCACGCGGCAGATGAGGAGCTCGAGCTCGAGACATACGAGGACGCGGAGGAAGACCTGTCGGCGCGGCCGCCGGTCGTGACGATCATGGGGCACGTCGACCACGGCAAGACGACACTGCTCGACGCGATCCGCGAGACGTCCGTCGTCGAGACCGAGGCAGGTGGGATCACGCAGCACATCGGCGCCTACCAGGTCGACCACGCGGGCCGCCGCATCACGTTCCTCGACACGCCGGGCCACGAAGCGTTCACCGCCATGCGAGCTCGAGGCGCGAAGGTCACGGACATCGCCGTGCTCGTCGTCGCGGCCGACGACGGCGTCATGCCTCAGACCAAGGAGTCGATCTCGCACGCTCGCGCTGCCGAGGTGCCGATCGTCGTCGCCGTGAACAAGGTCGACCTTCCGGACGCGAACATCGACCGCGTCAAGAACGAGCTCGCTGCCGAGGGCCTGCAGCCCGAGGACTGGGGCGGCTCGACGCAGTTCTCCGAGGTGTCGGCGAAGGAGAAGCAGAACCTCTCCGACCTGCTGGAGAAGGTGCTGCTAGTCGCGGATGCCGAGCTCGAGCTCCGTGCCAACCCGAAGGCCGAGGCGTCGGGTCCGATCATCGAGTCACGCCTCGACGTCGGGCGCGGGCCGGTGGCGACGTTGCTCGTCCACCGTGGGACGCTTCACGTCGGCGACGCGGTCGTGGCCGGCGACGCGTGGGGCCGCGTGCGTGCGCTCTACGACTACCACGGCGACAAGATCAAGGACGCCGGGCCCGGCGTTCCGGTTGAGATCGTCGGCTTCGACCGCCCGCCGCCTGCTGGCGAGGTCGGCCGGGTGGTCGAGAACGAACGACAGGCGCGCCACCTTGCACAGGCGCGCGGGGAGCGGTTGCGGCGCGAGCAGCTCGCCCAGCGCTCGAAGCCGATCTCGCTCGAGGCGCTCTTCGACCGCGTCCAGGGCGCGGAGGGCGTCCCGGCAGACCTCAACCTCGTCCTGAAGGCGGACGTGGGAGGCTCGGTCGAGGCGGCAGTCTCCGAGCTGCAGAAGATCGAACACCCGGAGGTCCGCGTCAACGTCATCCACTCGGCGGCTGGCGGTATCACGGAGAACGATGTAATGCTCGCGTCGGCGTCGGGTGGGATGGTCGTCGGCTTTAATGTCCGGCCGAACGCCGAGGCCCGCGCGCTCGCCGACCGCGAGGGCGTAGAGGTCCGCACCTACCGCGTCATCTACCAGCTCACGGAGGACATTGAGAAGGCGCTCGTCGGCATGCTCAAGCCGGTCTCGGAAGAGGTTACGCTCGGCGAGGCCGAGGTGCGCGCGCTGATCAAGATCTCGCGCTACGGCACGATCGCCGGCTCATACGTCACGAGCGGCACGATTCGCCGCGGCGCCAGCGTCCGCATCGTCCGAGACGGCGCGATCCTCCACGAGACGTCGATCGACTCCTTGAAGCGCTTCAAGGACGACGTTCGCGAGGTGACGGAAGGGTTCGAGTGCGGCATCCATCTCGCCGGCTTCGACGACGTGAAGGAAGGCGACGTCCTCGAGGTGTTCGAGATCCGCGAGGTCGAGCGGACGGGGCTCGACGACGCTCCGCCTGCCCAGACGACCTCCGAGTAGCGACCTGCGGCGGCCGTCCGAACGGCAAGATGGCGACATGACCGCTGGGTACGTCGGCATCCTCTCGATCGAGCTTCGCTTTCCCGAGGCGGGGTCGCTCAAGGGCAAGCGAAAGCATGTGAAATCGGCGAAGGCGCAGCTCCAGAACCGCTTTGGCGCGTCGGTCGCCGAGGTCGAGCACCACGACCTCTGGCAGCGGGCGGGCCTCGCCCTTGCCTGCACCGCCCGGGCACACAAGGAGCTCGAGGAGCTGCTCGACGCCGCGGAGCGCTACCTCGGCGCCCAGGAGTACGAGCTCGTCCGTTGCGAACGGGAGGTGGTCGCGCTCGATGCCTGAGCGGATGCGCAAGGTGAACGAAGCCTTACGCGAGGTCGTCTCGGACACGCTGCCCGAGCTCAAGGATCCGCGGATCGGCTTCGTCACGGTGACGGGAGTGAGCACGTCACGTGATCTCCGTCACGCGACGGTCTTCGTCAGCGTCCTCGGCTCCGGCCGCAAGCGCGAGAAGGCGCTCGAGGGTTTGACTGCCGCGCACGGGCTGCTGCAAGCGCGGATCGCACGTCAGCTTCGCCTCAAGCACACGCCGACCTTGACGTTCGAGTACGACTCCTCCGTCGCCGAAGGCGTGCGGATGTCAAAGTTGATCGATGAGCTCGACCCAGGTGGCGACTGATCTCTCACGCGTAGCGGAGGCGCTCCGTGGGCACGAGCGTTTCCTGCTCGTGACCCACGAGAACCCGGACGGCGACGCGCTCGGCTCGATCGTCGGCCTTACGCATGCACTCGAGGGCCTCGGCAAGGACATCGTCATGTACCTCGGCGGCGACACCGACCCGCCGGAGGAGTACGCGTTCCTCGAGCTCGACGGCGTCCGGAGAGAGCTCCCGTCCGACGCCCGTGAACGGGTGCTCGTGGCGCTCGACTGCGCGAACGTCCAGCGGATGAGCGCCGCCGCCGCGCTCATCGGCGAGGTCCCGCTGTCCCTGGACATCGATCACCACCACGACAACACCGCGTTCGGCGAGATCAACCTGCTCGTCGCCGATGCGTCGTCGACGGGAGAGATCGTGCGCGACATCCTGCGCGAGCTCGACGTCGACCTGACGCCCGCGATCGCCGAGGCGCTCTACGTCGCCCTCGTCATGGACACGGGCCGCTTCCAGTACGCGAACACGACGCCGAAGGCGTTCCGGCTCGCGGCCGAGCTCGTCGAGGCGGGCGTCGACGTCCACCGCGTCTTCCAGGGCATCTTCGAGTCGGTCGAGTTCGCAAAGCTCAAGCTGCTCGCGCGCGCGCTCGAGCGCGCGGAGATCTTCGACGGTGGGCGGCTCGTGATCTCGTACCTCGTGCGCACGGACTTCCAGGAGCTCGGCGTGGGGGAGGAGTACGCGGAAGGGATCATCGACTACCTCCGCGCCGTTGACGGGACGGACATGGCCGCGGTCATCCGCGAGCCGCCCGAGCCGCCGGACGCGAAACGGCGCGTGAGCATGCGCGCCTCGAGCGACGAGCTCGACGTGTCGGCGATCGCGCGCCAGCGAGGGGGCGGCGGGCACCGCCAGGCCGCCGGCTTCTCGAGCGCCGAGTCGGTCGAGGAGATCTCGCAGTTCATCCGCGAAGCGTTCTCCCGTGCCGCAACGGGCGCTTAGGCCGACGGGGCTCGTCCTCGTGGACAAGCCGGCCGGGCCGTCCTCGTTCGCCGTCGTCAGCCGGCTTCGCAACCGGACGGGGGCGCGGGCCGGCCACGCCGGGACGCTCGACCCGTTCGCGAGTGGGCTCCTGCTCGTGCTGCTCGGCTCGGCGACCCGTCTCGCGCAGTATCTCGTCGGGCTAGACAAGCGCTACGTGGCGGAGATCGACCTCGGTCGGCAGACGACCACTGGCGATCCCGAAGGCGACGTGGTCGGCGACCATACGCCGCCTTCTCCCGCCGAGCTCGGAGAGCTGCTCGCGTCGTTGCGCGGCGAGATCGAGCTTCCCGTGCCGCGGGCGTCCGCGGTGAAGATCGACGGCGAGCGCGCCTACCGCCGGTTCAGGAGGGGGGAGCAGGTCGAGATGCCGTCGCGCGTCTCGACGGTCCACGAGGCGACGCTCCGCGGCTACGAAGACGGGGTCGCAACACTCGAGCTGGCCGTCTCGAGCGGCACGTACGTGCGCGCGATCGCGGACGTCCTCAGCGGCCACTGCCGGACGCTCAGGCGTACCGAGGTCGGGCCGTTCAGGCTTTCGGACGCCGACGAGGAGCGGATCCTCGCGCCGGCGGACGCGCTCCCGTTCCTGCCTGCGGTCACCGTCTCCGACGATGAGGCTGTCGCGATTCGCACAGGCCGGCAGCGGCTCGAAGAGCCCGTGCGGGCCTTGCTCGAGGGCGAGCTGATCGCGGTCAACGGCACGGTCATGCCTTGAACGTCGTCCACGCGCCTGGCGAGCTCGAGCTGCGGCAGCGCGCGGTCGCGATCGGATCGTTCGACGGCGTTCACCTCGGCCACCGCCGTGTGCTCGACGAGCTCGTCGCCACCGGCCCAACGCCCACCGTGCTCACGTTCGACCCCCACCCGCGCATCGTTCTCGGCTACGGCGTCGACCTCTTGACGACGCTCGAGCGGCGCCTCGAGCTACTCGCCGCCGCCGGAGTGGAGGAGACCGTCGTGCTCGCCTTCACCCACGACCTCCAGCAGCTCGAGCCCGAGGAGTTCGTGGAGACGCACCTTCGGGCGATCGGCGCCGAGGTGGTCGTCGCCGGCGAAGGCTTCCGCTTCGGGCACCGGCGTCGCGGGAATCTGGCGCTGCTTGAAGAGCTCGGGCTCGAGGTCCGCGTCGTGCCGATCGCGGACGACATCTCGTCGACGGCGATCCGTGACCTGCTCCAGGCGGGCGACATCAAAGGCGCAGCCGCGATGCTCGGCCGGCCCCCCGAGGTGGACGGAACGGTCGTCGTCGGCGACGAGCGGGGTGGAACGCTTGGCTTCCCGACCGCGAACGTCGCCGTCGAGCCAGGGCTGCTCGTGCCGCAGAACGGCATTTACGCCGGGTTCGCGCTGGGCACGAGGGCGGCGATCTCGATCGGCCTCAATCCGCACTACGGCGGCACCGAGCGGCGGATCGAGGCCCACCTCCTCGACTACGAGGGCGACCTGTACGGCCAGCGGCTCGTCGTCGAGCTCTGGCAGCGACTCCGCGACGAGCGGGCGTTCGCGAGCGAAGCAGCGCTCGTCGAGCAGATTGCGAGCGACGTCGAGGCGACTCGAGCAGCGGTCCGACCGGTGGGTGCTAGGGTCGACAGCGACTCATGACGAGGCTCGCGATCGGGCTTGTCACCGTGTGCGTCGTTTTCCTGTTCGCGACAGGCGGGCAGGCGGCGGACGAGCAGGGCCGAGGGCTCCGGGTCGCCTACATCACGCCGGTAGTGACGGCACCGAGCCCTCGCGACCTCTGGGGCCAGGGGCTCCTAGGGTTCCATCGCGCGGTCAAGGACCTCGGCATCCAGGGGCAGGTCTTCCAACCGGACCCCAACGACTGGGGGAAGACGTTCACCTCGGTCGTCCAGCAGAAGTTCGACCTGATCTTTCCCGGAGTCCCGACGTCAGACCAAGGCTATTACCTCCTGCAGCGCTCGATGGGAATGTTCGCCGACACCAAGTTCGTAGTCGGGTTCCCCTACAGGTACCTGAGGTCGAAGCCGAGGCCGGCGAACGTCCAGGGCACGGCATTCAAGAATCAGGAAGCCGGGTACCTCGCGGGCTACCTCGCCGGGCTGATGGAGAAACGAAAGCCCGGCAAGGACGTGATCGGGGCGGTCGGCGGGGACAAGGTCGAGCCAGTCGATCAGTTCATCGCCGGGTACCAGGCAGGAGCACGAAAGGCCGACCCGCGCATCACGATTCTCAACGGCTATTCGCGAAGCTTCGCCGACCCGGCGAAGTGCAAGGCCGCGGCGCTCCGGCAGATCGGCAAGGGCGCTGGTGTCGTCTTCAACGTTGCCGGCCAGTGCGGTGTGGGAACGCTGCGGGCGGCACAGGAGAAGGGCGTGTGGGCGATCGGCGTCGACGTCGATCAGTCCTTCTACGGACCTCACGTGTTGACGAGCGCCATCCAGCGCGGGGATGTCTGGATCTACAAGAGCGTCAGAGCACTGGCTCGAGGCAAGCTCCGCACCGGCAGCACGGCGGTCTGGGATCTTCGAAACGGCGGCGTCGGCCTCGGAAAGATCAGCCCGAGCGTGCCTCTCGCATTCAGGCGCGAAATCGATCGGATCCGCGCACAGATCATCGCCGGGAAGATCGCGGTTCCGAGCGCGCTCGACTAGCGCGTCGCTCGAGTCCCGACCGCCACCCAGACGGCTCCCTCCCCGGCGGCGATCGCCGATGGCCTCTGGCCGATTCGCACGGTGTCGTCGACGTGGCCCGTGGCGGCATCGATGCGTGTCAGGGAGACGTCGAGAATCGTGGCTGCCCACAACGTGTCGCCAGAGAGCGCGAGGCCAACCGGTAATCGGCCGACGCGGATGGTTCCGGTCGGTTCTCCCGTATCGGCATCGAAGCGCCAGATCTCGCCGCCGCCGATGCCCACGACGGACCACAACGTCCCGCGGCTTGCAACCGACGCATAGGCTTCTGCGGGTACGGGGATCGTGGCGGTCACGGCTCCCGTGCTCGGCTCGACGCGAAGGATGCGCTCGGATGCCGTCGTGATCCACACCGACCCTGCTCCGACCACGAGGGATCGAGGCCGGTCGATCGGGATATCGGCAGTGGCCTCGTTAGTGTCGGGATCGATTCGAAGCACATGGTTCCCACGCGTTACCCACACTGCATGAGCGCCGGTGGCTACGGCGAACATCGGCCGAGGACTCAGAGGATCCGACCGCCCGAACGTCAGTCGCGCTTCGACCGCGTTCAGCCCCGGGTCGATGCGCGTCAGCGTCTCGTCGCTGCCCCCGGCGACCCAGATCGCACCGTGACCGAAGGCAAGGTCGCTGACCTCGCCGCCGATCCCGATCGTCGCCACGACCTTCCGCTCATCGGCATCGATGCGGGAAACGGTTCCGTCGCCTCCGTTCGCAGCCCACACGGCGCCTCCGCCCGTAGCCACGGCGACCGGCCCCGAGCCGACGGGGACGTCAGCGACGATACGCATTTTTGTGTCCACGACCGCGACCGAGTTCGGAAGCACCGCGACGGCCGAGTCTTGCCACGCTGTGACGCGAATGATCGCGCCCGCCGCTGCCAACGCCAAGAGCAGTGCACCCACGAGGACAAGAGCCCGCCTTCGCCGGCCCGCAGCGTCGAGCAGTCGCTCCGGCAGGGACGGCGGCGGGGCCGCGAGCACCGGATCTTGGGTCAGGATCCCCTTCTCGAGCCGACGAAGCTCCTCGCCCGGCTCGATACCCAGCTCCTCGTCGAGCAGGCGCCGGCCGGTCCGGTAGACCTCGAGCGCATCGGCCTGGCGACCACAGCGGTACAGGGCAAGCATCAGCTGCCCGCGCAGCCGCTCGCGTAACGGGTGCTCTCGGACAAGGCCCTCCAGCTCGGGCGTCAGAGCTGCGTGGCACCCCAGCTCTAGGTCGGCGTCGATCCGCTGCTCGAGCGCCGCCAGCCGCTCTTCTTCCAGACGAGCGCGTTCGGGACCAGCGACGAGTCCGTCGAGGTCCGCGAGTGGCGGACCACGCCAGAGCCCGAGGGCCTCGCGGAGCCGCTCGGCCGCAACAGAGGGCGACGCGCCGCGGGTCTTGCCGACGAGCTGCTCGAAGACGTCGGAGTCGAGCTCGCCCTCGCCGACTTCGAGGAGGTAGCCGCCGGGTCGTGTTTGGATGGTGTCTCGCCCCAGTGTCTTCCGCAGTTGGGAGACGTAGACCTGAAGCGCGGTCCGCGCTGTTTCCGGGGGCTCGTCGCCCCAGATCTCGTCGATCAGACGGTCGCGCGATACCAGCTCGTTCGCGTGGAGAGCCAGGATCGCGAGCAGCGCGCGCTGCCGGGGCCCGCCCAGGACGAGCGGCCGACCGTCCACGACGACCTCCAGCGGGCCGAGAATCCTAATCTCCATGCGCCTTCCGAGCCTCCTTTAGCGCCGCTTTAGGTTCTTCGGCAGCTCTCTTTTAGCCGCTTGGTGTCTCGTGTGCAACGGCCGCCGCCCGGCGGTCGACACGAAGGAGGAAGCGCATGACCATCTCACTCTCCACGATCCGGCACCTGCGATTGGTGGCCGCCGCTGCCCTGGCGGCGATGGCTGTCGCCGGCCCGGCAACGGGAAGCACGGGACAGCGCGTACCGCCGCAGTCCGCAATCGACAACGCGAGCGCGACGTGGGCTGCAAAGGCGAAGCTGCTCGACGCCTACGGACAGCCCAGGCTCAAGCAGGTCCCACCGCAGTCCGCGATCGACAACGCGAGCGCGACGTGGGCTGCAAAGGCGAAGCTGCTCGACGTCTACGGACAGCCGATTCCCGGTGCAACGCTCAACTCGACAAGCGGCGGCCGGGCGGCAATGGACTGGGGCGCCTTCGGCATCGGTGCCGGAGCCGTGCTCGGGCTCGTGCTCCTGGCGGGCGGGCTCGCGGCCGGAGCCCACTACGGCAGCAAGCGCCGCGTCCAACCGCGTCCGGCTGCATAGGGCGGCGCCACCCTTCCGGCCGGAGCGAGCGTCCTCCCGCTCCGGCCGGAAGCTCCTTGCTACCCTGGTCGCAGACCGGATTCCGGCTACGCGGCGCACTGGGTCACGCAGCGCAGGGCGGGAATCGCGGAGACGTCGCTACGACCGGAGGTGCCATGACCCTGACGAACGAAGCAAAGCTGGAGATCGTCGGCAAGCACGGGAAGCACGAGAAGGACACCGGCTCGGCCGAGGTCCAGATCGCGCTCCTGACGACCCGCATCACCGAGCTGACGGAGCACCTGCGCACGCACAAGAAGGACCACCACTCGCGGCGCGGCCTGCTGAAGCTCGTCGGGCGGCGCCGCAGGCTGCTCGACTACCTCCAGCGCACGAATCTCGAGGGCTACCGCGCCCTCATCAAGGAGCTCGGCCTGCGAAGATAGGCACGAGCCGCAGAAACGGGAGGGTGGAAGTTTGAGCGAGCCCCGAGATGTCACCGCCGAGGCTCCCTCAAACCTCCACTCTCCACGAAGCAAGACGTGGAGGAACACATGAATACGAACACGACCGACAGCACGACGTCGGTCTCGGTGACCGTGGGCGGTCAGGAGATCGTCTTCGAGACCGGCAAGCTCGCGAAGCAGGCCGACGGCGCAGTCGTCGTCCGCTCCGGGGACACGATGGTGCTCGCCACCGCTCAGGGTCGCCAGGAGGCGCGCGAGGGCCAGGACTTCTTCCCGCTCACCGTCGACGTCGAAGAGAAGATGTACGCCGCCGGCAAGATCCCCGGTGGTTTCTTCAAGCGAGAGGGCCGCGCAACGGAGCGTGCCACACTCACGGCACGAATGATCGACCGCCCGATCCGGCCGCTCTGGCCGAAGGGCTTCAGGAACGAGGTGCAGGTGATCTGCACGGTGCTGTCCGCCGACATGATCACGCCGCACGACATCCTCTGCATCAACGGTGCCTCGGCGGCCTTGATGATCTCATCGCTGCCGTTCGCAGGCCCGGTCGGCGCCGTCCGCATTGGCCTGGTCGAGGGCGAGCTCGTCGTCAATCCGTCGCTCGAGGCCACCGACGAGAGTGAGCTCGACCTGATCGTCGTCGGCACGAAGGACGGCCTGACGATGGTCGAGGCCGGCGCGAACCAGGTGCCGGAGGACGTCCTGCTCGAGGCGCTCGAGAAGGCACACCGCAAGATCGTCAAGCTCTGTGAGGCACAGGAGGAGCTCCGCGAGAAAGCCGGCAAGCCGAAGTGGCTCGACGAGTCGCTGACGGCGGAGCTCCGCGCCGCCCACGGCTCGCGCATCGCCGAGCAGATCGCGACGCATGGCCTGAAGGACGCCGCCACCGTTACCGAGGAGCTCCAGGCCGAGCTCTGCGCACCGCTGACGATGACGTCGACCGAAGAGGACATCACCCGGCTGACGCAGGTTCGATCGAGCCTCGCCCAGCTGCTCGACGAGGCTCGCCTCGCGGCGGCCATGGAGCCCGTCCGCGCGCAGTTCATGGACGCGCTGACGACGCTGACCGACGCGGAGCAGGACTCGAAGGAGCTCAAGTCGGCAAAGCGCCATCTGCTGTTCGACGACATCATCGAGAACGTCCAGCTGCCGTTCCCGATCGCTCCCGTGACCGAGGGCAGCGAGGCACCGACGTCGAAGGACTCGATCACAAAGCAGACGCTGAAGAAGGCCGGCGAGGCGCTCTACAAGGAACTCGTGCGCCGGAAGATCGCCGTCGACAAGCGGCGCCCGGACGGCCGCGGCACGGAGGAGATCCGTCAGGTCACGTGTGACGTGCGCGTCTCACCGAGAACGCACGGATCGGCCCTCTTCACGCGCGGGCAGACGCAGATCATGACGCTGCTCACGCTCGGCACGGCTAAGGAAGGCCAGCGGATCGACGACCTCTCGCTCGAGGGCGAGCGCCGGTACATGCACCACTACAACTTCCCGCCCTTCTCGGTCGGGGAGACCGGATTCATGCGGGGTCCCAAGCGCCGCGACATCGGCCACGGCGCGCTCGCGCAGCGAGCGCTCGCGGCGGTCATCCCGAGTGCCGAAGACTTCCCGTACACGATCCGCCTGGTCTCCGAGACGCTCGAGTCGAACGGATCGTCGTCGATGGGCTCTGTTTGCGGCTCCACCCTTGCGCTGCAGGACGCCGGCGTGCCGATCTCGGCGCCGGTGAGCGGGATCGCGATGGGCCTGGTCAAGGAGGGCGACGACTACGTCATCCTCACGGACATCCAGGGAGCGGAGGACCACCTCGGCGACATGGACTTCAAGGTCGCCGGCACCCGCGAGGGGATCACTGCCCTCCAGATGGACATCAAGATCACCGGCGTCACGCAGGAGATCATGCGCTCGGCGCTCGAGCAGGCGAAGCGGGCGCGCGAGTTCATCCTCGACGTGATGGCGGAGGCGATGCCAGAGTCTCGAGCCGAGCTCGCAGACCACGCACCGCGCATCTCGTCCGTCAAGATCGACCCCGACTTCATCGGCATGGTGATCGGCAAGGGCGGCGAGACGATTCGCGCGCTCGAGTCCGACCACGACGTGCAGATCGACATCGAGGAGGACGGGACGATTCTCGTCTACGCGACGGAGGGCACGAAGTCCGACGCCGCGATCGCCGCGATCACGGCGCTCACGAAGAGCCCAGAGGTCGGCGACGAGTACACCGGCAAGGTCGTCAAGACGACGCAGTTCGGCGCGTTCGTCGAGCTGAAGAAGGGCACGGACGGCCTGCTCCACGTGTCGAACGTCGGCCCGGGCCGCGTCGGTCACATCGAGGACGTGATCACTCGAGGCGACGTGCTCGACGTGATCGTGCAGGAGGTCGACAAGGAGCGAGGCCGGATCGGCCTCAAGCTCGTGGCCAAGCACGAGGACGGCGCGCTCGTCCAGCCCGAGGAGCTGATCGAGCGGGCGAAGAACGCTCCTCCGCGCGAGCGCGAGGAGCGGACCGATCGTGACCGCCGCGGCGGCCGCGGCGGTCGAGACCGCGAGCGCAGCCGGAGCTAGACAGAACGGCGCTGGGGAACCGCGTTGGGGACAGGATTGAATCCTGTCCCCAACACGATCTCTCTCACGGGCGGGCGCGAGCCCGCCCTATTACCATCCGTCCGTGGCCGGTGAGCGGACGCCACGGAAGCGGGTCGTCAGACTCGTCGTTTTGCCGCTTTGCCTCTTCCTCGGCGTGTCGGCGATCGCCTTCACGCTCGCGCAGCTGAGCCTCGCGAAGCCGGGCGTGCCGCACGTCGCCGCCGGCAACGTGCGCCTCGGCGATCCGTACCGCGGCCAGACGGTCTACACGCAAACCTGCTCCGCCTGCCATGGCAGCGAGGGCCAGGGCGGCGTCGGCCCGAAGCTCGTCGGCGACACGATCACGCTCGCCGCCGCGAAGGCCCAGATCGAGAGCCCGGCCGGGACGATGCCGCCGAACCTCGTGACCGGGCGCAAGCTCGACGACGTCCTCGCCTACCTCTCGCAGCTCTTCGAGGAGAGCCCGTAGCGTGATCGGAAGCGTCGACTCGACCTACACCGACATCATGACGTCGGTCTTCTCGACGACGATCGCCGCCAAGGCCTGGTTTGCCAGCGCCGCAATCATCCTGGTCTTCGTTCAGGTGACGACCGCGGCGCGGATCTTCGGCCATCTTCAGGGGATCTTCCTGATCTCGCCGCCGCTCGTGAACCGCGTGCACCGCTGGTCGGGGCGGCTCGCGTTCCTCTGCACGCTCCCGGTCGCATTCCACTGCATCTTCATTCTCGGTTTCGATACGTCGAGCACGCGCACGCTCGTCCATTCGATCCTCGGCTCGTTCGTCTACGGCGTGTTCGCGGTCAAGATCTTCTTCGTCCACGACCACGATCACCCACGCTGGACGCTGCCGCTCGTCGGAGGGACGCTCGCCGCCGTGCTCGTCACGCTCTGGCTGACGTCCGCCTACTGGTACTTCACGACGGTCCGGTTTGGGTTCTAGGGATCACGCGATACCCCCTGACGAGGATCGACGCGAGCGCCAGCCCGATGAGTGCGAGCCCGAACGTCGAGTTCACACCGATCCGACGCATGCCGGAGCATCGGCGGGCCACGTCCTGCATCCCATCCGCCGTCTGGCCTAAACCTCACGACTAGCTCGAAAGGGCGCCGCTCGAGAGGGCTACGATCCCTTCGTGCAGGAGTACGTCCTCTCCGAGCTCGACTCCGGCGAGCGCCTGGTCACCGAACGTGTCTCGAGCGTCCGCTCGGTCTCGCTCGGGTTCTGGATCGGCGCGGGCGCGCGCGACGAGCCCGACGCGAAGGCGGGCGTCACGCACTTCATCGAGCATCTGCTGTTCAAGGGCACGCGCTCGTACACGGCGAAGGAGATCGCCGAGATCTTCGACGAGATGGGCGGCGAGCTGAACGCCGCCACCTCACGCGAGAGCACGGTCGTCTACGCGCGGATCCCCGACCGCCATCTCGAGCGCGCGATCGACGTGATGGCGGACATGGTGTTCGCGCCGACGTTCGCCGACGTCGACTCCGAGCGCGAGGTCGTGCTGGAAGAGATCGCGATGGTCGAGGACACGCCCCAGGACCTCGTCCACGACCTCCTCGCAGAGGCCGTTTTCGGCACGCACGCGCTCGGACGGCCGGTGATCGGGCGAGCGTCCGTGATCTCGTCGGTCACCAGGCGCTCACTGGCCGGCTACCACCGGCAGATGTACACGGCCGGGAACATCGTGCTGGCCGCGGCTGGAAACCTCGACCATGACACGCTCTTGAAGCTCTTGGAACGCGGTGCCCACCAGCGTCTCGAGCCACCCGAGTCCCGGACGCACGTGCGCAAGCCGCTCGTGAAGACGCCGAAGCCGGGCCTGCGTTTCCAGACGAAGGACACCGAGCAGTACCACGTCTGCGTGGGCGGGACGGGCATCTCACGCTCCGACCGTAGGCGCTTCGCAGCCTCGCTCCTCGACGCCATCCTCGGCGGCTCTGCATCTTCGCGCCTCTTCCAGGAGATCCGCGAGAAGCGTGGGATGGCCTATTCGGTCTACACGTTCGCGGGCCAGTACTCAGACACGGGCCACATCGGCGTCTACGTGGGCACACGCGAGGAGAACGTCGCGCCCTGCCTCGAGATCGTCGCCGAGCAGGTCGCCGACATCGCCGGGGGCAACGTCACCGAGGCAGAGCTCGAGCGAGCGAAGGAGAACCTCAAGGGACGCATCGTGCTCTCCATGGAGTCGACGTCGAACCGGATGACAAGGCTCGGCAAGGCGCTGATCACGGACACGGAGATCCTTTCGGTCGATCGCGTGATCGCGGAGATCGACGCGGTCGAGCCGGCGGCCGTTGCGGAGCTCGCGAGCGTGCTCCTGGCGCCGGAGGCGTTGTCCGCCGCCGGGATCGGCCCGGACGAGGATCGCTTCCTCGCCGGGGTCGAGCACGTCCAGCCGGGGACGCAGGCCGCCTAACCCACGGTCACCCAGACGCCCTCGTCCGTGACGGCGACGCCGTTCGGGCTCCCGCCGACCTTGATCGTTCGGGTTACCTTGCCGGAGATCGCGTCGATCCGGGACACGGTACCGTCGCCGGAGTTCGCGACCCAGATCGAGCCGTACCCCGACGCGACGCCGATCGGCGCCGCTCCGACGGGCACCGTCGCGACTGCGACGTTTCGTGCCGGATCGATCCGCCACACATTGTTCTCGCCGACGTCCGAGACCCAGACGGATCCACCGCCGGTCGCTGCGCCGCTCGCGCGGAACCTGCTCAGCGGAATCTTCGCGAGGATCGTGTTCGATCGAGCGTCGATGCGTGTCACGGGGCTTCCCCCGTACGGGCCCGCGACCCAGATCGACCCCTCGCCGGCCGTGATCGCCCCGTCTGCCGACCCGCCCGTGACGACATCGTGGATCTGCGCTGTCACGCGCACGAGTCGCGGGTCGACACGCGTGATCGTCTCCTCGCCGGAGGCGAACCAGAGCGATCCGTATCCTAAGGCGAGCAGACCCGCGTCCGGGTACGGGCCCGCCAGCGGACGTCGTCCGGTCCGGACCGTCGCCGCAACCGTGAGCCGCTCCGGCTCGATCAGCGTCAGGCGCCTGTTGCGCGCATCCGAGATCCAGACGCCTCGCGCGCCGGCGACGAGACTGCTCGGCGCCCCACCGACGCCTACGGTGCCGAGGACCGTGTTGGTCGAGCGGCTGATATGGGAAATCGTGCCTCGATCCGGTTGAAGCACCCAGACGTCGTCGCCATGGACAGCGATGCGCGTCGGGCGCTCGCCGAGTGACACAACGCCGACGACGGTGTTCTGACGCGGGTCGATCATCGCGACAGAATTCGGCGGCGCCACGATCGAGGATCTGTGGCTGTCGCGAAGGAGGACGGTCGCGGTGACGGCCACGGCCGAAGCAATCGCGACGCCGGCGAGGGCGAGAGCGACTCGTCGACGCGTCGTGCTGACCACCGGTGGTGTCCCATCCGCTGCATCAACCGGCGCTGGTGCTGCGAGCGAGCGATCCTGTGACAAGATGCGGCGTTCGAGATCCCGGAGCTCGGGATCGGGCTCGATGCCGATCTCGTCCATGAGCCTCGTCCGGGCATCTCGATAGACCTCGAGCGCTTCCGTCTGTCGTCCCGAGCGGTAGAGGGCGAGCATGCGCTGTCCGACCAGCCGTTCGCGGTAGGGGTGACTCCGCGATAAAGCCTCGAGCTCGGGAACGAGTGCGGCGTGCTTGCCGAGCGCGAGGTCGGCGTCGATGCGATCCTCGAGCGCGCTCAAGTGGAGCTCCTCCAGCCTGCCGACCTCGACCTGGGCGAACGGCTCGTCGGCGAGGTCCTCGAGCGCGGGACCGCGCCAGAGCGCAAGGGCGGTGCTCAATGTCGCGGCAGAGTCGAAGGATGGCTCGCCTCGAGCCTGCTCGACGAGCGTCTCCACGCGCGCGACGTCGATCGCAGCTGGACCGGCGTCGAGCATGTAGCCCGGGGCGCGGGTGACGATGACGTCATCCCCGAGCGTCTTGCGCAGCCGCGACACGTATACCTGCAGCGATTTCGCAGCCGTCGCCGGAGGCGCGTCGCCCCAGAGCCCGTCGACGAGCGCCTCGGTCGAGACGACCCGCCCAGCCCTGAGCACGAGCATCGCGAGCACGCTTCGCTGCTTGCTGCCGCCGAGCTCGATTGCCCGCTCACCATCAACGACCTCCAGGGGCCCGAGGACCCTGAACTCCATGCCAGTACCTCCCGGTTAACCGGCGTGTTTACCGCGGATCACCGCGGTCTGCAACCCCTATCGGCCACCGTCCTCGCACGCCCGAACACGTCGGGCCCGACCAAAGGAGGCAACGATGAGACGAGTGGCGATCCTGGGAGCGGCGGTCTTCGCCGCAGCCAGCATGTCGGCGAGCCTCGGAGCGGCTTCGACGAAGCCCTACACCGGAGAGTGGAAGGCGCGCATGACCAAGGCTCAGCTGATCGACGAGGGGTTCGTCGATCCACGAGCCGTGGGTGTGTGGAGGCTCGTCCTCGAACAGGACGGCACGTACCGCGCCTTCAACCCGCTCGACAAGTGGACGAACGGTGACTACACGACCACCGGTCGCCGAATCACGTTCAGGCATGACCCGTTCTGCCTGGAGGCAGGTCTCAAAGGAGCCGGCCGATACAGCTGGTCGGTCACGGACGGGAAGCTGAAGCTCACCGCGGTGTCGGTCGGGAGCGATCCCTGCGGTGGACGTTGGCAGACGCTTTCGTACCCGCGCTGGACCCGGGGATAGGCGGAAGCGACCGTGGTCCGCAAATTCATCTTGCTGTCGGCGTTCGCGATGCTCTTCCTGCTCGCGGGTGGGCACGCAATCGCGGCTCCACTCGGTTGTGGCGCTGTGATCACGCGGGACACCACGCTTCACGGTGACCTCGTCGGCTGTCCCCAGCACGGGTTGGTTATCGGTGCACCCGGCATCAAGCTCGATCTCGGTGGGCATACGATCGAGGGCGTCGGCCCTGGTAACGGCATCGACAATAGCGCCGGCCACGACGGCATCACGATCACCGGGGGGACGGTGCGGGCGTTCGAGAACGGCATCCTTCTCGTCGGCGCTATCGACAGCCGCATCCGCGATCTTCGCGTATCAGACACGGTGGAGGGGATCACCCTCCTGTCCTCGAGCGGCAACCGGATCGAGAACAACGTCGTCATCCGAAGCGGCTTCGACGGCGTGGCCCTGGCCGACTCACACGACAACCAGATCCGAGATAACGCGGTGTCCGACAGCGGCGACGGAATCTTCCTGGATGCATCGAACGATAACCGGCTCGACGGCAACGTGTTGCGTGACAACGGCTTCGGAATCGACGTCGCTTTCTCTCTCGGCACGAGAATCTCTGACGATCTTGCGTCCGGGAACGTCATCGGCATCGGGCTCGGTGCTTCGGAGAACAGCCGTATCGAAGAGAATGTCCTGTCCGGGAATGCGTTGTTCGGCATCGACCTGTTCGCCGGATCGAGGAACAACCGCGTCGCCGAGAACACTGCACAAGAGAACGGCGCAGCCGGAATCTTCGTGTCTCGGAGCACAATCGGCACTGTCCTCATCGAGAATCGAGCACACCGGAACGCAGATGATGGAATCGAGGTGAACAACCCCACGACGACGATCACCGAGAACGTCGCCAATCACAACGGGAATCTTGGGATCGAGACGGTCGCCGGTATTACGGACGGTGGCGGGAACCGCGCCCGCAACAACGCGAACGTCGCACAGTGTGGGGGAATCGTGTGCACGTAGCGTGTTCGGGAATGCCTCACCGGCCGGTTACGATCGGCCGGTGAGGCTCGTCTTGAACGGACGGAGCGGGAAGGTGGGCTCCGTGCTCGGCCCGGCACTCGAAGCGGCGGGTCACGAGCTCGTCGACGACCTTGCAGGCGCGGACGCGATGGTCGACTTCACCGGGCCGGACGCGGTCGTGGCGAACGTCGCGGCTGCGATCGACGCGGGTGTCCCATCGGTCGTCGGGACGACCGGCGTCGACCTCAGCGGCGTGGGGGAGAAGGCGAAGGCGGCCGGCGTGCCCGTCTTCTTCGCACCAAACTTCGCGCTCGGCGCCGTGCTGATGATGCGCTTCGCTCGGGAGGCGTCACGCCACATGGCACGCGCCGAGATCGTCGAGGCGCACAACGAGGCAAAGAAGGACGCGCCGTCAGGCACAGCACGCGCGACCGCGGACGGGATGGCCGGCGATCCGGCGATCCACTCGATCCGCCTGCCGGGCCTCGTCGCACACCAGGAGGTGCTGCTTGCCGCGGACGGCCAGCTGTTGACGATCCGGCACGACGTGTTGTCGCGAGATGCCTACGTTCCGGGTGTCCTGCTCGCCCTCGAGCGGCTGCGCGAGCTGCCGCCGGGTCTCACGACCGGGCTCGAGACGCTGCTCTGACGCTTCAGTCGGCGTAGCATCAGGCCGGGCTCATCACCCGGCCTGGTCCACACGCGCGCGCAGACGTCCCTGCGCTCGGCAAGTACTACAGCGGCTGGTACCTGCCGCCGCCGGCCGGGTGCGCGCCCGTCTTCTTCTTCTTGGACTTCTTCTTCAGCGCTCGGCCGCCCTTCACGTCCTCGGCCTGCTTCGCGGTGAGCGCGAGGTCGGCGTCCGCCGCCTGCTGCTTGTTGGCTGCCTCTGCCATCTTGGGCCTCCTTTCGAAGTCATGCCCGCTTTGATTCTGATGCTACTAAGACGCCCTCGGGGGACAAAATCTTCCGCCGCGTTCCGCCCTCAGAGCTCAAACAGCAGACCGACGAGGCAGCACTAGGGCCAGGGTCTCGTGAACTTTGACGCAAGAACCTGAACGCCATCAGGCCGGGCAGATACCCGGCCTGATGGAGAGAACATCCTCGCTCGGCGAGTACTACAGCGGCT
Organism: uncultured Actinomycetes bacterium; assembly: GCA_963705945.1. GTDB lineage: Bacteria > Actinomycetota > Thermoleophilia > Gaiellales > Gaiellaceae > PALSA-612. The sequence continues at coordinate 510,329 of CAVPLG010000001.1, read as the reverse complement.
GGTACCTGCCGCCGCCGGCCGGGTGCGCGCCCGCCTTCTTCTTTTTCTTCTTCTTCCCGGTCGCGTCGCCGGCTGCCATCGCCTTGCCGCCCTTTACGTCCTCTTCCTCCTTGGCGGTCAGCGCGAGATCGGCCTGCTTCTTGTCGCTCTCGTCGGCCATTCGAGCCTCCCTTCGTGGTCCCGTTGTTGGAACCTGATGTGCGTAAGACCGCGCACAGACGCGAAATCTTCCGTCTATCGAGAAAGGAGGCCCTAGAGCTCGAGCTGCTGGCCGACGAGGTAGTAGTACAGCCCCTGGCGCTCCATGAGCTGTGTGTGCGTGCCGCGCTCGATGATCGTTCCGCGATCGAGAACAACGATCTCGTCCGCATCGCGTACCGTGCTGAGCCGGTGCGCGATGACGACCGCGGTGCGACCGTGCATGAGCTCGTCGAGGTTCTGCTTTACCGCGCGCTCCGACTCCGCATCGAGAGCGCTCGAGGCTTCGTCTAGGAGAAGCACGGCGGGCCTTCGGTAGATCGCACGTGCGATCGCGATTCGCTGCGCCTGTCCGCCCGAGAGGCGAAGACCGCTCTCGCCGACCCGCGTCTCGTATCCAAAGGGGAGGCGCTCGACGAGGTCGTGGATGTCGGCAACTTTCGCCGCCCACTGGACCCGATCGGGGTCTGGCGCCTCCCCGAGCGCGATGTTTCGGGCAATCGTGTCGTCGAAGAGGTGGCTCTCCTGGAGCACGAAGCCGATGTGACGCCGCGCGGTCCGATAGTCGACGGTCCGCAGATCGGTACGGTCGAGCTCGATCGTGCCCTCTGTGGGCTCGAGCAACCCGGCGAGGAGCTTGACGAGCGTCGTCTTCCCCGATCCCGAGCGCCCGACGAGCGCGACGGTGGACCCGGGGGCGATGTCGAGGTTGATGCCGGTCAGCACAGGGGGCGACTCTGAGCCCCCGTACCTGAACCCGACGTCGCGGAGCCGGAGCGCTCCCTCCACGGACCGCACCTCGCGTAGCTCTCCGTGATCCTCGCCCTGCTCGGGCTCGGCCTCGATCACGTCGCCGAGCCGATCGATGAGGATCTTGCCCTCCTGGATCTCGTCCCACAGCGAGAGGAGCGCCAGGACAGGGCCATTCGTCAGGAGCACGAGCGCGTTGAAGGCAACGAACTCGCCGGTCGAAAGCTGGCCGTCGATGACGAGCAGCCCACCCGCGAACAGGAAAAGGACGAGCGAGAGGATCGTCACGAGCTCCACCGCCCCCTGGTACGTCATGACGAGGAACTCGGCTCTGAACAGGCGATCGGCGAGACCGGAGAAGCGGTCACGCATCTGCGTTCGGAACGAGTCCTCCGCGGCGAGCGCTTTGATCGTCTCGATGCCACGGATGGCGTCGATCTGCTGCGAGCCATACCGGCCGTACGCATCCTCGAGCGAGTCGTACATCGGACGCAGGCGGCGCGCCGAGTACCGCATCAACAGCAGGTAGAGCGGAACGACGGCCAGGTAGACGAGCGTCAGCTGCCAGCTGTAGTAGAGCATCAGGCACAACGCAGCCACGATCTGGGCCACCATCGTGATCCCCTCGACGCCAGAGTCGACGAGCACCTCGCGAAGCTGGCGCACGCCGGCCAGTCGCCGCTCTATGTCTCCGGTCCGCCGCTTCGTGAAGTAGCTCATCGGCAGCGTGAGCAGGCGAGCGGTCAGGAAGTCGAGCGACGCCGTGTCTATCCGAACCGCCGCCGACGAGAGCAGGTACCGCTGAGCGACGGTGAGGCCGACCATCGCTGCGAGGATCGCGAGCATGGCCACCAGCCCGATCACGAGCAACGTCTTGTCTTTGTCAGGGATCGCGTCGTCGACGATGACCTGCGTGAAGACCGGCACGGCGAGCTCCAGAGCCGCTGCCGCGAGTGCGAGCAGAGTGGCGAAGATCAGCACACGACGGTGCGGGCGAATGAACGAGAGCAACCAGTCGTAGCGCGTCCGGTCCTCCGGGATGTCCTCGAACGTGGGTGTCCAGGAGACCAGGGCGGCGTAGCCCGTCCAGCTGGCATCGAAATCCTCGCGCGAGATGGTGCGGATCCCGCGAGCTGGATCGCCGATCTTCACAGAACGCGGGCCGACTTCGTAGAGCACGACCCAGTGGTCTCCCTCCCAGTGGCAGATGGCGGGAAGTGGCATCTCGTCCAGGCGGCTCTTCGAGGCGCGCACCGAGCGCACGTCCAGCCCGAGCGCCTCGGCGCCACGAACGATTCCCAAAAGGCTCGTCCCGTCACTCGCGGTGAAGACAAGGTCTCGGAGACGCGGCATGCCGATCTGCTTTCCGAAGTAGCGGGTGACCATCGCAAGGCACGCGGCGCCGCAGTCCATCTCGTCGAGCTGGTACACGTGGGGGAGCCGTCGCGGCCGCGGGCGCGCCGCGGGCGCTTCGAATGTCGAAACCTCGTCTGCCTGCTCGGCCCCGGAGGGGGCATCGACCTGCTCCGGCCCGACCTTGTCGGCAGCCTCGATCTCCGCGGGAAGGATCTCCTCCGCGAAATCGAGCGGAACAGCCGCGACGCGACGGAAGTCGGCTAGAGCCGTGCGCTCCTCGACCCGCTCGCGAAACTCCGTGTACTGCGCGAGCAAGCGTTCGAAGAGAGGTGGCGCGAGCGCCAACAGCCGGCATTCCGTCAGAGCCTCGACCGTCGCTTCGCGCGGCCCGTGATGGAGGAGCGAGAGCTCGCCGAAGAAGTCGCCTGCGTGGAGGTACTCGAGATCGGCCCCATCACGGACAATGCGTAGCCGCCCTCGCTCGACGAGGTACATGGGACCGGTCGGCTCGCCGGCTCGGACGACCATCTTCCCGGGACCGGCCGACAGAGGTTCGAGCCCCTCTGCGAGGACGAGCAGTCCGTCCTCGGGCAGGGACGCGAACACCGAGTGCAGACGAAGGAAGTTCAGCGCGACGCGCGTTCGCGCCAGTCGTTCGAAGGAGACTCGCACGTCGGGGAACTGGCGGACGAGCGCAAGGAACACGCTTCGATCGAGCCGCATCGCCTCGACGGGCTCGCGGGCCCGTACGGTCGCGATGCGCGTCGACTCTTCGAGCAAGCCGATCTCCCCGAAGTAGTCCCCGCTCCGCAGTACGTGCAAGGACACCTCGTTGCCCTCTTCGCTCCGCTTCACCACCCGGGCTGTACCGGACACGATGACGTAGAAGGCGTCCGCCTCAGCGTCCTCGCTCACGATGACGGAGGCGAAGCCGCACGAGACCGGCTCGAACGCGTCGACGACGACCGCCCGGACGGCGCTCGGGAGTGACCGCAGGCCAGGCAGGCTCTCGAGAACCTCGAGCGCATCCTCCGCCGCGGCGACCTCAGGCGTCATGCCACACGACGGTCTCGTCCACTGCGCGGCGCACCGCCCGCTCGACGATCGCCTGTGCAGCGCGAGCGCGAACCGCCGGATCAGCGGCATCGACGGGCAGCTTCTTGATGACCTCGGTGACGAGAAGACCATCCTCCACCACGAGAGGACCGAGGAGGTCACCTTCGCACGCTCCCACGAGGAGCGACGCGAGCGCCGGCTGCTCGTCCTCGAGCCAGACGTCGACCGCTTCGACCTCGACTCCCGCCAACGCTGCGACGTTGGCGAGCGTCTCACCGTCCGCACGTACGGCAAGCGCCACCTCCGACGCCGCGGCGGCATCGGCGAACAGCGCCGCTCGATAGCGCACACGGATCCACTCGACCCGGGCCGAGGCAATCTCGCGGTCGATGGCATCGTCCGTCACGACCCGCGACGAGTAGGCGCCGAACGCCGCCTCCAGCTCCTCGAGTTGGGACCCCGGCGCGACGGCGAGCCGATCGGCCAGCTCGTCCGCGAGCTCGTCTAGGCGACCGGAGCACATCGCCTCCGCCCAGACCTCGTCGGAGGTGGGGGCGTGCTGCTCCACGGAATGACCCAAGAGCGAGCGGCGCACGTACGCGAGCCAGTCGTCGACCGTGATGCTCCGGCGATCGAGCCACGCGGCGAGCTCGTCCGCCGCAAGCAGCCCACGTTCACGCCGAAACGTCATCGCCGCTTCGTCGATCGCCTCTGGGTCGGGCGCAGCCTGCTCCGCGGACGCAGCTCGAGCGGCCCCCTCCTCGATCTCGTCCCAGATACCGAGGAGCCTTGCGTAGGCAACGATGTCCCGCCAGGTGTAGGCGCGATCGTGGATCGAGAACACCGGCTGGCCGAGGGCCGCCTGCTCAGCCACCCGGCGCTCCCGGCAGCCCGGCCTGCTCGCTCACGAGGACGAACCGATCCACCGCCGAAGTATCATCGGAGACGATGCTCGGAGCTGTTCTGACCGCGATCGTGACCCCGTTTCGGGAAGACGGCTCGGTCGACTTCCACCGTTTTGCCGAGCTCGCCCACCACCTGATCGAGAACGGGTCGGACGGCGTCGTCGTCGCCGGCACGACGGGTGAGGCGCCGACACTGTCCGAAGACGAGCGACTCGAGCTCTTCCGCGTCGCCGTCGGCGCAGTCGGCGACCGAGCGACGGTGATCGCCGGCACGGGCACGTACTCGACGGCCGAATCGATCCATCTCACCGAGCAGGCGCACGCGATCGGCGCCCACGGCTTCCTCGTTGTGACCCCGTACTACTCGAAGCCGCCGCCGCGCGGCATCGTCGAGCACTTCAAGGCCGTTGCGTCGGTCAGCGACCGTCCTGTGATCGTCTACAACATCCCCGGCCGCGTCGTGATCAACATCGAGCCTTCGACGATGGCCGAGCTCGCCGAGATCGAGACGGTCAAAGCTGTCAAGCAGGCGAACGACGACCTCGTCCAGGCGCGGTTCATCGTCGAGGAGACCGGCCTCGACCTCTACGCGGGAGACGACAACATCCTCTTCCCGTTCCTCGAGGTCGGCGGCGTGGGCGGCGTCTGCGTCCACACACACGTCGTCGGACCGCGGGTGAAGGAGATGATCCGTCTCTATAACGCCGGCGACCACGTCGGGGCACGGCGAGTGGACGAGGAGCTCGTGCCGAGCTACGACCTGCTCAAGGTGGCCCCGAACCCGATCGCGATCAAGGCGGCGCTCAACCTGCTCGGCCACGAGGTCGGAGGGCTCCGGCTGCCGCTCGTCGAGGCGACGGCCCACGAGCAGGCAGAGGTGCGCAACTGCCTCGAGCGCCTCGGCCTGCCTTCCGCAGTCACTGCGTAGACTCAGCACGTGAGCCGCGGCACTGTCCGCATCGTCCCCCTCGGCGGGCTCGGCGAGATCGGGAAGAACATGACCGTCGTCGAGGCGGGAGGAGGCGCGCTCGTGATCGACGCGGGGCTCGCGTTCCCGCGCGACGAGCATCTCGGCGTCGACCTCGTGCTCCCGGACATCTCGTACCTTGCTGAACGGTCCGGTGGGGTGACCGCGGTCGTGCTCACGCACGCACACGAGGACCACGTCGGTGGGCTGCCCTACCTTCTCCGCGAGGTCGACGTGCCGCGCATCTACGGCACGAAGCTGACGCTCGGCCTCGTCGCGTCGAAGCTCGCCGAGCACAAGCTCACCGACAGGACCGAGCTGATCGAGATCGTGCCCGAAGACGGCCCGGTCGACGCAGGCCCGTTCCGGCTCGAGCTCGTGCGGATGGCGCACTCGATTCCCGACAACGCCGGCGTCGTCGTCGAGGTCGGAAGGCCTGCGCATCCTGCACACGAGCGACTACAAGCTCGATCACACGCCGGTCGACGGCTTCAAGACAGACGTCGGCCGCCTCGCCGAGCTCGGCAACGAGGGCGTCGACCTGATGCTCGGCGACTCGACGAACGCGGAGCGACCCGGGTACACCGGGTCGGAGCGACTCGTAGGCGAGGCATTCCGCCAGATCATCCCGCTGCGGAAGGGTCGGATCCTCGTTGCCTCGTTCGCCTCGAACGTCCACCGCATGCAACAGGCCGTCGACGTCGCGCTCGAGAGCGGGAGGAAGGTCTGCGTGGTCGGCCGCTCGATGCGGAAGAACCTCAATATCGCGCGCTCGCTCGGCTACATGAGCGTGCCGGACGAAGCGCTCGTCAAGCCCGACGAGCTCGACAACTACGCCCGACACGAGGTGCTAGTGCTCTGCACGGGCAGCCAGGGAGAGCCGATGTCCGCGCTGACGCGGATCGCCTACCACGACCACTCGACCGTGCACGTCGAGCGCGGCGACACGGTGATCATCTCGGCGAAGCCGGTGCCGGGAAACGAGCTCCGCGTCCACGACTCGATCAACGCGCTGTCCCGCGCCGGCGCCGAGGTGCTCCACCAGGACATCGCTCCGGTGCACGTCTCCGGCCACGGGAACTCGGAGGAGATCCGCACGGTCCTCGCCCTCGTGCGCCCACGGGCCGTGATGCCCGTCCACGGCGAGTACCGGATGCTCGAGGCGCAGGCACGCATGGCACGAGACGCCGGCGTGCCGGCAGACGCGATCGTGCTCGCCGAGAACGGCTCCGTCGTCGAGCTCGATTCGAGCGGCGCCAGGATCGTCGGATCGCGTCGACGCGGGCGTGACGTTCGTCGACGGGCTGTCCGTCGGGGACATCACCGACGTCGCGCTCCGCGACCGTAAGCGGTTGTCCGAGGACGGCGTCGTGATCGTCGTCGCGACGCTCGCGAGCGCGAACGGAAAGCGGACGGCCACACCAGAGCTGATCGCGCGCGGCTTTCCGGAGGCGGACGACCTGCTCGAGGAGCTGCGCGAGGAGGCGCGCCGCGTCCTCGACGAGCTCCTGGCCGAGGACATCGTCGAGATCAAGCTCCTCCAGGAGCACCTCCACGACGACCTCGGCCGGCTCGTCCATGCGCGAGCACGCCGCCGGCCTCTGATCCTCCCGTCGTGGTGGAAGTGTGAGTGCGGCCGGCACGCGGGACTGGGCGGGAACGCTCGCCGACCAGGGCCTCGACCCTGACACCGCCCGGCGGCTGATCAGCCAGCTGCGGGCCTGCGAGGCGGCCTCGCTCGCATTCTGCCGGCTGCTCGAGCGCTGGGCGCGTGGAGACGCGGAGCCATGTACGCCGGGGCGGCGCGAGGCGGCGCTCCACCGGGCCGCCGAGCGGGCGGAGACGGCGATCGCCGGCCTCGAGCGGCCGCTGGCGCGCTTCCTCCTCGAGCTCGAGCCCGACATCGCCGAGGGCCGATCGTGGTACGCCGAGCCCGGCGTCGGCAGAGCTCGTCGACTGGGCGGACGTCCTCGCGCGGGCGGGAGTGCGCGCGTCACCCGTGCGGGTGTCGCAGGTGTATCTCGAGCTCGCCGTCCTCGTGAGGGCGCTGGAGGGCCTCGCCGACCGCGCACGCGTCGGATCGCCGCCGGACCGCAACGCGCTCTGGGCCGGGCTGTTCGACCTCCGCGAGAACCTGCTCGACCGGGCTGCCGAGGACCTGCGCGCGCTCGCCGCGTAACGCCGCCAGGCGTCGTCGTCGGATCGAGGTCGACGGCGCGGGGGATCGGTTAGGTCGACTGGCGCTCGTCCAGCTCCCGGACGAGACGCTTCGGCGCGACGATCCGGTAGCTCTCCTCCACCCAGTCTCTGAGCAGGCCGAGCGATATGCCTCGAGCGCGCAGCGGCACCGTCACCCAGCCGGATGCTCCGAGGCCGTAGCCCGTGCGGGCCGCGCCGTCGATCGACAGAGCGTGCCCGTGCGCCTCGTCGAGCTTCACCGTCATTCGCAGGCGGCCACTCCCGCCGAGGAAGACGAAGATCTTGCCGTTCACCTTGACGACGTCCTCGCCCCACGGATGATCCTCGGCCGTGCCGGGAAGCGAGAGCGCGAACGCGAGGACGGCATCGCGTACCCGTGCCATCGACGGCCACGATACTTTGCGCGTGGCGATTCCGATCGTCTGTGTGTAAGGCGGGCGCGGGCTGTGCCGCTCCGCGCGAGCCGCAGACTCTTCGCAGACTTGCCACACATTCAGTGCCTGGCACTGGGGTGTTCCGAATGTGTGCCAATCGCTCCGGCACGGCCTCGGCGATTAGCGCTGCAGCTACCGTCGACCCATGCCGCGCGTCGCCCGAACCACACTGCCGGACGGTCTCTTCCACGTCTATTCCCGCGGCGTGGCAAGGCGCGCCATCTTCCTGGATGACCAGGACCGCGACGCGTTCGTCGACCTGCTCGGAAGAGCTGCCAGACGCCACGCTTGGACGTGCCACGAGTTCACGCTGCTCTCGACGCACTATCACCTGGTCGTCGAAGCAGCGTGCACGGCGCTCTCGCGCGGCGTCCACGCGGTGAACGGCCGTTACGCCCGGCGTTTCAACTCACGCCACAACCGCTTCGGCCACGTGTTCGCCGAGCGCTTCTCTGCGCGCGTGATCGAAAGCGAGGAGTACCTCTACGACGCGTGCGCGTACGTCGTCCAGAACCCCGTTGCGGCCGGGCTGTGTGATCGAGCAGAGCAGTGGCCGTGGTCCTACTCCACCTTCCCGCTCGATGCCGTCTAGCCGGTATGGCCCCCGCGAGCGAGTGCTAGCCGACCTGCCAGCGCTCGCGCGAGAGGAAGAACCCATGCCCGGCTCTATTCGCGCAGCTGAGGCCCGCCCACGACGAGAGGCACGTGAAGATCCCGTGCTTCCAGACCGACCCGTACGCGAGCACCGGCGCCTTCGGGTCGAGCACGGTGTCGCCCGCGCACGTCGGCGTCGCCGCCTTCTTCGCCATCGACACGCCGACCCAGTCGAGCTCGCACCTCCGGGACGGAGGCGGTCGCAGGCCGCTGAAGATGTCGCAGCGCAGCACCGTCGGACCAAGCCCCGTCAGTACCCCGCAGGCGATGTTCTTCGACGGCATCCTGAACGTGACGAACTTCGCGTTCCGGCCGAGCGCTGAGCCGCTCACAGCAGTCGAGATCGCGAGCAGGACGAGCACGAGAGCTAGGCGACGCACGCGGCGATTATGCAGGAAGGGGAACTTCCCGCCCGAACACGCGCTCATGGCGCGAAAGAAGCGTTCCTCGAGGTTGCGCCCAAAAACGCCATCACGGATCCGCAAGAAGCGGCGCGCGAAGGCGCGAAGCCACCACTATCCGGAGCTGGCGGGGCTCGGACTCGTCGCCTTCGGCGTCTTTCTCGGCTTCGTCCTGTACGGAGACTGGGCGGCGGGGCACGTGGGCAGTCGTGTGACGGACGGCCTGTCAGCGGTCGTAGGAGACGCGGTGTACCTCGTCCCACTCGGCTGTGTGGCTGTCGGAACGCTGATGCTCGTACGGAGTCGGCTCGTAGACGTGCGGCCGTTCCGTCTCGGTCTGGCCGTGGCCTCCCTCGGCGTCCTGCTCGTGCTCGGCGACGCGCACGGCGGGTACGCGGGGCAGGCCGTGGAGGCGGCGTTCTCCTGGCTGATCGGCTCGACCGGCGTCCTCATCCTCGGCGTGTTCACATTGCTCGCCGGCGTCCTCCTGCTCACCGGCGCCTCGGTCGGCGCCCTCGTTCGCCGCTCACACGGCGCCGTCAGAACCGTGCGCCAGAGAGCCGTCACACGACGGGCCTCACGACCGACTGCCGCGGAGGTGATTCCGCTGCCGACTCCGGCCGGTTCGCCGCCTCCTCTCGTCGACGGAGCGCACGACTTCCCGGACATCACGGAGCCCAGGGCCGCCGAGCCATCGGCGCTCGTGACCTTCGACGAGGAGCCTTTCGAGGAGACGCAGTCGTCGCTGTTCGAGGTCTCGGACGCGATCGCGACCGTCTACCACCTCCCCGACCGCGCGATCCTGCGCAAGTCGCGCGCCGTCCCGGGAGCATCGGCGGATGCGAGCGCGCGGGTCGCCGCGACGCTCGTCTCCGCACTCGCGAACTTCGGCGTCGATGCGACCGTCGTCGGCGAGATCTCCGGGCCCCGGGTCACGCGCTACGAGCTCCAGCTCGCGCCCGGGACGAAAGTGGCGAAGGTCGCAGCACTCAAGGACGACCTCTCCTACGCGCTCGCGACGACCGAGATCCGGATCCTCGCGCCGATCCCGGGAAAGCAGGCTGTCGGGGTCGAGGTGCCGAACGTCTCGCCGAACCTCGTCACGCTCGGCGACGTGTTCGACGATCTCCCGCAATCCGCGAGCCCGCTCTCCGTCTGGCTCGGCAAGGACATCTCGGGCAACGCGATCTGGGCCGACCTCGCGCGCATGCCGCACCTGCTGATCGCCGGCACGACAGGCTCCGGCAAGTCCGGCTGCATCAACACGATCCTGACGTCGATCCTCTGCCGCTCGACCCCCGACGAGGTGCGGATGATCCTCGTCGACCCGAAGCGCATCGAGCTCGGCTACTACGAGTCGATCCCGCACCTCTTGACGTCCGTAGTGTCGAGCCCCAAGCAGGCGGCCGCAGCGTTGACGAACGTCGTCGGGGAGATGGAGCGCCGGTACGAGCGCATGAGCCTATTCCGCGCACGCAGCCTGCCGGAGATGAACCGCGCGTTGCGCACGCGCAACGAGCCGCCGCTTCCCTACCTCCTCGTCGTCATCGACGAGCTCGCCGATCTGATGATGACCTCGCCGCAGGTGGTGGAGGACTCCGTGATCCGCCTCGCTCAGAAGTCGCGCGCGGTCGGCATCCACCTCGTCGTCGCCACGCAGCGGCCGTCGGTCGACGTGATCACCGGGATGATCAAGGCGAACATCCCGAGCCGTATCGCCTTTGCGGTGTCAAGCCAGACGGACTCGCGCGTGATCCTCGACGCCGCCGGGGCCGAAGCGCTGCTCGGCCAGGGCGACATGCTCTTCAAGCCACTCGGCACGTCCCGACTCCAGCGCCTCCAGGGCGCATACGTGACGGAGGAGGAGGTGGCGCTGATCGTCGAGCAGTGTCGCGCCCAGCGCCCGCAGGAGCTCGACGAGTCGCTGCTCGTCGTGCCCGAATCAGAGCTGGCCGACGAGGACGCCGAAGATGGAGAGTTCGACCCCGACGAGGACCCGCTGCTCGAGAAGGCGATCGACGTCGTCGTCCAGACGCAAACGGCCTCAGTGTCGCTCCTCCAGCGCCGCCTCCGCGTCGGCTACACGCGCGCCGGCCGCCTGATCGACATGCTGGAGCGCCGCGGGATCATCTCCGGCTACGAGGGCTCCAAGCCTCGGCGGGTGCTCGTCGAGCCGAGCGAGCTCGACCCCGCAGCGCACGGGTAATACCCCTGCAAAAGCCGAAATAGATCGCCGCCGTCGATGGTTACAGCAGGCCGCCCAACTTCGGGTTAGCATCCGGCGTCTCAATCTTTCGGCAAGCCAACAAGGAGGAGAAGTGAAGAACCGCAAGTTGTCGGCATCGGCGGGCGTCATAGCCGCCGTTGCCCTTGCTGCGTCGGCGCTCATTGCCACCGGCGTCAGCTCGGCGGCTCCGCAGGCCGGCTTCAAGATGGCCATCGTCACGGACATCGGGAGCCTGCAGGACCGCTCGTTCAACCAGCTCGCGAACACGGGTCGCCAGGCAGTCGGGAAGGAGCTGCGGATCCCGACGCGCGTCTATGAAACGAAGTCGGAGGCGCAGCGGATTCCGAACATGCTCGCCGCAAGCCGAGCCGGCTATAACCTGATCTTCGCCGTCGGTTTCCTGAACTACAGCGCCCTCAACACGGTCGCGCCCAAGTTCCCGAAGCTCCAGTACGTCGGGATCGACGAGGCTTACGCGCTCTTCACGAAGAAGCCGAAGAACGCGGCCGGGCAGCAGTCGGCGGAGCAGGAAGCCGGCTACCTCGTCGGCTACCTCGCCGGGCTGCAGATCAAGAAGCAGGGTGGCAAGCAGATCATCAGCGCCGTCGGAGCCATCCCCGTGCCCGCGATCGTCCGCTACATCAGCGGCTACATCCAGGGCGCGAAGAAGGCGAACCCGAGGATCAAGGTACTTGCGAACTACGCGAACGACAACACGTTCAACGACCAGGCGAAGTGCGCTGCGACCGCGGATCAGCAGATCACGCAGGGCACGCAGGTCATCTTCCAGGTGGCAGGCGGCTGCGGTCTCGGCGCACTGACCGAGGCCGGCAAGGCCCACATCTGGGGAATCGGCGTCGACGCCGACCAGCTGTACCTGGGCTCGTACATGATGACGAGCGCGCTGAAGACGGTCGACAAGGCCGTCAGTGACCTGACGAAGCTCGCGTACGCGGGAAACCTCGCGACCCAGCGCGACTACAACTACAACCTCCGGAACGGCGGCGTCGGTCTCGGCTCCGTCAACCGGAAGATCTCGAAGGCGTTCGTCGCGAAGACGAGGAAGGTCGCGACACAGATCGCTGCAGGCAAGATCATCGTCAAGCCCGTCGTCAAGTTCTAAGCACGACCGTTCTAGGGGGTAGGCAGCCGCCTACCCCCTAGAATCGCGTGGCCATGAGCCAGCATCCCGTCGCTCTCGAGCTCAGGGGTATCACCAAGCGCTTCCCGGGCATCGTCGCGAACGATCACATCGACTTCGATCTCCGCCGCGGCGAGGTGCACGCGCTGCTCGGAGAGAACGGCGCCGGAAAGTCGACGCTGATGAACGTCCTCTACGGCCTCTACCACCCGGACGAGGGCGAGATCGCGATCAACGGCCAGGTCGTTCAGATGTCGTCTCCGCGCGAGGCGATCAGCCGCGGGATCGGCATGGTGCACCAGCACTTCATGCTGATCCCGGTGATGACCGTCGCCGAGAACGTCGTGCTCGCCGTCGAGCCGCGCCGCGATGGCGTCTTCCTCGACTACGCGGCTGCACGGAAGCAAGTCCACGAGCTGGCGGGGACGTTCGGCTTCGCCATCGATCCCGACGCGCGGATCCAGGACATCTCGGTCGGCCAGCAGCAGCGCGTCGAGATCCTCAAGGCCCTGTTCCGCCGAGCCGACATCCTCATCCTCGACGAGCCGACCGCCGTGCTGACGCCCCAGGAGTCTGGTGAGCTGTTCGCGATCCTCCGCACGCTCACCCGCGAGGGACTGTCGATCATCTTCATCACCCACAAGCTCAATGAGGTGCTCGAGATCGCCGACCGCGTCACGGTCCTGCGCCGCGGCAAGCTGATCGACACGTTGCCGATCGCGGGCGCCACGGAGGAGAGCCTGGCGCGGCTCATGGTCGGGCGCGATGTGCTGCTTCGCGTCGACAAGACCGCTCCGGAGCCGGGTGAGCCGTTGCTCGAGGTGGACGGTCTCAGCGTCCGCGACGATCGTGGGATCGAGAAGGTACGGGGCGTCTCGTTCGACGTGCGGCGCGGTGAGGTCGTTGCGATAGCGGGTGTGGACGGAAACGGCCAGTCGGAGCTGATCGACGCACTCACGGGCCTGCGAAAGATCGAGTCGGGCCACATCAGGATCTCGGGGCGCGAGATCGCGCACGAAACGGCGCGCGAGCACTTCGAGGCCGGGTTCGGGCACATTCCGGAGGACCGCCAGCACCGTGGGCTCGTGCTCGACTTCTCGATCGCGGAGAACATGGGACTGCACGACTTTCGCAAGCCGCCGAGCTCTCGGTATGGCTGGTTGTACCCGAAGCGGCTCGTCGAGCGGGCAAGGCTTCTGATCAAGGAGTTCGACGTCCGCGGCGGGAACCCGCAGACGCACGCACGCAACCTCTCCGGCGGAAACCAGCAGAAGGTGATCCTCGCCCGCGAGATCGACCGGAACCCGACGGTGCTGATCGCCGCACAGCCGACCCGCGGGCTCGACGTCGGCGCGATCGAGTTCGTCCACAAGCGGCTGATCGAGGAGCGCGACGAAGGACGGGCGATCCTCCTCGTGTCGCTCGAGCTCGACGAGGTGCTCTCGCTCGCAGACCGGATCCTCGTTCTCTACGAGGGTGAGCTCGTCGGCGAGTTCCCCCCGACGGCCACGGAGGAAGAGCTCGGCCTGGCGATGACCGGGGGCGGCCAGAGGGAGCACGCAGCCTGAGCGAGCAGATCCGGCAACTGCCTGACGAGCCCGGCGTCGAGCCCGAGAACGCGGCCGAGCGCTACTGGGTGCTACAGAAAGCCGGCGGGCTCGTCGCGCCGCTACTCACCGTCCTGCTCGCGTTCCTGATCAGCGGCCTCGTGGTGCTCGCGACGACGGGCAGCGTGGGCGACACGCTGCAAACGTATCGCGCGATCTTCAGGGGCACGGGCCTGTCGTGGCTCTTCGACGTCGGCAGCTTCCAGATCGGCGTGCCCTTCACAAGCGCCCACGTCTGGTTCCCCTGGAACACGAGCGAGCTCGAGTCGGTCGCAGCGGCAAATCTCCAGCAGACGCTGATCCTGTGGGTCGCGCTCGTGCTGACCGGTCTCGCGGTCGCGTTCGCGTTCCGCTGCGGTCTCTTCAACATCGGTGGCCAGGGGCAGTATCTCGCGGGCTCGATCGGCGCCGTGATCGTGGCGACCGAGCTACCGCACGCAGTCGATCTTCCGAGCTGGCTGCTGATTCTCGCTTCGATCGCCGGAGGGATGCTCGCCGGCGCAGCGATTGCCGGGATCGCCGGCGTGCTGAAGGGCACGGTCGGCGCCCATGAGGTGATCACGACGATCATGCTGAACTGGATCGTTATCTGGGTCGGCTCGTACCTCTTCGGCCTCGGAGGGCCGCTGCAAACAGAGGCACCCGAGACGGCCGGGACCGTCCCCTCGTCGGCCGACATTCCCGAGAACGCCAAGCTTCCGGTCTTCTGGGGCGATCCCGCCTTCCAGGGGCTCCACATCGGGATCTTCCTCGCGCTCGCGGCGCTCGTCGTCTACTCGATCACGCTCAATCGCACGACTCTCGGATACGAGGTGCGTGCTGTCGGCCACAACCCGGAGGCCGCGCGCTACGGCGGCATCAGCGTCGCCCGCAACTACTTCCTCGCGATGGCGATCGCCGGCCTGTTCGCAGGCCTCGCAGGGGCGCTCGACGTCATCGGCTGGGAGTTTCGTGTCGACACGACGCAGATCTCGGCGTCCACGGTCGGCTTCGTCGGCATCGCCGTGGCCTTGCTCGGCCGCAACACCGCAGTCGGCGTCGGCCTGGCGGCTCTCCTGTTTGCTGCGCTCGACACGGGAACCGCATCGCGAAACCTCGATCCTTCGTACTTCCCGCCCGATCTCGCGTCGAGCCTCGCAATCATCATCCAGGGGCTGATCGTCCTCTTCGTGGGCGCCGACATCATCGTCCTGCTCGCATTGCGTCGACTGAAGCGAAAGCGCGAAGCGAGGTCACCTGGATGAACCGGCTCCCGCGCGGCTCGAGAGGAATCGCCTGGATCGGCGTCGCCGTCGGTGTCTTCGCCGCGTTTGTTGCCCTACCGCCGATCGAGGTGCGAAGCCCGGTCGCGCCCGTGGTGATCGGCCTCTTTGCGCTCACGATCGGCGTCGGCTCATGGCTTCGCGGAGAACGGAAGGTCGGGGGCTATGCGGTCGCAGCCGGTGTGCTCGGCTTCACGATCGGCTACCTCGCGACCCGCTCGAGCGTCGGGCACCTCGAGACCGTGGTCGTCTGGGGGGCGCTGCTGGCGGCCATGCTCCGCTATGCGACGCCGCTCGCCTTCGCCTCGATCGGCGGACTTTTCTCCGAGCGCTCGGGCGTCGTGAACATCGGCCTCGAGGGAATGATGCTCACCGGCGCGTTCTTTGCGGTGTGGGGCTCCGACGTGACGGGGGCGTGGCCGCTCGGTCTTGCGATCGGCGTGCTCGCCGGCGCCCTGATGGCGCTTCTGCACGCGTTCTTCTCGATCTCCCTCCGCTCGGACCAGATCGTTGGCGGCACGGCCATCAACTTCCTCGCGCTGGGTCTGACCAGCTACCTCTACTTCAAGCTCTACGGGGCCGAGGGAACGCCGACGGACCTCTCGACGATCCCGGACGTCCGGATCGGATTCCTGAACGACATCCCCGTTGTCGGCAACTTCCTCGACGACGTCTTCGGCCAGCTCAACCTGATGATCTGGCTCGCGATCCTGCTCGTCTTCGTGACCTGGGTCGATCGTCTTCAAGACGCCGATCGGCTTGCGCATCCGATCGGTCGGAGAGCACCCACGCGCCGCGGACACAGTCGGGATCAGCGTCTATGCGGTCCGCTACGGCTCGGTGACGGTGTCCGGCATGCTCGCAGCAGCCGGCGGTGCATATCTTTCGCTCGGATTCGTGAACTCGTTCAGCGCCAACATGACAGCCGGGCGCGGGTTTCATCGCCCTCGCGGCCCTGATCTTCGGCAACTGGCGACCGTTCGGCGCCGCGGCTGCCTGCCTCCTGTTCGGCTTCTCGAGCGCCCTCGCAGACTTCCTCCAGGCATATTCGACGTCGATCTCGACGCTGTTCGCCGCGCTTCCGTACGTCCTCACCCTCGTCGCAGTCGCCGGTGTGATCGGCCGCTCGATCCCGCCCGCCTCGGTCGGACGACCGTACGTCAAGCAGTGAGCGCGGTCGCCCGCGCCAACGGCCTTCCGCGAGCGCGCAACCGGCGCGCGTGCGCGTCGCTGGTCGTAGGCGTGCTAGCCGTGGGCGTCTGCCCGATCGCGATTGCGAGCTCCGAGATCTTCGACGAGATCACGCTCGTCCAGTCGTGCGTCTCGGCGATCGTGGCGGCAGTGCTCGGGCTCGTCGCGATCGGCCTCGCGCGACGCGGGACGCGAGACCGTCCAGCGGACACTCGGCCGGAGCGGGGGAGGAGGGGCTGCGCGCATCGGCAAGGCGCTCGGCGTGATCGCGCTCTGGATCGCCGCGACGATCGGGCTTGCCGTCGGCTTCTACTGGCTGCTGACGCTCTTCGCCGACTAAGTCGCCGTACAATCCCTCAACCGCATGTTCGAGATCGGGTCGAGCCTACGAGAAGCACGTCTCCGCAACGGGCTCGAGATCCCCGATGTCGAGCGTGCGACGATGATCCGCGGCAAGTACCTGCGCGCGCTCGAGGACGAGAGCTTCGACGTGCTCCCGAGCCAGGCGTACGTCACGGGTTCCTCCGCTCGTATGCCGACTTCCTCGGCCTCGACGGCCGCCTGTTCGTCGACGAGTACACGTCGCGCTTCTGGGTCGACGAGGAGCAAGGCTCGCGCCGTGCGCGGCGCATCCGCATCCGCGAGCAGCACCATCGCCGCGCCGAGCGGAACATGGTCGTCTTCACCGTGATCGCGCATCGGCGTCGTGACGGCGCTCGTGATCGCCGCGTGGAACTACGGGGGCGGAAGCGCGAGCCCGAAGATTCCCGAACCTCACGCCGGCCACCGCGGTCGGGACGCCTGCGACCTCCGCTCGAACGGTGATCCGCGCGACGGCACGGCGCGTCGCTGCTCGAGGTCCGCAAGGGCTGGGCCACCGGCGACGTGCTCTTCCAGGGGACGCTCGAGAAGGGTGAGACGCAGCGGTTCACGTCCAAGCGGCTGTGGCTGCACATCTCGCAGCCGGAGAACCTCCGGGTCGAGGTCGACGGCCAGGTTGCCTCGCTCGGCTCAGGCTGTCCCCAGGTCGTGAGCGTCACCCGTCGAGCAGGTGACGTCGAAGTCCACTTGCGGCTGAGCCGATGACCGACGCCGCGCCGCGGCCGCGCGCGGCGATCGTCGTCACCGGCACCGAGCTCGTGCGCGGTGACCGCCGGGATCGCAACGGTCCGTTCCTCGCGCAGCGAGCTCGTCGCGCTCGGCCTCGACGCCGTCGCGGATCATCGATCGTCGGCGACGACCCGGCCGAGCTCGTCGCCGCGCTTCGACGCTCGCACTCGAAGCCGATCTCTGCGTCGTCTCGGGCGGCCTCGGTCCGACACACGACGACCGCACGGTGGAGATGCTCGCGCGCACGGCCGGTCTCGATCTCGTCGTCGACCCGGAGCTCGAGGGAGAGATCGAGAGCATCTCGCGGGCCGTCGCCGAACGTCTCGGGCGGCCGTACGCCGACTTCGCGCACGGCGTCACCAAGCAGGCGACGCTGCCCGCCGGGGCCGAGTCGATCGGGCTTGCCGGCACGGCGCCGGGCTTCGTCGTCTCCTGCAGAGCAGAGCGCCGTCGTCGTCCTGCCCGGGCCACCCGGCTGAGCTGCAGCGGCTCTGGCCGAGCGCCCTCGAGCATCCGCTCGTTGCAAGGCGTGGTCGCGCGGGCACAGCCACCGGATCGACGCGTGCTTCGCTTCTTCGGCGTCAGCGAGTCGGCGGTCGCTCGCGCCCTCGCAGAGGCGGGCGGCGACGGCGACGGCGTCGAAGCGACGATCTGCGCGCGCGACTTCGAGATCCACGTCGACCTGTTTGTCGAGCCCGGCGCAGGAGGAGCGAGCCGCTGCCCTCGGCTCCGAGCTGCGCGCACGGCTCGACCGCTACCTCTTCGCGGAGGACGAGCGGCCGGTCGAGGAGATCGTCCTCGCTCTCTGCCGCTCGCTCGGGCTGACGATCGGCACCGCCGAGTCGTGCACCGGCGGCCTCGTGGCCGAGCGCCTGACCGCGATTCCCGGCGCGAGTGACGTCTTCCTCGGCGGCGTCGTCGCGTACGCGAACGAGGTCAAGGAGGCGGAGCTCGGCGTTCCCTCGGAGACGATCGAACGAGCACGGCGCCGTCTCGGCGGAAACCGCGGCCGCGATGGCGCGCCGGCGTTCGCGAGCGGCTGGGCGTCGATGTCGGCCATCGCCGTCACCGGGGTTGCCGGCCCGGCGGGCGGCACGCCAGAGAAGCCCGTTGGGCTCGTGTACGTCCACGTCTACGCTCCGGGCGAGAGCGCGGCGACGACTTCAGACTACCCCGGCGACCGAGAGTCGATCCGCCGGCGGGCGACCGTCGCGGCTGCTCCATCTCGCGCGGCGTGTCTTGGCGCAAAGTCCGACACAGTCCGCGTGACGCCACGCCGCTACGTTGGCGGCCGTGACGTCTGCGACTCTTCTGCGGCCTCACGCTCCCGGCGAGCGTGCGAGCCGCGACTCGACGAGTGGCAGCGCTCCTCCCTCGGCTGCGACGCGCGACGGGTCGAGAGCTCGCAACCTCCACCTCACGCTCGCCTTCCTCGGCGCTCGCCCAGCGGAGGACGTCGGGCCGGTCGCAGAGGCGCTCCGAGAGGCGGTTCGCCTGTCCGAACAGCCGATCGTGCTCTCGCCTCTGCGTTACAGGGAGACCCGCAGCGTCGCGATGCTCGTCCTCTCGGACGAGCACGGGCGGGCGGAGCGGCTGGCACTCGCGATCTGCACGAGCGTCTCGAACGCATCGGCGTGTACGAGCGCGAAGCCCGGCGCTGGCTTCCGCACGTCACGGTGCTGCGCTTCCGGTCTCGCCGCAGCTCCGCCCGCCGTTGCCCGAGATTCCCGCCGTTCAGTCCGTCCGACGCGGCTGTCTACCATTCGCGTGCTCGCGCCGTCAGGGGCGCGGTACGAAGTGCTCGAATCGGTACCTCTAGTTTCGTCTCAGGTTTCGTTAGGGAGGCTGATGGCGGTGGATCGCGGAGAAGCTCTCGAGACGACGCTCGGCCAGATCGAGCGTCAGTTCGGCAAGGGGTCGGTCATGAAGATGAGCGACCGGCCGCAGGTCTCGATCGGGGCCGTCTCGACAGGCTCGCTCGCGCTCGACATGGCGCTCGGCATCGGCGGCCTCCCGCGCGGCCGCGTCGTCGAGATCTTCGGCCCCGAGGCGTCGGGCAAGACGACGCTCGTCTACCACGTGATCGCCGAGGCACAGCGCCGCGGCGGCATCTGCGCCTTCATCGACGCCGAGCACGCGATCGACCCGCAGTACGCGCGACGTATCGGCGTCAACATCGACGACCTCCTCGTCTCGCAGCCCGACACCGGCGAGCAGGCGCTCGAGATCGCCGAGCTCCTGATCCGCTCGGGCGCGCTCGACGTCGTCGCCGTCGACTCCGTGGCGGCGCTCGTGCCGAAGGCCGAGATCGAGGGAGAGATGGGCGACTCGCACGTCGGCCTCCAGGCTCGGCTGATGAGCCAGGCGCTCCGGAAGCTCGCCGGGCACGCTCAACCGCACGGACACCGTCTGCGATCTTCACGAACCAGCTGCGCGAGAAGATCGGCGTGATGTTCGGGAGCCCGGAGACGACCCCGGGCGGCCGCGCGCTGAAGTTCTACTCGTCCGTCCGCCTCGACATCCGCCGCATCGAGACGCTCAAGGACGGCGTCGAGGCGATCGGCAACCGCGTGCGCGTGAAGGTCGTGAAGAACAAGGTCGCGCCGCCGTTCAAGCAGGCGGAGTTCGACATCTACTTCGGCGCCGGCATCTCCTGGGAGGGGACCGTGCTCGACGCCGGGCATCGAGCACAAGGTCGTCCAGAAGTCGGGCTCGTACTTCTCGTTCGACGACGAGCGGCTCGGCCAGGGCCGCCACAACGCGACCGCGTTCCTCCGCGAGCATCCCGACGTCTGCCAGGCGATCCTCGCCGAAGCTCCAGGCGGCGGTCGGTCCCGACCAGATCGTCTCGGCGCGGCTGCTTCCGTCGGTCGTCGCGCACGAGGACGGCGACACGGACAGCCGAGGAAGCTGTCGAGGACGCCGTGGAAGAGGACGCGCTCTCCCAAGCGTCCTGACGTGGCGGGCACGCCGGCAGGCGCCGTCGCACGTCGCTACGAGAGCGCTCTGCCCGGCGCGAGCTCTCGCGTAGCCGAGCTTCGAATGCGCCTCGCGCCGCGCTGGGTTCAGCGAGGACGAGGTCGAGCACGCCATCGAGCAGCTCCGCCACGCCGGCTACCAGAGCGACGAGCGGACAGCGCGAGAACGGGCGCGCACGCTCGCGGCGCGGCTGTCTGGGGACGCGGCGATCCGCGCCGACCTCCGTCGTCGCGGCATCGCGCGAGACGACGTCGACGCGAGATACTCGAGGACCTCGCCGTCCGAAGCGCGAGCGCGCGCAGCGGCTGGCGCGAAGATCGGTTCCGGGCGCCGCTCGCTCGACGCGCTCCAGGCGCAAGGGCTACACCGAGGACGTGATCGCCGCGGTGACACGGGCGGACGTTGCGGACGGTCCCTGAACGGCGCTAGGATGCGATCACGACTCACATCTTGACTTCGCAGACGACATCTGACGCAGCAATCGAGAACCCAACCCGACAGGAACCAACGTGAATCCGTCCCCCGAACGAGCAAAGGAAGCGCAGCCAGCCTGCTGATCTAGCTTCTTCTGTGGCGGCGTCGGCGCCGCCCATGCTTTGCGGGATGCATCCGCGAAGGCTCGGTGTCGAGTCGTAGCCCCACGTCAGACCGGCGTGGACAACGACCGGAGGAGCGCCGTGCCGTACGTCCTCGGAATCGTCATCGGTCTTGTCGCCGGATTCGTCGGAGCGTGGGCCGCCGTGACGTTCACTGGCCGACTCGCGCCTCGCAACGGCGCGGCGAACGCGCACCGCTCTGCTCGACGACGCGCGACGTGAGGCAGACGGCGCTTCGACGCGAGTCGGAGCTCGAGGCGAAGGAGCAGGCGGTTCAGCTCCGCGCAGCAGACCGAGCTCGAGCTCGCATCCGAGCGCGCCGAGATGCGCGAGCGAGAGGAGCACGTCCGTCTCGCGCGCGAGGATCTCGCGCGTCGCGTCGACGACGCTCGACGCGACGCGAGCAGGGCGTCGCCGATCGTGAGACGCACGTCAAACAGCTCCAGGACGAGCTGAAGGCATCGAAGGCGGACGAGCTACGCGAGCTGGAGCGGATCGCCGGGCTCTCCATGGAGGACGGCGAAGGGCGGAGGTGCTCGTAGCGCTCGGAAGAGCTCGTACGCCACGAGCTCGCCCGGCGCGTCCGCCAGCTCGACGAGGAGGCGACACACGGAGGCCAGGCGGCGGGCGCGCAACCTCGTCGCCGACGCGCTCCAGCGGGTGGCCGCGAGCCACGCGGCCGAGACGACCGTCTCGATCGTCGAGCTCCAGTCAGACGACATGAAGGGGCGCATCATCGGACGCGAGGGACGGAACATCCGGACGCTCGAGCATCTGACCGGCGTCGACTTCATCGTCGACGACACGCCGCAGGCGGTCGTCCTCTCCTCGTTCGACGGCATCCGCCGCGAGGTCGCGAAGCTGACGCTGCACGAAGCTGCTCGAGGACGGCCGCATCCATCCGGCTCGCGTCGAGGAGATGTACTACCAGTCGAAGGCCGAGGTCGACGACCTCATCCGCCAGGCGGGCGAACAGGCGGTGTTCGAGGCGAACTGCGGCGAGTTCCACGAGGAGCTCGTGAAGATCCTCGGCCGGCTCAAGTACCGGACGAGCTACGGCCAGAACGTCCTCAAGCACACGCTCGAGGTCGTGCAGCTCGCCGGCGTGATGGCGAGCGAGCTCGGCGCGAGCGTGAAGACGGCGAAGCGCGCGTCGCTGCTCCACGACCTCGGAAAGGCCGCTGTCGCACGAGGAGGAGGGCCCGCACGCGCTCATCTCCGCGCGCTACGCGCGCCGCTACGGCGAGAGCGCAGGGCGTCGTTCACGCGATCGAGGCCCACCACTACGACGTGCAGCCGCAGACGGTCGAGGCGGTGCTGCGTGATCGCCTCCGACGCCGTGTCCGCCGCTCGGCCGGGCGCGCGCGGCGAGAGCCTCGAGTCGTACGTCAAGCGGCTCGAGGCGCTCGAGGAGCTCGCCGCGAAGAGGGCCGGCGTCGAGCGCGTCTACGCGCTGCAGGCGGGCCGCGAGATTCGCGTGATCGTCAAGCCCGAGGAGATCGCCGACGACGAGGCGGCGCTCCTGTCGCACGAGATCGCTCGCGAGATCGAGCAGCATCTCGAGTACCCGGGCCAGATCAAGGTCACGGTGATCCGCGAGTCGCGCGCGATCGAGTACGCGAAGTAGCGCCGCTACGCTACGCCGATGAGGCGCTACCACGTCACGACGTTCGGCTGCCAGATGAACGCGCACGACTCCGAGCGGATCCGCGGCACGCTCGAGGAGCTCGGGCTCGGCGAGGCCCCGTCGTTCGACGAGGCCGACGTGCTCGTCTTCAACACGTGCACGATCCGCGAGAAGCCCGACCAGCGGCTCGCCGCGCACCTCGGGAACGCGAAGGCGCCGAAGGCGCGCAATCCAGAGACGGTCGTCGCCGTCGGCGGCTGCTACGCCGAGGCGCAACGCGATCGGCTGTTCGAGCGCTATCCGTTCGTCGACGTCGCCTTCGGCCCGGGAACGATCCACCATCTCGGCGAACTGGCTCGGCGCCGGCGGCTTCGGCGTCGCGCGGTCGGCCTTCGGCACCGGCGAAGAGCGACGCTTCTCCGCGCACCTCTCCGGGCCGCACGAGCAGGCCGTTCCAGGCGTGGGTGCAGATCTCCATGGGCTGCAACTCCGTCTGCTCGTACTGCATCGTGCCGGCCGTGCGCGGCCGCGAGGTGAGCCGGCCGCCCGGACGAGATCCTCGACGAGATCGGCCGCGCTCGCGGCGAGGGCGTCGCGCGAGGTGACGCTCCTCGGCCAGAACGTCAACTCGTGGGGACGCGACCTCCGCGTCGAGCAGCGCTCGGATTCGCAGAGCTCCTGCGTGCGATCGACGACGTCGACGGCATCGAGCGCATCCGTTTCACGAGCCCGCACCCGAAGGACTTCCGGCCCGGACGTGATCGACGCGATGGCAGAGTGCGACGCCGTCTGCGAGCACGCGCACCTGCCGCCCAGTCCGGCTCGACCACGCGTGCTCAAGCGCATGCGCCGGACGTACTCGCGGGAGCGCTACCTCCGCCTCGTCGGCGAGCTTCGCGCCGCGATCGCCGATCTCGCGCTCACCACCGACCTCATCGTCGGCTTCCCGGGGGAGACCGAAGGACGACTTCGAGCAGACGGTCTCGCTCGTCGAGGAGGTCGGCTTCGACGGCGCCTACACGTTCGTCTACTCGCCGCGGAGCGGCACCGAGGCAGCGGCGATGGACGATCAGGTGCCGGACGAGGTCAAGCAGCGAGCGCATCGAGCGCCTCGTCGAGACGGTGCAGCGCGTCGCGGCTGCGCGAAATGCCACGCGCGTCGGAGGCACGGAACAGGTGCTCGTCGAGGGACCGAGCCGGCTCGACGGATCGCTGCTCAGCGGCCGCACGCGCCGCAACACGACCGTTGTGTTCGCGGGGACCGCCGCGCCGGCGAGCTGGTCGGCGTCGAGATCACCGGCTGCGACGTCGACGACGCTGCGGGGCCAGCAGCACGCGCTCGTCGCGGCCTGAGCCCCGTGGGCACGAGCCGGGAGCTCGCCTGGGACGGCTGCGTGAACGTCCGCGATCTCGGCGGGCTGCCGACCGCGGATGGCAGCGAGACCCTCTACGGCGCGGTCGTGCGAGCCGACAATCTCGCCGGCCTCTCCGACGGGGGCTGGCAGGCGTTGGCCGCCTACGACGTGCGCCGCATAGTCGATCTCCGCTGGCCACATGAGGTGGACGAGGAGCCACACCATCGCCCGGATGTCGAGGTCGTTTACGTGCCCGTGTTCGGGGAGCGTGGGCGTGAACGTGCTCGCGATCTTCGGCCCGACGGCGTCCGGCAAGACCGCGGTGGCCGATGCGATCGCCGATCGCATTCCGCCGGGTCGTGATCTCGCCGACTCGATGCAGGTGTATCGCGGGTGTGCCCATCCTGACGGCACAGCCGCGCGAGCCGACCGAGCTCGTCGCGATCTGGGAGCTCGACCACGAGGCATCGGTCGCCGAGTACCAGGCGCTCGCGCACGCGGCGATCGACGACGCCCTGGCGCGCGGACGTGACGCCCGTCGTCGTCGGCGGATCGGGCCTCTACCTGCGCGCCGCTCTCGCCGACCTCGACCTGCCGCCGCCGCCCGCGCAGGGAGCGCGTGAGCACTGGGAGCGCCTCTACGACGACGAAGGGCCGGAAGCGGCGCATGCCGTGCTCGCGGAGCGCGATCCGCACGGCGGCGGGCCGCGTCCATCCGAACGACCGCCAGCGGGTCGTGCGGGCGCTCGAGCTGAGCGAAGCCGGGCGCGTCGCTGGCGCCCGTCGAGGACGCGCTGTGGAGCGAGCGAGACCGCCATCCGACGCAGGTGTTCGGCCTCGAGGTACCGCGCGAGGAGCTCGAGCGGCGGATCGAGGCTCGGTGCCGCCGCGATGTTCGACGCAGGCGTCGTAGAACGAGGTCGAGCGCGCGCTGGCCGAGCAGGCTCTCGACGACGGCGGCGCAGATCATCGGCCTCCGACGAGATCGCCGAGCTCCCAGCCGACGAGGCGTCGCGAGGTAGTCTCGTGCGTACCCAGCGGTTCGCCGCCTACCAGCGGAAGTGGATGCGGCGGATTCCGGATCTTGCTAGCGTCGCCGCCGATCGTCCGCCGGACGAGATCGCCGATGAGATCCTCGAAGCTGGCACGCGCGGGAACGTCTACCTGCTCACTGACGAGCCGCTCGACGCTGAACGCGTTCGCGCCGGAGTCGGCGACGCGGACGGCATCCTCCAGGTGTCTCCGCGCCGGAGACGACTGGGTCGAGCTCGCGATCTGGAACACCGACGGCTCGCGAGCGGAGATGTCGGGCAACGGCACGCGCATCGCCGCCCGCTGGCTCGCCGACCGGACGGGCGCAGCGACGGTGCGGGTCGTCGTCGGGCCGCGGACCGTAGCCGCCCGTGTCAGGCGGCGACGTCGATCGCCAGGACCTGGGCGACGTACGCGTCGCCGGCTCGGGAGAACGTCGGCGGATACGACGTGACGTCGTCGACGTCGGCAATCCGCACGCGGTCGTCATCGGCGACCCGGACGAGCTGCGGGACGATCGGGCCGCGCTCGAGACGCACCCGCGCTTCCCGAACGCACGAACGTCCAGGTGGTGCGCGTCGACGGCCCGGGTCGAGGTGACGGCGCGCGTCTGGGAGCGCGGCGTGGGGGAGACGCAGTCGTCGGGCACGAGCGCCGTCGCGATCGCCGCCGCGACGACACGGCGAAGGCAGGACAGTCGTGCACTTCCCCGGCGGCGAGCTCGACGGTCGAGATCGCCGGGCGGCAGAGCGACGCTCACGGGCCCTGTGGAGCGCGTCGCCGGCTGACGCGCTCCGCATTCGCAGGGCCTTACGCCATCACGGGCATCGGCAGCGGCTTCCCCGTCTCGAGCAGCGTCTTCAGGCCGCTGAGGATGAGGGGCATCCCGCCGGCGATCTGCCCGAACGTCGCCGTCTCTCTCGTCGAACCCGTCGTGGACGACCGTGAGCTTGCAGAGCTCGTCGCCGACGGACTCGATCTCCCACGTGATCCGCGACGCGGGATCGGGCGTGACGTCGCTCGTCCCAGCGGGCGTCGAACGTCATCGCCAGGCGCGTGGGAGGGACAGCCTCCAGCACCTTTCCGATGATCGCCGGCTGTCCCTCGATCGAGGTACTCGTAGTCGGAGCCCTCCGTCCAGTCCGATTCGACGGTGCTCGCGAAGTAGTACTGCTCCGTGAACTCGCGACTTGGTGAGCGCATCCCAGATGCGCTCGGGCGTCGTCTCGATGAAGACGACGTACACGTGCGACGGCTTCTCGGCCGTGGCCATCGTTCGCTCCTTTCTCGAGATGGGCCCGCAGAGCGAGCAGCGAGTCGCTCGCTCGGGCGGCGAACTTCCGTGTCCAGCGGTCGTGGAGCTCCCTGATCGGGACCGGGTTCAGGTAGTGGAGGCGCGCCCTTCCCACCTTGCGCGTCGTCACGAGCCCAGCCTCCTCGAGCACCCGGACGTGCTTCATCACGCCGAAGCGCGTGATCTCGAAGTGGGACTGGAGCTCTCCGAGCGTGCGGCCGTCCTCGTCGTAGAGCAGGTCGAGGATCGCGCGGCGCGTCGGATCGGCCAGCGCCCTGAACACCGGTTCGTCCACGCGTCGATATTAGGTGACTAAATAGTCACCTGTCAAGAGGATCTGGTTAGCCCGTGCCGATGCCGAACTCGCGCAGCGTGTCGTTGAGGCTCACCTTGAGATCCGTCGCCTCGTGCGCCGGCCGATGACGAGCGCACAGGCGACCTCGAACGTGCCGGCGGGGAACTCCTTCGGCCGTGTTCCCGGGACGACGACGGAGCGGGGAGGAACGAAGCCACGGTGCTCGACCGGCTCGCGACCCGTGACGTCGATCACGGGCACGGACGCCGTGAGCGAGACGTTGGGGGCGAGCACGGCCTGCTCGCCGACGATCACTCCCTCGGTGAGGATGCAGCGGGAGCCGATGAACGCACCGTCCTCGACGATCACCGGGCGGGCCTGCACGGGCTCGAGCACGCCGCCGATGCCGACGCCGCCGGACGAGATGGACGTCGGCGCCGATCTGCGCGCACGAGCCGACCGTCGCCCACGTGTCGATCATCGTCCGTGGGCCGACCCAGGCGCCGATGTTGACGTAGCTCGGCATCATGACGACGCCTTCGCGAGAGGAACGAGCCGTAGCGCGCGACGGCGGGCGGCACGACGCGGACGCCACGCCTTCGGATCGGGTCGTGCTTGAGCGGGATCTTGTCGAGATACTGCGAACGGCCCGACCTCGATCGGCTCGACGTCGCGGAGGCGGAAGTAGTCGAGGATCGCCTGCTTCGCCTCCTCGTTGACGACCCACTCGTCGCCGTCCTTCTCGGCGACGCGGAGCTCCCCGCGGTCGAGGGCGTCGATCTAGCTCGAGCGTCCGCGCAGCGTCCACTAGAGCGCGTCCTCGAGGATCCGCGCCGCGCGTTCGCAGTCCTCGACCGTCGGCACGAGCGCGAGCCTCACGTAGCCCTCGCCGTGCCTCGCCGAGGTACGAGCCGGGAGCGACGACGATGCCGTGCTCGAGCAGGCGCGTCGGCTGCGTGCTCGGACGACTCGCCCGCCGGGACCGCAGAGCCAGAGGTACATCGTCGCGGCCTTCCCGGCGACACGCCAGCCGTTCCGGTCGAGCACGGGGAGCAGGACGTCGCGTTTGCGCCGGTACGCTGTCGCGCGCTCGCTCCACGTGCTCCTCGTCGCCCCACGCGACGATCGATGCGCGCTGGACGAACTCCTGCGGCGCCGTGCCCACCGTCGGGCCGGTACTTCTTGCAGCGCGTCGACGAGCCATGACGGCGCCGGCGACGAACCCCGACCGGTAGCCGGTCATCGACGAGCGCTTGCTGAGCGTGTTGAAGACGACGACGCGGCGATCGGTCGGCGGCGCCGAGCGCGGACGCCGGAGGCTCGTCGAACCAGAGCTCGCTGTAGGCCTCGTCCGAGCAGACGAGGAAGTCGTGCTCTTCGGCGAGTCGCGCCACTTCGTCGAAGAACGCCGGTGGCGCCACGGCCGCCGTTGGGTTGTTCGGATAGTCGATCCAGACGAAGCGCCGTGCGGGCGAGCGTGTCATCGGGGATCGCGCTCGAGATCCGGGAGGAAGCCGTTCTCCTCGAGCAGCGGAAGCGCGCTCGACGCTCGCGCCGGCGAACTCCGCGCCGCGCTCGTACACGGGATAGGCGGGATCGGGCACGAGCACGGTGTCCTTCGCGCTGTCGGCGATCGAGCACGACCTGGGCGAAGCTGAAGATCGCCTCCTTGCTGCCGTAGGTGGGGATGAGCTCGCGATCCGGATCGAGAGCGACGCCGAACCGCCGACCGCACCAGCCGGCGATCGCCTCGCGGAGCTCGGGCAGCCCCTCCGCCTTCGGGTACGCCATCGTCTCGGCGACGCCCGCCGCCAGTGCTTCGCCGGATTCGGCGGATCGGTCGGCTCGCGCGGGTCGCCCTGCCCGAAGTCGATGATCTCGATGCCCGCGTGCCGCCGTCTCCCGCTTTGCCTGCTCGAGCGTGACGAACGGATACGTCGTCTGCTCCTCGAGGACGGGCGAGACGCGCACGCGCCAACGCTAGCGGTTTCCCCGCGTGCCGTTGGGCACCGCTGCATAATGGTGCGCGTGACCCACCGACAGCCCGATCCGGCCCCCGGAGCAGCGCGCAGAGCGCGGCTTCGTCGTCGCGTGCCTGCCGCCCGCCCGCGAAGCAGCGGAGCTCGCCGAGCTCCACGAGCTCGCGCGGACCGCCGGCCTCGAACCGGTCGGCGAGCTCGTCCAGCACCGCGCCCGGCCGGACCCGCGCACGTACGTCGGCAAGGGCAAGCTCGAGGAGCTGAAGTCGGCGTTCGCGGACGCGGAGGCGGAGGTGCTCGTCGTCGACGACGAGCTCGCGCCCGCCGCAGCAGCGTCGCCTCGAGGACGTCGCTCGAGGCGCGCGTCGTCGACCGCACGCAGCTGATCCTCGACATCTTCGCCCAGCACGCAGTCACGGCCGAGGGCAAGCTCCAGGTCGAGCTCGCGCAGCTCGAGTACAACCTCCCGCGCATGCGCGGCATGTGGCAGCACCTCGAGCGCCTCGGCGGCGGCGTCGGGACGCGCGGACCGGGGGAGAGCCAGCTCGAGACCGACCGCCGCCTCGCGCGCCAGCGAATCTCAGCTGCTCAAGGGCCGGCTGAAGGAGCTCTCGAAGCAGCGCGACACGCGGCGGAAGTCGCGCGTCCGCTCGGCGACGCCGACGATCGCGCTCGCCGGCTACACGAACGTCGGCAAGTCGACGCTCCTGAACGCGCTCACGGGCGCCGGCGTCTCCGTCGACAACCGGCTGTTCGAGACGCTCGACCCGACCACGCGCTCGTTCGAGCACGAGGGCCGGCGGTATCTCGTGACCGACACGGTCGGCTTCATCCGCCGACTGCCGCACGAGCTCGTCGAGGGCTTCGCGGCGACGCTCGAGGAGACGCTCGATCGCCGACGCTCGTGCTCCACGTCGTCGACGCGTCGACGCCAGAGGCGACGCTCGACGAGATGGTCGGCGCCGTCGACGGCGGTGCTCGCCGAGATCGGCGCAGACGAGCTGCCCGTCGAGATCGTGCTGAACAAGATCGACGCCGTCGACGCGCTCACGCGTCAGCGGCTCGGCAACCGCTTTCCCGGTGCTGACTCAGGTCTCGGCGCAGACGGGCGAGGGCCTCGACGAGCTTCGCCGTCGGATCGCCGCAGCGCTTCGAGGACCGGTTCGAGGTCGTCGAGCTGCTCGTGCCGTACGAGCAGGGCGCCGTGCTCTCGTCGCTCTGTACGCCCTCGGTCCGCCGATCGAGCTGCGCGAGGATCGCGCCGACGGCGTGTTCATCCGCGCGCGACTGCCCGAGCGCGAGGTGCGTCGCTTTCGCCGATTACCTCGTCGCCGACGCCAGCACCGCGGCGATCAGCTCGTCGTGATCGACCTCCAGGTCACGCGGCTCCGCGACGACGCCGTCGCTGCCCGAGGGCGCCTACCCGGGTGACGCCGGGCTCGATCTCGTCGCGTGCGAGCCCGTCGAGCTCGGCCCGGGCGAGCGCGGCGCTCGTCCCGACCGGCATCGCCGTCGCGATCCCGGAAGGCTATGCCGGGCTTCGTCGTGCCGCGCTCCGGGCTCGCGCTCCAGCACGGCATCTCGCTCGTCAACACGCCGGGCATCATCGACTCCGGCTACCGGGGCGAGCTGCGCGTGATCGCCATCAACACCGACCGCGACCGCGTCGTTCATCGTCGAGGCCGGCATGCGCATCGCGCAGCTCGCTCGTCGTACCGTCGCGAGCGCTCGTCGCTCGTCGAGCAGGACGAGCTCCCGGACACCGTGCGCGGTGCCGCCGGCTTCGGCTCTTCGGGCCACTGACGTGACCGGCCAGCCGCGGATCCGCGTCTCGGCCGTTCTTCGCTGGCGCGACGGCTTCCTCCTCTGCCGCCACGAGAAGCCGGGCAGGGAGTACTGGCTGCTGCCCGGCGGTGGTGTCCACGCCGGCGAGAGCCTCCTCGAGGGCGCTGCGCCGGGAGCTCCAGGAGGAGCTCGGCATCAGCGACGAGCTGCCGCTCGAGGGGCCGGTGGCGCTCGTCGACTCGATCGCGCCGGCGAACAGCGCGCGCTCGCGAAGCACGTCGTCCACATCATCTTCGCCGCCGATCTCACGGGCCGCTCGCTCGAGGCTGTGACCTCCGAGGACGCGGCCGTGCGCGGGCATCGGCTGTTCACGTTCGACGAGCTGCACGAGGTCGTCCTCCATCCGCCGATCCAGCGCTTCCTCGAACGCTGGCAGCCGGGCGACCCGGTCGCCTATCTCGGCGCGCTCTGGGCGCCCTGAGAAGCGGGAGATCCTCGCGCCCCATCCGTCGGAAGCCGAAGGCGAGCCCGTCGGTCACGACGCCTAGCCGCGGCCGCCGCGTGCCCGCGCCCGCCCGGCGGCGACGGCGTGCGCCTCGCGTTCGAGCGTGTCCGGCAACGGAGCAAGCTCGGGCAGCTCGCCGCTTCGGTGCGCGACAGCGTGCGCGAGCAGCCAGTCGGCGAGCCACGGGTTCCGCGGCAGCAACGGACCGTGGAGGTACGTGCCGATCGCGCGTTACCGACGCGGCACCCCTCGAAGCCGGACTCGCCGTCGTTTCCGAACCCGTGGAGAACGCGGCCGAACGGGGTCGCGCCCGCGTCGAGGACCGTTCTGTCCGCTGTGGTTCTCGAAGCCCGCTACCGTCCGCCGCTCGCCGTCGAGCTCGCACTCGAGGAGCACGTCGCCGATCATCCGCCGCTCGCCGCCGACCGTGTCGAGCGGGAAAGACGCCGGCGCCCGCCAGCTCGACACCCGAGCGGTCGCGGTAGAGCGCCCGAGCAGCTGATATCCGCCACAGACGGCGAGCACCGCGGCGCCACTCTCGACCGCCGCTGCGATAGCCGGGCCCCTGGCCGCGAGATCGTCGGCGATCAGCGCCTGCTCGCGATCCTGCCCGCCGCCGACGTAGAACAGATCGACGTCGGCGGGCGTCGAGTCTCCGACACCGATTGGCGCGCATGTCGAGATCGATCCCTCGTCGGCTCGCCCGGCGCGTCGAGCACCGCGATGTTCCCGCGATCGGCGTAGATGTTCAGATAGGTCGGGATAGAGATGCCCGACGACGAACCTTCATGCGACGCGCTCCCAGTACGGCCGTGCATAGCCGCGGTCCGCGACGATCCGCTGGAGCTCGAGCATCGCCGTGTACGTGGGCAGGAAGGCGAGCTCGCCGCCGGGCGCGGTCGCGCGCGAGACCGCGGTCGAGCGCTCCGCCGATGCTCGGGGACGACGTCGATCGCGGTCTCGTCCAGGCCGCCGTATGCAAAGCGCAGCCCGAGCTCCGCCGCGCGCTCGCCGGACACGATCAGGCGGTCGAGCAGCGGGACCAGCGGCTCGAAGTCGACATCCCAGATCCACGACACGTCGCGGCCGTCCGCGATCTCGTCGTTGAGCGCGATTACGGCGACGCCGAGCCGTGGCCCGCGGACGAGCGTGCTGCACGATCTCATTGGCGCCGGCCGGGTTCTTGATCAGCAGCACGAGCAGCGTCTTCCCGTCGACACGTCGAGCCGCTCGAAGCGGCCGAACGCCGGCTCGAACCTCGTCCAGACCGGCGGCGATCTCGTCGAGCGAGCTTCCGACCGCACGCGCGACCGCCGCCGCGCGCGAGCGCGTTGTAGACGTTGTAGAGGCCCGGCAGCCGCAGCCGCACGCGCCGCGCTGCCTTCCGGCGTATCGAGATCGAAGGCGACGCTCTCGATCCCGTCGAGCTCGACGCGCGCGTGCGGCGACGTCGAGCGGCGGCCGGCGGTGGCCGCACGCCGGGCACGCGTAATCGCCGAGATGACCGACGTACGCCGTCACGTAGTCGGTACGCGGCGCCACAGCGGCGACAGCGCTTCGAGTCCGCCGCGTGGGGCAGAACCGTGGCCAACCCGCGCGCGGATCGTCGATCGCCGTACGTGACGACGGCGCCGTGCCCGTCGGCGAGATCGGAGACGAGCGGATCGTCCGCGTTCACGACGAGCGGTCGTCGCTTGCGGCGAGCCCTTCAACCATCGCGCGCCAGCGATCGGCGACGATCTCGAGCTCGCCGTAGCGATCGAGCTGGTCGCGAAAGAGGTTGCCGAGCGCGACCACGCGCGGCGAGACCCGGCGCACGACCTCCGGCAGCGCCGCCTCGTCGACCTCGAACAGCCCGAGCCTCGCGCCTTTCGCGGCCACGAGCGCCGACGCGACGCCCGACAGCGAGGTTCGCGCCGGCCGCGTTGTGCGCGAGCGGACACGCGAGGGGAGAGGATCGACGCGGCCATCGCGCCGTCGTCGTCTTCCCGTTCGTCGCCGACAGGACGACGCAGCCGTCCTCGAGGCGCTTTGCCAGCGTCGTGACGGCGGCGGGATCGATCGCAGTCAGGAGCTTTCCCGGGACGGTCGTGCCGCCGCCTCGGCCCGCGACGCGCGAGAGGCGCCCAGCGGCTCGAGCGAGCGCCGTCTCCGACCTCCACCCGCACGGCGCCAGTGTAGTCACGCCGCCCGCTCACGATTCAACACATACACCCTCTACTTGCGAATCTTCCAAAACGCTCTATTCTGATTTGCATGGCCCGAAAACGTGCTCGGCGGGCGGTGCCGCGCGTCGATCCCAAGGCGCTCGCCGAGTTCCAGGCCGGGATCCGCAAGCGCTACACCGACGAGGAGATCCTCGACCAGCTCCGTGCCTGCGCGGCCGCGCTCGGGCGCTCGCCGACGATGCGAGAGTTCGAGGCGCACCCGGCGACGACGCGTCCATCCGCAGACCGTGATCGAGCGCTTCGGCACGCTGGAACGCGCGCGAAGCGCGCAGGCCGGGCTTGTGCCGCGACGATTCGCGACGCGGGACGAGCTGCTCGCCTGCCTTCGAGCAGCTCGGAGAGACGATCGGACGCGTGCCGACGGCGAAGGACATCGACGAGCACCGCGGCCTCGTACCGTCCAAGTCGCTCTACTGGCACACGTTCGGGTCGCTGTCGAACGCGCTCCGCGAAGCCGGCTTCGACGTGCCGGTGGGGGAGGAGCGGCTCGAGCGCGCGATCGACCAGGGCGTCGGCGTTTGCGCGCCGGCTCGGTCGCCTGCCGCGGTTCGCCGACTGGAGCGAAGCGCGGCAGGAAGACGCGTCGTTGCTGACGGAGTGGCAGGTCTACCGGATGTTCGAGGCGCGACGAGGCGCCTGGGCGACGTTCCAGTTCCTCGTCCGCGAGCGGCTGCTCGAGATGGGCGTCGAGGTTGCGGCCGACGGCTCGATCCGCGAATAAGCGCTCACGCGACGGGCTCCGCTGCCGATAGCTCGAATCGAGATGGCGCAACCCCTGCCGCAGACGAAGGCCTCGAGGACGACGCGTTGCGCCGTCGCCAGCCGCTCCTCGAGGAGCTGCCGCCGACGAGGTCGACGAGGGCGCGCCTCAGACGCGGGATCCGCTGAAGCTCTACGTGCGGCAGATCGGCGACGGCCGGCTGCTGACGCGGGACGAGGAGCGCGAGCTCGCACGCCGCAAGGACGCAGGGGACGAGGCGGCCAAGCGTCGGCTGATCGAGTGCAACCTGCGGCTCGTCATGTCCCTGACGCGGAACTACCGGCACGCCGGCGTCCCGCTGCTCGATCTGATCCAGGAAGGCAACCTCGGCCTGATCCGCGCCGTCGAGAAGTTCGACTACCGGATGGGTTACAAGCTCTCGACCTACGCGACGTGGTGGATCCGCCAGGCGATCACGCGTGCGCTCGCCGACCAGGGCCGGCTGATCCGGCTGCCGGTGCACGTCTCCGACCAGGTGCGCCGCGTCATGCGCACGCGCCGCGTCCTCGCGCAGAAGCACAACCGCGAGCCGACGATCGCCGAGATCGCCGCCGAGTCCGGGCTACCCGAGGCGCGCGTCGCCGAGCTGCTCGACCTCGTCGAGGACGCGGTCAGCCTCGAGACGCCGCTCGGCGAGCGGCGGACAGCCTCTACTGCGACCTGGTCGAGAACGAGGACGCCGAGCGGCCCGGACGCAGGTCACGACCGAGCAGCATCCGCGCGGCAGAGGTGCGCGAGGCGCTCGACCGCATCGAGCCGCGCCTCCGCGAGCTGCTCGTGCTGCGCTTCGGGCTCGCAGGGCACAGTCGCCGCAGACGCTCGACGAGATCGGCCGCGAGCTCGGCGTCACACGCGAGCGCGTGCGCCAGCTCGAGACGCGTGCGTTCCGGGAGCTCCGCGCGATCGCGCCCGAGCTCGCCTTCTACCTCGAGACGACTAGCTAGTACAGGAACGGCCTGGATCTCGCGCAGGCTCGCGAGCCTGCGGAGCGCCTCGACCTCGATCTGCCGCACGCGCTCGCGCGTCAGGCCCAGCCGCCGCCCGATCTCCTCGAGCGTCTTCGGCTCGTGGTCGTCGAGGCCGTAGCGGAGCGCGAGCACCTCACGCTCGCGGACGCTGAGCGTCTGGAGCGCGGCCTGGAGCGCCTGGCTGCGGAGCGAGACCTCGACCTCCTCGTCCGGCAGCGGCCCGTCGCCGGCGACGAAGTCCCCGAGCACCGCCTCCTCCTGCTCGCCGACCGGCTGGTCGAGGCTCGTGGCGGCACGCGCAGCCGCCTTCACCTCGCGTGCCTGCTGGATCGGCAGGCTCGCCTCCTCGGCGATCTCCTCGAGCGTCGGCTCGCGGCCGAGCTGCGTCCAGAGGTTCCGCTCGGCGCGGTTCATCTTCTGCAGCCGCTCGACGATGTGCACGGGCATCCGGATCGTCCGCGCCTTGTCGGCGAGCGCGCGCGCGACGGCCTGGCGGATCCACCAGGTCGCGTAGGTCGAGAACTTGTAGCCGCGGCGCCAGTCGAACTTCTCGACGGCGCGGATCAGGCCGAGCGTGCCTTCCTGGATCAGGTCGAGGAACGGAAGGCCCTGGTTGCGGTAGTTCTTCGCGATCGAGACGACGAGGCGGAGGTTCGACTGGATCATGCGCTGCTTCGCCGCGTCGTCGCCGCGCTCGATCCGCTTCGCCAGCTCGACCTCCTGCGCGGCGGTCAGCAGCTGGTGCCGGCCGGCCTCGCGGAGGAAGAGCTGCAGCGCGTCGGTCGTCGTCTCGACGGGCGCCGTCAGCAGCGCCGCGATCGATCCCTGGTCGTCGTCTTGGACGTCGATGCCGCGGCCCTCGAGCTCGCGGTAGACCGCGTCGGTCTCGAGCGCGTCGAAGCCGTGGGCGTCGAGTACGCTCCGCGAGCTCGCGACGCGCGAACGAAGCCGGCCGCCTCACCGACCTCGAGTAGCTGGTTCAGGTCCTCGCTCTGTGAGAGGGCCTCGAAATCGATCGTCGCTTCGGTCGGCTGTTCGCTATGCGTCCGTCCTCCGGTTTCGAAGCCTCGCCCTGGCGCAGTCGTACGCCTGCCGACTACGCCCGTGGTCGCCATCCTCTGAGCGCGTGGGTAAGGATAGCCCGCGCGTCAAGCGCCAGGCCCGATTTCGTCTGCACGATAACGTCTGTTATGTCAAGTCAGCGGGAAGCACTCGCCGACAACCGGACGCGCGCCTCCCGCCCGTCCGCGACACTCGACTACGATTCCGCGCAATGAGGCAGCGCGTCGGGATCATCGTGGCGGCCGGCGTCGCTCTCGCGATCGCCGTGCTGCTCTGCATCCTCGGCGTCGGCGACTCGCCGACTGCGCTCACCGACTGGCAGGCGTTCGTCCTCGGCGCCGTCCAGGGCTTCACCGAGCTGCTGCCCGGTCTCGTCGTCCGGCCACCTGATCCTCGTCCCCTGGCTGTTCGACTGGACATATCTCGAGGCGCATCCCGACTTCAACAAGACGTTCGACGTCGCGCTCCACGTCGGAACGCTCGTGGCGGTCGTCGCGTACTTCTGGCGCGAGCTCGGCGAGCTCGATCGGCGCCTGGTGGCGCAGCGTGCGCGCGCGCGCGGTTCGGACCGCGGACGAGCGCGTCGCCTGGATCGTGATCATCGCCACGATTCCCGCCGCGCTCGCCGGGGCCGTCGGCGAGAGCTTCATCGAGAAGCGTCTCGGCGAGCCGTGGCAGATCGCGATCTTCCTCGCGCTCGGCGCCGTCGCTGCTCTACCTCGCTGACCGCCGACCCACGGATCGCGCGATCGACGAGCTCGGCTACGGCCGCGGCTTCTCGCTCGGCCTCGCGCAGACGCTCGCGCTCGCTCCCGGCGTGTCGCGCTCCGGGCATCGTCATCACGCTCGGGCGCTTTCTCCGACTCGACCGCGACTCGGCGGCGCGCATCTCGTTCTTCCTCCTGATCCCGGTCGTCTTCGGCGCCGCGGTCTTCAAGGGGCTGAAGGACATCGCGTTCGGCGGCGGCCTTCCGCCCGGCTCCGGTGGCCCGTTCGTCGTCGGCATGCTCACGGCGGCGGCGACCGGCCTCGCGGCGATCTGGTTCCTGCTCGGCTACGTGCGCCGCCACACGTACACGGTGTTCGTCGTCTACCGCCTCGTCGTCGCCGCCATCATCCTCCTGCTCATCGCCAGCGGCGCCCGGTCGTCCACGTTCTGACGCCAGCTCCACAGGCCTGGCGCGCCGAGTGTGGAAAGTGTGGAGAACATCTGGCCGCACTTTGCGGCGTTTTCTCCGCCCGACCCTCTTGCCTCGAGGTCCGGGTGAGGCACTAGATTCACTACTTGCGCCGAGCACGGAGCGGGAGTAGGTCGAAGCCGATTTCGAAGGCACTACGCGGAAGCGGAATGTCAGCGGAGCAGGTGGACGAAAGCGCAACCGGCTCGGCGAATTTTTTGGTCCCGTTTGGCCATGCGCACGCCGCGGCGCGGGATAGGATCGCACGCGTGCACCTCCGATCCCCGAGCGTCGCCGCCGGCACGTCCGCCTTTCTCTGGGCTCTCGGCCTTCGGCCTCTACGTCTGGCTGCTTCCTGCTCGCGATCGGCAGCTCGAACGCGATGGGCGTTCCTCGTCGGCGCTGCTCACGTTCGGCGCGTGTTCCTGTTCGTCCGCACACGCGGCGTCCAGGGGCACCTGCGCAAGCGCTGACGCGTCTAGAGCTCGAGACGTCGCGAGTCGAACGTCTCGGACCAGAGCTCGTCGCGGAACTCCTGCAAGCGTGCGGTACGCATCGTCTGCGATCGCGTGCGGGACGACCGCGACCTCCACGTCGTGATGGAACGGGACGTCGACGTGGGCCGTCGTGACGACGTTGACGGACAGCCGTCGGCAGCTCGCGCAGCGCACCGCGATCGCCGATCGACCCTCGGCCTCCCGGCGCCAGCAGCTCGAAGGAGCGACGGGAAAGCCGGACGCGAGCGGCCCTCGGGATAGCAGTACGCCGCCCAGGGCCACTGCCCGGCCTTGATCCGACGGACGGCGAGGTCCTCGAGCTCGTCGCGGACGGCATCGATGCGAGCTCGTCATGAGATTGACGTACGTGCCCTCCTCCCCCACGCCGAGCGGCGCCCAGTCGAGGTCGTCGTGCGCGAGCAGGCCGTCGTGGTCGTCACCGCACACGCACGCGAAGCGCACGCGGAAGACCGCCGGGTGCGCGGCCCCCGGCAGTCGCTCGATCTCCCGGAAGGACGACAGCGGAACGCTCGCGCGCTCGCGGCGCGGGACACGCGAACGTGTAGCGAGCAGCGAGCGCGTCGTACATGCCCTCATGTAAGACGACCGGGCGGACGGCCACGTGTAAATCGTGCCCGTCGGGTCTGGCTAGTACTCGATCAGCGAGAAGACGTCGTACTCCGTCAGCTTCTCGCGGCCGTCGAGGAACGCGAGCTCGATGATGAACGGCAGACCGACGACCGTCGCCGCCCAGCTGCTCGACGAGCTCGGCCGTCGCCTTGGCCGTGCCACCTGTGGCGAGCACGTCGTCGTGCACGAGCACCCGCTTTCCGGGCGTGATCGAGTCGGCGTGCACCTCGAGCTGATCGAAGCCGTACTCGAGCGCGTACTTCGACGGCCACCGTGTGCCACGGCAGCTTTCCGGGCTTGCGGGCCGGAACGAACCCGCAGCCGAGCCGGCACGCGAGCGCGCCGCCCGTGATGTAGCCGCGCGCCTCGGCGCCGAGGACGAGGTCCGGCTTCCGCGGCTCCGACCACTCGGCGAGCCGCTCGACCGTCTCCGCGAGCGCGGCCGGATCGGCCAGCAGCGGCATGATGTCCTTGAAGACGACGCCCGGCTTCGGAAAGTCGGGTACGTCGCGAATCTTCGAGCTGAGATCGACGGCCACGCGCCCAGCCTAACCCGCCGCGACCTGCGCGGAGGGCCTTCCAGAGCAGCAGCTGCGTCAGCTCCTCGGCTGCCTCGCCGAGCGACGCGCAGCCGCTCGAGGCCCTCCTGGTGGCGCTCGGCGTTGCGCGAGCGCAGCGCCGGCGTCGACGACCTGCTCGAGCAGGTCCGCGGCGCGATCGGCCGTCGTCCGGAACGTCCGCAGATGGCGTGCGTCCATGCCCGCGGTCGCGAGCCTTCCGCACGCGAGCGGCGATCTCGACGTCCGTCTCCGTGTAGAAGGGCTCTCCGCCATGCAGCCCGGCGTCAGATCAGCCCGTATTCCTCGAGGTCGCGGGCAGCTCGGCGGTGATGCCTGCGCGCTCGCAGAGCTCGCCGAGGTCGATCTCGACCGCGTCCTCGTCGAGCTCCGCGTCCCGGCGGCGCCGGCGCCCCGTCGAGAGCTGCGATCGCGAGCTCCTGGCGGATCACCCGCAGCGGCAGGAACTCGTCGCGCTGGAGCCGGAGGATCGTCTCCAGCCGCTCGATGTCCTCCTCGCGGAACAGGCGGTAGCCGCCCGGCGTGCGGCGAGGCGACGATCAGGCCCTGGTCCTCGAGGTAGCGGATCTTCGAGATCGAGATGTCTGAGAACTCCGCGCGGAGCTTGCGGCAGACGGCGCCGATCGTCTGGAGCTTCTGCGAGCTCGTCGGCGGCTCGGGCCCGCGCTGCGCACGGTCGTCGTCATCGGGCGAGGAACACGAGTCGGTACTTGCCGATCTGAAGCTCGTCGTCGTCCTCGAGCTCGCCCGACTCGATCCGGCGGCGGTTGACGAACGTTCCGTTCAGGCTCCCCTGATCCTCGATCGCGAACGAGCCGTCACGCCGCGTGACGACGGCATGGCGGCGCGAGACGGTGACGTCGTCGAGGAAGACGTCGCAGTCGGGCGAGCGGCCGATTGTCGTGCGCTCGCGGTCGAGCATGAAGTGCTCGCCCGCCCGGCCGCCGCCGGAGCGGATCACGAGCGCCGGGCCTTCGACCGGCTCGTAGCCCGAGTCGGAGTCTCCGTCCTCTTCCGGCGTGTAGGAAAGCGTCGTCTCGTCACCGACCTCGTCGCGGAGCAGCGATCCGCACCGCGCGCAGTAGTTCGCCACCTCGGGGTTCTGGAACCCGCATTCCGAGCAGTAGACGTGGCTCATCTGAGAGCTGCTCCCGTCGGAAGATCGCTACTTCCCCGAGAGGATCTTCGCGAGCTCGCCCAGGTCATCCCCTTTCGCGCCGGAGCGGAGGATGTCGATCTTCCCGTGCAGCAGTCTGCGTCGGTACGACAGGTCGTTCTCCTTGGCCTCGAGCTGCGTGATCACCTGGTCGAGCTCGTCGTCGGAGATCGTCTCGAGGTCGGGGAACTCGTCTGCAACCTTCGCTGCCGCGATCGACGTCGACACGCCGCTCGCGAGCGCCTCGTGCATGCGGTCGTCGCCGAGCTGCGCGAGCTCGTCCTCCGGCTTCTGCTTCAGCCGCGCGGTCCTCTCGGCCCGAAGCATGTCGATCCTGCCGTGCAGCATCCGACGTGCGTACGAGAGGTCGTTCTCCTCGGTCTGGAGCTCCGACGATCAGCCGTTCGCGCTCCTCGTCGTCCATCGACAGGTCAGGGAAGGGTTCCACGCATCGCCTTTCGTTGTGGGGCAGGCCCGCTCTGCTCATCCATTCAAGCAGGCAACCTGCAAAGGGTCAACCTCAACTTGAGATTGGCGCTACGCGGCAGCTTCGCTCTCCTCCTCGACGGCGGCTGTGACAATCGCCTCGAGCTCCTCCGCCAGAGCCTCGGACGCGCCCATCGTCTCCCCCTCTGCGTAGACGTGCAGCACGGGCTCGACGGCATCGGGCAGGACGTGCCCCCAGCCGCGCTCGTCCGAGACCCGGATACCGTCGGTGACGTCTGCGTCACGATCCTTGAGCCGCTCGGTCAGCACGCGCATGGCGAGCCCCTTCTTGGCCCAGGGACACGGGACCTGACTGTGCACGACATGCGACGAGGGAAGCTCGGCCACGATCTCCGAGAGGGGCCGAGACTCCTTCGAGAGCAACTCGAGTAGTAAGGCCAGCGCGGCGACCCCGTCCGCGGCGGGTTGGAAACGCGGGACGATGTACGCACCGCCGCCGGCTGCGGCGAAGATCGCGCCGTCCTCGTCGGCCGCCTGGGACAGCTCGGCGAGCGAGGCGGCCGTTCTCACGACCTCGAGTCCGTGATTCCTGCGTGAGGCGATCGACGGCGCCGGTCACCGTGCCGGGGAACGCGACGCGGCCACGAGCACCGATCCGCACGAGCAGCGCGCACGTAGAGCAGCGTCACGTGATCGGGCGCGATCTGCTTCCCGTTCTCGTCGACGAGGAACAACCGTTCGGCGGATCGGTCGAGCACCGCGCCGAAGTCCGCGCCGACCGTCTGCACGAGCCGCTCCGCCTGCGCGAGCGACTCGGGCAACGTGACCGAGTCCGCGTCCGCCTCCGCGAACTCGTGGAGCGAGACCGTCTCGATCCCGAGCGGGCCGAGCACGAGCGGGAGCACGAACGACGCTGCCGAGCCGCCGTAGTCGACGAGCAGGCGGAAGTCGCGCTGGCGGATAGCGTCGCGGTCGATCACCTCAAGCAGGTCCTGCGCGTAGCCCTCGCGCACGCGAACCGGGTAGCCGATACGTCCGATCTGAGACGGGCGCCACGCGTCGCAGCTCGATGCGCGTGAAGTGCTTCTCGACCTCCTTCTCGAGCCGCGGCGTACAGCTGGATGCCCGGATGCTCGAAGAAGCGGATCTGGAGCATCTCGGGGTCGGTCGGGCTGACACCCACGTGGAAGCCGGCGTCGTAGCCCTGTGTCCGCAGGAGGTGGCGATTGATGGGCGCCGGCAGCACCCGGAGGTCGGCGACGCCGATCCCGGTCGAGCTGAGACCCGAGACCATCGCGCGCTTGATCATCCGGCAGGCCGCCGTCGCGTCGCGGCTCGCGACGACGCGGCCGCCTCGCTGGAGCGCCGTGCCGAGCGCAGCGGCGAGCCGGACCGCGACCTCGGGCGTGAGATCGACGTTGACGATGCCGGAGACGCCCTCGCGGCCGAACAGGTGCGTCGCGGCCGCGGCCTCCCAGATCACGCTCTCGTGCACCGTTGCGCCGGACTCGATCTCCTTGTGGGGAAAGACGCGCACGTCGGGCATCACGACCGCCTGTGCGCCCGACGATTACGCCGTCGCCGAGCGCGACACCGTCGTGGACGCGCGCGTGCGAGCGGATGTCGCACGAACGTCCGACGACCGCCCCCTCGACGATCGCGTTCCGGCCCACGAACGTCGACGAGTCGATGACAGAGCGCACGACGCGCGCGCTCTCGCGCAGCCGAACGCTCGCGCCGAGCACCGAGTAGGCACCGACCGTCGCCTCGGGCGAGATGCTCGAGTAGCTGCCGATGAACGCCGGTCCCTCGACCCCCTCGAGATCGTCTATCTCGACGCCCTCGCCGAGCCAGATGTTCCCGCGTAGGCGGATGCCCGGCACGTCGAGCGTGACACGCTCGTCGAGAGCGTCCGTGTTCGCCTGCCGGTACTGGTCGAGGTTGCCGATGTCCTGCCAGTAGCCGTCGCACACGTAACCGTAGAGCGGGAGTCCCATCTCGAGCAGGTGCGGGAACAGCTCCTTCGAGAAGTCGTACGGCCGGTCGTCGGGCACGTGCTTGAGGACGTCGGCCTCGAGCACGTAGATCCCCGTGTTGATCGTGTCCGAGAACACCTGGCCCCAAGAGGGCTTCTCGAGGAACCGCTCGATGCGGCCGTCCTCGTCCGTGACCACGATCCCGAACTCGAGCGGGTTCGGCACAGCCTTCAGCGCGATCGTCGCCGCCGCTCCCTTCTCGCGGTGGAAAGCGACGATCTCGCCCAGGTCGAAGTCCGTCAGCGCGTCGCCGGAGATGACGAGGAACGTGCCGTCGAGCCGCGTCGCCGCGAGCCGCACGGAGCCCGCTGTGCCCATGGGGCTCTCCTCCAGCGAGTACTCGATCGACATCTCGAGCTCCTCGCCGTTCCCGAAGTGGCTCTTGATCGCCTGTGGCAGGAAGGCGAGCGTGACGATCACGTCCTCGAACCCGTGCCCGCGGAGCAGATCGAGGATGTGCTCCATGCACGGCTTGCCGACGACCGGCACCATCGGCTTCGGCTGGTTCGAGGTCAGCGGACGAAGCCGCGTGCCTTCCCCTCCCGCCATCACGACGGCCTTCATCGGACGGTCTTCCGTCGCGGCGACGACGTACGACACGGCCGCGATCACGGCAAGCGTGACGCCGATCCAGAACAGCACGAGCGGCCAGTCGGTGCCGGCAGGAGTCGCGATCACGAGCCCGATCGAGAGGTAGAGGATCCAGG
Source organism: uncultured Actinomycetes bacterium (assembly GCA_963705945.1). Lineage (GTDB taxonomy): Bacteria > Actinomycetota > Thermoleophilia > Gaiellales > Gaiellaceae > PALSA-612. The sequence goes on along the minus strand of CAVPLG010000001.1, from coordinate 467,177 downwards.
TGGCGAGCTTCCCGAGGAAGCTGACGGAGAACTCGTACCCGCGCGGCAGCACGAATCGCGTGCCGAGCGACGAGCAGCAGGTCTCGGCCGACGATGATGACGAGCGCCGGCCACGGCAGCCGGTCGTAGACGAAGAGCATGATCACGGCGACGTCGATCATCAGCCGGTCGGCGAGCGGGTCGGCGTACTTCCCGAACTCCGACTCGACGTCGTAGCCGGCGCGCGAGCCAACCGTCCACCTGGTCGGTGACAGCGGCGATCCCGAAGACGATCGCGGCCGGCCAGCTATGGCCGTCGTCGCCGCGCGCGAGCAGCACCGCGAACACCGGCACGAGCGCGAAGCGCGCGATCGTCAGCGCGTTCGGCAGCCGGGCGAGCGGCGCGGAGACGGCGCGGGCGCTCATTGCCCAAGGATAGTGACGCCCGTCGTCCCGGCACGGAAACGAACCCGCAGAATCCCCGATGTGACCGCGCTCTGCTCGCTGCCCGGCTTCGTCGACGCCCACTCGCACGGCTTCCAGCGGGCGCTGCGCGGACGGAGCGCGGGCGCCGACTTCTGGGCCTGGCGCGAGACGATGCTCGCCGAGGCGGCCCGCCAGACGCCGGCGACGATCCGCAGCGAGTACGAGCTGACGTACCGCGAGCTGCTCGCGGCCGGCTACACGGCGGTCGGCGAGTTCCACTACCTCGGCTTCGACGAGGCGCTCGCGGCCGCGGAGGCCGCGGCCGCGGCCGGCATCGAGCTCGTTCTTCTCCACGCCGCCTACGGCCGCGGCGGCGCTCGAACGCTTCCGCCAGCCGAGCGTCGTCGGCCTATCTCGCAGAGGTCGAGGCGCTTGTCGAGCGCGGGATCCGCGTCGGTCTCGCCCCGCACTCCGTCCGCGCCTGCCCGAAGGACTGGCTGATCGTGATCGGCCGCTACGCGGAGACGGCTCCCACTGCCGCTACACGTGCACGCGTGCGAGCAGCCGCGCGAGATCGAAGAGTGCCTCGCCGAGCACGGCCTCCGGCCGATCGAGCTGCTGGCCGAGACCGGATGCCTCGGGCCGCGCACGACCGTCGTCCACGCGACGCACGCAAGCGACACGGAGCTCGACCTGGTCGCCGCCGCCGGTGCTCGCGTCTGCATCTGCCCGACGACCGAGGCAGATCTCGGCGACGGCTTCGCGCCGGTCGAGCGCCTGCTCGAGCGCGGGATCGAGATCTGCATCGGCTCCGACTCGAACGTCCGCATCGAGCCGCTCGAGGAGCTCCGCCAGCTCGACGGGATCGCGCGGACGAGAAGCCCTGCGCAGGGACGTGCTCGACGCCGGACGCGCTGCTCGCGATCGGCGGCCGGAACGGCGCCGCCGCGCTCGGGGTCGACCGGTGGCCGTGAGATCGAGATCGATCTCACCCACGTCGAGCTGCGAGGCGTCGCGCCGGCGGACGTGAGAGCGGCGCTGCTCGCCGGCGGCTCAGCGGCTGCCGTGAAGGGCTTGCGCGAGGTTCCGTAGCAGGGCGGTCGCGGCCGCTGCGAGCCGATACGCCTGCGTCCAGTACGTCGTCCGCACGATGTACGCGCGCTCGGAGGCTGCGCCGTACTTGCCGTAGGCTCCCTCGTAGTTCCCGTATGGGTCGTACAGCTCCGGTGGGTGCTTCTTCGCCGGCTCGATCTGCGTCCCCTCGTGCCACTCGTTGTAGCTCGTGATCGTGACCCGGTCGGGCTGCGCGGCGATCGCGGCCCGCCACATGTCGTCATACGTCTTCCCGTTCCTTCGGGAGCGGATCCGCTCGTCCCCCGTCGACCGGAACGCGTTGTAGCCCGGCCCGACCGAAGGCGCGCAGGCGATGCCGGCAGCGTGCGCGCGGGCGCAGATCCCGGCGAAGGCACCACCGCGGATATTGAAGACGTCGTACGTATAGAGGCCATCGAAGCCGTCGGCAGCTGCGCGGTTGACGTCGGTGGTCTGGGCGTAGAACTCGATCTCGGGATACGACGCGATCAATTCGCTCCACCCGTCGTCGTCGATCGTCCCGTCGAACGGCCGATAGACGTAGACGCGGCGGATGCCGACGTCCTCGAGGTGCCCGAGATCGCGATTCAGCACCTCGGCCGTTCGCTGCCACTTCTCGTACGGCTCGATCTGGACTGCGATCGTGAGACCGCGCTTCTCCGCTACGTGCATGACAAGGGGAAGCCGCTCGTCCTCTCGCGACCCCCAGCCCCACCACGAGGTGATCACCTCGCTGACGCCGGCCTGCTTGATGTCGTCCATCTGCGCGCGGACGACGTCCCCGTCGGAGCTCGAGTACGGGCCCCGCACCGGGTAGAAGGTCGTCGCGAGGTCCGTCGGCGGCGCGTGCCCGAACTGGCTCCAGTGGAAGAACTTTCCGTCCACCTTCTTCGTCCCCCACCACGGGTAGTAGAAGATCGACGAGTCGCCGCTCGCGAGTGCGCTCGCCGGCAGCAACACCATCGTCCCTGCAATTACTGCCAATACGCGCCGCATGTGCGCGGCATCATGCCAGAGCGTGAGCTACGGGCACCGGCCGGACCGACGGTAGACGCGCCAGCCGCCGGCCTCCGAAGACACAGCCGTCCACGCCGCCTTGCAGGAGGGTGTCGAGAGCCCTGGGGCGACGACGAGCCAGCCGGCGTCTGCGAGCGGACGATCGTCCCCGTCTGGGGCCAGGATGATCCGGCGGTCGAGCTTGGAGCCGAAGTACGGATAGGTGACGTCGTCCTGGCGGAGCCGCAGCGCGATCGTGACGCCCGGCCGCGTGAGGCTCCCGACAACCGCGAACGGGCCGCGGACGTGCGCGGCGGCCAGCACTGCCGATCGAGGCGCCGACCACACGGACTCCCGTGCCGGCCTCTCGAGGAGCGCGATCCCGGCCGGCTTCTCCTCGTAGTGGACGAAGACGAGGAGCAAGGTGGCAAGCGCGGTTGCGCACGCTGTCCAGGCGAGCGCGCGCACCTCGACCGCGAGGCCCCACGTGGCGGCGCTGACCGCGACGGCAGGCATCAAGTACCGGCCGTGGTCTACCCCGTAGTCGATGGCGAGCACGACGATCACGAGATAGCCGACGGGCGCGAGCAGGAAGACCCACGCGCCGCGCGGAATCTCGCGGCGGCGCACTGCGCGGGCGACGAGCGGCACGGCGGCGACGAATAGGAGCACACCCAGTGGCCCGTACCAGGAGCGGATGGGTGACGGCACACGCGGGTCGCGATCGAAGGCGATGAACGCGACGACGGGCTCGTCGAGCCTCAGCCACACGTGCTGGTAGCCGCGGAGCAGCTGCTCGTGCGCAGTCGCCGTCGCAACCGGGATCAGCACGAGGGCGGCGGCGACGCACAGTGCGGCAGCGACTGCGACCCGCCGGCGAGCAGCGACGACGGCGCCAGCGACGGCGAGCGCGACTGCCGCCAGGACGTACACGAGCCGGTCGCGCCCGACCTCGCCGGCAGGGTCGACGGTGTCGACCACGGTCCGCGACAGTTCCCCGAGCATCCTCACCGCGTAGCCCGCCCTGCTGTTCGGGCTGTCGTCCTGCGTGTATCCGGAGAGCAGATGCCCCTTCTCGACGAGATTCACGCCGTACCAGAGCCCACCGACCGCCAACGCACCGACACCCGCAAGAGCGATGCGGGCCCAGTCGCGGCGCGGACGGACAGCGGCCGCGATCACGAGCAGCAGCGGCAACGCGAGCAGCGCCGTGGTCTTCGTCGTGACCGCGAGCGCCAGCGCGAGCGCTCCGAGCAGCGGCCAGGGCCGCGCGGGAGACAGGAGGAACCACACCGAGACGACGAGGAACGACGTGACAGCGATGTCATTCAGCGCTGTCCCGGCCTGAAGCGCGACCACGGGCAGCGAGGCGAAGACGAGCGCTCCGAAAAGCGCCGCGCGAGCGGTCAGTCCGAGACGCCGTCCGATGCCTGCGAGGGCGACGAGCGTCGCGGCTAGCCCCACGAGCTGGAACAGGCTCGCGAACCGCTCGCTCCCCTCGAGCACCATCGGCCACGCGGCGGTGATCTCGGCGCCGGGAGGGAAGATGTCGAGCCTCTGGTCGTTTGCGTTCGCAACGTAGCCGACCGCGTGCCCCTGTGCCCAGAATGCCGGACGCGCGAGGTGGTACCAGAGGCTGTCGTAGTCGTTCGGCGCCGTCGCGATCGAGAGCACGGCCGAATAGACGAGCGCCGCCGCGACCCCGAGGGCGAGCAGACAGACGGGCGGGTCGCGGAGCGCGATCCACGCCGATCGAGCCTGCCGGGCGAACGGCAAGCCGGGGCGTCCGGTGCGCCACCACACGGCGATCGCGACGACGAGCACCACGGCGGAAGCGATGAGCAGCCCACTTCGCGTCAGCCAGTCGCCGGGCGAGAGCGCGAGCGCGACGACGATCGAGAGCGCGCTAGCGAGGAGGTAAGCCGTCATCAGCGCGTCGACGGCCGTCGGCAGCCGGATCGCCGCTGCGAAGAGCACGGCGGCGGCGGCTAGCGCACCGATGCCGACGGCCAGGCTGAGTAGACCCATGGAGCGCGATTCTTTAGCACCGAGCCGACGCTCGTGCCGGAACGACTCTTGTGCTCTTTGCCACCTATAACTACACTCAGCGGTCGCCGAGCGTGGTGTCGGAGGAGTGATTCGACTTCCCAGAACGGGGAACTGGGATGCGGCGCACGCTCGGCCCCATCTCGCTGCGCCTGTCGCGCGCCCGTGGCTTCCATGTCGTTTCCATGGGCGGAGAGCGGACTAACCGACTACATGGGTCAGGACTGCCTCGCTGAACGCGAGAGCCTGCTCGACATTCGCAAGATGTGCGGCGCCATCGATGATGACCAGGCGTGCGCCGTCAACGAGATCTGCGACGAGCTCCGCATCGCCGATGGGCGTCGCCTCATCCTCCGCACCGGCGATCACGAGCGTGGGAGCCTCGATGCGCCCCAGTTCGTCCCGGAAGTCGAAGGCGCCAATCGCTTCGAGCCCCAAGGCGTAGTCCTCAGGTGGCATTGCTAGTTGCATTCGGAGATATGGCTCGCGGTTATCGAATGCCGGCGTGAACCACTTCTCGAGCGCGTCGTACGCGACAGACGCCATACCCTCCGAGCGAACGAGGGCTGCACGTTCATGCCAGTCCGCAGGATCGCCGAATCGCGCCGACGTGCAAGCGAGAATCAGCCGGTCAATGCGGTCGGGAGCGTTCACGGCGAGCCACATTCCCACCATTCCGCCCAGCGACAGGCCGCAAAAAGAGAACCGGTTGAGCTCGAGACGATCGGCGAGGGCGAGGGCGTCCCGAGCGTGGTCTGCAACCGAGCTCCTTGGTTGGTGGTCGTACAGAACAACGCGGAGATCAGCGGTCAGCGGCTCGAGCTGAGGCTTCCACATCTCGGCCGTCGCCCCGAGCGCGTTCGACAGGATCAACGGACGCCCGGTTACCGACCCGACGATGCGTGCGTTGTCCATGCCGGATTTCATCGGCGGGTGGGGCGGTAAGAAACGCCCCCACCCTCCAGCGAGAGATCTAGAAGTGGTAGTTGTCGACGTTGGCCTTCGTGAACACCAACGGCTTGTCGAAGATGACGGTCTTGTTCGCGATGACGGTCTTGATACCGGCGCTTCCGGCCTTGAACTTCTGGCCGCTCTTGCCGGTGATCTTGCCGTCGAGCACGGCGTGCGCCGCGTACTGCGCGACGTAGCCGAACTTCGCCTCATCCCAGAGACCGACCTTGGGTGCACAGCCGATCTTGATGTACGTGCGCATCTGGCTCGGAAGGCCAAGGCCCGTAAGACCGACCTTTCCGCACTTCTTCTGCTGCTGGAGCACACGAGCGGCAGCGGCGACGCCCACCGTGGTCGGGGAGATGACACCCTTCAGGTCGGGGTAGGCCTGGAGTAGCGACTGCATCTCCTGGGCCGACTTCGTGTCATCGTCGTTTCCGTAGGCGATCTTCACCAGCTGCATGTTCTTGTACTTCGGCAGCTTGAGCGTGGCCTTCATGAACTTGATCCACGTGTTCTGGTTCGCCGCCGTCGGAGCAGCCGAGAGGATCGCGATCTGCCCCCTGTAGTGGACCTGGGAACCGATCCACTCGACCTGGAAGGCACCGATGTCCTTCGCAGACGGTGGGCTGACGAAGAGGTTGCGTGCGTCCGGAGCAACGTCCCCGTCGTAGGAGATCACCTTCACGCCCTTGGCCATCGCCCGCTTGAGCGCCGGGGCGACTGCGTTCGGATCGTCTCCCGAGATGATGATCGCGTTGTACCCCTGGCGAACCGCGTTGTCGATGAACGGCACCTGCTTCGGCCCCGAAGCTTCTGTGGGGCCGTTGTACGTCACGCTGTCTCCAAGCTCCTTCGCGGCCTTCTTGGCGCCTACCCCATTCTGGGTGAACACCGGAACGCCGATCAGCTTCGGGAGCAAGAACACCTTGTACGAGGCGCCCTTCTTGCTCCGACTCGCCGAGCCGACGCTCGTCGCAATGCCGACCGTGATCAGGCAGACACCTACGACGGCGAAGAGCAGCGACAACTTGCGCTTCCTCATGCCTCAAACCTCCTTCTCAGGTGCTAGCGGTTGTCTTGACTGGAACCTCGTCTGGGTTGCCTGTCGCGCTCACCTCCCTCCTTCGCCCGCCCGCTGTCGTTGACAGGTAGCCGCGTGCCTGTGCGGCCCGAAGCGCGTTCGCGGCGAGAATCGCTCCGAGAAGCAGTCCGCCGATGACCATGTCCTGGGTCGCTCCGCTCAGATTTGCGAGCTGCATTCCGTTGCGAAGCTCGGCGATGAGAACAAGAGCGAGGAATACGCCGAGCATCGATCCCGATCCGCCGAAGATGTCGACCCCGCCGAGCACAACCGCAGTCACGACATCGATCAGCTCAGAGCCGGACGCGGCGTCCGCTTGGACTGAGCCGAAGTAACCGAGATAGACGATCGCCGCACAGCCGGCCATCAGACCGGAGAGTGCGAACACTGTTACGCGCATCCGTTTCACCGGAATCCCGGAGTACAGCGCTGCCTCTCGGTTCGCCCCGATCGCGTACGTGTAGCGACCAAAACGCGTCGCGTGCAGGAGCACCCCGAGGATGAACGCAGACCCAATGACGACGAGCAGCGCATACGGGAGCTCGTTCGAGATGTAGCCGCCTCCGATGTTGTTGAAATTGCTCGGAAAGCCGCTCGCGCCTGCGCCGCCGAGGATCACGTACGCGAGACCGCGATATGCGGCGAGTGTCCCCAGCGTCACCGCGAGCGATGGGAGGTCGAGCACGCCGACAAGGAGGCCGTTCAGGAGGCCCAGCACGGCTGCGACTCCGAGCGCAGCCAGTGCCGCCAGCCAGACATTCACGCCAGCGCCGAAGATCTCGGCAAAGCACACGGCCGACACGGCCATCGTCGAGACAACAGAAATGTCGATCTCGCCGGCGATCACCACAAACGTGAGGCCGAAGGCGAGCAGGCCGATGAATGCGTACGGCGTGACGAGATCGAGCAGGTTCGGTCGCTTGAGGAAATAGCTCGAAAGTGACCAGCTCCAGATGCCGGCGCCGATGATCAGCACGATCAGCATGACCTCCCAGCGCGCGACCACTTTCCAGATCGCTCGACCTCACCGCACTCACGCCTCCACCGCCTCGTCCTGCCCGAGGATCTCTGCCCTACGGCGCCGCCGCAGCGTCTCCTGAAGCCGCTGCGTGATCAGCGCGTCGATGGTCACCGCAATCACAATCGCCGCGCCGTTGAAGAAGATCTTCCAGAACTCGGAGATCCGCATCAGCGTGAAGCCGTTTTGGATCGTGGCAACGAGGACGGCGCCGAGGACGGCGCCCATGACAGAACCGGAGCCCCCGAAGACGTTGACCCCGCCGATGACGACAGCGGTGATGACATCGAGCTCGAACCCGCGTCCCGCAATCGCACCAACGGTTGCGAAGCGCGCGGCGAACATGAAGCCGCCGAGTCCCGCGAGAGCTCCGCAGATGGCGAATGCCGCCATCACGCGTCGTCCAGTTGGGATGCCGGCCAGTCGGGCGGCGTCCGGATTCGAGCCGACGGCGTAGAAGTCTCGCGCCCACGCGACAAATCGAAGAAGCGCGGCGCCCATGATCGCCACGGCGAGCGCTATCCACGCGAGCGACGGTATGCCCAGGTACGTCTTCGCCGCGAAGTCGAGGAACCCCGTGGGCAGCTGCGATGCAAAAACCTGCTGGCCTGCGGTCACCTCAAACAGGATCCCGCGGTAGATCGAGAGCGTCGCGAGGGTCGCAATGATCGCCGGGATCCTCCCGACCGCTACGAGCAATCCGTTCCCGATTCCGCACAGGAGACCGACGGCCATCGCAAGCAAGGCGACGACGACGAGTGGCAGCCCGTGATGATGTGCCAGCGTGTCCGACGAGACGTAGGCCGTCAGACCAACAATCGATCCGACGCTGAGATCGATGTTGCGGGTAAGCACGACCATCGTCTCGCCGACCGCGACAACGACGACCATCGCCACGTCGAGCGCGATGTCTTGCCAGTTGTCGACCGTCGCGAAGTTCGTCGCCCTCAGGGAGAAGAACGCGACGGATAGCGCAAGCGCCGCGAAGATCCCGAGCTCGCGCAGACGCAGTGCCGTCTCGGCGAACTGTTGGGCAGACGCGTTCTTTGGGATCAACCTCACGCGGCGCTCTCCAGCACGCCTGCCGCCGCCTGGATCACCCGCTCTTGTGTCGCCTCTTCGCGCGAGAACTCCGCGACAACGCGCCCCTCGCGCATCACGAGCACGCGGTCGCTCATGCCGAGTATCTCCGGGAGCTCAGAGGAAATCATGAGGATCGTCATCCCCTGAGCGGCGAGATGCGAGATCGTGCGATGGACGTCGGCTTTCGTTGCCACATCAACGCCATGTGTCGGCTCATCGAGGATCAAGATCCGGGGCTCGGCGGCGAGCCACTTCGAGAGCACCACCTTCTGCTGGTTGCCGCCCGAGAGACTGCGGACGACCTGAGCTGGGAGGTAGCCCTAATTCGAAGCTGGTCCATGAACCGTCGCGCGAGCGATCGCTCGCGCCAGGGCTGAAGGAAGCCGCCAGGTGTCAGGTCCGGCAGCACGGCCATCGATGCGTTGATCGCGATCGACATGGGCTGGATGAGCCCCTGCTGGAGCCGGTCCTCCGGGAGGTAGGCAAGGCCTCGCCGCAACACCTGTCGCGGCGAGCGCGGCGTTAGAGGACGGCCCTCGATCCAGATACGGCCCGCGTCGAGCTTGTCTATGCCGAAGATCGTCCGGGCCACCTCGGTGCGCCCCGCGCCGACGAAGCCGGCGAGACCGACGATCTCACCGCGGCGGAGCTCGAAAGAGACCTCTGAGAACATGCCCCGCTGCGTGAGACCCTCGACCCGGAGCACGACGTCGCCAATCTCGGCCGTCTCCTTTGGAAAGAGCTGGTCGAGCGAACGCCCGACCATCAGCTGGACGATCTTGCTCTGGCTCAGCTCAGAGGCACGCGCTGTGACGACGTGGCGGCCGTCCCGTAACACCGTCACCGAGTCCGCGATCTCGGCCACCTCGTCCAGGCGATGGCTAATGAAGATGACGGCGACGTCACGGTCGCGGAGTCGGCGAACAGTGTTGAAGAGCGTCTCTACCTCGTGCGGAGAGAGTGCTGCGGTCGGCTCGTCCATGATCAGGAGCCTCGCGCTCGACGAGAGCGCCTTGGCGATCTCGAGCAGCTGCCGGTCCGCGACACCGAGGCCTCGAACGGGCGTCCTCGGCCCGAAGTCGACCTCCAGCTCCTCGAGGATGCGGCCCGCCTCCTCGCGCATCTCGCGCCAGTCGACGGTGTGCGCGAAACCGCGCGGATGGCGTCCGGCAAAGACGTTCTCGGCAACCGTGAGATCCGGGAACACCGTCGGCTCCTGGTACATCGCCACGATGCCGAGCCTGTGAGCCGTCAATGGATCGCCGATCCTGTGCGGCGTGCCGTCGATTCTCAGCTCACCTGCGTCGGGGTGGACGACTCCGGTAAGGATCTTCACGATCGTCGACTTCCCGGCGCCGTTCTCGCCTACGAGCGCATGCACGGTGCCCTTCTCGACCGAGAAACCCACATCCCGGACCGCGTCGACACCCCCGTAGCTCTTAGAAACCTCGCGCAGCTCGAGCAGAGGGGCCGACGGCTGCGTCATCGCGGATAAGCCGCCGTGACGCCGCCGTCCACGTTGATGATGTTCCCGGTCGACTTCGCAGATCGTGGGCCCGCCAGAAAGGCGATTGCCTCTGCAACGTCCTCGGGATAGACACTCACGCCGAGCTTGGTGCGCTCGCGATAGTAGGCGTGCAACCCCTCCTCGGTGACGCCGTAGGTGCTGGCACGCTCCGCTTTCCAGTCCGAGGACCAGATGCTCGAGCCCTGGATCACGGCGTCGGGATTAACGGTGTTCACGCGGATCCCGTGGGGACCACCCTCTTCTGCGAGGCACCGGGCTAGGTGCACCGACGCCGCTTTCGCAGAGGAGTACGCGGCCGCGTTCGCACCTGCCACAAGCGCGTTCTTCGACGCGACGAAGACAATCGAACCACCGCGCCCTTGCTCGATCAGCACGCGGAACGTCTCCCGCGCGGCCAGGAAGTAGCCCTGTGCGAGGACGGCGAAGTTTCGCTCCCAGTCCTCGAGCGACGTCTCCGTGATCGAAGCGCTCGTCGCCAGGCCGGCTGAGGCGACGAGGATGTCGATGCCGCCGTACTCGAGTACCGCGCGGCGCGTCATCTCCTTGACCATCTCTTCGCGGGTGACGTCAACGGGTACCGCCAGCGCTCGCCGAAATCCGTGGGCGACGACGATCTCGTCGGCCACGACCTCCGCGCCCTCGAAGTTCAGATCCGCTACGACCACATGCGCACCGCGTTCCGCGAGCGCGCGTGCGGCAGCTCGGCCGATTCCGCTCGCACCTCCGGTGATCAGCGCAATGCGCCCAGCGAGCTCGCCCTGCGGTGGAGCTTGCGCAAGCTTGTAGCGCTCGAGCGGCCAGTATTCGATCGCGAACGCCTCGCTCTCGCTCAGCGAGCAAAAACCGCCGACCGCGTCGGCAGCGTCCTGTACCGCAATCGCCCGGTGGTAGAGATCACGCGTCAGCCGTACCCTCCTCGCGTCAGCGCCAGTGATGACGATGCCGAGGCTTGGAATCACCACCACGCGCGGGCCGGCCGGATCGATCGGAAAGCGCCGAGTCTCCTCGCTGACGTTCTCCGCGTAGTAGCTGCGATACCAGTCCCCGTACTCTGCGACGCCACGCTTGAAGGTCTCGCGCAGCTCCTCGGCGCCATCGGTGTCCGGGTCGAACGCGGCGACCAGCGGCTTGTGCTTCGTGTGAATCAGGTGATCCGGACAGGGGGCGCCGATCTGGCTGACGGTCGGCCCGCGTGCGGATGAGGCAAATGCCAGTGCTTCCGGCGATCGATCGATCTCGAGCACCACGGCGTCGGTATCGGCGAGCAGTGCTCCACGGAGCGTCGGGAGCGTGTGCGAGAGAAGCGCATCCGCGCTTCCCTCGCGATGCTCCATCACCTTCCGCCCGCCGAGACCGAAGCCTGAACCCGCGGATCTGCCGAGCGCCCTGGCCGCTCGCTGCACGAACTCAATCGTTGCCTGGTAACAACCGCTGGAGGTATCGGCCCAGGTAACGAGTCCGTGCCGCTCGAGCAAGACAATGCGGGCCTCAGGATTCGCATCGAGCAGTTGAGCGATCCTCCGCGACATGTCGAAGCCGGGGCGCTGGTAGTCGAGCCATACCGCTTCTTCGCCGAACACCTCATCGGCGAGAGCGTGGCCGTTCGGTGTCGACGTCAGGGCGATCACCGCGTCGGGGTGTGTGTGGTCGATGTGCGCCGCAGGGATAAACGCGTGGAGGAGCGTCTCGATCGACGGTCGCGGCTGAGCGGGCTGGAGGCCGCAGCGGAGCAGGTAGTCGACCATCTCCCGATCGTCCATTGCCTCGCGCTCGACGAGCGGAGAGAGGTCGTCGAGGCGCAGTGCGGCGAACCCGGCGCCCGTGATAGTCGCGAGGTCGGTGCCAGAGCCTTTGACCCACAGCACGCGGGTCTCACGCCCCGCATGGTCGAGGACGGTCTCCTTCGCCGAGGTGTTGCCGCCGCCTTCGTTGACGACCGCACGGTCGGAGCCGAGCAGGTTCGACCGGTAGACCAAGCTATCGAGCACTCCGAGCTCCGAGGCCGAGCCCTCGTCCCAATGATCCTCTGGCGCCGGGATACCGCGGAGCACGTTCGCGAGCTCCGTCATGTGCTCATCTCGACTGGAACGGGCGCGCGCACGAGCTGCGAGAAGCGCTCTCTCGCCTCCTGCCAACCCGCTGACCTCGTCGGCTCAAACGTTCGCGTTGCAAAGCTGCCGGAGACGACCTCGCGGGCTTCCGCGAGCGACCCGATCTCACCGAGCGCCATTGCCTGCACAAGCAGGTTTCCGAGCAGCGTGGCCTCGTCAGGCCCTGCGAGGACCGGACGCCCCGAAGCCTCCGCCGTCCATGAGCAGAGCAGTTCGTTTCGCGCTCCCCCGCCGACGACGTGGAGCTCTGTCAGATCGCGCTGCGTCACCGAAGCGAGCAGCTCGATCACCTGGGCGTGGCGCAGGGCAAGGCTCTCGAGGATGCAGCGGACGATTGCGCCAGCGCCGTCCGGCGGCGATTGGCCGCTCTCGGCGCAGAAGTCGACGACGAGTCTCGGCACGTCCCCCGGCGCGGCGAAGCGTGGGTCATCCGGATCGATGAACGCTAGATGCGAAGGAGCCGCTTCGGCGAGCACGACGAGCTCCTCGAACGTGAGCTCTTCGCCCGCCGTCGCCCAGGCTCTCCGACACTCTTCGACAAGCCAGAGACCGGTGACGTTCTTGAGCAGGCGGATCGTGTCCGAGACGCCACCCTCATTCGTCAGGTTGGCCGTGAACGTCTCGTCGTTGATCAGCGGAGCGTGCGTCTCTACACCGACGAGCGACCACGTGCCGACACTGAGAAAAGCGGAACCGGATCCGCGGAGCGGCACGGCTGCGACGGCGGCCGCAGTGTCGTGTGTCGCCCCTGCGATCACCGTCGCCCCATGTGCGGCTGTCTCGTGGGCGACGTCGGCCAAGAGCGGTCCCAACCGGGTACCGGAGGACGTGATCGCAGGGAACACGTCGAGGGGAATGTCGAGGCGTTCGAGCAGGCTCGAGGCCCACACGCCACCGCGCGGGTCGTAGCACTGCGTCGTTGTCGCGTTCGTGAACTCCGTTGAGGTACTGCCGCACAGCCAGTAGTGGATGAGGTCGGGGATGAGCAGGAGCGTGTCGGCGATCTCGAGCGCGGGATCCGACTCATCGGCCATCGCCGCGAGCTCGAAGACTGTGTTGATCGGCATCAGCTGGATCCCGGTTCGCTCGTGCAACTCGCGTGCAGGAATCTTCGAAAGCACGCCTTGGACGGCTGCTGCCCTCCGCATGTCTCGGTAATGAACGGGGTTTCGAAGCAGCCGGCCGCTGCGATCGAGCAGGCCGAAGTCGACCGCCCAGGAGTCGACGGCGATCGAGTCGAGCGACGCCTCACGGGCTGCAGCACCGAGGCCGTCGAGCACTTCCCGGTACAGATGGAGAACATCCCATTGAAGAACGCCGCCTGTCCGAACGGGCCGGTTTGGGAAGCGATGGATATCCGTCAGCTGGAGCCTGCCGCCGTCGAAACGCCCGAGCGCCACACGACCGCTCTGCGCCCCGAGGTCGACGGCCGCCATGGCGGTCATTAGCCGACGTGCTCGTGGCTTCGCGCCGCCCGTCGAAGGTCGCGTGGGCGTACCGGCATCGGCTCACGTGGTCCAGGATCGACGGTCGTGATCTCGACGCCGGCTGCCCGCCACGCTTCGACTTCGGAGGCAGGGGCGCTCGAGTCCGTGATGATGCCCGCGAGATCCTCCACCGGAACGAACGCGAGCAGGGCACTCCTGTGCCACTTCGTCCCGTCGATGATCCCAAACACCTGCTCGCAGGCATCGGCCATCTCCTGCTTGATTCGCACCTCGTCCGGACTGAGGTCCATGAGCCCACGCTCGAGGCTCAGCCCCCGTGCCCCGAGGAAGCCCTTGTTGATCCGGGTCGTGCGCAGGACGTCGGTGCCGAGGTCTCCGACGAGAGACATCGCGGACAGTCTCAGCATGCCGCCCGTGACAAGAACCGAGATCCCTGGGGCATCGGCGAGCGCCGTCGCGACGAGCAGTCCGTTCGTGACCACGACGAGCTCGCCCTTGGAGCGAAGCTCGAGCGCCAGGTAGTACGCGGTCGTGCTGGCATCGAGTGCGATCGCCTCTCCCTCGTTAACCATCGCCGCGGCCGCGCGCGCGATCGCGCGCTTTCGCTCGACGTCGAGCCGCAGGCGGAGGTCGAAGCCGACTTCGGGCTGGCCCTGGAGCGGCCGGACCCCGCCGCGAACTCGCGCGACAAGACCCTGCTTCGCGAGCGTCGAAAGATCGCTTCTGACCGTGACCTCGGAAACTGAAAACGCTTCCGCAAGTTCCGTAACCTGAACGGAGTCGCGGGTCTCCAGCATTTGGAGCACCTGCTGCATCCGCTCTTCCTGCGTGAATCCCGAAAGATCGCGGCTGGCCTCGATGAATGCGACCCTATTGCCGTACTCGGGTAGAAGTCAAGCGGGATCAAGGATCGCTTTCGAAGCTTGGCGGATCGAAAGATGTTCGTAATCGGTCGCAATCCGTCAGACTGCCGACTGGTGGACAAGACGGCGGCCCTCGCGCAGCTTCGAACGCTCGAGATCGAGACGCCGTCCTGGGGGTACGGAAACTCCGGCACCCGCTTCCACGTCTACCCCTGGCCGGGCGCAGCGCGCACCGTCTACGAGCGGATCCAGGATGCAGCCCTCGTCCACCGGCTGACCGGCTGCTGCCCTAGCGTCGCTCTCCACATCCCGTGGGACGCTGTCGACAACTACTCAGAGCTCGAACGTTTCGCCGCATCCGAGGGCGTACGTATCGGAGCGATCAATCCGAACCTCTTCGGGAGGGATGAGTACCGCCTCGGGAGCATCTGCAACCCTGACGTGCGCATTCGGAGCCGCGCGATCGACCACTGCAAGGAGTGCGTGGGAATCGCCAAGGAGGTCGGATCGTCGATCGTGAGCATCTGGCTTGCCGACGGGACGAACTACCCGGGCCAGGATGATCTTCGAAGCCGCCACGCCCGCCTCGTCGAAGGGCTCCAATCGGTCTACGAGCTCTTGCCCGAGGGGCTGCAACTGCTCGTCGAGTACAAGTTCTTCGAGCCGTCGTTTTACAGCACCGACCTTCCGGATTGGGGCACCGCGGCACTCATGTGTCGTGACCTCGGGCCGAAGGCGAAGGTTCTCGTCGACACAGGGCATCATCCGCTGGGTACGAACGTCGAGCAGATTGTCGCATTGCTGCTCGCTTGGAACCTCCTTGGCGGCTTTCACTTCAACAATCGCAAGTACGCCGACGACGACCTGATCGCCGGATCGATCGACCCGTTCGAACTGTTCAGGATCATGCGCGAGATCGCGCGCGTGCCGGCCGCAGACGTGGCATTCATGATCGACCAATCGCACAACGTCGAGGGAAAGATCGACGCGATGATCCAGTCCGTGATGAACATCCAGACGGCGTACGCAAAGGCGTTGCTCGTCGACGAAGCTCGTCTAGCCGAAGCACAGAGCGAGGGCGACGTGCTCGGTTCCCATCGAATTCTGCTGGAGGCGTTCGAGACCGACGTGAGGCCGCTTCTAATGCGAGCTCCGGGGCTCGCTTGGGGTGGCCTCCGATCCCGTAGAGGCGTTTCGCGCCGGCGGGTTCGCACAAGCACTGGCGGACGAGCGTGGAGTCACCTCGGTCGATAGCGCCTATCAAAGCGGCGGCACGGCGTGACGGAGCGAAGCGCCTTCGTGCTCGATGTTCGGCCGGACCGGATCGACGACTACATCGAGGCGCATCAGAACGTCTGGCCGGAGATGCTCGATGCGCTCCGAGCTGCAGGCATCCGCAACTACACGATCTTCCGATCAGGCGATCGGGTATTCGGCTACTTCGAGGCGAACGATCTCCGAGAGGCCGAGTCGTATCTCGCTCAACAGGAAGTGTGCGGGCGCTGGCAGGACGCGATGGCGGAGCTTCTCCAGCACCGTGTGCCCGACTCCGGGCCCCCGCCGCTTCAGGAGATCTTTCGAATGGAGTAGAGCCCCCGGCGGTGGACTGAATGCACGTGTTGTCTACGACGTGTGCACGGGATAGCGCAGATGCGTGACGCCCACGCCGGTGACGACTGTCGGATTCCCGAGGACGACCGGGGTGTTCGCGAGGTGGTCGAACAGCCGCACTCCTGCGCCTAGCAACACGGCAGCCAGATCGATGTGGATCTCGTCGACGAGGCCGGCGTCCAGGCACTGCTGGATCGTCTGGGCGCCGTGCAGTCCCACGGACTTCGTGCCGGCAGCCGATTTCGCTCGAGCTACGGCGCTTTCGATGCCGTCAGTGACGAAGTGGACCGTCGAGCCTGGCCGTGGCCACCCGTCGGGCACGTGGTGGGTAACGACGAAAGCGGGAATATCCCACGGGTGCTGGCCGCCCCAGCCGTCGGCGACCTCGAAGGTGCGCCGACCGGTGAGCATGGCGCCGACCTCAGCCACCAAGCCCCTGAGGTGGTCGGCGCTCGGCGGAGAGACGCGGAACGTCATGCCGGATGTCCCGCTCGCTGTGGGGACCTCGACGTCGCCCGAGAAATACCAGTCGAAAACCTCAGAGACCCCATCGTTCGCGTCGGCGACGTACCCGTCGAGAGACATCGACATGAGTGCGACCACCTTGGTCATGGTGCGGCTCCTTTCGCGACAAAGGCGCGGTAGCGCGTTGTACTAGTCGTCCCTCCGAACACCGCCTCCATGTCGTCGGCCAGCGCGGCGCGCTCCGACTCTACAAGCGCCTACCTGGAGCGCGGGATCCCGCGGCGGCGGGCTGCGCTCGCAGGGAGGGGCCACAAGACCGGCGGCACCGTATCCGGGAACGGTCATTGAGCTCAGTGCGCTTCGCCCTCACCTTCCATCACGGCGAGCCGCGTGTAGTAGTCGGGAAGCTCCTTGAGATGCGCCCACGCGATCTTGCCGGTGAGGATCTCGTCGTTCCGCGTCACATCGGTGTCCGGGTCGCGCGAGCCGTGCTCCATCTCGACGTCGAGCCCCATGCGGAACTGCTCGACATCAAAGGGTGACGTCAGCCAGTCGATTCCGATCTCCTCGCCGATCCGCCGAGCTTCCTCCAAGGTGTAGACGGTCTTCAACATCGCCCTCCCAATCGATTGGTTATTCCGAGATTGATCGAGACATCAGCACACGCTATCGGTGCAGCGGCTCGAAGACGACGTGGCCCGCGTGCGGTACGGGGCTCGCCGCGGAGATGCTTGAGCTCACGGTAGATGGATGGTAGATGGTTAGAGCATCCGGAACACAATGCAAACCTGAGATCAGAAGAAAACCCGCTGTTTCCAGCGGGTTTTCAAGTCGGGGCGCCGTGATTCGAACACGGGACCTCTAGTCCCCGAGAGAGGGGCGACACTCCCGCTGCGTTCGGCCCAGACCTCCCCCGTCCTGTGAATAACGGAATTGCGGTGGTCGCACCGGAAGACGACTCCCGCCCTGTTCCACTGAGTCCCCGGCCTTTCTACAGCGTCCCGGTAGACGGGTGGTAGACGAGCCGATGTCGGGTGCTCACTTCCTCGAAAGGGTGATCCGCCCGCTGCCCTTGACGCCGGGGGGGAACAGGAAACGACCCATGGGCCAGACGACAACCGGGCGGATGGTCTTGGACACGCGGCGCGCGCTTGGCGCGATGTTGAACTCGACTCCACGGACGCCGGGACCCTCCTTCGCGTAGTACACCTTCGTCTCGCTCGCACCACCGACGCAATCCTTGTTCAGGATTCCCCACTGCACCGGAGCCACAATGCCGGTCGCCGAGAAGATGAATGCCCGGCTGGGCGGAAGCTCGTCGTCGGGGTCGTCGGCGAGGAAGATCTCCGTTACGACGGGGTAGGTGCCTGAACCCTTCCACGTGCAAGACTTTTCACCCTCGGACGCGGTCTTCGTGTTGAACCCTGAGAACGTCCACTTCAGGGTGCCGAGGGCGTCCTTTTTCTTCCCGTCCGCGCGCCCGTTGAAGGTCGCTTTCATGTTGAGCGTGAATCCTGCGCGGCCGGTGCCGTTCTGAACGGGGCCCTCCGCTGTTGCTGAGAAGTTCACGGTGCCTTTCCAGGGCTCCGTCAGCACCTTCTTCTTCTTTCCCGGAGGCGGAGGCGGTGGCGGCGCGTGGGTGCAGCTGTCGTCCTTGTCGTGAATGTCCGGGATCCCGTCCTGATCGCAGTCCGGAAGCCGCGTGAAGGCGAGACGCCCTGTCCACCCGTACTCACGAACGGTTCCCGCACCGCTCACCGTTTTGTCGCCGTCCGACCAGTCACAAATGCCCACGCCACCCCTGCCGCACTGAAAAAAGGACACGGATGGCACAGAACGCGTGAACGTCGAGGAGGGGCCCGTGCAATCTGGTGGGAATATGTCGTACGCGAGTTGGAGCTGCGCGGGCTCGGCACTGAACACTCCAACGTCGGGTCTGGAGTGGACGCTCCCGGTGACCTTCGTCGTCGGAGCCCACGACGCTTCTCCTTTGGCGCAGTAGCTCGAGTCACGCTTGTCGATGTACGAAGCGGACATGGCGAACGGCTGGAACCACGTCTCGGGGGAGGCTGGATTGTCGATCGAGCCTCCGGGAGCACCGAACTTGACGGTGATCTTCTCGGTGAATTCGCCGCCGTCGTACTTGACCGTCTCCGTCGATGTGGCGATCCCGCTCCAGAAGCCCTTGTCCCCGGTCGCGGCGGCCGGTGCCCGGATCGTCGACGGAGGAGCTGCGGCAGCCGCAGACACGGTCACGAGGAGAACGAGGGCGGCGAGTGGTGCGCTGCGGAATCCGAGTGCGTGCATACCTGTCACCAGTCGATGCCGGTGACCTCTTTCATCGGAATCGTCGCGACCGGCTTTCCTGTGGGTGTGACGATGTGGATCGGCGTGTCCTGCTTCGTCTTCCCGTCTCCGGCGAAGCCAGAGCCGACGAACGCGATTCGCGATCCGTCCGGCGACCAACACGGCCAAAAAACTTTCCCGTCTTTCCAGTCGGTCAGGTCGCGATACCCCGTTCCGTCGGCATTGGCGATCGCCAGCTTGCAGTTGAAAGCGTGGCCGCGACAGACGCTGAATGCGATCTTCTTCGACTGTCTCGACGAGCCCGCCGGGAGCA
Source organism: uncultured Actinomycetes bacterium (assembly GCA_963705945.1). Taxonomy (GTDB): domain Bacteria; phylum Actinomycetota; class Thermoleophilia; order Gaiellales; family Gaiellaceae; genus PALSA-612. Next base: position 447,856 of record CAVPLG010000001.1, on the reverse strand, counting down.
GGTGAAAGACGTTGCGAACGCTTAGCAACACTCGGGCCCGCCCGCCGCTGACGGGGATGCTCATCAAGTCAGCCCTGGCGCATGCGGGGCCATTGAACTTCGCGCAGTTGTCGACGAAGACATGCGAGCTATCCGCCGACCAGCCCAGCGTCCTCATCTCGTGATGAAACACCGTGCTCGAGATGCGGCGTTGACGTGACCCGTCGGCGTTCGCGACGTAAACTCGGCCGTCCCACGAGTACGCGATCCGCCCGTCCGGCCCGACAGCGAACGGATAGGCATCGGGAAGGATGACGCGGAGATCGTGGATGTCCGGCGGCTCGGCGGGCTCGGTCGGCCCCTCGTATGCGACAACGGAGCGTCCCCGATCGGTCCCTGGCCAGCAACCTACGTACACTCGCGAGCGGTCCGGTGCCCACTGGACCCCCGTTCCGACGCACTTTCCCGTCGTCAGCGACTTCTCGGCCTTCCCCGTCTGGCTCATGGCGAAGATGTCCCAACCGGACCAGACGAGCAGGCTCGTCGACGGCCCGAGCGGTGCGGAGGACGCCCGCGAAAGGCCAGCCGCGACGACGCTGACCGCGGCGACGGCAACGAGCGGAGCAACGCGCACACACGGACGCAAGAGGTCCCGACGGCGCGAGACCGTACGTGACCAGGCCGACATCCGTCGCCATACAGCCATCTAGCCGCCTCCTTCCCGTCCGCTCCGGGATTGCAACGCTTGACTCTTTCACGTTCGTTTCTCGGAAGTCAAGAAGCCGTCGCCATCGCCTCGGCCAGACCTTGACGTTGCAGATGAGACTTGTAGAGTCCCGGGCCACCGAAAGGATGTGCAATGCGGCACATGCCCTCGTCTGAGTCACGCGTACCTCGCAACTTCGGCGCATTCGCCAGGGCGCTCGCTGCCTCCTTGATCGTCGCCTTGTCGCTGCTCGCCGGTACCGGTTCGGCGGGGCTCGCGAAGAAGCCGAACGAGGCGGCAGCGCTTCCGAAGACCCCGAACGCCTGCCGCAAGACCGGCGAAAGCACCTGTAAGTACGACGTCACGATCGTCGTGGGATCCCACTACGCGTATCAGGACAGTGAGCAGAGTCGGAAGATGGACGCGAGCTGGTCCGTGACGTACAAGAATCTCCCCTTGTGGCTTCCGACCGCTGCAGAATTGGCGCTCAGCCAGTACGAGCCGGAAGGCGACATCATTAACCTGGGTTACTCGGCGAACAGCTTCACCGTCGGCAAGATCAGCTTTAGCCAGTCGGGGGTCGGTTTGCAGAACTGCGCGTGGAATAAGAGCTACCGCGTGCCGACCACTCTCGTCGTCAATTCGTACTTGAAGCTTCTGAACCCGATTCGCGAGGGCCGGCCGTGGAGCTTCACCGTTCAGTCGTACTACAACAAAGACATTGGCGGAACCGGCAACTACTGCGAGCGCGGCAACACGGAAGCAGCAGTGCTGGGGATGCCGGAGCCGCTGTGTTGCCGCATCGGCGGACCGCCAACGACAACGATCTCCCTGGTAGAAAGCTCGGGCCAGCCGTTCTTCTACACCAAGCTGGAGCGCGACTACTGGACAAAACTCGGGCGCCTGCAGTTTCCCTGGACGGATTTCTGGGAGGGGCGCAGTGTCAAGCTGTCCAAGAAATGGAGCGCCCAGGGGCAATCCGGCAGCGTGACCGTGATCTTCAAACGCCGCCGGTAGCTCACGCGCAGACGCTTGGGTTGCCCCATGCAATTACGTCAGTACGTCAGTGCCGGTTTCGATGGGTTGGAGATCCGGCTCGCGGGGCAGGATCGCTAGTGCTCGAGCCTTTGCCAGAGGTCATCGGGGGCGATACCCGGTACGGCATTCCGACGTCGAATCGCTTCTTTCGCCCCGCAGCCCTCACGATCGTCGCCACCTCCGTTACGCGAGCTGGCAACCCTCTCGCCTCGTGACGGGATCAAGCGTCGACTGGTATCCGTCCGTACGTTGCGGCACTTGACACATGCTCTCGCACGATGAAAGAGTCCATACCGGCATGAACCGAGTTTTGGCGTTCTTTCTCGGACTCGCGGTCATCGCCGTTGTCTTGCCGACCAGCGCATCCTCGTGGAGCGATGGGGCTGCGTGGCGGGGGCCCTGGGTGGGAACGGGTCGGATCACCTGGGAGGTGAACATCAAGCACGTACACCGCGGCAACGACCCCTACGGGGCGCCGCAAACCCTGACCGAGGTCTATCGCGAGAAGGCCGTGTACGTATTGTCCGGAGGGAAACTCGTCGGCGGGCTCGAGCGCGCACGCATGATCGGGTCGGGCACGGGCACGGCGATCTACTCACAGGGTCAGGCGTCTACATGCACGCTGAACAACACTCCGGTGAACGAGTGGTCGTACAAGGGCCCGGCGCTCGTCGCCATTTCCGAGCGCGCCGGCAAGCTCTACGCCGTTCCGCGTGCGGTGACTGGGAAAGTAAAGACCGTCTGGACAGGTTGCTCAGCGCCGCCCAAGCGGTACACGCGCTCAGCCTCCTATCCTTTCTACGCCGCCTTTTTCGCGGCTGGTGTGCGCGGGCTGCCGAACGCCGACACGGCGCAGGTTCTCAACGGAAAGCAGACGTATCCCATCAGCACCACAGCGCTCGGCGCTAGCCAGCGCTCTGGCACAGGGACGCTCACGTGGAATCTCGTTCGCTCGTCGAAGGCGTGCATCGGCGGAGGTTGCGTACCCTGAATAGCGCTCGCAGCTCAGCGATCGCCTACGCCAAGGCGCACCGAGATAAGGCCCGCGCGCGCTTGCTCGAGAACGGCTTCAGCAGGGAATTCTTCAGTCGGGGCGGGCAGATTCGAACTGCCGACCTCTAGTCCCCCAGACTAGCGCGCTAACCAGGCTGCGCCACGCCCCGCGGCGGCAACGATACCCGTTACCGCCGCCCTCGAGCCGGGGCGCCTACGAGCGCTTGCGCGCCGTCGCGAGGCCGCCCTTGCGGCCGGCCACTGCTTCCTGTTCTTGACGTGTGCGCTCTTGCCAGGCACCGTAACCCCTCTCATTGGTTGTCCCGTCGAGCGCTCGTCTACCCGGCGCGCGCCTGGCTAAACGCCAGGCGCGTTGCTGCCGAAAGAAGAGGAGATGGTGTTGCGGGCAGCACTTATCGCCGCCGCCTTCGCGCTCTCGCTCAGTTCGGCGCAGGCGGCTGTATCCCTTCCGGCGTCGGATGTCGCTGCGCTGCAGGTTGCGCTGCGCGTAGAAAGCGCCTATTCCGGGCCGGTGGACGGGCTCCGGGGGCCACGAACGATGGATGCGCTGATCGCTTTCCAGAGCCGTGCGGGGCTCGAGCCTGACGGCGTCGTCGGCCCGCGCACGCGGCGGGCGCTCGGCCGTCACGGAAAGCACCCACTCGGGAGCCGCAGGCTGACGGACGGCGCAGTCGGGTGGGACGTCGCCGAGCTCCAATTCCTCCTGGCGTGGCACGGGTTCCCCTCCGGGCCGTTCGACGGCGCGTACGGCAGCCGGCTGGCAGCAGCCGTCACCCGCTTCCAGCGCTTCCGCGGACTGCCGCAGATCGGCGAGGCGGGGCCGCTGACGATCGCCGCCGCACGCACGAGTCCGATCCCGACGAGCCCGATCAGGCTCCGCGCGCCGGTTGACGCGCCGGTTGGAGACGGCTTCGGCCCGCGCGGCGACGCATTCCATGCCGGGGTCGACTTCATCGTCGGCGCGGGAACGGCCGTAGAGGCCGCCGGATCGGGTGAAGTCGCATGGGCCGGCCCGCGAGGCACGTTCGGCAACGCTGTCGTCATCGCGCACGGGGAGAACGTCCGAACGCTGTACGCCCACCTCTCGCGGATCGACGTCGTCGTCGGACAGTCTGTCGAGACGGGCGACACGATCGGCCTCGTGGGATCGACCGGCCGCTCGTCCGGCCCGCACCTCCACTTCGAGGTGCACGTCGGCGGCGCGAGCGTCGACCCACGCTCCGCCTTCGGCTAGGTCGTCGGCGTTACGCGAGCCGCTTGTAGAGACGGTCGACGAGGTCCGGCATCGCCTCGAGCCGCTCGGTGATCACGCGCACGCGGTACTCGAGGAAGTGCTCGGGCTCAACCTCGAGCGCTTTGGCGAGCCGCTCGATCACGTCGTTGGCGGGCACCGGGCGGTTCCCGTGGACGATGTGGTTGAGGTAGCCGGCCGAGAGCCCCGATTTCGCCGCGAGGCCGCGATACGTGATGCCGCCCTCGTCCATCAGGGCCGTGGTCGTCGGGCCGAAGAGCTCCTCGCTGAACCGCCGCTTGCGTGGCATCAGACGATCTCCACCTCGGCCAAGGGTACCCGTCTTTCCTCGCGGCTCGAGCGATCGAAGAAGTCGACGGCGCCGTCTTCGAGCGTTCGCTTGCCGAGCGTGATCCGTACCGGGCAGCCGATCAGGTCGGCGTCGGCGAACTTCTCGCCCGCCCGCAGCTCGCGATCGTCGAGGAGGACGCTCACGCCTTGCTCCTCGAGCCGCTGCTCGAGCGCGGCTGCCTGCTCCTCGAGCCCGGGCAGCGCGACGACGTGGACGTCGTACGGAGCGACCTCTTTCGGCCACGCGATGCCGTGCTCGTCGTGGTGCTGTTCGACGATGGCAGCCATTACCCGTCCAGGTCCTACCCCGTAACTGCCGCCGAGAATCGGCTTCTCCTGGCCATCCTCGTCGAGGAACGTCGCATCGAGCGGCCCCGAGTAGAACGTCCCGAAGTGGAAGATGTGGCCGACCTCGATCGCGGTCTGGAAGCGAAGCTCTCCCCCACACGCCTCACAGCGGTCGCCCTCGCGGGGCTCGCGCAGATCCGCGAACTCGGGCTCGTAGTCACGGCCCGCCTCGACGCCGCGCAGATGCCATCCGTCCTCGTTCGCACCGGCGACGAATTGGCCCTCGCGCAGCGTCTCGTCGGCGACGATCCGGCCCTCGAACCCGAGCGGGCCGAGCGAGCCTCCGCCCGCGCCGAAGGAGGCTCGAATCTCTTCGTCGGTCGCCGGCCGCGTCGCGCCGAGCGCGTCGTAGAGCTTCGTCTCGCTCAGGCGGTCGTCGCCGCGCACGAGGGCGAGCACGACCGCGTCGTCCTTGACGACCGGCATCGCCTTCGACGTCGCAGCCTCGTCGACACCCAGGAAGTCCGCGAGCTCCTCGATCGTCGTCACGCCCGCCGTCTCGATCCTCTCCGGAGCCGCCAGCGCCTCGGGAAACGTCGGCGCTCGCGGAACGGCGCGCGCGATCTCGATGTCGGCGGCATAGTCCCCGTTTACGCACGAGACGAGCGTGTTCTCGCCGGACTCCGCCGGCGCGAGGAAGCCGACGCTGAGCTTCCCGCCCATGACCCCACTCTCCGCCTGGACGTCGTACGTCTCGAGACCGCAGCGCTCGAAGATTCGCTTGTACGCGCCGCGGTTCGCCTCGAAGCTCGCGCGAGCGCTTTCCTCGTCGCGGTCGAACGAGTACGCGTCCTTCATGATGAACTCGCGCGTTCGGAGCAGGCCGCCCCGAGGGCGGGGCTCGTCGCGGTCCTTGACGGCGAAGTGGTACCAGAGCTGCGGCAGCTCCTTGTACGAGCGTAGTTCCTTCGCGTGGAACGTCACCGTTTCCTCGTGGGTAAACGGCAGGATGAAGCGGCGTCCGGTCCTATCCTGGAGATGGAAGATCTCTGGGATCTTGATTCGCCCCGTCTTCTCCCAGAGCTCGGCCGGAGTGAGCACGGGCATCAGCATCTCCTGGCCGCCGATCGCGTCCATCTCCTCGCGGATCACCTGGACGACATTCTCGTGGACGCGCCAGCCGAGCGGCATGAACGTCCAGACGCCCGCCGACACCTGGCGGATGAAGCCGCCGCGCACCAGCAGCTTGTGGCTCGCCGCCTCGGCGTCGGCCGGGTCCTCGCGCAGCGTCGGCAGGAAGAGCTTCGATGCCCGCATTTCCTGAGGTTAGTCGAGCGGGATCAGAGACGCCTCGGCCATCGCGAGCGCCGCCGGCTTCGCCATCTTCAGCCGCTTCGGCCGTTGCATACCGGCTTCGATCCAGGCGTCGATCTCCGCGAAGAGCTCATCGACCAGCACCTCCGACGAGACCTTCTTCAGCACACGCCCATGCGCGTAGACGAACCCGACGTCACGGCCTCCGGCGATGCCGAAGTCCGCGTCCCCCGCCTCGCCGGGCCCGTTCACCGCACAGCCGAGCACCGCCACCTCGAATGCCTCCGCATAGCCGTCGAGCCGATCCTCGACCTCGGCGGCGAGGGTCTCGACGCCGACGTTGTCGCGACCGCACGACGGGCACGCGATGAGGATCGGCCCGCGCTCGCGCAGCCCGAGCGACTTGAGGATCTCAAAAGCGACCTTGACTTCTTCAACAGGGTCTGCCGTCAGCGAGACGCGCAGCGTGTCGCCGATGCCGTCCACGAGCAGCGCGCCCATGCCGACGGCGCTCTTGATCGCCCCGGAGAACGGCGTGCCAGCCTCCGTGACGCCGAGGTGAAGCGGGTACGGCACCTTGGCGGACAGCATCCGGTAGGCGCGGATCATCGTCGGCACGTGACTCGACTTGACGGAGATCTTGAAGTCGCCGTAGTCGAGCGCCTCGAGCAGCCGCACCTCCTCGAGCGCAGCCTCGACGAGCGCCTCCGCCTGGTCCTCCTGCGCGAGCCCGGACAGGTGCTTCGGCAGCGAGCCGGAGTTGGCGCCGATGCGCATCGGGATCCCCGCCTTCTTCGCCGCCCTGACGACCTGCTCCACCTTGTCCGGGCCACCGATGTTGCCGGGGTTGATGCGCACGGCCGCGACGCCGCCCTCGATCGCCTTCAGGGCAAGGCTCGCGTTGAAGTGGATGTCCGCGATCACGGGGATCGGCGAGAGTCGGACGATCTTCGGCAGCGCCTCTGCGTCCTCGGTCTTCGGCACAGCTACGCGCACGATCTCGCAGCCCGCGGATGCAAGCGCAGCGATCTGCGCGGTCGTCGCCTCGACGTCGTGCGTCTTCGTCAGCGTCATCGACTGCACGATGACCGGGTATCCGCCGCCGATCGGAACGCCACCGACCGTGATCTGGCGCTCGCTCGCCACTAGCCGCCCCCGAGCCTCCCCACGTCGTTCGAGAGGCCGACGAAGAAGAGCAGGACGACGAGGAGGATGCCGACGGCCGAGACTCGCTCGTAGATCTCACGTCTGATCGCCTGGCCGCGGGCTCGCTCGGCGAGCGCGAAGACGATGTGCCCACCGTCGAGCGGCAGCAGCGGCAGCAGGTTGAGCAGGCCGAGCGAGAGGCTGATGAACGCGAGCACGGCGAGGTACTGCTCCCAGCCGCGCTCTGCCGCCTTGTGCGACTCGTCGACGATCCCGATCGGGCTCGACAGCTGCTCGCGGCCCTGCTTGTGGACGATGTTGCCGAGCGAGACGGCGATCTCCTTCGTCAGGCGGCCGGTGAGCGAGAGCGACTCCCAGACGGACTCTCCCGGCCCGAGCGGCACCGCCCCGAGCTGGAAGCCGAGCCTGTAGACGCCCTCGTCGAGCTTGGGCCGAATCGGGCCGAGAACGACCGTCTCGTTGCCGCGCGAGACGAGCAGCGTGAGCGGCTTGCCGTTCGAGCCCGAGATGGTCGCCGTGATCCTCGACGGCGTCATCAGGATGCCGTTGATGGCGACGACGCGGTCACCGGGCTGGAGGCCGACCGTGTGCGCCGGCCGATCCGGGAATACCGTGTCGACCTTCGTCGTCGCCTTGCCTCCTGCCGACCAGAGCACGATCCAGAACAGGAAGACGGCGAACAGGAGGTTCGTCGCCGGGCCAGCGCCGATCGCGACGATGCGCCGCCACGTCGCCTGGCGCCAGTAGGCATCCGTGCTCAGGCCGTCCCGAAGCTGCTTGAGCCCGCGTGTGAGCGCGCGCTTCTCGACGCCTGCGGCGGTCGCGACCGACTCGATCGTGTCCAGCTCGTGACCCGCCTGCTCGAAGCTCTCGGCGTCGAGGGCGCGCTTCAGGCGCTCGGACGGGCCGACCAGCTCGGGCGCGTCGCGGACGGCGCCACCGAGGTACGCGTCGACGTCCGACGCCTGCGGACGCGTCATTCCGGGGATCGTCACGTAGCCCCCGAGCGGGATCGACGCGGATCGCGTAGTCGATGTCATGACGGCGCACCTTTGCGATCGGCGGCCCGAAGCCGATCGAGAACCCGCGTGGGCGCATTCGGACGGCGATCGCGCCGAAGAAGTGGCCGCACTCGTGGATGAAGATCAGGAACGCGAGGCCCAGAATCGAGATGGCGATGCTCACGCGTTTGCCAGCGCTCCCTCGGCGATCGCGCGCGCCTCGGCGTCAACCTCTGTCAGGTCGTCGAGATCGGCCGCCGCATGACCGTCCATCGCCCCCAGTGTGGCAGCCACCGCCTCCGCGATGTCGAGGAAGGCAATCCGCTCGTCGAGGAATGCGTTGACAGCCACCTCGTTGGCCGCGTTGTACACGCACGGCGCCGTGCCACCGCGCACACCGGCCTCCCTGGCAAGCGCGAGCATGGGAAAGGTGGCGGTGTCCGGCGGCTGGAACTCGAGCGCAAATGGCTCCGTGAAGTCGAGCGGAGGGACGGGCGTCCTGGCCCGCTCCGGGTACGTCAGCGCGTAGGAGATCGGCACGCGCATGTCGGGATAGCCGAGATGCGCGATCGCGGCGCCATCTCGGAAGCGGACGAGCGCGTGGACGATCGAGCTCGGATGGATGACGACGTCGATCGCGTCGTACCCGAGGCCGAACAGATAGTGCGCCTCGATCAGCTCGAGGCCCTTGTTCGCCAGCGTCGCGGAGTCGATCGTGATCTTCGGGCCCATGGTCCAGGTGGGATGTGCGAGCGCCTCATTCGGCGTCACCCCCTGCAGCTCCTCGCGCGTCCTGCCTCGAAAAGGACCGCCCGACGCAGTGAGCACCAGCGAGTCGACCGATTCGCGGTCGCGTTCCCCGAGGCACTGGAGAGCGGCCGAGTGCTCACTGTCGACGGGCAGCAGCCGACCTCCCCCACGCTCTTGCGCCGCGAGCGCGAGATCACCCGCAGCGACCAGGCTCTCCTTGTTCGCGAGCGCGAGGTCGACGCCGCGCTCGAGAGCCCAGAGCGTCGCGGGCAGGCCGGCGAAGCCGACGACGGCATTAAGGACGACGTCCGGCTGTGCCCGCTCGAGCAGCTCGGCCGCATCGCCGCCGACCTGCGTCAGCGGCGCGAGGCCGTCGACCGGCTGCGAACCGGAGCTCGCGGCGACGAGCTCGAGATCCGGATGCGCGTCGATGACGTCGAGCGCCTGGCGGCCGATCGAGCCGGTCGCGCCGAGAACGGCAACGCGCTTCACGACGTCATTATGGGTAGAGCGCCGCGACGACGAACAACGCCGCCGGGAACGCGAACAGGATCGCGTCGATCCGGTCGAGCACGCCACCGTGTCCGCCGAGCAGCTTCCCGGAGTCCTTGACACCTAGATCCCGCTTCAGCATCGACTCGAAGAGGTCGCCGAGCGGGGCCGCCGCGGCGACGGCGAGCCCGAGCAGCACCGACTCGCCGATCGTGAGAAACGTGTCGCGATCCTGGTAGAGGACGATGAAGCAGACGAAGATCGCGGCCGCCGTGCCGGCGAGCAAGCCCTCCCACGTCTTGCCGGGTGAGATCGCCGGCGCGAGCTTGTGCCGCCCCAGGAGGCGCCCGAACACGTACGCGGCGGTGTCGTCTGCGAACACCGCGAGCAGCACGGCGAGCGCGACCTCGAAGCCGTGCTCCGGCGTGTCCCGGAGCAGCAGGGCGCAGCCGAGCCCGAAGCCGATCCAGAGCGTCCCGAGGACTGTGGTACCGACCGCGACCGTCGGCGAGCCCTGCGTGCCGCCGAGGCCCTTGAGCACGAACGCGATGCCGAGCGTGGCGAGCAGGGCGCCAATCGCCCAGAAGAGGCCGCTGACCTCGGAGGCGTAGAGGATCCCGGCCAGGCCTGCGTAGCCAGCCAGCGATACGGGCCGTAGCGGACGCGTGAGCACGAAGTACTCGTGCAGCGCGACCGCGGCCGCCGGCGTCAGGAGGGCGAAAAGCCACCACCCGCCCGCCCAGAGCGCCCCGAGCACGAGCGGCAGGCCGATGGCCGCAACGAGCAGCCGGGACGTGAGGCTGCTCATCGCCCGCCGAAGCGGCGGCGGCGGCTCGCGTACGCCGAGAGCGCCTCCTCGAGGTCCCGCGGCGTGAAGTCGGGCCAGTGACGATCGACGAAGACGAGCTCCGTGTAGGCGAGCTGCCAGAGGAGAAAGTTCGAGACGCGGAGCTCGCCGGACGTCCGGATCAAGAGATCCGGGTCCGGCATCTCGGGTGCGTAGAGGTACGCCGAGACGACGTTCTCGTCGATCTCGCGGGGCTCGACACCCGACTCGACAAGCTTCCGCGCTGCCTCGACGATCTCAGCCCGGCCGCCGTAGTCGAAGGCGATCCAGAGCTTGAGGCGCGTGTTCTCGGCCGTCTCGCGCTCGAGACCGGCCATCTTCCGCCGCAGCTCCTCGGGAGCGCGGTCGCGGCGGCCGATGAAATGCACCTGGACGCCCTGGCGTACGAGGTCCGGGAACTCGCGCTCGATCGTCTCGCCGAAGATCTCCATCAACGTGTCGATCTCGTCGCGTGTCCGAGACCAGTTCTCGGTGGAGAAGGCGAACACCGCCAGCGACTCGATGCCGAGGTCGATCGACGCCTCGACCGCCCGACGGAGTGCCTTCGTTCCAGCGCGATGCCCGGCGGCGATCGGAAGGCCGCGACGCCTCGCCCAGCGGCCGTTTCCGTCCATGATGATCGCGATCGAGCGCGCGCGATCGGGGAGGTCGGGCTCCTCGGGAAGCGGCTTCAGCGTCCAGAGCGAGCGGATACGGGTGAGAAGCCGTACCACGGAGGCCTACACCTCCAGTATTTCCGCTTCTTTGCGCTTGAGGAGATCGTCGATCGTATGGACGTGCTCGTCCGTGAGCTTCTGGACGCGTTCCTCCGCGCGATGCTCCTCGTCCGCGCCGACCTGGCCGGAGTCGACGAGCTCCTTCAGGTGGTGCATGACGTCGCGCCGGACGTTCCGGACGGCGATCCGGCCCTCCTCGGCCAGGTGCCGCACGACCTTGACGAGCTCCTTGCGCCGTTCCTCCGTCAGCTGCGGGATCGGCAGGCGGACGATCTTGCCGTCGTTCGACGGCGTCAGACCGAGATCGGACTCCATGATCGCCTTCTCGATCGCCTTCACGGAGCTCGGGTCGAAGGGCTGGATCGTCAAGAGACGCGGCTCGGGCACGTTGATCGTCGCGAGCTGCTTGAGCGGCGTCGCCGTCCCGTAGTAGTCGACCTGGATCCGGTCGAGCAGCGCTGCCGACGCGCGGCCGGTGCGGACGCTGTTGAACTCGTGCTGGGTCGCCTCCGCGGACTTGTCCATCCGCCGAACGGCGTCCTGAATGAACTCCTCGATCGTCATCGGCTCGCTCCGGTCGTCGTCTTGGTCGTGGAAATGATCGTGCCAACTCGCTCGCCGCTCGTTACACGGGCGATCGTCCCTTCTTCGAGGGCGAAGACGAGGATCGGGACGCCGTTGTCCATGCAGAGTGACAGCGCGGTCGTGTCCATCACCTTGAGGCCCCGCTCGATCGCCTCGAGGTGCGTGAGCTCGGGGATGAAGGTGGCGTTCGGGTCGATGCGCGGATCGCCGTCGTACACGCCGTCGACGGCGTTCTTCGCCATCAGGATCGCCTCGGCGCCGATCTCGAGCGCGCGGAGAGCCGCCGCCGTATCCGTCGTGAAGAACGGGTTGCCGGTGCCGCCCGCGAAGATCACGATCCGGCCCTTCTCGAGATGGCGCATCGCACGCCGGCGGATGTACGGCTCCGCGACCTCCTCGACCGTCAGCGCGGACAGGACGCGCGTCGGCACGTCGCGACGTTCGAGGGCGTCCTGCACGGTCAGCGAGTTGAGGACGCTCGCGAGCATGCCCGCGTAGTCGGCAGTCGCCCGGTCCATGCCCTCGGCCGCGCGCTCCATGCCCCGGATGATGTTTCCGCCGCCGACGACGATCGCGATCTCGACGCCCGCCCGGTGGACGGAGACGATCTCGCTTGCGAGCGACTCGATGCGCTCCTGGTCGATACCGAACGACTGCTCGCCGCTCAGAGCCTCTCCTGAGAGCTTCAGGATGACGCGCCGGAATGCAGGCGTCCCCACGGGAACGACTGGCTCGGGTTGCGACTGCACGCGTCTACTCTGACAGAGCGAAGCGCGCGAACTCGACCACCTCGAGCCCGGCGTCCGCCAGCACCTGGCCGACGCGGCGGTCGGTGTCGTGGATCCAGACCTGGTCGGAAAGCACGTATCCCTCGAACCACTTCTCGAGGCGGCCCTCGACCATCTTCCTGCGAACGTTCTCCGGCTTCTCGAGCACGTCCTCCTGGTTCGAGAGGATCTCGCGCTCCGCGTTCACCTCCGCCTCCGGGACCTCGTCCCGGGACTTGTAGAGCGGCGCCGCCCAGGCGATGTGCTGGGCGAGGAGGTACGCGACGTCGGGCGAGCCCTTCGCGTGGAGGAGGACGCCGATCTTGTTCGCCGGCGGGTGGACGTAGGCGGTCAACAGCTCGTGCTCCGTGCCCTCGTAGCGAACAGCCCCAGCGACGGCGATGTTCTCGCCGAGCTTCGTGACGAGCTCGACGCGCTCGTCTTCGAGGTCCTGAATGGCGTCCACACCGTGGTCCTTGACCGCCTCGAGGGCCCGGTAGGCGAAGACCTTGAACTCGTCGTTCTTCGATACGGGCTCCGTCTCGCAGCCGATGGCGACCATCGCCGCGACGCTCTCGCTCGTGATGTCGAAGACGACCACGCCTTCGGTCGTCTCGCGTCCGGAGCGCTTCGCCGCCTGCGCGACGCCCTTCTCTCGGAGCAGTTTCTGCGCAGACTCGAGGTCGCCGTTCGACTCCTCGAGCGCGCGCTTGCAGTCCATCATCCCCGCACCGGTCTGGTCGCGGAGCTCCTTGACGAGGCTGGCCGAGATCGTCGTCGCCATCACGCCTCGGCCTCCACGGGCTCCGCCGCAGCCTCTGGCTCTGCCGTACCCTCTGGCTCTGCCGGAGCGTCGGGCTTCGACTCCTCGACGGGGTCGTCGGCGGCCGGCTCTTCCGCCGCCTTCGCCATCTCGTCCGCCCCGACCTGCTGGCGCCCGGCTTCGATCCCGTCCGCGACCACCTGCGTGACGAGCGCGCACGAGCGGATCGCGTCGTCGTTGCCCGGGATCACGTGGTCCACCTCGTCCGGATCGGCGTTCGTGTCAACGAGGCCGATGATCGGCAGTCCGAGCCGCCGTGCCTCCCGGACGGCGAGCTGCTCCTTCTTCAAGTCGACGACGAAGACGGCGTCCGGATGCCGCTTCATGTCGGCGACGCCGCCGAGGTTTGCCTCGAGCTTGACGAGCTCGGCTTCCATCGCGATCCGCTCTTTCGACGGGAGCAGGTCTAGCTGGCCGTCCGTCTTCAAGCGGCGGAGGTCGTGCAGGTGCTCGACGCGCTCGGACAGCGTGCGCCAGTTCGTGAGCAGGCCGCCGAGCCAGCGATGGCTGACGTACGGCATCCCGACACGGGCCGCCTCGCGGGCGACGGCGTCCTGCGCCTGCTTCTTCGTGCCTACGAACAGCACGGTGCCCTTTCGTGCTGCGATGTTGCGCACGAGCGCGTGCGCCTCTTCGAGCAGCGAGAGGGTCTGGGTGAGATCGATGATGTAGATGCCGCCGCGCTCGCCGAAGATGAACCGCTTCATCTTCGGGTTCCACCGGCGCGTCTGATGGCCGAAGTGAACTCCGGCCTCCAAGAGGTCCTTCATCGTTACGACGGACACGAAATGCTCCCTTCGTGGTTTTTGAACTGCGCCGGCGGTGACGTGAGGGAACCGGCCCGAGCGGCCGGCACCACCCTCACGACCCGTCCACCGGGTCGATTGCCTAACCGTTGGATGCTAGCGAAAGCGCCTCGGCAAGCTCCGCAGGGAGCGGCGCGTCGACGTCCATCGCCTCGCCGGAGAACGGGTGCGTGAAGGCGAGGCGGGACGCGTGCAGGAACTGGCGGCGGAGGCCGAGGGCGGCGACCCCGTATGTCCGGTCGCCGACGACGGGTAGCTCGATAGCTGCCAGATGAACGCGAATCTGATGCGTTCTTCCCGTCTCGAGACGGACGCGCAGGAGCGCGTAGGGATCGAGCAGCTCGATGACGGTGAAGTGCGTGACCGCGTCCCGCGGCTTCTCTGTGTCGAGCGACTGGCGCGTCGGTTCGCGCCGGTCGCGTCCGATCGGCGCGTCGATGCGCCCTGACCACGAGCGCGGGCTGCCGCGGACGAGCGCGGTGTATTCACGCTCGAGCTCGCGCCGGCGGACGAGCCGCTGCAGCTTGCGGTATGCCTCCTCGCTGCGCGCGACCACGAGGAGCCCCGAGGTACCGCGATCGAGCCGGTGGACGATGCCGGGCCGCTCGCGATCGCCTCCTTCGGCCCCGTACGCCAGAAGCGCCGAGGCCAGCGTCCCGCTCCGGTTGCCCGCGCCCGGATGGACGACGACGCCCGCCGGCTTGTCGACGACGAGCAGGTGCTCGTCGTCGTAGGCGATTCTGAGCTCCGCCGGCGGTGGCTCCGGCCGGAGCGTCTCCTGCACCGGCTCGGCGAACGCCACCAGCTCGCCGCCACGGAGCCTGTGGCTCTTCGTGCGACGCTCGCCATCGACCGTCACACCGCCGCCGTCGATCAAACGCTCCGCGAGAGCACGGGAGCCGACGGTGGGCTCACCCGCGAGGTAGCGGTCGAGCCGAGTCCCGGCGGCGGTCGTCGGGACGGCGAGCTCGATCAGGAGCGGAGCGTCGATGCGCCCCGCCGACGCCTCGGGCTGCCCTCCCCGGAGAGCATCGTCGAGACGAGCAGGACGACGCCGACGACGATGCACATGTCGGCGAGGTTGAACGCAGGCCAGTACCGGAGGTCGAGGAAGTCCGTCACGTGCCCGAGCCGCACGCGGTCGAGGAGGTTCGAGACGCTCCCGCCGATCAGCAGTCCGAGCGCCACCGGTAGCACGGGATGCCGCGCACCGGCGCGTGCGAAGAAGACGAGCATCCAGATCACCGCGACCGCGGTGAGCGCGATCACGATCCCGGTCGCACGGTCGAAGAGGCCGAACGCGATCCCCGAGTTGTGGACGTGGTGGATGGAAAACGGTCCCGCGACCTGGACCTCCTCGCCCACGGCCAGCTGGCTCGAGACGAGGTGCTTCGTCACTTGGTCGGCCAGGATCGCCGCTCCCGCGACCAGGCCGAGCGAGAGCCACTGCGCGGCGTCCGCCGAGAGCCGACGTTCGGCTACCGAGACCGCTGCGAGCCCGTCGCGCCCTTCCTCGTCGGCGGGGCTCCGGCTCGTCGCCTCGATCATCCGCGCTCATCCCGACGCCGGCAGTCGATGCACTGCGTCGCGTACGGAAGCGCCTCGAGTCGTTCGCGATCGATCTCCTTGCCGCACGTGAGGCACGTGCCGAACGTGCCGTCATCGATCCGCGCGAGCGCGTCGTCGATCGCCGTCAGCACGTGCACCGAGTTCTCCTCGAGCGAGTAATCGATCTCGCGATCGAGCGTGGCGCTAGCCGTTTCGGCCAGATGGTTGCCGATCCCAGCCTCCTCGCCTTCGTCCTCCATCGATCCGGCGTTCTCGAACTCGAGGTAGTCGATGGCAGCGGCGACCCGGCTCCGCTCCTCGGTCAGGCGGCTCTTGAAAGCGTCGAGATCGAGCTCAGGCATCGCCGGGCTCCAGGCGCCTAGCCGCCTCGTCGGCGGTCAGGCCGTCGAGCTCGACGATCTTGTCGCGCGCCGCCGCGCCCGACACGAGCGTCACCGACGACTGCGGGACGCCGAGCCGCTTGGCGATCAGCCGCAGCACCGCGTCGTTGGCGCGCCCGCGCTCCGGCGGCGCTCCGACACGCACCTTCCAGCCGTCGCCGTACCGGCCGACGACCTCGTCGCGACCGGCCCCCGGCGAGACGCGAAGCCGTAGACGAGTGCTCGGCGCGGCCATCGCGCTTCCAGTATACGGAGCGCTCTCAGGCGGCCTCGGCGCTCGCCTGCTGCGTCTCCTCCGCGGCTCCGACCTCCTCCTCCACCTCGTCCACGGCGTCGAGAGCCGCGTGCAACAGGAGGCGAATGCGGCGCACATCGAGAGCGAGCGCCTCCCGCTCGGCACGCGCCCGGCGTGTGATGTCGCGCGCCTCGCGACGCGCTTCTTCGAGGATCGCGTCCACCTCGATCTTTCCCGCGTCCTTGAGATCCTGGGCGGCACGCTCTGCGGAGAGGAGCGTCGCGCGCAGGAGCTGCTCGAGCTCCCTGTGCCGCGCAAGCTCCGTGTCGAGCTGCTCGACACGATCGGCGAGCTCCGCGCGCTCACGCCAGACCGCTTCGTAGCTCGTCGCCGCGTCGTCGAGGACACGGTCGACCATCGAGCGCTGGTAACCGAACGGCCGTCTTCGTAACGGCACGTGACGCAGTTCAGCTGGGGCGTAGGCCATGACAGCTCCTTTCAGCGAAGGTTGTCCAGCAGGAGGTCGTTGACGACCCACTGGATGACGTAGAGGGCGAGGATGGCGACGATCGGCGAGACGTCCACGGGCCCGAACGAGGGCATCGCGCGCCGAAACAGGCGGAGGTACGGGTCGCAGACGTCGTGGAGGAAGCGCACGAACGGCTGGAGCGAGTAGGGCACCCGCACCCAGGAGCTGAGGACGTACGCGAAGATCAACAGCATGTAGACCCAGATGAAGACGGTGACAAAGCTCTCGAGAGAGCTGATGGCATCTGCGAGCTGCATGAAACTGGCGCCTATGTCGCCCACGCGTCCTTTTTCGTCCTAACGCGCGCGGTTCCTTGCGCGCCGGGAGCGTTCTACGCCTGATTGAAGAAGCCGCCGCGCTCGAGCGCCTTTGCGCGCTCCTCCGCCGAGACCTCGACGTTCGGCGGCGTGAGCAGGAAGACCCGCTCGGCGATCCGTTGCATGTTGCCGTTGAGCGCGTACGTGAGCCCGCTCGAGAAGTCGATCAGCCGCTTCGACAGTTCCTGATCGGCCTCCTGGAGGTTGACGATCACCGGCGTCGACGACTTCAGGCGGTCTGCGATCTGCTTCGCGTCGTTGAAGCTCCGTGGCAGCACGAGGTGCACCTGGGCGACAGAGCCGCTCGCGGCGGGCACGGCTCGCGGCCGCGAGCGCGACGGTGGAGCGGCCTCGGCGCGCGGATCGGGCGCCGTCCAGTCGTCGAACTCCTCGACCTCGCCTCGGCGGCGCGGAAGGCGGCGCACGTTGGTGCTGGGCCGCTCGACGTAGACGGGCTCGGCCTGGCTCGAGAGCGCGAGCTCGTCGCTCTCGTATGTCTCCTCCCAGGTGTCGTCGTACTCCTCGGCGATGCCGAAATAGACGAGCGTCCTGTGCCACACGTCTCCGAAACCCATCGGCGGAATGTTACTCCCGCCAGAGATGCGAGCCGACCCTGACGAGCGTCGCGCCCTCCTTTGCCGCCACCCGGAAGTCCTGTGACGTGCCCATCGAAAGCTCGCGCAGGCCGAGCCGCTCGGCGAGCCCGCGCAGGCGCCGGAAGCTCGCACGAGACGCCTCCGGATCCGCCGCCAGCGGCGGCATCGTCGACAGGCCGCGTACGTCTGCCGGGCACGCGTCGAGGAAGCTCTCCAGCTCTTCCGGTGAGACACCCGACTTCGACGCCTCCCCCGAGAGGTTCACCTGCACGAGGGCAGGAATCTCGAGCCTTCGGGCCGCGGAGAGCGAATCGAGCGAGTGGACGAGCTCGCACGTCGCGTTCAGCGCGGGCGCCTTCCGGCTCTGGAGGTGGCCGATGAAGTGCCAGCGGAAGGCGTTGCCGTAGACGGCGTGCTTCGCCGCGAGATCCTGCGCGCGGTTCTCGCCGACGACCGTGACGCCGGCCTCGGCGAGCGCCGCCATCTCCTCGAGAGCGACGTACTTCGTCGCCGCAATCACCTGGACTCCCGGCCCCACTTCTTCCACAACCCTGGCGTAGCGCTCGCGGATCCTCTCGGGGTCAAGCGACATACGCGATCGCCCCCTGACGCCCCGTGACGCCGCGATCCCGGCGGTGGGAAAAGTACCGCTCCGGGTGGCAGAAGGTGCACTCGTCGAGCCTGTCGACGCCGACGCAACCGGCTGCGTCGAGCGCACGCTCGATCGCCTCCGGAAGGTCGAGCCGACCATCGCGGACGACATCGTCTCCGTATGCCTCGCGCACGGGGCTTGCGACGTCTGCTCCAACCTTGTAGCAGCAGGGACCGATACCCGGGCCGATCGCGGCCACGACGTCGTGATCACCGAGCGCGGCAACGGCGCCGGCGACGATCCCCGCCAGGAGGCCGCGCCAGCCCACGTGCGCGAGAGCGGCCGCCGGCTCTCCGTCCACGCGCGCGAGCGCGACCGGCACGCAGTCGGCCGTCACGATGGTGATCGCTTCACCGCACTTGTCTGACCAGATCGCGTCCGCCTCCTCCCCACGCGTGCCCGCACGGACGACGCGCGCGCCGTGCACCTGGCGCGGCCAGCCGACGCAGCCTGGATCCGCGCCGACCTCGCCGTAGAGGCGCCCACGGTTCTCGTCGACGCGCGCACGCTCGTCGTCTGTGAGGTATCCGAGGTTGAGCGAGGCATACGACCTTTCGCTCACGCCCCCGACACGCGTCGAGAACGCGACCACGTACGGTCCCGGCGCGTCCCAGCGGATCAGCGAGATCTCGCTCACGTCTTCCTTGCCGAGACCCAGAGGAACCGGCACTCCTGTCCGTGCTCGACCTGCGACACGACCTCGTCGCGCTCGAGCGCGAACGCGGCGTCCAGCAGGAGCCGGCGGTTCTCGTCGGCGTCGTAGTGGCTGAAGTACATCGGCGCGCCGAGCCAGTCGTCGTCGACCGCACCGGGAGCGTCGTTGGCGCCGAGGCACGCGACGAACAGCCCGCCGACCCGGAGCCAGGCGTAGATCTGAGCGAAAAGCGCCGCGTGTCGCTCGCGCGGAACGTGCGTGATCGAGTGCACGGCGATCACACCGTCGAACGACGCATCGGGGAAGCGGACGGTGCACATATCGCCCTGCACGAGAGTCGCCGCCGGCACGAGCGACCGCGCGAGCTCCAGTTGGCGGGCGGAGAGCTCGACCCCGGTGACGCGATAGCGGTCGATGAGCACCTGCATGACCGGGATGCCGGCACCACAACCGAGATCGAGCACGTCCGAGCCCTCGGGCAGCGCCTCGTGGAAGCGCTGCACATATGCGATGCGAGCCGGGAAGTCGTCCACGTCGTTCCACGCGAGGTATGCGTCGGCGATCACGTCGTAGCCGCGCCGGACGGTCTCCACCGGATCGCTCATTGCGCGGCGATCAGCTCGCGAGCGACGGCCAGCTCCACGTCGCGGCCGTGGAGCTCCCCGTCGAGCTTCCGACGGCGGAGCTCGGCGAGCACCGAGCCGACGCGGGGCGACTCCGCGAGGCCGAGCTCGGCGAGATCAGCACCGGTGATCTCTGACCGGACGTGGCGAAGCTCCGTGAAGTAGCGCCGAAGCGGCGCGAGCTCGGCGAGGGCGAGCGCGAGCAGCGGCCCGTCGGGCGCGGCGGGATCGGCGAGCCCGACGAGATGGGACGGCGCCGTTGCCTCGTCACGGGCCGCTTCCAGGAGGCGGGGCGCAGAGGCGACGGCGCCGGCGATCAGCTCAGCGTCGCGGCGCCGGATCTTCAGCCGCAAGAGCCACGCGCGGAGCAGGCCGGGCTCGATGCCACGGGCGAGCGCGGCGAGGCCGAGCCGCCACTCGGGAACGTCGAGCCCGAGCTCGTCTGCGAGCGAGCGGCCGCGGTGGACGATCTCCGCGGTCTCCGCGTCGGCGGCGAGCCCCGGCAGGATCTCGTCGGCGAGACCGAGCTCGCGCAGACGCTCGAGCGAGTGGTCGATCATCGCGTCCTCTTCGAGCAAGAGGACGAGCTCGTCGCGGAGGCGCGCTGGCGAGAGCTCGGCGACGAGGCCGCGCTCGACGCAGGCGCGCGCTAGCGCAGTCGTCTCGGGATCCATGGCGAACCCGTAGCGGTTCTCGTAGCGGATGCCGCGGAAGATGCGCGTCGGGTCGTCGACGAACGACCCCTCGTGAAGCACGCGGAGCGTTCCGGCCGCGAGATCGGCACGCCCGCCGAAGGGATCGAACAGCTGCCCGAAGTCGTCCCTCGCGAGGGACGTCGCCATCGCGTTGACGGTGAAGTCGCGGCGATGAAGGTCGTCGCGCAGCGCGGCATGCTCGACGGACGGCAGGGCTCCTGGAGACGCGTACGACTCGCGCCTAGCCGTGACGACATCTATCCGCTCGCCCCCGTCGTAGAAGACGATTGCCGTCCCGAACCGGTCGTGCACGCGAACGCTGCCGTCGAGGCGCATCCCCACGGCGCGCGCGAAAGCGATCGCATCGCCCTCGACGGCGATATCGACATCGAAGCTCTCCTCGCCGAGGAGGATGTCGCGCACCGTCCCGCCGACGAGGTACACGCCGTCGACCGAAGCCGCTGCCTCCTCGACGGCCGCGAACACGGGCGCGAGGCGGTCGAGCTGCCGGAGCTCGCGCTCCAGGCTGTCCGTGTCGCTCACCGCTTCCTGACTAGGGGACGAGTGCGACTGCCTCGATCTCGACGAGCGCGCCCGACGGCAGTGCGGCCACCTCGATCGTCGCACGCGCCGGCGGCTTGTCGCCCACGTGGCGTGCGTAGACCTCGTTCATCTCGGCGAAGTCACCGAGGTCCTGGAGGTAGACCGTCGTCTTGACGACGTGCTCGAGCCCCGACCCCGCTGCCTCGAGGATCGCCCGAAGGTTCGCGAACACCTGCTCCGTCTGCTCTCCGACCCCGGTCGCCTCGATCGTCGCGTGGTCTGGGCGGAGCGCGAGCTGGCCGGAGACGAAGACGAAGCCTC
The DNA here is from genome assembly GCA_963705945.1 of uncultured Actinomycetes bacterium. GTDB lineage: Bacteria > Actinomycetota > Thermoleophilia > Gaiellales > Gaiellaceae > PALSA-612. The sequence goes on along the minus strand of CAVPLG010000001.1, from coordinate 426,866 downwards.
CCGCCACGATGCCCTGGGAGTAAGGCGCGCCCTGAAACGGGGCCGGCGCCGCCTCGGTGCGTACGACGTTCTTCTCCTCCATCGATCCTCCGATCAGGTCGTGTGTGGGCGGGCCGCCTGGGCGAGCGCGGCGCCGAGAGCCTTGAAGATGGCGTCGAGCACATGCTCGGGGTCGTCGCCCTCCAGCAGACGCACGTGGAGCGTGAGACCGGCTCCTTCGGCGAGGCTTCGCAGGAAGTCTCCGATCACATCCGCGGAGAGGCCCCCGACGCGCACCTCGGACAGGTCGGCGTTCGACACGACAAGAGGGTCGTCGCTCGTCTCGAGCGCGACAAAGGCGAGCGCCTCGCGGTCCGGCACCGATCCCGAGCCGTGGCCCTGCGCATGCTTCTCGCGGAGATGGGGCCGAAGCGCTTGCCCGAGCGCCCAGCCTGCGGCGGCCACCTCCGCCGACGCGATGCCGGGCTCGACTTCCAGGGCGAGATCGAGACACGCGTATTGGGCAAGCAGCTCGACGAGGTGATCGAGGATCGGGACGCCGGTCTCGACGCTCACGCGCGCGGCGGCCGCCAGCGCCACCCGGGCGCGCAGAGACCCGTCGCCCTCAGACGTCGACGCGTTCAATTCGTGCCCCGAGCGAGCGGAGACGCTCGTCGACGCGCTCGTACCCCCGGTCGATCTGAGCGATGTTGCCAATCGTCGAGACGCCCTCCGCGCACAGGCTCGCGATCAGCATAGCCATGCCGGCGCGGATATCCGGGCTCTCGAGCCTGCCGCCATACAGCTGCGCCGGACCGGCGACGACCACACGATGCGGGTCGCAGATGATGATCCGCGCGCCCATCCCGACGAGCTTGTCGACGAAGAACAGACGGTTCTCGAACATCTTCTCGAAGACGAGAATCGTCCCGCGCGCCTGGGTGGCGACGACGACCGCGATCGACGTCAGGTCGGACGGGAATGCCGGCCAGACGCCGTCCTCGATCTTCGGGATCTGGCCGCCGAGATCATCCTGGATCACGAGCTCCTGGCCGGACGGGACGCGGATCGAGGTGCCCTCGACCTCGACTTGAATACCGAGACGCTCGAACGCCGGAAGCACCGAGCCGAGGTCCTCCGGCGCCGCATCCTCGATCGTGAGGTCCGAGTCGGTGACGGCCGCGAGGCCGATGAAGCTGGCAACCTCGATGTGCTCTGGGCAGATGTAGTGGGTCCCGCCGCCGAGCCGGTCAACCCCGCGGATGCGGAGGACGTTCGAGCCGATGCCCTCGATCTCCGCGCCCAGCGAGACGAGGAAGCAGCAGAGATCCTGGACATGGGGCTCGCAGGCGGCGTTGGAGACGAATGTCTCGCCCTGCGCGAGCACGGCGGCCATGATCGCGTTCTCCGTTCCCGTCACGCTCGCCTCGTCGAGGAAAAGGCGCGCGCCGCGCAGCCCGTCCGCACGCATCTCGTAGCTGGTGCCGGCGTCGATCCTCGCCCCGAGCGCCGCGAGGGCGTGCATGTGCGTGTCGATTCTGCGCCGCCCGATCACGTCGCCTCCGGGCGGCGGCACGGTCGCGCGTCCGAAGCGGGCGAGCAGGGGCCCAGCGAGCAGGATCGAGGCGCGGATCTGGTTGCACAGCTCCTCGTCGAGCTCGGTCGTCACGACGCCCGCGGCGTTGATCCGAACCTCGTTCTCGCCCGTCCACTCCGCCTCGGCGCCCGTCCCGCGGATCAGCGCGAGCATCGCGTCGACGTCGAGGATGCGCGGGACATTCGTCAGCTCGACAGGCTCGTCCGCAAGCAGCGACGCGGCGAGCAGGGGTAGAGCAGCATTTTTGTTGCCCGCCGCCCGCACGGTGCCCGACAGGCGGTGGCCTCCCTCGATCACGAATGCTTGTCGCACGGCGTCTTGTACCGCTGTCTCCAAGGCAGCGGTTACCCTACCCGCTCTCATGGACCCCACCCGCGAGCAGGCCTGGGAGACGCTGACCCGCTACACGAAGTCGGAGCCGCTGCTCCGTCACGCGCTGGCGGTCGAGGCCTCGGTGCGTTGGTACGCGCGCCATCTCGGCGAGGACGAGGGGCTCTGGGGCGTCGTCGCCCTCCTCCACGACTTCGACTACGAGATCCATCCGACGCTCGACAAGCATCCCCAGGACGGCGCGCCGATCCTTCGGGAGGAGGGCTATCCGGAGGTCGTGATCGAAGGAGTGCTCTCGCACGCCGAGCACCTCGCCATGCCGCGGGACACGCCGCTCAAGAAGACGCTCTTCGCGTGCGACGAGCTGTCCGGCTTCATCACCGCGTGCGGCTACGTGCGCCCGGACGGGATCGAGACGCTCGAGCCGAAGTCCGTGCGGAAGAAGCTCAAGCAGCCGTCGTTCGCCGCCGGCGTCCACCGCGACGAGGTCTATCGTGGCGCCGAGGAGCTCGGCCTCGAGCTCGACGAGCACATCGCGAACGTCATCGACGCGCTGCGACCGATCGCCGGCGAGCTCGGCCTGCGCGGCGCCGACTCATAGCTCGAGCGACAGCTCGACCGGCGAGTGGTCGGAGAGCAGCCGCCTGTCCACGCAACGCCGCTCCTCCGGCCACACGAGAAGATCGGCCGTCGGTACGCCGCGGACGAGGATGTGGTCGATGCCCGGGCCCGGCGTGGAGAATCCTCCGCTCGTCAGCTCCCTCACGCCGGTGGAGCTCGCGGTGAGGTTGAAGTCGCCCGCGACGACGAGCGGCTCGTCCGCTGGCGCCAGCTCTTCGCCGAAGCGCACGGCTCGGCGCAGCTCGGCTTCGGCACAGCGGCGCTCGGGGAGATGCGTGAGGTGGAGGTGTACGAGTGTGAGCTGCCGGCCGTCGGCCGTCTCGACGCGCAGCGCCTGACAGATACGCCGCTCCGACGCCCAGCCGATGCGGACGCTGCGACCGAGGTGGAGCTCGCGCGCCACCTCGGCACAGAAGCGGCGGTCGTTGAGCACGAGCCTGCGATGCGTCGCGACGGTGTGCCGGCGGGCGACGAGCACGGCGTTTGCCTGCCCTGTGAGGGACGAGCGCAGCAGGCCGTGGTGGAGGTTCGTCAGGCTCCGGCCGAGACGCCCCAGCCGGTAGCGGGTCCTTGCGGTGAAGACGGCCATCCCGCTCCACGCTTGGAGTCGCTTGAGCGACCAGAGCGGAAGCTCCTGGAGACACAGCACGTCCGGATCGCCCTGCGTCGCGAGCGCGACGGCCTGCTCTAAGTAGGCGTGGCGGGTGGGCGGGTACGTCCGCCCGTGGAAGACGTTCCAGCTCCGGATGATCAGGGACACACCAGTTAGCCGAGTGCCGCGAGCAGACGATCGAGGTCGTCCTCGTTCGTCCAGTAGCCGCAGGAGATGCGGACCCAGCCCGTGCCGGGAACTGCGCGCACGATGACGCCGGCCTTGCGGAGGCGCTCGACCGCTTCGTCCGCCTCTCCAGATGGTCGGAACGTGACGAGCGTCGCCTGCTGCGCGGCCGTGATCACGTCGAAGCGGTCAGCAAGCAGCGAGCGGCAGCGATCCGCCATCGTCCGCGCGTCGTCAAAACGGGACGCGGGCGCGAGGCCGAGCGCCGTGGCGAGGCCGGCGAGCGTCGGCGCCGGGATCATCCCGTCGAACCGCCTGGCGCCCTCCGACGGAGTGAAGGTGCCGTCGGCTTCGTGCCTCTGTTGCGAGAAGTACGTCGGGAGGCGCACCGCAATGCGCTCGGGATCGGCGACGTACAACGCGCCCGTCGCATCGGGGCCGCAAAGCCACTTCTGACCCGAGACGGTGTAGTAGTCTGCCGTCACCTCGACCGGGATCGCGCCAACCGACTGCGCACCGTCGACGAGCAGCGGCACATCGGTCTGGCGTTTCAGCTCTGCGACCGGCAGTAGGTGGCCGGTCTTCCACGACACGTCGGAGATGGCGACGAGGCGTGTGCGCGGTCCGACCTCCGCAAGCAGAAGCTCGAGCGCACGCTCTGCCGTCTCGCCGCGCGTGTTCGCCACGCGAACGGTCGCCCCGGACGCCTGCACCGGCCCCAGCAGCCCGAAGTGCTCCTCGTCCGTCGTCACGATCTCGTCCCCTGGGGCGATGCCCAGGCCCGCGAGGACGATCTGGCAGCCATGCGTCGTCGAGGTCGTCAGCGCCAGATGATCATCGCTCACGCCGAGCAGTGCGGCGACCTGCGTGCGGATGCCGGCGCGAAGCTCCTTCAGCGCGTCGAAGTACGGGCCGCCGCCTCGCCCGTTTTCGAGCTCGAGGTCAACTTTCGCCCGCAACGCGTCCACCGTCGCCTGCGCGAGCGGGCCGAAAGTCCCGGCGTTGAGGTAGGCAGTGTGGCGGAGCACGGGGAAGGCCTCGCGTGCGCGGGCACGCTCCTGCGAGTCGACCGGTGTCACGAAACCAACTTTAGGACGAGGGTCGCGTTTACGCTGCTCGTTGGTGGTCACGGACGTGCGCCGCGTCGGCCTCAGTCTCGAGGAGCCGGAGCGATTCGTCCTAGCGATGACCGAAGTGATGAGCGCGCGGGAGCGCTGAGCGCACCTCCGCGAGACCAGCGAGCTCGCGCGCGAGCGGGGCGAGGCTCTCGAGCTCGGTGACGACGACGTTGATGTTTAGGCCCACTTTCTCGAGCCGCCCACGGGCAGCGAGCAGCGGCTCTCCGCGCACGAGTGCGCGATGGCGCTCGTACACCTCCGGCTGGACGACGAGGTTCGTCAGTCCGTGCTCGTCCTCGAGCAGCATGAAGACGATGCCATTTGCGGTCGCCGGCCGCTGCCGCGCGATCGCCATGCCCGCGATCTCCACCGTCGAGCGGTCGTCGAGATGCGCGAGCTCCGCGCTCGTCACCGTCTCAGGAGGAAGGTGAGGCCGGAGCAGCTCGAGCGGATGCGGACCGACGGAGAGGTTCGTGCCCCGGTAGTCCGCGAGCATCCGCTCCCACGCCGTCTGCTCGCGGAGCTCGGGGATCTCGGACGTCGGCTCGAGCGACAGGGCGAGCTGGCTCCCACCCTCGGCCGTCCGTTGCGGACGGGGGACGAGCCCGAGCTGCCAGAGCAGCCTGCGCCGAGCCTCCCCGAAGGAGTCGCAGGCGCCGGCGGAGACGAGCGCCTGCAGCGCCACTCGCTCGACAGGCGCGCGCTGGGCAAGGTCACGAATGTCCACGTACGGGCGGCCGCCGGCGACGGCCGCCGCCTCTGCCTTCCCCACGCCTGCCACGTAGCCGACGCCGACCCTGACTGCCCATCCCGGCCCTTGGCCGGCCCGGCTGTGGACAAGATTGCGCGCTTCCGTTCCAGGGACTGTCCCTGCGACTGTCCCTGTGACTGTCCCCGGGACAGGTCCCGAATGGGCGGTGGCTGTTTCGGTCGTGCAGGCGGCGTCGCTCACGTTCACGTCCGGCGGGAGCACAGTTACGCCGCGGCGCTGCGCGTCCCGCACGAGGCTCGCAGGCGGGTAGAAGCCCATCGGCTGCGCGTTCAGGAGCGCGCAGAGAAACTCCGCCGGGTAGTACCGGCGCAGCCAGGACGACTGGTAGGCGAGCAGCGCAAACGCAGCCGCGTGCGACTTCGGAAAGCCGAACCCCGAGAATGCGGCGAGCTTGTCGTAGACCTCGTTCGCGGTCTTCGGGTCGACGCCGTTCCGCGCGGCGCCCTCGACGAACCGCTCGCGGAAGGCCTCGATCGCCTCTTCCGAGCGCTTCCTGCTCATCGCCCGCCGCAGGCCCTCCGCCTCGCCGATCGAGAAGCCCGCGAGCGCCATCGCCACCTCCAGCACCTGATCCTGGAAGACGACGACACCGAACGTCTCCGCGAGCGGCTCCTCGAGCAGTGGATGGTCGTACTCGATCGGATAGTCGGGATCGACCCGCCGCCGAGCGCGGCGGTCGATGTACGGATGAACCGCGCCGCCCTGGATCGGCCCGGGCCTGACGAGCGCGACCTGTACGGTCAGATCGTCGAGGTTCGCCGGCCGCGTGCGGAGCAGGCTCTGCATCTGCGCGCGGCTCTCGATCTGGAACGTCCCCACCGTGTCCGCGCGCTGGATCTCCTCGTAGACGCCCTGGTCGTCGAGCGGGATGCGCGACAGGTCGACCGTCTCCGCCCGGGCGGTCGCAATGCGCTCGACGCAGTCCTCGATCGCGGACAGCATCCCGAGGCCGAGCAGGTCGATTTTCAGGAAGCCGGCGTCCGCGCAGGAATCCTTGTCCCACTGGCAGATCTGCCTTCCCTCCATCGCGGCCGGCTCCACCGGCACGAGCTCGACGAGCGGCCGCGAGGAGATGACCATGCCGCCCGGGTGCTGCGAGATGTGGCGCGGCAGGCCGGCGATCTCCTTGCACAGCCAACCGAGAGCGCGCCAGCGCCGCGAGACGAGCTTTGCATCGGCGCCGGGGAGACGCGCGATCTCGTCGGCAACCCGCCGCGGGTCGCCGTCCGTCACCCGCGCGAGCCGCTCGAGCTCCGCGGCCGGCAGGCCGAGCGCCTTGCCGACCTCGCGGATCGCCCCTCGCGCGTGGTACGTGGAGAACGTCGCGACGAGCGCCGCATGCTCTCGGCCGTAGCGCTCGGTCACCTCGACGATCAGCCGCTCGCGGATGTCACGCGGGAAGTCGAGGTCGATGTCGGGCACCGACGCAAGCTCGCGGTTCAGAAAGCGGCCGAGCGAGAGGTTCGCGCTGACCGGATCGACATGGGAGAGCCCTGTCAGGTAGCAGACGATCGAGCCGACGGAGCTGCCCCGGCCGCGCCCCGGCGGCAGGGCGTTTCGCGCCGCGCTCTCCCCGCGCAGCTCGCACGCGATCTCCCGCGCCAGCTCGAGCACCTCGTGGTGGAGGAGAAAGAAACCGGAGAGCCCGAGCTGCGCGATCAGCTGGAGCTCTTCGTTCAGCCGCTTTCGCGCGCGCCGCTTGTGCCCGTTCGCGCGTGCGTACCGCTCCCGGAACGCACGCTCGCAGACACCTCGCAGGAGCACGTCGGCCGACTGCTCACCGTCCGCGAAGTCCGGATAGCGGTAGCCGAGCTCCTGCGTGAGGTCGAAGGCCAGCCGCTCTGCGAGGTCGTGCGTCCGGGCGACGGCCGCAGCGTCGCCGGGGAAGCGGTCCGCCATCTCGTCCGGCGAGCGGAGGACGGCTTCGCGGTTGCCGCGTCGCTCCCGCTCGGAGCCGTCGAGCGTCGAGCGATGGCCGATCGCGACGAGGACGTCCTGGAGCACTGCGCGCCGCGGCCGATGTGCGTGGACGTCCCCGGTCGCCACCGTCTCGACGCCGAGGGTCTCTGCGAGCTCGCGCAGCGCGACGTTCCGCCGCGCATCGCCGCGTTCATACGGCCGCTGGAGCTCGACGAAGAAGCGGTCGCGGCCGAAGGCGCGCGCGAGGCGGGAGGCGGCGTTCGGATCGAGCACACCGAGGCCGTGGCGCGCGCAGCCCGAGAGGCAGATGAGGCCGTCCGTCCGCTGCTCCAGCAGAGCCGGGTCGAGAGCAGAATCGAGCCGATCGACGGCATGCGCCTCCGTCAGCAGCCGGCACAGGTTCGCGTAGCCCGCAGGCGTCTCGACGAGGAGCGTGATGTGGCAACCGCCCTCGAGCGTCACCTCCGCGCCCGTGATCGGGCGGATACCGAACGCCTTCGCTGCGTGGGCGAACTCGAGCGAGCCGTACACCCCGTCGTGATCCGTGAGCGCAAGCGCCTCGTACCCGAGCTCCGCAGCCCGGACTACGAGCTCTTCCGGCTGAGACGCACCGTCGAGGAACGAATACGCTGAATGGCAATGGAGCTCGACGTACCCCACCCGACCCTACGACTTCCCGGCGAGGGCGAGGTCGTGAACGACAGCCCGGAGCACAACGTCCTCGTCCTCTTCGCGAACGAGCACCTCGACGTCACCTGGACGTGCTTCGGGCCCGGCGAGCGCGGGGCAGAGCCCCACGTCCACCGGGAGCACACGGACGCCTTCTACATTCTCGAGGGTGAGCTGACATTCCGCATCGGCCCGGAGCTCGAGCCGGTGCAAGCGAGAGCCGGCACGTATGTCGCCGTTCCCCCGAACGTCATCCACGGCTTCGACTCGGGCGCCGCCGTGGAGGCCCGTTTCCTCAACTTCCACGCCCCGAGCGGAGGCTTCGCCGACTACATGCGCGGCAAGGCTCCCGGCTTCGACAGCTTCGACCCCCCCGAGGACGGGGGAACGCCCCCCGGTCTCGCGATCGTCGCGCCGCCAGGCGAGGGAGAAAAGCTCCCGCGCGGCAACCGCTTCCACACGATCAAGGGGCAACTCCCCCACCTGGCGGCGATCGAGCTCACTTTCGAGCCCGGCTTCGAGGGCGTCGAGCCGCACTCCCACGACGACCACGTGGACTCGTTCTTCGTCCTCGGCGGCGCGGTGCGCTTTCTCGCCGGCGAGGGAGGCCCGGGCACGTTCTTCGCGGCCCCTCCGGGCGCGGTGCATGGGTTCGAGATCGCGAACGACGCCCCGATCACCGTCCTCAACATCCACGCCCCCGACACGGGGTTCACCGACCGCCTGCGGCGCGGCTGACGCTCCAAGGAGCGCGCGTTCCTGGGCCGTCGCTCGCAAAGGAGGCAAGCGAGCGACGCGAAGGACAGTATCCGAATACGGCCAAGCGGCGCTCGCGCAGGATCCTGCCGCCAGCGGCGGCAGGCGGGCGGTGCCGGGCTTTGCCCGGCCAGGAGCCCGCCGCCCAGGGACGCGCGCTATGCCGCCTGCGTGAACCAGCCCCTCCCCTCCTCGTCGTAGAACACGACGGCGCAACGGCCGTCCTCGAGCACCGTGTCGAAGTAGCGCCGGCTGACCGGCTCCTCCGTCCACCAGCGGTCGACGACGCGCCACTCCTCGCGCACGATCTGGACCGCCTGGCGATTCACCCGGCAGGGAGTCCCGTCGAGGCTCGCCTCGACGAGCGCCCAGCGCGGGGCGTTGAGACGAGCTCCTAACACGGTGAAGCACGGGTCGCCTGAGCGTGCTGCGCGGCGCGCTGCGGCGTCCTCGGTCGCACCAATAGCGCTGCTATTGCTGCTCCCTGCGTCCTGGCATCGCACTCGCACATCACGCCCAGACAACGCGTGATCACTGTGCCAGGAGCTCTCAGTCTCTGGGAACGAGCAGCGCGCGCTGCTCCGGGATCCGTGACCACGGCGCCACCTCGACCACTGTCGCCACCGCGCCTGCGCCCGCGCTCGCGCGCACCTGCCGCAGGCCTTCCTTCAGGCGGGCGTGCAGCTCGGCGCCCTCCGGCCGGACGAGCTCGAGCTGTCGCCCCGTCCACTCGGTGAGCTCGGCGAGCTCGATCCCGAGCGCGGTCACCGGTGCGGGTAGGCCGGCGAGCTTCGGCCCGAGCGCCACACGCAACCGTTCCCGCTCACTCACGGGCTCGCGAAGCGTCAGCGTCCGCCGCCACGAGCCCCCGCCGACGAGCCGCGCGAAGAGCACGACCTTGCGTACCGCCCTCCCGCTCCGCTCCGGCCGGCCGAGAGCCCGCTCGACGAGCGCGCCGAGGCCGCGCCTGAGCGTGAGCTCGTTGTCGACCGGCTCGGGGAAGTCGAGCCGCTCTGAGATCTCGGACGGAGGACGGCGCGGGCGCACGCGGCCCCTTCCCCCTCCTCGCGTGAGCTCCCACGCACGCCGTCCGTCCAGCCCGAGACGCTCCGCGACGGCGGAGCCGGGCAAACTGCCGAGCTCCCCTACCGTCCGCACGCCGAACCCCTCGAGCTCGTCGTACCGCTCCCGCTCGAGCGGCAGGACGCCGAGCGGGAGCGGAGCGAGGAAGGTGGGCGTTTCCTCGCTCGAGACGACGAGTACCTGGCCGGCGCGTGCGACGCCGGCCGCTGCGAGGGCGGCGAACTTCCTCTCGGCTGCGCCTGCCCTCACGTCCCAGGCGGTGCCGGCGGCAGCGAGCGCCCGGCGCAGCGCGGGCTCGACCCCGCCGTAAAGCCGCTCGACGCCCTCCGTCTCGAGATAGAGGCAGCCAAGCGAGACCGGCTCGACGGCGAAGCCCTCGTCCTCGAGCCGGCGCAGGATCTCCTCCCAGGCCTCACCGGCGCTCGCCGGGTCCTGCTCGACGAGCGCGAGCGCCGGGCACATGCCGAGCGCCTCCGAGAGCAGCATCCCGGGCCGGACGCCAGCCGCCTCCGCTGCGGCGGTGACGACGCCGATCTCGGGCCTCCTCCCCGGTATCGGCGCGAGCGCGGCAGGCTGGAAAAGCAGGGACGGCCGCGTCCTGAGGGCCGCCCTCAGCTCGAAGCCCGGAATGAGGATGCAAGCGATCACGGGAACGTATGTTCTATACGAACATACGTTCCCTGTCAAGCTCACCTTGCACTGCTGGACTCAGATGAGTAGAGACCTGTTTAGGGCTTGCAGGCAGTGAGGAGTTGGTCTCCTCGGCTCGTCCGGGTCACCGAGACGTCGGCGAAACCCGCCTGCTGGGCGAGCGCTGCGAGCTCCCCGTCCGTGTAGAAGCGGCCGATGCTCGCCATCGGCTCGGGCGCCGCAGGCGTTCCTCGCAGCTCCGGCGGCGTCGTGGTGATCGCCAGGCGGCCCTCCGGCCCTAGCACGCGTAGAGCTTCGCGCAGTACGGCCGCGGGATCGGGAAAGAAGAAGAACGCCGTCGCGCTCGCGAAACACGTGAAGGTCTCGTCCTCGAACGGCAGCGTCTCCGCCTTTCCGAGCACAACGTCAGCGTCGGGCGCAACCTCGCGAGCGAGCTGCACCATCTCCTCCGAGTGGTCGAGGCCGGTGGCGCGGCAGCCGGTCTCGAGGGCCCAGGACAGCAGCACTCCACCGCCACACGCGATCTCGAGTAGATGATCGGCCGGGCCCGGCGCCAGCGCGTCGAGCACGGCGCGAAAGCCCGGCTTGTGCTCCTCCGGGTCGCCGGTAGATCGCACGTGCCCGAGCGCCCGTCGGCCGCCTGGCGATGCGGTCCGTCATCCAGCCGGCAAGCTCGTCCGAGGACGCTGCCTGGGCGAGGGGCGCTACCACGTGCTCGGCGAACCACGCCGCCCGCTCGCGCTCATCAGGCCCCGTGACGGCTTCCATCGCCCCGTCCCAGCCTCGCAGCTCGACGGTGATGCGCGTGCCGGCATCCACGGGCTCGAACCGAGTCTCGAGCTCGATCGTTTTTCCCTCCGCCCAGTCCGGCGTCCAGCTCGCGGTAGGTGCAAGGCTCTCCCCGAAGGACTCTCGTGCCGCCTCCGGCTCGAGCGCGACTTCGATCGAGGCGACGACGGTCACTCCGGCTCCACGCTATCGCGGAGCCGCACGCGACCCGGCTCGACGACCTCGCCCCAGACCCCAAACGGCAGCGGCTCCGTCGTCGACATTTCTCCGCGATACGCGCCGAGCACGCGGAGCGTGTCGAGGTCGGAGACGCCCGTGTCGGGATCGAGCGTCGTCACGGCGCAGCGGCCGACGTTTCCGCGCGGCTCGACGACCGCGGAGCCAACGTGTACGCGGCGCCCGAGCCAGCCGTCCTCCTCGTGAGGGGCGAGCCCGTCGACGCCGAACAGCATCCGGAAACGGCGGCCGTCGACCGCGTCGACTCCAGCCGCGGAGGCGAGCGCCTCGAGCGACGCGGTGCCGACGAGAGAAGCGCCCGCGGTGCGGCCGCGGTCCGACCCGTCCCCCGGAGCTTCGGTCCGGACGAGCGTCAGCGACCTGCCCGCGAAGGCGGAGAGCGCCGCCGCCCAGGGCCCAACGACTACCCGGCCTTCGACCGCACGTCCGAAGAAGCTCGTCGTCACGGGCTGCGTGACGGCGATCTCACCCGCGACGACCTCGCCGTCGGGGAAGCGGAGCGAGAGCCGCCTGCCAGCATCGTCGTACTCCGGGCGCACTGCGAGCAGCGTCTGCGCCACCTTGCCGTTCACCATCCGCCCCTCCTCGTCGACGAGGTAGAAGCGGCGGTTGTCGCGCACGCCGAACGACTCGAGCTCCGTCTCCTCCAACGAGACGAGCCCGAGACCCTTCACGGGCGCGATCGAGATCCAGACGACGCTGCCCGCCATCAGAGCCCTCCGGCGTATCCGTCCTTGCGGGGATCGGAGCCGCCGACAAGGACATCGCCGGAGACGAGGATCGCCTGCCCGCCGCCGAAGTAGCCGGCGTTCGTCTCGCGGACCGTCTCGATGCCGAGCTTGGCCAGGTCGGCATCGCGCTCCCACAGCCCTTCCTCGAGCCGGACGACGTCGCCGGCGACCATGAACCGCGGCCGCTCGAGCGCCGCCTGGGGATCGAGGCCGTCGTCGACGATCGCCGAGACGAGCTGGAGGTGGGCCTGCGCCTGGAGGAAGCCACCCATAACGCCGAACGGGCCAGCGAGCTCGCCGTTGCGGAGCAGCAGCCCGGGAATGATCGTGTGGTACGGCCGGCGGCCCGGCTCGACCGCTCCCGAGACCTCGAAGCAGGCGCCGCGGTTCTGAAGCGCGACGCCCGTTCCCGGTGCAACGAGGCCGGAGCCGAAGCCCATGTAGTTCGACTGGATGAACGAGACGGCCATCCGGTCGCCGTCGACCGCGCAGAGGTAGACGGTGCCGCCGGGAGGCTCGGCGACCTGCGCAACCTGACCCGTCCGCCGGCGATCGAGGTACTCGGCGGAGATCAGCTCCGACACGTCCGCGCCGTCGCGCACGCGCTCGAACGCGTCCTCGAGGGCAAGCTGCATGCAGCGAATCTGCGACGCGAGCGACGGCGAGGAGCGCTCGAGCAGGCCAAGGCCTTCGAGCGCCGCGACGCCCTGAGTCGGCGGCGGCAGCTCGAGCACCTCGTGGCCGCGGTAGGAAATGCGGAGCGGCTCGACCCAGCGTGCCTCGTGCCCGGCGATGTCCTCCTCCGCGAGCCAGGTCACCGACGCGATCGACCGCGCCACATCACCCTGGTAGAACGCCAGAGGACCGTGCTCCGCGATCCCGCGAAGCGTCTTGCCGAGATCGGGCAAACGGACGATCTCGCCGACGCTCGGGGCGGGCAGGTACTCCTCCGGCACGTGCGCGCCGCGCGCCCATGCCGCGGCCGTCAGCGGTGTGACGGCGAAGCCGTTCTTGGCTGCGTCGATCGCGTCCGAGAGGCAGCGGTCGAGGCCGAGCTTTCCGTATCGCTCGGAGAGCGCCGCCCAGCCGCCAACGGCGCCCGGCACGGTTACCGAGTCCGAGCCGTGGGTCGTCACCTCCGTGTGCGGACATGTCTTCGGCGCCGCTCCGGCCGAGTCGAGGCCGTCCGCACGCCCGTCCGACCACACGATCGCGAAATTGTCCCCGCCGATGCCGTTGCCGGTCGGCTCGGTCACGGCGAGCACCGCGGCGGCGGCGAGCGCGGCGTCGGCGGCGTTTCCGCCCTGCTCCAGCGCCCGAACCCCAGCGCGTGTGGCGAGCGGCTGGCTCGTGGCGACCATGCCGTTCGCGGCGACCGTGGGCGGGCGGCCGAACCCGAAGCGGTAGCTCACGCCGTCAGCGTAACTTCCGCGGCCGCACCGACCATGCGTGCAAAACGCGGGACGACGTCGAGGATGCTCTCCTGCGCGCACCAGGCGATGTCCGCGTCGAGGCCGCTCGCATGGAGGTTCCGTGCGCTCTGCGACGCGTCGAGGCCGGCCTCGTGCGAGCCGAAGGTCTCCGCGAGCCGCATCGCGGCGGCGGCCGAGTCCGCAGGATCGCCGTCGAGCGCGGCCGCGATGCGACCCGCGCAGTACGCGTCGTCGAGCGCGAGCTCCCCCTGGACGCCCGCGCAGAGCACCGCGACGTCCGAGACCTGCGCTGCGCGAGCTGCCTCGACGACGGCATGGAGATTGAGGAATGAGCCGACGAGCACGACGTCGCAGCGCGATGCGGCAGCGAGCAGCAGGCGCGTGCCGTTCGTCGTCGTCAGGATGACCGTGCCCGCGGCGGGGACGAGAAAATCCCGAGGGGAGTTGCCGTAGTCGAAGCCGTCGATCCGCACGGTGCCGCGCTCGCCGGCAAGCACCGCATCTCCTTCGGAAGCGGCCACGGCGCGTGCCTCTTCCACCTCGGAGCAGCAGAGGACGCGCGCGTACCCCGCGCCGAGCGCCTGCGTGATCGTCGACGTCGCGCGTAGAACGTCGACGACGATGCCTACAGGGGCGGCGACCTCCTCGGCCGGCGTGAAGGCGACGTGTGTGCGCATGGGCCGCCGGTACGCTAATCCGGAATGGCCGAGGCCGCGACCTGCTATCGCCATCCCGACCGCGAGACGGGCCTGTCGTGCTCGGAATGCGGCCGGCCGATCTGCGTCGACTGCATGAGCGTGGCACCGGTCGGCATCCGCTGCCCCGACCACAGTAGCCAGGCGGTCCGGGCACAGCCGGTGACGCAGCGTGTGAAGAACGTCGGCCGTGGCGTGCAGACGCTGCCGACGGCGATCGTGACCAAGGTGCTCGTGGGCCTCAATGTCGGCATCTATCTGCTCCAGCTCGTGATGGGCGCTGACATCAACGCCTCGAACGGGTGGATCTTCGAGCACGGCGCCCTCACAGGCCCGCTCGTCGCCGACGGCGACTGGTGGCGCCTGATCACAGCGGCGTTCCTCCACTACGGGCCGATCCACCTGCTGATGAACATGCTTGCGCTCTGGTGGCTCGGCGCGCCCGTGGAAATGGCGCTCGGCCACTGGCGCTTCCTCCTCCTCTACATCGTCTCCGGGCTCGCGGGCTCGGCGGGCGCGCTCTACGCAAGCCCGAACGCCTTCACCGCCGGCGCGTCGGGAGCGATCTTCGGCATGCTCGGCGCAGGGCTCGTGCTCGAGTACGAGGCCACGGGGAAGTTCGGCGGGAACTACCTGACGCTGATCATCATCAACCTTGCCTTCACATTCGCTGTGCCGGGGATCTCGATCGGCGGCCACATCGGTGGCCTGATCGGCGGCGCGCTCGGCGCGCTCGCTCTCACCGGCTTCGGCCGCGAGCGGCGCTCGTTCAGGGACGTGAGCGCGTCACGTACCGTCGCTCTGCTCGGCATCGGCTTGCTGAGTGTGGCGATCGCTTACTGGCGCGTCAGAGGGCTGGCTTAACGCAATCTGCTCCTCCTTGTGTCGCCGCAGCTCCTCGCGGGCGTGGTGACGCGACTCGAGGAGGTACCAGATGAAGCCCACGATCGCGAGCGCGATGAGCGCGCCGGCGACCGTCGCTCCGCGGAAGCCGGGCGCCTCGACGTCGAGCGTGCGGTCGCCGGCATGCGCCGCGTTGCCGCGGCCGACGGTGATCCCGAGCGTGAACAGGTTCGGCAGCGCGAGGAGAAGCGCGCCCGCGAGGATGAAGAGCCATGCCCTTGCCGAGCGGCGCTTGCGGATCCCCCAGACGATGAGCAAGAGCGGCACGAGCGTGAAGACGAAGCCGTAGAAGAGCCCGAGCGAGATCCCGCCAGAGAAGCTCTCGTTCGCCTGGTCGCCGACGCGATGCGCCCACCAGCGCGGGACGAATGCCGCCCCTACCCATGCGAGGATCAGCAGCCCGAAGAGCACGACGCCCGCGATCACAAGCCGCCGCGACCAGTTCTTGTCGGTCGCCTTGGAAGGCGCGGAGGACGGTGCGATCTCGCTCATGGCTTCGGCACGGAGTAGATCTGGCCCTTCGGCACGGCTTTCTTCTTGCCGGTGACGAGGTTCGTGGCGGTCACGGTCCCCTCTCGCACCCGGACGCCCGAGCGGTCGCAGAAGTCCCGTGTCTCCCACCACGTCCCCCGGATCGCGCCGGAGATGAAGCGCCCCTTCGTCCGGAACTTCCCCTTCCCCTTGGCCCACAGGCGGCGCACCGGCTTCTCCACCTTCGCCGCATTCGAGAGCATCCGCTTGGCGCACGATTTGAAGTTGCCGCCGGTGAGCTGGAGCTCGACAAGACCCGCCGTGCGGACGATCCTCGCGAGGCTCGGCACGCCGTCCTTCTCGCCGTAGATGTCGAGCTTTCCGCCCTTCCCATCAGTGAGCTGGATGCCCTTGCCGTTTGACACGTCGAGAGTCGAGCCGGAGGGAAGCGCCTGCCCCGATGTGATCGGGACGAACCGGCTCAAGCCAGGCAACTTGACGGCTCCCGGCGCACGGCCAGGCGTCGGCCCGCCTGTGACGACTACGTTCTTCGGCGGAGGCGGTGGTGACGGCGGCGTGGGTGGAGGAGGTGGGGGCGGAGCGGCGGCCGGACACTCCGCGATCGTCTGGGCCGTCGCCTGTTGAGGAACGTCCGTGACGTTCTCGATGTCGCCGGTCACCGTCCACTCCGGTGTCAACACGGGAGACGCGCCCGGCGTGAGCCGCAGGCGCATTTCGATCCGTGCAAGCTCGTTCCGGTTCGCGTCGAGCCACCGGTCCGCCGTGATGGCTGCGGGGTTGTTGGTAGCGAAGGTCACGGTCACGGTTCGCGGCTGCAGCTCGCTCGGATAGCCCGCCTTCGTGTATGTGATCGTCCATGCCGCGGTCTGCGGATCGCCGCACACAACGCCGGAGAACGTCGTCGTTACGTGGTAGCGCGTCGTTGTCAACGGCGGCGAGTCATACGTGATCGTGGCGCCCGACAACGCGTACCCCGGGCCCGCCGCGGTCGCGTCGCGGCTTCCCTGCGCGGACGCAGCCCCGAGCAGCATGAGGAGCGAGAGCGCAACCGGAATCCAGAGGCGCATGCCCGGCGATCCTATGGCAGATCAGCCGCCCGCGACCGCCGCCGTCACGCCTGCGTCGGCAAGCACGGCCTGAGCAGCGGCAAGCCGCGCCAGCGGGACGCGGAACGGCGAGCACGACACGTAGTCGAGCCCGATCCCGTGACAGAAGGCGACCGACTGCGGATCCCCGCCGTGCTCGCCACAGATCCCGAGCTTGAGATCGGCGCGTGCCGACCGCCCGCGCTCGACGCCGATCCGCATCAGCTCCCCCACCCCGCTCTCGTCGAGAGTCTCGAACGGGTTGCGCTCGAGCACGTCGTCTTCGAGGTAGCGAGCGAGGAACTTCGACTCGGCGTCGTCGCGCGAGAAGCCGAGCGCCGTCTGCGTGAGATCGTTCGTCCCGAAGGAGAAGAAGTCCGCGTGCTCGGCGATCTCGTCGGCGCAGATGCATGCGCGCGGCAACTCGATCATCGTGCCCACGAGATAGTCGACGGCGTCCTCCTCTTCGGCGACGCGGTCGGTGAGCAAACGGAGCCGCTTCAGCTCCTCTCCGAAGCCGACGAGCGGGTGCATGATCTCGACGATCGGCGTCGACCCTGTGCGCTCGTCCACGGCACGCGCGGCGCGGACGATCGCCCGCACCTGCATCTCGTAGATCTCGGGGAAGATGAGGCCGACGCGGCAGCCGCGCATGCCGAGCATCGGGTTTGCCTCCTGGAGCACGCGAATGCGCTCGCGCATGTGCTCGTCCGTCGCCTCCTCGAGCGACGGCAGGAACTCGTGCAGCGGGGGGTCGAGCAGGCGGATCGTCACGGGGAGCCCGACCATCGCCTCGAAGATCCCCTCGAAGTCCGCCTGCTGCATCGGGAGGATGCGGTCGAGCGCCGAGCGGCGGCCGTCGACGGAGTCCGCGAGGATCATCTCCCGCATCACGGGCAACCGATCCTCGGCCATGAACATGTGCTCGGTGCGGCAAAGGCCGATGCCCTCCGCGCCGAGCTCGCGCGCCTTCGCGGCGTCCTCGGGCGTATCGGCGTTCGCCCGGACGCGCAGCCGCCGGACCCCGTCCGCCCAACCGAGGATCGTCTCGAAGTCCTCGTTGATCTGCGGCGGCACGAGCGGCACCTCACCGAGGATCACGCGGCCGGTACCGCCGTCGATCGTCAGCATGTCTTCCTCCCCCAGCTCGTGGCCGTTGAGGACGGCGCGCCGGGCGGCGACGTCGATCGAGAGCCCCTCACAGCCTGCGACGCAAGGCTTGCCCATGCCGCGCGCGACGACCGCCGCGTGCGACGTCATGCCTCCATGGGCTGTCAGCACCCCTTGCGCCTGGAGCAGGCCGTGGATGTCGTCGGGCGTCGTCTCCCAGCGGACGAGGATGACCGCGTCTCCCGCCTTCCCCCGCTCTTCAGCGGCGCCAGCGTCGAAGACCACCCTCCCGGACGCCGCGCCTGGTGAGGCGTTGAGCCCCGTCGCGACCACCTCGACCTCGGCGGCCGGGTCGATCATCGGGTGGAGGAGCTGATCGAGCTGGGCCGGGTCGATGCGCGCGACCGCCTCGTCGCGCGTGATCAGCCCCTCGGAGACCATGTCGACGGCCGCCTTCAGCGCCGCCGCGGCCGTCCGTTTCGCCGTCCGCGTCTGCAGTAAATAGAGGTGGTCCTCCTCGATCGTGAACTCGATGTCCTGGACGTCGCGGTAGTGCTCCTCGAGCCGCCGCATCGTGTCGAGCAGCTCGCCGTACGCACGCGGCAACCGTGACTCCATCAGCGCGAGCGGCTCGGGGGTGCGGATCCCGGCGACGACGTCCTCGCCCTGCGCGTCGACGAGAAACTCGCCGAACGCGCCTGGCTCTCCCGTCGACGGGTTGCGCGTGAAGGCGACGCCCGTCGCGGAGCGCTCCCCCTTGTTCCCGAACACCATCTGGACGACGTTGACCGCCGTCCCCAGATCGTCCGGGATGTCGTGCGCGCGCCGGTACACCTGCGCGCGCGGCGTCTCCCACGAGTCGAAGACGGCATTGACCGCGCGCGTGAGCTGCATCCGGGCGTCCTGCGGGAACGGCCAGCCGGTCTCCTGCTCGTAGATGCCCTTGAAGGTCTCGACGAGGCCGGCGAGGTCGTCCGCCGTCAGCTCGACGTCCTGCGCTGCGCCACGCGCGGCCTTCAGCGACTGGAGCTCCTGCTCGAAGCGATGGGGATCGACGCCGTCGACCGTCTCGCCGTACATCTGGATCAGCCGGCGGTAGGAGTCGTGCGCGAAGCGCGGGTTGCCCGTCGACGCCGCGAGGCCCGTAACCGCCTCGTCACCGAGGCCGACGTTGAGGATCGTGTCCATCATCCCGGGCATCGAGACCGACGCGCCCGAGCGGACGGAGACGAGCAGCGGATCGGCCGCGTCGCCGAACCGCTTGTCGGTTTGCTCCTCGAGGCGCCGGACGTGTTCGTCGATCTCGTCCTCGAGGCCGTCCGGCAGCAACCGCCCGCCTGCCAGTACGCGCGGCACGCCTCGGTCGTGATCGTGAAGCCAGCGGGAACGGGCACGCCGAGCGCGGTCATCTCCGCCAGCCCGATCCCCTTGCCGCCGAGCAGCTCGCGCCCGCCGTCGCAGGGGTCGTCGAAGGCGTAGACGTAGCGCATCACGTTCGAATCTTCCCACAGGGCCGGCGGTCGCAACACGCAGTCACGTCCAGGTTTGGCTTTCGGGTTCGGAGGTAATCGAACTGCGAACCCGACGAAAGGAGCCGAGATGGCCGTGGCGGAGCTGTTCACGTACTCGGATCGCGTCAGGACCGGTGGCGACGTCTCCGGTTACCACGTCGAAGCGGTCGACGGAGGCATCGGCAAGGTCGACGATGCGACGTACGACGACGGCACGAGCTGCCTCGTCGTCGACACCGGCCCCTGGATCCTCGGGACGAAGGTGATGATCCCGGCGGGTGTCGTCGAGCACGTCGACCACGAAGAGCAGAAGGTCTTCGTCTCGCGGACGAAGGACGAGATCAAGCACGCGCCGGAGTACGACGGACGAGCGCCTGGACGACGCCGCGTACCGCGCCGCGATCGGCGCCTACTACGAGCCGGGCGGCGTTCTGAGTCGGGCTTCCGGCGCCGAGCTCGGTACTCCGCCATCCAGGCTGCGCCCCGGAAGCCGAGCCAGACCGGCGTCAGAATCACGTAGAAGAGCAACATGGCGATGGCGAGACTGGCGAACCAGAGCGCCCAGCGCCAGATGGGGATACGTCTGGCGCGCGCCTGCTGGGCGCCGGGGTCGTAGAACGCGTCCGTCACGACGGGCTCGCCTGGAGCTCGTGGCTCCGGCGCTCGACCAGGCGGACTACGCGTACTGCCGTCTCCTCGACGGACAGCTCGGTGACGTCGATCACGGGGCAGCCGAGCCGGCGATGGACGGCTGCTGCCTCATCGAGCTCCTCGTAGACCTCGACGAGACCGGCGTACTTCTCGCGCGAGGCCTGCATCAGACGCGCGCGCTCACGGCGGATCTCGGCCAGCCGCGACGGCGTCGATCGTCAGCCCGACGACCTTTGCGGGCGATAGTCGGAACAGCTCCTCCGGCGGCTCGATGCCCTTGACGATCGGCACGTTGGCCGTCTTGTAGCCGAGGTAGCCGAGGTACATCGACAGCGGCGTCTTCGACGTGCGCGAGACGCCGACGAGGACGATGTCCGCCTCGCGCAGACCCGCCGCGCCGAGGCCGTCGTCGTACTTGACGGCGAACTCGATCGCAGCCATGCGCTTGAAGTAGGCCGAGTTGAGCGGCGGCCGCGCGCCCGCCTTCATCTGCGCGCCCGTGCCCGGAGACCTTCGCGATCGACGCGAGCGGCGGGCCGAGGATGTCGCAGTAGTGCACCCTCGCGCGCCGGCACAGCATGCCGCATCTCCTCGCGGAGCTCCGGCTGGACGAGCGTGTAGACGAGCGACGGCCGGCCTGCCCTTCGCGCGCTCGACGGCGAGCTGGAGGTCCTCGACCGTCTCGACCCGCGGATGGCGAATCTCCTCGAACGTCTCGTCGGGGAACTGCGCCTCGAGCGCCATCACGAGCCGCGTTGCCGTCTCGCCCGTCGCGTCCGAGACGATGTGCAGCTCGACGGGCGTCTTCACGCCGTGAGCCTAGTCGGGTCAGGCGACCGAGGTGCGCGCGGCCGCGGCGACACCGCCGTCGCCGTCGGGCGAGAGGTAGTCGAGAGCGACGCGCGTGAAGACGGCGATCCCGTTCCGCATCGCGCTCTCGTCCCAGTCGAAGCGCGGATGGTGGTGCGGGAAGTAGTCCTCCCCGCCGGCGCCGACGATGAAGAACGCGCCGGGCGTCCGCTCGAGGTACGCCGAGAAGTCCTCTCCGCCCATGATCGGCGTCGGGATCGAAGAACGCGTCGTCGCCGAGCTCCTCGCGGACCGCCGCCTCGACGAGCGTCGGATGCCAGCTCGTCGTTGACGACGGACGCGTAGCCCTCCTCGTACATCGAGCGTCGCCGTCGCAGCCGTGCGCCTCGGCGATGCCCTGCGCGAAGCGCTCCATCGCGTCGCGCACCTTGTCGCGCACCTCGGGCGAGAACGTCCGCACGGTCCCGCCGAGCTCGACCGCCTCGGGGATGATGTTCCCGGCCGTCCCGCCGTGCACCGTGCAGACGGAGACGACAGCGCGCTCGATCGGATCGACGACGCGCGAGACGACGTGCTGGAGCCCCGAGATCACCTGCGCGGCGGCCGTGACGGGGTCGACCGCCTCGTGCGGCGCGGCGCCGTGGCCGCCCTTGCCGCGGATCTCGATCGTGAACAGGTCGGCCGCGGCCGTGTGCGGCCCGCGCAGGACGCCGACCTTCCCCAGCTCGTCGAGCGAGAAGAGATGGGCGCCGACGACGAGGTCGACTCCGTCCATCACGCCCGCCTCGACGAGCTCCCGCGCTCCGCCGGGCAAGAGCTCCTCCGCGTGCTGGAAGATGAAGCGGATCTCGCCCGACGAGCTCGTCGCGCCTGGCGTGGAGCGCGTTCAGCGTCGCGAGCAGCATCGCCGTGTGCCCGTCGTGGCCGCACGCGTGCATGACGCCGGGGTTCTCGGACGCGAACTCGAGGCCGGTCTCCTCCTGGATCGGAAGCGCGTCGATGTCCGCCCGAAGCGCGAGCGTCGGCCCGGGCCTGCCGGTGCGGAGATGCGCGACGACGCTCGTCTCCGTCGGCCGCTCGAGCTCGATGCCCGTCCGTGCCGCCGATCAGCTCGAAGAGGAACGCCGACGTCTCGTGCTCCTGGAAGCGACAGCTCGGGATGTGCGTGCAGATGCCGCCGCCAGGCGATCGCCTGCTGCTTCCAGCTCGGGCGAGACGAGGGAGCTCACGGCGGCACAGCCTACTCGTCCAAACGACAGCCGGAATTCTCACGCGACTCTCAGCCAAGACGTGCTTCACTGATGACACCCGATCACGGAAGGAGGACGCGTGGCCAAGGCTTCCGAGCAACAGCCCGCGTACGAGCCACAGCAGGCGAAGGAGATCCTCGAGCGCGCGCTCTTCGAGATCAGGCGCGTGATCGCCGGACAGGACGAGATGCTCGAGCGGGTTCTCGACCTGCCTGCTCGCCGGCGGCCACCTGCTGATCGAGGGCGTTCCCGGCCTCGCGAAGACCCTCACGATCAAGACCGCCGCGAGCGTACTCGGCGGGTCGTTCAACCGCATCCAGTTCACTCCCGACCTCGTGCCGTCGGATCTCGTCGGCACGCGGATCTACCGGCCGGACTCGGGCGCCTTCGACACCCACCTCGGGCCGGTGTTCACGAACTTCCTGCTCGCGGACGAGATCAACCGCGCTCCGGCGAAGGTGCAGTCCGCGCTGCTCGAGGTGATGCAGGAGCACCAGGTGACGATCGGCGAGACGACGCACCCGGTGCCCGATCCGTTCCTCGTGCTGGCGACGCAGAACCCGATCGAGTCCGAGGGGACGTATCCGCTGCCCGAGGCGCAGATCGACCGCTTCATGCTGAAGATCCTCGTCGACTACCCCGAACACGACGAGGAGCTGACGGTCGTGCACCGGCAGCTCGTCGCCCATCCCGAGCTCGAGCAGGCACTGTCGCTCGACGACCTGCTGGCGCTTCAGCGGGCGGTGCGGGACGTCTACGTCGATCCCGGCCTGATCAGCTACGCCGTCGACGCTCGCCACCGCAACCCGGCGCCCGGGCGACGTCGGCCTGCCCCAGCTGGCCGACTACATCGCCTTCGGCGCGAGCCCGCGCGGGCCGATCGCCGTCACCCAGGGCGCACGCGCGCTCGCGGTGCTCCGCGGCCGCGACTACGCCCTCGTCGGCGACGTCCAGGAGCTGATCAAGGACGCCTTCCGCCACCGGCTCGTGCTCACGTACCAGGCGCTGGCCGAGGAGCGGAGCTCCGACTCCCTGCTCGACGAGATCATCGCCGCCGTGCCGGTGCCGCAGCTCGACCTCGGGAGGGAGCGCGTGGCGTGAGCAGCGCTCCCTGGAGCACCGTCGAGCGCACACCGTCGAAGCCGGGCCCGGGGCCGCTCCCGGACCAGCTCCTGCGTGCGCTCGACCTCACCGTCGTGCGGCGCGTCGAGGGGCTGCTCTCGGGCGACCACCGGGCGCACGTGCTCGGCCGAGGCACCGAGCTCGCCCAGGTCCGTCCGTACGTCGCCGGCGAGGACGACGTCCGTGACATCGACTGGAACGTCACCGCGCGTACGGGCGAGCCGCACGTCCGCGTCCAGCTCGCCGAGCGCGTGCTCGTCAGCTGGATCGTGCTCGACACGTCGGTGTCGATGAGTTCGGCACCGCCGAGCGACGCAAGGCGGACGTCGCCGAGGGGCGGCACTCGCGCTCGGCCACGTCGCGAGCCGTCACGGGAACCGGCTCGGCGTGCTGACGTTCGGCGACGGCGAGCCTCGCACACGTCCCGCCCCGCCAGGGCCGGACAGCCCTGATCGGGCTTCTGCTCGCCCTCCACGGAGACCGGGACGAGCGCGCCGCGCGGGGCGACCTCCCTCGGAGCGGCGCTCGGCCGGACGGGCGCGATCGCGCGCCAGCGGGCATTCGTCGCGGTGATCTCGGACTTCCGCGGGCCGCGCGACTGGCGCCGTCCCCTGCTCGCGCTCGCAGGCCGCCACGACGTCGTCGCCGTGGAGATCCGCGACCCGCGCGAGGAGACGCTGCCCAGCGTGGGGACGCTCCGCCTCGTCGATCCGGAGACCGGTCGCCAGCTGCGAGTCGACACGTCGAGCGAGCGCCTCCGTGACCGGTACGCCGCGGCGGCCGCTGCCGAGCGGCAGGAGCGTCGCGCGGGACGCTTCGCCACGCTCGGCGTCGGTCACATCGTGCTCTCGACGTCCGGCGACTGGCTGCGGACGCTCGCCGTCTTACCTGCGAACGAGGTCGCGCCGCCGATGAGCTTCGCGTCTCCGCTCTACCTCCTCGCCCTGCTCGCGGTGCCGGTGGTCGTGGCCTCGTATGTCGTGGCACGACCGCCGCCGGTCGCGTGTCGCCGATCGGTTCGCCTCGCCTGCCCTGCTGCCGAACGTCGTCGACCGCGAGCCCGGGCGCCTGCGTCACGTGCCTCCTGCGGTCCTCCTCGTCGCGCTGACCGCGTTGCTCGTGCGCGTTCGCGAGACCGCAGGCCCAGGTATCGGTGCCACGCGAGAACGCGACGATCATGATCGCCGTCGACACGTCGCGCTCCATGGCGGCGAAGGACGTCTCGCCGACCCGGCTCGAGGCGGCGAAGAAGTCGATCCGGGACTTCCTGGCGAAGGCGCCCGACTCGTATCGCATCGGCGTCGTCTCCTTCGCGAGCACGGCGCGCGTCGTGGCGCCTCCGACACGCGACCGCGCGCTCGTCGACGAGGCCCTGGACCAGCTCCGCGTCGGCCAGGGCACGGCCCTCGGCGACGCGATCGCACGAGCGGTCGAGGTCGGCCAGGGAGCAGGACAGACTGACCCCGCCGACGAGCCGACACCGACGACGGTCCTCCTGATCTCGGACGGCAAGGAGGACGGCGGAACGATCAGCGCCGCAGCAGGCGAGCCAGACGGCGCGGAACCGCGGCGTGCAGTGTCAACACGGTCGCGCTGGGCACCGCGGACGGTGTCGTCGAGGTGCCGCTCGCCGGCGGCTACACCGCCCGCGTCCAGGTGCCGACGAACCCGGCCACGCTGCGGGCGATCGCGCAGACCACGGGCGGCAGGTTCTTCGCCGTGCCCGCGGCCGATCAGCTCCAGCAGGTCTACGCCGATCTCGCGTCGCAGGTCGGCAAGGAGAAGAAGTGGCGCGAGGTGAGCGTCGCCTTCGCCGGGGCCGGCGCGCTCATGCTGCTCGTCGGCGGGGCCCTCTCGGCAAGCTGGTTCAGGAGGCTTCCGTGAGGACGGCAGGCTTGCTCGTCGCGCTCGGCGCGGCGCTCACGATCCTCGACCGCGCCGTCCGCGCGCGCCGCGGACGAGTGCCGCGGCCTCCAGGTCTGCATCCCGGTCGCCGGGCCGTGGGTCGTCGATCCCGGCCTCGACGGCAGCAGACGGCGCGCCGTCGCGCTCGTGGTACATGAAGTGCCCGAAGGGCAGCATCGTCGGCGGCGTCGACGCGCGCCTGACGAGCCGGGCGATCGACATGAGCTTCTCGGGCCGGCTCGGCAGTCCCGTCAATCCGGGCGTCACGACGACGAGCGAGGTCGTCTTCACCGGTACGTACTCGGGCCAGCAAGTCACGACCGGCCGCGTTCAGGCCGTTCGTCGGCTGCATCCCGACCGCTGGCGGGGGCCGCGTACCGACGGTCACCGCCGCGCCGGCGGCGTTCAAGCCCACCTCGCCCACCCAGCTGCGCGTGCGCACGGTGTCGTTCACCCGCCGCATCGAGCGCGTAACGAACCGCTGTCCCGCGGAGAGCGGCTCGTCTCGTTCACCCACGCGGTCGCCTTCAGCTCTCCCAAGGAACCGACCGCGCGGCAGCTCGCAGGCGTGCGCTCGTCGCTCGTCCGACGCGGCCGATCTCCTCGTGGCCGGCGCAGACGCTCGGCGGCGCCGCCGCGCTCGCTCAAGGCGAAGCTCCAGATCCTGGCCGTCTGCACGAGAGGGGCCGTACAGCCGTGAGCTTCCAGTGGCCCCTGATGCTGCCGCTGCTCGCAATCGTGCCGCTCGCCGTCGCCGCGTACGTCGTGCTCGAACGCCGTCGGGCGAAGTACGCCGTCCGCTACACGAACCTCGACGTCCTCGCATCGGTCGTCGACGAGCGCCGCGCATGGCGCCGCTGGCTCCCGCCCGCCCTCTTCTTCCTGGCGCTGGCCGCCGCGCTGCTCGCTCTCGCCCGCCCCGAGGTGACGGTCGCAGCGCACCGCGAGGACGCGAACGTGATCCTCACGATCGACAGCTCTGGCTCGATGTTCGCGAAGGACGTGCCGCCCACGCGGATGGGGGCGGCACAGGAGGCCGTGCGGCGGTTCCTCGACAAGCTTCCGGACCGCTATCGCGTCGGCGTCGTCACGTTCTCCTCGGAGGCGCAGGTGATCGCACCGCTCACGCGCGACCGGCAGGTCGTGCGCGACGCCGTCGACTATCTCTACCCGGGCCGGGGCACGGCGATCGGCGACGCCCTCGCCCGATCGGTCGACCTCGCGCGAGGCGCGACCGGAACCGAGACCGGCGCCGACGGCGCCGGCCAAGCAGGCACCGCTGAACGACGATCCCGACCATCCGGTGACCGCGATCCTCATGCTGTCGGACGGCGCGCAGACGGAGGGGATCCTCCAGCCGTTCGAGGGTGCACAGCTCGCGAAGGAAGCCGCGCATCCCCGTCTACACGGTCGCGCTCGGCACGCCCGACGGCACCGTGACGTTCGATCGCTTCGGCTTCTCGCGCACGATCCCCGTGCCTCCCGATCCGGTGACGCTCGCAGGAGATCGCCGACGACACCGACGGCGAGTTCTACGCGCGCCGTCTCGAGCGCACGGCTCAACAAGGTCTACGAGAGGCTCGGGTCGCGGATCGGCCGCTACCAGACGCCAGCGCGAGGTGACCGACTACGTCGCCGCGGCCGCGGCCGCGCTCCTGATCGGCGCCGGCCTGCTCGGCGGCCTCTGGTTCCCGCGGATTCCCTAAAGCGTCATCTCCGCAAGTGCCCTAGAGCGGGATGTCGGCGAGGTCGCCGAGCCGGCCGAGCGCACGCTTCACGTCCCGGAGGATCCGGAGCCGGTTCGCGCGGAGCGCCTCGTCCTCGCGCCATCACGAGGACGTCCGTGAAGAAGCGCTCGACAACCGGGGCGAGCGACGTCGCCCACGCGAAGACGTCGTCATGGCTCGCCGTCCTGACCCGGCTGGCCGCCGACCGCCGCGACGAGCGTCGTGCTCTGCCTCGTCGGCGAGCAGTGCGTCGTCGATCGGCTTCTCGTCAGCCGCCGTCCCGACGATGCGGCTCGCGCGCACGTAAACCTCGTGCACGGTCGAGAGGTCCTGGCCCGCAGAGCCAGGTCGCGAGCTCGGCGACGGCGCCGACGTCGGGCTCGTCGGAGGCGCGCGCAGCGCGCACGTACTCGACCGGCACATCGAGATAGCCCTCGAGCCGCTCCTCGACGAAGTCGCGCACGTCGTGCATCGAGCAGCGACCGCGGGATCGCGACGTCGCCGTCGACGGCGAGCCGGCAGAGGCCGATCGCCGCCCGGCGCAGGCCGTACGGGTCGCGCGAGCCGGTCGGACGGTGGCCGAGGCCGAACGAGACCGTCAGCGTGTCGATCTTGTCCGCGGCGGAGAGGGTCTTGCCCCGCCTCGGTAAGTGGGAGCGCCGCGTCCGCTCCGTCCGGGAGGTAGTGCTCCGCGATTGCCGTGCAGACGTCGTCCGACAGGCCGGCGAGCCGCGCGTACTCGCCGCCGATCGCGCCCTCGAGCGTCGGGAACTCGCGCACGAGCTCCGATGCCTGGTCGGCCTTGGCGAGCGACGCCGCCTGGCGCGCGTCCTCGTCGCCCCCGAGCTTGCTCGACGAGTCCACGAGCCGCTCCGCCTTCTCGGCGAACGTTCCCGCCGCCCTCGAAGAACGTGATCTGCCCGAGCCTCCCCGCCATCTCGTCGATCCCGACGGCGACGTCGCGGTCGAACGTGAACGCCGCGTCGTCGAGGCGGCGCCTCGAGCACGCGGACGTAGCCCGGCACGGTCAGCTCCGGCTCACCGCCGGCCGTGACGAGCGCGAAGCGGTTGCCGCCGAGCGGGAAGTAGCGCTGATGCGCCTGCATCGCCGTGTCGATCACGCGCTCGCGGAAGCCGAAGGAACGCCTCGTCGAACGTCGCTTCGAGCACGACCGGCCACTCGACCATGTGCACGACCTCGTCGAGCTTTCCGAGCGGGTCGTCCGCCGGTCCCGAGCTCGTCGAGCCCCTCGACGATGCGCCGGCGCCGCTCGTTCTGGTCGGGCTCGACGCCTGCCGCGCGCAACGCGTCGAGATATCCAGCGGCGTCGGGCGATCTCGACCGCGCCGGAGTCGAACCGGTGCCCGAACGACGACTCGCCGGCGATCGTCTCGCCGTCGAGCTTGACGAGCACCCAGCGGACCGGACGCGAGAAGCGCCTGCCGTCGTCGCGCCACCGCATCGACTTCGAGAAGGAGAGCCCGAAGACGAGCTCGTCGAGCTGCTCCTTCACGACCTCGGCCAACGGCCGCCCGGGCAGCTCGATGCCGAGCCGGCCGTCGCGCTCCTCGAGCTCGCCGGGTGCGACCCCGTGCTTGCGGGCGAACCCTTCCTTCGCCGTGTCGGCGCGCTCGGCGGCGGCCCCGGAGACCCGGTCGGCGCAGATTCGGCGGGCGCGTCCTCGACGACGAACGCGACGCGGCGGGGCGAGACGAAGACCTGCGTCGGCTCGAGCCCGAGGGCTGCGCGCACGTGGTCGCGGAGCTGGGCCTCGGCCTCGTGCAGGCCGCGGCCGGCAGCTCCTCGCAGCCGATCTCAACCAGCAGGCTCGGCATCGAGCATCTCCAGGTAGAGGCTTTGCGACCTTGAGGGTGAGGTTCCGCGCGCGGAGGATGTACGCGGCGCGCTCCGTCGCCGAGACGGCGCCGCGGGCGTCGAGGAGGTTGAGCGCGTGCGAGCACTTGAGCACCTGGTCGTAGGCGGGCAGCGGCAGCCGCCGCTCGATCAGGTGACGCGCACTCGTCCTCGTGCTCGCCGAAACGCCGGACGAGCACGTCCACCGGCGCCTCCTCGAAGTTGTAGATCGACCACTGGCGCTCGGACTCGCGATAGACGTCTCCCCAGGTGACGCCCGGCGCCCACTCGAGCTCGAACGCGCTCCGTTTTCCCTGGAGGAACATCGCGAGCCGCTCGAGACCCGTACGTCATCTCCGCGGGGATGACGTCGAGCTCGATGCCGCCGACCTGCTGGAAGTACGTGAACTGCGTGATCTCCATGCCGTCGCACCAGACCTCCCAGCCGAGGCCCCAGGCGCCGATCGACGGCTGCTCCCAGTCGTCCTCGACGAGACGGACGTCGTGGCGCTGCGAGGTCGATGCCGATCGCAGGACAGCGAGCCGAAGTAGAGGTCGAGCACGTCGTCCGGCGCCGGCTTGAGGAGCACCTGGTACTGGTAGTAGCTGCTGGAAGCGATACGGGTTCTCGCCGTAGCGGCCGTCGGTCGGCCGGATGCACGGCTCGACGTACGCGACCTTCCACGGGTCCGGGCCGAGGCGAGCGAAGGAACGTCGCCGGATTGGCCGTTCCCGCACCGAGCTCCGTGTGGTACGGCTGCATGATCACGCAGCCCTGCTTCGCCCCAGTAGTCCTGGAGCGTCGCGATCATCTCCTGGTAGCTCAGCGCCACGCGAGGGATGCTATTCGCCTGCCTGGCCGAGCAGCCATGCGAGTGGGTCGGCGAGGATCTTGTCGAGCAGCGCGGAGACGACTCCTCCGAGCAGGCCGTTCCCGGCCGTGTCCTTGGACGCCCGCTCGATGCCGTGCGCGGAGCGCGCGGTTGATCGTCGCCTTGTCCCAGCGCACGGTCGCCGCCCGCCGAGGGTACGAGCGAGAGCACCAGCTCCTCACGGCTGACGCCGAGCTCGCACGCGGCGCCGCTGATCGCGGACAGCGCGAAGCGCTGGACGGCGCCGTCGACGCCGCTGCCGTCGAAGTTGGCGCTCGTCGTGCACGCATCGCCAATCGTCGTCTCCCCGAAGTCGAGCGCGCCGAAGGCGAGCTCGCACACGATCAGCACGCCGACGGTTGCGAGCAGCGCGAGCAGCACGCGGCGCGCCTTCACGCGCTCCTCCTCAGGCGCGAGGCCGGAAGGATCGCGATCAGGGCAAAGAGCGCAGACAGCGCGAACGACGAGCGGAACCCCCGCGTGACGACGCTCTCGAGCTTGTTGACCAGCTCGTCGCGGAGCGAGCGCAGCTTCTCGTCCGTTGCGGCGCCTCGCTTGTCGAACGGCTCGCCGAGGTCGGGCACCTCGCCCTGCTTCGCAGCGGCGAGCGCCTTTCGGAGGTCGAACGCGATCGGAACCTTCTGCTGGAGCGGGATGTCGCCCTCGAGCACGACCTGGGCGCCGGCACGGAGCGCCTTGTCGTCGCTCCCCGAGAGCGTGTTCGAGAGCAACGGCGCGATCAGCGCGAGCGAGAGCACGAGCCCAGCATGCCTCGCGCCGACGGTGACGAGGCCGCTGCGCGTCGCGCGGCCAGTCGCGTCGAGGGCCGTGCCGGTCAGCGCCGGGACGGCCAGGCCTAGGCCGGCGCCGCAGAACGCCAGCGCGAGCGCGACCAGGCCGTTGCTCACACGCGGGAGGAGGGCGAGCGCTACGAGCCCGCCCGCGAGCAGCGCGGACCCGCCCATCGCGCCCGTGCGCGTGGAGAGCCGCGCCGCCAGCGGCTTGACGGCGAGCACAGCGGCCGGCAGCGCGGTGACGATGACGGCGCCGAGCGCCGGCGGCGTCGACCAGACGGTGATCACGAGCAGCACGGAGAGGAAGAGGGCGCCGACGAGCGCGCCGTAGACGAGGCCGAGCCCGGTGTCAGCGGCAATCGCGTGCGGCCGTTCGTGGCCTGTCGCCGGCTCCTGCGGCAGGCTCTTGACCCGCTGGTCGAGGATCGCCGCGAGCGCGACGAGCGCGAGCGGCACCTGGACGGCGAAGATCGCGCGCCAGTCGAAGAGCTGCGTCAGGACTCCGCCGAGAGCCGGCCCCGCGGCGGCGCCGAGCGTCCCGGCCGTCGTCCAGAGCACCGCTCCACGCTCCGCCGACCCCGTCAGTGCGCCGAGCCCGCGCAACGCCGCGACGAGCATCAGCGCGCCGCCCGCCCCCTGGAGGCAGCGGAAGCCGATCAGCACTTCGAGCTCCCACGACGCCGCGCAGCCGGCCGAGGCGGCGGCGAAGACGACGATGCCGATCGCTCCCGTGACCGACGGCCGGAGGCGCCGGGCGAAGGGAACGAGGCAGAACGCGACGACGGCGACGACGACGTTGTAGGACGTGATCACCCAGGAGACGCCGGTGATCGTCGTGTCGAACGCCCCGTACAGATCGGGGAGCGCGAGGACCACGATCGACGAGTCGGCGAACGCGACCGCGACACCGACGGCGAGCGCGATCGTCAGAGCGCCGGTGCGCCGGTCAGCCAGGGCTGCGCTCCATCACCCGCTCCGACGGCGGCCCGAAGCCGAACCGCTCGTAGAGCGTGTGCGCGTCCTTCGTGTGCAGCAGCCAGCGCGCGCGGGCGAGGTCGCCGCCCTCCACCGCCTCGCGGACGAGCTCGACGCCACGCCCGTCCCCGCGATGCTCCGGCAGTACGTAGACGTCCGCCAGATACGCGAGCGTGTGGCCGTCCGAGTGAACGCGCGCGAAGCCCACCTGGTGGGAAACTGCCTCGGGGACAGGATTAATCCTGTCCCCGAGGCCGCTGTAATACAGGCCCACGACCCGCGCTGCGCGGCGGACGAGGTCCTCCACCACCTCACGGGGCCGCCCCGCCGCCCAGTAGGACTCCTCCGAGAGATACCGATGCACGGCGTCGATGTCGATGCGGGCGACGTCGTCGTCGAGCTCGTAGCCACCGGGGAGCCCGCGCTTCATCGACGGGGACGATAGCGTCCTCCCTCGATGGGCACGATCGTCTTCGGCGCCATCTGCCCTCACGGGCCGATCGCGGTCACGGAGACGTGCACGGACGACGAGCTCGAGCTCGCAGCGGCGACCCGCGAGGCGTTCGAGGAGCTCGGTCGCCGCGCGGCAGCGGCCGAGCCGGACGCGGTCGTCGTCGTCACACCGCACAACGTCCACGTGCAGGGAGCGATGGCGGTCGTCGTCGCCGGCGCTCTCGAAGGCGCCGTCGCCGGCACGGACGGCCGCACGATCGGGCTCGAGGCCACCACAGATCGGGAGCTGGCCGGCCTCGTGCTCGGGGCCTTGAACGACGCGGGCGTGCTCACCGTCGGCGTCAGCTACGGCGGTAACCGGATCGACGAGGCGGCGATGCCGATGGACTGGGGCACGCTGATCCCGCTCTGGCACCTCGGCGGGCGTGCGACACCTCCGCTGCCCGCCGTCGTCGTCAGCCCGGCGCGCGATCTATCGCCTCAGGCGCACGTGGGCGCGGGTCGCGCGATCGGGGCCGCCATCGGCCGCTCCGATCGCCGCGTCGTCTTCGTGGCAAGCGCCGATCACGGGCACTGCCACGACGCGGACGGACCGTACGGCTACCACCCCGCGTCCGCCGAGTACGACGGCGCGATCTCGGCGATCGTCGAAGAGAACCGCCTGGCGGAGCTGCTCGCACTCGAGCCTGCGTTCGTCGAGCGCGCGGCCGCGGACAGTTGGTGGCAGTTGCTGATGCTCCACGGCGCGCTTGGCGACGGCTGGCAGGCGGAGCTGCTCTCGTACGAGGCACCTACGTACTACGGGATGCTCTGCGCCGCCTTCACGCCCTCTTAGCCCGAGCCAGCCGGGCGCGCAGCCTCGAGCGCAAATCGTGCTCGAGCTCCGAGGCGTCTTTCTCGTCCTGGCTTTCGAGCGCCTCGCGGATCATCCGCTCCTCGAGGAGCTGGCTCCGTGCAGCGTTGAGGTTGTCGGCAAGCATCGTGATCGCCTTCGCCGCCGCCTTCACCTCTGGACGGGGGTCGGTCGAGAGCCCGTTCGCCCACCGGCGGAGCTCGTCGACCTGGCCATCGTCCACGTTCGGCATCTTCGCGCCCAGCGTCGGCTCGTGCAACCTGGCCGTGAACAGAAATTACGCTGAGAGCGTGCGTAAGCGAAACCCGCCGTGGTGCTCGTACGACGCGGAGACGACGGAGAGCGCCTCGCGGGCGCCGCGCGGAGTCAGGTCAGCCGTACGCGCTTCGGCGAGCGGGCTGCGGAGGAGCAGATCGATCGCGTGCAGGCCCTCGGGCGAGAGAGCGAGCGAGCCTGCGCTGCAATCCCGGCAGACGACGCCGCCCGCGCGCGGCGAGAACGCCGTGATCGGGCCGTCCGCCCCGCACTCCGCGCAACTGCCCGTGTGCGGGAGGTAGCCGGCGAGCCACAGCAGCTTGAGCTGGAACGCAAGCCCGAGCGAATCGAGCTCGGGCCTCCCGTTTCCCTCGAGCTCGTCGACGGCGTCGAGGAATCGCGTGATCGCGACGAACACGCGGTCGTTCTGCTCCTGCTCGGGGAAGAGCCGGAGCACTGCCTCTGCTCCGATCAGGCCAACGGCGAGCCGGTGTGTGTTGTCTCGCGTCGCCGCGTGGGAGCGGACGAGGGACGCGCCGGTCACGGTCGCGAGCTCTCCGCGACCGTGGTGGAGCACGAGCTCGACATGTGACAGGGGCTCGAGGCGGCCGCCGAAGCGGGATCGCGTCTTGCGTGCGCCCTTCGCGATCGCGCCGACGCGGCCGCGGTCCGCCGTGTAGAGGTGGAGGATGCGGTCGGCCTCGGCGTACCTGAGGGAGCGCAGGACAACTGCCTCGGTAGTCACGCTCCGTCCCGCCATCACGGCAGTCTAGAGCGGCCGCTGGCCGTTCCGGCTTGGGGCCAGGCGACGCCTGTCACCGCTGACACGTGGGACAGAAGTGCGTCCCGCGTCCGCCCGCCCTGGTCTTCTCGATCGGCGTCCGGCAGCGCCGGCAAGGCTCGCCGGTCCGCCCGTAGACACGGAACTCGTCCTGCATCGCGCCGAGCGTGTACGCCCCGTCGCCGAGGTCGGCGCCCTGGCGCTCGATGCCTCTGCGGATTGCGGTCCTCACGCCCCGCACGAGCGCGCGAACCTCGTCCGCGGTCAGGTCGTTCCCCGGCCGCAGCGGATGGATCCGCGCCCACCAGAGCGCGTCGTCCGCGTAGATGTTCCCGAGCCCGGCGACGACGCGCTGGTCGAGGAGGAGCGCCTTGACCGGCGCGCGCCTCGGGCCGAGCTTCGCGGCGAGATACCGCGAGTCGAACCCGCGCTCGAGCGGCTCGCGGCCGAGCCGTTCAGCGAGATACGCATCGAGCTCGTCCGGCGACAGCACCAGCCACGTGCCGAATCGCCGTACATCGCGATAGCGGAGCCGCTCGTCTGCCGAGAGCTCCACCGACGCGCGCACGTGCGTCGCGTCGCCGGTCGGAAACCCGCCCGTCATCCGCAGGTGGACGAGCAGCGCGAGACCGCTCTCGAAGCGCACGACGAGGTACTTGCCGCGCCGGTCGACCGAGGCGACCCGCTCGCCCTCGAGTTCCGCCGCGACCTCGACGGGATCGATCGGCCGCGTCAGCCGCGGGTCGAGGATCTCGACGTGCCGGAACGTCCGGCCGACGAGGCGCGGCTCGAGCGCCGTTCGGTACGTCTCGACCTCGGGCAGCTCGGGCATCGCTCAGGCGATCGTTTCGAGCACGATGTCGCGGTCCGGCGGTGAGGTGTCGCCGAGCTCGTAGGCGCGCCAGCACCTCGTCTACGGCCGCCGCGGCGGAGACGTCGTCTCGAGCGTGGATCTCTGCGAGGACGTCGCCGGCGGCGACCTGATCTCCGCGCTTCACCCGGCAGACGACGCCGACTGCGTGGTCGATCTCGTCGTCTTTCGACTGGCGGCCGGCGCCGAGGTGCATTGCAGCTACACCGATTGCGACCGCGCCAAGGCGCGTCACGACGCCGTCCGCCGGCGCGAGGACCGCCCGGACGACCGGAGCTGCGGGAAGCGCCTTCTCGTCAGGGTTGCCTCCCTGCGCGGCGATCCAGCGTTCCCAGACCTCCGCGGCGGAACCGTCCGCGACGGCAGCCTCCGCCCTCCGCCGGCCCTCCGCCTCGTCCACGCCGAGGTCGGAGAGCGCAAGCAGGTGCGCACAGGCCGAGAGCACGAGCTCGGTGAAGTCGGACGGCCCGTCGCCGCGCACGGTCGCGAGCGCCTCGCGGATCTCGAGAGCGTTCCCGACCGCCTGCCCGAGCGGCTGATCCATGTCCGTCAGCAGGCAGACCGTCTCCCGGCCCGCCTCCTGCCCGAGCGAGAGCATCGCCTCCGCGAGCTCGCGCGCGTCGTCCAGTGTCTTCATGAACGCGCCGTCCCCCACCTTCACATCGAGGACGATCGCGTCGGCGCCGCCCGCGATCTTCTTCGACATGATGCTCGCCGCGATCAGCGAGACCTCGTCGACGGTCGCCGTCACGTCGCGAAGGGCGTAGAGCATCTTGTCCGCCGGCACGAGGTCGGCGGTCTGCCCGACGATCGCGATACCGACATCCTTGACCTGTGCGATCAGCTCGGAGACGGTGAGCTCGACGCGGAAGCCGGGAATCGACTCGAGCTTGTCGAGCGTGCCTCCGGTGTGGCCGAGGCCACGGCCGGACATCTTCCCGAACGGGACGCCGCACGCCGCGACGATCGGGCCGACCGCGAGCGACGTCTTGTCCCCAACGCCCCCCGTCGAGTGCTTGTCGACGACCTTGCGGCCGAGCGCGCCGTGCAGGTCGATCGTCTCGCCGCTCCGGATCATCGCGTCCGTCAGCGCGAACGTCTCCGTAGAGGTCAGGCCGCGGAAGCAGACGGCCATCAGGAACGCCGACATCTGGTAGTCCGGTACCTGCCCATGCGTGTAGCCGAAGACGAGCTCGCCCAGCTCGTCAGCGCTGAGCTCCTCGCCCGCGCCGCTTCCGTTCGATCAGCTCGGCCGGCCGGATCACGGCGTGCAGACGAAGACGACGACGTGGCGGGTGCAGATGATCGGCTCGTCGAAGCGCGGCAGACGCGCGGCGAGCTCGGGTCGAGTCGGCGACGCCGCGATGAAGTCGCGCGCGGTCTCGTAGTCGGGGAACGTGACCGTGCCATGGACGTCACGCCGTTCCACGGCGCCGAAGTGGCGCCGCAGGGCGGCTTCCCCGTTCTCGGCGCTAAAGTTGCCCGATTGCGCGCCGATCTCGCCGACGAGCTCCCAGAGCTCGGCGAAGCTCCGTTCGCTGCTCGTCCCCGCGACGAGCCGGCCGTCCGCGCGAAGCACGCGTCGGACCTCGCGGATCGCGAGATCGACATCGGCCGCGTGGTAGAGCATCCAGGCCGCGACGACACAGTCGAAGCTGCCGTCGGCGAAGGGCAGATCCTGGACGTCGCCGGGACGCGCGTCCACGCCTCGCGCACGCGTGAGCTCGACCATCCGCTCCGATTGGTCGATCGTGACCACCTCGCAGCCGAGCTCGTTCGTCATCCGCTCTGCGAGCTCGCCACGACCGCAGCCGACCTCGAGCACCTGCGTCGGAGCGCGCTCGGCGACGGCGGCGAACGTAATGTCGTACGGATCGGGCCCAGTGGCGGAGGACTGGACGACCATTCGCGCGGCAAGCCCGCGCTCGTCTTTGTACTCCTCTAGAACGACGTCGGGATCGTCGAGCCGCCTCACGGCTCGACGATCGGCGTGCCGGCCAGGCGCCGCGACGCAGACTTGCCGCCGAGCCAGAGATTCACCGTCGCGCCCACGTCTCCGAACTCGCCCTCGTGGATGTGCCCCGCCGCGTTCTTGCCGTGCACGTAGCAGAGCAGCATCCCGTACTCCCGCGAGTGGTCCGTCGACGCGGTCGTCGGATCGATGCCGTGGTCGGAGGTGACGATCAGCAGGTCGCCGGGCCGTAGCGCGTCGAGAATGTCGGGAAGGCGGCGGTCGAAATCCTGCAGGCAGCGATGGAAGTTCTCCGGGTCGTTGCGGTGGCCCCAGAGCATGTCGGTCTCGACGAGGTTCGTGAACACGAAGCCCGAGTCGATGTCGCGCAGCAGCTGCTCCGTCGTCGTGATCCCCTCGACGTTGGACTTCGTGGGGTGCTCAGTGTCCATATCGAGGTGGGCGAAGATGTCGGGGATCTTCCCGACGCCGTGCACCTCTCCGCCAGCTTCACGCACGAGCGTCAGGTAGTTCGGCCGCCGAGGCTCGAGCGAGAAGTCGTGGCGGTTCGGCGTCCGCTCGTAGTTCCCCGGCTCGCCGATGAACGGCCGCGCGATCACGCGCCCGACCGCGTGCTTTCCGGTGAGGATCCCGCGCGCCGTACGGCAGCCCGCGTAGAGCTCCTCGAGCGGGATCGTCTCCTCGTGCGCCGCGATCTGGAAGACCGAGTCCGCCGACGTGTAGACGATCCACTTGCCCGTCTCCTGGTGCTCCTCGCCGAGCTCCTGGATGATCTCCGTCCCGGAGGCCGGCTTGTTGCCGAGCACGCCGCGCGCCGTCTCGTGCATGAACGGGTCGATGACGTCGTGCGGAAAGCCGTGCGGGTACGTCGGGAGCGCCTGCGGCGTGACGATGCCCATCATCTCCCAGTGCCCGAGCGTCGTGTCCTTGCCCTTCGAGCGCTCGAGCAGCCGGCCGGCGACCGCGGGCGCGCCCGGCATCGGCGCCACGCCTTCGAGATCGGCGCGACGTTGCCGAGGCCCAGGGCCTCCATGTTCGGCAGGTCGAGCCCGCCGACGGCGCGCGAGACGTTGCCGAGCGTGTCCGACTCGTCGTCTCCGAACTCTGCTGCGTCCGGCAGGGCGCCCGCGCCCACGCCGTCCAGCACGATGACGCACGCGCGAGGCATGGGGCTATTGTAGAGCCTCATGAGCACCGTCCTCGGCCTGCTAGGCGTCGCCGTCTTCATCCCGACGATCATCGGGATGGCCGCGGGCGTGACCTGGGTGGTCGTCAAGGTCTCGCCGAGCAAGTCGTTCAAGACCCCGCCGCCTCCGGCAAGCTAGGCCAGCTCGCGAGCTAGGCGAGCGGTGCGTAGTCGAGGCCGTGTGCCTCGGCCACTGCTTCGTACGTCACCTTGCCGCCGAGCACGTTGACGCCTCGCGCGAGTGCCGTGCTCTTCGCGACGGCAGCCGCAAGACCGTGCTTCGCGATCGCCTCGACGTACGGGAGCGTGACGTTCGTCAACGCCTTGGTCGACGTGATCGGCATCGCGCCGGGCATGTTGGCGACGCAGTAGTGGACGACGTCATCGACGACGTACGTCGGCTCCGAGTGCGTCGTCGGCCGTGAGGTCTCGGCGCAGCCGCCCTGGTCGATCGCGACGTCGACGAGCACCGAGCCCGGCTTCATCGTCGGCAGCATCTCGCGCGTGATCAGCTTCGGAGCGCGCGCGCCCGGGATCAGCACCGCGCCGATCACGAGATCCGCGTCCTGCACCGACTCCTCGATCTGCAGCTCGGTCGACATCGCGAGAGTGATGCGGCCGTCGAGCATCATCTCGAGGTCGCGCATCCGCTCGACGGACCTGTCGAGCACCCAGACGTCCGCCTGCATGCCGACCGCGATCAGCGCCGCGTTGTAGCCGACGATGCCGCCGCCGATCACGAGCACCTTCGCCGGCGGCACGCCAGGAACGCCGCCGAGCAGGATGCCGCGGCCGCCCTGGGGCTTCTCGAGCGCCCAGGCGCCCATCTGCGTCGCGAGCCGGCCGGCGACCTCGCTCATCGGCGCGAGCAGCGGCAGCTGGCGATCCTCCGTCTCGACGGTCTCGTACGCGACCGCCGCGACGCCCGAGTCGACGAGTGCACGGGTGAGCGGCTCGTCCGCGGCGAGATGGAGGTACGTGAAGAGCACGAGGTCGTCGCGGAGGTAGCCGTACTCGCTGGCGATCGGCTCCTTCACCTTCAGCAGGAGCTCGGCCGTACGCCAGACATCCTCGACCGCCGCCATCCTCGCGCCGACCGCCTCGTAGGCGGCGTTCGGGAAGGCGCTGCCCTCGCCCGCACCCGTCTCGAGTACGACGTCGTGGCCCGCCCGCACGAGCTCGCGCGCACCGGCCGGCGTCAGCGCGACGCGGTGCTCGTCGGTCTTGATCTCCTTGACGACGCCAATCCTCATTAGGCGCGGGAAGCCTAACGCGAGGCTCGAGCGAGCTCGGCGACGTAGTCCCGCTCGGCCTCGCCGAGCCACGGGGGCGACCCGGCGGCCGCGTTCTCCCGCGTGCGCTCAGGGTGCTTGGTGGCAGGGATCGCGACGTCGATCCGCTCGTCGGACAACACCCACTTGAGGAGCGCCTGCGGCCACGTCTCGATGCCGAAGGGCCGCAGCGGCGCGAGTGCCTCGGCCGACGGCCACCGGTGGAGGAGGTCGCCGTCGCCGAACGGCCGCATGACGATCACCGCGAGGCCGAGCTCCTCGGCGAGCGGCAGGAGCTCCCGCTCGCAGTCTCGCTCGAGCGGGTTGTACGGCAGCTGCACCTGCGCGAAGCGGCGAGTCTCGAGCGCCTCGACGAGGCCGGGGAACGAGGACGCCTGCCAGTGCGTGATGCCGACGACGCCGATCCTGCCGGCGTCGCGCTCTGCCTCGATCCATTCGAGGTGCTCGCGCCAGTTGACGAGGTTGTGGATCTGCTCGACGTCGACCGTCCCGTACCACTGGAGCTGCCGCGCGTACTGCTCGCGGCCCTCCTCGAGCGTCTCGGCCCAGATCTTCGTCGCGAGCGTCGCGCCGTCGCGCGACCGTCGAGCGCGTACGGCGAGCGACTCCTCCGCCTCGCCGTACATCGGCGAGGTGTCGATCACGCGGGTGCCGGATTCGAGCGCGGCCGAGACGACATCCCGGGCGAGCGCCCGGTCGCCCTTGAACGTCCTCGACGTCCCGAGCCCGATCACCGGGCCGAGCTTGCGTTCCTCCATCAGCGGATCATGCCGCGCGCGACGCGACCGGCGGCGAAGGCGGCGGCGAAGAAGGCGGGATCCTCGTCCGGCCCGCGGCCCATGTGCGAGAGCGGAAGGCCGTCGCACGCCTCGTTCGCCAGCCCTCGGCGTCGGCCTCGTCGGCGACCGTGACCTCGCCGAGACACAGCGCGAGCACCGCCTCCGTGTGGTGCGAGAGACCGCGGTGGCGCTCGCGCTCGTCCGCCTCCGAGACCCGCGCGGCGACGACCGGCTGCCGCCGAGCGCCGACGCGGCGTTGGCCGCCTCGGCCGCAGCAAGCGCCTCCGTGGCCGAGCGCCGTGCCCGTCCCGACGATGCCGGGCCCGATCCCGCAAACGGCCACGTCGAAGCCGGCGCCTTTCGCCCAGGCGAGCGCCGACGCCGTCGACACGCAGTGGACGTCTCCGTCGATGCACGCGCCAACAGCGACCGCGGCCTCCAGCAGCCCGCGAGCCTTGAGCGCGCGCACGGCGTCCGAGAGCGAGACGGGCAGCGCCCCGCCGGGCAGCTGGAGATACGCGACGCGAACGCCGTCGCCGATTCCCGCGCAGACCGGGGCGAGCTGGCTGTGCAGCGAGCAGCAGACGACCGGCATCCCGGCGAGGGATTCCGGGGGAGGCGACGACTCCTCGGCGTGGAAAGTTGCGTGCTGCAGCGGTGTGTACGGAAGCTTCATCACGTGCGCTCCCGGCTCGGCGAGCGAGGTCGAGCCCGCGCGTGAGATTGACGACGAGCACATCGAAGCCGCCCGAGCCGAGCCCGAGCTCGCGCGCCTGAGCGTTGACAATCACCTCGTCGCCCTCCTCGATCGGGCCTGTCAGCCGCGGGTATGCGATGCAGGGCTGCCCGTCCACCTCGCAGCGGACGAGCTCGGGCAGCGCCTCGACGACCGCCGTGACCCGCCCGCGCCTAAGCGACAGCGGCATCGAGCAGCGCGAGCGTGACGTCGACCATCGACTCGATGTCGGCGACGGCGATGTGCTCGTTCGGTGTGTGGATCTCCGCCATGCCGTTGGCGAGGACGGCGCAGGGCAGCCCGCGCTCGTTGAAGACGTTCGCGTCCGCCCCGCCGCCGATAACGGAGTACGACGGCGTGAAGCCGGAGCGGCCGAGTGCTTCCTCCGCGAAGCGGACGACCGGATCGCTCTTGCGCAGACGGTACGACCGGTAGCTGCGATCTGTCTGCACCTCGACCTCGCACTCCCCGAGCGAGGCCGCGAACGCGCAGCTCTCCTCCATCTCGCGGACGACGTCCGCGAGCTTCGCCTCGTCGTGGCTCCGCACCTCGGCGAAGAACGTGCACGTGTCCGGGACGATGTTTCGGGCAGTGCCCCCCGAGATGACGCCGACGTTCGCACTCGTCTCCGCGTCGATACGGCCCAGGCGGAAGTCCGCGATGGCGCGCGACGCGGCCGCGATCGCCGAGCGTCCGTCCTCGGGAACCATGCCCGCATGCGCCGCGCGGCCGCGGAAGGTCACCTCCAGCGCGACGGCCGAGGGCGCACCGAGCACGATCTCCCCGATTGGCGCCGCCTGGTCGTACACGTAGCCGAGCTCGGCGTGCAGCCGCGTGCGGTCGAACGCATACGCGCCGCGAAGGCCGACCTCCTCCTTGGCTGTGAAGAGGAGCTCAAGCCCTGCGTGTGGACGCGCCTCGGCGAGCACACGGCGCGCGCCCTCGACCATCGCCGCGACCGCAGCCTTGTTGTCGGCGCCGAGGATCGTCCCGCCGGCGTTCCGGACGACACCGTCCTCGACGACCGGCTCGATCGGCCCCTCGGGCGGCACCGTGTCGAGGTGTGCGCAGAGGAAGATCGGCGTTCCCTCGCGCGGTCGGCTCGAGCCGCGCGAGGAGGTTCCCCATCGTCGAGCCGACGCTCGGTCCCGTGTCGTCCTCCGAGACGCTGAGGCCGAGCGACTCGAGCTCCGCCGTCACGCGGTCGGCGACGGGGCGCTCCTCCCCGGGCGGGCTCACGATCGCCGCGAGCTCGAGGAAGAGGTCGAGGACGCCGGGCACGGCGAGATCCTACGGCGAGCGCAAGGACCCCGCGGTTCGAAACCAGCGGGGTCCTTGCCGGTGCGCTCCTATTTCCTGAAGTCGAAGTACGCGTCGTGCGTGACGCCGTCACCGATGTCGAGGTGGAGCGCCTTGCAAGACCCCGCGTAGGCCTTCTGCGTCTTCCAGTTCAGCTGGTAGTAGCCGTTGCCGAGGTTCTGGAGCCCCGAGCCGGCCGTCGCGGTCTGCTCGAGAACGTCGGAACCCTCGCCGCTCGTGCAGTCGAGGCTCGAGACCGAGACTCCCGCGCTCGCGATGCCGGTCACCGGCGAGCCGGCCGTGTCCAGCACGCGCCACTTGAGCGGCACGGCCGCCCCGGCCTTGACGACGTTCAGCGTAGGCGCTGCGTCGACGGGAATGGAGAAGCCCTGGAAGTCCCACGCCTCGAGCGTCGAGGCATCGCCGGGCTCAATCGTGGCCTCGACGCCGTCGACGACGACGGTGATTTCGACGGTTCCGAGGTTCTCGACGGAGAACGAGCCATCGCCATTGTCGGCGATCTCGGCCATGCCTCCCGTGGAGATCGAGACGGACGTGAGGTCGTCAAGCACGACCTCGGCCGATCCCGTTACGACCTCGAGGATGAGGCTTCCGCACGTCACGACGTCCTGACCGCCGGCCGGGACGATGAGCGTGAAGCCGCATGCCAAGAACTCCGCGGCTCCGCTACCGGCACCTACGACCACGTTGAGGCCTTTGCCGCTACCCCCATCAGGCCTGTCCGTGATCGCGACGCTGAGGCCGTTGGGATGGACGACCGACACCGTCGAGTCTGGGTTCCCCGGGAACCCGTCGAGCTGGTCGGTGTAGCCAAACCCGGCGTCACCGGAGTCAAGGCTCATGAGGCCACCGGTTGCAGGCGGATTGTTCATCTGGGTCCAGATGTTGTTGTACGCCGGAAAGCCGGGGAAGCATGTCCTCGTGCCTGTCGTGGTTTGGTAGACGAACGGGTGTGCGCGATCGATGGGACTGCCCGTCGCGACGCCGTTGTCCTCCAGCGTGGCCGCTACCCACTCGATGTGCCCAAAACCCGTGATGTCGTACTGCTCGTTTAAGGGCAAATGTCCGACGACGACCGCCCGGTTTCCCTGAACCCGGAGGCAACCCGCGCTGACGTCGCCATGGAACGTCGTCAACGACGCACCAAGCCCGGTCGCGTTCGCCGGCGGCGCCGGGAACGTCATTGTCAGGGCGCCTGTCGGGTTTGCTTCGTTGACGTCACTCGCTGCCGCGATCGTGATCACGGCCGGGTCCACTGCGCCAGTAGTGACGGAGCCATTCACAGAGATGCGTACCGTTGCCGCACTCGCGCCCGTGACCATGATCAAGAGTCCGGCCACGGCGAGCGCAAACACACTTAGCCGCAGATTCACAGTTCTCCCCCCAAGTTCGATTAGTTACAGCCCAAGGTCGCGCATCCTCGTTCCGGGGTCGCCGCGCGTCAATGCCTCGGCTCTAGGATTTACAGAGTCGTGGCAGGCGTCACGTGGAAGACCGTGCGGGAGATCGCGCTCTCGCTGCCCGAGGTCGAGGAGGTCGCAGGCGACCGGCCGTGGTTCCGGGTTCGCGGCAAGGGCTTCGCGTGGAAGAGCCGCGAGCGTGACGGCGGCACGCTCGCGATCCGCGTCGATCGCGACGAGAAGCCGCTGATGCTCGAGGGTCGCCCTGATCTCTACTTCGAGACACCGCACTACGTCGGCTATCCGGCGGTGCTCGTCCACCTCGAGGCGATCGACGTGAAGGAGCTGCGCGAGCGGATCGAGGACGCCTGGTTGATCCAGGCGCCGAAGGCACTCGCGAAGCAGCTCGAGCCCGAGAGCTAGCGCTCCGGCAGGTCGCCCTCGCGGTAGCGCTGGAACGGCGGATCGCGCGGGTAGGGCGCGTAGGCCTCGCCCGGCTGGGGTGTCTCCTGCTCGACGCTCGCGCCGTGCTTCGCCGCGATCTCGTTCACGGGGTAGACGAGCTCGCGGCCAGCGGTCCGCGCGCCGACCGTGACGATCACGCACGGCCCTTCGCCGGCGCCGACGAACACGTGCTTCGTCCACGGCGGGCAGTGGACGAAGTCCCATGTCTTCAAGTGCCGCTCCTCGCCCTCGATCACGAGGGTGCATTCGCCGGAGACCACGAGGAAATCCTCCTGGCCGACCTCGCCGTGGTACATGCCGGTCGGCTGTCCG
Organism: uncultured Actinomycetes bacterium; assembly: GCA_963705945.1. GTDB lineage: Bacteria > Actinomycetota > Thermoleophilia > Gaiellales > Gaiellaceae > PALSA-612. Next base: position 382,970 of record CAVPLG010000001.1, on the reverse strand, counting down.
GGCTCGAGGACGGCGATCCGGATGCCGAGCTGCTCGAAGTCGCCGTCGCCTTCCAGATCCGCCCACCGGCCGAGCCCACGACGCTCCCACCAGCGCGCCTCGCGAGCATTGAGGACGAACCAGCCAGGCCCCTCGGCGCCGAGGCCTTCGGGCAGCGCCTCGAGCTTCGCCTCCGGCACCGTCACGGAAGCCAGCCCTCACGGTACGGGGTGCGCTCGGGCTTCGGAAAGCGCGCGTACGCCTCGTCGGGCTTCGTCGTCTCCTGCTCGACGCCGGCGGCGTGCCTCGTCGCGGCTTCGTTCACGCGATAGAGAATCTCGCCGCCCTTGCCCCGGCTGCCGACCATGACCATCACGCACGGCCGGTCGCCGGCGCCGACGAACACGTGCTCCGTCCAGGGAGGGCAGTGGACGAAGTCCCACGCCTTCAGAGGGCGCTCCTCGCCCTCGACGATCGCGACACACTCGCCCGACAGGACGAGGAAGCCCTCCTGCCTCGACTCACCGTGGTACATGCAGTTCGGCTGGCCGGGCTGGAGCACCTCGACGTGAAAGCCGAGCTCCGAGAACCCGGGCTTGCCCTCGAACGTCGTCGCCTGGCCGAGCTCGTCGCTCCGCCACCACGCGGCGTCGCGCGCGTTCAGCACGAACCAGCCCTCGCTCTCCGGGACGAGGCCCGCCTCCGTCTCCTCGAGCTTCGCCTCGGGAGGCACGGCTAGAGGTCCGGCAGGTCGCCGTCGCGGTATGCGGACGGCTCCTGCCGCGGGTAGGCCGCGTACGCCTCCGGCGGGCTCGGCGTCTTCGTCGCGACGCTCGCGCCGTGCTTCGCCGCCACCTCGTTGACGGGATAGATGATCGTGCCGTCCTCCGAGCGCGTTCCGACCATGACGATCACGCACGGCCCGTCTCCGGCTCCGACGAAGACGTGTTCCGTCATCGGTGGGCAGTGCACGAAGTCCCACTGTTTCAGGTGCAGCTCCTCGCCTTCGACGATCGCGACGCACTCGCCGGAGACGACGAGGAAGTCCTCCTGGTCGGATTCCCCGTGGTACATGCAGGCGGGCACGCCGGGATAGAGGACGGAGACCTGGAAGCCGAGCTGCTCGAACTGGCCGTCACCTTCGATATCTGACCAGCGACCGAGACCGTCCCGCCCGCGCCACGGAACCTCGCGGGCGTTGACGACGTGCCACCCCTGACCTGCCGGCACGATCCCCGCATCGGTCTTCGTCATCGTCCGCTCGGGAACCATCAGCTCGCGTCCCCCGGCAACCAGCCGGTCTCGTAGGCCGACCAGTCCTCGGGTCCGAAGTGGGCGTACGCCTCATCGGGCTTCGACGTCTCCTCGCGGGCACTCGCACCGTGCTTGGCGGCCAGCTCGTTGACGGGGTAGACGACCTCGAAGCCGCCCACCCTGCTGCCAGCCATGACAATCACGCACGGCCCTTCGCCCGCGCCGACGAACGCGTGCTCCGTCCATGGCGGGCAGTTGACGAAGTCCCAGGCCTTCAGCCGTCGCTCCTCCCCCTCGATGAGGAGGATGCACTCGCCGGAGAGGACGAGGAAGCCCTCCTGGCCGCGCTCTCGGTGGTAGAGGGCATGCTGCCCTGGCGCGACGACCTGGATGCGGACGCCGAGCCCTTTGAACTCCTGGCGTCCTTCGAGATCGGTGTCCTGTCCTCGGTCTTCGCTCCGCACCCACCTGGCCTGGCGTGCGTTGAGCACGAACCAGCCGTCGCCCGTGGGAACAAGGCCTACAGGGGTCTGCTCGAGCTCTGCTTTCGGTCTCATCATGTGAGGGAATCGTTAGCACAAGGGAAAACCTGGGCAAAGCCCAGCTTTCGAGGGCGTGTACCGCGTCCGAACGAGGTAAAGAGGGAAGCGAGGAGGTGCACATCGATGCACGCAATTCGCAAGAGGAACACACGAACGTTGCTTCGAGCTGTTGCTCCGCTCGCCGTCGTCGCCGCTGTGGCGGCCGCGGTGCTGCCCGGCTCGGGAGCGGCGAGAACAAAGGCGGCTCCGGCAAATACCGCCGAGCCGCGGATCACGGGGGACGCCGCGAACGGCCGGCTCCTGTCCGCGAGCACCGGCTCGTGGTCCGGGTCGACGCCGATGTCGTTCGCGTACCGGTGGCTCCGCTGCGGAACCGACGGCGGCACCGCGGACGGCTCGAACTGTCTCGTGATCGGGAACGCCACGAACAACACGTACCGCGTGCGGGACGCCGACATCGGCCTTCGCCTGCGCGTACGCGTGATCGCAACGAACTCGGAGGGCCAAGCGTCAGCGGCGTCCAACCCGACCGGGATCGTGCAGGGCAACGCGAAGCCGAACAACCTCGTTTCCCCGTCGATCACCGGCTCGCCGGTGGTCGGTGAGACGCTGACGGCAAACGCCGGCGGCTGGTCGGGGACGCCGCCCATCAACTACGCGTACCAGTGGCGGCGTTGTGACCGGAACGGCGGTGGCTGCCAGTCGATCACCGATGCCGTCAGCCAGCGCTACGCGCTGCGCGGGGCGGACGTCGGCTCGACGCTCCGGATCCGGATCACGGCGCGGAACTCGCGCGGCTCGACGACCGCGAACTCCGTGCCGACGGCCGTGATCTCGGCGACGGCTCCAACCGGCTGTCCCGGCGGAACGGGCCCGGTCCACGTCGACCAGCTGACGCCTCCCGCGCGGCTGCTGATCGACGGTCTCCAGGTGTCGCCGAACCCCGTCCCACGCTCGGCGACGAACATCGTCGTGCGGTTCCACGTGTCGGGCTGCAACAACCGCCCCGTGGCGGGCGCGCTGGTCTACGTGACCGCGACGCCGTACAACCAGTTCGTCATCCCGCCGGAGCAGCCGACGGGCCAGGACGGCTGGGCGACGCTGAACATGGCTCGCGGCAAGAAGTTCCCAGCCGCCAGCAACCAGACGCTGCTGATCATGTTCGTCCGAGCCAGGAAGGCGAGCGATCCGCTCCTCGGCGGCATCTCGACCCGCCGCCTGATCTCCTTCCGGCTCGCGAAGTAGCCGAAGAGACCGCATGGGGGACGGGATTCATCCTGTCCCCCATTCCTTCTCCTAGGCTGAGACCGCTCCGGCGGTCTCAGCCGACGTCGTTCTCACCCGCGCGCGCTCGAGCGCCGCGCCGACGAAGTCGCGGAACAGCGGCGCCGGACGCACGGGCCGCGACTTGAACTCCGGGTGGTACTGGCTGGCGACGAACCAGGGATGGTCTGGCAGCTCGATGATCTCGACGAGCCGGCCTTCGTAGACCGTGCCCGAGACGACGAGGCCAGCGTCGACAAGCTGGGGGCGGAGGTGGTTGTTGACCTCGTAGCGATGTCGGTGGCGCTCGTGGACGACCGCCTCGCCGTACAGCTCGCGCGCCCGCGTACCCTCCGCGAGCTCGACCGCCTGGGCACCGAGCCGCATCGTGCCGCCGAGATCCTCGACCTCCTTCTGCTCCGGGAGCAGGTCGATCACCGGGAACGGCGTCTCGGGATCCATCTCGGTCGAGTTGGCGCCTTCGAGCCCGACCACGTGCCGTGCGAACTCCGATACGGCGACGTGCATCCCGAGGCAGATGCCGAGATACGGGATCCCGCGCTCGCGCGCCACGCGGCAGGCAAGGATCTTCCCCTCCCAGCCGCGCGAGCCGAAGCCGCCGGGAACGAGCACGCCGTCGACCTGCTCGAGCTCCCGCTCGGCCTCCTCGAGTGACATGCCCTCGGCGTCGACCCAGCGCACCCGGACGTGACAGGCGTGGTGGATGCCGGCGTGCTTGAGCGCCTCGTGGACCGAGAGGTACGCGTCGTGGAGCTTCACGTACTTGCCGACGAGCGCGATCTCGACCGCGCCCTCCCGCTCGCCGATGCGGTCGGTCAGCGCGTGCCACTCCTCGAGCTCGGCCTCGCCCGCGGCGAGCCGCAGCTTGTCGCAGACAAGCGTGTCGAGGCCTTGCAGCCGCAGCGCCTCGGGGACGAGATAGACGTCCCGAACGTCCTCGTTCGAGATCACGGCCTCGGGCTCGACGTCGGCAAAGAGCGCGATCTTGTCCCGGATGTCCGTCGACAGCTCCTCGCGCGAGCGGCAGACGACGATGTCCGGGTGGATACCGATGCGCCGAAGCTCGTTGATCGAGTGCTGCGTCGGTTTCGTCTTCAGCTCGCCGGCGGAATCGATGAAGGGGACGAGGGTGACGTGGAGATAAAGGACGTGATCCTGCCCGACCTCGCGTCGGAGCTGCCTAATCGCCTCGAGGAACGGCAGCGACTCGATGTCGCCGACCGTGCCGCCGATCTCCGAGATGACGACGTCGCAGTCGGTCGCTTCGCCGGCGCGCCGGATCCGCTCCTTGATCTCGTTCGTGATGTGCGGGATCACCTGGACGGTCGAGCCGAGGTACTCGCCGCGACGCTCCTTCCGGATCACCGAGTACCAAACCGCGCCGGACGTGTGGTTCGACGTGGCGCTGAGGTTCTGGTCGAGGAAGCGCTCGTAGTGCCCGATGTCGAGGTCGGTCTCGGCGCCGTCCTCCGTCACGAACACCTCGCCGTGCTGAAACGGGCTCATCGTCCCGGGGTCGACGTTGATGTATGGGTCGAACTTCTGCACCTCGACCTTGAGGCCGCGCGCCTTGAGCAGCGCGCCGAGCGAGGCGGCGGTGATGCCCTTCCCGAGCGACGACACGACCCCGCCCGTCACGAAGACGTACTTGATCACGCGCGTGCTCACGGCTGACGACCTAGCGCATCGAGCTCCCGGAGCCCAGGCGTGCGCTCGATCAGCTCACCGAGAGAGCGGAGCTCGCCGACGATGTTGAGGGTAGCCAGGGCGCCGATCGTGATCCATCTTCCGCGCCCCGTGAGCCTGCCCACGGACCTCAAGCCTAGCAGCGCACCCAGCGCGTTCGCCCCCGCGTCTCCGAGCATCGCCATCTCGCGAAGATCGTAGGGAAGAAGGACGACGGCGGGGACGAGCGGCGCTCCGGCCGGGACCGCAGCGAGCAGGTACGCCTTGAGCGCCCGCCCGGGCCTCGTGTCGAGCTGGTTGAGCGCGTTCGCAGCCAGGCCGACGAGCAGCGCGCCCGAGAGCTTCCTCGTCGCGAGGAGGCCTACGGCCGGGATCGCAACGAGCTTCAGCATCCCGGTCGTTCGCCCAGCACGAAGATGCGCGCGGACGCCGCGCTCTGCCCCGCTGCGCACGTCGTCGACGAGGCCAACGGAGGCGACGGCGATCGCAGACGGCCCGGCGACGAGCGCGGCCGTCCAGCCGACGAGCGGCAAACGCAGCCCACGGTGGTTCACGCCCTGCGGACCGAGTGCGAGCACGAGCTCCACGAGCTGGCGTCCGCGGTGGCGGAAGCCTGCGAGATCGCGCCCTGTCTCGCGATGCGCGAGCGGCGCCTCGACCTCGATCACCTGGAGACCTGCAGCGACCGCGTCCACCGTCATCCCCACCTCGCAGCCGAATCCGGCGGCAAGCGGAAAGCACTGCTCGCGCGCACGCTCCGACAGCCGGCGCTGGCCTGAGAGCGGCTCGCGCGCCTCGAAGCCCACGAGGCGGCGGAGAGTCGCGCGCGCCACGCCCTTCGCCAGCCCGAACCCGGTTCCGCGTCGCGCCGGGAACACGGCGATAGCGATGTCCCCCCTTGCTCGGAGAAGCGGATCGAGGTTGCCTTCGAGGTCAGCGTCGCAGAGCAGCAATGGCCCCGGCGGCGCCTCTCGCTCGGCAAGCGTCAACGCCTGACCCTTGCCGCGCCGCGGAAGCCGGATCACCAGCGCCCCGGCTCGCTCGGCCTCCCGCGCTGTCGCGTCCCGCGAGCCGTCGTCCGCGACGACGACAAGCGCAGTGGGCATTGCGCCGCGCAGGGCGGCCACCGTGTGCGCGACATGCCGCTCCTCGTCCCGCGCGGCGACGAGGATCGTCAGACCGTCGCTCACCCTTCGGTCGACGCGCGCGCCACGACGAGCGGCTCCGTCGGCGGCAGGACGCCGTCGGTCGCGGTCGCTTTCAGCCCGTAGCTTCCCGGCGCCGCGCCCGCGAGGAGGAGCGCGAGCGCGAGCCGTCCGGCGCGCGTGTCCACGTAGTCAACGCTCGAAAGATCCGCCTTGTCGAACGCGTCGATCGCCGTCGGCGTCGTGCGTGAGGTCTCGACGCCGACAGCCGGGACGTCCTGCGATGCCAGTCCCTCGTAGAAGCCGCGGAGCAGGCGCGCCGTGTCTCCTCGTTGCGGCGTCGCGGAGCGAACGATGACGATTGCGTCGGCAGGCAGCTTGTCGTTGCCGGAGCGCTCCTCGACCAGCTCCGGGGCGAGGGCTCGCCAGACAGGCGCCTTGCCCCCCTTCGCGAGCTCCTGGGCGAGGCGGCGACCGAGGTCGCGGGCCGCATTCTCCTTCGCGTAGCGGGCGAGCTGCGGCCGGCCGGCAAGTCTCTTGTCGAGGGCCGTCAGGTCGACGGGTACGCGCATCGCGCGCAGCCGCAGCGGATTCCCGGCGCCTGCGTCGTCAAGCGTGCGCTCGACGAGGTCGCGCTTCTCCGCATCGACGGCGCCGAGGAAGACGACGGCGACGCGCTTCTTGTCCAGGAGCCCGTCCATCAGCAGCGGATAGGAGGCCTCGACGTACGTCTCCGAGGCGCGCTGCGTCCTCGCGAGGTCGCCGTTCCGCGTCCGGGCGGCGTCGAGCTCGCGCTGCACCTTCTCGATCTGGTCGTTGAGGATCCGGCGCTCGCTCTTCTTCACGAAGCCGCCACTCGAGATGCCGACTCCGACGAGGATGCCGATGATCAGCGCGATGAAGACCGCCGTGAGCGACGCGACGTGGTAGCGGAGATCGAACACCGCTACGCCTCCTTCGGCTCCGCGAGTGCAGCGGCCGTCTGGACGAGCTCGTAGAGACGATCGGCGGCCGCCTTCACGGCGGCTCGCGGCTGGCCGAACCCCTCGGGCCGCCAGCGGCCCTCGAGAGCGACCGTCGCGAGCGTTCGGTCGGGGGCCAGCGCACGTAGCCGCACCTCGAGATCCAGCCGCTCGCCGCTCAGCGTCCACACGACCCGCTCATGCAGCTCGACGACCTTCACGATCGCCACACCCGTGGCGTTCGCCTTCCGGAACCACGTCGGCTTGGTCGAGCCGGCGACCTCCCAGCGCGCGCCCGGCGCGAAGCCCCGGCGATCCGGGTGCACGGTCGAGATCGTTGGCCACCAGTCCGGCAGGTGGTAGGGCTGGGAGAGGAAACCCCACACGTCCGAGCGGGACGCGAGCAGCTCACGCGATGCCTCGACCCTCACCGCGGGCCGCGTTGTATCGCTCTTGGCACGATCCAGTATCCCATCGGCGAAATCTCGCGCAGTATGCTCGCAGCGGGGAGGAGGCCGGGAGCACCTAGGCGCCGAGGACCTGGCCGAACGGGCCGCGGCTGAACGGGAACGATCAGCCGAGGCCGAGCGCGTCGACGAGCCGCTGAGTCAGAAGTTCGATGAAGCTCCGGAGCTCCGGTGACGCGGCGATCGCGACCACGATCGCCCCGAGGCCGGCGCCGGCGAACGCCACGAGCGGCAACACGCCGACCCGCCGGCTGACGAGCCGCGAGACGCCCTTCGCATCGACGAGGATCTCCCCGACGCGGAGCCGCGCCATGAACGTCGAGGACATGCCCGACCGGTTGCGCTCCAGGAACTCGATCAGGTTGAAGTGCGTGCCGACGGCGACGATCAGCTCGGCGCCCTTCTCGTAGGCCAGCAGCAGGGCAACGTCCTCGCTGATGCCAAAGGCCGGCACCGCGTGGTACGGAACGCCGAGCTCGTCGGCACGCTCGGCGCCCGGTGCGACGCCGTCCGGATACGCGTGGACGACGAGCTCGGCGCCGGAGCGGAGCGCGGAGTCGGACACCGAATCCATGTCTCCCACGATCAGGTCGGGGCGGTGGCCCGCTTCGATCAGCGCGTCTGCGCCGCCGTCGACGCCGACCAGTACGGGCCGGAAGTCACGGATGTACGGCCGGACGATCGCGAGATCGTGCTTGTACCCGGGCCCCCGGGCGACGACGAGCGCATGGCGGTCCCGGAAGCGGGTGGTCACGCTCGTGAACGGTGCGCCTTCGGCGAGCTCGCGCCCCTCCTCGCGCATGTACCGCATCGTGTTCTCGGCGAACGACTCGATCGCCGCGGCCAGCCGCGTCTTCTGCATCTCGAGCTCGTCCTCGAGCTCTGCTTCCTCTCTCAGGCGCCCGGTCGCGATCCGCTCGCTGCCGCGGTAGACGCCGGTCGGACGAACGGTGACGAGCTCCCCGTCGGCCAGTTCGTCAAAGAGCGGCGCGGGGAAGACGTCGAGCAGCAACACGCCTCCTCGAACGAGCGCGAGCGGGCCGGGGTTGGGAAACCTTCCCGTGGTCGAGGGCGCGACGTTGACGACGACCCGGACGCCCGACTCGATCAGCTCTTCGGCGGAGACGCGGTCGAGGTCGGCGTGGTCGATCACCGCCACGGCGTCGGACGAGAGCCGCTTGACGAGGTGCTTCGTCCTCCTGTCGAGCCGCACGGGACCGGTCAGCTCGACGAACTGCCGCGAGCGCTGTCGGCCGCGTCGGATCGGTGTCCTGATCGCCATCGCTCTCCCCTACTCCGAGGCCGCAAGCGTCGCGAGAAACTCGCGGCCGCCCAGCATACGCTCGATCTCCTCACGCCGCTCGTCCTGCGTCAGCTCGCGAATGCGCGTGTGCGTCGGATCGCCCGGGATCTTCTCGACCGCGAAGTGCCGCTCCGCGCGGCTCGCGATCTGCGGCAGATGGGTGATCGTGACGACCTGTACCCGTGTCGCGAGCCGGACGAGCGTGTCCGCGACCGCGTGTGCCGTCTCGCCGCCAACGCCCGCGTCGATCTCGTCGAACACCATCGTCTCTCCTCCACCGACGGCGGCTATTGCAAGAGCGATGCGGGAGAGCTCGCCGCCGGATGCGGTCTCGCTGACCGGCGCGAGCGGAAGGCCGGCGTTCGGCCGGACGAGAAAGCGGACGTCGTCCCGGCCGGTGGAGGTAACTTCACGTTCCGACAGCTCCACCTCGAACTCGCCCTCCCCCACGCCGAGCCCGCGGAGCTCCGCTGCGACAGCGGTCGCGAACCCCTCGACGTGATCGCGACGCGACTCGCCGAGCGCCTGAACGATCCCCTCGACTTCGCGCTCCTGTGACCCGAGCGCTCGGGCCGAGGCTTCGACCGGGTCGGCGCCTGCGTCGAGCGAGTCGAGCTCGGCCCGTGCGGCGGCGGCGCGCTCGACAAGCTCGTCCGTCGTCTCGGCCCGGTACGTCCGCCGGAGATCGGCATAGCGCTCGAGCTCCGCCTCCACGTGCTCGAGCCTTCCGGGATCCGCGTCGAGTGACGCGAGGAAAGCCCGGACCGCGCTCGCCGCCTCCGCGAGCCGCACCTCGCATTCGCGAAGCTCGGCGCTGACCGGCGCAAGCTCGGCAGCTATCGCCGACACCGAGCCGAGCTCGTGGCCGGCGCGCGCGGCGAGGCCGACGGCCCCCTCGCCGTCGTCCGGGGCCAGCGCCGTCGCAGCAGCGCTCGCCGCGGCGGCGAGCTCGGTCACGTGGCGGAGAAGCTCGCGCTCCTGGCGAAGCTCGGCTTCTGCTGCCGCGTCGATCCCGGTCGTGTCCTCGGCGAGCGCGCGCAGCAGCACGACGCGCTCCTTCGCCTCCACGGCGTTGCCGACCAGCTCCTCGTGAGCACGCCGCGCGGCCAGGAGCTCCCGCCACGCCCGACGGAGACTCGCTCGCCGCGCAAGCTGCTCCTCGCCACAGAAGACGTCGAGAACGTCGAGCTGGTACGACGGCCGGGAGAGACGTCGCTGCTCGAACTGGCCGGACATCGCGATCAGGCGCTCGGCAAGCGCCGCAACGTCCTCCCTCGCCGCAGACCGCCCCCAGGCGTACGCACGCGTCCGTCCGTCTGGGAACACGCGACGCGCGACCGCGATTCCCTCCTCGTCCTCGGGCCGGAGCTCAGCGATCACCTCGAACCCGTCCTCCTCGAACAGGTCGGCCGGTGCGTCCAGCTCCGCCTCGATGTACGCCTCCTGGCCCTCGGCGCCGATCAGCGCCGCGTCGCCCCGGGCGCCGAGCAGCAGGCCGATTGCCTGAGTCAGGATCGTCTTGCCGGCCCCCGTCTCGCCGGTGATCGCGTTCAGCCCTGGCGCGAGGTCGAGCTCCGCCTCGCGGATCAGGACGAGGTTCTCGATCCGCAGCCTACGAAGCAAACGTGTCTCGGTAGCGCCGGAAGAACGTCGCTTCGGGAAGCACGGCGAGCAGGGCCGCGCGGTCGCCGAGGCGCGCGGAGACGCGCTCCCCCGCTGCCAGCTCGGTCAGGCGGTGGCCGTCGACGAGCACGACGACGTTCACGTCCGGCGTCCTGTTCCAGACCTCGACCTCCCGGCTCCGCGGCAGGACGAGCGGCCGTGCGTGGAGCGAATGCGGCGAGACGAACGTCACCGCCATCGCGTCCAGCCCCCACGCCAGCACGGGGCCACCGTTCGAGAGGTTGTACGCCGTCGATCCCGTGGGCGTCGCGCAGATCACGCCGTCGCAGGGAACGCGCCCGAGCACCTCGCCGCCGACGCGCCAGTCGAGCTCGACCATCCGTCCGAGCGTGCTGCTCGTGACGACGACGTCGTTGACGGCAACGCTGCGCTGACCCTCGACCTCGACGTCGACCGTGGCCAGCTCGACCACCTCGTGCCCGCCGGCGAACACGCGCGACACGCCCGCCTCGAGCTCGCTCTCGTGGACGGACGTGAGGAAACCAACGCGTCCGAAGTTGACGCCGAAGACTGCCGTGCCCGAGCCGAGGTAGCGCTGGAGGGCACGCAGCATCGTCCCGTCGCCGCCGAGGACGATCGCGATGTCGGCAGCCACTCCCTCACCTCTCACGAGCTCGACGCCGGCCGCGGTTGCGACCGCCTCCAGTCGGGCGACCGCATCGCCGATCACGTCCGGCTTGCCGTGTGTGACCACGGCCGCCCGGCGCACGGGCTCAGCCAACGGCCGCGGCGATCCAGGCGCCGAGCGCATCCGGGAGCCGGGGGCTGTCGTCATGGTGAAGGTCGAGGAAGAACTCGCGATTGCCCTTTGGGCCTGGCAGCCCGGAGTCTACGACCGCGCACACGCGTGCGTTCAAGTCGAGGGACGCCTCCGCGAGCTCCTCGAGCACTCGCGCGTGGACGGCAGGGTCGCGGACGACGCCTCGCTTCGCCTCCACGCGCCCCGCCTCGAACTGCGGCTTGACGAGCGGCAGCGCGCGCCATCCCGGCCGGGCTAGCGCAAGCGCCGCTGGAAGCGCAGCCCGGAGGGAGATGAAGGAGACGTCGCACGTAACGACCTCCGGCGCGTACGGGAGCGACGTCAGCCCACGAACGTTCGTGCGCTCGAGCACCGTCACCCGCGGATCGTCACGGATCTTCGGGTGCAGCTGCCCGTAGCCGACGTCGAGCGCGACCACCTTCGCCGCGCCGTGCTGGAGCAGGCAGTCGGTGAAGCCACCGGTCGACGCGCCGACATCGAGGCACGCGGCCCCGCGAACGTCGACGCCGAACGCGTCGAGCGCGTGCTCGAGCTTTTCGCCGCCGCGAGAGACGTAGCGCGGAGGCTGGGAGACGGTCAGCTCGACGCCCTCGTCGAGCTGCTCGCCGGCCTTCGCGTGACCTGCGACCCGCCCCGCGAGAACGAGCGCCTGCGCCTGAGCGCGACTCTCGGCCAGCCCACGTTCGACGAGCAGAAGGTCAAGGCGCTTCTTCATGCGGCAAGGGTAGAGGGACCGCGTCGCGGGCCCAAGATGGCCGTTTCCGCAGCGATCGTCAGCGCGTGCGCGTCGCCAAGTCGGAGACGATCTCCGCGAGCACGGTCGTGTCGGCGGGAACCGCCTCGAGGCAACCGTGCGCCTGCAAGGCAGCCTCCTGCGCCATCGCGCGCGACTCGTCCGCACCGTGGACGAGGAAGTAGCCGTCCTCGTCGAGCACATCGTCGACGATCTGGAAGAGCAAGCCCAGCTCGTCACCGAACTTCCGCCACGGCCCCTGCTCCGCGTCGGGCACCCCGGCCGCCCAGAGAGCGCAGCCGACCGACGCCGCGAGCAACCTTCCCGTCTTCAGCCGGTGTAGCGCAGCGAGATCGTGCTCCCCGCCGTGGATGTCGAGGTGCTGGCCGCCGATCATGCCGAGCGTCGCCTCGGTCAGCTCGCGCGCGACCTCCGGCGTGTCGTACGACAACGCCTGCCGCAGCGCCTCGCCGAGCAACGCATCGCCCGCGAGGATCGCGTCCGCCTCGCCGAACCGCGCCCAGGCCGACGGCTGCCCGCGCCGCACCTCGTCGTTGTCGAGCGCCGGCAGATCATCGTGGACGAGGGAGAACGAGTGCACGAGCTCGACGGCTGCGGCGGCCGGAAGCACGTCCTCGGGCGCCGCGCCAGCCGCCTCGCCCGTCGCGAGGCAGATCACCGGCCGCACTCGCTTGCCACCCTCGGCGAACCCGTAGCGAACGGTGTCAGAGAGTTCCCCGAGATCGCCGGAAAGAGCCAAGCCCGCGAGGTGCTCCTCGATAAGCGCGCGCAGCTCGTCTGCCGTCCTCACGGCTCGACCTGATCCTTCGCCCGCTCGATCTCCGCATGCGCCTCACGGGCGAGCTGTGCGATCTCCTCCAGCAGCTCGAGCGCGCGGTCCGGGTCCTCTGCCTGCTCGAGCTGCTCGCGGGCCATCTCAAGCCGGGCGAGCAGAGCGTCGGCCTGGGCGAGCGGGTCCGTCACCGCGGAACGCGCTCCCGCGCCACGCCGCCGAGCACGCCGTTGACGAGCTTCGCCGCCTCGTCGGAGGCGTAGCGCTTGGCCAGGTTGACCGCCTCCGAGATCGCCACCTCGACCGGGACCGTACCGTGAACGAGCTCGAAGACGCCGATCCGGAGGACGTTGCGCTCGAGCACGCCGAGACGGTCGGACGTCCAGGAGTCCGAGGCGGCGTCGATCGCCCGGTCGAGCTCCTCGGCCTCCGCCGCCACGCTCTCCGCGAGCTCCCGGCTGAACTCGTCGATCTCCCCCTCGTAGAGCGCCGCGAGCGGCTGGCCCGTGAGGTCCCACTGGTAGAGGAGGAAGAGCGTCGTGCGTCGTGCGGCTCGTCTGCCTGCCATCAGCCCGCCACCAGCGCCGGCAACGAGCTCTCGGCGTCCGCGAGGAAGGACGTCGAGTAGCTCCCGGAGACAAAGCTCTCGCTCGCGAGAATGTCGAGCGCGAGCTCCCGCGTTGTCGCGACGCCCTCGATCTCGAGCTCTCCGAGCGCTCTCGCGCAACGCGCGATCGCCGCCGGACGATCGACGTCCCACACGATGAGCTTTGCGAGCAGCGAGTCGTAGTGCGGCGGAACGACGGAGCCCTCCTCGATATGCGTGTCCAGGCGGTCGAACGGCCCGAGCGGAGGGCGAAACCTGGTGATCTGGCCGGGCGAGGGGGCAAAGCCACGCGCGGGATCCTCGGCGTTGATCCGCACCTCGATCGCGTGACCGCCGCGCGACGCGCGACCGGTCGCCGACAGCCGCTCGCCGGCCGCGACGCGGAGCTGCTCGCGGACGAGATCGAGCCCCGTCACGAGCTCTGTCACCGGATGCTCGACCTGGAGCCGCGCGTTCAGCTCGATGAAGTAGAAGGCGCCGTCAGGGCCGACGAGGAACTCGAACGTGCCCGCGTTCCGGTAGCCGACCGCGCGGCACGCACGCTCGGCCGCCGCCTCCATTTCCTCCCGCTGCTCGGGCGAGAGCGCGGGAGACGGCGACTCCTCGACGAGCTTCTGGTGGCGGCGCTGAATCGAGCACTCGCGCTCGCCGAGCGTGAGCACACCGCCATGCGCGTCGGCAAGCACCTGGATCTCGACGTGGCGCGCCGGCACGACCGCCTTCTCGATGTAGATGCTGCCATCGCCGAACGCAGCGAGCGCCTCGTACGAAGCGGTCTCGAAGGCGGAGGCGAGCTCCTCGGGCGAAGTCACGAGCCGCATGCCCTTGCCTCCACCGCCCGCGGAGGCTTTCAGCAGCACCGGGTAGCCGACATCATCCGCTGCTGCCGCCGCGGCGGCGGCGCTCGCGAGACTCGCCGTGCCGGGAACGACTGGCACGCCTGCGGCGTCCATCTCCTCCTTCGCGCGCACCTTGTCGCCCATCCGCTCCATCACGTCCGCGTCCGGGCCGATGAAGACGAGCTCCGAGTCGGTGCATGCGCGGACAAAGGCCGGGTTCTCGGCGAGGAAGCCGTAGCCCGGGTGGACGGCCGCGCAGCCCGTCGTCTCAGCGGCCGAGATGATGGCGGGGATGGAGAGGTAGCTCTCGGCCGCGGACGGTGGGCCGATGCAGACCGCGCGGTCAGCCAGGCGCGTGTGGAGCGCGTCGCGGTCGGCGGTCGAATAGACGGCGACAGCCTCGATGCCGAGCTCGTGGAGCGATCGGATCACGCGGACGGCGATCTCCCCGCGATTGGCGACGAGGACTCTCTCGAACATCGCGGCGCCTAGAAGATCGGAGGACGGCCGTCGGCCGGCTCGAGCTCGAACAGCAGCTGGCCGTACTCCACCGGCTGCGCGTTGTCGGGGTGGATCGCGCGCACGATGCCCGGTTGCTCGACCTTCACCTCGTTCATCAGCTTCATCGCCTCGAGGATGCAGAGCGTCTGGCCGGTGATCACGACATCGCCCACCTCGACGAACGGCGCGGCTCCAGGCTCCGGCGCCCGGTAGAACGTCCCCACCATCGGCGCCTCGATGCGCACGAGCCCGTCGGCCGGGGGCGGGGGGTCCGGCGGTGCGAGGAGCTCGTCCTCCAGGGCGTCCGTAGGCGCGGCCGGCGGAGGTAACGGCGTCGCTCGCTCCTCCGTCCGACGCACGGTCACCTTCATCCCGTCGTCCTCGAGCGTCACCTCCGCGACACCCGATTCCTGGACGATGCGGACGATCTCCTTGATGCGCTCCGAGCGGGTCTGGTCGCCCGCGTCCGCGTCCTCGTCGTCGCGCTGGCCGCGGACGCGGATCGTGCGCAGGAGCGTTGCGGCGTCCTCGCCGAACAGCGCGAGCAGGCAGAGCTCCTCCTCGCTCGCGGCGAGGCCGTCGGCGAGTTGACTTGCGCGCTCGAAGCCGAGCAGCGACTCGGCCGGAACGTCGCCCCCGACGAACTCGACGGCACGCTGAACGGTCGGGTCGATGGCGGCGGGAGGCGCGCCGAAGCGGCCCGCGACGAGCGCCTTCAGCTCGTCGACGATCGTCTGGTAGCGCTCGGCCGAGAGCACGTGCACGAGCGCCTGGGAGGCGAGGATCTGCCCGATCGGCGCGGCGAGCGGCGGCGAGCCGATCTCGGCCCGGATCTGCGCCAGCTCGTCCAGCACGTCGACGATGCGATCCTCGGCGGCGTTCGCGCGCAGGTGGAGATCGAGGGCCGCGACGAGGCCTGGCGGGAAGCGGTGCTGGGCGGCGAGCGTCGCGACCCGTGGCGGCGTCGGCGTCACGGGCTCGTCGCCGATGAACTCGTCGACGAGGTCGGAGGCGCGCCAGACGGTGTCCGCGTCGACGCCGGTGTCGAAGCCGAGGCCGCCGAGAGCGGTCGCAGCCGACTCACCGGAGACGCGGTGCAGCGTCAGCGCGAGCGGATAGACGGCGCAGGCTACGAGGTCGGCGCCGGCGCGCGACGCCTCGATCGCCGCCGCGAGCGCGATGCCTCCGGCCCCCTGGCTGTAGAGGCCGACGGGCAGGCCGGACGCCTCGCGCACCGCACCGACGAGCTCCGCGGCGCGATGTGGGCTGAGCGAGCCGGAGGGGTCGTGGATGAGGATCCGCGCAGCGCCGAGGTCGGGCAGCTCCTGCGCCTTGTCGACGAGCCAGTCCGTCTCCTCTCCGCGCGCCGGGCTGTAGACGAGCCCCGCGTCGAACTCGCGGCCGGCTGCCGAGATCGCCTTCGCCGCCTCGCGGAGGTTCGAGACGTCGTTCAGCGGGTCGTGCAGGCGGAAGACGTCGATGCCGCTCTCCGCCGCGCAGGCGACGAAGCGCTCGGCCAGCTCGACACCGACCGGCCGCGACCCGACGAGAAACCGGCCGCGGAGCGCCATCGCGAGCGGCGTCGACGTGCGCGCCTTGAGCATCCGGATCCGCTCCCACGGGCTCTCGACGCCGCGACGTACAGCGGTGTCGAAGCAGCCTCCGCCCGAGACCTCGAGATACGCGAAACCGGCGCCGTCGAGGATCTCGGCGAGACGCAGCTGCTCGCCCGTCGGCAGCTTGCCCGCGAGGGGCTCCTGGCCGAGCAGGCGCAGCGTCGTGTCGACGAGGCGCGGCATGGGTTCGGACCTTAGCGCCCTGGCAACGGCGGGCTCAGGCCCTACTGATGTATCTCTTTTCCCTCGGGTCGACCTTGATCCGCTCGCCCACGTTCACGAACAGCGGCACCTGTACGACGGCGCCGGTCTCGAGCGTCGCCGGCTTCGTCACGTTCGAGACGGTGTCGCCGCGCACGCCGGGCTCCGTCGACGAGACGGTCAGCTCGACGGACGCGGGGAGCTGGATACCGGACGGCTTGCCGTCCACCGTCAGCAGCTGGACGGAGCTCGACGGCTCGACGAACTGCAGCTCCTCCGCGAGCTCGGCGCGCGGCAGGTGGATCTGCTCGTACGTCTCCTCGTCCATGAAGATGACCTCGGCGCCGGCGTCGTAGAGGTACTGGACGCTCTTCACCTCGGTGTGGATGCGTGTGAACTTCTCGCCGGCGCGGAACGTCTTGTCGACGACGGAGCCCGAGCCGAGGCTCTTGAGCTTCGTGCGCACGAACGCGCCACCCTTGCCGGGCTTCACGTGCTGGAACTCGACGATGCGCCAGACGTCGCCGTCGACCTCGATGTGCATGCCGTTCCGGAACTGGTTCGTGTTGACGACCTCGGCCACGGCGCGCCAGTCTAGTCGACGGTCGTCAGCTCCTTCGTGAGGTCGGTCAGCACCTCGGCGCCGTCTGCGCCGACGATCGCGAGATCCTCGATCCGGATGCCACCGAGCCCCGAGATGTAGACGCCCGGCTCGATCGTGACGACGTTGCCGACGGCGAGCGTGCTCTCGAGCTCGGGGTTGAGCCACGGCGCCTCGTGCACCTCGAGGCCGACGCCGTGACCGAGCCCGTGGCCGAAGCGTTCGCCGAGCCCCGCGTCCTCGATCACCTTGCGCGCGACGCCGTCGACGGCCGTACCGTCGGCGCCTGGCCGAACGGCGGCCAGTCCGGCGAGCTGTGCGTCGAGCACGACGGCGTACGCCTCCTCGAGCTCGACCGGCAGCTTCCCGGTCGAAAACGTCCGCGTGCAGTCCGAGCAGTAGCCGTTGACCTTGCAGCCTGCGTCGACGACGACCATCTCCCCCACCTCGATCCGGCGGTCGCTCGGCACTGCGTGCGGCGAAGCGCCGCGACTCCCCGGCGACGACGGCCGAGAACGCCGAGTCCTCCGCGCCGAGCTCGTGCATCCGCTCGACCATGCGCCACGCCAGCTCGCGCTCCGAGCGGCCGACGAACGGCCTTCGGCGAGCGACCGAATGGCCTCGGTCAGGATCGCGGCCGACCGGCGCACGGCCGCCAGCTCGGCGCTGTCCTTCACCTCGCGCAGCTGCTCGACGAGGCCGCGCCGCGGCACGAGCTCGAGACGGCCCTGGTCGAGCACCTCGTACCGCGCATCCGTGACTGCGTCCGGCTCGAAGCCGATCCGCCCCGAGAGCCTCTCCGCCAGGTCGGCGTAGAGGTTGCGGCGCGTCTGCACCGCCTCGACGCTCGCGATCGTCTCGGCGCGCTCCAGTAACGGAAGTCCGTGAAGAGCTGCACCCGCTCGGGCTCGACGAGAAGCGCGGCATTCGAGCTCGACAGGCCGCAGAGGTACGGACGTTGATCGGGTTCGAGACGAGGAGCGGCTCCTCGAGCAGCTCCTGCAGCCGGTCGAGCCGCTCCCTCACGCGAGCTTCTCCGCGAGGAACCCGAGCGCCTCGCGGTAGCCGTCCGGTCCCTTGCCGACCACCCGATGCGCCGCAAACTCGGAGATCACGGACACACGTCGCCAGTCCTCGCGGTCGTCGATGTTCGACAGATGCACCTCGACGACCGGCATCGCGAGCAGCTCAACCGCGTCGTGCACGGCGTAGCTGTAGTGCGTCCACGCTGCCGGATTGACGACGACGCCGTCCGCCATCTCGCTGACCTCGTGGAGCCAGTCGACGTACTGGCCCTCGTGGTTCGTCTGCCGGCAGCGGACGCCCACGTCGAGCTCCTTCCCCCATTCGTAGATCCGCGACTCGAGCTCGTTCAGCGACAGGCCACCGTACAGATCGGGATCCCGTCGGCCGAGCACGTCGAGATTGACCCCGTTCAGCACCTCCACTCGCACGGCCCCGAATCTACGCGATGAGGCTGTCGAGCGCCCGTCGCACGTCGGCGTCCGGAAGCTCGACGTCGATCACCGGCCGTCCGGGCTTCTCGAGCAGCACGAGCCTTGCCCGTCCCGCCTCCGCCTTCTTGTCGCGGTGAAGCGCCGCCCAGGCGCGATCGGCGTCCACCCGCGCCGGAGCCGGCGCGAGCACCTCCTCGACGAGCGCCTTCTGCTCCGCGAGCCCCGAGAGCTCGAGCGCGGCCGTCAGCCCTAGCGCGACGGCCTGCCCGTGCGGCAGCGCGTAGTCGGAGGCCGCCTCGAGCGCGTGGGCGAACGTGTGGCCGAGGTTGAGCATCCGCCGTTCGCCGAGATCGTGCGGATCCCGCAGGCAGACGGCGGACTTGAACGCCGCGCAGCGCCGTACGAGATCCGCGTCGGACAGCTCCCACACCTCCTCGTCCATCAACAAGCCCGTCTTCACGACCTCGGCCAGCCCGTTCCGCCGCTCGTCCTCGGGCAACGTCTGAAGCAACGCCGGATCGACGACCGTCGACCGCGGCCAGTGAAATGCGCCGACGAGGTTCTTTCCCTCCGGAAGGTCGATAGCCGTCTTGCCTCCGATCGCGGCATCGACCTGCCCGACGAGCGTCGTCGGCACCGCCATCCAGTCGATCCCCCGGAGATACGCAGAGGCGACGAATCCTGCGACGTCCGTCGTCGAGCCGCCGCCGACCGCCACGAGCGTGCCGCTTCGCTCGAGGCGGAGCTCCCGCCACAGTCGATCGCACGTCTCGAGCGTCTTCGCCAACTCACCGCGGGCGATTGCGTGGATCGGAGCGTCGAGGTCGGGACGGTGGAGCCCGAGCACGTGCTCGTCGACGACGACCTCCGCGGCCGCGGGCACCTGCACGGTGAGTCGCGAGAACGAACCTTCCTCGACGAACAGGCCGGCAGCGGCCAGCACGACCCCGTCCACGTCGTGCGCGTGGCGGTCTGCCGCCCGCTCGTAGAGCGGTCGGCGCTGCTCGTAGAGCGCGCGGAACGTCGTCTCTGTCTCGGCGAGCGGCCGTCTGTCCGAACGTCGCGCACGGCGCCACGCCTCGTCGACGTCGACCTCCACGAGCACCGTGAGCGCCCGTTCAGCGAGCTTGCTCGTCGTCTGGGCTGAGACGGGCGCGCCGCCGCCGAGCGAGACGACGACGGCCGGCTCGGCGTCGAGCGCCTCGCACGCAAGCCGTTGCTCGATCGCACGGAACTCGACCTCGCCCCGCGTCGCGAAGATCGTCGAGACCGATGCGGCCGCGCGCCGCTCGATCTCCGTGTCGAGGTCGACGAACGGGCGGCCGAGCCGCTTCGCTACGCGCGCGCCGAGCGTCGACTTGCCGGCGCCCATGAAGCCGATCAGCGCGAGATGCCTGTCTAGTGCGTGCGCCAGTCGATTCGCTCCAGATAGGCGTTGCAGGCGCCGACGAAGTCGCCGATTGCGTCGCCGCCGAACTTCTCCCGCGCCGCCCGAGCGAGCTCGAACGCAACGGAGGCCTCCGCGACGACCGCGAGCGCCTCGACGGCGGCCGTGTCCGAGCGCTCGACGAGCGCTTCCGCCGGCTCTCCCGTCGCGAGATCGACCGTTCGCAGCGGCCGCATGAGGGTGGGTAGCGGCTTCATCGCGGCGCGCACGACGATCTCCTCGCCGTTCGAAACGCCGGCCTCGATGCCGCCCGCGCGGTTCGAGTCGCGCTCGAGGCCAGAATCGTCGCGCACGATCTCGTCGTGCGCTGCTGAGCCCCGCACCTCGGCGAGCGCGAACCCGTCGCCGATCTCGACGCCCTTCACAGCCTGGATCCCCATCAGGGAGGCGGCGAGACGCGCGTCGAGCCGATCGTCGCGTGTCGCATACGAGCCGAGCCCCGGCGGGACGCCGCGCGCCGTGACCTCGACGACGCCGCCGACCGTGTCGCGCTCCTTTCTGGCCTCGTCGACGCGCTCCGCGAGCGCATCGAGGTCGACGACGCGGCCCTCGACCTCGATGCCGATCTCGGCGAGCACCGCCTTCGCCACGGCCCCCGCGGCGACGGTTGCCGCCGTCTGCCGAGCGCTCGCGCGCTCGAGGGCGTCGCGCACGTCGTCGAACCCGTACTTCATCGATCCGGCGAGGTCGGCATGACCCGGTCGCGGCGTCGTTACGGGCGTCGTGCCCTTGCCCGACGGCTCGCCGTCCGGCGGCCACGGGCTCATGCCACAGGCCCAGTTCTCGTGGTCGCGGTTTTCGATCACGAGCGCGAGCGGCGTGCCGAGCGTCCGCCCGTGCCGGAGGCCGGCGAGCACCTGTACCTCGTCCGTCTCGATCTGCTGGCGCCGGCTGCGGCCGTAGCCCTGCTGGCGACGGCGGAGATCCGCGTCGATCGCCGCGCGGTCGAGGACGAGCCCCGCCGGGAGCCCGGTGACGATCGCGACGAGCGCAGGGCCGTGCGACTCGCCTGCCGTGACGAGGCCGAGCGTGCTCACGCGGAGGAGCGTACTGCTCGCCGCATCACGTCGATGGGTGCCGAGAGCCCCGTCCAGAGCTCGAACGACGCAGCGCCCTGCGCGAGCAGCACCTCCAGGCCGTCGACGATGGTCGCCCCCGCGGCTCGCGCAGCGCGCGCCGTTGCGGTCTCCGGGTAGGGAAGGTCGATCAGCGTCTGGCCCTCGGCAATCTGGAAGAGCACCTCGTCGCGTTCGGACGTCGCGTTCACGACGAGGTCCGCGTCGCGGAGGTCGGGCGGCCAGGTGCCGCGGCGCGAGAAGACGATCGGATCCGGAAGGGCGTCGCGAAAGGCGACCGCCGCGCCGCCGGCGCCGACGATCGCGGGCCGCTTGGCCGGAAGCCCGGCGAGGATCGCGGCGTCGGTCGAGTGGCCTTCGACGCGCCCGTCCGAGACGACGATCGTGTTCACCGACACGAGCTCGGTCTCGCACAGTGCCGCGCACGGCCAGCTTGTGGGGCGTCGTCACGTTCGCGCCGACGAAGTCGAGCTCTACGAGACCCGCCACCGTTCGCTCGAGCGCCTCGGCCCGCGTCGGCAGGAGCGCGTAGGACCAGTCGAGCTCGTACGCACGGAAGGCGGCATTCTGCATCCGCGGCGACAGCGACGCCGGAGACCGGATCGCCGATCAGCCCGACGAGCCGTTGAGCACTGGAGCCCCTTGCGCGTGTAGGCGTTGAACGCGTCCGCGCTCGCCGTGAAGAAGTGACTACGACAGTCGGGCTTCCGGACGAAGTAGATGTAGTCGACCTTCGCCGGGTGCGCCGCCGCCTGCATCGACGCCAGGCCGGGGTTCGCGATCGGCGTCGGCGGCAGCCCGTGACGGTTGCTCGTGTTGTACGCCGAGTTCGACGCGAGGTCGGACTTCGTGATCGGCTCGGTCGGCGGGATGTCCAGGCCGTAGCGCAGCGTCGCGTCGATCCCGAGCGGCATCTGCAGGTGGCAGGCGGTTGTAGACGACCGCGGCGACGAGCTTCCGCTCCCGCGGCACGACTACCTCGCGCTCGATCATGGACGCGATGATGAGGACGTCGTACGGCGTGAGGTTCTTCGATCGCGCGTAGCGCATGTCCACATGCCGCCACGCGGTACGGAACGCGTCGAGCTGGCGGCGCACGAAGCGCTTCGCCGCCTCGTTCGAGAAGAACGCATACGTGGCGGGGAAGAGGAAGCCCTCGATCAGCTCGTGCGCATCTCTGCGGAAGCCGCGCCGGGATCGGCGCGGCGGCGGTCGCCTTCAGCGTAGGCCGTCGGCGTCATCCGCATCGTCACACCACGCGTCTTCTTCGCGATCTCGCGCACCGCACCGACGCGGTCGCCATCTGCGCGCGGGTGAAGCCCTCCGGGAAGACGATGCGCAGCACCTTCGGCAGCGGCTTCGCAGTTGCCGTCGCCAGAGGCGCAGCCTCGCTTCCGCACGCACCCGCGACGCTAGCCGCCACGCGGCGAGCAGCCGAGACGCGTCCTCATGCCCGCCGCGCTCCAGTCGAGGTAGCCGGAGAGCAGGTGCGCG
This sequence comes from uncultured Actinomycetes bacterium, assembly GCA_963705945.1. Taxonomy (GTDB): domain Bacteria; phylum Actinomycetota; class Thermoleophilia; order Gaiellales; family Gaiellaceae; genus PALSA-612. Next base: position 360,540 of record CAVPLG010000001.1, on the reverse strand, counting down.
GCCGCACGCGCATCGTCGCCGTCGGCTCAGCATCGACGTGAACCGCTCGTCGAACGTCTCGACGGGGCAGCGAGCACGGCCGCCCGAAGCCGCTCGACGAAGCGCTCCGTTTCCTGCGCCTGTTCGCCGTGCTCGCCGCTCAGCGTGAGCGGCAAGTCCGACGACGACGCGCTCGGCCGCCTCCTCGCTCGACGATCTCGCGGAGGCGCGCGAAGCCGGCTTCTCGTCCCGACCTTGCTCGACGACGTCGAGCGGCCGCGCGAGCTCGCCGGTCGGATCGGAGACGGCGACGCCGGTCCGCGCGCGAGCCGTAGTCGAGCGCCAGAACCTTCACCTCAGGAAAGTGCGCCGACGACCAGCCGCTCCGCCTCGGCCAGTGCGTCGGCGAGCTTCGCCGCATCGGTGCCGCCCGCTCGCGCCATCGTCGGCCGGCCGCCTCCGCCGCCGCCGACGACGCGCCGCCGCCGCTTTCGCGACATCGGACGCGCTCACCCTCTCAGCGACCGTGTCGTCGAAGTTGCAGACGAGATGGACGCGGCCGTCCTCGACGGAGCCGAGCACGACCGCCGCTGGCCGGTTCCGCTGCTTGAAGCGGTCGGAGAGGTCGAGCAGCGCGTCCGCCCCGAGGCCCTCCACCGACTGCGCGATGACGTTGCACGCCGTCGACGAGCTTCACATCGGCTGCCACGTCGACCTCGTCACAGCCTCCTTCGGCTTCTCCTTCCGCACCCGCTCGAGCTCGCCCCGCAGCCCATCGAGCTCGTTGGAGCGGCCCTGGAGGAACGCGTACGCCTCACCGGACGTCACCGCCTCGATGCGCCGCACGCCCGCGCCGACGGAGCTCTCCGAGAGGATGACGAACGGGCCGATCTCGGCCGTCGTCGTAACGTGCGTGCCGCCGCAGAGCTCCATCGAATAGCCCGGGATCTCGACGACGCGGACGTCCTCGCCGTACTTCTCCGCGAAGAGCATCGTCGCGCCCAGCTTCCGCGCCTCCTCGATGCGGCACGATGTACGCGAGCACCGGGAGGTTCTCGAAGACCTTCTCGTTCACGCGCCGCTCGACGTCGACCCGCTCCTCCGTGCGTCAGCGCCTGCGCCGTGCGTGAAGTCGAAGCGGAGCTTGTCCGGGCGCACGGCCGAGCCCGCCTGCTGCACGTGGTCGCCGAGCTCTTCCCGGAGCGCCTTGTGGAGGAGATGCGTCGCCGTGTGGTTCGCCATCGTCGGGAAGCGGTGGCTCCAGGACACGACGGCGCGCACACGGTCGCCGACGGCGAAGCCCTCGCCCTCGAAGAGCAGCGTCTGGTCGTCGCCCGCGCGCACGGCGCCGACGAGCTCGGCCCGCGCGCCGGTCTCCTCGTGCTCGATGAAGCCGGTGTCCGACACCTGGCCGCCGCCCTCGGCGTAGAACGGCGACTCGTGGAGCTTCGCGCGGAAGCGGCCGGCCTCGTCCGGCTCGAGCGCCGCGATCGCCGTCAGCACCTCGGTCTTCTCGTAGCCGACGAAGTCCGTGCTCGCGCCCTCGATCGTCGCGCACCGACTCGACGGCGGCTCCACGCGAGACCTCGCGGTGCTCGTCCATGAGCTGCCGCGTAGCCGTCGACGTCCACCGGCTGACCCCGCTCTTCGGCCAGCTCGACGGTGAGCTCGATGGGAAAGCCGTACGTGGCGGCGAGCGTGAACGCGTCGTCCGCCGAGATCGCCGGCTGACCGGCCAGCTCCTCGAAGCGCTCGAGGCCGCGGGCGAGTGTCTCCAGGAAGCGCTCCTCCTCGGCCTTGATCTCGCGCTCGATCGTCTCGGCCTCGCGCCGCAGCTCGGGATAGGCGTCGACCATCTGCTCGACGACGACCGCCGGCAGCCGCCACACGTCCTCGAGCCCGATCCGCCGCGCCTGCAGCGACGGCGCGCCGGATGATGCGCCGCAGGACGTAGCCGCGCCTCTCGTTCGACGGGCGTGACGCCGTCTGCCACGAGGAACGTCATGCCGCGGCCGTGGTCGGCGAGGATGCGGTGCGCCTTCGTCGCGGCGGGCGAGTCGCCGTACGCGACGCCGGACTCGGCGGCGATCCACTCCATGATCCGCCGGTACCCGTCGGTCTCGTAGACCGACATGACGTCCTGGAGGATCGCAGCGCCGCGCTCGAGCCCGAGCCCCGTGTCGATGTTCTCCTTCGGAAGCGGCGTCAGCGTGCCGTCAGGGTGCTGCTCGTAGGCCATGAAGACGAGGTTCCAGAACTCGAGGAACCGCGCGCAGCGCGGGCAGGCCGGCGCGCAATCGGGCTCGCCGCAGCCGTGCTCCTCGCCCCAGTCGTAGTACAGCTCGGAGTCCGGGCCGCACGGTCCGGGCCCGCCCACCGACCAGAAGTTCTCGGCGGTCGGCAGCGGCACGATCCGCTCGATCGGCATGCCGACCCGCTGCCAGAGCTCGATCGCGACCTCGTCGGGACCGAGCTTGAGCTGCGGATCGCCGGCGTGCACGGTCACCCAGACGCGGTCCCAGTCGAGCCGCATGTGCTCCCGGACGAACTCGCGCGCGAACTCGATCGCGCCTTCCTTGAAGTACTGCCCGAACGAGAAGTTGCCGAGCATCTCGAAGAACGTCAGGTGGTGGCCGTCGAGGCCGACCTCGTCGATGTCGGGGGTCCGGAAGGACTTCTGCGATGTCGTCAGCAGCGGCGCCGGCGGCGGCTCGAGGCCGAGGAAGTACGGCATCATCGGCTGCATGCCGGCGCTCGTGAGGAGCGTCGAGCGGTCGTCGGCGCGCGGGACGAGCGACGCCGAAGGCACGCGCATGTGGCCCTTCGACTCGAAGAACGCGAGGAAGCCCTCGCGCAGCTCGTGCGCTCGTCCGCATGCGTTCGATTGTAAGTTCGAGGCGCGGCGTCGGCGGCTACGAGGTGCCGGCGCTCGCGACGTCCTCGGCGAGATCGCGCTCTCGCCGGGCAGCCGCGTCTTGCGCCGTCGCGCATCGCCTCGTCGAAGTTGCGGCCGGAGACGAACGACGAGATGCCGTAGCGAAGGCCGCGCGATCAGGCCCGCGAGCTTCTGCACGGGGTACGTGACCGCGCTCGACACCGTGCGCACGGCCGTGTCCGCCGCCTTCACGGCGCCAGTCGCGCTGTCGGTCGCCACGTCGACCTTGTCGAGCTCGCGGTTGACGCGATCGAGCGTGCCGCCGCCCTTGTTGATCACCGGCAGCATCTCGGCCTCGGTGTGCTCGATCGTCTTCGTCACCTGGCCGAGCGTCTCGCCGAGCCGGAAGAGCGCAGTAGAAGAGCCCGACGCCGACGAGGACAGAGGAACGCGGCGAGCGCGACCCACGCGAAGTCGCGACGCGGTGTAGTCGGCGAGGATCACGGTCTGATCTTATGCAGCCGCCGCCGCGCCGCCGTCATCACGACTCCGGCGCCGACGACGACGTCGTCCTCGTAGAGCACGGCCGTCTGGCCAGGCGCGACGGCGTACGCCGGCTCGTCGAGGTCGAGACGGAAGCCGCGCTCGCGTCGCCATCACGCGCGCGGGCACGGCCGGCGAGCGGTAGCGGAGCTTCGCGTCTGCGCGCTCGACGGGCACGAGACAGACGGCCGCGTGCGCGACCGTTCGCTGACAGGCGAGCGACGCTGCGGGGCCGGCGACGACGGTGTTCGTGCGCGCGACCGTCTTCATCGCGTACAGCGGCTCGCCGACGGCGACGCCGAGCCCGCGGCGCTGGCCCGGCGTGAAGCGCCAGTGGCCGTCGTGCCTGCCGAGCCTCGTTCCCCGCCTCGTCGACGATCGGCCCCTCGGCGGGCGCGAGCCCGCGCCGCTCGAGGAACGCGCGGTAGTCGTCGCCGCCGAGGAAGCATGCCTCCTGGCTCTCCGGCTCGCCCTGCGGCCGCGAGCCCGAGCCGCGACGGCCTCCGCGCGCGTCTCCTCCTTCGTCTGGTCGCCGAGCGGGAACGACGACGCGCTCGAGACAGCCGGGGATCGAGCCCCGCGAGCATGTACGACTGGTCCTTCTCGGGATCGGCCGCCCGAGCCAGCAGCAGCCGGCCGCGGTGCTCGCACGATTCGCGCGTAGTGGCCGGTCGCCAGCCGAGCCGCGCCGGCGCGTCGCGCGAACGCGAGCAGCTCGTCGAAGCGGAAGGCGCCGTTGCAGCGCGTGCACGGGTTCGGCGTCTCGCCGCGCTCGTAGCCGCGAACGAACGGCTCGACGACGGCGCGCCGGAACTCCTCGCGGAGGTCGAGCGTCACGTGCGGAAGGCCGAGGCCGTGGCAAGCTCGGCGGGCCGCGCGGACCGCGTCGGCCGAGCAGCACGCGCGCTCGCGCGTGCGGCGCCTCGGGGTCGACCCAGAGCCGAAGCGTGACGCCGACCGCGTCGGAGCCCGCGCGCAGCAGCGCGACCGCGCTGTCGACGCCGCCGCTCATCGCCACCGCGGTGCGCGACGCGGACGGGGCCGCGCGGAAGACGGGGCCGATCGCCGCCGCGAGCGCCTCGACGGCGAGCTCGTCGCCGTCGACGGCAGCAGCCTCGAGCAACGTCAGGCCGGCGAAGGTCCTCGGAGAGCCCGTCCGCGTCAGCGTCGCGATCCGTCGCCGCGCACGCGAAGCCGCACGGCGGCCCAGTCGCCGTTGCGAGAGGCGTCGCCGAACACCTCGGTCACGAGAGGACGCGTGCGCGGTGGGCCGTCGAGTAGACGTCCTTGCGGACGATCTTGCCGTCCTCGAACGGGAAGACGTCGACGCCGTCCCACTCGAGCCGCTCGCCCGTCTCCTGGCGCGTCGCGGTCGCCGTCCACTCGGAGACGACGAGGCCGTCACGCGCGTACAGGCGCCGCGAGCGGAACGTGAGGTCGGGCCAGTTGGCGAAGATCGTCGCGATGTGCTCGCGGACGGCGTCGCCCTCCGCGCGCTCACCGGCCGTGTGGTTCTCGAAGACCATGCCCGGCGCGTGGAGCGCGACGATCGCGTCGACGTCGTGCGCGTTCCACGCGTCGTTGTAGCGCGCGATCGTCTCCTCGAGCGCCGCCTGCGGTGTTCGTGTCGTTCACGGCGAGAGAGAAAGTGTGCTCCACCCTGCCGATGACCACCCCTCCGTGCGAACCTGGACACGCCAGGTGGGTGCCGTGCGGACGATCGGCAACGCCTAGCGTCCGACGCGGGCTCCCTCGCTATTTGGTGTTGGTTCCAATTGGTCGAGGCGGGCACGAACAGGGTCGAGCACGCCTCTGACTCTAGCGTGCGAAGGCCCAGCGAACCTCGCGGACGCCGTCGACGCCGAGCTCGACGCGCGAGCCGCGGCGTGAGGTCGAACTCGCGATCCTGGCCGACGGGCGAGCTGCGCGACGACCGCGTCAGCACCTGCCGGCCGCCGTACTCGACGAAGATGCGCGCGCCGCACGGCAGCGCCGGATGGAAGACGCCGAGCGTCCGCCGGTTCACGGACCAGCCACAGTCCCCGGACGGCCGCCGCCGGACGGGGCCGCCGGCGCGACGCCGACGAGCGCGGTCGTCCAGCCGCCCCACGGATCCCACCGCGGGCGCGGGCAGCGGCCGCCGTAGGCTCGTCCTGGCCTGCCTGCGAGAGCGCGACACCGAAGACGCCCGCGAGCAGCGCTCCGGCCGCGAGCGCCGCCAGCCGCTGTGCGAGCCGGAACCTCAAAGCTGCTCGTCTCCGGGCAAGGGCGCGAGGATCTCCTCGAGGTCCCAGGCCGTCGACTCCTCGGGCACATCAGCTCGCGGTGAGAGAACGCTTCCCTCGGGCTCGGCGTGCTCGGCGCGCCACGCGAGACACTCGATCGCCGCGACGAGCAGCCAGCCGACCGCCATCACAGCGACGATCCACGGCGTCCAGCTCGGCCAGGCCCGCAGCGAGCGCGAGCAGGCCGAGGAACGCGAGCTCGAGCCGCGAAGCGCGGCGCGAAGCCTCCGCTCATTGCTTCCGCGGCACAACGCGAATCCCGAGCTCCGCGAGCTGCTACTGCCGAAACATCGGTGGGCGCGCCGCTCATCGGATCCACACCGGCCTGATTCTTGGGGAAGGCAATCGTGTCGCGGAGGTTCGACTCCCGTGCGAGCACCATGAGCATCCGGTCGATTCCGAAGGCGATCCCGCCGTGCGGCGGAGCGCCCATCGCGAGCGCGTCGAGCAGAAAGCCGAACTTCGCGCGCTGCTCCTCCGGCGTGAGCTTGAGCACGTCGAACACGCGCTCCTGAAGCTCCGGCTCATGGATCCTGAACGAGCCTCCCCCGAGCTCGTTGCCGTTGCCGACGAGGTCGTACTGGTATGCCTTGGCCGCGCTCGGCTCCTGGTCGAAGCGTTTCTCCCAACCGGGAGCGGGCCGCGTGAACGGATGGTGCTGCGCTTGCCAACGTTCCTCCTCCTCCGACCATTCGAACATCGGGAAGTCTGTGATCCAGACCCATTCGAAGGCGTCCTCGTCAACGAGGCCGAGCTCGCGGCCGAGATGCAGCCGGAGGCTGCCGAGCACGCGAGCGCACAACTCGGGCGCGTCGGCAACGAACAGCACGCGTCTCGCCCGGGCGCCCGTCGAACGCAGCCAGCTCGTCTTCGGAGAGGAACTTCGCAATCGGAGACCTGGGCTCGTCGCTCTCGAAGACGAGATACGCGAGCCCCTTCGCGCCCCACTCCTTCGCATGCGTCTCGAGGCGGTCGAGCTCGGCGCGCGAGAACACCCGCGGCGCACGGATGAAACGGACGGCAGCGGCCTCTCCGAACACCTTGAAGTCCGAGCCGCGCATCGCCTCGGTCGCGTCCTCGATCTCGAGGCCGAAGTCGGAGATCGGGCTTGTCTGTGCCGTAGCGGAGCATGGCCTCGTCGTACGCCATGCGCGGAAACGGGATGGCGAGCTCGACGTCTATGCACTCTCGCCAGATCGCCTGAATCATTCGCTCCATCAGGCCGATGATGAACTCCTCGTCCGGGAAGGCCATCTCCACGTCGAGCTGCGTGATCTCCTGGACACGGTCGGCACGCAGGTCCTCGTCCCGGAAGCACACGGCGATCTGGTAGTACCGGTCGAAGCCGGCAATGACGAGAAGCTGCTTGAGAATCTGCGGCGACTGGGGGAGTGCGTAGAAGCGGCCGGGCTGGAGCCGGCTCGGCACGACGAAGTCCCGTGCCCCCTCCGGCGTCGGCTTGAAGAGGATCGGAGTCTGGATGTCGATGAACCCGGCCTCTTCCATTACGCGGCGGATGATCGACACCATCTGTGCCCGCAGCCTGATGTTGCGCTGGAGCTTGTCTCGACGTAGGTCGAGCCAGCGATAGCGCAGGCGAAGCGTCTCGTCCACTCCTTCCTCGTCGAGCTGGAAAGGCAGGGCCGGTGCCGTCGAGACGACTTCGAGCGTGTCGACACGGAGCTCCACCTCGCCGGTCGCGAGGTTCGGGTTGACGAGCTCCGGCGCCCGCGCCACGACCTCACCCTCCGCCCGGAGGACGAACTCGTTGCGCACGCCGTGGGCGACTTCTGCGGCGTCCGGCGCGTGCTCCGGATTGATCACGAGCTGGCACAGGCCCTCGCCATCCCGGAGGTCGATGAAGACGAGCCCGCCGTGATCGCGGCGGCGATGCGCCCAGCCAGAGAGCGTGATCCGCTGACCCACGTGCTCGGTGCGCACCTCGCCGCACATCAGGTCACGCCAGATCACGGCCGGAGCTCCTCGAGGACCGCGGCGAGATCCGTATCGGCGTCCACGACGACGACGCTCTTCGCGCCGAGCCGGGAAGCCTGCGTGAGCTGCCCCTTGCGCGAGCGCCCCGCGTAGTCGGCGTCGCAGGCGAGCCCGGCGCGCCGCAGCTCCATCATGGCCGCGAGCGCTAGCCCGGTCCGCGCCCTCCTCGATCACGAAGAACACGTCGATCGGCCTCTCCGCGGGCGCATCGACGCCGTCGAGCGAGAGCAGCAGCCGCTCGATGCCTGCGCCGAAGCCGATTCCGGGCGTCGGGCTGGCCGTCGAGCGCCTCCGCGAGATCGTCGTAGCGACCGCCGCCGCAGATCGACGACTGCGCGCCGATCGCCTCGTCGACGAACTCGAAGGTCGTTCGCGTGTAGTAGTCGAGCCCTCGCACGAGCGTCGGCACAAGCGTGTACGAGACCCCGTACGCGTCGAGGTAGCGGCGCACCTCGTCGAAGTGCTCGCGGCACGCGGCGCAGAGCGCCTCCCCGATCGTCGGCGCGCTTTCGAGCGCGCGCCGCACGTCCTCGCTCTTCGTGTCGAAGACGCGCAGCGGAGACGTCGCGCGCTTCTGCGCGCGCGTCGTCGTCGAGCTCGGCGTCATGCTCGTCGAGCCAGGCGCGACAGCTGCTCGACGTAGGCGGGACGACACTCGCGATCGCCGATCGAGTTGAGCAGAAGCTCGTAGCGCTCGATGCCGAGGCGGCGGAGGATCTCGGCGTACAGCGGATCACCTCGGCGTCGACGCCGGGTCGTCCGATCCGATCGCCTCCACCGACAGCTGCCAGTGCTCGCGGAACCGGCCGCGCTGCGGCGCCGAGTAGCGGTACATCGACGCGATCGTGAAGAGCTTCGCCGGCTGCGGCTCGCGGTGCATCCCGTGCTCGAGGTACGCGCGAACGATCGGCGCCGTGGCCTCCGGACGCAGCGTCAGCGAGCGCCCCGCGCGATCCTCGAACGTGTACATCTCCTTCTGGACGACGTCAGAGCCCGCGCCCGACGTGCGTGCGAACACCTACGTGTCCTCGAACCCCGGCGTCTCGATCCGCCGGTAGCCGTAGAGGCGGCAGACGTCCTCCGCCGTCCCGAGCACGTTCTCGCCAGACCGGCTGCTCGGCGGGGAGGATGTCATGCGTTCCCCTCGGCGCCTCGAAGCTCATGCGACCGAAGCTCCGCGAGGAAGGGGTTCGTCGCGACCTCGTCGCCGAGCGTCGTCGGCGGGCCGTGGCCGGAGTAGACGATCGGTCTCGGGCGGGATAGCGCTCGACGAGCGCCTCGGATCGATGCGATCAGCGTGTCCCAGTCGGCGTACGGGAGGTCGCGTTCGCCCGACCGATCCCGCGAAGAGCACGTCGCCGGAAAAGAGGCAGCCGTCCGCGTGGTAGGCGAGATGGCCGGGCGAGTGGCCGGGAACGTGCACGACGTCGAACGCGATCGTCCGCGACGTCGATCGTCTCCCCGCCCGAGAGCGTGTGCTCGGGCGCCCAGCCGGATGGAGCGGCACCGGCGCGTTCGCGTAGAACGCCGACGGCGTTCGATCAGCACGTCCCGCTCGGCCTCCGGGGCGTAGACGGGAGCGCCCGTTCCCTCCGCGAGCTCGGCGACGCCGACGAAGTGATCCCAGTGCGTGTGTGTGACGAGGATCGCGACGACCGAGGCGCCCATCCGCGCGAGCTCGAGCCGCAGCTCGACCGTGCCGCCGCTCGGATCGACGACGACCGCCTGGTCGGCGCCGCGGTCCGCGCGCACGACGTAGCAGTTCGTCCCGATCGGACCGAGCTCGTAGCGATCGACCGCGAGCGCCACTAGCGCGACGCGGTGTTCCGCGCTCCCCTTGGCACGCTGGGAGCGCTCTGCGCCAACGACGGAACATGAACGAGTCCATGAAGTAGCTGAACGGGATGAAGAACGCCAGCAGCAGCGCGACGTCTGGAACGCCGCCTGGCTGATGCTCTTTTCCTGCTGGAGCAGGTAGACGATCGACGAACATCAGCGGCGCGAAGATCGCGCCGCGCCTCAGACGTCGGCGCCACGACGGCGGCTCGACGGTCCGTCCGCGCGCCGGTCTTCACGGCGTGCTGAGGCCGGCTTCTTGCCGTTCTTGCGCGCGCGCTCGTTCCTCGACCTCGACCTCGCGGCCATCGTCGTCGACGTAGACGTACTCGTACTCGTGGCGGCGCTCCTTCTCACGCCGCCGTCGCTGCTTCTTCGTGGCCATCGAGCCTAGCCTAGCGCGCCCACACGGAACGCCCCGCGACGATCACCTCCGACACGACGTCTCCTCCGAGGTGGTACGCGAGGTAGCGCCAGTCGTGCGCGCCGAGAAGCACGATGTCGGCGTCGAAGCCCGGCGCGAGCAACCCCTTCCGGTCCGCGCACCCGAGGACGTGCGCCGCATTGCGGTCATCGCCGTCAGCGCCTCCGCGGGCGACAGGCCGAGAGCACGCAAGCGAGCGACGCGACTAGCGGCAGGCTCTCGCAGAACGCGCTCCCCGGGTTGAAGTCCGTCGCGAGCGCGATCGCGGCGCCGGCGTCGACGAGAGCGCGCGCCGGAGGCATCGGTAGGCCGAGAGTAAGCGCGCTCGCCGGCAGCAGCACACCGACGACGTCGCTCTCGGCGAGCGCGGCGACGCCTTCCGGGCCGGTCGCCTCGAGGTGGTCGACGGAGCGCGCGTCGAGCTCGATCGCAAGCGGTATCGCGCCTGCCTCCGTGAACTGGTCGCCGTGTAGGCGCAGATCGAGCCCGTGCTCTCGCGCGGCCAAGAGGTACCGACGAGCCTGCGCGACGTCGAACGCGCCTCGCTCGACGAACACGTCCGCCGCGGTCGCCACCTTCGCCGCGTCGGGCAGCACGTCCGCGATCACCCAGTCCACGTACGCGTCAGCGTCGTCGAGCTCCGGCGGCACGGCATGTGCACCGAGGAACGTCGCGTGGCCGCCGGCCGCTGCGATCGCCCGAAGCGACGCGAGCTCGGTCTCGTGATCGAGCCCGTAGCCGGACTTCGCCTCGAACGTCGTCGTTCCCTGCGCGAGCATCCACCCCCGATGTCGCTCGACGGCGGCGGCGAGGCCAGCCGGACCGGCGGCGCGGGTCGCGGCAACCGTGCTCAGGATCCCGCCACCGGCCGCGTGCAGCTCCTCGTACGTCGCGCCCGCTGCCCGCAACGAGAACTCGTCAACACGGTCGCCCGCAAAGCATGCGTGCGTGTGGCAGTCCACGAGCCCCGGGATCGCGCAGCGCCCCCGCCCGTCGAGCTCCTCGACGTCGTCGCCGAGAGCGGGCAGGTCCCGCATCTTCCCCAGCCCGACGATCGCGCCGTCCTCCGCGAGCACGAATGCGTTCTCGACCACGGAGACGGCACCGAGGTCGCCCCCTCGCCTCGGCCCGATCGACGGTGCCGGCGTCGCGACCTGGGCCAGGTCGCGGACGAGCAGCGCGCTCACGCGTGGAACGCCGTCGGCAGGTCGAGCCCGCCCTCGGTCGCCGCCGTGAGCGCCTCGTCATACCCCGCGTCGGCGTGCCGCATGACTCCCGTGCCCGGGTCGGTCGTCAACACCCGTTCCAGTCGCTCGGCCGCCTCGTCGGACCCGTCGGCGACGACGACCATCCCCGCATGGATCGAGTTGCCGATGCCGACGCCGCCGCCGTGGTGGACGCTGACCCACGTCGCGCCCGCCGCCGTGTTGAGGAGCGCGTTGAGGATCGGCCAGTCCGCGATCGCATCGGAACCATCGTCCATCGCCTCAGTCTCCCGGTACGGAGAGGCGACCGAGCCCGAGTCGAGGTGGTCCCGTCCGATCACGACGGGCGCCCGGACGGCGCCGCTCCGGACGAGCTCGTTGATCGCGAGCCCGGCCCGCGCGCGGTCGCCATACCCGAGCCAGCAGATGCGCGCGGGCAGACCCTGGAAGGCGACCCGCTCCGGCGCCAGCTCGAGCCAGCGCTGGAGCACGGCGTCCTCGGGGAATACGCGTCGCAGCTCGTCGTCGATCCGCGCGATGTCCGCCTCGTCGCCCGAGAGCGCCGCCCACCGGAACGGACCGATGCCCCGACAGAAGAGCGGTCGGATGTAGGCCGGGACGAATCCCGGATAGCTGAAGGCGTCTTCTACACCGGCATCACGCGCCTCTCCTCGAAGGTTGTTGCCATAATCGAAAACGTAGCAACCTGCCCGGACGTACTCGAGCATGCCCTCGACGTGCGCCGCGATCGACGCTCTCGCCCGCTCGAGGTAGCCTGCCGGATCCTCTGCCCTGAGTGCGGCTGCCTCGTCGACCGTGAGCCCCTGCGGCACGTAACCCGTGAGCGGGTCGTGCGCCGCAGTCTGGTCCGTGACGAGGTCGAAGTGCTCGCCGCGCCGAGCGAGCTCGGGCACGACGTCGGCAGCATTCCCGAGCAGCCCGACCGACAGGCCGCGCCCCTCGGCGGCGGCCGCCCGCACGCGCTCGATCGCTTCGTCGAGCGAGTCCGTCGCCTCGTCCAGGTACCGCGACGCAAGCCGGCGCTCGATGCGCGACGGGTCGACCTCGACGCAGAGGATCGCGCCCTCGAGCAGCGCCGCCGCGAGCGGCTGCGCTCCGCCCATGCCGCCGAGCCCCGCCGTGAGCACCGTGCGCCCACGGAGGTCGGCCTGCCCGAAGTGCATCTCGGCCGCTGCGGCAAACGTCTGGAACGTGCCCTGGAGGATCCCCTGCGTGCCGATGTAGATCCAGCTGCCGGCCGTCATCTGGCCGAACATCGTCAGCCCGAGCGCCTCGAGCCGGCGAAACTCGTCCCAGGTCGCCCAGCGCGGCACGAGCATCGCGTTCGAGATCAGGACGCGCGGCGCGGCCGCATGCGTCCGGAAGACGCCGACGGGCTTACCGCTCTGGACGAGCATCGTTTCGTCGTCGCGCAGGCGAAGCAGCGTCCGGACGAGCGCACGCAGGCTGTCGTGGTCACGCGCAGCCTTCCCCGACCCGCCGTAGACGACGAGCGACTCCGGATGCTCGGCCACCTCGGGATCGAGGTTGTTGAGCAGCATCCGAAGCGGCGCCTCGGTCTGCCACGAGAGCGCGTTCAGGTCTGTCCCGCGCGGCGCGCGGATTCGCGTCAGGTCGCCGCAGAGCCCCTCGACAAGCGCGTCCGGCGCGCCGACTGTCGTCACGCGAGCTCTCCGACCACCGCTTCGACCGAGGCGACGAGCGAGCCGTCTCGGATGGCGGTGGCCACGGCTCCGATCTCGGAAGAGAGCGAGCGGTCGTCGACGAGGCGCGGCGACAGCTCTCTGACCGCGCTCCTAGCAGCGGCGACGCCCGCTCCGGGCTCGAGCGGCGCGAGGAACTCGACCGCCTGCGCGCCCGCGAGCAGCTCGATCGCAAGCACGCTCTCGGCGTTCGCGAGCACCTGCCACGCCTTCAGGCCGGCGGCGTTGCCCATCGACACGTGATCCTCCTGCCCGGCGCTTGTCGGGATCGAGTCGACGCTCGCGGGATGCGCGTGCACCTTGTTCTCGCTGACGAGGGACGCAGCCACGTACTGGGCGATCATGAAGCCGGAATTCAGGCCCCCTCGCATGGTGAGGAACGCGGGCAGCCCGTCCGAGAGGCTCGGGTTGACCATTCGCTCCGTGCGCCGCTCCGAGATCGACGCGAGCTCGGAGACGGCGATGGCGAGAGCGTCGAGCGCGAACGCGACCGGCTCTCCGTGGAAGTTCCCGTTCGAGACCACGAGCGAGTCCTCCACGAGCACGAGCGGGTTGTCGGTCGCGGCGTTGAGCTCGACCGCGACGACGTAACCCACGTAGTCGAGGAGATCGCGGGCCGCTCCGTGCACCTGCGGCGCGCACCGAAGCGAGTACGCGTCCTGAACCTTGTCGCACCAGCGGTGCGCCTCGTTGATCGCCGAGCCCTCGAGCAGCCGGAGGACATTGGCGGCCGACGCCTGCTGGCCGCGGAAGGGACGAAGGGCATGGACCTGCGGGAAGAAGCTCGTCCTCGAGCCCTGGAGCGCCTCGACGGCGAGCGCGCATGCGATGTCAGACGCCTTCGCGAGGCGTGTTGCGCGCACGAGCCCGAGCGCAGCGAAGGCAGCCATGAACTGCGTGCCGTTGACGAGCGAGAGGCCTTCCTTCGCTCGCAGCTCGATCGGCTCGAGCCCCAGGCGTTCGAGCGCCTCGCCACCCGGCAGAAGCTCGCCCTCGACCGAAGCCTCCCCGTCTCCGACAAGCGGCAGCGCGAGGTGGGCGAGCGGCGCCAGATCGCCGCTCGCGCCGACCGATCCGCGGCTCGGCACACGCGGTAGCAAGCCGCGGTTCAGGCATTCGACAAGCAGCGAGACGAGCTCGACACGCGCGCCCGAGTACCCCTTGGCGAGCGTGTTCGCGCGCAGCAGCATGGCAGCGCGGACGATCTCCTCGGGATAGGGCTCGCCGACGCCGCACGCATGGCTGCGGAGCAGACGAAGCTGGAGCTCTCCGGCGAGCTCTGGCGGAATCTCCTCGGAAACGAACTTTCCGAAGCCCGTGTTGATGCCATACGTGTGCTCGCCCTCGCCGTGCGCCGCGCGTGTGACCACCTCGCGCGCCGCGCGCATCCGCTCGACCGCGTCGGGCGCGAGCGAAGCGGTTGCGTCTTCGAAGGCGACGGCCCAGACGTCCTCGGCGGTGAGCTGCTCGCCGGAGAGCGCGATCGTCTGCGTCACGAGCCGAGTCTAGTCAGCGCCGGCTCGAGGAGCTGGTCGTCCGTCAGCTGCGGAAGCCGTAGCGCTTCGGCGCCGGCGGCGGCCGCGCCTTCGGGCAGCAGGCCGACGAGCTCCGAGCCGGCGACGGCGACCCCGCGCGCGGCCGCCTCGGCCTCGATCCGCGCGACGATCTCGTCGAGCGGAGCCCGTCGCCAGTCCTCGACGTTCATCGAGACCTGTACGAGCCCGCGGCTCGTGAGCGGGAAGCCGAGCGCACGCACGCCGGGAAACCCCCCGCCCGTCTCGCGCACGACGGCCGCAATCTCCAGCGCGACCGCGAGCTCGTCCGTGTCGAGGTCGACGTTGAACGCGACGAGCGGATTGCGCGCGCCGACCAGCACGCAACCTGCCGCCGGATCCAGTCGACGCGGGCCGAAATTCGGCTTCAGCTCTCCCGTGTCGACGCGCCGCCGGAGCGCGTCGAGCCCCTCGCGCCGAAGCGTCGCCGGGCGCATCTCAGGCGCGAGCTCGCCGTATAGGAACACGGGCAGCTCGAGCTCGTCCGCGACGCGTTCGGCAAGCCTGGTGGCGGTCGCCTTTGCGTCATCCATCTGCTCGGGCCAAACGGCGACGATAGGAACCACGTCGGCGGCGCCGATCCGCGGATGCACGCCGTCGTGGCCCCGAAGGTCGATGCGCTCCTTCGCGCACGCGATGCCGGCAACCAACGCCTCAGTGAGCGCAGAGCCCTGACCGCCGAGCGTGAACACCGACCGGTTGTGGTCGACGTCGGCGTGGACGTCGAGCACGCGGGCATGCGCCGCAAGCGCGTCGTGGAGCGCCGCGATCGTCTCGGCCGAGCGCCCTTCGGAGAAGTTCGGGACCGCCTCGAGGGGGTGTTCCATGGCCGTACTCTAGGAGTGCGGTGAAGGCGTATTACCACGCACGAGCGCATGAATACGACGACTGGTGGCTCGGCCGTGGCCTCTACGCCAACCGGCCCCGCCCCGGCTGGGATGACGAGCTGGTCGAGCTTACGGCGACCCTTCGCGACCTTCCACCCGCGCGAACGCTCGACGTCGGGTCTGGAACAGGCTTCCTGACGCGTCACCTCCCTGGCCACGTGACGGGTCTCGACCAGAGCAGCGCGATGGTGGAGATCGCCCGCGAGCAGGCTCCGGCGGCGACGTTCGTCGTCGGCGACGCGTTCGCGCTGCCGTTTCCCGACCGATCCTTCGAGCGCCTCTTCGCGAGCTACTTCTACTGCCACCTCGTCGAGGAGGAGCGCCTTCGCTTCCTGGCCGAGACGCGCCGTGTGGCAGCCCAGCTGCTGATCCTCGGAAGCCGGCCGGGGGAGGGCGATCCACGCGCGCGCTGGGAGGAACGCGTCCTCGAGGACGGCTCTCGCTGGGAGGTCTATAAGCGCGTCTTCTGCGGCGGCGAGCTGGCCGCCGAGCTGGGCGGCGGCCGTGTGCTGCACGAAGGGCACTGGTTCGTGCTCGTCGCTTCGCCGTGACGCGCGGGCGTACGCGCCGTTCGCTCCCTCGGCGTTATCCCTGGCGCGGTGCGTACGCCCCGGGCGGCGAGCCGACGATGATCAAGCGCAGGCCGTCGTCACCGGGAAGGATCTTCCGCTTCACGTCCGCCGACACGAACACGTAGCGCCCGGGCACGAGCTCGACGTCGTCGCCGTCGACGATCATCTTGCCGCCGCCCTCGAGGACGAAGAAGACCTCCTCCTGCCCGTCCTCGGCGTGGTCGTGGTCCGGATAGGCGTCGCCGTTTGGCGGCAGCGTCTCCTCGTTGATGCCGAAGGCTGTCACGCCGAGCTGCCGGCGAATCGGCTTGAAGATGCCGTTGATCGCCTCGACGTCGGCCGAGTCACATGTCGCGTAGCCCATCTCTTGCTCCTTTCGCTCGCTCGTCGCGGAAAGCGTATCGCCGCCCCGGCGACCCTCGGGCGCGTGAGTAGATTTCGGAAATGCCCGACGCGCCCACCCATCGCGAGACGTTCGGCCGGCTGCTCGGGTTCCTCCGGCCGTACAAGTGGTCGCTTACGGTGTCCTCCGTCCTCGCGATCGGCTCGCAGCTGCTCGCGATCGCGATCACGTTCGTGATCCGGGGCGCGATCAACGGCCCGATCACGGACGGCACGACAAACGGTCTCTGGCTCGTCGTCGGCCTTGTGCTGCTGCTCGGCGCCGTCAAAGCGCTGCTCATGGCCGGGCGACGCGTGATCGCCGGCAAGCAGGCGCTCGGGGTCGAGTTCGACCTCAGGAACGCGCTCTACGCGAAGCTCGCGCGCCTTTCGTTCGGCTTTTTCGACCGGCACCAGACGGGGCAGCTCATGTCGCGCGCCACCGTCGACCTCCAGTCGGTGCGCTTCTTTCTCGGCTACGGGCTGATCTTCTTCTTCCAGGCCGTCGTCACGGTCGTCACGGTGACGATCGTCCTCTTCGTCATCGACTGGCAGCTCGCGCTCGTCGCGCTCTGGATCACGCCGGTGCTCGTCGTGGTCGCGTACCGCTACAGCCGGGTTTCCCATCCCGTCCTTCGAGACGTTCAGCAGAAGATGGCGGACGTAGCAACGGTCGCGGAGGAGAACATCGTCGGCGTCCACGTCGTCAAGTCGTTCGCGCAGGAGGATCGCGAGCGGACGAAGTTCTCTGGCGCCTCGGAGTCCGTCTTCCAGCAGACCGTGCGAGCCAACCGACTGCGCTCGTTGTACGTCCCGTTGATGGCGTTCCTGCCGTTGCTCGCCCAGTCGGCCGTGCTGCTCGTCGGTGGTCACATGGTCGTCAACGGGAGCATGAGCCTCGGGGCATTCGTCCAGTACAACGTGCTCGTGCTCATGCTCGTCGGGCCGCTGCGGATGCTCGGCATGTGGGTCGGCCAGGCGCAGCGCGCGACCGCCTCCGGCGAGCGGATCTTCCAAATCATCGACGAGCCCGAGGAGATCACGGAGCCCGCGTCGCCGATCCCGCTCCCGGACGGCCGCGGCCGAGTGCGTTTCGAGGGAGTGACCTTCGGCTACGACCGCGAGCGACCCGTCCTCGAGGACATCGATCTCGAGCTCGAGCCGGGGCGAACCGTCGCGCTGATCGGTCACACGGGCTCGGGCAAGACGACACTCGCGTCGCTCGTGCCCCGCTTCTACGACGTGTCCGAGGGGCGCGTCACGATCGACGGCGTCGACGTTCGTGACGCCGACCTGACGTTGCTCCGGCGGGCGATCGGGGTGATCGCCCAGGATCCATTCCTGTTCTCGGCCACCGTGCGGGAGAACATCGCGTTCGGGCGACCGGATGCGACGGACGACGAGGTCATGGCGGCGGCGCAGGCCGCCCAGGCGCACGAGTTCGTCGAGCGCCTCCCGGACGGCTACGACACGGTGATCGGAGAGCGCGGGATCACGCTCTCCGGCGGTCAGCGCCAGCGGGTCGCGATCGCGCGCGCGCTCGTCGTCGACCCCCGGATCCTGATCCTCGACGACGCCACGGCCGCCGTCGACGCGACGACCGAGGCGCGGATCCGGCTCGGTCTCCGCCAGGCGATGCTCGGCCGGACGACGATCATCATCGCCCACCGCCTGTCGACGATTTCGCTCGCCGACGAGATCGTCGTCCTCGACCGCGGTCGGATCGCGGCGCGTGGCACCCACGAGCAGCTGATCGGGACGAGCGCGGTGTACGAGGAGATGGTGGAACACGGGCTGCTCGAGGCCGAGTTCGCAGCAAGAGTCGAAGCGACCGCATGAGAGTCTGGCAGCCCGGCAGCCATCTGACGGTGGAGCGCGGCGGCGAGGTGCGTGACTGGTCGTGGCGTCAGAGCCGACGCCGGATCCGCACGCTGACCCGCCTCGCCCGCCCGTACAAGCTCCGCGCCGGGCTTGCGATCGCGGCCCTGCTCGCCGCGACGGCGACGGCGCTCGCCGGCCCCTACCTCTCGAAGCTCGCAATCGACGACGGCATCACGAAGGGCAACCTGACCGCGCTCGGCTGGATCGTCGCCGCGTTCCTCTTCGTCGGCCTCGCGAACTGGGGAGCGTCGTCCGCGCAGACCTACTTCACAGGCTGGACGGGCGAGCGGGTGCTCGCTGACCTCCGCGGCAAGCTGTTCCGCCACCTGCAGGGGCTCTCGCTCGGCTACTACGAGCGGAACCGCGCCGGTGTGATCATCAGCCGCCTGACGAACGACGTCGACGCGCTCGACCAGCTCGTGACGGACGGCGTGACGTCGCTCGTCCAGAACACGCTCCTGCTCGCCGGTTCGATCGTGATCCTGTTCCTGCTCGACTGGCGTCTCGCGCTCGCGACGCTGATCATCCTCCCGGCGCTCGTGATCGGCACGTCTGTTTTCCGGTCGCGCTCGACGCAGGCGTACCGCGCCGTGCGCGAGCGCCTCGGTCTCGTCACGGCGACGCTCGCGGAGGACATCGCGGGCATGCGCGTCGTCCAGTCGTTTAGCCGACAGGAGGCCGCACGGGCCCAGTTTCGGGAGGTCAACGAGCGCTACCGCACGGCGAACTACCGGACGATTCTCCTGAGCGGCTGGTACTTCCCATTCGTCGACTTCCTGTCTTCGATCGCCACGGCGATCGTGCTCGGGTTCGGCGGCTACCTCGTGTCGGACGGCAACCTCACGATCGGCACCCTGTTCGCGTTCATCGGCTACCTGTCCAACTTCTTCGACCCGATCCAGAACCTGTCGCAGTTCTACAACACGTTCCTCTCGGCGACGGCAGCGCTCGACAAGATCATGGACGTGATGGACGAGACGCCCGAGATCGTCGACCGGCCGGATGCTCGCCCGCTCGCCCACATCGAGGGCCACGTCCGCTTCGACCACATGCGCTTCGGCTACGGCGACGGGCCGGACGTGCTGCACGACCTCGACCTCGACGTGCCGACGGGCACGACCGTCGCCCTCGTCGGCCACACGGGCGCCGGGAAGTCGACGATCGCCAAGCTCCTCGCCCGCTTCTACGACCCGCGCGACGGCCGGATCACGATCGACGGCGTCGACCTGCGCGACGTCACGCAGGCGTCGCTCCGCAGCCAGCTCGGCGTCGTGCCGCAGGAGGGCTTCCTGTTCGCGGGCACGCTCCGCGAGAACATCGCGTTTGCGCGGCCGGACGCGCCGCCCGAGGACGTGATCGCCGCTGCGCAGGCGGTTGGCGCGCACGCGTTCGTCGAGCAGCTCGAGGACGGCTACGAGACGCAGCTCGGGGAGCGCGGCGTCCGGCTGTCACTTGGCCAGCGGCAGCTCGTCGCCTTCGCACGGGCACTACTCGCCGACCCGCGGATCCTCATTCTCGACGAGGCGACGTCTTCCGTCGACATCGGCACCGAGCGACAGATCGAGCTCGCACTCCGGCGGCTGCTCGTTGGCCGAACGGCCTTCATCATCGCTCACCGCCTGTCGACGATCCGCCGCGCGGACTGCATCGTCGTCCTCGAGCACGGCAGCGTGATCGAGCACGGCACGCACGAGGAGCTGCTCGCGCGGCGGGGGCTCTACACGTCGCTCTACGGCGACTGGGCCGCCGTCGCCTGAGCAGCGTCGGGATGGAAGACGGGATCGGGCCGCGCGCCGTTCCGGCTCACGTAGGCGTCGAACGTCCCGAAGAGCGGTAGCGGCGCGGTGCGGCCGGCGATCCGCAGCTCGATGTTGGAGGCCGCGCCGAAGCGCACCCAGAGGGGGCGGAGGCCGAAGCTGACCGTCTCGCCGCGAACGAGGAGGCGGCCGAAGAGCAACCGTCCCGTCGGCGACCCCACGCGCACTTGCAGCCACGAGTCGCCGCGGCTCGCTACGAGGCGGATCTTCGGCGAGACCTTGACCGGCCGCGGCTTGACGGCCGCCACGACGATCGCCCTCGCGGGAGTCAGCTCCTTCGTTGCCGGCAGCACGTGCCGGACAGGCTCGACGCTCGTCTCCGCGAGCCGACCGCGCCCCCAGTCGGCCGCGTACCAGCCGCCGATCGTCGCGACGACTGCGATCATCGCGGCGGCGATGCCCCACTCGAAAGGCCCGTGCAACATTGCGTTGAAGCCAAATTCGCGGCCGCCGCCGCGACCCCTTCCGGCTAGTTGTCGTCTCTGACGACGTCGCCCTGCCACTCGGCGACGAGGCCGTCCACCGGCACGCCGAGCCGCTGCAGCACGCGGCCAACCGTGTGGTCGACGATGTCCGAGATCGTCTCCGGCCGGGCGTAGAACGCCGGCACGGGCGGCATCACGACACCGCCGATCTCCGCCAGCTGGGTCGCAAGCCGCAGGTGCCCAAGGTGGAGGGGCGTCTCGCGGAGCACGGCCACGAGCGGCCGCCCTTCCTTCAGGCAGACGTCGCCGGCCCGCGTGATCAGATTGTCCGACGCCGACAGCGCGAGAGCGGACAGCGTGCGGATGCTGCAGGGACAGATCGCCATCCCGTCGACCGGGAAGGTGCCGCTTGCGAGCGGCGCGCCGATGTCGCGGTAGCCGTAGACGACGTCCGCGAGCTCCTCGACGTCGGCAACCGCGTAGTCGGTCTCGTGGAGCAGCGTGCGCCGGCCCGCCGGGCTGAGGACGAGGTGCGTCTCGACGCCGCCGCGCTCACGGCAGAGCTCGAGCAGCCGGATCCCGTAGATCGAGCCCGACGCGCCGGTGATCGCAACGACGATCCTCCGCGGCTCCTCCATGGACGAAGTATGCGCGTACGCTTACCGCATGGCGGACGACCACGAGCCCGAGGACCTGATCGAGCCGGAAGCGCCGCCCGCCGTCGACGTCGAGCGCGAGGCGCGGATGACGCCCGCACAGGCGGTCGCGAAGATGCGGATCCGCATGCCGGCGCGGTCGAATCGCACGCTCCGCAACGTCCTCGACCGCGTGAACGAGGACAACGAGCTGAAGGCGCTGTGGCACGTCTCGAACGTGAACGCGATCGCGCGCCTGCAGATCAACGACCACTCCTGGGTGCACATCCAGATCGTCGCGAACATCGCGCTCAAGCTCCTGCGCCAGTTGACGAAGCATGGGGTCGAGCCGTCCCTCGTCGCCGACTACGGGATGCGACCTGAGGACTCGGAGGTCGTGGTCATGCTCGGAGCCCTCCTCCACGACACGGGCATGTCGATCCACCGCGACAACCACGAGGACTTCAGCCTCTTCCTCGCCGCACGCAAGGCCCGCGAGCTGCTCGAGCAGAGCTACGACGAGCCCGAGCTGACCGTGATTGTGTCCGAGATCCTCCACGTGATCACGAGCCACCGCTCCTCGGGCCGACCGCTCACGCTCGAGGCGGGGATCCTCCGGGTCGCCGACGCGCTCGACATGGCGGAGGGCCGGTCGCGGATCCCTTTCGAGCGTGGCCACGTGTCGATCCACTCGCTCTCCGCAGCAGCGATCGACAAGGTCGAGATCAAGGACGGCGAGGAGAAGCCGGTGTTGATCGAGATCACGATGAACAACTCCTCGGGCGTCTACCAGGTCGACGGATTGCTGAAGGAAAAGCTCCGCGGCTCCGGCCTCGAGCCGTACGTCGAGGTCGTCGCGCACATCGACACGGAGGCGGAGAAGAGCCTCGTGCCTGTCTATCGACTCGAGACCGGCGGCTAATATGAACCGCCGTTGCGGGGTCGTCTAACGGCAGGACACGTGGCTCTGGATCACGTTATCTAGGTTCGAATCCTAGCCCCGCAGCCTTGCGATACCACTTCCTAGGTCGACATCGGGTTGCCGGCCGCAGTGGCAAGCGCTGACAGCCGCGACGAGATCACCGTCTCCGCCGCTCTTGCGCTCGGCGCGTGACCGGTGACGGTGGCTAGGAAGTCCTCCCGCTCGAGCGCGTAGAGGACGACGGGCGTGCGGGCGGTGACGGTCGCCGTGCGAGGGACGTCGCGCAGGAGCGCGATTTCGCCGAAGTAGCCGCCCGGGTTGAGGATCGAGACCGGTGCGCCGCCGGCCGTGACGTCGACATCCCCCTCGACGACGACGTAGAACCGGTCTCCCGCATCGCCCTCGCGCACGATCACCGTTCCTGCGTCGAGCCGGAGCGGCACGAGCCGGCCGGCGATGTGCTCGAGAGCCGCACCGGGCAGCGGCGCGAAGATCGGCACGGTCGACAGGAGCCTGAGCTCCTGCGCCTCGGGCGCTGCGGCCTCGGCGTCGATCTTCGCCACGCGCGCGCCCAGCAGCGCGACGAGCACGAGCAGGAAGACGCCAGTCGCGATCAGCGCCGTGTCAGTCCCGAGGGCGTCGAGCAGCACGGGCGCGAGCACGCCTCCGATCCCGACGGAGCTGAGCCATGTGAACTGGATCACCCCGAACACCCGTGCGAGTACTGCGTCCGGCACGGCGCGCTGGACGAGCGTGAAGCCGGCGACGTCGACGAAGGAGTTCCCGACGCCGACGATGCCGAACAGGATCACGGCCGCGAGCGTGCTCTGCCAGAACGCGAGCACGACGAGCGGTGCGCCCCAGAGACAGAGGCCGAAGAGGAAGCCCGGGCTCAGCCGCTTCGCCCCGGTCAGGCCGAGCGCGCCGAGCGCGCCGATGAGCGCGCCCACGCCGAACGACGCGTTCAGGTAACCGACGCCCGAGTCGCCGAGATCGAGCGTCTCGATCGCGATCACGACCATGTAGACCATGACGAGGCCGGCGACGAAGGTCTGCGCCGTGAGCAGGCCGATCAGCATCCGAAGGGCGCGGTTCCCCCAGATCACGTGCACGCCCGCGAGGCATTCGGCAAGGATCGTGCCCGCCTCCACCTCGCCCTTTGGCATCGCTTCCTCCTCCGGACGGATGAGAAGCACGAGCAGCGCTGAGATCCCGAGCAGGCCAGCCGTCAGGCCGAAGACGACATCGATGCCGGCGATCGCGAGCAGGAGCCCGGCGAACGCAGGGCCGAGGAAGAAAGCGAGGCTCTCGATCGTGCTCGCGACGGCGTTCGCCGCCGTCAGCTCGCTCGGCGTCGTGGCGAGGGTCGGCGTCAGCGCCGCCTGCGCCGAGCGGTACGGAGCGTTGACGATCGTCGCGGCGATAGCGAGGGCATAGACGACGGGGGCCGGCACGCCGGCTGCGACGCCGAAGGCGGCAGCGGCGATCAGGCCGCAGCGGATGACGGCCGACGCGAACAGGACGTGCTCGCGGCGGTAGCGATCGGCGAGCACGCCCGCGAACGGAGAGACAATCGCAGCCGGAACGAGCCGCAGGAGGAAGAGAAGCCCGACCGCGGTCTGCCCGCCCTGGCCGTACGCGTAGACGGAGACGGCGACGAGAAAGCCCCAGTGGCTGATCGCCGAGGCTGCCCACGCGCCCTCGAGCCGACGGAGGTTCGCGTTGCGGAAGACCGCCGCAAACGCCCGTCCAGACTCGCGGATGTGGGCTCCGAGCCGCTTCACGCCCCGAGCATCTCATCCGGGCTTGCGAAATTGAAGTGTATGAGGGAAGATTTCCGACTCAATCCCGGTCTTATTGGGTGTACAGCTGTCAAACCCGCGGAGAGGAGCTCCAAATGGGCGCAGAAGGACTAGAAGGACTAGAGGGAGCAGAGGGTCTCGAGGGTGCCGAGGCCGCGAAGAACGATGACGATGACGTCGAGGCGCACGGCCTCGAGAGCATCGAGGGTGCCGAGGGTGCCGAGGGCGCCGAGGGCGCCGAGTAAGACCACTCTCTCGCAATAGGAATCAACAGGCCCGGGTCGCGAAAGCCCCGGGCCTTTCCTTTTGAGCCCGGCACAGACTCGTTCCGGGTAGGCCCGTACACTCGTTCGCATGCCCTCGCTCGTTCCGGAGCTTCACCGCCTCTTCGGCTTCGACGGCTTCCGGCCCGGCCAGGAGGAGGTCGTGCGGGCAGCCGTTGCGGGACGCGACACCCTCGCCCTCATGCCTACGGGATCGGGAAAGTCGCTCACCTACCAGCTCGCCGCGATGCTGCGGGAGTCACCGACGCTCGTCCTGTCGCCGCTAATCGCCCTGATGAAGGACCAGGTCGACAAGCTGCCGCCCGAGGTGGCGCGAACGGCGACGTTCGTGAACTCGTCGCTGACGGGCGAGGAGACATCTGCGCGCCTCGAGGACGTCGCCGCCGGCCGGACTCGCCTCCTCTACGCGGCGCCGGAGCGCCTACGGAGCGCTGCGTTCGTCGAGATGCTGCGGCGAGTCCAGGTCGGTCTCGTCGTGATCGACGAGGTGCACTGCGTGAGCATGTGGGGGCACGACTTCCGGCCCGACTACCTCTTCATCAGGCGCGCGCTCGCGGAGATCGGCGAGCCGGCCGTGCTCGGCATGACGGCCACCGCGACCCCTGCCGCGGCCGAGGAGATCGCAGACGCGCTCGGTCGCGAGCTCGAGGTGGTGCGGACGAGTGTCATCCGCCCGAACCTCCATTACGACGTCCAGGAGGTAGCCAACGACGAGGATCGCCTGCGCGCCGTCGTGGACCGTCTAGGCAGCATGCAGGACGGCAGCGCGATCATCTACGCGCGGTCTCGCATGTCGTGCGAGCGGGTCGCACGGGCCCTGCGTGGACACGGCTTCCGGATCGAGCACTACCACGCAGGCCTCGAGCCCGACGAGCGCACACGGGTCCAGGACGACTTTGTCGCCGGCCGCATCCAGGGGGTCGTGGCGACGACGGCGTTCGGCATGGGCATCGACAAGGCGGACGTGCGGCTCGTCTGCCTCGTCAACTACCCGGACTCGCTCGAGAGCTATGTGCAGATGGTCGGCCGCGCGGGCCGCGACGACGTGCCGAGCGAAACACTGCTCCTCGCGAGCCTGTCCGATGCGACCGCCGTCCGTCGGTTCGCCGTCTCCGACCTCCCCGATCCGAACGATCTGCGCCGCGTCTACAGGGCAATCCGGGACGCACACGGGGTCGTCGAGCCGGAGGCGCTCACGGAGGCCGTCGGCGACGACTTCGACCCGCGCGTGCTCGTCGGGATGCTCGAGCAGGCCAGGATCGTCCGGCGCGGCTACGACGCGGGCCGCGCAATGCGGATCGAGCTGCTCGAGCTCGGAGAGACCGCCGGGGCCGAGCTCGAGTCTCTGCTCGCCCGCTACAGGGCCGAGGCGGAGGCGCGCGTCGAGCGCATCGTCCGCTTCGCCGAGACACACCGCTGCCGCCACCTGCAGGTGGCAGAGCACTTCGGGGAGACGCTGGCTGGGCCCTGCGGAGCCTGCGACGTGTGCGACCCGCCGGCTGTTGGCCCAGTGCGCGCAGCCGCCGAGCCGCTGCCGGACGACGTCGCCGGCGCGATCGTCCGCGCCGTCTCAGGCCTCGCCTGGCCCGTAGGCCGGCGCTCACTCGTGGCCATGCTGCGCGGCTCGGTGTCCGCGCCGCCGTCGACGAGGGACTCGCCCTCGTTCGGCATCCTCGAGACGGCCTCGACGGCGGAGGTGACGCGCTGGGTGAAGGCGTTGGAGGAGGCACGTGCGCTGATCGAGATCGAGACCAAGGACGGCTACCGGGTGCTGAAGGCGATCCCGGACGTGCCGTTGCCGTCGGTCGGGTCGACCGCGTCCTCGGCCGCCGACGAATCGGTTGTCGCCCGGCTGCGCTCCTGGCGGCTCGAGCGCTCCCGCACCGACAGCGTCCCGGCGTACGTCGTGCTCCACGACGCCACACTGCGCGAGATCGCCGCGAGCATGCCTACGAGCATCGTCGAGCTCGGCGCGGTGAAGGGTCTCGGGCCTGCGAAGCTCGAGCGCTACGGCGACGACATCCTCGAAACGCTCGCGGCCGTGTGAGAGCTATCGACTCGTCGCCGCGAGCGTCGCCGCGAGGTCTTCGAGCAGGCGGATGCCCGCCTCGCGCCGGTCGTCCTCGAGAGCCGTGACGACAGCCGCGAGCCGCGCGACGACTGCGAGCTCGCCCGTTCCCTCGTTGAGCACCGCGTCCGCCTGGCGAGCGCGTAGCAGCAGGTCGAGCGCGATCGCGGCCTGATGCGCGAACAGACCGAGCAGCTCCATCTCCTGCAGCGAGAACGTCGACTGTTGCGGCCGGTCGAGCACCTCGAGCACGCCGAGCGCCCGCTCGTCGTAGAGGAGCGGCACAGCCATCAGGCCCTGCGGCACGTAGCCGGTGTCGGCGGCGAAGGCCTTGGCGAAACGAGGATCGTTCTGAACGTCGTCGAGGATCAGCGGGGTTCTCGTCGAGAGCACCCAACCGGCGATGCCGGTGCTCGACGGGAACCGCAGCCCGAGGAGCTCGTCCTCGCCGTACCCCGCGACCGCCTCGAACACGAGCTCGTCCGCCTCCTCGTCCAGGAGGAGGATCGAAGACGCCGTCGCCCCGAAGATCCCACGCGCAACTTCGGTGATCGCTCCCAGCAGCTTGTGAAAGCCCTCGCTCGAGCCGACCACGCCCGCCGCCACCGCGGCCCGCAGGTCGTCTCCCTGCCCACCGGTCACTTCCCACCTCCAACGTTCGTCGCCGTCAGGAACAGCACGCTCTTGAGCTGAAACGGGATCAGCTCCGGATGTTTCGAGAGGATCAGCGCGCAGATCCCGGTCATGTGCGGCGTCGCGAAGCTGTTCCCGGACGCCTTGATCTTGGAGCCGCCCGGCCAGGCGACGTCGACCCCGACTCCGCGCGCGAAGAACTCGACGGGCGGGTTCGGGTTGTAGAAGTACGTCATCGGATCCGGCTCCTCGTGGCTGCCGACCGAGATGACGGAGGAGAACTTCCACGGGTAGCTCTCCACCGGCATGTTGTGTGCGGCCGCGACGAGCATCGTCCGTCGGAAGTACGCCGAGTCCGCAAGATCGTGGAGCAGCGCCGCGAACTGGCGCTTCGTCGTCGAGAGGCTCATATTGATCAGGTCGTAGCCCTGCTCGACCGCCCACTGAAGACCGGCCAGGAGCACCGGGCCCGAGCCCGTGAATCCGGCGCCGAGCACGCGGACGCTGTAGAGGTCGCACTCGGGCGCGATCGAGCGCACGATGCCGGCGCACGCCGTGCCATGGCCCGACAGGTCGCCCTCGGTCTCCTCCTCGACGGTCGGGTTCTCGTCTGAATCGACGGAGACGGTGACCGCTCCTGCGAGGCCGCCGACCAGGGGATGGGAGCCCTCCACGCCAGAGTCGAGAATGCAGACGCTGACGCCTTTTCCCGTCGCTCCTCCCCACGCCCAGTCACGCGTGACACGTTCCGGCCACTCGACCGGCAGGGCGATCTGCGCCGCCGACTCCTTGGGCAGGCTCCAGGCAGGGAGCGCTCCCCCGGTCTGAGCCTCGTGGAGAGCGACGTCGTCGGACATCGCCCTGGATGCTACGCCGGACTAGTCCCTGGCGTAGCGCTTGCGGAGCTCGTGCAGCAGCGGGCGCGTGGGCTCGTAGCCCTCGCGCTCGAGCGCCGCCTCGAGATCCGCGATCAGCGCGGCCTGGAACTCGGCGTCCGCCTCAGCGCGGGCAACGATCTCATCCATCGCCCACCGTGCGGCGGGAAGCTCCTGGGCCGCAGCGACCCAGCCCACCGGAGCGGGACGCAGCAGACGAAGCAGAAAGCCCAGCCGTTCCTCGTAAGCGATCTCGATCATCTATCCCCTAGACCGGCCCGGGGCGTCATTTCTTCCCCTCCAGTTCTTCTCGTAGGCGCCGAAGGCAGCGGGAGATGCGGCTCGCGACCGTCCCGGCGGGAAGATCGAGGTCGTTCGAGATCGTCTTGTAGCTCTCGTCGCGGGCAAAAAAGCGGTCGAGCATCTCCTGGCAGGACTCCGAGAGCTCGGCGAGCGCCTCGCGCACGCTGAAGGCCTCGTCGATCAGTTCGAACTCGTCGCCGCGCATGACGTCCGCGGCCACGACCTCCTCGACGGGCTTCACGCGCCCCGATGCCGTCAGCGTGTCCAGGCAGACGCGGCGCGTGAGCTGGGCGATCCACGGCCGGAGCGCGGCCTCGTCCCGCAGCGTATCGAGCCGGGTGTAGACGCGAGTGAACACCTCCTGAAAGACATCCTCGGCGTCTGCCGTGCTAAGGCGAAACCCCTGCGTCGCGATCGCATAGACGTAGCGAGAGAACCGCTCGACGAGCTCGTTCCACGCGTCCGGCTCGCCGGCACGGCAGCGCTGGACGAGCTCTGCGTCGGTAATTACCGTCGTCACAACCGGGATCAAACAGCGTTCAGTCGCCCGCGTCGAGTGCGCGCGAGGCGGCATCGGCCGCTGACGATTCGCTGGCCCGGGCACGAACGAGCCGGTCGTCGTCGCCCGAGACCGTGAGGTTGACGGATACGAGATGCGCGGCGACGCGTGCGGAGGCTGCCGCGAGCACGGCTGCCGAAGCCGCGTCCGCCCGGTAAGTGCCCTCGCCGAGCTCGGCGGCGAGAGCCGCCAGCGACGCCGTGTCCGCCGCCGCCTCGGCGATCAGCAGCGGAACCGCGGCCGCTTGCTCGAGCTTGGCCTCGAGAGCGCCGTTCGGCGCCGTCGACTCCCTGGTGGCGTCCGTCAACGCGTCGAGCGCCTCCCCCCAGACCTGGGCGTCCGCGAGCGCGAGCGGGGCAGCCCGCGCCTGGAGCGCGAGCGCCTGCGCCGCGACACCGCCCGCGTCCTCCCAGCAACCCGCAGACTGGCGGGCCACCATGGCGACGAGGCCGGCCGCGAACGCGACCGTTAGCGCAGACGCGGATCCGCTTCCGGGCGCGCCGGTGCCGAGGCGCTCGAGGAACTCCCCGAGCCGGAGATCGAGGTATTCGTCGCCGTTGAGACCGTTCTCCATGACGCGAGTCTACGACGCCTATCGTTCGCGTCCGTGCACGAACTCTTCGATGCGGTAGACACGTTCTTCTCGGAGCTCGCGCACGTGAAGTGGCAGGCGGTCGGGATCGCGCTCGGGCTCCAGCTGCTCCGCCTCTTCTGCCGCGCAGTCGCCTGGCGCGCGATCGTCGCCGCAGCGTTCCCGGACCTGCGCGTGCCACTCGATCGCGTGACGGGCGCGTACTTCGCCGGCACGGGCATCAACGCCGTCGCGCCGGCACGCTCCGGAGACGTGGTGAAGCTCGTGCTCGTGAAGGCGGAGCTGCCCGGGACGACGTACACGACGCTGGCGCCGACGTTGATCGTCGAGACGCTGTTCGACGCCGTCGTCGCCTCCGTCGTGCTCGTGTGGGCGCTGTTCGCAGGCGTCCTGCCTGCGCTCGACGTGCTGCCGAGCCTGCCGACGCTCGACTGGAGCTGGCCGATCGACCACCCACGGCCTGCGGTCGTGATCTTCGTCGTCTGGGCGACGGTGATCACGCTGCTCGTCGTCATCTGGTCGCGCCGGGTGCGCGATTTCAAGGAACAGATCCGGCACGGCTTCGCGATCCTCTACACACCGGGCCGCTACCTCTCGCGCGTCGTGTCGTGGCAGGCGCTGTCCTGGGCCTTTCGCATCGCGAGCATCTGGTTCTTCCTCGACGCGTTCGACATCCCGAGCTCGCCGCGGAACGTCATGCTCGTGCTCGCCGTCCAGAGCCTGTCCACGCTCCTGCCGTTCACGCCCGGAGGCCTCGGCACGCAGCAGGGATTTCTCCTCTACGCGTTCCGCGACTCGAGCATCCCGCACACGGAGCTCGTCGCCTTCAGCGTCGGCATGCAGCTCGCGACGAACGCGTTCAACTTCGCCATCGGCCTGATCGCGCTGCTTCTGATCGCGCGCACGGTCCGCTGGAAGCAGATCATCGCGCCCGAGCGCGCGGAGATAGACCGCGCCCGCACGGAGCGATAGGCTCGCGCCGTGGCGACGGTGCACGCGTCTCACCCGATCCGGCTCGTCGTCACGGACGATCTCGAGCGCTCGCGCCTGTCGGTCTTCTTCCGCTGGCTGCTCGCGATCCCCCATCTCATCTGGCTTGCCTTCTGGTCGTCGGTCGCCTTCGTGATCGTGGTCATCAACTGGTTCGCGACGCTGATCAAGGGAACCTCGCCGACGGGTCTCCACGACTTTCTCAGCGGCTACCTCCGTTACGCGACCCAGATCGAGGCGTATCTGCTGCTCGTGGCGAACCCGTACCCGCCGTTCTTCGTCGGCACCGCCAAGCCCTACGCCGTGGATCTCGAGATCGCGTCACCCGAGCGTCAGAACCGATGGAAGACGGCCTTCCGCGGGGTGCTTGCGCTGCCTGCGGTCATTCTCGCGGGCGTCCTCTTCGGTGGGCCGATCTCGTTCGGCTTGCGCGGCGCGGGCCTCGCGGGGACAGCGGCGTTTCTCACGTGGTTCGCCGCGCTCGCGAAGGGCCGCGCGCCGCGCGGGCTACGCGACGCGATGGCCTGGGGAATCGCCTACAGCGCGCAGACGGCCGCGTATCTGTTCCTGCTCACGGATCGCTATCCGCACACGGACCCGACGACGCACGTCGGGGCTCTCGAGCCTCCGGAGGTCGACCCGCTCGTGCCGCGGCTCGTGAACGAGGACGACCAGCGCCGCTCGCGGCTCACCGTGCTGCTCCGGCTGCCGCTCGCGTTCCCGCACATCGTCTGGCTGCTGCTCTGGTCGGTCGTGGCGTTCCTCGCCGCAATCGCGAACTGGTTCTGCGCGCTTGCGACCGGCCGCTCGCCGCGACCGCTCGCCCGCTTCCTTTCGGCGTACGTCCGCTACTCCGTCCACGTCTACGCGTTCCTGCTGCTGATCGGGAACCCGTTCCCAGGCTTCGTCGGCAAGGCAGGCAGCTACCCGGTCGACATGCGGCTCGATCCCTTCGAGCAGCAGAACCGCTGGAAGACAGGGTTCCGGCTGTTCCTGCTGATCCCGGCGGCGTTCGTCTCCGCGGCCGCGGGAACGGTGATGTACGTCGTCGCGATCCTCGGCTGGTTCGTCTCGCTCGTCAGGGCGCAGATGCCAGTGGGGCTCCAGCGAGCCGCGGCGTACGGGCTCGGCTACTCGACCCAGCTGAACGCGTACGCGCTCGTGCTCACGGACCGCTATCCGCACGCCGCGCCGGGCGCTGTCTTCGCCGGGCCCGAGCAGGAGAAAACCCCCGAGCAGCTGGAGTCACCTCCCACGGCTGTTGTATCGAGCCCCGAATCGAAGCCGCTAGACTCGGACGAGCCGGGCGCATTCGTCTAGTGGCCTAGGACACCGCCCTCTCACGGCGGCGGCACGGGTTCGAATCCCGTATGCGCCTCTGACGCTTCTAGAATCGTAAGAAACCGCACGGTTGAGCCATTCCCTCGTGTCATCTGTGACGCGGATGCCCGGTCTCGGCGAGCCGCTCGACGCCGGCCTCGACCAGCTCTGCGGGCAATCACTCGCGAGCGGAGAAGTTATCGTCAACCTCGGTGCGGCCGCTCGTCACCACATCGCTCCTCGCTGCCATTCTTTTCTGGACAAGCCTCGGTGTATGGCTGTTCGCAGGCCGCCGGAGCCGCAAGGCACGTGGGGAAGTCCGGCGCGATCGGGGGACTGCGGTTCTCATCATCGGCTCGATAGGGCTTGCGATCGGTCTCGCCTTCGCGGCCGCAGACTCGGTCCCCGAGCTGGCGATTCCCGTCTCACCTTGGCCCGTCTTCGTCTTGGGGCTCATCGTCGGCTGGGTCGGCATCGCACTTGCGTGGTGGGCAACGCACACCCTCGGCCGCTTCTACCGCCCCGTCGTGACTATCTACGAGGATCACGAGGTGGTGGCATCCGGGCCGTACCGGTACGTACGCCACCCGATCTACGCCGGCGCACTGGTGGTACTGATCGGCGTGGGCCTCGCGCTCGGAAACTGGATCAGCCTGATCGTGTGCGTGCTGATCCCGCTGGCGGCGTACGTCGTGAGAATTCGGGTCGAGGAGGGAGCTCTCGAGGAAGCTCTCGGCGATGCCTATCTGCGGTATGAGAAGGGGAAGGCGCGGCTCATTCCCGGGATCTGGTGACCGTACCTCCGGCGCCCGGCTCGCCGCCGGCTGCTCCTAGCTCACAGCGGCGGCCACGAGCGAAGCTCGGCGAGCGTGAACTTTCGCAGCCACCCCCGGCGCGCTCGGCAATCGGGCACTAGGTTCGCCGTCCGCCATACTCGAAGACGGCAAGAGGGGACGAGCTCGTGGATGCGGTCAGGGCTTCGACGTAGTCTTCGGTCAATGAGCAACGACGTCACAGCGGACGTCGATCAGTTGTACGCCGTAGACCTTGGCGACTTTACGGCGGCGCGAAACGACCTCGTGCGGCGCCTGCGCAAGGAGGGCCACGCCGATCGCGCGGCGGAGGTTGCGGCGCTTCGGAAGCCGAGCGTGCCTGTCTGGGTCGCGAATCAGCTGGCGAGACGGAACCGCCGGGACATCGACCTGCTCCTCGATGCGAGCCACCGGATGCGTACGGCGACGGCGGAAAGCGACCCGGAGAAGGCCCGTGAAGGGTTCGACCGAGCGAGAAAGGCCGAGCAGCAGGCGATCAGCGCCTTGCGCAAGGCAGCCGAGCGTGTGCTCGCAGATCGCGGCGGTGCCAGTTCCGCGATGGTCGATCGTGTCTTGGAGACGTTGCAAAACGCCTCACGCAGCGACGACGGGCGGGAGCTGCTCGCGAGCGGCCGGCTGACCCACGAGATCGAGCCGGCGGGCTTCACCCTAGTGGAGCAGCTGGCACCCGCTGCGCCGGGCGGGAGGAGGGCACGGCGCGAGACCCGCCGCGCGAAGAGCGAACTCGAGAGAGCAGGCGCTGCTCTCACCGAGGCCAAGGCACGCAAGCGCGTCGCCAAGCGAGCGGTCCGGGAGGCGGCGATGGGTCAAAGGGATGCCGAACGGGCTCTCGAGGGCGCGGCCGCGGCTCTCGAGCAGGCCGAGGCAGAGGCGGAGGAGGCGGACGCAGCCGTGGACAATGCCGAAGCTACGGTCGACCGGTTGCGAAGGCATCGCTGAACCGGCTGCAGGGGACCGGCGGATGGTGACTGCGCCGCCGCGCGCGCCGACCCTCCTTGAACGCGTGTGTTGGGCGGGCATCTTGGCGGCAGCCGCCGCACTCGTCGTGTCGTGCTTCCTCCCGGCCCTCGAGCTCCGCATCGAGGCCTTTATCGGCGCAGGGTCGGCGCAGCGAGGGTTCGACTACGAGGGGACCTACTCGATCGTCCCCGACCTGCTGTCGTTCGGCCTGCTCCCGCTCGCCGTCGGGGTCGCGCTCGTCGTCATCGGTGCGCTTGGCATCTTTCGCGGGAGCCGGCCGTGGCTCATCGTTCCGGCGTTCGCGCTGGCCCTCGGGCTCGCGCTGCTCGTGTTTGATACGGAGGACAAGCGCCTCGAGTGGGCCGGGTCAGGCGGTGTGATCGGCTACGAGCACGACAACGGCGGCCCGTTGCTCTCACGGGGACTCGATGATCTTTTCGCCGCCGCCCGGCGCTCACCGGAGGCTCAGGAGCCCGGGTGGGAGCTCGTCGGCGGTCGGTACGGCTACTCCTCGAGAGGACGTGGCGGCTGGCGCCTCTTCCTCTGGTCGACACTAGCCCTCCTCTGGCTCGCGGGGTACCGGCTTGCGCGTCTTCGCTTCCGGCCGTGGGCGTCGCTGACGATCGTCGTCGCAGCGACGGTGCTCACGTCTCTGTGGCTCGTGCTGCGCGCCCTGTCGGGCCTCAGCTGACGGAGCGGTGCGGACCGCCGCGCCAGCCTCGCACTTCGCTGACCGGTTCACTCTTCGCACTTTGTCTCACTAGCTCCCGGTGATCGCGCCCGTCCCGGTGACGCTCTTCGTTACGTCCTGCGGATTGCCCACGTAGAGGATCGCGCCAGATCCGGATACGGAGGCACCGAGACTGTTGGTCGCGGTGGTGAAGATGCTTCCCGACCCGCTCACGACCGCCCGCACGTCGTTCGCGACGAGCCGTGTGAACTGCACGGTTCCGGAGCCGCTAACCGTGACATCAAGCCGCGTCGCGGTTCCGCTTGCGGTGAGCGTGCCAGCGCCTGGCAAGGCCACCTTGAGGTTCTCGGCCTCGATGCCGTCGACGACGATGTTGCCGCTGCCAGAGAGCGTCAACGCATTCAGCCTCGCGACGGTGACCTCGATGGTCATCGGGCTCTCCGTCGTGAAGCTGCCCGGAGTGTTCGCGATGACGAGCTTGCCCGACTGCACGTCGGTCGTGACGGGGTTGAGGAGGTTGCGATCGGCCTTCACGACGACGGAGTGCTTCTCGCCACGCGAATCACGGCGTTGTTGCTCCCTGCGAGTTCGACACTGTTGAACGCGGCCACATCACGGGCCTGCGTCGCGGGTACGCCGGTTCCCTCGACGGTTGAGTTGGACGAGCCCCCGATCACGTCGTAGTCATAGAGCAGTCCAACCGCCAGTCCACCGAGGAGAAAGGCGAGGATCGCGACGAGCACCCAGCCGGAGCGGTGCTGTTGTCGTCCGGGCTGGACTGTTGTTGGGGAGACGGTCATAGTCCCTCCCTTCTCACGCGAGCGCCGAAGCGGCTCACCTCCGAGTCGTCGGAAGGCCCGCTCTTAGTCGGCGCGACACATGTTGTGCCTTCATAAGTCACCACGAGCATCCCTTGCCGACCCGGTCGGGCGCATCAGGTACGCGTACTGAATCGGTATACGGGAAAGCCGCAGACCGACCGGAGGCCCGGCGCGGAGTCGAACACTCTCGGCGGCCGAGTTGCTTCCCCGCGTTCGCCGAGCCGCGTCGAGCGTAGTCCGCGTCACGGCGCGCTCTAGTTGGCTCTTTAGGCCCTAGGAGCGGCTGAGGTTGCGCCAAACACCGTGACCTTCACGCGCTCACCAGGGCTACGACGCCAGGACGCATCGTCCACCGATCGTTTTATGGCTGCTTGCCATCCGTCCCCGCAGGCGGGGCGATCTGACGTCGGAGCTAGGGCGCCTATGCCCGGCGCGCGAAGTAGAAGATCATCACGACAAGCAGGATGATGACGAGGATCCCGATCAGTCCATAGCCTGTTCCGGCGAGTGCAAGCAGCATGGCTGTCTCCTTTAGTCGTTTTGCGTTGGGCACCCCGGAACCTCGGGGCGGGCCGATCCCTGGATCGGTTCACCGTCCAATACCCGCTGCTAGTCGGGCCTAATCGCGAGTTTTGTCCAAGGCGGCAGTTCCGCTGCTTCCGTACGCGGTCGCGCGACCAAGGACGTCGTTGCGCGTGCTCGAACAACCATGCAGCACGTACGGACTCTCTTCTTTGGAGGTCTGATGCTGAGGGCGTATCTGTTCGATCAGCGGCAGGGCAAGGAGATCGATGCCTGGGCGGACGCCCTCAACGATCTCGAAGAGGGCCAGGTCCTTTGGGTCGACCTACTCGAACCTTCTTCCGAGGAAGTACAGGACGCTGGAGCGCCACTCGGGCTGGAGGGCTTGGACACGGTGCGCTCCCATGAGGAGCGCGCACGCCCAGGTATCGACCAGGGCCTCGACTATCTCAGGGTGACTGCACTGCCCGTCCGCGACAGCGAGGCTGATGCGTTTGAGACGGTCGCACTCGACTGTTTTGTCGGTAAGAACTGGGTCTTGACCGCTCACGCCTCGGAACTCGGTGAGATGGAGGACTTTCGGGAGCGGGCGGAAGGAGCAGGCGAAATCGGCATCCTCGATGCACCCTCGTTCCTTGCTGAGCTCCTGAACTGGGTGGTGACGAGTTATCTGCGTGCGTTTGACAAGATTGAAGTAGACCTCGAGGAGTTTGATGTTCGCGTCCTCGGAAGCGCGCGACACGACGCCGAGCGGGAGATCAGCGAGCTGGTCGAGATTCGTCGGGAGGTTGGCAAGCTCCGCCGCTCGCTTGCGCCCCACCGAGAAGTGTTCGCCGTGCTTAGCAGCTCCGAGTTCGATCCCCTCTCAACCGAGGAGTCGGCAAAGAGATTCGGTGAACTCGGTGCGAAGGTCGAAGTAGCCCTAGCTGCTGCACGCGACGCAAAAGATGCGGTCATCGGGTCGTTCGACGTCCTCATCGCCCGCACGGAGCACCGCACGAACGAGATCGTAAAAGTCCTCACGTTGGCCTCGATCTTGTTGCTTCCCGGCGCACTGATCGCCGGCGTGATGGGAATGAACTTCAAGGTAGGTCTCTTTGAGCATGCGGCGCTGTTCTGGGTCGTCAACGGCCTGATCGTGCTCATCGCACTGGTGACTCTCGCTCTTGCACGGATTCGGCGCTGGATCTAGATAGCCCAAGGTCAGGACAAGGTAGTGCCCAAGCCGATAGCTTCCGTTGGCGACGAGGATTGCCCGTGCGTGGAGCTTCATCTCGCCCCTGGGTGTTCGCGCTCCTGAAACCGTTCGGACTCCGCCGCCATCTCCTCGGCGGTCGGCGTGGCGTCGCCGGAACGCGGGAACCGACCTCGTCGACATCCCCTCTGCCGTCGGACTCTCGCGATCCGAGGCCGAGGCAACGCTCGCCAACGTCGGTCTTCGCGCAAGCGTTTTCAAAGTGCCGTCCGACGAGCCCGTCGGCACCGTCGTCGCGCAGAGCCCTTCCGTAGGCCAGCGCCGCAAAGGCTCGCCGGTTCAGATCAACGTCTCGATCGGCCGGCCCTAGGCCGCTAAAGGGACGGGCGGCAGGACTCGGACCTGCAACCCCCGCTCCGGTTTCCGCTGCGCGCTGCACGAAACGGGTGGCCGGACTGTTTGCCGACCGCCCGTGCGGGGACGAGATGAGCCGAGTCCTCCCAGGACTGACTACCGCCGATTCAGGGTAGAGGACGCTTTCAACCAACTGAGAGGACTGGACAATGGCGGAGTTGACTGTTCTGGAGAGCAAGATTGGCGAGGTGATGGGCCTCGCGATGGCCGCACAGGGCGCAACAGAGAAGATCGCGACGCTCGCGAAGGAGGAGGGCGAGACCGAGCTCGTCCAGGTGCTCGACCGCATGCACAAGGAGGCGGCAGAGACCGAGGAGCGTTGCGTCGAGCGTGCTGGCGAATTCGACGGAAAGAAGACGGCGATCATCGAGAAGGCGGGCGAGGTCAAGCAGGAGGCGACCGAGATGATGCAGACGTATCTCGGCGCCGACGCTGACGTCCTCGACGGGTTCGAGTTCCTGACCATGGCCGAGGCCGGCGAGGTTGGTCACTGGTCGATCGTCGAGGTGCTCGCCCAGCGCGCAGGTGACGCGCAGACCTCGAAGCTCGCTGTGTGGGCGAAGCCGATACAGGAGCGCCACTACGACGAGGTCAAGAAGGGATCGCTTAAGCTCGCGGAGGGCGAAGACCCCGACGCAACGGCGTAGACGCTGCCAAACGGTGCCAGGCACTGTTGACTGCTCACAGTGCCTGGCGCTGATTCCTGGCGATGCCCGACCTATTCCGGCCGGCCACATAGCCTCTGACCATACGAACGCGCGCATCGGGATTGGGTTCCTTCCGTCCCTACGCGCAGATCAGACGGTCCCTACCGCCGCGGGCGGCGCGAGGTAACCCAAAACACCGCAGCCCCGAGCGCTGCACACCAACGGCCCCCTCCCGTCTGCTGTGATAAGTCGCGCTTCCTCAGTGGCACTTCGGTCCGCCATGGAACAGGTACACGCCCCAGCTTCCCGATGACGCGCCGATGTCGGCCGTGTAGCACGTCGTGTCGGTGACCTCGGAGGACAGGCTGGCCCACTGGCTGACCACCTTCGTATCGATGTAGAACGCGGTGTGCTGGTAGGCGGACTTGCCGAAGCCGCCCGAGGCGAACTCGCCGCTCCCCATCTGCAGCGCAGACGGCGTGCCGGAGTCCTCTCCGCCGTACGCGACTTTCTCGGCGTTGTCTGCGAGCTTGCCGGTACCCCAGAGGCTGTGCGGGTAGTAGCCGACCGGAATCCAGTCGCCCGGGCCACGGTAGAAGAGCCACCAGTTGCCATTGGCCGGATCGCGCTTGTACTGGAGCTCGAAGCCCCACTGCGTCCCGCCGATGGAGCTGTAATGGTCGAACCCACCACCGAGGTAGATGTTGTTCGCCACCTGCACGAACCCGGAGCAGTCCAGGTTGTAGCAGCCTGATCCGCTCGAGTACGCCTTGGTCGTGTAGTAGATGAACAGGGCTGCGTTCGAGCTGCCCCACTTATCGGGGTACGCTTGCCAGCCGGCCTCAGCCGTCTGTTTCGTGTTGCCGGTCGACCCCACGACCCAGATCTGCGAGAGCGACATGTGGTGCGACGCCGTCGTCGGGCTCCACACGTTCAGCCAGGCGTCTGCGCCAAGGTTGTCCACGAACTGGACGCCGCGCGCGTAGTAGTGGCTCGCGTCGTCGGGCGGGATCGGATGTGGCTTCGGACGTCCGGGCTTGAACTCTTCGCGCGGGTCCCCTTTGCCAAAGAACGACCTCAGGGTCGGGAAGCGGACGAGCTCGTTCAACGTCACCCGCGCGAGCGGAACGAGGCCCGAGTGGCAGAAGCGCCGGTTCCCCAGCGCGTCGCTCCGGCCCGGCCGCAGCCTGATGTCCATGGGCCGCTGCCGCGCGAAGGAGATATTCGTGCCGTCGCGGGGAGGCTTGGCTGGCCGGACGGTCGGGCGGGGAGGAGCCTTCGCCCCTTTGGTTGCGCCAGGATGGCCCTTGACCCCGGGCTGGTCGGCGAACGGCACGCAATCGACGACACGATTGGGGGGGTCTCGGAAGCTGTGCTCGACCCGCACGCCCGTGTAGCGGCCTAGCACGTAGGCTCGCATCTGTTCGAACGCCCTCGCGTTGACGACCCTGCTGCCGGGACGGTTGAGGTACTGCGCCGCGCGAGCCTCCCGCGTGTCGGCGAGGACGCGCGACAACGGCACGATCCCGGTCGACGATGCCGAGGCCGAGCGCGAGCTGTCGCTGTCGCCGGCGGCGGTGCCGACGAACGCTACCGTGCCGGAGACGATGACGAGCGTCGTGGCGACGCGGCCGGCGGAACCCATCTCTCGACCTCCCAGCTCCGTGCGAGAGCCTCGCTCGCGGGTCGCTGCCCCGTGACGGGCAGTACGGTGAGGGTGACAGATGGCGCCCGATTGTCAACCCACGACGATGCCCGAGCTCACCGTTTCCGACGTGATGCTGCGCCGACCGAAGACGCTCCCCGTGGATGTGACCGTTGCCGAGGCTCAGAAGGCACTCGAGGGCGCCAGCGTGAAGATGCTCCTCCTTGTCGAAGGCGATCGCTTTTACGGTGCGGTGACGATCATCCCTTTGGACGCGAGCCCGGACGAGCCGGCAATGCGCTACGCCGACGAATCGTTGCCCTCGGCGACGGCGGACATGCCCGTGTCGAGCGCGCTCGCGCTGCTGGACAGCCGTCCGAACGGTCGTCTTGTCGTGCTCGACGACGAGCAGCTGATCGGTCTCGTGTGCCTCGCGTCGGACGGAACGACCTTCTGCGGATCGCCGCGTCGCTGAGCGGCTAGCTCGCCGCTCTCGTCCAGTCGCTTCGCAGCTCCGGGGTCCGTGCGATCGTCTGAAGAACGACGCAGTAGCGCTCGGTCAGCCGCACGAGCGTGTCGAGCTCGTCGTCGGCCGCGTTGGAGTCGAGCTCGAAAGCGAGGCGAATCGTATGGAAGCCGACAGGCGCCTCCTTGCTCACGGCGAGAGTCCCGCGAAAGTCGAGGTCACCTTCGGCCCTTACCTGCCCCTCGACATCGATGCCGAGTGAGGCCGCCACCGCTCTCATCGTGACGCCCGCGCACGCGACGAGCGCTTCGAGAAGCATGTCGCCCGAGCAGAGCGTCGAGCCATCGCCGCCCGATGCGGGGTGTAGGCCCGCGTTTGCGAGCGCACGCCCCGTTGCGACCGAGCAGGTGATGCCGTGCCCGAGGGTCCCGGTCGCGCCCAGCGTCACGACGGCTGCGTCCGGATCCTCCCGGTAGCGCGACTTCAAGGGTTCCTGCGCAGCACGCAGTTGCTCTCGATCCATTCGAGCAGTTT
The DNA here is from genome assembly GCA_963705945.1 of uncultured Actinomycetes bacterium. Lineage (GTDB taxonomy): Bacteria > Actinomycetota > Thermoleophilia > Gaiellales > Gaiellaceae > PALSA-612. Next base: position 320,447 of record CAVPLG010000001.1, on the reverse strand, counting down.
GTCGGAAAGAGCAGGCGCCCGGTTTGTAGACCGGGCGCCTGTGTGTGACCTCACGACTGGTGCCAACGACCAGTCATGCCGTTCGTCTTAGGCCAGGAAGTACATCGGGTTCGGGAGCTTGACCGTCTCATCTGCAAAGCCCCCGTTGAGATCGCTGAACTGGTCACCGAAGTTGGCGACGATGTCGTAGCCGAGCGACTCGATGTGCTGTCGGGTCAGCGACTTGTACTGCGTCGTCGAGCACGACGGGGCGCACGAGGTCAACCACGGCGCGGCATCACTCAGCGGTCTCAGGTAGAGGTGGTCTTCCTGGACGTCGTAGCCTGCGTTCTCGAGGTTCGTCACCGTTCCGTCGTGACGCGGCGTCCGCCGGCCCGTCAGGAAGAAGACGGTGTAGCCATCCGTCGCGGCCCGGGACGCGAGACCCGGCATTCCCGGAACGGCCGGGAACGCTGCGGCGTCGGCGAACGCGTTGTTCGTCGTCGGGTCGAACACGAAGTTGCTGTAGATCTCGTAGTTGTAGGTGTTGATCGACGTGTCGTCGACGTCGAGCACGATCGCAGGCTGAGCGGAGAACTTGCCCTGCTTGACCTTCTTGTCGAGGAGCTTGACAGCGTCGTCTTCGATGCCTGCCATCTCCTGGGCGTAGGCACCTGTCTGCGAGAACGTGTGCAGGATCTTGTCGCCGCCGTCGATCGAGTTGGGAACCGGGTCGACGTCCGACGTCAGGGTGTCGCCGTAGTACCCCTTGATGGCGGTCTTGACCTGATCGATGTTCTGGATCTGGTCAGCGCTTGTCGGATTGGCGGGCGGCGGGGCCACGGCGCCCTTGCCCGCGATCGCGCTGGGCGCGGCGACGACGAGGGCAGCCACCGCCGCGGCGACTGCGATGGTCAGGTTCGAAACCGTGCGCTTGCGCAGCGAGACGAAGAACGAGCGGGTCACTGATCGCACCCCCTGTGTAAGTGGTCGTCTGTAGTGGTCGGGTGCTAGGTACCGCGACCGTCTACTAAACGAAACGTCGGGGAGTGCGCGCTAACCGCCGGAGTCGCCGCGCGTCTGGAACTGCATGGCGCGCGTGTCGATCGTCCTCTCTCTCCTCGCGCTCGCCGTCGCAGGTTCGACCTCGGCGGCTCCTCCTGAGCCGCTTCGCGTGCTGTTCGTGGGAAACAGCCTCACGCAGGCGAACGACCTGCCCGCGCAGGTCGCCCGCCTCGCAGCCGCCACCGGGCGCTCGCTCGAGTACAAGACCGTCGCCTTCGGCGGGTTCAACCTCGAGGACCACTGGAACCAGGGTGACGCGCGAACTGCCCTCGCGACGGGCGACTACGACGTCCTCGTCATGCAGCAGGGCCCGTCGGCCTTGCCGGAGAGCCAGGTCGACCTCAAGCTCTGGACGGGGCGTTGGGCCGACGAGGCGCGTGCCTCCGGCACGCGGCCCGCGCTCTGGACGGTATGGCCCGAGTCCTGGCGGCAGGGTGCGCTCTCCGATGTCATCTACTCGTACCGGCAGGCTGCCGTGGCGGCCGGCGCGGACGTCTACCCGGCCGGAGCAGCGTGGCTCTTTGCCTGGCAATGCCGGCCTTCGCTCGGGCTCTACGGTCCGGACGGCTTCCACCCGAGCCCGCTCGGCACGTACGCGGCGGCGCTCGTCGTCTACGGGCGACTGTTCACGGCGCCGCTCCGCGTCGCGGCGTTGAGCAAGCCCGGCGTCGCGGCCAAGACCGTGCGCCTGCTCGAGTGGGCGGCGGCGAAGTCGCTGGAGCGCAAGCTGCCTGCGTCGTCTCGCTGCGGTCGCTGAGCTCGCCAACGCGAAGTACGCTCGCGAGGTGAACCGCGCACTGCGCCGCTGCGCGCCTCTAGCGGCGTGCCTCCTCGCCACCGCCTGCAGCGGAGCGAAGAGCGGGCACTACTCGGCCACTGTGGCGCTGCCGTGCCTCGACCGGAGCTACCTGACAACAGAAGCACCAGAGGGCGGCTATGTCCCGGTGCATGTGCTCGGCGCCCACTTGAACATCGCGTTCGAGGAGTCGACGAAGAACGCGCTCCAGACCGCGGCGGACGCGAAGGTCTATGCGATCACCGATCCATCGGGCGACACGGTCTTTCGTGAGGGGAACGTCGTGCTCGTCTGGGATCGGCCGCCCACCGCGGCGCAGCGAGGGCGCGTCGAGGCCTGTCTTGCCGGCGCGGTGGCCGACGAATGAGCGTCAGGCCTTCGCGCGGCTGACCATTACGTGCGCCAGCCGAACGACGTCCGCATGCAACGAGCTCGTCGAGGCCGGCAACGGCCTGAACTCGGCCACCGACAGCTCGCTGCGGCCTTTCCCGACCGCTGCGAACTCGACCATGACGCGCACGGTCTGGCCGCCCGCCTTCTGGTCGTACGTGGCGCGGAATGCGTTCGCGAGCGGCGTCAGCTTGGGGAACGCCACCTGCGAGGCGGACACGTTCGTCACGCCCGCGTGCGAGAGCGCGCACCTGAACCCGGCCGTCTTCACAGACCGCCGCCAGTCGAGCGCGACCATGCGCGCCGTCTTCAGCACGTCCGTGGAGCTGAAGACGAGCGACGGGCCCATCCAGTTGCTTTCCGCCGAGCCGGTGATCACGAGGTCGGACTGCGTGGGGTCGAAGCCGGGGCACGTGACCGCCTCGTGCGTCGGCTGCACGGGACCTCCGGTCCAGTTGCCCGCCGGTCGAAGGTCCCCGACCCGAATCATCGTCGCCTTGGCGGCGGCGGTGTCGGCAGCGGTCGGCTTGATCTGCGGCACGCCACTGGCGGCGAGCGCGGTCAGCGCCGCGCAGAGGACAGCTAGGGAAACCGAGAGGAGCGCCTGGAGCCGCATCGCCGGAGTCATCGGCTCCGCACGCGCGCGGCTGAACCCTCTAGCCCGTCGCCCACTCGAAGAGCTGCCAGCCGCCGTAGATGCCGCCCGCGACGACCGCGAGCTGAAGGAGCAGCCAGTAGACCCGCTGGCCGGCGCTCACCACGGATCCTTTCCGAGCAGCTTGCGTTTTGCCGCGTCGTACTCCTCGTCCGTGATCGAGCCGCGCTGATGGAGGCCCTCGAGGCGCTCGAGCGCGTCGACCATGCCCGTGTCGGAGCCCGACGGTCGTGCGCGCGCCGCGACGCGCTGGATGTGGGCGGACGGTGAGCCGACGCGCCAGCTCGCGGGCCCGTGTCCCGTGCGCGTGAACGAGCGGATCGTCAACGGGAGGGCGACGAGGAGCGGCAGCCCGCCCATGAGCACGAAGACGACGCCGCACACCAGCCATCCCCAAACGATGCCACCGCCCGAGAGTGGCGAGCTGAACGCGTAGTCGAGGAAGTTCCAGCCCAGCGAGAGGAAGAGCGCCGGCCAGAGCAGCGCGGCGAAGCTCGGGATCCCGCCGCCGACGGCGAGAAAGATGTAGATGAACGCGAGAATCACACCGCCCCAGATGCTCCCGATGAGGATTCCGGGCACGCCCTGCGGGCAATGCTGGTCGATCTCGTATGGCCCGCCCTCGGCGCAGAACCCACCCACGTCCATGACCGCGCGCATCGAGAGGAAGACGAGCGTGAGCGCGCACGCCACACCGGCCAGGCTTAGCCCAACGCCGATGGTCCGTCGGATCACGCCGACAGGATGTCATCGAGCCCGGAAGCACGAAGGCCGCACAAGGGGCGGCTTTCGTGCTTTCCGAGAACGGGCGTTAGCTCTTCGCAGCCCGAGCCGTCACGCGCGCGGCCGCGACGTCGTCGACGGTCGCGCTCGTGAGCGGAAGGTCGGCCTTGCAGCGCCGGAGCTGGATGTTGACGCGGTCGTTGAGTGCGAGCGCGTCGACTGATTTTGCTCGCTGGCGTCGGATCTTAGTCTTGGCGTCGAGCAGGATCGCGACACCCAGTCCCTTCAGCGACTTGCCGTGGGCGTTCGCCCCCGTGACGTTCATCGTGATCAGCGTCGCGCCGGCGGCAGGATCGTCCGTCAAAGCGCCCGTCAGGATCACGGTCACGTTCGGCTTGCATCCCGGCCCGGTCGGCGCCGGCTTGATCTTGCCCGACGGTGGAGCCGCAACGGCGACCGATGCCGCAAACGCTGCAATCGCGGTGAGAAGAGTGATCGTCTTTCGCATCTCCGATTAGCTCCTAAGGTCTCCACGTTTCATCGGATTCCCTACCCACATGCTGCATGCCTCAGCCGGGTCGGGAGACAGGCGCGACGGCTTTTACGGGCTTCTTACAGCGCTGCGCCGAGCGACGACGGGTCGCCCGTCATCTCCAAGACGAGCGGCCGCAGGTCGAGCGGGTTGAAGCCGATGCGCTCTGCAACCTCTTCGCTCGTCGGGCGGGTGCCCTCCCAGAACAGGGCGCGGAGGAGGTCGCCGGTCTCCGGGCTCCTCCACCAGTCGGGGCCGACGGTATCGGCGAGGTACGTCCGCGCCTGCGCGGAGCGGATCCACGCGCGAAGGTAATCGGCCGAGTAGAACCCGGAGTCCATGTCCGCGACGAACCCGTCGGCCCGATAGACGTAGCCGGTCGCGTCGGTCAGACGCTCCGCGTAGCCCTCGGCCGTCCCGCCGTCCTCCGCAAAGCGTGACCAGAAGTCGAGCTCGTAGAGGAACTTCGCCACGTAGCGTCGGAAGAGGAAGGTGTGGAGGAAGACGGTCGCCTCCGCGTTCTCCGCCGCCTGCTCTGGCGAGAGGCCGAAGTACGCCTCGTGCCAGCCCGGCTCCCGCGTGATCGACTCGACGAGGAACGAGTAGATCTCGGTCAGCGCATGGTCGCGCGACAGCGCACGGAAGGTGTACGGAAGGTCGGGGTCGCAGCCGGCGTAGTGGAGCGCGTGGCCCGCCTCGTGCAGGAAGCCCTGATAGTCGGGAAGCCCGCCCTGGGCCCGTGTGATCAGGTGGACGACGGACGGCGGGTCGGCCGGGATCACGCACGGCCGCGGCGTCTTCTGCGGACGGTCCTCGAGGTCGGTGCGGATGTTGGGATCGCCGGCGAGGTCGAACCCCATTGCGCCGAGCGTGGCGAGGCAGATCTCGGTCGCGCGCTCCTTCGTGTAGACGTCCTCGAGCGGCGACAAGCGTCGTACGTACGCGGCGTGGTAGGAGGACGGCATCGGCGCCCGATCGGGCCCGAGGATGCGGTCGAACCAGCGCTCGCGCATCGTCCCGTACACGTCCTCGACGAGCGCGCTCCCATCGGAGAGGACATCGGCGAGCTGACGCAGTGAGATGCCCTTGTCGTCCTCGCTGCGCTGAACGGGGTCGGCGATGCCGCTCAGATCGGCCCGCAGCGCCTCGGCCGCGCGCGCCACCTCGAGCCGCCGCTCGTTCATCGTCGCCGTCGCGTCGGCCTGGATCTCGCCGAGCTTCTGGCGATCGGCGTACTCGGGCAGCACCGCGAGCCGCGCCTGCGCCGTGCGGAGCGGGATCGACTCGCCTCGGTAGTCGACCCGGATGGCGAGGATCTCGTTCTGCACCTCGTCCTGGAGGTGGACGAGCTCGCGCGCGACGAAACCCCCCTCACACGCCTTGCGCAGGCGGTGCAGCCGCTCGCGCTCGACCGGCTCCCGCTCGGCGTTCTCGGCGTCGCGGAGGAGGTCGAGCTGCTCGCGGGAGAAAAGATCCGCGTAGCGCGCGACGATCGCTGCTGCTTCCGAGCGCTCCTTCTCCCCCACGCGCACCGCGCGGGCCTCTTCGGCCCGCTCGCTCGAGTACGAGCGGAGCGTCGACTCGAACTCCGCGGGAGACCGCATCACTGCCTCGCTCACGGCGCGGAATCTACCGCGTTATCATCGACAGTGGCCGTGACGTACGCAGAGGCCACCCGTCGGGACTACCGCAGCTCGCTCGACGAGCTATGGGCCACCACGTCGCCCGCCGTCGCGCAGCTGGAGCAGATCGCGAGCGCGCCCGACGAGGAGCTCGACGACTCGGTCGACCTCCTGCCCGCCCTCCAGTACGCACTGCACCGCGCTTCGGAGACGGCCGTCGGGCTACGGCCACCGCCGGCCACGGCAGCTGCGCACGAGGAGTTCGCGGCTGCTCTCGCAGACGCCCGAGACGTCACCGGCGACATGTCGGAGCTCGCGGAGACCTACGACTGGGACGCCGCGCACGACCTGACGCACGAGTGGCGCGCCGCGCTCTTCCGCGTCCGGCTCGCTCGCCGCCGTCTGATCCGCACACGGCCGCTGCCCGTTATCCCGCCGGATCCTCCGTCGGAGGCACGCGCGGCCACGCTCTCGCTGCTCTGCCTGATCGTCGGCACGGGCCTGTTCACGGCCGGCGCGGTGCTCGTGCTCTGGCCGATCTGGGTCGTCGGCCTCGCGCTCGTCGCGGCCGCCTCGCTCGTGTACTGCGTCTAAGCAATCGCTGACAGCCGCGCGGCTGACTCCTCGCGGCCGAGGAGCTCGATGCTCTCGAACAGCCCGGGCGAGACCTTCGAACCGGTGACGGCGAGCCGGATCGGCTGGAAGGCATCGCGGGGCTTCAGGCCGTGGGTCTCGGCGAGCCCGCGCAGCGCCAGCTCGATCGCTTCGACCGACCACGGCTCGAGCGCATTGACCGTCTCAGCCGCGGCCGCGAGCAGTTCGGCGGACCCGTCGAGCGCACCTGCGTCGACCTCCACCGACTCGAACAGGAAGCCGGCGAACGACGGGAACTCGGAGAATCGCTCGATCTTCTCCTGGACGAGCGGCCCGGCGAGGCGCACCCGAGCCGGGTCCCACTCGTAGCCGGAGTCCGTGAGCCAGCGGACTAGCTCGTCGGCGTACGCGTCCGGGGACAGCGCGCGCAGGTAGACGCCGTTCAGCCAGTCGAGCTTCTCGTAGTCGAACACCGCCGGGCTCTTCGTGACGCGATCCAGCGTGAAGCGCTCGACGAGCTCGTCGCGCGACATGACTGTCGTCTTGTCGTCGTAGCTCCAGCCGAGCAGCGCAAGGAAGTTGAGGAGCGCCGGCGCGTAGTAGCCGGCCGCGCGCAGCTCGTCGACGCCCGTCGCGCCGTGCCGCTTGGACAGCTTCTTGCTGTCCGGGCCGAGCACGTTCGGGACGTGCGCGTACACCGGCAGCTCGGCGCCGAGCGCGCGGATGACGTTGATCTGCTTCGGCGTGTTCGAGATGTGGTCGTCGCCGCGGATCACGTGCGTGATCTCGTCCCACACGTCCTCGAGCGGCGAGGCGAAGTTGTACGTCGGTCGCCCGTCCGAGCGGACGAGCACGAGATCCTCGAGCTGAGCGTTCGGGAACTCGATCGGCCCCTTGACGATGTCCTCCCACGCCGTCACGCCCTCGTCGGGCATGCGGAAGCGGATCGCGCCCTCGTCCTCGTACGCCTTGCCCTCGTCGACCAGGCGGCGCGCGACCTCCCCGCAATCCGCGGCGCGATCGAGCTGAAACGTCACCTCGCCGTCCCAGTCGAGCCCGAGCCAGGTCAGGGAGTCGCGAATCTGCTCGACCGCGTCCGCGACCTCGCGACTCGTGTCCGTGTTCTCGATCCGGAGGCGGAACTCGCCTCCCTCGTGACGCGCGAAGAGCCAGTTGAACAGCGCCGTGCGGACGCCCCCGACGTGGAGCGCACCGGTCGGGCTCGGGGCCATGCGAACACGGACGGACACGGAAGTAGGGTAACCACGTGCTCTTCGGGGCCCACTGCGGAGGCGGCGTCAAGGGCGCTATCGATCGCGCCGTAGAGGTCGGCGCGAACGCGGTTCAGCTCTTCGTCCAGAGCCCGCGCGCCTGGCGCTTCCCCGATCACGACCCCGAGGTGCTCGCCGCCTGCCGCGCGCGCCGCGACGAGGTGGGCATGGGCGCCGTGCTCGTGCACGCGCTCTACCTGATCAACCTCGGCGGCGACCGGAAGGACTTCTACGAGAAGAGCGCCGAGACGCTTCTGAAGACGGCGCAGACGGCGACCGCGATCGACGCAGACGGCGTCGCCTTCCACGTCGGCTCCCATCTCGGCACGGGGTTCGGCGCGACGCTCGATCGCGTCGCGGCCGCGCTCGAGCCCGCACTCGAGGCGTGCGACGGCAGGACGTGGCTCCTGATCGAGAACACCGCGGGAGCCGGCGGAACGATCGGCCGCTCGGTCGACGAGCTCGCCGTGATCGTCGACCGGCTGGGGCGGCACCCCCGGCTCGGCCTCTGCCTCGATTCGTGCCACCTGTACGCGTCGGGCTACGACATCACCGATCCCGAGGCGCTCGACCGCCTGCTCGACGAGGTCGACGAGAAGATCGGCCTCGACCGTCTGCGCGCGCTGCACATCAACGACTCGAAGGCGCCGCTCGGGTCGAATCGCGATCGGCACGACAACGTCCTCGAGGGGCTCATGGGCGAGCGGCTCGGTCTCTTCCTCGCGCACCCCGCACTGCAGGAGCTGCCCGCGGTGCTCGAGACGCCGGGGCCCGCGGGACGCGGCGCCGGCGCCGAGGACGTCGCGGTGCTGCGCGACCTCCACGCCCGCTGGATGCGGAAGCGGAAGCGGCGGCGGAGCGCCTAGGTGTCTAGAGCCTGGGCGAGCACGCGGAACGCGGGAGCGCCGAGCGGCAGCTCGAAGAACTCCGGATTCACGCAGCCGAGCTCGTTCTCGCGGCGCGTGTAGCACGACGACACCTCTGCGCGGCACATCGGCAGCGGCTTTCGCGTCGCCCGGATCGCGCCGAAGCCGCCGGCTGACTCGGCGGCGAGCAGCAGGTCGAGGTCGATCTCGCACTCGTAGACCTTCTGCATGCAGCCGACGTACGTGTGGCCGAACTCCTCGTACGCGTACGCGAACGGGCACGACCGCTCGAGGCACGAGGCCGGGTACACGACCTTGTCGCAGTGGACATCGCACCGGCGGCAGCGCACCTCGTCCTGCGGTCGAAGCGGAAGGCTTTCGAGCGCAACGGGGATGGGCCGCATGGATGAATTGTGGGCATACAAGCCCCTCCGCCGCAAGACTTGACAGCGGCGTCGCCTTCAGGCATAGAGGCGGGTTCGGGCGTTCGGCGGCGGGGTAGGGTTGCCGTCGTGGTCCGAAAGCTCCTGTGGGCGTCGCTACTTCTCGGACCGCTCGCCATCGCTCTCCACAACGCGGACGTGCTCGACGACACGACCGAGTTCGCGCTGTCGGCGATCGCGCTCATCCCGCTCGCATGGCTGATCGGCGAGGCGACCGAGCACGCTGCCGACCACACGGGGCCAGGTGTCGGCGGGTTCTTGAATGCGACCTTCGGCAACGCGCCGGAGCTGATCATCGCCCTGATCGCGGTGCACGAGGGCTTGCCCGAGGTCGTGCGTGGTTCGCTGATCGGAAGCGTGGTCGGCAACCTCCTGCTCGTCCTGGGCTTCTCGCTTGCGCTGGGGGGAGCCGGGCCGATCGACCGCACGTCGAGCTTCACCTCGATCGGTCTCGTCGCGCTCGCCGTCTGCCTGTTTGCGATCCCGGCGATTCCGAGCTGGTCCGGTGACCGCGAGCGGCACTCGCTTCAGGTTACCTCGCTCGCCGTGTCGATCGTCCTGCTCGCGACCTATCTGATCACCACCTGGCGCTCCCTCAAGCGCCACCACGAGCTGCACGTGACCCAGGACCCGGCCGGGATGACGTGGTCGTTCCGAAAGGCGCTTCTCGTCCTCGGGGCGGCTACGGTCGTCACCGCGTTCGTCGCGGAGGTGCTCGTCGGCTCGCTCGAGTCCTTCGCCGACCAGGCCGGCCTTAGCGACTTCTTCGTCGCCGCCGTGATCGTCGCGATCGTCGGCAACGCGGCAGAGCACGGCGGTGCCGTGGTCATAGCGCGTCGCGGCAACATCAAGCTCGCGGCGGAGATCGCCCTCTCGTCGAGCGCGCAGGTGGCGGTCTTCCTGATCCCGGCTGTTGCGATTCTCGCGTGGGCGATCGATCCACTCTCGCTGGCTTTCCGCCCGGTCGAGATCGGCGTGCTCGCAGCCGCGACGGCTCTCACCGCCGCACTGCTTGTCGACGGGCGCTCCTCCCGCCCGAAAGGCGTCGCACTCATCGTCGCGTACGGCCTGGCCGCGGTCGCGTTCTTCTTCGCCGGAGATCCCTAGACAGCAGCGCGGACGCTGAGCGCCCGGGCGATCGACTCGATCGCCGTCTGGATGTGCTCGTCATCGATTCCGCGATACGTCGCCAGGCGAACGACGCCAGGGCGCAACCAGCCGGCGAGGATGCCTTTGGCCGCGATTCGCTCGGTCGCCTCCTCCACCGTCAGTCCGAGCGGCTCGGCCTCGATCCCGACGAAGTTCGTGTCGACAGCCGACGGGTCGACCGGCAGCCCGGCTTCCGCGAGCCCCTCGGCGAGGCGCTTAGCGCGCGCGTGATCGTCGACAAGACGCTCGACATTGTTGTCGAGCGCGTAGAGGGCAGCCGCCGCGACGATCCCGGCCTGCCGCATCGCCCCGCCGAACAGGAACTTGCAGCGCCACGCCTTGCCCATTGTCTCTCGCGAGCCGGCGAGGATCGCGCCAAGCGGGCAGCCGAGGCCCTTCGAGAAGCACAGCGTGACGGTGTCCGCGAGCGCGCCGTACTCCGCAGCCGGCACGCCGCTCGCGACCGAGGCGTTCATCAGCCGGGCGCCGTCGAGGTGGACGGCGAGACCGAGCTCGTGCGCCGTCCCCGCCGTCGCCGCGAGCTCGTCGCGCGGCCAGACGCGGGCGCCAGCGCTCCTGTGCGTCTGCTCGAGGACGACGATGCTCGCCGGCTGGAGATCGTCGGAAGTGTGGACGGCGGCTCGGATCTGGTCGGGTGTGATCCGTCCGCGGTCGCCCGGCAGCCCGCGCATGACGAGCCCCGAATGCACGGCCGGCCCGCCCGCCTCGAAGACGAGCGCATGCGTCCGCTCCTCCGCGATCAGCTCGCCCCCGCGCTCGCTCAGGCAGTAGAGCGCGATCTGGTTGGCCATGGTCGCGGTCGGCAGGAACAGCGCCTCCTCCTGCCCGAGCAGCTCGGCGGCACGACCCTGCAGCTCGTTGACGGTCGGGTCTTCGCGCAGCTGCTCGTCCCCCACCTCTGCGGCAGCCATCACGGCACGCATCTCCGGCGTCGGGATCGTCGCCGTGTCCGAGCGAAGGTCGATCACGGCTGAGACGCTACCGTGCCGGCGGCCGCGTCAGCGGGGCTGGACGCCACGCCGCATCACGTGCGCGGGTACACCGACGACCTGGACGTTCGCCGGCACGTCCTCGACGACGAGCGCACCCGCCCCGACGATCGCCTCCGTGCCGATGGTGCGCCGGTCGACGACGATCGCGCCCATGCCGAGGAATGCCCGCTCCCCAATCGAGCAGAGCCCGGCGACGTTGGCGCCAGGCTGGAGCGTCGCGAAGTCGCCGATCGTCGTGTGATGGCCGACGAGCACGCCGCGGTTCAGGAGCACGTGTGCGCCGACCGTCGAGCGCGCTCCGACGACGACGCGCGCACTGACGATCGCCCCGACGCCGATCTGGCTCCGCGATGACACGCGTGCGGTCGGGTGGATCACGGTCGCGAACTGGAGGCCGAGCGCCGCCACCTGCGTGACGTATTCGCTCCGCCGGCTCGTCGCGAGCCCGCAGACAGCGACGTGCTCCTCGGCGAGTCCGGCGACCGCCTCGACCCAGTGGACGGGCATGCCCTCCAGCGGCTCGGCACACTTCTCCCGGTCGAGGTTCTCGACGAAACCGGCGACGTCGAACCCCGACTCGGACGCGACGTCCGCGATCTCGACCGCGAGCGAGCCCGTGCCGAGGACGAGCAGGCGGCTCACCAGCCGGCCCTGATCGTCTCGACCACGCGGTCGACGTCGTCGTTCGTGAGCGCGAGATGAACCGGCAGCGACACGGCGCGACGCCAGAACGACTCCACCCCGGGCAGCGGCTCACCGGCGAACATCGGGTACGCATAGCTCGGCTGGAAGTGGACGCCGACGTCGATCCCGTTCGCGGCGAGCGACTCGGCGAGCCGGTCGCGGTCGTCCGCGAGCACGCAGCACAGGTGGCCGCTCGACACGCGGTCGTCGTGCTCCCGCAGGAACTCGATCCCGGGCGTGCCAGCGAGCCCCGCACGGTAGCGCCGACCGATCTCGCGCCGGCGCTCGTTCTCCTCTTCCACGTACGGCAGCTGGCCGAGCCCGATCGCGGCCGCGATGTCGTTCATCGCCCCCTTCACACCGAGCTCCGTGACTTCGTACTCCCAGCTATATGAGCCGCCGGAGCTTCGCTCGAACGTCGACCGGTCGATGCCGAACCAGCGTAGGCGCCGGAGCCGCGCGTCGACCTCGGACGAGGGAACTGTTAGCGCGCCGCCGTCGCCGAGCGGGAGGTTCTTGACCGCCTGGAACGAGAAGGCGTGCAGATCGCCGTGCGAGCCGATCGGCCGTCCATGGTAGGAGGCGCCGAACGCGTGCGCGCAGTCCTCGATCACCGCGACGCCGCACTCGGCGGCGAGTGCGTAGATCTCGTCGAGGTCGCACGGCGTGCCGCCGTAGTGCATGACCATTACGGCACCGGTCCGCTCGGTGAGCCGCTCGCGGATCGACGACGGAGCGAGCGAGCCGGTGTCCGGCTGGACGTCGGCGAAGACGGGCATCAGGGACTCCTCGAGGACCGCCTGGTTCGCGGAGACGAACGTCAGCGGCGAGGTCACGACCTCCGTGCCCGGAGCGAGGTCGAGCACGCGCAGCGCGAGCCGCAGCGCCGTCGTGCAGGAATTGAGCGCCACACAGTGTCGCGCGCCGACCGCCTTCGCGAACGCTTCCTCGAACTCGCGCGTTCGTGGTCCCGCCCCGATCCATCCCGACCGCAGCGCATCCCCAACGCCGGCGATCGCCTCCTCCCGAATCACGGGATAGAAAAGCCGAAGGCGGTCTCGATCAGACACCGGCCGCCTCCAGCACGCGTTCGACGGCATGCTCGAACGTCAGCTCGTTCATCACGAACGCGTGACCGGCGTCGGCCACGCGGCGGCGCGCTTCCTCGTCCGCGAGCTGCGACTCGACCAGCTCCGGCCAGGCCTCCGGCTCCGCCTCGAGGTAGTGCTCGCCCGGAACGAACGGCGCCGGACGGTAGATCGGCTCGGAGAGGACGAGCGCGCGGTTGGCCATGCCGATCACGAGCCGCTCCCCCGAGAACTGGCCGGGATGGCGCGAGACATTGAGAAGGATCCGTGCGCGGTTCACGAGCTGTGTCCGCTCCTCGCCCCAGTAGCGAGGGTCATCCCAGCCGCCGCCGGCGCTGACCGCCACGCCCCGCCGCCGAAGCTGCCGAATGATGCGGCGCCGGCGCGGCACGTCGAGCGCTCCCAGGAACAGCACGTCGACGTCCCGGTCGAGCCCGAGATCGCGACCGTGGTTCTCGTGGCGACCGATCGGCACCGCGGTCGACTCGATTCCGACCTCGGCCAGCGTCTCGACGGCACCCTGGGAGGTGGCAACGAGGCAGTCCACGACTCCGCGCTCGTGCAGGCGGCGGAGTACGCGAAGGTTCGTGTGGGGATCGGTCGCGCGATCGTCGCGAAGGACAATCTTCGCCAGCTCGCGGGCGTGCAGCCGCGGGCGAGGCAAGCCCGATGCAGCCGGCGGAGGCAACGGCTCGCTGTGCCAGACGACGATGCGCGGACGCGTGTCCGGCGGCGCTTTTGCGAGCTCGTCGACCCGATGCCGGAACCACGCGGCATTGCCGAAGACGAGCAGGACGTCGACGTCCGTCGGGAAGCTTTCGTGAGGCGCCACCAGCCGGGCGCGGCGACCGAGCCCCGCGATCGACTCCGGGAGTCGCTCCGACACGAGGCCGGTCGGCCTCGTCCGGATCAGGACGCCGATGCTCGCGGTGTCCGCGCTAGCGTCACCGCCACGCGCGACCGACGTCACTCCTGGCTCGGGCACGCCGAGACTCTACGCCCACCGAGACGACGGTTCGCCGACGCCCTTCCCGCTACGCTCGAGCCGTGGACGTCGATCTGCTCGAGGCAACGCTGGCGGTGGCCGGCGAGCCCGCCTATCGCGCCCGGCAGGTCTGGGAGTGGACTGCCCGGGGCGCAGCCGCCTACGACGAGATGACGTCGCTGCCGGTCGCGTTGCGAACCGAGCTCGGCCGAACGGTGCCCTTCTCGACGCTCCAGCTCGTGACAGAGGCACGGTCGAAGGACGGCACGGTCAAGGCGCTGTTCCACACGCAGGACGGCCATCCGGTCGAGGCCGTGCTGATGCGCTACCGCGACGGCCGGCGCTCGCTCTGCCTCTCGTCTCAATCCGGATGCCCGCTCACGTGCACGTTCTGCGCCACGGGGCAGATGCGCTTCAGGAGGAACCTCACCTCGTCCGAGATCCTCGATCAGGCGCTCCACTTCCGGCGCGCCGACCCGATCTCTCACGCCGTGTTCATGGGCATGGGCGAGCCGATGCTCAACCTCGACCACGTTCTCGCCGCCGCCGACCGTCTTCCCGACATCGGGATCACGCATCGCCGGACGACCATCTCGACCGTCGGCTGGATGCCCGGGCTGACGCGATTCGTGGACGAGGTCGAGGCGCCGATTCGCCTCGCGCTCTCACTCCACGCGCCGGACGCCAGGCTGCGCTCTGAGCTGATGCCGGTCAATGACCGCTACCCGCTCGCGGACATCATCGAGGAGTGCCGGCGTTACGTCGTGCTCCGGCGCCAAAAGGTCTTTGTCGAATACGTGATGCTCGCCGGCGTCAACGACCGCGTCGAGCATGCGCGCGCGCTGGTGGCCCTGCTCGAGCCGCACTCTTTCAAGGTCAACCTGATCCCGTACAACCCGATTCCGCAAGGACGGGGTGGCGCCTTCGACGGCTCCTCGAGAGGAGCCATAGACGCGTTCAAGCGCGTGCTCGACCGCGCCGGGCTCCCGGCGACAGTCAGGCTCACCCGCGGCCGTGACATCGCCGCCGCGTGCGGCCAGCTCGCTGCAACGACCGCCGCTTAGCCCCGAACGAGGTTCCGGAGCAGGAAGCCGACGTTCGCCGGCCGCTCGGCGAGCCGCCGCATCAGGTACCGGTACCAGTCGGGCCCGTAGGGCGTCGCGACGAGGACGGAGAAGCCGCGCCGGACGAGCGCCCGCTGGAGCTGGGGCCGCACCCCGTACAGCATCTGGAACTGGAACCGCTCCGTCGGTATCGAATGCGCCGACACGAGCCCGATCGCGTGCTCGATCATGCGCTCGTCGTGCGTCGCGATCGCGGTGAACGCAGCCTCGCGGAGGCACCGGTCGAGCAGTTGTGCGTATGCGCGGTCGACATCCCGCTTCTCGGGATGCGCGATGCTGGCCGGCTCGAGATAGGCGCCCTTGCAGACGCGGAGGTTCGGGCCGAGCGACAGCAGCCTCTCGAGGTCGGACGGTGTGCGGTAGAGGTACGCCTGGAGCACGAAGCCGACGTTGTCGATCCCCGCGTCGCGCAGCCGGCGGTAGATGTCGAGCGTTGCGTCGACATGGCGCGACTCCTCCATGTCCATGCGGATGAAATTGGAGGAATCGCGCGCGTGCGCACAGATGTCGGCGATGTTCCGGAACGCGAGCTCCTCCGAGAGCGAGAGCCCCAGGTGGGTCGGCTTGATAGCGACGTTCGTCTGGAGGCTCTCGACGGCGATGCGGTCAACGACGCCGCGGTACTCGTCGACGACGTGCCGCGTCTCGCTCTCCTCCTTCACCCCCTCGCCGAGCACGGTCGTGTTCGTGAGCAGACCCTCGGCGTTCAGCCCGCGGAGGACGGGAACCGCCTGGTCGAGCGTCTCGCCCGCGACGAAGCGGGACGCGCCGAACCGCATCCCGTGCGTGCGGACGACCGAGCGGAGCGTCGCGCTCTCGGATGCCCAGAGGATCCCCTTCCGAAGCGCTGCGTTGACCGAGTCGGCGATCACCTGCTGGCTACGACGCCGGCGTGTCCGCGGGCGCGTCGAAGCGATGCCGGACGACGAGCTCCTTCACGGCCTTCACCTCGTCGAGCCGGCCGACAGGACGCGTGTGTGGCGCATCGTGGAGCAGCTCCGGCCTCTCCTTCGCCTCCCGGGCGATCTCGACCATTGCCGCGGCGAACCCATCGAGCGTCTCCTTCGTCTCGGTCTCCGTCGGCTCGATCATCAACGCCTCGGACACGACCAGCGGGAAGTAGATCGTCGGCGGATGGAAGCCGTAGTCCATCAGCCGTTTTGCGACGTCGAGCGCAGTCACGCCGTGCTCCCGCTTGAGCGTCCTCGCGGAGAGGACGAACTCGTGCATGCACAGCCGGTCATATGGCAGCTCGTACGCATCGCGGAGCAGCGCGAGCAGGTAGTTCGCGTTGAGGACGGCCACCTCGGACATCTCGCGCAGCGCCGGGCCGTACGCGCGGATGTAGGCGTACGAGCGGATGAAGACCCCGAACGGGCCGGTGTAGCCGCGCACCTTCCCGATCGTCTTCGGCCGGTCGCCATCGAGCCGGAACCGGTCACCGTCGCGGACGACCTGCGGCACCGGCAGGAACGGGTCGAGCATCCCGCGCACGGCGATCGGCCCGCCACCCGGGCCACCACCGCCGTGCGGCTGGGAGAACGTCTTGTGGAGGTTGATGTGGACGATGTCGAACCCCATGTCGCCCGGTCTGGTGATGCCGCAGACGGCGTTCAGGTTCGCGCCGTCGTAGTACATCAGCGCGCCGGCGCCGTGGAAGATCCGCTCCACCTCCTCGATCCCCTCGTCGAACAGGCCGAGCGTCGAGGGATTCGTGAGCATCAGGCCCGCGGTCGCTTCGCCCACCTTGCCGCGCAGGTCGTCGAGGTCGATGTTCCCGCGCGAGTCCGTGGCCACCTGCACGAGCTCGTAGCCGGCCATGGTCACGCTCGCCGGGTTCGTCCCATGCGCCGTGTCCGGGACGACGATCTTCCGCCGCTGCTCGCCCTCGCCGCGATCCGCGAAGTACGCACGCATCAGCATCAGTCCCGTCAGCTCACCCTGCGAGCCTGCGGCGGGCTGCAGCGAGACGGCGTCGAGCCCGCAGACCTCGGCGAGGATCTCCTGCAGGCGCCACATCAGCTCGAGCGCACCCTGGGACGCGTCCTCCTCCTGCAGCGGATGGAGGTCCGCGAACCCGGGCAGTCGCGCGACGACCTCGTTGATACGCGGGTTGTGCTTCATCGTGCACGAGCCGAGGGGATAGAAGCCGGTGTCGACGCCGAAGTTCCGCGTCGTCAGCTCGGTGAAGTGCCGCACGAGCTCCGGCTCGGACACCTCCGGCAGGCGCGGCGGCTCGGTGCGGCGAAGGCCTTCCGGCACCGCCGGCGCCTCGACGCCGCTCGCCGGAAGAGAGCACGCGCGCCGCCCCGGCTTCGAACGCTCGTAGACGAGCTTCATCCCGCGACCTCGCGGAGCACCTCGACGAGCCGGTCGACGTCCGCCGTCGACCGCTTCTCCGTCACGGCCACGAGCAGGCAGTCGTCCATGCCTGGGTAGTCACGGCCAAGCGCGTAGCCGGGGTGCACGCCGCGCTCGCATGCCGCCCGCACGACGTCTCGTGCGTCTCGTCCGACGCCGATGGCAAGCTCCTTGAACGTTGTCTGATCGGGGAACAGCGGCTCGAATCCCGCGTCCGCGAGACGCTCCGCCGCGTATGCGGAGAGGCTCATGCAGATCTCCCCCAACTCCTTCAGACCTGCGGGGCCGAGCCACGTGAGGTAGACGAGCCCCCCGAGCGCGAGCAGCGTCTGATTCGTCGTGATGTTCGACGTCGCCTTCTCGCGGCGAATGTGCTGCTCGCGCGTCGAGAGCGTCAGCACGTAGCCGCGGCGTCCGTCGACGTCGACCGTCTGGCCCGCGATCCGGCCGGGCATCCGGCGGACGTGCTCGGCGCGGCAGGCGAGGAATCCATAGTGCGGACCGCCGAAGGACATGGCGTTGCCCGCCCCCTGGCCCTCACCGGCGGCGATCGCGCAGCCGTACCGGCCCGGCGCCTCGAGGACGCCGAGCGAGATGGGGTCGACGTGGGCGACAGCGAGCGCGCCGGCGTCGACTGCGGCCGCCGCGAGATCGGGCGCCGGCTCGAGGCAGCCGAAGAAGTTCGGTTGCTGGAAGATGACGGCCGCTGCGTCCGCGGCCGCATCGGCAACGTCACGCGGATTCGTCACACCCCCCGTGTGTGGCACCTCCACGATCTCGAGGCCGAAGCCCGGTCCGTAGGTCTTCAGCACCTGCCGGGCCTGTGGGCTCGTCGCCTCGGTGACGACGACGCGGTCGCGGCCGGTGATGTGCTTCGCCATGTAGCACGCATCCGCAGCGACGGTCGAGCCGTCGTAGCCGGACGCGTTCGAGACGTCCATCCCGGTCAGCTCGCAGATCGCCGTCTGGTACTCGAAGATCGCCTGGAGCACGCCCTGGCTCATCTCGGGCTGATAGGGGGTATACGCGGTGAGGAACTCGCCGCGCTGGAGCACCATGTCGCAGACCGCGGGCACGTAGTGGTCGTACATGCCGGCGCCGAGGAACGAGAGCTCCGCGGACGTGCCGGCATTGCGGCCGGCGAGCTCGGCGAGGTGGGCATAGAGCTCGGGCTCGGACAGCGCAGGCTCGAGCGCGAGCTCGCGGCGGAAACGCACACCCTCAGGGATGTCTCGAAACAGCTCCTCGACGCTACCGACGCCGATCGCCGCCAGCATCTCCTCGGAGTCGCCCTCGGTGAGCGACAGGAAGCTCACTGCTCGTCGAGCAGGTTCCGATACGCAGCAGCGTCCAGGAGCTCACCGACCTCGGACTCGTCGGCGATCCGAATGCGGACGAGCCAGCCATCACCGTAGGGGTCCTCGTTGACGTGCTCCGGCTCGTCGACGACGCCCTCGTTCACCTCGAGAACCTCACCGGAGAGCGGTGCGATCAGATCCGAGACCGCCTTCACCGACTCGACCTCGCCGTAGACCCCGTCCTTGGAGATCGTCGCGCCGACCTCTGGCGGCTCGAAATGGACGAGCTCGCCGAGCGAGTCCTGCGCGTACCACGTGATGCCGATCGTCGCTTCCGCGCCGTCCACCCGCGCCCAGTCGTGGCCGCGGTGGTAGCGAACGTCCTCGGGATAGCTCTCAAGCGCCGCCACGTTCGTGCTCCTCTCGGTCGTAGATGGGCTTCTTGACGACGTGCGCCTGTCGGTCCTTGCCGCGCACGTCGACCGTGATCATCTCACCGGGCTCGGCATGGGGTGAGGGCACGTAGCCCATGCCGATACCGATGTCGAGCATCGGGGAGTGCGTCCCGGAGGTGACGGCGCCGCCGCCGCGGATCTCCATCCCACTCCGCGGCACTGCGCGGTCGTCCATCACGAACGGCACGAGACGGCGCTCCGGCCCCGCCTCCTTGACCGCGCGGATCGCCTCCACGCCGGTGAACTCCTTGTCGAGGGCGCACGTCCAGCCGAGACCGGCCGAGATCGGGTCCGTGTCGGGGCCGATGTCGGAACCGTGGAGCGGGTAGCAGACCTCGAGCCGCAACGTGTCGCGCGCGCCGAGCCCGCACGGCGTCGTTCCTCGATCGAGCAATCGCTCCCAGAGCGCCACCGCGTCCTCTGCCATCACGAGCAGCTCGACGCCGAGCTCGCCCGTGTAGCCGGTTCGGTTGACCATCGTCGGGATGCCGTCGATCTCGGACTCCGCGAAGGTGAACGCCGGTGCGGGCTCGAGGCCGAGCCGCTCGAGCGAGCGGGGACCCTGGACGGCGATCAATGCGTACGCGTCCGAGACATCACGAACGTCCGCTCCCCGGTGCTCACGCCCCCTGATCCACGCGAAGTCGGAAGCCGTGTTCGCGGCGTTCACGATCAGCAGGAACCTGCCTGGCTCGAGCTCGTAGACGATCAAGTCGTCGACGATGCCGCCGTGATCGTTCGTCAGCAGGGTGTACTGGGCCTGTCCCGGACGGACACGGTCAAGGTCGTTCGACAGCAGCGACTGGAGGAGCTCGCGCGCTGACGGGCCTTCGATCTCGATCTCGCCCATGTGCGAGACGTCGAAGGCGCCGCAGTCCTCACGCACCGCGCGGTGCTCGGGGATGACGCCCTCGTACTGCACGGGCAGCTCCCAACCGGCGAAGGGCACCATGCGTGCCCCGAGCGCTACGTGCTGGGCATGGAGGGGCGTCCGGCGCAGCGCTTCCACGCGCCTGATGCTAACCGGCTGCCCCTCCGTGCCGGACCGTCTGCGCTACGCGTCCCTGAGGAACGAGGGGACGTCGAGGACTTCCTTCGGGATGTCAAAGTCCTCCTTCGCCCGAGAGGTGGTCACGAGCTCGGGCTCGCGGGCCCTCTCCCTGTCGCGCGCGCGATCACTGTCGGGCTTCCGCTTGCGGCGGCGCTGCTGCCCGAACCCCGTCGCGATCACCGTCACGCGAAGCTCGTCGTCCATCGACTTGTCGATCACGGCGCCGAAGATGATGTTCGAGTCCGCCGTTGCGGCCGACGTGACGACCTCGGCCGCCTCGTTGACCTCGAACAGGCCGACGCTCTTTCCGCCCGTGATGTTGAGCAGGATCCCGGTCGCCCCTTCGATCGACGCCTCGAGCAGCGGAGACGACACGGCCTGCCGTGCGGCCTCGGCCGCCCGGTTCTCGCCCCGCGCGGTCCCGATCCCCATCATCGCCGTGCCCGCGTCCCGCATGATCGTGCGGACGTCGGCGAAGTCAAGGTTCACGAGGCCCGGCACGGTGATCAGGTCGGTGATCCCCTGAACGCCCTGACGAAGGACGTCGTCGGCGAGCCGGAAGGCATCGACGACCGACGTCTGCCGTTCGACCACCTGAAGCAACCGGTCGTTCTCGATCACGATGATCGTGTCGACGCGATCGGCGAGCTCGGAGATGCCCTGCTCCGCGACCTCACCACGCCGACGGCCCTCGAACGAGAACGGACGCGTCACGACGCCGACGGTCAGCGCTCCGACCTCACTCGCGAGATCGGCGACGATCGGCGCGGCGCCGGTCCCGGTGCCGCCACCCTCGCCCGCCGTCACGAACACCATGTCGGCGCCCTTCAGGACTTCCTTCAGCTCGTCGCGCGACTCGAACGCGGCCGCCCGACCGACCTCGGGGTCAGCGCCGGCTCCGAGGCCGCGCGTGACGTGGTCTCCGATGTGGATCTTCACGTCGGAGTCGCTCATCAAGAGTGCCTGGGCGTCGGTGTTGACGCCGATGAACTCCACGCCTCCAAGGCCCGCGTCGACCATGCGGTTGACGGCGTTGGTCCCGCCGCCGCCGACGCCGACGACCTTGATCACTGCCACGTAGTTGCCACCTTGTCCTTTCACTCTCCACCAACCTCGATCTCGACCTTCACTCGAGCGTGATGGCTCACACCCGCCTGCGGTGACCAGGGTAGGTGGCATTGATCTCTCTGTCAATCGAGCGATACTCGTGTAACCCTAAGGCTCAACCTCCGGGTTGAGGGTTGTGGAAGTGGCAGTTCCTGCGACGGCGCGCTCGGGCACGCTCACGTCGAGGTACGTCTCACTCGTGAGTGAGGGCAGGATCTTCGCAGCGACGGCGAGCTTCAGACGCAGGCGAGAGGCGTCGCCAAGAAGGATTTCCGTCCCCGACTCCAGCACGATCGCCAGCTCCCCGTCGATCGCCCTGACAGATCGCACGCGCGCGCGCAGCGCGTGCGTCATGGGCGGTATCGTCCGCACCGCGAGCGCCGCATCACCGTCGAGCACGGCGCCGTCGAGCGGGTCTGCTGTCGGCGGGATCCACACGCGCGGCAGCGCCGGGAACGGCCGCTGGATCACCTGTCTCAGCACGCGAGCCCCGTCGGAGACGAGCCACGCTTCGCCGCCTCTGCGGAGCAGCGCGACCGAGCGCTCGCTGCGAACGGAGACGACAAGCGTGTGCGGAAAGTCGCGGTTGTACGTGGCGGACGCGACCTCGGCGACGTCGACCAGCCGTCGGTTGGCGTCGTGCGCATCGAACGTGACGAGGCTCGAGCCTTGCACCGGCGCGAGCGCCTCTCGCACTGACTGCGCGAGGCGCGGCGATCCGCCGACGACCTCGATCTGCCGAACGCTGAATACGGACGTCTCGCGGGCAACCGCGTACATCGCGACCCCGAGAGCGACGATCCCGAGCGCGATGAGCAATGACCGAAGCGACGGCCACCATGCGCGCCCCGCTTGCAGCCGGCTGGTCGTCGCCGCAGTCGCCGAGGCCGCCAGCTCTTGACCCGCGCGCGCACGTCGACCCTGGCCCACGGATCAATCTTCTGGCTTCGGCGCTCGCTTCCTACTTCGACGGTCGACCCGAGTCGAGCGGCTCTCTCACTCCCGTGGCTGCTCGCCCGCCGGCGGCAGCTCGAGCTCGCCGAGAAGCTCGACCTCGGTCTCGAGCACGACCCCGTAGCCCTCGAGCGCCCGCCGCCTGGCCTCGGCGATCAGGGCGATGGCGTCGGCAGCCGTCGCCCCTTCGACATTCTCGATGAAGTTCGCGTGTCTCGGCGAGATCTGGGCCCCTCCGATCCGGTACCCGCACAGGCCACAGGCATCGAGCATCCTCCCCGCGCCGAGCTCGTGCGCGGGGTTCTTGAAGACACTCCCGAACGTTCGCTTGTTTGTCGGTTGGGTCGCCTTGCGCGTCGCGTTCAGCTCGGCAACCGTGCTGCGGATCTCGCTCTCGGCGCGTGGCTCGAGCTCGAACTCGACCTCGGCGACGATCTGCCCACGGACGAGGGCCGACCGGCGGTAGTCGAGCTCCAGCTCGGCGTTCGCCTTCCACTTCGAGCCGGCGGGATCGACGACGAGCGCGCGTCGGACGATCCCAGACCAGTCGCGCCCGTACGCGCCGGCGTTCATGCGCACGCCACCGCCCGCCGTGCCGGGAATCGCGCACGCGAACTCCATCCCGCCGAGGCCCGCGGCCCGCGCACGGTGCAAACAAACCGCGTTGGCCGCCCCGCCACCCGCGACGAGCCCCCACTCAGTCGCGCGCACGGCCGCGAGCTCACCGGCGAGGCGCACGACGAGGGCATCGACGCCGGCATCCGCAGCCAGCACGTTGGAACCCAGCCCGACGGTCACAACGTCGAGCCCTTCAGCGTCGGCCCAGCCAACGAGCGCTTCGAGCTCCCCGATCGTCTCGGGTCGCGCGAAGCGGCGAGCCGGTCCCCCGATGCCAACGGTCGTCAGACGCTGGAACGGGATGTCCGTCTCGACGAGAGCGTCGAGCGACCGGGGAGAGACCGAGTTCACACTCTTGGCACGGTGCGGGAGCCGACGTGTTGCATGTTCATCGATACGGTCAAAGCGGGGGCGAGGGCGCGGTAGCGCCCCGGGGAAGAAGAACTGTGGGGGTGCGTCGGGCGGGCGGCCTCACAATTCGGCCAGCCGCTCGAGAATGGTCGCCGCTGCGCGGTCAACATCGCCCGCGCCGAGAGTGAGCACGACGTCGCCGGCGCGCGCGCGTCGCACGAGCAACGCGGCGGCGTCATCGAGCTCGGGCGCCCAGCCGACACGCGTACCCGGCCGCGCGCTGGCGAGCCGATCGACGACGATCTTGCCGCTCACGCCCTGCACGGGCTGTTCGCGCGCGCCGTAGATCTCCGTGACACACGCGAAGTCGGCAGCGACGAGCGCCGATGCGAGCTCGTCGGCAATGTGACGCGTCCGCGAATAGAGGTGCGGCTGGAAGAGGACAAGCAGGCGCCGGCCAGGAAGAGCCTCCCGCGCGGCCGCGAGCGTCGCATCGATCTCGGCCGGGTGGTGCGCGTAGTCGTCGTAGACCACGACGCCGTGCGCCTCACCGCGCTGCTCGAACCTACGGCCGGCGCCCGTGAAGTCGCCCAGCACGCCGAGGACGTCCTCCCGCGGCACGCCGGCGAGCTCGAGCGCGGCGAGGGCGGTCGCCGCGTTCTGACGGTTGTGCGCGCCGGGAACGGCAAGCGCGAGATCGAGCGGAGCCAGCTCGTCGCCTCGCACAGCCGCGCCACAGCCCTCGAGCCAGCGCTCGAAGAGCGCGGCGACCTCGGCGCGCGACGTGAACGTCGCGTGGTGGTCCAGATCGACGTTCGTCAGGATCCCGATCTCCGGCCGCAGCAGCTCGAGCGACCGATCAGACTCGTCGCCCTCGGCCACGAGCCAGCCGTCCCCCGCCCGGGCGTTCCCACCTAGCTGTGGAATCGGCCCGCCGACGAGGAACGTGGGATCGAGCCCGAGGCGATCCAAGCAGAACGCGATCATCGCGGCCGTGGTCGTCTTACCGTGCGCGCCCGCGACGACGATCGACGGCCGCAGCCCGACGATCTCGGCGAGCAGCTCACCGCGCGAGCGACCGGGAACGGAGCCGGCATACGCCGTCGACACGACCGTCTCCCAACCCGGCGGGAGATCGCCGGGCTCGGGGGAGATCACGACCTCGACGCTGTCGAGCACGGTGAGATACGGCGTCTCGTGACGGTCCCAGCCGGCGACCTCTGCGCCCCACGCGCGCGCGACGAGCGCGAGCGCGCTCATGCCGGCGCCGCCGATGCCGACGAACCACAGCCTCCGGCCTTCAAGCTCGCGCGAGCCGGATCACCTCCTCGGCGATCTCGTCCGCGGCATGTGGACGGGCGAGCCGCTGCATCGCCGCACGCATCGTCGCCAGTCGCCCTGCGTCCGAGAGCAAGCTGCGCACGAGGTCGGGCACGACTGCGAGCTCGGGCTCGGGAACAACGACCGCAGCGCCGGCGCGCTCGAAGACCCGCGCGTTCTTCGTCTGGTGGTCGCCGGTTGCCGACGGATAGGGAACGAGGACAGCCGGGGTGCCGGCGGCCGCGAGCTCGTAGATCGAGCCACCCGCGCGCGCAAGCGCGAGATCCGCCGCGGCGAGCGCGGCGCCGAACTCGTGCGTATAGGGCAGCAGCCGGTAGCCGCCTCGATCGACCCGCCCCCGCAGCGCCTCGAAGTCGCGTTCGCCGGCCAGGTGAATGACATGTGGGCCATCGGCGCCAAAGCTCTCGACGGCGAGCTCGTTCAGGCTGTGCGCTCCCTGGCTACCGCCGTAGACGACCAGCACGGCGCCGTCCGTCGGGAGCTCGAAAAACCTACGCGCCTCACCCCGGTCGACCGGCCGCGAGCCCGCGGGCACCGGCCGGCCCGTGACTCGGTACTTGCCTCCTTCGCGGCCCGGGATCTCCGTCGCCAGGAAGACGCGCTGCGCAAACGGCAGTGCGAGCCGGTTGGCCAACCCGAGATGGACGTCCGCCTCCATCAGCGCCGCGGGAGTGCGCATCGTTGCCGCGGCCAGCACCATCGGCCCGGCGACGTAGCCGCCTCCGCCGAGCACGACATCGGGTCGGCGCCTCGACAGGATTGCGCGGCAGGCCAGCGGCGCCTTGGCCGCGAGCAAGAGCGAGTGCGCGAGCGCGACGCTCGGCCGCCGCGGGAACCCGGCGATCTCGAACGTGTCGAGCTCGTAGCCCGCGTCAGGGACGAGCTGCGCCTCGGCGCGACCCGGCGACCCGGCGAACGTCACCGTCGCTCCGCGCGCGACGAGCGCCTCCGCCACTGCGAGCGACGGCAGCACGTGGCCGCCCGTCCCTCCGGCCGCGATCAGGCAGCGTGGCTCTCGCTTCACGGGCATCTGCTCCTGCGATGTTAAGGAGGATTCCCGCCCCGGCGAGCGCGACCACGAGGCTGGAGCCTCCATAGGAGACAAACGGAAGCGTGATGCCCGTGACCGGCGCGAGGCCGAGGACGGCGGCGAGGTTCGTCGCCGCCTGCGCTCCGACGAGCACGGTCAGGCCGGCGGCGAGCAGCATGCCGAAGCGGTCGGGGCTCGCGATCGCGATCCGGAAGCCGGCCCAGCAGAACGCCGCGAAGGCGAGGATCACCCCTGCCGTGCCGATCAGGCCCAGCTCCTCTCCGATCGTCGCGAAGATCATGTCCGTGTGCGCCTCGGGCAGGTAGAAGATCTTCTGGACACCCTCTCCGATGCCCTTGCCGAAGGCCCCGCCCGAGCCGAGACCGATCAGCGCCTGAACGGACTGGAAGCCAGATCCCTGGGCGTCGTTCCATGGATTGAAGAAGCTGAAGATGCGGTCGCGGCGATACGGCTCGAACCAGATCGCGACGGCGCCGAGCGCGACGACGACGGCAGCGCTGCGGACGAGGAGCTTCGTCGGCGTGCCGGCGACGACGAGCATTCCGCCGAGCATGAGCGCGATCGCGACGCCCGTCCCCAGATCCGGCTCGAGCAGGATTAGCCCCATCGCCACCGCCGCAACGAGGCCAATCGGCTTCGCCAGCTCACCGAATGTCTGCGGTGGACGGCGGCGCGGCCGCGAGAGGTAACCCGCCACCCAGACCGCGAGCGCGAGCTTCACGAGCTCGGACGGCTGGAACGCGAACGGGCCGAGCGGAAGCCACCGTCGCGCACCGTTGATCGGGGCGCCGAGGATCAGGACAGCGACGAGCAGTCCGATGCTGACGGCGAGCAGAGTCGGAGCGACGCGTCTCCACCACACATATGGCGTCCGCGCGCAGACGACGAGCGCGACCAGCCCGACACAGGCGAAGATCGCTTGGCGCGTGAGGTAGAACATCGGCTGGCCGTCGCCGACCGCCGCCCGCGCCGAAGTCGCGCTGTACACCATGACCAGACCGAAGGCGACGAGGCCGAGCGTGACGAGAATGAGGATGTTGGCCTCGAGCTGTGCCCGCTTCATCCCTCCAGGTTCTGCACGAGACGCCGGTATTCCTCGCCGCGGTGCTCGAAGTCGCGAAACTGGTCGAAGCTCGCGCACGCGGGCGAGAGGAGCACGATCTCCCCTTTGCTCGCGTTGGCTGCCGCCGCCGCGACGGCCGTTGCGAGATCGCCGGACCGCTCGAGCGGGATCCCCGAGCCGACGAGCGCGGCGTCGAGCGCTCCTGCGGCCTCCCCGATCAGGTAGATCCCGCGAACGTTCGACCCGAGCGCAGGCACCAGCGTCGAGAAGTCCTCGCCCTTCAACGAGCCGCCGAGGATCACGTGCAGCGGCTCGTCGTACGCCGCGAGGCCGCGCGTCGCCGCCGCGACGTTCGTCGCCTTCGAGTCGTTGACGTAGCGGACGCCGCCGAGCTCGGCCACGAGCTCGAGCCGGTGCTCGACGCCGGGGAACGTCCGGAGCGCCTCCGCGATCGCGCCGTCCTCGATCCCCGCAGCGCGCGCCGCGACGGTCGCCGCGGCCGCGTTCTCGCGGTTGTGCGCACCCGGGATTCGCGGCTCGGCCGGGAGCAGGTCGTCGGCCGCGAACGTCAGCCCTTCGAGCCCGCTGCCCTGTGGCACGACCGCCGTCCCGGCTCGCTCGAAGATGCGGAGCTTCGCGGCCCGGTACGCGTCGAACGAGTGGTGCCGGTCGAGATGATCGGGCTCGAGATTGAGCAGGACGGCGATCTCGCACGCCAGGTCGTGCACGTCCTCGAGCTGGAACGACGAGAGCTCGCAGACCACCCACTCGGCGGGCTCGACCGACGTCAGCGGACGGCCAACGTTTCCCGCGACGGCGACGTCTCGACCTGCGGCGCGGAAGATCGCGCCGAGGAGCTCGACGGTCGTCGTCTTCCCGTTCGTCCCCGTGACGCCGACGAACCGCGCGTCGGGGAGAAGCCGGTAGCCGAGCTCGACCTCGCTCCAGACGGGGATCTCCCGTTCGCGCGCGGCGCGCACGAGGGCGTTCTCCTCGGGCACCCCGGGGCTCTTGACGACGAGCTCGACGCCATCGAGTGCCGCTGGGTCGTCGTCGTTTCCGAGCCGGCGATCGACGGCCGTTACGGTGACGCCTCGTTGCGAGAGCGCCGCCGCGGCCGCCCGGCCCGAGCGCGCGAGCCCGAGGACGAGCACGCGCGCCGGCAGGCTCATCGCCGCAGCACGCGCTCGATCTCGGTCGCCGCCACCTGTCCGACGGCAACGTCGACCGAAGCGTCGGGCAAGGGGAGCACCTCGTCGTCTCCGATCAGGTAAGAGACCCGGGGATCCGAGCCCTCGGCCTGCAGCTCCTCGAGCCGCTCGGAGGACGCGTCGACCACGATCACCGCCCCATCGGGCCCGAGGGCGTCGAGCACCGCTTCGATCTCGCCTTCTCCCGGCGAGACGACGAGCACTATGTCGTCCTCTGCAATCCTCGCTCCGTCGAGCATGCGACCCGCCAGCGTCAGCTGCGGAAGAACTGGAAGTAGTACCGGTAGTAGAGCGCAAAGGCGAGCGCGCAGAGAATCGCGCACAGGATCCAGAAGCGGACGACGATCTTCGTCTCGGACCACGCCTTCATCTCGAAATGATGGTGGATGGGCGTAATGAGAAACACACGCTTGCCCAGGTAGCGAAACGTGAACACCTGGATGATCACGGACATGATCTCGATCACGAAGATGCCGCCGATCAGGAGCAGGAGGAACTCCGTCTTCATGACGATCGCGAAGGAGGCAAGCGCCCCGCCGATCGCCATCGAGCCCGTGTCGCCCATCATGATCTCGGCGGGCCAGGCGTTGTACCAGAGGAACCCCACGATCGCCCCGATCAGGGCCGCGCCGAAGATCGAGAGATCGATGTAGAGCTCGTTTCGGTGTCCGGGCGCGCCGGAACGCAGCCAGGCGATCACCGCCATCGCCGTGAACGTGAAGACGGCGATGATCCCCGTGCCCGCGGCGAGCCCGTCGAGGCCGTCGGTGAAGTTCACTGCATTCGCGGTGCCTGCGATCATCAGGAACACGAGCAGGTACCAGCCCCACGAGAGTGGCAGCTCGCCGTTGATGACGGGGAGATAGACGTTCGTCGAGAAGTCGCGGTGCTGCGTGACGACGGCCACGATCACCGCGATCACCGCAAGCAGAAGCAGCTTCCAGCGGCCCTTCAGGCCGAGCGAGCGCTTGTGCGTGAGCTTGATCGCGTCGTCGAGGAAGCCGATCGCCGCGCAGCCGAGGGTGACGAAGAAGACGACGAGCGCGTTGGTCGTGTAGTGCGACAGCGCGAGAAACGCGACGGCGAGCGCGGCGAGGATCACGAGCCCACCGAGCGTCGGCGTGCCCGCCTTGACGATGTGGTGCTTCAGATCCTCCTCACGGATGTGCTGTCCGTACGCGCGGGTGCGGAGGTAGTGGATCAGCCTCGGCGCCACTAGGATCGAGACGATGAGCGCGACGACACCGGCAATGAGAACCCGAACCAACGCGCAGAGCCTAGACCGAGGGTCGGGGGAGCGCCTCCGCGACCACCTCGAGCCCGATCGCCCGCGAGCCCTTGACGAGCACGCAGTCGCCCGGCTCGATCAGACCGCGAGCCTCGACCACCGCGTCGGCTGCAGTCTCGACCCACGTCGTCACCGGGACATCGGCCGCCGTCTCGAGGTAGCCGCGCGCCAAATCGCCGACCGCGACAAGAGCTCCGACGCCTGACGTCCCGACAAGGACGCCGATCTCGCGGTGATAGGCAGTCGACTCGGGACCTAGCTCGGCCATGCCGCCGAGCACGGCAACGGTTCGTCGGCCCTCGGCACGATCCGCAAGGTCTTCGAGCGCCGCCCGCATGGAGACCGGATTAGCGTTCCAGCTGTCGTTGACGAGGACGCCTCCGCCGGGCAGCGCGTGCTCCTCGCCGCGCCAGTGAGAGAAGTCGACGTCGACCGTGTCGCCGGCTTCGATGTTGAGCGCCTGTGCCGCGTGGAGAGCGGCGAGCGCGTTGCGCGCCTGATGACGCGCACGGAATGAGAACGAGATCTCACGACCTCCAAATCGCACCATGGTTCGGTCCCCGTCGAGGTGCGCGTCTGGCTCGCCGAAGCGAACGACCTCGACACCTTCTCTCGTGATCGGAAAGTCGTCGGGAACGATCGCCGTCCCACCCGCGGGCAGCGCGTCGACGAGCTCGCTCTTCGCCGCGACAACGCCGTCCAGGGAGCCGACGAGCTCCACGTGCGCCGGCCCGACGTTCGTGACGACGCCGATCTGAGGTCGTGCCACCGTGGCCAGCGCGGCGATCTGGCCGAAGCCCCGCATGGCGAGCTCGACGATGCAGACCTCCGTCTCGGGCTCGAGCCTGCAGAGCGTGAGAGGCACGCCGAGCTCGTTGTTGAAGCTCGCCTCGGCTGCGATCGTCGACGCATGCGAGCGGCAGATCGCCGCGAGGATGTCCTTCGTCGAGGTCTTACCGGTCGAGCCGGTGATCCCGACGACACGCGCGTGGCTCCGGGACCGAACCTCGCTCGCGATCGCCGCCAACGAGGCGAACGCGTCCTCTGGGACGAGCGTCGCCGCCCCGCCTCGTGCGGCCGCGTCGTCGACGAAGGCCGCTCCCCCTCCGACGGCGACGAACAGATCTCCCGGTCCGACACGGCGCGAGTCGATCGTGAGGCCGGCAGCGACGTCGCTACCAGCAGTGCGCAAGAGGGTTCCGGGACAGAGGCGCTCGACGAGGTCGAGCTCGATCGGGATCACACCCTGCTCCCGAGCGCCTCCCGCACGACCTCGCGGTCGTCGAATGGCAGCGTCTCCTCCGCTAGCTCCTGACCGAGCTCGTGACCCTTCCCCGCGATCACGACCACGTCGCCGGGCTCGGCGAGCTCGAGCGCACGCTCGATCGCCCGCCGCCGGTCGAGCTCCACTTCGACCGCACCGCCGGCCCCACGGAGGATCTCGTTCACGATCTCCTCCGGGCTCTCGCTGCGCGGATTGTCGGACGTCACGATCACGGCATCGGCGTGGGCGACCGCCGCTTCGCCCATGAGCGGCCGCTTCGCCCGATCTCGATCGCCGCCGCAGCCGAACACGCACACGACACGCGCCGTGGCGAGCTCGCGTGCCGTCCGGAGCGCATTCGCGAGCGAGTCCGGCGTGTGCGCATAGTCGACGACGACCGTGAACGACTGGCCGCCGTCGATGGCCTCGAACCTGCCCGGCACACCACGAATCGACTCGATTCCGTCGACGATGGCGTCGTCTGAGAGGCCGAGCAGCCGCGCTGCTGCGATCGCGCCGAGCACGTTCTCGACGTTGAACGACCCGAGCAGCCGCGTCCGGATCGAGAGCCCGTCCGCCGAGAATGACGCGCCGTCGCGCGTTAGGGAAAGCGATTCGGGCGACACGTCCGCGGAGGCCGTCATCCCGAAGGTCACCAGCCGCTTGCGGCCGGCCGCGCGCAGCTCTGCGGCGAGCCGGCGCCCGTGCTCGTCCCCCACGTTGACGGCCGCCGGAGGCTCGCCGGCGGCGAGGAACAGGCTTCGCTTGGCCTCGTAGTAGCGCTCGAGCGTGCCGTGGAAGTCGAGATGGTCGTGGCTCAGGTTCGTGAACACGAGCGCGGCGAACGAGAGATGGTCGAGCCGTCCGAGTGCGGCGCCGTGAGAGGTGGCCTCGAGAGCACAGCTGCGGTCACCGACGTCGACCATCTCGCGCAGCGTGCGCTGGAGGTCGATCGCCTCAGGGGTCGTGCGCAACGCGGGGCGCCGCTCGCCGCCGATCCGGCTCTCGATCGTTCCGAGTAGGCCTGGACGCTTGCCGGCCGCCGCCATGATCGCGAACAGGAGAAACGACGTCGTCGTCTTGCCGTTCGTGCCAGTCACACCGGCGAGCGCGAGCTGCTGCGACGGGTGCTCGAAGAACGCCGCGGCCGCCGCCGCCATCGAGCGCCTGCTGTCGGGAACGACGATCTGTGGCACATCGACGTCGACGATGCGCTCGACGACGAGCGCGACAGCGCCGGCCGCGACGGCGTCGCTGGCAAAGAGGTGCCCGTCGGCCTTCTCTCCGCTGACGCACAAGAACAACGTGCCTGGCTCGACCGAGCGCGAGTCGTATGCGAGATCGCTCACGTCGACGTCCGCCAGATGCACGACGTCCGCCGGAGCTAGCGCGGCGATCATGCGCCCGAGGTCCACGGCGGGCGAGTCTACCAATCGTTCCCGCCGAGCCGTTCGGGTGCGTGTGTCACAAAACACGCCCATTTGCGGGTCTTTTTAGTCAACTTCCCTAGCGGCGCGCGGCCGCGGCGGCTGGGAGGCCCCAACTACGGAGCGGTCGCCTTGAGCGCGGCGGGATCATCGGGCGGAACCTCGAGGTACTGGAGCGCGAAGTCAGCGATCCGCTTGAAGGCGGGCGCAGCCACGACGCCGCCCCAGATCGCGCCTCGCGGCTCGTCGACCGACACGAGAATCACGAGCCTCGGCTTCGTTGCGGGGACGATGCCGACGAACGAGGCCACGTAGTTCGCCGTCGAATAGCCACCGTTGACGGGATCTGGCTTTGCGGCGGTGCCGGTTTTACCGGCGATCGTGTAGCCGGGCAGCGCCGCGAGCGTCCCCGTTCCCTCGGAGACGACGTTCACGAGCATCGACTTCACCTCGTCGGCGATCGTCGGCGAGAGCACTCGTCGCCGCTCGACCCTAGGTGGGCTCGAGCCGGCGATGTGATCGATGAGGTGCGGCGCGAGCCACACGCCCTTGTTCGCGACGCTGGCGTACGCGGCGGCCATCTGCACGGGCGTGACCGCGATCCCCTGCCCGATCGGCACGTTTCCGATCGTGGATCCCGACCAGCGGTCGACGGGCAGCACGATCCCGCGCGTTTCACCGGGATAGTCGATGCCGACCTTGCGACCGAACCCGAACCGGTCGATCCAGCGGCCGAGCCGCTGTGGCCCGAGGAGCTCGGCGAGCGTGATCGCTCCCACGTTCGAGGAGCGCGAGAGGATCTGCGCGACCGTCATCGTCTCGGTGCCTCGCGGCTCGGCATCGTGGATCACCCGGTCGGCGACGTGGATGCTGCCAGGCAGGACGAACGGTGTCGCAGGCGTCACGAGATGCTCGGACAGCGCCGCAGAGACGCTCACGAGCTTGAACGTCGAGCCCGGCTCATAGGTGTCCGTGACGGCGGTGTTGCGGTGCAGGTCGGCCGGTGCGCTCGGATAACGGTTCGCGTCGTAGCCCGGCGCAACCGCCATCGCGAGGATCCCGCCTGTCTCCGGGTCGAGCACGACCGCCGACGCCCTTTTTGCGCCCCACTGCGAAACGGTCGACCGCAGAACCGACTCGACGTTCGCCTGAATCGTGTGGTCGAGCGTGAGGAAGACGTCCTTGCCCGGTCGCTCCGGCACCGAGCGCACGACGTCGAGCACACGGCCGAACGGATCCTTCACGAAGGTTTCGCTGCCGGGCCGTCCTGTGAGATAGCGGTCGAGCTGGAGCTCGAGGCCGGCGAGGCCGCGGTTGTCTGTTCCGGCGTAGCCGAGCACCTGCGCGGCCACTCCACCCTGCGGGTACACGCGGCGCTCCTCCGGGATGAATCCGAGCCCGGAGAGATGCTTCTGCTCGAGCGCCTTCGCGTCCTCCGGATCTGCCTTCCGCTTGACGTAGACGAACCCCTTCGACTTGTCGACCAGCTGCGGGTAGAGGGCATCAGCGTCGATGTGCAGCGCGTCCGCGGCCGCGACAGAGACAGCACGGGCGTTGCGCACCTGCTTCGGGTTGGCGTAGACGGTCGTCGCCTCCTCGCCGATCGCGAGCTGGACGCCCATGCGGTCGAGTAGCGTTCCTCGCCCGGCGGCAATCGCGATCGTCTCGTGCTGCTGGCTCGCGGCACGCTCGGACAGGCCCTGCGCGCGTACCGTCTGGAGCCACACCGCCCGCGACAACGCGACGGCAAAAACGGCGAGCAGAAGCCCGAGGAGAAGACGGATGCGGCGATCCGATTGGCGCCGCGCGCGGTTCACGGCGCGACGTCGACGAAGTGGGTCTGCTCGGAGGATGCCGGCTGGACGCCGAGTCGGTCGGCCGCCGCTTGCTGAATGCGGCCGGCCGCCGCCGAGCTCGCGAGCTTCGATGCGAGCGCGGCGTTCTCAGCCCGCAGCTTCGCGCGCTCCTGGCCGAGATCGTCGAGTCGGATGTTGAGACGGAGCACGGCGACGTTGAGCGCGACTACACCCGCGAGGAGCGCCGCAACTGCCACGATCACGAGGACACCGCTTGCCATCCGGCGCTGTGCGGTCGGGCGGCGCCGGGTCGCCACGGGCTTCTGCGCCGGACGCGTTCGCCGGCGGAGCTTCTCGGCGGCAACGGCCATCAGACCTTCTCGGCCACCCGAAGCCGAGCCGAAGCGGAGCGAGGATTGAGGGCGATCTCGCGCGCCGACGGCCTGATCGCACGCGGTGTCACGAGCCGAACGACCGGGTCGCGTCCGCAGGCGCAGATCGGGAAGTCGGGCGGGCACACGCAGCCGTGCGCCTCTCGGCGGAACGTGTGCTTGACGATTCGATCTTCGAGCGAGTGGAAGCTGATCACCGCGAGCCGGCCCTGTGGGCGGAGCATCTCCAGCGCCGCTGGCAGCGCGTCCTCGAGCTGTCCGAGCTCGTCGTTGACGGCGATCCGGAGCGCCTGGAACACACGCCGGGCGGGATGGCCGTCGCCGAATCTCGCGGGGGTCGGGATCGCGCCCTTGATCGTGTCGACGAGCTCTCCCGTGCGCTCGAACGGCTCGCGCCTCCGGCGCCGGCAGATCGCGCGCGCGATCTGCCGCGTGTAGCGCTCTTCGCCGTAGCGGCGGAAGATCGTCTGCAGCTCGCGCTCACTGGACTCGTTGACGAGGTTGGCCGCCGTCACGTCCTCCGACGGGTCCATCCGCATGTCGAGCGGGGCGTCGACGGCGTAGGAGAACCCACGCTCGGGCCGGTCGAGCTGCATACTCGATACGCCGAGGTCGAGCAGGATCGCGTCCGCCTCGACGCCGTTCCCCGCAAGCTGGTCGAGCACCGTCGCGAATGCCCCGCGCAGGAAGCGCGCCTGGATCCCGCTGCGGCGACGGAAGCGCTCGAAGTACGCGCGTGCCGACGGATCCCGGTCGATGGCGATGAACCGGCCTGAGTGCGCGAGGTCGGCGGCGAGCACGGCCGCGTGGCCCCCGCCGCCGAAGGTGGCGTCCACGACGGTGTCGCCCGGCTGCACATCGAGCAGCCGCCGCACCTCGTCGGCGAGAACAGGAACGTGATCAGTCGCGTTTGGCTGCAAGGCGTTCGGCAACATCTTCCGCCCTCCCTTCGAGATCTTTCACCTGCATCTGCCACGCCACTCGATCCCAGATCTCGAGATGATCGAACACTCCGGCGACGACTACCTCGCGGCCGAGGGCGGCATGCTTGGCGAGAGCGGCTGGAATCATTACGCGTCCCTGACGGTCGGACGTCACCTCTGCGGCGCCGGCGAAGAAGTGGCGCTGGATCATGCGGTCGTCCCGACTGAGGGGATCGAGGGCCGCGAGGCGCGAGTCGACGAGGCGCTGCCAGTCGGCAACCGCGTAGGCGAAGACACACCCGTCCATGCCGCGGGTAAGGACCAGCCCGTCCGGGAAGGAATCGCGAAACTTCGCCGGAAGGGTGAGTCTGCCCTTCTCATCGAGAGTGTGCTCGTGCTCGCCGAGGAACATGTCTCCGCCCTGCTCGTTGGTCCACTTCGCCCCACTTTAATCCACATAACGCCGCAACGCAACCCTCCGAGCCCACTTTCCGGTTACGGCAGCGACGCAGACGTCAACTGCCCGGCGTACGGCCCGCGCCCCGCAACGACCGCGGCGCCGCAGCGGCTCCCAAGCGCGAGTGCGTCCGCGAGCGACGATCCGGCCGCGAGCCCGTACGTCAAGCCCGCCGCGAACGCGTCGCCTGCACCGTAGGCGTCGACCACCGGCCCCGGTAACGGGGCAGGCCGGAACCGGCCGCCAGGATCAGCGCTTCCACCGCGGGCGCCCTCCGTTCTCACGACGGCGCGCGGCGCAGGGACGAGGTCGCCCACTCGGTACGACTCGCCGGGGTCCTTGGCGCTTGCGATCAGCACGTCGAGCGCAGCACCGGCTTCGGCGAGCGTCGGCAGCTCGCGCGCCGACGCGACGAGGACGCCCGCCTGGCGTGCGAGGCGCACCACCTCCGCATCGCCGCCGGTGAAGTAGACCCCGTCGGTGCTTGCCAGCTCGATCCACGGCAGCAGGTCGCTCGCACGCGGAGCGAGCTTCGGTCCGAGCAGCGTGATCGTCCGCTCTCCCTCCTCGTCGAGAAAGCAGACGGCGCGGCGTTGGGGCTCGCGCCGCCAGGCCGCCTCGACGCGTAGGCCGCGACCCTCGAGCTCCTCCTTTGCGCGATGGCCTCGCTCGTCGTCACCCAGCGCCGTGTACAGCGTCGCGCCGCCCGCAAGCTTCGCGAGCTGGACGGCCGCGTCCGCGCCACCGCCTGCCGCCTCCTGCCACGCGTCGTTCGCCTGCACGATGGCGCCCCGCGCCGGCAGGCGGTCGACGAGAACGAAATCCACCCACTCGACGTGACCGACGACGGCAACCCGCACGGAACGAGTCTCACATCTCCGCACGGTCCTGCGTTTGAGCAGATGATGAAAGCCGTGGGGATCCCGCCGTTCGAGGACTTCTATGCCGCAAACAGCACGCGTGTCTATCGCCTGCTCGTGCGACGCCTCGGGCGTGAACGGGCGGAAGATGCGTTCCAGGAGACTTTCCTGCGCGCGTTACGCGCCTACGACGACCTGCGTCATGCGGAGCAGCTCGGCGCGTGGGTGGCGACGATCGCCGAACGTGTCGCGATCGACGTGCATCGTCGCGCGCAGGCGCCGGTCGAGGGCGTGGAGGAGAACGTGTGGGACAACCGGCCTGCCTATGCAGAGCTCGAGCACCTCTCTGCGCTCCTCCCGGCGACCGAGAGAGCCGCGGTCGTACTCCGCTACGGCTACGAGCTGGACTACGACCAGATCGGCGAGGTGCTCGGCTCGAACGCCGTCGCCGCACGCCAGGCGGCGTCCGCAGGCGTCCGCCGCTTACGAAAGGAGCTCGCATGACCGTCCCTGAGCACGTCGACCGGCGCTTCCGGGAGTCCGCTGCCGCCGCGGGGCTGCTCGATGCCGCCTTCGACTACACCGATTCGCCGATCGGCGAGCTGCTCGTAGCGACCACTGACCGCGGTGTCTGCTGCATCTCGTTCTCGCCCGAGGAGACGCTCGACTCGCTCGCGCGGGCGCGCGGGTCACGCGTGCTGCGCGTACCACGACGACTCGAGGAGCCGAGGCGCGAGCTCGACGAGTACTTCTCGGGCAAGCGGACGACCTTCGACCTCGACGTCGACATCTCGTTCGTGCCGGTGTTTCACCGGCTCGTCCTCGACGAGCTCAGCCGCGTGCCGTACGGCGACGTGACGACGTACGGAGGGGTGGCGGCACGAATCGGCAAGCCCCAAGCTGCGCGCGCGGTCGGCGGCGCACTGAACAAGAACCCCGTGCCGATCGTCCTTCCCTGCCACCGGGTGATCGGTGCATCGGGGAGTCTCGTTGGCTACGCCGGAGGGCTCGACCGCAAGCGAACGCTGCTGCAGCTCGAAGGCGCGCTCCTTACGTAAGTGTAGACTTACGCATGTGATCATTCACGCCCAGGGCCCGTTCGAGGCTCTGTCCGACCCGACGCGCCGCGCCGTGCTCGAGCGCCTGCGGGAAGGGCCTCTGGCCGTGAACGAGATCGCGAGCGGACTCCCCGTCTCGAGACCGGCGGTGTCACAGCACCTCCGCGTCCTCGAGCGAGCGGGGCTCGTCAGCGCACGGCGTGAGGGCACCAGGCGCGTCTATCGGCTCGAGCAGGGATGGGTGCACGCGGTCCGCGCGTATCTCGACAGCTTCTGGTCGGCGGCGCTCGCGCAGTTCGCGGACGCGGCCGAACGCAACGAGAGGAGAGAAACGAACATGACACAGGTCGATACCGCCCTTGCGCCGGTGCGCAAGCGCGTGCGCGTCGCGTGCGGTGTGGAGGACGCGTTCCGCATGTTCACGGAGGGCATCGAGACGTGGTGGCCGCTGCAAACCCATTCGATCAGCGCCGGGCCGAACGGCGAGCACGCGCCGGAGCGAGTCGTCTTCGAGCAGGCAACGGGCGGACGTGTGTACGAGATCGCGCACGATGGCCGCGAGTGCAACTGGGCGACGATCCTCGTCTACGACGCGCCGCACCGCATCGTGCTCGAGTGGAAGGTCAACCCCGCCGCGCCGGCGACGGAGGTCGAGGTCCTGTTCACGGCCGACGTGAACTGCACGATCGTCGAGCTCGAGCACCGCGGCTGGGACCGGTACGCGGAAGGTGGGGATGCCGCACGGGCTTCCTACGACTCGGGCTGGCCGTGCGTGCTAGGCCGCTACGAAGGGGCGACTGCGGACTAGGCGGCGCGCGACGAGCGCTTCGCGGCAGCCGAACCGGCCTTGGTCTTCGCGGCCTTTGGCTTGGCCGTCTTCGGTGGGCTCGCCTTGCTCGCCGGCGTCTTGGTCGCCTTGGCGGGCTTTGCCTTCGGCTTTGCGGCTACCTTGGCCGGCTTCGCGGGCGCCGCCCGCAGCTTGCGGAGCTCAGCCTCGAGCACACGGCGACGCTTTCGCTCAGCGGCGAGCTCGTTGCGCAGACGGTCGAGCTCGATCGCGAGCTCGTCGGCAAGGACCAGCCCCGGCCGCTCGACCTCGGGCGTCGCCGGCAGGCCTACGAGGGTCAGCTCGGCCGCGTCGTGCGCGACGTCGCGAAGACCCGGCTCCAGGTAGCCGTTGCCGTTGAGCTCGGCGATGCGCGAGAAGAGGCCGCTTCCGAAGCCGTCCTGAGTCTCGAGCTCGACGCCCACCTGCTCGGCAAGCACCGTCGTCACCACTGCGCTCGCAACAACGCGCCGGCCGACGAGAATCGCGCCAAGCCGTTCTCCTGTCACCGACTGCTCTTCTAGCGCGTCGTCGAGCTCGTCTACCGTCAGGAGACGCCTCTCGACGAGCAGCTCGCCGAGCGGCTTCCAGGTGACCATCTGCTGCGCGCCCATACGCGTGATGTATCGCCCGCAACCGCGTGGCACTTGAGCCGGACCGTCGAACGACTACGCTGGGCGAACGAGCACCGGCAGCATCAATCGGTATCCCACCCCCCATTCGTTGAGCACGTAGGGCGTCCTCGTGTGCTCCGCGAGGCGACGTCGGAGCCGGCATGCGTGCGAGTCGAGGGTCCGTGTCCTTCCAGCTGAGCGGAACCCCCACACCTCTCT
Source organism: uncultured Actinomycetes bacterium (assembly GCA_963705945.1). GTDB lineage: Bacteria > Actinomycetota > Thermoleophilia > Gaiellales > Gaiellaceae > PALSA-612. The sequence goes on along the minus strand of CAVPLG010000001.1, from coordinate 281,483 downwards.
CAGCAGCGCCTCCTTCGTCAACACCGTCGTCGGATCGCGGGCAAGTCGCGCGAGCAACGCGAACTCCTTTGCGGGCAATGGGACGAGCTCGCCGCACACAGTTACGCAGCGCGTGCGCAGGTCGACCGCGATCTCCCCCACTTCGAGCAGGTCGTCCTGGGCTGGTTCGCGCCGGCGGAGAACGGCACGGATCCGCGCGAGCAGCTCGTCATAGTGGAACGGGCGTGTGACGTAGTCGTCGCAGCCGCGGTCGAATGCGCGCACGCGATCGACGGCGTCGGCCTCCTCTTCGCCGAGCACGATCACCGGGACGGCCCTGTCCCACGAGCGGCCGGGCTCTCCTGTCCGCAGACGCCGGCACACATCGAGCTCGGTCGCCAGCAACACGAGGTCGGGCCGGACGCGCTCGACGAGCTCCAGCGTCTTCTCCTCGTCTTCTGCCCGGACGACGTCGAAGCCGTCGTGCGAGAGGTGGTGGAGCAGAAAGCTCTGGGTCCCCGGTTCGGGCTCTGCGACGAGGAGCGCCTGGGACATGAGCCGACCGTAGCCAGGAGGCTGAGCGGCGTCTAGTTGTCCTTACGTGCGAACCTGTGACGAAGCTTCTACAGGCGACCGTGGCGAATAACGCCCCACATCAGCCAGATACCGAGCAGAAGCGACAGCCCGAAGCCAATGCCCGACAAGAGCCGAAGGCCATCTCCCGTCGCAGCGGCGGCGAGGAAGCTCGAGCCGATCAGGCCGGCGGCGACCACGAGCGCTACGACCAGACGGTTCATCGCGACGTCGAGATGGCGCATCGCCTCGTCGAGCTCGGTCTGGGGCAGGCGCACCTCGAGCCTCCCCTCCCGGACGACCTCGAGGATGTCGTGGAGCTGGTAGGGCATGACACGCGCGATGCGCGCGAGGTCGCGCGCCTCCTTCCGCGCGAGGCCGGCCATTCGACCCGGCGTGAACCGCTCGACGACGAGCGCGCGGGCGTACGGCTTGGCGATCTCGAAGACGTTGAAGTCCGGATATAGCTCCGCTCCGACGGAGCCCAGCGTGGCGATCGCCTTGTCCAGCAGGACGAACCGCGCCGGGAGGTGGAGGTTCATCGTGTAGATCAGCTCGAAGGCCTCGCGGATCGCCTGCACCGGGTCGATGTCCGAGAGCCGGACGCCGTAGTAACGGGCGTAGAGCTCGCGGAGATAGCCGACGAACTCCGCCTCCCGGCGTTTGTCGTAGCGCACGCCCAGATCGCTCAGGCGCTTGGGCAACGCCTCGATGTTCTCGGCAGCCGCGTCGATGAACAGCGCGGTCAGCTTCGTCATGTCGTCTTCGGTGAGCTTCCCCGCCTGCCCGAAGTCGACGAGCCCGATCCGGTCCGGAGCGAGAACGAGCACGTTGGCCGGATGCGGGTCGCCGTGGAAGAACCCGTGCCGGAAGATCATCGCCATCCACGCCTCCGCCATCAGGTACGCGAGCCGGCGCCGGTCCTCCATCGGCGTCACTTCGAGATCGAGATCGGCGACCTGGGTGCCCTCGAGGAACTCGAGCGTGAGCACGCGCGCACCCGAGTAACTCGAGAAGACGCGTGGCACCTCGACGTGCCGGTCGCCGGCGAAGTGCCGGTGGAAGGCCTGTGCGTTCTTGGCCTCGACCCGGTAGTCGAGCTCCTCACGAAGCGAACGCCCGAACTCGTCGACGAGCTGCTTCGCGTCGACGAAGTCGAGCGCGCGGACGCGGTCCTTGGCGATCTTCGCGGCCTGGTAGAGGAGACCGAGGTCGGCCTCGATCTGCCGCGGCGCCGTCGGCCGCTGCACCTTGACCGCGACCCGGCGACCGTTCGGGAGCACCGCCGCGTGCACCTGGCCGATCGAGGCGGCGGCGATCGGCGTCTCGTCGAACTCGAGGAAGAGCCTCTCGATCGGTTGTCCGAGCTCCTGCTCGACCACCTCCCGCACCTGCGAGAACGGGACGGGCGTTACCTCGTCTTGGAGCTTTCGGAGCTCGACGATGATGTCCGGCGGCACGATGTCGGGCCGCGTCGACAGGAGCTGGCCGAACTTGACGAAGGTCGGCCCGAGCTCGTCGAGCATCTCCCGCAGGCGCTGGCCTCGCTCGGACGGCGAGCCGTCCGACTCGGGAAGCGACTCGCGCCAGGGTAGGAGGTCGGTGAGCTTGTTGCGCGCGAAGAAATAGCCGAAGCCGTGCCGGACGGCGACCTGCGCGATTTCGGACATCCGCCCGACGTTTCGCGATGTCGCCGACGTCACCACGCCGTCAGTCTTGCACGGGCTCCGGTGCGTCCTCGGGCGCTCGCTCGACGAGCCGTAGCCGGTGCTCGAGCTGAGCGAGCCTGAGCTCGAGCTCGTCGTACTCCTCGCGGGGGACGAGCCCCAGCTGCACAAACAACCCCTGAAGTCCGTCTCCCGTCCGCTCGACCACGCGTGACGTCTCGGCACGCCACCGTGCGGCGGCGTCCTCGAGGAGCTGCCTCGCGTCGTCGCGCTTGATCGTCCCGCGGTCGGCGAGCTCGGAGGCGAGCTCGTCCATCCGATCAGCGGTCAGCGCAACGGCGCCGATCGCGGCCAGGCCGAGGCGCTCGACGAGCTCCCGCAGCGACCTATCGGGCGCGTCCATGTGGCCGCGACCGTCGACGTTGTCGCCGCTGCTCGCGCTTCGACTGCGCACGCGGCGCGAGGCCGTCTCCACCGTCCGTGCCGGTTGCCGCAGGCACCGGCGCAACCTCTGCGGCGCTCTCGCGCGCCTCGACGGCCGATAGCTCGGCCGCCACGACGGCGCCGCCGACGCCCGACTCGACGACGTCGCTCGAGATGCGCCGCCGGAACTCGGGCTCGCGCTCCTTGAGAATCGTCAAGAGCGGCGCGGCGACGAAGATCGACGAGTAGGCGCCGGACAGGATCCCGACAAGGAGCGCGAAGGCGAAGTCCTTCAGGGTCTCGCCACCGAAGAGCAGCAGACACGTGATCGGGAGCAGCGTGATGAACGTCGTCGCGAGCGACCGGCGAATCGTCTCCCAGAGCGATATGTTCGCGATGTTCGCGAACGATGCCCGCCGCATCAGCGGGACGTTCTCCCGGATCCGGTCGAAGATGATGATCGTGTCGTAGATCGAGTACCCGAGCACGGTCAGCACCGCTGCGACCGTCGCGGTCGTCACCTCCCGGCCCGTCAGCGCGTAGACCCCGACCGTGATCACGATGTCGTGCGCGAGCGCGACGAGCACCGGCACCGCATACTTGAAGTCGAAGCGGAGCGCGATGTAGAAGACGATGAGGGCGAGCGAGACGAGGATGGCGAGGATCGCGAGCCGTGCGATCTGGTGGCTGAAGCTCGAGGACACGCTCTTGATCCCGATCGACTCGGCGCCGAGCTTGTCCTGCAGGTCGGTCTGGATCCTGTTCTGCTGCGGCAGCGTCAGCGACTCGGTGCGAATCTGGAAGTTCTTGAAGCTCGAGTCCTGCGAGCTCCCGCGACCCTGGATGATCGCGCTCCTGTGGCCGATCGCCCGCATTTGGGAGCGCACGTCGTCGATCGGGACGTACTTCTCGGTCTTGAACGCGATCTGCGTGCCGCCGCGGAAGTCGATGCCGAGGTTGAGGCCCTTGACCGCGATCGCGAGCACCGACGCCGCGACGATGGCAGCCGCGATCGAGAGCCACACGTACCGCTTGCCCATGAAGTCGATCTGGAGGAAGCGGCCCCGCTGTTCGCCGCGCGCGCCCATGAAGCTCGGGTTGTCGAACCAGTGGAAGTCGGCGAGCAAGCCGAGCATCGCGCGCGTCGCCGCGACGGCCGTCACGAGCGAGACGACCGTCCCGATCAGGAGCATGAGCGCGAAGCCCTTGACCTGGGCGGTCGCGACGGCGAACAGCACGAGAGCCGTGATCGCCGTCACGACGTTGGCGTCGATGATCGTGTGGAAGCCCTTCTGGTAGCCGGTTGCGATCGCCGCGCGCGCGGACTTCCCGGCGCGCACCTCTTCCTTGATGCGTTCGAAGATGACGACGTTCGCATCGGCCGCGACCCCGATCGTCAGGATCAGTCCGGCGAACCCAGGCAGCGTCAGCGTCACGTGGAGGAGGAGGATCGCGGCGTACATGAACGCCGCGTAGACGGCGAGTCCGGCGACCGCGACGACACCGAGCAGCCGGTACAGGAGCAGCAGGAAGATGGCGACGGCGATCAGCCCGATCAGCGCCGCGGTCTTCGCCTGCTGCAGCGAGTCCTTGCCCAGCGTCGCCGACACGTCCGTGCGCTCGATCTGCTCGAACGAGACGGGAAGCGCGCCGGTCTGCAGGACGAGCGCGAGATCCTTCGCGTCACCGCCTGTGCCGATGTTCTCGATCTGGGCACCGCCGGAGATACCGTTCGAGAGCGTCCGGTCCGTGTGGTCGATCTGCGGCCAGGACTTCATCTCGCCGTCGAGCACGATCGCGAAGTGCTGTGAGACGCCCCGAAGGTTCCCTCGCTCCCACAGCCGGCGCGTGATGTCCTGGAACCTGCCGGAGCCCTTGCCGGTGAACGCGATGCGGACGATCGGCTGCCCGAACTGGTCCAAGTCCTGCTTCGTCCCCGAGGCCTTGATGTCGCCCCCCGTCATCTCCGGAACGGGCGGCGTTGCGTCCGGGTCGTGCTTGAAGAGGTAGTAGTACGGCCCGCCCGAGACGAGGTTCGGCGGGCACGGGTTCTCCTGCGTCGCCGTGCACGTGACGACGGCCGTGCCCGCGGGCACGGCCAGCACCTTGCCGCCCTTCGGCACGCGCGGGTGCTGCTTCGTGAACAGCGCGGCGCGCGTGTCGGCCGGTCCCGCGATCAGCCGCTTGTTCTTGGCGAAGAGGTAGTAGGCAGACGCGCCCTTCTTCGCCTTCGCCTGCTCGCCGACGAGGAGGTTGTAGAGGCTCGCGGTCGCCACCGGGCCGCTCGCCCCGATCGAAGGCCCGGTCAGGTCCTGCTCGAGGTCGTAGAGCTCGAGCTGCGCCGTCTTACCGATCAGCGCCGCCGCCTGCTTAGGATCGGTGACGCCAGCGAGCTGGATCACGATCTGGTCGGAGCCTTGCTTGCGCAGCTCGGGCTCAGACACGCCGAGCTTGTCGATGCGGCTCCGCATGATGCCGACCGACCGGTCGAGATCCTCCGCCGTCAGCTCGTGACCCGCCGGCGGAACGGCCTTGAGCACAACCTCGAGCCCACCCTGGAGGTCGAGCCCGAGCGTCGGCTTCCGATGGATCGGAGAGCCGGGAATCGCGAGCAGCGCGACGCCGACGAGCGCGGCCAGGATCAGGCCGACGAGAACTAGGTGGTTACGCCGTTCGCGCATGCTCGCGTTGCGTCGTCTACCGCTCGCCCGGTTCCCCGGCGGCGACGACCTCGTCCTCTGCGGAGCGCTGCGCGCGCTCGAGCTCCGCGAGCTGTGCGTCCTCGGGCTCGATCACCGCGGCGATCGCGCGCCGGGCGACGCGGACGACCGTGTCCGGCGCGATCTCGACGCGCACCTCGTCGTCGTCGACGAACCGGACCGTGCCGTAGAGCCCTCCGGCCGTGAGCACCTCAGCGCCGGGCATGAGCGAGTCGCGGGTGTCCTGCGCGGCCTTCTGACGCGCCCGCTGCGGGCGAATCACGAGCAGCCACATGGCTGCGAGCAGAAGTACGAGAATGGGAATGAACGACACGCGGTCTCCTTGGGCTGCGCGGTGCTGGTGAAGTGTGCCAGCAACCGGTAAGCAAGTGATGCATAGGGACGGGATTCATCCTGTCCCCGATCCCGTTCCAGGTCGTCCGGGCTCGACGCTATCGTCGCCGACATGCACGAGCTTGCACTGGAGAAGGCGCGCGAGCGACTCGCGGAAGCGAGAGCCGCACGGCCGCGCGAGTCCGACATCGCCGCCTCCCTGGAGCGCACGCGTACCGAGCTCGGGGAGCTCTCACGAATCGCGGCCGGGCTCGAGGCAGAGCTGCCCGATCGTGTGGCGGAAGCGATCCGCGCCGCTGTCCGTAAAGAGGCAGGCCCGGTCGGCCGTCAGCTGGCTGAGGTCCGGGGTCTCGCCACGCAGATCGCAAAACGGCTCGAGCGGCTGGAGGTAGAGCTCACGGCCGAGCGATTCGCCCGCGTCGACGACCTCGGCCTCCTTGTCGACTTGATCTCATCCAGCTGGTCGACCATCGACGAGCGGCTGGCGAGGATCGAGGACGCCGTCGGTGCGACGGCTGCCACCGTGCATCGGCTCGGCGACCGACGTGCCGACGACGCGGCAGCGGCTAGCTAATGTCCGCCTAGCTGGGCGTCGCCGGCAGCAACAGCTCGAAGCGACTGCCGCGTTCATCGCCGTTCTTCACCTCGACCTCGCCGCCAAGCGCGACCGCGAGCTCGCGCGCGATCGTCAGACCGAGCCCTGTGCCGCCGCCGTCCTGTGACCAGAACGGGCGAAAGATGCGCTCCCGCTCGTCCGAGTCGATTCCCGGCCCCGTGTCCGCAACCGCGACCGCCACCCGTCCGTTCGCCTGGTTCAGCTCGAGGTCGATCCGTCCGCCGTCGGGCGTCCAGCGGAAGGCGTTGACGAGCAGGTTGGAGATGATCTGGAGCACCCGATCCCCGTCCGTCGTGATCACGGGCCTGTCGACGATCTCGCAGCGGTAGTCGATTCCGCGCCTGCGCGCCTCCTCGCCGAACGACGCATAGGCCTGGTCGACGAGCCGCCCCATGTCGACCTCTTCCCGGAGAACGGTGAACCGACGGGCGTCGAGCTTCGCGAGGTCGAGCACGTCGCCGACGAGCCGCTCCAGCCGGTCGGTTTCCGACGCGATCACATCGAGCGATTCCGCCCGCGCCTCCGGAGCTTCCGCGACGCCTTCGCGGAGCGCTTCGACGTGGCCGCGGATCGCCGTCAGCGGCGTGCGTAGCTCATGCGAGACGGACATGAGGAAGTTCCGTTCGAGCTCCTCCGCCTCGGCCAGCTGCGTGGCCATCTCCCGGAAGCGGTCGGCGAGATGGCTGATCTCGTCGCCCCCGCTCATGCGCGGGATCTCGACGTCGTAGTGGCCTTCCGCGATCTCGTCGGCGGCGTGTGAGAGCCCGAGCACCGGCCGTGTGATGCGCCGCGACGCGTACCACGCGAGCCCGCCGGCGACGACAAGCCCCCCGAGCAGCGATACGGCGAAGAACTTCATCAGCGTCAGCCACGTGTCGCGCAGGACGGTCTTCGGCTTCGCGACGACGAGCGCGCCGAACGTCGTGCCCGCGAGCTCGACGGGGAACCCGACGGCGATGTACGGCCGCGTGCCGTCGGGCGGCGTGAACTCGAAGGTGACCGAATCCCCGCCGCGGATCTTGGGCCAGTCGACGAGCCCCGATGGCAGCTTGCGGAGGCCGGGCGCCTCGCCCGGGAAGAGCGGCAGGCCGGCGTAGTAGATCCGGTCGCCCGTCGCGTTCTCGAGCTGGCGTCCGACGAACGCCGGTGCGAACCGGCCCTCGTCGCTCGACTTGATCGCCTGCTGCGCGTACAGCTGCGTGAGGCCGTTCGCCTCTCGGCGCAGCTCCTTCAACGACCGGTCCTCCGAGTACGTCTGGAGCAGGCGGAACGCGATCGCCGCCGACACGATCCCCGCCAGCACGATTCCCGCGAGGAAGAGCGCGGGCAGCCGGAACCGCAGCGACTTGAACAGGGCGGTTACGCCGCGGGCGCGGCGTCCTTTGCGGGAGAGACCTTGTAGCCGACGCCCCACACGGTGACGATCGGAGAGGCATCGCCGAGCTTGCGACGGAGCTGGCGCACGTGGACGTCGACCGTGCGCGTATCGCCGGCGAAGGTGTAGCCCCAGACACGTTCGAGCAGCTGGTCGCGCGTGAGCACGAGCCCGCGATGGTCGAGCAGCTCCCAGAGCAGATCGAACTCCTTAGGAGCGAGCTGCACCTCGTCGCCCGCCACGCGCGCCTCGCGGCGGCCCGCGTCGACGACGAGCGCGCCGTGCGCGATGACCGCGCTCTCCGGCAGGCGGCGGTCGGCGGTCGCTCGCCGGAGGATCGACTTCACGCGGGCGACGAGCTCGCGCGGGTTGAACGGCTTCGTCATGTAGTCGTCCGCGCCGACCTCGAGGCCGATGATCTTGTCGACGTCCTCGTCGCGCGCCGTCAGCATGAGGATCGGCACGTCGGATGTCGTCCGGATACGGCGGCAGACCTCGATCCCGTCGATGTCGGGAAGCATCAGGTCGAGCACGATCAGCGACGGCGTGTCTGCACGCACGCTCGCGAGACCCTCGTTACCCGTCGCGGCGGTGCGGACGACGAAGCCCGCGTTCTTCAGATAGAGCGAGACGAAGGACGCGATCGAGCTCTCGTCCTCGACCACGAGAATCGATGCGGGAGCGGCCGCCATGCGCCGAGGATGCCAGCTAGCCGGTGCTCTGCGCCGCGACGACGACCTTGTGCGGCGCGTCCGGTAGCGGCTGGAAGTGGTCCTCGCAGAAGCTCGCAGCGTCGATCGAGTACGTCCCCGCGTCGATGAAGCCGTCTGAGGAGACCGTCCCGGCGCCCTTTCCACTGAGGCTCATGTCGATGCCGATCGCCTCGATCCTGATCCGGAACAGGCCGCTTGCGCGGAAACGAACTCCGAAGCCGATGTAGCGGGTCTTCGTGTCGGTGAGCGGGCGCTTCTTCTGATACCCGAAGACGCGGACCTGCCCGTCGCCTGTGAGTGGGTCGTCGATGTCGACCTGCCCCTGGTCGAAACGGCCGAACACGAAGCCCTTCGCGTTTACCGTGACAACCCCCCGCCCGGCATCGACCACGAGGCAGCCGTCATCCGCGGCGGCCGTGCTGGCCTGCGAGGAGGCGGCAGCGGCAACGGCGGTGATCGCGAGCAGGCTGAGGAGGGCGGCTTTCCGCATTCGACCCGAAGTATCGTGCTCCGGCGTGTGTGCGCGTTGATCTACCTGTAAGGAATCTGTGAGAAGACGGTGACAGCGCTCCGCAGCGAAGCGACGTGTCAGCGCGACGCGAGAGCCTCCTGCGTGTACACGCCGAGCGGGTTCCAGAGCAGGAACCCGTCCACATGCGTCTGGCGGGCTGCCTCCACCTGATCCTCCACCTCGGCCAGGCCGTACGGCCGGCGAAGCGAGAAGTCCTGCAGCCAGGGAACGATGCGGACGCCGTCTTTCGCAAGGTCCGAGCGATAGTCCTCGAGCGCGTTCGCGACCGTCCGACCGGGAAACGCCTCCGGCTCCACGAGGTGGTACTCGCCGGGCACGAAGTGCGACGGGTAGACCATCGGGTAGATCGCGTCGAGGTAACGGCCGGCGAGCTTCGGTGACTGGCCGACGCCGAGATCGCGAGTTGCAGCGAGCCCGAACAGATCGGCCGACACGCGCACGCCGAGCGGATGGAGGCGCTCGCTCGCGTAGCGAAGGAAACGCGCGATCGTCCGATCCTTCGGCTCGCGCACGCTGCGGGGGTACACGATCGACCCGATCTGACCGTCGCTAGGGAAGCGCACGTAGTCGAACTGGATCTCGTCGAACCCCGCCCTCGCAGCAGCCGCCCCCACCCCAACGGCGTAACGCCAGTTTCGCTTGTCGTACGGGTTGAGCCACGCGAGGCCGGCGGGGTCGTGCCAGACCGAGCCGTCGGGCCACTGGAGCGCCTGGTCGGTGCGCGCGGGCGCGAGCGTGGGATCGGCAAACGTGACGACACGGCCGACGAGGTAGATGTGCGCGTCGTGCGCCGCTCGCGCGACAGCCGCCGCGTCATAGGACGTCGAGGCGGAGCCGATGTCGAGCGCGAGCTTCGGCAGAGCCGAGGAGGCGAACCCGACGCTTCCGTTTTCGTCCTTCACGTCGAGCTCGATCGTGTTCAGCCCGTAGGCGCGGAGCGCGAAGTACTGGCCGAGCTTCCCCTCGATCGAAGCGAGGCCCATCGTCACGTGCACCCCGCGGATCTCCCTCGGAACATGGCCCTTGACGGCCGGCCCGCGGGCCGTCGCCCGCGAGGCGGTCGTCTCCCCACCACGGGTGAAGAAGGTCGCGCCGAGGACTACGGCGGCAGCGGCCGCCAGCAAGGCCGTGGCGATCGCCGTACGTCTCAGCCGCTTACCACGGCGGGCACGCCGACGCCGGTCGCGGTAGCGATCGTTCGGGTCGTAACGCCTGTGAACGTACATCCGAGCGGTTACACCGTACGCGGGGTCTGTGCCGTCTGCAACTTCAAGACCAGCGGAACCCGACCGGCTCGATAGCCGGGCTCAGTGGGCTCGTCTCGAGCCCCGAAGGGGGCTCCGGCGCGTTGTAGCCCTTCGGTGCCACGTCGTTCGGCCCGTCCGGATGGAAGAGCGACGCGAGGTACTGGATCTGGCCACGACCCGGTCCGAGCTCGAACTGACCGCCGCCGTACATCCGAATGGAGTTCCGATCGCAGTGGTCGTACGTCGCAAAGAGCGAAGCGAGCGAGCCGAACCGCGAGGGCTTGATGTTCAGCGTCTTCGGGACGAACGGCAATGCCTCGACATCGGCGACGGAGTGGATGATCGCGTCCCAGCTGATCCGATCCCGATACGGCTCGAGCACGGCGCCGGCCTCGGGGTCGTCGACGTCCGGGTCCTCGATGATCGCCGCCGGAAATGCCTCCGCGACTCGGGCGTAGAGCGCCGGATCCGTCGGCTGGTCGACCGCCGTGCCGCGATAAGCAGCCTTGAGGTCGACGATGTCGACCGCATCGAGCTCGGAGAGCTCCTCGACGAGGGCGGCCGTCCACTCACTCGTCGGGTCGAGCTTCAGCCGTGTTCCCGGATAGGCCTCGAGCAGCCGCCGTAGCGGATCGACCGACGGAGGGCTCGGGAGACGTTTCGAGACCACGAAGCGGACCGGGCGTGGAGCTCGCGCGACCGCATCCGCGAGCGACTGCCCGGACTGACGAAGCGCGAGGTCGAGCGCCGCGCTCTCGAAGGCCCAACGGCGGTACTGGCGCCACGCAGGAGCCTCGGGCTCACCGCCCGGGAAGAGGTCGATCGCGCCGACGATCTCGGAGAACGAGTCGATCGTGTGATCGCCTGTGGTCTCGAGCGCCGATCCAGTCTCTTGGAACAGGATCTGCTCGTCACGGCTGTACGTGACGTCCTCGCCCAAGCCTTCCTCTCCCCCGCCTCGGAGCTGGACGACCGTAGTCCGTCGCGTGAACCCGCTGGAGACGTCTTCCTCGAGCGCGACGAGGTCGTAGGAGTCGATCTGGAGTGATAGGTCGGCGATGTGCTCGTACGTCGTCACGAGCACGCGAGCCTACCGCCGCGGTGGCTGGCGACGGACCGCTACCAGGCGGCGCGGCGCCCGTGCAGGATCGCGAGGCGCGCGCGGGGCAATGGGCGAATCAGACTGAGCAGGAGGCGCAGCATGGTCTGCCTATCGACTTCGCCGCGAACGCGCTGAAGCCGCCGAAGGAGTGAGCCCGCTACGACGGCGGCTCCCACAGCTCGACGCGGTTTCCCTCGGGGTCCGTGATCCAGCCGAACCTTCCCTGCGGAGTCGTCTCGACGCGCGCATCGACGTCCACACCCTCGTCGCGCAGGTCGGAAAGCACACGGTCGAGCTCGTCGGCCCGGAAGGTGAGCATGAAGTCCGAGCTCTCGGCCCCGAAGTACTCGGTATCCGCCGGGAACACGGCCCACACGGGCGAGCCGCGGCGCTCCGGGTTCTCCGCGTGCCTCCACTCGAAGACCGCGTAGCGGCCGTCCTCCACCGGGACGCCGAGAAGGTCGCGATACCACGCACCCAATGCCTCCGGGTCCTTCGCCTTGAAGAACGCGCCGCCGAGCCCGGTGACGCGAGTCACGGGAGGCGCTCAACGACAGCTGCGATCGCCTGGCCCTGGCCGATGCACATCGACGCGATTCCGTAGCGGGCGTCGCGCCGCTCAAGCTCGGAGACGAGCGTGGCCGTGATCCGCGCCCCCGTCGCTCCGAGCGGGTGCCCGAGAGAGATGCCGCCGCCATTCGGGTTCACGTCCCCCGCCTCCCACCGGCTCTCGAGGCCGGTGTCCGAGAGGAACTGGAGCACGACCGACGCAAATGCCTCGTTCACCTCGATCACGGCGATGTCATCCCACGAGAGGCCCGCCTTCTCGAGCGCGTTCTCGCAGGCCTTCGGGTTTCCGTGGAGCATCCGGTACGGGTCGACGCCTGCCAGGCCGAAAGAGAGGAAGCGGGCCCGAGGCTCGAGCTCCAGCCGCCGGAGCGCGGCCTCGCTAACGACCAGCATCGCCGCCGCCCCGTCGCAGATCTGGCTCGAGCTGCCCGCGGTGACGACGCCGTCCGCCTTGAAGGACGGGGCGAGCGCCGCGAGCTTCTCGAGCGAGGTGTCGCGGCGCGGCGTCTCGTCGACCGCGAACAGCGTCCCCACGTGCGGATTCGAGACCTCGACGGGCACGATCTCGCGTTGGAAGCGTCCCTCGTCGATGGCGGTGATCGCCCGCTCGTGAGAGACGAGCGAGTACCGGTCGAGCGACTCGCGGGAGAGATGCCACTCGTCCGCGAGCACCTCGGCGGAGATCCCCTGCGGGACGATCTCCCAGCGCTCGTGGAACTTCTCCGAGAAACCCGCGAAACCCTCAGCGCCGAGGTTGGAGCCCATCGGCACGCGCGACATGCTCTCGACGCCTGCGGCGACGACGACGTCGAGATGGCCCGCCTGAACAGCGGCGGTCGCGTTGAACGCCGCTTGCATCGACGAGCCGCATTGCCGGTCGACGGACGTCGCGCAGACCGTCTCCGGCCAGTTCGCAACGAGGGCGGCCACCCGCCCGACGTTCAGCCCCTGCTCGCCGATCTGGGTCACGCAACCCATCTGGACGTCCTCGATCTCGGCCGGATCGATTCCGACACGCTCGACGAGCCCGTTCAGCGCCTGCGCCGCGAGCTCGTCCGCGCGAACGCTCGCGAGCGTGCCGTTCTTCTTGCCGATCGGCGTCCGAACGGCGTCGACGATGTACGCCTCAGGCATCGGCGACAGCGTATAACCGCCACGTTCCCGGTACGCCCTTCAGCTCGTGCTCGCCTCGCTCCTCGAACTCGAGCCCAGAGCCCGCTACGAGGTCCTTCACGGTGCTCGACACGAGCACCTGGCCAGGCTCAGCGGCTTCCGCCACGCGCGCTCCCGTGTGGACTGCGATCCCCGTCACGTTCTCGCCCGACCGCTCCACCTCCCCCGTGTGTACGCCCGCACGGATCTCGAGCCCGAGCGGTCGCACCGCCTCCTGCGCCGCAAGAGCCGCGCGCACGGCTCTCGCAGGGCCGTCGAACGTTGCGAGGAACCCATCGCCGGCCGCGTCGATCTCGTTCCCGCGAAACCGTTCGAGGACTCGGCGAACCGCCGCATTATGGTGCTGGAGCAGGCGACGCCACTCCTGGTCGCCGAGCTCGCTCGCCTTCTTCGTCGAGCCGACGATGTCGGTGAAAAGGACCGTGGCCAGGACCCTGTCGACGAGAGGCGGTCCGCCGACACCGCCGCCCACGAACCGGCGCATCTCCTCGAGCATGTACGCCGTCGCCGGTGCGTCGACCCAGCTGAAGCCGTCGACGAGACCGGGCACTTCGGTCAGTTGCGCACCCTCGATCCGGGACGCGATGTAGGCCGCCTCGTCGCGAGCGACGGGGCGATGGAGGACAAGCGTCGACGCGCGGACGGCCGGCAGGACGTCGCGAACATCGCCGGCCATAGACATACGGTGGAACGCCACGGCCTCGGACGGGCTCGCGCTCCGTCGCAGGTACCAGACGTACCAGTCGATAAACCGCTCGTCGTCGGCCATCGTAGGGCAGTAGGCCTGTCCGCGCGAGACGAGATAGTCACGATCTCCCCACCGCTCCGCGATCTCCTCGAGCTCCACCGCCCATTCGGCCTCGGTCGGCGCCCACGGGTAGTCGGTCGCCCAGAGGCCCCGTGCCGAAGGGTCGTACAGTAGGAGAGCGCCGGTTCGCTCGGGGTAGGTGGCAGCGAAAAGCACGGCAAGGCGCGTTCCCTCGTGCCCGGCCCAGAGAACCGCCCGTTCGCACCCGACTGCGTCGAGCACGGCGCGAACGTCATCCATGCGGACCTCGAGCGTGGGGAGCTCGCCCACGGGGTCGGACAGGCCGCTCCCGCGCTTGTCGAAGAGAATCACGCGTGAGAACGAGGCGAGTCCGTCGATGAGGTCGACGAAGAGCGGTTGCTCCCAGCCCGCGAGCAGATCCGCGAGCGTCCCCCGCACGAACACGATGTCCAGAGGCCCAGCGCCGACCACCTGATACGCGATCGCGACGTCCGCCGAGCGTGCGTAGTGGACCTCGGGGACGTTCACCCTGGAAGTCTCCCATCTACACTCAACCCGTGGCCACGACGCTGATCGAGCGCAAGCTGTTCATCGCGGGCGAGTGGGTCGAGACGGGCGACTGGGTCGAGGTGCGGTCGCCGTACTCGGGCGAGATAGTCGGACGGGTCGCAAAAGGCGGCGCGGAGGAGACCCGACGCGCATTGGACGCGGCCGAGAAGGCGATGGCCGATCCCCTCCCCGCGCACAAGCGAGCGGAGATCCTCGTTCGCGTAGCCGGGTACCTCGGCAAGCGACACGACGAGGTGGCGAAGACGATCTCGGCTGAGGCGGGCAAGCCTCTGAAGGCCGCGCGGATCGAGGCGGCCCGCGCGATGTCGACGTACACATTCTCCGCCGTCGAGGCCAGGACGCTCGCCGGTCAGGTGGTTCCGATGGACGCCTCCCAGGCAGGCGACGGGAAGCTCGCGTTCACGCTGCGCCGTCCGATCGGGATCGTCGGCGCCGTCTCGCCGTTCAACTTCCCGCTCAACCTCGTGGCGCACAAGATCGCACCCGCGCTCGCAGCGGGCTGCGCCGTCGTGCTCAAGCCTGCGTCGCAGACCCCGCTCTCGGCGTTGCTGCTGGCCGAGCTCGAGGAGGAAGCGGGCTTGCCCTCAGGCTGGTTGAACGTCGTCGTCGGGCCTGCGTCGGAGATCGGCGACGTCCTCGTCGAGGACGAGCGCGTGAAGCTGATCACGTTCACAGGCTCGTCCGAGGTCGGCTGGAAGCTGCGCGAGCGGGCGGCGCGGAAGAAGGTGGCGCTCGAGCTCGGCAACGCAACACCGGTGATCGTCGAGCCCGACGCGGACGTCGAGGAGGTGGCGGCGAAGCTCGCCGCGAACGCCTTCTCCTTCGCCGGCCAGAGCTGTATCTCCGTGCAGCGGATCTATGTCCATCGCTCTGCCCACGACGCGTTCGTGGCCGCCTTCGTGCCCCGTGTCGAGCAGCTCGTCGTCGGCGACCCTGCCGACGAGGAGACGGACGTCGGCCCCGTGATCGACGCTGAAGCGAGAGAGCGGATCCTCGACTGGATCGAGGAGGCCCGCAGACTCGGCGCCGAGGTGCTCGCCGGCGGCGACCAGACTGGTTCCGTGATCGAGCCGACGGTGATCGCCGGGGCTCCACGGGAGGCCAAGGTGTCCTGCGAGGAGGTCTTCGGCCCGGTCGTGACGATCACGCCCTACGAATCGTTCGACGAGGCGGTGGAGCTCGCCAACGGCACGCGCTTCGGTCTCCAGGCGGGCATCTTCACGCGCGACGTTCGGCGTGCGCTCGAGGCGGCGCAGCGATTGGAGTTCGGCGGCGTGACGGTGAACGAGGCGCCGACCTTCCGTGCGGACCAGATGCCGTACGGAGGCGTTAAGGACTCGGGCACAACCCGCGAGGGACCCGCCTACGCCGTTCGTGAGATGACCGAGGAACGCGTCATCGTCCTCCAGCTCTAGCCGCATGGGATTCCTCCGCCGCTCTACACGCGCCTCCCTTCCCCAGCCCGGCGCGATTCGCCGCGAGCGGCGGGCGTTGCTCGACCTTCGCGAGCAGGCGATCCGCGACCTCGGGGGCCTGATCTTCGAGATGTTCAAGCACGACCGCTTCAACGAGGAGCTCGTCCGCGAGCGGTGCCTCGAGCTGCTCGAGCTCGACCGGCGCCTCGACGAGCTAGACGAGCTCTACCGAGCGGCCACCGCCCAGGCGCCGCTCGAGCGCTGCGCGTGCGGCGCGGAGCTGCCGCCGTTCTCCCGCTTCTGCCCCAGCTGCGGCAACCCGGCGCCCACAGCGTCGTGAGCGCCTCGCGCTCCTGTCCGCACTGCGGAGCCGAGACGGGCCCTGGCCAGGAGTACTGCCTCAGCTGCGGCCACCGCCTAAGCCGGGCGTCGCAGAGGATCCATTGGCTCTGGCCCACGCTCGCCGCGCTCGTCGTCGCGGCCGTAGGCGCGACGATCGCGGTCGCCGCGAACAAGAGCGGCGGTAATCCAGAGACGATCGTCGCGCTGTCTCCCCTTCGACCCGCTCCCGCGGAGACCGCGGCCGGGCTCGTCGCCTGGCCTCGAAAGGACGGCTACACGATCGTCCTCGCGACCGTGCCTGTGAAGACGAGAGCCCCGCTCGCCGACAGACGAGCGAAGCGCGCCGTTCGCGCGTCGCTGCCAGACGTGGGGATCCTCGCCTCGTCCGACTTCGCAAGCCTCCATCCCGGATACCGCGTCGTCTTCACGGGCATCTACGACTCTGCCGACGAGGCGCAGGCTTCGCTTGCACATGCGCGATCGGCGTTCGGAAATGCGTACGTCCAGGCCATCACGCGCTGAGCGCGTTGCTCCGGATGGAAACGCCGATGCCGACTTTGTAACACGGCGCCAGACCGGTTACACTGCCCTCGACAGAGGCTCTTGCCGCCGTTAACACGCGCACAACAAAGGGCTTTCGCGAACTTCACACGGGATCGGGATACTGGACGCCATGGACGAGCGAGTAGCCGAGATCAGGGCCTGCATGTATCAGTACTCGCGGGCGATTTATCGGTCGCTCAAGGATCTGATCGACCCCTACGTCGACGTATCCACCCAGCTCGAGTACCGTCGTCAGGTGCTCGCCTCGTGCGAGCAGACGATGGAGCGGCTCGCCACCGATCCGCACTACTTCGCAAATCCGGATCGCGCACTCTTCCAGGACATCCGGCGCTACTTCCCGATCACGAGCCAGGCACAGGTGGCCTGGGCCGTGAACAAGGTCGTAGGCGCCGCGGTCGCCTTCATCGAGGAGCAGATCGAGGCGGGCGCTTTTGACGGCGGCGTAGCCCGCTGTCAGGCGACGACGCGAAAGGGCAAGCCGTGTCAGCGAACACCGCTTCCCGAGCGTCAGTACTGCCCGTCGCATCAGCACCTCGAGACGCGCTCGCGCGTCGCCGCCTGACCCGGAACGCGCCAAAGAGCGCGTTTTTCGTTTCCGGGGACGGCATCCGCCGGCATCGCGCGAGCTATAAGCTCGCGGAGCCCATGTCCCACGACACCGACAAGCTGATCCGACAGCTCTCGCTCGTCGCGTTCCTCATGGCCGAGCTTCGGCCGTTGACGGCGCGCGACGTCAAGCAGAACGTGGAGGGCTACTCCGAGATGTCGGACGAAGCCTTTGCGCGCCGCTTCTACTCCGATCGCTCCGAGCTTCTCGCGCTCGGCGTCCCGCTCGAATCGCAGCGGGACGAGTTCACCGGTGAAGAGCTCTACACGCTGCGCTCGGAGCACTACTTCCTGCCACCGCTCGAGCTCACGGACGACGAGCTGGCGGCGCTCCAGACGTGCCTCTATCTCCTCGAAGGGCAGTTCGCCTACGCCGAGCCGTTCCGGCTCGCGCTCCAGAACCTCGCCCTCGGGCGGCCAGGATTCGCCCAGCCGCCGACCCAGACCGCGGTCCGCGTCGAGGTGCGCGACCCCGACTACTCGCCCGAGCTCGCAGGTCGGCTGAGCAAGCTCGAGACGGCGATCTCGAAGCAGCGGACCCTCCGCTTCGACTACTGGTCGATCGCGCGAAACAAGGTGACCGCGCGGACCATCGACCCGTACGCTCTACTCCCGCACGAGGGAAGCTGGTACGTGATCGGACGCGATCACGGACCGGACGAGATCCGCACGTTCCGCGTGTCGCGGATCCGCGGCGAGATTCGCTTCGCGACGCGGCGCGAGCGGGACTTCCGGCTGCCGCCCGAGTTCAACGCACAGGATTACCGGCCACCGCCCGTGTGGCAGATGGGCGAGCTCGTCGGCGAGGCGCGCATCGCGGTCGGCGGGGACACCGCCTGGTGGGTCGAGCGGACGTATCGCCAGTACGGTCGTCTCGAGGACGACGTGTTCGTCACGCCGTATGCCAGCCTCGAGCACCTCGCGTCCTGGGTGCTCCGCCTAGACGGTCGCGCGGTGCCGCTCGAGCCGGACGAGCTGCGGCGCGAAGTCGCGTCCAGCCTTCGTCGTGTGCGCGAGCGCCACGAAGGGGCCGTACCGCGCGTGTCGACCGCCGTCGCGAGCACGGTGGAGGAGCCTATCGAGCGTCCCGCCGGCCCGGTGGCGCCCGAGCGCTTCGGGCTACTCCAGGCGCTACTCGCATACCTCCTCGCGGCGTGCGGCGACAGCACGGAGGCGACGATCCCGGCGTCCGAGCTCGTCGAACGGTTCACGATCCCGGCGGAGGCGCTCGAGGAGCATCTAGCCCTTCTCAACCTCGTCAACTTCGGCGGCGGCTGCTACGCGGTGTATGCCGAGCTCCGCGGCGACACGGTTCACGTCGACAAGGAGCTGTTCGGTGACACGTTCCGCTCGCCGCCGCGCCTGACGCCGCTGGAGGCGAGAGCGATCCGCCTCGTGCTCGAGTTCGTCGGCCCGATGATCGCCGCCGAAGCGCACCGCCCCCTCGAGAAGCTCCGCCGCAAGCTCGAAGAGACGTTCGGCCAATTCGACCTCGCCCAGACGGCGTCGCCCCGCTCGGACCGCGCCGAGGAGCACCTGATCGCGACCTTGAGCGACGGAATCAAGCAGCGCCGTCTCGTTGAGATCGAGTACGTCAAGGTCGGAGAGGACACGGCCATCTCCCACGTCGTCGAGCCGTATTGGCTCGAGCGCCAGCTCCCGCACTGGTACGTCCACACCTGGGACCGCACGCGTGACGGCGTCCGCAGCTTCCGGCTCGACCGCATGCGGAGCGCGACGAAGAGTGCCGATCGGTTCGAGCCGCGCGAGGGGTTCGAGCTCGACCACTTACGTAACGCCCGCGTGGCGCGCATCCTTTACAGCAAGAACGTCGCGCGCTGGGAAGTGGAGCGCGGGGCACAGCTCCTCCGCGACGGGACGGCGATCGCTGAGCAGAAGGTCGGAAGCCCCGAGTGGCTCGTTGGCGAGATTCTCCGCTTCCGCGGCGACGCAGCTGTGCTCGAGCCGGACGACCTCCGCCGGAGAATCGCCCGCCGGTCACGCGAGCTGCTCACAGAGCTCGGCCTCGCGCGTCTCCGCGTCAAGGTCTGAGACCTGCCGTGAAGGCGGTTCGGATCCACGAGGACGGCGGCCCGGAGGTCCTTCGTTATGAGGACGCGCCGGATCCGGAGCCTGGCCCTGACGACGTCGTCGTCGAGCTGCGAGCGGCCTCGCTCAACCATCTCGACGTGTGGGTGCGGAAGGGCCTGCCCTCCGTACCGAAGCCGCGCATCCTCGGCGCTGACGGCGCTGGCGTCGTTGCAGCGTACGGCGCGGGCGTTCGGGGGCTCGAGGTGGGGCAGCCCGTCGTCATCAATCCGGGTATCGAGCACGGCGGCCGGATCTCCGTCGTCGGCGAGCACCGTGACGGAACGCACGCCGAGCTCGCCGTCGTGCCGGCGGCGAACGTCTATCCGCTCGACGAGCGGCTCTCGTTCGAGCAGGCCGCCGCGTTCCCGCTCGTGTTCGAGACGGCGTACCGAATGCTCGTCACAAAGGCCGCGCTCAAGCCGGGCGAGTGGGTGCTCGTTTGGGGAATCGGTGGCGGCGTGGCGACGGCTGCCTTCCAGATCGCGAAGGCGCTCGGCGCGAAGGTCGTCTGCACGTCGTCGAGCGACGAGAAGCTCGCGCGCGCACAGGAGCTCGGGGCAGATGTCGTCGTCAACCACGCGTCCGGCGACGTGAAGGGAGCGGCCCGGGAGGCGACTGAGGGTCGTGGCGTGGACGTCGTCGTCGAGCACGTCGGCGAGGCCACCTGGCGCACGTCGCTCGACGCCGCGGCCCAGGGTGGGCGCGTCGTCGTCTGCGGCGCCACGACTGGTCCGAACCCGCCAGCGGCGCTCCATAGGATCTGGTGGAAGGAGCTCTGCGTGCTCGGATCGACGATGGGGACGAAGGCAGACTTCGAGGGCGCCTACGGCCTCGTCAGAAGCGGCAAAGCCAAGGTGATCGTCGACACTGTGTTCCCGCTCGTAGAGGCGCGAGCCGCGCACGAGCGCCTCGAGGCCGGCGCGCAGCTCGGGAAGATCGTGCTCTCGATCCCGGGCTAGGACTCAGCCGAAGCCGAGGATGAACTTGGCGTCCTCCGACATCAAGTCGGGCGTCCACGGAGGATCCCAGGTCAGCTCGAGCTCGACGTTCTCGACGTCCTCGAAGGCATCGCGGACGGTCGTGGCGATGTCCTCCTGGATCATCGGGCCGGCAGGACAACCCATGGACGTCAGCGTGTGGATGACCTTGACGTTCGTCGCGTCCACCTCGACGTCGTAGACGAGGCCGAGGTCGACGATGTCCATCCCGAGCTCGGGGTCCTCGACGCGCTTGAGCGCCTCGAACACGGCTTCCTTCGTCGGCATGACTGGAGTGTAGTCGCCGACCTTCAGTAGCCGAGGAGGCGGACTTCCTCGCGCCGGTCACGCGCGAAGAAGTGGATGCCGTCCACGAACCGGACCCAGTTGCACCGCGTGCACATGACGAGGGAGTGCGTGCGGGCGCTGTCGGCGAGAAAGCGCACGCCGCGCAGAAGGTCGCCGTTCGAGACGCCAGTGGCGGCGAAGATGATCTCGCCCGGCGCGAGATCGTCCGTGGTGAACACGCGCTCGACGTCGTCGATCCCGTGCTCGTGTGCGATGTCGATATCGCGTCTCGACGTCGGCCAGATCTGCGCCTGGAGCTCGCCTCCGAGACAGCGGAGCGCGGCCGAAGTGAGGACGGCCTGCCGCGTGCCGCCGATCCCGATCGCGAGGTGATCATTCGTGCCACGGATCGCCGCGGAGATCGCCGCCGTCACGGTCCCGTCGGGGATCAGCTTGATTCGCGCGCCAACCCGTCGGATGTCCTCGATCAGGTCGTGATGCCGCGGGCGATCGAGGACGATCGTCGTCACATCGTTCACGGACCGGCCGAAGACGTCAGCGATCGCGGCGACGTTGTCCGCGACGGGCTTCAATAGGTCGATGGCGCCTCGGGCTCGTGGGCCGACAGCGATATGGCGCATGTACATCTCCGGCATCACCGGCAGCGCACCGGGGCCGCCGACGGCGATGATCGACATCGCGCCCTGTCCACCGCGCGCCACGACGCCGCGGCCCTCGAGCGGGTCGAGCGCGAGGTCGACAGGCTCCGGCCCGAGCCCGACCTCACCGCCTGTTGCGAGTGCGTCGTTCTCGTTCGTTGCGCCGATCACGATCCGCCCGGCGATCGGCAGCTCGACGAGCGCCGAACGCATGCCGGAAAAGGCCGCTTCCTCCGCCCCGGTCTGGTTCCCTGCTCCGAGCCAGCGTGCGCTCCCGAGCGCCGCACGCTCCGTCGCACGCGCGTACTGCGAGCAGATACAGGCCCGATCGGCCGTCTCAGGCGTCGACGCCACCGGCGACCGTCTCGAGCCGCTCGACGCTCTCCAGCACGAGCTCCATCACGGACGCGATCGTTGCATCGATGTCGGAGTTCTCGATCACAGGCACGTCGTTTCGACCGGCGCGGCCGACGATGAAACGCTGGACCTCCCGTATGTCGTCGAGCGCGTCCACGTAGCGCTGCACCGGGCGCAGCCCCTCCGTTGCGCCGTCGCGCACCCAGAAGTGGCCCTCGTGCACCTCTTCGCTCTCGATCTCGAGCACGCACTGGACGGCGAGCGCCCCTTCGACGGTCGGCACCATTCCGGGCACGAGGTGGACGCCCTCGAGCACCATCGACCATCCTTCGTGAAGAGCCCGCTCGATCACCGCGCGTACGCCGACGAGCACGTTGCGCGTCTGCTCGAGAAAGCCCGTTAGCGTCGGATCCTCGGCGTCGGGAACCGCGGCGCCGGCCTCGAAGCTCGAGAAGTGGATCGAAGGCATGAACTCCTCTGAGAAGAAGGCGCGCATGGTCTGGCGGATGAAGTCGGTCGAGGTGACGCGCGTGATCCCGAGGCGGTAGGCGATCTCCGTGGCCACGCGCGACTTCCCTGTGCCGGTGCCGCCGCCGACGAGCACGACGATCGGGAGATCGAGGTCGTTCAGCGCTCGGTACTGACGAAGCCGGCGAATCGCCGCGACGCCCTCCTCCTCACCGAAGACGTCCTGAGCGAGCTCCTCCAGGCGCTCGAGATCGACCGTCGCCTCGCCGAGTGCGGCGAGATCGTCCTCGACCCGCAGTGCAAGCTCCCACGCGAGGCTCGCGGACATGCCGGTGGCGACGAGGGCGCGGGCGAGCAGCCCCTTCGAGTAGGGAAGACCGCTCTCACCGCCGAGAGAAAGATGGTCGATCCGCCGCTGCTCGCTCACGCCGTCACCGCGGCGCTGCACACGGCATTGCCGAGCTCTGCCAGCGTCTCGTCGATGTCGGGCTCGCCCGGTCGCGAGACGAGATCGTTCCGCGCGAAGACGACTTTCGCGCCCCGCTCCGCAGCGGTTTCGGCAACGACGTCGATCGCTGCAGCCTTCAGCTCGGTCACGTAGGTCTCCGCGTCGATGGAGGCGAGATCCTCGCGCAAGCGCGCGCGGTCCGCAAGGTTCGTGGAGACGGCGACGACGTCCGCATCCAGGTGATCGATACGCGCAGGCCCTGCGGTGAAGACCGCTACCGGGCCAGACCGGAGCGGCTCGGCGGGCCGAAGCTCGAGATCGACGCGGATCACGGGCCGCTCGGCGATCGCTCGGATCGCGTCGGCCTGGTCGTTGTCGCCGGTGCAGCACACGAGGCGAGAGACGAGCACCCGATAGGGGTTGAGACCCGCGCGCACGTCCTGCCCGTCGCCCGTGACCAGGATCGTCGCGTCGGCGCGCACTGGCGGCACCGCCGCTCCACTGCCGTCGACGACCAGGACGTCGGGCGCAAGACGCTCTGCGAGCTCGATCCCCGCCGGGACGTTCGACGTCGCGACCTGGCCGGCCAGTCCTCCGCCGCACCGGCGGCAGCCGATCGTTCGGACGCCGGAGAAGAGCGCGGTCTCCAGGTGATCGGACGCCGCATGACGACCCGATCGGGAGAGAGCGATTAGTGCGTCGCGCGTCGGCTCCGCCTCGATCAGCTCGGGCTCGGCCGGCCCGCCGCGTCCCATGGCGAGAACGATGACGTCACGATCTCGCGAAAGGCGCCGCGCGAGCTGGCCCGTGAGCGCCGTCTTCCCGATCCGCTTGCCCGTCCCGATGACGGCGATCGCGGGCAGCGCTACCGGCTCGTAGCGCGGCGGCTCGAACGTGAAGTCGGGGCCGACGTACCGAAGGCCGAGCGCCAGGGCCTGCGACGCGAGCAGCAGCCGCTGCTCGGGGCCGAGCACGGGCTCGTCGGAGAGGTCGACCACGATCTCCGCGTCGGCCGAGAGAGCGGACTCGAGGTCGGACACGAGCGGCACGCCGTAGTCATCCCCTCCGCGCAGCTTCTCGACACCACCGACGAGGAACGCGACGACGAAGTCGTACGGCAGCTCCTCGAGAGCGGCGCGGACGACCGGCGCGTAGTGCTCTCCGTCGATGACAGCGACGGCCCTCATGTCGTCGTGCCGACCTGGGCCTCGATCGCGCCCGTCGACTTCTCGTACGCGTGCGTCTCGGTGGAGAAGCGGATCATCCGCTCCTCGCCGTGGTACGGGTAGCGGCGCCGCACCTCCACGTGCGCGCCGTCGACCTCGATCACGTTGTAACAGGGACGCGTGTTGCCGCGCAGCCGGAGCGACGACACCGTGCCGGTGTTGACGATGAACATGTCCTCGAGCCGCCAGGCATAGGGAACGTGCTTGTGGCCGCAGAGAACGAGGTCGACCTGCGAGCGCTGGAGGCATTCGATCGCATCGCCCGCGTCGTACACGATGTTCCGCTCGCGCCCTGTGCCAGGCACCGGCAGGAGGTGGTGATGGAGGACGAACACGCGGAGGCTCGCGGGCTCGGCGAATTGCTCCTCGATCCATGCATAGCGGCCGCGCCCGATCCGGCCGTGGTCGAGGTCGGGCTCGGTCGAGTCGACAGCGACGATCGTCACGCCGTCGACATGCGACACGGAGCTCCGCTCGCCGAAGAACTCCTCGAAGTGGACGTAACCGACGTTCCGCGAGTCGTGGTTACCCGGGATCACGACGAGCGAGCCGCAGTCGACCTTGTCGAGGAACGTCTTCGCCTCCGCGAACTCGGGCTTGTATCCGAACGTCGTCAGGTCGCCGCAGCAGACGACGAGATCCGGCTCCCATTCGTTGACCTCCGCGATCGCGCGGTCGAGCAGCGTCGGGACGAAGTGCGGCCCTCCGCAGTGGATGTCGGAGATCTGGGCGATCCGGAAAGGCTGGTCCGAAGGCCCCGCCATGTCGGAAAGTCTACGCGGCTACTTGCTGAAGATCGTAGATCTCGCCGAGCTTCGCCCGCAGGTACGCGAGCAGAGGCTGGGGGTCGAGGCCGCCGCCAGTGATCCGCTCGAGGAGCTCGCGGGGCAGGTACTTGCGCCCGTGCCGGTGAACGTTCTCGCGGAGCCACTCGCGGAGCTCGTCGAACTCGCCTCGCCCGATCGACTCGTACACGTCAGGAATCTCCGCGGAGATCTTCTCCCAGAGCTGCGCGGAGATGACGTTGCCGAGCGCGTAGGTCGAGAAGTAGCCGATGGCGCCGCCGGCCCAGTGCGTGTCCTGAAGCGCGCCGTCGGCCACGTCAGGCACCTCGATCCCGAGGTACTCGTGCACCTTCGCGTCCCACGCTTCGGGCACGTCCGCTGCGGCCAGCCGTCCGGTGATCATCTCCTGCTCGAGCTCGAAGCGGAGGATGATGTGGAGGTTGTACGTCGCCTCGTCCGCCTCGATGCGGATCAGCGAGGGCTGCACTCGGTTGGCCGCGCGGTAGAACGCCTCCGCGTCGACGCCCGAGAGCCGCGCCGGGAACGCCTCCTGGACGAGCGGGAAGTAGTGCTGCCAGAACGGTCGGCTGCGACCGACGAGGTTCTCCCACATGCGGCTCTGGGACTCGTGGAAGCCGAGCGACGTGCCACGCGCGAGGGTCGTCCGCGCGAGCTCGCGGTCGACGCCGTACTCGTAGATCCCGTGGCCGAACTCGTGCATGGACGAGAAGATCGAGCTGAGGCTGTCGGGCAGGTGCTTCGTCGTCAGCCGGATGTCGTCGAGCCCCGAGCGCGACGCGAACGGGTGCACCGTCTCGTCGAGCCGCCAGGAGTCCGCGGTGAAGCCGAAGGCGGCGAGGATCTCGCCCTCGACGCGCTTCTGTGCCTCGATCGGAAAGTCGCCGTGGAGGAACGAGTCGTCAACGGCATCGTGGCGCTCCGAGATCTCGGCGATCAGCGGGACGAGCCCCTCCTTCAGCTCGTCGAACACCGCGCGCACCTCGGCCGTCTTCATCCCCGGCTCGAAGTCGTCGAGCAGGATGTCGTAGTCCTCGTTCGCCGGCTCGAAGCAGTCGACGTAGCGGCGCCGCAGCTCGATCACCTTCTCGAGATACGGTTGGAACATCGACCAGTCGGACGCCTTGCGCGCGTCCTGCCACACCGGCTCGGCGGTGGCGGCGGTTCGCGACATCTCGGCGGACAGCTCGGGCGGGACGCGGACGACCTTGTCGTAGTCGCGGCGCACGAGTCGGATCAGGCTCGCCTCCGTCGAGTCGTAGTCCTGCTCGGCGGCCCAGGGCTCGAGCCCGTCGAGCAGCTTGCCGATCTCGGGCGCCATCGCCTTCGTGTGCGCGATCTGTGCGAGCGTGCCGAGCTGCTCGGCTCTCGCCGCCGCGCCGTTCCGCGGCATCATCGTGCGATGGTCCCAGCCGAGCACTGCCATCGCGCCGAAGAGGTCTACGACCTCGGCTACACGGTTCCGCAGCTCGTCATATGCCTTGTTCATCTCAGCCTCCGAAGATCGCCTGGATCGGCACGTAGCAGACGGCAGCGACGATTCCCGCAGCCGGCATGGTGAAGAGCCACGCTACCACGATGTTTCCGGCTACTCCCCAGCGGACGGCGGAGAAGCGCTTCGTCGCGCCGGCGCCCATCACGGCGCCCGAGATCACCTGCGTCGTCGACAGCGGGTAGCCGATGTGCGTCGCCAGGGCGATCGTCGTGCCGGCGCACGTCTGCGCGGAGAAGCCGGACGCCGGCTCCATGCTGTAAAGGCGCTGGCCGAGCGTCCGCATGATGCGCCAGCCGCCGACGTACGTCCCGGCTGCGATCGTGACACCGGAGACGACGATCACCCAGGTCGGGATGTAGAACGTGTCGATCGCGCCGTAGGTGAAGAGCGCGAGGGCGATCACGCCCATCGTCTTTTGCGCATCGTTCGCGCCGTGCGTGAACGCCACCCATGTTCCCGACGCTAATTGCCCGAGACGGAATCCTCTGTTGACGATGCCCGGGCTCGCCCAGTTGAAGATCCAGAAGATCGCGAGCAGCAGGAGGTAGGCGCCCGCGAACGCAATCACGGGCGCAACGATCGCGGGGATCACGACCTTGTGCAACACGTCGTACCACTCGACGCCGGCCGTGCCCGATTGCGCGAGCGCCGCCCCGATCAGCCCACCGATGAGCGCGTGCGACGAGCTCGACGGAAGGCCGAGCCGCCACGTGATCAGGTTCCACGTGATCGCCCCGATCAGGGCGGCCAGGATCGTCTCCTCCGTCGCGAGGTTGGCGTCGATGATCCCCTTGCCGACCGTCTTCGCAACCGCAGTCGTCACGAACGCGCCTGCGAGGTTCGCGATCGAGGCGACGAGGACCGCGACCCGTGGCGAGAGCGCGCGCGTCGAGACGGACGTGGCGACGGCGTTCGCCGTGTCGTGAAAGCCGTTCGTGAAGTCGAACGCGAGCGCGAAGACGATGACGATGACGAGGAGGGCGAGCTCCACGTGGAGCTACCGGTTCTTGACGACGATCGCCTCGAGCACGTCCGCCGCGTACTCGCAGGCATCGACGGCCGCCTCGAGCCGTTCGTGCATGTCCTTCCACCGAATGATGGAGACTGGGTCCTGGCCGGAGCGGAACAGGCCGGCGATCGCGTCACGCTCGAGGCGGTCGCCCTCGTCCTCGAGCTCGCGCAGCTGGGCCAGCTGAGCCCTGACGTCGCGGAAGCCGTCGAGCTGGCCGACGGCCTCATCGAGCTGCAGCGCCGAGCGCAGGATCACTTCTGCTTGCCGCTTGGCCTCGTCGGGGATCACCTTGACGCCGAAGAGGAAGATGTTGTCCGCCGCCTCATCGATGTGGTCGCAGATGTCGTCGAGCGCGCCGGCAAGCCGGTACATGTCATCGCGGTCGAACGGGGTCACGAACGTTCGGTTGAGGAGATCGATGATCTCGTGCGTCAGACGGTCGCCGTCGTGCTCACGATCCTTCACCTGGCGGACGAGCTCGCTCCCGTCCTCGGGAAAGCGATCGAGCAGCTCGACAAGCAGACGAGCCGTGTCGACGGCGTTCGAGGCCGCGCGCTCGTAGAGGCGGAAAAACTCCTTGTGCTGCGGCGTGAGGCGGATCTTCAGGCGCATGTGTCGCGGCGGTTCTTACCACGGCAGAGCGCTCGAGGCGGCGCAATGCGCGGCCGGCAGCGGCGCGAGGGGCATCCGGACCGGCTGCTACCCTGACTCCGGTGACCGCGGAAATCCACGATTTCCAGGCATATTTCGGACAAGGTCAGCCCCACTTCGCTCACGACGCCGAGCTCGAGTGCGCGAAGATCCTCGACTACTATCGCATCCCCTGGGCGTACGAGCCCCGCACATTCGTGCTCGAGGAGGACGAGAAGGGCCGCATCGTCGAGGCCTTCACGCCCGACTTCTACCTTCCAGAGCAGGATCTCTACCTCGAGGTGACGGTGATGAAGCAGTCGCTCGTCACGAGGAAGAACCGCAAGCTCCGGAAGATCCGCGAGCGGTACCCCGACGTTCGCGTGAAGCTCTTCTACAAACGGGACATCGAACGTCTCGCCCAGCGATACAGACTCGACCTCGCCTCCTAGCCCTCGCGGGAAACGCTCCGGACTTCGATCCCCGGGTTGGCGACGTCTACCTCTCCGCCGGAGAGATCCGCGCGCGCGTCTCGAGCCTTGCGACAGAGATCGCGGAGGACTACGCAGGACGGGAGCCCGTGCTTGTCGCATCACTCAAGGCGAGCTTCGTCTTCCTGGCCGACCTCGCCCGTGCGCTGCCAATCGTCCATCGGGTCGACTTCGTCGAGCTCGCGGGCTACGGCGGACGGGAGACGGGCGGCGAGCGCGGAGTGCGCCTGCTCAAGGACCTCGACGCGGACATCCTCGACCGGGATGTCCTCCTTGTCGAGGACGTGGTCGACACCGGCCTGACGCTCAACTACCTCGTGAAGTCCTTCTCGCTCCGCTCGCCGCGCTCGCTGGCAGTCGCCACGCTGCTCGACCGACCGTACCGCCGCCTCGTCGACGACCTACCGGTGCGCTACGTCGGCTTCACGGCGCCCGACGAGTTCTTCGTCGGCTACGGCTTCGATCTCGACGAGCGCTACCGGAATCTTCCGGACCTGCACCTCGCCAATCTCTAGAGATAACCGAGGGGGTCGACGGGGGAACCGTTGACGCGCACCTCGAAGTGGAGGTGCGGGCCGGTGGAGTGGCCGGTCGTGCCTACGTAGCCGATCGTCTGGCCCTGCGCGACCGCCTGGCCGTTGCCGACTGCGATGCTCGACTGGTGGCCATAGGCGGTCGAGAGGCCATTGCCGTGGTCGATGACGACGAGGTTGCCGTAGCCCTCCATCCAGCCGGCGTAGATGACCGTGCCGGCGGCCGCCGCGTGGATCGGCGTTCCCGATGAGGCTGCAATGTCGATCCCCTCGTGCATGCGCCCCCAGCGCACGCCGAACGGACTCGTCACCGGGCCGGACACGGGCCAGATGAAGCCCGCGGCGGACGGGGCGCCGGTACCCGTGGAGCCTGACGCCGCCTGCGCCGCCTGGATCCTCGCCGCGAGCTGTGAGCTCACCGCCTGGAGGGCGTCGATCTCACTCGCCTGGTCCCGCTCCGCCGCGGTCAGCGACGCGAGCGTGTCCTCACGCGCGGCCCTCGTCCCGGCGAGAGTGCTTCTATTCGCGAGAAGACGATCCCGCAGCGCGCGCACCTCGGCGGTCCGCAGGGCGACCACGCGCAGCTCCTGGCGATGCCGCTTGCGCGTCGCGCGCGTCTCCAGACGCTGCGCACGCACGCGCTCCTTCGCCGCGCGCACCGCATCGGCGATCCGCTGGTCGCCGCTCGCGATGCGCTCCAGGTAATCGACCTTGTCGAGCATCTCGGAGATGCTCTTGGACGTCAAGAGCAACGAGATTGCGTCCGGATCGTCCGACTCGTAAAGCTGGACGAGGCGGTCGTCGAGGCGCCGGAGCGCGAGGGCGTGCTGACGGCGAAGAATCCGGAGCCGTTTCGTCTGTAGGCGATAGACGACGTCAAGACGATGGAGCCGCGCCCGCCGGAGATCTAGGTCTCGCTCGAGCGTCCCGAGCTTCGCCGAGACGTCGCCGACCTGCACCGTGAGGTCGCGGATCTGTGTCGAGTAGCCGACGACTTCGGCCCTGATCGACGCCTCGCGCGCCTGCATCTCGTCGACACGGGCGCCGAGCGCCGCGATCTTCGCGTCGACAGAGTCTTTCTGTTCGACGATCGTGTCGGCGCCCGCCGGTGCCGCGACGATCACGAGCAGCAGCAACGCGAGAGCCGCGCGGCGGACCATGAGTACGGTTTCGCCCGGCCGCGCCCGACCCCTTCTCAGACCGGTGTGTCTTTCAGCTCCTCGAGCGCAGAGCCGGCGGCGCCCCTGAGCGGCCCCACGAGCTCCCGGTAGTCGTCGTCCGAGACCTTTCCCGTGCGGTGGTCGAACTCGAGCTCTTTGAGCGCCGCGAGGGCCCGATCGCGCTCCTCGATCGCGGCCAGCCGCTCGCGACCGGCCGCGTCGAGAGCGTCGAGCCGGTCATCCGCCGGCTCGACGGACGGCTCGCGCACGAACGGCCGAGCGACGTAGACGACGCACGCCGCCGCGAGCACGGCGCCGAGCACGAGCGCAGCTGCTTCCATCAGACGCGAACGCCGACGGCGCCCGGCTCGTAGCGCTCTGCGAGTCGCCGGCTCTCGCGCGGGTCCGGCCAGAGCGCGATCAGCGAGCCGGCGAGAAACACGATCCCGGCGAGCCAGATGAGGTTGACGAGCGGCTTGACGAGCACCTTGAAGTACACGCTCCCGTCACCGTTCACCTGGTCGGCGATCACGTCGACGTCCTCGGCACGGAGCCAGCTCGTGTGGATCGCCATCTCGTTCGACACCTGCTGCTCGGCCGCATAGCGGTTCTTCCCCGGCTCGAGCCTGCTGACGAAGTCGCCGCCGCGATAGAGGTCGACGGCGGCCCGGATCTCCGTGTGGTTTCCCGCCGCCCGCGTCGCGAGCGAGCGGTACACGAGCGTGTAGCCGGCCGCGTCCATCGACTGGCCCTCCGCGAGCTTCGCCTCACGCGTCGTCTGGTAGACCGAGGACCCCGCGACGCCGATCGCGAGCAGCACGATCGCTGCGTGCACGACGTAGCCGCCGTAGCGACGTCGGTTGCGCCCGATGAGGGCCGAGAAGGCGCGGGGCCAGGTGCCTCCACTGAGCGCGCGCCGCGCCTGCGTGCCCTTCGCGAACTCGATCACGATCGACGTCAGCACGAAGGCGGAGAACGTGTATGTCACTAACCCCGGCACCGAGGACCCCGCCCCGAGCACGAGCAGCGCGCCGCCGGTGGCAAGGGCGACGACCGCCGGCCAGACCAGGATCCGCCTCAGCGATCGGAGTGATGCACGACGCCATGCGACGAGCGGCCCGATCCCCATCAGCAGCAACAGCGGCAGGCCGAACGCCTTGAGGAAGAAGTTGAAGTACGGCGGGCCGACCGTGACCGACTCGCCGCGCACGAGATCGGAGAAAATCGGAAAGGTCACGCCCCACAGGATCGTCAGGCAGAGCGCGACGAGCAGGAGGTTGTTGTAGAGGAACGCCGCCTCGCGCGAAACCGGCGACTCGAGCCTCGTCTTCGCCCGGAGCAGAGGCAATCGGTAGAGGACGAGCGCCAAGGACGCGATCGTCACGAAGACGATGAACCCGAGGAACCACGGCCCGATCGAGCTCTCGGTGAACGAGTGGATCGAGTTGACGATCCCGGAACGCGTGAGGAACGTGCCGAAGACCGAAAGGCAGAACGCGAGCACGACGAGCAGCACGTTCCAGACCTTCAGCATCCCCTTCTTCTCCTGCACCATCACCGAGTGCAGGAACGCCGTCGCAGCGAGCCACGGCATCAACGCGGCGTTCTCGACGGGATCCCAAGCGTAGTACCCGCCCCAGCCGACCTCGACGTACGCCCAGTGAGACCCGAGCAGCTGGCCGATGCCGAGGAACGCCCATGCCCCGAGCGTCCAGCGTCGCGTGGCGACGATCCAGCGCTCGTCCGTGCGACCGGAGAGCAGCGCGCCCATTGCGAAGGCGAACGGGATCGTCAGGCCGACGTAGCCGAGATAGAGCATCGGTGGGTGGGCGACCATGTACGGGTTCTGAAGGCTCGGGTTGAGCCCGGCCCCCTCGAGCGGCGCAGTCTGCGTGTCGAACGGCGAGGCGACCCCGACGAGGAGGAGCGCGAAGAACGATGCGACCAGCCCCAGCACCGGCACCGCCCACGCGATCACCTCTCGCGCCGCGTAGCGATTGAAGAGGATCGCCGTGCTCGAGAGCCCCGTCAGCACGAGCAGCCAGAGGAGCAGCGATCCTGCCTGCCCGCCCCACAGCGCCGAGATCGTGTAGAGCAACGGAAGCTTCGTGCTCGTGAAGTCCGCCGCGTAGACGAACGAAAAGTCGTGACGGATCAGCGCCGTGAGCAGGACGCCCGTCGCGACCATTGCGGCGACGAACGCGGCGAGGAGAGCGTTCTGCGCGGACGCGGCCAGGCGCCGCTTCCCCTTCCAGGCCGCGAGCGAGCCCACGACGAGCGCGTAGAGCGAAAGGCCGAGGCAGACGATGAGCGCTGCGCGCCCGAGCTCGGCCATGACCTAAGGAGAGGACTGCTTGGGTGCGTACTTCGACGGGCATTTCGTGACGAGCGAGTCCCGCTCACCGACGAACGTCCCGTGCTCGAGCGTGCCTTTGAGGTACACGTGCCGTCCGACGCGGAAGAGGTCCGGCTTCGAGCCCGTGTAGACGACGCGCACCGTCGCCTTGCCGTCGATGTCGCGGAGGCGGAAACGCATGCCGCCCCCGTGCGAGTCGCCGGTCACCGGCCCGAGCACGAGCCCTGCCAGCTGGACCTTCTCGTTCGCGTGCCCTGTGAGCTGGCTCGGACGGAGCGACGCGTTCGTGCCCCCGGCGATCGAGGTGTAGAGGAGGAAGACGGCGAGTGCGGCCGCGACGCCGAGCGCGACGACGAGGCGCGCGGGGCTGCGCTTGCGAGCCACGGGACGATTCTAGCTCGCGGGCGTGTTCCTGACTGTTCGCTAGGAACGCTGGGCGTCGCGCTTGGCCGGCAGACGGTACCCGTGGTCGTGACAGAGCGACCCGTGGTCGTCCTCCGTCAGTGCGTCGCAGTACCCCTTCCCGTACGCGGCGCGCATGAACGCCGCCGCGATCTCGAGATTCCACTCCGGGATCTCCTCGAGCTCACGCCAGAGATCGGCGAGCCGGAGGTCGATATCGAGCTCGAGCAGATCGACACGTGACGGTGTATTGGCCATGGAAACAACGTAGAGAGGGGATCGGACGGAGATGCGCTAGCTTGCGTTCTTGGGCGCTATTCGTCTCGGACCGGCGCGCGTTCCCTCACAGGAGAGCCCGGAGGCGGCGATCGCTCTGCTCGTCGAACGCGGCTACAGCGCGTGTGAGATCGACTTCGAGCGCAAGTTCTGGATGGACAAGGAGTTCGCGGCGCGCTTCGGTGAGCTCGCACGCAAGCACGACATCGCGCTCTCCGTCCACGCGCCACTCGCCGGCTTCATGGGGCACGCGGAGCGCGGGAAGAAGCTGAACATGGCCGTGGGGATGCTCGATCACTCCGCGGGCATAGCGAAGGCAGCGGGTGCCGACGTCGTCGTCTTCCATCCCGGGTTTCTGCTCGGGCGGCCCCGTGAGGACGCGATCGATTCCGTTGTCGAGCAGCTCGGCGAGCTCCGCGCAAGGCTCGAAGGCAAGGATCGCGCGGTCCCGTTCGGCGTCGAGGTGATGGGCCGGGTGCGCGACCTCGGCTCGGTCTCCGACGTGGTCGAGATCTCGAGGCGCACGGGATGGGTGCGCCCTGTGCTCGACTTCGCCCATATGCACGCGACGAGCGACGGCGCTCTGACAGAAGTCGAGCCGTTCGCCGCGGCACTCGAGGCGGTCGACGGCGTCCAGGAAGCGGGCGCGCCGTTCCACATCCACTTCTCCGACATTGCGTTCGCGAACCGAAACGAAACGAAGCACCTGCCCTACGGAGAGGGGACGCTCCGCGCGGATCCGTTGCGTGAGGCGCTCGAGCGGTTCGAGCGGCCGGCGACGGTAATCAGCGAGTCGCCGGACGAGGAGTCGACTCAGGCGATCTCGGCCGCGCTCTTCGGAACGGGCGCGAGAACGGCGAGCCGCTCCTCGTAGGGCGCGGCTTCGTCGAGGCGCCCGCGCTCCGAGAGGAAGTCTGCGAGCTTCCGCATCGCCTCCGCCTGGAGCGCTGTGAAGTCGAGCTCCTCCGTGATCGCGAGCGCCTCCCGGTAGAGGGCCTCGGCGTCATCCTCGCGGCCCTGTGCAACCGACACAGCGGCTCGCGCAGTCGCGAGGGTGTACTGGCGAGAGGGCTCTGCGGCCGCCTGCTCCTCTGCCGCCGCGATCAGCCGCTCCGCCTCGTCCACCTTCCCCTGCTCGGCGAGGATGATCGCAAGCTCCGCCTGGGACTCCGCCAGCTCGGCGTGCTGTGCGAGCGGCCCGAGCAAGCGGATCGCCTCCCGCACGCGCTTCTCCGCGAGGGGTAGATCCCCGCGCCGGGCGGCGACATCCGAGAGACGTGCGAGCGAGGCGGCAAGCAAGGTGGCATGACCGATCTCCTCGAAGAGCTCGTGCGCCTCCACGTACGCCTCCTCGGCGCCGTCGTAGTCGCCGCGCATCCGACGCAGCCAACCGAGGGTGAGCCGCGCCGAGCCGCGGGCGCGAGGGCTTCCGCTCTCGCGGGAAAGCTCGAGCGCCTTGTCGACCAGCCGTTCGGCCGTGTCGAGCTCGAGCCGCACGATGTGCGCCTGCGCAAGTGCCTGCGCAGCGATCGTCTGGAGATCCTTCCGACCAGCGGCGAGGGCGATCGAGAAGGCCTGCTCGATATACGGAAGGCCTTCGGTCATCCTCCCGCGCCCGATGCCGATGGATGCGCGGACGAAGAGCGAGTCGAAGTGCGCGTCGGCGTCGGTCTCGCTCTCCTGAAGCGTGAGCGCCCGCTCGATCAGCTGCTCGGCGCGCGCCGTGTCGCCGCTCTGTCTGAGCACAGCGTCCGCTAGCGCCGTCAGTGCGAGAGCCTCGGTCGGCCCGTCGCCCTCTCGCTCCGCCTCCGCGCGCACCTTCTCCATCTCGATCGCAACCGCCGTCAGGTCACCGAGACGCCACACGGCACGCGCTGCGTGGTAGCGCCGCTTGAGCGTCGGCTCGAGCTCGACGGCGCGGACCAGCAGTCGTCGCGCCGACTTGTACTGCTCACGTGCGAGCACCCGCTTGCCGGCAGCGGTCAAGGCGCCTGCGGCCTCGGACCTGAGCTCGTCAGGCGGCGCGCCGTCGAGCTCGGTCAGGAGCAGAGCCGCCTGGTCGAGGTGGTACGCGCGAATCTCCAGCAGCTCCTCGCCGGCACGCTCCTTCAGCCACTCCGCAAAGCGCCGGTGTTGCTGTGCGCGCGACTGCTTGGAGAGGCCGGAGTACGCGACCTCCCGGATCAGCATGTGCTTGAAGCGGAACGCGCGCTCGCCGTGGATCGACGAGCGCGGCTCGCGGAGCACGAGCTCGCGGAGCAGGAGGTCGTCGAGCAGCGTCTGGACGCCGTCGCCCGGCATGAGATGCGAGACAGCGCCCTCCCAGAAGATCCGGCCGATGACCGCGGCGCGCTGGAGGAGCGTCTTGCCGTCCGCGGACAGGTGGTCGATCCGCGCCGCGATCAGCGCCTGCAGCGTGTCGGGGATCCGGTCGCCGTCGCCGGTCTCCGAGATCATCCGGATCGTCTCCTCGACGAACAGCGGGTTCCCCTCGGTGCGGTCGAGAAGCTTCTTCGACATGGGCAGCGGCTTGTCGAGCTCGGCGACGAGCGCCGCGACAAGCGCCTCGCTCTCCGCCTCGGACAGCGGCTCGAGCTCGATCGCCGTCGAGCGGACGCGGCCGCCTCCCCACCCCGGCCGCACGTCCAGCAGCTCGGGCCGCGCGAGACAGAGGATGAGGAGCGGCGCTCTGACCCAGTCGGCCAGGTGCTCGATCAGTTCGAGCAATGGCTCCTCGGCCCAGTGGATGTCCTCGAAGAAGAGGACGAGCGGCTGGACCTCGCCGAGCGTGCTCATCACCGCACGGGCCGCCCAGGCGATCTCCTCGGCGCCGCGCTCGCCCTCGACGGCCTCGAGCAGGCCGGCCGCAAGCCCGATCAAGTCGGCGACAGCGTCGTCCTCACAGCAGGCGCGGAGCTTCTCGAACGCCTCCTCGAGCGGCTCGTCGTCCGAGATCCCGGTCGCGGCCTTGATCATCTCGGCGAGCGGCCAGTACGTGATGCCCTCGCCGTAAGGGAGGCAGCGGCCGGTGAGGACGCTCGCGCCCTCGACCGAATCGACGAACTCGCGCGCGAGGCGGCTCTTTCCGACCCCAGGCTCCCCGTAGACGGTGAACAGGTGCGCACGGCCGTCTCTGAGCGTCCGCGCGTAGGTGTTCTCGAGCAGCTCGAGCTCGGTGTCACGGCCGACGAGCGGGGCCGTGATGTGCACCTTCCGCGTGTCGAGCGTGCCGACGACGCGCCACGAGCGGAGCGCGGCGCCCATCCCCTTCAGCTCGAGCGGGCCTGCGTCCTCGACAAGCAGACGGCCTCGCGCGAGGCGGTGCGCGGTCGGGCCGAGCAGGATCTCGCCGGGCTTCGCCACCTGCTGGAGGCGCGCGGCGAGATTCACCGCCTCGCCCGTGGCGAAGGTCGAGTCGCCCTGGTCGACGACGACCTCGCCCGCCTCGATCCCGATCCGCGCCTCGAGGCCGAGCTCGCGGACCGCATCGCGCATCCCGAGGCCGGCCCGCGCGGCCCGCTCGGCGTCGTCCTCGTGCGCCTGTGGAATGCCGAACGCGGCGAGCACGGCGTCTCCTGCGAACTTCTCGACGATGCCGCCGTGCACGGTGACGCAGTGGGAGACGCGGTCGAAGAACTCCGTGACCTTCCTGCGCACGACCTCCGGGTCGGAGCCGGTGACGAGCTTTGTCGAGTCGACGAGGTCGACGAACAGCACGGTTGCAAGCTTTCTTTCGACGGTTTGCGGCACCACGTAAGTGTACGAACGCGGAAACGGACGCTCGGCTTCCTCACTACGATCCATCTCGTGCTCGACCCGAAGGTCTTCAAGGCGTACGACGTTCGCGGGATCTATCCGACAGAGCTCGACGAGGACGGGGCCTACGCGATCGGACGCGCGTACGTCGAGGAGTTCGAGCCTCGCCGCATCGCGGTCGGGCGCGACATGCGCGTTTCGGCGCCGACCGTCGCCGCCGCTGCGATCGCGGGAGCCGCGGACGCCGGCGCCGACGTCGTCGACGTTGGCATGGTCGGCACCGAACAGCTCTATTTCGCCGTCGGCGAGCTCGAGCTCGAGGGCGGGATCGCCGTCACCGCCTCACACAACCCCGGCGAGTACATCGGCATGAAGATCGTGCGCCGCGGCGCGTTGCCCGTCGGCGGGGACTCGGGACTCTTGGCGATCCGCGACCGCGCACTGGCCCTTTTGGCCAGGTCCGAGGGACAGTCCCTGGGACCTGGCCAGCCTGGACAGGTGACGACGGACGACGTCCAGAGCGCGTACGTCGAGCGCGTGCTCTCGTTCGTCGATCTTGCGAGCATCCGGCAGCTACGGGTCGTGATCGACGCCGCGAACGGGATGGCGGGCGCGATGCTCCCGCCGATCCTCGAGCGGTTACCGATCGACGCGGTCCCGTGTTACTTCGAGCCGGATGGAAGCTTCCCGAACCACGAGCCGAACCCCCTGCTCGAGGAGAACCGGACGTTCATCGTCGAAAAGACGTTGGCGGAGGAAGCCGATTTCGGCGTCGCGTTCGACGGCGACGGCGACCGCTGCTTCTTCGTTGACGACACGGGGGAGTTCGTGGCGGGCGACTTCGCGACGGCGCTGTTCGCCGCATCGCTGCTCGAGCGGGAGCCGGGCGCGAAGGTGATCTACGACGTGCGCGCAAGCTGGGCCGTGCCGGAGACGATCATGGGCGCAGGCGGCGTCGCCTTGATGAGCCGCGTCGGGCACGCGTTCATCAAGCAGCGGATGCGCAAGGACGACGCCGCCTTCGCCGGCGAGGTATCGGGCCACTACTACTTCCGCGACTTCTTCCAGGCCGACTCGGGCGTGATTCCGTTCCTGCTCATGCTCGAGCTCGTCTCCCGCCGGGACACCAAGCTGTCCGAGATCCTTCGCCCCTTCCGCGAGCGGTACTTCATCACCGGGGAGATCAACTCCACCGTCTCGGACGTGCCCGTGAAGCTCCAGGAGCTGAAGGAGCGCTTCGGGCGGGAGGGCGCCGTCTCGCACCTGGACGGTCTCTCGGTCGACTTCAGACGACTGGCGCTTCAACGTGCGCCCGTCGAACACGGAGCCGCTGCTCCGGCTCAACCTCGAGGCGCGGTCGCGCGAGCTGATGGAGGAGAAACGCGACGAGGTGCTCGCCGTTATCAGCTCCTAGTTGGCACGGCTCCCCTGTACAGCTCCGCCCCGGCCGCGAGCCGTTCGACCGAGGGGATGGTGAGCGGCTCGACGTTCGCGATCACGTGATCGATGCCCGCCATATGCCACGCGCTGAGGGCGCCGGCGATGTCCTCGGCTGAGTCCTCCTCCTCGACGAGGATGCCGACCGTCTGCCGGACGTCTTCTGCCGGTCTTGCCTGCGCCGCGAGCGCCTGCTCGAAGCGCCCGGCGCTCGTCGAATCGATCGTCCGGCCGACGGAACCACGCTGTGTTCCACATGTCTCCCCACCTGCGGTCAGCCCGTTCATGCGCTCTTGCTTGGAGGCGACGAGCACCGGGATCCGCCGAGCGGGAGCCGGCGCCAGGGCGGCATCTTCGACCTCGTAGTAGTCACCGCGGAAGGTGAGCCTTTCGCCGTCGAGGAGCCGAACGACGATCTCGACGGCCTCGGCGAACCGGCTCACGCGACGGTCGAAGGGGAACCCGAACGCCCGGTACTCGGGCTCGTGCCAGCCGCAGCCCAGGCCGAGGATCAACCGCCCGCCCGAGACGAGGTCCAGCGTGGCGGCCATGTTGGCGATCACGCTCGGGCTCCGAAACGACCGTCAGGACCGTTCATGCCGCCGACGGGCAACATCACGCCCACCTTCATCGAGCTCACTCTAGGCTGCCGTTAGCATCGGAGCGTGGACCTCGAGCGCGGCCAGGTGACCGATCGCAAGCCGCCGTTCAAGTACTCGGCGATCGAACGGGTGGGCTTCTCGGACACGGACGCCCAGGGCGTCGTCTACTACGGCCGCTATCTCCCGTTCTTCGACCTCGCGCGGGTCGAATATCACCGACATCTGGGGATGATGCGAGCCGAGCGGCAGGAGCGGGAGTTCGTGATGCGCGCCTGCACGCTTGACTATCTCGCCCCGGCCCGCTTCGACGACCTGGTCGAGACGTTCATCCGTGTCGCACGTATCGGTCGGACGAGCGTGACGTACGAATGCGCGGCGTACGGGATGGAGGACGACCTGCGGATGGTGATCGCGCACCAGACGCTCGTGCTCGTCGAGATCGCCACCCACACAGCAACAGAGGTTCCGGAGTACTTCCGCGAGCCGATCCGGGCGTTCGAGGGCGCCGACCTCGAGGAGTGAGCCCTCCCCCGTTTGCCGCCAACGTGCCTGGAAATCGGCACCTCCGACGCGCCACCACCCGATCGGGGTACCCACGGGCCCACCTGGCTCGATCCCCCGTTCGAGGGATTTTCAGTCGAGGCGGTGGAACGCGTACGCCTCGGTGATGTAGGCGATCCGGAGAGGGTCGGACGCCGTTTCGGCGAGCGCTTCGACCCGCATGTAGACGGCGTTGCGCTCCTCCTTCCCGAGCGTGGCCACAGCGCTCATCGAAGCGACGCGGGCGACGAGCTCCGAACGCGCCAGCAGCTGCACGTAGGAGCACGTGTACCGGGCGATGTCGCCGAAGAGAGCCGAACCGCCGAGCGCGTCGAGGAAGAAGCGCTCGACCCTCCAGCCCCGGTCGCTCTCGCCGACGATCGCCGTCAGCGCCGCGTTGAACGGGTCGGAGTCGTCGCGGAGATTCCAGACGAGACCGGCGCCGCCTCCCGGCCTGAGCACGCGCCACAGCTCTCGAAGCGCAGCCTCCGCATCGAACCAGTGGAAGGCCTGGGCGCAGGTGATCGCGTCGACGCTCGCGTCCGCGAGCGGGATCGCCTCGGCCGTTCCCGCACGCGCGTCGACCGCGGGCAGGATCCGTCGGAGCTCGGCTCGCATCGCGTCATCCGGCTCGACGGCGACCAGGCGCGCGCCGAGCCGCGCGAGCTGCCGCGTCAGCTTGCCCGTGCCGGCGGCGAGGTCGAGGACGTCGCTGTCGGGCCCGATCCGCAGCTCGGAAGCGAGCCACGCGACCGCCTCCTCCGGGTAGTCGGGTCGCGCACGTTCGTACTGCTCGGCGACAGTGCCGAAGATCGTCGCGCGGTTCGGGTCCACGCGCCGGGCTACTGCGGAGTCACGCGGTACGCGTCGAAGACGCCATCTATCTGTCGCAGGCCGTTGAGCAGCCCGCGCAGCGACTTCACGTCGCCGAGCTCGGCCGTGTAGCGGTTCCGCGCCATCTGATCCTCGACCACGCCGCCGTACGCGACGATGTTGGCGCCGTGCTCGGCGAACGTGCGAGCGACGTCCTCTAGCAGCCGCGGTCGGTCCCACGAGTCGACGGCAACCTGAACGCGGAAGCTACGCGAGGCGTCACCGTCCCACGAGACGGGCGTCAGCCTCTCCGGGTTCCGACGCAGCGCCTTGACGTTCGGGCAGTCCTCGCGGTGTATCGTGATCCCGCGGCCGAGTGAGATGTAGCCGAGGATCTCGTCGCCGGGCACCGGCGTGCAGCACTTCGCAAGGCGAACGAGGACGTCCTCGACGCCGGACACCTTGACCCCAAGGCTTTGATTCGAAGACGGTCGCTCCCGCGTCGGCTTGAGCGAGACCGTCTCCTCCTCCGCGACCTCCTCGGTCTTGAGGCGCTGGATCACCTTGCGGACGATCTGTGTGGGCTGGAGCTTGCCGGAGCCGAGCGCGATGTAGAAGTCCTCCGCCTTCTTGAAGCCCGTCTCCCGGATCACCTGGGCGAGCACCGCGGAGCCCTGGAGCTTCTTGTACGGAAGCTTCTGCGCGCGGAGCGCCTGCTCGAGCGCCTCGCGGCCGCGCTGCTCGGTCTCCTCGCGCGTCTCACGCGAGAACCACTGGCGAATCTTGTTGCGCGCGCGGGAGGACGCCGCGAGCGATAGCCAGTCACGGGACGGCCCGCGGCCGGTCTTCGCGGTCAGGATCTCCACGAAGTCGCCGCTTCTCAGGTGGTAGTGAAGCGGGACGATCCGCCCGTTCACCTTCGCGCCCACCGTGCGATGGCCGATGTCGGTGTGGATCGCGTACGCGAAGTCGATCGGCGTCGAGCCGGAGGGCAGCGTCTTCACCTCGCCCTTCGGTGTGAAGACGTAGACCTCTTCGGAGAAGAAGTCCTTGCGGAACGTCTTCATGAACTCGCGCGGATCGGACTCCTCTGCATTCCAGTCGATCAGCTGTCGCATCCACGCCGTCCACTCCTCGTCGCCGCGCCCGCGCTTCCCTCGCTTGTACACCCAATGCGCCGCGATTCCGAACTCGGCCTCGCGGTGCATCTCGCGTGTACGGATCTGGATTTCGAGCGGCTTCCCTTCGGGCCCGATCACCGTCGTGTGCAGCGCCCGATAGCGGTTCAGCTTGGGCATCGCGATGAAGTCCTTGAACCGGCCAGGCATCGGCTTCCAGAGCGAGTGGATGAGTCCGAGCGCGCCGTAGCAGTCGCGCGTTCCCTCGTCCGCAGCGCGCTCGACGATCACGCGCATCGCGGTCAGGTCGTAGATCTCGTTGAACTCGCGACCCTTCCGAACCATCTTGTCGTAGATCGAATAGAAGTGCTTGGGGCGGCCAGAGATCTCTGCGGGGATGTCCGACTTGTCGAGCTCGCGCTCCAGCAGCCGCGCTGCGCTCTTCACGTGGTCCTCGCGGTCGCCCCGGCGCTCCGCCACCATCGCCTCGATCTCGGCGTACTTCCGCGGGTGAAGGCGCTCGAAGGCGAGATCCTCGAGCTCCCACTTGATCGCGTGGATGCCGAGCCGGTGTGCGATCGGCGCGTAGATCTCAAGCGTCTCCTTCGCCTTCTGGATCTGTTTCTGACGGCCGAGGTACTCGATCGTCCGCATGTTGTGGAGCCGGTCGGCGAGCTTGATCAGGATCACCCGCGGGTCCTGCGCCATCGCCACGATCATCTTGCGGTAGTTCTCGACCTCGGCCTGCTCGCGGCTCGCGAACTGGATCCGCGTCAGCTTGGTGACGCCCTCGACGAGCCGCGCGACGTCGTCGCCGAACTCGCTCTTGACGTCTGAAAGCTCGGTGTCCGTGTCCTCGACGACGTCGTGAAGTAGCGCGGCCGCGAGCGTCTGCTCGTCAAGATGGAGCGTTGCGAGGATCTTGGCCGCGCCCCAGGGGTGGTGGATGAACTCGTCCCCCGAGCGCCGCATCTGGCCGCCGTGGGCCCGCTCAGCGAACGCGAACGCCCGGCGGAGCAGCTCGCGGTCGACGTCCGGCTTGTACGCCTCGACGTCGGCGATCAGCTCCTCGACGAGGTGCTGATGCTGCTCTTGGGCCTCGACGACGGCCATGCTCCAAGTGTAGTCGGCGCGCTTTTGCCCTCACGTGAGGGCTCGTGCAGCCGGCACCGCCGGCCGAGAGGAATGTCGGAAGCGACGACGAACGTGAAGCCCTTGCTCGAACGACTTCAGCAACACCGCCGGCGTCGCCGGGCGCTCCGCGAGCTGATCAGGCTCCTGGCAGAGATCGACGCGCGCCCGCCGCGCTCGCTCGGCGCTCCTCAGTCGTAGCGGCGCAGCTGTCAGGCCGCTCGCGCGAGGCTCTCGCCTTCGGCGAGGAGCGCGCGAAACGTCTCGGATTCGTAGAGGCTCGTTGGCTCGTTCCCGTCGAGCGCGAGCTCGCCGAAGATCGCCCGAGCCTCCGGGCTCCAGACGTCTTCGCCTCGAGCCCACTCCTCGAGCAGCCAGCTGCGCAGCTCGTGGTAGCGCGGCTCTCCCTCGAGGATTCGCCGCACCACGAGCTGCGGCGAGACCGTGCCGTTCCAGCGGTTCTCCTGCAGGCGGAAGGCGAGATCGAACGTCGTCTCGCGCTGGAGGCTGTCGAGCTGCCCGCCGAACCCGAAGGCGATCGCGCTGCCGGCGGGCCGCTCGCGGTCGCGAACCTGGAACCTGACGTGCTTACCGTCTCCGACGGTCTGCACGCCCACGAGCTCGGCGCCCGGCAGGAGCAGCGTGACACCGGGGTTGCCGAGGCCGAATGGCGCAAGACGTCGTAGCTCTTCGGCCAGCTCCAGCGTCAGCGCCGATCCGGGCACAGCCGCGTCGATCCGCGTCACGGGCCGCAGGTCGTCGTCTGTGAGGTGCGCGCCCGCGTGCGCCGCAAAGGCCTCCGCGAACGCATCGACCGCCTCGGGCCGCACCGCGAGGCCCGCCGCCGCCCGATGGCCACCGAATCGCTCGAGATGGTCGGCGCACGCCGCCAGCCCGGCGTGGAGGTCGTACACAGGTAGCGAGCGTCCCGATCCTTTCCACTCGCCGTCCGTGCCGGCAATCATCACCACCGGCCGGCCGTATCGTTCGACGAGCCGCGAGGCGACGATGCCGATCACGCCCTCGTGCCACCCCTCGTCGGCGAGCACGTAGCCGCGCGCACGGCGGCGTGACTCGGGCCAGGAGTCGACCTGCGCGACCGCCTCGCGCACGATGCGCTCCTCGACCGAACGCCGATCGCGGTTGAGCGCCTCGAGCTGGCCCGCGAGCCGGGTGGCGGTCGCCTCATCGTCCGCTAGCAGCAGCTCGAGCGCCGCCTCGGGCCGGCATAGACGGCCGGCGGCATTGATCCGGGGCGCGAGCCGGAAGCCGACCGCACTCTCGTCGACGACCGCCGGGTCAACGCTCGCGGTGCTCATGAGCGCTCGTAGACCGGGGCTCCGTGTCCGTGCGAGCTCCCGGAGGCCGGAGATCGCGAACGCGCGGTTCTCGTCGACGAGCGGCACGACGTCCGCGATCGTCGCGAGCGCGACGAGG
Source organism: uncultured Actinomycetes bacterium (assembly GCA_963705945.1). Classification (GTDB taxonomy): domain Bacteria; phylum Actinomycetota; class Thermoleophilia; order Gaiellales; family Gaiellaceae; genus PALSA-612. The sequence goes on along the minus strand of CAVPLG010000001.1, from coordinate 237,688 downwards.
TCGAGGTGGCGATCGAGATCGTCTTGCGCGAGCACCTGGAGCAGCTTGAAGACGACGCCCGTGCCGCAGAGCTCGGGGAAGGGGTACTCCGAAGGGCGCGTGGCGACGATCGGACAGTCCGGAAGCGTCTCCGCCGGGCGGTGGTGATCCGTGACGATGATCTCGAGCCCGAGTCGACGAGCCTCTGCGACCTCCTCGACGGCCGTGATTCCGCAGTCGACGGTCAGCACGAGGCCGTACCCTTCCTCCGAGAGTCGGACGAGCGTCTCCCCGGCCAGCCCGTAGCCCTCTTCGAAGCGGCTCGGCAGGTGCCAGCCGACGTCGGCGCCGAGATCGAGCAGGCAGGTGACTGCAAGCGCGGTTGCGCAGATGCCGTCGACGTCGTAATCGCCGTGGACGCAGATCCGGGTGCCCTCGCGAATGGCTTTGTGGAGAAGTTGGCACGCTTTCTCGACATCCCCGAGCCCGTTGGCGTCGTGCGCCGGCATCGCACCGGCGAGAAACGCATCCGCCGCGGACGCATCGCCGTAGCCGCGACGCACGAGAACACGCGCCGTCGTCTCGCAAACGCCGAGCTCTGCAGCGAGGGCACGCGCCTCGGCGGGGTCGCAGCGGGAGAGTGACCACTCCATTCCGTCCACGCTACGGCGGCGGCCGGACGGCGCTCTGAAGCCGCGCGCGGGGCTATCCTGGCGAGGTGCTAGAGACGAGCTACCGGTCGGGGGACGACTACGCGGTCGACTTCCTCGACTACCGCTTCTCCTTCTCTCGGTGCGACTTCGAGGAGCGCGTCGTCGCAGCCGCCGTCAAGCTCGGGCTCCTGGAGCACAACGAGCTCGACGACGACGAGACGGCCGACTTGGTCGAGGTGACGGCTGACGGACAGCTGTCCGCGCCGCCCCGCAGCACGCTCGGCCACTACCTCCTTCGACACTGGAACGAGATCTCCCTCATCGGCGACGAGTCGCTCGTCTACTGGCTACGAAAGCTCGTATTCCGCAGCGCGTGGCTGGATCATCGCGTGAAGGAAGGCCTGCTCGAGGTCGGTTGGGACGACGACACGGCCGACTTCAGCTACTTCGATGCCAACGGCGACCGCGCTCTGCTCGAGATCGCCCCAGTGCCATCCTGGCGCGACGTCCGCTACCGCCGCTGACGCGCCTGATCAGGCCTTCTCTGCCGGCGGGCCGAACCCGAACGGCGGGTGCTCCTCGAGGGGGCTGAGCGTGATCCGCGCGATCGCCCCCACCGGCACGATCATCTCCTCGGGCCCGCCGTCCTCGCGCCATGGGCAGAGCGTCACGAAGCCGTAGCCCGGCTCGGCGCGGATCGTCAACAGACGGTGGACGGAGCCGTCCCCGAGCTCGACCGACACGGCCGCCTGTCCGCCCTCCTGCTCCTTCGCGAACGCCTCGACGCGCTGGTGCACACGGCCCACGAAGTCCTCGAGCGAAGGCGCCGGCGCGCCCGGGACCCACAGATCGGGGCTCAGAAGAGCGTCCCGTCGACCGCCGTCTGCCCGATGTGGTCGCGCCCGAGCGTCGTGACGATGCGACCGCGAGGCGTCCGCTGAATGAAGCCGAGCTGAAGGAGGTACGGCTCGTAGACGTCTTCGATCGTGTCGGGCTCCTCGCCGAGCGTCACGGCGAGCGTCGACAGGCCGACCGGCCCGCCCTCGAATTTCACGACGACCGCGTGGAGCAGCTCGCGGTCGATCCGCTCGAGGCCCTTGTCGTCCACCTCGAGCAGCGCCAGCGCCTCGCCGGCGATCTCGCGGGTGATCGCGCCGCCATGCCGCACCTCGGCCACGTCTCGCACCCGCCTGAGGATGCGGTTCGACACGCGCGGCGTACCGCGCGAGCGCAGGGCGATCTCGTCGGCCGCCTCGTCCTCGATCTCGACGGCGAGGATGCGTGCAGAGCGCCGGACGATCGTCGCTAGCTCCGCGTGCTCGTAATAGCCGAGCCGGAAGGTCAGACCGAAGCGATCGCGGAGCGGCGTCGTCAGGAGACCCGTCCGCGTGGTCGCTCCGACGAGCGTGAACGGCGGCAGGTCGAGCGCGAGCGTCCGCGCTGATGGGCCCTGACCGACGACGATGTCGAGGCGGAAATCCTCGAGCGCCGGGTAGAGGATCTCCTCGACTGCAGGCGCGAGACGATGCACCTCGTCGATGAACAGCACGTCGCGCTCCTCGAGCGTGGTGAGGATCGCCGCAAGGTCGCCCTTGCGGTCGAGCGCCGGCCCTGCGATGGAGCGAAGGCCGACGCCCAGCTCGGCCCGGATCACGTGGGCGAGGCTCGTCTTGCCGAGCCCGGGCGGGCCGGCGAGCAGGACGTGGTCGAGCGCCTCACCTCTCCCCCGTGCCGCCACGAGCGCAATCCCCAGCTGCTCGCGCAGGCGTTCCTGTCCCACGAACTCGTCGAGCGTGCGCGGCCGAAGCGAGCGGTCGAGCTCCTCCTCGCCCTCCGCCTCGACTATCGGCGACAAGAGACGCGTCGCGCTCACGCGGCCTGCCGCAGCGCTTGACGCACTTGCTCCTCGGGCGCGAGCGTCGGATCGATCTTGGAGAGGATCGCCTCCGCATCGACGAGCGAGTAGCCGAGCTCGACCAGGGCGTCACGCGCGACGACGTGCGTGTCGCCGTCCTCGACGGCCTCCTCGTCACCCAAGGAGCCCTTGAGCTCGAGGACGACACGCTGCGCCGTCTTGCGTCCGATCCCCGGGATCGCCTCGAATCGGGCGGTGTCTTCCCGCGCGATCGCACGGCGAAGCTCCGCAGGCGTCGAGCCCGACACGATCGCGAGCGCGACCTTCGGTCCGACACCGGAGACGCTGAGCAGCTGCTCGAAGAGGCGCCGCTCCGCGACGTCCGCGAACCCGTAGAGCTGGAGAGCGTCCTCGCGGACGTGGAGGTACGTGTCGATCGTGATCTCTCCGGCGCCCTCGGCGCGGGCGAGCGCACGAGGCGTCGCCTGCAAGAGATAACCGACCCCGGCTACGTCGAGCACGAGCCCGTCCTGCGTGCGGCCGGCCGAGATGCCTCTCAGCCGGGCGATCACGACGCCACCTTGAGGAGCGGCGGCGCGAGCGCGTGGCAGATCGCAACCGCGAGCGCATCAGCCGCGTGGTGCGGCGTCGGCAGCTCGTCGAGCGCGAGAATCGCCTTCACCATCCGCTGCATCTGGCCCTTCTCGGCGCGGCCGTGGCCGCAGACTGCCTTCTTGACCATCGCGGGCGAGTACTCCGTGCAGTCAGCGCCGGCGCGCGCGGACGCGACGAGGACGACGCCCCTGGCCTGCCCGACAGAGAGCGCGGTGCGGGCGTCGACGCCGACGAACGACTCCTCGAGCGCGACCGCATCGGGTGCGTGCGCCTCTATGAGCTCCTCCACGCGAGCGAAGATCGTCATCAGCCGCGCCTGTGGCGGTTCCGCGGCGGGCGTGCTCCACCACCCGAAGTCGATGGCTCGGAGCCGTTCGCCGTCGTACTGGACGATCCCGTACCCGCATGCAGCCGTCCCGGGGTCGATGCCGAGGATCTTGACCTTCACGCGTTGAGATTAGGGAGGCGTACGGACGTTCCTGCCCGGCCGGAGACGGCCGGACGCGGTGGTAGCGTCGATGCAATGCGGTCGCTCCTCCGCCGGCGCCCCTCCCCGGCGCTGGTCGTCGCCTGTGCAGCGCTCCTCGTCGCTCTCGGGGGGACGGCACTCGCCGCCGTCGCCCTTCCCGACGGCAGCGTCGGCACCGCGCAGCTCGCAGACGACGCGGTCGTCAGCGCGAAGCTCCGGGACGGGTCCGTCACGTCGCACGACATCGCGAACTCGACGATCCTCGGAACGGACATCCGGGATCGCACGCTGACGAAGGCGGACTTCCGCAAGGGATCGCTCCTGCCTGGGCCACGCGGTCCGCTCGGGCCGCAGGGACCGCAAGGCGAGAAGGGCGCTCCCGGTACGAGCGGCTACCAAGTCGTACAGAACGAGACGCCGCTTACCTCCGCGAGCCCGAAGGGCGTGCAGGTGCTCTGCCCGCCAGGCAAGAAGGCGATCTCGGGCGGCGCCGACGTCTCCGGCGAGGGGCGCGACCGGATCAGCGTCACGGAGAACGCGCCCGCTGTGGACGGCTGGCAGGCCCGCGCAGTCGAGCTCGTCAGGACCGACACGCCCTGGCGCCTTCGCGTCTACGCCGTCTGCGTGTTTGTTGCGACCTAGGTTTCGGGAAAGACACCTTGTTAGCGTCGGCCTAACCGAAAGGGGGCCCGAATGAAGAGCACCTTCTGGCGACGACCGTCGCCATCCATGGTCGTGGCAGGGATCGCGCTGCTCGCCGCGCTCGGCGGGACAAGCGTCGCTGCCGTGACGGCAGTGCCCAAGAACAGCGTCGGCACATCTCAGCTGAAGGCGAACGCGGTCACGAACCCGAAGCTGGCGAACAACGCGGTAAGCAACGCGAAGCTCGGAAACGACGCCGTGACCGGGAACAAGATCAAGAACGGACAGGTCGTGTCAGCCGACCTCGCAGACGGTTCCATAACGTCCGCGAAGCTCGGCAGCTCCGCGGCCTCGATGAACAAGATCGCAGCGAACGCCGTCGACTCGGCGCGCGTCCTCGACCACTCGCTGCTCAAGGTCGACTTCGCGGTCGGACAGCTGCCCGCCGGGCCACAAGGCCCCCCGGGGACAGTCGGGAAGCTCGTGCTCCGGAAGTCGTCGATCACAATCCCGGCGAACAACAGCTCGGCGACTACGGCGAGCTGCAACGGGTCGGAGCAGGCGGTGTCCGGCGGTGCGACGTGGTCCGACCAGGGCGACTTCAACCTCACGCTCGTCTACAGCGCGCCCGTCTACGGGAGCAATAAGGCAACGGGCTGGACGGGGCGCGGTCGCAACTCGACGGGCAAGAGCAGGACGTTCATCGTCGAGGTGCTCTGCGGGAACAACTGAGAATGACAGGGAGGGGCCGGGATCGCCGGCCCCTCCAATCCGCCTGACTTCAGCTTCCGAGATGCGTGTGGAAGAACTGCACGATCGTGTCGTAGCAGCGGATCTTGTTCGGCAGCTTGAGGACGTCGTGGCCCTCGTCTTCGAAGACGAGGTAGTCGACGTCCTTGCCGTCCGCACGTAGCGAATCGACGACGTCCGCGGACTCCTGCTCGACCACGCGCGGGTCGTTCTTCCCCTGGATCACGAGCATCGGGCACGTGACGTCGCCGAGGTAGGTCTTCGGCGATCGCTCGACGAGGAAGTCCCGGTCGCGGTCGGGATGGCCGATCGCGAGCTCGAAGTACGGCTTCCAGGTCGGCGGGATCCGGTCCATGAACGTCAGCAGGTCGTACGGCCCGAACATGTCGACCGCGCCCGACCAGAGGTCGGGATGCCGGCCGGCGAGCGTCAGGGTCATGAATCCGCCGTAGGAGCGTCCGATCACCGCCGCGCGCGAGACATCGACGCGGTCGTCCGCCGGGAGCACCTCGGTCATCGCGTGGACGTGGTCGAGCCGGTCCTGGCCGCCCCAGTCGTGGTCGACCCGCTTCATGTAGTCCATTCCGTAGCCCGTCGAGCCACGGGCGTTCGGGACGAAGACGGCGAAGCCCTCCAGCGTCAACGTCTGGATCAGCGGCATCGAGAACCACGCGAAGTTCGGCCGCTCCTGTCCCTGCGGGCCGCCGTGGACGTAGTAGACGAGCTGCCGCGCGCCCTCGTAGCCGAGCTCCGGCGACGGGAGGTAGAGCCGCGCCGAGACCCGCAGGCCGTCGTGGGAGACGAACGACGCGTCCTCGCCGGCAGACAGCAGAGCCGGCTCGAGCCCGAGCGGACGCTCGTTCGTCTGCGGCGTCGCCTCGTCGGCGTCGATCACGTAGAGCTGCGTCGGCGTCGTGGCGGTGCAGAACGAGAGCGCGTAACGCCCGGAGGCGTCGTCGTGCTCGATCCCGTGGATCACGCCTCCCTCGAGGTCACCCTCCCCGCAGAGCACGCGGTCGATGCGCAGCGTCTTCGCGCTCTCGTCGAAGGTCGCCTCGTAGGCCCACGAGCAGCCGTCGATGTTGTAGATCGGAACGAAGCGGTCTCCCTCGACTTTCATGATCCGTTCGAGCTCGCCCACGCCCTCGTGGACGATCCCGTCGATCGCAACCGGCACGACCTCACCCGGCGCCGAGAGGTCGATGTAGCCCGCGCCGCCCATGTCCTCGAACAGCGTCGTCGAGACGAGCAGGCCCTGCTCCGAGTCCGTGAAGTGCACCGAGCCGAACCCGGAGAGCGCGTGCTCGGCGCCCTCGTCACGATCCTCGAGCGGCGTGCCCCAGAGCATCCGCTTCGTGTCGCCGTCGCGCTCGTAGAGCACGGCGTCGCCGGCCGTGTAGCCGTCGCCGAGCACGACGCGGCCGTGATCCTTCGTCCACGTGAACGGAAACGGCCCGTACGGGCCCTCGCCGAGCGTCTCGGTCTCTCCGGTCGAGAGATCCGCCCGGACGCCGTAGATCAGCGCTTGCTCGCGCGACTCGGAGAAGAAGTAGCCGGTCGCCGTGTCGTCGTCGACGGTCGTCATGTGCGACCGGAGCCCGCTGAAGAACTCGTCATTCAGCGGCTCGGGAAAGCCGCCCGCCAGCGGGATCACGTGCGGCTGGTAGTTCTCGTCGCCGTCTGAGTCGAGCATGATCACGATCCGATCGTGGTCTGGGAGGACGGCGAACAGCTCGCCGCCGACGAGCTCGGGGTTCTGGAGCGCGATGCCGGGCGGAAGGAGCGGCTGCGGCACGCCGCCGCCGACGTCCATTGCGTAAAGGCTGAGCCGACCGGCGAGATCGCTCGCGAAGTACAGGCGGTCGCGTGCGAGCTGTGGGTTCAGGAAGAGCCGCGCGGAGAGCAGCGACTCGATACGTCCTACCGTGCGTGTTGCGGTTGCCATGCGCTACCCCCTAACCGGCGGCCGCCTCCAGGACGGCGTCGGGAATGTCGAAGTTTGCGTACACGTCCTGCACGTCGTCGAGATCCTCGAGCGCTTCGATCAGCCGCACGATCTTACGGGCGGCGCTCTCGTCGTCGACCACCACCGACGTCTTCGGCAGCATCGCGAGCTCGGCCGACTCGATCGGGATCCCCGCGTCGTCGAGCGCGCGCCTGACCGTCTGGAGGTCGTCGGGAGCGCACGTGACCTGGAAGACCGAGCCGTCGCGCATGACGTCGTCGGCACCACCGTCCGCCGCCGCGAGCGTCAGCTCGTCCTCGTCCACGTCCTCGTCGACGACGAGTAGCCCCGTGCGATCGAACAGCCACGCCACGGAGCCCGATTCGCCGAGCGAGCCGTCGCTCTTCTGGAAGACGTGCCGAACGTCCGACGCCGTGCGGTTGCGGTTGTCGGTCAGCGCTTCGACGTAGACCGCGACGCCCGCAGGGGCGTAGCCCTCGTACGTCACGTGCTCGTAGGCTGCGCCGTCCTCGGACGAGCCCGAGCCGCGTGCGATCGCGCGCTCGATGTTGTCCTTCGGCATCGACGCCTCCCGGGCCTTGTCGATCGCGTTCTGGAGGGCGAGATTCGCCGCCGGATCGGGACCGCCCTCCCGCGCGGCGACGATGATCGCGCGCGCGAGCTTCGAGAACAGCTGCCCGCGCTTCTTGTCCGTCGCGCCCTTCTTGTGCTTGATCGAGGACCACTTCGAGTGCCCGGACACGCCGTAAGTGTACGAGCGGGCTGCGGGCTAGTTCGTGCTGTCGAGCGGCTCCGGGCGCCGCCGCTCGAACCAGAAGCCGAACGCCAGGAGGATCATCCCGAACAGGGCGTAGAGCAGCGCCCGGCCCCACGGGTGATCGGCGGACCCCCCGCCCTCGGAGAAGAATGGGGTCGAGAAGCCCCCGGTCCAATCGTTGATGAAGTGCGTGGCGACGAAGAAGAGCCCGAGCGCAGCGAACACGGCGTAGCTCGAGCGGTCGAGACCGGCCGCGAAGAGGAAGAAGAAGAGCGCGATGACCGCGATCAGCACCCACTCCCACCAGGACGAGTGCCACAGGTAGAGGAACGCACCGCCCATTGCGAGCCCGGCAGCGACGTGCATCCAGAAGCCATATGTCCGGTCGATGCCCGCGCCCACGAGCATCAGGAGGAGGCCGACGAAGATCGAGACGACAGCGCTCCATGTGCCGCCGTTCGAGATCAGGTCGACGACGAACAGCCACACGGTCGACGCGACGGCGATGATCAGCAGCGGAAACTGGTAGCGCGCGATCAACGCGAGCGCGGCGACGAAGGCGACGAGATAGAGCAGCAGAAGGCCGATGTGGAAGCCCCCGATCGGCGCGTCGTCGGCGCCGAGCAGGTGGATCCAGACGAAGATCGCCGCGACGAAGACGACAAAAGCGATGAGCGTGACGACCGAGAAGAGCCCTGCGACGACCCGCATGTCGGTCGCCTCGTAGCCGCCGGCCAGCGCCGCGACGACGAACAGGACGAGCGCCGACCAGGCGACAAACGCGAAGTTCCCGTACTGGTCGGAGAGGTAGCTCAGCAGGCTGACGGTCGCGCCGAGAAAGACGAGCACACCCGCGTAGTGAAGGAACGACGCGCTCGACCACGGAGCCCGTACGGCACCCATGGGCGGAGATCATCGATCTCGCGTCGGACGACACGAGCGGGACGGATCAGCGGGCGGCGAGTAGTCGCGCCAGCTCGTCACGCTCGGGCCATGCGTACGCGTCGCCGCACGCGTCGACGACCCCCGCTCCCTCCTCGGCGGCGCCGATGACCGCGGCCTCGTGGCCACGCTCGCGAAGCGTTGCCACGGCAGTGTCGGCGAGCCCATGTGGAAACGCGGCGAGCAGCGTGCCCGAGGCGAGAGTCGCCCACGGATCGCACCCGACCTCGCGGCAGACACGCACACCGGGCTCGAACCACAGGACCGCATCCGCATCGACCCGAATGCGGACCTCAGCGGCCGCAGCCATCTCGAAGAGGCCGCCGAGCAGCCCTCCTTCCGTGGGATCGTGCAACGCCTTCGCTCCGAGCTCGACCGCGGTAAGGGCAGCCTCGACGAGCGAGATCCCCGGCCGGTCGAGCGCATCGCGGGCGTCTTGCACGATCCCCTCGTCGAGACCCGCGAGCCGATCGGGCGTGGCGCCAGCGATCACCGCCGCGCCCTCGATCGGCGCGGGCCGGGCCTGGATAATCGCGTCGCCGGGGCCGAAGCCCTTCGTCGTCACGATCCGCCCGAGCTCGGTGAGCCCGAGCATCTGACCCACGACAATTGGCTGATTCACCGCCGGCGTCACCTCCGTGTGGCCGCCGACGAGCGCGGCCCCGACGTCCGACGCGGCGGCCTGGAGCGCGTCGAACAGCGTCCAAACGACCGGCTCCTCCGTTCCCGGCGGCAGAAGGACGACCGCCAGGAACCAGCGCGGCCGGGCGCCCGAGACCGCAACGTCATTCGCGTTCACGAGCACGGCGAGACGCGCGGCGTCCTCGGCCGTGAGCGTGATCGGATCGGTGGCGACGACGAGGGTCCCACCTGGGATGTCGATACCGCATGCGTCCTCTCCCAAGCTCGCGCCGAGGCGTACCTCGGGCGGCGGTCGTGGCAGGCTTCCGAGCAGCCCGGCGAGCAGCTCGGTCGGGAGCTTTCCGGGCGCGAGGCCTCGTTCATGACCACGGGAGCCGGTCACGGCCGCTCGAAGCCTACGGGTTCGTATCCTGAAGGCGTGGCGCGCATCGCCCTCCTCGCGCTCGCGGTCTCGACGCTCGTGGCGGCGAGCGCCCCCGCGGCACGGTCACCCCTCGCCGGCGCGACGATCGCTGTCGATCCGGGCCATAACGGCCGCGACTGGGCGCATCCGGCAGAGATCAACAAGCTCGTGAACGCGGGAACGCTGTGGAAGGCGTGCGACACGACCGGCACGGCGACGGCGGACGGGTATGCGGAGCCCGCGTACACCTTCGACGTCGCGAAACGGGTGGCGCGGCGACTTCGGGCGGCGGGCGCCAGCGTCGTGCTCACCCGCACGTCGAACGCCGGTTGGGGGCCCTGCATCACCGAGCGGGCGGCGATCGGGAATCGCGCGCACGCCGACGCCGCGATCTCGATCCACGCCGACGGCGGGCCGGCGACCGGCCGTGGCTTCCACGTCATCTATCCGCCTTCCCTCCGCGGCTTAACCGACGACATCGCCAGGCCGTCGCGCTGCTACGCGCTCCAGATGCGGGCCGCCTACCGCGCGGGCACAGGACTGCCGTTTGCGAGCTATCTCGGCGGTACCGGCCTGTCGGTGCGCTCCGATCTCGGCGGCCTCAACCTCTCGGACGTGCCGAAGGTCTTCGTCGAGACGGGGAACATGCGAAATACGACGGACGCGCGACTCCTCGAGAGCGCGGAGTTCCGCGAGCGGATCGCGCGAGCTCTCACAGCGGGCATCGCGCGCTTCTTAGCTCACTGCCAGCGGTGAAGGTCTGACGAGGCGCGGCCAGCTAGCAGGGCGCCGTGTCGATCGTTCACGAACATATGTTCTCACACCCATCCCGAAGAGTGCTTACTCGCGAGCCTGCTCCTGGGGGGAGGGGTCGCTTCTCGCGCGCGCGTGAAGTCGCGATGCTGCGTGCGTTCGGACCCCACCTCGTGAGGGGGAGGGATGGGCAGCTAGACGCGAGCGCCACGGCGGCGGATGATCACACGGAGTGCGATCCGACCTCCCGACCGGCACCGTCACCTTCCTCTTCACGGACGTTGAGGGATCGACGAGCCTTCTGCGCAAGCTTGGCGCAGAGGCATACGCGGACGCGCTCGCCGAGCATCGCCGGGTCGTCCGCGAGGCGTGCGCTGCCAGGGGCGGCGTCGAAGTAGACACGCAGGGAGACGCCTTCTTCGTTGCGTTCCCATCCGCTCCGGGAGCCGCGAGTGCCGCCCTAGCGATCACGCAAGCTCTCGCCTCTGGCCCGATCAGCTTGCGCATCGGTCTGCACACAGGCACCCCGCTCGTTACCGACGAGGGCTACGTCGGAGAAGACGTGCATTTCGCGGCCCGTGTCGCAGCCTCGGGCCCCGGTGGTCAAGTCCTGCTCTCGAAGTCGGCCCACGAGCTCGTCGAGGGGCTCTCGGTCACTGACCTCGGGGAACACCGACTGAAGGACATCGAGGGCGCGGTCGCGATCCATCAGCTCGGTGAGAAGACCTTCCCTCCCCTCAAGACGATCTCGAATACGAACCTTCCTCGGCCAGCGAGCTCGTTCATCGGCCGCAAGGGAGAGCGTACGGCTACGACGACTTCTGGGATGAGGACGGCGTTTTCCACTACTTCGGCGCCGGTCAGGTCGGGCCGATGGAGTTTGTTCGAGGGAACCTCGCGCTCCGCGACCATTCGGAGAGCAGCGAGGACGTTCACCTATTTGAGCAGGTGTCGGGCGGTCTGCGGTACGACGGGCAGATGGTCTGCGCCGGCTACTACGAGCGCGACGACGTGCCCGATCGCAACGGCGACCTGCGCCGCGCAATCGTGTTCGAGCTCGTCGCACTCGACGACGAGCGCCCTGCCGCCGGTCCCGAGGCAGGCGCCGCGCCGGCGCCCGATTCGCGTTGGACGATGCCGCTCGACGAGCTCCGCGGCCGTGCGTCGCGAACCGTCGGGAAGCAGCCGAACGCGAGCGAGGCAAAGCGACGTACATATGAGCGGAGCGAGGACCTGCGCGTGTACGTGCGACGGCGCGCCGACGGTCGATGCGAGGGATGCGGGTCGCCGGCGCCGTTCGTCACGCCTCGGGGACATCACTACCTCGAGCCGCACCACCCGAGGCGCCTCTCGGACGGCGGACCTGACGACTACCACCACGTCATCGCCCTCTACCCGACGTGTCATCGGCGCGTGCATCACGCCGACGACGGCGAGAGCTACAACGCCGAGCTCCGCATCAGGCTCGAGTCACTAGAGCCCTAGCCACGAGCGCGAGTTCGGCGCGCCGCACGGCACGATCACGCGAGCTGGTCGACGCTTATTTCTTCGACTTGCGTCGTCGCGGGCCGTGACGACGAACGACCGCACGCGGCGTCCGGCCGGGTTCGACGATGTAGAGCACTTTCTCGTCGGTGTGCGTCGCGTTCGCGAACTCTTCTGGCGTTAGCCTGACCCGCTGCTCGACTTTTTCGCCTCCCCAGAGTTCAAGGACGCCAATCCATCGTGCGGCGCCAGCCTCGAGTGCTCCGCTAACGACCGGCGCGAATCCTTTCGCTTCCCATCCACAGTGACAGTACTTCCACGGATGGACGTGGTGTGCCCGTTCACCGGCAATCACACCCGAGGCCGCGTCAGGAGCCATGGCAGGGGGGCGCGGGCTGTTGGCGCCGAGGCCGCGACCAACCTTGTGTACCTCTGTAAGCCAACCAATCGCAGCCGTATCAGCGTCTTTCGGAAGGTAAAACCAGATATGCGTACACATAGTCCCTAGGGATCGATTCTCGCACAGCGTCGGCTGACCTCGCGAAAGGCCGATTCCTAGGTATCACGGAGGTATGCCCGACGTGCGATTTCGCGGCCTTCCCGCGAAACCTGTTGCGCTCAACCATGCGAAACACGCATGGCGACTCGTGTGCACATGGGCCCGCCTGGACTCGAACCAGGGACCGACGGATTATGAGTCCGCTGCTCTAACCAGCTGAGCTACGGGCCCGCGGGTCGCAGCGTAGCCCCTTCGATGTGAGCTGCGGGGCCGAAGCCGTTACATTTCGCCGCAATGAAGGTGTTCCAACGGGAGACGCAGGTGCGAACGGCCGGCGGGCTAGCAATCCGCGACATTACGGACGACGTGGTCGAGGCCGTCTGCGAGAGCGGCGTCCAGGACGGCATCGCATGCGTCTACTCCCCGCACACCACATGCTGCATCAGGATCACCGAACCGGAGAACGGCTTTCTCGACAGCTTCGTCGAGCTCCTGCGCCGGCTCGTCCCGCACGACGGCTACTACGCGCACGACGACTGGGACCGGCGGACGGAGAACATCTGCCCGGAGGACCTCGAGTTCGCGAACGGTCACTCCCATTGCATGGCGATGCTGCTCGGGACGGCCGGCGAGTCGATCCCAGTGCGCTCGGGCGAGCTGCTGCTCGGCGAGTGGCAGCGCGTGCTGTTCCTCGAGCTCGATCGCGAGCGCGATCGGCGCTGGCTCGTTCAGGTCGTAGGTAGCTAGAGCGCGCTAGAGCAGCCCGCAGAATCGCGCCGTGTTCGGCCAGGGGTAGAAGCCACGTCCAGCCGCGTGTGCGCGTTCAGCGACCCACATCTGCTGGAGCGGGCTCCAGTGGTCGGCGGTTCCGTGCGCGTCGAGCAGTCCGTCACCGTATGCCCTCTGGAAGGAGAGGTCCATCTGAAGGCCACCGTAGTACGGAGCGTTTGGGTCCGTCCAGCTGCCCTCGTAGCGGTGGATGCACAGCCACTGCTCGTAGTGGGGCGGGCGCTGCGCGATGCGCCACGCCTGCTTCGCCCGGCCCTGCCAGACATGGAGCGCCCAGCTCCGGTAGTCACGGCTGAACGTCTTCTCGACCGTCGCCGAGTAGGGCGTCCGCGGCTTGAACATCACGTCCTGCCAGCGCCAGGTCGAGTCCCGCAGGTTGATGATCTTCCGGATCACGATCCGGTCGGCTTTCGTGATCCGGCGCGATGCAAAGCGCTCGCCGTTCGTCAGAGAGCCGGCCACGCCGGCGCCGGCGGTTGACCCACCTCCGACCGTTCCGAGCCCGGCTGCCAGTCCGACGATGACGACGGACAGCAGCAAGCGTGATCGTGTCAAACGCACGCTGCCTCCTTGACCTGCGGATCGCGATGGCCTCGTGCGCCGCCCACCAAGCTGGGCACCGGCCGTCACTGCTTGTTACGTACTGGAGCATAACCTTAGCAGCACGGGAGGACTCCTGCTTCGTCTTAGGCGTAAAATACCTGCAAAGGAGCTGTTACTACTCTGTTGACACTCCGTTGAGCCTCTGTTGACACGTGTTACAAAGTCGTGCCCCGGAGTGCCTCTCGCACCTCGTGCTGGAAACCGACGATCAGGTGCTCGCTGTCGAGCAGAAGCCGTCCGTGCTCGATCACGCCCGACCGGACGCCCCGCTGGACCGACTCGACGAGAGCCGAGTCCTCGACCCCGACGCGGTCGTCGAACGCGATCAGCTCCGCCGCCTCGCCGTCTGTCACGCCCTCGCCGAAGTAGTAGTCGAGGAAGCCGTCGGTCCGCTCAGAGCCCACGGGCCATACCGGCCCGATCGAGAGGTTGGCGACGCCCGGATAGGCGTTGACCTTGAGCGCCGGCCAGACGAGGTGGAACTGGCACGAGCCGGCGCCGTCACGCGTCTCGCCGTACTGGCTCCAGCGGCGCGTTGCGCCCTCGAGGACGTACGCATCCGGATCGACGTCGACAAGACGGGAGAACCCCGGGTGCGCGACGGCGCAGTGGTAGCACTCGAGGTAGTTCTCGACGGCGACCTTCCAGTTTGCGGCGACCGTGTACGTCGCGCGCTCGCGAAAGACGAGACTCGCGGTCGCGACGCCCCGATCCTCGAGCAGCTCCGGCAGCTCGCCGAGCGACTCGCGGAGCGGCGGCGCCTCCGGATCCGCGTGGACGAAGACGAACGGCCCCCAGGCATCGACGGCCGCCGGCACGAGGCCGAGCTCGCTCGCGTCGAAACTCGGCTCGCGCTCGGACCTGGGAGCGGAGCGAAGGCGCCCGTCGAGGTCGTACGTCCACGCGTGGTACGGGCACTGGAGCGTCTCACGCCGCTCGCGCTTCGACACGATCTCCGAGCCACGGTGCCGACAGACGTTGACGAACGCGCGCACTGTCCCGCCGCGATCGCGGACGACGACGATCGGGATGTCGCCGGCGCGGCAGGGGAAGCGCTCTCCCGGCTCAGAGACCCAGGAGAGCGGCCCAGCGTAGTGCCAGACATCGCGGAAGATCCGCTCTTGCTCACGCCGGAGGACGTCGGGTGACACGTACCAGTCCCAGGGCAGCGTCTCCACCGCGCGATTCTGACCGAGCGCGGCCGGGAGCGTAGAGTGGAGCGGTGATCCGAATCGGCTACCGCTCGCTGCCTCAGCACGGCGACTGGCGCGACATGCGGGCCGCCTGGCTCGAGGCCGAGCGGCTCGGCGTGGAGACGCTCTGGACATGGGACCACTTCTTCCCGCTCCGCGGGGACCCGGACGGGAAGCACTTCGAATGCTGGACGGTGCTCTCCGCTCTCGCCGAGGCGACCGACCGTGCGGAGATCGGGGCGCTCGTCACCTGCAACTCGTATCGGAACCCGAACCTGCTCGCGGACATGGCCCGGACCGTCGACCACATCTCCGATGGACGGCTGATCCTCGGCATCGGCTCCGGCTGGTTCGAGAAGGACTACGACGCCTACGGCTACGAGTTCGGCACCGCGCCGAGCCGGCTGCGCGACCTCAAGCGCGACCTGCCGATCATCAAGGTGCGGTGGGAGTTGCTGAACCCGCCGCCGATGCACAGGATCCCCATCTGCATCGGGGGCCGCGGCGAGAAGGTCACGCTCCGCCTCGTCGCCGAGCACGCGGACATCTGGCACAGCTTCGGCGACGTCGCGGAGATGCGGCGGCTGTCGGGCGTGCTCGAAGGGTGGTGCTCGAAGGTCGGTCGAGACCCGATGGAGATCGAGCGTTGCACCTCGATCGGCGAGAAGACGATCGACGACATCGACGACTACATCGACGTCGGTTTCACGCACTTCGTCGTCTCGGCGGATGGCCCCGAGTACAACCTCGACTTCCTGCGCCACGTGCTCGCCTGGCGCGACGGTCGAGCTAGCAGCTAGCGGCAGCCAGGGACGACGCGGTCTCTCGTCAGCTCGCGCCCGTCCGCGAGCGTCAGGTGGACGCGGACGCGCGACGGCTTGGCGCCGAGCGGGACGTCCGTTGCGTACGGCGTCTGGGCGGCCGTCGCAATGTGGCGACCGTTGACGACGAAGCGTGCGCGAGCGACGGTCCGCTCGTCGACTCCGCCGACGACGATGTCCGCATGGGCGTCCGGACACGAGCCGATCACCTGGACGTTCACGGAGATCGCCGGACCGGCTCGGCACGTGGCGCCGGCGCAGTCGCGAAGCAGGCCGAGCCTCCCGGCAAGCTCGTTGCGCATGCCCGCCCAGACCGGGTCCTTGTCGAGGTTGACGAGCTCGTCCGCGTCGCGCTCGAGGTCGTAGAGCTCCTTCTCTCCCGAGAGGTATTCGACGTAGAGCCAGCCCGGAGTGCGAATCGCCGTGTACTGGAGCGAATGCCGGTCGAACCCGGGTGCCTCGTGGAGGATGTCGCGCCCCCAGAACAGTCCGCGGTCGGCGAACAGCGGCCAGAGCGAGCGGCCGTCCATCACCAGGCCGGGCTGTGCGTTCGCGGCGTCGACGATCGTCGGCGCGAGGTCGATATTGGCGACGGCCTGGCGCAGATGGATGCCGGCGGGAACGCCCGGCCCGCGAACGATCAGTGGCACTCGAGTGGATGGATCGTAGACGTCCACCTTCCCGAGCGGTATCCGGTGCTCACCCTGGAGGAAGCCGTTGTCGGACGTGAACACGATCAGGGTGTTGTCGAGCTCGCCGCTCGCGTCGAGCGCCGCCACGATCCTCTTCACGGCCTCGTCGACGGCGACGAGCGACTCGATCCGGCGGCGGTAACGCTCGGTGATCACGCGGATGTCGGCGTCGCTGAGCAGGCGCCGACGGCGGATCGCGAGTGGCTTGTCGGAGACGTCCGCCTCGTTGAACGAGGGCGACATCGGCAGCGGCGCGTGCGCGAACGTGTGGTCGTCCCGCGGGGCGGGAACGGCCATGAACCGCTCCTGTGTGTCCGTGGGTCCTCCCGAGTGCGGCGCCACGAACGCCACCCAGAGGAAGAACGGCGCGGCAGCAGGCGCTCGCCGGCGAACGATGTCGACCGCCTTGCGCGCGAAAACGTCCGTCTTGTAGGAGGCGGCGTCGCTCCCGTAGCGCACGAGCCGGCCGTTCTCGTTCAGCCGGTAGTCGAAATAGTCGTAGGTCGTCGGGTCGATGGTCGCGTGCCACTCCGACCAGCCCGGCGGGATCTCGCGCGGATTCCCGAGCCCGTAGCCGTTCAGGTACTTGCCGAGGTGGACCGTGGCATAGCCCGCGCGCTGCAACCACACGGGCAGGGTGTTCGAGCCGTCGAGCCGCGTGAAGCCGCCGTACGGCGGGGCGTTCCCGAGAACGTTGTGGTTGTGCGCGTACTGGCCCGTGAGGAAGGTCGCTCGGGAGGGGCAGCACAGCGAGAACGAGACGAAGCTGTTGTCGAAGGTCGTGCCGCGGTCCGCCGAGCAGGCGGTTCACGTTCGGCAAGAAGCCCATGTCGTCGACCGTCTGGTCGTCGGTCATCAGCACGACGATGTTCGGCCGCTTCGGGGACGCCGAGAGAGCCGATGGCGCGCCGGCCGACGACGCGGAGAGCGTGGCGGCGCAGACGAGGACCGCGGCGGCCAGGGATGCGGTGCTGCGCCTCACGAGCCTTGCCCTACCGTCCGATCGAGAAGAACTCGGGGTTGGGGAGCCAGCCAAGCCCGCTCGCGAGCCGGTTCGTGAAGTTGAACATCGCCGCTACCTGTGCGATGTCGAGAATGTCCGGGTCGGCCCAGCCCGCGTCGCGCAGCTCCTCGATATCGGCCTCCGAGCACGAGGCGGAGTCGACCGTGAGCTTGACCGCGTAATCGAGCATCGCGCGCTCCGCGTCGGTCACCTCCGCGTACTTGTAGTTCGTCGCCAGCCGGTCGACCAGCGGCGGGTCTTCGGTGAGCTTGCGCAGCGCCGCAGAGTGCGAGACGACGCAGTAGTGGCAGCGATTCTGCGCCGAGACGACGACCGCGATCATCTCGCGCTGCGTCTTCGTCAACGCCGATTCGCCGCGCATCAGCTCGTCGTAGTACGCCCACCAGCCCAGTAGATGATCGGGCCGGAGCGCCATGACGCGGAGCACGTTCGGCACGAAGCCGAGCTTCTCGAGCGGCTTCGCCCAGAGCGCTCGAACCTCCTCCGGGACTTCCTCGTCGTCGGGCACGTCGAGCCAGGTGATCGTCTCGGCCATCGGCCGACGAGTGTAGCTTCGGAGCCTCCCCGCACCCGCGATGATGGGCGCGTGGCGGACATCTCGACGATCGCGACCGGCGCAGAGATACGCGTCTCCGGCTCAGGAGCTGACGTCGTCGTCTGCGTGAACGGCGGCGGCCGCGCCGAGGTCGCAGGGCACGTGGAGCGCGACCGTCGAATGGCTCGTCGAGCGGCTCACGTCGCGGTTTCTACGACGCTCCGCTTCGGCGAGGTGCGCTACCGGATCAAGTCGTGGCGGCGCCTCGACCTCTGCGTCGCCGACGGTCAGGCGGCGCTGGCACGCTCTCGTGCCGGACGGACGCTCATGCTCGGCTTCTCGATGGGCGGCTCCGTGTCGGTATCGCCTTGCGAAGCGCGTCGGGATCACTGGGCTTGTCGGCCTCGCGCCGTGGCTTCCCGAGCAGCTCGACCTCTCGCCGCTCGACGGGAAGCGGCTCGCGATCCTCCACGGGACGCCTCGACAGCCCGCTGCCGGGGATTCCAGGCGTCACCGCGAAGAGCTCGCGCCGGGCGTACGAGCGTGCGGTGGCGCGCGGGATCGACGCCTCGTACACGCTCGTCCGCGGAGGGCTGCACGGCGTGGCAGTGCGCTCGCCGCTCGGCTCGACGATCCCGCTGCCGCGGGCCCGCACATGGCTCGAGAACGTCGCGACCGAGGTGGAGCGCTTTCGGGATCGCCGGTGATGGACCCGGACCGACCCGCATACAGCATCGTCGAAGGGATCCTCCGTCCGATCCTGACAGCGGTCTATCGCGTCGAGATCACGGGGCGCGACCGCATCCCGAAGAGCGGGCCGTGCATCCTCGCGGCTAACCATGTGTCGGTCATGGACGGCTTCTTTCTCGGCATCGCATCGACGAGACAGGTCCGGTTCATGGCGAAGTCGGAGCTCTACCGCTGGCCGGGCCTCAAGCAGATCCTGCTCGCAGCAGGAGCGTTCCCCGTCGACCGCGGCGCCGACGCCGGGCGGGCGGTCGCCGCGGGGGTCGCGCTCCTAGAGCAGGGCGCCGTCGTTGGCGTCTTCCCCGAAGGGACGTCACTTCCCGATCAGAAGCGCGGCTACAGGCGTGGAGCGGCACGTCTTGCGCTCGCCACGGGCGCACCGCTGATCCCGGTAGCGCTGATCGGCACTGAGCTGACGCTCGAGCCGCGGACGCACCGAGTCAGCCTGCCGCGCGTGCGCATCGAGATCGGCGAGGCCATCGTCGTCGAGAGAGCGGACGTGACCGGAGAGGCGGCGACCGCGCTGACGGAGCGCCTTCAGGCCGCGATCGAGGCGCTCAAGGCGGGCGGCTGATCCGAGCGGAGGACGGTCGCGACAAGAACGGGCGGCGAGCATGCCGAACGGACCCCGGCCGCGCGACGCGCCGCACCCGCATCTGTGCCAATTGTGGCGCCGATACGCGCATCAGTGCCTGGCACTGGGCCGTTGCACTTGAGTGTCAAGGAATCCACAGGCCCGAGCGACGAGGCTCTCAGCGAACTCTCAGCAGCTGCTGCGATCCTTTGCCCATGCCAACGAGGCTCCTCGTGGTCGACGACGACCGCGCCGTGCGCGAGTCGCTTCGCCGCGCCCTCGCGCTCGAGGGCTACGAAGTCGACCTTGCGGAGGACGGCGCCGACGCGCTCGCACAGGTCGCGTCGGCGAGCCCGGATGCGATTGTGCTCGACGTGCTCATGCCCGACGTCGACGGCCTCACCGTCTGCAAGCGGCTGCGGGAGGCGGGGAACCGCGTGCCCGTGCTGATGCTGACGGCGCGGGAGTCGGTCGGTGATCGCGTCGCCGGGCTCGACTCCGGCGCCGACGACTACGTCGTCAAGCCGTTCGCGCTCGAGGAGCTGGTCGCCCGCCTGCGCGCGCTTCTTCGCCGGGGCGACGCGGCCGCGCCAGGAGATGCGCTTTCGTTTGCGGACCTGACGCTGGACACGGCGACGCGCGAGGTCGGACGTGGCGAGCGGCAGATCGAGCTCACGCGCACGGAGTTCAACCTGCTCGAGCTCTTCCTGCGCAACCCGCGCCAGGTGCTCACGCGCTCACTGATCTTCGAGCGGGTCTGGGGCTACGACTTCGGGCCGATGTCGAACTCGCTCGAGGTGTATGTCGGCTACCTGCGGCGCAAGACCGAGGCCGGCGGCGAGCCGCGCCTGATCCACACGGTGCGCGGCATCGGCTACGCGCTCCGCGAGCGATGACGCTCCGTGCGCGGCTCACGCTGTCTGCCGCCGCGGCCGTCGCCCTCGCCGTCGTGCTCGCGTCGATCGCCGTCTACTTCGTCGTCCGCTCAGAGCTCCGCGGCGAGGTCGACGACGCCCTCAAGGGACGTGCGAACACGATCGTGCGCCCCTTCGACGACGACCGCGAGTTCCCCGACGTTCCTCCCCCGATCCTGGGCGGCCCGGGCGGCTACGTCCAGCTCGTGACCGCCGACGGAAGCTCGGCTCGGGAGCGAGGCTCGAATGTCGCGCTCCCCGTGAACGAGCACACCCAGGCTGTCGCAGCGGGCACGAAAGGTGCGTACTTCTCAGACGCGACCGTCGCAGGCACGCGCGTGCGCATCCTCACCGTGCCCTACCGCAACGGCCTCGCGCTCCAGATTGCCCGTCCGTTAACCGAGGTGGACGACGTCCTCTCGCGGCTGCGCTGGATCCTGCTGCTCGTCGCCTGCGCCGGCGTCGGCATCGCCGCTCTGCTCGGCCTGGCGGTGGCGCGCTCCGCGCTCGCCCCGACACGTCGCCTGACGGAGACCGCCGAGGAGATCACGGAGACGGGCGACCTCAGCCGCCGCGTCGAAACGGATCGGACGGACGAACTCGGCAGGCTCGCCGCGGCGTTCAACACGATGCTCGGCGCGCTCGAGGGCTCGGTGGAGGCGCAGCGCCGGCTCGTCTCCGACGCGTCGCACGAGCTGCGGACGCCGCTGACGAGCCTGCGGACGAACGTCGCCCTGCTTGGGCGGCCGAACGCGCTCAGGGGCAACGAGCGCAAGCGTGTGCTCGCGGACGTCGACGCGGAGATCGAGGAGTTGTCGCGCCTCGTCACCGATGTCGTCGACCTGGCGCGAGACGGCGAGCCGCAGCTCGCTGTCGAGGACGTCCGGCTCGACCTCGTCGTCGCGGACGCGGTCGAGCGCGCGCGACGGCACGCGCCCGATGTCCCGTTCGAGACCGAGCTCGAAGAGTCTGTCGTGCGCGGGACGCCGGAGCGCATCCACCGGGCGGTAGCGAACCTTCTCGACAATGCCGCCAAGTGGAGCGCGCCGGGCCGGCCAGTCGACGTGGCCGTGCAGGGGAACGCCGTGACGGTTCGCGACCATGGGACCGGCATCCCCGCGGACGACCTACCGCACGTCTTCGACCGCTTCTACCGCGCGACGGAAGCCCGCGGAATGCCCGGCTCCGGGCTCGGTCTCGCAATCGTCCGCCAAGTGGCGGAGTCGCACGGCGGCCATGTGTCGGTCGAAGCCGCCGACGGAGGTGGCACGATCTTCCGGCTGGTGTTCACAACGGCTCCTTAGGGGCTTTTCAGGAACCTCTCAGCAAACGATGCTTCGATGCAGACCATGGAGATAACCAAGCACCTTACGAAGCGCACCCTGATCGTTGCAGCCGCGGTCGCGGCCGTTGCAGTCGGCGCAGGAGCGGCCGTAGCGAAGACGTCCGGCGTCTTCGACCCGAAGGCAGAGCGCGACGCCTTCGACGCAGCCGTCGCGAAGAAGCTCGGCGTGACGCAGCAGAAGCTGGAGGACGCGTACAAGGCCGCTGCGCTCGAGCGTCTCGACGCAGCCGTGAAGGACGGCCGGCTCACCCAGGAGCAGGCGAACGGCCTGCGCCAGCGGATCGAGTCGGGCGACTTCCTCGGACCGGGGCTCTTCCTCGGCCCGCGTGGGTACGGCGGCTTCGGCCACCACGGCTTCGGCCCACCCGGTTTTGGCCCATTCGGCGGCAAGCTCGGCGCGGTCGCGCAGTACCTCGGGCTGACCGTATCCGAGCTCGCCACGAAGCTGCAGTCGGGCCAGCCCCTCGCCGACGTCGCAAAGGCGGCGGGCAAGTCCGTCGAGGGCCTGAAGACCGCGATGCTCTCGGACGCCAAGGCAAAGCTCGATCAGGCGGTGAAGGACGGCAAGCTCACGGACGCCCAGCGGGACCAGATCGTGGCTGGGCTCGAGTCGCGGATCGACGACCTGGTCAACCGCAAGGGCTTCGCCGGGCCAGACGACGACTTCGGACTGCGGTTCCACCACAGCTTCTTCGGGCCACGCCCTGGCAACCCGGATGACAGCAGCTTCGGACAAAGCAGCCTCGGAGGGAACCCGAACATCTGATCCTCCTCGCTTCCTGCCCTCCACGAGACGACGAGAGGCTCCGACGGGGCCTCTCGTCGCTTTTGCCTCGATCCCGTACGATGCCCGCGTGATCAGGCGCCATCCCGTGGAGGCTCGCGCTGGCCGTCGCGCCCATTGCCGGGCTGCTTGCGGCGCCGCACGCGTCATCGATGCTCCAACGCCTCGTCGCGAACGGCGTCTCGGGCAAGGTGACGTTCCGCGAGATCAATGAGGGCAAGGCAGGGCGACCAGTACATCAGCGTCGTACGGGCGACGCGATCGAGACGGTGGTCGGCAAGGGCCTGCTCGCGCTGAAGATGGGCGCAACGCGCCCGATGCCGAGCGCCTGCAAAGCCGTTCTGAAACTGGTCGGCTAAGCGGGCGCTGACTCGTCGGCGAGGGGGAGCTCGAACCAGAACAACGCACCCTGGCCCGAGGCGCTCTCGAAGCCCATCCGCCCACCGTGCGCCTCGACGATCTCGCGTGAGATCGCAAGCCCGAGCCCGACGCCTCCCACACCGCTCTGCGCCGCGTCTCCCCGGAAGAACTTCGAGAAGATCCGAGACCGGTCCTGGGGCGGGATGCCGTCGCCTTCGTCGCGTACGGCGACGCGCACGACCCCGTTCTCGCGCTGCGCGACAATGTCGACCGTCGTTCCCTCAGGCGAATACTTGATGGCGTTCGAGAGCAGATTGGCAACGACCTGCGCCATGCGGCCGCGATCGGCGTGGACAACGAGCGACTCGCTCTGATCCACGTGCAAGACGTGCTCAGGGCTCCGGCCCCCGAAGCTCTCCACCTGCTCCCGCAAGACAGCACTGAGGTCGAAGAGCTCTTCGTCGAGCACGAGCCGTCCTTCCTCGATGCGCTTCGCGTCGACGAGGTCATCGACGAGCGACTCGAGCCGCCTCGCCTCGTCGGTGATGATCTCCAGGTACTGCCGACGCTCTTCCTCACTGACCTCACGTGTGAGCAGCAGCGTCGTGTAGCCGAGCACGCACGCGAGCGGCGTGCGCACCTCGTGGGAGACCGCGCTGACAAGCTCGAAACGGAGTCGCTCGCTCTCGCGGAGCTGCGCGTTCTGCCCTTCGAGCTCCCGTTGGCCACGCTCGAGCGAGGCCGCCATCTGGTTGAACGCCAGGGCGAGCTCGCCGACCTCGCCGGGGCCGGTTTCCGGGACGCGTACCGCGAGGTCACCTCCGGCCACCTCCGTCGCCGCCTCCGATGTTCGGCGAATGGGCCGGGCGACGCTCCTGGCGAGAACCGCCCCGAACAAGAGCACGAGCACCACGGAGATCGCGAGCGCTCCGAGCCCCACCGCGATCGCCCGGCCCGCCTGCCGCTTCGCCGACGAAACGCGGTTTGCGGCGAGATCGTTCTCGATCCTGAGCATCGTCGCGATCTCGTTCCGGATCGCTTCCAGCCGCCTCCGACCTTCCTTGACCGCCGTCGGCGAGCGCGCGATGGACGGGTTCACGCGGGCGATCGCGACAAGAGGATCGGCGTAGTCGGCGACGTAGTCGTCGATCGCACCCACGAGCCGGCGCGCCCGTCGTTCCTGCGCGAGGTTGTCTACGGCTTGCGCGCGAAACGCAGCCGACGACGACGCGAGAGCGCTCCTCGCATCGCGCCAGCTCCGTAGGAACCTCGGGTCCCCGGTATTGATGTAGCCGCGTAAGCCGGTCTCGAACGCTGCAAGGTCTCGCTCGAGTACGAGCGTCCCGGAGGTGACGTCCTTCGAGCGGTTTGCCTCGCTCGTCGTCGTCCGGAGATCGGAGAGCGCGATGACGAGAATCGCGAACGCTGCGCTGACGAGTACCGCCAGCAACGCGCTCGCCGCAACGATCCGCGCGACGAGCGACAGATTTGGACGCCTCGTTGCGAAGCCGCGAGGTCGCCGCGTGCCCGAGCTCGGTCGATCGGTCGACTGCAGCTGGGTGTCAGCTGTCAGGCCCAAGGAGATCCTTGATTGCTGCGATCAGCTCGTCGACGTCGAACGGCTTGGCAAGGAAGCTGTCCGCGCCTGCCGCAGTGGCTTCGGCGGGCTCGATCTCGCTGAACGCCGTCATTACGAGCACACGCACTCCCTCTAGGTCGGGATCCGCGCGGAATTGCCGGAGCACGTCAAGGCCGCTCCTTCCCGGCAGCATGACGTCGAGGAGGACCACGTCGGGCTGAACGATCTGTGCGATCTCGAATGCCTCGTCGCCGTTCGTCGCGACGGCCACGGCGAAGTCCTCGCGAAGCGCCGTGACCAGGAACTCGCGAAGAGCCCGGTCGTCCTCGACGACGAGAATCGACGCGTTCTCCACCGACCCCCGGCGGCCTGCTCTGGGAGTCATGTCCATGACCAATGGACCCTAGACCGTCAGACGGAACAGCAACAGCTGGCGCCGGGGCGAGCTCGCGAGCTGCGTGACGGTCAGGCTGCCCCCGACGTTGTCGTAGATCCCCGTTCCACCGACGACGGGGAGCGAGTAGAAAACGAGGTTGTGTACCGCGCCGGAGGCGACGATCCTGCCTTCGGGCAGATAGACCGTGATCTGGCAGCTGCGCGAGCCACCTCCGAGCACGCCGCCCCTGCCGAGATATGTGCACAGCATCTCCTCGTGCCCGATCGCGTGCGCCGTGATCCGGCGGTTGAAAATGAGCTGCGTGACGACGAGGACGTCCCCCGGGCTCGGGCCCACCGTACCGACATCGACGCGCGTGCTCGAAAGCTGCTCGTTGGTGATGCGCACGACGCCAGGACCCTTGAGGTTCGGGGATGCGGACACGCTCGAGCTGACGATCACGCCGAGAGCGAGCCCGAACATGAGGACCCACCACTGTCGTGGCATGAACCTAGCTTCAAGCGCCGTTTTCTCTCTCCTTCCCCCGATTGGGTAGTCAAGTCGCCGAACCACTATCGCTCGTTTGGGTGATCCCGCCCGGCGCTCACTGGTCGACTCACATAGAAGGACGAAACACGAAGGGTGGTGGCGCCGTGATTCGACTGCTTATCTGCGACGATTCGGCGGAGGCCCGAAGGCTTCTGCAAACGTTGCTCGCCGGCCACCCGGAGATCGAGATCGTCGGCGAGGCTTCGGACGGGTTCGACGCCGTGAGCAAGACGAGGGAGCTCTCGCCCGACGTCGTGCTTATGGACTTCGCCCTGCCCGGGCTGGACGGTGCCGAGGCCACGCGGCAGATCCGCGAGCACCGCCCCGAGACGCGCGTGGTTGCGTTCACGGGCCTCGATGACAGCACCGTGATCCAGTCGATGCTCGACGCAGGCGCGAGCTCCGTGTGCGTGAAGGGCGCGCCTCTCTGGGAGCTCGAGCGCGCGATCGCGGGCGCAAGCCAACCGCTCCTGCGTCTCGCCCACACCCTCGCCCGCCCGGTAACGGAGCGGGCGCTGCTGAGCGTCGTCGCGAGTGAGACGATCGACCTGACTGGTGCGATCGTCGTCGGCACCTACGTCTCGGGCATGATCGGGATCGCGACGGCCGCGATCGCCGGCCCTCCCGGCGCCCTCGCGGATCGCGGGCAGACAGAGATCCCCCAGGTCGTCCGGCGCGCCCACAGCCAGTCGGAGGCCGTGTGGGCCGGCGGTCGGGAGCTGATTGACATCTACCGGATCTTTGACGCCGCCACGAGCGCAGCGCTCGCGCTGCCGCTGATCGCGAACGGCGACAACCTCGGCGTGCTCCTCGCCGTGATGCCGGCCAACGTCCAGTTCGAGCTGGACGTCGACCTCGTCCGTGCGGTCGCCGACATCGCTTCCGGCGCGCTCGGCGCACGACGGAAGCTAGCGCTCTCGGACGAGGAGGCGCGCCGCGACGCGCTTACCGGCCTCGGCAACCGGCGCGCCTTCGACGAGCATGTCGATCGTGCACTCGAGCACGCCGATGAGCTCGGCGAGCCGCTCGCGCTGATTCTCCTCGACCTCGACGACTTCAAGCACACGAACGACACGTACGGCCATGCCGAAGGAGATCGAGCGCTGATCGCACTGGCGCGCGTTCTCATCGGCCACACGCGTCCGAACGAGGAGATCTTCCGGATCGGCGGCGACGAGCTCGCAGTCGTGATCCACGGCGATGCAGGCGACGCGACCGTGGCCGCGGCGCGATTCCGCGCCGCCCTTGCCGAGCAGCGAAGAATCGAGGGCCTGACGACCCTGTCAGTGGGCGTCGCAGAGTTCCCCGGGCATGCTGCGGCGAAGGACGACCTCGTTCGCTGTGCGGACGCCGCGCTCTATATGGCGAAGGCCGCAGGCAAGGACCGCGTCATGGTGTACGACCGCAATCACGAGCGTCCACGCGCCGCTCCGGCGCAGCTCCAGGCCGTGCCCGACCACGTTTCCGAGATCGAGCCGCGCGGCGCCGCCGAGGATCGGCGAGCGCTGCGCCTGCTCGTCGTGGACGACCAGCCAAACCTCCGCATGCTTCTTCGCACGACATTCGAGATCGTGGACGTCGACGTGGACGAGGCGGGAACAGCCGCCGAGGCCGAGCGACGCATCGAAGCGCAGCGGCCCGACGTGATCGTGCTCGACGTCGCCCTCCCCGACGTCGACGGCATCACGTTCTGCCGGACGCTGAAGGCTAACCCCAAGACCGCGGACATCCCGGTCGTGCTCTTGACGGGAACAGACGCGAGCGAGGAGGACGTCACCGGCGCCGAAGCATTCGTGCGGAAGCCATTCAGCCCACTCGATCTCCTCGAGATGATCGAGAGGCTCGCGGGCCGGCTGCCCGAAGGCCCGTACCGCCTGATGGTCGACGAGCGGCCCGACGAGCAGCTGCTCCTCTACGCGCAGGACCTGCGCCGGCTGCTCGAGGTCGAGCGCGTCCAGCGGTCGCTGATCCAATCCGCCTACGAAGAGACCGTGACCGCTCTCGCACGCGCTCTCGAGTCCAAGGACGTGGGGACCGGTGAGCACTCACAGCGGGTCGTCCGCTACGCCCTCCAGCTGGCAGAGATCTACAGCCCGCAGCTGTTGGACGACCCCGGCCTCGAGTACGGGTTCCTGCTCCACGACATCGGCAAGATCGGGATCCCGGACGGAGTCCTGCAGAAGCGCGGTCCGCTCACGGACGCCGAGCGCGGAGTTCTCCAGACGCACACGGTGCTCGGCCAGCAGATCCTTCAGCGCGTGCCGCTCCTCCAGGGCCAAGGGCTGGCGGTTATCCGCTCGCACCACGAGCGCTGGGACGGAACGGGCTATCCGGATCGGCTCCGCGAGGACGAGATCCCGATCGGCGCGCGGATCTTCGCCATCGCCGACTCACTCGACGCGATGACGACCAATCGGCCGTATCGGAAGGCCGGCTCCTGGACCGCCGCGGTCGAGGAGATCGCAGCCGAGGCCGCCCACCAGTTCGACCCCTCCGTCGTCGAGACGTTCAGGGGCTGCGAGCCGCACCTCCGAGACATCTACGAGGCGCTCGGCGCGGGGTAGATTCCGGTCGCGTGTCCGAGGTGCTTACGGGATCCGCAGGCTCTTCGCGCTCTGTTCGAAGCGGGCGCGATAGTCGGCAGCGAGCTTCGGGAGCGTCGTGTACGTCAGCACGAGCGCGGCGCTGTTCTTGACGATCCCATACTGCGTGATCGACGCAACGAGCGGCTTGCCCTTCACGGTGAACTGCGCCTGGTAGCGGAACCGAACGGCCTTCCCAGCGCCCAGCTTCACGTTCTGCCACCAGATCGGCTGCTTGACGAACGACGTCGCATTGAGCAGCTTGAGGGCGCCGTCGCGCCAAACCGCGAGCGGGAGGTTCGTTCGCTCCCGGACGACGTTGAGGTTCGTTGCGAACCCGGCCTCCAGCGAGCTCTCGTCGAGATCGAACGCGATCATCTTCACGCTGACATTGCCGTTGCTCGAGGAGAGCAGCCCGTCGATCATCGACGCGAGCTGATTGTCGTCCTCGTAGAGCTTCCGCACCTCGGCCAGGAGCTTCGACCGCTGCTTGCTCGCGTCGTACCACGTCGAGGGAAGCGAGACGGAGAACCCGGGCCCTGCGTGCCGCGTCCATGCCGTGTCGGGCATCGCCGACGCGGGCGCCGCCGCGAGCGCGACAACGAGCGCGATCCCTGCCACGAGCCGGTGCACGGGAGCTGTATCGGCCGAAAGCGCCTCGATCGTGAGCGTAGGCTCCCGAGATGGCCTGGGCGCCCGAGATCGCCGTCGACCAAGAGCTCGCGGTGCGCCTGATCGGGAACCAGTTCCCCGAGCTCGAGCTCCGTTCGCTGGAGCTGATCGGCGAGGGCTGGGACAACACCGTCTGGCTCGTCGACTGCGAGTGGGCCTTTCGCTTCCCGCGACGCGCGGTCGCCGTTCCGCTCGTCGAGCGCGAGCTCGCCGTCCTGCCGCTGATCGCCCCACTGGTGAGCGCCCCGGTCCCGGTGCCTCAGCTCCGCGGAGAGCCGACGGATGCCTTCCCATGGCCGTACCTCGGCGCTCGCTTCATCGTCGGAAACGAGCTGGGCCGTGTACCGGCCGACGAGTCGGCGCTCGCACGGGACCTCGGCGCGTTCCTCGCGGGGCTCCATGCAGCTCGGATAGACGCGGAACTACCCGTCGATCCGAACAGGCGCATGGACATGGCGCGACGAGTCGAGACGGCCCAGGACCCCCTCGCAGCACTCACAGCGGCTGGCCTCTGGGAGCCTCCGGCTCTCGTTGGCGCGATCTTCGAGGAGGCCGTGGCGCTCACGCCGCCGGAACACCTGGTCACCGCCCACGGCGACCTCCATTTTCGGCACGTGCTCGTGAACGAGCACGGCGGGCTCGCCGGCGTCATCGACTGGGGAGACGTGTGCGTGGCGGCTCCCGGCGCCGACCTCCTGCTCTACTGGAGCGCCTTCGGCGCCGCGGGGCGGGATGCCTTCTCCGACGCCTACGGACCGATCGCCAAGGACGATCTCGCCCGCGCACGCGTGCTCGCGATCGGGATCAACGCGATCCTCGCCGAGTACGGCCACCGCGAAGGCCGGACTTCCGTGCGCGACGAGGCGCTCGCGAGCCTCGCGCGAACGATGGTCGACTAAAAAGAGGCCCTACAAACGCCAAGTCCTGCGAACCCGAGGGCCCACAGGACTTGACGCGAGGACTCTCGCGCATCCGGGCCCGAGCGTCAAGGGATCCGCCCGCGAAAGTTCTCGCAAAGTGCGAACTTTGGCTCCCGCGCGGTCGCCGGTTGGCAGAATGCCGGCGTGGCCGAGGCTCCCGAGCAGCGCTGGCTCGCGGACGCGCTGGGGGGCGTCGATCCCGAGCACTGTTGGCTCAGAGAGCTTCGGGCACGGTGACGGGCGCCTCGGCGAGCTCGTGAATGCTCGGCGCGTTGCGGATCGCCTGACTGAACGTCGCCCAGAGCGCAAGGCCGAGCGCGACGACCACGCAGACGGCAATCGCGGCCCGCGCTGACACTGCGTTGATCAGCACGCCCGTGATCAGCGGTCCGAGCGGCGAGATGAGGACCGCGAACGTGCTCCATGCCGATTCGGCGCGCCCGAGCAACCGGTCCGGCGTCATCGCGATTCTGTACCCGTGGACGACCGAATCGGTCGACGGGATCACGAGGGTAGTCGGGATCAGGCACACGGCGAGGACGTAGACGCTCGGCCAGACGAGGAACGCCGCGCACCCGATCCACGTCCAGAGCTCGAGCGTGAACACTGCGCGAACGGGCAGCACGCGCCGGATGAACGGCGACAGCAGCGTCCCAGGGATGATGCCGGCGAAGAAGACGGCGACGAGCAAGCCCACCTCCCCGCCGGAGAGCCCCTGATCTGTGCCGATGACGACGATCGCGAACAGCACGCTCGGTCCAACGAAGTTCAGGAGCCCGAAGATGAGTGCGCACGTGCGGAGGAACGGCTGATGCCAGACGTAGCGCACGCCCTCCAGGAGCTCGGTCTTCAGATGTGACGGCTCGCGCTCACGCTCCTCCTGGAACGACGCCTTCATCAGCAGTAGGGAGATCGCAGAGAACGCGTAGGAGAACACGTCGACGACGAACGGAAGCGCGCGGGCGATCGTGAACAGCGCGCCGCCGAGCGGCGAGCCCGCTAGCTGGACGATGGCGTTCCTCCCGGTCTGCGCCGCCATCGCGTCCGGGAGCTGGTGCGTCGGAACGACCGAGCGCACGGCGCCGGGATAGGCAGCGATGAAGAACGCGGCTCCCACGCCCTCGACGAAGGCGATCAGCGGGATCGGCCAGAACGCCTCCGAGCCGAGCACGATCGTCGCCACGAGCAGACCGACGGCGACCACGCGTACCGCGTCCGCCCCGATCATCAGCCGCTTTCGGTTCCAACGATCGGCCGCGGCGCCCGCGGGCAGCGCGAAAAGCGCCTGTGGGAGCGTCCGCGCGAAGAGGGCGAACCCCGCCTTCGCCGCTGAGCCCGTCAGTGCCAGCACGAGCAGCGGATAGGCGATGGATGTCAGCCGCGTGCCGATGTTCGAGAGCAGCTGCCCGGACTGGAGCAGGACAAAGTCGCGGTTTCGGCGCAGGGGAACCGCGTTCACGTCCACGCGGCGACGCTATCCGCTGGAACACGGCCGTGGCGATGTTCCTCGTCACCCTGCGTCGCTCCGGCCCCAAGTACGACTGGCACTTCGGCACGTACCAGCCGTTCGCCCATGAGGAGAAGGCCGCCGGTTGGACGACGGCCTCAGGCGTCGTGGACGACTAACAGCCGCCACTCGCCCGGGACGCCCTTGAGCTCGTGCTCCCCGCGCTCGGCGAACGCGGTGCCGCGAAAGTCTTCCCGGTAGCAGACGAGCGTGGGCACGCGGATCGCCGGCAGCACGTCGCGGATGTCGGTGTCCGCCATCATCCTGTAGAAGGCTGCGGCTGATCCCGGGCTCGCGGCGAGACGGAAGTGGGACGCGTACCAACCGCGGAACTGCTCGTCCTCGGCCAGTACCGGATCGGCGGCCAGCAGCATGTCGTCGAAGAACGCGCGTCGTCCCCAGTTCTCCGCGACGTCGGCGACGAGCCGCTCCCAGTCATCTCTCGTGACGCCCCAGGGGTAGTCGGAAGCGGACACGAAGCGAGCGACCGGGTCGTAGAGGACGAGTGCGGAGGTCCGCTCTGGGTAGGTGGTGGCGGCGAAGAGCGCAGCCAGGTGATTCCCTTCCAAGCTGCCGAGCAACGCCGTTCGTTCCGATCCGACGGCGTCCAGCACGCGCGAAGGTCGTCCATGCGGACCTCGAGCGTCGGCAGCTCGCCGAAGCGATCCGACAGCCCGCTGCCGCGCTTGTCGAGCATGATCACCCGCGAGAAGGCGCTCAACCGCTCGTAGACGCGAGGCCACAGCGGATGCGCCCACGCGTATTCGAGGTTGTTGAGGAACGGCACGAGGAGGACGTCGATCGGCCCGTCGCCGATCACCTGATACGCGATCGAGACCTCGCCGCTCTTCGCGTACTCGATCCCGGGGGGTCCACGGCCTAGTCTCATCGGTGTGACCAGTGAGTGCCAGCCAGCGCTAGGCCAAGCCGCGGGCGGCCCAGGCGACCACGTCGAGCCTGAAGGGATCCGGAGCGAGCTCGCGGCACCGATCCCTCAGCGTCTCGAGCCTGGCCGGATCGAGGTCGCGGACGTAGGCGCCTGCGGGCCCGACACCGAGCAGGAACGGGCTCCACCACTCCTCGAAGGTCGGGTGCTCGACGGCGACGACGAGCTCGGACTCCACGATCTCGCGGATGCCCGCCGCTACGAAGAGTTGTGCGAGCTCGCCCTGCCGCGCGCCGGCGAGGCTCGACTCGTCCTCTACTCCGGGGTCGACGTCACGCGCCGCCTTCCAGAAGATGTTGAGCGGGTCGCGGTCCCCCTCCGAAGTCCCACACGGACGCGGCCACGACGCCGCCTGCGCGCGTCACGCGTGCCATCTCGCGCAGGCCGGCGACGGGATTCGTCATGAAGTGGACGACGAGCTGTGCGAGCGCGACATCGAATGTGTCGTCCGCGAACGGCAGCGCCTCGGCGGTCGCCTGGCGGACGTCGACGCCCGGATACCGTTCATGGGCGGCACCGACGAACGGGGCGGAGGGGTCGACGGCCGCGACGCTCTCGGCGCCGACACGAGCCACGAGCTCCGCTGTGAGCACTCCGGGGCCGCACCCCACGTCGATCGCCCGCTGCCCTGGCTCGACTCCGGCGAGATCCGCAAGCTGAGGCGCGAGCACCCCCGAGTAGCGGCCCATGAACCGGTCGTAGGAGTCCGCTGCTACGTCAAAGACCATGTTTCACCGCCAGTCTACGGAGACTATCTCGACCGGCTCGGAGAGCCCTTTCAGCTCGACCGTCCGCGGCTCGGAGACGGGGTATTGGGCCGCATCGCCGACCGTTGCTTTGCTCGCGACGATCTCGTCCCCCTCGCCGAGCGCCGCGATCCGCGCCGCCTCGTGCACCCCCCGTCCGCGGAAGTCACCGTCCACCTGCGCCGCCTCCGAGGCGTGCAGGCCGATCCGCACCTGCGGCGCGAAGCCATGCTGGCGGCGGTGGTCGGCGAGCCGTCGCTGAATCGCGACCGCGCACGCGAGGGCGGCGTCGGGGCTGTCGAATGAGACGAAGAACCCATCGCCGGTCGTGCCCACCTCCTCGCCCTGGTGGGAGGCGAAGGTCGAGCGCAGCGTCTCGTCGTGCCAGCGCAGGAGCTCGAGCCACGCACCATCGCCCATCGCCTCGGCGAGGTTCGTCGACTTGACGATGTCCGTGAACATGAACGTCTTCAGGACGCGGCGATCGGGACCACCCCGGCCGCGCAGCTGCCAGGGGAGAAGCTGCTCGACCTCCTCGATGACGATTGCGTCCGTCGGGCACGCGGCCGCGGCCGCCCGAAGCAGCTCCTCGTCGACGCTCTCGACGTCGACGACGTCCGCTTTTCCGAGATCGCCCTTCAGCCAGTCGAAGGCCGTAGGCGCGATCGTGATGCAGTTCCCCGCGCCGATGCAGCGATGGCGATCGACCCGTGCTCGCAGCATCGCTAGACCACCTTCTCCCGGAGCGCGAAGACGGCAGCCTCCCCGCGCGAGGAGACGCCGATCCGCGCGTACATCTCCGTGAGGCGCCTCGCGACGACCTCCTCCCCCACGCCGAGCTCGCCGGCGATCTCGCGGTTCGTGCGGCCCTCGATGAGGAGCCAGAGGAGGCGCGGGTCGTCCTCGGTGAGATCGCCGCCCGGCACCACGGCCGCCGTCGTACAGTCCGCGTCCGTGAAGCCCGTCAGGGCGGACAGCTCCCGTCCCAGGGGGCCCCGGAACCAGCGGACGCGAACGCCCTCGTCCGTCGTGCGCTGCGCGATCACGGCGGCGACGACAGCGAGCTGGCCTCGTACGAACTCGCGCTCCTCATCCGCCCCGGCCCCGACGACGGCGCGAGCAGCCGGGAGGAGGATGTGGAGCGAGAAGTCCTCGAGATGCGCGGCCCGAAGGGTCGCAAAGGCCGACCGCGCTGCGTCCGCCGCAGCGTCGCCCTCACCCTGGGCGAGGAAGACGGTTGCGAGAGCGGTATCTGCCTCGGCTCCCCAGGTCGGATGGCCCGGCAGAACGTTCATGAGCTCCTTGGCCTCTTTGGCGGAGCTCTCTGCGAGGACGAGCAGATCCTCGTCGCCCGTCGCGGCGCCGAGCGTCGCGGCCTCGCGCGCGAGCGTCGCGAGCGCCTCGCAGCGTGCGGCGGGCCTCCCCTGCTCCGTCGCGAGGCGGACTGCCCGCTCGAGGTGCTCCCGCATCCCCTTCGCATCGCCGGCCGCCGCGCGGACGAGCCCGCGCATGGTCTCCAGCTGTCGTGCCCGAAGCGGCGTGGGCTCGGCCGCTGCCACCTCCGCGGCGCGCCCGAGCCACGATTCGGCCTCGTCGACATCCCCCAGCTCGAGGTGAGTCGAGGCGAGGCCTGCAGCTGCCGCGAACTCGAGCGACCGGTCTCCCAGCACACGAGCCAGCCGGTGGGCGTCCTCGCCGCGCGAGAGCGCGAGATCCGGCACGACCTTGGCGCGCGCGAAGACCTGCACGCCGTAGAGCATCTTCGCCTCGACCGTCGCGCGCTCGCTCTCGCGCGTCAGCGATGTCATCTGCGCTGTGAGCCGCCGGATCTCCTCGATCCTGTTCGCCGCT
The DNA here is from genome assembly GCA_963705945.1 of uncultured Actinomycetes bacterium. Classification (GTDB taxonomy): domain Bacteria; phylum Actinomycetota; class Thermoleophilia; order Gaiellales; family Gaiellaceae; genus PALSA-612. Next base: position 203,169 of record CAVPLG010000001.1, on the reverse strand, counting down.
CCGAGCATGTGGAGATCGAATCCGAAGTTGACGTAAGCACGCGCGATCACCGACGACATGACGCCGCGACGGTCGCCGACCTGCTCGAACAGCTCGATCGCCCGGTCGTAGCGCCGGATGCCGTCGGTGAGGTCGTCCGCGATTGGAGTGCCCGCGAGGATCTCCTCCGGCGTGGCACCGGCCGCAACGCGCGCCATCAGCTCGACGATCTCTCCCGACTCAACGCGGTCCATGTACCACTGCCGCACGCGGGCGATCGACGTGACTCCGAGCTCTCGAATCGCCGCCGCGTGCGCAGCGACGTCGCCCAGCTCGTCCGCCAGCTCGCACGCCCGCCGATACGCCTCCGTCGCCCCCTCGAGGTCGACGTCGCTCGGCGCGCTGAACGACTCGCCGAGCGGGCTTCGCAGCAGGTCCTGCCCCAGCTCGAGGCACGCAGCGAGCTCGGCAGCCCGGTCACCGCGCTCGTGCGCCGCGTCGCGCACCCAGCGCGCGAGCTCCGCCGCCTGCTCCTCGTCCTCCGAGATGCGAAACGCGGCAGCCCGTCGCAGCTTGACGTCCAGCCCCAGATGCGAGTCGCCAAGTGCCTCTGCTAGCGCAGCGAGCTCCGAGAGGCCCTCGAGCCGATCGGCAGACCGCCGGAGCATGCCGAGTGCGTCGTCCTTTGCAGAGAGCAGCGCGACGCGATCTTGCGCCGCCGATGCCGCAGGGAGCGCCTGGTCGACGATCCGCAGCACCTCCTCCGCCGCCCGTGCATCGAGCGCTGCACTGGCCGCCGAGATCGAGTAGCGGACAGCCCGCTCCGGCTCCTCGCTCGCGAGCGCGTGGTGGGCGAGGAGGGACATGCTCTCGGCTGGCGGGTCGCCGTCGGCGGTCAGCATTTCGACGACCGCGGTGTGGATGGCGCGGCGGCGCGTGGCCGGGAGCAGCGCCGCGGCGAACTCACGCACCTGGTCGTGGGTGAAGCTGTAGTCGGCCGCCGAGCCCGCGGGGTGCTCGACGAGAAGGCCCGCGAGGATGGCGGGTGCGAGCGACTCCGCGAGCACCTCGGGCTCGCACGTCTTCTCGTCTGAGCCGAGGCGGAGCTTGATCGAGTGGAGATCCTTGAGGCTGAAGCTCCGCCCGAGCACGGCCGCATCGGCGAGGTTTTGCTTCGTCTCGTCCGGCAACCGCGCCGCCCGACGCTGGATGAGCGTGCGCACGGCGGACGGGAGCAGGCGGGACGCGTTTCGCGCGAGCGTCCAGCTGCCGTCGATCTCCTGGATCATCCCGGTCTCGCGATACGTCCGGGCCAGCTCCTCGACGATGAACGCGACGCCTTCTGCCTGCGCGTGCATCGTCGCCGCGCTCGCCACGTTGACCTGACCGCCGAGCACCTGCTGAATGAACTCCGCCGACTCGAGCTGCGAGAAGCGCTCGAGCCTGAGGCGCCGCACGAGGCCCATCCGCTCCATGTCCGCGATCAGCGTCACGGCCTCCGACACCTCCGCGAGCTTCTCGGCACGCGTCGTCAGCCCAAGGAAGATCGGCAAGTCGGAGTCGGTGCGGACGACGTAGCGGAGCAGGCGCACGCTGTCCTCGTCGGCCCACTGGAGGTCGTCGACGAACAGCGCGACCGGTTGCGTGCTCGCGAGCGCACGGATGGCGCCGGCAGCGAGGTCGAAGACGCGCAGGAGCTTGTCGTCCGGCGCGAGCGTCTCGAGCGTCGGGTCGTCGCGGCCCGAGATCGCATCGAGCACGCGCTCGAACCTCTCTCCCGCGCCGTTGCCGTTGGCCGGAACGGCGGACGAGCCGAAGATCCCACGCGCGAGGAGGAACGGCCCGCGAATCTCCTCGTCCGCGGTTGCAGCCAGTGACGTGAAGCCCTCGCTGGCGGCGAGCTCCGAGGCCTCGACGAGGAGGCGTGTCTTGCCGATGCCCGGCTCGCCCTCGAGCGTGAGCGCCGTCAGCCGCCCGGTCTTGGCGGATGCGAGCTCCTGCCTGATCGCGCCCAGCTCGACCTGGCGCCCGACGACCGGTCCGGCGGCGCGGCGCACGTGGAGCGCGAGCGGCGAGACGGGCGACTGCGGGCTCGGCGGATTCGCGGGGACGGCTTCCATCGCGTAAAACGTACGCGAGCGGGGACATGTCCACCGGCTTCAGGGAAAGGAGAGCACATGACCGACGACGCGATTCACACCACGATCGAGCAGCTCGTCGCCGAGGAGCACAAGCTCTGGGAGCGCGAGGCGCAGGGTGAGGCGACCGATGACGACCGGCAACGGCTCGACGCGGTCAAGGTATCGCTCGACCAGTCGTGGGACCTCCTGCGCCAGCGCCAGGCGCTCCGCGACGCTGGGCTCGACCCCGAGGCGGCGCGGGCGCGACCGGCGGAGGTCGTCGAGAACTACGAGCAGTAGGCACGCTGTTCGGCCTCCTCCTCGGCCGTCCGGCGACTAGACAGTTCTGAGCACGTACGCCTCGACAGGTTCCGCCTTCCCCTTCACGCGGAGCTCGGGCAGCCGCTCCACGACCGCACCGGGCGGCAGCCTGCGCAACGTCTCCGCGCCGATCACGACCTCGCCGACCGGCGCCTCGGACTCGAGGCGCGAGGCCAGGTTGACGGTGTCGCCGACGACGCCGTGCTTCCGGTGGCCCCGAGAGCCGCCGACGACGCCTGCGAGCACCTGGCCGCTGTTGACGCCGGCTCGGAATCGGGGCCAATCGTCGTGGTCCTGCGCGACCTCAGCAGCCTCCTCCTGGAGGGACAGGGCGGCGCGCGCCGCGATCGACGCGTGGTCGGGCTCGTCGCCGGCCTTGTTGAAGATCACCATCACCTCGTCGCCGACGACCTGGTGCACCTCGCCGCCGAGCCGCTCCATCAACGGGATGATCGCGCCGAAGTACGCGTTCAGCATGCCAGTCACCTCCTCCGGAGAATGTCGCTCGGCAAAGGACGTGAAGCCCGCGAGGTCAGCGAAGAGGATGCTCACGTCCCTCGCGCCGGCCAGCGTCTGGTCCAGGTAGAGGGCACTGAACCGCTCCTCATGCCATTCGCGGCGGGCGGCGAGCGCAATGGCGACGAACGCGAGCAGCATCAGCACGTGCCATTCCCACCAGGAGACATGCCAGTTTCGCGCCCAGGCGATCACGACCATCGCCTCGGCGAGCAGCGCAAGAGCAAAGGTGACGGAGAGGATGAAGGTCGTCCTGCGCCGCCGGTAGACGCGGAAGTAGCCGAAAGCGGCCGCCGCGTAGAGCACGATGCCGGCTGCCGCGAGCGCCACCTGCCAGCCGTCGAGCTGCTCCGCGGCGATCGGCTGGTCGAGCGGCCACGTTTCCGTCAGGGAAACGGCGCCCCACAGCACGAGCAGGCCGACGAGCGCGACGACGAGGAGCCGCGACTGGCGCATCACCGACTCCGAGCGCTCGTGGCTCAGCTCGAACGAGGACGCGGCGGCGAGCACCGCGGCGACGACGAGCCCGACGGGCGTCGCGAGCTCGAACCCGGCGTTCTTGCCGAGCAGGACGTCCGGCGTGGCCAACGCGTGGAGCGCCAGGAAGCCGAAGCTCGCCATGAATGCAAGCGAGATGAGGAACAGCCGGGCGTCGCGACGCCTCCGCGCCGTCTCGCTGATTGCGTACCCGAGGCCGAGCGTGACGAGCGCCGCCGCGAGCACGAGCCAGAAGTGCGCGACGTGGCTCTCCCAGCGGTAGTCGATGCCGGATGCGAGAAGGAAGAGCGCGAGGAGCGCGATCGGCATGACCGCGCACACGACTGCGAAAGCGACGAGCGGCAGTCGCTCGCGTGAAACCGGCCGCGGCAACGCGGTCACGCCCTTCGTTCTAGCAACCGGCCGCCGTATCGGCTAGGGCTGGCCATGCGGGGACGGCAGTTGCGGCCGCCGCCGAGTCGATGCCTACGGAAGAGTGACGTACTGCCCGAGAAACGTCCTGGCCGAGTCCGTGTCCAAACGGTAGTCGACGTTCGTCGCTCGGCACATCGCGTCGCCCGTGACCGTCGTCGCGGCGACGACGTTCGTCTCCCCGGCGCCGGCGCCGAGGAAGTTCGGGCCGCCCGAGTCGCCGTAACACGTGCCGCTGTCGCCGTGTGACGGGTTCATCGAGATGCGCAGCCACGCCTTGTTGACGGCGAGGAGCTTGTCGCTCGTCCCCTCGTAACGGACGTCGGCGTAGTGGAACGTCGGGCCATGGTTGACCGTCACGGACTGCGCGCCGTAGCCCACCGACGTGAAGCCCTGGTTCTTCGCGAGATTGGAGAGCGAGCCTGCTTCCGGCAGCTCCGCCGGGGTGATGTTCGGAACGGGGTTCGGAAACACGACAACTGCGAGGTCGTACGGGTCACCCTGCGCGCCGCGGTACCGCGGGTCCGCGTGCCACGCCCCGACGTACGTCGTCCCGGGACCAGCGACGTACTGCGTGTCGAACGTGACAGCGACGTTGTCGACGCCCTGGTCGCAGTGCGCCGCGGTCAGGAAGACGGTCGACGAGATGAGCGTGCCCGTGCATGTGGCCCACGTGCCGTCTCCATACGCCTGCGGGGCCAGCAGCGCGCCGACGTTCGGATGGTCACCGCCGTCCGGCTGGCCGTAGACGATCGCCGACGCCGTCGCGGTCATGAGGAGCACACCGCAGGTGACAGCAGCAGCCGCGAAGGTCCTGTGCATTGTGTCCCCCTTCCGTCGCGTCTCTCCCGCACCCTACCCACACGGCTCGAATCCGAACATCAGCGGTCTGCCCGATAGGAGGCCCAGCCACCGTGTGAAGAGACGTCGACTCCGCGTTCTCTCAGTGCTGGATCGGCGAGGAACGCTTCTACGTTGGAGCCGTCCATGAGCTCGACCGTCGACCGCTGCCAGCCGGGCGGCTCGAGCTCGGCGAGCCGTTCGAGATGCGCGGGCGCGATCTCGTAGAGCTCCCCGACGATCGCGACGCCGTCGTCGGCCTCGATGAGCGCTGGCCAGCGTCCATCGATCTCCCACAGCCGGTATCTCGCCGCAGCCTCGACAGCGCCGAGGCGCTCTGCGCCGGCCAGGTTCTCGTGACCCGGCTGACCCTGCATGAACGTTCCATAGATCAGAAACCGCGACACTCGCCGGTCAGGGTCTGATGCAGAGCGCGGCGAGGTCGATCCCGGACACCGGCTGGAAGACCTGGCAGCCCATCCGCGCCGAGAAGAAGGCGATCAGCCGCAGCACCTCTATCAGCTCGCACCTCCGTCCGGCCAGCTGAACAGGAAGGTGGCGGTCCCGCCAGGGAGCTCGTCCACATCTAGATCCTACTCCCGTCTCCCCCGGCGAAAGCCGGCCCCGAAGCGCCTTTTGCACATTACCGCCGTGTTAGCGCTGGGCAGAACGCTTCGGCCATGTCCAACAGAAGCGGAAGCTCAGTCGACAGCTACCTGCCGACGACGATCGGGGCCCGCCTGGATCGAGGCGGCGCGGGAGCCCTGCAGCGTGACGCCACCAGCGGCGAAGCGGTCGCGGACCGGGTCGACCGCACCCGGCAAGACGAGGGTTGCGAACCTGACCACCGGCGTCGATCGGCCGATCAGAGGCATGTTGAGCGGAATCAGGCGCTGGACGGAGTCCGCTTCGTCGCGGTTGCCGCGGTATTGACGTTCCACTTCCGAGTGCCTGGAGCGCACGCCGGATTCCTCGGCGTCGACCTCTTCTTCGTCCTCAGCGGCTTTCTCATCACTTGGATCCTGCTCAAGCAGGTCGAGAGCGGAAGGGTTCGCCTCGTGGACTTCTGGACGCGTCGAGTCCGGCGTCTCGCTCCTGCGATCGTTCTTGTGCTCGCAGCGATGATTGCGTGGGGTGCCCTCGAGGCATCGATGACATCGAGGGACGCCCTTCGGGCCGACATCACTGCAACGCTGGGGTACGTCGCGAACTGGCACTTCATCGCCTCGAGCAACTACTTCCAGGCGACCGGGGACGAGAGCCCCCTCCTGCACATGTGGACGCTTGCCGTCGAGGAGCAGTTCTACGTGGTCTGGCCTGTCGCGCTCTTCCTCATCGCGCTGCTCGTCCCTCATCGAGCTCGTCTGACAGTCGTTGCAGCCGTGGCGGTATCCGGTGTTCTCGTCTCCGCGTGGAGGCTCCACACGTTGTGGGTCAGCTCGGAAACCCCCGATCGGGCGTACATGGGCACCGACTCGCGCATGTTCGGTCCTATGGTCGGCGCTCTAGTCGCCGTCGCGCTCATGCGCGCCCCGCGCCTGGCAGCCTCTCGCTGGCCGAACACGGCGCTCATGGTCGCGGGTTCCGCCGTCCTCGTCTGGGCGGCGTTCACGCTGGGGTCGGCGCACGGACCGAGCGAGACGTACCCCCGTGGAGGCGCGCTGCTCTTCGCCCTGGGTTCGGCTGCGGTCATCTGGGCCCTGTCGACCCGTGCGTCGCGAGTCTCCGCGATGCTCGCGCTCGCTCCCATCGCATACCTCGGCCGAATCTCGTACGGCATCTACATCTGGCATTGGCCGCTCATCGTCTGGGCGGAAAAGGGTTGGATCGACGTGAGCGGTGTTTCGACTGTGCCTCGCATCATCGTTCTGACGACGGCGATCGTGGCAATTGCCTCGCTCTCCTACCACGCCGTGGAGAAGCCGATTCGGTACGGCACTATCGGCACGCATCTAAATAAGAAACGGATTGGGTTGTTGCTTCCCGCCCTGCTCGCCGCGCTGATCGCAATCAACATCTCGGTTGTCGTTCCTCACGCCGGTGCGGAGATCACAGTGCGGACGAGGGCCGGCGCGAACGTCGCACGCGTGACGAAAACCGTGATCCTCGTGGGCGACTCCGTCCCTCAGGCGCTCGCAGACGAGTTTGCCGACGCAGCTTCCGAGCGTGGGTACGTTGTCCTCAGAGCGACCGCGGGAGGCTGTCCGGCCACCGGAATCAGCAAGGCCTATTCGTCCGGCGAGAAGTTCAAGCACGACACCTGTGCGAAGGTGATCGGAGAACAGGACTCAAGAATCAAGAAGTACCGGCCCGCGCTCGTCATCTGGTGGAGCCGCTACGAAGTCGGCCCCCGGCTCGGGCCGCACGGGAAGGTCCTGCCCCTCGGATCCAGGGCGTACCGGCGGGCGCAGCAGGCGTCGTTCGAAGAGCGAGCGCGCGTGCTGACCCAGCACGGAGCGCGTCTCGTCACCGTCCGGATCGAGCCCCCCGGGCCGGCTCTGGCAGACCGGAATCCCTCGGAGAGGGACTTCCTCCCCGGTCAGACGCTTCTGCATCGGCCGGACGTCGTGAACGCCTGGAACGCTTTCCTTGCTAGGCACAAGGGGCCGAAGGTCTTCTCGATCTCGATTGACCATCTCGTCTGCCATGACGCCAAGAGCCCGTGCGATGACAGCCTCCCGAACGGCGAAACCGCTCGGCCCGACGGCGTGCACTACTCGGACAAGGCCGGGCGTCGCATCGCATCGCACGTCCTGGGGGCAGCCTTGCGCATCGCTCGCCTCGAGCGGGCGCGTACGTAGTAGTAGGGCGGGAGCGCTGCTGAATCGGCCCGGCATCGCCGCGCCAGACCGCTCAGTCGCCCACTGACGTCCGCGATCGTTGAGCGCGCGCCTTCTCTTATGCCGTCAGAGCGAATCCGTACCGTACCGTGAGCCCATGCATCTCGAGGGGAGAGGGATCGCGCTTGGGCTGCCAGCGGCGGTCGGCACACTGATCGCGATCGCCGCGGTCGTCGTTGTCAGCGCCGGTGCAGACGTGTCGGTCACGAAGACCCAGGTCTCAGCGGCGACGAATGCGGTCTTGCTGGTTGGCGACTCAGTGCCCCTGTCTTTTGCGAACGAGTTTGTTGACGTGGCTGCCGAGCATGACTACGTCGTCATCAACGCGGCGACCGGAGGCTGTCCGGCCACCGGAATCAGCAAGGCCTATTCGTCCGGCGAGAAGTTCAAGCACGACACCTGTGCGAAGGTGATCGGAGAACAGGACTCAAGAATCAAGAAGTACCGGCCCGCGCTCGTCATCTGGTGGAGCCGCTACGAAGTCGGCCCCCGGCTCGGGCCGCACGGGAAGGTCCTGCCCCTCGGATCCAGGGCGTACCGGCGGGCGCAGCAGGCGTCGTTCGAAGAGCGAGCGCGCGTGCTGACCCAGCACGGAGCGCGTCTCGTCACCGTCCGGATCGAGCCCCCCGGGCCGGCTCTGGCAGACCGGAATCCCTCGGAGAGGGACTTCCTCCCCGGTCAGACGCTTCTGCATCGGCCGGACGTCGTGAACGCCTGGAACGCTTTCCTTGCTAGGCACAAGGGGCCGAAGGTCTTCTCGATCTCGATTGACCATCTCGTCTGCCATGACGCCAAGAGCCCGTGCGATGACAGCCTCCCGAACGGCGAAACCGCTCGGCCCGACGGCGTGCACTACTCGACTGCAGCCCAGAGCGTGCTCGCCCGGCCGATTTTCGAGGAAGCGTGGCGCGCCGCTCAACTCGAGTCCGCCCCCATGCCGTAGCGCCTCAGGCATGAACCGCGGCCAGGCTTGGAGGTTCACGCTTTCGACCTGCGAGAATCATCATGCTCACCGACGCCCATTCACAGCCCGAGAGGAGCCCCTGATGAAGCGAACACTGGTCGCGTCAGCTGCCGTGACGACTGCGCTCCTGTTCTTCGTTCTCCCCGCCTACGGCACGATGCTCAAGAAGCCACCGGTGTTCGCGCCCAAGAAGGGCGGCGTCTACGTCGGCACGATCAAGTCGACGTTCGACCTGGCCGTCACGATGAAGGTGTCCGCGAACGGGAAGTCCGCTCGGATCTCGTGGTTGTGCGGCACCGGTCGTAAGCCCACGTCTGCACCGAACGTTCCGATCGACGGCGCCACCGGGACGTTCAAGGCGAGCTACAACCTGTGGAAGCTGAGCGGGCGATTCGTCTCTCCGTCACAGGCGCGGGTGAGCCTCAGCGACATCGGTTGTGGTGGCTCGAAGGGCACAACCAAGCTCACGCTCAAGTAACCGCGTCGGGGCGTGTCTGCGTCGTCTAGTCGTCGGGGCCGTTGGTCGCCGAAGCCAAGCCCGACAGAGATCTACTCGTCTGGCACTCCGAAACGGTCTCTTCGAGCCGCGTACCCTGGACGACACACCTGCTCCGCCGCCGCGGCCGACATGCGCGGCCGCGGCTCACCACGGCGCTCGGAGAACACCTCGCGGCCGAAAGTCGCAAGACTTTCGGCCGAACAAGTGGAGGCGGGGGGAATCGAACCCCCGTCCGCGGTCGCACCGGGCAGAGCGTCTACAAGCGTAGTCTGCGCTTTGATCTCACCCGGACGGCCGGTTCGCAGACGACCTACCGCCGGGCCAGCCCTCCTTTGGTCTCACCCCTCCGGCGAGTGGCTCTCCTTCGGGGCCAGCCCGTTATCTGACGCCGGATCCCGAACCACGGGCCGAGTGAGGAGCGACGCGTCACCTAATTACTTAGGCGGCGAGTGCGAGATCGTTATCCGCACTTACGTTGTCCCGGTGGATTTACGAGGCCGACCGGGGACCTCGGCTTGCAGCTCAGCCGGAGAACCGACCACGTCGAAACCTGGTCGCCCCCGTATGTGTGTTCGCGAGAAGTGTAGCCGCGCGACCGCGACTTGAGCGCGCGCTCGATCTGGCGGTCGGCGTCGCGCTTCGCGATCTCCCGCCGCTTGTCACGAACCTCCTTGCCGCGCCCGAGCGCGATCTCGACCTTCACCCGCCCGTTCTTGAAGTAGAGCTTCGTCGGCACGAGCGTCAGACCGCGCTCGCGCGCGCGCCCGGAGAAGCGGTCTATCTCGCGCCGGTGGAGGAGGAGCTTGCGGTCGCGATCCGGATCGTGGCCCATGGCACCGCCCTTGTCGTATGGAGCAATGTGAGCGCCGACGAGCCACAGCTCTCCCCCACGTTCCTCGGCGAACGCGTGCGACAGGGTCGCGCCGCCTTCGCGCAACGACTTGACCTCGGTGCCGACGAGCGCGAGGCCCGCCTCCACGGTCTCGAGCAGCGTGTAGTCGTGCCGCGCCCGGCGGTTGTCCGAGAGCAGCTTCGTTCCTTGCATTTTGGCCACGGGCGAAGTCTAGGCTCCGCCTCGCTAGAGTCGGGCTCCGTGAGCGCAGCCCCCGGCTGTACGCCGTCGCCGGCTAGTCCTAGGGCTGCATCGCGTCGGCGAACCGCCGCGCGAGCACGGGGAGCATCGCGACCGCGAGCTCTGGCTCGTCCTCGAGCAACTCGGTGAACGCCTCGCGGCTGATGGCAAGACAGCGGACGTCTGTCAGCGCCCGGATCCGGCCGATCCGGTGCGCGTCAGGCACGAGCAGCGAGAGCTCGCCGACGAACTCCCCGGGACCGAGCTCGATCTGGACGCCGCCACGCACCTCGACGACCACCGTGCCCTCCTCGACGACATACATGCCCGCACCTGGGTCGTCGACCTGCCCGAGCACGGTTCCCGCAGGGCATTCGATCTCCGTGGCGATGCTCGGCGATGTGTCGGACCGCGTGGTCCGGAAGCTCGGCGAAGAGCGGGATCTCGCGCAATTTGTCGGCGGTCGGCAAACCCATGGCACCTTCATATCACGGCCCAGCGACTGCGCCGACCACGACATACGAGAGACCGTACGGCCCAGCGATCATCTGACGCGTTTCATTAGATGTGACGAGCACGAACCGACGTGCCCTCCTCCGTCGCTCGGCCGAACGCTAGCGGCTGGCCAGCCGGAGCTCGACCTTGCCCTCCATGCGCCGTGACCTTCTCCACGCGTACCGTGAGCCGGTCGCCGAGGCGGAACACGCGTCCGCCGCGCCGGCCCTGGAGGCCGGTCCCGAGCGGCGTCAGCTCGTAGTAGTCGTCGCGGAGCGACCGCGAGCGGGCACGTATCCCTCGAACACGTCGTCGAACCGCACGAAGAGGCCGGACGCGATCACGCCGGTGATCTCGCCGTCGAAGGTCGCGCTCCCAGCCGCTCTCGAACAGCCGCCGCTCGAGGAGCCACGCGAGGCAGATGGCGTCGGCGCCGTACTCGACCTCCGTCGCCTCGCCGCTCGCGCGTCGACGATCTGCTCCGCCGCCTCGCTGATGTCGTCCGGCGGTGGATCGTCCGCTGCGCCACAGCTCAGCAGCAGCGCGCGGTGGCAGACGAGATCGGGGTAGCGGCGGATCGGCGACGTGAAGTGGCAGTACGCCGGCGCTCTGCGAGGCCGGAGTGGCCGAGGTTCGCCGGGTCGTAGCGCGCCTGCTTGAGCGACGCGCAGGACGAGTGGGGGAAACGCGAGCGGCCCCGACCCGAGCGGCGCACGTAGTCCTGCACCCGCTCGGAGATCTCGCCGGCGAGCAGAGCCGCCGCGCGCGGCGTCAGGCTGTTCCGCCTCCGGCGTCGGCGGCGTCGGCACGCCGAGCTCGGCGAGCACGGTGACGAGCCGGCTGATCGACTGCGGCTTCGGGCGGGTCGTGTACGCGGTAGAGCGCCTCGCGCGCGCCGGTCTGCCAAGCAGCCCGGCGACGGCCTCGTTGGCGAGAATCATCAGCTCCTCGACGAGCATGTGCGCCGCGCGGCTCGCATCGAGCCACGCGTCTGCAATCCCGCCGTCGCCGTCGAATGAGAACGCAGCCTCGGGCGACTTCGACCCGTAGCGCGCCACGCGCGAACCGGCGACGTCGGAGCTCGCCCGCGATCCGCTCCGCGAGCACGACCGTCTCGGTCGACACCGGGGTCATGCGTGCCGTTGCCGGCGAGCACACGCTCGGCCTCGCCGTAGCTGAGCCTTGCGTCACTCCGGATCACTGATCGGTAGAAGGTCGGTGTGCCCGCGTTGAGCTCGGTATCGAAGGGGATCTCGACGGTCACCGTCGAGGCGGTCCTCGTTCGGCCGCAGGCTGCAGAGGTCGTCCGCAAGCTCGGGCGGAAGCATCGGGGCCACCCGTCCCGGGACATAGACGGAGCACGGCACGTGCCATCGCGCCTCGGTCGAGTGGCGTGCCAGGCTGCGACGAAGTGGGAGACATCGGCGATGTGGACATACGCGCGGAGCTGCTCACCGTCGCGCTCGACGGAGATCGCGTCGTCGAAATCCTTCGCCGTCTCCGGGTCGATCGTGACCGTCGGCAGATCCGCGTAGGTCGACGCGATCCTCCATGGACGGTGCGGGGGTGTCGTAGGGCTCGGTCGCGCCTGTCTCTCCCGCCTGCTCGAGATGCGCCTCGAGCACGGCCTCGATGCGGTCCGCCGGGCCGAGCACCCGCTCGACGCGCGCGTCCGCGCCCGGTGCGGACTACGGCGAGGTCGCCCGCGTCGGCAGCTCCGAGGCCGTGGCGGTCGATCACGATCGGGACGCCGGGAACGAAGTACGGGTCGCCGACGACGAGCTTGCCCGACGCCTGCCAGCTCGACGACGAGCAGGTCGCTCGCGGGCTTGGCGTTATCCGGTGGTTACGCTGTTTCGGCACGATCGCGTATCCCACGCGTCACGACTTTCCGACTACGATCGAGATCGGGAGGAGGCACGGGGTGGCCCCGCCAGCGAAGGTGTCGATCAGACGCGGAGGAATCGGTGGAGCGTCAGCGCCGAGCCGACCGCGCCGAGCAGCAAGCCGGCGCCGAGGATCAGCAACGCCGTCAGCTCGAAGGCGAGCGCCTTCACGTCCGGGCTGTGCTCTTCAGCTGCGGCAGCGACGGCAGCACGAGCTGCTCGGCCGATCACGAGCAGGAGGATCGCAGCGACCGATCCGATCAGACCGCAGAGCAGCCCTTCGACCATGAACGGCCCGCGCACGAACCAGTTCGTCGCCCCGACGAGCTTCATCACCTCGATCTCGCGACGCCGCGCGAAGATCGACAGCCGGATCGTGTTCGCGATCAGCAGCGTCGACGCGACGAGCAGCACGATCAGCCCGACGAGGAACACCGCCTCGATGATGCTCGCCACCTTGATCACCCTGCGCGACTTCTCGCCGCCGTCCTTGATCGTCGTCGATGCCCGGCCGGCTTCGTCGCGCCCGGCCCCGAGATCAGCAGGTCGCGCTTGATGTCGTCCGTGTACTCGGCCTTGGCCGGGATCACCTCGAACGACGCGGGCAGCGGGTTGTACGTGAGGTTCGCGATGAGTCCGGGTAGCGCTTCTTCATTTGCGTGAGCGCTTCGTCGGCAGAGATGAAGCGGAACGTCTTGATGCGGTCGTCCTTCGCGAGCCATCAGCCGCACGCCTTCGACCTGCTTTCGGCTTCACATCCCTTTCGCACTGGTGGTGCCGGACGGTGCAGAAGTAGACCTTGTCGAGCAGCTGCCGCTTCGCGTGATCGGACCACGCGAGCACCCACGTGCCGAGCGCGATCGTCAGGCCGAGCACGAACATGCCGATCAGCACCGTCAGCGTCGCCGCGACCGTCGTCGACATGCTCGCGCCGAGCGAGCGCAACGCCTCGCCGAAGACGACCCGCAGCTTCATTCGTAGCCTCCGCGGCGCTCGTCGCGCATCAGCCGACCCTCGTCGAGCGCGATCACGCGCTTCCGCATCTTGTCCACCATCTCCCGGTCGTGGGTGACCATGAGGATCGTCGTGCCGGCGCGGTTGATGCGGTAGAGGAGCTGCATGATCCCGACCGACGTGTCCGGGTCGAGGTTCCCCGTCGGCTCGTCGCAGACGAGCAGCGGCGGGTGGTTGGCGACGGCACGCGCAATCGAGACGCGCTGTTGCTCGCCGCCCGAGAGCTCGTCCGGATACGAGCTCGACTTGTGCGAGAGACCGACGAGGGAGAGCACCTCGGGCACCGTGCGGCGGATCTCGTCGCGGCCCTGCCACGCACCTTGAGCGCGTAGGCGACGTTCTCGTACGCGGTGCGGTTCGGCAGCAGCTTGTAGTCCTGGAACACGCACGCGACGTTGCGGCGGAGCATCGGCACGCTGCGAGCGCTTCAGCCGGCCGAGGTCGCGCCCGCCGACGATGATCCGTCCCGCGCGTCGGCTCGAGCTCCTTGATCAGGAGGCGGATCACCGTCGACTTGCCCGAGCCGGAGGCGCCGACGACGAACACGAACTCGCCCTTGTCGATCACGAACGAGACGTCGCGGAGCGCGGTCGACGTCCGGCTCGTAGACCTTCGTCACGCTCTCGAAGACGACCATCGAGGAGGCGCTCGGCAACCGGCGAGGCGTCTCCGGCCGGCTCTACGACCGCCGCGGCCGCTTCGGATGGGGAGTTCAGCTCCTGCACAGGAGCAAGCGCGCCGGCGTCTCCAGACACCGGCCGATGCCGAGGCGGAAGTGTAGCCGAACCCCCGGCGGCCCCTAGCGCACCCTGCCGGCCGCGCTGGCGAGGAGATACGCGTGGATGAAGCCGTCGAGATCACCGTCGAGCACGCCCTGCGCGTTTCCCGGTCTCGTAGCTGCGTCCGGTGGTCCTTGACCTGCTGGTACGGGTGGAGCACATAGCTGCGGATTTGACTCCCGAATCCCGTGTCCTGCACCTCTCCACGCTCCCTCGCGAGCTCCGCCTCGCGCTTTCCTGCTCGAGCTCGGCAAGCCGCGACCGGAGGATGCGGAGCGCCGTCTGACGGTTCGAGATCTGCGAGCGCTCGTTCTGGCACTGAACGACGATCCCCGATAGGCAGGTGCGTGATTCGGACGGCGGAGTCGGTCTTGTTCACATGCTGGCCGCCGGCGCCCGAGGCGCGATACGTGTCGACGCGGATCTCCGACTCGTCGATCTCGACCTCGGCTTCGTCGTCGAGCAGCGGGCTGACGATCACCTGTGCGAAGGACGTGTGTCGGCGGTGCGCCTGGTCGAACGGGGACAGCCGGACGAGCCGGTGCACGCCACGCTCTGCCTTGAGCGTCCCGTAGGCGTTCTCGCCGCGCACGGTGAACGTCGCGGACTTGAGGCCCGCCTCCTCGCCCGGGCTCGCCTCGAGCAGCTCCGTTTCGAACCCGCGCGCCGCGGCCCAGCGGAGGTACATGCGCAGCACGATCTCCGCCCAGTCCTGGGCGTCCGTGCCGCCGGTGCCGCCGACGACGGTCACGACCGCGTCGCCCGAGTCGTACTCGTCGTGGAAGAGCGCCTCCTCCTGGAGCCGCTGGAGCTCCTGGGTGCAGCGGAGCGACCGACGCAACGATCTCGTCCTCCATGCTCGCCGTCCATCGCGAGCAGCTCGGCCGCGTCCTCGTAGTCGGAGCGGAGCCGCTCGTAGCGGTCGAGCCGCTTCGTCAGACGGGCGTGCTCGGTCGAGATCGCGTGCTGCGTGCTGCTGTTCGTCCCAGAAGCCGGGCGCGCCCAGCTCCTGCTCGAGCTCGCCGATGCGCGTTCGCACGGTATCCGGGTCAAAGGTAATCACGGACCCAGTCGAGCTGGGTCCCGATCTCCTTCAGCTGCTCGTCGAGCGAAACAACGTCGGCCATGAGGGAAGGCTAACCGGCCACGGCGCTGGACGGGCAACGGCGGTCCACTCGCGTCAGGCGCCGTGGCACTTCTTGTACTTCTTGCCGGAACCGCACCAGCAGGGGTCGTTGCGGCCGATCTTCTCCTTGTCGGCAACGACACGCTGCTGCGTGCGCGGGGCCGCCGCAACCGCCACGTCGCCGCCTCCGCCGTTTCCGCCGAACGCCGCCGAGATCGCGTCTGCGCCGGCGAGCGCCTCATGCGAGTATGCGAGCGCGCCATCGAGCGCCGGCGCCTCGGTCGCCTGCAAGCTGTCGGCGTCCTCCGGCGCGAGCTCCGCGTGGAAGAGCGTGAACACGACCTCCTCACGGATCGCCTGGCTCGAGCTCCTCGAACATCTGGTGCCCCTCGGACGTGTACTCGACGAGCGGATCCTTCTGCGCCATCGCCCGGAGGTGGACGCCCTCGCGGAGGTGATCCATGTTCTCGAGGTGCTCGCGCCAGCGCGTGTCGACGACCTGGAGGATCACGTAGCGCTCGAGCTCGCGTAGGAGCTCCTCCCCCAGCTGCGTCTCCTTCTCCGTGTACGCCTCGTGCGCATCGTCGGAGAAGTCGTCGATCAGGGCCTGCCGGTCGAAGCGGCCGCTGAAGTCCTCGCGCAGCTCGTCGGCCCCGACGTCGGAGCCGTAGAGCGAGTGCATCGCCTCGCAGAGCTGGTCGAGGTCCCAGCCCTCTGCCTCCTCCGTCTGGAACGTGTCGACGGCGCGCTCGACGATCTCGTTGATCCACTGGCCGACCTCCTCCGAGAGATCGTCGCCCTCGAGGACGCGGCGGCGCTGCTCGTAGATCACGGTGCGCTGCAGGTTCATCACGTCGTCGTACTTGAGGACGTTCTTGCGCATCACGAAGTTCTGCTCCTCCACCTTCTTCTGCGCGCCCTCGATCTGGCGGGAGAGGATGCTCGCCTCCATCGGCTGGTCCTCGGGCACCTTGAAGCGGGCCATGATGTTCTGGATCCGGTCGCCAGCGAACAGCCGGACGAGGTCGTCCTGGCCGGAGAGGTAGAAGCGCGTCTCGCCCGGGTCTCCCTGACGTCCCGAGCGGCCGCGGAGCTGGTTGTCGATCCGGCGCGCCTCGTGACGCTCGGTGCCGACGACGTAGAGGCCGCCGAGATCGATGACCTCGTCGTGGTCTTCCTGCCACTGCGGGCGCCGCTTGTCGACCCGCGCACGCAGCTCCTCCTCGTACTCGTCGGTGCCTTCCTCGTAGCCTTCGCCGAGCAGCTGTTTTCGCACCTCGTACTGCGTGTTGCCGCCGAGGATGATGTCGACGCCGCGGCCGGCCATGTTCGTCGCGATCGTGACCGCGTGCTTGCGGCCAGCCTGCGCGATCGTCTCGGCCTCGCGCTCGTGCTGCTTCGCGTTGAGGACGTTGTGCGGGATCCCGCGCCGGGTGAGCAGCTCCGACAGGTATTCGGACGTCTCGACGGCGATCGAGCCGACGAGCACCGGCTGGCCGACCTCGTGCCGCTCGGCGATGTCCTCGAGCACGGCGGCGAACTTCGCCCTCCTGCGTCCGGTAGATCAGGTCGTTGTGGTCGTCTCGCGCGACGGGTTCGTTCGTCGGCACCTCGACGACGTGCAGGCCGTAGATCTCCGTGAACTCCTTCTCCTCCGTCTTCGCCGTGCCCGTCATGCCCGCGAGCCGCTCGTAGAGACGGAAGTAGTTCTGGAGCGTGATCGTGGCGAGGGTGACGTGCTCCTCCTGGATCGACACGCCCTCCTTCGCCTCGACGGCCTGGTGGAGGCCCTCCGACCAGCGCCGCCCTTCCATGATCCGGCCGGTGAACTCGTCGACGATCTTCACCTCGCCGTCCTGGATCACGTACTCCTTGTCGCGGTGATAGAGCGACTCGGCCTTGAGCGCCTGCGAGAGGTGGTTGACGAGCTGGACGTTCCGCGGGTCGTAGAGGTTCTCGATCGCCAGGGCGCGCTCGACCTTCTCGATGCCACGCGGAAGCGGCGAGACGGTCTTGAACTTCTCGTCGTACGTGTAGTCGACGTCCGGCTCTTCGCGCTTGTCGATCTTCGACGGCGGCTGGTACGGCGCGCCCTCGAGCGAGCGGACGACACGCGCGAAGTCGTAGTACATCTGCGCGGCGACCTCGGGCTCACCGGAGATGATCAGCGGCGTCCGCGCCTCGTCGATGAGGATCGAGTCGACCTCGTCGACGATCGCGTAGAAGTGGCCGCGCTGTGAGGTGCCGTCCAACGAGACGGCCATGTTGTCGCGAAGGTAGTCGAAGCCGAACTCCGAGTTCGTGCCGTACGTGATGTCGCAGCGGTACGCAGCCTGGCGCTCGTCGAACGGCATGAGGTTGCGGATCGAGCCGACGGTCGCGCCGAGCGCCTCGTAAACGGGCCGCGTCCACTCGGAGTCGCGCTTTGCGAGGTAGTCGTTCGTCGTCACCAGATGGACGTTGTTCCCCGACAGGGCATTGAGGTAGAGGGCCTGCGTCGCCACGAACGTCTTCCCCTCGCCCGTCTTCATCTCGGCGATGTCGCCCTCGTGAAGCACGATCCCGCCCATCGCCTGCACCTCGAACAGCGAGATGCCCAGCTTGCGCCGGAACGCCTCGTGCACGGCGGCATACGCCTCGAAGAGGATCTCCTCGAGCGTCTCGCCATTCTCGACCCGCTGCTTGAACTCGACGGACTTCCGGCTCAGCTCCTCGTCCGTGAGGCTCTCGAGCTCGGGCACGAGCGACTTCACGAACGCCGCCTGTTGGGTCAGGCGCTTGACGCGCCGGCCCTCGCCGACGCGCAGGACCTTCTCGAAGCTGCCGAGGTTCTGCGCCACGCGCCTAGGGTACCGGCGCTACAGAGGGGTGACGCGCACGTCCCAGTACGGGCCGTCGAGCCGCTCCGCGTGCGCGACGTAGGCGTCGTAGCGATCTCCGGCGAGCCGCTCGAGCGGTGGCACGCCTCCGAAGGTCGGCATCCCGTCGACGACGAGCGAGCGCTCACCGTCCCTGACCGTGAGGTCGATCACGTCTCCGTCCACGTCGGGCGAGAGCTCCGCCACCTCGATCGTGCGACCCGCCACCGCCCACTGCGATCCGTCCTTCCGGATCGCCCAGGCGCGATACGGAGGCGGCAGCTGTGTCTCGAGCGCGTCCGCGAGCGCAGCACAGTCCGCGTCGCCGTCGACGATCAGCGTCCCGTCGGGAAGCGTCGCGAACGTCACCTCGTCCTCCTCGATCCCAGGAGCCTCGGAAACGGCGGTCGCGTCCCACTCCCGCATGCGCGGGATGCCGTGGATGCCCGGCCCGCCCCAACGCGGGGTCGTGTCGACCGGGGCCGGCTCGTCGACGAGGATCTCCGCCTCGCGCGCGAGCCGCCGGTGCAGCGGCTCCCTTCGGAAGAAGCGCACTACGACGGCTGGACGGGGGATGGCTCGATCAGGCCGTAGTCGCCGTCGTTTCGGCGGTAGAGGACGTTGATCTCGCCCGATTCGAGGTCGCGGAAGACGAAGAAGTCGTGGCCGATCAGCTCGAGCTGGAGGATCGCCTCCTCGGGCGTCATCGGGCTCATCGGGAACTGCTTCTTCTTCACGATCACGGCGTCCTCCTCGGACAGAGCGGGTGGCTGGTCGGCGGGTGGCGGCTCATGCCGCTCGTGCTCGTGGCGCGCCTTCTGCCGGTAGCGCACCACCTGACGTTCGAGCTTGGCGACGAGCTGGTCGATCGAGGCGCGCATGTCCGGCGACGCCTCCCGGGCCCGTAAGACGGGCCCCTTCGTCCACACGGTCGCCTCGGCGATGTGGTTGTCGGCGATGGACGGGTTCTTCTCGATGGCGAGCTCGACCTCCACGTGCGTCGGATCCGCGAGCTGCTTCGCCAGCTTGCCCATCTTTCGCTGTGCGTAGTCCCGCATCTCCGGCGTCACGCTGACGCTCCTGCCCTTCACGTCAAGCCGCATCGCGCCTCCTCGAGTGGATCGGGACCGAGCTGAATCTACCGAACGGCCCGCGCGAACGTCACCACCGAGACTGTGCGCGCGCCGCCTTTGCGCAGCGCTGATGCGGAAGCGTGCGCCGTGCCACCGCTCGTGTAGACGTCGTCCACGAGACAGATGCGCCTCGGGACGTCGTTCGTCGCGGCGAAGGCGCCGCGGAGGTTCGTCCGCCTCGCCGCGAGCGGGAGCTCCGCCTGGCGTGCCGCCTCCCTCGTGCGCCGCAGCACGGAGATGGCCGGGAGCTCCCAGCGCCTGCCGAGCGCAACCGCGAGCGCTGCCGCCGGATGATGGCCGCGGACAAGGCTACGGTCGCCGTCGGGTGGAACGAATGCGATCGCATCGACGTCGGGCCGCGCAACCGTGCCGGCAACGACGTCGGCCGCGACGCTCGAGAGCCCGCGCACGCCGCGCTCCTTCCACGAGCGGATCAGAAGCTTCGCCTGCGCGTCGTAGATCACCGCTGCCCTCGCTGATGCGAACGCAAGCCGGCGGCCGGCGCACTCGCCGCAGCGGCGAACGGGCCATGCCGTCGGCGCCCCGCAGCGCTCACACCATGGCGGCGGGATCCGTCGGAGCGCCTTCGCGCATGCGCCGCAGAGCTGTGCTCCCGGGCGCCGGCAGACCGCGCAGCGCTGCGGGAAGAGCAGTTCGAGCATCTCCGCGCACCGTACGCCGGCCGCGGCGACGGCTCTGTGTCAGCTCGGTGCCGAGAAGATTCGGTCCGCTTCCTCGAGCTGCTCCCGCGAGCCGATGTCGTACCAGCGCCCGGGCACCTGCCAGGTGAAGACGTCGACGCGAGGGTAGAGCCACTGGACGAGGCGCCCCGGCTGGTCGGGGTTCTCGCCGTTCGCAAGGTACTCCGCGATCAACGGCAACGTGTGGCGTGGGTAGAAATAGAGCGCGATTCCGGAGAGCGTCGAGCGCGGCTCCTGCGGCTTCTCCTCGAAGTACGTCACGCGCCCGGCTTCGTCGATCTCGATCGAGTTGTAGCGGCCGCGAATCAGGTCGAGATCGCCGATGTCATGGACCGCGAGCAGCGGTTCGTTCCGCTCGCGGGCGAGGTGGCCGAAGTCCCCTAACGTCTCCGAGAAGAGGTTGTCGCCGGCGACCACGACCAGGTCGTCGTCGATCTCCTGGCGCTCGATCACGTGGCCGATGTCGCCGATCGCCCCGAGCCGGTCCTCCTCGCTCGTCGTGCCGTCGTCGATGACGGTCACGTCGCGCCCCTCCGACCACTCGCGGAACTGGCCCGCGAACTTAGCGTTCGTGACGACGTAGCGCTCGTCGAAGCCGATCGGATCGAGGCTCTCGAGCAGGCGATCGACCATCGGGCGGCCGCCGATCGGGAGCAGCGGCTTCGCGCGGTCGAGCGTCAACGGGTAGAGGCGCGTCGCGTAGCCCGCGCCGAGCACGAGCAACCTCATGGGAGAGTCTCCTCGTAGGGCGGATGGTGGACGCCGCGCTCCGTGACGATGGCTGTGACGAGCTCGGCCGGCGTGACGTCGAAGGCCGGGTTGAACGCGGGAAACCGCGTGGTCACCTCGTCGGGCGAGCGCTCCTCGATCGTGATCTCCGCTCCGGTCAGCGTCGAATGGTCGATGGTCGACGTCGGCGCGACGACCACGAACGGGATCTCGTGATGACGCGCGAGCACCGCCAGACCGTACGTGCCGATCTTGTTCGCCGTGTCGCCGTTCGCAGCGATCCGGTCGGCGCCGGTCAGGACTGCGCCGACCTCTCCGGCGGCCATTCGCGAGGCTGCGGCGGCGTCGGCGATCACGGAGAACGGGATCCCGAGCTGTTCGAGCTCCCACGCCGTCAGGCGAGCGCCCTGGAGCAACGGCCGCGTCTCGTCGACCCAGACCCGCTTGACGAGCCCTTGCTCCCAGGCGGCCCGGATCGCGCCCAGCGCGGTCCCGTACCCGCCCGTCGCCAGACCGCCCGTGTTGCAGTGCGTGAGCACGCCGACCGGTCGGTCGAAGAGCGTCGCGGCGTGGCGCCCGAGCTCACGGCAGCGCTCGACCTCCTCCTCGTGGATCCGGCGTGCGTGCTCCGCGCTCGAATCGTCGTGCATCCGGTCGAGCGCCCACGCGAGGTTGACTGCCGTCGGGCGCGACCCGCGCAGGACGGCGTCCGCGGCCTCGAGATCCTCCCCCCGCTCGGCGGCGAGCGCGTACCCGTACGCGGCGGCTACGCCGATCGCCGGCGCGCCGCGCACGGCGAGAGTCCGGATCGCCTCCGCTACCTCCGCCGCGGAGGCGCACACGAGCTCGACCTCCTCGTCCGGCAGCCGCCGCTGGTCGAGGACGACCACGCGACCCGGCTCGAGGCGGACGATCTGGTCGGGGGCGAGCTCGGCCATGTCGAGAACGTACAAGGGGACAGTCACTGCGACTGTCCCCTGTGCAACGAAGCCTTGTCCGAACGGGCTAGGTTCCCTCGTCCCACGAGGCGAGGTACTTCGCCTGCTCCTCCGTCAGCTGGTCGATGTCGATGCCCATCGTCGCAAGCTTGAGGCGTGCGATCTCGGCGTCGATCTCCTCGGGCACGGAGTAGACCTTTCGCTCGAGCCGCGCTGCGTTCTGCACCGCGTACTCGGCGGAGAGAGCCTGGTTCGCGAACGACATGTCCATCACTGACGCCGGGTGACCCTCGGCGGCTGCGAGGTTGACGAGTCGCCCGTCCGCGATCAGGTAGATGCGGCGTCCGTCCTCGAGCAGGAACTCCTCGACGAACTCCCGCGCGGCCCGCGTCTCGGACGCTAGCTGTCGGAGTGCCGGGATCTCGATCTCGACGTTGAAGTGCCCTGTGTTGGCGAGGATCGCGCCGTCCTTCATCGAGGTCAGGTGCTCCGCCGTGATCACGTGCTTGTCACCGGTTGCCGTGCAGAAGATGTCGCCGATCTTGGCCGCCTGGGCCATCGGCAGCACCTCGAAGCCGTCCATGGCCGCCTCGAGGGCTGGGATGGGGTTGACCTCGGTCACGATCACGTGAGCGCCCATCCCGCGCGCCCGCATCGCGACGCCGCGGCCGACCCAGCCGTAGCCGGCGACGACGAAGCGCCGCCCTGCGAGCAGGACGTTCGTCGCGCGGATGATGCCGTCGATCGTCGACTGCCCTGTGCCATAGCGGTTGTCGAACAGGTGCTTCGTCTGCGCATCGTTGACGGCGATGATCGGGAAGCCGAGCTTGCCGTCGGCCTCGAGCGCCTTGAGGCGGATGACGCCCGTCGTCGTCTCCTCCGTGCCCGCGACGATCTCGCCGAGCTGCTCACGCCGCGCCGAGTGGAGCACGCCGATCACGTCGGCTCCGTCGTCCATCGTCAGGTGCGGCTTGTGGTCGACGGCCGCGTCGATGTGGGCGTAGTACGTGTCGTTGTCCTCGCCCTTGATCGCGAACGCCGACACGTCGTACTCATCGACGAGTGCCGCCGCGACATCGTCCTGCGTCGACAGCGGGTTCGATGCGCACAGGACGACGTCCGCCCCTCCCGCCGTCAGCGTCCGCATCAGGTTCGCCGTCTCCGTCGTCACGTGGAGGCACGCGGACACGCGGTAGCCCGAGAGCGGCTTCTCACGTTCGAACCGTTCCCTGATCGCGCCGAGCACGGGCATCTGCCGGTCGGCCCACTCGATCCGCCGGACGCCTTCCGGGGCGAGCGCGAGATCCTTCACGTCGTAGCGCTTCGTTGCTGCCATGGTCATCTTCTCCTGTCTTTCTTGCTTCTAGGCGGCGAGCAGCCGCTCGTGCTTTCGCTGCTCCCACTCGAGCGCTTCGAGATCCATCCCGGCGAGCCAGCTGTCCAGCGAGGCTCGCAGCGCCGGATCGCGGCGCAGGCGTGACGCGAACGCGACATCCGAGATGTCGATGTCGAACCGTTGAAGGAGGTCCCGCAGCGAGCGAAGCTGGTTCAGCTCGCGGAGGCCGTAGCGCCGGTAACCGGTTGCCGTGCGCTCGGGAACGACAAGCCCCGCGCGCTCGAGATACCTGAGCATGCGCGGCGACCAGCCCGTTTGCGCAGCTGCGCGGCCGACGGTGTAACGCCCATCCACGCCGCGAACCTTAGCACAGGCTTGTCAAGGTTCTGCCGTCCCTGCGCGCCCGTAGGCGTCCTCGAGGCGGACGACGTCGTCGAGCTGGGAGGTCGAGACCTCGACGATCAGCGTGTCCTCGAGCGCGCGAAGACGGTGCACCGTGCGGGACGGAAAGCGGTAGCAGTCGCTCGGGACCGATCTCGACGAGCGTCCGCTCGCCGTCGTCGAGCGCGCCAAGCTCGAGCTCTGCACGCCCCCGCTCGACGTACCACGACTCGTCCTTGACCTCGTGATACTGCAGCGAGAGCTCCTCGCCTGCCTTCACGAACAGGAGCTTCCCGCAGTAGTCGTCGGTGAGCGCCCAGATCAGCTCCCAGCCCCACGGTTTCTCGACCCGTCGCGGCTCGACGGCGTACTCGCTCATGCTGCAAGCCACTCAGGGTTCGCAGCGACGTGCTCCTCCGCGCGGCGAAGCTCTTTCGGCGTGTTCACGGTCAGCCACAGACCCTCGTGCCGATACGCCCGCAGCCGACCCTCGGCGGCGAGCTCCGGGAAGGCAGTCGACTCGTGATCACCACGGTCGGGCAAGCGCTCGATCGCCTCGGCCGAGAGCACGTAGATGCCGCAATTCACCCAGTACGGATCGTGGCCGGACTCCGTCGAACCCCGAGATGACGTCGTCGTCTCCAACCTCGACGACCGCGAACCGCGATCGCGGACGCGCGATCGCAACCGTCGCCGCCGCTCCGCTCTCACGGTGCCGGCGGAGCAGCGCGGTGAAATCGAGCGTCGACCAGCTCGTCGCTGTTCAACGCGTAGACGTCGCCTGCCTCCGCGCGCTCTCGGGCCGCGAACTTGATCCCGCCGCCGCGACCCAGGCGCTCGGGCTCCTCGGCACAGACGATCTCCGCGCTCAAGCCGGCGAGTGCGCCGGAGAACTCTGCTCCCTGCCCGGCGGCGCACGAGACGATGACGCGGTCTACGCCCGCCGCGACGAGCCGTGCGATCTGGTACGCGGCGAGGGGCCTCCCCGCCACCGGGACGAGCGCCTTCGGCCGGCCGCCCGCCGCATCCCCGAGCCGCTCGGCCTTGCCGCCGGCGAGCATGATCGCCTCCATCAGCGGGCGAGCTCGGGGTCGGGTACGGGACGCCCGATGCCCTCGTAAACGAAGCCGGCAGCGCGCGCCGCCGCGGGGTCGAGCAGGTTCCGCCCGTCGACGATCACCGGCGTCCTCATCGCCTCGAACACCTGCGGCGTCGCGAGCATCGCGAGCTCTGGCCACTCGGTGACGATCACGGCGGCATCCACGCCGGTCACGGCCGCGAGCACGTCGTCGTAGACCTCGACGTCGGGCAACAGGTGGCGCGCGTCCGCCACGGGATCCCAGCCACGCACCTCCGCCCCCTCCGCGATCAGCCTCGCGGCGATGACGAGGCTCGGCGCCTCGCGCAGATCGTCGGTGCCCGGCTTGAACGCGAGCCCCAGCAGCGTCACGCGCTTGTCGTGCAGGTCGCCGAGATGCGTCTGGAGCTTCTGGATCACGCGCCGCTTCTGGAGCTCGTTCACCTCGATCACCGCCGAGAGCAGCTGGAAGTGGTAGCCGGAGTTCCCGGCGAGCTGCTTGAGCGCGGAGACGTCCTTCGGAAAGCAGCTGCCGCCGAAGCCGAGGCCGGCTTTGAGGAAGTGCGGCCCGAGGCGCTCGTCGAGGCCGATTCCGTGCGCCACGTCGACGACGTCCGCGCCGATCAGCTCGCAGACGCTCGCGATCTCGTTGATGAAGCTGATCCGCGTCGAGAGAAACGCGTTCGACGCGAGCTTGATCATCTCCGCCGAGGCGACGTCCGTCTGCACGATCGTCGCATCGAGCGGCGCGTACAGCTCGGCCACCCGCTCTGCGTCCGCGGGCTCGAACGCCCCGATCACGACGCGGCTCGGGTGCATGAAGTCACGCACGGCCGTTCCCTCGGCGAGGAACTCCGGGTTCGAGACGTAGCCGATCCCGCCCAGCCCGCGGGCGTCGAGCGTCCGGCGTACCTTCTCGCCGGTACCGGGCGGCACCGTGCTCTTCATCACGAGGGTCGTCGACGCGTCATCCGGCAGCTCGTCGACGACCGTCCAGATCGCGGACAGGTCCGCGTCGCCCGAGTAGGTCGGCGGCGTGCCGACGGCGACGAACGCGAGCTCGGCGCCGTCGAGCGCCTCCCCCACGTCGAGCGTGTAGCGAAGCCGGTCTCCCGCGCGCGCGATCACGTCGTCGAGCCCGGGCTCGTGGATCGGGATCCGACCGGCGCGCAGCCCGTCGATCCGCTCGGGGACGACGTCGCGCACGACGACTTCGTGCCCGAGATCGGCGAAGCACGCGCCCGAGACGAGCCCGACGTACCCCGCTCCGAAGACGGCGATCCGCGTCACGGGCGGAGCCTACTTGCCTCCGTGCGCCTTCTTCGCGTGCTGCTTGGGGTGCTTCTTGGGGTTCAGCGGCTGCAGGCCCTTCGCGATTGCGATCATCGTCTCGTTCGAGAGCGAGTCGAGCAGCGTGTTCACGACCCAGTACGTCGCGCCGTCCTTGCGCAGGACGATCATGTGGAGCTTCTGGCCGCGGTAGTAGAAGTCGTATCCCCGGCCGTTGATGATGCGGTGGAAGTTCCGATTCGCAAGTACCGGCGCGTCCTTCCAGTTTGTCTCCTGGACGCCCCAGTACTCCAGGCCGCGCCGGAACACGAGGCGAACGGCGCCGTAGTCGTCGCCGATGCGATACGTCCGCACCGGCTCGTCCGAATCGGGCGACGAGGCACGCTCGAGGACGGATGGGACCATGAGCGGGAACGAGACCTTGCGCTGCTGCGCCCGGACGAGCCCGACCGTCGCGGGACGATCCGTGCGCACGTACGGCAGCTGGCGCGTCAACGTCGTGCGCGCGGGCGCCGGAGGCAGGGAGTTGTGGAACGTCTGCCCCGTGACGACGGTGAGCATCGCGTCGTCGGCGAGCGGCCGCACGAGGCAGCTCTTCGGCTGACCGACCGCCGGGCCGACGCACTTCTTCGGCTTCGCATATGCGATCGCCTCGGCGGCGCCGAACAGCTTCGCCAGTTGCCGCGCCGCTGCAGCCGAGCCCTTGTGCTGGGCGTCGTAGTAGATCGCCGTGTGGAAGTAGTCGAACGTGGGCGCGTTGCCCGTCGCGCCGTTCGCCGGCTCGACCATGTCGTAGCCGCGCTGACCGAGGAGATACGTGGCCTCGCCGCCCGACCCCGCCACGCCGTTGCCGTTCAGCACGGTCACGGTCGTCTCTGACGGCTTCCGCGCCTTTGTCTTCAGCTTGCGGTTGAGTGCGACGGCCGTCGCTACTGCAGGAGCCTCGACGTCGGGGTTTGAGAAGTCCGCAACGGCGTTCTGGACGTTTGTGCTGTCCGTCGTCAGTTCCGAGTAGCCCGTGAGGCCGTCGATCTTCGCCTGGAAGAAGTGGCCAGGCGGAAGGCCGTACGCGAACAGGGCGTAGCGGAGGATCGTGCGCGGTGACAGCTCCTTGCCGCCGCCGACCCCGACCTCGACGTTCTTGGTCACGGCCCCGACGAGCTTCGGGACCTTCGTGACCGAGAAGGTGTTCTTGAACTGCTCCTTCATCGCGGTCACGAACAGCTGCTGGCGCGCGACGCGGTGGAAGTCCGAGTCGGTGTGGCGGAAGCGCACGAAGTCGAGCGCCGAGCCCCCGGTGAGCCGCTGGTAGCCGGGCTGGAGGTTGATCTTCGCGTAGCCATACCCTGGGCTGACGCCGGCGTTGTTGTTGTAGTAGCGGCGGTCGATGTCGACCCAGACGCCACCGAGCGTGTTGACGATCTTCTTGAACCCGCGGAAGTTGACGGCGATCAGATAGTTGATCGGGAGGCCGGTGAGGCCACGGATCGTCTCGAGCGACCCCTTCGCGCCGCACGTGGCGTAGGCCGCGTTGATCTTCGAGCGGAACTCGTTTCCGGGGCAACGGATGTCAACGATCATGTCTCGCGGGAACGAGAGCATCGAGATCGACTTCGTCTGCGGATCGGCCCGGAGGAGCATGAGCGTGTCGGAGCGCGAGGGCGTTCCCTCCGACTCGCCGTGCCGGCGGTCGTAGCCGATCACGAGCGCAATCGCAGCCTTGTCCGCAGGCGGCACCGAGTCGAGGCGCGCCTGCGCCTCCTTCACGTCGGCCGAGTGCGCGCTGACCGCGGCGACGCTCTCGTGGACGAACAGGTAGACGCCGCCGACGAGCGAGAACGCGAGCATGAGCAGCCCGGCGCCGACGATCGCGAGGATGCGGCCGACGATCCCGAGCCCGCTTCTGGAACGCGGATCTGGAGCCTGATACCGGTTGACCGGCGTCAGCGCGTCGGGCGGGAGGCTGATGCGCCCGTCTCCGTTGGCGCTACGGCCGTATCCCCTTTTCAACGTCGTCCGCACGAGGTCTCACACGTCCCGTCTCGCCTCCGGGGCGTGCGGGTCGCGCAGGGTCAAGATACCGGACGGCGCGGGCAGCCCTGACGGTTAGGCGGTGCTCCCGGCGGGCTCGTACGCGAGGTTCGGAGCCAGCCAGCGCTCGACCTCGGAAACGTCTGTGCTCTTACGCTCGGCATAGTCCGTGACCTGATCGCGGCCGATGCGCCCCACGGAGAAGTACTTCGACTGCGGGTGGTGGATGAAGACGCCGCTGACGCTCGAGGCCGGGAGCATCGCGCACGTCTCGGTGAGCGACATGCCGACCTTGTCTGCGCCGAGCAGCGCGAACAGCGGCCACTTTTCCGAGTGGTCGGGGCAGGCCGGATAGCCGAATGCGGGCCGGATGCCCCGGTAGCGCTCCTCGATCAGCCCGCCGGCGGGGAGCGTCTCCGTCGGGGCGTACCACTCGCGCCGCGCGTGCTCGTGCGCATGCTCGGCGAACGCCTCCGCGAGGCGGTCGGCGAGCGCCTTGACCATGATCGAGCGGTAGTCGTCGTGCTCGGCCGCGTACCGGTCGGCCAGCTCGTCGGCGCCGTGGATCGAGACGGCGAACGCACCGATCGAGTCGCGGCCCGGCGCGACGTAGTCGGCCAGGCACCGGTTCGGCCGCGAGTCGCCGTGGTCGGCCTGCTGGCGGAGGAAGCAGAACCGTGTCTGGCCGTCGACGACGACGTCATCGCCGTCGGCCGCGGCGGGCCAGAAGCCGTAGATCCCGCGTGGCTCGAGCAGGGCCCCGTGCACGAGCTCCTCGAGGAGCTCGGAAGCCTCGTCGAACAGCTCCTTGGCGGCCGGCTGCTCGAGGATCGCCGGATAACGGCCCTTCAGGCCCCAGGCGTGGAAGAAGAACGTCCAGTCGACGTAGCGCGTGAGCGTCTCGAGATCGGGCGAGAGGTCGTGCGTGCCAGTGAACGGCGGCGCCGGGAGATCGTCGAACGAGACCTCGTGACGGTGCTCCCGCGCCTCGGCGAGTGGCAGGAGGCTCTTCCTCCCCCGCGCCGCATGCTGCTCGCGAAGGGTGTCCTGGAGCGCGACGTTCTCCCGCTCGAATGCGGGACGGCGCTCCACGTCCAGCAGGGCGGAGACGACCTTGACGACGCGCGAGGCGTCGAGCACATGCACCGTCGGCGACGAGTACTCGGGCGCGATCCTCACAGCCGTGTGGAGCTTCGAAGTCGTAGCGCCGCCGATCAGGAGCGGCCGCGTCTCGCCCCGGCGCTCCATCTCCCGCGCCGCGTGCACCATCTCGTCGAGCGACGGCGTGATCAGCCCGGACAGCCCGACGATGTCGGCGCCCACCTCGTTCGCGGTTTCGAGCACCTTGTCGGCCGGCACCATCACGCCAAGGTCGATGACGTCGTAGTTATTGCAGCCGAGCACGACCCCGACGATGTTCTTGCCGATGTCGTGGACGTCGCCCTTCACCGTCGCGAGCACGACCGTGCCACGCGAGCGGCTCGCCCCCGTCTCCCCGCGCTCTGCATCCATGTAGGGCTCGAGGTAGGCCACGGCCCGCTTCATCGCGCGCGCGCTCTTCACGACCTGCGGCAGGAACATACGGCCCGAGCCGAAGAGGTCGCCGACCACCTGCATGCCGTCCATCAACGGCCCCTCGATCACGTCGAGCGGGCGATCGTGCTTCTGGCGCGCCTCCTCGACGTCATCCTCGATGTAATCGACGATCCCGTGCACGAGCGCATGCTCGAGCCGCTTCTCGACCGGCTCCTCCCGCCACGACAGATCGACCTCGCGCTTCGTTGCGTCGCCCTCCACGCGCTGCGCGTACTCGAGCAGGCGCTCGGTCGCGTCGGGGCGCCGGTTGAAGATCAGATCCTCGACGAGCTCGAGCAGCTCCGGCCCGATGTCCTCGTACACGGCCAGCTGGCCCGCGTTGACGATGCCCATGTCGAGCCCCGCCTGGATGGCGTGGAACAGGAACGCGGAGTGGATCGCCTCGCGCACGTGGTCGGCGCCGCGAAAAGCGAAGGAGAGGTTCGAGATCCCGCCCGACACGCGGGCGCCGGGGCAGCGCTCCTTGATCAGGCGCGTCGCGTCGATGAACGCCTTGGCGAACTCGGCGTGCTCCTCGATCCCGGTGCCGACGGCGAGGATGTTCGGGTCGAAGATGATGTCCTGCGGCGCGAAGCCGGCGTGCTCGATAAGCAGCCCGTACGCGCGCTCGCAGACGTCGACCTTGCGCTCGACCGTCTCGGCCTGACCCTGCTCGTCGAATGCCATGACGAGCGCTGCTGCCCCGAGGCGGCGCACGCGGCGCGCCTGGTCGAGGAACGGCTCCTCTCCCTCCTTCAGGCTCAGCGAGTTGGCGACGCCTTTGCCCTGCACGCACTTCAGGCCGGCCTCGAGGACGGAGAAGCGCGAGCTGTCGACCATGATCGGCAGAACGGACACCTCGGGCTCCGTGGCAACGAGGTTCAGGAAGCGCGTCATCGCCGCCTCGGAGTCGAGGAGATCCGCGTCCATGTTGACGTCGATAAGGTTGGCGCCGCCGCGAACCTGGTCGAGCGCGACGTCGAGCGCCTCCTGGAAGTCGTCGCCCTCGATCAGTCGGCGGAAGCGCGCCGACCCCGTCACGTTCGTGCGCTCGCCGACGAGGACGAAGCCCGTGTCGGGCTCGATGGCGAAAGGCTCGAGGCCGCTGAAGACGGTCTGGCGCCTGAGCTCCGGGATCCGCCTCGGCGCCAGGCCGCGGATGGCGGCGGCGATCGCCTGCACGTGCTCCGGTGTCGTCCCGCAGCAGCCGCCGACGACGTTGACGAGACCGTCCTCGGCGAACTCGCGTAGGTAGCGACTCGTGTCGCCCGGCTGCTCGTCGTGGAGGCCGAGCTCGTTCGGGAGGCCGGCGTTCGGGTGGCACGAGACGTACGTCGACGCAACGGCCGAGAGGCCCTCGACGTACGGGCGCATCTCGGTCGCGCCGAGCGAGCAGTTGACGCCGACGATCAGCGGCTCGGCGTGCTCGACCGAGCGCCAGAAAGCCTCGACCGTCTGTCCCGACAGGTTGCGGCCGCTCGCATCGATTGCGGTGAAGCAGATCCAGCGCGGAACCTCCGGCGCGACGTCGAGCGCAGCCGCGATCGCCGCCTTCGCGTTCAGCGTGTCGAACACCGTCTCGATCAGGAACAGGTCGACGCCGCCTTCGACGAGCGCTGTCATCTGGTCGGCATACGCGGCACAGACCTCGTCGAACGTGACAGCACGGTACGCAGCGTCGTCGACCTTCGGCGACAGCGACAACGTGACGTTCAGCGGACCGACCGACCCGGCGACGAACCCGCCGACCTCGTCGGCCGCCTGTCGTGCGAGCCGGGCGCCGGCGACGTTCATCTCCGCGACCCAGGGCTCGAGTGCGTAGTCCGCCTGGCCGATCGACGTCGCCGTGAACGTGTTCGTCGTCGCGATGCGCGCGCCCGCCGCGAAGTACGCGCGGTGGATGTCGAGGACCGTGTCCGGCTTCGTCAGGTTGAGGAGATCCGGGTCGCCGGCGACGTCGCGCGGGTGGTCGCGAAACCGCTCGCCGCGGTACGCCTCCTCCCCGCGCACCTCGCGCTGGATGAGGACGCCCCAGGAGCCGTCGAGCAGGACGATCTCCTCCGCGAGCAGCGCTTTCAGTCGGTCGGTGACCGTTGGCATCCGGCCTCTATAGCAGTCACGACCCCCGTCGCAGGGGTGGTTTCCTAGACGCCGCCGGATACGGAGAGCTGGTTCTCCGCGTGCCGAACACGCTGCTCGAGCTGCCAGCGGTCAGCGTCCGAGCCTCCCGCCTCTGCCTTCTCGAGCTCAGCAGTCGCCTGCTCGAGCTGTGCCTGGGCGCGCTCGCGGTCGATCTCGCGGGCGTCGACAGCGTCGTCGACGAGCGCGAGGGCGCGGTCCTGCTCGACCTTGAAGAAGCCGGGGCCAGTGGCGAACTCGATGATCTCACCGCCGCCGACGTGGACGCGCGTGGAGCCCGCTTTCAGCATCGCGACGAGCGGCGCGTGGCGTGCGAGCACGCCGATCTCACCCGCCGCGCCGGGCACGACGAGCATCTCGGCGAGCCCCTCGAACGCCATGCCCTCCGGCGTGACGAGGGAGACCTCGAACGTCTTGCGGTCGGCCAAGGCGTCGCGGCGCCCTAGGAGGTCGCGACGGGCTCGGCCTCCACGGCCTCCTCCGCTGCCTCTTCGGCGTCGGGCTCCTCGGCCGCCTCGGCGATCGTCACCGAGCCGCGCGCCGCCTCGATCGCCTCCTCGATCGTGCCGACCATGTAGAAGGCCTGCTCGGCCAGATCGTCGTGCTTGCCCTCGACGATCTCGCGGAAGCCCTTGACGGTGTCCTCGAGCTTGACGTACGCGCCCGGGCGAGCGGTGAACGCCTCGGCCACGAACATCGGCTGAGAGAGGAAGCGCTCGACCTTGCGGGCCCGCGACACGGTCAGCTTGTCCTCGTCGGACAGCTCGTCCATGCCGAGGATGGCGATGATGTCCTGGAGGTCCTTGTAGCGCTGGAGGATCTCGAGGACGCGCGTCGTCGTCTGGTAGTGGTCGTCCGAGACGATGCCCGGCTGGAGGGCGCGCGAGAAGCACTGGAGCGGGTCGATCGACGGGTAGATGCCCTTCTCGGCGATCGGCCGCGAGAGGACGATGAACGCGTCGAGGTGCGCGAACGTCCCCGCCGGCGCCGGATCCGTCATGTCGTCGGCAGGCACGTAGACGGCCTGCACCGAGGTGACGGAGCCGGTGGTCGTGGATGTGATCCGCTCCTGGAGCTCGCCCATCTCGCTCGCCAGGGTCGGCTGGTATCCGACCGCGGACGGCATCCGGCCGAGCAGCGCCGACACCTCCGAGCCCGCCTGTACGAAGCGGAAGATGTTGTCGATGAAGAGCAGCACGTCCTGGCCCTGGTCGCGGAAGTACTCCGCCATCGTCAGGCCGGAGAGCCCGACTCGGAGGCGCGCGCCCGGCGGCTCGTTCATCTGCCCATAGACGAGCGCGACGCGGTCGATGACGCCCGACGCCTGCATCTCGAGCCAGAGGTCGTTGCCCTCACGCGTGCGCTCGCCGACGCCCGCGAACACGGAGACGCCGGCGTGCTGCGTCGCGACGTTGTGGATCAGCTCCTGGATCAGCACCGTCTTGCCGAGACCGGCGCCGCCGTAGAGCCCGATCTTGCCTCCTCGCACGAACGGCGCGGTCAGGTCGACGACCTTGAGCCCGGTCTCGAACACCTCGAGCTTCGGCGAGAGCTCCGGGAACGCCGGCGGGTCGCGGTGGATCGGCCAACGCTGTCCACCCGCCACCGGCTCGCGCTTGTCGATCTGCTCGCCGATCACGTTCCAGAGCCGGCCGAGCGTCCCGTCGCCGACGGGCACGCTGATCGGGGCGCCCGTGTCGATGGCGTCGGATCCGCGGGCGAGGCCGTCCGTCGAATCCATGGCGACGGCGCGGACCCGGTCGTCTCCGAGGTGCTGCTGCACCTCGGCGATCAGGTCGCTCGACGAGCCGTCCGAGCCGGCCATCGGGATGCGCAGCGCGCTGTAGATGGTCGGCAGCTGGTCGGGGAAGACGGCATCGATGACGACGCCCCTGATCTCGGCGATCTTGCCGACGTTCTCACGGCTTTGCTCGTTGGCTGACATACGGCTCCTGGCGTCTACGGGAAGGGAATCCGGCGTCTTCACACGGTGGATCCGGCCGGCGAAGCAAGTCTATCGGAGGCGTACGGTAGGTCCTCCGGCTTCCTGCGGCACGCGGCTACTCTGTTTGCGCCATGCGTTTCGCGGCCATTTTCGCCCTCGCGCTCGTCGCGCTCGCCATGCTCCTCGGCGGCTGCAGCAGCACGCCGACGTTGACGAAGCCGGAGTTCCAGGACTCCGTCAAGAAGGCCCGCGACAGGACCGATTACGCGCTCGCCCAGATCACGCAGGCGAAGTCCCGTGACGACTTCGTGAACCGGATGGAGACGTCAGCCGACTTGATCGACGACGCCGCGGACGACTTCTCGAACGCGGGAGCTGCGAAGGGGTTCGAGGACGAGCACGACCAGCTGACCGAGCACTTTCACCAGCTCGGCGCCGACCTTCGGGGAACGGCGGCGCAGGTCAAGCTTCCCGGCTACGAGGACCTTCTCAACGCCAAGGGCGTCAGCTTCAAGAGCTGGGTGCAGATCAACGCGACCCTCGCCAAGCTGGGCAAGCGCGGCATCGCGGTCGAACCGCTCGCCCGCCACTAGATATCGGCAGAAGATCAGACGATTTCATGCCGATGGACATCGGCTCCCGCCGGACAGTCGAACGCGTAGGCGAACTCGACTTTCGGCGGCTAACTAAAGGACGCGGCCCAGGAGCTGGACGGGATGGCCGACCCGTGCCCGCTCGAGGATCGCCTGCTCGCGCTGCTCCTGCCGCTGGGTCGGGAACTTGATCTGCGTCTTTCCCGCCGGCACGAACACGGGGCGGATCTCCAGGTCTTTGCCCCTCAAGAGCTCACCGGCGCCGAAGAGAGCGGCAACTGCGAGAGCGGCGGCGGCCCCGACCTGAAGACGGTTCATGACGAAGCGGCGGCCTGGGCTGACGCTGATGGGCCGGCTCAGCGACTCGGGCGGGGTCTCCCGCAATGCGTGCGTGAACGCCGTCACGTCAGCCTCGTACATGCGGCAGTCCGTGCAGCGCGCGAGATGCGACGACAGCATGGCCTGTTCGAGCTGCGACAGCTCCCCGTCGAGCGCTACCGAGATCTGCGCTCGTACGCGGTCACACACGAGCGAGTGTCGCGCGGGCTCCATAGTCGTTCAGACGAGCAACGAACGGCAGAGTTAGTAGCGAGGCCCGGTCAGCCCGATGTGCTCGCCGTCGACGTCCGGTCGGCGAGCTCGAGCGGCTTCATGATCTCGGCAAAGTGACAGGCGACCCGCTGGCCGCGTACCCCGCGTTCGACGAGCGGCGGCTCCTCCTGCGCGCAGATCTCCTGCGCCTTCCAGCAGCGCGTCCGAAAACGGCAGCCGGAAGGAGGGTTCGCCGGGCTCGGAACGTCTCCCTCGAGCATGATCCGGTGGCGCTTTCCGCGTTGGACCGGGGACTCGATCGGCACCGCGGAGAGGAGCGCCTGTGTGTACGGATGCATCGGAGCGCCGTAGACCTGATCGCGTGTGCCGACCTCCATGATCTTGCCGAGGTACATGACAGCGATCCGGTCGGAGATGTGGCGAACGACCGAGAGGTCGTGCGCGATGAAGAGATACGTCAACCCGAACTCCTTCTGGAGCTGCGCGAGCAGGTTGACGACCTGGGCCTGGATCGACACGTCGAGTGCCGAGACGGGCTCGTCGAGCACCATCATCTCCGGGTTAAGCGCGAGCGCGCGGGCGACACCGATCCGCTGTCGCTGGCCGCCGGAGAACTCGTGCGGGAACCGGTTCGCGTGCTCCGCGCTGAGGCCGACCGTCCGCAACAGGCCTTCCACGCGCAGCTTGCCTTCGCGACCGCTGTAGAGGCCGTGGATGCGGAGCGGCTCGGCCACGATCTCGCGCACGGTCATCCGCGGGTTGAGCGACGCGTAGGGGTCCTGGAAGACGATCTGGATGTCCCGCCGGACAGGCCGCATCTGACGGCGCTTGAACTTCGTGATGTCCGCGCCCTTGAAGAAGATCTGGCCGCTCGTCGGCTCGACGAGCTTGATGATCGTTCGCCCGAGGGTCGTCTTGCCGCACCCGGACTCGCCGACGACCCCGAGCGTCTCTCCACGGAGCACCGAAAGGTCGACCCCGTCGACGGCGCGGACCTGGCCAACGGTGTGCTTCATGACGCCGGCCTTGATCGGAAAGTGCTTGACGAGACTCTCGATCCGGAGGATCTCGTTCGGGTCGGCCGCCTCGGACGCCGCCGCAGGCGTCGTCGCGCTCGCCAGCTCGCTCATCACACTCCTCCCGAGGGCGCGCCGAGGTGCACCTCCACGGCGACGAGCTCCTCGGCGAAGTGGCACGCCGAGCTGTGCGTCGCGCCGCCGCCGATCTGCCGGAGCTCGGGCACCTCCGTGCGGCACCGAGTCCGTCCTTGCGACTGCACGCAGCGCGGGTGGAAAGAGCAGCCCGGCGGAGGCGTGATCAGGCTCGGCGGCTGGCCGGGGATCGGCTCGAGCCACTCCTGCTCGCCCTCGAGCCGCGCCAGGCTGTTCATCAGCCCGACGGTGTACGGATGCCGAGGGGAGCTGAAGATCGTGTGGACGTCACCGAGCTCGACGACACGCCCGCCGTACATGATCACCACGCGGTCGGCGAGCTCCGCGATCACTCCAAGGTCATGCGTGATGAGGATGGTGGCGGCGTGCGTCTCGCGCTGCGCCGTCCGCAGCACCTCGATGATCTGCGCCTGGATCGTCACGTCGAGCGCAGTCGTCGGTTCGTCGGCGATCAGTACCGTCGGCGAATTCGCGATCGCCATCGCGATCATGCCGCGCTGTCGCATACCGCCGGAGAACTCGTGCGGGTACTGATCGAAGCGCTGCTCGGGATGCGGGACACCGACGAGCGCGAGGAGCTGGACGGTTCGCTTGCGAGCCTCGCCGGTGTTGACCGCCGGATTGTGGGTCTTGATCGCTTCGGCGATCTGGTATCCCACGCTCAGCACGGGGTTCAGGGACGTCATCGGGTCCTGGAAGATCATCGACATCTCGCCGCCGCGGATGTCCTGAAGCTCATCCTTCGACAGCGTCAGGAGGTCGCGGCCCTTGTAGAGCGCCTGTCCGCTGACGATGCGGCCCGGGGGCACTGGGATGAGACCGAGAACCGACATCACCGACACACTCTTGCCCGAGCCGGACTCGCCGATCACGCCGAGCACCTCGCCCGGGAAGAGGTCATAGCTCACGTCGGTGACGGCATGCACGACTCCGTCCTCCGTATCGAACTCGACCGTGAGGTCCGTGATGGAGAGAATCGGCTCGGCGCTCATGACAAGAGTGCTAGCGGGATGGACTGCGTGCTGGATCTAGAGCGGAGATCGTAGCGGCGCCGAACGCCCCAGGGCGTTCAAGAACGCACCCTCCGCTGCGTCGGATCGAGCGCGTCACGCAGCCCGTCGCCGACGAAGTTGACGCAGAGGGCGATGGCGACGATCGCGAGCCCCGGGAACGTGACGAGCCACCAGAGGTGGGTCCCTTCGCCCTGTCCGTCCGCGATGAGCTTGCCGAGCGCGGCCTGCGGCGGCTGGATCCCGAAGCCGAGGAACGACAGCGCCGCCTCGGTGAGGATCGCCGCCGCTACGACGAGCGTCATGTTGACGACGATCGGCCCGACGCAGTTGGGGAGGATGTGGCGCAGGATGATCCGAATGTCGCTCGCGCCGGCGGCCTTTGCCGCCTCGACGAACTCCTTCTCGCGGAGCGAGAGGAAGAGGCCGCGCACGATCCTGGCGAGACCCGTCCAGAAGAGGAAGGCGAGGATCAGGCCGATGGTGAATGCCTGGGGGAACTCGACCGTCTTGACGCCGAGGTTGAGGGTGAAAGGCTTCTGGCCAAGGAACGCGGCGGCCGTGAGCAGCACCGCGAGGCCCGGCAGCGTGAGGATGAGGTCGGTGAACCGCATCAGCAGGTTGTCCGTCTTGCCGCCGTAGTAGCCGGCGATCGAGCCGATCGTCGTGCCGATGAACGTCGAGAGGAGCGCGACGAGGAGCGCGACCCAGAGCGACGTCCGGATCCCGTAGATGACGCGGCTCAGGTAGTCGCGGCCGAGCTGGTCAGTGCCGAACCAGTGGTAGCCCGCGAGCTGCGGCGGCTTGTTGAGGTTGTAGAGGTCGAGCTCGTCGAAGCCGTGGGGGGCGATCTGTGAGGCGAAGACGCCGACGAAGCCGATGCCGATGAGGATGAACAGGCTGACGACCGCGAGCTTGTGCCGGAAGAACCGCATGCGGGCGTAGGCCCACTGGCTCCGCGCCTTGACCTCGACGCCCGACTCGTACGTGAGCTCGGTCGCCTCGATGCCGAGAGAGCTGTCCGGCGGCAGCGCGACGCCTCCCGTCGGCTGGCCGATGCCCGGCTGGCCGCCCACGCTCGCCTGGAGCATGTACTCCGGCCGCTCGTCGGCCCTGCCCGGAGGCTGCCGCTCAGTCATAGCGGATCCGCGGGTCGAGCACTCCGTAGGCGATGTCGGCGACGAGGTTGAAGACGATGACGAGGATGGCGGTGATCATGAGCCACGCCATCACGGGGTACGGATCCGCGGTTTGGAGGGAGCTGACGAAGTAGAGGCCCATGCCGTCGAGCGAGAACACCGTCTCCGTGATGATGGCGCCCCCGATCAGGGCGCCGAAGTTGAGGGCGACGACCGTGGTGAGCGGGATGAGAGCGTTACGAAACGCGTGCCGCATCTGCACCTTGCGCTCTGGCAGCCCTTTCGCGCGCGCCGTCCGCACGTAGTCGGTGTTCACGACCTCGAGCATCGACGCGCGCATGTACCGGGAGTAGGTCGCGATGCTCGCAATCATTAGCACCATCCAGGGCATCACGAGGTGGCGCGCGCGATCGGCCCAGAAGTGCCAGCCGGTCCCGGGGTCGACGGAGCTGAGGCTCGTGATCGGGAGGACGTTGTGCCCGGTCCACTGGTAGATGAAGACCATCGAGACCTGGAACATCAGCGCCAACCAGAAGACCGGTGTCGCGAGCCCGAGGAAGCTGAACGTCGTCGCTGTGTAGTCGAAGGCGGAGTACTGCCGTAAGGCCGAGAGCACACCGATCCCGACCGCGAGCAGGATGGCGAAGAACTCGGCGACGAACACGAGCTGCATGGTGTTCTTCATCACGCGCCAGAGGTCGGGCATGATCGGCTTGTTCGTGAGCAGCGTCGTCCCGAACTCGTTCGTGGTCGCGTCCTTCACCCAGTACCAGTAGCGAACGGGAATCGAAGAGTTGAGGTGCTTCTCCTTCTCGATGCGCGTGACCGTCTCCGGGCTCACGTTCTTCGTGATCCGCAGCGACGCGAGCGGATCGCCCGCGCCCTTGGCGACGAACGTGAAGACGAGGAAGCTGGCGAGGATGAGGACGACGATGCTGTAGAGAAGTCTGCGGATCACGTATGTGAGCATGGCCTAGGTCCCCGATACGACTGTGTCCGAATAGTAGAGAACCGCCACCCGCTCCCGCCAGGCGGCGGGAGCGGGTCTTGGTCTATGTGCGTAGTGCTACCGAACTTCTCCTACGTAGTCCAGGCGCTGACGTTCCAGGGGGTGCCTTCCTGCGTCGGGTTGACGACAGGCCCCTTGAGGGTCTTTGCGTGGATCACGAAGAGCGGCCGCGCGAGCAAGGGAATGGACGGAAGGTCCTTGACCATGTACTTGCTCTCGGCCAAGTTGTTCATCGCCTGTCCCTTCTTGATGTCGAGCTCATGGGCGACCGCGTCCATGATTGCCGACGCCTTCTTGTTGCAGTAGTTCATGTAGTTGTTCCCACCACCACACCCGTACTGGATGTTGTTGGTGATCGCGCCCGTCGCGCTGCCGACCCACGCGAACATCACGAGGTCCCAGTCACCGGACGGAAGCGTCGTGCCGAACAGCGTTCCCGCTACCTGGAACCGAGGTACGAGCTCGATTCCGACGCTCTTGAGCTGCCGCTGCATGATCTCGAAGGCGAGCGCACGGAGCTGGTTACCGGTCGTCGTGCCGAAGCGGAACGACAGCTTGCCCACGTTCGGGCAGGTGAAGATGCTGTTGTTGCTCGCGGATGGCTTGTCAGGACCACCGGTGCAGCCTTTCCCCTTGAGGATGCTGATCACCTTCGCCTGGTTGAACTTCCAGACGGCGAAGTTCTTCTTGTATGCCGTCTCGAAGGGCATGTACTCGAGGCTCTGCAGCGCCGGCAGGCCAGGGGCGATCGACTGGTAGAGCACGTTGGCGATCTGCTGACGATTGATGCCCGTAATGAGCGCCTGACGGACGTACGGCTGCTTCAACGCCGGGTGGCCCTGCGGGCCGAGCTCGATGTCGAGGTGCTCGTACGTGTAGCCGATCTTCTGGTCGACGACGAACTTCTTGTCCTTCTGGAAGTCCGCGATCTGGAGCTGCGGCTGCGGCTCCATGACCTGGCCTTCACCGGCCTTCAGGGCCTGGAAACGCGCGTTCGTGTCGAGGATGTAACGGAACACGAGCTTGCCGATCTTCATCGGCGTCCCGCTCTTGAAGGCGGGGTTCTTCACGAGCGTGAGCTGAACACCCTTCTGCCAGCTGGAGAACTTCCAGGGCCCACTGGACACCGGCACGCTGTTCAGGAACATCTGGTTCATGTCCTGGCCGGCGATGATGTGTGCCGCGTAGACGCCGCCGGAGAGGATCGTCTCCCAGTCCGCGTACTGCTTCTTGAAGATGACAGTGAACGTCTTCTTGCCCTTGCCGCTGAGCTTCACGGACTTGATGTCCTCGAACCCCGACCGGCTGATGACGTTGAACTTGGGGTTGACGTACACCTTCCACGTGGCGATGAAGTCCGCGCCGTTGACAGGCTTGCCGTCGCTCCAGACAGCCGAGTCCTTGAACGTAGCCTGAACGGTGAGCGGACTCTTCTTCAGGAGCTTCGGAGCGGCGGTAAAGAGCGCCGGCACGTAATCCGCGTGGTCGTTGCGGATCTGGCCGCCGTACCAGATGTTGTTGAGTACGAGGAACGTGGCGGCGAGGTTGTTCCCCACCCACGGTCCCTGCAGGTTTGGCGGCTCCTGCTCGTGAATGAACACGACCGTCGCGGCGGACGCGCGATCGGACTTCGCCGAGGCGGCCGGCCCGACGACGAGGCTCGCGATGATCACGAGTGCCCCGACGAGGAGCGCAATTGATGTCTTACGCATGTATCTCCTCCATACGAGTCGATGCTCCTGCGAGAGATGCGCCATGG
The DNA here is from genome assembly GCA_963705945.1 of uncultured Actinomycetes bacterium. Lineage (GTDB taxonomy): Bacteria > Actinomycetota > Thermoleophilia > Gaiellales > Gaiellaceae > PALSA-612. The sequence goes on along the minus strand of CAVPLG010000001.1, from coordinate 162,441 downwards.
CTCGAGGCGAGTTTCGCCCCGGTCGCGTCCCGGTCCGGGCAGCCGTTCCCAGCCGAGTGCACGTCGAGTCTTGTGTCCTCTCCCATGGTCAAGTGCAGGATCGTAATGTATGACGTACGGACTGCCGTTTCGGTTAGGAGATCGAATGCCCTTTTCCCGCAAAGACAAACGCCCCCTCTTCCCAGGGGCCGATCAGTCGCAGAAGCCGCCGAGCGACTTCGTGGCCGCCGAAGACGCTGAGTGGCTCGCTGAGAACGTCGTTAGCCGGATCGAGGAGGCGACCGGTGTCGGCTGGTACCTCGAGCACGGCGGTGCGGCCGACCTCGCCGCGCTCACGCTCTGCCGGCTGCGTCGGGCGCGCGCCGGCGAACGAGGACGCCCCGAGGCCGGCGACGAGTCGGTTCGTGCCGCCCTCGGCGAGGCGAGCCCAGAGGCGCTGCTCTGGATCGCCAGTCGCGCGATCTCGTACATGGACGAGAACGGATTCCCCGACGCCGTCGAGCCGTGGTTCGACGAAGAGGGACCGGTCACGACCTCCTGAGAGCCTGCACCCCGTGATGAGTGATCAGCGCTCGCGACGCCAGAGCAGCAGCGTCAGCGGGAAGACTGCCGCGGCGACGAGATAGGGCGCGAGTGCGTGACGGCTCGTCCGCGTGCCCTTCACGACGGTCGGCCCCTTCGCGAGCAGCGCGCGCGATTCGTGCGAAACCGCTCCGACATCGCCCTCGTCGTACACACTCCCGCCCGTAGCCGTCGCGACCCTCTCGAGCAGCGCCCGCGCAGTGGGGTCGGGCCGATACTGCGGCTCGGGCACGCCCTGCGTGAAGACGCGTTCGTCGCGCCCCCAGAACTCCACGTAGATCGTGTGGACCCGCGGAGGGCGCAGGAACTGCCTGGCGATCCTCGAGACGTCAGGCGGCTCCGTCTCGCCGTCGGTGAGCACGACGAGCAGCCGCTTCCTCGCGGTCGGCGAGAAGAAGCGCTCGCCTGGAATCGCCGCGAGTGCGTCGAGGCTCGTCGCCTGGGTGAGGAAGCTCGAGCGAGGGGGCGGCCGCTCGATGCCGATCGCGCGCGCAACGGTCGCCCGGAAGACGGTCTGCGTCCGCACTCGGGAAGAGGTGCGGAAGCGTGCGGTCAGTGAGAGACGCGATCCCGACGGGCACACCACCGAGTGCGGCGCGGATCCTCTCGGCAGCCGCCTTCGCCCGCGTAAGACGGGTGGGCGAGCTTCCGCTTTGCCTCGCGAGCATCGACCGAGAGATGTCGAAGACGACGTACGCCTCGGCATCCGAGCGAACGTGGCGAACGGCCTCCTGCTCGACGACGGGCTGGGCAGCGGCGACCCCGAAGAGGCCTCCTGCGGCGACCACCGCGACGACGGGAACGGCGAGCGCCGATCGCGGAGGCGACATGAGACCGAGGACTGCGCGCACGCGGCCTCCGCGACGGGTGATCGCGAGGATGGCGGCGAGCGGCAGGAGGACAGCGAGCGCAAGTCAGGAGGCCGAGCGGCGAAAGGAACACGACGTCCGTCGCGAGCCTGGTCATCCTCTAGTAGCCGCTGCCGGGCTCGCCGGCGCCCGCACCCTTCGCGCCCGACCCTCCGGGAGACGGGTTCGGGCCGCCGCCGGCTCTCGGTAGGCTGAACGCCCCGCCCCCTCTGGAGCGCAAGCTCGAGGTTTGCCTTCGCCTCGTCGTTCGTCGGATCGAGATCGATCGCCGTCTGGAACGCGGCGACCGCATCCTGGAGGTGAACGCGCCTGGTCTCGCGCGTCGGTCAGAGAGCTCCCGAAGCGAGCACGCCGAGCAGGTTCGTCGCACGAGACCGTCGGCGTCGATCGCCGTCTCCGCTCGCGATCTCCTGGAGCCGCGCGCGAGCGTCGCTTCGTGCGAGCGCGAGCCGAGGGTCGGAGGTGTGCCCTCGTCGAGCCGGCCCAGGCGGAGCATCCGAAGCGCCTCGCGGAAGCGCACATCGTCGCCGAACGCCGAGGAGTTGCTTCGGCCGCCCCCATCGGCAGCGTCGGTGTCCGGCTGCCAGAGGTCGTCGGCCTCGGGAGCGTCCGGTACCGGACGTCGTCCGCCGGAGCACGCTTCGTCCAGCGCCCGATGTCGATTGCCAGCGCGAAGAAGGCCACGGCAACGACGAGACAGACGACGGCGCCTGCGGCGAATGCAATGCGCCGCCTCATGCCGCCGCCTTCCGGACGCCGTGCACGGGGGAGTGCGAGCCGTCCTGCGAACTGCTCGTGCAGTGCGAGCACAGCGAAGAGCAGGCCGCCGAGCAGGAGCAGCGCCGTCGGCACTGGGCTCGTCGCGCCGACGGAGAGAACACGCTCCGCCTGACCGTTCTCTGCGGGCAGCGCGCGAACGCCTTCTGGCCGAGCAGCCCCTGGAAGAGGCGAGGCGAGTCGCTCGACGCCGACAGGGCACGACCCGCATGTCGATATCGCTCCGCTGGATGTCCTGGACGCACGCGCGTCGTGGCCTCGACGTCGTCAGGCGCGGTCTCGAGATCGCTGACGAGCACGATGAAGCCGTCCTCGACCTTGTCCCGCACGAGCATGTCCGCGCGCGAGCGTCGAGCGCCGCCGAGATCCGTGTGCCGGCCCGAACGTGTCCCACCACGGGTTGACGGGGGCGCCGCTTCGACTTGGACGGCTGGAGCACGCCGCAGCAGCGGCTCGAGCTCGGACGCCGGCGTCCCGGGCGGCAGCAGCTCGTACGGGACGTCGGAGAAGAAGACGAGACCGACGGGTGCATCGATCCGGATGAGCTGCTTCAGCGCCGCCGGACGTCGACATAACTCCGCCTCGGCGATGCTCAGCGAGAGGTCGAGGACGACGACGCCCGTCGAGCCCGCGCGGCAGGAAGCTGCGCTCGCGCACGTCGAGGTCGCGGGCCGAGGCGGCCGCGGCAGCAAGCAGCGCGACCGCAGGCGCCGGCGAGGCACGACCCGGAGGGCGAACGTCGCGCCGCCTCGCCCATCGTCGACGTCGTCCCGACTCTCGACTCGACACTGCCTGACGGCGGCTACGGCGAGAGCGCATCGCCGACCGCCTCCGCTTCGGGCTCGTCCAGTGCAATCACCGCACGTATGCTGACCGGCGAGGCCGCTCGTCTCGTCGACGCGTCGGCGTCGTCCTCGGACCACGCCATGCTCCGCGCGCGCCGCGCGATGCGCACGTCCCCGCGCTCCTCCATCTCCTCCGCGACGAGCTCGAGCGCACGGCGACGGTCGGCGGCGCCGTTCACCTGCACCTCGTCCGTCGAGGAGGACGAGCGCGAGCTCGAGCGGCGGCAGCGGCTCCGGCTCCGGCTCGGGCTCCGGCTCGGGCTCGCGGCGCCCGAGTCGGGATCGACGTGCAGGCGAGGACGACTGCCGTGAGGGTGAGCAGACGCGCCGACGAAGAGCACGCCGACCCGCAATCGCGCGGGTGAGACCCGATAGGAGACTGCGGGCAACGACGAGCGCGTCGGCTTGCCACGGGGTCGTAACCGCAGCCGGGTTGTCGTAGTCGTCCGAGACGATCTTCGAGTGGATGACGAGCACCGGCCAACGAATGAGGTCGGACGTCCGCTTCTGACCCCGCGTCGTCGTGTAGGCGACGCGGACGGGATCGAACTCGAGCTGACGAGGTGCCTCGTTGCGGCACACACGGGCTGATCACGCAGCGCAGCACGTACGTCGTTCGTATGAACGACGTGCTCTGCGTGTCACGGCGTACCCGCTCGGGCGAGGCGACGACACTCCACGGTGAGAATTGCGGCCTGACCCGGACGGACTCCGGCTCGACGCGTCGCCGGTCGACCGTGACGTCGACCAGGCCTTGAGCGTGTCGCCGAAACGAGCCACGCGCGGGGCGAACGTCGACTGGATTGCGATCGGGCCGAATTGCCCCGCGGGGCCGGTCGCTTCCCGAGCTGCGCCGCCGCGGTCGCGGACGAGGAGGGTGATCCCGACAGCGGCGGCGACACAGAGCAGCGCGACGAGGAGCAGCCTGCGCAGTGTCACGCGACCCTCCGAGCACGTTGCGCATGTCGGCCCAGTCGAGGAACGAGGCGAGGATGTCGACGGGATCGCTCGGACGAGACGAGCACGGGGTCGAGGTCCAGCCCCTCGAACGTCGACAGCAGCGATGCTCAGCCGCGCTTCGTTCGCCGCGCGCCGTGTCTGCCGCCTCGCGCCGCGTCAGGCGGACGTCGGAGAGGCGACCGGACCTCGGGTCACGCATGGGCACGACGATCCCTCGCACGTCGGGGAAGCTCTGCTCCCAGGTCGGGTCCTGGATGACGACCGGCACGATGTCCAGTCGACGCTCGAGCGCCGTCAGCCAGACGTCTCGTCGCGCGGCGGATCGAGAGAAGTCCGAGAGCACGAAGACGAAGCTGCCGGGCGTTACGGCCTCGGCGTGCTCGGTGAGATAGCGAGCGAGCTCGCGAGCGTGTCCTCAGGTGCGCCGAACACGTCGGACGGCAGACGCTCCTCGCGGAGCTCCCACAGGCGGCGCCCACCCTGCGGCGGCAGCCAGTACGCCTCGCCCTCCGCAAAGTCCACGTAGCCGACGAAGCCGCCGACGAGCGCGGTGCTCTGGATGATGAGCTCGACCGTCTTGCGCATCGCCTCCGCCTTGTCGAGCCACGGCAGCGGCGGATCGGAAGAACGCCATCTCGGGCCGCCGGTCGAACGACGACGACGACGCGCGGCGCCTCCTCGGCGAACCGCTCGCGAACGATGAACTCGTCGCGCTGACGAGCGAGGAAAGCCGCGCCGAGGCGGCCCAGTCGATCGTGTGGATGTTGTCGCCGTCCTGATACGGGCGCGAGCCGGCGACGTCTGACCCCGCGCCGCGGCGATAGCTGCGCATCGTCCCGAACGACAGCCCGACCAGGCGGCCTCGCGGGACAAGGGTAAATGTCACGTGCGCTCCTCGACGGCTGTGACTTCCGCCGCCGCAGGCGCCATCATGCTCCTGTGTCGTCGGCGGGCCGGGGCCCCTCGAACAGCGGATCCTCCTCGGAGCCGGGGACGGGTGCGAGCTCGAGGCACTGCCGGCGGAAGTCCTCGATCGCCTCGGCCCAGCCGCTCGCGCGTGCGCGCGCGAGGAAGCCGGAGCGAAACACGACGCGGTGGGAGATGACGGGGACGAACAGCTGCTCGACGTCGTCGGGACGACGTAGTCGCGCCCGTGGAGCAGCGCCCACGCCCGTGCGGCGCGCTCGAGCGCGAGGCTGCCTCGCACCGACGCCCCCATCGCGACGTCGTCGAGCGCTCTCGTCGCTCGCACGAGCTCGACGAGCCAGCGCTTGAGGACGTCGTCGACGTAGACGTCCTGCACGGCCACGCGGAGCGACGGCGATCCTCGAGGGTGACGGCGGCGCCGAGCGTGTCGAGCGGATGGGCGACGCGCTGCTCCTCGATGATCGTCAGCTCGTCCTCGACTGCCGGGATAGCCGAGCGCCGTCTTCAGGAAGAAGCGGTCGAGCTGCGCCTCCGGCAGCGGGAAGGTGCCCTCGTACTCGATCGGGTTCTCCGTCGCGAGCAGGAGGAACGGATCGGGGAGCTCGCGCGTGACGCCGTCGACCGTCACCTGCCGCTCCGCCATCGCCTCGAGCAGCGCCGACTGTGTCTTCGGCGTCGCGCGGTTCACCTCGTCGACGAGCACGACGTTCGCGAAGATCGGCCCGGGACGGAACTCGAAGTCGCGCGTCCGCTGGTCGAAGACCGAGAGCCCGGTGACGTCCGTCGGCTGGAGGTCCGGCGTGCACTGGATGCGAGTCGTCGACGCGCCGTCGATCGAGCGCGCGATCGAGCGGGCCAGCACGGTCTTCGCCGTGCCGGGCACGTCCTCGAGCAGCACGTGCCCGCCGCACGTCATCGCCGGCAAGAACGAGCTTGATCTCCTCGCGCTTGCCAGGACGACCGTCTCGACGTTGGCGAGGAAGCGTTCGGCGACCTCGACCGCACGGTCGAACTCTGTCTCTCTCGAACGCGCTACTTCTGATTCCATCGCTCCTCAATCGTCGTGCGCGTCACTCGTGGACATAAGACTCCGTCGCGCGCTGGAATGTTTGCGATCACTCTGGCTCACCCATTGCGGGCGCGAGTGAAGGCGGCGACAACCGCAGCGCGAGCCGCCGCCGAGGAGAGGGCTTCCTTGCGCCGTACGAGCGACGACGAATGACAGTATTGCCGAGCCGGAAGGCGTGCGTGATCCGACCTGTCCGTTCGCCTGCCCGGTCGCCGCCCACGACTCGTCGCCGACAGCGGCGGGAGCGAGTTGCGAGAACTCGAGGTTGACGGAGTCGTCTTTCGTCTTACCGAGCCAGCGGCTCGCCGAGTTGGGATTCCTCAACAGCCACACGCGCTCGGCGACCACGCTGGTCCGACTTTGCCGACTTCGCAGCGAAGATGGCGTCGTGGACGCTGCGGAAGCCGAACGAGCGGAGCTGCCCTGATCTGTCTGGGCAGGATGAAGCCGAGCTGGGCGAGCGTCCTGTGCCCGGACTCGCTCCTGACGTAGCGCAGGTCGGCCGGAGAGTCCTTGGGCTGGAGCGCGATGCGGGCGAGGTCCTTCTTCGTGAAGATGCGCGACGGTTTGGCAGGCGGCGGAGGTGGTGCGGGCGGCGACTGAGACGTCGCGGCCGGTGGTGGCGGCGGCGCCGTGGAGGTGGTCGTCGGCCCCTGGGCGGAGGACGAGCTGCCGCAGCCCGCAGCGAGGGCGACCGTAGCAAGCAGGAGAGCCACCGAGACGAGCGAGCGCATTGCATTCGAGTGTAGCCTCGGGTTCTTCGCTACTGCGTCAGTGCGTCCGCGCCCGCGACGACCTCGAGGATCTCCTGCGTGATCTCCGCCTGTCGCGCGCGGTTCATCTGCGAGCGTGAGCGAGTCGATGAGCTCGCCTGCGTTCTTCGAGGCGTTGCGCATGGCGGTCATCCGCGCTCCCTGCTCGGACGCGGCGGACTCGAGCAGCGCGCGGTAGAGCTCCGTCTCGAGGTAGAACGGCAGCAGGCGCGCGAGGATCTCCTCGGGCTCCGGCTCGTAGATGACGTCGCCGAGCAGCGCCGCCTGCCGCTCTCCGTCGTCGCCCGCGCTCGAGCAGCTCCTCGGGGATCGGCAGCACGTCCTGCTCGACCACCGTCTGGACGAGCGGCGAGACGTAGTGGTTGTAGACGATCACCGCGCGGTCGATCTCCTCCGCCGACGTACAGCTCGGCGAGCCGGTTGGCGAGCGCCTGCGCATCCGTGTACGCCGGCCGGTCGGAGAAGCCCGTCCACGCCTGGTCGACCTCGTAGTGCCGGAAGCGGAGCGTCGACGCGCCCTTGCGGCCGGCGACGAGCCAGCGCACGTCGCGCCGTCGGCGCCGCAGCTGCCGGTCGAGCGCGAACGCGTGTCGGAGCACCTGCGCGTTGAACGAGCCCGCGAGGCCCCGGTCGCCGGTCAGCGGCAGGATGGCGACGGTCTTCACGTCGCGGCGCTGGAGCAGCGGCAGGCCGTGCACGGACGACGACGGCGCGGGCCGTGCCCACCATCAGCTCCATCATCCGGTCGGCGAACGGCCGCATCGCCTCGATGCGCGCCTGCGCGCGCCGCAGCCGTGCGCTCGCGACGAGCTCCATCGCCTTCGTGATCTTGCGCGTGTTCGTGACGGACTTGATGCGCCGCCGGAGGTCCTGAACCGTTGCCATCGGTGGCTACGCGGCGGTCTCGGACCGATGGCGCGAATCGGTCGACGACCTTCTTCAGCTCGGCGCGCAGCTTCTCCTGGAGCTCGTCCGACAGCTCCTTCTTGTCCGTATCTCGGCGTAGATCGAGCCCTCCGAGCGCAGGTGCTCGCGCAGCTCGTCCTGGAAGCGCGCGACGTCCTCGACGGGGATCGGGTCGAGGTAGCCGTTCGTCGCCGGCGAAGATCGCCACCACCTGCTCCTCGAGTGCCCACGGCGAGTACTGCGGCTGGTTGAGCGTCGCCACCATCCGCTCGCCGCGTCCGAGCGCGTCGCGCGTCGCCTGGTCGAGCTCGGAGCCGAACTGCGCGAACGCCTCGAGCTCGCGGTACTGCGAGAGGTCGAGCTTGAAGCCGCCCGGCCACCTGGCGCATCGCGCGCACCTGGGCGTTGCCGCCCACGCGCGAGACCGAGACGCCGACGTTGATCGCCGGCCGCACGCCGGAGAAGAAGAGGTCGGCCTCGAGGTAGATCTGGCCGTCCGTGATCGAGATGACGTTCGTCGGGATGTACGCGGCGACGTCGCCGGCCTGCGTCTCGATCACCGGCAGCGCCGTCAGCGAGCCGCCGCCGAGCTCGTCCGAGAGCTTGCACGCGCGCTCGAGCAGCCGCGAGTGGAGGTAGAAGACGTCGCCCGGGAAGGCCTCGCGTCCCGGCGGCCGCCGCAGGAGCAGCGACATCTGGCGGTACGCGTCGGCGTGCTTCGACAGGTCGTCGTACATGCAGAGCGCGTGCTTTCCCTGGAACAGGAAGTACTCGCCCATCGCGCACCCGGCGTACGGCGCCATCCACTTCATCGGCGCCGCCTCGTTCGCCGGGGCGTTGACGATGATCGTGTAGTCCATCGCGCCGGCGTCCTTCAGCCGTTCGTACACCTGCTTCACGGTCGACGACTTCTGGCCGATGGCGACGTAGATGCAGATCAGGTCCTGGCCGCGCTGGTTCAGGATCGTGTCGACGAGCAGCGCTGTCTTGCCGATCGAGCGGTCGCCGATGATCAGCTCCCGCTGGCCGCGGCCGATCGGGATCATCGAGTCGATCGCCTTGATGCCCGTCTGCACCGGCTCCTTCACCGGCTGGCGGTCGACGACGCCCGGCGCCTTGAACTCGAGCGGCCGCGTCTCAGTCGACGCGATCGGCGGCCCACCGTCGACGGGCTGGCCGAGCGGGTTGACGATGCGGCCGATCAGCTGCTCGCCGACGGGGACGCTCGCGACGCGCCCCGTTCGGCGCACCGACTTCCCCTCCTTCACGTGCTCCCAGTCGCCGAACAGCGCCGTGCCGACGTTGTCCTCCTCGAGGTTGAACGCGATGCCCGTGACGCCGTGCTCGAACTCGAGCATCTCCATGGAGACGGCGCTCTCGAGGCCGTAGACGCGGGCGATGCCGTCGCCGACCTGGAGCACCGTGCCGACCTCGGCGAGGTCGGTCTCGACGGCGAAGTCCTCGATTCGCTGCTTGAGGATGGTGGTGATCTCTTCAGGGCGGAGCTTCACAGGTGTCCTTTCGTCAACGGGTCAAGAGGTCTTGCTTCATGCGGTCGAGACGGCCGCGCACGCTCGCGTCGGCGCGCAGCGAGCCAGCCTGGAGCACGATGCCGCCGATCAGCTTCGGGTCGACCTTGCGCACGGCCTCGACGCTGCGGCCGGAGGCCTGCTCGATCTGCTGCACGATGTCCTTCGCCTCCACGTCGGAGAGCTCGTAGCGCCGTCGTCAGCGTGACGGTCAGCTGGCCCTCCGCCCGGGCGACGAACTCGCTCGAGCTCCGTGTGGATGCCTTCGATCGAGCCGGCGCGCCCCTTCTCGGCGAGAGGCTGCAGGAAGTTCGACGACAGCTCGTCCGGCTCGCCCGACGGCCGCCTCGAGCACGGCGGCCTTCGAGCGGCGTCGACCTGCGGGTTGCCGATGACCGACCGCAGCTGCGGCACCTCGGCCATCGCCTCGGCCACCGCAGCGAGCTGCCCTGGACGTCCTTTACGATCCCGCGCTCGAGCGCGGCGTCGTAGAGCGCGCGGGCGTACACGCGGTCGGCTACCGACACCTAGACGGTCTCTTTCTCCAGCGCCGAGAAGTCGAGCTCGTCGATCGCCTCCTCGATCAGGCGGCGCTGGTCGGCGTCGGTCAGCACCTTCCCGGTCACCTTCTCCGTCGCCTCGAGCGCGAGGCGCGCGACCTCGGTGCGGATCTGGCCGATCGCGCGCTGCGGTCTCGGCGTCGATCGTCCTTGCGCGTCTCCTCGATGCGTCGCTGTCGCTCGGCGTCGAGCTCCTCGCGCAGCCGCCGCTGCTGGTGCGTCGGCGACGCTGCCTGGCCTCCGCGAGCATCTCCTCGGCCTGTCGACGCGCGCCGCTGGCAGCGCCTCGCGCTGCTCGGCCGACGAGCTTCTCCGACTCGGTACGCGCCGGTCTGCGGCGTCGAGCGCCTCGCGGATGCGGTCGCGCCGCTTGTCGATCGCCGTCTGGATCGGGCCGAACGCGTAGCGGCGGAGCACGAAGAACGTGATCGCGAAAACGATCAGCGTCCAGATCATCAGGCCGGGGACGACCTCGATCAGCCCCGAGTCGGCGACGCATGTTGGAGGCGAGCGGCATCAGACGAGCACGTAGGCGAGCAGACCGCCGATGAGGCCGTAGAACACGCAGGCCTCGGTGAGGGCGAAGCCGATCCACTGGATGCCCTGGAGCTCCCAGCGGAGCTCGGGCTGGCGGGCGACCGCCTGGATCATCGAGCCGAAGATGTTCCCGATGCCGATCCCGGCTCCGAGCGAGCCGAGGCCGATGCCGAGCGCGAGCGCGATCGCCTTGCCGGCGTCGACTGACGTCGTCGGTCTTGCGCGAGCAGAGTGAACATGAAGCGCTCCTTCCTAGTGTTCGGGCTCGATGGCCGAGCCGATGTAGATGGCGGACAGGGCGGCGAAGATGTACGCCTGGATCGTGACGACGATAACGACTTCGAAGAGGTAGAAGGCCGTCGCCAGCGACGACCGAGAGCGGGAACACGAGCCAGTTCGTGAGGAAGATCAGGCCGATGAACATCGAGGATCAGCATGTGGCCGGCGAGCATGTTCGCGTAGAGCCGGACGCGAGAGCGAGATCAGCCGCATGAACTGGCTGAGGATCTCGAGCGGGATCATCATCGGCAGCAGCGCCTTCGGCACGTCCGGGATCCAGCTCTGGAGGTAGCGCATGACGCCGTTCTGGCGGATGCCCTCGACGTGCGTGAACATCCACGTCATCAGCGCGAGCGCGAGCGTCACCGACAGCGTCGACGTGGCCGCGAAGATCGCGAGCGTCGGCAGCTCGACGCCGAAGATCGTCCACCTTCTCGTCGGAGAGCGGCAGCGGGATGAAGCCGATCATGTTGACGACCCAGATGAAGATCAGCAGCGAGGCGACGTAGGGGAACCAGCGGCGGATCGCCTTCGTCGGCAGCCCCTGCTCGGCGACCTGCATCTGCGCCACCTCGTAGACGATCTCGCCGACCGTCTGGCGCCGTCCGGGCCGCTCCCCGAGGCGCGACGCGCATGAGGACGATGCCGAGCACGATCGAGACGCAGCGCGCCGAGCATCAGGTACGCGACGGCCTTGTTGATCGACAGGTCGATCGGGCCGATGTGGATCGGAACCCACTCGTGGAGCTCCCACTCGTCGGACGGGTCGAACTCCTTCTCGTCCGCGCTGTCCGCTGCGGCCGCGATCGCCGGGCAGCACGAGCGCGAGAGTCGTGACGAACGCGAGTGCGCGCTTCACTTCTCGCTCCCGAAGTACGTCGCGAGCGAGAGGCCGAGCTCGGCGGTGTACGCGAGCGCGAAGACGAGGATCGCCGGCAGCGCGAGATCGGCGTTCGTGGCGGCGACGGCGACGAGCACGACGAGCACGACGAGCGCCTTGAAGACGAGCTCGAACGCCCGCAGCCCGGAGGCGGCCGTCTCGGGCTCGCGTCCTTGCGCACGTGGTCGAAGAGGAGCGAGACGCCGCGGATGCCCGCCCAGAGCACCGCGCCGAGCGCCCAGCCGCGCACGTCCCAGCCGGCGACGAGGAAGACGGGCGAGCGCGACGGCGAGCACGAGCAGCGCCGCGAGCGCAGGCGCGAGTCTTGCCGGGGCACCGGCCGCGGAGTGCATCAGCGTGCTCGAGGGCATCAGAGCGAGTCCTTGTAGCGGAGGTAGACGGCGCCGACGCCTGCGGGGACGCCGATCATCGCGCCGGCGAGGATGCCGTAGCCGATCGCCGCCGGCCGCCCAGCCGACAGTGCGCCGCAGCCCGATGCAGGCGGCCGTCGTGCCGGCGAGCAGGGTGCCGGCCCCGGCAGGGTGGAACGCGGGGCGCGAAGGCTCCATCGCCGCGAGCATACCAGCCCAGGCAGCCGCAGCTTGTAACAGCCGTATCCGCTTGTGGAATGCGGAAAAGCGGCGAGTTTGTGCCGGTTCCGAATCCAGGCCGCTTAGCGCTGCTTGCGCTGTCTGCCTCGCGCTCCCGCGCCTCGCGGCGCCGGATGCGCGGGTTCGCGAGCTTCACGATCTCGAGCAGGTAGACGATCGTCAGCGAGAACGAGCACGGCGACGAAGGCCGATCGCGACCACGGCGACCGTCGGCCACAGGTGCCACTCGCCGCCCTCGCGAAAGTCGATGAAGCGCGTGGCGAGCGCAGCGCCGGCGAGCGTCGCGCACCAGAGCCAGATGACACCGTCGTCCGCCGCTGGGAGAGGCCGATCCGCAGGAAGCGGTGGTGGAGGTGCTCCTGGTCGGGCGCCGTGATCGGCTGTCGGTACTTCAGCCGCCGGGCGACGACGAAGCCCGTGTCCATGATCGGCACCGCCAGCACGAGCAGCGGGAAGAACAGGGCGACAGTGGCGGCCGTCTTCAGCAGTCCCTCGACGGCAACGGTCGCGAGCACGAAGCCGAGCAGCATCGCCCCCGAGTCGCCCATGAAGATCCGCGCGGGATAGAAGTTGTGCCGCAGGAAGCCGAGGCAGGCGCCGAAGACGATCGCCGAGACGATCGCCGCGTCGCGGCTTGCCGAGCGAGAGCGCGATGACGGCGAACGTGCCGCCCGCGATCGAGCACACGCCGGCGGCGAGCCCGTCGAGCCCGTCGAGGAAGTTGACCATGTTCATGACGGCCACGATCCAGACGACGGTCAGCGGCTTGCCGACCCACGGCGACAGCTCGTGGACGCCGACGAACGGGAACGTGAAGTGGTCGACCCAGATGCCGGAGGCGACCGGGATCGCGGCGGCGCCGACCTGCCCGCGCGAGCTTCTGCCACCAGAGGAGCCCGCGGAAGTCGTCGATCGCGCCGACGGCCGTCGCGACGGTGGCGCCGAGCAGCAGGCCGCGCATCTCGTCCGAGAAGTCGACGAACGCGAGCGACGGGAATGATGATCCCGAAGAAGAGCGCGAGGCCGCCGAGCTTGGGGACGATCCGCTCGTGCACCCGCCGCTCGCCCGGCCTGTCGACGATGCCGAGGTAGCGCGCGACGTTGCCGACGACCGGCGTCAGCAGCACGACGATGACGAGCGCGAGCGCGGCGCCGTAGAGGACCTCCGGGTTCGCGCGCAGCTCGTCGATCACCTCGGTCCCCTACTTCGTCCCGTAGAGGCGGTCGCCGGCGTCGCCGAGGCCGGGCACGATGAAGCCGCGCTCGTTGAGGCCGCGGTCGATGGCGGCGACGACGATGTGCACGTCCGGGTGCGCCGTCCTGCACCCGCTCGATTCCCTCCGGCGCGGCGATGATCGCGATCAGCCGGATGGACGTCGCGCCGGCGCCTCTTGATCACGTCGATGGCGGCGGTCGTCGAGTTGCCGGTGGCGAGCATCGGGTCGAGCACGATCACGTCCCGCGCGGCGACGTCCGTCGGGAGCTTCACGTAGTACTCGTGCGGCTCGAGCGTCTCCTCGTCGCGATACATGCCGATGAAGCCGACGCGCGCGCCGGAGATCGAGCGACAGCACGCCGTCGAGCATGCCGACGCCGGCGCGGAGGATCGGGCAGACGGCGACCTTCTTGCCGGAGATGCGCGGCACCGACGTCGCGCTCGAGCGGCGTCGAGATCTCCACCTGCTCCGTGGCCAGGTCCTTCGTCGCCTCGTACGTCAGCAGCAGCGTCAGCTCGTTGACGAGCCGGCGGAAGTCGGCCGTCGACGTGCGCTCGTCGCGCAGCAGGCCGAGCTTGTGCTGCGCGAGGGGATGGCTGACCTCAGTGACGGTCATGCGACGTAGCTCGTGTAGCCGCGGAAGCCAGGGTACAGCGGGTCGCGCATCGCAGAGCGCGAGGCTGCGCTCGCGGAGCGCGGCGAGGTCGGCGTCCTCCGAGAGCGCGCTCGCACGTGATCCGCCCCGACCTCGCGGAAGTCGTCCTCGTCGAAGCCGCGCATCGTCGCCGCCGGCGTCCCGGCACGAAGGCCCGGAGGCGACCGTCGGCGGCCGCTCGTCGAACGGGAATCGTGTTGCGGTTGACGGTGATCGCGACCTCGGCCAGCCGCTCCTCGGCGTCCTTGCCGGTCCAGTCGGTGCCGCCGCAGGTCGACGAGGAGCAGATGCGTGTCGGTGCCGCCGGTCAGCACGTCGAGGCCGCCCGCCTGAGCTCGGCCGCGGACAGCGCGTCGGCGTTCGCGCGCACCTGCCGCTGGTAGTCGCGGAACGCGTCGGAGGCGGCGATCGCGAAGCACGTCGCCTTGGCGGCGATCACGTGGTTCAGCGGCCCGCCCTGCATCCCGGGGAACACCGCGCGATCGAGCGCCTCGGCGTGCTCCTCGCGGCAGAGCACGAACCCCGAGCGCGGCCCGGCGAGCGTCTTGTGCGCCGTCGACGTGACGAAGTCGCAGTGCGGCACCGGGTTCGGGTGCAGGCCGGCGGCGACGAGCCCGGCGAAGTGGGCCATGTCGCAGAGGAGGTACGCGCCGACCTCGTCGGCGATCTCGCGGAAGCGCTCGGCCTCGACCGACTCGCGGGTACGCCGAGCCGCCGCAGACGATGAGCTTCGGCCGGTGCGTCCTTCGCGAGCCGGAGCACCTCGTCGTAGTCGACGAGGCTCGTCTCGCGGCTCGACGCCGTAGTGGACGATCGTGTACAGGCGGCCCGGAGAAGTTCACCTTGAGCCCGTGCGTCAGATGGCCGCCGTGCGAGAGCTCGAGCGAGAGGATCGTGTCGCCCGGGTCGAGGCAGGCGAAGTAGACGGCCATGTTCGTCTGCGCACCCGCGTGCGGCTGGACGTTCGCGTGCTCGGCGCCGAACAGCGACTTCGCGCGGTCGATGGCCAGCTGCTCGATCTCGTCGACGACCTCGCAGCCGCCGTAGTAGCGGCGGCCCGGATAGCCCTCGGAGTACTTGTTCGTCGGCGTCGAGCCGACGGCCTCGAGCACCGACGGCCACGTGAAGTTCTCGGACGCGATCAGCTCGATCTCGCCGCGCTGCCGCTCGAGCTCGCGCGTCGAGCAGCGTCGGCGACGTCGGGATCGACGTCGGCCAGCGGAGCCGCGCGCAGCTGGTCGAGAGAGAGGGCCGTCGCGACCATCCGGCGGATCGTACTCAGGCGCGCCCTGACGGCGGCGACACGAGGGCCAGCGCCTCGGCGCGCCGGCAACGGCGCCCTCGCGGAGCACCCGCGGCTCGGCGCCGGTCGAGGTCGAGCACGGTCGACGGCACGCCCGGCAGCTCGCCGCCGTCGACGAGCGCGCCGCACGCGTCGCGGATCTCCTCGGGCACGTCGTCGAGCGTGCGCGGGTCGGGCCCGCCGTGGAGGTTCGCGCTCGTCGCCATCACGGCGCCGACCTGCGCGAGCACCCCTACGGCGGCCCCGGCAACCGCGGGCACGCGGACGCCGATCGTCTCCTACGCCGAGCCAGGAGTAGCGGCGGCCGGGGTTCGCGAAGACGAGCGTGTACGGGCCCGGCAGAAGCGCGCGCACGATCGCCCCGGGCAGCTCCGGCACGCGCTCGAGCAGCGCGTCGACGCCTGCGCAACGAGCGCCGCAGGCTGTCCTTCCGGCCGTCCCTTGAGCGCGAGCGCCACGCCGGCACGCTGCCTCCGACTTCGCGTCGGCGCAGAGCCCGTAGACGGTGTCCGTCGGCAGGACGACGGGCCGACCCGCGCGGAGCGCCGCGACCCTACGGCGTCCATCGGCCTTCGACGACCCGGTCGCGCCCCGCGAGATCCGGCGTCGCCGCACGTCAGCGAAGCCGAGCTCCTCGAGCAGCGTCGCAGACGGTCGACGCCGTCCCGTCGGCGACCTCGAGCACGAGTCACGCCTGTCGGCCGCAGCACGTCGCGCGCGCCTTCGGCGACGATCTGTTCGTAACGCCGTCCCCGACGAGCGCCTGGCGCGGCTCCCAGTCCCGCACCTCGGGCTGGAGCGCGTCGAGGTCGTCGGGCTCGACGTACGGCGGATTCGAGACGACGAGGTCGTACGGCCCCGCCCGGCAGCCCGTCGGCCAGGTCATCCTGGACGAAGGCGCACGCGATCGGCGAGGCCCGTCCGCTCCGCGTTCTCGACGGCGAGCGCGAGCGCGTCCTCGGAGACGTCGATCGCCGTCACCGTCGCGTCCGGCCGCTCGTCCGCGATCGCGAGCGCGATCGCGCCCGTGCCCGTGCCGACGTCGAGCACGCGCCGGGCGCCTCGACGCCGTCGAGCAGCGCGAGGCAGCGCTCGACGACGACCTCCGTCTCCGGCCGCGGGATCAGCGCGCGCTCGTCGACCTTCGAGCGTCAGCCGCCGGAACCCCCACTCGCCGAGGATGTACGCGAGCGGCTCGCGCGTGCCGCGACGCCGCACGAGCTCGCGACAGGCGGCCGACCTCGTCCTCCGTCAGCGCACGGTCGTACTGGAGATAGAGGTCGAGCCGAGTGACGCCGAGGCGCGTGCGCGACGAGGTGCTCGGCGTCGACGCGCGGGCTCGGCACCTCCTTGCGCCTTGAGGAAGTCGGTCGACGCGGCGACGACCTCCGCGACCGTCACCGAGAGGCGGCTTCGAGCGCCTGCCGCTGATCCTCGGCGGTGAGCGCGTCCGTGAACTCGTCGAGCTGGCCCTCGAGGATCGAGTCCAGGCGGTGCACCGTCAGCTTGATCCGGTGGTCCGTAAGGCGGTTCTCGGGGAAGTTGTACGTCCGGATCTTCTCTGCCCGCTCGCCCGTGCCGATCTGCGCGCGCCGCGCGGCAGACTCCTCGGCCATCTGCCTCTGGTGCTCGAGCTCGTAGATCCGGGCTCGAAGGACACGCATCGCCTTGTCGCGGTTCTTGAGCTGCGAGCGCTCGTCCTGCATCGCGACGACGATGCCAGTCGGCACGTGCGTGATGCGGACGGCCGAGTCGGTCGTGTTCACGCTCTGCCCGCCCGGGCCGGTCGAGCGGTAGACGTCGATCTTCAGGTCCTGCGGATCGATCTCGACGTCGACCTCCTCCGCCTCGGGCATCACCGCGACGGTCGCAGTCGAGGTGTGGATGCGACCCTGGGACTCCGTCGTCGGGACGCGCTGCACGCGATGCGTCCCGGCCTCCCACTTGAAGACGGAGTACGCGCCGTCGCCCTTCACGGCGAAGACGCACTCCTTCGTCCCGCCGCCGTCGTTGGGGCTCGCGGAGATCTGCTCCCAGCCGTACCCACGGTGCTCGGCGTAGCGCGTGAGCATCCGGAAGACGTCCGCCGCCCAGAGCGCAGCCTCGTCGCCGCCGACTCCTTGCCGGATCTCGACGATCACGTCCTTGTGGTCGGCCGGGTCCTTCGCGACGAGGGCGAGCTTCAGCTCTTCCTCCACCTCGGCGAGCCGCGACTCGAGCTCCGGTACGAGCTCGCGGAGATCGCTGTCGTCGCGAGCGGCCTCGAGGTCCGAGCGCGTCGTGCGCCACTCCTGCGCGAGCTTGTGCGGTGCTTCGAGCTCCTTCAGCCGCCGTCCGGCCTCGGCTGCCTGCTTGTGGTCGTTGTAGACGGCAGGGTCCGACATGCGCGCCTGCGCCTCTGCGTGCGAGCGCTCCAGCTCGTCGACGAGCGGTTCGAGGTCTGCCACGTGTCAAGCGTAACCGCCGACCTAACCCGAGCTCGATCGGCGCCGTCTACACCGGTATGAGGCTGGTGGTGGCGAGCGTGCTCGCCGGCGCGGTCGCCGTGTCGCCGTCGACGGGACGGGTCCATCCCGCGACCCAGATGAGCACGGCGCGAGCGGTGCAGACGGAGACGGCCCTCGCTGACGGCCAGGTGCTCGTCGCGGGCGGCTGCACCGTACCCGGTTGTGATCTCGGGAGCCCGGGCAGCGACACGGCGGAGACGTTCGGTCCCGCCACGGGGAGGTTCACGGTCACCGGCCGCATGCACGGCTCGCGGGACGACCACGTCGCCGTCCTCCTGCGCGACGGCCGCGTTCTGCTTGCGGGCGGCTGGGGTGCGAGCGCGGCCGGGCCGCTGAACACGACCGAGCTTTACGACCCGAAGGCGCGGACATTCGCCGAAGGCCCGCGGCTCGGCGTCGCGCGCGCCGCGATCACCGCCGCGCTCCTCCGGGACGGCCGCGTCCTCCTCGCCGGCGGCTTTACGCAGGCAAAGCCGACGACGGCCTACGCCGAGCTGTTCGACCCGAAGACGAACACGATCACGCCAACGGGGCGGATGACAGCGCCTCGGGGCGGCCAGTCCGCCACGCTCCTTCGGGACGGCCGCGTCCTCGTCGCGGGCGGCATGAGCAACGGGCACGTCGTCGCGAGCGCGGACGTCTACAACCCGAAGTCGGGACGGTTCACCCGCACGGGGCGGATGCGGATCGCGCGCTACAAGACGGCAGCTTGCACGCTCCGTAACGGCAACGCGCTCGTGATCGGCGGATCCGCGGACATCGACGGGACCCAGCTGTTCGCGTCGACCGAGCTGTACGACACCAAGCGCGGCCGGTTCCGGGCCGGCCCCTCTATGGCGTTCTCGCGCTACAAGCTGACCGGCTCGACCGTCGTCCTCCCGAGCGGCAACGTGCTCGTCGCCGGCGGCGCGATTCAGGCCGAGCTCTACGACGCGCGGGCCAAGAAATTCCGCCTCGTCCCGGGTCGGCTCGACCACACGCGTCTCTTCCTCACCGCGGCGACGCTGCCGGGCGGCCGCGCGCTGCTCGTCGGCGGCTACGACAAGGGCATCACGCCGACAGCCGCCACCTGGATCTACCGGTAGACCGGCCGATCTACCAGCCTGTCGTGAGACTTGACACACGATCGCTCGCGATATATCGTAATCGATCGTAAGAAAGGAGAAACGATGACTTCAACGACAGTTCCATACGAGTTCCCCCGCGGCAGAGGCCGGCGGGCACACGCAATCCTCTTCATGACGGACGACCGACCGGCGCAGCGCCGCCGGCGCAGCGGCCGGGGATGGGGCCCGCGCGGCCACGGCGGGCAGTTCTTCGGCGGACGCCGGGCGCGACGCGGGAACATCCGTACCGCGATCGTGACGCTCCTCGCGGAGAAGCCGATGCACGGGTACGAGATCATGAGCGAGCTCGCGGAGCGCAGCGGCGGTGTCTGGCGCCCAAGTCCCGGCTCGGTATACCCAACGCTTCAACAGCTCGAGGACGAAGGCCTCGTGGAGCCCGCCGAGTCCGAGACCGGGCGCCGCGTGTTCCAGCTCACGGTCGCGGGCAAGAAGGAGGCGTCAGCGCAGACGGGCCCGCCACCGTGGGATGCCGTCGGCGCGGAGGGCGACGACGCGGTCGTCGAGCTTCGCGAGCTCGTCATGCAGGTGCTCGCGGCGACGCGCCAGGTCGGCCAGGCTGGCACGGCCCGGCAGATCACCGCAGCGCAGGACGTCCTTCGATCGACGCGCAAAAGCCTTTACCGCCTGCTCGCTGAGGACGACACGCCGGAGACCGGCGAAAGCGCGTAGCGCTGGCCAGACCCGGGGGCGATGGGGATACTGTCGCCCACGATGGTCTGTCCTTCGTGTGCGACGGAGAATCAGCCCTCCGCGAAGTTCTGCGTGGAGTGCGGCACGGCGCTCGCGCTCGTCTGCCCCTCCTGCGGCGCTTCCCACACGGCGGGCCAGCGGTTCTGTGCCGAATGCGGTACGGCGCTCGCTGGCGACGCCGTCGCGCCGGCGCCGGTCGAGCGCGAAGCGCCGGCCGCCGAGCGCCGCCTTGTCACCGTCCTCTTCGCCGACCTCGTGGGCTTCACCGCTGCTTCGGAGCAGCGCGACGCAGAAGAGACGCGCGAGCTCCTCTCGCGCTACTTCGACGCCTCCCGCCGCCTGATCGAGCTGTACGGCGGCACAGTGGAGAAGTTCATCGGCGACGCCGTGATGGCGGTCTGGGGCACGCCGACCGCGACCGAGGACGACGCCGAGCGTGCCGTCCGCGCCGCACTCGATCTCGTCGCAGCCGTCTCCGCGCTCGGCCAGGAGTCCGGCGCCGAGGATCTCCGCGCCCGCGCAGGTGTCCTCACGGGCGAGGCCGCCGTCACGATCGGCGCCGAAGGCGAGGGTATGGTCGCCGGCGATCTCGTCAACACTGCCTCGCGCGTCCAGTCCGTCGCCGAGCCGGGCGCGGTTTTTGTGGGCGAGTCGACGCGGCGCGCGACGGAGCAGACGATCGTCTACGAGGACGCAGGCTCCTTCGAGTTCAAAGGCAAGGACAGCCTCACGCCCCTCTGGAAGGCGCAGCGGGTCGTCTCGGGGCTGCGCGGATCGCTGAAGTCCCACGGGCTCGAGGCGCCGTTCGTGGGAAGAGACCGTGAGCTGCGACAGATCAAGGAGCTTTTCCATGTCTGTGCCGACGAGCAGAAGGCGCACCTCATCTCCGTTACCGGCATCGCCGGCATCGGCAAGAGCCGGCTCGCGTGGGAGTTCTACAAGTACTTCGACGGCATCGCCTCGACCGTCTACTGGCACCGCGGCCGCTGCCTGTCCTACGGCGAAGGCGTGGCGTACTGGGCGCTCGCCGACATGGTGCGCATGCGCTGCCGGATCGGGGAGGACGAGGAGCCCGCGAGCGCGACGGCGAAGCTGCGCGCGACGCTCGAGGAGCTCATCCTCGACGCGGAGGAGCGCACGTTCCTCGAGCCGCGTCTCGCACATCTGCTCGGGCTCGCCGAGCACCAGGCTCGTGACCAGCAGGACCTCTTCGCCGCCTGGCGACTCTTCTTCGAGCGGCTTGCCGAGGGCTATCCGACGGTCCTCGCGTTCGAGGACATGCAGTGGGCGGACGAGAGCCTGCTCGACTTCATCGAATATCTGCTCGACTGGTCGCGAAACCACGCGCTCTTCGTCGTCACGCTCGCCAGGCCCGAGCTCCTCGAGCGCCGGCCGACTTGGGGCGCCGGCCAGCGAAGCTTCACGTCCCTCTATCTAGAGGCGCTGTCGCAACGCGCGATGGAGGACCTGCTCGCAGGGCTCGTGCCGGGCCTACCGACGGAGGTCCGCGACCGGATCCTCGCCCGCGCCGAAGGCATTCCTCTCTACGCGGTCGAGACCGTGCGCATGCTTCTCGACCGGGGACTGCTGGTCCAGGACGGTCCTGCCTACCGCGTGACGGGCCCCGTCGAGTCGCTCGAGGTCCCTGAGACGCTCCACGCACTGATCGCTGCGCGGCTCGACGGGCTCACGATCGAGGAACGACGGCTGCTCTCCGACGCGGCGGTCCTGGGCAAGACGTTCTCCAGAGACGCACTCAACGCGCTCGCAGGCACCGATGGTGACCTCGAGCCGCTGCTCGGCGCCCTTGTGCGGAAGGAGGTGCTCGGCGTCCAGGCGGACCCGCGCTCACCCGAGCACGGCCAGTACGGTTTCCTCCAGGACCTCGTTCGCCACGTCGCCTACGAGACGCTGTCAAAGCGCGAACGGAAGACGCGACACCTGGCCGCGGCGGCCTACCTGACCACGACCTTCGCCGAGGAGGAGGACGAGGTCGTCGAGGTGATCGCCTCTCACTACCTCGCCGCGCATGAGGCCGCGCCCGACGCGGAGGACGCGCCGGATATCCGGGAGCGCGCGCAGACGATGCTCGTCCGCGCCGGTGAGCGTGCCGAATCCCTCGCGGCGTCCGCCGAGGCACGCCGCTACTACGAGCAGGCCGCGAAGCTCGACGATGACCCGTCCCACCGGGCACAGCTCCTCGATCGAGCCGCCGAGATGGCTGCAAGGACCGGGGATCCCTCGTCGGCTCAGGCGTTCTACGAGGAGGCGATCGCGCTCTACGAGGGTCAGGGCGCGACGCATGCAGCCGCCCGCGTCCATTTCCGGCTGGGCAGGCTCGAAGCCCGCACCGGGCGACGGAACGAGTCGTTGATACGGCTCGAGCGCGCCCTCTCCGTCATCTCGGAGGACGAGCCCGACGAGGACCTCGCGTTGCTGGCCGCGAGTCTCGCGAACGGCTACTGGGTCACCGGCGATCTCCAGCGCGCCTCGGAGCGTGCAGAGCTCGCGCTAGACGTCGCCGAGGCGCATGCGTATCCGGCGCCCATGACGCTTGCCTTACGCGCGAAGGGGGCGGTCGCCGCCAGCCGAGGCCACTACCAGGAGGCACGCGCGCTCCAGGAGCACTCCCTCCGGCTCGCTCTCGACCACGGTCTCTTCGAGGAGGCGGGAATCTCGTACTTCATCCTCTCCGACGCGTGCTTCCATCGCGACGAGTACGCCCAGGCCCTCGGCTACCTGAACGACGCACTCACGATGACGCAGAGGGTCGGCAACCGACCGCAGGAATGGGCCGTGCTCGCCGAGCAGACTCACCCGCTGACGATGCTCGGACGCTGGGAGGAGGCGATGGAGGTGATCGAGAACTTCGGCGAGGACCGGGTCGGATCAGGCGGCCTCTTCCTCAGCCTCCTGCAGTCGGCGGTCGATATTCACGTCCAGCGCGGCCAGCTCGGCGGTGCCCGCCGATTCCTCGCGATGTTCTCGTCGCTCGAGGACACGACCGACATCCAGGACCTCAGCGGCTATCTCGGCGCGCGTGCGCAGCTCGAGCGGGCGGAAGGGAAGCTCGCCGAGGCTCTCGCCGACGCCGGGCGAACGTTCGAGGTCAGCCGCCCGCTCGGCGTCGCCTCGCAGTCGTCGAAGCAGGGCTTTCTCGAGACAACCGAGGCTGCGCTGGCCCTCGGCGAGACGGGCAAGGTCGAATCGCTGCTCGCCGAGATCGAGGACATCCCGCCGGGATCGCGGCCGCCCTTCCTCGACGGCCAGGCGAAGCGGTTCCGCGCGAAGCTCGACAGTGACGCCGCGGGGATCGTCGCCGCTGCGACGATCTTCCGCGAGCGCGGTCTCCGGTTCCATCTCGCAGTGACGCTGCTCGAGCACGCCGAGCTGACGGGCGACGAAGCCTCGCTCGCAGAAGCGCGCGAGATCTTCGAGCACCTACAGGCGACGCCCTGGCTCGAGCGGGTGGCGGCAGCGCAGCCCGTCAGCGTGTAGCTAGCTCGCCAGGCGGGCGTCGAGCAGGATCTCGACGTTCCCCTTCAGTGCGCCCGAGACGGGGCAGTTGTCGCGGGCGCCCTCGGCGGCGGTGACGAACGTCGCCTCGTCGATCCCCGGGACGGTGCCGGTGACGTCGAGCTTCATCTGCGTGATGCCCGTGCCGGGGACGAACGTCGACGTGGCCGACACGTCGAGCTTTTCCGGTGGGTTCCCCGCCTCGGCGAGGCCGTGCGAGAGCGCCATGCAGAAGCAGGCTGCGTGCGCCGCCGCGATCAGCTCCTCCGGGCTCGTTCGGCCCGACTCGTCAGGCTCGGAGCGCGACGCCCACGTCACCTCGAGGCCGCCGATCGCTCCGCTGCCTGTCGATTCGATCAACCCAGAGCCGTCCATCAGGCTCCCGCTCCATGTCACGTGCGCCGTTCTCTCAGCCACGTTCCCTCCTCTTCAGGCCATGACCTCGACGCGTTCCATGCCGACCGCCGTCTTCTCTCGCTCCAACACTTGCTCGAGCGCCCGGATCGACACCTCGAGCTGCTCGAGCGTAGGCTGGCGCGTCGTCAGCCGCTGTAGCCAGAGCCCCGGAGCGAGCAGCGCCATCACCCACGTGTTGTGCTGGTGCTTCCCTGCGAACCGGATCACCTCGTAGGCGAGGCCGGCGATCACCGGGAGCATGAGGATGCGGCTCGCGATCAGCCAGTACCAGTGCGGCCGGCCGAAGAACGCGAAGACGAAGATCGCGATCACCATCACCCACAGCAGAAACGCCGTCCCGCAGCGCGGGTGGATGAGGCTGAAGCGCTGGACGCGCTCGGGCGTCAGCTCCTCGCCGGCCTCGTAGGCGTTGATCGCCTTGTGCTCGGCAGCGTGGTACTGGAACAGCCGCCGGAGATCGGGCAGGAGCGAGATCAGGAACGAGGTAGAGGATGAAGATGCTGACGCGGATCAGCCCCTCGACGACGACGAACGCCTGCGTCGAGTCGAGATCGAGCTGGCTCGTGATCAGGGCCGGGCCGACCTTGAACAGCGCGATCGTGAAGCCGATCGCGATCGCGAAGGCGAAGATCAGCTGGCCGCGACCGAGCTCGAACTGCTCCGCGTCCTCGTCGTCCGCGTCCTCGGGCTGTGCGGCGTAGTTCGCCGAGATCGCGAGGGCGCGGAAGCCGATCGCGAGCGACTCCCCGAGCGCGACGATGCCGCGGATCACCGGCAGCCGGTAGATGCGCCGCTTCGCCATCGGCGACGAGATCACGCGGCAGACCTGTGCGATCTCTCCGTCGGGCTTGCGCACGGCCACGGCCCAGTTCCCCGGCGTGCGCATCATCACGCCCTCGAGGACTGCTTGCCCTCCGACTGTCATGTGGAACGGTCTAGCGCGGCTGCGCGCGCTCGAGCCGGCGCTGGAAGCGCTCGACCCGCCCGCCGGTGTCGACGAGCTTCTGCTTCCCGGTGTAGAAGGGGTGGCACGCCGAGCAGATCTCGACGTGGAGGTCCGGCTTCGTCGACCGGGTGACGAACTCGTTCCCGCACGAGCAGTGCACGGTCGCGAGGACGTATTCGGGGTGAATGTCAGCTTTCATGAGGCTTCGGCGAGGATAGCAGCAGCGACCTTCGGGTCAGCGTTGCCTCCGGACACGACGGCGACGACCGTCCCGTCTCGGTCGAGCGCGATCTTGCCGGCGAGCAACGCGGCTGTCGACGTCGCTCCGGCCGGCTCGCATGCGAGCTTCGCGCGAGCGTAGAGGAAGCGCATCGCGTCCTTGATCTCATCCTCCGTCACGAGCACGACGTCGGCGACGCGGTCGCGCACCACCGACAGTGTGTGCTCACCCGTGAACGGCGCGCCGAGGCCGTCGGCGACCGAGCGCGGCTGGATCTCGACCGGGTGGCCGGCCTCGAGCGCCCGCGCCATCGTGGGCGCGAGCTCGGG
Organism: uncultured Actinomycetes bacterium; assembly: GCA_963705945.1. GTDB lineage: Bacteria > Actinomycetota > Thermoleophilia > Gaiellales > Gaiellaceae > PALSA-612. The sequence goes on along the minus strand of CAVPLG010000001.1, from coordinate 137,410 downwards.
CTCGACGCCGACGACGCGGCAACCCGCGGCCGACGCGATGCCCGCAATCAGGCCGCCGCCCGCAATCGGGACGACGATCGTGGTCGTCTCCGGCTTGTCCTCGAAGATCTCGAGCGAGATCGCCCCGTAGCCGGCCTGGAGCACGGGGTCGTCGAACGGATGGACGAACGTCGCGCCGGTCTCGTCGACGAACGCGAGCAGACGGTGGTGCGCTTCTGCCGGACCTTCCGACTCGAGATCGACGTCGGCGCCGTACCCGCGGCACGCGGCGATCTTGATCGGGTTCGCCGTCCGCCACATGAAGACGCGGCAGGCGATCCCGAGCTCTCTCGCAGAGAAGGCCGCTCCGGCGCCGGCGTTTCCCGCCGACCACGTGACGATGCCGTGCGCTTTCTCGTCTGACGAGAGCGACGCGAGCTTCGCGAGCATGCCGCGGGGCTTGAACGAGCCGGTGCGCTGAAAGAGCTCGGCCTTGAGATACGCCTCCGCGCCGATCCGCTCCGACAGCGCGCGCGACGAGAAGAGCGGCGTCCGGTGGAGCCGCCCGCCGACCGCCTCGCGCGCGGCGAGGACGTCGTCTGAGGAGATCACGTCAGCGAGTACGAGATCACGTCAGTGAGTATTCCGGGCCGGCGCCACCCTCGGCGGGCGTCAGGCGACCGCCCTTGGCCGTGATCGCGCCGCACTGGACGCAGTTGGACGGCGTGACGACGACCTCGACCTTGCCCGCGTCCTCCGCCCGACCTCGTACACGTGCGCGGGGCACATGCTCACCCACAGCTCGGCGACCTCGCGCGGCACGCGCGCTGCGACCGAATGTGGCTCGGGGCGTCGTCACGCGTCTTGTTCCCGCTCAGGAACACGGACGAGAGCTTGTCGAACGTCAGCTTGCCGTCAGGCGCGGGGTAGCTTGCGCGCGGTCGGTGCGGATCAGCTCCTGCTCTGCGTCCGGCTCGGTCGTCAGCGCCTTCCGAGGCACGTGGCCGCGCGACATCGTCATCGCGCCGGCGCGCATCGTAGCCGCGCCAGAAGCCCTTCGCGAACGCCTGGCGCATGTTGCGCACGCGCTTCGAGATCGGTCCAGACGAAGCTCTGCCTTGACCGCGTCGTCGTACGCAGGCAAGCGCGCCGGTGCGGCCGATCGCCTCGCCCGGGCCGAAGCGCGCGCGACGATCGCCTCGGCGGCGAGCACGCCCGATCTCGACGGCGTAGTGGATGCCCTTGAGCGCGGGCACGTTCACGAAGCCCGCGCCGTCGCCGCAGAGGACGACGCCCGGCGCGTGCAGCTGCGACGGGCAGCGAGTAGAAGCCGCCCTCGGGAATCGTCTTCGCGCCCCACGCGATCCGCTCGCCTCCGGCGAGGATCTTGCGCACGAGCTTGTGCGTCTTCAGCTCCTGCAGCAGGTCGTGGACGGACAGCGAGACGTCGCGGTAGTCGAGCCCGACGACCATGCCGAGCGTGACCATGTCGTCGCCCATCGGGTAGATGAACGAGCCGCCGAACTCGCGGTAGCGCTTCGCCCGCCCGCGAAGGGGCCAGCCCATCGTGTGGATCACGCGCCGGAGCGGCTTCGGCACGCGCCAGACCTCCTTCACGCCGAGCGCCCACACCTGCGGGTTGGCGCCCTCGCAGGCCGAAGCGGTCGATCGCCGCGCCGGTCAGATAGCCCTGCGTGCCCTCGGCGAGCACCGTCACCTGCGCCGGCGATGTCCGAGCCCGGCTCGAAGCGGGGCAGCGGCTCGCCGTCGCGGCCGCGGCCGCGGTCGGCCGTTGCGGACGCCGGTCACACGTCCGTGCGAGACGAGGAGCTTCTCGGCGGACGTCTCGGGCAGGACGGTCGACGCCGAGCGCCTCCGCCTCCTCCGCCAGCCAGCGCCCGAGCTGCGAGAGCGACGCCACGTAGTTGCCGTGGTTCCGCATCGTCGGCGGCGTCGGGATCCGCAGCGCGCCGATGCGTGAGGAAGTACACGCGACTCGTACTCGACGCGCGTCGAAGAACGGCATGTCGTCGGTCGTGCGTCGCCCTGCGAACAGCCGGCGCAGCGAGACCGGGTTGACGACCGCGCCCGAGAGCAGGTGCGCGCCGGGCTTCGAGCCCTTGTCGAGCACCGCGACCGGCACCTCGCCGAGCCGCTCGGCAAGCGCCGGCGACTCCTCGAGCAGCTGGCCGAGCCGGATCGCGCACGCGAGACCGGCCGGCCCCGCGCCGACGACGAGCGACGCCGACGTCGATCCGCTCCGCCGGGCGGATCGGTCGGCTCGGCGATCGCGTCGGCCGCGCGTCAGCGGCGGCGGGTAGTCGGCCGGCCTGCCACGGCCATCAGCTCTTCCGCGCCCGGACGAGCTCCGTCAGCTTCGGGACGATCTGGTTCAGGTCGCCGACGACGCCGATGTCGCAGAACTCGAAGATCGGCGCGTTCGGATCCTTGTTGACGGCGACGATCGTCCCGGAGCTCTGCATGCCGACCTTGTGCTGGATCGCGCCCGAGATGCCGCAGGCGATGTAGAGCTTCGGCGACACCGTCTTGCCCGTCTGGCCGACCTGGGTCGGGTACGGGTACCAGCCGGCGTCGACGACCGCGCGCGTCGCCGCGACGGCGCCGCCGAGCGCCTTCGCGAGCTCCTCGAGCTGCGCGAATCCCTCCGGGCCGCCCAGGCCGCGGCCGCCGGCGACGATGACGTCCGCTTCCTCGATCGACGGCCCGGCCTGCTCCTCGGTGTCGTGCCCGGTGAGCGTCGCCGCGGTCGAGAAGGGCTCGAGCTCGGCCGTCGCCTCGACGACCTCGCCCGCGGCGCCCGTCTCGGCCGGCTCGAAGCTGCCGGCGCGGAAGAGCGCGATCGCCGGCGACGAGCGCCAGCCGGTGTCGACGTAGACGCTGTCGCCGAGCGCGGGCCGGACGCCGACGAGCGAGTCTCCGTCGTCGCGCACGTCGACCAGATCCCAGTTGAGCCCCGCGTCGAGCCGCACGGCGAGCGCCGCGGCGACGTCGGCGGCAAGCACCGACTGGCGCGAAGAAGACGGCGTCGTAGCCGCCCTCCTTCACCACCGCCTCGAGCACGTCGACCCGTGGCTGCGGCAGCGGCGCGTCGAGCTCGCCGCGCCTCTGCGACGTACACCGCGTCGCCCCGTGCTTGCCCGCAGCCGCCGCAGCGGCGCTTGCGCCGGCGCCGACGACGACGCCCGCCGCCTCGCCGAGCGAGGCCGCCTTCGAGAGCACGCCGAGCGAGCCCTTCTGGATCTCGCCGTCGTGGTGCTCGAGGAAGACGAGCGTTCTCACAGCAGCTTCCTCTCGGCGAGGAAGTCGACGACCTTCTGGGCGGCCGAGCCGTCGTCCTCGAGCTTCAGCGTATCGCCGCGCGGCGGGCGGCGCCGCCGAGCGCGACCACGGATGTCCGCGAGCCGCTCTCGCCGACCGCAGCCGCGGCGAGCCCGAGGTCGGCGAGCGCCAAGCTCTCCTGCGGCTTCGACTTCGCTCCCATGATCCCCTTCAGCGACGGGTAGCGAGGCTCGTTGATCGCGTCCGAGACGGCGACGACCGCCGGCAGCGGCGCCGCCATGTGGTCGTAGCCGAACTCCGTCTGCCGCTTCGCCTTCGCAATGCCGTCGGCGACAGTCGAGCTCGGACACCTGCGAGACGAGCGGAAGCCGCAGACGCTCGGCGACGGCGGCGCGAGCACTGCCCCATCGGAGTCGGTCGCCTGCTGGCCGAACAGCACGAGGTCGGCGCCTTCGCGCTCGAGCGCCTTCGCGAGCACGGCGCTCGTGGCGACGAGATCGGAGCCTGCCGAGCGCATCGTCGGCGACGAGCACGGCACGGTCGGCGCCCATAGCGAGCCCCTTGCGCAGGGTCTCGGCGGCGCGCTCCGGGCCCATCGAGACGAGCACGACCTCGGCCTCCTCCCCGCTCTCGCGGAGACGGAGCGCCTCCTCGATCGCGTTCGTGTCGAACGGGTTGAGCCCGGCTTCGCCGGAGCGGTCGAGCCGCATTGTCTGCGGATCGATCTCGCTTCCTCCGCCCTCGGGAACCTGCTTCACGCAGACGGCGATCTTCATCGGGCCGAGACTCTAACGACGAAGGAAGCCGCGGCCCCTGGTAGGGTCTAGTCCTTCGCGCGCACGAACTTCGAAGCCGAGGGCAAAGCGGACGCGCAGCGTCCGGATTGGCCCGAGGCGAAGAAGAGACGGTGTTTCTGCTGACCCACCGTCAACGACGGATCGTGGACTACCGCCGAACGACAGCCCGAGGACTCATCCTCATCACCCGCTGCTGACTGCAGCTGGGGTCGTGACGTCGACCTCCGCCGCACCGGCCGGCAAGGTGCCGCGGCTCATCTTCCCGATCGTCGGCTCGGTCGCGTTCGCGAACGACTTCGGGGCGGCCCGCTACAGCGGCACGCACCAGGGCAACGACCTCATGGCACCGCGCCGCACGGTCGCCGTCGCCGCCGAGCCGGGGAAGGTCAAGTTCTGGACGACGTCGGCCCGCGCCGGGTGCATGCTCTATCTCTACGGCAAGAGCGGCACGACCTACCTCTACATCCACCTGAACAACGACGTCACGAAGGGGAACGACAACCGCGGCAAGTGCGTCCCCGGGATGGCGTACTCGAAGGGTCTGCGAGACGGCGCGCCCGTCGATGCGGGCCAGGCCATCGGGTATGTCGGCAACTCCGGCGACGCCGACTCCACGGATCCCCACCTCCACTTCGAGGTGCACCCGAACGACGGCGGCGCCATCAACCCGTACCCCTACCTGATGAAGGCGGAGCGGCTGATCTTCGCGACCTCGATGAACACGACGGTGACGCTCACGGTGACAGGGACGGTCACCCACGCGTCGCCCGGAGCCCTGCGCTCAAGGTGACGAAGCTTCACGCCTTTCCGGCCGGGACCGTGCTCGACAAGATGCGCCGGCCGTTGCGGCTCGACGTCGCGGCGACCGTCCAGATCGACCTCGGCAAGGGCAAGGTCGTCGGCGCGGAGTCGGCGCCGAAGCTCGTCGGCAAGAGCGTGCTCGTGCTCACCGAGCCGACGTTCGCCACGCTCGCCGCGGCGGCGGTGCGACCGGGCGCCTACAACGCCGGCCGCGTCGTGCTGACGAAGACGGCCGTCCCCGGCCCCTGAGCCAAGCCCCGCGCGACGAACTCGGCACTCTTCCGTCGCACATTCAGTGCCTGGCACTGGGGTGTTGGAATTCAGTGCCGAAGCATCCACAGGTCGGCTGTTACGCCGAGAGACGAGGGCCTAGCGGCCGGTGAAGCGAGGCTCGCGCTTCTCGATGAACGCCGCATGCCCTCGCGCTGATCGTCGCTGCCGAAGAGCCCGGCGAACGCCTCAGCCTCGGCGCCGAGATCGCCGTAGAGCGTCCGCGCATCGTCTCCTTGATCGCCGCGAGCACGAGCGGGCTCTTCGCAGCGAGCTCGCGGGCGAGCTCGAGCGCCTTCTCCATCAGCTCCTCCGGCGCGAAGACGGCGTTGACGAGGCCGATGCGGAGCGCCTCCTCCGCGTCGACGAGCCGGCCCGTCATGATCAGCTCCTTCGCACGGCCGATGCCGACGACGCGCGGCAGCCGCTGCGTGCCTCCCCAGCCGGGGATGATCCCGATCGAGACCTCGGGCTGGCCGAGCTTGGCCGTGTCCGACGCGTAGCGAACGTCGCACGCGAGCGCGAGCTCGCAGCCGCCGCCGAGCGCGAACCCGTTGACCGCCGCGATCGTCGGCTTCGGCATCGTCTCGAGCAGCGACGCCGTCTCGTGGCCGAGCCGCCCCCACGCGAACGCCTGCTCGATGTTCATCGCCGACATGGCCTTGATGTCGGCGCCGGCCACGAACGCCCGCTCGCCGGCTCCGGTCAGCACGACGACGTGCACGTCCGTGTCCGCCGCGAGCTCGGACAGCCGGTCGCGAAGCTCCGTCAGCGTCGCCTGGTCGAGCGCGTTCAGCGCCTCCGGACGGTCGACGGTGACGACCGCGACCCGATCGTCGCGCTCGACGCCGATCACGCCGTCGGCACCCGCTCGCGGAGGAAGTCGACGATCGCGCCCGTCGTCGCGCCGGGCGTGAACACCTCCGCGACGCCCAGCGCCTCGAGCTCCCGCGCGTCGTCGCCCGGGATCGTGCCGCCGACGACCACGAGCACGTCGTCGGCCTCGTTCTCGCGCAGCAACTCGAGGATCCGCGGCACGAGCGTCATGTGCGCGCCGGAGAGCACCGAGATGCCGACCGCGTCCGCGTCCTCCTGGATCGCAGTCTCGACGATCTGCTCCGGAGTCTGGTGGAGACCCGTGTAGATGACCTCCATGCCGGCGTCCCGCAGCGCGCGCGCGATCACCTTTGCGCCGCGGTCGTGCCCGTCGAGACCGGGCTTCGCGATCACTACCCGTATCTTCCTCGCCATTCGCGCGGCAGTATATGAGCATGAAGTTGACCGTCGTGGGGTCGAGCCCCGCGTGGCCGAACCCCGGCGGCGCCCAATCCGGCTACCTCGTCGAGGGGCCGGGGCGGCTCCTGCTCGACTGCGGCCCGGGGGTGCTCGCACGGCTGCGCGAGCTGAACGGCGGCTGGCCGCGCGTCGACTCGATCGTCATCACGCACTGGCACCTCGACCACTGGGGCGACCTCGTGCCCTGGGTCTGGGGGAACATGGTCGGGCCCGGCAAGGGGACGGACAAGCCCGAGCTCTGGCTGCCGCCACAGGGGCGCGCGCGCATCCGCGACTTCGGCACGCGACTCGGCTGGGAGGACATGTTCGAGTCGACGTTCGACGTGCGCGACTACGACGAAGCCGTTCCGTTCAGGACCGCCGCGGGGCTCGAGGTCCTAGCGATCCGCCTGCCGCACTACACGCTGCGGACGTACGGCCTGCGCGTGTCGAACGGCGACCACACGCTCGCGTACTCCGGCGACTCGGGCCCCGACGCGAAGCTCGCGGACGTCGCGCGCGACGCGGATCTCTTCGTCTGCGAGGCGACGCTGCTCCGCGGTGAGCTCGACGGCAGCCCGCGCGGACACCTGTCGGTCGACGAAGCCGTCGATGCGTTCGAGGCCTCCGGCGCCAAGCGGCTCCTGCTCACACACCGCCCGGACGAGCTGCCGGCCCCCGACGGCTGGGAGCTCGCCTACGACGGCCTCCAAATCTGTCTCTAGTCGCCGGGTGCCCTAGAATCCCCGCATGGACTGGGGCGCTGCAGCGAAGTTCGCCCTCCTCGCCGCCGGAGTGATCGCGGCGGCGATGTGCGCCGTCTTTATCTTCGACGCCGTCTGGGCGCGCGCCGGCTTCGGCGCCGCAGCGATCGTGCTCGCGATCGGCATCTACATCCTGAAGAAGTGGGACGACCGCAACGCCGCGCGCCAGCGCGCGAAGTTCGAGAGCTCGTAGTAGCGCTGAAGGCGCTCGAACAACAAGCGGAAAAGCGCCTGTCCCTCGCGGGAGCCTGAACGCGCAGCGGCCCTGGAACGGCGGCGTCCCTAGAAGACCGGCGTCCCTAGAAAACCGGCGTCTCGCGCCACACGCCCCACACCTCGCGGAGCGCGTCGCACATCTCGCCCATCGTCACGTAGTCGCGCGCGGCGTTGACGATCACGGGCATCAGGTTCACGTCCTCGCGCGCGGCCGCGTCCTTCAGCCTCGCGACGTGCCGCTCGACCGCCTGCGCGTCGCGCCGGGCGCGCACGGCCTGCACCCGCTCGATCTGCTCCTGCTCGAGCGCCGGGTCGATGCGGAGGATCTCGAGCGGCTCCTCGTCCTCGAGCCCGTAGCGGTTGACGCCGACGACGACGCGCTCGCCCGCCTCGACCTCCGATTGATAGCGGAACGACGCCTCGGCGATCTCGCGCTGCTGGAAGTTCTCCTTGATCGCGGCGACGACGCCGCCGAGCTGCTCGATGCGCTCGAAGTAGTCGTAGGCCTCCGCTTCGAGCCGGTTCGTGAGGTCCTCGAGAAACCACGATCCGCCCAGCGGATCGGCGGTGTTCGTCACGCCCGACTCGTGGGCGATCACCTGCTGCGTCCGGAGCGCGATCCGCACCGCGTGCTCAGTCGGCAGCGCGAGCGCCTCGTCGAACGAGTTCGTGTGCAGCGACTGCGTGCCGCCGAGCACGGCCGCGAGCGCCTCGATCGCCGTGCGCACGATGTTCACCTCCGGCTGCTGCGCGGTCAGCGAGACGCCGGCCGTCTGCGAGTGGAAGCGCATCAGCCACGAGCGCGGGTTCTTCGCGCCGTAGCGATCGCGCAGCTCGCGCGCCCAGATCCGCCGCGCGGCTCGGTACTTCGCGATCTCCTCGAAGAAGTCCATGTGAGCGTTGAAGAAGAAGGAGAGACGCGGGGCGAAGTCGTCGACGTCGAGGCCGCGCGCGACGCACGCGTCGACGTACGCGAGGCCGTCCGCGAGGGTGAACGCGAGCTCCTGCGCCGCGGTCGAGCCCGCCTCCCGAATGTGGTAGCCCGAGATCGAGACCGGGTGCATGCGCGGCAGCTCCTCCGCGCAGAACTCGATCATGTCAACGACGAGCCGCATCGAAGGCTCGGGCGGGAAGATGTACTCCTTCTGCGCGATGTACTCCTTGAGGATGTCCGTCTGCACGGTGCCCCGCAGCTCGTCGCGGGAGACTCCCTGCTCCTCGCCGACGCAGACGTAGAACGCGAGCAGCATCGCCGCAGGTGAGTTGATCGTCATCGACGTCGACACCTCGCCGAGCGGAATGCCGGCGAACAGCGTCTCCATGTCGTCGAGCGAGTCGATGGCGACGCCCTCGCGCCCGACTTCGCCGAACGAGCGCGCGTGGTCCGAGTCGTAGCCCATCAGCGTCGGCATGTCGAAGGCGGTCGACAGACCCGTCTGGCCATGCTCGAGCAGGTAGCGGAAGCGTTCGTTCGTCTCCGCGGCCGTGCCGAACCCCGCGAACTGCCGCATCGTCCAGAGACGCCCGCGGTACATCGTCGGGTAGACGCCGCGCGTGAACGGGAACTCGCCGGGGTCGCCGAGGTCGCGCGCGTAGTCGACGTCGGTCGTCTCGGGCGTGTAGAGCGGCTCGACCGGAAGGCCGGAGATCGTCGAGTCGAGCTCGCGGGCGCGCGGCTCGGTCGTCGCCATCGCTAGGGTGCCGCCTTCATCGGATACGCAGGAGATACCACAGCTCGCCCGCGGAGACGGTGGCGGCGCCGAACGCGAGCTGGACGCCGATCAGCTGGTCGGGCGTGTCGTGGAACAGCGCGTAGGCCACCAGCTGCGCGCAGAACAGAGCCGCGAGCACGATCCCGAAGCGCGCACGGCCGAGAGCAAGGAAGTGGTAGAGGTACACGATCGTCAGGCCATAGAGTGCCATTGCGAGGCTGAGCGGCCCGAGCCACGCCTCGGCGTCCGCGTACTTGGAGCCGAACGCGACGTCGACGAGCGTGCCGGCGAAAACCCAGAGCAGGAGCACAGCGAGCGCCGAGACGGCGCCGACCCCCGCCAGCCCGGCAAGCAGGTGCTTGCGCTCGCGGGCCCGGTCGTTGAGGCTCGCGACGCGGGGGAAGAGGACGGTCGTGGCGGCGATCGCGATCAGGAGCAGCACGCGGGCGCCGACGGACGCGGCCGCGTAGGCGCCCGCCTCGTCCCCCGAGAAGACGATCCGCGCGACGAGCAGGTCGCTGTAGACGAGCGCCCAGAGCGCGGTCAGCCCGATCGCCGCGCCGGCATTGACGCGCGTGGCCAGGGACTCCCGCTTCACCTTCTCGCGCGGCAGCAGCGACCGCAGCGGCCAGGCGCTGACGACGTCCGTGATCACGGTCGCCGCGGCGAGGCCGAGCATGATCGCGCCGACGCCGCCCCCGAGCAGACCTACCGCGATCCCGACACAGAATCGCGTGCCGGCAAAGACGAGCTGCGCACCGGCGAGGACGTAGAAGCGGCCGGCGCCCTGGAGTCCGCCCCAGACGACCGGGATCACGAGCGCTGCGGCGACCGTCAGGCCCGTGGCTCCGTAGGCCAGCGGGTCGTCGACGCCAAGGAGCGCGGTGACCCCGAGCAGGACGACCGCGCAGACGGCTATCACGTCTGCCCACAGGATCGCTGAGCTGCCCATGCCCTGAGCAACCGTCCGGCTCCTTCGCGGTCGTCGCGCGCCAGCCGTGACGAGACCTCACGCGCGGCTGTCGCCTGGAACGCCAGCGGAGGGATCGCGGCGACGAGGACGACGGCGACGAGCGCGGCGAGGAGCGCGTAGTCCTCGGGGTCGAGGATCCGCGCCAGCGAGAACTGGAAGACGGCGTTGAGGACGTTCGCGGCACCGACACCTGCTGCGATCACGAGGCCCGACCGCACGAGCGTGCGACGTGCGGAGGGCCCCTCCACCGGTCCGGCAGTCGCGGCCACTGCGGGAGTCTAGGAGCCCGCCCTCATCGAACGATGGCCTCGACGACGAACGCGATCGCGACGGCGATCAGGGTGACACCGAGCGCTCGCCTCAATCCGAGCTCCGAGAAGCGACCGGTCATCGCGCGCGCCGAGCCAGCCGCCGGGAATGGCCCCAACGACGCCGGCTGCGAGCAACCCCCACTCGACCTCGCCGCGCACGGCGTGGCCGAGGAAGCCGAACGACGCCGAGGAAGAACCCGACGACGAGGTTCGTGCCGACGACCCGCGCAGCCGTCAGCCCGACCGCGTTCAGGAGCGCCGGCACGCGGAGCGTGCCGAGGATGACGCCGATCGCGCCGCCGAGCGCGCCGATCAGCCCGCCGAACGACGACGGCGGGCACGAGCCTCGGCTTCTCGCGTGGCTTCGCCCGGAACGGCCGCACGAGCAGGTCGACGCCGTTCCAGATGAGCACGGCGGCGATGGCGACGAAGAGCAGCCGTTCGGGGACCGAGTCGCCGTAGTACGCCGCCGACGAGCGCGCCGACGACCGACGGTGGCGTCATCCACGCGACGACGCGCCAGTCGACCCTGCCCGCGCGGCTGTGGCGAATCCCGCCCGATGCTGCCGATGCGGCGCTGATGGCGATGTTCGTCCCCGCCGCGGTGGTCGGGTCGCCGGACACGAGCAGAACGAGCGGCAGCCGCAGCGTGCCGAGCACGAGGCCGAGCATCGAGCCGAGATAGCCGGCGACGAACGAGCCGGCGAAGACGACTAGCTAGCTTCCAGGCTTCCAGAGCGTCTCGTCGGTCCGCGAGGTTCGCCGCTGCGGGCGAGGATGAACAACAGGTCGGAGAGCCGGTTCAGATAGACGCCGACAGCCCGCCGACGTCTGCCGCGAGCACCGACCGCTCGGCGCGCCTGCACACCGCCCGCGCGACGAACAGCCTGCGCCGCGAGCTCGGTGCCGCCGGGCAGGACGAAGCTCTTGAGCGGCGCGAGCGTCTCGTTGAAGCGGTCGCAGTCCGCCTCGAGCCGGTCGACCTGCTCCTGCGTCACGCGCAGACCCGCCTTCGTCTGCGGAACCGTGATGTCCGCGCCGAGGTCGAAGAGCTCGTTCTCGACTCGCGCGAGCACCTCGTCGATCTCGGCCGTCGGCGACGACGATCGTCCACCCGACGAGCGAGTTGAGCTCGTCGACGTCGCCGCCCGCCGCGACCCGCGGGTCGAGCTTCGAGACGCGCGTCCCGTCGCCGAGGCTCGTCTCGCCCGCTGTCGCCGCCGCGGGTGTAGATCTTCGTCAGCCGCACGGGCTCGTCCGGCTTTCGCGGCACGGCCCCTAGAGTACGCCCGTGATCCGACGCGCCACGCCAGAGGACGCCGACGCGATCGGTGACGTCTTCGTGCGCGCACGCGACCTGATGACGTACCTGCCCCGGATCCCGGACGAGGACCGGCCCCGACTCGGGAGCCTGGATCGTGCGACGGCACGATGTCTGGGTCGCCGAAGAAGCCGGCCGGATCATCGGCTTCAGCGGGCTGGGAGCGGCGTGCTCGACCATCTCTACGTCGATCCGGATGCGCAGAATCGCGGCATTGGAACGGCGCTGCTCGACCACGCGAAGTTGCAGCGCCCGGCAGGCTTCCAGTTGTGGGTTTTCCAGGAGAACGAAGGCGCGCGCCGCTTCTACGAACGGCACCGCTGCTGTCTCGTGAAGTTCACAGACGGGTCGCTGAACATGGAGAAGGAGCCCGACGCGCTTTACGAGTGGCTGCCTAGCCGCCCAGGATCGAGCGCGCGATCACGATCCGCTGGATCTCGCTCGTTCCCTCGTAGATCTCCGTGATCTTGGCGTCGCGGTAGTAGCGCTCGACGGGAAACTCCTTCGTGTACCCGTAGCCGCCCAGCACCTGGATCGCCTCTGCCGTCTGGCGGCGAGCCATCTCCGAGGCGTAGAGCTTCGCCTTCGCCCCCTCGGACTTGTGGGGCCGGGCCGTGCTCCTTCAGCCAGGCCGCGCGATACGTGAGCAGGCGCGCCGCCTCGATCTCGACCGCCATGTCGACGAGCTTCGTCTCGATCGCCTGATGATCGACGAGCGGCCGGCCGAAGGCTTTGCCGCTCGCACTGCGTACGCGCGAGCGATGTCGTAGGCGGCCTGTGCGATACCGAGCGCCTGGGCGGCGATGCCGATCCGGCCGCCGTCGAGCGCGTCGAGCGCGATCGCGAACCCGCGCCCCTCCTCGCCCAGCAGCCGATCGTCGTCGACGCGTGCGTTCTCGAGCAGCGAGGTCGGCGGTGGACGATGAGTTGAGGCCGAGCTTCTCCTCCTCCCGCGTCACCTGCACGTGTGACGCTTCGAGCAGGAAAGCCGAGATGCCGTCGCCACCCTCCATCTCCGGGTTCGTGCGCGCGAACGCGAGGATGTGGCCCGCGTGCCCGCCGTTCGTGATCCACTGCTTCTGCCCCGACAGCAACCAGCCGTCCCCGTCCCGTTTCGCCGCCGCAGCGCAGAGCGCCAGCGTCGGAGCCGACGTCCGGCTCCGAGAGAGCGAACGCCCCGAGCGTCTCGACCCGGAGGCAAGCCGACGGGACGAAGCCGCTCGCACTGCTCCTTCGTGCCCCACGCGAGCACCGGCAGCGTCGTCGCGCTCGTGTGCACGGCGACCGTGACGCCGACTCCGGCGTCCGCGCGCGACAGCTGCTCGAGCACGAGCACGTACGAGAGGAAGTCCGCGCCGGCGCCACCGTACTCCTCCGGCACGCACACGCCCATTAGGCCGACCTCGCCGAGCCGTCGCGATCACCTCGAGCGGAAAGCGGTGCTCGCGATCCCAGTCGGCGGCATGTGGCGCGATCTCGGCATCCGCCACCTCGCGCGCGAGCGCCTGGATCTCTTGCTGCTCGGCGGTCAGGTCGAAATCCATTTCTGCGCGAGTATATGAACGGCCGAAACGGTCACCCGGCGGTGCACCCCGATGAGCCCCGACGCTCGACGCATCCTCCTTGCCCAGGCCGCGCGCGGCGTCGTGTACGGCCTCGGCAGCATCGTGATCGGCGTTTCGCTCGAGAAGTCGGGGCTCTCGACGACCCAGGTCGGGCTTGTGTTCACGGCGATGCTGGCGGGAGTGGCGCTCGCGTCGATCGTCCTCGCGCGCTACGGCGACCGGATCGGACGACGTCGCGCGTACCGCGCCCTGCTCATCGGCATGGCCTGCGCGGGCCTCGTCTTCGCGCTCACTGACTCGCTCCCGCTGCTGATCGTCGCCGCGCTGACGGGCACGGTCTCGGCTGACATCGTCGAATCGGGTCCCCTGACCTCGCTCGAGCAGGCGATGCTCCCACACGCCGCGGCCGACGCGAACGTCGCGTCGCTCTTCGGGACGTACAACACGGTCGCCACGCTCGCGGGCTCGTTCGGCGCACTCGCCGCGTTCTTCGCTGCCTCGCGCCTGTGGCTGCTCGTCTATCCGATCGCGGCGCTAGTGGCGCTCATCGCGGTCTGGCCGCTGTCCGAGACGGTCGAGGGCGGTCGCGAGCTGACGCTCGAAGGACGTCCCACGCTCCACAAGTCGAAGAGCATCGTGGCCAGACTGTCCGCCCTGTTCGCGCTCGACAGCTTCGGCGGCGGCTTCGTCGTCCAGTCGTTCATCGCGTACTGGTTCGCGCTCAAGTTCGGCACCTCGCACCAGACGCTCGCGATCGTCTTCCTCGCGATCGGCTTCATCCAGGCGGCGTCGTTCCAGATCGCGGTGCGGCTTTCACATCGGATCGGCCTGCTACGAACGATGGTCTTTACACACCTGCCCTCGAACGTCCTGCTCGCCGCGATCGCATTCGCGCCGACGTTCCCCGTAGCGCTCGTCCTGCTCCTCTCCCGCTACGTCCTCAGCCAGATGGATGTGCCGGCACGTCAGGCGTACGTAGCAGTCGTCGTCGACCCATCGGAGCGCACGGCTGCCGCCGCGTACACGAACACGGCGCGTTACGTGACGCGGCCCGTCGGCCCGCTCGTCGGCGGTGCGACTCTCGCGATCTGGCTCGGCGCGCCGTTCGTGATCGCGGGCGCCGTCAAGAGCGTCTACGACGTCGTCTTCTACGCGATGTTCCGGCGCGTCAAGGTCGACTGACAAGCCCTAGTACTCATAGAAGCCCTGGCCGGACTTGCGGCCGAGGCGCCCCTCGGCGACGTGCTCGCGGAGGATCGGAGCAGGCGCATACTTCTCGTCGCCGAGCCCGTCACGGAGCACCTCCATGATCGCGACGCACGTGTCGAGCCCGATCAGATCCGCGAGCGCCAGAGGGCCAATCGGGTGGTTGAAGCCGAGCTTCGCGATCGTGTCGATCGCCTCCGCGTCGGCCACGCCGCCCTCGAGCGCAAGCGCGGCCTCGTTGATGAACGGCATCAGGATGCGGTTCGAGACGAAGCCGGGAAAGTCGTTGGCCTCGGCGGGCGTCTTGCCGAGCTCGCGGGCGAGCTCGACGATCGCAGCGGCCGTCTCGTCGGAGGTCAGCGGCGCGCGCACGACCTCGACGAGGCTCATCACGGGCACGGGGTTGAAGAAGTGCATGCCGATCACCTGTGGCGGCCGTGCGGTTGCGGCCGCCAGGGTGGCGATTGGAATGGAGGAGGTGTTGGACGCGAGGATCGCGCCGGGCGGAAGGATCTTGTCCGCCTCGCGGAAGATCGCCTCCTTGACCGCCGGGTCCTCGACGACGGCTTCGATCAGCAGCTCCGCGGGGACGATCGCCTCGACCTGCTCGACGCGCGCGAGCACGTCGGCGGGATCCGCGCCTCCCTTCTCGGCGAGCTTCCCGAGGCTCTTCTCCATGGCGCCGAGGCCGCGCTCGACCGCACCCGGGACCGAGTCGTAGAGCGAGACGCGGCGCCCCGAGGCGGCGACGATCTGCGCGATCCCGCCGCCCATCTGCCCTGCCCCGACGACGAGGACATGCTCGAAATCCACGGCGAGAGGCTAACGTCTGCCGCCCATGGTCAATCTCCAGACCACGGCGACGTGGGAGTCCGCCGTCGCGGACTGGCCTCGGACGCGCGGGCACCGGTTGCTTCGCGCCTATGCCGACGAGCTGAACGCCCGACTGGTCGAGGCGTGGCTCGTCAAGGGTCCTCGTCCGCACCGCCTGTTGAAGACGGACCTGTTCGACGAGGCGGTCGGCTCGGGCCTCTATCCGTGTCTGCAGGAGCTCGCCGACGAGGTTCACGGGATCGACGTCTCCGACGCCGTCGTCAAGGCGGCCGCCAGCCGCTACCCCGAGCTCGAGGCCGAGCAGGCGGACGTCCGGCGCCTGCCGTTTCCCGACGGGTCATTCGAAGCGGTCGTCTCGTGCTCGACGCTCGATCACTTCGACTCGCTCGCCGAGCTGGAGGTCGGACTCGGCGAGCTCGCGCGCGTGCTCGCGCCGGGTGGACGGCTGCTCGTGACGCTCGACAACGCGTCCAACCCGCTCGTCTCCCTCCGGAACGCGATTCCCTGGCGCTGGCTGGCGAGCATCCGTCTCGTGCCCTGCTACGTCGGCGCGACATGCAGCGCGGCCGGGCTCGAGCGCGGGCTGGCCCGCGCTGGACTGAGCGTCCAGAGAACCGCGACGCTGATGCACGTGCCGCGCATGGCTGTCCTCGGCCTCGGCGCCGTCTCGTCCGTGCGCCCCTCGCACCTCAGCGCGCTGCTCTCGGCCGAGCGGCTCGGCGACTACCGCACGCGAAACGTAACGGCGCAGTTCGTCGCCGCCCTCGCCGTGAAGCAGGCTTGATCCGCCGGACTCGCGAGCTACTTCGGGAGGAGGGCATCCGCGGCGTCTGGTTCGGCGGGCTCGCCCGGCTACGCCTCTACCGCCGGCTCGAGCTCGTCGCGCTCGACCTGCGGCCTCCGCCTGCGCTCCGCGAGACGCCACTCGCGCTCGAATACGCGTTCCTGACCACGCCGCGGGACGAGCGGGAGCAGGTCCGGCTCGCGCGCGGCGACCGCTGCTTCGCCGCCTGGCAGGACGACCGCGTCGTGTCGTCGCGCTGGATCGCCGAGGGTCGCGCCTACGTCGAGTACCTCGATACATGGCTCGCGCTCTCCGACGAGGACGTCTACCTCTCGGAGACGCACACCGAGCCGTCGATGCGCGGCCAGGGCGTCTCGGGCGCCGCCGGCACACGGCTCGCAGCCACGCTTGCGGTGGAGGGTAAGCGCCGGATCGTCGCCGGCGTCCTCGCCGAGAACCACGCCGGCCGGCGCGCCTACGAGAAGGCGGGGTATCTACGCCTCGGCCGAATTGGCTGGTACGGGCTCGGACCGTGGCGGCGGTCGTTCGGATGGGGCGATCCAGCGGCATGAGCGGCGAGATCGTGACGAGGACGGCGGGCATGGCAACGATCGCGCGCGCCGCGCTCGGTCAGCGCAGGGCGCTCTTCGTGACGCGCGAGCAGCTGCTCGCGCGGCGCGACCGTCACGTTCGCGAGACGGTCGAGCACGCCGCCGCCCACGTGCCCCATTACCGCGACCTCCTCCGACGCGAAGGAATCGATGCACGCGAGATTCGAGGCGCTGACGACCTCGCCCGGCTTCCGGTCGTCTCCCGCGACGAGGTGCTGCGCGACCCGGAGCGTTTCCGCTCCGACGATGCGAGCGAGCGCGACGGCCTCGTGCTCCAGTCGACGGGCACGACGGGCGTGCCGCTCCGGCTCCTCCACGACCGCCGGTCGGTGCTGCTGAACGTCGCGTACGCCGAGCGCGAGCGGATGGTCGAGGCGGGCCTCGTCGGCAAGCGCCTTCGCTACACGCGGCTCTACCTGGGCTCGGACTCGCCGGAGAACGTCGACCGCGTGCGGGGAGTGATGGACCGCTCCAGCTTCCGCCCGTTTCGCCCCCGCTTCCGTCGGGCGGTGCTCGGCGCCCACACGCCCGAGCGCGTCGACGCGGACATCGACGCCATTCGTCCGGACGTCCTGATGGGCTGCGGCTCGCATCTCGAGGCGTACTTTCGGGCCGCCGTCGACCGCGGCGGGCCGAGGCACAAGCCGAAGATGCTCCTCTACACGTGGGATCACATGTCGTCCGGCGGCCGGCGCCTGATCGAAGAGCACTTCGGCATCCCCGTCGTCTCGCGCTACAGCGCGATGGAGTCGCTGAAGATCGGCTTCTACTGCGATCGGCGTGAAGGCTTCCACCTCCACGAAGACCTCTGCCACGTGACGATCGTCGATCCCGCCGGCGCACCCGTGCCCGACGGCGAGCCCGGCGAAATCGTGCTCTCGAACCTCGTCAACCGCGGCAGTGTCCTCCTCAACTACCGGATCGGCGACCTCGGGAGGATCTCGACGGAGCTCTGCGGCTGCGGCCGGACCTCGAAGGTGCTTGCGGAGCTCGAAGGGCGGGTCAGCGAGTACGTGACGCTCGCGGACGGATCGCTGATGGGCCCGTTCGGCGTGACGATGGCCGTCAGCGGCATCGCCGGCGTCGTCCGCTACCAGCTCGTCCAGCTGACGGGCACGTCGTTCGAGCTCCGGCTCGCCACCGTCGACCGCGCAGCGTTCGACCGTGCCGCGCCCGTGGTGGAGGACGCAGTCCGCGAGATCCTTGGCGGCTATGCGGTGGGGGCGACGTACGTCGAGGACGTCGAGATCGAACCGGGCAAGAAGTACCGTCCGATCGTGCTGCTCGACTCGCCTACTGGCTAGACCTCGATCAGTAGCGCGTCGCCCTGGCCGCCGCCGGAGCAGATCGCCGCGAGGCCGAGCCCGCCGCCGTTTCGGCGCAGCTCGTGGACCATCGTCGAGAGGATGCGCGCGCCCGAGGCGCCGATCGGATGGCCGAGCGCGACCGCGCCGCCGTTGACGTTCACCATCTCCGGGTCGGCGTCGAGCAGCTCGACGGAGTGGAGCGCGACCGAGGAGAACGCCTCGTTGACCTCGACGCGCTTGACGTCCCCGATCGTCTTCCCGGCGCGCTCGAGCGCCTGATTCCCGGCGCCGCCGGGCGTCCGCGCGAGATACGCGAACTCGTCGGCGACGTAGCCGTGCGAGACGATCGTCGCGAGCACCTCGAGCCCGCGCTCCTTCGCGAACCCCTCGCTCGTGACGACGAGCGCACCGGCCCCGTCGTTGACGCCGGGGGCGTTGCCCGCAGTCGTCGTTCCCTCGGGATCGAAGACCGGCGGCAGTGAGGCGAGCTTCTCGAGCGACGTGTCTCGCCGCGGCCCCTCGTCCACCGAGACGTCACCCACAGACACGATCTCGTCCGCGAACAGGCCCTCGTCGATCGCACGCACGGCACGCTCGTGGGAGCGGAGGGCCCACGCGTCCTGCTCCTCGCGGCCGATGCCGAGCTCGCGCGACACGAACGACGCCTGCTCGACCATGTGCCGGCCATCGAAGCTCGACTCGAGACCGTCGTGCACCATCAGATCGACGAGCGTCCCGTCGCCGAGCTTGTAGCCGAACCGTGCCTTGGCGAGTGCAAACGGGGCGTTCGACATCGACTCCATACCGCCGGCGACGACGACGTCGTGGTCGCCTGCACGGATCATCTGGTCCGCGATCTCGACCGCCCGGACGCTCGACGCGCAGACCTTGTTGATCGTGTCAGAGGGCACCTGGATCGGCAGCCCCGCGCCGATCGCCGCCTGCCGCGCAGGGGCCTGGCCGGCGCCGCCCTGCAGCACCTGGCCGATGATCACGTACTCGACGTCGGCGCCCTCGAGCCCGGCTCTCTCGACGGCAGCGCGAACGGCGATCGCTCCGAGGTCGGTCGCCGGCTTCGCCGCAAGCGCGCCGCCGAGACGCCCGAAGGGCGTGCGGACGGCAGAGACGATCACCGAGCGGCTCACGCCCGGAGACTAGCCGCGGTGCGTCGCGTCCCTCGATCGAGGTAGCCCCGACGAGGGAGGGCGGCTCGATGCCGGGCGCGCGAACGCCGATGCCCACTCCGTGAGACTAAAGCTCGCCCTGATCCCCGCTGTCCTCGTATGCGTCGTGGCCGGCACAGCCGGCGCCCGCACGAACGAGAACCGCACGCCGACGGTCACCCAGCGCATCGACCTGAACCGGTCGATCCTCGTCGAGGTCAATCGCGTCAGACACGCGAGAGGGCTCGGCTCCCTGCGCGCATCGGCGCCGCTCGGCACGGCAGCGCTCCGCCACTCGCGCGCGATGGCGCTCAAGGGCTTTTTCCGCCACTCGTCCGCCGACGGGAGACCCTTCTGGCGCAGGCTGAGGTACTACTACCGCGCCTCGGGCTACCACTCGTGGCATGTCGGCGAGAACCTGCTCTGGATGTCGCCGGACATCGGTGCGAAAGAGGCGGTCCAGATGTGGCTCCGGAGCCCGGACCATCGCAGGATCCTGCTCGACCGTGACTATCGCGAGCTCGGCCTCTCGGCCGTCCACGCGGACGCGGCCCAGGGCGACTTCCACGGTCTCGACGTGACGATCGTGACCGCGGACTTCGGCTCGCGCGTCAGATAAGCCGGCTCGGGTAGCCGCCTCGAGATGGTTCAGGCGGGCCTCGACGGTCTCGAGCAGGTCATCGAGGCGCCGTCCGGCGTCGTCCCCTGCGGCCACGCGTCGATCGTCGCAGATCTCCGGTAGGAACCGCCCGCGGCGGCGAGAACCGTGCGCAATGGCCTCCGACGGTGGCATCATCCTCGTCGCGCTGGGTGGAAACGCCCTGCTGCGGCGCGGCGAACCGATGACCGCAGCCGTCCAGCGCGCGAACGTCCGCGCCGCCGCGGAAGCCCTCGCTCCTGTCGCCGAACGACACCGGCTCGTCCTCTCGCACGGCAACGGCCCGCAGGTCGGCCTGCTCGCGCTCCAGGCGGCCGCGTACGAGAAGGGCGAGCCATACCCGCTCGACATCCTCGCCGCCGAGACGGAGGGGATGATCGGCTATCTGATCGAGCAGGAGCTCGGCAACCTTCTTCCGTTCGAGGTGCCGTTCGCGACGATCCTGACGATGGTCGAGGTCGATCCCGATGATCCCGCCTTCGATGATCCGACGAAGTTCATCGGCCCGGTCTACGACGAGACGGAGGCAAGGCTGCTCGAGTCGGAGCACGGCTGGGTGTTCAAGCTCGACGGAGAGCACTGGCGGCGCGTCGTCCCCTCCCCGGCCCCGAAGCGGATCTTCGAGCATCGGCCGATCAAGTGGCTGCTCGAGAAGGGCGCGATCGTGATCTGCGCCGGCGGCGGAGGCATCCCCACGATGTACGCACGCGACGGCTCGCGGACGCTGCTCGGCGCAGAGGTGGTCGTCGACAAGGACCGCGCGAGCGCCCTCCTCGCCCGCGAGGTCGGCGCCGACCTGTTCGTGATGGCGACAGATGTCGACGCCGTCTATCTCGATTGGGGGACGCCCGCCGAGCGGCCTCTTCGCCGGACGACCGTCGAGGAGCTACGTAGCCACGACTTCCCTTCCGGCTCGATGGGCCCGAAGGTCGAAGCAGCCTGCGCGTTCGCCGAAGAGACCGGGCGCCCGGCGGCGATCGGCGCGCTCGCCGACATCGGCGCGATCGTCGCCGGCGAGGCGGGCACGCTGGTCGAACCGGCCTGAAGCCGGCGGGAACTTTCCGGGTGCCGTTCCTGCGACTGTCTGGTGGATGGCGGGATCCGGCGAGACGCGGAAGCGCACGATCGCCGGCTCCCGGCTGGCGCTGATGCCGTATTTCGCACTCGCCGCGTTCCTCCCGCTCTCCTTCCTGCTCTGGCGCCGGAATCGCTAGCCTGTACGGGAGCTATGCGACTCGCCCGGATCGTCGCTCTCTCAATCGTTCTCGCAGGCGTCATCGCCAGCGCCGCGAGCGGCTTCGCCGTGAACGAGTTCCCGCCGCCGCCCGACGGCGCCGTCGGCCTCCCGTACAAGTACGTCTTCACGCCGAAGGATGGCGCGCCGCCGTACGCGTTCTTCTTCAAGGCGGGCGACCTCCCGCCTGGCCTGAAGATCGAGGAGGACGGAACGTTCCACGGGACGCCGACGCAGGCGGGCACGTTCCTCTTCGACGTCGAGGCGACGCAGTACTGCGGTTGCGCTTCCCAACGGACTTTCATCGTCAAGATCCGCGATCAGCTCGCGATCACGACGGCGGCGCTGCCCAACGGCGGCGTCGGCGCTCCCTACACGGCAACACTGTCCGTAACGGGGAACGGCGGGCTCGGCATGGGCTGGAAGATCGCCTCCGGGACGCTGCCTCCGGGCCTCACGATCGGCGCGAACGGCACGCCGGGGGACACGACGATCTCGGGCACTCCCACGACGCCGGGCGTCTACACGTTCACGGCGAAGGTCGGTGACACGGACGGCTTCGTCCCCGACCGCTCGACGTCGAAGCAGTTCACGATCAACGTCGTGACGCCGCTGACGGTCGCAGCGTCGCCCAACGCCACGCCGACGGGGGTCGTCGGAAAGATCTACCGGGCGACGGTGGCTGCGGCGAGCGGTGGCCTCGCCCCGTACACGTGGTCGCTCGCGTCGGGCACGCTCCCCCCCGGGATCGCCCTCGACCCGGCCACCGGAGCGCTCAGCGGCCGACCGACAGGCGCCGGCCTCTTCCCGTTCACCCTCTCTGTGAAGGACGCCGCGGGCCAGACAGGGACGACTAACGGGACGATCACCGTCGTCCAGACGCTCGCCATCGCGACGGCACGGCTTCATTCGGGGAAGGCCGCCAAGGCGTATCACGCAAAGCTCGTCGCGCGCGGCGGGCTCGTGCCGCGTACGTGGGCCGTGACCCGCGGTGCTCTGCCACGGGGGATCCACCTCCACCGCAAGACGGGCGTCCTGAGCGGCACGCCCAAGGCAAGCGGAACGTTCCGCTTCCGGATTACGGTCTCCGACCCCTTCCCGGAGAAGGCGTCGCAGGCCTACGTCCTCCAGATCCGCGCCTAGCCCACCGCCGTGCGCATCCTCGTCGTCGGCACGGGGGGCGTGGGGTCAGCGTTCGCCCGCATCGCGCGCAGGAGGTCGTTCTTCGACGCCTGCACGCTTGCGGACTACGACGTGGCACGCCCCGAGTCGCTCGTCGCCGGGCTCGACGACACTCGCTTCCAGGCTCGGCCAGTCGACGCGAGAGACCCGGCCAACGTCCTCGAGCTGATCCGCGAGACACGCGCCGACGCGGTGCTGAACGCCGTCGACCCCGTCTTCAATGTGCCGATCTTCGACGCCGCGCTCGAGGCCGGCGTGACCTATCTCGACATGGCGATGACGCTCTCCGAGCCGCACCCGACGAGCCCGCACAGCGAACCCGGGGTGAAGCTCGGTGACTACCAGTTCGCGTGTGCCGACAAGTGGGAGAAGCGAGGCGTCCTCGCGCTCGTCGGCATCGGCGTCGAGCCGGGCGCAGCCGACGTGTTCGCCCGCTACGCCGCGGACGAGCTCTTCTCGTCGATCGAGGAGGTCGGGATCCGAGACGGGTCGAGCCTCGTCGTCGAGGGCTACGACTTCGCGCCGACCTTCTCGATCTGGACGACGATCGAGGAATGCCTCAACCCGCCCGTGATCTGGGAGCGGGAGCGCGGCTGGTTCACGACCGAGCCATTCTCGGAGCCCGAGGTGTTCGACTTCCCCGAGGGGATCGGCCCCGTCGAGTGCGTCAACGTCGAGCACGAGGAGGTCCTGCTCGTGCCGCGCTGGATCGACTGCGAGCGCGTGACGTTCAAGTACGGGCTCGGCGACGAGTTCATCGGCGTGCTGAAGACGCTGCACAAGCTCGGCCTCGACTCGAAGGAGAAGATCCCGGTCAGAGGCGTCGAGGTGGCGCCGCGCGACGTCGTCGCCGCGGCGCTTCCCGACCCGATGACGCTCGGCGACCGGATGACGGGGAAGACGTGCGCCGGAACGCTCGTGACGGGCACGGGGAAGGACGGCCATCCGCGCATGACGTACCTCTACCACGTCGTCGACAACGCTTGGTCGATGCGCGAGTACGGCTCACAGGCCGTCGTCTGGCAGACGGCGCTCAACCCCGTGATCGCCCTGGAGTTGCTCGCCGAAGGGGCCTGGCAAGGAACCGGTGTGCTCGGGCCGGAAGCGTTCCCGCCGCAACCGTACCTCGACAAGCTCGCGGAGCTCGGGTCGCCGCACGGCGTGCTCGAGCTAGCCGTCTAGCACGAGAGCGGGGCCTGGAGAGGCCCCGCTCTCGTGCCGCAATCTCTAGGTGCTGCTCTCGCCCGAGTCGGGCGGCGTGGCAGGCTCGGCCGGCGCAGGCGGCGTCTCCGCCGGTGCGCTCGGCGCGGCCGGAGCCTCGGCGCCGCCTCCGGTGCCACCCTTGCCCATCGCAGCGACACGGTCCTTCATGTCGGTGAGGCTTTCGCCCGCGAGCTTCATGTTCGCCCACGCTCCCGCAACAAGGACGATCGCGAGGATCAGCCCGAGCCATGCCCAGATTGAGCGATCAATCACGTCCGACACCGGTCCGCTTCCGGGCTTGTCGATGAACCGGATGAGCACGAAGACGAACGTGAGGACGGCGAGAACCGCGGTGATCATCGCCGGCGTGACGCCGATCTCGA
Organism: uncultured Actinomycetes bacterium; assembly: GCA_963705945.1. GTDB lineage: Bacteria > Actinomycetota > Thermoleophilia > Gaiellales > Gaiellaceae > PALSA-612. The sequence continues at coordinate 113,561 of CAVPLG010000001.1, read as the reverse complement.
CGTCGATGTTCGCGAGGCGAATCGCCTGCCATGCGATGAGGGCGATCACAAGCAGTCCCGCGATGACGCCTATGCCATGCCACATGTTCTCGCCGAAGGGTCCGTAGGTGAACCAGTGGAAGAACGAGACGATGAGCAGTGCGATGGCCGAACCGAGCACCACCTTCGCGCCGTGGTTGAGCTCTGCGAGTTTGTCCACTGTCGCTGTTTCCTCTCTCCGGGGGACGGTAACCCGACCATTGTCTCAGGTCTCCGGCGTTTTCACCACCCGCGGGCCTGCCTCGGCGACGAGGTAGGCGAACCAGTTCCGAAACCCATACGAGCCGTCTGGCCTGCGAAAGGGCCGAGCCGCCTCGGCGATCGCGTCGCGGACCGCGTCCAGGCCGGCGTGCTCGATTGCCGCGCGGACGCTCCCGCCGGGGGCCGCGAGAGCCCGAACGAGCGTCTCCTCGTCGGGCGCCACGAACGGCACATCGACGACGTCCACGCGGCGGACGGTGAGCCCAACGGAGTGTGCTAGCCCCTTGAGCACGCCCGGCTCGCCGACCGCGGGACCGGGCGCTGCCGGGGCTTCGGGAGACGGCAGCAGCGGTCGCGCAGCCGCCATGACCACGGCGAGCTCCTGCTCCTCTGCGCGCCCCCAGTTCGCGACAGCCACAAGGCCCCGAGGCCGCACGACCCTGGCGGCCTCTGCGAGCGTGGCCGTCGTGTCCGCTGCGAACTGGAAGGCGTTGAAGCCGGTGACGACGTCGAACGTGCCGTCTTCCCAGGGGAGGTTCTCCATGGCCCCGTGCCGCAGGTCCGCCTCGGGGACGGCAGCGCGGGCGACAGCGAGCATCCCTTCGGCCGCGTCGATGCCGCTGACGATCGCGTCGCGACCGGCGGCGAGCCGGAGGAACTCCCCGCTCCCGCAGGCGACGTCGAGAACACGCGTCCCCTTGCCGATCCCAGTCGCATCCGCGACCGCGCTCCAGGCTGGCGCCGAGAACGGGGCGCAGAGCTCGGCCCACGCCTCGGCGCGCGCACCCCAGCGCGGGCCGTTGACGTTTGCCGTCGTCGGTCGTTCGCCCATCAGAATCCAGCCTAGCTTCGCCAAAAAACCCGTTAGTGTCGCCAGGTGGATGCCGCCTCGCTGATGCCGCAGCTGCGGGAAGAGCTCGCGCAGCTCGTGGCCATCCCTTCGATCTCCGCCCCCGGCTATCCGGAGGAGACACACGCGGCGCTCGGCGAGGCATACGAGGAGGTCGCGAGACTGTTCGAGGACGCGGGCGCGGCGATCCTCGACCCACTCGAGCTGCCGGACACCGCCCCGGTGTTGCTGGCCGAGCTCCCGGCTCCTGCCGGGGCGCCGACGGTCCTTCTCTACAGCCATTACGACGTCGTGCCGATCGGCGACGAGGCGAAGTGGGAGTCGCCGCCATTCGAAGCAACGGAGCGCAACGGTGCGATCTACGGCCGCGGGACAGCCGACACGAAGTCGAACATCCTCATGCACATCGGGGCCTTGCGCGCATGGGACGGTCGGCCGCCTGTCGGGGTCAAGGTTGTGATCGAGGGCCAGGAGGAGGTCGGAGGCGGCGCGCTCACGACGTATCCGCCGTCCAACCCCGCCCTCTTCAGCGCCGATGCGATGGTGATCGGGGACATGGGCAGTGTCCGCCCCGGGACGCCCACGCTGACCGTCGCGCTGCGTGGGATGGCCAGTCTCACGATCGAGGCGCGGACGCTCGCCGGCCCGAAGCACAGCGGGCAGTTCGGCGGGGCCGCGCCGGATGCGCTGCTCACGGTGATCCACGCGCTCGCGAGCCTCCACGACGCCAACGGGGACGTGGCCGTAGCCGGTCTGCTCCGTGAGCCTTGGGACGGCGCCTCCTACACAGACGACGAGTTCCGGACCCTCGCCGAGATCCTCCCGGAGGCGCCGTTCCTCGGGACCGGGAGCATCGCCGAGCGCATCTGGTCCGGCCCGGCGATCACCGTCACGGGGATGGACGTCCTGCCAGTCGACAAGGCCGTGAACGCCGTCGTGCCTTACGCTCGCGCGATGGTGAGCACGCGCGTTCACCCAGAGCAGGATCCCTCCCAAGCACAGGCAGCGCTCGTGCGCCACTTCGAGGCTCTCGAGCCGTTCGGCGTCGCGCTCACGATCCATCCCGAGGGAACGGGCAAGGGCTTCGCCGCGCAAACGACCGGGCCGGCGTACCAGGCCGCGCGCGAGGCGCTGGCGCGCGCCTGGGGGAGCGAGACGGTGTCCATCGCGACGGGCGGCTCGATCCCGCTCGTGAGCGCGATGCAGGAGGCCGCGCCGGACGCGGAGATGCTGCTCTTCGGCACCACGGACGGCTTCGCGAACATCCACGCACCGAACGAGCGCGTACTGCTGGACGAGTTCGAGAACGCGGTCGCAGCCGAGACGGACTTCTTCCGCCGCTACGCGGAGGCGTCGTCGTGAAGCGCCTCCTCGACGGCATCGAGCGGCTCGGGAACAAGATGCCGCACCCGGCGATCCTGTTCCTCGTCCTCTGCGGCGCGGTGATCGTGCTCTCGCAGGCCCTGTACTGGGCCAACTGGTCGGCGACGTTCGAAGTCGTGAAGCCGCCGGCCGTGCCGACGGAAGAGACGTACTACGGCGGCTCGTCCGAGCCGACCGACGTCGGCCCGACCGAGCCCGTGCCGCCGGAGGCGTACGAGGTGACGACAGAGACGGCGAAGGTGAAGGGGCTCCTGACCGGCGAGGGAGTCCGCTATCTCTTCACGTCGTTCGTCTCCAACTTCCGGAACTTCTCCGCGATGACGATCATGCTCGTGGTCATGATCGGCGTCGGCCTCGCGGAGGCCGCCGGGCTCATAGCCTCCCTGATACGCAAGCTCGTGCGTGTGTCGTCGCGGGGCACGCTGACGTTCATCATCGTGCTGCTCGGCGTGATCTCGAGCATCGCCTCGGACGCCGGATACCTCGTGCTGATCCCTCTGGGTGCGGCAGCCTTCAAGTCCGTCGGCAGAAACCCGCTAGCCGGGATCGCAGCCGCGTTCGCAGGCGTCGCCGCCGGCTTCGGCGTCAACTTCCTGATCACGCCGCTCGACGGCGTGCTCACAGAGATCACGAACGACGTCTCACGCGAGGGCAACCTGGACCTCGCGGCCAACCTCTACTTCGGCATCGGCTCGACGATCTTCGTCGTCATCGTCCTCACGCTGATCAGCGCGTGGCTCGTCGAGCCGCGGCTGGGCACCTGGGATCCCGCCGACCAGGGTGAGGGCTGGGCGATGGACGAGGAGCAGGAGATCTCGCCCGAGGCGGACTCCCGCGGCCTCCGCTGGGCCGGGCTCGGGGCGCTGGGTGTCCTGATCGCGATCACCCTGCTGACCGCCATCCCCGGAGCTCCGCTCCGCGACCCGATCACGGACCAGGTGATCGGCGACTCGCCGTTCATGGACAGCCTGATCGTGATCATCACCCTCTTCTTCTTCGTCTCCGGCTACCTGTACGGCCGTGGAGCCGGGACGATGGGCGGCATGAACGACGTGATCGCCTGGATCGAGAAGTCGTGGGCGGGCCTCGCGAGCCTCCTGTTCCTCTTCCTCCTGATCGCGCAGTTCATCGCCTACTTCAACTTCTCGAACATCCCCGAGGTCGCGGCCGTCAAGCTCGGCGACTGGCTCGAGAGCGCGGACATCGGGGCCGTCTGGCTCCTGCTCGGCTTCGTCCTGCTGACGATCGTCGTCGACCTGATCATCCCGCAGGCGATCGCGAAGTGGGCGCTGCTCGCGCCGATCTTCATCCCCCTCTTCGAGCGGCTCGACGTCGCGCCGCAAACGGTGCTCGCGGCCTATCGCGTCGGCGACTCGCCGGCCAACGTGATCACGCCGCTGATGGCGTACTTCCCGCTGATCGTGATCTTCACGCAGCGCTACAAGAAGGACGCGGGCATCGGCACGGTCGTCGCCATCATGCTCCCGTACATGGTCATCCTCTCGGTGCTCTGGACGCTGTTCTTCGTCGCCTGGTACCTGTTCGGCATCCCGCTCGGCCCCGGCGCTCCAGTCAAGCTCTGACGCCAGCTACCTCTGAGTTACCTTCGGCGGATACACGGCGTCCGGCGCCTGCTTGGGGAGGTCCGGCGGCCAGTCGTAGATCTCCGTGATCACGCCCAAATCCTCGTCGGACGAGAGATAGGCGAACGAGGCGCCCTTGTAGAAGCCGCTCTGGAGCACGCGGCGACCCTTCGCCTGGACGGCGTCGATCGTCGCCGTGAAGTCCGCGCACCCGACCGCGACGTGGTGGAGACCCTCGCCCTTCTCTGCGAGGAACTCCGCGTAAATCGACCGGTCGTCGAGCGGTTGGATCAGCTCCCACTGGACGCTCCCGACCATCGTCACCGCGAGCCGGAAGGCGATGTCGGCGGGCTTCCCCTCCTTCTCGAGGTTCTCGACCGTGTGGGGGTTGAACTCGTAGATCTCCCACGGGCCGATGCCGTAGTCCTCGACGTACGTCTTCAGGGACGCCTCGAGGTCGCGGACGACGACGCAGATCTGCAACGTCTCCGTGAACAGCGGCTCGGGCATCGCCACGCCGGCGACGCTACACGAGCCTCCTGCTCAGCGCCCGAGCGCCCTGCCGAGCCGTTCGAGGCTCTCGGCCGGCCAGAGCTTCTGCGTGTCGTAGTAGACGTTGAAGGCCGGGACGTCATCCGGCAGCACGACCCATGGCAGCTTCGATCGCGTGAAGATGTGGACGTCGGGCTGCACGTTCGACGGGTCGTCGAGCGTGCCGGCGCGGACGAAGCGCACCTTCGGGCTCGTGTACTTGCTGTAGACGGCCACCTGGCACGTCGGGCAGCGCCAGATCCGCTGCTTGCCACGCTCGCGCGCCACGTCAATCGGCTGCGGTTCGCCCGCGAGGAGCTCCACCCGGTCGGCCTCGATCAGGAGGTTGATGACGAACGCGCTCCCCGTCTGCCGCTGGCAGTTGAGGCAGTGGCAGCAGTGGGTGAACAGCGGCTCGGACGTCAGCCGGTAACGCACCTCACCGCACGAGCAACCTCCCTCGACTGCCACGCGATGATCGTAAGTGACTAGACGGAGCGCAGGCGGCTGGCGATCAGGCCGCCCTTCTGCTTCTGAGCCGGCTTCTGCTTCGCGGTGCTCTCAGGCTCGAACGAGCCCCGAAGCCCTTCGAGCCACGACCCCGTGGGGCTGGACGACATGACACGCTCCGACGGAGCGGTCGTATGGGTCATGCGGTGCTTGAGGCTTCTGAGGGAGCGGGATCCCTCTTCGTCTCTGCCGTTTGGCGCTCGCACACTCATACGTATGGTCGAACGCGAGTCGGCGCGCATCGCCTAGTCGAGTGAATCTTGACCTCTCGAGCCGAATGTCATCATGGCCGATGTGACCTTCGACTCGTGTCACGTGCTCGTTCTCTCGGCGTCTCTCCGTGAGGAGTCGCTGAACACGCGTCTGGCGCGCCTCGCCGCGGCGACCATCGAGACTGGCGGCCATGTCGCTGAGCTCGCCACGATGCGCGAGTTCGACGTCGTGCCGTACGACGCGGACGAGGAGCACGCCGTCGGCTTCCCGGCAGGCGCCGAAGAGCTCCGCCGGCGCATCGAGCAGACAGACGCGTTCCTGATCGTTTCGCCCGAGTACAACGCGTCGATGCCGGGCGTGCTGAAGAACGCGATCGACTGGGTCAGCCGGTTCCGGCCGCAGCCGTTCCACGAGCGGCACGGCCTGCTGCTGTCCGCGTCGCCGTCGATGGTCGGAGGGAACCGAGGGCTCTGGGCGCTCCGGGTCCCGCTCGAGCACCTCGGCGCGCGGATCTATCCGGACATGTTCTCGCTCGCGCAGGCCCATGACGCCTTCGACGGCGATCGCCTCGCGAACGAGAGCCTTCAGAAGCGCCTCGAGGCGACGATCGAGGCCTTCCTTCGCCTCGCCGAGGCGGAGAAGCAGTACCCGCGGCTGAAGTCGGCCTGGGTCGAGTTCCTGGGCGAGCGCCCGGAGCCGCTGATCGACCGCGTCGAGTAGCAAGGCTTATTCGGTCACGAGCGTGCCGCTAGACGCTCGCCTCGACAGGCTGTGCGATGCCCGTCGCGGCAAGCCGTTCGAGCCACGGTGTGGCCTCGAGCCGTTCGAACATCTCACGCGCCTCGACGAGCAATGGCTCCGCCGCCTCAGACCGATCTTGGGCACTGAGCCACTCGGCGTGCTCGAGTTGCGTGACCGCAAGATAGAACGGCACGGCGAGCTCGCGGAAGAGACCAGCCGCACCCTTGAAATGACGTTCCGCATCTGCTGGATCGCGCGCCAGCCGCGCCTTGAACCGCGACGACTGCGCACGCAGCGACTGTGGATACCGTCCGGGCGGAAGGCCGTCGACGGCTCCGATGAGCTCCTCGGCCTTGGCGACGTCGTTCAACTCCAGCGCGGCCTCGACCGCAACGACGAATGCTTCCTTGACGTACTCGATCGTGACACCCATCACGTTGCGGACGCCGAAGGCAACCTCGGCGAGGCGCAGGGCATCGGCGGCATTCCCACGCGCCAGAAGCAAACTCGATTTCCCACATGCAAACGACGCCTGCTCCTGGAGGTCGGAGGAGGTCTCGAATTCCGCGAAGGTCTCGAGGATTCGGCTCGCCTCTTCATACGATCCGCGGTGGACGTGAACGAGAACGCCAACCGAAGCGAGGACGTTGAAGGCGAGCCGGCGTTCGGTCCACTGCTCTTCAGGAGCCTCTGCTTCGAGCGCTAGAACCTCGTTCCAGCGGCCGAGAGCGAATGGCGGATAGCACTGACCAAGGAGGGAGGTCTCCCAGTAGCGGTTTCCGACTCGGCGGGCGAGCGCAAGGCCGTCACGCACGGAGTCCGCGGCGTCCTCGTAGCGGTCGGCCCGCATCAGGGCGTCGGCAAGGTTGAAGTGCGCACGCAAAGCGGCGGAGGGTCTTTCGTGCTCCAGCGCAACCTCGAGCGCGTACCGGATGAGAGCCAAGGCTTCCTGAAGACGCTCACGCCCGGCGAGGATCATCCCCTTCGTGTTCAGCGCCTGGGAGAGAATCTCGGGGAGCAGGAGAGCCTCGGCCAGGTCCAGCGCAACTTCGACACGCTCGAGCCCGAGGTCCCGTTCGCCGGCGAAGAAGAGGAAGCGGCCGAGCTGGGCGGCGAGCGCTGCGAGATCCTCGTCGGGCTCCTCTTGCGAGAGCACTTCGAACGATGCGTTCATGCTCTCCAGGGCGTGTTCGAGGCGTCCCCGGTCCCACATGATCTCGGCCAGCACTGCTGACACGCGGGCCGCCGGATGCGTCGCTCCTGCCGCCTCGAACAGCGCGATAGCCCGCTCGTAGTGCGCGGCGGCCTCGTCCGCACGGCCGCCGATCCGCGCCATCGTGCCCGCCCGTTCGTGCAATTCAGCCTGCTACCACTGGCTCGTCGGTCAGCTCCAGGGCGCGTTCGAACGCGCGCTGCGCCTCCTGCGTTCGCCGCCAGCGAGGCTGCGCGCTCGCCGGCGCGGACGAGCAGCTCGCGGGCGGTCGAGCGGATCTCCTCGGCATCCGGATCGTCGCGGGCCGGCCGCGTATGCGTCGAGGTAGTGCGTCGCGACGACATCGACGATCTCGTCCTCTTCGTGCTCCAGGGAGACTCGAGAGGAACTCGGCAGCCGCGAGATGCTTTGCCTTCCGCTCCTTCTTCGAGATCGTCTCGTAGGCGACGTGCTTGACGATGTCCTGGAGGAACGCGTACTGCCCGCGTTCGGGCGAGCGCGGGTCGGCCTGGATCGAGAGCACCTCCTTGCGGAGCAGGCTCGTCGAGCAACGGTTCGAGCTCTACGGCCGAGAGCCCGGTGAGGACCTCGAGGCCATGCCTTGTGAACGTCTTGCCGAGCACCGCCCCGTTCTGGACAAGCCGGCGCTCCTCCTGCGTCAGGCTGTCGAGCCTGGCCGCGATGAGTGCGTGGAGCGTCTCCGGCACTTCGAGCGTCTCCACCGGCCCCGTTGGCCGGTAGACGTTCCCTTCCTGCACGAGCAGCCCACGGTCGAGGAGCATGCGCACGGTCTCGACGGCATACAGCGGGACGCCCTCGGCCCGGTCGAGGATCTGGTCGCGAAGGTCGTCGGGCAGACCCCGGCACGAGGCCCGCGAGCAGCTCGGCCATCGACCCTGGAGACAATGGCTCGAGGTACAGCGACGCGAAGTTGCGCTTGCCGGCGCCCCAGGAAGGGCGCTTGTCCGCCAGCTCGGGCCGGGCGAGCACGAGCACGAACAGCGGATGGCTTCGCGACCATTCGACGAGGTACTCGAGGAAGTCGAGCAGGCCGGCGTCCGCCCACTGCATGTCCTCGAAGACGAGGATCGTCGGAGACTGCTCGGCAAGCCGCTCGAAGAGAATGCGCCAGGCCGAGAAGAGGTTCTCCTGGTCTCCGGGCGGCCCCTCCTCGAGTCCGAGCAGGTGCGCGAGACGCGGCTCGATCCAGCGCCGCTCCTCGAGGTCGTGGATGTGCAGCTCGAGGGTCGCCCGGAGCTTCTCGCGCGCGGACCGGGATCCTCGTCCTCCGCGATGTCGGCAGCGCATCCGCACCATCTCTGCGAGCGCCCAGTAGGCCACGCCGTCGCCGTAGGAGAGGCAGCGGCCGCGATGCCATTGCGCATTCTCGGCGAGACCGTCGATGTACTTCTCGAACTCCCAGGAGATGCGGGACTTGCCGATCCCGGCGATGCCCGTGACCGAGACGAGCTGCGCCTTCTTCTCGTCCGCCGAGCCGTGGAAGAGCTCCTTCACGAGCCGCAGCTCCCGGTCACGGCCGACGAACGGCGCCTCGAGGCCGAGCGACCGCATCGCCCCCTTCGGCCGGCGATCACGCGAAGCGCGCGGAAGAGCGCCAGCGACTCGGCCTTGCCCTTGAGCTCGTGGACGCCCGCATCCTCGTACGCGATCGCCGCTTCCGTCGCGCGTTTCGTCGACTCGCCGACGAGCACCGTCCCGGGCTCGGCGACCGATTGGACGCGCGAGGCGGTGTTGACGAGGTCGCCGGCGACCACGCCCTCCTCGACCCCGCCGGGCATGACGGCCGCCTCGCCGGTGAGCACCCCGGCGCGCGCCTTCAGGTCCGGGCGCCGATCTCGGCGCCGAGCTCGCCGACCGCCTGGACGAGGTCGAGCGCCGCGCGGACAGCCCGCTCCGCGTCGTCCTCCTTCGCGACGGGCCAGCCCCACACGGCCATGACCGCGTCGCCGATGAACTTCTCGACCGTGCCCCCGTAGCGCTGCGACCAGGCGGCGGCAGTCCTCGAAGTAGCGTGAGAGCAGGTCGCGTACCTCCTCCGAGTCCCGTGACTCGGAGAGCGTGGTGAAGCCGACGAGATCCGCGAAGAGCACCGACACGAGCCGTCGTTCGGCGGCCGCAGGCGCGAGCTGCGAGCCCGTGCCTGGCTCGACCGCGCGACCCGGAGGCGACGACGCGACGAGCGGCGACCCACAGTTGCCGCAGAAGTTCTTTCCCGGCGGGTTCTCCGTCCCGCAGTTCGCGCAGGCGGCGGCGAGGCCATTGCCGCAATCGCCACAGAACCGGTTGGTCTCCGGGTTCACCGCGCCGCAGCTCGGGCATGAGATCACACGGGAAGCCTAGATCGGACCGGCAGTCGGTTCCACACGTGCAGTCGGGACTCTTCATGATTCGGCGTGTGAACGCGCCTACGCACGGCACCGCGAGTGGTGAGGCCTACTGGGGCCCAGGAGACCGGTACGTGTTCCACGTCACCGGCGCCGAGTCGGGCGGCTCGATGTTCGCGTTCGACTGTCTCGTCGGCCTTGGCGGTGGCCCACCGCCGCACCGACACCTTGCCGAGGACGAGCTCTTCTTCCTCTACGAGGGCTCGATCGAGCTCACGGCCGCCGGCGAGACACACGTCGTCTCGGCCGGAGAGGCGATCTTCGTCCCGAAGGGCACCGCGCACAGCTACCGCAACGTCGGCGACGGGAGCGCGTTGATGTACACCGTCTACACACCCGCGGGCATGGAGGGCTGGTTCCGCGAGGTCTTCGAGCAGATCCCGCCCGACGACGTCGACCGCACTCCCCCTGCCGCCGACGAGGCGATGATCGCGCGGATGCTCGAGGCGGGCCCGCGCTACAACGTCGAGTGGGTCGCCGAACTAGCTAGCGGCTGAGAATCGCGCGCAGCGCGGCACTGACCTCGGCTGCCGGATCGCCTGCGGCGCCCTCCGCGCGCCACGCGACGACGCCGTCGGGCCGCAGGATCGTCGCGCCGTCCCTTCCCAGGCCATAGGTCTCGTCGAACCGGCCGTCGACGTCCGCGAGCCCGCCGGTGCCGACGCGGTGCGCGGCGAGTGGGACGTCGAGCTCGGCCGCCGCCTGTTCGGCCCCGTCGCACCACGCCTGCCCGTCGGCGCCCGCGACGAGCGCGAGCTTCGGGCCGGCGAGGTCGAGCGTCGAGACGCGCGCCCCGTCGCGTTCGAGCCAGGCATGGGGGCCGCGGATCCCCGGCGAGGCGGTCGGCTCGTGCGGGCTCTCGTAGGCGGAGCCGTCGTCCGGCGCGCCGACGACGGCGCTCGAGCGGTAGCGGTAGCCGAGGTCGATCGTCGCGTCCTCGACATACGCGGCCAGGCCGTCCGTGCCGAGGCTCGGATCGAGCCGCGTCACGTAGCGCATGTACGCCTGCTCGGCCGTGAACGCGCCCACCGGGCGCCGCTCCGCGTCGTACGTGTCGAGCAGCGCGTCGCCGGCGTGGCCCTGCAGCACGTACGCGAGCTTCCACGCGAGGTTGTGCGCGCCGTGGACTCCCGTGTTCCCGCCGAAGCCGCCCGTCGGCGGCATCACGTGCGCGGCGTCGCCGGCGATGAACACGCAGCCCTCGCGGAAGCGCTCGGCCCAGTTCGCCTCCGCGTTCCAGCGCTGGACGTTCTCGATCTCGATCGGCAGGTCGTCCCGGCGCACCGAGCGCCTCGCGGACGTACTCGACGCACTTCTCAGCGCTCGTGTCGTCCCAGAGCCGGCGTGACAGCTCGCCGTCGTCACCGACAGCCGAGTTGACGGCGAGAAAGCCGGTCTGGCCGTCGAGCGAGAAGCGGAAGAAGCCCTGCACGCGCGGCCCGAACACGTAGATCACGCTCAGGTTGCGGTCTCCGATCAGCTCGCGGACGTCGGCGCGGAAGTAGATCGTGATGCTGTCCGAGAAGCTTCCGTGACCTTCCGTGCCGACGCCCAGCCGTTGGCGGATCGGGCTGTGCGTCCCGTCGGCGGCGACGACATAGCGCGCCGTCACCTTGCGCTCCTTCCCCGTCTCGCGATCGACGACGACTGCGGTCGCGCCGTCAGAGCCGGTCTCGAGCCCCGTCACCTCTGCGCCGTACTCGAGCCGGGCGCCGAGCTCCGCCGCGCGCTCCTTCAGCACCGGCTCGAGCCCGATCTGGGTGATGAACAGGCGTGGCGAGGGGCTCAGATGCTCGACGCCGTCGTTGATCGAGCGGAAGTACCACTCGAGCTCCTCGCCGCCGAGCGACCTGACCGACATGATCGCGCCGTTCTGGAGGAACTCCTTCTCGGACGCCGCGATCACCTCGTCCTGGATGCCCGCGCTCCGGTACGTCTCGATCGTCCGCTGGAGGAAGCCGGCCGCGCGCGGATGGATGGCGGTGCCCGGATGACGCTCGACCACCAGGTGGTCGACGCCATGCTGGGCGAGAAACAGCGAGGTCGACAGCCCGACGAGGCTGCCGCCGATGATCAGGACAGGTACTTCCTCGTCGGCCATGCGCGCGGCCGCTCGTCAGACCGCTTCCGCCGGCTCGGCGGCCCACTCGGGCAGCAGCCCGCCCTTCGAGAGGATCGCGTTCCTGGACTCGTCGAGCTGGGCGAAGGTGCGGTCGAGGTCGACGTCGACGAGCTCTCCCCCACGCTTGACCGCCTTGCCGGCGACGAGCACCGTGTCGACGTTCGACGTGTCCGAGAAGACGACGATCGTCCCGAGCGGGTCGACCATCGGCGCGGTGTTGATCGCGTTCGTCTTCAGGAGCACGATGTCCGCCTGCTTGCCGGGCGTGAGCGAACCCACCCTGTCCTCGAGGCCGCAGGCCCTGGCGCCGTCGATCGTCGCGAACTCGAGCACGTCCTTGTGCGTCAGCGTCGGCTCGTACGGGTGGTCCGGAGTCTCCGTGAAGTGGCCGATCCGGTTCTGGACGAGCGCCGTCCGCATCTGGGTGAACATCTCGCCGGGCACGCTCGAGACGACGTCGACGCTTAGCGACGGCCGGACACCGCGCTCCAGCAGCTTGCCGGTCGGCGGATGGCCGTGGCCCATCAGCATCTCGACGTACGGCGCGACGGACGCCGTGCCGCCCGACTCCGCGATCAGGTCGAGCTCTTCGTCCGTGGAGTCCGTGCAGTGGATGTAGGTCGTGTCCGGGCCGAGCAGGCCGAGGTCCGAGATGTTCTTGACGTGATTCACGTGGACGCCCGTCAGCCGCATCCCGACGTGGACGGTGATCCGGATCCCGAGCTCGCGGGCGAGGGCCCAGTCGTGCGCCGCGACCTCGAAGTTCGAGTTCCCGGGCGCGCGTGCCGCGAGCGCGAGCGTCACGAGCTGGTCGTCGGACGAGAAGTACGCGTCGCGGATCCGCCGCACGTCCTCCGGGTGATCGAGATCGCTGAACGACCACCACTCCCCGCCCGTCGGAACACCGTGCGCATAGATCCCGCGAATGCCGCTGTCGCGCAGCCCCTCGACCGCCGCATCCGAATGCTCCGGGGAGTTCGAGATGTGCGACCAGTCGAGGAGGGTCGTTACGCCGCCGTTCAGCGCCTCGAGGGCGCCGGCGTAGTCGCCGATGTACACGTCCTCGGGCCGATAATGCCCGCCGACGCTCCCGAGCATCACGGCGAAATAGTGGTCGAGCGTGCAACAGGGCAAGACGCCGCGCACGGGCGTCTGCCAGACGTGGCGGTGCGTGTCCACGAACCCCGGCATGACGATCATGTGCGTGGCGTCGATCTCCTCCGCGTCCGAGACGTCGAGCGCCGGCCCGATGTCGACGATCTTGCCGTCCTCGACGAGGACGTCCGCCGCGGGGATCTCGCCGATCTCCGGGTCCATCGAGACGACGAAACCGTTCCGGATCACGAGCCGCTCTGCGCGCACCGCTCCACCTCCCGACCTGTCGCAGTCACCGTTACGAGTCGACCGCCGCCGGAGCAGCAGTGACGTCGATCTGGAGCGCCGGGTCCGCCGCGCGCACCGACGTCGTGGCGGCGCCGAGCTCCTCACGGACGATGTTCGCGCCCTGCGCGAGCGCCGCCGCCTTGTAGAAGGCGATCGGCCGCGGCACGCCTTGCCGCCCGAAGCCGCAGTCGGACGACAGCACGAGGTTCTCCGGGTCGATGTGCTCGAGCGCCATCCGAATGTCGGCTGCCACCTCGTCCGCCGTCTCCACCTGGAGCGCGCGGTGGCTGATCATGCCCACGGCGATCTTCTTGCTCAGCTTGCCCTTGTAGGCGCCGAGCTTGGGCAGCAGCTCGTGGTTATTGTGCTTCGACTCGATCGTCCAGACGTCCGCGTTGATGCGGTCGAGGTAGATCTCCATCGAAGGCTCGTAGGAGATGCTCGGGTCGAAGCAGTGCTGCGCGCCGGGGTTGCCCCAGCACGTGTGCACCCAGACCTCGGCCTCGAGCCCCTCGACGGTGTAGTTGAAGAGGTCGACGAAGAAGTCGAGCGTCGCCTCGTCCGCCCCCCACGCCGCCGCGCTGTGGATCGCGGGCTCTTCGATCTGGATCACCTTGCAGCCGGCTGCCGCGAGTTCGCGGAGCTCGCCGTTCAGCACGGTGGCGATGTCCCACATCAGCTCGCGCTTGTCGTCGTCATAGAGGTCGGTCTTGACCGTCAGCACGGTCGACGCGAGGTCGGCGGCGATCGTCCCGAACTTGACCGGCTTCTCCGTCCTCGCCTGCGCGATGCGCCAGACCTTCGCGAACTCGAGCGGCACACGCGGCCCGACCTTGTCGACGATCGCGTGATACTTCCAGCCGCCGACGATCTCGTTCAGCCAGGTGCCGACGGGATACGTCCAGCCGGCCGTCGTCTCGGTGTCGTACTCGGAGATCCCGCTCAGGCGCTCGCTCGGATACGAGAACCACGAGCGGCCTCCGAGGTCGAAGTCGAGGTGGAAGTCGCCGTTCGTGAGGATGTCGAGCCCGGCGAGCTCCTGGTCGGAGATGACGGTGGCGACGGCGTCGAGATGCTGCTCGCGATAGTCGACGTCGGCGAGACCGGTGGAGTAGGGGCGCTCGAACAGATTCCCCGAATACCAGGTGGGTCGGGGCCACGACCCCGTCACGGTCGTGGGAAGCATCAAGTCCTTCGTCGCGGTCAACATCGCGCCTGACTCCTTTCCGGCCGGAGATCGTTTCTGTCGTTTCGTGCAGTCACGCTGAACGTAACAGACGGAGGGTCATCGTTCCCGGATCACGCTCGCGACGCGCGCGAAGTCCGCATCGGCGAGCCCTTGCTCGGCCGCGCGGGCCAGAACATCGTCGGCCGCGCGGGTGGCGCGCATCTCGACGCCGGCGCTCTCTGCCAGGCTCAAGGCGAGCTCTAGGTCCTTGCGCATCAGCGAGACGGTAAAGGCCACGGGCGTCTCTTCGGGCGCCAGGAACGCGTCTCGCTTATAGAGGACATACGGGGCGGCGACGGCTCCAGCGGAGAAGACGTCGTAGGCGTCCTCGCTCGCGATCCCCGCCCGTTCGGCGAGGACGAGACCTTCCGCGATCGCCTCGTTGATCACGGCGATCACCGAGTTGACCGCGAGCTTCATCGCCGCTCCCGCCCCGGCCCCGCCCAGGTGGAACCGCTTCGCGGAGAACGCCTCGAGCACCGGCCCGGCGCGCGCGATCGCGTCTGCCTCACCGCCGATCATCAGCGTCAGCTCGCCCTTCTCGGCGAGACCGGTGCTGCCGGAGACGGGCGAGTCGATCCAGTGGCCGCCCTGCGTCTTCGACGGCGCGGGCGAGCTCAAGCGCGGCGACGAGGCCGATCGTGCTCGTGTCGACGACGATCGCGCCCGGCCGAAGGCCCGCGAGCAGCCCGTCCTCGCCCTCGGCAATCGCGCGAAGCGCGTCGGCATCGGCGACCATCGTCACAACCACGTCTGAGCGCTCCGCGAGCTCCTTCGGCGTGTCCACCATCGTCGCGCCGAGCGACGTCAGGGCATCGCAGCGTTCCCGTGAGCGATTCCACACCGTCAGCGGAAAGCCGGCCTCGACGACGTTGCGAGCCATCGCCGTGCCCATGCGGCCGAGACCGGCGAAGCCAACGGCCAGCCCGGAAGGATCCGTCACGTCGCCGTCGTCTCGACGCCTGTCTCCAGCCGTGTCTCGAGATACTCCCAGTCGCGGTTGAAGCGGTACGAGTGGCGGTCGGGCGGCCCGGGGGCCGACGTCTCGAGCCAGCGGATGTGGTTGCCGCGCGTGTTGTAGAAGGCGTGGATGCAGCCGACTCCCGTCCAGAAGACGTCGCCGGGACGGAGGGTGTAGCGCTCGTCGTCCGCGACCACGTCGACCTCGCCCTCGAGCATGTAGTACGACTCCTCGAAGGGGTGGTCGTGCGGCAGCGCCTGGCCCGTCTCCTGGTACTCGACCATGAACATCGTGTGCAGATGCGCGTCGAGACGCTGGTCGACGAGCATCTTCACGGCAATCCCGCTGTAGGCGAGCAGCGCAGTCGCCATGCTCGCCGAGACGGTCGGCTGCTCCGGCGGCGCGCCCTTCCTCAGCTCGTCGAGATCCATCTGCCAGTCGTCGAGGCGGAACAGGTTGCGATTGCGCGGATCGCGGACATCGAGTGCCGACGGGGCAGACGACGGCGCCGGGCCGAGGAAGAACGTGTCGGCCTGGCCTTCGCCGGGACGACGCGGCTGCGGTGACGCCATGTCGATCCACTTGGCGCGGCCGCCTTCCGCGCGCCACGCGTGCGGGACGCCGACCGGCACCACGCCGCAGGCGCCGGGCAGCAGCGTCACGCCGCGGCCCTCGAGATACAGCGCCGGCGCCCCTTCGAGCACGTAGAGGCTCTCCTCGAACGAGTGGACGTGGAGATCGACGTGACCGTCGTCGAGCGCGCACAGGCCGAGGCCCATGTGCACCGAGCCCGTCGAGCGGTCGATGAGAGCCGCCCGCTCGAACCCTTTGCTCTGCGACCCGTAGGCGGGCGCGGAGACGATGTCCTCGCGCCGCATCAGATGGTGGCGCGTCAAAGCATCATCCAGCCGCCGTCGACGTCGAGGTTGACACCGTTCACGGCTGGATTCTCGAGCAGGAAGATCGACGCGTCGACGATGTCCGCGGTCATGACATTCCGCCCCGTCGGCGTTCGCGCGCGGACGTTCTCGCAGTGCTCGTCCTTGCCGCCCCAGTACGGCGTGTCGGCCACGATCCCGGGGTGGATGGCGTTGACGCGCACCGGCGCGAGCTCGAGCGCCATCGTCCGGATCATCGTCGAGACGGCACCGTTCACAGTCGACACCGTGGTCGAGCCTGGGTACGGGCGGTCCTTCGCGAGCCCGCCGAAGAGGAGGATCGACGCGTCTTGCCCAAACCGGCCCGCCAGCTGGTGCACGACCTCGGTGTAGCCGACGAGCTTGAGGGTGACGAGGCGGATCGCCTGGTCGACGTCGTAGTCGGTCACGGTGTTCTGGTCGCGGTCGACGGCGAGGAGAGCGAGCCGGTCGACGCGCTCGAGGCCGGCAAGCGCCTCGGCGATCCCCTGCGGCTCGGCGAGGTCGAGAGCGATGCTCCTCACGCCGTCTCCGCAGTCCGCGGCGACGGCGCCCGTCTTCCCTTCATCTCGCCCGGTGATGGTGACGTTCGCTCCGCGCGAGCGGTAGGTCTTCGCAAGCTCGTAGCCGAGCCCGGACGTGCCACCGACGACGAGGACCTCAGCGGCCATCTCTCTCCTTTGTTCGATCACACTGCGCAGATGAGACCCGCGTTCGATCCAACTCTACAAGCGTCGGGCCGTATAGTCAGTCCATGGCGCGGCCGGCACCGGCAGACGCGGAGATCACCGTCTCCGAGAATCTCGGCGCGAGAATCCGGCACGAGCGGCAAGCGGCCGGGCTGACCGGCCGCAAGCTCGCCGCCCGGATCGACGTGTCGCCGAGCCTGATCTCGCAGATCGAGCGGGGGCGGGCGACCCCCTCCGTCGCGACGTTGTGGGCAATCGCCACCGAGCTCGGCATTCCGGTCGGCGACCTGTTCAGCGACGCCGAGGCGGCTCTCGGAGCGCAGGCGTCGACGCCAGTACAGCCGCGCGAGACGCGAACGGCGCTCACGCTGGCCGGCGGTATCCGCTGGGAGCGGCTGACGGCAGCGCCGGATCACGACGTCGACTTCATCTACGTCGTCTACCCCGTCGGCTCGGAGTCGTGCGCAACGGACGCGCTCTCCGAACACGGGGGCAGGGAGTACGGCTACGTGATCAGCGGGAAGCTGGGCGTCCAGATCGGCTTCGACGAGTACACGCTTCGGCCCGGCGACTCGATCAGCTTCGAGTCGCACAAGCCGCACCGGCTGTGGGCGATCGGGCAGGAGCCGGCCGTGGCCGTCTGGACCGTGCTCAACCGCAAGGGCGACGAGCGCGCGGAGCTGCTCCGCGACGTCTCGACCAAGCCCTCCTAGCTCAGGGCCGCGCGAGCACCTCGGCGGCGATCCGCTCGGCGCCTGGGAGGAACGCGTCCTCGAGCGGCGGGCTGTAAGGGATCGGCGTGTTCGGCGTCGTGATCCTCCAGGCGTCGTCGAGGTCGCCGAGTCCCTGCTCGGTGACGAGCGCGAGCACCTCCCCCGCCCAGCCGCCCGTCAGCGGCCCCTCCTCGACGACGGCGAGCCGATTCGTCTTGACGACCGACGCCAAGATCGTCTCCAGGTCGATCGGGCGCAGCGTCCGGAGGTCGATCACCTCCGCGCTCACGCCCTCGGCAGCGAGCTGCTCGGCCGCCTCCAGGCAGTCGTGCACGCCCTTCATCGCGCTGACGAGCGTCACGTCGGCTCCCTCGCGCACGACCTCGGCCCGGCCGAGCGGGAGCGGCTCGTCTCCCACCTCGCCCTTGACCGAGTACAGCCGCTTGTGCTCGAGGAAGACGACGGGGTTGTCGTCTCGGATCGCGGCCTTGAGCAGGCCCTTCGCGTCGCGCGGCGTGGCGGGCGCGACGAGCTTGAGCCCGGTGATCCCCATCAGCCAGGACGCGGGCATCTGCGAGTGGATGGCGCCGAACCGCCCGCCGGCGCCGACGACCGACCGGATCACGACAGGGCAGCCGTGCTGCTCGCGGGTCAGGAACCAGTGCTTCGTCATCTGGTTGATGACGCTGTCCATCGACAGCGCGAGGAAGTCGCCGAACATGATCTCGAGCACGGGCCGAAGCCCGGTGATCGCCGCGCCGTAGGCTGCCCCGGTCATTGCGAGCTCGGAGATCGGCGTGTCGAACACGCGCTTGCCGCCGTGCTTCTCGTAGAGCCCGGGCGTAACCGCGAACACGCCGCCGGCGATCGCGACGTCCTCGCCGAAGAGGATCACGCGCTCGTCGCGCTCAAGCTCCTCGTCGAGAGCCTGCCTCACCGCTTCCCGGAACTCGATCTCAGGCATCGTCACTCTCTTCGGCGGTGAGCACGTCGGCGTGCTCGAGCAGCTGGCGGAACCGCTTGAGGAAGCGGGCTGCCTCGGCGCCGTACACGACGCGGTGGTCACACGAGAGCGCGACGTCCATCGCATGGCCCGCCGCGATCGAGCCGTCAGCCCCGACGACCGGATGCTGCACGACGGCGCCGACGGCGAGGATCGCCACCTCTGGCGGGTTGATCACGGCGTGAAAGCGCCGGACGCCGAACATGCCGAGGTTCGACACGGTGAACGTGCCGTCCGCCAGGTCGGCGGGGGTCAGCCTGCGCTCGCGCGCGGCCTCGACAAGGCGACGCGACTCCGTCGCGATGGCGAGCAGCGACCGCTGGTCCGCGTCCTTGATCGTCGGCACGAGCAACGCATCGGGCGTGTCGACGGCGATCCCGACGTTCACCCGACCATGCCTGATCGAGCGCCCCGGCTCGTACGAGGCGTTCAGCCCCGGGTAGTCGGCCAGCGCGAGAGCGACCGCGCGGACGACGAAGTCGTTGAACGACGGCACGGGCTTGCGGCCGGCGGCGCGCAGCTCGCCGCGTGCTGCTGCTGCTGCGTCCATCAAGATCTCCGCCTCGAGCGTGAACTCGGGGATCGACGAGCGCGACTCGGACATCCGCTCGGCGATCGTGCGCTGCGTAGGTGTGTGCACCACCTCCGTCGCCTCGCCACGGCCGTCGCTTTTCGCGGGCTCCGCTGCTCCACCCGCGGCCGCCTCGACGTCCTCGACGACGATGCGCCCGCCGGGACCCGAGCCGACGAGCCCGTCGAGCGGGACACCGCGCTCCCGCGCGAGTCTGCGGGCGACCGGCGTCGCGCTCGCGCGCTCTCCGACCGGCGCCGCGCTCGCGCGCTCTGCGCGTTGCACGGCCTGCGCCGAAGCCGGAGCAGCAACACGGGCCTCGACCTCCCCGTCCGCCCGCAGGCGCGCGATCAGCGCGCCGAGCTCGGCCGTCTCGCCATTTCCGACGACGATCTCCTCGAGGACGCCGTCGAGCTCGGCCTCGTAGACGACAGTCGCCTTGTCTGTCTCGACCTCGACGAGCGGCTCGCCGCGGACGACGTGCTGGCCCGGCTCCTTCAGCCACGTGAGAATCGTCGCCTCCTCCATCGAGTCGGACAGCCGGGGCATGCCGATGTCGACGACCGCGCCCATCGTTCTACGCCTGGCGACCGAGAACGATCCAGACGGCCGTCACCGGCTCGTCGCCGTCGTTGTGCAGTCGGTGGGGAATGCTGGACTCGAAGCAGATCGAGTCGCCCGGCCCGAGTACGTGCCGCTCGAAGCCGAGCGTCACGCCCAGCTCGCCGGCCTGGACGAACCCGAGCTCCTTGCCGCTGTGCCGGACGAGCGCGTCGGCGGGCGCGGACTCGCTCCCGGGAGGGTAGACGAGGTAGAGGAACTCGACGCCCGGCACGTCCCGGGTCGTCAGCCGCTCCCAGCGCACCCCCGTCTCGAGGTCGATGCCGCTCCGCTCGTCCGCGCGCTGGACGACGCCGTTTCCGTCCTCTTCAGCAGCGCCCCAGGCGTCTTCGGGCTCGGCCACGGCAGCGTGTTCGTTCTCGTGAAGGAAGACCTCGTCGAGCGACACGCCGAGCTCTGAGACGACGGCGTACAGGGTGCGCACGGAGGGCTGGATCCGCCCCGTCTCGATCTGAGAGAGCAGGCTCGGCGAGACGTCGAGCCGCCGCGCGAGCTCGCGAAGGCTGAGACCGCGATCGAGGCGTGTCCGGCGGAGGTTCTCCCCGAGCGGGGCGGGTGGCGCGACAGGACCGGAGGAAGTCACGCCGCTCCCTCGAGCTCGGTCGCAAACTCGCGCCGCTCGTACGGCTCGGGGAACGGCGCGTCAAGAGCCGCCTGCTCCACCTCGGCGAGCAGCTGCTCGATCTCGTCACGAATGGCAGCCACGTCCGCCTCGGCCAGCCCGTACTCGTCCGTGAGCCGAGACGCGGCGAGGAGCAACGGGTCGCGCTGCTTCCACTGGTCGAGCTCGCCTTCGGGCCGGTACTTCCCGGGATCGCTCCGCGAGTGGCCGACGAAGCGGTAGGTCGTCGCCTCGACGAACTCCGGCCCGGCCCCGCCGCGGACGCGGCCGACGATCTCTGCCGCCGCCGCGCGGACGGCCCAGGCGTCCATGCCGTCGATCGGCGAAGTCGGGATCTCGAGCGCGGCCGGGCGCGCGATGATCCCTCCCGGCGTCACCGCGTCCGTCGGCGTGTACTCGCCGTACTGGTTGTTTTCACAGACGAAGACAATGGGAAGCGACATCACCTTCGCGAAGTTCAGGCATTCGAAGAAGTAACCGTGGTTCGCGGTGCCGTCGCCGAAGTACGCCACCGCCACCTTGCCCGTGTCGCGGAGCGCGAGCGCAGCGCCCGTGGCGGCGGCCATGCTGCCCCCGACGATCCCGTAGCAGCCCAGCACGCCGTGGTCGGGGTCGACGACGTTCATCGAGCCGGCGAGCCCGCCGTTGACGCCCGAGGCACGCCCGAGCAGCTCGGCGAGCAAGCCAGTAGGCTCGGTGCCCATCGCGAGCAGGTGACCGTGTCCGCGATAGGTGCACGCGACGCGGTCTCCCTGGCCGAGCACGCTCGCAAAGCCGACCGCGACCGCCTCCTGCCCCGAGTAGAGATGAGTCGTCCCGTACACCTCGCCGCGCAGGAACAGGCTCTGCACACGGTCCTCGAAGCCGCGGATCAGCAGCATCCGGCGATAGAGATCCTGTGCGAGTGTGGCGTCACCCGCTCCTGAAGTCGCCTGTGCGTCCTTCGTCGCCATCGCGTGCGCCCTAGGAGACTTCGACGCGGCCGTCGACGAGGTCGGCGCCGCGGACGTACGTCTTGCCGGTCACCAGCAACTCCTCGGCCGGGAAGCGCGTGATCACCTCGTGCCCCGTCGGCGTGACCACGACCTCCTCCTCGATACGCGCCGCCGACCGTCCGTCGCTCGCCGCGCAGTACGTCTCGAGCGCGAAGACCATGCCTGGCTCGAGCACGGCGGGCGCATCCAGCGAGTGCAGGCGCGAGATCATCGGGAACTCGTAGAGGCCGACGCCGAGCCCGTGGCCGAACTGCAAGCCGAAGGCCGCCCGTTCGTCCTGCATGCCGATCTCCTCCGCGGTCGGCCAGGCGGCGGCGATGTCGTCGGTCGTGCCGCCGGGCCGGACGAGATCGATCGCCGCGTCGAGCCACTCACGGCATTGCTTGTACGCGTCGATCTGAGCCGGCGTCGCGTAGCCGACATTGAACGTGCGGTAGTAGCACGTCCGGTAGCCCATGAACGAGTGGATGATGTCGAAGAACGCCTGGTCTCCCGGCCTGATCAAGCGGTCGGAGAATGTGTGCGGATGGGGATTGCAGCGGTCTCCCGAGATCGCGTTGATCGCCTCGACGTGCTCGGAGCCGAGCTCGAAGAGCAGCTTCATCGCCGCAGCGACGACCTCGCTCTCCTTCACCCCCGGACGGAGCATGCGGTAGATCTCCTCGTAGACCCCGTCGACGATCCCGGCCGCGTGGTCGAGCAGGGCGAGCTCGTCCACGGTCTTGATCTTCCGTGCCTCGAGCATCACCGGCTGCGAGTCGACGAGGTGGAGGCCCGTGCGCTGCAGGGCGAGCAGCGTCGTCATGTCGGGGACGTCGACGCCGACCGGCTCGCCCGCGAGCCCGCGCTCGGACAGCTCGCGGTGCACCATCGTTGCGAGCGCGTCCGGCACGCCGGTCTCATCCGGCATCGCCCCGCGCATCGGCGAGACCCACGCCTGCCAGCTCGATTCCGGGAGCCACGGGCAGTAGAGCTTGTGGTGGCGGGCGGCTGAGCCGAAGTCCCAGAGCACCGGGTCGTCCTCGCGGAACACGAGGGCGAAGCGGATGTTCTTGTCGCGCTCCCACGTCCCGATCGCCGTGCTCGTGACGTAGCGGAGATTGTTGGGGTCGAACAGGAGCAGGGCGCCGAGGTCGGATGTCGCGAGCTGCGCCTTCGTCTTCTCGAGGCGCGCAGCACGGAGTCGCGCGAAGTCGACGCGCTGCTCCCAGTCAACCGCCATTGTCGCGCCGCGCGAAGCGATGTTCATGATCGCCCCCTCAGGGTGGTCGTCCACCGGACTGTTCAGCGATTCTGCACACGCTCCGGTACCGAGTCAATGGCCCGGATGGACAAAAACACCTGCTTGACTCGCCGCAGGCAACCAAATAGCGTTGAGAGCTAATGGACAGCGGGCGCCAGACGTTCGATGTCGCTGGACACCGCGACGGTGCTCGCACTTCGCCCGACGAAGGAGGGTGACCGAATGTCGAATGCACCTCGATTGCTCCGTCGACGCACGGGGATCATCGCGGTCGTTGCGGCGACTGCCGTAGCTGCCGCAGCCGTCGCCGGAGGAGCGAACGGCAGCGCTCAGCGACCCAAGATCGCGTTCCTCTCGTTCGCGGTCGCCAACACCTACGACGCGCCGATGCTCAAGGCCGCGAAGGACGTCGCGAAGAAGAGCGGCGCGAGCCTGACCGTTCTCGACGCCGCGAACGATCCGAAGAAGCAGTACGCGCAGTTCCAGACCGTGATGGCGACGAAGCAGTACGACTCGATCATCGTGCAGCCGATCTTCGGGCCGCAGCTGATCCCGCTCGTGAAGAAGGCGGTCAAGGCCGGCATCAAGGTCGTCAACGTCGACCAGATCCTCGGCACGAACCCCGGAACGGCCGCGCCTCCCGTAGCCGGAATGTCCGGGAACGTCGTCTTCATCCAGACGCAGATCGGCAAGAAGCAGGGCGGGCTCGTCCTCGCAGCCTGCAAGGCGAAGAACCTCAACCCCTGCAACGTCGGCTACCTCTACTCGGTGAAGGTGTCCTCGCTCGACACGGCGATCCGGAAGGGCTTCGACAGCGTCATCAAGGCGAACCCGAGCATCAAGGTCGTCGCCGAGGGTGAGACGTTCTACCAGCACCCCGTCGCTCTCAAGGCGGCGCAGACCATGCTCACGGCACAGCCCGGCATCAACCTGATCGTCGGTGCCGACCAGGGCGCGCTCGGCGCCGAGGAGGCCGCGGGACAGAACAAGCTCGTGCTCGTCGGCTACGGCGGTGGCCAGGTCGGCCTCGACGCGATCAAGGCCGGACGCTGGTACGGCACGGTCATGCAGCGCCCGAAGACGGAGGGTCAGCTCGGTGCGCAGTGCGCGGTCGCGGCCGTCAAGACGAAGAAGCGCTGCGGTGGCATCGACGTGCTCAAGAACCTGCCCAACGGAGGCGTGGTCACGAAGGCGAACGTCTCCAAGTTCAAGGCGGAGTGGCCGGGCTAGGCCAAATGACATGGTCCTGAGCGGCACGGCATGGCCCATCTCGAGCTCCAGAGCGTCTCGAAGCACTTCGGCGGCGTTCGCGCGCTCGAGGACGTCTCCCTGGCGATCGAGCTGGGCTCGGTGCACGCGATCGTCGGCGAGAACGGCGCGGGCAAGTCGACGCTCGGGCGGATAGTCGCAGGCGTTCACTCTGCGGACGGAGGTCGGCTGCTCCTCGACGGGGCGCCGACCTCCTTCCGCTCTCCCCGCGAGGCGCTCGACCGGGGCGTCGCGACGATCGCGCAGGAGCCCTCGCTAGTCCCTGAGCTCACTGTCGCCGAGAACGTCTATCTCGGCGCCGAGCCGAGAAGCGTGGGCTTCATCCGCCGCCGTTCGCTCCGCCGGGCATACGCGGAGCTCGCCGCCCAGGCGGGATTCGAACTGCCCGGCGACGTCCGCGCCAGCGTCCTGAGCACGGCGGACCAGCAGAAGACGGAGATCCTCCGCGCCCTGTCGCGCGACGCGCGGATCATCGTCATGGACGAGCCGTCGGCGGCGCTCAGCGCCCCCGAGACGGCGCAGCTGCACGAGATCGTCCGCTCGCTCGCGGAGCGGCGACGGACGATCCTCCTGATCTCTCACTTCCTGCGCGAGGTGCTCGAGCTGGCCGACTCGGTGACCGTGCTCCGTGACGGGAAGCTGATCCGGACCTCCGCGACCTCGGAGGAGACGGAGGGCTCGCTCGTCGAAGCGATGCTCGGCCGCCCGCTGACGACGACGTTCCCGCCGAAGCAACGCGCGAAGCCGGACGCCGCGGTCGCGCTCGCGGTCGAGGACCTCGACGCGCCAGGCGTATCCGGAGCGTCGTTGGAGGTGCGCGCCGGCGAGATCGTCGGGATCGCGGGCCTCGTCGGCGCGGGCCGCACCGAGCTCGTGCGGGCGATCTTCGGCGCCAACCGGGTCAGGTCGGGCGGCGCCCGGACCGGCACCGACTCGGCCCTCGGACGGAGCCCGCGCGGAAGCCTCGACGCGGGCGTGGCGATGATCCCCGAGTCGCGGAAGGATCAAGGACTGATCTTCGGCCGCTCGGTGGTCGAGAACACGACGCTGTCCGAGCTTCGCGCGTACAGCAGCTTCGGCGTCGTCCGGCGCCGAGTCGAGCGGCGCGCAGCCAGCGAGATCCTCGACCACTGCGACGTGCGCGCGGCCAGCTATGCCGAGCCCGTGATGGCGCTCTCCGGCGGGAACCAGCAGAAGGTCCTGTTCGCACGGACGCTTCTCGGCGAGCCTCGCGTCCTGCTGGCCGACGAGCCGACGCGAGGCGTCGACGTCGGCGCGAAGCTCGCGATCTACGAGCTACTCGTCTCACTCGCTGCCGACGGCATGGCGATCCTCCTCATCTCTTCCGAACTCGAGGAGGTCCTCGGCCTCGCCCACCGCGTGCTCGTGATGCGCGCCGGCCGGCTCGTCGCCGAGCTCGAAGGGGACGCGATGACGGAGTCGGCGATCCTCGCCGCCGCGTTCGCCGACCGGTCGGCCGGAGGGATCGCCGCCTGACCGGCGACGCGGGCACCGAGCAGAGCCGGACGCGGCTCGCCGGCCTGACGGGCCTCTTCGGCGCCGGCCGGCTTCGGCAGGCCGGGATCCTCATCCCGTTCGTGGTCCTCTTCGTCGTCCTCTCGCTGACGAGCGACGCCTTCCTGACGAAGGTCAACCTGCTCAACATCCTCGACCAGCAGTCCGACACCTTGATCATCGCGGCGGCCGGGACGCTCGTGCTCGTCACCGGCGGCATCGACCTCTCGGTCGGTGCGACCTACATCTTCGCGGGCGTCGTCTCGGCGCAGTTCGCCGTCCACCACGACGTCGTGCCCGCGATCCTGCTCGGTGTCGGCGCGGGCCTGCTGATCGGCTTGGCGAACGGATTCGTCGCGACCGTGCTCCGGATCAACCCGCTGATCACGACCCTGGCGATGGCGTTCATCGTCACCGGCTGCGCCGCCCGCGTCACCAAGGGCAACCTCATCGTGCTGTTCGACAAGCCGGGGTTCGGGAAGCTCGCGCAGACGGAGTGGTTCACCGTGAAGACGTCGATCTGGACGATGGTCGTCGTCGTCATAGTGTTCGGGCTGCTGCTCGCGCGCACGACGGCAGGTCGTTACATGTACGCCGCGGGCGGGAACGCGGAGGCCGCGAGGCTCGCTGGCGTTCGGGTGGGCTGGATCCGGATCGTCACCTTCATGCTGAGCGGGGCTGCAGCGGGGCTCGCAGGAGTGATGGGCGCTTCGCGCATCCTCAGCGCCCAGGCGGGCGGCGATGCGACGACGCTCGCGTTCACCGTCCTCGCGGGGATCGTCGTCGGGGGCACGAGCATCCTCGGCGGAGAGGGCGCCGTCTGGCGCACCGTCGTCGGCGTGCTCTTCATCGCGTTGATCGACAACGGCTATCTGCTGCTCGGCTACGACCCGCTCTACGAGCCGATCATCGTGGGCGTGATCCTCCTCGCAGCCGTCGGCGTGGACGTCTGGACGCGACAGCGGCAGGCGTGAGACCAAGAGCCCACGGCGACCTGTGGGCAGTGGCGCCCGACCCGCGCCGAGAGAGCAGCACCGACCCGGGCTTAGAATCCCGCGGGTGAGCCGTCCGGTCGCCGCGGCGGGAGCTGTCGACGCTTCGAGCAGCTTGCGACCGCTCGTGACGGTGGTCGTGCCCGTCTACAACGGCGGTGAAGGGATCGTCGACAACGTCGCGGCGATCCGGAAGGCGGTCGCTGCCGAGCTCACCAACGAGGAGGTCGAGGTGATCGTCGTGTCCGATGGCTCGATCGACGACACCGCCGAGCGCCTGCTCCTCGCCCGGTCGGACACGGGCATTCGCGTCATCCACTACGACCGCAACCTCGGGAAGGGCTACGCGGTCAAAGCCGGATCTCTTGCCGCCCAGGGCGAGTGGGTCGCGATGATCGACGCAGACCTCGACGTCGATCCCGGCTCGATTCCGGCCTACGTCGAGATCGCGCGGCGCGAGCAGCTCGACTTCGCCATCGGCTCGAAGCGCCATCCTGACTCAGACGTGCAGTACCCGGCGCTTCGACGGGTCGCGAGCTGGTGCTATCAGCAGCTGAACCGCACTCTCTTTCACCTCGACGTGAAGGACACGCAGGTCGGTCTGAAGGTATTCAGCCGAGCCGTCGTCGACGACGTCATGCCACTCCTGCTCGTGAAGAGGTTCGCTTTCGACCTCGAGCTGCTCGCGGTCGGGGCGGCACTCGGCCACAGACGCGTACGGGAGCTTCCGGTGCGGCTGGAGTACCGCTTCACGGGCTCGGAGTTGCATTCACGTGCCGTGGCTCGGGCTCTGTGGGACACGTTCGCGATCTTCTACCGTCTCCGAGTCCTGCACACGTATCAGCGCAAGCAGCGCTTGCTGCGTAGTGCATCGGCGCTGCCCCCCCGTTCGCAGCCGCCCGGTTTGCAGCCGATCGTGTCGTTCATCGGCGCTCGGGAGATTGCGAGCATGCTCGACTACCCACGCCTCGAGGTCGTCGACAGCACCGATCGTCGGGAGGGATCTCAGAAGGCCCGCGGCGAGCTGCTCGCGATGTTGGCGCCGAGCGGTGGGCCTGCAGGCAACTGGGTGACGGCTGCCGTTCCTTACTTCGCAGACGAGCGCGTAGCGGCCGTCGTCTGCCCGGTGATGGCGCCTCTCGCAACCCCGTTGCGCGAACGAGCAGCCGCTGCGGTGCTCGAGTCGCGGCTCGGCACGGGATTCCGTCGCATGCGCTACTTACCCGGCAACGTCCGGGTCGTGCCCGATCACCCGGCCGAAAGCGTCGTCATCCGCAGAGCGTCCTATCTCGAGGCGCTCGATGCAGGCGTCGAAGACGATCGGATGGTTGCCTGGCTCGCCGAGCGCGGGCTCCGGACGGTCTACACACCCGACACCTCGATATCGTCGACGCCCCCGCCCCTTGTCCGCCCGCACCTTCGTGGAGCCGAGCGACACGGGCGGTCGCGCGGAGCCGTGGCCCGCCAGACGCGGGGTGCAAGCGTGAGCGGCGAGACGGCGCTCTCCCTGGCACCGGCCGCCGCTGCCGTCGTCGGCGCCTCGCTTCTGCTTGCGGACGGCCGCACCAGGAGGATCGGGGGCGCGCTCGTTCTCGCCTACGCCGGAGCGCTGGCTTTCAGCGGAGCGCACGCGGCCCTTCGCTTCCGATCAGCCGCTGTCGGACTGGTCGAGCCGCCGGCCGTCGTCGCGACTCAGGCCGCGTACGTGTGGGGCTTCGTGCGCGGCTTCAGGGAGGGTGCCGCCGAGCCGAGACCCGAGCAGTTCGTCGGTGGCGCCTGAGACGGCGGCTAGGGTTCGCACCGCCGTGGCCGGCCTCTCGTTGAGTGTCGTCATGCCTGCTCGCAACGAGGCGTCATACCTCTCGGCGACGCTCGCTGCGCTCATGGCGGCAGCGGACAGGTCCGAGTTCGTGGTCGATCTCGTCTTCGTGGACGACGGCTCGACCGACGGCAGCGCTGACGTAGCACGAGCAGCGGTGTCGAGCGCAATGCCGTTGCACGTGCTCAGTCCTTCCGGCGTCGGTCGCTTCGACGCGCGGACGGCTGGCCTGTCGGCGGCGCAGAGCGATCTCGTGCTGCTCCTGGACGCACGTGTGAGATTGCGGCCCGATGCGCTTCGGTTCGTCCATGAACAGGTCAGCAGGGGCGAGACGGTCTGGAACGGCCACGTCGAGGTGGAGGC
Source organism: uncultured Actinomycetes bacterium (assembly GCA_963705945.1). Taxonomy (GTDB): domain Bacteria; phylum Actinomycetota; class Thermoleophilia; order Gaiellales; family Gaiellaceae; genus PALSA-612. The sequence goes on along the minus strand of CAVPLG010000001.1, from coordinate 84,866 downwards.
GACCAACGACCTCGGCCTCTTCTGGCGCCTGCTCGCCGAGCTCGCCTGGCGCGACTACTTCGACGATCCACGAACGCAGCGGTTCGGTTCGGACGACTTCGATCGCTTCCCGAAAGGAACGACCTGCTTCCTTGCGCCGCGCCCTCTCCTCCTCTGGGCGTTCGAGCAATTCCGAACACGGTATGCCAACGTCCATCTCGCCAACGACGACACACCGGCCCTCCGTGCGCTAGCCGCTCGCCAACCGATTGCGATCTCGCCGGGATTCGCCTGCACTTACATCCCCCGCGCCTCGATCCGCGCCTTCCTCCGTCATTCGTTCAGACGCGGGGCGGTGTTTCTCGACGGCCACGGCCGACCAGAATCGCGCTTCTTTCCCGTCACGCTGGCCTTTTATCCGGTTAGCGCCTCCCTCGTCGTGGCGTCGGCGCGGCGGCCGTGGGTCGCCGTCGCCGCGGCAGCATCGTGCGGATTGGCGGCCGCGGCCTACGGGGCCTCCGCCGGCCGCTCGCTGCGGGAGATCCGTGCGCTTGCGCTCGTGACGCCGTTGTATGCCGTGGGGCACGGACTCGGCATGTGGCGGGGGCTAGGCGAGCTGGTGCGAAGTCGCGCAGCACGATGATTCTCGTCGTCTTCGGAACAACCGGGGAGCTGATCAAGCTGGCGCCGGTCCTCGTACGACTCGAGCGTCGCAACATCCCGTACGTGCTGGGAACGACGGGCCAGCAGGTCGAGCAGATTCCCGCGTTCCTCGCCCAGTTCGGCATCCGACAGCCCGACGTCTGGCTCGCGCACGGTGCGGGGGGCCGTGACCTCCGCGTCACCGCCGATGTACCGGGCTGGCTCGCCACAGTCGGACGCTCGTTCGCGGCACGACGTAGCTGGCTCAGGAACTCGCTGTCGGTCGGCCCGGGGCACCCACTGGTTCTCGTTCACGGAGACACGATGACGACGGTGCTCGGCGCCGGGATGGGTCGAGCGCTGCGAGTGGCGGTTGCGCACATCGAAGGCGGCCTGAGGAGCTTCAGCCTGCGCCACCCGTTTCCCGAGGAGCTGAATCGAAGGCTCACGTCGACCCTCGCGCGTGTGCACTACGCACCGGGGGCGTGGGCCGCGTCAAACCTTCGCCGCGGCGCCGTCGTCGACACGGGCGCGAACACGATCCGTGACAGCCTCGAGCTCGTCCCCGACGGAGACCCACCGATGACACTGCCAGACCGCCCGTTCGGCGTCGTCTCACTCCACCGGTTCGAGCTTCTCAACGATCCTGGACGCCTGACGGAAACGCTCGAGATCCTCTCTGACTCCGCTCAGCAGACGCCGCTGCTGTTCGTCGACCACTCGGTTACCGTGGCCGCCATCGATCGCTTTCGGCTCGGTGGGCTCTTCGATGCGAAGAGGTTCGTTCGCACACACCGCCTGCCTTTCTTCGACTTCATCCGAGTCCTGCGCCGTTGCGCGTTCGTGGTGACGGACAGCGGAGGCAGCCAGGAGGAGTGCTTCTACCTCGACCGGCCCTGTCTCGTCCATCGCCTCCGCACGGAGCGGCGCGACGGCCTCGGCGAGAACGTTGTCCTCTCGGGGATGCGTGCCCACGTGCTCCAGGACTTCCTCGCCGACGTGGGGCGGTTCCGCAGACGGTCGGCCCTACCCGTCCTCTCTCCATCAGATGTGATCGTCGATGACCTCGAGCAGCGTGGCTTTGCGGTGGAAGCCTAAGAGGCGGGAAGCGTCAGCGGCCCGACTAACTCGGCGTGCAGCACAGGAGTACCGCTCGACCGTTCGGCGCGCGGCGCAGAGATCACGATCGCGTCCTGCTCCGATGCCGGCGGTGGGTCGACCTTGAGCAGAAGCTTCGAGGTGCCGCGCGGGACATCCACGAGTGTCGAGATCGTCGTGCGCCCGTTCACGGTGAACGCCTGTTCCCGGTCGGCGTCTGCGATCCGCAGCTCGCGCGGCTTGCCGTCCGGCGATTGAGCCTCGAACGTCAGGCGAACGGTGCCCCCATCGAGAGCTCGGAATTCCATGGAGGCGACACCGTCGGGCGAGACCAGCGCGAAGCCGACGTGGCCGTTCTCACGCTTCGGCGTCGCAAAGCCCGTCGGGAGCGTGACGAGCGCACCGGCCGAAGCGGCGACAACCTTCCAGACGGACGCGCCGTCGGACGATCGCTCGACGAGCTGGTATCCGTTCTGCCCGTTGGGCTCGTGTGGAGCGACCTCCACCCCCCAGGTCTCAATGCCTGCGAGCTCCGATCGGGGGTGGATCACGATCGAGGTGACACCGAGGAGCGAGAGAGCTTCTGCCGTGCCGGCCTCGGCCGGATCTTGGAGAACGAGCCGAGCCTCGTCACCCGCGGATCCCGTTGGGGCCTCATTGAGGAGCGGCCGCCCGTGGGACCGCTGCCAGAGGTGGTAGACGTAGGAGCCCCCGAGCGGGTACTCCGCGAGGATCCCCGACGGAGCCTTCTTCAATGCCGCGTACTCGGGCGGCGTTGATGTTCCAAACGTGTCGACCTGAGGGATCGCGAGCTCGAGGAACGACGCGATCATCGCCACGCAGACGGCCCCCACGGCGAGCGCCGAGCCTCGGCCGCCACGAGCGGCGAGCGCCCTCGAGCCGGCCTGGAGCCCCAGTGCCGCGAGGGGCACCAACACCGTCATCAAGAGGGGGAGCCACCGCGACGGGACGCGGAAGGCTGGAACGACATCCCACAGGAGCCGAGATGGGGTCGCGAGCAGGTCGTGGCCGAGAACACGGATCGGGCTGGGCAGGGCGAACGCCACGCCGACCACGAAGGCGACCACGAGACCGGCCGTTGCGGTGCGGTCACGCTGTCCGAGCGTCGCACGGCGCCGCACAGCGAGCACGACCCAGCCGAGAGCTAGCGCGATCGTCAGGAGCCCGAGATAGTTCCTCGCTTCCATCAGGTTCGACGCGTGCCAGCGAGCCAGGAAGAAGCCGTCGAACGAATGGCCGAGCACGAAGCTTCGTAGAGGGACGACGAGCTCGTACAAGCGCAGCCCGAAGGTCCACAGGTCGACGGAGCGTCGATCCAGCCCGGCGTCCGTGCCGGTTCCGGAGGCAAAAGCCGGGATCGAGACGATTGCCGTCGCAGCAACTGCAGCTGCCGTCGAGCCGAAGGTGAGCATGAGGCCGCGCCGGCGACCCAACGTGAGCCCGGCCCCGACACTGAAAGCGATCACCGTCACGACTGCCATCGCGCCGAAGTACCCGGACGTGAGCCAGCATGCAAGCGTCGCTAAACCGATGAATGCGAAGCGCGGCCATGAGGGTCGTCGGGCGGCCGCGACGAGCGCGATGACGAGGAGCACGAGGACTTCGAGGTGAACGAGCGAGGCGTGTTCTGCCCTGGCGACGTGCCACGGGAACACCATGAAGACGAGCGCGGCCCAAGCCGCTACCAGGCGTGCGCAGCCGAGGTAGCGGACCAGCAGGTACATCGACGCCCCGGAGAGCACATACCCGGACAGCACGACGAGGTTGTAGGCAGCCACTTCTCCGACAACGAACGACGCCAGATAGCCGGGGTAATAGGGGAGCAACCACTGGAGATTGAGACCGTTCCCCTCGTCCCAGCCGAACGGTGCCCCCCTCAGCGTGTGGTGTGTTGTGCCGAAGACGTGATACCCCTCTTGCTTCAGCTGCCAAAACCACGCGACTGATGCGGTCGAGTCCGACCCGGGAGTGCCGACGATCGCCGTCCCTATGTGCGTGACGATCGGCCAGAAGAGCACACACGCGAAGGCGGTCGTGGCGAGCAGCACGACGGCGGCCTCCGGCAGCACCGCTCGCAACGCGGCCATTGCCGGGCGTGCGTGCCTGAGCCCTGCGCGAATCGCTGGGACACTCGAACCGACGAACAGCTCGTGTGAGACGAGCAGAGCGGCACCGACAGCAACGTTGGCCCAGACGACGCCACGAAGGCTCGTCGGCACGAGTGCAAGAACAGCGACCTGCGCGATCACGCCGATCCCGACGATCCACGCGTAACGGGTCTCGCCTCGGGAGAGGTGATAGCCGACGAGAACGTGGGCGAGAGAGAACAGACCTGTCGCCAGTGCAAACGGCGCCAGCACCGTCCCGCCCTCGGCGAAGTCCGCACCGAACGACGCGACCACAAGGCCGACCCCGACGGCCGCGTAGAGAAGCGCCAATCCTCCGCAGAAAGCAGCGGTAGCGAGCAGCGAGCGGCCGAGGATGTCCTCGGTCTCCTCCCCACGAGCCTGGCGCGCCGCGGTTCGCGGGAACAGCACCGCGAGGATCGTCGCCGGGACGAAGAATGCGATGCGGGCGAAGGCGGACGCGGCTCCGTAGCTCCCCGCTTCGTCACCACCGAACCGCGCCTTGACGACCAGGAGGTCGATGTGCGTGAGGAGCGCGATCCCGATCAGGCCAACCGCCACGGGCCCCAGGTACCGCAAGAAGCTGTGGAGGCTGGGCCGCACCTCGTCTGCGAGGGGGCGTAACGGCACGTGAAGCATGGCGAACGCGGTCACCGTCCCGACCGCCGCAGCGACGACAGTGGCGAAGATCGTGCCTCCGAGTCGATAGCCGGCCGACACTGCAACGGCTAGGACAATCAGTCGAACGATCCAGGGCAAGACGTAGAGCGCCGCCAATGCGTGAAACCGCTGGCTCCCCTGAAGAACACCTAGACAGACCGGGAAGACCAGCGCCGTGACGAGTGTGGTCTCGGCCAGCACGAGGAGGCCGGTGTCGATATCGAGCAGCCCTGCCAGCGGTACGGCCAGCACGAGCGCGACACCGATGAGAGGCACTGTGGCGAGAGCTGCCAGGCGCAGCGTTGCGCGGGTAAACGCGTCGGCCCCGGGCGCATCGTCGGCCGCCATCCTGCGTGAAATCTCCCGAGAGACAGCCATCTGAAGCGCACCGGCGGGAAGCAGAACGAGTGTCAGGAGCCCGAGCAGCGCCGCAAGCGACCCGTAATCCTCAGCGCCGAGCAGCCGTCCGGCCGCAAGCAGGAAAACGTAGTTTGCGACGATCGCGACGACTGACGCAGCGCCCAGAAGGAGGCCGCTGCGCACGCCGCTCCGTTCGGGTCGCACCTGAGGCGACTCGGCAGATCGTCCAATCGCCGTGTCAGCCATGCGGACGGGATCGCATGTGAGGCCAGCCACCTTACTCGCACCGACCGACAGTCCCTCCCCACATGCGAGGCTCCTTTGCGAAACGTTGGAAAGACTCCGTTTCCGGAGCCTTTCCAACGGGGGGCCGGAGCTCCGCCGGCTCCGTGTGTCAGGACCGTGCGCGTCTCGTCAGCTCGGCCAGCTCGTGGTTGAAGCGCTCGGGCTCTTCGTAGTGAAGGAGGTGACCGGTGCCCTCGTACCACGACGCCTCGGCGACAGGACAGGTGGCGAGGATGTGCTCGGCCATCGCCGGTAGCACGACCGTGTCCGCCCGGCCCTGCGTGATCAGCACGGGCACGTCGAGAGTGTGCAGGACGTCGTCACAGTCGAGCTGACGCGCGCCGAGATTGGCGCGAATCTCGGCCGGCACCACGATGTTCCAGCACAGCGCCGTCTCGAAGTCCTCTGCCGGCATCGGCCTCGATGCGCAGACCCTCAGGAAGCTGCGCATGGCGCCGATGTTCGTCGGTAAGTCGTCGGCCGTGGCGCCGGCGAAGTGATCGAGAAAGCCGGGGCCGATGAGCGTCCCGAAAGCCGTCTCGCCCAGCCTGACCGCGCCTTCAACGAAGTTGACGGCGGCAATTCGATCCTCGCCCTTCGCGCGGATGTAGTCGCAGATCACGAAGACGCCGTAGGACCACCCCACGAGCACCGGCCGCTCGAGGGCCAGCTCATCGATGATGGCCGCCACGTCGTCCGCCCAGAGGTCTCCGTCCGCGTAGTGCTCCGGCTCGAGTGGGGCCTCCGACATCCCGTGGCCGCGCAGATCGTAGGCCACGAGCCGAAACTCGTCGGCCAGCTCGCTCTCGTACTGCTTTGCCCAGCAGAGGTGGTTCTGCGACCAGCCGTGAATGAACAGGATCGGCGGCCCATCCGCCCTCCCCCATTCGCGGACGTGCAGCTGCAAGCCGCCGCCTCCCTTCACCGTGTGAGCCTTCATCCTCCCCGTCCGCTGCTTCTCGTCGACGGGCATGGGTTGCGCGACGTTTGTCATCGCATGCCTCCTTTCGGTCGCCGCCGATCGTGGCCACGAAGCGCTGGGAGCGCATCGGGCGAGGAGACTTATCTTTTCCCGCCGGCCTACCTATCTTGTCCGCGAGCGCTCATGCGCTGACCCGGAGCCGGCGTCCGCGCGCAATACTGGCTGGCATGGATGCTCGCGCGAGCGAGGTGTTCATCGGGCGCGTAGCCGAGGTCGAGAAGCTCGAGCTCCTGCTCGCCGCCGCTCGAGCCGGGAGCGGTGCGGCCGTCCTAGCCGCCGGCGAAGCGGGCATCGGCAAGACACGGCTCGCCGCCGAGCTCTCGAGAATTGCCCGCGACGCGGGCTTCGACGTCCTCCTCGGACGCTCGATCGACCTCGTCGGCACGGAGCTTCCGTATCAGCCGTTCGCCGAGGCCCTTCGTCCCCTGAGAGATCCTCGCCGGGTCGATAGTCCGAAGGCGAGCTCGCAGCTGCAGGTGTTCGAGGAGACGCTCGCCCTCCTCTCCGAGCGAGCAGCCGCCGTACCCGTGCTGCTCATGCTCGAGGATCTGCACTGGGCCGATACCTCGACCCTCGACCTTGTCGTCTTCCTCGCGCACAACCTCGACGACCGGCGGGTACTGCTGCTCGGGACGTACCGTGATGACGAACCCTCGTCGGCCGAGCGCCTGCTTCGATTGAGCGACGGCGTTCGCCACTCGGGCTCGGGCGCCGTGCTCGAGCTCGGGCCTCTCGACGACGCCGAGCTGACGACGCTGATCGTCGCCCGCGCCGACTCGGCCCTGTCGGCAGCGCTGAGGGACGCGATCGTCCTTCGCTCCGACGGCAACCCCTTCTTTGCCGAGGAGCTCCTTGCCGCCTCCCGCGACCAGGGCGGCGAGCTCCCCCGGGTCGTGCGGGAACTGCTGCTGCAGCGCGTGATCAGGCTGGACCCTTCGACACAGAGCGTGTTGCGCGTGGCGGCCGCCGCCGGACGCGACGTGGCGTACCCGCTGCTCCGTCAAGTGGCGGACCTTCCGGAGCGCGAGGTGCGCAGGTCGCTGCGGCAAGCGGTCGAGAACGGAGTCCTCGTCGCCGATCAGTCGTCCGGCAGCTTCCGCTTCCGCCACGCGCTCCTGGCGGAGGCGATCTACGCGACGATCCTGCCCGGTGAGCGCGAGGAGCTGCACGCGCTGCTTGCCGACGAGCTCTCGCGCGACACGGCGGCTGCTCCCGCCGAGCTCGCACCGCACTGGGCCGCTGCGGGTCGTACGAAAGAGGCTCTCGTCGCCTCGCTCGAAGCGGCGCGGCAGGCGGAGGCCGTCTTCGGGCTCGCGGAGGCTCTGGCGCATCTCGAGCGGGCGCTTGCGTTGTGGCATGCAGCGCCGGACGCCCGGGAGCTCACCGGACGCGACCTTGCATCACTCACCTCATGGGCGGCAGCCCTGGCCAGCCAGACGGGCGCCGCCCCGCATGCTGTCGAGCTCGCACGGCAGGCGATCGGGCTCGTCGGCGACCGGGATTCGCTGCGCGCCGCGCACCTACACGAGAGCCTCGCCGGCTATCTGCACGAGAGCGGCCTGACCGACGCGGCTCTCGCCGCCTGCGAACGCGCGGTCGAGCTTGTACCGGCGCAACCCCCTTCTGTTGCACGCGCGGAGGCGCTCGCGGCCCTCGCGCAGGGGTTGATGCTGGCCTGGCGCTTCGACGAGTCGCTCCCGGTCAGCCGCCAAGCACTGGAGCTGGCGCGCGAAGTCGGCGCGCAAGAAGCGGAGCTGCTGGCGCTCACGGAGCTCGGTCGAGACCTCGCCTACCTCGGGCACGGCGACAAGGGCGTTGCCTTCCTCTGGCAGGCGCTGGAAGCTGCGCGGGAGAACGGCGATCCCCAAGCGCTGCGGCGAGCGTACACCTCGCTTACCGACGTGCTGACGATGCTGGGCCGGCCGGCCGAGTCGGCCGGGCTGGCGGACGCGGCGGTCGACGAGATCGGGCGCTACGGGATCGACCGCACCGTGCTCGTCGCGAATCAGATCGAGGCGCTGCTCGCGATCGGCGACTGGAACAAAGCCGACAGTGTGAGCGGCGCCGCGCTTCGTTCGATCACGGCCAATTTTCCGTACATGCTGTTCATCATCCGCGCGGACCTCGACCTCGGTCGCGGCGATTTCGACGATGCGCGGCGACACCTAGCGGCCGCACGCACCACGCTGCGAGAGGACGGAGGGCAGGGGACGTACGACGCCTACGTCGCGGAGCTCGCCCTGTGGGAGCGTAGGTGGACGGACGCCGAGCAGGCAGTCCGCAACGGCCTGGCCCGGGCGCGCTCGCGCCAGGCGGGCCAGCTACGCGTCTGGCTCTGTGCCAAGGGTCTGCGTGCCCAGGCGGAGCTGGCAGCGCTTGCTTCCGCGCGCCGCGATTCCGAGGCCGTCCGCAACTGGCGAGGTCGCGCGGGGAAGCTGATCGCCCTCGCTCGGCGTTCCGCCGCGAAGGCCTCGAACGTAACGCCGAACGCCGGCGCGTGGCTGGCCATGGCAGAAGCCGAGCACGAACGCGCGGTTGGCGTTGCAAGAGCTGAGTCGTGGTCGGAGATCGCAGCAAGCTGGGAGCGTCTCGAACGCCCGCCGCTCGCCGCCTACTGCCGCTGGCGAGAGGCGGAGGTCCTCGTCGCCGGTGGAGCGTCCCGCCTCGAGGCGGGCGTGCCGCTCAGGGCAGCGCACGCCGTGGCCACCCGGATCGGAGCACGGCCGCTGCTGTGGGAGCTCGAGTCGCTGGCCGCACGCGCGCGACTCGACCTCAGAGCACCGGAGGAAAGGTCGCCCGAGGACGAGCAGGATCTGGAGGAGACTCTCGGTCTGACGCCGCGCGAAGCAGAGGTTCTGAGTCTCCTTGCCCGTGGATATACGAACCGTGAGATCGCCGCGACCCTCGTCATCAGCGTCAAGACGGCGAGCGTCCACGTCTCGCACATCCTGCGAAAGCTCGGCGCGCCGAACCGGCGCGAGGCGGCTGCGGTCGCCCACCGACTCGCCCCGCAGCACGCTGGGCTCGGGTCATCCAGAACGGAAACCTCGCTGTAACGTCCCTGCTTCGACCGCAGTCGAGGAGAAGAGGCAATGTCGACCACGCGAGGCGCCATGACCTACGTACCGAATGCCGAGCGCTACGACCGCATGTCCTACAGGCGCTGCGGCCGGAGCGGCCTCAAGCTCCCTGCGATTTCGCTCGGGCTCTGGTGGAACTTCGGACACGATCGGCCCTTCGACACGATTCGCGCGATCGTGCGACGGGCGTTCGACCTCGGGGTGACGCACTTCGACCTCGCGAACAACTACGGACCGCCGTACGGCTCGGCCGAGGAGAACTTCGGCCGGCTCGTGTGCTCCGACCTCAGGCCGTTTCGCGACGAGCTCGTGCTCTCGACGAAAGCCGGGTACGACATGTGGCCAGGCCCCTACGGTGAGTGGGGCTCCCGCAAGTACCTGCTCGCGAGCCTCGACCAGAGCCTCGAGCGGACGGGCCTCGACTACGTCGACATCTTCTACTCGCATCGCTTCGACCCCGAGACGCCGCTCGAGGAAACGATGGGGGCGCTCGACGCGGCGGTGCGCCAGGGCAAGGCCCTGTACGCGGGGGTCTCGTCCTACTCGGCAGAGCGAACGGCGGAGGCCGCCGCGATCCTGCGTCAGCTGGGCACGCCGCTCCTCATCCACCAGCCGTCATATTCGCTGCTGAACCGCTGGATCGAGCAGGGTCTCCTCGACGTCATCGGCGAGCTGGGGATCGGCTGCATCGGGTTCTCGCCTCTCGGCCAGGGCATGCTCACCGACCGCTACCTGGACGGGATCCCCGAGGGATCGAGGGCAAGCGGCCCGACCTCGCTGTCGCCCGACCTGCTGACCGAGGAGGCGCTGGACAAGGTCCGGGCGCTGCGCGAGATCGCGGTGGAGCGAGGCCAGACCCTGGCGCAGATGGCTCTCGCCTGGACGCTGCGCGACGCCCGCATCACCTCGACGCTGATCGGCGCAAGCAGCGTCGACCAGCTCGAGATGAACATCGCCGCACTCGATCGCGCCGACTTCACCGCCGAGGAGCTGTCCGAGATCGACAGCTACGCGACGGACAGCGGCATCAACATCTGGTCGGCATCGAGTAACTCGTAACGCGACATGGTCAGGGGTAGCGCCGCGGAGCGGAGCCATCCGGCACGAGCAGGCCGATGTGGGCGCGGTGCCGGGCGACGAAGGCATAGGTCGCCTCGGCCGCAGGCAGCGCGCGGAGCCGGGCGAAGGACCGGGCGAGCATCCGCGTCGCCGGCAGCCGCTCGAGGACGCCCAGCGCGGCCGCCCCTGCCGAGATCATGCGCCCGTCTGGAAGGACGAGCCGGATCGATCTGCCGCGCTCTTCCTCGGAGACGTCCTCGAGCAGCGGATCGGCCGAGGCGTCGTCGAGCCCGAGGAGCGCCAGATCTCCGCAGCGGTCGAGCCGCGCAACGATCCGCGCGGCGAACCGGCAGAGCCTGCAGCCGGTGTCGTACAGAAGGACCGGTCGAGCCACGCCGCAACCCTACGGCCCGGGCCCTGACTCAGCGGGGAGGCGCGCCCGTCGAGGGCGCGCCTCCTCCGGATCCGTCGAACCGCTGGATGGAGCTCGCTAGCGCTCCTAGCTGAGCAGGAGCGAGAGGTTGTCGGCCCCTGCGAGGTTGTAGTTCGCGTGATCCGTGAAGGTGACGACGATCGTGACCCCCACGGCCCCCGCGGGCACTTTCCCGTGCCGCGTTCGGAAGGCCATGTCCGCGCCCCCGATCGTCGGGTCGGGGCCAATCCTGATCGCCGACAGCAACTTGCCGGAGGCATTCGTGAACTCGGCTCGCACCTGCGTGGTGTTCGAGGTGTAGTTTCCGAGCCAGCCGCTCAGCGTGGCCTGGTGGCCCGCCGCAGCCCCTGGCAGCTTGATCGCCTGCGTGCCGATGCTCGCATGCACAGTCGTCGCTGCAGGGGTGGTTCCGCCGAAGAAGTAGTTCTTTCCCTTGCCCTTCGGCCCCTTCGAAGTGGCGTTGAACCATCCGATGCCGAACCCGGTGTACGCGGCGGCACCGAACTGACCGGCGGTGAGCGTCCAGCCCGGGACACTGCCGAACGCTCCGGGCTGGGTCAGCCCCAGGCCGGCCTCGGCGCCCGGGTTCTTGATCAGGTTCTTGCCGCAGAAGGTGCATCGGGCCGATGGCTGGGAGGAAGCGGCGGCCGCGAGTGCGAGCGCCATGGCGAGCGCGAGGGGGATGGACGCCCAGCGCCGTGACGGTCGCAGGGCCTTCGGCGTAGTCATGTGGTGCTTCATCGTGCCTCCGATCGTCGATTTCGCCGAGTAGAGTCGAGGGCTCCTCGGGCCCCTTGCTCGGATTGGTTCGAGTCTTGCGAGCGGCGGCATAGAACCGGCATAGCGCTCGTCCAGCTCGGTGAGGTCGGCTCGGCCGATTTGCCGGGAGAGGCCGGTCGAGGCGGCGATCGGGGCGCCGTGCGTGCGCTCTCTAGAATGGATCGATCGCTATCGCTCCCGGCACACAGAACATGGAGTTTCGGGTGCTCGGCACTCTCGAGATCCTGAGCGGCGGCGATCTCGTTCCCCTGACAGCCAGGAAGCACCGTGAGCTCGCCGCTGCGCTGATCCTTTCTCGCAACCGGGCTGTCTCACGGGATGCCCTGATCGACATCCTCTGGGGCGAGCACCCGCCGCCCTCGGCGCGAAAGCTTCTGCGGGTCTACGTCTCCCAGGTTCGTCGCGCGCTCGCCGTAGACCGTCTGGAGACACGACCGGGCGGATACCTCATTCGCATCGACGACGGCGAGCTCGATTCTGCGCGCTTCGACGATTTGCTTCGGCGTGGACGGACGGAACTGCGGCAGGGACGACTGACGGCCGCACACGGTCTCCTGTCAACGGCGCTCGCGCTCTGGCGCGGGTCTGCGCTGGTCGACGTCGCTGACGAGGAGTTCGCACGCACGGAGGCAGGCCGCCTCGATGAGGCGCGCCTCGGGTGCATCGAAGATCGGATCGAAGTCGACCTCGCGCTCGGGCGACACTCCGAGATCGTTCCGGAGCTCGAGGCGCTCGTCGGCCAGCACCCGCTCCGCGAGAGGCCCCATCGCCAGTTGATGATGGCGCTCTACCGATCCGGTCGACAGGCAGAGGCGCTCGAGGTGTATCGGCGCGTGCGGGAAGTGCTCATCGACAGTCTCGGGCTCGACCCGGGCTCGGAGCTCGAGGATCTCCACCGCAGGATCCTCCAGCACGATCCGTCACTCGACCTCGATGGCACCGGCCAGGGGATCGACGAGCGCCACGCGATCGCGATTCCCGCACCGCTGACGGCGACGGTCGGCCGGGGGCACGAGATTCTCGCGCTACGGGAGTTGCTCTCGGATCGCGAGGGTCGCCTCGTGACGCTCGTAGGGCCCGGCGGAATCGGGAAGACTCGTCTGGCTCTCGAGACTGCGATCGCAACGGCCGAGCTGTTCGGGTCGGGTGCGGTCTTCGTCGAGCTCGCCGACGCGAACGACTGGGGCCAGTGCCAGGCGGCGATCTCCCGTGCGCTCGACCTGCGCGAGGACGGCGCAACGTCGACTGCCGCCCTCCTCGAGAGGCACCTGCAGGAATGCGATCTGCTGCTCGTGCTCGACAACTTCGAGCAGCTCGTCGAGGTAGCTCCGCTGGTCGCGAAGACGGTGGCCGCCGCACCGGGCCTCACGGTGCTCGTCACAAGCCGGATCTCGCTCCGCGTCTCGGGCGAGAGTGTGGTTCCGGTCGCCCCGCTCGACTCCCAGGACGCCGTCGAGTTGTTCCGCGCCCGCGCCGCGGCAGCGGGAGCGCCGATCGCGGAAGACCAGCTCCGAACGGCCGAGAAGATCTGCGAGCTGTTGGACGGTCTGCCGCTCGCAATCGAGCTGGCAGCTCCCTGGCTCCGGAGTCTCCCGGTCGACGAGCTCCTCCGCCGGCTCGAAGACCGACTGGGGCTGCTGATCGCCGGCCCTAACGATCTTCCGGAACGGCAGAGGACAATGCGCGCGACGATCGATTGGAGCTATGACCTCCTCTCGCCGGCCGCCCAGCAAGCTCTTGCCCAGCTGAGCGTCTTCGCGGGCGGCTTCACCCTCGAGGACGCGGAGGCGGTCTATCGAGGCGGCCGGCTGATCGAGCATTTGAAGGACATATTTGATCTGAATCTCGTCGGGCGGGATGGGAGCCGGTACCGCCTTCTCGAGGTCGTGAGGGAGTACGCGGTCGACCGGCTCGGAGCTGACGTCGAGGTGCGGAGCAGGCACGCGGCTCACTTCCTCGAGATCGCCGAAGCCGCCGAGCACGGCCTGACCGGACGTGATCAGGCCGAGTGGCTACGGCGGCTCGATGACGATCACGGAAACCTCCTGGCAGCACTCGCCTGGTATGCGTCCCGCGGAGAGACGGACCTCGAGCTCCGGCTAGCGGCTGCACTTGCCCGCTTCTGGTACATCCGCGGCCATCTCACCCACGGGAGCGCTCTGCTGGAGGCCGCGATTCGGCGGGCGGGCGACGACGCTGACCCGAGCTACCTCGCCAACGCCTTCAGAGCAGGCTCGTCACTTGCCGTGCTCCAGGGTGACTACCACCGAGCTCGGAGCCTGAGTGAAAGCGGTCTCGCCCACTATCGGCGGCTCGACGACGACGTCGGCATCACCCGTTCGCTCAGCAACCTCGGTGCGATCCTGCACGCCGAGGGTGAGCCCGAGCTCGCCATCGAGGTCCTCGACGAGAGCGTCTCTCGCTCGGAGACGATCAGCGACGCGCGCCTAAAAGCCCTCGCGCTCAACAACCGCGGAGACGTGGCTCTTTCACAGCACGACTGGGCGACCGCACAGAGGTGCTTCTCGCCAAGCCTGGCCCTGCTTCGGACCCTCGACGACACGGCCAACATCGCCCGCTCCCTCTACAACCTCGGGGCCGTTGCACTGGGACGTGAGGAGTTCGACGAGGCATCGGCGCTCCTGCACGAGAGCCTCCTGCTCTCCTACGAGCTCGGCGACCAGGAAGACATCGTGTGGTGCTTCGTCGGGCTCGCGGCTGTCTTGGCGCAGCGCGGCGCCTCGCGCGACGCGGCCCTGCTCCTCCAGACCGCGCTCGGCTTGCTCGCGAGAATCGACGCGTCGATGAAGCCATTCGAACGGCACCTCTTCGACCAGACGCGAGCCGCGATCCGGAACAGCGGCGGCCCCGACCTCGACGACGTGCCCGCGCTCACGGTGGACGAAGCTATCCGGCTTGCGACGACCTCCGCGGCTCGCGCACCGTCGAGCGCCTGACCGGCTAGCGGATCTCGACGATCGTCGCCCGCCAGGTCCCGCTCGGCGCCTGCACGTCGACCGCATCGCCGACCCGCCTACCGAGGACAACCGAGCCGAGCGGCGATGACGGGGAGACGGTACCGACGCCGCCGAGAGCGGAGATCTCGACGTCGATCCGAGCGCCTGACTCGTTGACGACAACCACGTGAGATCCCTCGGAGACGACGTCCGCCGCGCCCTCCTCGACGATCTCTGCGTGGTCGAACCGGTCTCGTAGGATCACGATCCGCCGCTCGAGCAGGCCCTGCTCGTTCTTGGCAGCGTGGTACTCGAAGTTCTCCGACAGGTCGCCGTGAGCGCGGGCGGCGCTGATCGCCTCGACGATCTCTCGGCGCTTCGGGCCCTCGAGCTCGGCGAGCTCGGCGGCGAGGCGAGCATGCTGCTCCCGTGTCAGCTTGTCTCCCATCAGACGGCCGCCAATCCACGTGCCTTGCGGCTCGCGGCCGTCTGCCGCCGCTGCGCGGACAGCTCGACCTTGCGCAGGCGCACGTTCTGCGGCGTCACCTCGACGCACTCGTCCTCCCGGATCAGCTCGAGCGCCTGGTCGAGCGAGAGAGCACGGGCCGGGATCAGCCGGACGAAATCGTCGGACGAGGCCGCGCGCATGTTCGTGAGCTTCTTCTCCTTCGTCGCGTTGACGTCGAGGTCGTCGGCGCGGGCGTTCTCGCCGACGATCATCCCCTCGTAGACGTCGGCGCCCGGCCCGACCACGAGCGAGCCGCGTTCCTGGAGGTTGATGAGGGCGAAGGCGGTCGTCTTGCCCGCGCGGTCGGCGACGAGGCTGCCGGTCGGTCTCGTCCGGAGCTCGCCGTGCCACGGCTCGAAGCGCTCGAAGACGTGATGGAGGATGCCGGTCCCGCGCGTCTCGGTGAGGAACTCGGTGCGGAACCCGATCAGGCCGCGGGCGGGAACGACGACGTCCATCCGCACCCAGCCCGTTCCGTGGTTGACGAGCGCCTCGGTCCGTCCCTTGCGAAGCGCGAACAGCTGCGTGACGACGCCGAGGTAGTCCTCCGGCACGTCGACCGAGACGCGCTCCATCGGCTCGTGCACCTCACCGTCGACGATGCGGGTCACGACCTGCGGCTTTCCGACCGTGAGCTCGAATCCCTCGCGTCGCATCTGCTCGATCAGCACGGCGAGCTGCAGCTCGCCGCGACCCTGCACCTCCCACACCTCGGGCCGCTCGGTCGCGAGGACGCGCAGCGAGACGTTTCCGACGAGCTCGGCCTGGAGGCGGTTCTCGACCTGGCGCGCGGTCAGCTTGTCGCCGTCTCTGCCGGCGAGCGGAGCCGTGTTGATGCCGACGGTCATCGAGAGCGACGGCTCGTCGACGGAGATCACGGGCAGCGGCCGCGGATCGAGCGGGTCCGCGAGGGTCTCGCCGATCATCACCTCGGGGATGCCGGCGACGGCGATCAGGTCGCCAGGCCCCGCCTCCTCGGCCTCGACGCGGTCGAGCGCCTCGCTGACGAACAGCTCGGTCGCCTTCGCGCGCGTGATCGTCCCGTCGGTGCGACACCACGCAACGCTCCTGGGCGCGGCGAATCGTCCCCTGTTGCACGCGACAGAGCGCGAGTCGGCCGACGTAGGGCGAGGCGTCGAGGTTGGTGACGAGAGCCTGCAGCGGGTGGCCCTCCTCGTAGACCGGCGGCGGGATGTGCTCGAGGATCAGCTCGAGCAGCGGCGCGAGGTCGGGCCCGAGAGCGTCCGGGTCGGGCTCGAGCGAGGCACGACCCGCCTTCGCGTTGCAGTAGACGATCGGAAACTCGATCTGGCTCTCGTCCGCGTCGAGGTCGAGGAAGAGCGCGTAGACCTCGTCGACGACGTCGGCGATTCGCGCGTCGGGGCGGTCGACCTTGTTGACGACGAGAATGACGGGAAGTCGCGCCTCGAGCGCCTTGCGGAGCACGAAGCGCGTCTGCGGCAGCGGGCCCTCGCTCGCGTCGACGAGCAGCAGGACGCCGTCGACCATCGTCAGTCCGCGCTCCACCTCACCGCCGAAGTCGGCATGGCCCGGCGTATCGACGATGTTGATCTTGACGGCACCGTGCCGGACGGCGGTGTTCTTGGCCAGGATCGTGATCCCCTTCTCGCGTTCGAGCTCCCCGGTATCGAGGATCCGCTCGGCGACGGCCTGGTTCGCGCGGAATGCGCCCGGACTGCCAGAGCAGCGCATCGACGAGGGTCGTCTTGCCGTGATCGACGTGGGCGACGATGGCGACGTTGCGGATGTCGGAGCGCTGCGGCACTTGCCGAGGGTACCCGGGGCGGCGACCCGACCTCTACGACCCCGACTGCTCTAGAGCAGGATCCGAAGCGCGAGCGGTAGTGAGCAACCCTCTTCGACGAGCGTGCGCGCGGCCTGGAGGTCGACGCGCGACACCGTCAGCATGAACGCGTCCTCCGGCTCGAACCCGAGCGCACGGAACTGGTCGAAGCGCCAGCGCGCAACTCGAGTCTCCTCGACTTCGACCTCTTCGGCGACTGAAACGTGCTCGGCGGACGTGGACATCGCTGCCTGCCTTTCGCGTCGGGTGGTTACGAGCTGAAACGTCGAGGCAGCCGATCTGTTGTTGACCCACGGTAAGGCTTCGTTGCGACCGCGTTAAGAGCTGTGCCGCCTTCGTAAAAGGCCCCGGAAACCGGAGCCTTTTCGAGTAGCCAGGGGAGGACTTGAAGGCGCCCCGACGCTAGATCACCCCATAGATACCGGGCGACGTTCGTACTCCATGTACGCCGCGGTCAGGTCCCTCGCGTCGCGACCGAGGTAGCGCTCGACAACCCGGAGCGCGAGGTCGATGCCGGCAGTTAGCCCACCGGCGGTCGCCACGTGGTCGTGCTCGACGAAACGTCGGCCCCGCACGACGCGAATCGTAGGAAAGGACGCCTCGAAGTCGTCGTAGGAGCCGTGGTGCGTGGTCGCCGACATCCCGTCGAGCAGTCCGGCTTCCGCGACGATGTAGGCGCCGGTGCAGACGGACATGACGAGGTCAGCCCGCTGGGCGACGTCACGAAGCCATTCGAGCGTACGGCCGCTCGATTGATGTGCCGGAACGACGACGACGTGCGGCTGCGGCGCCGTCTCGTACGCGTACGTCGGCGCGAGCCTCAGACCGCCGCTCGCTTCGACGGCTCTCATCTCCTGCGCAACGGTGAAGAGCTCGAACCGGGCAGCGGCTCCTCCCATCGCCGCGTCCTGGAAGACCTCCCAGGGGCCGGCGAGGTCGATCACATTCGTCCCCGGCCCGATCAAGCGGAAATTGATCAAACAGCGTAACGCTTCCGGAGGCGCCAACGAGGGCGCCTATAGCAAGGTTCAGCTCACTAACTGAACGACATGCGTTTACCGGTGGTCACCAGTGGATAATCTCGCTCGAATGCCGCAGACAGCGGCAGAAACCGGAGGTAGGGCTCGTGGGCAACCGTAACGGCGGCATCGGCCTTGGCGGCATCCTCGTGATCGTAGGGATTCTCCTGGTCATCTTCTGGAGCTTCTGGTGGGGACTGATCATCGGTCTCGTCGGACTCGTCATCTTTGGCGGCTTCGCGAAGGGAAAGTGGTACTGAGTTAGCCCAGCCGCATCATTCGAGAGCCCGGGGGCTCTTGCCCGCCGATCACCAGCCTCAGACCGGAAAGGCCCCGTTTCCGGGGCCTTTCGAGGTAGCGGGGGCAGGATTTGAACCTGCGACCTCCGGGTTATGAGCCCGGCGAGCTACCTGACTGCTCCACCCCGCGTCGCGGCGGCCAGTATAGCGCTGCCGGATAGAGTCAGGGCATGCCGGTCTACGTCTGGATCGCGCTCGCCGTCTTCGCCGTCGGCTCGGTGGTCGGGCTCGTCTGGGCCACGATCCGAGGTGTCGGCTTCTGGAAGCGCGGCCGGCCCGCGCTGAACCGGATGATGGCCGCCGCGGACGAGATCCAGATGAGGTCGACGGTCCTGGAGAAGCGGATGGCCGTGCTCGAGGCGCGCCGCGTCGCGCTCGAGCGCGAGACCGGCCGGCTCTCGATCTCGCTGGCTCGCGCACGAGTCCTGTTCGGCGCGGTCCAGGACACCCGCTCGCTGGTCGACGGCGCGCTCGTCTTCTTCCCTAGGTAGATGTGACCCGCGTCGCGGCCGTCGACCTCGGCACCAACTCGACGCGCCTGCTCGTCGCGGATGTCGAAGGCGAGAGCGTCGAGGAGGTGGTCCGGCGCCTTCAGATCACACGCCTCGGCGAGGGCGTCGACGGCCGGCGCCGGCTCCTTCCCCTGCCGATCGCCCGGACCCGCAATTGCCTGACCGAATACCGGCGCGAGATCGACAGGCTCGGCGCGGAGCGGACGCTCGCGGTCGCGACGAGCGCCGTCCGCGATGCGGAGAACGGCGAGGCGTTCCTCGGCGAGGTCGAGTGGAGCTACGGCTTCACGACGAGGCTCTTGTCCGGAGACGAGGAGGCGCAGCTCACGTTCCGCGGCGTGACGGCCGGACGGAGCGTCGATCCGCGGACGGTCGTCGTCGACATCGGAGGCGGCTCGACCGAGCTCGTGGTCGGCGGCCCGAACGGCCTCACTTCTCACGTCAGCCTCGAGCTGGGCTGCGTGCGCCTGACCGAGCGCTTCGGCGACGACCGCGCGGCGCTTGCGGCGCACGTCAGGAGCGTCCTGCCCGATCTCGACGTCTCGCACGCGATCGGCGTCGCCGGCACGGTGACGTCTCTCGCAGCTCTCGATCTCGGCCTTGTCGACTACGACCCCGAGCGCATCCACGGCCACGCGCTCTCTCGACAAGCGATCGAGGAGCAGCTCGAGCGGCTCGCCGAGCTCTCGCTCGATGAGCGCCGAAACGTGCCCGGCCTCGAGCCGGAACGTGCTCCGGTGATTGTCGCCGGGGCGGTAATCCTCGACGAGATCGTTCGGCGCTACGGACTGGATGCGATCGAGGCTTCCGAGCACGACATCCTCCACGGCGCCGCGATCGAGGCCGCGCAGCTGCCGGAGCCGGTCGAGGGAGCCGCGCCGCCCGGCGCCTACAGCTGCTGCTGAGATCGATGCGGCACGGGCTGTTCATCTCGAACATCGATTCGTACGCCGACCCGAACGTCACCGTCGAGCTCGCCCGCGCCGGGGAGGCAGCCGGCTGGGAAGCGCTGATCCTCTGGGACCACCTCGGCTTCGTCTGGGGCCATCCTGCAGCCGACCCGTGGACGGTCCTGGCCGCCGTCGGAGCGTCGACGTCGAGGCTCATCCTCGGAACGTCCGTCACGCCGTTGCCGCGGCGGCGCCCACACGTGCTCGCACACCAGCTCGCGACGCTCGACGGGCTGACGGGCGGCGGGCGCGTGGTCTTCGGTGCGGGGGTTGGCGGCCTACCTCGCGAGTTCGCCGCCTTCGGCGAGCCAGAGGATGCGCGACTGCGCGCCGAGAAGCTCGACGAGGGGCTCAGCGTGCTGCGCCAGCTCCTGTCGGGACAGCCCGTGACGCACGAAGGCGCCCACTACACCGTCGAGGACGTGACCGTGCAGCCGGTGCCTACGAGCCCGATTCCGTTCTGGATCGGCGGCAACTCGCAGCCGGCGCTCCGG
Organism: uncultured Actinomycetes bacterium; assembly: GCA_963705945.1. Taxonomy (GTDB): domain Bacteria; phylum Actinomycetota; class Thermoleophilia; order Gaiellales; family Gaiellaceae; genus PALSA-612. Next base: position 64,797 of record CAVPLG010000001.1, on the reverse strand, counting down.
CGCGCGGCACGCTGGAACGGCTGGCTCCCGGACACGGCCGACATGGAGGGAATGACTGTCACACCCAGCCAGATCGAGGAGGGCCTTCGAACGATTCACGGCCTCCGTCCCGACGACACCCCGTTCGAGGTTGCGGTGTTCGGCTACTCGGAGCCTGGTGACGCTTCGGTCACCGCCGCATACGCGGCCGCGGGCGCCACCTGGTGGCTCGAGTATGTGCACGACCGGCGCGGCACAGTCGAAGAGATGCGCGAGCGGATCGAAGCCGGGCCTGAGCGACGCTAGACTCGGCCGCGGCGTACGTCCGGCACGAGCAAGGGGGCTTTGATGGCAATGACCGTCGATGCGGAGGCGCTGTCAGACCTCTCGAGGAGCGTGACCGGCCGAGTGCTTGGGCCGGAGGACGGTGGGTACGACGACGCCCGCAAGGTGCACAACGGCCTGATCGACCGCCGCCCGGCCGTGATCGTGCGCTGCGCGAATGCAGACGACGTCGCGAAAGCGGTTCGGTTCGCCAGCGAGACCGGGTTCGACATCAGCGTACGCGGCGGCGGTCACAACGTCGCGGGGCGTGCGGTTGTGGACGACGCGGTGATGGTCGACCTCGCGGAGATGCGGGCGGTGGATGTCGATCCGGACGCGCGCACCGCTCGAGCCGAGGGCGGCTGCAATTGGGCGGAGGTGAACGCCGCGACGGCCGAGCACGGCCTCGCGGTGACCGGCGGCGCGATCTCGACGACGGGCATCGCCGGCCTGACGCTCGGCGGCGGCCTCGGCTGGCTGATGGCGAAGCACGGCCTCGCCGCCGACAACGTCGTCGCGATCGACCTCGTCACGGCCGAGGGCGAGCAACTCGAGGTCACCGCAGAATCCGAGCCGGACCTGTTCTGGGCGCTCCGCGGCGGGGGCGGCAACTTCGGCGTCGCCACGGCCTTCACCTACACGCTGCACCCGGTCGAGGCCGTGACGGCCGGGTTGATCGCACATCCGATCGACGCAGGGCCGGAGATGCTTCGCTTCTACCGCGACGCGGTCGCGGACGTATCCGACGACCTGACGGTGTTCGCAGGCCTCGTGCACGCGCCCGATGGCTCCGGCATGAAGCTCGCGGCGATGGTCCCCTTCCACACGGGTGCGCCGGAGGATGCCGAACGCGATCTCGCGCCGTTCAAGGAGTGGGGCTCTCCGGCCATGGTCGAAGTCGGGCCGATGCCCTACCCGGCCATGAACGCGATGCTCGACGGAGGCTTCCCGAAGGGAGCACTCAACTACTGGCGCTCGAGCTTCGTCAGTGGGCTCACGGACGGCTTCATCGACACGGCTGTGGAGCGCTTCGCAGCCGCGCCCTCGCCGATGACGGCCATGCTGCTCGAGCGCTTTCACGGCGCCGTCACACGGATCCCCGTGGACGACGCTGCGGTGCCGCATCGCGAGGAAGGCTGGAACCTCCTCATCGCGTCCGTCTGGACCGATCCGTCGACCACGGACGCGAACGTCTCGTGGACGAAGGACACGTACGCCGCACTCGAGGAGCACTTCGCCGGTCGCCGTTGGCTCAACTACCTTGCTGACGACGACGGCAACGATGCCGTCAGGGCCGCGTACGGACCGAACTACGACCGGCTACTCGAGATCAAGCGCCGGTACGACCCGGAGAACGTCTTCCACCACAATCACAACATCGTTCCGTAGCCCTTAGGCCGCGATCGCGGTGAACGGGACTGCGCCCAACCGCCCGAAGATCGCCATCGCCTCGCGATGCGCTGCCTCGTCGCCGCAGCGACCAAGGCCGAGAAGGGCATAGGCGCGCTCGACGACGGATCCCCACTCACGCCAACCGTCTGCCGCCTCCCGATAGAGAGCGCGCGCCTCGTCCACGGCTCCGCGCCCCTCCGCGAGGATCGCCGCCCCCATGTGCTTCGTGGTGGGGCTTCGTATGCCGATCGGCCACGTGGGCGTGCCTTCCAGAAGGCGCTCCCCGAGAGCGAGGTCTCCCGCCGCCGCGCACACACGCAACGCGGTGTTGACGTGAAGATTGAGGTCGTACTTCCCGCCGCGGAGGCGTTCCAGCTCTTTCAAGAGAGCCACCGCATCGTCCATCGCCCCGCCCGCCGCCAAAACGAGCGCGGCCGCCGCAAGGGCAGGGCCGAGGGTCTGCGGGTCCTCGATCTCCCGGGCCCGCGGCAGGAAGATCGCCGCATGCTCCTTCGCGAGCTCAACCGCGCCGCGCTGTACGTGTACGGGGCTCGCCAGCGTCAGCGCCACCACCTCGATCTGCGTTCGGCCCTGGTCGCGGTCCCAGCGCACGACCTCGTCAGTCTCTTGCAGGAGCTCGTCCCATTCCCCCAGCTCGTAGAGGAAGTTCACTCTCGCCGCCCGGGACCACATCACGTGGTGCGTCAGCCCGCGCTGGCGCGCGAACTCATGACCGGCTTCGACCATCGCGAGCGCAGTCGGCAGATCCTCGAAGTCCCCGATCGTCGCTCCGAGGTTCCCGTACGAGGTCGCGGTCTCGATCCCGAGCCCCAGCGAAAGCGCGAGCTCGAGTCCCTCGCGCAGGTCGTCGAGACCACGAGTGTCGCCGAGCTCGAGACGCGCGATGCCGCGGAACTGGAGCAGCCGGACGACGTTCTCGATGCCGAGCTCTCGGGCAAGTGCTATCCCCTTTTCGACCCATACGAGGCCCTCCGCCGACCTGCTGCCCAGGACATCGGAGCCTCCGGCCGTCGTGTATGCACGGACGAGATCGGGCCCCGAGCCAGGCTCGAGAACCGCTATCGCTTCGAGCGCCACGTCTCGCCCACGCGCCGTCTCTCCGTGCCGCCAGAGCGCCCGGGCGAGGCCGATCTTCGCGACGGCAGCTGCACGATCCTCAAGCAACGGAACCGCCGCGTCGTATGCCCTTTCAGCCTCGATCACGCGTCCCTGCTCCTGTAGCGCATCCCCGAGCTTCACGAGGATGGACGCGTGGCTCGTACCGGACGTGAGATCGGCCGCGCGACGGTAGGCGGCCTCGGCCGCCGTCATGTCCAATGGCATGGCGCGATCACCCGCGAGCACGAGAAAGCGCGCGACCTGCGCTTCGAGCTCGAGTCGTGATCCGTTCTGCCCCGCGGCTCGCAGGAGCTCCACCGCTTGGTCGTAGTGGTAGACGAGGATCTCCGCGTGATCCGAGACCCGCTCCTCCGCGGTGTGCTCGATCCATGTCGCTGCACGAACGTGCTTCTCCGCCCGCGGCCCTCGCGGTATCTGCTGGTACGCGACGTCGCGGACGAGCGCGTGCCAGAAAGAGAACTCCTCCTCCCCGACCATCGAGGACAGGCGGGCGGGGCGCACGAGCTCCCGGCGCACGAGCTCGCGCACACCCACCAAGACGTCTTTACGCTTGCGGTCGCCCATCACAGCGAGCGCGCCCGTCCAGAACACCTTCCCGAGTACGGCGGCGTCCTGCACGAGCGCTTTCACCTCGACCGACAGCGCGTCCAGGCGGCTCGCGATGAGAGCATGCACGGTCTCCGGCACGTCCCCTTCCTTCACCGAGCCTCGCTCGGCAATCAGGCCGACGAACTGCTCCGCATAGAGCGGGTTCCCTGCGGCTCGTTCGAGCAGCCCCGCTTGCGTCTGGGCGTCGAGCACGGACCGCTCGAGCAGGGCGGAGACGAGCCGCGCGGTGTCCTCGTCGGTGAGTGACGACAGGCCGACGGTAGTCGAGTTTCGCCGGCCTCCGCCCCACGCCGGCCGATGCTCGAAAAGCTCGGGGCGCGTCGTGCCGACGACGAGCAGCGGGACGAGCGTGGCCCAGTCGAGCAAGTGCTCGACGAAGTCGAGCAGCGCCGCGTCCGCCCAATGGAGGTCCTCGATCACGAGCACGAGCGGTCGATCGCTTGCGAGCGCCTCGAGGAAGCGGCGCCACGCGGCGAACGCCTCTTCGCGACCGACCCCGGCCACGGCTTCCTGCGCTCCGACGAGCGGCGCCAGCCGATCTGCCACCCAGCTGCGCTCACCGGAGTCGTCGATCGCGTCTTCGACCGTCTCGCGGAGCTTGTCGTGCGCCTGGGCGGGCGAGTCCGACTCGAGAATCCCGGCCTCTGCCTTGACGATCTCGCCCAGAGCCCAGAACGTGATCCCCTCGCCGTACGGGAGACAGCGGCCCTGACGCCAGCGGACGAGGTCATCTCGCCGGTCGAGCTCGCGGCTGAGCTCCCACACGAGGCGGCTCTTGCCGAGACCGGGCTCGCCAACGACCGTCAGCAGCTGTGCCGACGGCTCTCGCTGCGCTCGGGCAAAAGTGTCGAGGAGAACTGCGAGGTCGTGCTCGCGTCCGACGAACGGCGTCCGTGCCCGGGGCTCGGCGTCGACGCCGAAGCGGCTACGTGCGCCGACGACGAGCCAGACCGGGATCGGCTCTGCTTTGCCCTTCGCAACGACGGGCTCGAGCACATCGGTCTCGATGGCGCCCTCGGCCGCGCGCATCGTCGTCTGGTCCACGACCACCGATCCGACAGGGGCTGCGTTTTGGAGCCGAGCGGCGACGTTGACGATGTCGCCCGTCGCGATTCCCTCCCCGCGCTCCGGGCGCGCGCCGAGCGCGACGACCGCCTCACCGGTCGCGACCGCGCCGCGCACGGCGAGGTCGAAGCCGCGCTCCTCGTTCAGCTCCTCGATCGCCTCGAGAATCCGCAGCGCGGCACGCACGGCCCGCTCCGCGTCGTCCTCGTGCGCGACCGGGGCGCCGAAGACAGCCATCACTGCGTCGCCGATGAACTTCTCGACCGTGCCGCCGAAGCGCTCGATCTCCGTCTTCAGCAGCTCGTGGTAGGGGCGGAGCGCAGCGCGCACGTCCTCCGGGTCAGCCCGGTCCGAGCGCCCGGTGAAACCGACGAGATCGACGAAGAGGACGGAGACGACCTTGCGCTCCTCACCGAGCGGCGCTGCGGAGACAAGCTCCGTGCCGCAGGCGAGACAGAACCGTGCCTCCGCGGGGTTCTCCTTGCCGCACGCGGGGCAGACGAGGATGGGCTCCGCGACGCTCACGCGCGGAGTATGGCCCGCCCAGGGGCGACATGCGCCTACGCCGCTGTTGGCTCTTCCGGCGACTCCGGCCCCTCGTCCTCGGCGAGGCGGCGCTGGAGCACGCTGCGCGAGAGGACGCCGACGAGCCGCCCGTCCTCGACCACCGGCACGCGCTCGAGGTCGTGCTCCTCGAGCTGGCGGAACGCCTCGTCGACGGGCAGGTCGGCGTCGACCGTGAACCGCGGCGGCTCGGCGATCTCGACGAGCTGTCGTCGAACCGGGGTCACGCCCAGCGGCGACGACCTCGCGCACGAGCGTCGTCCGCGTGACGACGCCGACGAGCGTCCCGTCCGTCTTCCGTGACGAGCACTGCGCGGACGTCCGGCTGCGGCGAGCCGCTCGCCCGCGTCGACGGCGCTCGAGGTCGATCCGAGAGTCGTCGGCTCGGCGACCATCGCCTCGCGGACGAGCGTCACGGGAACAGCCCTCGCGCTTCGAGCGCGGCCGCCACCTCGCGAATGCCCGCAGACGAGCGCGGCATCGCGCAGCGACAGGCGCTTCTGCTCGGACAGCGTCCCACACCCGTTCGAACGCGTCGCCATCTTGTCGGCGAGCCTCGAGCGGATCTCGTCACGATCCCAGAAGAAGCGCCCAAGATCCTGCACCCACTCGAAGTACGAGACCGTGACGCCGCCCGCGTTCGTGAGCGACGTCCGGGAGCATCGTGAATGCCGCGCTCGGCGAGGATCTCGTCGGCCTCCAGCGACGTCGGCCCATTGGCCCCCTCCGCCACCATCCGCGCGCTGATGCGCGGCGCGTTCTCGGCCGTCAGCTGATCCTCGAGCGCTGCGAGCACGAGCACGTCGCACGGCAGCTCGAGCAGCTCGGCGTTCGTCACCTGTGCCGGCCCCTCGTAGTCGGCGAGCGAGCGGCCCGCTCGCCGTCCACGACGCAAGAGCTGCCACGTCGAGCCCGTTCGCGTCGTACACGCCGCCCGAGTAGTCGCCGATGCCGACGACCGTCGCGCCGCGCTCGGCGAGCTCGAGCGCGGCCACGCCGCCGACCTTCCCGAAGCCCTGGACGACGCAGCGCTGCTCGGCGAGGTTCCAGCCGAGCCGCTGGCACGCGCGGTCGACGACCATCACGACCCCGGCGCCGGTCGCCTCGTGCCGGAACATCGAGCCGCCGATCGAGATCGGCTTGCCGGTCACGATCTCCGGCACCGCGTGGCCCATCTGCATCGAGTACGTGTCCATCATCCAGGCCATCGTCTGCTCGTTCGTCGCCATGTCCGGCGCCGGGATGTCCTCCTTCGGCCCGATCACCGGCGCGAGCTCGGCCGTGTAGCGACGTGTCAGCCGCTCGATCTCGCCGATCGACATCTCGCGCGGATTGCAGCGGACGCCGCCCTTGGCGCCGCCGTACGGAAGACGCAGAAGGGCGCACTTCCACGTCATCCACATCGCGAGCGCGGCGCACTCGCCGAGCGAGACGTGCGGGGTCGTAGCGGACACCGCCCTTCGTCGGGCCGAGGACCGTCGAGTGCTGCACGCGATAGGCGGGGAAGACGCGAGTCTCGCCGGAGTCGAGGTGGATCGGCACGGAGACGACGACCGACCGCTCGGGATAGCGCAGCCGCTCGGCGACCGTCTGCGAGATCTCCGCGTGCTCGAGCGCGTGTTCGAACTGCGCGAGCGCCGTCCGCCAGAGCGGCGACATCCCACTCGAGCGGCTCGTCCGCGACCCGATCGTCGACCGCGGTCATGGGAGAGGAGTGTAGGCGGAGGAAGACCGCGACGCGTCGAATAGGATCGCCGCCATGCGCCACCCCCTTCGCACGACTGCGATGCTCTCGCTGCTCGCGTATCTCGGCGGGATCCTGGCGCTCCTGTTCGGCCGCCACGGCGGCGACGCTGCCGCCTGATCGGTTACCTTCTTATCGTGCAGAGACCCTGGTGCCTCGCGTTCGTGCCCTCGTCGTCGTGCTCGCCGTCTCCGGCTGCGGCGGGAGCGAGCACGTCGGCGGCAGAAGGCTGGGCGTACGACGTCTGCTCGTCAGTCTCGACGTGGAAGACGAGGTCCAGCCGATCACGACCGACGCCGCGAACGCGATCGCAAAGCCCGGCGCGACGCGCGACGAGGCGACGAACGCGGTGCAGAACGGCCTCGACGCGACCAAGACGCTCGTCGACGACCTGAAGGCGCTCGGCGCTCCCGATACGCCGGAGGGTGCACAGGCGAAGGACGACCTCGATGCGTTCACCACCGACACGCAGGAGACGATCGACGGCGTCAAGAGCGCCCTCGCCGCCATCCCGAGCGGTGCGGGCATCGCCGAGATCGTGACGCAGTTGTCCGGACAGGCCGCGACGCTCCAGCAGACGCTCTCGTCGGGCCAGCAGCTCGTAGCGACGCTCCAGGATCTCGGTGGAGACCTGAAGGACGGGTTCGAGAACGCCGACTCCTGCAAGGAGCTCACTAGCTCGTAATGCAGTGCGGCTTGGTTCGCGGCGGGCGTACGCGCCGCGCTCAATAGCTCAGGCTCCTTCAAGCGCGATTGCAAGACCTGTCACTCGCGTACACGAGCCACGAATCCGCCGCCGCGACCGGCATGACGGGCGCGGCTCGCAACCGCTCTCGGAGAACAGCGCTCGCCCGGAAATCGTGAGATTTTCGGGCGGCCATGCCGGGGGAGGGAGTCGAACCCTCACGTCCCATGAGGGACACCCGATTTTAAGTCGGGCGCGTATGACCAGTTTCGCCACCCCGGCGAGGCGACGAGCGTACTAACTGGCGCTAGGTGCCGGGTCGCATCTCGCTGACCGGGAAGCGCTCCGGGCCCTTGCCGCGGAAGGCGTCGCGGAAGGCGGTGAACGCCTTCTCGTCGAACTGCGGGCAGACGGCGACGTAGACAGTGCTGAGCCCGGTGTCGCGGTTCACCGTCCACGTCGTCAGCGCGATCTTGCTGCCGAGCGGCTTGTGCTTCGGGTACGTCACGCCCGGGTACGGATCCGGGATCGGCGTGATGATCATCGCGTTCTCGTCCTCGTCGTAGAACGCGGTCGAGCGCGTCGCGGTCGGCGGTCGAGATCCTCGGGCCCGTACCAGACGGCGATCCCACCGTGCTCGAGGTTGTGGACGACCTGTCGCGGATCGACGGGCGTCCGGTAGTTGCCCCAGATCGACGTCATCGGGTTGTGGATGCCGCTCGCGGCGGGGAACGTCTTGTAGGTGACGTGCTCGTTCTGCGCTCGTGCATGTGCTCCTGGTCCTGCCCGCCGGGAGCCGACTTGAACGAGCAGCCGGCCGCGGCCATCGCCGTCGTCACCTTCTGGACCTGGCGTCGAGTGACGTTCGCCGCGCTGCCGTGCGTTCCGCCGCCGGAGAAGAAGCCGAACCAGCCGACGACGAGCGCAGATGCCACGAGCAGGGCCGCCCCGATGAGCATGTTCGTGCCCGGCATCGCGACGCCCCGCGACGGCGCCTGGTGCTTCTGGCGGACCTTGGGCGCCTGGACCTTGCGGGGAGGATCGGGCGTACGCGGCTTCTTCTTGGCCATCGACAAGAACGCTAGCTGGCGACCGGCGACTTCGGTGGCGAGGAACTCGCGCACGGCCTCGCGGCTCCTCGACGACGCGGCACGGCGGGCAGCGAGTCGAGGAACGCCTCGCCGTAGGCGCGCGTGCGAACCCGCGGGTCGAGCAGGCAGACGACGCCGCGATCTGATCGGCTTCGGATCAGCCGCCCGAACCCCTGGCGAAACTGGAGCACGGCCGACGGCAGCGCATACGATCGGAGAACCAGTCCCCGCCCTCGGCGGCGATGCGCTCGCAGCGCGCCTCGACGAGCGGATCGTCCGGGGGCTGGAAGGGGAGCTTGTCGATCACGAGCAGTGACAGCGACTCTCCGGGAATGTCGACGCCCTGCCAGAACGTACCCGTGGCGACGAGCACCGAGCTCACCTCCTCGCGGAATCGCTCGAGCAGCCGCTCACGCGGAGCTTCGCCCTGCACGAGCAGCTCGTGGCCGATCCGACCGCGGAGCCGGTCGGCGACGGCGTCGAGCGTGCGGTACGAGCTCGTGAGCACGAGCGCGCGGCCGGCCGACAGCTCGCAGAGCTCGGCGACCTCGTCTGCGACCGCCGAGATCGCGTCGTGCGCACGGGGGTCCGGCAGGTCGCGCGGCACGTAGAGCACCGCCTGCTCTGCGTAGTCGAACGGCGAGCCGACGCGCAGCTCGCGCGCGCCACGCAAGCCGAGCCGGTCGCGAACGAAGCCGAAGTCACCGTCGGTCGTCATCGTCGCGGAGACGAGAATCGCCGTCGGGCCGCCCTCCCACAACGCCTCGCGCAGCCGCCGCGAGACGTCGACGGGCGCCCAGCCGAGAGCGCCGTGCTCCGACCAGACGACACGGTCGAGCTCGTCCGCGTCGAGGCACGCCTGCGACGTCTGCGGCCACACCCGCTGCGCGACGCGCGAGGAGGTCGAGCTCGTCGTTCGTCCCGCCCAGCGCTTGCGCGAGCTCGGCGAGCCGGTCGACGAGCGTCCTGCCCTTGGTCAGCGGCGGCTCGCGCAGCCGTCGGCGTCCCGAGGGAGGCGCGACGGAGCCGATCAGAGCCCCTCCCGCGCGGCGAACCCGGTCGAGCGCCTGAGCCGGCACTGGAACGCCCGCTTCGAGACACGCGCGCTCGACGTCCCGCTCGAGCCGTGCCAGGCCGTAGCGGCTGACGCCGCCGCCGAGCCACGTCCGACGCCGTGTCCTCGAGCCGGTGCGCCTCGTCGAAGACGACGGCCTCGTGCTCGGGGAGGATCGACGTGTCGATCTGCTCCCGTAGGCCGAGGTCGGCGAAGTAGAGCGCGTGGTTGACGATCACGAGGTCCGCGGCCCGCGCATGGCGTCGCGCGGCTTCCGAGAAGCACATCCCGACGAACGCACACTTGCGGCCGAGGCAGCCGTCGGCTCCGACTGCGAGCTCGCTCCAGAGCGTCTCCGGCGGCTCGAAGGTCAGCTCGGCCCGGTCGCCTGTCTCCGTCTCGTCGAACCACGGCCGGAGCCGCTCGAACGCCTCGGCGTCCTCTTCTCGCGCGAGCAGCTGCTCCACCGAGCAAGCCGAACCCATCAAGCGCCTTTCGGCAGAGATAGTTCTGGCGGCCCTTGAGCACGGCGACCTTCACCTCTCGGCCGAGCGCGCGCGCCGCCATCGGCACGTCCTTGGTGAGCAGCTGCTCCTGGAGCGCCTTCGTCGCCGTCGCGACGACGACGCGCTGCGCCCGAGGCAAGCGCAGGGATCAGGTAGGCGAGGCTCTTGCCCGTGCCCGTGCCCGCTTCCGCGAGCAGGTGCCTCGCCGGCCTCGAGCGCGTCGGCGACGGCCGGCCGCCAGCTCGGCCTGCTCGGCACGCGGCTCGTAGCCGTCGAGAACGGCGGACAGCCTCCGCCCTGTTCGAAGACGTTCGGGGCGAAGACGTTCGGGGCGAAGACGTTCTTGGCGTAGACGTCGTCCACGGCCAGCCTAGGCGGCCGATCGGCGTCCCCGAGGAAAAGTCTGCTCGGAGCGAACTTTTCTCGCGCGCGGAGCCTTGACGGAACGCGGCCGGCCGCCATAGAGTCCTGCCATCAGATCCGGCGGGCTTTCGGGCCAGTCGGATCTGATGTTTTTTTGTGACGGAGCGGGACACCGTCGCGCCGTCCGGCGCGGGCGCTACGGTGGTCGGCCCTCGTGATTCCCGTCGCCGCCATCATCGTTCTCTCCGTCGCGCTCGTCGGCCTGCTCGTCTGGCACCTCGCCCGCGGTTCGCGGACGCAGCTCGACGACCGGCTCGGCGGCATCGAGCAGCCGCCTCGAGCAGCGCCTGATCGGTCTCGACGAGCGCGTCGAACGCGACGGCTCGAGGGCATCGACGGCCGCCTGCTCTCCACGCAGCAGAGCACGGGGCAGACGGCGACGCAGATCGTCGAGCGGCTGACGAAGCTCGACGGCGCCACGGAGCAGATGCTCCAGCAGGCGGGCAGATCTCGCGCGCCTCGAGCACGTCCTCCGCCCGCCGAAGGCGCGCGGCGGCTTCGGCGAGCTGCTGCTCGAGAACCTCCTCCGCGACCGGCTGCCGCCGTCGGCCTACGAGATGCAGTACGGGTTCAAGAGCGGCGAGCGCGTCGACGCGGTGATCCGGGTCGAGAGGCTGATCCCGATCGACGCGAAGTTCCCGCTCGACAACTTCCAGCGGATGGTCGAAGCAGAGGACGACGCCTCGCGCACTCTCCACGAGAAGGCGTTCGCGCGCGACATGAAGGGCCACGTCGACGTCGATCGCGGAGAAGTACATCAAGCCTGCGGAGGGCACGTACGACTTCGCATTCATGTACCTGCCAGCCGAGGCATCTACTACGAGCTCGTGTCCGGCAAGACCGGCGCGCTGCTCGAGCACGCGCACGAGCGGCGCGTCTTTCCGACGTCGGCCACGACGTTCACCGCGTATCTCCAGGTGATCGCCTTCGGTCTCAAGGGCATGGAGTTCGAGCAGAACGCCCACGAGGTGATGGCGTACGTCGCCGACCTACGCAACGACTTCCTGACGATGCGCGACGACTTCGAGCTCGTCGGCAAGCACCTGTCGAACGCGCGCAGACGAAGTACGTCGACTCCGAGAAGCGGTTCGACCAGTTCGACGGGAAGCTCGAGCGCGCCGCAGAGCACGAGTCGTCGGCGATCGACGCGCCGCATCTCGAGGCTCTCGACGCTGCCTAGGTCGCCGGGGAAGCGCCGGCCGACGAGCGTTTACTCCACTAGCGGGGCGTGCCGCCCCGCCCTTTACAGTGGAGTGGAGATGACTACAGAAGGCGTTCGCGAGCTGATCATCATCGGCGGCGGCCCTGCCGGGCTACACGGCCGCCCTCTATGCCGCGCGAGCGAATCTGCGCCCGCTCGTGATCGAAGGCGTCCAGTGGGGCGGTCAGCTGATGATCACGAGCGACGTCGAGAACTACCCCGGCTATCCGGACGGCGATCCTCGGGCCGACGATGATGCAGGAGTTCCGGGCCGGCAGGCCGAGCGCTTCGGCGCCGAGTTCCTGACCGACGACGTGACGCGGGTCGACCTCTCGGAGCAGCCCGTTCCGCGTCTTCGTCGGCGACGACGAGCATCGCGCGGAGGCGGTCATCGTCGCGACGGGCGCCAATGCGCGACAGCTCGGCCTCGACACGCGAAGTCGCGCTCCAGGGTCGCGGTGTCTCGTACTGCGCCGTGTGCGATGCGGCGTTCTTCCGCGAGCAAGGCGGTCGTCGTCGTCGGCGGCGGCGACTCGGCGATGGAGGAGGCGACGTTCCTGACGAAGTTCGCGACGAAGGTGACGCTCGTCCACCGCCGCGACGAGTTCCGCGCCTCGCCGATCATGCTCGACCGCGCACGCGAGAACGAGAAGATCGAGATCCTGACGCCGTACGTCGTCGAAGACGTCCTGGGCGAGGAGGTGGGCAAGGTAACCGGTGTCGTCCTGCGCCACGTCGACACCGGCGAGACGCGCGAGGTGCCTGCGGACGGCGTGTTCGTCGCCATCGGCCACGACCCGTCGACGGCGCTGTTCCTCGACTGGCTCGACCACGACGAGGCCGGCTACCTCGTCGCGAAGCCGGGCTCGACGGAGACGAACATCGCCGGCGTCTTCGCAGCCGGTGACGTCCAGGACCACGTCTACCGGCAGGCGGTGACCGCCGCCGGCTCCGGGCTGTATGGCCGCGCTCGACGCCGAGCGCTTCCTTACAGAGCAGGCCCACGCAGCGGTGCCCGCAGGCGCGTCCGAGGCGCTCGGCTAGCCCGGCTCGCCAGCCGACCGACAAACTAGCCTCGGTCACGTGGGCGCGTGGATCGACCTCGTCGATCCGGACGAAGCCGAGCTCAAACGGCAGTTCGGAAAGGAGCTCCATCCGCGTGCCATCGAGCGGCTGCTCGAGCCGGCAAAGCACGGGGACGAGCCAAGGCCCACGATCGAACGCCAGGGTGACTACGTCCTTGGCATCGTCCTCGTGGCGGTCGCGGTCCCCGAGGAGGACAGGGTCTTCTACCAGGAGATCGACATCATTCTGACCCACGATCTCGTGCTGACAGTTCGCAAGACGCCTCCCGGCGAGCAGCCCTATGACACGTCCGACGTGCACGCAGCCTGCGACGCGGACGGTGGTGAGAATCAACCGGGCATGGTCCTCTACCGCCTCCTCGAGGACATCGCGGAGCGCTACCTCGACCTGATCGATTCGATGAACGACGAGATCGACGAGCTCGAGGACCACGTGGAGATCTGGTCCCCAGCCGTCGTCCGCGAGCGAATCTCCGGGCTCCGGCACGACCTATTGCACGTGCGTCGTACCCTCGCTCCCACGCGCGACGCCGTGCGGCGGGTTGTGGACGGGCGCATCGGCGCAGAAGGGAAGGCACTCTTCCCGGCAGACGTGGCGCTCCACTTCGGTGATGTCTACGACAAGCTCCTGCGCGCGAGCGACGGCCTCGAGCTCTCGCGCGACCTCGTGTCCGGCGTCCGTGACTACAGCCAGGCGAAGATCGCCAACGACCAGAACGAGATCGTCAAGCGCCTGACTGCGATCGCGTCGATCTTGCTCGTCCCGACGTTCATCGTCGGCATCTACGGACAGAACTTCGAGTTTCCGGAGAAGAACTGGGGCGAGTGGGGCTACGCCTGGTCGTGGGGGCTCATCATCGTCACTACGGTGTTCCAGATCTGGTACTTCCGCCGCAAGACCTGGCTGTAGGGCAATCTGTCGGCACGCCGTGCCGTACTTCATCTGCCCGAACTGCAAGGAGCGGTCGATCGACCACGACGGTCGCACGAGCCTGCTCGACCCGACCGCCGTCGGCTGCAGCCGCTGCGGCTTCGGGTTCCTGTTCGAGCTGATGGACGACTACTACCCGGCGCCGACGACCGGCTTCGTCGTCTGCGACCAGTCGGGCCGGATCCTCGCCGTGGGCCGCGGCGTCTTCGAGCTGACCGGCTACACCGAGTCGCGAGCTCATGGGGCACGCAGGTCGAGGAGGCGCTCGCCCTCGACGTGTTCGAAGACGAGCGAGAGCCCGATCGCGACGGCGCTCGAGTGGGGCGTGCAGGCAGCTCGACCAGGAGACTGAGCTGCGCGCCGCGTCCGGGTGCGCGGAGACGCGGTCACGGTCGACCTCTTCCCCGCCTACGACGAGGACGGCGGCCTGCTCGTGGCGCTCACTCCCAGCTAGCGAGCCGCGCCGCCGGACAGAGATCCGTCAGCACGCAGTCCTCGCAGCGCGGAGCTGCGGGCGACGCAGACGCGCCGGCCGTGCCAGATCAGGAGGTGCGGGAAGATGCCCCAGTCGTCCCGCGGCACGAGCCGCATCAGATCGCGTTCGATCTTCACGGGATCGTCGTGGCGCGTGAAGCCGAGCCGCTGCGAGAGCCGCCGCACGTGCGTGTCGACGACGACGCCCTGCGGATCGCCGAGCTCGGCGGCGACGACGTTCGCGGTCTTCCGAGCGACGCCCGGCAGCCGCACGAGCTCGTCCACGCGTCCGCGGCACCCGCCCGTCGTACTCCTCGATCAGCATCCGCATCGTGCCGCGTAGCGCGCGCGCCTTCTGGCGGAAGAAGCCGGTCGGATAGATGTCGCGCTGGAGCTCCTCCTCGGGCACGGCGAGGTAGTCCTCGGGCGTCCGGTACTTCCGGAAGAGCGTCGGCGTGACGCGGTTGACGTTCACGTCCGTCGTCTGCGCGGAGAGCATCACGGCGACGAGCAGCTCGAGCTCGGTCCGCGAGCGCAGCGCGATGGCCGCGTCCGGATGCGCTGCCCGCGAGCCGCTCGATCACGGGGCCGATGCGCTCCCGCTTCGGCCCGACGCGCCTGCCGGGCTTCCGAGACGAAGCTACGCGCCAACGGCGGTTCGCAGGCGGGTGCCCGCGCAGACGACGTCGAGCGCCGGACAGTCGGCGCACGCGCGCTCGCTCGGCGTGGGCACGAACGCTCCCGCGCGGATGCGTGCGATCGCCGCCGACAGCTGCTGCTCGAGCAGCGGACGTCCTCGGTGTCGGCATAGACCGTCACGACGGGCTCCTCGGGCTGCTCGAGGAACTGGTAGACGACCTCGACCTCACGCGCGCCTGCGCGGAAGCACGCGAGCGCGTAGACGAGCCGCTGGAGCCGGTAGTCCTCCTCCGCCACCTCCTCGGGCGAGCGTCCCTCGAGCGCGTTCGTCTTGAAGTCGACGACGAGCGCGCGCTCGCCGAGCACGAAGCACGTCGATGAAGCCGTGCAGCACGACGCCGTCGTGCTCGAACGAGAACGACTGCTCCTTCCGTCGCGCCCTCGAGCGTCGAGATGCGCGCGGCGAGCTTCGAGTCGCAGTACGCCGCGAGGAAGCCCTCGATCCGCTCGAGCTCCTCCTCGTCGGCATCGCGTCGGAAGCGCGAGGTCGACCGCGCGACGGCTGGACGCGGCGAGATCGATACGCTCGAGCGCCTCGTGCACCGCGGAGCCGACGCCGACGCGCCGAGCCGCTCTGCGGCGGGCTGCCGGCGCTCGCGCATCCCGGCGACGTAGCGCGCGTAGAACTTCGCACGAGCACTCCTCGAACGTCGCGAGCGCGCTGTACGAGAGCCGGCGCGGCTCGTAGACTGGCGGGGCTCGGCGAGCTCGAGCGGCGGCAGCGTCGCGGCCGACGCCTCTCGCGATCGGCTCCTCCGGCGACGCAGAAGAGCGAGAGCTGACGTCCTCCACGGCGGCTCGGCGGGCCTCGCTGACCGGAGCTTCGACTCGGCTCGGCGGCCGATAGCGGTCGACGCGTAGCAGGAGCCGCGCCTCCCCGTGCTCGACGACGACGGCTCGTCGCCCGACATCGTCGAGCGGCGGCAGCCGAGCCGGTCGAGCACCCACGCCATCGGCGTCCGCTCGTCCGCGACCCGCGCGGGATCGATCGAGCCCGGAGACGAGCAGGCGATCGATCGCCCGCGTCATCGCGACGTAGTAGAGGCGCAGCCGCTCTGCCTCGTCCGACGCCTCCTCCGCGAGGCGCACGGCCGTCGTAGTCGAACGCGCCCTTGGCGCTTCGCCCGTCAGCGGGTGTGCAGCACCTTGAAGCCGAAGCAGCCCGTCGGGCGGCAGATGATCTCCTCTCCGCGGCCGGCCGGCCGGTCGCGGCCCGCGTCGGCGACGACGACGACCGCGGAACTCGAGACCCTTCGCCGCATGGATCGTCAGCAGCCGGACCGCATCCGAGCCCTCCTCCTCCGCGAACGCCTCCGTCTCGTGCACTCCGGACGCGCTGCCGGTCGGCGACGAAGCGGACGAACCCTTCGACGTCGCGGCCGCGCAGATCCTCGAAGGAGCGCGCGAGCCGCCCGAGCTTCCGGATGTTGGCGTAGCGGCGGCGGCCGTCCCGCTGCGCGAGCACCGCGAGGTCGTAGTCGTGCTCGGACACGATCTGGTCGATCAGCCGCTCGAGGCCGGCCGTCTGCGGACAGTGCGACGAGCCGGTCGTAGCGCTGCCGGAACGCACGGAACAGCTGCTCGTCGCGCTCGGCCAGCTCGGCGGGCATCTCGCGCTCGAGCCCGGTGAAGAGAGGACGACGGCCGGCCGCGCGCCGCAGCAGGACGAGCGCGTCGTTCGACACGCCGACGAGCGGCGAGGCGAGCACGGTCGCGAGCGCCTCGTCGTCGTAGCGGTTGTGCAGCAGACGCAGGTACGCCACGAGCACGTCGAGCACTGCTGCTGCGCGAAGTAGCCGCGACCGGCCGCGCGGTACGTCGGCAGGCCGACGGCGCGCAGCTCCTCCTCGAAGACGTCGGCGTCCGTGCCGGCCGCGAACAGGAAGACGACGTCGCCGGGGGTCGCCTCGCCCGCGTCACAGAGCTCGCGTACGCGCCGAGCGGCCGCGCGAGCTTCGCCGCGGCGCCAGGCGACGTCGGTTCCCTTGTAGCTCTGCTTGTCGGTGACGAGCAGCTCGACCGCTGGGCCGCCTGGCGGGATCGGGGAAGCGTCCTGCGGCCACGAGCGCGCTGCGTAGTCGTCGCCGAAGTCGGACGCGAAGAGCTCGTTGACCACCTCGAGCAGCTCGGGTCGGGAGCGGTAGTTCGCCCGCAGCGGCAGCACGTCCGTCCGACTGCGCGCGGCGCTCCTTGAAGACCGTCGACGTCCGCGTGCCGGAAGCGGTAGATCGACTGGAACTCGTCGCCGACGAAGAACAGCTCGTCCGGATCGAACTGATCGACGATCTCGCACTGCAGGCGGTTCGTGTCCTGGAACTCGTCGACCATGATCGAGCGGAAGCGCAGCCGCTCGCGCTCGGCGACCTCCGTGATCGCGAAGCAGGTCGCGCGCGCGGAGCTGGAGATCCTCGAAGTCGAGCGCCGACTCGCGTCCTTCGCGCGCCTGGTAGGCGTCGCCGAAGAGCTCGAGCAGCTCCTGGAGCAGGTCGCGATCGCGCACGGCGGCGACGTTGAGCGCCGTCTGCTCGAGCGCGAGCGCGCCGTCCTCGTACGCCGCGAAGCGCTCCTTGCCGCGTCCCTTGACGGCGATGGCCGAGAGATCGAGCAGGAGGTCGACTGTCGGCGTGCCGTCGAGCAGCTCGAGCGCCGCGAGCGACCTTCGCGCGAGCCTCGTCCTGCCGTAGCGTCCGCCTCCGTATCGTCGAGCGCCTGGGCTGCCGCGTGGCGAAGCTCGACGATCCGGGTCTCGAGATCGGGCTCGACCTCGAGCTCCAGCTCGAGCGGCCGACCCGCTGCGCGCAGCGTCGCGGCGACGCCGCCGAGCATCCGGCGAAGCCCGCCGGCGCCGTACGTCGCCAGCAGCGACAGTCGCGCAGGATCCTCGCCGGTGCAGAACTCGGCGAGCGCCGACGCGAACGCCTCGGCGCGCAGCACGCTCGCCTGGCTCTCGTCGAGCACGCGGAAGCGCGGGTCGATGCCCGCTGCGTCGCATAGGCGCGGAGCAGCCTCGAGGCAGAAGCCGTGGATGGTCGAGATCCACGCGCCGTCGAGCTCGCGCGCGAGATCGGTGCGGCCGGCCACTACGAGCCGCGCGCGAATGCGCGATCGCAGCTCGCCCGCCGCGCGGTCGGTGAACGTGACGACGAGGATCGAGTCGACGTCGACGCCGCGCTCGACGGCCCGCACGAAGCGCTCGACGATGACCGTCGTCTTCCCGGTCCCCGCGCCCGCGGAGACGAAGACGGTGCCCTCGGCGTCGATCGCGCCGGCCTGCTCGGGGTTCGGGTGCCTGTCGTCTCCACCACGGTGCTCATGGGCGCCTCACCCGGCAGATCGGCGCGAGCTCGCACCACGACGGGACACGAACCGCCCTTCGGGTCGTGCACGACGTCTCCCTCCCGGATCCGGCCGACGAATCGCGCGCGCGATCGGCGGCCTGGTCGACGCCGCCCAGAACGCGTCGTCGTCGAGGTAGTCGCGCGAGGCGAAGCCGGGCACGCCGTCGTCGCGCGCGCTCGGCGCGGAGCACCCCGCGCGCGCTGCGCTCGCCGGCGAGCGCCCGGTAGAGGCCGCCGATCGGCTCCACGCCGAGCAGGTCGCGGAGGACGAGCATGTAGAGCGGGATCTGGAGCCGGAGCTCGGACTCGATCTTCGCCGCCGAGTGTGCGCCCTTGCCGCTCTTGTAGTCCTGGACGATCCCGCGTGCCGAGAACGGGTCGAGGTCGACGCGGTCGATCTTCCCGCTCACGCGAAGCCGCCGAGATCGAGCCCGGCCTTGCAGCTCCGGCGCGGAGCGCTCCGCTGCCGAACGACACCTCGAACCGCCGCGGCACGAGCGGCATCTCGGACTCGCGCCTCCGACCGCACGAACTCGCCGAGGTCGCGGAGCAGGCCCTGCTCGAGCTCGAGCCGCTCGACGTCCGTCGAGCTCGAGCCGGCTCGTCTGGCCGGCCACCGCCTCGCGACGCACTCGTCGAGGAACGCGAGCGTCTCGTCGAGCCGCTCGGCCTCGACGCGGTCGGAGCCGATCCGCTTCGGCAGGCCCGAGAAGAGCCGGAACAGCGCCTGGTGCGCAACCTGGCCGCGCAGTCGTGCGTCGACGCGAGCGTCGATCGCCCGCGGATCGATGACGCGCTCGACGAACCACATCGACGAGCAGTCGGCGAACAGCTCCAGCTCCGTGACGCCGAACGTCGGCGCGCCCGGCCAGCTCGCGCAGCACGACCGGGTGCGTGAGCCGCGTCGGTCCGGAGAACGCGCCGAGCGCGCGGTCGAGACGGCGATCCCAGCCGTTCGCGCGCGCGACGGCGGTCGTCGCCTCGGGATCCACCGCCGCCAGCGCCGCCGTGGCGCGGAGCGCGCTCGCGCTCGGTCGGCGCGACGATCGACCGGCCAGGTCGCCTGCCGAGCGCAGCGTCGCCTCGTCCAGCGTGCGACGTCCTCGGTCTCGAGAAGAGCGTGCGTCACGTCCTCCCAGAACGGGCTCGGCTCGCGCGGCGAACCGTCGTCGGTCGCGGCCTCGCGAGACGAGGTAGAGCCGGCGCGTCGCCCGCGTGCACGCCGTGTAGAAGAGATACCGGTCGGCGGCGACCGGATCCGGTCGCGTCGAGCGCGGGCCCGGCGCGACCGCTCCTCGAGCTCGCAGCCGAGCGTCGTCGTCGAGCAGGGTCGGCGGCGGCGATCGTCGTGGAAGCGTTCCCTCGTCGAGACCGAGCACGAAGACGACCTCGTAGTGACGCGTGCGCGCACGGAGCATGTCGAGCACGGCGACGCGGCCCGGCTGCCGGACGAGGCCAGCGAGCGTGACCGTGCCCGCTCGAGCGTCGTACACGACCTCCTCTGCGTCGAACTTGTCCGGTGAGCGCCTGCCACGCGTCAGCTCTTCGAGAGTCGGCGAGCAGCTCTCGAACGCACGAGGTCGAGCCGAGCCGCGTCGCCGACGGGCGGCGCGTCGAGGCCGTGTGCCGCGCGAAGCATCGTCGTCGGCGAGCGCGCCGACCGCCTCCTGGTTCGACGGCCGCCCGAACGAGCGTCGAGGAACGGCAGCGGCTGGCCGCGCAGCCTGAGCGTCTCCTCCTCGACTCGCTCCGGCGTGTTGACCGCGCGACCGCGCAGCCGACCCTCGAGGAAGTCGACGTGGTCGCGACGGAGACCCGAGTACGGAGAGCGCATGAACGCGTAGAGCTCGTGGCGCCCTCCTCCGAGCCAGGCGAAGCGGAGCAGTGAGAGCAGCGCGCTGCCGAACGGCGTCTGGCCGAGACGCACGGGTCCCTCGACGCCGTACGGGAACGCCGAGCCCGGTGAACGTCGTCTCGAGCGGGGCGCGCCAGCGCTCGAGCGAGGGGCGACGACCGCGATCTCACGGCCGGAGTGCCATCCCGCAGCAGGCCGAGAATCTCGTCGCCGACGAGCTCGAGCAGCCCACGCGAGCCCGGCGCCTCGAGGAAGCGCACGGCACCTTCGAGCGGCGCTGCGGCAGTCGCTCGTCGACGAACAGCTTGCGCTCGAGGTGTGCGAGCGCCGGCCGAGCGAAGCGGTGCGACGCGGCGGAAGCTCCTCGATCCGCCCGGCGGCGTGCGTGCGACAACGTCGCCGCCGTTCGCTCGAGAGCGGTGAACGCGAGCGCCCGGCTCGTACGGGAGTGACACCGTGACGTCGGCGCGTGCCGGCGAGCGCCTCGATCGAGCGCCCACTGCGCGCGCGGTGAGATCCTCGAATCCGTAGGCGTAGACGGGCGGCCGTCCCAGGCGTCGAGATCGCGCGCGACGCGGTCGGCGCGCGTAGCGCCGCTCGCGGTCGCGGTCCCGCATCGCCGAGCCGGTCGAGCTCGGCGCGATACGTGCGTAGAGCTCTCCCAGGTCGCCGCTCGAGCTCCTCGGGCTCGACGAGCCCGGACTCGAGCTCCGCGAGCGTCGCCCCGAGCGTCTCGGCGAAGCCCGGGAACCGGGCCGAGCCGCCGAGCTCCGGCCGACCTCCGCCAGGAGGCGGCGTACGAGCAGCCCCCGCTGCGTATCGGTGAGCACGTGCGCGGTGGTCGCCGTTGCCGCGCGCGAGCCGGGGAAGAGGTCGTCGAACGTGCCGACCGAGCCCCGCGACCGCCTTCCGCCCTCGGCGAGAGATCGCGCTGCACGCGGTGCACCTCGCCCGGTTCGGGACGACAGCACCGGGTCCCGCGCGAGATCCGCCGCATAGCGCTCGAGCAGGAGAGCGACCTTGCCGGCGTTCGCAGGCCCCGCGAGCAGCGTCAGCGGCACGCCACCCAGTCTAGAGCGGGCGACGGCCCCCGCCGGCCCAGCTCAACGAGTCTGAGGAAACTGCGCGAAAAACCTCCGCGCCCGCGATCCAGGAGGCCTAGGCGACCGCCTTCGGCCGGCGGCCGCGGCGGGCGACCGTCCGGCCCGGCTGCTTGCCGGCACAGCTGTCGCAGAGATCGGCCTGCCTCGAGCCGCGCCGCGCATCCGTGTACGTGATGCGCATCGTGGCGCCTTTTTGCTCCTCGACCTCGGCTCCGCACATGTCACAGACGAGAATGGTCTTTCGGCCATCGGAATAGCTCCTTCGTTTTGCGACGGGAACGTAAAGCCTAGATGGAATAAGCCCGCAAAAGTGCAAGGTAGTATTTCGCCGATCTGGTCACCGCGTACAATCCGCCGCCGTGGAGCGAAGGACGATCGTCGTGCTCGAAGGGGACGAGACCGGGCAGGAGCTTGCTCGAGGAGGCGCTGCGCGTCCTCGCGCCGGACGTCATCGGCATCGAGTTCGAGCTTCCCCGCTACGACCTCTCGCTCGAGGACGGCGTGCGACGAAGAACGCCGTCGTCCACGAGGCCGCCGCACGCCGTGCGAGAGGCCGGGCTCGGGCTGAAGGCCGCGACCGTCACGCCCGAAGGGCGCCGGCGACGTCGGCTCGCCGAACAGGATCCTCCGCGAGGAGATCGGCGGCCAGGTAATCGTCCGCACGGGCAGCCGCATCCCCGGCGTCGCGCCCGGTCGGCGGCGTCCACGCGCCGATCTCGGTCGTCCGCATGGCGGTCGGCGACGCGTACGGCGCGCAGGAGTGGCGCGAAGGAGAAGGCGACGGACGAAGTCGCGTTGCGCACCGAGCGCATCGAGCGACGCGTCTGCCACGCGGTCGCCGAGTTCGCGTTTCGGCTGGCGGAACGCACCGGCGCGAAGGTGTTCGGCGGGCCGAAGTACACGGTCAGCCCGATCTACGAGGGGATGCTGAAGGAGGAGATGGACGAGGCGGCCGAACGGCATCCCGACGTCCCGTACAACCCGCAGCTGATCGACGCGACGTTCGCGCTGCTCCTGTCGGCGAGCGGCGACCCGATGGTGATCCCCGCCCTGAACCGCGACGGCGACATCCTCTCCGACCTCGTGCTGCCGCTGTTCGGCTCGATCGCCGGATCCGAGTCGCTCGTCGTCGCGTTCGGCGAGGACTACGTGCCCGACGTCGTGCTTGCCGAGGCCGCGCACGGCACCGCGCCGAGCCTCTACGGCAAGAACGTCGCCAACCCGCTGGCGATGATCCTCGCGGCGTCAGCCTTGCTCACCTTCGCCGGGACCGACGGGACTGCCGATGCCGCACGAGCGATCCGCGAGTCGAGCCTCGAAGCGATTGCCGACGGCGTACGCACCGCCGACCTCGGCGGCCATGCGTCGACGACGGAGTTCACGGACGACGTCATCCGGCGCGTCCGGCAGAAGCTGGACGTATGGGCAACCCTCTAGGCGTGCATGGCGGTTCGACCCGCTGCGACTCGAGAGAGAAGTAGCTGTAGCCGCTAGCCGGCCGCGGCGCGCATGCTGACGGCCATCTCGAACGCGCCCTGCCGCCACGCGGTGACGAACACCGCCACCACCTCGGGGTCGAACTGCGTGCCCGAGCAACGCTCGAGCTCCGCGATCGCCTCCCCGGGCGAGAGCGCGGGCCGGTAGGGCCGGTCGGAGGTCATCGCGTCGTACGCGTCGGCGACGGCGAGCACGCGGGCCTCGGGAGGGATGGCCGTGCCGGCGGCGCCGGTCGGGTAGCCATGCCCGTCCCAGCGCTCGTGGTGGTGGAGCACAGACGGCACCGCTACGCGCAGCGTTCCGATCAGGCCGAGCATGCGCGCGCCCTCCTCCGGGTGAGAGCGCACGTGATCGAGCTCGCCGTCCGACAGCGGCCCCGGCTTGCGCAGCACAGCGTCGGAGACGGCGAGCTTGCCGATGTCGTGTAGCGCCGCGCCGATCCGAAGCACGTCGATCTGCTCGTCGTCCCATCCGAGTCGCGCGGCGATGACTTCCGCGAGCGCGGTCACCCGCGCCGCATGGCCCGACGAGTACGGGTCGCGAGCCTCGATCGCCCGCGCGAGGTCGATGAGCGCAGCATCGCGCTGCTTTCCAGGTCCAGCGCCGATTCCCTTCCGTGAGAACCGCGCCCGAGCGTCGCGTAGAGTTGCGCCGCGCATGAAGGTGGGGGTCCCGAAAGAGCTCGGTCTGGAGCGGCGAGTCGCGCTCGTCCCCGACGTCGTTCGCCGCCTCGTCGGCTCCGGCTTCGAAGTCGTCGTCGAGCGCGGGGCTGGCGAGGCGGCGGCATTCCCCGACGCGGCATTCCTCGAGGCGGGCGCGACCGTCGACGACAATGTGCTCGGCGAGGCCGAGGCGATCGTGATGGTGCAGAAGCCCTCGAGCGAGCAGGTGGCGAAGCTACGAAACGGAGACATCCTGATCGCCTTCCTCCAGCCGCTCACCGACACCGAGGGCATCGAGCGGCTCGCGAGCGGGGCGTGGTCGCGTTCGCAATGGAGTCGATCCCGCGCATCACGCGCGCGCAGCCGATGGACGCGCTCTCCTCCCAGGCGACCGTCGCCGGTTACAAGGCTGTGCTGCTCGCGGCCGAGCGCCTGCCGAGCTTCTTTCCCATGCTGACGACGGCTGCCGGCACCGTTCCGCCGGCCAAGGTGCTCGTGCTCGGAGCCGGCGTCGCCGGGCTGCAGGCGATCGCGACGGCGCGCCGGCTCGGAGCCGTCGTCTCCGGGTTCGACGTCCGCCCGGTCGTCAAGGAGCAGGTCGAGTCGCTCGGCGCGACGTTTCTCGACCTCGGCATCCGCGGCGAAGAGACCGACGGCGGCTACGCGACCGAGCTGACGCCCGAGCAGCAAGCGCAGCAGCAAGCGGCGCTCGACGAGCGCCTGCCCGACTTCGACGTCGTCATCACGACCGCGGCGATCCCTGGCCGCCCGGCGCCGAAGCTCATCCCGGCGTCGGCCGTCGAGGCGATGCGCGCGGGCTCGGTGATCGTCGACCTCGCCTCGGAGACCGGAGGCAACTGCGAGCTGACGAAGCCGGGCGAAGAGATCGTCGAGAACGGCGTCACGATCGTCGGGCTCGCGAACCTGCCGGGCTCGATGCCCTCCCACGCGAGCCAGCTATACGCGCGCAACGTCATGGCGCTGCTCCAGCACCTCGCCCCGGACGGTGAGCTTGCAGCTCGACTGCGACGACGAGATCACGGCCGGCGCGTGCGTCACCCGCGACAAGGAGGCCGCATGACCACTTCCTTCATCATCGAGCTCACGGTCCTGATCCTCGCGGCCTTCCTCGGCTTCGAGGTCGTCTCGAAGGTGCCGACGCTCCTGCACACGCCGCTGATGTCGGGCTCGAACGCGATCCACGGCATCGTCATCGTCGGCGCGATCATCGTCGCCTCGCTGCCCGACCAGACCGGCTGGGTGCGTGTCGTCGCGCTCGTCGCGGTCGCGCTCGGCACGGGCAACGTCGTCGGCGGCTTCGTCGTCACCGACCGCATGCTCCAGATGTTCAAGCGGCGCGAGCCCGCCAAGAGAGGAGACCAAGGAGTGACCCGGTCGACGCCGTCAGCCTGGCCTATATCGTCACGATCGTCTCCTTCATCCTCGCGCTCCGCTTCCTCTCGAACCCGGCGCACGCGCGCAAGGGGAACTGGGTCGGAGCATTCGGGATGGCGGTCGCGATCGTCGCGACTTTCTTCCTCCCCGGCCTCGATTCGAGCCAGTTCGTCTGGGTGATCATCGTGATGGCGGTGACCGCGCCCATCGGCGCCTACGCCGCGCGCGCCGTGAAGATGACGGCGATGCCGCAGATGGTGGCGCTGTTCAACGGCGTCGGCGGCGGCGCGGCGGCCCTGATCGCGCTCGCGGACTTCCATAACTCGATCGCCGAGCCCGGCGACCTCGATCTCAACGTCTCCGTCGCGATCGTGCTCTCGGCGCTGATCGGGTCGATCTCGTTCGCGGGCAGCATGATCGCCTACGCAAAGCTCCAGGAGCTGATGAGCGGCCGCCCGATCACGTACCCCGGCCAGAAGTACGGCAACCTCGTCCTGCTTGCCGCGCTCCTCGCGCTCGGCCTCGCGATCGTCGCCGGGGTCGAGAAGCAAGCCGTGCTCGTCGCGATCATCCTCGGCGCGCTCGCGTTCGGTGTCCTGTTCGTCCTGCCGATCGGCGGCGCCGACATGCCGGTCGTCATCTCGATGCTCAACGCGTTCACCGGCCTTGCCGCCTCCGCGACCGGCTTCGTCCTCCACCAGACGGTGCTGATCGTCAGCGGCATGCTCGTCGGCGCATCGGGCACGATGCTGACGCTGATGATGGCGAGAGCCATGGGCCGCTCGGTCACGAACGTCCTCTTCGGCGCCTTCGGCCAGCTCCAGGTGACGGACGAAGCGCTCGAGGCGGCCGGCGGCTCCGTCCAGTCGACGACGGCCGAGGACGTCGCCGTCCTGCTCGCCTATTCCCAACGCGTGGTCATCGTGCCCGGCTACGGGCTCGCCGTCGCCCAGGCGCAGCACGCGGTACGTGAGCTGGCGGACGAGCTCGACAAGAAGGGAGTCGACGTCCGCTACGCGATCCATCCGGTCGCCGGACGCATGCCGGGCCACATGAACGTCCTGCTCGCCGAGGCGAACGTTCCCTACGACCAGCTGCACGAGATGGACGAGATCAATCCGGCCTTCGAGCAAACGGACGTGGCGCTCGTGATCGGCGCGAACGACGTCACGAACCCGTCGGCCCGCAGCTACCCGGGCAGCCCGATCTACGGGATGCCGATCCTCAACGTCGACCACGCGAAGAACGTCGTCGTGCTCAAGCGATCGATGAGCCCCGGCTTCGCAGGCATCGACAATCCGCTGTTCGTCGACCCGAAGACCTCGATGCTGTTCGGCGACGCGAAGAGCTCCGTCGAGAAGCTCGTCTCTGCCGTCAAGGCGCTCTGACGTGGCCACATCCCGTTCTTTCGGGCGGCCGACGTCGCGGCTGCTGTCTCGCCCGAGCGCGCGCTCGAGCTCGTGCGCGAGGCGTTCGTCGCGTACCAGCGCGGTGAATGGACGATGCCGCCGAAGGTCTACGTGCCCGCCTACCCGGCCGGCGACTTCCGCGCGATGCCCGCGCTCGGCGGCGGCTACGCCGCGCTCAAGTGGGTGACGTCGTTTCCGGGGAACCCGGCGAAAGGCTTGCCGACCGCCGGCGGGCTCGTGCTCCTCTCGAGCGCGGAGAACGGGCAGCTCGTGGCGATCCTCGACGCCGCCGCCGTCACCTGGCTGCGCACCGGCGCTGCTGCCGTACTCGCGGCCGAGACGGTCGGCCGCCCGGACGCCGAGACCGCGGCCGTCGTCGGCGCCGGCGTGAACGGCCGCGCGGCGGCAAGGACATTCATCGCACGCGGGCAGGCAGTGTTGCTCTACGACACCGATCGAAGCCGTGCGGAGGCCGCGGCGAGCGAGCTCGGAGCGGGCGTCGCTGCGTCGCTCGAAGACGCACTCTCGGCGGATCTCGTCGTGACGGTGACCCCCGGCTATGAGCCGGTGATCGAGGAGGGGATGCTCCGCCCTGGGCAGCACGTCTCGCTGATGGGCGCCGACGGCCCCGGTAAGGCGGAGATCGCCGTCGGCGAGATCACGCGTACGCGCGTCTTCTGCGACGACTGGGAGCAGGCGAGCCACAACGGCGAGCTCGCGCACGCGGTGGAGGCTGGTGCGCTCGGCCGTGACGACGTCACCGACCTCGGCGCCGTACTCGCCGGCGCTGCGGCCGGCCGCGGTTCGGACGACGAGATCACCGTCTTCGACTCGACCGGGCTCGCGATCCATGACCTTGCGATCGCGCTCGCGGCGATCGAGCGGGCGGGCGACCTCGATCTGCCGACGATCGACCTCTGAACACCGCTACTAGCGGAGGACGAGCGTCTCGTCCGTGTTGAAGATGAAGGTTCCCTTGTACCCGAGCAGCACGCCGCCCGTACCTGTCCAGGTACCGGCGGTCTCCTCGCAGATCGGTGGTCCGACCTGGGTGTTCTTCGGGAAGACAGAAACATTGCGCGTGATCGCCAGATGCGCCCGACCCATCCGGCTGGCGAGACCGAACCACGCCTCTCCCGGATTGGCTCTCGAGTCGACGACGTACCGGCCGACATACCGGAAACCCCCGCAGCTGACTGCCTTCTTCGTGGAGTAACGGCCCACCCGCCAGATGACCGAGAGGAAGGCCTTCTCGCCGCCGCTGTCCCCTCGAAGCTCGAAGACGCTCCTGATCAGGCGGTACTTCGCGTGGTCCTGGAAGTCAACGACAGATCCGTCCACGGTCCGCCAGGTCGACGACACACCAGACGGCAAAGCGCGCTGGCGTCCTTCAGCGGCAAACGGCACCAGGGCAATCACTGCCAGGCCAGCTGCCGTTACCAGTACCCAACGGTCTCGCACGTCGCTCGGAGACAGATTAGGCGATTCGCGGGCGGCCAACCGTGGGTTTCGACGCTACTGCTCCACTGCGTAGAGCCGCCACTCGCCCGGAACACCCTTGAGCTCGTGCTCGCCACGCTCCTCGAACTCGATCCCGGAGCCCGCGACGAGATCCTTGACCGTGCTCGAGACGAGCACCTCCGAACCGCCCGCGAGCGCGGCGACGCGTGCACCGAGATGCACGGCAATGCCGGCGACGTCGTCTCCGACCAGCTGGATCTCCCCCGTGTGGAGCCCGGCGCGAATCTCGAGGCCGAGGCCACCGACCGCGTCGCGAATCGCGCACGCACACCGGATCGCCCGGGCGGGACCGTCGAAGGTGGCCAGGAAGCCGTCGCCCGAGGTGTCGATCTCGCGACCGCGCCAGCGGTCGAGCTCGCGGCGCACGAGCGCATGATGTTGTGCGAGCAGCAGCTGCCAGCGCTGGTCGCCGAGCTCGGCCGCCCGCTCGGTGGAGCCGACGACGTCCGTGAAGAGCACGGTTGCGAGCACCCGGTCTGGCTCGGGTCCGCGGCGGACACCGGTCAGGAACTCCTCCACCTCGTCGAGGATCTCGTCCTGGTCTCCGACGAACGGCAGATGATCGTCGCCCGGCAGCTCGAACAGCCGCGCCCCCGGGATCTCCTCGGCCATGAAACGTGCGCCCTCGACCGGCAACGAAAGATCGCCGGTCCGGTGGACGACAAGCGTCGGTGCGCTGATCGTCGGCAGGACGTGGCGCACGTCGACCTCAGCGTTCATCTTCGTCAGGGCAAACGCTGCTCCCGGGCTCGCGCTCATCCGTAGGTAGGTCGCCCACCAGTCGCGGAACCGCTCGTCGTCGACGAGGCTTGGCGCCCTTGCCGCGAGCCCGACAGGCCCGCCCCAGTTGCTGCCGACATCTTCGAGAAAGTCGTCGTAGTGCTCCCGCGTTGCGCCGAACGGGTAATCGGGAGCCCAGACCCTGCGAGCGTAGGCGCCGATCATCACGAGAGCAGCCGTCCGCTCGGGATACGTGGCCGCGAACAGCGCGCACAACGGCCCCCCTTCGGACACCCCCATCAGCGCCGCCCGCTCGGAGCTAACGGCGTCCATCACCGCCCGCACGTCGTCCATCCTCTGCTCGAGGGTGGGTAGCTCGTTCAGCGACACGCGATCGGAGAGCCCCGTACCGCGCTTGTCGAAGAGAATCAGCCGCGAGAAGGACGCGAGACGCAAGAGGAACCGTGCGAAGGACGACTCCTCCCAGAAGTAGTCGAGGTGCGAGACCCACCCCATGACGAAGACGAGGTCGAGCGGACCCTCGCCCACCACCTGGTACGCGATGTTGACGTCACCGCTACGTGCGTAGCGGGTTTCCGGCGGGTCCACCGCTCAAGTGTCGGCCCGCGACCGATGCCGCGCAAGTGCGATCTGCCGTCCTCGGCTTGTAGGTTTTCGCGACCGTCGAGAAAGGAGCGTGCATGGCAGGCAACCTCGTCCACTTCGAGATTCCGTCCAAGGACACGGGGCGCGCGAAGGAGTTCTGGGGCTCGCTGTTCGGCTGGGAGTTCCAGTCGTGGGAAGGCGCGAACGAGTACCACATGATCAGCGGCACCGAGCCCGGGGGCGGCCTCTACCCGACGCAGGCCGGCGAGAGCGGCCTCACGGTCTACTTCGACACGGACGACGTCGCCGAAACGGCTGGCCGCGTCGAGTCGCTCGGCGGCAAGGTCGTGATGCCGAAGACCCCGATTCCGACGATCGGGTACTTCGCGGTCTGCGAGGACACGGAGGGCAACCCGTTTGCCCTGTTCCAGAGCGACGAGACCGCAGCGGCACCGGAATAGGCCTAACCAAGCCGATTTGTCGCGGGAGCGGCGCTCTCGTCCGCGCCCGCATACCGCGTCCGGCTTTGTGAAGGTCGCGCAAAATCGCTCCGCGTGCGTCCGCGGCGATGGTGCGGTCTGGCACCATCGGACGATGAAGACCATTCTCGCAACGGCCGCTGTCGTCGCCGTGTGCATCAGCCCGGCGATCGGGGCGTCGACGTCGAGCGGTCTCACGGGCACCGTGCAGCGGGCGTGCGCCAGCAGCAAGCTCTGCGCCGCAGGGTCGGCGCGCGCGACGCTCGTCTTCACGCGGAAGGGCGAGTCGACCAGGGTCCGATCGGGGCTAAACGGGTCCTACCGTGTGCTGCTAGCGCCGGGCACCTACCGCGTCTCGCCGTACCCGCGGATCGGCATCGTGGCGCCGCGCGTCCGGCCGAATCTCGTGCACGTGCGCGCGAACCACGTCGACGAGCTCGACTTCACCGTCACGCTCGGCCTCTACCAGGCGCCGTAGATACGACGAGGGGCGGGTTGCCCCGCCCCTCGTCTGTTTCTTGCGACTGCGTTCTGCTCAGTGCTGGTGGATCGCCCGGTCGGCGTTGACGATGCCGGCTCCATAGGCCTCGGAGTCCGGAATCGCGGCACCACCGAGGTGGCACCACCCGAACGGACATGTGTCCCCCGTCTGATCGGCTGCGGACGTGTCCGTAGCACTCACCGGCGGCGTGGCGTTCCAGCCGTGCGGTGAGCTGTGCTTGAAGGTCGTCGACCCCAACCGCTGCTTGATCACCAACGGCTTGTGCCTGGCCTGGGCCGGGAACGCCGTCGCGATCAGCGCTGCGGTGGCGGATACGTGCGGTGTCGCCATCGACGTGCCCTGGATCGAGTTGTAGCACTCGCCGTCGACGAACCCGAACAGCCCGGTGAAGCTGACGCACGGGATGCTCACGCTCCAGTTGGTGATCGTGCTGAAGTCTTCCCAGACATTGAACCCGTCCGCGGCGGACGAGCCGTCGTTAATGGAGATGAAGCCACACCACGGGAAGCCCTCGCAGCCGCCGCGATCCCAGTAGGGCAGGTTGAACTTCCGCGCACCACCCGGGGCGGCGATGTCGATCCGCGGCCCGTAGTTCGAGTAGTAGGCGAGCTGGTCCTCCTTGCCGATGCCGAACGACTGGTGCGCATCCGTCAGCGGCTTGCACCACGCCTGGAACGTCGCGGCGCCTGCAGCGTCGGAGTCCGCCGGACATGGGACCGCCGACGGGAGGTTGACGATGTTCCCGGTCGATGCGACATCGACGACGCCCGGAAGACCACCCGGGTCCTCGTAGAGGCCGAAGAGGTCATCCCCTCCGGGCGGAGCCGTCAGGATGCCGTGGCTCAGCACCTTGCCGCCCGCGCCGATGCGCGTGTGCTCGTTGCCCGACGCCGCGACGATCAGCGTGCCCTTGTGGGTCGCGTAGTTGACCGCCTGCGACTCCTGGCGGTAGATCAGATCCTGGTCGGGGTCTGACCGGTCGAGGTAGCCACCGAACGAGATGCTGACCACGTCGAGCCCAGCGTTGGCGGCGTAGTAGAAAGCCGCCATGATCGTCGAGGTGTAGGCCGAGCCACACCAACCGGAGATCTTCAGCGAGACGAGCGAAACGCCCGGCGCGATGCCGTTGACGCCGGTGCCGTTGAGTCGGCCGGCGATGTCGCCACCGATCCAGGTGCCGTGACCGTTGAAGTCGAGGTCGACGGCCGGTGCGCCTGTGGCTGCCTGCGCATCGGCCTCCGACGCTCCGAAGAACGTCTCGCAGATCGGCGGGTCCTCCATCGGCAGGAAGTCCTTGACGGAGGCCACCTTCTGCGCGAGATCGGAGTGGGTGTAGTCGAGGCCGGTATCAGCGACGCCGACGAGAACGTCAGCGGAGCCGCCGCCGACCGTTCCGTTCCACGCGCCGGGAACACCGATGCGACCGAGGTCCCACTGCGCACACGGGCTGAACCCGTAGTTGGCACACGTGTCGTTAGTCGCGGGATCGCTCGGCGGTACGAATGCCTGCGCGCCGAGCTTGGCCTTGACGTCGATGTTGTACGTGGCGCCTTGTGCACCCGAGTAGAACTGGGGGTCGCCAGACGGCTCGATCAGATGCACGATCCGGTCGCGGGCGACAGCCTGGACGTTCGGGTCGGCCGACAGCGCCTGGCGAAGCCCCGGCGCCGAGCCCGACACGATCTGGATGTTCGCCTCGGGGATCGCCGCGGCGATATGGCCTCCCGCCGCCTGCACCGTGGGACTTATCGCCGAGACGCCGACGCCCGGCTTCATCACGACGATAAAGCGGTTGACGAGCGGAGAAGCAGTTGGCTTTGCCGCGCCGAACGGCGTGCTCCCGCCGGCCCCGGCACCGCCTGCCGCTACTGCGGCAACGACAAACACGCCGGCGAGTACGCCGACTCTCAGCCTATTCATGCCCTCTCCTTATCCTCGTACGACGCTGCACGGTTACGACGAGCCTGCCGTTCCCTTCTGGCGCTCGACTTTCGGACTGGACGCACGGGGACTATACGACGCCTCGTGGGCGGTGACAACCGGAGGCCGACTACAGCAGGCGGGCCGGATCGAAGAGCGCAAGTTCCGGGGGTTTCTGGCCGAGCAAGGCGCCCGCCACGAGCTCGCCGCACAGGAACCCGAGGACGTTCCCGTGGCCGGAATAGCCCCCCGCGATCCACGTGCGCTCGTCTCCCGGGACTCGGCCGACAACTGGCAGAAAGTCGAGCACCAGCCCGAACAGCCCGGCCCAGCGGTGCGTGATCTCGACCGGCCGTCCGGCTAGCTCCGCAACGAAGGCCTCGAGCGCTCCCTGGATGACGGGCGTCGGACGCTCGTCCGTGGTCAGCTCCTCTAGCAGCGACTCGTCGCGGAACCCACCGGCGAGGATGCGCCCGTCCGCCGTCTGCTGCCAGTAGTCGAACCCGTGCCTCGCGTAGTGCGGGCGCTCGTACAGCCGCTCGTCGAGCGGCGCCGTGGCCACCATCTGCCCGCGCGTCGGGATCACGAGATCGCCGATCTCCCCCAGCAAGCCGCTCGGATAACCGTCCGTCGCAACCACGACCTGCTCGGCATCGAGGTCGGCGAGCGATTCGACGCGCTCGTTCTCGCGGATCTCTGCCCCTGCCTCGGCGGCGAGGACCGCGAGGCGGCGCACCCAGCGCCCGGGCTGGACGGCGGCGTCCGGCGGATGCAGGATCGCACCGACGAACCGGCCGGCGGGCCTCAGCTCGCTGCCGTCGACCCATTCGGCGGCGAAGCCGTCCGCCCGGAGAGCCTCGAGCTCCTCCTCGAGCTCCGTGCGCTCCTCGTGGTCGTTCGCGATCCGCAGGCTGCCCGTGCGGACGAGGGAATCGCCCGCGAGCTCAGCCATCTCGTCGAGCGCGTCCTCCGTCCGCCGCCACAGGAGCCGCGCGGCCTCGCGGCCGACCGTCTCGACCGCAACCGGGTACGGCGCGGCGGTTCCACGCAAGGCGAACCCGCCGTTCCGGCCGCTTGCCCCCTCCGCGACGCGACGCGCGTCGTAGACGCGCACGCGTAGATCGGCTCGCGCGAGCGCGAGCGCGCACGAGAGGCCCGTCACTCCTGCGCCCACGATCGCTACGTGCGGCGCGCCGTCGAGCCTTCGTTTGGGGATCTCCGGCGCGGGTTCGTCCAGCCAGAAGGGCACGTCCATGACGCGCAGCCTAGGGACTACGTCGTGCGGGGAGCAGCGCGATAGACGCCAGCGCTCTCCTCGACGAGCTCGGCGAGCTCGAGCTCTGCGAGCGCCGCCGCGACCACCGCGGGCTCGATCACCAGGAGGCGCACGAGCTCGTCGGCGCCCGCCGGCGCGTCGCGGAGTCGCGCGAGCACTGTGGCCGCGCGCTCGCTCACAACCGGAGCCGCAGTCGCGGGCGCCACGATCCCGTAGGTCTCGAGCACGTCCTCGGCCGATGTCAGGGCCGAAGCGCCGAGCCGCAGCAGGGCGTTCGTCCCGGCCGAGAGCGCGCTCGTGATCTCGCCGGGAACCGCGAACACCTCTCTGCCTTCCTCGAGCGCGAGGTCGGCCGTGATCAGGGCGCCGCTCCGCTCACGCGCCTCGACCACCACGGTCGCGGTCGCGAGACCGGCGATAACACGGTTTCGAGCCGGAAAGCGCCACGGAGCAGGCTCGACACCAGGGGCGTACTCGGAGACGATCAGACCCTGGTCGGCGATCCGCCGGGCGAGGTCAGCGTGTGCAGCCGGATAGACACGGTCCACACCGCAGCCGAGCACCGCAACGGTGGCGCCGCCCGCGTCGACCGCGCCGCGATGCGCCTCGCCGTCGATGCCTCGGGCGAGCCCGCTCACGACCACGAGCCCGGCAGCGGCGAGGTCGCGCCCGAGCATCCGCGCAACGGAGGCCCCGTAGGGCGAGCACGACCGTGCCCCGACGACCGCGACCGCAGGCCGGTCGAGCATGACGGTCTCTCCCCCGCCACGGAGGAACATCCCGACCGGAGGATCGAAGATTCCGGCCAGCGCTCGAGGGAACTCAGGCGCCGAGCGCGCGAGCCAGCGAACACCCCGCTCGCGAAGGAACGCGGCGTACGCCGCCTCCTCGAACGTGCGCGCGAACCGCGCGAACGCTGCGGTGCGCGGCTCCTTGAGCACGTGGGAGCCGGTCTCGGCCGCATACGCCGCAATCGTCAGCTCGCTCACGGGTAGTCAAGCTCCTTCGGCTTGCGATACGAGAGCGCTTCCGCCACGTGCTCCGCGCGGACGCCGTCGGCGCCGGCGAGCGCCGCGATCGTCCGCCCCACGCGAGCCACGCGCGCCCGCCCACGCCCGGATAGCGGCAGCCGCTCGACGGCGCGCGAGAGCAATTCGTCGGCATCGGAAGCTCGATGGAGTGCGGAGCCTGCGAGCCGATCTTGCGCCTGGAGAACGCGCTTCCCCACGGTGTCGGACGCCTCCCTGGGGGGCGCGGCGAGCTCGTGCGCCCGTGAGCGTGGCACGGTCACGATGAGGTCGAACCGATCGACGAGCGCCCGCGAGAGCTTGTCGCGGAACGCGGCGAGCCGCTGCGCCGAGCAGGAGCACGTGAGCGCCGGATCGCCGCGACCACCGCAGGAACACAGGTTCATCGTCGCGACGAGCTGGAACCGAGCCGGAAAGACGGCCATGCCCTGAGCCCGCGCGATGCTGACGACGCCGTCCTCGAGCGGCTGGCGGAGCGCCTCGAGCGCCGGCCGCAGGAACTCCGGCAGCTCATCGAGCAGCAGGACGCCTCGGTGCGCGAGGCTCGCCTCACCGGGCCTCGGCCCCGGTCCGCCGCCGACGATCGCAGCCACGGATGCGCTGTGGTGCGGCGCCCGAAAGGGCGGAAACGAGACGAGCGGATGGCCGGGGGCGAGCACGCCGGCCACGGAGTGGATGCGCGTCACCTCGAGCGCCTCGTCGTCGCCGAGCGGCGGCAGCACACCGGGGAGCCGACGCGCGAGCATGGTCTTGCCCGTTCCAGGCGGGCCGGCGAGCAGCAGGTTGTGACAGCCTGCAGCGGCGATCTCGAGGGCACGCCGGCCTCGCTCCTGCCCGCGGACGTCGGCGAGATCCGGCCAGGCACGTGTCAGTCGCTCGGTGTCGCTTGTCGCCTCGTACGGCGGCAGCTCACATTCGCCCCGCAGGTACGCGGCGGCTTCGGCCAGATGGCGGAGCGCCACGGGCTCGATGCCTGCGAGCGCCGCCTCGGCGGCCGAGTCGGCCGAGCAGAAGAGCCGATCGAAGCCCGCACGCCGCGCTCCCTCAGCGGCTGCAAGGACGCCGCCGACCGGACGGACGCGTCCGTCGAGGGCGAGCTCGCCCACGGCGGCGTGCCCGTCCAGGCGCTCGGGCGGGATCTGGCGCGAGGCGGCGAGCACGGCCAGCGCGATCGGCAGGTCGAAGCCCGATCCCTCCTTGCGGAGGGTGGCCGGCGCGAGATTCACCGTGATCCGATGCCGCGGCCACTCGAGCGCCGCGGCGGCGACGCTCGAGCGCACGCGATGCTTCGCCTCCTGGCACGCACGGTCGGCAAGGCCGACGATCGTGAAGCTCGGCAGGCCGCTCTCGACGTTCGCCTCTACCTCCACCCGGCGCGCGTCGAGGCCGACGAGAGCGTGGGTGACCGTGCGCGCGAGCACCGCTCGACCGTAGACCCGCAGCCTGAACGCCATTGCGTCAAGACAGCGCCGAGGTGCGCTGTAGGCTCCGCACGTGCTCTGGCTGATCGTCGTGCTCGCGGTCGTCGTCGCGCTCGCGGTGTACGTCGTCTACGCCTACAACAGCCTCGTCCGCGTCCGGAACGAAGCGGAGACAGGCTGGGCGAACATCGACGTCCAGCTCCGCCGCCGCGCCGACCTGATCCCGAACCTCGTCGAGGCGGTCAAGGGTTACGCGGCGCACGAGCGCGGCGTCTTCGACGAGGTGACGAAGGCCCGGGCGAGCGTCATGCAGGCCTCCGGCCCGCGCGCGGCCGCACAGGCGAACGAGGAGCTCGGCGCCGCGCTCGGCAAGCTGTTCGCGGTCGCGGAGGCTTACCCGGAGCTTCGCGCATCGGAGAACTTTCTTCGCCTCCAGGACGAGCTGACCGACACGGAGGACAAGATCGCCGCCGCGCGCCGCTACTACAACGCCACCGTGCTGCGGTTCAATAACCGCCAGCAGACGTTCCCGACACTCATCATCGCTCGCACGTTCTCGTTCCACCCGCGGGAGTTCTTCGACGCGGGTGAGGGCGTCGACCAGCCGGTCGACGTCTCGTTCGCCCAGTCGTGACCGTCCAGGAGCAGATCCGCTCGAACCGGTGGCGGACGGCCTGGCTGCTCCTTCTCTTCGCGCTCCTCGTCGGGGTGCTCGGCGTCGCTCTCGCGTACGTCTTCCAGCCGAGCCTGCTCATCGTCGTCGCGATCGCTGGCTTCCTCTACGCGATCTTCTCCTGGTTCGCGTCCGGGTCGATGGTCGGATCGTGGACCGGCGCCCAACGGGTCGAGAAGCGCGACTACCCCCAGCTCTACCGGCTGCTCGAGAACGTCGCCATCGCCGCGGGGCTCGAGCAGACGCCCGAGCTGCGGCTGATTCAGGACTCGGCGCCGAACGCGTTCGCGGCCGGACGCAACCCCAAGACCGCCTACGTCGCCGTGACGACGGGCATCGTCCAGCTGATGGACGAGCGGGAGCTCGAAGGCGTGCTCGCGCACGAGGTCTCCCACATCCGTAACCGCGACGTCCGCCTGATGACGCTCGTCGCCGTTCTCGTCGGCGTGATCGCGCTCCTCTCGGACGTCCTTCTCCGAATCGCCTTCTTCGGCGGCGGCAAGCGAGGCTCGAACCCGATCCTGACGATCATCGCCTTCGCCTCGTTGCTGATCGCCCCGATCGCCGGCGTCGTCATCCAGCTCGCCGTCTCGCGGCGCCGCGAGTTCCTTGCGGACGCGTCGGCTGCGGAGATCACGAACGACGCCGAGGGGATGGCGCTCGCACTGCGCAAGCTCCTCGTCGACACGAGCGAGATCCGGAACGCGAGCCGCGCGACGGCGCACATGTACATCGAGAGCCCGCTGAACCAGGCGTCAGGGTTGCGGGGGACGGGTTTCAGCGGCCTCTTCTCGACCCACCCCCCGCTCGAGCAGCGCATCGCCCGCCTCGAGGAAGCGGGCGGCTTCCACCTTGCCCTGGCTTAGACGCCGCTTCCCTAGGGCTTCTTCGCGAGGTAACTCTTGCCCGCCTTGACGAGCACCGTCTTCTTGAGCACGAGGTCGACCACCGCCACCACGCCCTGCCGTGTCTTGACGTACGTGCCGTCGCAGCGGTCGGCGGTCAGCCAATTCGTTCCTCTGACCATCCCAGTGGCGTACTTCCCGCGAGTCCGGAAGGAGCCCGTCCCCTTCGCCCAGAGACGGCGTACGGTCTTCGGGGGCGGCGTCGCACCCGCTCCGAGCCTCGAAGATGCGCGACGCTTGGTGCAGACGCCGAACTTGCCGCCGGTCAGGCGAAGCTCAACGATCGCCTTTCCGCCGACCTTGAAGCGCAAGAGAGTGAACGCCGCCGTGATGCCGCCGCTACCCGAGGCGGTGAGCGTGCCGACGTCTGCGTTTAGCGTCACCTTGCCCTTGGTCACGTCCACCTTGGAGCCGTAGGGGATCGCGCCGCCGGTGTAGGGCTTCCCGTTGACGAGCACGGTTCCGCTCGGCGTACCCGTGACCGGACTCGGCGCCGTCGATGCCCCTACCGTGACCTTGCGCACTCGATAGTTCTGAGTGTCGCCGATGTAGATGTTCCCCTTGCCGTCTGCCGCCACGCCAAACGGAGCGAACACTTGCGCGTGCGTCGCTGCGCCGCCGTCTCCAGTAAAGCCCCCGCTGCCTGTACCGGCGAACGTCGTGATCGTCCCCTGCTTGTTCACAACACGCACTCGGTGATCAACGCGGTCTGCTATGTAGACGTTCCCCTGTCCGTCCACAGCCACCCCATACGGGTAGCGCACCAAGGCAGAGGTCGCCCGGCCGCCGTCGCCAAGCGATGGGCCGCCACCGGCAAACGTGGTGATCGTCCCGACCGGATTAACCTTGCGCACACGGCCGTTCTGCAGATCGGCGATGTAGACGTTTCCATCTTGGTCGACTGCAACCCCTTCTGGGTTGTTCAGCCGAGCAGAAGTCGCGGGGCCGCCGTCTCCGGAAAAGCCTCGCAACCCGGTTCCCGCGAATGTCGTGATCGTTCCGGCTCGATCTACCTTTCGCACGCGGTCGCCGTTGCCGTCCACGATGTAGACGTTCCCCTGCCCGTCCACCGCCACTCCCTGCGGGCCGACTAGCCCTGCGGAGGTCGCGGGACCGCCGTCGCCGGAATACCCCGTAATGCCTGTTCCGGCAAACGTCGTGATCGTTCCAGCCGTATTTACCTTCCGCACCCGGCTGTTGAAGAAATCGGAGATGTAGACGTTCCCCTGTCCATCCACAGCCACCCAATTCGGGCCCCGCAGCTGCGCCGAAGTCGCGCGGCCGCCGTCCCCCCAACCAGGCCCGGGAGCCAACCCGCCTCCCGCGATCGTCGTGATCGTTCCGCCCGGAGTCACCTTACGCACACGGT
Source organism: uncultured Actinomycetes bacterium (assembly GCA_963705945.1). GTDB lineage: Bacteria > Actinomycetota > Thermoleophilia > Gaiellales > Gaiellaceae > PALSA-612. Next base: position 26,152 of record CAVPLG010000001.1, on the reverse strand, counting down.
TGTTGTTCCCGGCATCAGCGATGTAGACATTCCCCACCCCGTCAACCGCGACGCCTTCAGGAGCATGCAGTTGCGCGGCGATCGCCGGACCGCCGTCTCCCGAAAAACCAGGTTTGCCGTTGCCGGCGATGGTCGTGATCGTCCCGCTGCTCGACACGCCGGACGCGCCGGTAGCGACAACCGCCGCGAACACCGCCGCCCCGACCAGGCAGAATCGCATCCGGCCAACAAGGTACTTCTTCACGGGTCACTTCTCCTTTGTCTTTGCTGCGCCATGGCGCGCTGGGTGGTTGGCACGCGCGACACGGCCAAATCACCGGCGTCGAGTCTCAGCGACGTCATGACCCGAGGTTGACGCGCGTCGCGTACGCAGGGTCGGGGTCGGGGTCGCCAAACCAAACGGCTCCACTTGCCGGTCGCGAGAGCCCCGCGCTTGCGACCAGAGGCATCGCCGCGTCAACTGCAGTCATTGTCTATCCAGGTGGAGACCGTCTGGTTTGCCCTGGTATCGCCAGATGCGGGCACGACCTTGTTGATCTTGTCCAACTGGTCGGGCAGCGGCGTCTTGTTGGGGGCAACCCCGGCTTCCTGGTAGGCCGCCGCTAGAAGGTCAATCTCCTTACGGAAGGTGCTGACAGAACCGGCGACCTGATCCGGAACCTGGACATGGTCTGCGAAGTCGTCCATGGCCTTGGCATCGTTCACGTAATCCCAGGACCCGTCGATGCTGATGGCCTGGGCGTGGTCGAAGACCTGGCGCAGCGTCGCGCACGTTTCCGCTGTCACGGGCACCGGCCCGGAATTCGTGGATGTCTCGGTCGTCGTCGTAGTGGATTGACACTGAGCTACTGCGCTCTCGAACCAAGCGGACACACTCGATGAGGCATCCGAGAACTCAGGGGTCGCGAGCGTGCCCCTTACGAGTTGGTTCGTCGCTTGCACTTTCGCGGCGTCAGGGTGCTTCCCCGTAAGGACCCCCAAGTCGGCGATCAGCCTCGCGATTTTGGCCCAGGCAGCGGATACCGTCTCGAAGTCCGACCGGATCTCCTGTGGGGCTTCGCTCGCGAGCTTGGAGAGCGCCGCCGAAGCGGCTTGAATATCGGAGGACTTGGTCAACACCGCCTCCTCCCAGGTCATGTCCAGCGTGGGGGCAGGGCCTTCGACGAGAGAGGTCAGCTCCTCACAATCCGTCCCGGTCGTCGTTGTGTCAGTCGTGTTTCCATACACGTCCGTCTGAGTTGCGTCCGTCGACGTGGCCTCGGTCGTCGTCACGGTGACCGTGGCTGGGGCGCCGGACTTAGAGCCGCCGCTGCAGCCTGCGAGGGCGACCACAAGCCCGCCAAACAGGATCACTGCCGCCATTCGTCGCACGTGAATCCGCCTCCCTGTGTCAGGGCCAGGTTCATCAGAACCGACGCCAGCTCTCGCGGCTGAGGAAGAAGCCCCGGCCGCTCTTGTTGCGACACGTCAACCCGGCGAACGTTGACTTGCAGTTAATCCCGCCTCCGCTCCACGTCTTGCCGTATCCGAGTACCCGCGCTTTGCTTTCTCCGACCAACGCGCTCGGGTCGTTCGCACACGGCGGTGCGCTCACGGGACCCCTCGCATCGAGGATCAGTCGGTCGCTCGCATAGCTTCCGATGTTGCAAGCCTCTCTGGGAAGCGCGGGTTTTAGCCCGCTCTTGATCGCGCAGGCGACCACGCCCCCGAACGCAACGCTCGGACCGACGAGGTACTGGCAAACGATGTTGCCGGACGGTGTCTTGAAGAATCCGCTCTGCTCGGCCCGCGTCGGGCTTGCGGGCTTGCCCTCGCTCCAGGGACCGGCGACGAAGCGCGAGCCGTTCCAGTGCCAGAGGCGCGACTTCGTTCCACCACTGGGGCAGCAGCGCGAATCGCCGGGCCGATAGATCGAGATCGTCTGCCTGATGTCACCCCCGGCGGCTGTGATCGATGCGCCTGCGCCCTGCCTCATGAGCAGCTGCCATGTGTCTCCCGTCCTGCGGAAGACCAGCCAGTCGAGCGGCCCCGTCGGGCCTGCGAGCACGACGACCATGGTGTTGCTTCCAGGCCCGGCAAACGCGCCGCAGACCACCTCGCCGACAGGTTCAGACGACGGATCGTTCAGGCTCAAGCCGAGCCGTAAGACCAGTTGGCGAGCCGTCGCCTTGGAACAGCGGCTCGAGATGGGTGCCAACTTGACAGGCTTCGCGTTGGCGGTGTAGCTCGGCGTCACCGCATTGCGCAGAAGGACCTTCGCCTTGCCACCCGCCCAGGGCACGCGGATGACGTTCGCGCGGTCGGGACCGAAGTCCTGGCCGGCCGTGTTGTCCCCGATTACGAATTGCCCGTCGCTCGTGAGTGCGGACGGAGTGAGGGTCGGTCGAATCAGCCTTGCTCCACCGCGGATCGGGTCGATCGCCCACGCGACCCAAGTGTCCTGGCCACCCTGACTACCGAGCAACCGCGTGGCGTCCGCCGACCACGCAATCGGCACGAGCCCGCTTTGGAGGAAGCTCGGCCTGATAGTCGTGAGCTGGCGAAAGCCGCTGCCGTCTGGGTTCACGACGGCGACGTTTTCCACCGGATAGCCGTTGGCACGCTTTGTCACCGTGCTGAATGCGATCGCCGTCGGTCCCCAGGCCGGGGCTGCCACAGTGCCGCTGCGCACCGTCGTGATCCTCTTCGTGGCGAGATCGACCAGGGCGAGCTTCCCGTTGCCCCCCAGCTCGGTGTTGCCCTGCGCGTAGGCGAGCTTCGACGAGTCGGGCGAGAAGCTCACCCGCGGGTCGATGAACCCCTTCACGAGGGTGGTCGTCGCCCCGCTGGCAGCACGCACGAGGAGCAGCCGCCAGGGCCGCCTTGTGTTCAAGTAATCGATATCCACACACGCGAGCTTGGTGGAGTCGGGCGCCCAGTAGACCGCGTGACAGCCGATCTTGAGGACGCGCTGCGGAGTGTTGCCGCCACTGCTGAAGAGCTCGAGCCGCTCGTTGACCACCTGGTTGCGCTCGAGGTCGTAATCGGTCACGGCGACACGGGAGCCGTCAGGGGAGATGAACGACACGCTGCCACTGGCGAGGATGCGCTTTCCGCTGCCATCGCCATCGGCGATTGCGATCGCATGTCCGACGACCGTGGCCGTGAGTCGTCCTGTGCCGACGGCGCCTGAGCCACCGATCGCGCCGGTCGAGGAAGCTGCGGCGATAGCGGCAGCCGTCACGGCGACACCAAGGCCCAGCCGCATCCGCATCTCCCACGACTCCCTCACCTCGATTGCCGCACCGGCTGGAAGCAGTTCCGCCCAGGTGCTGAGGGGGGAGCACGGGCTCTCTTCGAGCCCACCGACGGCGGCCCACCCGTCGCGAGCCGCGCGCGTGAGTCTACAGCTCTCGTTGCTCAGCGCACAATCAGGACGTCTTCGAAGTACTCACCGGCGCGGCGACCCGTGCGGCGGTTGACGTGGCGCCGCAACCGGTCTTCGAGGCGCAGGCCCGCACGCTCGAGGATCGCTGGGTAAAGATCGCGCCGGTCGTTGACGACGACGAGCAGCGGCGCACCCGGCCGAAGAGCCTGTGCCGCATTGGCAAGCACCGTGGCGATGCCGTCGACGTAGCCCGCGATCGCCGCCCCGCTCGTGCCTGCTGCAGCCGCGCCGATCTCGCGCTCGCGGAGGTCGTCGAGCTGGAGCAGCTCGTACGCGTAGCGGTGTTGCTCGTGGTAGTCGATCAATCCCGGATACGGCGGCGACGTGACGACGGCGTCGTACGGCCCGCCCCAGTCGAGCTCGCGTGCGTCGCCGTGGAGCACCTCGGCCGTGCGGCGGCGCCCGCGGACGCGCGCGAACGCCTTGATTCGCGCGAGCGTGTCTAGCGCATAGCGGCGCAGGAAGTGCTCGGCCCGCTCGACTGGGCGGCACTCGCGTCGGTGCTTGTGGCACCAGTACGGCCCGCGCTGCGGGCTGCGGGGAAACTCGAGATCGAAGTGGCGCGTCCGGCGCGCCGAGCGCGCGGCGCGCGCGAGGACGACGCGCATCAGGTCCGCGTGCTCGTAGTCGTCGAGGAGCGCACGCCAGGCGTGGAGCTCAGCCACCGCACGAGGCGCGTACCACTCCCGCACGTATTCAATTACACCCGTGTCGCAGGGACTGTCCCCGGGACAGGTCCGTTCCAGACGGGTACAGGCGTCGCGGAGCTCCTTTTCGAGCGTGAACTCGTTGTAGCGCGCCGTCTTCACGCGCATCAGCAGGCAGTTGAAGGCGGCGATGTCGCCACCCATTGCGTCTCGGTCGCTCTCGAGGGACTGGACGAGCGTCGTCCCGGAGCCCGCGAACGGGTCGAGGACGCGTCCACCGGGCGGGACATAGCGGTCGAGCAGCACCTCGACGAGCTGCGGGATGAACTTGCCGAGGTACGGATGGAGGCGGTGGACGTGCTTCGTCCGCTCGCGCTCGGGCAGCTCGCGCTCGGACCACGAGAGATCGAGGTCGAGCCCCGCGTAGAGAGCTTCCTGCGTCGGCGCCACCGAGTCTTCGTTCGGCGGCGCCGCAGCAGGTCCTACTTACGACCTAGCCGTAGTGGAGACCCTGCGCCGCGTCGTACGCGTGCAGGCGCTTGATCCGCTCTTCGAGCGGCGGGTGCGTCGAGAAGAGCCCGGCCATGCCCTTCGAGCTGAGCGGGTTGACGATGAACAGCGCCTCGGTCGCGGGGTTCACCTTCATCGGCATCGCCTTCGCCCCACGCTCGAGCGTCCCGAGCGCGTCCGCGAGGGACTTCCCGCTGCCGAGCATGCGCGCGGCCGTCGCGTCGGCGAGGTACTCGCGCTGCCGCGAGACGCCGAGCTGGAGCATTGCGGCGGCGAGCGGACCGATCACCATCATCACGATGGCGCCGAACGCGCCGACGGGGTTGTCGTCGTCGCCGCCGAACAGCGCCGTCCAGAAGAAGATGTTGCCGATCGCCGAGATCGCGCCGGCGATCATCGCCGCGACCGACGAGACGAGGATGTCGCGGTTCTTGATGTGCGCGAACTCGTGCGCGAGGACGCCGCGAACCTGATCCTCGGGCATCGACTGCATCAGCCCCTGCGTAACCGCGACCGCGCCGTGCTTCGCGTTTCGGCCCGTGGCGAACGCGTTCGGCTGGTCGGACGGAATCATGAACACGCGCGGCTTCGGCAGCTCGTACAGCTCGGCCAGCTCGCCGACGATCTTGTGCAGCTGCGGCGCCTCCTCTTCCGACACGGGCTTCGCCCGCGCGGCCTTGATCGCGAACGAGTCGGACAGCCAGTAGGCCGCGACGTTCATGAAGATCGAGAAAGCGACGAAGAGCCAGAGGAACGCGCCGCCGAGCAGCGCACCGATGCCGATGAAGAGGGCGGTCAGCGCGGCGAGCAGAAGCCACGTACGCGCTCTTGAAGAAAAGCTTGCTCTGGTGGCGTTCATTGGATGAAGAGCTCCTTTCGACTGAACGTATCCGATACGAACAGCCGAAGGTTTCTCCCGCCTGGAAAGGCCGACACGCCCGGGCCTCGAGAGCCGTTCTGACGAGCGCGCCCGTTCGGGGATAGTGCCCCTCGGCATCGGAAAGATAGCGAACGGGTCCGTCGTCAGAGCGCAACGTCGACGCGTTCGAGCCGGCCGGCCCGGACGGCAATGACCTCGAGAGCGACGTCGAGCCCGTCGAGGGCAGGCTGCGACGCGAGCCAACTCGTTGCCGCGAGCTCGAGCCGGCGGCAGCTTCTCGTCGCCCACCATCTCCAGCGGGTCGCCGTGCCCGCTGCCGCCCTTCGACTTCACCTCGCAGAACACAACCCGCCGGCCCCGCCGGACGACGAGGTCGATCTCGTAGCCGCCGGCCCACACGTTCCGTCCCAGCACGCGGTAGCCGCGCAGGAGATAGTGCGCCAGCGCGCGCAGCTCGGCCCGGCGGCCGGCGCTCCGCGTGCTACGCCGCTTCGTCGATCTCGGGCGAATAGCAGAGAGCGTCGAACGACCGCCGGTGGATCGCCGACGGCCCGTGAGAGCGCACCTGGGCGGAGTGGCGCGGCGTGATGTAGCCGACGTGCGACGAGAACTCGTACTGGGGAAAGACCGCGTCCAGGCGTCTCATCGCGCGGTCGCGAATGACCTTGGCGACGATCGACGCGGCCGCGATCGCCGCGCTCTTCGTGTCTCCGTCGACGACCGCCAGATGCTCCGGCGCGCGCGGGCCGAGACGGAACCCGTCGACCACGCATACCTCGGCCGGCGGCGCGAGCGCGTGTAGCACGTCGCGCAGGCCTGCGAGGTTGCAGGCGTGGAGGCCGGTCCGGTCGATCTCCGCGTGTGTGATCACACGGACGGAGACGCGCTGCGCACACGAGAGCACTGCGCGATAGAGCTCCTCCCGCTCGTGCGCGTACAGCTGCTTCGAGTCGTTCAGGTAGGCGAGCGGCCGAACGCGATGGTCTCGCAGCGCGCCGTAGTCGAGCAGGACACCCGCCACGACGAGCGGGCCTGCGAGCGATCCGCGACCGGCCTCGTCCGCGCCCGCCACCCAGCGAGCGCCAAGGCGGCGGTCGAACCTAAGAAGCTTTTGCCCCGTCCTCTTCCGCGTCCGCCGGCTCGTCGGCTGGCTCGTCCGCAGCCGGCTCGTCGGCGGCCGGTTCGTCGGCTGCCGGCTCATCGACGACCTCAGCTTCGGCTTCGGGCTCGAGCTCGGCTTCGGGCTCGAGCTCTGCTTCGTCGTCGGATTCGGGCTCGACGTCCTCGAGATCCTCTTCGCCGACTGCTTCCGGGGCACCGAGCGAGGATACGCTGCCTCCGTACTGCTTGGCACGGACGCGCGCCTTCTTTCCCACTTTCTTGCGCAAGTAGTAGAGCTTCGCCCGGTTGACGTCGCCGATCTGGATGACCTCGATCTTCTCGATCTTCGGCGAGTGGAGCGGGAACGTCCGCTCGACGCCGACGCCGAACGACTGCTTGCGCGCGGTGAAGGTCTCGCGCGACCCCGCACCCTGGCGCTTGATCACGAGCCCTTCGAACACCTGGATGCGCGACCGCGAGCCCTCGATCACGCGGAAGTGCACCTTCAGCGTGTCGCCCGCCTTGAACTGCGGCAGGTCCTTGCGCAGCTGTCGCTGCTCGAGTGCTTGGATCACCTTGCTCATAGGGAAGAACGGCCCGCGCGAGCCGACGGGCAATGCTAGCGAAAGCGGCGCCGGCCGAGCGGCAGCACGAGCACGGAGCCGAGAAGGAGCAGCGCCGCCCGGAAGCCGATCCGCATCGGCGGCCAGTAGACGAAGAACACCTCGCCGATCAGGTTGGGTCTTGGCACGGCGCCCCACTCGCGGGAGTCGCAAGACTGCGCGCGATTGTCGCCCATGAAGAAGTACTTGCCTTCCGGGATCCGCCGCTTCGGATAGGTGCTGTCGTCGCGCCGGCCCCCCTTGACGTAGGGCTCGACGAGCCGCTTGCCGTTGATATAGACGAAGCCGTTCCGCTCCTCCCACGTCTCGCCGGGAAGGGCGATCAGCCGCTTGACGAACGTGCCGCCGGCCCCGCAGCGCTCCTCCGCGGCCGGCGGCGTCTTGAAGACGATGATGTCCCCGCGCGCCGGCGAGCGGAAGCGATAGATGAAGCGGTTCGCGAGCACGCGGTCGGAGAACCGCGCCTCGCAGCCGGCGCCCGGCCGCGCGCAGTGGAGCGTCGGCTCCATCGACGACGACGGGATTCGGTACGGGTTGACGACGAAGGCCTTGATCGCGAGTACGATCGCGATCGCGCCAACGATCGTCGCCGTCCAGTCGACCCCGACGCGTAGCCAGCGCGGCCACGTCGCCGTGTAGCGAACGACCGGGTTCCGCGAACGGCGCGCACGCTCGACCCGGTCACGCTCGGCCTGCTCCTCCGCGGCTCTCCTCTCAGCCTCTGCTTGCGCCTCGGGATCGATGAACAGGCCGGCGTCGGCGCCGTCCATCGACGCGGCGAAGAGTGCATCCTCGTCCTCGAAGCCAAGCGGTTCCGAGGAGGGCGGCTCCGTGGACGATGGCAGGCGCGGCGGCTCGTATTCCGTCACGCGATGCTCCGGACGCGACTCTCGGCGCGCCGCCACTCGTCGATTCGCGCGTGATCTCCTGAGAGCAGGACGTCCGGCACTTCCCAGCCGCGGAACTCGGCGGGGCGGGTGTAGTGCGGGTACTCGAGGCCGCCGTCGAGCTCGGCCGAGAAGCTCTCCACGCGCAGTGACTCGCCGCTGCCGAGCGCGCCGGGAAGGAGCCGCGCGATGCCGTCGACGAGCACCATCGCCGGCAGTTCGCCGCCGGAGAGCACGTAGGCGCCGATCGAGATCGCGTCTGTCGCGAGGTGGGAGACGATGCGCTCGTCGAAGCCCTCGAAGCGCGACGAGAGCAGCGCGAGATGCTCTTCGGCCGCCAGCTCTTCGAGCACGTTCTGGTCGAGCGGCCGGCCGGCCGGCGACAGGGCAACGATTCGCGACGGAGGCGCGTCTCCGTAGACGCCGTCGAGCGCGGCGGCGACCACGTCGACGCGCAACACCATCCCCGCGCCGCCGCCATAGGGCTCGTCGTCGACCTGTCCGCCCCCGAGCGGCGTGAAGTCGCGGTAGTTGACGAGCCGCAGGTCCAGCTCCGTACCGAGGACAGACGACACGGGCGGGCGTTCCGTCAGCCAGGCGAAGGCAGACGGCACGAGGGTGAAGACATCGAGGCGCATTGGCGGCTGGATGAGGTTAGCCAGCCTCGGCGAACCCGCGAGCGACAACGATCAGCCCGCCGACGACGTCGACCTCCAGCACACACGCCTCGTGAAGGGGCAAGAGGATGTCGGAGTCGAGCTCGAGCACGTCGTTCGCCACACCCGGCGAGACTTCGCGCACGCGCCCGAGATCGCGCCCTCCCTCCTCCTCGACGCGAAGCCCGACCAGGTCGGACACGTAGAACGCGCCCTCCGCGGGCGCGCCGAGCTCGGACCTGCGGACGGTGAGGATGGCACCCCGCTCGACGGCGCGATCGAGCAGGACTACGATTCTCCCGCCCGCGCGCTTCGTGGAGACGACACGCGTCTCCGCGCCGTCGACGAGGAGCACCGCCCCGGCCACGAATCGCGCGGGATCCTCGCTCGCCTCCTCGACGACGAAGGAGCCGTCGAGGCCGTGAGGTCGCCCGACGCGGCCGACGCGGACGAGGTCAGGCACCGACGGCGATCGACTCCATGAACGCCGTCCCTTCTGCCGAGGTCGGGAGGTCAGGCGCCTTCGGCCCCGGGAATGCGGAGCCGGCCAGTGGCGCTGCGTCGTACTCCGTACGCCGATGATCGATGCCCGGCCCGAGGAGCGCCCAGTACGCGCCTGGCTTCTCCTGGTAGGGCATGCCCACGCTGCCTGCGTTCACGACCGTGATCCCTGACACCTCACGCTGGAACTGCATATGCGTGTGACCGCAGACGACGACGCCGGCGGTCACGCCGTCGAACAACGGGCGGACGCTCTCGTCGGGCGTCCCCTCGATGAACACCTCGGTGTCGTTCCGGGGCGTGGCGTGACAGAAGAGGACCATGCCGACGCCCTCCACCTCGAGCTCGACCTGCTCCGGCTGGCCGTGGAGGAACGCGATCTCCTCCGCCGTCAGCTGGTCTCGCACCCAGCTGATCACCTCCGGCGGCACGATGCCCTGCTCCGAGAGGTCGAGCTCGCGATCAGCGTTGCCGCGGATCCAGCGCACGCGGTCGCCAAGCGAGCGCAGGAGCTCGAGCGTCTCGCCGGGGAACGGGCCGGCGGCGCAATCGCCGCCGCAGACGATCACTGCGTCATCGGGAATTTCCGCGAGCACGGCCTCGAGCGCGGGCGTGTTGCCGTGGATGTCGTAGAGCGCGGCGACCGTCATTCCGCGATCTCGAGGGACACGCGGAGCCGGTCGCGTGCCCCCGCGGCGCGCGCGATCGTCCGCAGCGCCTGGACCATCCGGCCGCCGCGCCCGATCACCTGTCCGCGATCGCCCTCGGCGACATGAAGCCGGAGCACGAGCTCACCGTCCTCACTCTCCGAGGCATCGACGCGCACGGCCTCCGGCTCGTCGACGAGCTGTTGGGCTAGGTGGAGGACGAGGTCGGCGACCATGGCGGCAGAACGACCGCTAGACGAGGTTCTTCGCCTTGAGCAGCCGCGCGACCGCGTCGCTCGGCTGTGCGCCCTTCGAGAGCCAGTCCTTCACCTTCGCCTCGTCGAACTCGATCAGCGAGGGGTCGGGCTGCGGGTTGTAGCGACCGACGATCTCGATGAACCGGCCGTCGCGCGGCGAGCGCTGGTCGGCGACGACGACCCGGTAGACGGGGTTCTTCTTCGACCCGACACGGGTCAGTCTCATGCGTACCATCTCTCTCCTTCTGTCTTGAATCTCTTCTAGCGCCGGCCGGGCATCCCGGGCAGCGCTGGCATCTTGCCTTTTCCGAGCTGTTTCATCATCTTCACCATCTGCTTGCGCGCATTCAGGAGCTGATTCACCTGCTGAACGGTGGTGCCGCTCCCCTGCGCGATCCGCTGGCGCCGTGAGCCGTCGATCAGGTCCGGCCGGCGCCGCTCGGACGGCGTCATCGAGAGGATGATCGCCTCCGCACGGTCGAGCTCGGCCTCGTCGACGTCGACGTCCTTCAACTGCTTGCCGAGCCCCGGGATCATCGAGAGGACGCCCTGGAGCGGCCCCATCTTCCGCATCATCCGCGAGCTCTGGAGGAAATCGTCGAACGTGATCTCGCCGGCGAGCATCCGTTTCTCCATCGCTTCGCGATCCTCGATCTCGGTGACCTCCTCGGCCCGCTCGATCAGCGTCAGGACGTCGCCCATGCCGAGGATGCGCGAGGCCATCCGGTCGGGATGGAAGACCTCGAGCTGGTCGAGCTTCTCCCCGACGGAGGCGAGCTTGATCGGCTTGCCGGTGACAGAACGGACGGAGAGCGCGGCGCCGCCACGGGCATCGCCGTCGAGCTTCGTCAGGAGGACTCCGTCGAACGCGACTCGCTCCTCGAACGCGGTCGCGACGTTCACGGCCTCCTGACCCGTCATCGCGTCCAAGACGAGCAGGACGTTCGTCGGCTTCGCCTCGGCGCAGACCCGTTCGAGCTCGTCCATCAGCGCGTCGTCGACGTGTAGCCGCCCGGCTGTGTCGACGATGACGACGTCGCGGCCCTGCGTGCGCGCCTGCTCGATCCCGGCGCGAGCCGCCTTGACCGGGTCCGTGCGCTCGGCGCTCGAGACGGGGACCTGGAGCTCCCGTCCGAGCTGCTCGAGCTGCGTCACAGCCGCAGGCCGCTGAAGATCGGCGGCGACGAGGAGCGGCGAGCGGCCGTCCTTGCGCAGCATGAGAGCGAGCTTCCCGGCGGCCGTCGTCTTGCCCGCGCCCTGGAGCCCGACGAGCACGATCACCGTCGGCGGCCGCCCGGCGAACGCGAGCCGGGAGTCGCCGCCGCCCATGATCCGCGTCAGCTCCTCGTGGACGATCTTCACCACCTGCTGGCCGGGCGTGAGGCTTTTCGCCACCTCCTGCCCGAGCGCGCGCTCCTTGACCGCGGCGACGAAGCCCTTGACGACGTCGAGGTTGACGTCCGCCTCGAGCAGCGCAAGGCGGATCTCGCGCATCGCCTTCGAGATCGTCTCCTCGTCGAGCGTTCCGCGCGAGCGGAGGCCGCCGAGGACGGACTGCAGCTTGTCGGAGAGGCTGTCGAACACCGGCCGGAAAGGGTAGCCGCCGCCGTTCCGGCGGCCTGCCTACAACATCGCGAGGCGCGCGGTCATGGCGGTATCGACCGCCTCGGTGACGTCGTGGTGACCGGTCACGGCCGGAATGAAGACCTCGCGCTCGAGAGCCTGCAGGCGCAGCTCGCTCGATGCGGTCACGGTCGCCGTTCGCGGCACATCACGGAGCAGGGCGATCTCGCCGAAGAAGTCGCCCGGTCCGAGATCGGCCACCCAGCGTCCCTCCTTGGAGACGGCGACGGTGCCGGACTCGATCGCGTAGAAGCGGTCGCCGACGTCGCCCTCCGTGATCACGACACCGCCCATGGCGACGTTGATCGGAATCAGGGCGCGGGCCAGCCGCTCGATGATCGGCTCGGGCAGGGGGCGGAAGATGGCGATCGCGCGGAGGAGCTCGAGACCCTCGGGGGCGAGCACTGTCCGATCGACGCGATTCAGGCCACCGATGCCTGCGACCACGAGCACGCCCGTGGCCACACCGATGACGGTCAGGCCAGTGCGCAGTCCGACGGTTCCGATCAAGAGCGGCATCAACAGGGCGCCGAGCGCCATCGCCGCGATCAGCGCGCTCTCGAGCGCCCCGAACACACGGCCCATGACGGCGTCCGGCACTGCGCGCTGCACGATCGTGAAGGCGTTGATGTCGACGAGCGAGTTGCCGAAGCCGATCAGCACCATCGCCAGCGCGGCAACCGCGACGGTCGGCCAGACGGCGATCGCGATCAACGGCAGCGACCAGAGAAGAACGCCGACGCCGAAGTCGAACGCAAGCCTCCCGCGTTGTGCGAGGACGAGCGCGACCAGCCCGCCGACCAGACCACCGATGCCGACTACGGCGTCGAGGTACCCGACCCCCGCCGGCCCGATGTCGAGCAGGTCGAGGCCGATCGTGACGATGAAGACGGCCGACGCCCCGGCGACGACACACTGCGCGCAGAAGAGCCCGATCAGGAGGCGAAGATTGCGGTCGCCGAGGATCACGCGGAAGCCGGCGCTCGCGTGCCGGACGAACCCCTCGGCCTCCGGCGCCTCTCGTGTCTCCTGTGCTGCCACCTTCCCCGACGGGAGCCCGAGCACGAACAGCATCGACCAGAGAAAGGAGATGCCGTTGACGATGAAGACCGTCTGGATGTTCGTAACGGCGAGCAGGATGCCCCCGAGCGCCGGCCCCGCGAACATCCCGACGCTGTCGAACGTGCTCGCGGCGACGTTCGCGGCCGTCAGTTCACGAGGGTTTCGCGCGAGCGTCGGCAGAAGGGCGGCCTGAGCGGGACGGAAGCACGTCGCCGCGACGGACGTCCCGATCACGAGCGCATACACGAGGACGGGCGGCCCGTCCACGGCGATCACCACCGCGCCTGTCAGGGCGAGCGTCGCGCAAACGAGGTCGGACAGCGCCATCACGAGCTTGCGCGAGTGGCGGTCGGCGAGCGTCGACGCGATCGGGAACGCGACCGCCATCGACAGATACCGAGCGACTCCCACGACACCGACCGCCGTCGGCCCGCCCTGTGCGTACGCGTAGACCGCGACTGCGATGGTGAACGCCCGGTCGCCGACGATCGAGCCGATGAACGCGAGCTGGAGGCGCCGCAGGCCGGGATTCCGGAAGACGTCGGCGAGGGCGGAGCCGGACTCGCCCAACCGGTCTCGGAATCCGTCCACGTGCGTACCCCACCACATTCGCTTGACACGGACGGCGAGAGGCGCAACGGTCAGGCGGTGCGACGTTCTGCGATCGCCCTGCTCGCGGCTCTCTTGCTAGTGGCAACGGCCGCGGCGTCGGATAGCGCGAAGCTCCCCGGGTTCGTGATCGCGCGGAGCAAGGCGTCCGGGAAGAACGCGCTCGTCGTCGCCCACGGTCAGGTCGACGCGCCGATGGCGCTCTACGCACGGCTGACGGGCAAGGTCAAGGAGGCGACGGTCCTCATCGAGTGCCTCGTCGGCCAGGAGTCGACTCCGAGGACGTTCGAGCGCCGGCGTGCGGCTCTCTACCGGTTCGCCGTCGTCCCGGACGGAGCGGACGTCTGCCACGTGACGGCGACCGTCTTCGGCAAGGGGCCGCTCGTCGCCGAGCTGCGAGCGGTGCGTTAGTCCGATTCAGCGCCGACGAGCGCGCGCGCGAAGTCGCCGGGATCGAACGGCCGCAGATCCTCGAGCCCCTCGCCGACACCAATCAGCTTCACCGGCAGGCCGAGCTCGACGGCGACCGGCAGCACGATGCCGCCCTTTGCCGTCCCGTCGAGCTTCGTCAGACAGACACCCGTCACGCCGACCGCCTCGTCGAACAGTCGCGCCTGCTGAAGCCCGTTCTGGCCCGTGGTCGCATCGAGCACGAGCAGGGTCTCGTGGGGGGCGCCCTCGAGCCGGCGCTCGATCACGCGGCGCACCTTCGCGAGCTCCTCCATCAAGCCCTTCTGCGTGTGCAGCCGGCCCGCGGTGTCGACGACGACGACGTCGCGGCCGCGCGCTTCCGTCGCTTCGATCGCATCAAAGGCGACCGCCGCGGGATCGCCGCCGCGCGACGAGCCGACGTAGTCGGCGCCCGCCCGCGTCGCCCAGATCTCGAGCTGCTCCCCCGCCGCCGCGCGAAACGTGTCCGCCGCCGCGACGAGCACGTCGTGGCCGTGCTCGCGCAGCCGGTGGGCGAGCTTGCCGATCGTCGTCGTCTTGCCAGTGCCGTTGACGCCGACGACAAGGATCACGCTCGGGCCGTCGTCGACCGACAGCGTCCCCGGCTCGCCGAGCAGCGCTTCGATCTCGCCGGCGAGCGCGGTCTCGAGGTCGTCGAGATCGCGCCGCTTGCGCAGCCGCTCGACGATCTCCATCGTCGCCGTCATGCCCACGTCTGCGCCGATCAGCGACTCCTCGAGAGCGTCCCACGAGTCGTCGTCCAGCGGGTCGAAGCCGATCAGGCGCTGACGGATCGCCCGTCTCGTGCGTCCGAGCGAGCCGCCGAGCCGCCCGATGAAGCCCGCGGTCTCGGCCTCCGGATCTGCCTCAGGCTCGGCCTCTCCGAGCAGCTCACCCCACGTACGCACGAGAGCGCGAGGATACAGGCGGTTTTACCGACCTCTTACGGCGGTCGCGCCGGGGCGTCTGACAAAGTAGGTGCCGGTGATGCGGGGGTCTCGTCGCGGCGTCGTCGCGTGGGCGGTGGTGCTCGCGTTCGTCGTCGCCGCCTCTTCCTCGTGCGGCGACTGGGGTCGCTACGGGGGTAACGATGCGGTCACGAACTTCGTGCCCTCGACGGCCGCGGCCGGCCTCTCGTCCAGCACCGTCTCGGAGGTCGAGGAGCGTTGGAGCGTGAACGTTGGCGGCCGCTTCGTCGCGTCGCCTCTCTACGCCGAGGACGTCCGGATGGGAAACGGGATCGAGAACGTGGTCTATGCGGCGACGAACGCGGGCACGGTGGCCGCGCTCAGAGCGCAGGACGGCGAGGTGCTCTGGAAGCGCCAGGTCAGCGGCACGGTGCCGACCACGTGCGGCCAGACATACGGCATCTCGTCGACGCCTGTGCTCGACCGCGGACGCAACCGCCTGTACGTGATCGGTGCAGATGGCCTCCTCTATGCCCTCGACCTCTCGACGGGTACGACCGTGCCCGGATGGCCCGTACGCATCACGAGCGCAAACGACGCGGAGTATGCGTGGGGAGGCCTCGCGATGCACGGAACACGGGTCTATGTGCCGGTGGCGAGCTACTGCGACAAGGCCAACGCCGACGGCTTCCTCGCCGACGGCCGCCTCGTCGCAGTCGACATCGTCGACGCGGCCATCGTCGCCACTTTCGACGTCGTGCCCGGCCCGAACAACATGGGCGGGATGTGGGGCTACGCGGGCACCTCGATCGACCCCGCCACGGGTCGCCTGTTCACGGCGACGGGAAATTCGTGGGTATTCGACCCGGACTGCGGTTGCATCGTCGAAGACGTCGACTACGGCGAGAGCCTTGTGGAGCTCGATCCCGATCTGAACGTCGTCGCGGCCAACCGCCCTGAGGGCATCCCGTACGTCGAGGACAACGACTTCGGCGCCGCGCCTCTCCTCTTCCAGCCGCCCGGTTGCCCGCCACTGGCCGCGGCTAACGCGAAGAACGGCGTGACCTACATCTGGAATCGCCAGAACATCGCGGACGGACCGATCTGGAGCTCACGCGTCGGTCCCGACCAGCTCGATGCCTCGTTCCTGGCGCAGCCGAGCTACTCCCCGGAGCTACGCACGTTCTTCATCGCCGACGCCCGGGACTACAACGACGAGGGGGCAATTCGGGCATTCGACGCCGTCGTCGGCTTCACGGTCGGAAACGCCTGCGCGATTCCGGCGCGGCCGACGTGGACAGCGCCTGGCGTCGGCCGCGGGCCGAAGTCACCGCCGCTCATCGTCGGCGATGTCATCTTCGTCCCGGGCGGATTCGACCACAACGTGTTCGCCCTCGACGCCAGAACCGGGAAAACGCTCTGGTCGAGTTCGCTCCCCGGGGCCGCCCTGGCGCCGATCACCTGGGCGCAGGACGAGGTGCTCGTCGGCGACTCGTCGGGAACGCTCCACGCGTTCGGCCTGCCGCCCGCCCCGCTCGTCGGCACGAAGAAGCAGCGCTCCTAGTTCGCGTAGCGCTGGCGCCTAGGCTGCCGTCTTGGCTGCTTCCTCGCGCGGCAGCCGCCGCGAGACGACCTGCGAGACGGCGTCCTTGCCCATCGTCACGCCGTAAAGGATGTCCGCAGCCTCCATCGTCCGCTTCTGGTGCGTGACGACGATGAACTGAGCCCGCTCGGAGAACCGGCGCAGGAGATCGACGAAGCGGCCGATGTTCGTGTCGTCGAGCGCCGCCTCCACCTCGTCCAGGAGATAGAACGGGCACGGCCGCGCGAGAAAGAGAGCGAACAGGAACGAGAGCGCTCCGAGCGCTTTCTCACCGCCCGAGAAGAGCGAGAGCCTGCTGACGCGCTTCCCCGCCGGTCGCAGCTCGACCTCGACGCCCGCCTCCTCGTCTTCGCCCTCGGGCTCGGTCAGGCGCAGCCGCCCCTCGCCGCCCGGAAACAGCGTCGACGCCACTTCGGCGAAGTTCTCCTGGACGGCGGCGAACGTTTCCGCGAACCGCCGCTCGACGGTCTCCGTCAGCTCGCGGCGCATCGACTCGAGTTCGGCGAGACTCTGCTCGAGGTCGGCCGTCTGCGTCCGCAGCTCCTGGAGCTGTGCCTTCTCGCGGTCGTACTCCTCTTTCGCGAACGGATTGACGCCGCCGAGCGCCTCGCGCCGGCGCTCCAGCCGCTCGAGCGCCACCAGCAGCTCCTCGCGATCGCCCTCAGCAGGCTCCTCCTGCGCCTCTTCGAGCCGGCGGCGCGCGTCGGCCGACTCGGCGTCGATCCGCGCCAGCTCGATGTCGACCTGCGAAACGGCGGCCGTCGCGTCGTGAGCCTCGCGCCGAAGCTCGGCCTCCGACGCTGCGAGCTCGCGGAGGGCGGTTGCGAGCGCGGCCGCCTGAGTGCCGCCGCTTGCGGTTCTGGCCGCAAGCGGGCGCTCGACCCGCGCAGCCGCCTCGACGGACGCGACCAGCGAATCGCGGAGCCGTTCGCAGAGGGAGACGAGTCGTGCGTCGGGAGGCCGGACGACGGGCGTCGCACCCGCGGCCCTCGCCGCGAGCGTCTGCGCCTCCTCTCGGAGGCGGCGCGCCTGAGCCTCGAGCTCGAGCTGGAACGCCTCGGCCGTCTCGCCGACGAACCACAGCTCTCCGCGTTCCGGGTCGTAGCCGTAGCCCTCGACGGTGACGGCGGGCACCGTCGACGCGAGCAGCTCGTCGAGCGGGACGACGGGCGTCGACGAGACGAGCCCTGCCGGCTCACGCCCGACGAGGACGACAAGGCTGCCCAGCCCCGCCTCGCGCGCCTGCTCGAGGAACGCGAGACCCTCCACAGTCGAGGAGGCGACGACCGCCGCTGCTCGGTGGCCGAGCGCGGCGGTGACCGCACGCTCACGTCCGGGGGCTACATCGACGAGGCTGAGCGCAAGCCGTTCGCCTTGCTCAGCAAGCGCGCGCGCCGCCGGCGGCAAGCCCTCGCGCTCCGAGAGGGCGCGCTCGACGGCCGTCGCCCGGCCGTCGGCCAGCCGTGCCTGCTCGCGCAGCTCGTCGCCCGGATCGCGCACGACAGGGGCGCGTAGCCGCTCGAGCAGATCGGCTGCGGCTTCGCGGCGCATCTCCACCCGCTCGCGCGCGCTCTGGCTGCGGTAGAGGGCGGTCGCCGCGCCCTCGTTGCCGCCTGCGACCGCCGCCAGGCGCTCCTCGGCCTGCTCGCGCTCGCCGAGCAGCCGCTCGAGCCGCGCGTCGATCTCGGCGCGCGTCGCGTCGCACCGGGCGCGGCGCGCCTTCGCGTCCGCGATGCGGTCGCCGAGCTCCGCGAGGTCCACCGTCGCGATTCCGGCGCGTAGGCGCCTCACCTCGACCGCGAGCTTCTCCGCCCGCTCCGCCGCCCTCGCCTGGAGCGCGAGCGGCCGGAGACGCTTCTGCACCTCCCGTTCGAGGTCACGTGCTCGTTCGACCTGGATCTCGACGCGTGCGAGCTTCAGCTCGGCGCGGTGCCGCCGCCGCTTGAAGCGGCCGAGCCCTGCAGCCTCCTCGACGAGCGCGCGGCGGTCGGCCGGGCTCGACGAGAGGATCGTCTCGACGCGGCCCTGGCCGACGACGGCGCCTGCCCCCGGGCCGAGCCCGACATCGGCGAGCAGCTCGACGACGTCCGCGCGCCGCACGGTGGCGCCGTTGACCAGGTACTGGCCCTCGCCGCCGCGATGGAGGCGACGGGTGATCGCGACCTCCTCGTAGTCGAGGCCGGCGAGCGCGCCGGCCGTCTCGTCGAACAGCAGCTGCACCTCGCAGTACGGCGCCGCCTGACGCCCGGCCGAACCGCCGAAGAGGACGTCGTCCGGACGCTCGGCGCGCAGCTCGCTCGGCGCGAGGCTGCCGGACGCCCACAGCAGCGCGTCGGCGATGTTCGACTTCCCGGAGCCGTTCGGCCCGACGACGACCGCGACACCCGGCTCGAGCCGGATCTCGATCGGATCGGGGAACGACTTGAAGCCGCGAATGGAGATCGCGCGGAGATACACGGCCGCCCAACGCTAACGCCGCGTGCGGATGCCGCCGCCGGGTAAGAAGGGGCTAGGCGGCGGGAAGCTTGAGCGCGGCGATCGCCTCCGCAGCAGCGGCCTGCTGCGCGTCTTTCTTCGACCTGCCCGAGCCCGTGCCGAGGCGCTTTCCGTCAACCATCGCCTCGCAGGTGAAGATCCGCGCGTGGGGCGGTCCCTCGGAGTTGACGACCCCGTAGCTCACCTTCCAGCCCACCTTCGCCGCCTCCTCCTGGAGCAGCGTCTTGTGATCAACGGGCGCGATCTCCGCCTCCGAGATCTGGTGCTCGAAGGCGTCCAGCACGGGCGCCGACACCGGCTCGATCCCGTGCTCGAGGACGAGCGCCGCGATCGCCGCCTCCGTCAGGGCGGCAATGACGTTGTCCGAGCGGCGCAAGTCGTCCGTCAACTCGAACTGCTCCGCGAACATCCGGTCGAGGCCGATCTCGCGTGCCACCGCCGCGCAGCTCTTTCGCGAGACGACGCTCGAGCGCAGCCGCGAGAGGGTGCCCTCGGAGGCACCCGGATAGCGCTCGAAGAGGGCGCGCGCGACGATGAACCCGAGGGCGCTGTCGCCGAGGAACTCGAGTCGCTCGTACGACTGCGCCCTGTCGAGCACGCGGGACGGATGCATGAACACCTGCCGCAGCCGCGCGGCGGGCAACGCCTCGATCAACCTGACGAGCTGCCCTCCCGGGCTGTCGCCGCTACTGGTGGCTCGTGACGTAGTCGACGGCCTGTCCGACGGTGGTGATGCCCTGGGCATCCTCGTCGGAGATCTTGATCCCGAACTGATCCTCGAGCTCCATGATCAGCTCGACGAGATCGAGCGAATCGGCGTCGAGATCCTCCTGGAAGGACGCCGCCTCGACGACGTCGGCCTCCTCGACGCCGAGCTGCTCCACCAGAACCACCTTCACTCGCTCGAAGACTTCCTCGCGCGAAGCTGCCATGTCACCTCTCTTAGCCGTCGGAACCTGCGGTGGCCGGGATGCTAACACGGCCCTCCGCCGCCTCAGCCTCGAGTCGGTCGCCGAGCTTCGTGACGACGCCGTGCTCGACGCCGCGCGCTGCAAGCCGGATCGCGTTCGCGATCGCGCGCCGCGAAGAGTTGCCGTGCGCGATCACGACGATGCCGCGGAGACCGAGGAGATATGCACCGCCGAACTCCTCCGGATCGAAGCGCGAGCGAAGCCTCCGCGCGGCGGGTCGGATCAGGAGGCCACCGACTTTCCCGCGGGTCGTGCCGCCGATCTCCGTCCGCAGCCCGTCGAAGACGGACAGGATCGTCCCCTCGAGCAGCTTCAGGCACACGTTTCCCGTGAAGCCGCCGCAGACGACGACGTCGCCGGCGCCCTCGAGCAACCAGCGGCTCTCGACGTTGCCGCCGAAGTTGATGTCCGAGGCCGCGAGCAGCTGGTGCGCCTCAATCGTCAGCTGGTCGCCCTTCTCGGCCTCCTCGCCGATCGAGAGCAGGCGCACCTCCGGGTTCTCCGTGCCGAGGATCTCCTCCGCGAAGATCGAGCCCATCTCGGCGAACTGACGCAGGTGCTCGGGGCGCGAGTCGGCGTTGGCGCCGCAGTCGAGCAGCACCGACGGCCCCTTGCGCGAGGGGATGACGACCGCGATCGCCGGCCGAAGCACGCCGCGGAGGCGGCGGATCTCGACAAGCGACGCGGCGAGCATCGCGCCCGTGTTTCCCGCGGACACGACCGCGGCGGCACGGCCCGCCCCGACCGCGCGGCACGCGGCGACGAGCGAGGAGTCCGGCTTCGCGCGCACCGCCTCGGCCGGCTTCTCCTCCATGCCGATCTCGTCCGTCGTCGGGACCAGCTCGAGGCCGCTCGCGTCGAGCGTCTCCGGCCCGAACAGCACGGGCTCGACGTGGTCCGAGCGCGCTTCGAGCGCACCCGCAACGACCTCCGCCGGCGCGCGGTCACCGCCGAGCGTGTCGACGGCCACACGGACGGAGGTCATTCCAGCGCGGCTACGGAAGCGACGTGCGCACCGGCTCGACCTCGCGGCCGCGGTACGTCTTGCACGTCGGACACATGCGGTGCGACTCCTTCGGCCTGCCGCAGACAGGGCAGACCGAGAGCCTCGGCGCCTCGATCTTGTGCTGGGCGCGGCGCTTGTCGCGCCGGGACTTCGATGTCTTTCGCTTCGGGACAGCCATGGCGGCCGCCTAGCTTACCTGCGCGCCCGCCGGCTCCGGTTCCGTTACGGGCTCCGTCTTTAGGTCGTCCCGCTTGAGCACGATCAGCGTTGTCAGCAGGCCGACGACGGCGAAGCCGGCGCCGACCCAGAAGGCGAGCGAGAAACCGCTCACGAGCGCCTCCGGCCGCGACGATCCCGAGTCGAGCAGGTTGTTCGTTCGCGTCGTAGCCACCGTGGCGAGGATGGCGAGCCCGATCGCGCCACCGATCTGCTGGTTCGTGTTGATCAACCCGGAGGCGAGCCCCGCTTCTTGCGATTCGATGCCCGCGAGCGCGGCGATCGACACGGGCACGAACGAGAAGCCGAGACCGATCCCGATCAGGATGAACCCGGGCAGGAGGTCGTTCACGTACGAGCCGTCGACCGAGATCTGCGTGAAGTACGCAAGCCCCAGCGCGAGCGTGGCCATGCCGATCACGAGCGCCGGCTTGACGCCGATCTTCGTGACGAGCGCCTGCGCAACGCCGGACGCGGCGACGGCCGTCAGCGCGACCGCGAGATAGCCGAAGCCGGTCTCGAGCGCCGAGAACCCGATCACCTGCTGCATGTACAGCGAAAGCAGGAAGAACATCCCGAACACCGCCGTGCCGAGCAGCAGGCCGATCACGTTGGCGCCCGTCACCGTCCGGCGGCGGAAGAAGTTGAGCGGAACGAGCGGCGAGGGTGAGCGCATCTCGATGACGATGAACGCGATCGAGAGGACGGCCCAGCCCACGAAGGAGAGGATCGTCTCCGCGGACGTCCACCCCACGGTCGGCGCGCGGGTGAGGCCGTAGACAAGGAGCATGAGCCCCGTCGTGACGGTAACTGCGCCCGCGGCGTCGAAATGCCGCTCCAGGCCGGCCGCGCGGCTCTCGCGGACGACGCGCGGCACGAAGACGAGGGCGAGCAGCCCGATCGGCACGTTGACGAAGAAGATCCACTCCCACCCGGCGTACTCCGTCAGGATGCCTCCAAGGATGACGCCGATCGCCGCGCCCGAGCCGGCGATCGCGCCGAGCACGCCCAGCGCCTTGTTCCGCTCCGCGCCCTCCTCGAACGTCACGAGCGTGATCGAGAAGACGGACGGCGAGAGGATCGCGCCGGCCGCGCCCTGGCAGAGCCGGAAGGCGACGAGGGCTGCTGCCGACCACGCGAGCCCGCAGAGAAGCGAGAAGAGCGCGAACAACAGGAGGCCGGCCATGAACACCTTCCTGCGCCCGAGAATGTCGCCAGAGCGCCCGCCGAGGAGCAGTAGGCCGCCGAAGGTCAGCGCGTAGCCCGAGACGACCCACTGCAGGCCGCTCGTCGAGAAGTCGAGATCCTCCTGAATCGACGGCAGCGCGACGTTCACGATCGAGATGTCGAGCACCACCATCAGATAGGCGATGCCGAGCACGCCGAGCGCCTGCCAGCGCTTCGGATCGGGGGTCACGCCAGGTGCTCCTTCAGCTCGGCGAGCGGGGCCCAGCGCGGGTCGCCGGACGCAGCCTCGTGCTCGTGCGGCTCGAGGTTGAGGTTCTTGCCGCATTCGGGACAGAGGCCCGCGCAGTCCTCACGGCAGAGGATCTTGTCCGGAAGCGCGAGCACGACCGAGTCGTGGGCCCAGCCCGAGAGGTCGAGCTTGCCGTCGGTGACGTACGGCGACACGAGCTCGGTGTCGCCCTGCGGGTCCTCCGCCTGGTATTCCCGGACGCGGAGCTCCTCGTCGATAACGGCGTCGTCGAGGCAGCGGAAGCACGGCCCGTGGAGCCGCGCGTGGAACGCGAGATCGAAGAGCATGCCTCCCGTGGTGCGGGCCAGCGTCAGCTCGGCCGGCACCTGCTCGGGCACGGCGACGTAGCGCTGGCCCCCGAGCTCGAGCGGCGCGAGCTCGATCTGCTGTTCCTCGCGCTGCTCCTCGCCGGGCCGCAGGCGCACGGATCTAAGGTCGACGACGGCCATCCGATCCAGCCTACCTAGTGGGTTATCGGGCGCGCCACCGCGTTACTGGCACAGCGTTACTGGGCGCGGGCGCCAACTGCAGCGGGGACGGACGGCGCCCGCTCCCGCGACGGCGTGATGATCAGCGCGACAGCGCCGAGGATGATCGCGCCGGCCGCGATCGTGCGCGCCGACAGCGGCTCGGACAGGATCGCCCAGCCGAGGAAGACGGCGACGACCGGGTTCACGTACGCATAGGTGGACGCCAGAGCCATCGGCACCGAACGGACTAGCCACGCGTACGCGGAGAAAGCGACGATGGCGCCGATCAGGATGAGGTAGACCATCGCGAGGATCGATCGCAACGACGGCTGGCCGACGTCGTTGAGCTCTCCGGACGCCGCGGCGACCACCATCAACAGTCCCCCTCCCGTCAACATCTGCATCGACGAGTTGACGAGTGGCCGCCGCGGCAGCGGAGCACGGCGCGCGTAGAGCGATCCGATCGCCCAGGTGATGCCCGAGACGAGGAGCGCGAACGCGCCGAGTACGTCGATCCGGCCGGCGCCGGAAGGCCACGCGAGCAGCGCGACACCCCCGAAGCCGACAGCGAGACCGACGACAGTCGACCTCGACAGCCGCTGGCCGTTCGCGATCCGGTCGAAGAGCGCAATCCAGAGCGGCACGGCCGCGATCAGCAGCGCGGCGACTCCCGTGTCGACCCTGGTTTCCGCCCAGGCGACCATCGAGTTGCCGCCCACGAACAGGAATGCACCGACGACGAGCGCCGAGAGCCACTCCCTGCGGCCCGGCCGGTCGCCGTCGCGGTCACCGCGGCGGATCGAGTACGCGTAGAGCAGGCCGCCGGCGAGGAGGAACCGGATCCCCATGGAGAGGAAGACGGGGATCGTCTCGATGGCGTACAGAATCCCGAGGTACGTCGAACCCCAGACGACGTATACGACGAGGAGCGCACCCCAGACGCTCGCTCGGCTCGGTCCTGCGCTCATGCGGGAGCTAGCGGTTCCTCCACCAGCCGCGGCGGCTTCGGGCAAGGAGCGGTCATGCAGGCAGTTTGGCGCTCCTTGTCTATTAGCACCAGTCTTGTTATCGTAGACGTCGATCATGCAGCCTGATGGACTATTCGGCCTCGAGCTGCGCCATCTCGTTGCCCTCGAGGCGATCGCGAGCGAAGGCTCATTCGGCCGAGCCGCGCAACGGCTCGGCTACACGCAGTCGGCGATCAGTCAACAGATTGCGTCCCTCGAGCGCATCGTCGGCCAGCGTCTGGTCGAGCGCCCCGGAGGTCCGCGGCCCGTGACCCTGACGGAGGCTGGCGCCCTGCTCCTCAGCCACGCGGAGGGGATCATGGCGCGATTGCAGGCGGCGAGCGCCGACCTCGAGGCGCTCGCCGCCGGCGATGCCGGTCCGCTCCGCATCGGCACCTACCAGTCGGTCGGCGCACGCATCCTCCCCAGGCTGCTCTCGAGCTTCTCCGCCGAGTGGCCCAAGGTCGACATCCGCCTCGTCGAGTCGACCGACGACCGCGAGCTGCTGCAGCTCGTCGAGCGTGGCGAGGCCGACGTGAGCTTCTGCGTCTACCCGCTCGAGCCAGGCCCGTTCGAGGCGGTCGAGCTGATGCGCGACCCGTACGTGCTCGTCGTCGCCAACCACTCGCCGCTCGCGTCACGCGACAAGCCGCCGACGCTTCGCGAGATCCTCGAGCTGCCGCTGATCAGCTACCGCTCCTGCCGCACGACACAGCGCGTCGAAGAGCGGCTGAGGCTCGTCGGCAAGGAGCCGAACGTCGTCTTCCGCTCCGACGACAACGGAACGGTGCAGGCGCTCGTCGCCGCAGGCACGGGCGTAGCGCTCGTTCCACGGCTGACCGTCGATCCCGCCGACGACTCGATCACCGTCGTCGACCTCGGCGAGCGCGTGCCTCCGCGCCTGATCGGCATCGCCTGGCATGCAGACCGCCAGCTGACCGCGCCCGCACGGGCGTTTGTCGAAGCCGCACAAGCGGTATGTCACTCGAAGGAACTAGCAGCCGCGTGAGGGATAAGGGAATGGAGGCTCACGCCGATGCGTTTGGGGAAACAATGAGACAGCTAGATGACATACGGACCGAGATCGAGCAGCTCACCGAGCATCGACGCGAGCTGCTTCGCACGCTTTCTCTCGGCCACGATCCGGAGCTCGTAGCCGAGCACACCGCGGTCGAGGCGGAGATCGCGCGCCTGTGGGACGAGTACCGCTCCGAGCGAGCGCGTGTCCGGTTCGGCGAGCGCGATGTGATCATCGCCCGCGCCCGGCACGAAGAGCGCCTCGAGCGCGCAGCAGCGTAACGCGAAGCGACCCCTAGAATGGGGTCGCTTCATTTGGAGCGCCTGGGGCGTTAGCTCAGCTGGGAGAGCGCCGGCTTTGCAAGCCGGAGGTCGCCGGTTCGATCCCGGCACGCTCCACCTGACAGACCGGAGGTCGCCCAATCACGATGTCGGAGGTGGCGCGTTAGGACGCGCCGATAGACCGCTGCTCTATCGCGTCAGCGTGCTGGCGCGCCAACTAGAGCCCGTTTAGCGTGCCGACGCGAACACCGAGGATGCGGCCGGCCGCCCGAAGCTGGCGCGCCCCGCTTCTCAGAAAGCGGAAGGCGCGCGCCGCGTCCCTCGTTGCTGCCGCGACCTCGCCGCTGTCGTTCTCGTGAAAGGCGATTTCGCTCTCTAGTCCCTTTAGTGTTGCCCCGAACCCCTGGATCGCGAGCTCCTTGGCCCGGCGTACGGCAGCAGTTGGAGCACGATCCTGACGAAGCCGAGTGATCGTCCGGGCGACCCGGGCGTGGAGCTTTTCATAGTTGTGGGTGCTTCTGATCTGGGCGATCCCTTGGAGTACGTCCCGCTTGACGGCGTCGTCGGGTGCGGAGCTCGAGCCGCATCCCGCCGGCGCGAGAATGGACAGGGCTGCGGCGACACGTGAGCTCCGCCTCATACCTGTCCCAGTCTGGATGAGCGAGCGCGAGCCTGTCGATACGTTCAACCGCCGACGTCGTGCGGGCTGACAGCCCCGACTGGTTTGAGCTTCGTTCGGGTACAGGAGCCATGCGCAACGAGTCCCGACCCTCGGGATCGCGTTGTGACAAATCACGCGATATCCTCGCCTGATAAGGG